>NZ_CP136419.1:160000-2671946 GCF_039233145.1 Moorella humiferrea | reverse complement strand
AAAAGAACCCCCCCTGGGGAAGATGTTGATAAAAGTAAAAAACATGGGTTGAAAAATGGGGATAAGGTATGGAAACACGGGTAAATATCCGATCTTATCTTAACAGCTTTGGTGATAACTATCAACAGGTAGAAGAATTTCCTTTTCCTTGACATAGAGAAAAGTACTCGGCTATAATTTGAATGATAAGGCCGAAATAAAGAAAAATCTTAGGAGGGAAAAAGGAGTTTGAAAAGGACGTATCAACCAAAAAGGAGACGCCATAAGAGGGTGCATGGATTTTTAAAACGCATGAGCTCAAAAGCGGGAAGGGAAGTTATTAAAAGAAGACGCCGTAAGGGGCGTAAACGCCTGTCTGCATAAGGCAGGCCATCCCGTATTTCTGGGGGCGGAAAATTGTTAAACGAAGGGCGGCGGATAGTCAAAGCCAGGGATTTTAACCGGGTATACCGCTTCGGGAAAAAGGTTAAGGGTGGAACGTTAAATTTATATTTTATTGCCAATAAATCAGGTGTCACCCGGTTCGGCTTTTCTATCTCAAAAAAAGTCGGCAAGGCAGTAAAAAGAAATTTATTAAAACGCCGCCTGCGGGAGATATGCCGTAAGCATATTAATTCATTCCTTCCGGGTGTCGACGTGGTTATAGTCGCCAGAAAAGAAGCCGTACAGCAGTCCTTTGCAGACCTTGAACAAGAAGTATTAAACTTAGGTAGAATGGGGAAAATTTTATAATG
Source organism: Moorella humiferrea (assembly GCF_039233145.1). Taxonomy (NCBI): domain Bacteria; kingdom Bacillati; phylum Bacillota; class Clostridia; order Neomoorellales; family Neomoorellaceae; genus Neomoorella; species Neomoorella humiferrea. The sequence continues at coordinate 2,671,212 of NZ_CP136419.1, read as the reverse complement.
CGAGGAAGTTAATGGATGAGATTGTTAAAAAAATCATGATCGCCTCAATTCGTTTTTATCAGATTTTTATATCGCCGGTTCTAGGAAAAAGATGTCGCTTTTATCCCAGTTGTTCCCAATATACAATTGAGGCTTTAGAAAAATATGGGATATTACAAGGTTGTTACCTGGCCGTAAGGCGACTAATTCGGTGTCATCCCTGGCATCCGGGAGGATACGATCCCCTACGCTAAAGCCATGGTGGAGGTGAAAACTGCCTTTTTAAAAAGGCAGGTATTATTTGAGCGCTTTAGTTAATTTCCTTTCACAATCAATACAATTTTTATATAATATAACTAAAAATATAGGTATACCAAACTATGGCCTGGCCATAATTTTATTCACCATTCTCGTCAAGGTGATTCTTTATCCCTTAACTTACAAACAGCTCCGTTCCATGAAAAAGATGCAGGAGCTACAGCCGAAAATCCAGGAACTGCAGAAAAAATATAAAAACAATCCCCAAAAGGCCCAGCAGGCCATGATGGAATTGTATCAAAAGGAAGGGGTCAATCCCCTGGGCGGCTGTCTGCCCCTTTTGGTACAAATGCCCATTCTTTTTGCTCTTTTTAGCGCTTTGCGTGTTTTTTTCGATCCCGTACATCATCCGCCCTATGTTGAACTAGCCCATGCCGACTTTTTATGGATTAAAAATTTAGGCCAACCCGATCCCATTATACTGCCTGTTTTAGTTGCTTTAGGGACGTATTTTCAACAAAAAATCAGCATGGTGGGTACCAGCCAGGATCAAACACAGAAAACAATGCTTATAGTAATGCCTCTGCTGATCGGCTGGATGAGTCGCAACTTTTCAGCGGGCCTTTCCCTTTATTGGGTCACCTTTAGTTTAATGGGTATCTTGGAGCAGTGGTTTATACGTCGGCAACCTCGGCTGGTGAAGGAGGAAATCAGCTCCAAATGAAGGAGATCGAAGCAACCGGCAAGACTGTGGACGAAGCCATAGAAGCGGCGCTGAAAAGCCTGGGGGCCAGGAGGGATGAGGTAGAGATTTACGTTCTGGAGGAAGGAAGTAAGGGCTTTTTAGGTCTACTGGGTTCGCGCCAGGCCAGAGTTAAAGTGGTGCTGCCTGATAAACCGGAAGATGTAATTACTGATTTTTTAACGCGAGTCTTAAAGGCCATGAATGTAGAAGCCGGTATCGAAATTCGACAGAGGGAAGGATATTACTTTGTCAGTTTCCATGGCAAAGATTTAGGCCTTTTAATCGGACGGCGGGGGGACAACCTCGATGCCCTGCAGTTTTTATGCAATTTGGCCGTAAATAAAGTATTAAAGAACAAGATAAAAATAATCCTTGATGCCGAAGGATACCGCAAGCGTCGCGAACAGACGTTGATAAACCTGGCACGCCGTCTGTCGGCAAGGGTAAAGGCAACGGGAAAACGGATCGTCTTGGAACCTATGAATCCCCAGGAACGACGGGTCATCCATACTGCCCTACAGAATGACAGTGAAATTTTAACCTTTAGTGAAGGGCAGGAACCGAACCGCAAAATCGTGATTGCCTTGCGTCAATAGTTTTTTTGCGTTAAAATATAGCTAGTAATTTTTATGGCCCAGTAATACCTGAGTATTGCTGGGTTTTATTATGTGGGGGGACAAGAATGCTTGCCGATACCATCGCCGCCGTAGCCACGCCCCCGGGAGAGGGCGGGATAGGTATTGTTCGGATGAGTGGCAATAGGGCGATAGCAGTAGCTGATAAAATTTTCCAGCCAAGGCGGGGGTTAAAGTTGAGCGACAGTCCCAGCCATACCCTGCGCCTGGGTTATATCATCGATCCCGATACAGGAGAGACTGTAGATGAAGTGCTGGCAAGCATCATGCGAGCCCCCCACAGTTATACTGCTGAAGATGTTGTGGAAATTAACTGCCACGGAGGCTCTTTAGCAACAGCCAGGGTTTTGCAGCTAGTTTTACGTCATGGTGCCAGACTGGCCGAACCTGGGGAGTTTACCCGGCGAGCCTTTTTAAACGGCCGCCTGGATTTGGCCCAGGCAGAAGCAGTCCTGGATGTAATCAGGGCAAAAAGCAGCCGGGGCCTTGCTGCCGCCGTTTTGCAGCTTCAGGGGAAGCTTTCCCACAAAATCGGCAAAATAAGTGAATGGATAAATGGTGCTTTAGCCGCTATTGAGGCCAGCCTTGATTTTCCTGAAGAGGTGGGTGAGGTTGGTACTGAAGAGTTAAAAGGGCTGGAGGAGGCCAGGGAAGAAATAAAAGGGCTTCTGGTGACCTGGGAAGAAGGACGCCTAGTAAATGAAGGATTAAAAATTGCCATCGTCGGAAGGCCGAATGTTGGAAAATCGAGTCTTTTAAATGCCCTCCTTAATCAAGAAAGGGCCATAGTCAGCCATATACCAGGGACAACCCGTGATACCATTGAGGAAACTTTGCTATTAGGCGGATATACCTGTCGTCTAATTGATACGGCGGGATTAAGGGAAACGGCCGATGCCCTGGAGAGCATAGGGGTGGCCAGGACGCGTCAAGCCATAAATGAAGCCGATTTAATCTTAATGGTCGTTGATCTGAGCACCGGTATTTTGCCAGAAGATCGACTTATCTTTGAGGAAATAGCCGGTCGCGATAAAAATGTTATTATCGTCGGCAATAAAATTGATATGGTAAAAGAAAAAATAAAAGACCGTTTTTCTTTTTTTGAAGGTTATCCCCAGGTGAACGTTTCGGCAAAAGAAGGAATAGGTCTTGATGAATTGGCGACGAAGGTAAGGGAGATAGTCCTGGGTGGCCGCGTGGGGACCCAGAATGATGATGTCCTGATAATCCGCGCTCGGCACAGGGATGCCCTGGAAAAATGTCTGGAACACCTGGAAGCGGCCATAACCGCCTGGAAGGGAGGCGTCCCGACCGATTTGGTGGCCGTTGATCTCTGGGCGGCCAGGGACTATTTAGGAGAGATAACGGGAACGACGGCCAGAGAGGACCTTATAGACAGGATCTTTAGCGACTTTTGTATTGGTAAATGAAATTTAACGGAAAGAAGGTGAAAAGGATGTACAGGGCCGGATATTATGACGTTGTCGTCGTAGGTGCCGGACATGCTGGCTGTGAGGCCGCCTTGGCCGCTGCCAAGCTGGGTTGCCGGACCTTGATCCTCACCATAAGCCTGGAAAGCGTGGCCATGATGGCCTGCAACCCTTCCGTCGGCGGGCCGGCTAAAGGGCATTTAGTACGCGAAATAGACGCCCTGGGAGGAATTATCGGTTTAAATACCGACCGCAGCCGCATTCAGATTAGGCGTTTAAACAGCGGTAAAGGGCCGGCGGTAAGGGCCCTGCGCGCCCAGGCCGACAAAAAGCTGTACCAGCAGAATATGACCTTGACCTTGTGCCGGCAGGAAAACCTGGAAATCAAGCAGGCCGAGGTAGTTAGAATAATGGTGGAAAACGGCCGCGTTAAGGGAGTTTTGACAAAAACTGGCGCATTATTTTCTTGTAGAGCAGTAGTTTTAACCACGGGAACTTACCTGCGCGGAAGAATTATAATCGGCGATGTGGCTTATTCCGGCGGCCCCAACGGTCAATTTCCGGCTATAGAGCTGGCGGCCAATTTGCAGGACCTGGGTATCAGAATGGGCCGCTTCAAGACCGGAACGCCGCCCCGGGTAAGTGGTCGTTCTATTAATTGGGAAAAACTTACTGAACAGCCCGGTGACAGGGAACCTTTAAATTTTTCCTTTTGGGAGGACAACAGCCATCGTCCCAATGTGCCTTGCTGGCTTACACGTACAACTGAGACCACCCACAGGATAATCCGGGACAACCTGGATAGGGCTCCTTTGTTCAGCGGGATGATTGAGGGGAAGGGTCCGCGCTACTGTCCCTCAATTGAAGACAAAGTGGTGCGTTTTGCAGATAAACCTTCCCACCAGATTTTTCTGGAGCCGGAAGGCATGGGAACTGACGAGTGGTACGTTCAGGGATTGTCTACCAGCCTCCCTGAGGATGTTCAACTGGCAGTCCTGCACAGCATTCCGGGATTAGAAAAGGCAGAAATGATGCGCCCGGGGTACGCCATTGAGTATGACTACCTGGACCCCACCCAGCTAAAAAATACCCTGGAGCTGAAGAACATTTCCGGGCTGTTTACGGCCGGGCAGATCAACGGTACTTCTGGATATGAAGAAGCTGCAGCTCAGGGGTTAATTGCCGGGATAAACGCCGCCCAGTATATTAAAGAAAAAGAACCCTTTATTCTGCGCCGCGACCAGGCTTATATCGGTGTTCTCATCGACGATCTGGTGACCCGCGGCGTAACCGAGCCTTACCGTATGTTAACGGCAAGGGCCGAGTATCGCCTGCTTCTGCGCGAAGATAATGCCGACCTTCGCCTTGCCCACCTCGGTTATGACGTAGGGCTGCTGGACGCAGAACGGTTCAAAAAGGTCCAGGAAAAGAAAAGGAAGATTGAAGAAGGAATAAAACAGCTAGAAAAGCTGCATGTTGGCGACAACAATGGGATGGTCCAGGAAATACTAAAGGATTGTCAAGAAACTCCCCTTAAAGGAACCGCCAGCCTGGCCGATCTTTTGCGCAGGCCGGGAATAAAATATAAAGACCTGGTAAGAACGGGATTAATTGAGGAACTCCCTGCAGAAATCGCCCAAGAAATTGAAATGATCCTCAAGTATGAGGGATATATTGCCAAGGAAAAGGCTCAAGTGGAGAAAATGCTTAAGCTGGAGGGCAGACCCCTGCCAGAAGGAATTAATTATCGCGCCATTAAGGGTTTGTCCCGGGAAAGTGTAGATCAGCTAGAAAGGGTTAGACCCTGTTCCCTGGGTCAGGCGGCAAGAATTCCTGGCGTTACGCCGGCGGACATCGCCGTTCTTATGGTTTATTTAGAGCAAAAAAGGCGTGAAGGCATAAATGCAAGTGTCGTTTAAAGAAAAAATAAAGGAAATGCTGGCAGAGATAGGAATAAATTTAACAGACCGGCAGGTAGAAACGATAAAATCCTATATTGATATGCTTTTAGAAACAAACAGGGAAATGAACCTGACGGCTATCAACGAGGAGGGAGAAATCTGGCGCAAGCATGTTATCGATTCCCTCCTCGTTTTTTGTGCCGCAGAGATTTCCTCAGGTGCCAGAGTTATCGATGTCGGCAGCGGTGCCGGAATACCGGGAATCATTTTAAAAATATACCGTCCCGACTTGAACCTTACCCTTCTTGAAGCCCAGCGTAAAAAGATTATTTTTCAAGAAGAAGCAGTGGCAAAGCTAGGTCTAAAGAATATTAAATGCCTTTGGTCGCGCGCTGAAGAAGCGGGTCGCCTGGAAGAGCACAGGGAAAAATATGATGTTGCCGTGGCCAGAGCCGTAGCGCCGTTGAATATTTTGGTAGAATACTGTCTCCCCCTGGTAAAGGTCGGCGGGCTAATGATTGCTTACAAGGGGCCTTCAGTTGATGAAGAGTTAAAGGCTGCCGAAAAGGCCATAGCCATCCTGGGCGGCGATCAGCCAGAGGTCTGGCGGGGACACCTCCCCGGAGGTGAGGAAGAACGTCGATTGATAAAGATAAAGAAAAGCACAAAGACACCCACTAATTATCCTCGCCGAGCCGGTATGCCCACTAGAAAACCGTTAAAATAAAAAAGATATGTCCTTGCGGCAGGAACCAGGATTTGCATGACGAAATAAAGAAAAAAAGTTAAGGGAGAGGACGACCCCATGGGCAGGGTTATAGCCATTGCCAATCAAAAAGGGGGCGTTGGCAAAACAACGACGGCCGTAAATTTAAGCGCTTTTTTGGCCCAGGAAGGAAAGAAAGTGCTGTTGATTGATATCGACCCCCAGGGAAACGCCACCAGCGGACTCGGTATCGACCGCGCGGGCATAAAACATTGTATCTATGACGTCATAATAAATGAGGCACCCATTGCCGCAACCATTATCCCTACCTCTGTAGCCGGCCTGAATTTAGTACCGGCAACTATAGAGCTGGCCGGCGCCGAGGTTGAATTGGTAACAGCCATTGCCAGGGAAAAGAAACTAAGAAATGCCCTACAGGGTATAAAGGAAAAATACGATTATATCATTATTGACTGCCCTCCTTCCCTGGGATTGTTGACCCTCAATGCTTTAACCGCGGCAGAAGGCGTGTTAATCCCCATCCAGTGTGAATATTACGCCCTAGAAGGACTGGGACAATTGCTGAATACCATCAAACTGGTAACCAGACATCTGAACCCCGATTTAAAAATCGAAGGCGTAGTGCTGACCATGTTTGATCCCCGCACCAATTTATCGATGCAGGTTGTGGATGAAGTTAAGAATCATTTTCCTGAAAGGGTATTTAAAAGCATAATACCCCGCAACGTGCGTTTAAGTGAAGCACCCAGTTACGGGCAGCCCATAAACATCTATGATCCACGCTCGCGGGGGGCCGAGGCTTATAGAGAACTAGCCAGGGAGGTGATGGCCAATGGCTAAAAGGGGTTTGGGTCGGGGGTTGGAAGCTCTGCTGCCCGCCCAAAAGGCATCGGGAGGAGAAGTTGAAGGCATACAAATGTTACTGGTTGAGAAAATAAAACCCGGCCGGCATCAACCGCGCAGAGAATTTGACCTTGAAAAACTGGAGGAGCTGGCCCGATCGATAAAAAGCCACGGTGTAATTCAACCTATTATTGTTAAACCTGTGGGCGGCGGAAGTTATGAAGTAATAGCGGGGGAACGAAGGCTGAGGGCCTGTAAATTGGCCGGAATAACGGAGATTCCGGCAATAATAAAAGAACTTGATGCCCGGGAAACGGCAGAGATTGCCCTTATCGAAAACCTACAACGGGAAGATTTAAATCCCATGGAAGAAGCTGCGGCATATCAAGCCTTAATTAGCGAACATGGACTAACCCAGGAAGAAATCGCCGCCAGGGTTGGAAAGAGCAGGCCGGTAATCGCCAACGCCCTTCGCCTTTTAAATTTGCCGCAGAAGGTCCAGGAAATGGTACGAAGTGGTATAATATCGCCGGGGCACGCCCGCATAATTTTATCCCTTAAAGACGAAGAACAGCAAATAGCCCTAGCAGAAAAGATAGCTGCCACCGGTATAGCCGTTAGGGAAGCAGAGGCTCTGGCCAAAAAGATGCAGGAACAACCTGAAATCCAAAAGTTAAAAAAAGAAGATACAAAAGCCCAATGGGAGGTTAAACAACTGGAAGATAGACTTCAGAGCATTTTAAGTACCAAGGTAAAATTAAAGCACACCAAAGATAAGGGGAAAATAGAGATTTATTACTTCGGCAATGAAGAGTTGGAAAGGATTATAACTGTTTTAACGGGAGAAAATGTTTCACGTGAAACATTTTAAAACTGGATGGCAAGGAGGATGAAGTTAATGACTACATACTGGCAGGAGAAAGGTAAAATAAACACAGAAGGAACGGTGAAACTGGCTTTAGAGCGTGCCCGGCAGCTGGGGTTAAAAGACGTGGTGGTTGCGTCGGCAACGGGGTACAGCGCCCTACAGTGTTTAGGCAACAATGATTTAAATATCGTCTGCGTTACCCACCAGGCAGGTTTTAAAAATCCAGGAGAAATAGAGATGGGTGAAGAAATACGCCGACGCCTGCTAGATGGTGGAATTAAAATCTTGACCACCACTCACCTCCTGGCCGGGCTGGATCGTGCCCTGCGCTTTGCCTTTCAAGGGATTTATCCGGCCGAAATTATAGCCAATACCCTGCGTCTCTTCGGCCAGGGAACCAAGGTGGCCGTTGAGGTGGCAAGCATGGCCCTGGACGCCGGTCTGATACCCGCCGGTGTAGACGTAGTAGCTATGGGTGGTAGCAATGAAGGCGTAGATACGGCTCTGGTGATGCGCCCGGCCCATTCCCAGGACTTTTTTGCCACTAAAATTAAAGAGATAATCTGTAAACCAAGGGAGTTTTAAAGCCGATGGGCCTGTTGGGCACTTTAGTCAACGTTCTGGCGATTCTCGCCGGCGCCTTCGTCGGCATAGTTATTGGCACGCGCCTGCCCCAGCGGCTGATAAAGACTGTTACCCAGGCAACCGGCCTGGGTATCTTACTTATAGGAATGATTATGGCGGTGCAAACAAAAAAGCCGATATTGGTCATTATCGGCCTGGTTGCCGGCGCCGTTACGGGCGAACTTTTAAATCTTGAGGGGCTTCTTAATAACTGCGGCCGGCGCTTGGAAAAGTTCATCGCCGGCCGCAGCGGCGGAGAAATCAGCAGGGCCTTTGTAAGCGCCAGTCTCCTTTACTGTGTGGGAGCCATGGCCATTATGGGTTCGCTGGAGGCCGGTCTTAAGGGCAGTTATACTATCCTGTATGCCAAAGCGGTCTTGGACGGTATTTTGGCGGTTACCATGGCGGCCATCCAGGGATGGGGTATCGCCTTAGCGTCCGTATCCGTGCTCCTTTACCAGGGTAGTCTTACCATTATGGCTTCATGGCTGCAAGGTTATCTTACAGCAGCAGTGGTAAATGAAATTACGGCATGTGGCGGTCTTTTGCTCATTGCTATAGCTTTAGGAGTGCTGGAAATTAAAGAGATGCATGTAGGCAATTTCCTGCCCGCCCTTCTTTTTGTCGCTCTGTTCACCCTTTTGGGGTATTAAAAACGCCATTGACTACTAAAAAGGCACTATGGCCCTGGCGGCGGCAACGGCGGCCGCATATACCTCCTTTACAGGTACTCCTGCCTCTTGGGCGACCCTGCGGCAGGATTCGTATTCCGGAGCCGCGTGAATGTTTTCCCGACCGTCACCGTCGCGATAACGCCCCCACTTAACCGTCACTTTGCCGTAAGGCGTCATTACTTCTGTGAACTGGCGTTCACATGTAATGCGCCAGTCGCGTCTAAAGCGCAGACCCAGGGTGCTGGAATGTCGAAATATGGCGGTGGCAACTGACTGCAAATGATGTTCAGGGCAAATGGCGGTAAAAAGTACGCCCGGTCTGCCCTTCTTCATTTGTACAGGGGTGATATAGGCATCAACGGCTCCCGCCGCCAGCACTTGCTCCTGAAGGTTGGGATAGAATTCGGGGTTCATATCGTCGATGGTGGTTTCAATAACGGTACAGGCCTCATCTGCCGCTACATTATGTGCGGGAATTTCTCCCGTTGCCAGGCGCAGGAGGTTTGGATGGGGTAGAACAGTTTTTCCGGCCCCAAAACCGACGCTGTGGAGCTCCATTGCCGGAAACGGCCCAAAATCGGCGGCCAGGGTGGTGATTAAGGCCGCTCCCGTAGGCGTTACCAGTTCCGCCCTGATATCGGTACCGTATACGGGAAATCCACGGAGCAGGTAGAGGGTTGCCGGCGCCGGCACCGGTAACCTGCCGTGGTGGCATTCAATCCACCCGGAACCCAGGGGCAGAGGTGAGGAGACTATTTTTTCGATTCCCAAAAGGTGCAGCCCTAAAACGGTGCCGACGATATCGATAATGGCGTCGACAGCACCCACTTCATGGAAATGGACTTTTTCCGGTTCGATGCCGTGTACCTGTCCTTCGGCCCGGGCCAGACTGCGAAAAACTGCCGCCGCTTTTTCCCTTACAGGGGCGGGCAGGTCGCTGCCTTCTATTAAATCCAAAATATCATTTAAATGGCGATGGGGCTGGTGGCCGGAAACGAGGACCTCCACGTCTACGGCGGCAATACCGTGCTGTTTTGTTTCGCTGATTTTCAATTCCCAGCCGTCAAGGGGTAGTTTCTTTAAAGGTCCTTCCAGCTCGCTATGGGGAAGGCCGTTGGCAAGTATTGCGCCTAAGCACATATCGCCGCTTATCCCGGAGAAGCAATCAAAATAAGCTACCTTCATTTGGAACCTCCTTTTTATGTCCAACGTTAACGGTGCAAATCCTCTTGCTTTAGTACCGCATTCATACTGCCGCTGCGAAAGCCTTCAAGATCGAGGACAATATAAGTAAATCCCAGGTCTTGAAAGTATTTCACAATTTTTACCCTTATTGCGGCATCGATGAGGAGGGCGAAGGCGGCCGGGTTTACTTCTATACGAGCGATGGTATCGTGGTGGCGCACCCGAACTTCCTTCAATCCCAGGCGGCACAAAAAATCTTCGGCGGCGGCTATTTGACGGAGCTTTTCTGGGGTAATGGCCTGCCCGTAAGGTATGCGGGAGGAAAGGCAAGCCATGGACGGCTTATCCCAATTGGGCAGATGCAAATATCTTGCCAGCTGGCGTATTTCATCCTTTGTCAGCCCAACTTCCTGTAAAGGGCTGCGGACCCCGAACTCACGGGCTGCCCTTCTTCCGGGACGGAAATCGTCTTCATCATCGGCGTTGGCGCCGTCGACGATTGTCTTCAGAGCGTGTTCCGATGCCAGCCGCCGTAATGTAGCAAAGAGCTCTCTTTTGCAGTGGTAACAGCGTTCGGTGGGATTGGCCGTAAAGTTGGGATCTTCCATCTCATTGGTCTTGATAATCTGGTGCTGTACCCCCAAGTCGCGGGCCAGTTGCACCGCCGCGGCTATTTCGGCCTCCGGATAGGTTGGCGAAGATGCAGTTACCGCCATGACCCGGGTCGAAGTCATAGTGGCCGCCTTAAGAAGGAGGGTGCTGTCCACCCCTCCGGAAAAGGCGATAAGGACGCCTTCCATTTCCTCGATTTTTTTTAACAGGTTGTCCAGTTTTTCTTGTAACAAAGGAGATAACATGACCTTCACCACTCCGGCAGAAATTTTGTTTAAATGATCTGCATTCGCCATGGCCCCGACAAATCCTCCCCGCAAAAGTATTCCATATGATAAAAATTTTTTCCTAACAACAATCAGGACGTAAAGGGCGCAGGAAATTGCCGATTCGCGTTGAAATTAATCATTTGTTGTACTTTTAGGGGGAGGAACGCACGTTGAATTCTTTGACCTTAAGCCTGATGCCTTATGCGGGTCCGCTTCTTGTTGGTCTGATAGTCCTGCAGTTCATAATTATCCTGTGGCTATGGCACAACCATGGTGAAATAAGGCGCCTGGAAGGTCGCATCAGACGCCTGCTGGAAACGGGAGAAAGCCTTGATCTTGCGGCTGTCCTCGAACGGTTTCATGATTTGGGGGAAGTTAATGAAGCGATAAATCGGCTGCAGGAAAAAGTCCAGGACTTACAGGTAGGACTGGATAAGAGTTTCAGCCGCATAGGGTTGGTGCGCTTTAACGCCTTTCCTGACACAGGAAGTGATTTGAGTTTTGCCCTGGCCATCTTGAACCGCGAGGGTCATGGTTTTATCCTCTCCAGCCTATATGCCCGCGACGAGACACGGGTATTTATTAAGCCGATCCACAACGGTAGATCTAATTATCGGTTGAGTGAAGAGGAGGAAAAGGCCCTGGCCATGGCCATGGGGCTGATAAACCCGGATAAAGTGGCCGTATAATGCGGTGTATATCCTGCCGCCGACGGGGGAAAATTTTAACAGTACAATTTATTAAGGGGATGGTGCCGTGATTTTTAAAAATCGCGGGGAAGCCGGCAGACGGCTTTCTCAGGCCCTGGAGGAATATCGAGGCCGGCGTCCCCTGGTGCTGGCCGTTCCCAGGGGCGGAGTGGTTGTTGCCGCCCCGATCGTTGCCGCTTTGGCGGGGGAGCTTGATTTAATCATTCCCCGGAAAGTGGGTATTCCCGGCAATCCTGAATTGGCGGCGGCGGCAGTGATGCCCGACGGCACGATAATATACAACACGAAGCTTATGGAAGCCCTGAGAATTAAACCGGCAGATTTGCAGAGGCTGATTTGGCGGGAAATAGACGAAATTAAAAGGCGGATGGAAGTTTATCGCGGCGGTGCGGTCATGCCGGACATCAGCGGCAGGGTTGTTATAGTAGTTGACGATGGAATTGCCACCGGATTGACCATGGAAGCCGCCCTGCGGGCCGTAAGGAAAGAAAAACCGGGAATATTAGTTTTGGCCGTACCGGTGGCACCGCCGGAAACTGCCGCGCGCCTGCGTGGGCTGGTAGATGATTTAATATGCCTCGCCATGCCGGAGCCCTTTTATGCCGTCAGCCAGTTCTATGAAGATTTTGGTGAGGTTAGCGACGAAGAAGTTAAAGAGATTTACAGTAGATATCGGCCTGTATAATTCTATGCTTTTCCCGTCCTTTTATTGGATACCGCGGGCCACGGCGACGCTGCGGTGTTTATAGGCGAGGCACACCCCCTGGTAAATGGCATTGGCGATTTGTTGGGCCATGCGCATGACGATGGAAAGGCGGGTATTTTGCAGCACGAAATATTCCATATAACCGCCGACGTTGACAATACCCGTAAAGTGAATGTCTCCCACCTCCGGGAGATTTTTATTTACACCGGCTCCCGGCTTTAATGCTCCTGGGGCGAGGGTGATGGCCCCGACATTTTCGGCCTGGCCCAGGCAGGCATCGACGGCGATGATTATAGGATTGGCATGGTTGGCTTTGATATAAGCCAGTTTTTCCGTCAGGTTGCTGGCATGGACCGGCTCATCCAGGGTTCCATAGACTGCACAGGGCAGGTCGGGCATACGCAGGAGGTGGGTGCCTACCAGGGGTCCCAGACAGTCACCCGTCGAGCGATCGGTACCGATACAAACGACGACCAGGGGGCAGCTGCCTTCGGGATCGCGCTCTTTAAGGTGGGCGGCCAGGGTTTGGCTTAATTTCTCCACTGCCATGGGGTCTTGATAATAGAATTTTATTTTAGGTGCAGGTATCGTTTCTTGATGCTGTGTAAAAAAAGGTAACGGAGCCATACCTTACCTCCCTTGAGACCTTGTGCCTAGAGTATATGCCAATTTCCTCCTTTTTATACTACTGCTCCCTCGCACCAGCATATTAATATACAAAGGATGGGGGAGGGTGGTCCCGATCTTTTGGAGGGAATTGGCAATAGCGATCGCCGTAGTCGGCACAATGATTGGAGCCGGCTTTGCCTCGGGGCAGGAACTGGTCCGCTTTTTTTTAGTCCTGGGGTCCAGGGCAGATGAAGCCGTAATTTTGATGGGGGGCCTTTTGACTTTCATGGCCGCCTGGGTGCGCCGTCTGGCGTTACAGTGGTGTACCCGCAGTTATCATGATTTTTTGTCCAGGCTCCTGGGAAGCTGGGAAAAACCGGCCGATTTGGCCACCGCCCTTTTTTTATTTGGCGGCCTTGCCGTTATGCTTGCGGGTTCGGGAGCATTGGTTAAGGAATATTTTAGAATAAATCCACTCTTTGGCATGGCGGCCTGCGGTCTTTTATCCCTCCTGGCCTGCCTGGGACAGGGCCGCGGCCTGATCATGTTAAATTTGCTGCTGGTACCTGTAATGCTTATTACAATAGTAACGGTAGTGATAAGTTTAAGTTTATCCTTCGCCGCTTCTTCCCCTCCGGCCGTTCCGGCCCCGGCCCAGGGCCTTATTGGCACGAACTGGCTTCTCAATACCTTCTTATACGTCGCCTATAATATGATCGGTATAACGGTGTTGCTTACTTCCCTGCCATCAACGCAAAAAGGGACTTTGGGAGCGGCTGGCGGCGGCATTTTTATAGGGGTTTTAGCCTTTTTTTTGGTAAAGAACCTGGCAACCATGCCCACCGATGGGTTGGAAGCCGAGTTCCCCTTGCTGTACATGGTTTCCATCCGGCGGGGGGGTTTGGTCAAATTTTATGTTTTGGCCCTCTGGTTGGCCCTGGCGACAACGGCGGCATCCAATCTGTACGGACTGGCTGCAAGGTTCGCTCAGTTTGCACCTTTTATCGGGCGGCGCGCTCCTTTACTGCTCCTCGCTTTTAGTCTGCCCCTGGCGGGGTGCGGGTTTGCCAATCTTATCAGCTGGGTTTATCCTTTTTTTGGTTATATTTGTCTGATCTTTTTGGTTATAGCATGGTTAAGCCGGTTGTAAATTTTGTGACGGCAGGATTTTACTTGCCCTTTGTCGAAAAAAAATTAAAATCGATGGAAGGAGTGAAGGATATGAAGCCAGACCACCCGAAAAATCGGCGTCGGGGGTGGTCGTTTGTCTTATTGCTAACCTTTGTTCTGGTTTTAGCCGGAATAACCGGCGGATGTTTCAGCAAATCCAAACCTGCCCCTCAGGAGGACAAGGTGAGTAATAAGGTGAGACAGCCCCTTCTTTTAACGCGGGAGCTGGGGCAGGTTTTAGTTTATTATTTAACTGAAGATGGCACCTACCTTGTACCCGTTACCATAACCTTTACTCCTACCCGCGAAGTAGCCAAAACTGCCGTGGAAAAGCTCCTTGCCGGTCCCCAGGTGGATGGTTTAAAGGGAGTTATGCCCGAGGGAGTTAAACTGCGGGATATTTATGTTTTGGATGATCTCAATACGGTTTACGTCGACCTCACCAAGGAACTGCTGGCTGTACAAAATAAAGAACAGGCGGAAAAGGCAGTTAAGGCCCTGGTTTTAACTCTGACAAACATAGAGAACGTTAAATACGTCAATATTCTAGTCGAAGGGCAGGCCGTTACGGAGTTGGCCGGCTTAAAACTCAATACGCCCCTTGCCCGTCCGGAAACAATCAACAGCCTGATAAAGAACGGACAGGAGGGTGTGCAGGTATACTTTAGCGACGCCAAAGCCAATTTTTTGGTGCCGGTCACGGTACCCTTACCGTCCGGTGCCACGGCGGGCGACCTGCCCAGGGCGGCGGTTTTGGCCCTGCTGGCCGGGCCGCCGGCCGACAGTAACCTGGTGCGTACCGTTTGGCCCGGTACCAGGTTATTGAATTTCAGCATCGCCGATGGATTGGCCACCGTAGATTTGAGCAAAGAAGTTACGGCCTACGGCGGGGGCAGCGCGGCCGAAACCGCCCTCCTCAATTCCCTCCTTTTCACCCTGACCCAGTTTCCCGGTATCAACAGGGTGCAATTGCTTATAGAAGGGCAAAAGAGGGAATATTTACCCGAGGGTTCGGCCATCGGTGCCCCCTTAACCAGGCCGGAAAAACTCAACTTCCTTAAACGTTAGTGGAGACTGATGGGTATACGCCGTTGCCGCTGGTTATCCCCTTTGGGGAGACGGATTTCCAGGATGCCGTTTTTGTATGTTGCCGTTGCTTTTTCCGGCTCTACCCTGGCCGGAAGGCTAAGGGTACGGGCAAATGTGCCGTAAAAACGTTCGGTTCGATGGTAGTCACGTTCATCGGTTTCTTCGCTGCGGCGTATTTCACCCCTCACGGTAAGGGTGTCTTCGGTAGCGGTGATTTCGACGTCGTCACGGGAAGTAAGGCCCGGCAGTTCTGCGGTGGCCACTACTTCCCTATCGTTTTGGTAAATATCGAAACGGGGGCCGATTTCCCAGGGGCCGGTAAAGAAGTTGCGCAGCATGGCCTCACGGAAATCGGCCAACTCGCTGAAGGGGCGCCAGGGCCCGATACTCATAGGACGACCTCCTCTATAAAATTTTCTTGATGTATATTTTTTAACCGGCAGGCGAGGATTATAACTGGAGGAGGAGAAAATTATGGATCAGCTCCAAAAACGTCTAAGGCAGCTGCCGGCGGTGGACCAAATATTGCAGCACCCCTCCCTTAAGGATCTGGCCTTGGCTGACCATAAGCTGGCGGTTAAATGCACCCGCGAGGTTTTGACGGCCTGGCGGAACCGTATACGGGCGGGGATGGAGCCGCCGGCAACAGATGAACTGGCCCGGGAGATAAGGGACAAATATATAAGCGACAGGCGGGGAAGTCTGCGCCCCGTCATAAATGCTACGGGCACAGTATTACATACCAACCTAGGACGGGCGATTTTAAGCGAAGCCGCCGCTATGGCAGCCTATACGGCGGCCAGGCGCTATACCAATTTAGAGTTCGATCTAGCAACGGGACACCGCGGCAATCGCTACGAGCATGTCTCCACATTGCTCCGGGAGCTGACAGGCGCCGAAGGAGCCCTGGTGGTCAACAACAACGCCGGTGCCGTTTTTTTAAGCCTTTCCGCCCTTGCCGCCGGGAGGGAAACGATTATTTCCCGCGGCCAGCTGGTCGAAATCGGCGGTTCCTTCAGGGTCCCGGAAGTTATGGCCCAGAGCGGCACCCGGCTGGTGGAAGTAGGGACGACTAATAAAACATACCTTAAGGATTATGAAGCGGCCATAGGACCGGAAACGGCCCTGCTGCTAAAGGTTCACCCCAGCAATTATCGTATCCGGGGTTTTACCCACGAGGTCACGACGAAGGAGCTGGTGGCCCTTGGTCGCCGCTATCAGATTCCCGTAATGGAAGACCTGGGCAGCGGCGTACTCTTGAACCTGGAAAGCTATGGTCTTCAAGGGGAACCGACGGTTCAGGATGAAGTCAGGCAGGGAGTGGATTTGTTAACCTTTAGCGGCGATAAACTTTTAGGTGGGCCCCAGGCCGGAATCATTGTGGGGCGGCAGGAGCTAATAGCGGCCATAGCCCGTCACCCTTTAACCCGCGCCCTGCGGGTCGATAAACTCACCCTTGCCGCCCTCGAGGCCACCCTTTTGGCCTATCGTTATCCTGAAAGGGCCGTAAAGGAAATTCCCACCCTCGCCGCTCTGACCATGACGCCGGAGGAGCTGCAAAAAAAGGCCGAGCACCTGTGTGAGCTCCTGGCAAGAGTTTTGGCATCCCGGGCCAGGGTAGAAGTAAAATCCATTACCTCCCAGGCGGGAGGGGGAGCATTACCGTTAGCTGAGTTGCCTTCCTGGGGTGTAGCCGTTATGCCGGAGAAAGTGGAGACTACAGAGCTGGCCCACCGCCTGCGGCGGACTGAGCCTGCGGTGCTAGTGCGGATTCAGGAAGACGCCTTAATTCTAGATGTCCGCACCCTTTTGCCGGGGGAAAACAGGGAACTGGCCGCGGCCCTGGTGCAGGCCTTTGATCTTGTCGGCTTGCCTGACGGGGAAAGTAATAATGCATGAGGGGAGCTGTCTGTGGAGTACATTATCGTCGGAACTGCGGGCCATGTCGACCATGGGAAAACCGTTCTGGTAAAGGCCTTAACAGGCGTAGATACCGA
This sequence comes from Moorella humiferrea, assembly GCF_039233145.1. NCBI lineage: Bacteria > Bacillati > Bacillota > Clostridia > Neomoorellales > Neomoorellaceae > Neomoorella > Neomoorella humiferrea. The sequence continues at coordinate 2,654,181 of NZ_CP136419.1, read as the reverse complement.
CAGGCTCAAGGAAGAGAAGGAAAGGGGCATATCCATTGAGCTGGGGTTTGCCCCCCTGCGTTTACCGAGCGGCCGCCTGCTAGGACTGGTAGATGTGCCCGGTCATGAACGTTTTATTCGCCAAATGCTGGCCGGCGTTGGCGGCATGGACCTGGTAATGCTGGTCGTCGCCGCCGACGAGGGCGTGATGCCCCAGACCAGGGAACACCTGGCCATCATCGATTTGCTGCAGATTAAGAAGGGAATTATCGTTATCACCAAGATAGACCTGGTCGATGGCGAGTGGCTGGATTTGGTGCAGGAAGACGTACGTCGCTCCGTCCAGGGAACGGTGCTGGCCGATGCCCCCATCATTCCCGTGTCTGCCGTAACCGGTGAAGGGATACCCGAACTCCTTAACAAATTGGACGAACTGGCGGCAGTAACTCCCCCACGACCCGCCCGCGGGGGTGTACGGCTGCCCATCGACCGCGTTTTTTCCATTACCGGTTTTGGCACGGTAGTTACCGGCACCCTTTGGACGGGAACCATCAAAGTCGGAGACGATTTAGAAATTCTACCCCAAGGCATAAAAACTAAGGCCCGCAATCTTCAAGTCCATGGCAAAAATGTAAGAGAAGCCCTGGCTGGCCAGCGCGTGGCTGTCAATTTAGCCGGGGTCGACAAAGAAGCCGTGGGCAGGGGAAGCACCCTGGCAACGCCAGGACATTTACCTTCGGCCCGCCGCATAGACGCTACAGTTAAACTGCTGTCCGGCTCACGCACCATTGAAAACCGCAGCCGTATTCGTTTTTATTTAGGTACGGCGGAAATTTTGGGACGGATAATCCTTCTTGACCGGGAAGAGATTAAGGGCGGCGAAAATGCCCTTGTCCAATTTCTCATGGAAGAACCGGTGGTTTCCCTGCGCGGCGATCGTTTCGTCCTCAGGAGCTATTCTCCTATGGAGACTATAGGCGGCGGCGTGGTCATCGATCCGGACGCCCCCCGGCATCGCCGCTTTGATACCAATGTCCTCGCATCTTTGCGCAAGAAATTGGAGGGAACGCCCGGGGAAGTCCTTGCCCAGATTATCAAGGAACACAGGCAGGGCATCAATTTAACGGAAGCTGCCGCCGCAGCGGCCATGAATGTAGATGATGCCCGCGAGCTCCTCCATGGGATGGCCGCAGAAGGGCTTTTTGTTATGCTTCCCTGTGAACACGACTTATATATTGTGGACAGAGAAATAATGGATGCGTGGTGGCGGGAAACAGAAAGGGCGCTGACCGATTTTCATTGCCGTTACCCTTTACGTCCCGGCCTGGGCAAAGAAGAGCTGCGTTCCCGCTGTTTCTCCCAAATACCGGCGCGTGTTTTTCAACCCCTGCTAGAGCAGTGGTCCCGGGAAGGGCGTATCGTTTTTACTGCAGGGACGGTAGCCCTGGCCGGTTTTAAACCGGACCTTACACCTAAACAAAAGGAATTATTAGAAGGCATAGCTGCATATTACCGAACGGCCCGCTGGCAACCCCCTGACTTTAAAGGGGTGGCGGCCAACTTTAAAGTGCAGCCGTCCGAACTGGAAGAACTCCTTCACTATCTGGTGCGGGAAGGTGTGTTGGTAAAGATCAACGAAGAATTTTACTGGCACCGTGAGGCCTTTGAAGAAGCAGTAAATGTGGTGCGGGAACTTGGCCGCACTGGACCCTTTGGGCTCGCAGAGGTAAGGGACGCCCTGGGCAGTTCGCGTAAATTTATTTTACCGTTCTTAGAATACCTCGACAGATTGAAGCTAACCCGCCGCCAGGGGGACAAACGCATTTTCATTGCCAATTGACAGCCGTTTGCCCGACGCTTTATAATTAATTTATACTGTGCCTACCAGATGTAAAAAATCGGAGGAGGTAGCTCAGATGGGGAAGAGTAAGCGGATTACTTTAATCGCCCTCGTTTTGCTCCTGGCGGTATCCCTTTTGGCCGGCTGCGGCCAGGGACAAAAAAGCGGCGGTCAGCAGGGAACTGCAAGCGGTGGTAATGAGATAAACATCGGTGTCAATTACGAGCTTACCGGCAAAGTGGCTACTTACGGCACCAATACCAAAAATGCTATCCTTCTGGCCTTTGAAGAAATTAACAGTAAAGGTGGCGTTTTGGGAGGCAAAAAGATTAATCCTATAGTCCTGGATAACGGCAGCAAGCAGGAAGAATCAATGAGCGTTGCCGCCAAGCTGGTAACTGAAAATAAAGTTGTCGCCCTTTTGGGTCCGGCTACCACCGGCAACACTTTGGCGGCAATACCTGTGGCTACCGACAATAAGGTTCCTTTACTTACCACATCGGCCACCAATCCCGACATTACCGTCGATCCCCAGACAAAAAAGGTGCGCGATTATATATTCCGCATCTGCTTCACTGATCCACCCCAGGCGATAGTTGGGGCGGAATTCGCCGTCAAAGATTTGGGAGCTAAAAAGGCTGCCATTTTGTACGACAACACCAACGATTACAGCAAGGGATTGTATCAGGTATTTAAACAAGAATTTACTAAGCGGGGCGGCCAGATAGTTGCCGAAGAAAGTTTCAATCAGGACGATCAGGATTTTCGTCCTTTCCTAACCCGCTTTAAAAATGCCGGCGCCGACCTTATTTACGTCCCGGCCTATTATGAACAGGTGGGTAAAATCGTCAGCCAAGCCCGGGAATTGGGCCTCAACGTGCCCATGCTGGGCGCCGACGGCTGGGATTCGCCTAAACTGGCCGAATTTGCCGGAGGAGCGGCCAATTTGAAGGATACCTATTTTACCAACCATTATTCGGCCAGCGATCCCAATCCCAAGGTACAGGCCTTTGTTAAGGCTTACAAAGAAAAGTACGGCACTGAGCCCGATGCCTTTGCCGCCCTTGGCTACGATGCTGCTTATCTTTTAGCCGACGCCATCAACCGGGCCGGCAAGGCCGAACCGGAGGCCATCCGTCAGGCCCTTGCCGAAACTAAGAATTTCGAAGGCGTTACTGGCAAAATGAGTTTTGACAGCAATCATAACCCCGTTAAAGAAATCGCCATCATCGCCCTCGTTGACGGCAAACAGACCTTAAAGACGAAGATTCAGCCCACAAGCAATTAACCCGTTTGAGTATAAATTTATCAATATCCAATGGGGGGAACTTTCCCCTCATTGGCCTTTATTAGGCTTTAAGACAGGAGTTGGCGACAGGTGGCCGCTTTTCTGCAACAGATAATAAACGGTCTTTCCCTGGGTAGCATTTATGCCCTCATCGCCCTCGGATATACCATGGTTTATGGTATTATCCAACTCATTAATTTCGCCCACGGCGACATTTTGATGGTGGGGGCTTATGTAGGGTTTCTGGCCGTTGTTTATTTAAAACTCAATATATGGTGGGCCTTTTTTCTTGCCGTGGCATCATGCAGTCTCCTGGGTGTGATCATTGAGAGGATTGCCTACAGGCCCCTGCGCAATGCGCCGCGCCTGGCTGCCCTTATCACGGCCATAGGCGTGTCGCTCCTGCTGGAGAATGGAGGCCTCATGGTCCTGGGGACTGATATTCGTTCATACCCGGCCGGCACCATTAATAACGTGCAATTGCCCATCACCTTAATGGGCATTCCCATAACCGTCACCACCCTCCAGATAATAATTTTAGCAGTAACGATAGCCATTATGCTTTTTCTCCAGTATATCGTCCGTTACACGTGGGCGGGAAAGGCCATGCGCGCCGTATCTTATGATTCCGACGCCGCGAGATTAATGGGTATCAATGTGGATAACACCATTTCTGTAACTTTTGCCCTGGGATCGGCCTTTGCCGCCGTGGCCGGCATCCTTTTGGGGCTCTATTATAATACGATTCAACCTTTAATGGGCATCATGCCAGGGTTGAAGGCCTTTGTTGCGGCAGTCATCGGGGGCATCGGCCTTATTCCGGGAGCCATGGTGGGCGGCTTTGCTTTAGGCATTTTCGAAACCATGGTCAGCGGCTATTGGAGCAGTAAAATGAGGGATCCCATTGTTTTTCTACTCTTAATTTTAATCCTGCTCATCAAACCTGCCGGCCTCCTGGGCAAAAGCAATACCGAGAAGGTGTAGGTGAATAAGGCGGTGTTCAAACGGAGGAACCTCTTAACTGCGGCCGGTATCCTTTTTATATACTTCGTAGTTTATGCCTTGCAGTCCATGGGGATGATCAGCAAGTTTCAGGAAATCAACTTGATGATGCTGGGCATTAACATTATCCTAGCCGTCAGCTTAAATTTAATCGTCGGGTTTACCGGCCAGCTGGCCCTGGGACATGCCGGTTTTATGGCCGTGGGCGCTTATGTGGCCGCAGTCCTTACCATGAAGCTCCATCAGCCCTTTGCCCTGGCTATTGTCTGCGGTGCCCTGGCGGCCGCCGTAGCAGGAATCATCATTGGTCTACCCACTTTGCGTTTGAAGGGCGACTACCTGGCCATAGCCACCCTGGGTTTCGGCGAAATTATTAAAGGTATGGCCAATAATATCGAGTATATAGGCGGTGCCGCCGGTCTAATCGGCATTCCCCGCCTGACCAATTGGACCATATTATACGTCATGATGGTAATCACCATTGTGGTTATTGTCAATTTTTTAAACTCTACCCACGGGCGCGCCTGCGTGGCCATCCGTGAAAATGAAATTGCCGCCGAAACCATGGGTATTAATACGACCTATTATAAGGTTATGGCCTTTGCCCTGGGAGCCTTTTTCGCCGGAGTGGCCGGCGCCCTCTATGCCCATTATTTTTACCTCATCCAGCCCACCTCCTTTACCTTTTTTCGCTCCTTTGACGTTCTGGTAATGGTAGTTTTCGGAGGCCTGGGCAGTATTACCGGCTCCATTATAGCCGCTGCGGCCATTACCCTGGTCAACGCCGCCCTTCAGGATCTGGCCGTTTTAAGAATGGTTATTTATGCCGTATTGCTCATCGTGATCATGGTCTTTAGGCCCCAAGGTTTAATGGGAAATAAAGAACTCAGCCTTGGCAATAGGATAGCGAAACGAGGTGCTGCCGGTGGCTCTGCTTGAGACTAGGGACCTGACCATCTCCTTCGGCGGTTTGATGGCGGTGGCCAATGTCAACTTAGCCATCGAGCGAGGTGAACTGGTAGGCCTTATTGGGCCAAACGGAGCGGGGAAAACGACGGTCTTTAACCTTTTAACGGGGGTTTACCGGCCTACCCGGGGGGAGATTGTTTTTAACGGCCGCAATATTGAAGGGCTTAAGCCTTACCAGATTACCCGTCAGGGGATTGCCAGAACATTCCAGAATATCCGTCTTTTTGGGGACCTGAGCGTGCTTGACAACCTGAGGATTGCTTTTCACTGGCACAACTCCTACCGTGTCCTAGATGCCGTTTTGCGCCTCCCTGCCTTTCACCGCAAGGAAAACGAGATCCTTGCCAGAAGTAAGGAGCTTATGCGGATATTTCAGTTGGAGGCCTATCAGGATGAAAAGGCTAAAAATTTACCCTACGGCGAGCAGCGCCGTTTGGAGATCGCCCGCGCCCTGGCGGCGCATCCGCAGCTGCTTCTTCTGGACGAACCTGCGGCCGGAATGAATCCCCAGGAGACCAAAAAACTGATGGAATTAATCGAATGGGTCCGCCGGGAATTTGCTTTGACAATCCTTTTGATAGAACATGATATGTCACTGGTCATGGGAATATGCGAGCGGATTTATGTTTTAGATTACGGCCAGGTTATTGCCGAGGGACCTCCCGCCGCCATTCGTGCCAATGAACGGGTTATTGAAGCATACCTGGGCCGGGAGGTGAACGGCGTTGCTACTCAAGGTTGAAGAACTTAATGTCTATTACGGTGCCATCCACGCCCTTAAGGGGATATCCCTGGAGGTCAACGAGGGGGAGATTGTGACCCTTATAGGTGCCAACGGCGCCGGAAAGAGCACCACCTTAAAAACTATATCTGGCCTATTACGTCCTAGGAAGGGTTCTATTATCTACAAAGGGCGGAATATTGTGGGGCTGCCGGCCCAGGAGATAGTTAAGCTGGGGCTTTCCCAGGTTCCAGAAGGTAGGCGCATTTTTGCCAACCTTACCGTAAGGGAAAACCTAGAGCTGGGGGCCTACGTTCACCGCGATCGCGTAAAAATAAGTAAGGGGCTGGAAGAAGTCTTTGACCGCTTTCCCCGTTTGAAGGAAAGGCAGAAACAGATGGCCGGCACTTTAAGCGGCGGTGAGCAGCAGATGCTGGCTATCGGCCGGGCGTTAATGGCCAGACCCAAACTCATCCTTCTGGACGAGCCTTCTATGGGCCTGGCTCCCATCCTTGTCCAGGAAATCTTTAATATTATCAGGGAAATAAACGAACAGGGGACGACTATTTTACTTGTAGAGCAAAACGCCAATATGGCATTAAGTATTGCCCACCGCGGCTATGTTTTAGAAACCGGTCGCATAACCTTGCAGGGCGGTGCCGGCGAACTGGCAAACAGCGAAGCGGTTAGAAAGGCCTACCTTGGAGGGTAATTGGTTTATGGGGTAAAGGGGTCACCTTGACTTCTGTTTTTCCCGGGCGTATAATGGCCTGGGGGTGGATCGGGCCTGGTGGCCTGCCTGGACTTCAAATCCAGTCGGCGCGTGGGTTAGACCCGGGCGCGGTGGGTTCGATTCCCACACACTCCCGCCAGCAATTGAGGTTTAAAGGGTAAATTTGGAAAGCAAGGGCTTGGAGGTGCAGGCGGTGGCCATTCTGGAAGTTGTGATAGCACCCCTGGGCACTGGCAGCACCAGCATCAGCCATTATGTAGCCGACGTCCACAGGCTGCTGGCGGCGACGCCGGATATTAAATATCAATTGACGCCCATGGGAACAATTATAGAAGGGGAACTGGACGTTTTATTTCCTTTGCTGCGCAAGCTCCACGAAATCCCCTTTGACAGGGGCGCCCTTCGTTCCATGACCCTTATCAGGATCGACGACAGGCGCGACAAAGAACTTACTATGGAGGGCAAAGTTAAATCTGTGGCAGAAAAACTCGGTTGCTGTTAACTTTACAATGAAATGTTGAACAGTTATAATGTATATCATGAGTATTTGAAAAATCCAGCAGGAGGTGAACCGGGTGGTCGCCATTACCAAGGAGATGAGCATCACCGAGGTCGTCAGCAAATACCCCCAGACGGTGCCAGTTTTTATGGAACACGGTATGGGCTGTCTCGGCTGTGCGGCGGCACGTTTTGAAAACATTGAGCAGGGGGCCCGGGCCCACGGCATCGACGTTGACAGACTGATAGCTGATTTAAATAAGGTCGTTAATAAAGGAACCGGGGAATAAAGGTGATTGTTAGGAATCGCTCTTTATAATAAATAAAGGGCGATTTTTTTATAGGAGGGTTTTAAATCATGGGATGCGGGGCGGAGCGTACCTTCTGCGAGCTTATCGTCGCTTTGTCCAACATTCTGGATGTAGAAGAAAATACAAAGCTTTATCATGCCTGGCGCGTGGCCTTGGTGGCGGGAGAAATGGCGCGAAAGGTATTACCCGAACAGGCAAACCTGGTTTTTTATGCCGGTTTGCTGCACGACATTGGCGGCATGGGCCTGGATGATCATCTGGTACATATTATCCTTAAGGGAGATGGGGGAAAAAATCCAGAAGTCAGGGCCCATCCCCAGAAGGGCGCGGACATAGTGGCGGCAATCCCCGGACTTGGCGAGGAAGCGGCGACCATGGTCCGCCAGCATCACGAACGCTACGACGGTTCAGGCTACCCCGCGGGTTTGAAAGGCAAGGCCATCGATCCCGGGGCCCTTTTGCTGGGCCTGGCCGATGAATTCGATCTGGTTTTGCGCGTACTTCCTGGTCGCCCCTGGTCCACCGTCAAGGAGACCTTGCAAAGAAGGATCGGGGGAGCCATCCCGGCTGAACTGGTAACCGTCCTCGATAAAGTAATGTCCGGCGGCCTCTTTGACGAAGTCGCCACCCTTCCCGCCCTGGAGTTAAAGATGTTTCACACCATTTTAAACTTACCGCCGGTGAATTTTAATATAAATGAGCCGATGATGATTACTATAAACCTTTTTGCCCAGATTATCGACGCCAAGCATACCTACACGGCCGGTCATTCCCGGCGCGTCGCCAGTTATGCCATGAAGCTAGGGCGCTGCCTCGGGATGGACGACGAGGGGATACAACGCCTGGAGATAGCCGGCCTCCTCCATGATTTTGGCAAGATTGCCGTCCCCCGGGCCATTTTAGACAAACCTGGCCGCCTAGACGAACGGGAATGGGAAATCGTACAGCAACACCCGGGACGGACCATAGAGCTGCTGAACGGGGTTACAAGCCTCAAAAGTTTAGCCCGTGACGCCGGGCTGCATCACGAGCGCTACGACGGTAAAGGCTATCCCTACGGCCTGAAGGGGACTGAGATCCCCCTGGGGGCCAGGATTATAGCTGTGGCCGATGCTTTTGATGCCATGACCTCCCGGCGGCCGTATCAACCCACGCGGACCTTTGAAGAAGCCTTGGCCATGTTGGCAAAGGGGAGTGGTATTCAGTTTGATCCGGCGGTAGTGGCCGTGGCAGACTGCCTCTTACATAATTAACGGTGGTGAGGTCAGTGCGTTCTTTAGCTTTAAAAATTACCGTGAATTTTATGGTGCTGCTTTTTTTAAGCCTGACGGCGGCCGGCGTTTTTTTGCGCCAGGCGGTAAAAAGCGTCCTTGATGGGGCTGGCCTCACGCCTTCCCAGGTAAATACGGCGGCGGGACACCTGGAAGGGATTTTGCTGCTATCGGCCGTGGCCATCGTCGTCGTTATGGCCGTGGGCACCTTTCTAATTTCCAGAGAAATCATCATGCCCCTCAGGGCCCTCCTGCCTTTAACCCGACGGATTGCCGAAGGCGACCTGGAACAGCGCCTGGAAGTGCAGAACCATGACGAAATTGGCGTGTTGAGCCATCATCTCAACGTAATGGTGGAAACCCTCAGAAACACATTGCGGGAAATTGTTGAAGAACGCAATAAAATCCAGGCCATTATCGCCAGCATGGGCGACGCTTTGTTGACCGTAGATCAGGTGGGGCGGATCATGCTTTTAAACCCGGCGGCAGAAGCTATGCTGGGAAAAAAGGAAGAAGAAGTGGTGCGGAAATATTTACTGGAAGTAATCCGCAGCCACGAAGTCGATAAAATGGTTAAAGAAATCATCGCCAGCGGCGAACCAAGGGAAATTGAAACGCGCCTGTTCCCGACCACCAACCAGTTTTTTAAAATCAACGGCTCGCCCATCATCAGCACCCAAAAAAGGGTGGTAGGAGCGGCCCTCACCATCCGCGACATGACCGCCATGCGCAGACTGGAAAAAATGCGGACGGAATTTGTGGCCAACGTCTCCCATGAACTACGAACCCCCCTTACTTCCATTAGAGGATTTGTCGAAACCCTCCTCGAGGGCGCTATGGAGGATCCCCAGTTATGCCGCCGATTTTTAAGTATTATCAACAAAGAAGCAAGGCGTCTGCAGCAGTTGATTGACGATCTCCTTACCCTTTCCCGTCTGGAGAGCGGCGGTATAGAAAGATCTCGCGGCATGACTGTCTTTAAGCCGGTTTTGGATGGAGTACTGGCCACCGTGGAACACCTAGCAGCGGAAAAAGGGATTATACTGGAAACGGCAATTGCTGAAGATATACCCCCGCTGGCTATGGGGGAGAATTATCTAAGCCAGGTACTGCTGAATTTAATCGATAATGCCATTAAATATACTCCGGCTGGTGGCCGGGTAACCGTTAGAGCGGCCAAAGAAGAAGACGGCATACGGGTGGAGGTGGAGGATACCGGTATTGGCATCCCTGCGGAAAGTTTGCCCCGCGTCTTTGAACGTTTTTACCGGGTTGATAAGGCCCGTTCCCGGGAAATGGGGGGAACTGGCCTGGGTCTGGCCATTGTTAAACATATTGTTGAAGTCCACGGGGGTAGAGTTGGCGTAGAAAGTCGGCCGGGGCAGGGTAGTCGTTTCTTTTTTATCGTCCCGGCGGCAGAAGAAGGAAAAAATTAACCTAAAATTAATCAAGACGCAATTGATTTTTAACAGTAATGAGTTACAATATCATTGAACATGATACCTGAGGTACTCCAATAAGGTGTCCTCTGACCTCCTTTAACATATATATTTCCTTTTAAAGCCCAGAGGTCCTGGGCTATTTTTTTTAAGCAAATTAAAATGAAGGCCGCTCCCCATAGGAGGACCTTCATTTTAAAGAGCCGGCAAGGACCTTCGCTCCGGCCGCCGCAGCTACCCTTCATTTAAAGCAACTGCAACGACCTTTGCTCGACAATCAAAGCTACCGGAAAGGTCCGCCCTCTGACGGCAACCTTGACCGTCTTAGCTCGACCGGCAACCATCCCTAGCGATCTGTCGGCGGCCCTAAAACCGAAGGCAGATCGTTATCAACGGCTGCCGCTCTTCCCGCCGGCCGCCGCCGAGCCTTCAGACCCGACGGCCACCTTTGGCCGAAAATTACCGAGCCTTTTTAAGACCCGATAATTCTCTGGGCTCAGCCCCTGCCGACCCTGGTATTCCTATCTTATCCCGGCCGGCACATGACTATACGCCCGTTGGTATGAATTTTTTGGCATAGTTTGACCAATATAATTTGGCAGCCCTTCCCATCAAAGGACCTAATGGTGTATAATGCCTGGAGGAGGTGTTTTGTTGGCCAAAATAAAGGAGCGTTTTATCTGCCAGGTATGCGGTTACGAAACATGGAGCTACCTGGGCCGCTGCCCTTCCTGCGGCAGTTGGAATAGTTTGGTGGTAGAAGTTGTAGCGGGAGAAATGGTGAAGGGAAGAGGCAGGAAGGAGGCAGTCCCCTCCCTTTTGACGGAAATCGCCGATATTAAGGGTGAGCGTCTGGTCAGTATGCTGGGGGAATGGGACCGGGTCCTCGGGGGTGGACTGGTTCCGGGCTCTTTGATCCTCGTCGGCGGCGCACCGGGCATCGGCAAATCCACCCTTCTTTTACAGGTAGCCCACAGCCTCGCCGAAAGGTACGGCAAAATCCTTTATATTTCAGGGGAAGAATCCCCAGAGCAGGTAAAACTCCGGGCCCAGCGACTGAAGGCATTGAAGGGGCCGATATATTTCCTGGCCGAAACGGATGTCGAAGGTGTACTGGCCGGAATTGAAGGACTGGACCCGGTAGTAGCCATCATTGATTCAATTCAAACAATGTACCTTCCGGCCATCCAGGCGGCACCGGGTAGCGTTTCCCAGGTCCGGGAGTGTGCGGCGCGCTTTCAGCGCCTGGCCAAAAAAGGAGGCACGGCCGTCATCCTCGTCGGCCATGTTACCAAAGAAGGTTTTCTGGCTGGCCCGCGTGTCCTTGAACACTTGGTGGATACCGTCCTCTACCTTGAAGGAGAACGCTACCAGGCCTACCGTATCCTCCGGGCGGCTAAAAATCGCTTCGGTTCGACAAATGAAATCGGCATATTTGAAATGGATGCCCGGGGGCTGAAAGAGGTGGCCAATCCTTCGGAAACCCTTTTAGCCGAACGGCCGGTCGGCGTTGCCGGCTCCAGTGTGGCGGCCTGCATGGAAGGAACGCGGCCTCTGCTGCTGGAAATCCAGGCCCTGGTAAGCCCGACATCCTTCGGCAACCCCCGGCGGCTGACTACCGGCGTCGATTATAACCGTGCCCTGCTCCTTACGGCGGTCCTGGAAAAGCGGGCGGGCCTAAATTTGGCTGGCCACGACGTCTATCTCAATGTCGCCGGGGGCATTACTATAAATGAACCGGCCGCCGACCTGGCTATCTGTCTGGCCATAGCTTCCGGTTTTAAAGACAGACCTGTAGCCCAAGAAACATTAGTTTTGGGGGAGGTGGGTCTGGCTGGGGAAGTCCGGGCCGTAAGCCAGCTGGAGAGACGTATCGAAGAAGCCATCCGCCTGGGCTTTAAACGCTTTATAATACCCGCGGGAAATAAAAGCAGCCTTTTTTCCCAGAATGATTGCGAATTTTATAGCGTGCGGTCGGTGATTGAGGCCTTAGAAGTCGGCCTGGAAATTTAAACCACGGTATAAGATGGGAAGGGAGAGGGAAAATTGAAAAGGAGCAAAGTAAAGAAGGTGAAGGGATGCTTTATCGAGTTGTAAGGGTTGCCATAGCCCTTGCGGCAGGAGGGGGCGGCTTTTACGCCACGCAGCTGGTCCTGGCCGTCTGGCAGCAGAACTGGGGGACGAGCCCCCTGCCTGGACTTAAGTTAACCCTCCTCGGCCTGGTGACCCTGATGGCCGCATTTATAGGATATGTACTGTCGGGGCGTTTGATAGATTTTGTCACCCAGTCGACACGCTGGCTAGAAGGAAGGCTGCAGCGCCTGCCGGCCCAGGATATAGTAAGCGGGTCCTTGGGACTTATTTTTGGTCTTATCATTGCCAATTTATTGGGGGCTTCTTTTTTTCATCTGCCCTTTGTAGGACCCTACATTCCCATGGCCGGCAGCCTTTTCTTGGGTTACCTGGGCTGGAGCCTGGGTACGAAAAGGAAAGACGAGGTCTGGGGGTTGTTTAATCTCATCCCGAGGCTGGGTGGAAGGGAGCGAGACAGGATCAAGGTAGAAGGTGGCAAGGAGGGCGGCAGAAGCGGGGCCAAAATACTCGATACCAGCGTCATCATCGACGGCCGCATCGCCGATATTTTAAAGAGCGGCTTCCTGGAAGGGACCATGATCATACCGTCCTTTGTCCTGGAGGAATTACGCCATATTGCCGATTCTTCCGATCTGTTAAAACGCAACCGCGGCCGCCGCGGCCTCGATATTTTAAATAAAATTCGCAAGGAAATGGGAGTTAGCGTTAAGGTTCTGGAAGTCGACTTTGATGACCTGTCGGAAGTGGACAGCAAACTGGTCCGCCTGGCCCAAAAACTGGGCGCCCCCATTTTGACCAACGACTTTAACCTTAACAAGGTCGCCGAACTTCAGGGCGTAAGGGTTTTAAATATCAACGAGCTGGCCAATGCTGTTAAACCCGTCGTTCTGCCGGGAGAAGAAATGACGGTCCAGGTTATTAAAGACGGTAAAGAGATCGGTCAAGGCGTAGCCTACCTGGACGACGGTACGATGATTGTCGTTGAAAACGGCCGCCGGTATATCGGCCAGACCATTGCCGTGGTAGTGACCAGCGTTTTGCAAACGGCGGCCGGTAGGATGATTTTTGCCCGTCCCAAAGGTCCGGAAAGGAAGGCCGGCTCCAATCACCAGACCCTGGAACGGGGTGAGTACCAGTGCCTTTCTTGAGTTTCATTATAGCCGCCGCCGGACAGGGCCGCCGTATGGGGGCGGGAGGCAACAAGGTCTACATGCCTTTGGGAGATAAACCCGTCCTGGCCTATTCCCTGGCCGTCGTTGAAGCTTCGCCGCTGGTAGATGAAGTTATTATTGTTACCCGCGGGGAGGATATTCACCTCTGCCGGGAAATAGTGGCCGCAGGTCCCTTCCGCAAGGTCAAAGAAATAGTCGCCGGCGGGGAGGAGAGGCAGGATTCCGTTGCCGCCGGTCTTAAAGCGGTAGCCCCGCCGGCGGAATGGGTGGCCGTGCATGACGGTGCACGGCCTTTTTTAAGTCTGGCCCTTTTGGCACGGGTGGTCGACGCCGCCGGGAAAACCGGAGCCGCCGTGGCGGCCCTGCCGGTCAAAGAAACTATTAAACGGGGAAATGAAGAAGGTATAGTAACCGCCACCCTGGTGCGGGAGGGGCTGTGGTCGGTGCAGACGCCCCAGGTCTTTCGCCGGGAATGGCTTGTCGACGCCTACAGCAAAGCGAAGGAAAACGGCTGGACGGCCACCGACGACGCGTCCCTGGTGGAAAAGGCCGGATACCCGGTGCGTTTAGTCTACGGGGAAGAGATAAATATAAAAATCACCACGCCCGGCGATATGATCCTGGCCCGGGCTATCCTGGCGGGTGAATGGAGTTGCGGATAGGCTGCGGTTTTGACGTCCATCGTTTTGTGCCACATCGCCCTTTAATTCTGGGGGGCGTGACGATCCCTCACGATCTTGGGTTGGAAGGACACTCGGATGCCGATGTACTTCTTCACGCCCTGGCCGACGCCCTGCTGGGGGCAGCGGCCCTGGGGGACATAGGCGGCCACTTTCCTCCGGGCGACCCCCGCTACAAAGATGCCGACAGCCTGTGTCTTTTACAAGAGGTTTATCGTATGGTTAAAAGGGCGGGCTATCGCCTGGGCAACGCCGATACCGTCATAATTGCCGAGCGGCCCAAACTGGCTCCCTTTATCCCGCAAATGCGGGAGCGCATCGCTAAAGCCCTGGAGGTCCCCATAGATAGCATCAGCATTAAAGCCACCACTACCGAGGGTTTAGGCTTTACGGGACGGGAAGAAGGGATAGCCGCCCAGGCCTCTGTGCTGTTACTTGACAGCGATGCGATGCCGGCAGTATAATTAATTTGGCTTAAAATTTACAGTTGCAACGGCAATGAGCAGGAAGAGTAGGCGTACCAAGGGTCAACAGAGAGGGGTCGCCAAAGGCTGAAAGCGGCCCTGGATACCGGTCGCTGAAGTGCTCCTGGGAGCTGCAGGACCGAAAGGACAGTAGGTTCTGCCGGTCGGCCCCGTTAAAGGCCGGGGCAAATTGTTGCCCGCCGAGGGGGAGACATTGTCTCCAAACAGGGTGGAACCGCGGCCTTTCGTCCCTGAGGGGATGAGAGGCCTTTTAATTTAGCCGAGGGGGAGGAATTAAGCCGTGTGGCGGCAGCTCAAAAAAGACATTGAAGTCATTTTTCAGCGCGACCCGGCCGCCCGGAGCATTTTGGAAGTAATCCTCTGCTATCCGGGGTTTCATGCCGTGCTGCTGCACCGCATAGCCCATTTCTTTTACAATCACGGCATGAAGCTGCTGGCCAGGTTTATATCCCAGATAAACCGCTTCCTGACCGGTATAGAAATCCATCCGGGAGCCAAACTTGGAGAAGGCATCTTTATTGACCACGGTATGGGAGTGGTTATCGGCGAGACTGCAGAAATCGGTAACAACGTTACCTTGTACCAGGGAGTTACCTTGGGAGGTACGGGCAAAGAAAAGGGCAAAAGGCATCCCACCATCGGCAACAACGTGGTAATCAGCGCCGGCGCCAAGGTTTTAGGCAATATCACCATTGGCGACAACGTTAAAATAGGCGCAGGCTCGGTGGTATTACGGGATGTCCCCGCCAACTGCACGGTGGTCGGGGTACCGGGTAAAGTAGTCGTGCGCAACGGACGTAAAATAGCCGATGCGGAGGTCAGTGAAATCGATTTGCGCCACGACGAACTGCCGGATCCCGTGGCGGAAATGCTCCTCTGCCTGCAGCGGCAGATTCAACGTTTGGAACGAAGGATTGAGGAACTGGAGGCCGGTAATGATGCACCTCTACAATACCCTGACGGGAAAAAAGGAAGAATTCACTCCGTCTGAGCCGGGCCGGGTGCGGATGTACGTCTGCGGTCCTACCACCTATAACTACATCCATCTGGGTAATGCCCGGCCCCTGGTGGTTTTCGATACCCTGCGCCGCTATCTGGAGTACCGTAATTACGAAGTCGTTTACGTCCAGAACTTCACCGACATAGACGACAAGGTGATTAACAGAGCCCGGGAGGAAGGCGTGCCGGCCCTGAACCTTGCCGAACGTTATATCCGCGAATTTTTTAACGACGCCGATGCCCTAAATGTAAAGCGGGCGACCTTTTATCCCCGGGTAAGCCAGCACATCGGCGACATCATCGCCGCAATTCAAGAGCTGATGCGCCGCGGTTTTGCCTATGAGGTCGGAGGAGATGTATACTTTGAAGTAGAAAAATTTCCTGCCTACGGCCGCCTTTCCAAACGCAGCCTGGGCGAGATGCGGGCGGGAGCAAGGATAGAGATCAATGCGGCCAAACGAAATCCCCTGGATTTTGCCCTTTGGAAGGCCGCCGGCATTGATGAGCCCGCATGGGAAAGCCCGTGGGGACCGGGACGACCGGGCTGGCACATCGAATGCTCTACCATGGCCTTAAAATATTTAGGGCCAGGGTTTGACATCCACGGCGGCGGTGCTGATCTCATCTTTCCCCATCACGAGAATGAGATCGCCCAGGCGGAGGCAATGACGGGCTCCACCTTTGCCCGCTATTGGTTGCATAACGGTTTTATTACTGTAAATCAAGATAAGATGTCCAAATCAAAAGGGAATTTCTTCCTAGTGAGGGATATCATCAGCCGTTTTCGCCCCCTGGCCGTCCGCCTGTTTTTGCTTGCCACCCATTACCGCAGCCCCATTGACTTTGATGACGCCGGACTTACAGCTGCGGAAAAGGGCCTGGAACGGCTGGAAAACACCCGTCGGCTTTTAAACGAAACCCGTGGCCGCTTCGCCGGGATGGGGAGCGTGGAGCTAAACTCCAGAGACAAGACCCTCCTCGAACGGATGGAAGAGCTGCGTCGGGAGTTTTTAGAGGCCATGGAGGACGACTTTAATACGGCGCGGGCCCTGGCCGCCCTCTACGAGCTGGCCAGGGAAATAAACGTCTATCTAGGTGGGACGACCCCTCCCAATCCTTTGGCCGTTGACAGGGCGGCCGTCGTTTATGAAGAATTGGGCGGGGAAGTAATGGGCCTTTTCGGCAGCGATCGCCGCCAGGGTGATGAAAAATTCCTCGAGGGTTTGATGGAAATTATTTTAGATATCCGGCAGGAGGCGCGGCGCCGCAAAGACTGGGCTACTGCCGATGCCATACGCGATCGCCTTAAAGAATTGGGGATAACCATCGAGGATACGCCCCACGGCCCCCGCTGGAGGAAGAGTTAAGGAGCTGGCCATGGACAACGTTGCCGGGTTATCGCCCCTGGTTCTGGCGTACATCGGAGACGCCGTGTATGAACTGATGATCCGCACCCATTTGCTCCGCCGCGGTCCCGCCCGGCCGGTACAGTTACACCAGTCCGCCGTAGCCTTAGTGCGGGCCACCACCCAGGCCCGGCTGGTACCGGCGCTGGAAGCCTATTTAACGGATGCGGAAAAGGATATTTTGCGCCGGGGACGAAATGCCCGACCAGGACATATACCGCGCAATGTTTTGCCCGGGGAATATCACTCAAGCACGGCCCTGGAGACTCTCTTCGGCTATCTGTATCTCAAAGGCGACTGGCATCGGCTGGAAGAACTTACGGGGATAATATTCCACCTAGCGGAATCCCGGGAGGGAGAGGAATAAGATGCAGGTTGAACTAATAAGCCATACCCCGGAGCCAGAGCGCCTTGTGGCGGCGGCAGCCCGTCTCTGTTATTCCCCACGGGGGGCCGGCCAGCTCCTTGCGGCAATGTCCCGGGAAGAAGTTGATAAACTGTTGCGCCTTTTAATTTCCCGGGGCCACGACTCTCCCCTGGAGCATATAACCTTTACCTTTGCCATTGAAGGGGTGAGCCGCGTTCTCACCCACCAGCTGGTAAGACACCGCATGGCCTCCTACTCCCAAAAATCCCAGCGGTACGTAAACGAAGACGGCTTTGAATTTATCATACCCCCCAGCATCGCCGCCGTGCCCGCGGCCCTGGCCCGCTATCAGGAATGCATGAAGGTTTTACAAAGGGCATATCATGAATTACAAGAACTGGTGCCCCGGGAAGACGCCCGCTACCTCCTGCCGAACGCCTGCGAAACGAAGCTGGTCTGCACCTTTAACGCCCGCAGTCTCTTCAACTTTTTCCGGCTGCGATGCTGTCGGCGCGCCCAGTGGGAAATAAGGGAGCTGGCCCTGAAGATGAGGGAAGAAGTACGTAAGGTGGCCCCACTAATTTTCAGCTATGCCGGACCTTCCTGTGAGACAGAGGGGGTCTGCTATGAAGGTTCTGCCAGCTGCGGACGAGCGGCGGTCGTGCGCCGGCGTGTCCGGGAGGAAATGTGATGGAAGATATAATCGCGGGCAGGAATCAAGTTAGGGAGGCCCTGCGGGCCGGGCGCGATTTGCATAAGATTCTCATGGCCGAAAGGCTGGAAGGCGAGATAATCGGGGAGATCTTGTCCCTGGCCCGAACTTGCGGCGTTCCCGTCCAGCGGGTAGACAGAAACGTCCTTGACAAAATGGTGGGGGAACGCCATCAAGGTGTTGTCGCCCTGGCCGCCGCCAAAGGTTATGTTGAGGTAGAAGACCTCTTGGCCCTGGCGCAGAAAAAAGGAGAAGCCCCCTTTTTGATTATGCTCGATCAGGTCACCGATCCCCACAACCTGGGGGCCGTGCTGCGCTCTGCCGAAGCCGCCGGGGCCCACGGCGTGATTATTCCCCGGCGACGTGCGGCGGGATTAACTGCCGCGGTGGCCCGTACCGCCGCGGGGGCCCTGGAATACCTCGCCGTGGCCAGGGTCGCCAATCTGGCCCAGACCATCGTAAAATTAAAGGACAGCGGTCTTTGGGCCATTGGGGCAGAGGGTGACGGCGAAAAGTTGGCCTTCGCCAGCGATTTAACCGTACCCCTGGTCCTGGTTTTTGGCAGCGAAGGGCGCGGCCTCTCGCCGCTAGTAAGGAAACGCTGCGACTTTACCATTCGGCTGCCCATGCGCGGTAAGGTTAATTCATTAAATATTGCCGCCGCCGCAGCTGTTTTGATGTATGAAGTCGTCCGCCAGCGATACTGTGGCTCCTTATAA
The DNA here is from genome assembly GCF_039233145.1 of Moorella humiferrea. Classification (NCBI taxonomy): domain Bacteria; kingdom Bacillati; phylum Bacillota; class Clostridia; order Neomoorellales; family Neomoorellaceae; genus Neomoorella; species Neomoorella humiferrea. The sequence goes on along the minus strand of NZ_CP136419.1, from coordinate 2,635,496 downwards.
AGCGAGGTGAAGTCGTGTCGGAGGTTCTTATAATCGACGGCTACAATTTGTTATTTAATTGGCCGGAACTAATCGCTTTAAAAGAAAAGTCAAGTTTTGCTCACGCCCGCGATAAACTAATAGCGGAGTTGATTAATTACCAGGCCTACTGGGGAGGAAAGGTGATCCTTGTATTCGACGCCCTTCATGTCCCCGGCGGGATGGAAAGGAAGGAAAAAATAGGCGGAGTGGAAGTCATTTACAGCCAGGAGGGAGAAACGGCCGACGCCGTTATAGAAAGGCTCGTAAAAAACCTTGGAGAACAGGGACAGGTTTACGTAGCTACGTCCGACGCGGCCGAACAACGCATGATTTTAGGGGGCGGCGCCCTTCGTCTACCGGTAGCCGAGTTAAAGGATTACATTGAAAAAGCCCGCCGGGAAATTGACGAGAAAGGGCAAAGGGATACGGGCAAAAACCTCCTCGACGACTTTCTCGGCGGGGAAACAAGGGAGATATTGGAAAAATGGCGCCGCAGTTAAGTCCAGGTAGCTCTTGCGGTCGGGAGACCTTTCTTGTATAATTATTGATGTTATTGGACAAGATAAGCCTCCTTTATCTTAATATTGTTTAAGGGAAATCCAGGCTGGAGGCGTTGGCATGAGTGTCAATGTGCAGCAGGAACCGTGGCAACCGTATGAAGTTCTAGGGGATGAAGATATTGTTTACCTGGCCCAGGAAGGTGATGAAGTAGCCCAGGAATATTTAATAAACAAATACCGCAATTTTGTCCGGGCAAAGGCGCGTTCCTATTTCCTCGTCGGTGCCGATCGCGAAGATATTGTACAGGAGGGCATGATCGGCCTTTACAAAGCCATTCGCGATTTTCGCGGCGACAAACTGTCTTCCTTCCGGGCGTTCGCCGAACTGTGTATTACACGCCAGATTATTACCGCCATCAAGACGGCTACGAGACAGAAGCACATCCCCCTGAACTCCTATGTATCCCTTAACAAACCTATCTATGACGAAGATTCGGACCGCACCCTGCTGGACATTATTTCGGGCTCGAAAATTACCGACCCGGAAGAGTTAATTATCAGCCAGGAAGAATTCGTTGACATCGAAGAAAAAATGGGCGAAATACTGAGCTCCCTGGAATGGAAGGTATTAATGTCCTATCTCGAGGGAAAATCCTACCAGGAAATTGCCGTTGATTTGAAACGTCACGTAAAATCCATCGACAATGCTTTGCAGCGCGTAAAGCGCAAGCTGGAACGTTATCTGGAACGCCGGGCCCACAGCCAGTAAATACCATAGTAAATTTCCTTGACGCCATTGAGGTGTGATGTTATAATTAATGTTGCGTCTGAAAAAAGGAAATGTGGAGGGGTTCCCGAGTTGGCCAAAGGGGGCAGACTGTAAATCTGCTGGCGCAGCCTTCGCTGGTTCGAATCCAGCCCCCTCCACCATCCACATAAAATACTTTGCGGGGTGGAGCAGCTGGTAGCTCGTCGGGCTCATAACCCGAAGGTCGATGGTTCAAATCCATCCCCCGCAACCATGCCCATATAGCTCAGTTGGTAGAGCGTCGCCTTGGTAAGGCGGAGGTCACCGGTTCAATCCCGGTTATGGGCTCCAGAAATTTTTAAGAAAGGAGCATGACGCTCCTTTTTTTATTGTTGAGGTGAAAAGATTTGGCCTTAAGATGCGGTATAATCGGTCTACCCCTTGTTGGGAAAACTACCTTGTTTAATCTCTTGACCCAGGGCGAGGCGGAAACCTCCACCTTTGCCGGTCGTACGAAAACCAATGTCAGGACGGCCCCCATCCCCGATCCCCGCCTTGATTTTTTGGCGGTCCTGTACCATCCGCGCAAAATAACCCCGGCTTCCCTGGAAGTCATCGACGTTCCCGGATTGACGCGGGGAAGCGGGGCGGCCTTCCTTGCCGCCGTGCGTGAGGTAGACGCTTTAATCCACGTAGTCAGGGCCTTCCGGCGGGATGATGTGCTTCACGTGGAAGGTAGTCTCAATCCGGCGCGCGACCTGGAGATGATAAATGCCGAGCTTCTTCTGGCCGATTTGCAGCTGGTGGAAACCAGGCTGGAACGGATTGCCGCCGGTAAAAAGGTCAAAGGGGAACTGCTGGCCGAACAGAACGCTTTAAGGAAATGTCAGGAAGCCCTGGAGACCGAAAAACCCTTATTAGAGGCCGGCCTGACGCCCGACGAATGGCAGGCCCTGCGCCATATGGGATTTTTAACGACCAAACCCATGCTGATAGTGGCCAATATAGACGAAGAGCAATTAAAGGCGGGTGATTATCAAGGCCGGAAAGAAGTAGAAGAATATGCCGGCGTCCGAGGGATACCCGTTTTAACCCTGTGCGCCGCACTGGAAGGGGAGATAGCCCGCCTGGAACCGGCGGACAGGCAGGAATTTCTGCGAGAAATGGGCATCGCCGAGCCTGGTATAGAACGTCTGGCCCGAGCCATTTACCGTCGCTTGGGCCTGATATCCTTTCTGACGGCCGGGGAAGATGAAGTACGTGCCTGGACCATCAGGGAGGGGACCAATGCTCGGGCAGCCGCTGGTAAGATCCACAGCGATATTGAGCGGGGCTTCATCCGGGCCGAAGTAGTCGGTTTTGACGACCTTAAAGATGCAGGGGATATGAATAAAGCCAGGGAAAAAGGCCTTGTTCGCCTGGAAGGCAAGGATTACATCGTCCAGGATGGCGACATTATAAACTTTCGCTTTAACGTGTAGTGGAAAATTTTGCCCCCTATATTGGGGGCTTTTTTTATGGGTAACTCTATAATCTTTGCGAACATAGAATACAAAGGAGATTCCATATGTCGTGACCATCATTAAAATGGCAGGCGGAACGGGTAGGTTTTCTTGAGGGGGTGACATCATGGCGGAAGTACAAGGCCCGGAGGTCTCGGGTAGGAATATCCTGGCCGATGGCGGTCTTATCTTTCTTTTTATCTTTCTCCTGATAGCCCTCTTTGTCTTTTTTTAATCAATGGTGCCCCTAAAAATGTAACCCTTAAGCTAACTGGGGAATAGATTAAAGTAAAACCTGGATTAACTGGAGAAGGGAGGATAAAAAATGGCAGACGGTATTTTTAACAACAACTGGGCTTTTATCCTTTTCTTGATACTCATCCTACTGTTCTTTGGTAATTAATTTTAGCGCTTTCGCCAAAGGAGGGATATAAAAATGGGCGGCTTCGGGCCGGGATTCAATAATGGTTGGGCTTTAATCCTGTTTTTGATCCTTATCCTGCTCTTCTTCGGCAACTAAACCCGTCGTTAGCTTCCTTTAAACTTTAAGGGAAAGGAGGCATTACCATGGGCGGCTTCTTCGGCCCGGGATTCAACAGTGGTTGGGCCTTAATCCTGTTCCTGATCCTTATCCTCCTTTTCTTCGGCAACTAACGGTATAAACTGAAGGGCGCCGGCGGCGCCCTTTAATAGTGCGTACGGCATGGACATTACCTGCCGGTCATTGCTTCCCTGACAATTTCCAGAAAATGATGCAGCAACCTTGCCGTCATCCCCCAAATTATCCGGCCTTCAAATTCATAGAAAAGTTCCGGCCAGGTTGCCTGCCGCCAGGGGTAGTTGCGTCCGCGGGGAATTTTATCAAAGGGGAAATCTTCCGGCGGCTCTATCTTGATTTTTACTTTGTGATAAAGGGGGTTGAGGGTCAAGAGGCGTTCCAGGGGAACAGTAAAGACTTCCTCTACTTCCTGGGGATTTGGTTTAATGTTTTCAATGCCGTATAGCAGACCGACAAAAGGATGGATGACCAACTGGGAAGGGGTAACCAGCATATCGAGGCCGCCCCAGATTTCCAGTGCATCTGGAGTTAGTCCCAGTTCTTCGCAGGTCTCCCTGACGGCTGCTTCCTGCGGGCTCTTCTCGTCCCTTTTAATGTGTCCTCCGGGGAAACAAACTTCGCCGGGTTGGATTGTCAGGCGATGGGAACGCACTTCAAAAAGGAGCGACAGAGAGCCGCCTGTTATATCCAGCAAGGGCAAAAAAACGGCGGCATGATTGTATCGATGGGCATCCAGAAGCCCGCTTTTGTGTTCCCGAATGCGGGCTTTAATGTTTTTAAAATCGAGATTAAAATCAGGCAAAACGAAGTCACCTCTTTAAAATCCTTAACTGCGGGCGATAAAAAAGATGCCCGTGACGATTAAAACCAGACCGGCAACGCGCAGGGCAGGCAGATTTTCCCCCAGGTAACGCCAGGAATACAGGAAAATGAAGACGTACCCCAGGCTCACCATAGGATAAGCGTAACTTAAGGGAACCGTCGCCAGGATTTTAAGCCACAGGAGGAAGCTGGCGGCAAAGGCCATCAGACCGCCGATGATATAAGGGCTGCCCAAGAGAGCGATGACGCCGGGTATATCAAATTTTAGCGGCGCAGCATGGAGAACCCCTATTTTAAAAGCTATCTGGGCTCCGGATCCAAGAATTACAGATAAGAGAATTAGAAACAGGGGCGGCACATCTCCTCCTCCTCACCGTAATAATTTCATTGTCAAAGTGAACCGTCGGCGGAATTATTTTACAGCATAGGGGCAATAATATACAAGGTACAAGCAGGAAAAGACCGATAAATGTAGAAATATCTTTTGGAATGCCACGCCCGGCTACGTGAAAAGCGCGGCGCAGGAAATTGCAGAGGAAAGCCATGTAAGGAGGAGGCAAAAGGAGAATGGCCAAGCAAAAATTTGAACGCAAGAAACCCCACGTGAACGTAGGGACGATAGGGCACGTAGACCACGGTAAGACGACATTGACAGCTGCCATCACCTTCTGTTTAGCGAAGGCAGGGGGAGCGGTACCGACGGCGTACGACCAGATAGACAAGGCGCCGGAAGAGAGGGAACGGGGCATCACCATTGCCACGGCCCACGTAGAGTACGAGACGGAGAAGCGGCACTACGCGCATGTCGACTGTCCGGGGCACGCCGACTACGTGAAGAACATGATCACGGGAGCGGCGCAGATGGACGGGGCGATACTGGTAGTATCGGCGGCGGACGGACCCATGCCGCAGACGCGGGAGCACATTTTGTTAGCGCGGCAGGTAGGGGTACCGTACATTGTAGTATTCATGAACAAAGTAGACCAGGTAGACGACCCCGAGTTATTAGAGCTGGTAGAGATGGAAGTAAGGGAGTTATTGAGCGAATACGAATTTCCCGGGGACGAGATACCGATAGTCAAAGGCAGCGCGCTCAAAGCCATGGAATGCGGATGCGGGAGCCGGGAATGCGAATGGTGCAGCAAGATATGGGAACTGATGGACGCGGTAGACAGCTATATACCCACGCCGGAGCGTGACGTAGACAAACCGTTCCTGATGCCCATAGAAGACGTATTCACGATCACCGGTCGTGGTACGGTAACGACGGGCAGGGTAGAACGCGGCAAAGTAAAGGTAGGGGACGAAGTCGAGATAATCGGCTTAAGGGACCAGGTACGGAAGACGGTAGTGACTGGTGTAGAGATGTTCCGGAAGATCCTGGACGAAGCGGTAGCGGGGGACAACATTGGGACTTTGCTTAGGGGTGTAGAACGGAAGGAAGTAGAACGGGGGATGGTGTTGGCCAAGCCCGGTTCCATCAAGCCCCACACCAAATTCAACGCGGAAGTATACGTACTGACGAAGGAAGAAGGCGGGCGGCACACACCCTTTTTCAACGGCTACCGGCCGCAGTTTTACTTCCGGACGACAGACGTGACCGGGGTAGTGAAGCTACCGGAAGGGGTAGAGATGGTCATGCCCGGGGACAACATCCGGATGAGCATTGAGCTCATTACGCCTATAGCCATTGAAGAGGGTTTACGGTTTGCCATTCGTGAAGGCGGCCGCACCGTCGGCGCCGGCGTCGTCACCGGGATCGTTGAATAAAAATATTGACAGGACTTTAGGTTTATGGCAAACTAAATAGAGTGTTCAACCGCACGGATATTCCGGCGGTGCGTATTAATTTTACTTAAAAATTAAAAGGGAAAAGACGAAGTGGGAAGGGGATACTGCATAACGGCGGTTTTCCACCTCCCCACTTCATCATAATGGAGGTGGCGGGCAGTGCGGGTTGGTATAACCCTGGCATGCACCGAATGTAAGCAGCGCAATTACACTACCACCAAGAACAAAAAGAACGATCCCGATCGCCTGGAACTGAAAAAATACTGTCCGAGCTGTGGCAGGCACACCGTGCATAAAGAAACCAAATAGGGCGGGTTTTTAAAATGGCAACCAAAACCGTGGCCAGAACTGTAAACAATAAAACGAGTTTAAAAGAGCAGGCCGGTAAATTTTTTCGGGGTTCATGGACGGAGTTAAAGAAGGTTCACTGGCCGTCCCGCAGGGAGCTGGTTATCTATACGTCGGTCGTCGTTGTATCCGTGCTTATGATGGCGGCGTTGATCTGGATCGTAGATTCCGTATTCAGTTTCTTATTGGGTAAATTGATTTTGCGGTAGAGGTCAATATGGAAAAGGCCTGGTTTGTCATTCATACCTATTCTGGCTACGAAAACAAGGTCAAAGCCAACCTGGAAAAGCGCGTCGAGTCGATGAACATGGGGGACAAGATCTTTAGAGTAGTCGTACCCATGGAAGACGAAATCCAGGTAAAAGACGGTAAACGCAAGATAGTAAAGCGCAAAATTTATCCGGGCTACGTTCTGGTCGAAATGATTTTGACCGACGCTTCGTGGTATGTTGTACGCAACACCCCGGGGGTAACCGGTTTCGTGGGTACGGGCAATAAACCCATACCCCTGCGGGAAGAAGAGGCGCAGCAAATCCTGCGGCAGATGGGCGTCGAAGAGCCGCGTCCGCGGATCGATGTGGCTGTGGGCGAGAATGTGCGCGTAACCAGCGGCCCCTTTGAAAATTTTATCGGCACCATTGAAGAAATCGAGCCGGAAAAGGGCAAGATTAAAGTCATGGTTTCCATGTTCGGACGGGAAACACCCGTGGAGCTGGATATAAACCAGATCGAAAAAATCGACTAAAGGAGGTGTTGAGAGTTGCCACCAAAAGCCAAAAAGGTTGTGGCCGTCGTTAAACTGCAGGTACCGGCGGGCAAAGCCACACCGGCGCCTCCAGTTGGCCCGGCGTTGGGTCAGCACGGTGTAAATATAATGGCCTTCGTAAAGGAGTTTAACGATAGGACGGCCAACCAGGCCGGCCTTATTATCCCGGTGGAGATCACGGTTTATGAAGATCGCTCCTTTACGTTTATTACCAAGACGCCTCCCGCAGCCGTTTTGATCAAAAAGGCCCTGGGTATAGAGACGGCCTCCGGAGAGCCCAACCGCAAAAAGGTCGGGAAAATCTCCCGGGACAAGGTACGGGAGATTGCCGAGTTGAAGATGAAAGACCTTAATGCCAACAGCATTGAAGCGGCCATGCGTATGATCGAGGGCACGGCACGCAGCATGGGCGTAGAGGTCGAGGCTTAAAAAGATGGTGTGGGAGGAGTAAATCCGCTTGTACCACAAGGAGGAAAAACTACATGCCTAAACACGGTAAAAGGTACCGCGAGATTAGCAAACTGGTAGACAGGCAACAGCTTTATGAACCGGCAGAAGCAATAGCCCTGGCCAAGAAAACGGCAAGCGCGAAATTTGACGAAACCGTTGAAGTGGCTGTCCGTTTGGGTGTGGATCCCCGCCATGCCGACCAGCAGGTGCGGGGAACGGTGGTTCTACCCCACGGCACGGGGAAAACCCGTCGGGTTCTGGTGTTTGCCAAGGGGGAAAAGGCTAAAGAGGCCGAGGAAGCCGGGGCCGATTACGTGGGCGCCGAAGAACTGGTGGAAAAGATCCAAAATGGATGGCTGGATTTTGACGTTGCCATTGCCACTCCGGATATGATGGGCGTTGTCGGTAAATTGGGCCGCATTTTGGGTCCGAGGGGTCTAATGCCCAATCCCAAAACAGGTACGGTAACCATGGACATTGCCAGAGCCGTCAAGGAAGTAAAGGCCGGTAAAATAGAATTCCGGGTAGATAAAACGGCCATCGTCCATGCGCCCATAGGCAAAGCCAGCTTCCCCGAAGAAAAATTGAGGGAAAATTTCCAGGCCCTAATCGAGGCCCTGGTGAGGGCCAAACCGGCGGCCGCCAAGGGTCAGTATTTAAAAAGCATCAGCGTGGCGACAACTATGGGTCCGGGTATTAAAATTAACACCGTTAAGGCCGTAAGATAACAGTCTTAAAAATTTAATAGCAAGACCTTTACCGTAGACAGCAGGTGCCTTGGGGAAAGGCTTAAATATTTACCTGCCGAGGTAGCGTGAACGTTTGGCTGTAATTTTTTACAGCCGTAGCCCTCGCGTGTCTGCGGAGGGCTTTTTATTTTGGGCATGGAGGTGAAGAAATGAATAAACAGCGGGAAGCCAAGGCCGCGGCGGTCGCCGAGCTTAAAGAAAAACTGGGCAGTTCCATTGTTACCATCCTGGCCGATTACCGGGGCATGAACGTTCAAGAAATGACCCAGCTGCGCCGTAAATTGCGGGAAGCAGGGGTAGAATTTAAAGTTGTGAAAAATACCCTCACCCGCCGGGCGGCCCAGGAGTTAGGGTTGGAAGGCCTCGACGCCTTTCTAGAAGGCCCCACGGCCGCCGCCTTCAGCTTAAACGACCCTGCCGCACCTGCCAAAATTTTGATGGAAGTTATGCGTAACAGCAAAACTTTCCAGATAAAAGCGGGAGTATTGCAGGGTCGTGTGATCGGGCAGGACGAAATCAAGGCCCTTGCCGATCTGCCCTCGCGGGAAGAACTGTTGGCCAAGGTTGTCGGCGGCTTTCAGGCGCCCCTGGCCGGTCTGGTCAACGTCTTGGCCGGCAACATCCGCAATTTGGTTTACGTACTGGAAGCCGTTCGCAAAAAGAAGGAAGAAGCAGCTTAATACACACTAATATATTCTAAAAGGAGTGACCTATAAGAATGAGCAAGGTGCAGGAAATTATCGAAGCCGTTAAAGGTTTAACGGTTCTGGAACTGGCAGACCTTGTTAAAGCCCTGGAAGAAGAATTTGGTGTCAGCGCCGCCGCGCCGGTGGCCATGGCCGTTGCTCCCGGTGCTGCAGCCGCTCCGGCCGAAGCCCAGGCTGAAGAGCAAACAGAATTCGATGTCATCCTCAAATCAGCCGGTGACAAGAAGATTAACGTTATTAAAGTGGTGCGCGAAATCACCGCCCTGGGCCTCAAAGAGGCGAAGGACCTTGTGGATAACGCTCCTAAACCGGTTAAGGAAAAGGTCAGCAAGGAAGAAGCCGAAAGCATCAAGGCCAAGCTGGAAGAAGCCGGCGCCACTGTGGAAATCAAGTAAGCGTTTATTCTATAATGCAAAGCCGGGGACATTCTTGCCCCGGCTAATATTTTATTCTTGACATTCATCGCGGTTTATGATAGCATAACAAAATGCCATTAATTCGCCGATAGATGATTAAGGGTTATCACGAACGGCAATAATAGGAAGCAGGAAACCTAAAAGGGCAAAAGCGAGGTTTTTATTACCTTGCTTTTGAATTTCTTGTAGGGGGGAACAGAGTTGGCCTATCCGCTTAAAGTCGGGACCAGGGAACGCTGGACCTTTGGCAAAATAAGGGAAACCCTTGAGTTGCCCAACCTGATCGAGATCCAGCGCAACTCCTACCAGTGGTTTATTGATGAAGGTTTACGGGAAATTTTACATGACATTTCACCCATCCAGGATTTTACCGGCAACCTGGTCCTGGAATTCATCGATTATTCCCTGGGTGAACCCAAATATACCCAGGAAGAGTGCAAAGAACGGGATATGACCTACGCCGCCCCCCTGCGGGTTAAGGTGCGCTTAATTAATAAAGAAACGGGAGAAGTAAAGGAACAGGAAGTCTTCATGGGGGATTTCCCCCTGATGACGGAAAAGGGCACCTTTATTATTAACGGCGCCGAAAGAGTCATAGTCAGCCAGCTTGTCCGTTCGCCCGGGGTTTATTATACGGAAACTATCGACGCCAACGGTGCTAAAATTTACGGGGCCACCCTTATCCCCAACCGCGGCGCCTGGCTGGAATTTGAAACTGATAATACAGAGAGCATTTATGTGCGCATCGATCGTACGCGCAAAATTCCGGCGACCGTTCTCCTCCGGGCCGTTGGTTATAGCACTAATGCCCGTATCCTGGAACTTTTTGACTTTGATGCCCGTATCCAGAACACCCTGGAAAAGGATAATACCGATTCGGAAGAAGAAGCCCTGGTAGAGATCTATAAACGTCTACGTCCGGGCGAGCCCCCGACGGTTGAAAGTGCCAGGACCCTCTTGGAATCCCTGTTTTTTGATCCCAAGCGTTACGACCTCGGCAACGTCGGCCGCTATAAGCTCAACAAAAAACTGGGCCACGGTATTTTGACCCAGGAGGTCAACGGGCGGCAGGAATACATCCGCTGCCTTACCAAGGAAGACATTATTCACGCCATTAAATACCTGTTGCGTCTGATGGACGGCGAAGTAAAACCCGACGATATCGATCACCTCGGCAACAGGAGACTGCGTTCCGTTGGCGAGCTCCTCCAGAACCAGTTCCGGATCGGCCTTGCCCGCATGGAACGGGTGGTAAGGGAACGGATGACCATTCAGGATGCCGAGGCCATTACCCCCCAGGTTTTAATTAACATCCGTCCGGTTGTGGCGGCCATCAAAGAATTTTTTGGTTCCAGCCAGCTTTCCCAGTTTATGGATCAAACCAATCCTCTGGCCGAGCTGACCCATAAAAGAAGGCTTTCGGCTTTAGGTCCCGGCGGTTTGTCCAGGGAACGAGCGGGTTTTGAGGTGCGGGACGTACATACTTCCCACTACGGCCGCATGTGTCCCATTGAAACGCCGGAAGGACCGAATATCGGCCTGATTGGCTCTTTAAGCACCTATGCAAGGATAAACGAGTTCGGATTCATTGAAACTCCTTATCGCCGGGTGGATAAAGAGAGGGGCGTCGTCACCAATGAAATCCACTACCTGACTGCCGATGAAGAGGACAAGTACGTCATCGCCCAGGCGAACGCCCCTTTGGATGAAGAAGGTCGCTTTATAGAAAAAAGGGTTAATGCCCGCCATGCGGGGGAAATCGTGGTGGTTCCGGCCGAGCGCGTTGACTATATGGACGTTTCTCCCAAACAGATGGTCAGCGTGGCCACGGCCCTCATACCCTTCCTGGAGCATGACGACGCCAACCGCGCCCTTATGGGCGCCAACATGCAGCGTCAGGCCGTACCCCTTTTACGTACCGAAGCACCCCTTGTAGGAACCGGTGTCGAATGGCGGGCGGCCCGGGATTCCGGGGCGGTGGTGCTGGCCCGTAAAAGTGGTACAGTGGATAGGGTTACGTCCAGGGAGATCGTCGTACGCAACGATGACGGCACCCTGGACACCTATCGCTTACAAAAATTTGTCCGTTCCAACCAGGGAACGTGCATAAACCAGAGACCCATAGTTAAAAAGGGAGAAAGGGTAACGGCCGGCCAGCCCATAGCCGACGGCCCTTCAACGGACCACGGTGAATTGGCCCTTGGACGCAACATTTTAGTCGCCTTTATGACCTGGGAAGGTTACAACTATGAAGACGCCATTCTTATCAGCGAAAAGCTGGTCAAAGAAGACGTCTTTACCTCGATTCATATTGAAGAATATGAATGCGACGCCCGCGATACCAAACTGGGACCGGAGGAGATAACCCGCGACATCCCCAACGTCAGCGAGGACGTTTTGAAAGACCTGGACGAGCGGGGTATTATTCGCATCGGTGCCGAGGTGCGGCCGGGCGACATCCTGGTCGGAAAGGTAACCCCCAAAGGAGAAACGGAGTTGACGGCCGAAGAGCGACTGCTACGGGCCATCTTTGGGGAAAAAGCCCGGGAAGTACGGGATACTTCCCTGCGCGTACCCCATGGGGAATCGGGTATTGTCGTCGACGTTAAAGTTTTTTCCCGGGAAAACGGCGACGAGCTGGCTCCGGGAGTGAACGAGCTGGTACGGGTTTATGTGGCCCAAAAAAGGAAAATTTCCGTGGGCGATAAGATGGCCGGCCGTCACGGTAATAAAGGCGTTATTTCTCGTATTCTGCCGGAAGAAGACATGCCGTTTCTCCCCGACGGTACACCTATTGAAATTGTTTTGAATCCCCTGGGCGTTCCGTCGCGAATGAATCTCGGCCAGATTTTAGAAACACACCTTGGCTGGGCTGCCAAAGCCCTGGGGATTCATGTGGCTACGCCGGTTTTCGACGGGGCGTCGGAGGAAGAAATCAAAGCCAAGCTGCGCGAGGCGGGGTTGCCCGAGGACGGTAAAACCATCCTCTACGACGGCCGTACCGGCGAACCCTTCGACCGGCCCATTACCGTAGGCTACATGTACATGTTGAAGCTGGCCCATCTCGTAGACGATAAAATCCATGCCCGTTCCACAGGGCCCTATTCCTTGGTCACCCAGCAACCCCTGGGAGGCAAAGCCCAGTTCGGCGGCCAGCGCTTTGGCGAGATGGAAGTTTGGGCTCTGGAAGCCTACGGCGCCGCTTACACCCTGCAGGAGATTTTAACGGTGAAATCCGACGACGTTGTTGGTCGCGTAAAAACCTACGAGGCCATTGTGAAAGGGGAAAACGTTCCCGAACCCGGAGTGCCGGAATCCTTTAAGGTATTGATTAAAGAACTCCAGAGCCTGGGGTTGGATGTGAAGGTCCTGTCCGAGGAAAACGAGGAGATCGAGATTAAAGAAGACGATGACGACGGGGTAGAAACGGTGCCTGATTTAGGCCTCGAAATTCAAGGGCGGCCTGAAACGGAACCTGAGGAAAACGGTGAAAACGGGGAAGAGGAAGAAGAAGATATTGACTTTGAACCCGTTGAACTCGATGCCGACGCCTTTGAGGAGTTGGAGGTTGACGACGCCGAGCTGGACGACGATTTTGCACCCATAAAGCCCCGGGTCGGCCTCCGGGGAGGCAAATATGAAGGGGGGCAGGAATAAATAATGCTGGATGTAAGCAATTTTGAGCGCATGCGCATCGGCCTGGCTTCACCGGAGCAGATCCGGGCCTGGTCCAGCGGTGAGGTAAAGAAGCCGGAAACCATCAACTACCGCACCCTGAAACCGGAACGCGACGGTCTATTCTGCGAGCGCATCTTCGGCCCTACCAAGGACTGGGAGTGTCACTGCGGCAAATACAAACGCGTGCGTTACAAGGGTATAGTTTGCGACCGCTGCGGAGTGGAAGTAACCCGTTCCAAGGTGCGGCGGGAACGCATGGGGCACATCGAGCTGGCGGCTCCTGTATCCCATATTTGGTATTTTAAAGGCATTCCCAGCCGCATGGGCCTCATCCTCGACATGTCGCCCCGGGCCCTGGAAAAAGTTCTTTATTTCGTATCATATGTTGTAATAGACCCGGGCGACACCCCCCTGATGAAAAAGCAGCTGCTGACAGAAGCCGAGTACCGGGAATACCGGGACAAGTACGGCAATGCTTTCCGGGCGGCCATGGGCGCCGAGGCCATAAAGGAACTTCTCCAGGAGATCGATCTCGACCAGCTGGCCGCCGAACTGCGCCAGGAGTTGAAGGAAAGCAGCGGCCAGCGCAAAATCCGAGCCATCCGCCGCCTGGAGGTAGTGGAGGCCTTCCGCAAATCCGGCAACCGCCCCGAATGGATGATTCTAGACGTCATTCCGGTAATCCCGCCAGAACTTCGACCCATGGTGCAGCTGGACGGCGGCCGTTTTGCTACTTCCGATCTCAATGATCTCTACCGCCGGGTAATCAATCGCAACAACCGGTTAAAAAGGCTTCTTGATTTAGGCGCGCCGGACATCATCGTCCGCAACGAAAAACGCATGCTTCAAGAAGCGGTGGACGCCCTCATCGACAACGGCCGCCGCGGCCGGCCGGTGACCGGGCCCGGTAACCGGCCCTTGAAGTCTTTAAGCGACATGCTTAAAGGCAAGCAGGGACGCTTCCGTCAGAACCTTTTGGGCAAGCGGGTCGACTACTCAGGCCGGTCGGTGATCGTCGTCGGGCCGGAGCTGAAGATCCACCAGTGCGGCCTGCCCAAAGAGATGGCCCTGGAACTCTTCAAGCCCTTTGTGATGAAACGGCTGGTGGACAAAGGCCTGGCCCACAATATCAAGAGCGCCAAGCGCATGGTGGAACGGGTAAAGAATGAAGTCTGGGACGTGCTGGAGGAGGTTATCGCCGAGCATCCGGTACTTTTAAACCGGGCGCCGACCCTGCACCGTTTAGGGATACAAGCCTTTGAACCGGTCCTGGTGGAAGGCCGGGCCATCCAGATCCACCCCCTGGTCTGCACGGCCTACAACGCCGACTTCGACGGCGACCAGATGGCCGTTCACGTGCCCCTGTCGGCCGAAGCCCAGGCCGAGGCGCGCCTTTTAATGATGGCCGCCCATCACATTCTAAATCCTAAGGACGGCAAACCCGTCGTCTCGCCCACCCAGGATATGGTGCTGGGTTCCTACTATCTTACCACCGTCAGCCCCGGCGCCAAGGGCGAAGGCAAGGCCTTTGCCAGCTACGAAGAGGCCTACATGGCCTACATCAACAAAGACATCGACGTCCACGCCCTGATCAAGGTGCGGATGGAAGACGGTAAACTTTTAGAGACGACCGTTGGCCGCCTGATATTCAACAAAGAGATCCCCATCCCCAAGGAGCTGGGCTACTACAACTGCGAAGTCGACAAGAAGAAACTCACGGAGATCATCGACCGCTGCTATAAAATTTTAGGCACAGAAGCCACGGCCACCCTTTTAGACGGCATCAAGAAGGTAGGCTTCCACTACTCCACGTTGGCCGGCTTTACCATCGGCATCAACGACATTGTCGTGCCCCCGGAAAAGAAAGAAATAATAGCCGAGACCGAGACAGCGGTGGAGAAAATCGATCAGCAGTACCGCAAAGGTTTAATCAGCGAAGAAGAGCGTTACCAGAAGGTCATCGCCTTGTGGAACGGCGCCACCGACACCCTGACCAAAAAACTCATGGCCGGCATGGACAAATTCAACCCCGTGTTCATGATGGCCAACTCAGGTGCCCGCGGTAACGTCCAGCAGATCCGCCAGCTGGCCGGTATGCGGGGCCTTATGGCCGACCCGTCCGGACGGATAATCGACCTGCCCATCAAGGCTAACTTCCGGGAAGGCCTGACGGTGCTGGAGTACTTCATCTCCACCCACGGTGCCCGTAAGGGTCTGGCCGATACGGCCCTGCGCACCGCCGACTCCGGGTATCTTACCCGGCGCCTGGTGGACGTAGCCCAGGACGTCATCGTCCGCGAAGACGACTGCGGCACCATCGAAGGCATCGAGGTCGAGGAATTCAGCGAAGGCAACCAGGTCATCGAAAAGATGGAAGAACGCATCACGGGGCGCTACGCCCTGGAGGACATCTACCATCCAGAGACCGGGGAACTCCTGGTTGCCGCCGACACCATGATCAGCGAAGAAGCAGCCCGGGCCATTGTGGCTGCCGGCATCAAAAAAGTAAAGATCCGGTCGGTCCTCACCTGCCGCACCCGCTACGGTGTCTGCCGTAAGTGCTACGGTCAGGACCTGTCGACGGGTAAAGACGTGGAACTGGGCGAAGCTGTAGGCATCATTGCCGCCCAGTCCATCGGCGAACCGGGTACCCAGCTGACCATGCGCACCTTCCACACCGGAGGTGTGGCCGGAGAAGACATCACCCAGGGTTTGCCCAGGGTAGAAGAGCTCTTTGAAGCCCGCAAACCCAAAGGCCAGGCCATCATCGCCGAAGTCAGCGGCACCGTCACCGCCATCAACGAAGTCCGCGGCCGGCGCGGGCGGGAGATCGAAATTACCGACATAAACGGCGAAAAGTTCACTTACACCATCCCCTACGGCTCCCGTTTGAAGGTTAACGAAGGCGACCATGTAGAAGCCGGGGACGAGTTGACGGAAGGCTCCGTCAACCCCCACGACCTCTTGAAGGTAAAAGGCGTGCGCGGTGTGCAGGTATATCTTCTGCGGGAGGTGCAGCGGGTTTACCGCCTCCAGGGGGTGGACATCAACGACAAGCACATTGAAATCATGATCCGGCAAATGCTGCGCAAAGTCAAGGTAGAGGATGAGGGGGATACCGATCTGTTGCCCGGTACCCTGGTGGATGCCTTTGAATTTGAAGAAGTCAACCGCGAGGTAGAGGCCAGGGGCGGCCGACCGGCCACGGCGCGGCCGGTGCTTTTGGGCATTACCAAGGCGTCTTTAGCGACGGATTCCTTCCTGTCGGCGGCCTCCTTCCAGGAGACGACGCGGGTGCTGACGGAAGCGGCTATAAAAGGGCGGGTCGATCCCCTCCTGGGATTAAAAGAAAACGTCATCATCGGCAAGCTCATCCCGGCTGGCACCGGCATGAGCCGCTACCGGCAGCTCCGCTTAATAACGCCGGAGGAAGAAACAGGTGCAGATGCTGCGGCATCTGTTGACACGGCTACCGGAAAATGATAGTATAAAAAAGTGTGACTGCCCAGGGGGGTTGTATTATGTCCTATGAGCGTTTGCGGGTGGCCAAAAAGAAGGTAGTCGGCACCAAGCAGGTCACCAAGGCGGTAATGAAGGGGACAGCCCGGGTGGTCTATATTGCCAGGGATGCCGAGCCCCACGTCACCGGGCCGCTACGTGAGCTATGTCGCGCCCGGGGTGTGGAAATAATAGAAGTAGATTCCATGAAAGAGCTGGGCCGGACCTGCGGCATTGAAGTGGGCTCGGCCTCAGCCGTCATCCTGGAAGAATAACCGGGGAAGGAGGTGGAAGGAGTGCCGACAATCCAGCAGCTGGTACGGGAGGCGCGGGAAAAGGTCGTAAAAAAGTCGACGGCCCCCGCCTTAAAGGAATGTCCGCAAAAACGGGGGGTATGTACCCGCGTCTATACCACGACGCCTAAAAAACCCAATTCGGCCCTGCGCAAAGTCGCCAGGGTGCGCCTCACCAACGGCATTGAGGTAACCGCCTACATCCCCGGAATAGGCCACAATCTACAGGAACACTCGGTGGTCCTGGTACGAGGGGGCAGGGTGAAGGATTTGCCCGGTGTCAGGTATCATATAATCAGGGGAGCCCTCGATGCTGCCGGCGTTCAGAACCGCAACCAGGGCCGCTCCAAATACGGGGCCAAACGGCCCAAAAAGTAGTGGTAAGGGGGGATAAGGGTTGCCACGGCGAGGCAGTGTACCCCGGCGGGAAGTATTGCCCGATCCGATCTACGGTAGCACTAAAGTTACCAAATTGATTAACCAGGTCATGCGCGACGGCAAAAAGTCGCTGGCCCGGCGGATCTGTTACGAGGCCTTTGAAACTATAAAGAAAAAGACGGGGAAGGACCCCCTGGAGGTCTACGAACAGGCCTTAAAAAACGTAATGCCCCTTCTGGAAGTGAAGGCCCGTCGCGTCGGCGGTGCCAACTATCAGGTACCGGTAGAGGTTAGGCCGGAAAGACGGCAGACCCTGGGTATTCGTTGGCTGGTAAACTATGCCCGGGCACGCAGCGGCAAGAGCATGGCCGAAAAACTTGCTGCCGAATTAATGGATGCCGCCAACAACACCGGCGGTGCCGTTAAAAAACGTGAAGACACCCATAAGATGGCGGAAGCCAATAAAGCCTTTGCTCATTACCGGTGGTAGGCGTGGGGGTCAGGGGCCCAGGAACTGGGGGCCGCGCCTCACGGCGGCCACCGGTACCTGAAACCTGATTGATAGAAGGGAAGAAACCATATGGCAAGGGAATACCCATTAGAAAAAACCCGTAACATCGGCATCATGGCCCACATCGATGCCGGTAAGACCACTACCACCGAGAGGATTTTATTTTACACCGGCCGCGTGCATCGCTTAGGAGAAGTCCACGACGGCAATGCCACGATGGACTGGATGGTTCAGGAACAGGAACGGGGTATTACCATTACCTCCGCCGCCACAACGTGCTTTTGGCGTGACCATCGCATCAACATTATTGACACGCCTGGGCACGTGGATTTTACGGTGGAAGTAGAACGCTCCCTGCGCGTCCTCGATGGCGCCATTGCCGTGTTCTGCTCCGTAGGCGGGGTCGAACCCCAGTCGGAAACGGTATGGCGACAGGCAGATAAATACGGTGTTCCCCGGATTGCTTATATTAATAAAATGGACCGCGTTGGTGCCGATTTCTTCCGGGGCGTCAAGATGATCGCCGAGCGTCTGGGTGCAAACCCGGTACCCATTCAGCTGCCCATCGGCGCCGAGGAAAACTTCCGCGGCATGGTAGATTTGATTAGAATGAAGGCCCTTTATTTTCCCGACGAGCTAGGGACGGTTATCGAAGAAGGGCCCATTCCGGCGGATATGGAAGACCTAGTGCGCGAATATCGGGAAAAGCTGTTGGAAGCCGTCGCCGAAAGCGACGAAGAGTTAATGGTTAAATACCTTGAAGGCGAAGAACTGACGGAAGAAGAGATCAAGGCCGGTATTCGCAAGGCGACCATCGCCGTGAAAATGGTCCCGGTACTCTGTGGTTCTTCCTTTAAAAATAAAGGCGTCCAGCCGCTGCTGGATGCGGTGGTAGATTTCTTGCCGGCGCCGACGGATATACCGGCAATCCACGGCATTGATCCGGAAACGGGTGCGGAAGACGAACGCCACTCCAGCGATAACGAGCCCTTTGCCGCCCTGGCGTTTAAAATCATGGCCGATCCTTACGTGGGCAAGCTGACCTTTTTCCGGGTCTATTCCGGCACGATAAAATCCGGTTCTTATGTATACAATTCCACCAAGGGGCGCCGGGAGCGCATCGGCCGGATCTTGCGCATGCATGCCAATCATCGTGAGGAAGTCGACGAGGCCTACGCCGGTGATATTGCCGCGGCCGTAGGGCTGAAGGAGACGACTACGGGCGATACCCTGTGTGATGAACAGCATCCTATTATCCTGGAATCCATGGAGTTTCCAGAACCCGTAATCTCCGTGGCCATTGAACCCAAGACAAAGGCCGATCAAGAAAAGTTGAGTACGGCATTGCAGAAGCTGGCCGAAGAAGACCCTACCTTTAAAATACACACCGACCCGGAAACCGGCCAGACCATCATCTCTGGTATGGGCGAGTTGCACCTGGAAATAATCGTCGATCGCCTCATGCGGGAGTTCAAGGTGGGAGCCAACGTCGGCCGGCCCCAGGTGGCCTATAAAGAAACCATTCGCCGCCCGGTTAAGGCCGAAGGCAAGTTCATCCGCCAGACGGGCGGTCGCGGCCAGTACGGCCATGTAGTTATTGAAGTGGAGCCCCAGGAACGGGGTAAGGGCTATGAATTTGTGAATAAAATTGTCGGCGGTGTAGTGCCGAAAGAATATGTACCGGCGGTAGATGCCGGCATCCAGGAAGCCATGAACAACGGGGTTCTTGCCGGTTACCCGGTGGTGGACGTCAAAGTATCTCTGGTGGATGGTTCTTACCACGAAGTCGACTCTTCAGAAATGGCCTTTAAAATCGCCGGTTCTTTAGCCTTTAAAGATGCCGCCAAGAAGGCCGGTCCGGTGCTGCTGGAACCCATTATGAAGGTGGAAGTGGTGGTGCCGGAGGAATACATGGGCGACGTCATCGGTGACTTGAACGCCCGCCGCGGCCGTTTGGAAGGCATGGAACCGCGAGCCGGCGCCCAAGTCATACGCGCTTTTGTACCCCTGGCTGAAATGTTTGGCTATGCCACCGACCTGCGGTCGCGTACCCAGGGGAGGGGGACATACGTCATGCAGTTCGATCATTATGAAGAGGTACCCCAGAACATTGCCGAGGAAATCATAGCCAAGCGCCAGGGAGCTTAAGCATAAAAGAATTTATACGAAGGCGAAACCGGCCCTTAGCACCTGGCTAAAGGCCGGTACAAGAGTTTTTAGGAGGAGGCAAAAGGAGAATGGCCAAGCAAAAATTTGAACGCAAGAAACCCCACGTGAACGTAGGGACGATAGGGCACGTAGACCACGGTAAGACGACATTGACAGCTGCCATTACCTTCTGTTTAGCGAAGGCAGGGGGAGCGGTACCGACGGCGTACGACCAGATAGACAAGGCGCCGGAAGAGCGGGAACGGGGCATCACCATTGCCACGGCCCACGTAGAGTACGAGACGGAGAAGCGGCACTACGCGCATGTCGACTGTCCGGGGCACGCCGACTACGTGAAGAACATGATCACGGGAGCGGCGCAGATGGACGGGGCGATACTGGTAGTATCGGCGGCGGACGGACCCATGCCGCAGACGCGGGAGCACATTTTGTTAGCGCGGCAGGTAGGGGTACCGTACATTGTAGTATTCATGAACAAAGTAGACCAGGTAGACGACCCCGAGTTATTAGAGCTGGTAGAGATGGAAGTAAGGGAGTTATTGAGCGAATACGAATTTCCCGGGGACGAGATACCGATAGTCAAAGGCAGCGCGCTCAAAGCCATGGAATGCGGATGCGGGAGCCGGGAATGCGAATGGTGCAGCAAGATATGGGAACTGATGGACGCGGTAGACAGCTATATACCCACGCCGGAGCGTGACGTAGACAAACCGTTCCTGATGCCCATAGAAGACGTATTCACGATCACCGGTCGTGGTACGGTAACGACGGGCAGGGTAGAACGCGGCAAAGTAAAGGTAGGGGACGAAGTCGAGATAATCGGCTTAAGGGACCAGGTACGGAAGACGGTAGTGACTGGTGTAGAGATGTTCCGGAAGATCCTGGACGAAGCGGTAGCCGGGGACAACATTGGGACTTTGCTTAGGGGTGTAGAACGGAAGGAAGTAGAACGGGGGATGGTCTTGGCCAAGCCCGGTTCCATCAAGCCCCACACCAAATTCAACGCGGAAGTATACGTACTGACGAAGGAAGAAGGCGGGCGGCACACACCCTTTTTCAACGGCTACCGGCCGCAGTTTTACTTCCGGACGACGGACGTGACTGGGGTAGTGAAGCTACCGGAAGGGGTAGAGATGGTCATGCCCGGGGACAACATCCGGATGAGCATTGAGCTCATTACGCCTATAGCCATTGAAGAGGGTTTACGGTTTGCCATTCGTGAAGGCGGCCGCACCGTCGGCGCCGGCGTCGTTACCGGGATCGTTGAATAATTATCCTGGCAGGGATCAGGCGTTTTGCCTGATCCCGTGCCATGAAGGAGGGAAAACGCCCAATGGCCAGGCAGAAAATCCGCATCCGTCTTAAAGCCTTTGATCACCGCCTGCTGGACCAATCGTCCCAGAAGATCGTCGAGACGGCAAGGCGCACGGGGGCAATTGTTTCCGGCCCCATCCCGCTGCCGACGGAGAAGACCATTTTTACCATACTACGTTCACCCCATGTTAATAAAGATTCCCGGGAGCAATTTGAAATGCGTACCCACAAGCGTTTAATCGACATTCACGAACCGACGCCCAAAACGGTTGACGCATTGATGCGCCTGGATCTCCCGGCAGGGGTTGACATTGAGATCAAACTGTAGGGGGTAGTAACAGGGTGCGCAAAGGTATTTTAGGGAAAAAGCTGGGCATGACCCAGATTTTCGACGAGGCCGGAAGGGCCATACCGGTGACGGTGATCCAGGCCGGTCCCTGCGTCGTGATTCAGAAAAAGACGGTGGAAAACGACGGTTATGCAGCACTGCAGGTCGGCTTTGAACCTGTAAAAGAGAATAAAGTTAACAAGCCGCTGCGGGGGCATTTCAGCAAAGCAGGGGTAACCCCCTTTCGTTATGTGCGGGAACTGCGGCTGGAAGATGCCGAAAATTATCAAGTAGGACAGGAAATTAAAGTCGACATATTCAGCCCCGGCGAAAAAGTCGACGTTACGGGCATATCCAAGGGTAAAGGCTTTGCCGGTGGCATCAAGCGCCACGGTTTTCACCGGGGACCCATGGAACACGGTTCCAAGTATCATCGCCGGCCGGGGTCACTGGCGGCCAAAGGTCCGGCCCGTGTTTTTAAAGGCCGTCGGCTGCCCGGGCATCTCGGCGCAGAAAGGGTTACCGTCCTTGGTCTTGAGGTAGTTAAAAACGATCCGGAACGCAACCTGCTGTTGATCAAGGGTTCTGTACCGGGACCGCGCCGGGGATTGTTGATTATCAAGAATTCGGTTAAGGGAGGCTAAGGCGATGCCCAGAGTAGCCGTGTATAATACGTTAGGCCAGCAGGTCGGGGAGATCGACCTCGACGACCGCGTCTTCGGTGGCGAGGTCAATGAAGCCGTTCTCCACCAGGCGGTCATTATGCAGCTGGCTAGCCGGCGACGGGGTACGGCGTCCACCAAAGGGTGGGCCGAGGTCAGCGGCGGCGGTCGCAAACCCTGGCGCCAGAAGGGTACGGGCCGCGCCAGAGCCGGCAGCATTCGTTCTCCCCTGTGGCGCGGTGGTGCAGTGATTTTCGGACCCAAGCCGCGGGATTATAGTTTTAAATTACCCAAAAAGGTACGCCGCCTGGCACTCAAATCGGCATTGACGGCCAAAGTCCGCGACGGCGAACTAATTGTCCTGGAGGATTTAACACTGACAAAGCCCCGGACCAAGGATATGGTCGCCGTACTAAAGGCCCTGAACGTAAACAACAAAGCCCTTATCGTTACCGCCGGCAATGAGCAAAACGTCGCCCTTTCGGCACGCAACCTGCCGGGGGTTACATGGCTACCAGCCGCGGGACTGAACGTTTACGACATTCTGGCCCACGACAAGCTGGTCATTACTAAAGAAGCCGTATCCAGGGTAGAAGAGGCCCTCTTGCCGGAGGACCAGAAGGCGGTGGCCCAGTAATTTAAAAAACGGTCCTGCCCACAAAACAAAGGAGGTGGCGGCTAGATGCGGGCACCTGAAGAAATAATCCTCCAGCCTCTGGTAACGGAAAAATCGACGGCCCTCATGGCCGAAAACAAATATACCTTTATCGTTGATCGCAACGCCAATAAAATTGAAATCAAAAACGCCATTGAAAAACTGTTTAACGTTAAAGTCCTCAAGGTTAATACTTTAATGGATCGCGGCAAATTACGGCGGGTAGGCCGCTTCGCAGGACGTCAGCCGGACCGGAAGAAAGCTATTGTCACCCTCAGACCGGGCGATAAAATTAAGGTCTTTGAAGGCCTGGAGTAGCTTAAGATCAAGGAGAGAAGCAAGATGGGCATTAAAAAGTTTAAACCGACATCTCCCGGCCTGCGGCAAATGACTGTTTCCACCTTCGAAGAAATCACTGCGGTGGAACCGTATAAACCCCTGGTGGCTCCTTTGAAGAAGACCGGGGGGCGCAACAACCAGGGAAGGCTAACCGTCAGACACCGGGGCGGGGGACATAAACGCCTGTACAGAATAATCGACTTTAAAAGGGATAAAGACGGTATTCCCGGCCGCGTGGAAACAATCGAGTACGATCCCAACCGTTCGGCCAACATCGCCCTGATAAGTTATGCCGACGGGGAAAAACGTTACATCCTGGCGCCGGAAAACCTGCGGGTGGGCGATCAGGTTGTCAGCGGACCGGATGCGGACATCAAAATCGGCAATGCCCTGCCCTTGAGCAGGATTCCCGTAGGCACCCTAGTGCACAACATCGAGCTCAAACCCGGCAAAGGCGGGCAAATGGTCAGGGCTGCCGGAACCAGCGCCCAGCTGATGGCCAAGGAAAACGGCTATGCCCTCTTAAGGCTTCCTTCCGGAGAGCTGCGTAAGGTCAAAGAGGAATGCCGGGCAACCATCGGTCAGGTGGGTAATCTAGACTGGGAAAACATTACCATCGGCAAGGCAGGGCGCAGTCGCTGGCTGGGTATCAGACCGTCGGTGCGGGGCGTAGTTATGAATCCTGTAGACCATCCCCATGGCGGCGGTGAAGGGAAGGCTCCCGTCGGTCGTAAACATCCGGTAACACCGTGGGGCAAGCCGGCCCTTGGCGTAAAGACGCGTAAAAAGCGCAAACCCAGTGACAAGTTGATTGTCAAGCGCCGGAATGGATAAGGGGTGAAAGGAGGTTCCTATATGGGCCGTTCCCTGAAAAAGGGGCCGTATTGTGATGAAAAGCTCCTGAAAAAAATTATCGAAATGAACGAAAAGGGCACGAAACGGGTTATTAAAACCTGGTCGCGCCGTTCGACAATTTTTCCGGAAATGGTGGGACACACCATTGCCGTCCATGACGGGCGCAAGCATGTCCCGATTTATATCACGGAAGACATGGTCGGGCACAAGCTGGGCGAATTTGCCCCCACGCGAGTCTTCCGGGGGCACGGCGCCCACACGGAGCGTTCAACAGCGCTGAAGTAGGGGGTAGACAGATGGAAGCAAGGGCGGTAGCCAAATACATCCGGATTTCCCCGCGGCGCGTCCGCCAGGTAGTCGATTTGATCCGCGGCAAAAGCGTCCGCGAGGCGGAGGCCATTTTAATGGTGACGCCGAAACGGGGGGCCCGGGCGGTGGCCAAAGTGCTGAAGTCGGCCGTCGCCAATGCCGAGCATAATTACGATTTGGACGCCAGCGAATTGGTGGTGACCCGGGCTTACGTCGACGAAGGCCCGACACTCAAGCGCTACCAGCCGCGGGCCATGGGCAGGGCCAATATCCGCCGGAAACGGACCAGCCATATCACTGTGGTGGTTGGGGAAAAGGAGGACTGATTTCGTGGGTCAAAAGGTTCACCCCAAGGGACTACGCCTGGGCATTATCCGCGATTGGGATTCCCGTTGGTACGCCGATAAAGACTATAAAGCTCTGCTCCACGAGGACCTGAAAATCCGCGAGTTCATCAAAAAACGTCTGTATCAGGCCGGTATTGCCAACGTGGAAATTGAGCGGGCTGCCAATCGCGTTAAGGTAATTATCAATACCGCCAGGCCCGGGGTTATCATCGGCCGGGGCGGGTCCGAAGTCGAGGCCTTGCGCCGGGAACTGGAACGTTTAACGGGCAAGCAGATCAATCTCAACATCGTTGAGATCAAAAAGCCGGAGCTCAACGCCCAGCTGGTGGCGGAGAACATAGCCGCCCAGTTGGAAAAGCGGGTTGCCTTCCGGAGGGCCATGAAGCAGGCCGTCAGCCGTGCCATGCGCTTGGGAGCTTTAGGTATTAAAATCGCCTGCGGCGGACGCCTGGCCGGGGCCGAGATCGCGCGGACCGAGTGGTACAGTGAGGGAAAAGTCCCCCTCCACACCCTGCGGGCCGACATCGACTATGGCTTTGCTGAGGCGAGTACCACTTATGGTAAAATAGGTGTCAAGGTTTGGATATATAAAGGCGAAGTTTTACCAGAGAGGGCCAAGGTGCAGGAAGGGGGCCGCAAATAATGTTAATGCCCAAAAGGGTCAAATACCGTAAACCCCACCGGCCGGGCACCAAAGGCAAGGCGACCCGGGGGAACGAGATCCAGTTCGGGGAATACGGGCTGCAGGCCCTGGAGCCCGCGTGGGTTACCAGCCGTCAAATAGAGGCCGCTCGTATCGCCATGACCCGTTATATCAAGCGCGGCGGCAAAGTTTGGATAAAAATCTTTCCCGACACGCCGATTACCGCCAAACCTGCGGAAACCCGCATGGGGAGCGGCAAAGGGGCGCCGGAATACTGGGTTGCCGTAGTAAAACCGGGTCGCATTCTTTTTGAGATGGCCGGTGTCAGCGAAGAAGTGGCCCGCGAGGCAATGCGATTGGCCTCCCACAAGCTGCCAATCAAAACCAAGTTTGTAAAACGGTCGGAACTGGGTGGTGAGGTCAATGAAGGCTAAAGAGATTCGGGAATTGACCACGGAGGAACTGCTGCAGAAAGTAGGTGAGCTGAAGCAGGAACTTTTCAACCTGCGCTTTCAGCTGGCCACAGGACAGATGGACAATCCCATGCGTTTGCGTGAGGTTCGTCGCAGCATCGCCCGGGCCAAAACAATATTGCGGGAACGGGAGCTAAAACAGGGCCGGGCATAAAAATCGATACAGAAAGGGGGCAGGCCTGGTGGAAAGAAACCAAAGGAAAACACGAGTCGGCAGCGTGGTAAGCGATAAAATGGACAAAACCGTGGTGGTGGCCGTAGAGAGCCGCGTGCGCCATCCGCTGCTTGGCAAGATCATCCGCAAGACCAAGAAATTCAAGGCCCATGACGAAAAAAACGAATGCCGCGTCGGCGATAAAGTTTTAATTATGGAGACGCGACCCTTGAGCAAGGAAAAACGCTGGCGAGTAGTTGAGATATTAGAAAAAGCTAAATAACCCCTCGAAAATCGCCGGGAAGGAGGTATAGCATGATCCAGCAGCAGACGATCCTTAAAGTCGGCGACAACACCGGCGCCAGAAAGTTGATGTGTATCCGGGTCCTTGGCGGTTCCAAAAGGCGGTACGCCAGTGTTGGTGACGTCATCATAGCCTCCGTAAAAGAGGCCACGCCAGGGGGCGTGGTTAAAAAGGGAGACGTCGTACGGGCGGTTGTCGTGAGGACAACCAAAGCCATCAAACGCGAGGATGGCTCCTATATCCGTTTCAATGAAAATGCGGCGGTAATCATCAACGAGCAAAACAATCCGCGGGGAACGCGTATCTTTGGCCCGGTCGCCAGAGAGTTGCGGGAAAAGGATTTTATGAAGATCATTTCCCTGGCGCCGGAAGTGTTGTAAGCTAAGGAGGTGGCGCTGGAATGGCTCCAGTTAAAGTCCACGTAAAAAAAGGCGACCTGGTCATGGTTATTACCGGTAAAGACGCCGGAAAGAAAGGAAAGGTCTTGAGCGTCGATCGTACGAAGGGCCGGGTCATCGTTGAAGGGGTAAATATTGTCAAACGGCACACCCGCCCTACGCCGAAAATGCCCCAGGGAGGCATCATTGAAAAAGAAGCCCCGGTGGCCAGCAGTAACGTCATGCTTTTCTGTAGCAAATGTAACAGGCCTACCAGAATCGGCAAACAGTTTCTCGCCGATGGGACAAAGACCAGGGTGTGCAAGAAGTGTGGCGAAGTAATCGATTAGCCCAGGTAAAGGAGGGCTGGCTTTGGCTAGGCTGAAAGAAAAATACCTAAAAGAAATACGCAAACACATGCAGGAAAAATTCGGCTATAAAAATGTAATGGAAATCCCGAAGCTGGAAAAAATAGTCGTTAATATGGGCGTGGGCGAGGCGACCCAGAATCCCAAGGCTATCGACAGCGCCGTGCAAGACTTGATGGCCATAACCGGCCAGAAACCGGTGGTCACCAAGGCGAAAAAATCTATTGCGGCCTTTAAACTCCGTCAGGGAAACAGCATCGGCTGCAAGGTGACCCTGCGGGGCGACAGGATGTATGAATTCCTCGACCGCCTGATTAATGTAGCCCTGCCCAGGGTGCGCGACTTTCAGGGCGTATCGCCCCATGCCTTTGACGGGCGCGGCAATTATTCTCTGGGACTGCGGGAGCAGCTGATTTTCCCGGAAATCGAGTATGACAAGATTGATAAGACCCGGGGACTGGAAATAACCATGGTGACTACGGCTAAAAGCGACGAGGAAGCGCGGGAACTCCTGCGCGCCTTTGGCATGCCGTTCCGGGAGCACTGAAAAGGAGGAAGCCCATGGCCAAGAAGTCATTACGCGTTAAACAAGCACGTCCACAGAAATTTAAAGTACGCGCCTACAATCGGTGCCTGCGCTGCGGTCGTCCCCGCGCCTACATGCGGAAGTTCGGCCTGTGCCGCATATGTTTCCGCGAGCTGGCCTACAAGGGAGAGCTTCCTGGCATAGTAAAGGCCAGCTGGTAAGTGCGGGACACAAGGAAGGGGGTAGCTCAAGTTGATGACCGATCCCATTGCGGATTTCCTGACCCGCATCCGCAACGCCAATATGGTGTACCAGGAAAAGGTAGAAGTTCCGGCATCCAAGATGAAGCGGGCCATAGCCGAAATCATGAAGAATGAAGGCTACATCAAGAACTATGAGTATATAGAAGACGGCAAGCAGGGGATTTTAAGGATTTACCTCAAGTACGGCCCCAACAAGGAAAAGGTTATTACCGGGATAAAACGCATCAGTCGCCCGGGACTGCGCATTTATGCGCGCAAAGGCGAAATTCCCAAGGTACTGGGCGGACTGGGCGTGGCCATAATTTCTACCAGCAAAGGTGTATTAACGGATAAGCAGGCCCGCCGGGAAGGTGTCGGCGGCGAAGTCATCTGCTATATCTGGTAAGGCTGGAGGTGGTTCAGTGTCACGTGTCGGCAGAAAGCCGGTCCAGATACCGGCAGGGGTAGAAGTCAGTATAGACGGCAATACGGTAACGGTCAAGGGCCCTAAAGGACAGCTTACCCGTTCCTTTCCGGCGGAAATTACCATCAGCCGGGATGGGGATCAATTAAAGGTCAGCCGGCCCTCAGATGCCAAGCCCCATCGAGCCCTGCACGGCCTGTCCAGGGCCCTGCTGCAGAATATGGTCGACGGCGTCACTAAAGGATTTCAGAAAAGCCTGGAGCTGGTAGGGGTAGGATACCGCGCCGCCAAACAGGGCAATAAACTGGTGCTCACGGTAGGTTATTCCCATCCCGTAGAAATAGTCCCCGGCGACGGTCTGGAGATCGAAGTACCGGCACCCAACAAAGTGATCGTTAAGGGCATTGATAAAGAGGCTGTAGGGGCGCTGGCGGCCAACATCCGCGACGTTCGTCCCCCGGAGCCCTACAAGGGCAAGGGTATTAAATATGAAGACGAATATATCCGGCGCAAAGTCGGTAAGACCGGCGCCAAGGGCGGTAAAAAGTAGGGGGTAAAGGAATGTTCAAGAGGATAGACCGTAAGGCCACGCGACGGCGCAAACATCTCAGGGTGAGGCGGCGGATTATGGGTACTTCCGAACGGCCCCGCTTAAGCGTCTATCGCAGCCTGCGCCATATGTATGCCCAGATTATAGATGATACCCGCGGCGTCACCCTGGTGGCCGCTTCAACCCTTGATCCGGCCCTTAAAAGTCTGGAAGCTACGGGCAACAAAGAAGCGGCCAAAAAAGTAGGCGAACTCATTGCCCAGAAGGCCCTGGCCAAAGGCATCAAAAAGGTAGTTTTCGACCGCGGCGGTAATATTTACCACGGCCGTATAGCCGCCCTGGCAGAAGGCGCCAGGGAAGCAGGTCTGGAGTTTTAGGGGGGAAGGAGGGGAAAAATGGCGCGCGTTGAAAATAAGGACATGGAATTAACGGAAAAGGTTGTCCACGTCAATCGTGTAGCCAAAGTGGTCAAAGGTGGGCGGCGTTTCAGTTTTTCCGCCCTGGTTGTAGTCGGCGACGGTAAAGGCCACGTGGGCGCCGGATTGGGCAAGGCCAGCGAAGTACCGGAAGCCATTCGTAAAGGCATAGAAGATGCCAAAAAGAATCTAATCAAAGTACCCATGGTGGGTACGACCATTCCCCATGAGATAATCGGCCATTTCGGTGCCGGTAAGGTGTTGTTAAAGCCGGCGGCCCCTGGTACCGGCGTCATTGCCGGCGGACCGGTCAGGGCGGTGCTGGAAGCTGCCGGTATCAAAGACATTCTGACCAAAAGTTTGGGTTCGGCCAACCCCAACAACGTTGTTTACGCCACCCTCGAGGGCTTAAAAGGCCTTAAAAGGGCTGAAGAAGTTGCCCGTCTCAGGGGTAAGACGGTGGCCGAGCTGCTGGGCTAGGAGGAGACGGCATTGGCAAACCTGAAAATTACCCTGGTGAGAAGCCTGATCGGCCGTCCTGAAACCGAAAGGAAAACGGCCCAGGCTTTAGGTCTTAAAAAACTACACCATTCGGTAGTTCGACCGGACACGCCGGCAGTCAGGGGCCAGATTAAGAAACTGGCCCATCTGGTAAAGTACGAGGTAGTAGAGTAGGAGGTGACAGGGATGCGGCTCCACGAGCTACATCCAGCTCCGGGTTCACGGTTTAAGCCTACCCGGGTGGGCCGGGGGATCGGTTCCGGCCTGGGCAAAACCGCCGGGCGGGGGCATAAAGGCCAGAAGGCCCGCTCCGGGGGCGGCGTCCGCAGGGGCTTTGAAGGCGGTCAGATGCCCTTAAGCCGCCGGTTGCCCAAAAGGGGTTTTACTAATAAATTCGCCCGTACCCTGGCCGTCGTCAACGTCGGCGAATTGGAACGTTTCGAGCCAGATACAGTTGTTACCCCGGAGATCCTGGCCCGGGCCGGCCTTGTCAAGCAGGCCCGTGACGGCGTTAAAATCCTGGGCGATGGGGAAATTACCAAGCCCCTTACCGTCAGGGTTCAGGCCGCCAGCCGCCAGGCCATCGCTAAGATTGAGGCCGCTGGCGGTAAAGTTGAGGTGATGTAAGTGCTGAATACCCTGGCCAGCGCCTGGAAGCTGGAAGACCTGCGCAAAAAAATACTTTTTACCATAATGATGTTTATTGTCTTCCGGCTGGGAGCACATGTACCCCTTCCTGGTATAAACAACGCCGTCCTGCAGGAATTGGTGCGCGGCGGCACCATTTTAGGTTTCTTTGACGTCATTTCCGGTGGTGCCTTCAAACGCTTTACCGTATTTGCCATGGGCATTATGCCCTACATCAATGCCTCTATCATCATGCAACTGTTGACGGTAGTTATTCCCGCTCTGGAACGCCTGGCCAAAGAGGATATTGAAGGGCGCAAGAAAATTGTTCAGTACACCCGGTACGGGACAGTTATCCTGGGGCTCCTCCAGTCCCTGGGCATGGCCCTGTACCTGGCACGTTCAGGCGCTTTTTTAAGGCCGGGGCTGCACAATTATTTTGTAGTTGCCGTAATGCTCACGGCGGGCACGGCCTTCCTCATGTGGCTGGGAGAACTGATTACGGAAAGGGGCATTGGCAACGGCATTTCCCTGATTATTTTTGCCGGCATTGTCTCCCGGCTGCCGGCCGGTGCCGTTAGCCTGTACCAGTATTTAGTTTCCGGCGAAGTAAGCATTATATCCCTCCTTCTCTTTGTCGTGATTGCCGTGGTAGTCATTGCCGCGGTGGTGGCCATTCAGCAGGGGGAGAGGCGGATTACGGTCCAGTACGCCAAGAGGGTGGTCGGCAGGCGGATATACGGCGGTCAGAGCACCCATATTCCCCTGAAGGTAAACCAGGCCGGGGTTATCCCCGTAATTTTCGCCATGTCCATCCTGATGTTTCCCAGCACCCTGGCTTCCTGGTTTCCGCACAGCAGTCTGGCCCAGGCCATCGTCAGGTTTTTTGACCCGCGGTCGGCTCTGTATATGTTCCTGTACGCCTTGCTGATTATTTTCTTCACCTATTTTTACACGGCAGTGACCTTTAATCCCCAGGATGTGGCCGACAACATGAAAAAGTACGGCGGCTTCATTCCGGGACTGCGGCCGGGCAGGCCCACTGCCGAATATATTGAGAGGATCTTAACCCGCCTCACCCTGGCCGGAGCCGTATTCCTGGCCTTTATAGCAGTATTGCCCAATATTTTAATGGCCGTCACCGGCATCAACGTATACTTCGGCGGCACCTCCCTTTTGATAGTAGTCGGTGTGGCTCTGGAAACAATGAAACAGCTGGAGTCCCACCTCTTGTTGCGGCACTACCAAGGGTTTATGAAATAAATTTCGGGGGGCCGTAAAAATGCGCTTGGTATTGCTGGGGCCGCCCGGTGCCGGTAAGGGCACCCAGGCGGGCATCATCTGCAAAAGACTGGATATTCCCCACATATCGTCGGGGGATATGTTCCGGCAGGCCATTAAGGAAGGCACGGAACTTGGCCGCCGTGCGGAACAGTACATGCAGAGCGGCAACCTCGTACCTGATGCAGTGACCGTCGGTCTGGTACAGGAGCGCCTGAGCAAATCCGACTGCCGCCGGGGGTTTTTGCTCGACGGTTTCCCGCGTACGGTCCCCCAGGCCGAAGCCCTTGATGCCTGGCTGGAGGATCGCAACGAAAGGCTGGAGGCAGTTATCGACATCGAGGTGCCCCGGGAAGAGCTCCTCAGACGCCTGACGGGGCGCAGAATCTGCAGCCAATGCGGCGCCACCTACCACCTGCAGTATAATCCCCCCCGGGAAGCAGGCAAATGCGATATCTGCGGCGGTGAGCTTATCCAGCGGGACGACGATACTGCGGCAACGGTGGAAAAAAGACTGAATGTATACAGGGAACAAACGGAGCCCCTCGTCCTTTACTATCGCCGCCGCGGCCTTTTACGGGAAATCGACGGCAGTGGGGATATTACGGCCGTCACCACCGCCATAGGCGCCGCCCTGGGAAGAGACTGGCGATGATTATTTTAAAATCGCGTCGGGAAATCGCCCTGATGCGGGAAGCCGGCCGGGTTGTGGCCCTTACCCTGGCCAAGTTGAAAGAGCATATTTCACCCGGGGTGACGACGGCGGAACTGGATCGGATAGCCGAGGAGTATATTCGGAAACATGACGCCGTTCCGGCTTTTAAGGGATACCAAGGTTTCCCGGCCAGCATATGCGCCTCAATCAATGAAGAAGTGGTGCACGGCATTCCAGGTTTAAAGGAACTGGCGGAAGGGGATATTATTAGTATTGACATTGGTGCGGTAAAAAATGGGTACGTAGGTGATGCGGCGGCAACTTTTCCAGTAGGTGATATTGATTCTGAAAAAAAGCACCTGCTGGCGGTTACCGAAGCCGCCCTGTACGAAGGTATTAAGAAGGCCGTCCCGGGAAACCGGCTGACGGATATATCACATGCCATTCAGACTTTCGTCGAAAAGAACGGCCTCGCAGTAGTCCGCGACTATGTAGGCCATGGTATCGGCCGGGCAATGCATGAAGACCCCCAGGTGCCGAATTTTGGTCCCCCCGGTTACGGTCCCCGTCTCCGGGAAGGCATGGTTCTGGCCATCGAGCCCATGGTAAATGCCGGTACCCATGAGGTTTATACCCTGGCCAATCGCTGGACGGTGGTGACCAGGGATAAAAAACCTTCGGCGCACTTTGAGCATACGGTAGCCATCACGGATAACGGACCGGAAATTTTGACGCTGCTCTAGGTCAAACTGGAGGTGGAGGCGAAGATATGCCGGCAGATGAACTCAAGGTGGGACAGCTGGTGTTCTCCCGGGCCGGGCGTGACCGCGGGCGGCCCTTTCTGGTGTGGCGACTGGCCGGCCCCACGCGGGTCTATCTGGTCGACGGCCGCCTGCGGCGCACCGGCAAACCCAAGTTAAAAAATGTCCTCCATGTCCAGCCGGTCAACCGCGTGGCGACGGGGATCGCCGAACGGTTGCAGAAGGGAGAAGACGTTACCGATGCCGAAGTACGGCGGGCTATTGCCCAGCTCTTAGAGACTGAGCAGGCTTGAGAAGGAGGGGTTTATTTGGCCAAAGAGGATGTCATTGAGGTAGAAGGTACGGTAATCGAACCCCTGCCCAATGCCATGTTTCGGGTAGAGCTGGCCAATGGGCACAGGGTGCTGGCCCATGTTTCCGGCAAGATCCGCATGAATTTTATTCGTATTTTGCCGGGGGATCGAGTACTGGTGGAATTATCGCCCTATGATTTAAACCGGGGACGAATTGTGTACCGCTATAAATAAGCTGCAACAGCTGGGAGGGTTTAATTTGAAAGTCAAACCTTCAGTCCGGCCTATTTGCGAGAAGTGCAAGATCATTAAACGCAAGGGCCGGGTAATGGTAATATGTGAAAATCCCAAACACAAACAAAAACAGGGTTAGACAGGGGGTACGGCGTAAATGGCAAGGATTGCCGGGGTAGACCTTCCCCGGGACAAACGGGTGGAAATTGCCCTGACATATATTTACGGGATCGGCAGGCCCATGGCCAATAAGATTTTGGCGGCCACGGCCGTCAACCCCGATACACGGGTCAAAGATCTTACGGAAGAAGAAGTTAACCGTCTCCGCGAATATATCGACAAAAATCTAACGGTCGAGGGAGATCTGCGACGGGAAGTAGCCCTGAACATTAAAAGGCTGATGGAAATCGGATGTTACCGCGGGCTACGGCACCGCCGGGGGTTGCCGGTACGCGGTCAACGTACCAAGACCAATGCCCGCACGCGCAAAGGACCTCGTAAAACCGTGGGTGTACGGCGTAAGAAGTAGGGGGGAGAAGATATGCCACGGAAAACTGCCCGGCC
The DNA here is from genome assembly GCF_039233145.1 of Moorella humiferrea. Lineage (NCBI taxonomy): Bacteria > Bacillati > Bacillota > Clostridia > Neomoorellales > Neomoorellaceae > Neomoorella > Neomoorella humiferrea. Next base: position 2,601,388 of record NZ_CP136419.1, on the reverse strand, counting down.
ACGCCGGCGGGAGCGCAAGAATATTGAAAGCGGCGTGGCCCACATTAAATCAACCTTTAACAACACCCTGGTAACGATTACCGACAAAAACGGCAACACCATAGCCTGGGCCAGCGCTGGGACGGTAGGATTTAAAGGTTCGCGCAAAAGCACGCCCTTTGCCGCCCAGATGGCGGCCGAAGCCGCCGCCAAACAGGCTATGGAGCACGGAATGCGGGAAGTGGAATGTTACGTGAAAGGCCCGGGAGCCGGTCGGGAAGCAGCCATTCGTTCCCTGCAGGCCGCAGGCCTGGAAGTCAGCGTAATAAAGGACGTAACCCCCATACCCCACAATGGCTGCCGGCCTCCTAAGAGGCGTCGAGTATAAGGTTAATACTCTTAAAAAGCCACTGGCAGGGAGGTAATATTTTGGCAAGGTATAAAAACGCTACCTGTCGCCTGTGCCGGAGGGAAGGCATAAAGCTTTTCTTGAAAGGCGATCGTTGTTATTCAGATAAATGTGCCATAGCCCGGCGTTCTTACGCGCCCGGTCAGCACGGGCAGGCCAGGAAAAAGCTTTCCGAATACGGCCTACAGCTCAGGGAAAAGCAGAAGGCACGCCGCATTTACGGCGTATTGGAACGCCAGTTCAGCAACTACTTTGAGAAAGCCGAGCGCATGAAGGGCGTGACCGGCGAAAACCTGTTGATTCTTCTGGAAAGGCGTTTGGATAACGTCGTTTACCGCCTGGGATTTGCCGATTCCCGCGCCCAGGCAAGGCAGTTGGTGCGCCACGGTCATTTTACGGTCAACGGTAAGAAGGTAGACATTCCTTCTTATCTTGTGCGTCCAGGAGATGTCATTGCCGTCCGGGAAAAGAGCAAGGAGAGCCCCCTTTTCAAGGATATTGCCGCTGCGGCGGCCCACCGGACGGTACCGGCATGGCTGCAGGCCGACGCGGCCGCGCTGGAGGGTCGTGTCCTCGCCCTGCCCAGCCGGGAACAGATCGATGTTCCGGTACAAGAACACCTCATCGTTGAGCTTTACTCCAAGTAAGCGCCTGGCTGGATGAGCTCACGAGAAGGAGGGGAACAATGCTCGAAATAGAACGGCCTAGGATTGAATGCCAGGAGATATCTAACAAGTACGGGCGGTTTGTAGTTGAACCCCTGGAACGGGGTTATGGCATCACCCTGGGTAACTCCCTGCGGCGGGTCCTCCTTTCTTCGCTGCCCGGGGCCGCCGTAACTACCGTAAAAATCGAAGGGGTGCTCCACGAATTTTCTACCATCCCCGGGGTGGTGGAAGATACCACGGAGATTATTTTAAACATCAAATCCCTGGCCCTTAAGCTCCACGGCGACGAACCCCGGGTTATCCGCATTGAAGCCGAGGACGAGGGGGAAGTTACGGCAGCCGATATTATTACCGGCGCCGACGTCGAGATACTAAACCCCGAGCTGCATATAGCCACCCTGGAAAGGGGCGGCCGCCTTTTCATGGAAATGACGGTAGAAAAAGGCCGGGGTTATGTCAGCGCGGAAAAAAATAAAAAGGAAGACCAACCCATAGGGATTATTCCCGTGGATTCCCTTTTTTCACCGGTGCATAAGGTGAATTACCAAGTGGAAAACACCCGGGTGGGCCAGGTAACCGACTACGACAAGCTTACCCTGGAAGTATGGACCGACGGAACCATTGCCCCTGATGAGGCAGTGAGCTCGGCAGCCAAGATTCTTATTGAACACATTCGCCTTTTTTTAGGTTTGACTGAGCGCGTCAGCGATGAAGTCACCATGGTGGAGAAAGAAGAGGATAGCAAAGATCGCCTCATGGACATGTCCATTGAGGAACTCGATCTTTCGGTGCGTTCCTATAATTGCTTAAAGCGGGCGGGCATCAATACCGTCGGCGAGCTTTTGCAGCGGACGGAAGAGGATATGATGAAGGTACGTAACCTCGGCAAAAAATCCCTGGAAGAAGTAACGCAAAAGCTCGCAGAACTTGGCCTGTCCCTGCGGCAAAGCGATGGATAAGGGGTGAATTATATGGGCTACCGGAAATTAGGCCGCCTGTCCGGCCACCGCAAAATGATGCTCCGTAATATTGTAACCTCTTTCCTGCGGGAAGGGAAAATCGAGACGACCGAAATGCGGGCCAAAGAGCTACGGAGTCTTGCCGAGAAGATGATCACCCTGGGGAAAAGGGGGGATCTCCACGCCCGGCGCCAGGCTTTAGCCTATCTTTTAGACGAAGACGTAGTCACCAAGCTGTTTAAAGAGATCGGCCCGCGCTACCAGGACAAAAACGGCGGCTACACCCGGATAATTAAAACCGGATACCGCCAGGGGGACGGCGCGCCTATGGTCCGTATTGAACTGGTATAGCAATGCTTGAGGTCCGGGGCGTTACTTTTTACTACCCGGGCACGGCGTTTCCGGCTGTAGAAAATGTAAATCTTACCGTGGGGCCGGGGGATTTTGTCGCCCTGACTGGGCCCAACGGTTCCGGCAAATCGACCCTGGCCCGTCTCTTAAACGGCCTCCTGCGTCCCGGCAAGGGACGGGTTTTGGTCGACGGAATGGATACCCAAAATGAAGATACCTTAACGGAAATACGCCGTCGGGTAGGCATGGTCTTTCAGGATCCCGATAACCAGATTGTAGCGGCCACCGTTGAAGACGACGTCGCCTTCGGCCTGGAAAACCTGGGGCTTCCTCCAGCCGTAATTCGGGAGCGGGTTGAGGCGGCGCTGGAGGCCTTCGGTTTAAAGGACTTGAAGAACAGGCCTCCCCATCTTTTATCCGGCGGGCAGAAGCAGCGTTTGGCCCTGGCCGGCGTCATGGCCATGGAACCCCGATATCTGGTTCTTGACGAGGCCACGGCCATGCTCGATCCCGTAGCACGAGAAGAAATCCTGCAGAAGGTGATGGAACTCCGTCGGGAAAAAGGGGTGGCCGTAGTTCTGATTACCCATATAATGGAAGAAGCTGCCCTGGCCGGGCGGATGCTGGTGTTAAAGGCAGGGCGGATAATTATGGACGGTCCCCCGGTAGAGGTGCTTGACCAGGTAGAAAAGCTGGCGGCGGCCGGTCTGAAGGTACCGGCAATCGTTGCTTTAAATAAAAGTCTGCGGCAGGCAGGTTTAACCCTACCGCCAGATGTGGTAACAGTAGAGGAGATGGCCCGGGCCTTATGGAAATTAGCCTCCGGGAGGTAGATTTTGCCTACCAGGTGGCCGGGCGCCGGCTGCCGGTACTTGAAAATATTAATATTAACGTCAAGCCCGGTGATTTTTTAGCCGTTGTCGGTGCCGGTGGTTCGGGGAAAACGACCCTGGCCATGGTTATGGCCGGTCTTCTGGAGCCCACGTCCGGTGTCGTCGCCCTCGATGGCCGTCCAATGAAGGGTCGAGGGCGTAAAGGTACGGCGAGCTGGTACAAAGTAGGTATGGTTTTCCAGCAGCCGGAACAGCAGCTCTTTGCCGAGACGGTGGCCGAGGATGTGGCCTTCGGCCCCAGAAATATGGGCCTGAGGGGCGGGGAATTGACGGTACGGGTAGAAAAAGCCCTGAAAATGGTCGGTCTCGATCCCCGCGAAATCGGCAAGGTCTCTCCCCTTACCTTAAGCGGCGGAATGAAGCGGCGCGTGGCCATTGCCGGCATCTTGGCCATGGACCCGGAAATTCTTATCCTGGATGAGCCCACTGCCGGCCTCGACCCTGCCGGCAGGGAACAAATCCTCGGCGTCATTCACTCCTTTTACCGGCGTCCGGGAAAAGCAGTGGTGCTTATTTCCCATAATATGGCCGAGGTGGCTGCAACGGCGAGGGAGATTGTCGTTCTCCACCGGGGAAAGATTGCCCTCAAGGGTACGCCGCGGGAGGTTTTTAGCTGGGGTCATGCCTTAAAGTCTTACGGCCTTCTACCTCCGCCCATCACCCAATTAATGCAGGAGCTGAAGGAGCTGGGAGCGGAGGTGCCCCTGGATGCAATTACCCTGACGGAAGCCAGAAAAGCCATACTGGCGTGGCTGGGGGAGGGGGCGCGTGGTTAACTGGTTGGGTCATTACATTCCCGGTAGAAGCCCGATTCATAAGCTGGACCCGCGGGTCAAAATCGTGGGTCTTGTCCTGTACAGCGTAGCCCTGCTGACGGCACCTACGGCTACGGCCACCGTTGTTTTGGGGGCGTCCATTGTGCCGGCGATTTTTCTGTCCGGCCTGGCCCCATCCTTTATATGGCGGCAGCTACGTCCTATCCTCCTCTTCTTGATGGCAATTTTTGCTTTTCAGGCCGCCGTCACGCCGGGAGAAGTGATTGCCCGGGTAGGTCCCATAGGCGTCACCCGTGAAGGCATCAATTACGGCTTCCTGGGAGGGGCCAGGGTCTCTTATCTTCTGCTTGCCGCCGCCCTGCTTACAGCTACTACCGATCCCCTGACGTTGGCCGACGGCCTGGAAAAGCTGCTCAGGCCAGGGGAAAAGTTAGGCCTGCCGGCGGCCGAGCTGGCGCTGATGTTGACCATGGCCCTGCGTTTTGTGCCTACGCTGCTGGATGAGGCTGAGAGGATCATGCGGGCCCAGCTCGCCCGGGGGGCTTCTTTCCAGGGGGGTAAGATAAAAAACCTTATGCCTCTCATCATTCCCTTGTTTGTCAGCGCCTTTCAACGGGCGGAAGCCCTGGCAGAGGCCATGGAGGCCCGAGGATACCAGGGTAGCAAAGGCCGCACCAGGATGCGGGAACTGCATTTTACACGGGGCGACGGTCTCTTTCTTTTGACTAACGTTCTTCTGGCCTTCGGTTCCCTCTATTACCGGCTTAAGTTCGGGAGGTAATAAGCAGGCGGGAAACAGCCCTTCTCCTTTAAGGGGAGGATTCCATGCCCCATTTAAAGATCACATTGGCTTACGACGGTACCAATTATGCCGGCTGGCAGGTACAGCCGGAGGTCCACGGGCCGACCGTCCAGGGTGTTGTAGCCGCCGCCATAGAGAAGCTGACGGGGGAAAGGGTCTGCCCTGCGGCCGCCGGGCGTACCGACGCCGGGGTTCATGCCCGCGGTCAGGTAATCAGTTTTACCACCTCCAGCCGTATCCCTGTGGAGCGGTGGCCGGCTGCCTTAAACAGCGTCCTGCCGGAAGACATTGCCGCCCTCAAGGCTGAAGCCGTACCCCCCGAATTTCACGCCCGCTACAGCGCCCGGTGGAAATGGTACCGCTATAGCATCTACAATCATACCGTACCCGACGTTTTCAGCCGCCGCTACTGCTGGCAGGTGCGTTATCCTTTGGACTTTGACGCCATGGCAGAGGCCGCCCGTTATTTCATAGGCTACCACGACTTTCGCTCCTTCTGCGCCGCCGGTAGCCCTGTGCGCCGGTTTGAGCGGGAAGTTTTAGAGGCCCGCCTGCACCGCCGGGACCGGTTCATTTTTTTTGACGTGGTAGCCAACGGCTTTCTTTATCATATGGTCAGGATTATGGTGGGGACCCTCGTGGAAGTCGGCAGGGGAAAGCTTTCTCCAGATGACATACCGGGTATTATTCAATCCCGCTCCCGGGAGAAAGCGGGGCCCACGGCCCCGGCCCAGGGATTATGTTTAGAGAGGGTGGCCTACTAATTTTCTTGACTTGCCATAGCTAATTGCTTAAAATAATCTCGTGTAAGAACAGGAGGGAGAAAATGTCCACCTTTATGGCCAAACCACATGAGGTGGAGCGTAAGTGGTACGTCATCGACGCGGCGGGTAAAACCCTGGGTCGCGTAGCCACTGAAGCCGCGCGCCTCCTCAGGGGCAAACATAAGCCTATTTTTACCCCCCATGTGGACTGCGGCGATCACGTCATCGTCATCAATGCGGAAAAAGTGCGCCTCACCGGCAAAAAGCTCCAGCAAAAGCAGTACATCCGCCACAGCGGTTATCCCGGTGGCTTAAAAGTTATGAACTATGCCCAGCTTTTGAAGACCTTTCCCGAGCGCGCCATTGAAAAGGCCGTGAAAGGGATGATTCCCCATAATCGCCTGGGCCGGCAAATGATCAAGAAGCTAAAGGTCTATCGGGGTAACAGCCATCCCCACGCGGCCCAGCGGCCGGAAGTTTGGGAGATTAAGGACTAAAGGAGGGGAAAATTTTGGCCCAGGTTCAATTTTACGGCACGGGAAGGCGTAAAAATGCCGTGGCTCGGGTGTACCTGGTACCCGGCGAAGGTCGGGTGACTGTAAACGATCGCCCCCTCGACGAATATTTCAACCAGGAAATTCTGGCCATGGAAGTACGTCAACCCCTGGAAGTTACCAACAATGCGGGAAGGTTTGACGTAATGGCCAAAGTTAAGGGCGGCGGCATAAGCGGTCAGGCCGGGGCCATCAGGATGGGAATTGCCAGGGCCCTGCTGCAGGCTGACGCTGACCTGCGCCCGGTTTTGAAGAGCCACGGTTTCCTGACCCGGGATCCGCGGATGAAGGAAAGAAGAAAGTACGGCTTAAAGAAGGCCCGCAAGGCGCCACAATTCTCCAAACGATAAAGAGGGGTGTAACAGATGCACATCCGGACGGTATTTACCCCCCGCCTGCAGGAAAACGTCAGGCAGGGAGGTTGTGGCAATTGCCATGTCTCCTGCCAGTCGGCCTGCAAGACTTCTATTACCGTCAGCAATCAGCCCTGCGAGCGTGCTGATAAAAAATAAGCCCCAAGGCCCGGCTCCAACGGTCGGGCTTTTATATTGGCTGTGATATTTATTCCAGGGGGAGGCGACTGCCGTTGCCTGCACTAAATCTTGAAAACGTCGACTGGCGGGGAGACGTCTACTGGTTCGATTTTGAAGAACTCTGTTTGCTTCTGGATGTCAACAGCGGTGCCGTGCATATCATAGATGGGCCCACCAGGGACGTTCTGGAGGAACTACGGGCTGGGGGAAGGAACGGTAAATTTACGGAGAACGACTGGACCACCCTGCTTCCCCGCTCTTTAGGAAAATGGGGGGCCGCTACGGTGGAAGAGGTTTGGACGGAACTGGCAGCCAAGCAAGCAGAAGGCACCCTCTTTAGCGAAGACCGCCTCGGTCCCTCCTACCGTCCGCCTGAGCCCACCCTTCAGGCCCTCTGCCTTCACGTGGCCCATGACTGCAACATGCGCTGCCGTTATTGTTTTGCCGACGGCGGCCCCTTCGGTGGCGAACGGGGTTTAATGAGCCGGGAGACCGGCTATCGTGCCCTGGAACTGCTGCTAAAGGAATCCGGCCGGAGGCCGCGGATAGAAGTCGACTTTTTTGGTGGAGAACCGCTCTTAAATTTCGGCGTCGTTCGGGAACTGGTGGCTTACGGGAGGGAAAAAGCGGCAGCTGCAGGGAAGAGAATAAGCTTTACCCTGACCACCAACGGGCTGGGGTTGACGCCGGAAGTGGAGGAATTCCTGATTACCAACCAGATCAGCGTTATTTTGAGCCTGGACGGCCGGCCGGAAGTTCATGATTTGAATCGACGGACCCCCTCTGGACAGGGCACCTATCATCTCGTCGTACCCAGGGAAAGGCATTTTGTTGCCGCCCAGGGCCACCGTGATTACTGGGTACGGGGGACGTACACCCATCAGAATTTAGATTTCAGTGAAGATGTGCTCCACATTGCCGCCCTGGGTTTTCGTTTCGTGTCCCTGGAACCGGTAGTAGCGGCACCGGAGGCCGAATATGCTATTAGGGAGGAAGATTTAGACCGCCTGGCCGAAGAATACCGCCGCCTTGCCGTGGCTTATTTAGAGGCCGGGGCAGGGGGAAATCCCTTTAAGTTTTTCCACTTCAGCATTGATCCCGAAGCGGGCCCCTGCCTTGCCAAAAGGCTCAGCGGCTGCGGCGCGGGTACGAGCTACCTGGCGGTAACGCCCGGTGGGGATCTTTATCCCTGCCATCAGCTGGTGGGTAAACGGGAATACCGGCTGGGCAACGTCCAGGAGGGGATCACGCGCCCGGAACTGCGGGAGGAGTTTCGCCAGGCCCATGTATACAACCAGCCGGAATGCCGCCGGTGCTGGGCCCGTTTTTACTGCAGCGGCGGCTGCCATGCGGCCAACCTGGCGGCTACGGGAAATTTAAGGGAACCGGCACCCGTAGCCTGCGCCGTTCAAAAAATGCGTCTGCAGGCCGCCATCTATGTGCAGGTTAAAGAAGCCATCGGCGCATAATTTAGGCAGGAATTTCGTCTACAAAGTCGAATAATTAAATTTGGGCGGGGGAGGGAACTTCCTGCCACATACAGGGGGGAGAGGAGGAAAGGCATGCCGCCACCGGGTAAACTGCCGGACATGGCGGCCGCAAGGGGTCGCTGTTTACGGGAACGGACCGAACGGTGGAAGGAGAAGTACCGGAATAAGTACAGAGGAAAGAGAAAGTTCTTTTTAATTAATGCCGTCCTGGCGGGGGGCATCCTGCTGGGAGGGTGGTACTATTTCCTTGCGCCCAACGCATGGGCCGTGATGGTCAACGGCCGGCAGGTGGCCGTGACCGCCGACCGGGCCGAAGTTGACCGCATCATTCAGGATATCCTTGCAGAAAAAATGACGGCGGACTCCATTGGGCTTAAGATCGCAGACCAGGTGTCCTTCCAAAGGGTCCGTATAAGCTCACGCGCGGTTATGGATGCGGAGGGCCTTAAAGAAGCCCTGCAGCAGGCGCTGCATATAACCGCAAACGCCACGGTAATCACCATCGACGGCAGGCCGGAAATTGTAGTAGCCAGCGACAGTGTGGCCGATGCGGTTCTGGAACAATATAAAAAAGACTACCTGCCTCCTCCGGGAAGCGGCGAGATTCAGGAAGTAAAATTCCTTGAAGAGGTAACCTATGAACACCGACCGGCCAGTCCGGAGGAAATATTGACACCGGAGCAGGCCCTGGCCAGGTTAAAGGGCATGAGCGGCAAAAACATGGAGTACGTGGTGAAGCAAGGCGATTCCCTGTGGTCCATAGCCCGGGCCCACGGCCTCCTCGTCGACGATATTAAAGCCGCCAATCCCGAACTTAAAGGAGAGCGCTTGGATATAGGCCAGCGATTGAGGTTGACGGTCGCCCAACCCCTCCTTGAGGTAATGGTCGTCTACAACCAGGAAGTAAGGGAAACAGTGCCCTATGACGTAAAAATAAAGGAAAACGAGGAACTTTTTCGGGGACAGGAAAGAGTTATCCAGTCCGGTGCCGAAGGAGAACGCCTGGTTACCTACCGGATAGTGACCAAAAACGGTAATCAGGTAGAGAAAAATGTAATCGGCGAGCAGGTGCTAAAGGAACCGGTGACACAGGTGGTGGAGCGGGGAACGCGCATGGTACTGGCGTCCCGTGGAGGCTCCGGGATTTTGTCCTGGCCCGTTCGCGGTCCCATAACCTCTCCCTTCGGTTACCGCGGTGGCGAGTTCCATACCGGCATGGATATCGGCGGAAACATAGGGCAGCCCGTAGGCGCCGCGGCTGACGGCAGGGTTACCTTTGCCGGCTATGACGGCGGGTACGGCCGCATGGTCATTATCGACCACGGCGGCGGGCTGGTCACCCGTTACGCCCACCTGTCGGGCTTTAACGTCCGGGTCGGCCAACGGGTAAGCAGGGGGCAAGTTATCGGTTATGTAGGAACGAGCGGCCGCACCACCGGTCCCCACCTTCACTTTGAAGTCCTGGTAAACGGCAATTTCCGCAACCCTGCGGGTTATTTGTAGTAAGTTTTAATATTCTCCGGGGACAAGCCCCCCGGAGATTTTTCTTGCTTTAATATAAAGCAAAGGCGTATAATAACAATAGTATTTTCAGAAGAGATATCCCTCTCTGATTGGCATGGTGGTTATGAGAAAGCAAATAATATAAGGCAGGGAGGTATGGGATATGCCCCATGATTTGCTGATTATAGGCGGCGGGCCGGCCGGACTGACGGCAGCCCTATATGGTGCCCGGGGCGGGCTGGACACCGTGGTCCTGGAGATGGGAGCTCCAGGCGGTCAGGCGGGACTTACCGACAGGATTGAAAATTATCCCGGTTTTCCCGAAGGCATTACTGGTCTTGAACTGGCCATGAAATTCGCCGAACAGGCCCAGCGCTTCGGGGCCAGGCTGGAGACGGCCACCGTTCAGGGTGTTGACTTTACCGGTTCCGTGAAAAAGGTTTTAAGCAGCAGCGGAACCTTTGAAGCCCGGGCGGTAATTATTGCCAGTGGTGCCCACCCGCGTCCCCTCGGGGTACCGGGAGAAGAAGAATTCCGCGGCCGGGGAGTTTCTTATTGCGCCACCTGCGACGGCGCCTTTTTCCGTGACAAAAAGGTGGCGGTTATTGGCGGCGGTGATTCGGCGGTGGAGGAAGCCCTTTTCCTCACCCGCTTTGCCAGCCAGGTGACCATCATCCACCGGCGCGACACCCTAAGGGCGGCTAAGATTCTACAGGAAAGGGCTCGGGATAACCCTAAAATATCCTTTGCCTGGAACACCGTCGTAACAAGGATAAAGGGCGGGGAAAAGGTGGAAGGCCTGGAACTTAAGGACGTCGGCAGCGGCGCCGTCAGGGAAGAGGCGTTCGACGGGGTCTTCATCTTTATAGGCCTCGAGCCAAATACCTCTTTCCTCCAGGGGGTCGTTACCCTCGACGCCCAAGGATATATCGTGACACGCGAGGATCTGGCTACTTCCGTACCCGGCGTCTTTGCCGCCGGCGACGTGAGGGTTAAAGAGTTTCGCCAGGTAAGTACGGCGGTGGGCGACGGTGCCGTGGCGGCCATGGCGGCGGAACGCTACCTGGCCAGTCTTTAGAAGGCCCGCCGGGAAAACAAAGGAGGGGAAGTTTATGGCTGAAGGTACCTTGCGAGTTAAGGGAATGAGTTGTCAGCACTGCCGGATGGCGGTTGAAAAGGCTTTAAAGGGGCTGCCGGGAGTTACGGTGGCCACCGTTGATTTGGCCGCCGGGAAAGCCCAAGTTACTTACGATCCCGCCAAAGTCACCCTTGAGGATATGAAAAAGGCTGTTGAAGAGGCTGGTTACGAAGTAGATCTGGAATAGCCAGCTGTTAATCCGGAGCCCTGGGGCTCCGGATTTTTTACACCCATTACCAGTGAAGTTGGCACTATAGATATAGTATAATCGAAAAAAAGGCCAGAAAGAAAAAGGCCATGGGGGAGGGGAGAGACATGTCGTCCCGCTGGTGGTCGGGAATTGCCGCGGGATTTTTCGCCCTGATAGTGGCCGGCGCAAATCTTGTCCGCGCGCCGGTTTGGCTGCGCACCTCAAGTTATGGAGCGGTAAGATGGGTGGCAGAAGCCCACGCCGCCTGGCAGACCCGTCAGTGGCCGGAAATCGAGAGTCCCCATTTTCGCCTGCGCTACCGGGAACAAGATGCCACCGTGGCGCCTATAGTCCTGGCGGCGGCCGAGGAAGCCTACGCTCCGGTGGAGGAAATGTTAGGTAATGCCCCCCGGCGCCAGACGTTAATCATCCTTTACCCCGACCGGCGAAGCCTGGCATTACAGTTTGGCTGGCCGGCCAGCGAAAGCGCCATGGGCGTATACTGGGGTGGTGTCATTCGCGTCCTTTCCCCCCTTGATTGGATTTCGGCAGAGGATTTGCAAGATATTGCCAGAATTTTCACCACTTCGGGTCCCATGGCCCATGAACTGGCCCATCTCCTGGTTGATGAAAGGGCGCGGGGAAATTATCCCCGCTGGTTGACGGAAGGCCTTGCCCAGTATGTTGAGAAAAAAATCACGGGATTTACCATGCCCGGCTCATTGACGGCGCGGGAATGGTACTCCCTCCGGAGTATGGATTACGGCTACGACGGTCTGCCCGATCAGGCCCTGGCCTACCGTCAGTCGCTGCTCATGACCGAATACATGGTCGATGGTTGGGGCCTGGCGACCGTCCATCGTCTTCTTGACGAGCTTGGGAAGGGTATCACTTTAGAAAAGGCCTTTCAGGAGATCCTGGGAATGGACCTCGAAGCCTTTGCCGCGGCCTTTACCAGGGAATATCCTGTGGAAAAATACGCCCGCAGCCATTAACAAATTTTTGTCCCCCTTGACGTGCGGGGGCTTTTTTTATTTTGCCAGATTATAAAGGAAGGTCCGCCAGGTAATATTAATTAACGGGTAAAGGAGGTATTTTTTTGCGCTACTTCTCCTGGGAAAATGGAAAATATTTACGTATTTTGGGCCTTTTTTTGCTGTTTTTTTGTGGTGCGGCCTTGGGCACCGGCGCGGCCCTGGTGGTAGCACCCCGCCTGTACCAGCGTCCTTTGACGCCGGTACCGGGGACGCCGGCCGCATTGAAGCCTCCAGCAGGACAACCGGTCCAATTCACGGACAGTTCGCCAGTCGTTACAATTGCCAAGCAGGTCGGGCCGACCGTCGTGGGGGTTTCGGCCATGACGGGTCGCAACTTCACCGGCGAAGGCGGGATAAAACAGGGCTCCGGCGTAATCTTTGACGGCGCCAACGGTTACATCGTCACCAACAACCATGTCATCGCCGACGCCGAAAGGATAACAGTGAGCCTCGACCACGATCAGGTCTATCCGGCCACTGTGGTGGGAACAGATGAGCGCAGTGATTTAGCCGTTTTGCAGATTAAGGGGGCCAACCTCCCCCAGGCCCGGTTGGGGGATTCCAGCACCGTTCAGGTGGGGGAGACAGTGGTGGCCATCGGCAATCCCTTGGGCCGTGCCTTCGCCCGCTCGGTTACGGTAGGCGTGATCAGCGCCCTCAACAGGGAGGTTACCGTACCCGGCCCGCGTGGTGTGGAGATCACCCTGCGGACCCTTCAGACCGACGCGCCCATCAATCCCGGCAACAGCGGCGGCGCCCTTGTGAATTTGCGAGGGGAGGTCATTGGCATCAACAGCGTCAAGATAGCGGCCAGCGGGGTGGAGGGGATGGGCTTTGCCATCCCCATCAACGATGTGCGGCCCATCATCGACCAGATATTGACCCGCGGCTATGTCACCCACCCCTTTCTGGGCGTATACAACCTCCAGGATATTACCCCGGAGATGGCCAGGTGGTATAATATACCTGAGGGGGTATATATCGGCGGCGTTTTTAACGACGGCCCGGCGGCCAGGGCCGGGGTGAAGGTGGGCGACGTCATTGTTGCCGTAGACAACAACCGGGTGGCCGACTATGCCGACATTCAGAGCATTATCAATAAAAAAGCCCCGGGGGACAGGGTGATTTTAACGGTCGTACGCCTCGCCGGGAAAAAACAATTCGATGTCGCCGTAACTTTGGGAGAAATGCCGTCGAAGTAAAAATGCAGCATATTGACATTATTGCCGTGGGCCGGCTGCGGGAGCCTTTCCTTCGCGACGGCGTTAGTGAATACTTAAAACGCCTGCGGCCCTTCGCCCGGGTCCGCATCCTGGAAGGGCCCGAAGAAAAAATACCCGAACCCCTGCCGCCGACCCGGGCCAGGCAGATTTTAGCCGCCGAAGGGGAAGGCATTATGCGTCTTATCCGGCCGGGAGCTTATATTATCGCCCTGGACCGCGAGGGCACAATGTTAACCTCGGAAGAACTGGCCGGGCGCCTCGGCGATTTAGCCCTAACCGGTCGCAGTAACCTGACATTTATTATCGGCGGCACCCTGGGTCTGGACCCTGGGGTACTGGAAGCTGCCCACCTGCGCCTTTCTTTCTCCCGCCTCACCTTTCCCCATCAGCTCATGCGCCTTATTCTCCTTGAGCAGCTCTACCGCGCCTTTAAAATACTTAGCGGCGAACCCTACCATCGCTAAAAACCGGCGCTTTAACCGGAATTTTTTCGACAGATCTTGTTTTTTATTCCATCTTCCCATAGAATTTAAAGGTGCCGGGTTGAAACGGAGAGACAAAATATTGCCGAGGTCTTTGGAAAGGAGAGGGAGCCAATGGGGAAAGAAGTTCTGGTAATAGGTCACCAGCGGCCGGATACCGATTCCATCGCTGCGGCCGTGGGTTATGCCGCTTTAAAAAATGAACTGCATCAGGGAGGCTTTCTGGCCGCCCGGTGCGGCAAGCTCAACCGGGAAACGGAGTTTGTCCTGTCTTACTTTCACCTTTCCGCCCCCCTGCAGGTTGAGGACGTCCGCACCAGGGTAAAAGACGTCCTCGACGGCGGGCTCCTTTTTATCCGTCCAGAGGCTACAGTGCGTCAGGCCGGCATTTTCATGCGCCAGCACGGTGTAAAAACCCTGGCCGTGGTCGATGAAGAACGCCGCCTTCTCGGCCTTTTCACCATGGGCGACCTGGCACGCCTTCTTTTGGAAGCCTGGGATACCGGCAACGTTCCCATGGACGAGCCAGTCAGCAAGGTCATGCAGAGGGAGGACCTTGTCGTCTTTCATGAGGACGACCTCATAGCCGAAGTGCGGCAGACCATGCTGGACACCCGTTACCGCAATTACCCGGTTATCGACGACGACCACCGCCTGGTAGGATTAATTGCCCGTTATCACCTGCTGGCCATGCAGGGTAAAAGGGTCATTCTGGTGGACCATAATGAAAAGGGCCAGGCCGTTCCTGGCATTGAAGAGGCTAAAATCCTGGAAGTCATCGACCACCACCGCCTGGCCGATATCGAGACGGCCGAGCCGGTGCTGGTCCGCAACGAACCCGTGGGTAGCACGGCGACCATCGTCAGCAAGATGTATCGTGAGCATGGCATCGTACCGGAAAAAGGCATCGCCGGGATATTATGTGCCGCCATCCTGTCCGACACTTTGCTTTTTAAGTCGCCCACCTGTACCCCTAACGACAGGGAGGAGGCCGGGTGGCTGGCCGGAATTGCCGGCATCGACCTTAACCTTTTCGGACGCGAGATGTTCCGGGCCGCGTCTTCCCTGGCCGGACGCACGGCACGGGAGATCGTCCTTGAGGATTTTAAGAATTTTACCTTCGGCGGCAGCACCGTGGGCATCGGCCAGATAGAAATCGTCGATACGGACACCCTGCCGGTGGGCAGCGATGAGCTGTACGCCGAACTGGAAAAATTACAGGCCGAAAGGAACTACGATTTAATCGTCCTGATGATTACCGACTTGATGCGCAACGGGACGGAATTACTTTTTACCGGCCCCCAGGCCCGGGTTGTGGAGCGGGCTTTTAACGTCGCCACGACGGGGGGGAGGGTATTTTTGCCCGGCGTCATGTCCCGTAAAAAACAGGTCGTTCCTCCCCTGCAGCGCCTCTTGCAAAAATAAGGGGCGCTCATTTTTATCTTTACATCTGACAAGACAGGTGATAAGATAATAGCAACATAAACTGTTTTGGAGGGGGATTTTTTGCTGTGAGCATTGCCCGACGCCTGGAAACATTGCCCCTGGGTCCCTTCCATTACCGCCTGCTCCTTATCTGCGGCATAGGCTGGCTTTTTGACGCCATGGACGTGGGGCTCATTTCCTTTGTCCTGCCGGCGGTGGGCGGGGAGTGGCATCTTACCGCCGCCCAGATGGGGGCTCTGGGGAGCATCGGTCTTCTAGGGATGGGCCTGGGGGCGGTGTTCGGGGGGGCCTTGAGCGACCGCCTGGGCCGGAAGAAGGTCTTTACTTATACTCTGATCTTTTACGGGGCAGCCACCTATTTGGCCGGTACGGCGCCCAATTACACCTGGCTGATGTTCTGGCGTTTCCTGGTGGGGCTGGGGCTGGGGGCCGAGGTGCCGGTAGCCTTCACCTTGATGAGCGAGTTTTCGCCGGCGCGGTACCGGGGTCGCATGACCGTCCTCCTGGAAAGCTTTTGGGCCCTAGGATGGATTGTCGCCGCCCTCATCGGCTACATGGCCGTACCGCGGTGGGGGTGGCGTCTGGCCTTCTTCATCGGCGCCCTGCCGGCGCTATATGCCGCCGTCCTGCGCCGTGCCCTGCCGGAATCACCCCGCTACCTGGAGAAAATAGGGCAGTTGGAGGCCGCCGCAGCCGTAGTGGCCGTGGTGGAAAAGGACAGTGGCGTTCTGAAAGGGGAAGGGCCCTTTGAACCGGTTAAGGATGAAGGACCTGCCTCTGGGGAAACCGTTTGGGACCTCTGGTCGCGGCGCTATTTCCGGCGCACCCTTTGCCTCTGGCTTTTATGGTTCGGGATTAACTTCTCTTATTACGGCATCGTTACCTGGTTGCCCTCCCTTATGGTAGGCAAGGGGTTTGCCATAATCAAGAGCTTTGGCTATGTACTCATCATGACTCTGGGTCAGATACCGGGCTATTTCAGCGCTGCCTACCTGGTGGAAAAAATCGGCCGCAAAACAACCCTGGTGAGCTACCTTGTCTTGAGCGGGGCGGCGGCCTATATGTTCTCCTTAAGCAGCACCACGGGTCAGCTTATTATCTGGGGCCTGGCAGTCTATTTTTTCAACCTGGGTGCCTGGGGCGTCCTCTATGCCTACACGCCGGAACTTTATCCCACGGCCATCCGCGCCACCGGCTCCGGCTGGGCCTCGTTTAGCGGTCGCATCGGCGCCATTCTGGCTCCCCTGATGGTAGGGCAGATGCTGGTTCTTTTGGGCCAGGAGGCGGCCTATCCGGTAATCTTCTTCCTCTTTGCCGCCGTCTTTGTCGCCACCGCCCTGGGGATGCTGATTTTAGGGGTGGAAACGAAGGGCAAAACCCTGGAGGAACTGCATTAAACCCTTGACGCCGGGGCCGTCCTTCTGCTAAAGTATCTTTACAAAACCAGGTAATTTAAATCCCGTGAAGGGGAAAAGTAGGCTTTAGCTGACCGCCCAGCGAGCCGGCGGCGGTGGGAGGCCGGCCGGGAGGCTAGAGCTGAAGTTCGCCCCGGAGGAGCAGGCTGAAGGCCGGTAAAACCGGCTGGGTAGGCCGGGCCGGAGCTCCCGCCGTTAAAAGGGAGGGGGTATCGGAAAGGAGGCAAACGTTTCTTTTCCCGTACCCTGCAATGAGGGGGCTGCTATAGCAGCCAATTAGGGTGGTACCGCGGGTACAACTCCTCGTCCCTAGGACGGGGAGTTTTTATTTTACCCTGCAGGATGGGAGGAATGATAAAGTGATCGTCGTTATGAAACCCGGGGCGACCCGGGAACAGATTGAGGCAGTCAGCAGGCGCCTAGTGGAGCTGGGTTTTAAGACCCATCCCATTTACGGCCAGGAAAAGACGGTTATCGGCGCCATCGGCGATAAAAAGGCCCTCAGTTCGGAGGCCATCATCAACCTGCCCGGCGTGGAAAAAATCGTTCCCATTATGAAGCCATACAAATTGGTGAGCCGGGAACTCAAGGAAACCCCGACCATCGTGCGGATCGGCGGCGTGCCGGTGGGAGGCCGCGCCTTGGTCATTATGGCCGGGCCCTGTGCCGTAGAAAGCGAAGAACAGCTGTTGACTACAGCCATGGCCGTGAAGGCCGCCGGTGCCCATATTTTGCGCGGCGGCGCCTATAAACCGCGCACCTCCCCTTATGCCTTCCAGGGATTAGAAGAGGAAGGCCTTAAAATGCTGGCCCGGGTGAGGGAGGAAGTGGGCATGCCCATCGTCACCGAAGTGCTGGACACCCGGGACGTGGCCCTGGTGGCGGAGTATGCCGACGCCCTCCAGATCGGCGCCCGTAACATGCAGAACTTCCGGCTTTTGAAGGAGGCGGGAACGACCGGTAAACCCATTCTTCTCAAGCGAGGCCTGGCGGCGAGCATCGAAGAATGGCTGATGGCGGCCGAATATATTTTAGACAGCGGCAATCCCCACGTAATTTTATGTGAGAGGGGCATCCGTACCTTTGAAACCGCCACCCGCTTTACCCTCGATTTGGCCGCCGTGGCCGTAGTCAAAGAAAACTCTCACCTGCCGGTGGTCGTTGATCCCAGCCACGGGACGGGGAGCTGGCGCCTCGTTCCGCCCATGGCCCGGGCTGCCGTGGCCGCCGGGGCCGACGGCTTGATAATCGAGGTACACCCGGACCCGGCACGGGCCCTCTGTGACGGTCCCCAATCCCTGCATCCGGAAACCTTCGACCGCCTTATGGGCGAAATCGAGCCTGTGGCCCTGGCCGTCGGGCGCAATTTGGCATCTTCAGGAATAATTAACAACAAGAATTGTTAAATTATCATTAAAAATAAAAAGGAAATTCCTTCTTTCTGGAGAATAACTATTTAAGGACCCCAAAAATCCCGAAGGGAAGTGCGTGGCTTGAAGAAGGACGTACTGGTGAGGGTTAAGGGCACCCAGACCAATGATCTGGGCGAGACGGACACCATAGAGCTGATTACCGAAGGTCGCTTCTTCATCCGGGATCAACACTATTACATCCTTTACAATGAAACCAGCCTGTCGGGAATGGAGGGTACCACAACTGCATTGAAGGTCGAGCCCC
This sequence comes from Moorella humiferrea, assembly GCF_039233145.1. NCBI lineage: Bacteria > Bacillati > Bacillota > Clostridia > Neomoorellales > Neomoorellaceae > Neomoorella > Neomoorella humiferrea. Next base: position 2,583,099 of record NZ_CP136419.1, on the reverse strand, counting down.
AGCGGGTGACTTTAAACCGCATGGGCACGGCCGAGCAGAAGACCACTTTTGAAGCAGGGATTTTAAACGCTTTCTTTTACGTGACGCCCTACGGCACCATGAAGATCGCCGTGCTGCCTTCCAAGGTGCAGGTCGACTTGACAGAAAGGGGCGGAAGTATTAATCTAGAGTATGAATTACAGGTAGATCAAGAAAAGATCAGCGACAACCAGCTAGAAATTACCGTCGAATACCTGGAAAACTACGCTTAAAGGTTTTAGGAAGCTGGAGATAAAAGGAGTTTGGGTAAGGCGTGAACATAATGCAGGAAATGAAAAGGCGGCTGGCGGCGGCCCTGCGGGAGGCCGCCGCATCCGCCCGGGCAGCGGGGGAACTCACCTATGAGACGCTGCCTGATTTTGTGATTGAAGCGCCGCGGGACAAGTCTCACGGCGACTTTGCTGCCAACCTGGCCCTGCTGCTGGCCAAGGCCGCTCGCCAGGCCCCCAGACAGGTGGCCGAAATCATAGTCAGACACCTGGAAATGCCCCAACCCGGGGTGGCCAGGATCGAGGTGGCCGGCCCGGGCTTTATTAATTTTATCCTGGACCGGGGGTGGCTCCTGCCGGTACTGCCGGCCGTCCTCGCTGAAGACGAACATTACGGCTGGTCAAATATCGGCCAGGGGGTCAAGGTCCAGGTGGAATTTGTCAGCGCCAATCCCACCGGGCTTTTACACATGGGTAACGCCCGGGGAGCGGCCCTGGGGGACAGCATCGCCAACCTCCTTACCGCCGTGGGCTATGACGTTACCCGCGAGTTTTACATCAACGACGCCGGCAACCAAATAGAAAACTTCGGCCTTTCCCTGGAAGCCCGTTACCTCCAGGCCCTGGGCGTGGACGCCGAGCTTCCCGCCGACGGTTACCACGGGGAAGACCTCATCGATACGGTGCGGCGTTTTATCGACCGGTACGGGGACAAGTATCTGGATACCGATGCGAAGCTGCGCCGGGAAATGCTGGTGCAGTTTGCCCTGGAGGAAAAACTGGCCGCCATCCGCCGGGTGCTGGAGGATTTCGGAGTGACCTACGACGTTTGGTTTAGCGAACAGTCCCTCCATGATTCCGGAGCCGTGGCCCGCGCCATCGCCGACCTGGACAGGGCCGGCTATATTTACGAAAAAGACGGGGCCCTGTGGTTTAAAGCCACTGCCTTCGGGGCCGAGAAGGACGAGGTGGTAGTGCGCAAGAACGGCCTGCCCACCTATTTTGCTGCCGACATCGCCTACCACCGCAACAAATTTGAGCGCGGCTTCGCGCGGGTGATCAACGTCTGGGGCGCCGATCACCATGGCCATGTGGCCCGCCTGAAGGGAGCCCTCCAGGCCCTGGGTTACGATCCCAACCGCCTGGAGATCGTGCTCATGCAGCTCGTGCGCCTTTACCAGGGCGGCGAGATCCTGCGCATGTCCAAGCGTACCGGCCGTTATGTAACGTTAGACGAGCTGATTGAAGAAGTCGGCCGGGATGCCGCCCGTTATTTCTTCGTCATGCTCAAAAGCGACAGCCACCTGGAATTCGATCTGGACCTGGCCCGGTCCCAGACGGCGGACAACCCTGTTTTTTACGTACAGTACGCCCACGCCCGGATCTGCAGCATCTTGCGTCTGGCCAGGGAAAGGGGCCTGGAAGTCCCTCCGGCCCGGGAAGCCCGGCTGGAATTGTTACAGGAAGAAGCCGAGGTGGCATTAATCAAGCAGATTGCCGCCCTGCCGGATACGGTGGCGGGGGCGGCCCAGGCCCTGGAGCCCCACAGGCTCACCCGTTATGCCCATGAACTGGCCAGCCTGTTCCACAGCTTTTATACCAGCTGCCGCGTCCTGGCCGATGACCCCGAACTGCGCAAGGCACGGCTGGTGCTGGTGGAAGCCGCCCGCATAACCCTGCGTAACGTCCTGCACCTTCTGGGGGTCAACGCCCCGGAAAGGATGTAACTTTTAAGCCACGCTTTGATGGAGGAGAACATGTCTGCGAAATTTATCTTTGTAACCGGCGGTGTCACCTCTTCTTTGGGAAAGGGGATAACCGCCGCTTCTTTAGGTAGACTTTTAAAAAGCCGGGGTCTCAAAGTGGCCATCCAGAAGTTTGACCCCTATATCAACATCGATCCCGGGACCATGAGCCCGTATCAGCACGGTGAGGTCTTCGTCACCGAAGACGGCGCGGAAACCGACCTCGATCTGGGACATTACGAGCGTTTTATTGATATCAACCTTACGCGCGCCAGCAACGTCACCGCCGGAAAGATTTACTGGTCCGTCATCACCAAAGAGCGCCGGGGCGATTACCTGGGAGGCACTGTCCAGGTAATACCCCACATAACCAACGAAATCAAGGAACAGCTCTACCGCGTGGCTGAGGAGAGCGATCCCGACGTAGTCATCACCGAAATCGGGGGGACGGTAGGCGACATCGAATCCCTGCCCTTCCTGGAAGCCATCCGCCAGATGAAAAGCGACATCGGCCGCGACCGTGTCCTCTACATCCATGTAACCCTCGTACCTTATCTCAAAGCCGCCGGGGAGGCCAAAACCAAACCCACCCAGCACAGCGTAAAAGAACTGCGCAGCATCGGCATTCAACCGGACATCATCGTCTGCCGCACGGAACGTCCCTTTTCCCGGGAGATGGAGGAAAAGATAGCCCTTTTTTGCGATATCGATCCCGATGCCGTCATCCAGGCCTGGGATGCTGATTCCATTTACGAAATACCCTTGATGATGGAAAAGGAAGGCCTGGACAGCATTGTAGTAGAACGTCTGAAACTGGAATGCGGCCCTCCCCGGCTGGATGACTGGCGCGCTATGGTCGAACGCATGAAAAGCATAACCCGCAAGGTAGAGATAGCCCTAGTGGGCAAATACGTCACCCTGCCCGACGCTTATTTAAGCGTCGTCGAGGCCCTGCGCCATGCCGGTTTTTACCACGGCGTTCAGGTGCACATTCGCTGGATCTATTCCGGCGATCTGGAGCAGGAGGGGCCGGAACAGCTTAAAGGAGCAGCAGGGATACTGGTGCCGGGAGGTTTTGGGGACCGAGGCACGGAAGGCAAAATTTTGGCGGCCCGTTATGCCAGGGAAATGAAGGTACCTTATCTCGGCATCTGTCTGGGGATGCAGCTGGCGGTGGTCGAGTTCGCCCGCCATGTCTGCGGCCTGAAAGGGGCTCACAGCGCGGAATTTAACCCCGAAACCCCCCACCCGGTAATCGATCTGTTGCCGGAGCAGAAAAACGTAGCGGAAAAGGGCGGCACCATGCGCCTGGGGGCCTATCCGTGCCGGCTGCGGCCGGGTACCAGGGCCTATCAGGCTTATGGTACGGAAGAGATCTATGAACGCCACCGCCATCGCTATGAATTCAACAACAACTACCGGGAGGAATTGACGGCCAGGGGTATGATCGTCAGCGGCACTTCCCCCGACAACCGCCTGGTGGAGATTATCGAGCTCAGCGATCATCCATGGTTTGTCGCCTGCCAGTTTCATCCGGAATTTAAATCACGGCCCAACCGTCCCCATCCCCTCTTTCGCGACTTTATCGGGGCGGCCCTGGCCGGGCAAGGGGGAGCGTCATGAATCGCCGGGCAAGGCTCATCGGCCCCGAAGAAGAGAGTCGTTTCGACGCCTTTATTGCCGGGCACCCCAAGGGCCACTTCCTCCAGTCCTACGGCTGGGGCGAAGTGAAGGCGACTACCGGCTGGCGCCCTTTGCGCCTCGTCCTGGAAGAAGGGGACCGCATCGTGGCGGCCGCCAGCCTCTTGAAGAGACGGCTGCCTTACATTGGTCGCTCCATCCTCTACGCCCCCAGGGGACCCGTGGTGGATTTTCACAACGGCGAACTTTTCGATGAGCTATTGAAAGCCATCGACGAGGTGGCCCGGCAGGAAGGGGCCATTTTACTGAAAATCGACCCCGACATACCCGATGAAGATGAAGCTGTAAAAGGGATGTTGCGCGCTAAAGGTTTTCGCCTGGCCAACAAGGGAGAGGGTTTTGAGGGTGTGCAGCCGCGTCATGTGTTTCGCCTTGACATAACTCCCCAGCCGGAAGAGCTCCTGGCTAGAATGCACGGTAAAACCCGCTACAACATCCGCCTGGCCCAGAAAAAAGGGGTGGTCATTAAGGACGACTGCACCCTGGATGATTTGCCGGTTTTCTACGAACTGTTAAAGGAAACAACCCTGCGGGACCGTTTTTTGGTGCGGTCCTACAGTTATTTTGTCACCATGTGGCGGGAAATGGTGGAGCGGGGGTACGCCAAACTCTTTCTGGCATACTATCAGGGAGAAGCCATCGCCGGCACCCTGGCCTTCATTATGGGCGATAAGGCCTGGTACCTTTACGGCGCCTCCGGCAACCGGCACCGCAACGTCATGCCCAATTATCTCCTCCAGTGGGCCATGATTCTGTGGGCCCGGGAGCGGGGGTGCACCCTTTACGATTTCCGCGGCGTGCCCGGGAAGCTTGATGAAGACAATCCCCTCTACGGTCTCTATCGCTTTAAAAAGGGTTTCGGCGGCGTCTTTACCACCTTCATCGGCGAGTACGACCGCGTCTACTCCCCCTTTTATTACTGGTTGTGGCAGTCGGCCATACCCCTTTATTCCCGTGGTTTCCGCCGCCTTTTATTCTGGCGAAAAAAGGCCCGGGAAGGTGCGGCGGTCGAGGCATAAAATTGGCAGGAGATGGAGTATGGACTTAAAAGAACTGACCGGTCTGGTTGGACCCCGCTGGATTGAGATCGAAGCTACGGCCCTGGCCCACAACCTGCGCGCCGTCAAGGGCCTGCTACTTCCAACTACCCGCCTTATGGCCGTGGTCAAGGCCGACGCCTACGGGGCAGGTGCCGTGGAAGCGGCCAGGATTTTTGTAAACGCGGGTGCGGATTACCTGGGGGTTACCACCCTGGCTGAAGGGGTGGAACTGCGCCGGGCCGGTATAACCGCCCCCGTACTCGTAATGAGTCCCCTGTTGCCGGAAGAACTGCCCGGGGCCTTAAAGGCCGACCTTACCGTTACCGTCTGCAGCCGCAGCGGGGCCGAGGCCGTCGCCGCCGCCGCAACTGCTTCAGGGTACCGGGCCAGGGTCCATTTAAAAATCGAAACCGGGCTGCATCGTACTGGCTTGCACCCGGAGGAAGCGGCGATTCTAGCCGGGGAAATGCGGGACTGGACCGGCGTGGAGATAGAAGGGATTTACAGTCATCTGGCCGAAGCCTCCCGTCCGGAAGCGGCCCGCAGGCAGTTTGAGCTCTTGCAGAAGGTCATCGCCGCTCTGGCTGAGAGGGGGATACATCCCCCCTTAAAACATATATGTAACAGCACCGGTATACTGCAGCACCCGGAAATGCACCTCGATATGGTCCGCGCGGGTACCCTGTTATACGGTCAGTTCCCTTACCGCGCTCCCCGGCGAAACCTCGACCTGCGGGAGCCCTGGCGTTTTAAGACTCGCATCCTGTTTATCCACGAGGTGGCGGCCGGGACGCCCGTCGGTTACGGCGGCGACTACGTAACTAAGAAGGATACCCGTTTGGCCGTTATCCCCGTTGGGTATGCCGACGGCTTTGCCTTAACACCCGTCGGCCGTCCCAAGAACTTAAGCGATTTAGCCCGTTACCTGGTCAAAACAATTTTGGCCTACTTGGGGCGCGGCGGCGGGGAAGGGACAACGGTAACCGTCGCCGGTCGGGAAGCGCCGGTGGTAGGCCGGGTGGGGATGCAGCTTTCCATGGTAGACGTCGGTCATCTCGGAGAGGTAAAGGTGGGGGATGAAGTAGAAGCGGTCCTCCGCCGGCCGACGGCCAGCGCCCGCCTGCCCAGGGTATACTGCCGGGAGGGACGGCCATACCTTGTGCGCCTGCCGGGCGGGGAGCTATTGCCGGTGGGGTCCCCTGCAGCCGGTAAAACCGAGTGGGCGGCAGGAATTTAAAAAGAAATGGCAAAATAATTTATCTAGCGAAGCCGTGAGCGAAGCTTGGGGATGAAAGGGGGGCTAACAAGGCCGCGATTGGAGGTGAGCTGGTCTGATAGGTGAGAAAGTATTGATAATAGACGACCAGCCGGGTGTACGTCGTTTGCTTTGCGAAGCTTTAAAACAGCTGGGGTATATTCCTTGCGAAGCGAAGGACGGGGCGGAAGCCCTGGAAAAAATTAAAAACGAAACCCCTGTATTGGTAATTCTTGATCTTAAAATGCCGGGCATGAGCGGAGTGGAGTTTTTAAAGAACGTGAGGCGCCTTGCCGTCCACCTGCCGGCAATTGTGATTACGGCCTACAATGAGCTGGACTTTAGGTGCCAGCTTGAAGGACTCGGCGTGCGCTATATCCTGCAGAAGCCCTTCGACATCCGGCAGCTGTACCGGGCGGTAGAGGAGGCACTGCAGACGGGAAAATATAATTTGCAAGGAGCGGGACCAATATAGTTTAAAAATTCGCGGAAACGCACAGGCCTGCCGGCTGGCGGGCCTTTAAATTTATCCGGGTGCAGGAATTTTTCCGGCGGCGGCGAATTTATGGAAGGGTGAGGGGGATTAAATAAAAGTGATCATCCACACCTTCAATGTGGTAGCAATACGTTGCCCTTCCTGTGGCCGCCTGGAGTTTCGCGGCTTTTCCCTTTTTGATTTCGGCGGCGATAGAATGTGGCAGATCGACTGCAGTTGCGGTACGCCGTTGATGAAGATGGAAAAGAAGAAAGGTAGGACATTCTGCCTCCAGTACCGCTGCGGCATGTGCGACGGCCTTCATTTAATGCGGCTTACCCATGGAGAACTGTGGGCGCGGCGGCTTTTAACCCTGACGTGCAGGGAAACAGAGCTGGATGTCGGTTTTATCGGCCCCCGGGAAAAGGTGCAGCGGGCGGTCCAGCGTCATGACCGCAGTCTGGTCGAAGCCGCCCGGGACCTCGGCTACGACGATTTTTTTGAAGAGCCGGAGATCATGTATCAATTGCTGTCCCTTATTTACCAGAAGGCCGAGGAAGGCCGGGTACGGTGCGGCTGCGGCAATGAAAACATCGAAGTAGAAATTTTTCCGGGACACCTTAAGCTGCGCTGCCAGGCTTGCCGGGCGGAAAAGACCCTTCCTGCCCTAACCTATACCGATCTGGAGCAGGTGGAAGAACTCCAGGAAATCCGCTTGCCCGGAAGAACCAGGCAGCGCACCCGTCGCCGGCGCCAGAAAACGCGGGTATAACAGAAGGTGCCGGGAGGAACAATTTTTTTAAGGAGTTGAGCTTATGCCGTTAGTTACCCTCGCTGAAGTTCTCCAGGAGGCAGACGCCAAAGGATATGCCGTCGGCGCTTTCAATTGTAATAATATGGAGATAGTCCAGGCCATCATCGGTGCCGCCGAGGCGGAAGGGGCGCCGGTCATTATCCAGGCCAGCCAGGGGGCCATTAAATATGCCGGACTTCAGTACATAACTTCCCTGGTGCGTACGGCGGCCGCCGGTACTCGGGTGCCGGTGGTCCTGCACCTCGATCACGGCACCGACTTCGAGCAGGTGCTGCGCTGCCTGCGGGCCGGTTTCACTTCGGTTATGATTGATGGTTCCAAATACCCCCTGGAAGAAAACATCGCCTTGACCAGGCAGGTAGTGGAGATTGCCCACGCCATAGGTGCCTCGGTGGAAGGGGAGCTCGGCAGGATCGGCGGTACCGAGGACCATGTCAGCGTATCCGAACGTGAGGCCACCATGACCGTCCCTGAAGAGGCCGCCCGCTTTGTCGCGGAAACGGGCGTCGATGCCCTGGCTGTCGCCATTGGGACGGCCCACGGCCGCTACAAGGGTAAACCGCAGCTGGATTTCGAACGCCTGGCCGCCATCGACGGGCTGATAAACACCCCCATCGTCCTCCATGGCTCTTCCGGGGTTCCCGATGAAGATATACGCCGGGCTGTAGCATTGGGTGTGCGCAAAATCAACATCGATACCGACATTCGCATCGTCTTTGTAGAGGCCATGCGCCGGGCACTGGCAGATAACCCGGAAGAGATCGATCCTAGAAAAGTGCTGGGGCCGGCCAGGGACGCTGCAACTTCCGTCATTCGCCACAAAATGCGGGTCTTTGGCTCTGCCGGCCGTCTGCATAATTCTATCCCGGGGTGAAAACCTATAAAAAAACCCCGAGGAGGTTGGAAAATGGCCCAGATAAAGTGCGGTGTAGAAGAATGCCATTTTTGGGACAACATGATCTGCACCGCCGATGCCATTGAGGTCCGGTCGAGCGGCGACCGCAAGGTCACCACATCCGACGGGACGGCCTGCCATACTTTCCGTCCCAAAAAGAAATAGGCTTCTCCGTTTTACCGCAGGGCCCGGGGCCTTAAACCGCCGGGCCCTTATCCTAAATACCAAATTTTTTGGAGCAGTTGGCAGGATTTTGCTAACGGCATGATGAATGTTTTTTACTATCACGTTGTGGAGGTGCCGGCGACAGGTGCGCATTTTTATCGATTCTGCCAATATCGAAGAGATTAAAGCTGCCAGGGATCTGGGTATAATTTCAGGTGTAACCACCAATCCTTCCCTGATAGCCAGGGAAGGCCGCAACTTTCGCCAGGTGGTGCAGGAAATAGCCACCCTTGTAGACGGGCCCGTCAGTGCCGAGGTAATCAGCACGGAAGCCAGTGGCATGGTGGCGGAGGCCCTGGAACTGGCGGCCCTTGCCGAAAACATCGTCATTAAGATCCCCATGACGGCCGAAGGCTTGAAAGCCGTTAAAAGGCTTAAGGAGAAAAACGTTAAAACCAATGTCACCTTGATTTTTTCGGCCAACCAGGCGCTGCTTGCCGCCCTGGCCGGGGCTACTTACGTGAGTCCCTTTGTGGGACGCCTGGACGATATTAACCATTACGGTATGCAGGTCATCGCCGATATCGTCCCCATCTTTGCCCAGCACGGGCTGGAAACCGAGGTTATTGCCGCCAGCATCCGCCATCCCCTTCACGTCCTGCAGGCCGCCCGCCTGGGTGCCGACATAGCTACCGTTCCCTACAAAGTCATCATGCAGATGGTGAACCATCCCCTTACCGAAGCCGGCCTAGCCAGATTTTTAGCCGATTGGAATAAGGTCAAGGATAAGTAATTATGGAGGTTATATACATTTGAATACGGCCGAATTAGAAAGCAAGACCATGGTTGAGCTTTACCGGATAGCCCGGGAGCTCAATATAAGCGGTTATTACCGCTTACGCAAGAAGGAACTGGTCTTTGAAATCGCCAAGGCCCTGGCCCAGAAGGAACAGCAGGAACAGGAAAAGGAAGAGCAGCTTCAGGCCCAGGGCATTCTGGAAATCCTGCCCGACGGTTACGGGTTTTTACGCCCCTTCGGCTACATACCCAGCGGCGACGATATCTATATATCCCCTTCCCAGATCCGCCGCTTTGACCTGCGTACCGGTGACAAAGTAGCCGGTTTGGTCCGCCCGCCCAAGGATAACGAGCGCTTTTTTGCCCTGCTGCGGGTGGAAAAGGTCAACGGAGAAAACCCGGAAACCTCACCGGAACGCCTCCATTTTGACGCCTTAACGCCTATTTACCCCTACGAACGTTATACCCTGGAAACCGACAACGGCGACCCTTCCACCCGCATTATCGACTTGATTGCCCCCCTGGGCAAAGGCCAGCGCGCCCTGATCGTTTCCCCTCCCAAGGCCGGCAAAACCGTGCTGCTGAAAAAAATCGCCAATGCCATCACCACCAACTATCCCGAGGTTGAACTGATAATCCTCTTAATTGACGAAAGGCCCGAAGAAGTCACCGACATCGAGCGTTCAGTGCGCGGCGAGGTCGTCAGTTCCACCTTTGATGAGCTGCCGGAAAACCACGTCAAGGTGGCCGACATGGTCCTGGAACGGGCCAAGCGTCTGGTAGAACATAAAAAGGATGTAGTCGTCCTTCTAGACAGCATAACCCGGCTGGCCCGGGCCCATAATCTCGTCGTTCCCCCCAGCGGCCGCACCCTTTCCGGCGGTGTCGATCCGGCCGCCCTGTATAAGCCCAAGCGCTTTTTCGGCGCTGCCCGCAAAGTGGAAGAGGGGGGGAGCCTCACCATTGTAGCCACGGCTTTGATCGAAACCGGCAGCCGCATGGATGATGTAATCTTTGAAGAATTCAAAGGTACGGGCAATATGGAACTGATCCTGGACCGGCGGCTGGCGGAACGCCGCATTTTTCCGGCCATAGACGTCAAGCGTTCCGGGACCAGGCGGGAAGAGCTTTTGCTTAGCCCCGAGGAATTGGAACTGGTATGGCATTTCCGGCGGGTCACTAGCGGCATGGGCCCTGTGGAGGTAGCCGAGGTACTCATCGAGTCCATGAAGAAAACGAAAAGCAATAAAGACCTCCTGCGGGCCCTTCCGGCCATGTTCCCCCGGGAGCACTAACGGTTCCGGTAGATACCTCTAAACCATTCCCCGTTCTCCACGGGGTATATTTTTGTTTTTATATGGCTAAAATAAAAGTCGGATGGGAGAAGAGGAAACTAATACCATATATGAGAAGAACAGGAGTGAAAAAATGTTTTACAAAAAGGTGGCGGTATGCCTGGCCCTGGGGTCGGTCCTGTTATTTAACAGCCTTTTCGCCCTACCGGCGCAGGGGGCCGTCATCGATGATCTGCGGCAGGTGGCGGCGGCTGCGGCGCCGGAAACTTATCAGGAGCTTGCCGCGCGCTTAAACAGCTATACCCGCATCTACCGGGTGGAAGAGGGGGACACCTTCGAGGGCATCGCCCGGCGGTACCAGACGGAACCAGAACTCCTGGCGGCCATGAATTATATGGAACCCGAGGCCACCCTGGAACCGGGACAGTTCTTGGTATTGCCCTATGAAAGGGAACGGCTCTATACGGTGGCCGCCGGAGACACCCTGTGGGCCATTGCGCGGCGTTTCGGTACCAGTGTCGAAGACCTAGCCGCATCAAATGGCATTGTCGACGCTAAAAGGCTTCGGCCCGGTACGGTTCTTACCGTTCCCGCTGCGGGAAGCGTTGTAACGACAACCCGTCCGGCTTCCCGGAGCCTTAATCCGGTTTCCTTGTTCTGGCCCCTGTTCGGCTCCATTACTTCCGGCTTTGGCTGGCGGGATAATGAATTTCACCACGGCCTCGATATAGCTGGCAGGGTGGGAGATTATATTCGCGCCGCCTGGTCGGGGATAGTCACTTTTTCCGGATGGGGGAACGGCATTTACGGTAACATGGTAAAGATTGACCACGGCAACGGTCTCGAGACGGTTTACGCTCATAACTCCCGTAATCTGGTAAAAAGCGGCGAGTACGTCCGGGCGGGTGAGGTCATCGCCGAAGTAGGCGCCACGGGGAACGCCACCGGCCCCCACCTCCATTTTGAGGTTCGGGAAAAGGGCAGGGCTGTAAATCCGGAAGGCTTTTTAAAATAGAACGGCCGGTCGTGACGCCGGCCCTTTTATTTTTTTCTTTGCACCTTGTGCCCTTTCATGTTATACTGAAATGAGTTTGATTTACCCGCGGAGGTGAAAAGGCGTGAAACCGGACATCCATCCCAATTACGACAAAGCGCGGATCATCTGTGCCTGCGGCAATGTCATTGAAACACGCTCGACCAAAAAGGAGATACGGGTGGAAATTTGCTCCCAATGCCATCCCTTCTACACCGGCACCCGGCAGAGGGTAGTTGAGCGTGGCGGGCGGATTGAACGCTTCCGGCAGAAATATGGTCGCTAGCAAAAAAAGGCGGAGCCGAGGGCTCTGCTTTTTCCTATTGGCGGCGGCAAGTAACGTGCAGTACGGCGGCCAGGCCGTCATTGAAGGGGTTATGATGCGTGGTCCCCGCAAAACGGCCGTGGCCATCCGCAAGGCAAACGGCGAGATTTTGGTCCGGACCGATTTAAACGACGGCATCTTCGGCCGCCATCCCCTGTTTAAAATGCCCTTGCTCCGCGGCGTTGTAGCGCTTTTTGAATCTTTAATTTTAGGCATCCGCTATTTGACCTTCTCGGCCAACGAGGCAGTGGAGGAAGAAGGAGAAGAGTTGAGCACCAGGGACCTGGTCCTAACGGTGATCGTGGCCCTGGCGGCGGCGGTAGGAATTTTCGTCCTGTTGCCGGCCGGAGCCGCCCTTCTCCTCCACGACCATCTGTCTATATTATGGCAGAACGTGGTCGAGGGTCTTTTAAGAATGCTTCTTTTTTTAGGCTACGTGGTGGCCATCGGCCGGGTTAAAGATATAGAACGCGTTTTCCAGTATCACGGCGCCGAGCACAAAGCAATCAACGCCCTGGAGGCGGGGGCCGCTTTGCGGGTAGAAACGGTACGGCCTTATTCCACCCTTCATCCCCGTTGCGGTACTAGTTTTCTCCTGTTGGTCCTCATATTAACGATTGTTTTCTTTTCCGTGGTCGGCCGGGGCGGGATCCTTTGGCGCCTGGCCTCGCGGCTGGTATTGCTCCCGGTAATCGCCGGGTTGGCTTATGAAATGCTTAAATTTACCGGCCGTTATTTAAACGTGCCCCTGGTGCGAGCCATAGCCGCTCCCGGCCTCTGGCTGCAGAAGTTGACTACGCGGGAACCGGACGACGGTATGCTGGAGGTGGCTCTGGCCGCCCTCAAGGCGGTTATGGAAGAGCCGCCGGGGACGGAGGTGAATGCAGATGTTCGATAAATTGGAGCAAATCGAAGCAAAGTATGAAGAACTGGGAAGACTTATGGGGGATCCGGCAGTAATATCCGATCCGGAGCAGTTGCAGAAACACGCGCGGGCCCATGCCGCTCTGGAAGATATCGTGATGACCTTTCGCCGTTACCGCCGGGTGACGGCCGACCTGGAAGAAAGCCGCGATTTGCTGGAAGAAGAGAAGGACTCCGAGTTTCGTGAGTTTTTATCGGGTGAAATTAAGCGTTTGGAGGAAGAGAAGGAGGAGCTGGAACGGCGCTTGAAAATCCTCCTTCTGCCCAAAGACCCCAATGACGAAAAGAACATTATTATGGAGATCCGGGCCGGGGCCGGCGGTGACGAGGCGGCCCTCTTTGCCGGCGACCTATTCCGCATGTACCAGCGTTATGCCGAAAAGAAGCGCTGGCGTACGGAAATTATCGATGCCCATCCCACGGAGCTGGGGGGATTTAAAGAGATAATTTTTATGATTGAAGGCCAGGGGGTTTACAGCCGCTTAAAGTTTGAAAGCGGCGTTCACCGGGTGCAGCGCATACCCGCTACCGAGTCCGGCGGACGTATCCACACCTCGACGGCGACGGTGGCCGTATTGCCGGAGGCCGAAGAGGTGGACGTTGAGATTAAACCCGAGGACCTGCGGATCGATATCTTTTGTTCCAGCGGCCCCGGAGGCCAGTCGGTGAACACCACCTATTCGGCGGTGCGGATCACCCATCTGCCCACCGGCCTGGTCGTTTCCTGCCAGGACGAGAAGTCCCAGCTCAAGAACAAGGAAAAGGCGCTGAAGGTCCTGCGGGCGCGGCTTTTAGATATGGCCAGGGCCGAGCAGGAGGGAGAGCTGGCGGCGGAGCGGCGCTCCCAGGTGGGTACCGGCGACCGCAGCGAGCGCATCCGCACCTACAATTTTCCTCAGAACCGGGTGACCGACCACCGCATCGGGCTGACGGTCCACAACCTTGACGCCGTCCTGGACGGCGAACTCGACGAGATCATCGATGCCCTGGTTACCAACGATCAGGCCGAAAAGCTGAAAAACATGGAGGCTTAAGGTGGCGACGACTCTCGGGGAAGCCCTGCAGGTCGCGAGCCGGCAATTAAAAGCGGGTGGCGTGCCCCGCCCTCGCCTGGAAGCAGAGGTGCTCCTTTCCTGGGCCGGCGGGTACGGCCGGCCCGGCCTCCTGGCCCGGCTCGATGAGGCATTGGATCCAAACGTTGCCGCCAGGTTCTGGCCGGCCGTGGCACGCCGGGCAAAGGGATATCCCCTGCAGTATATAACCGGCCGCCAGGAATTCATGGCCCTGGAATTCAAAGTTACCCCGGCGGTCCTGATTCCCCGGCAGGATACGGAAGTAGTGGTGGAAGCCGTCCTGGCGCGCCTTGATAAGGTAGGGCATTATACAATAGCCGACTGCGGCACGGGAAGCGGGGCCATAGCTTTAAGCCTGGCCCATTACCTGCCCAATGCAAAAGTTTATGCCACCGAAATAAGCCCGGAAGCCCTCGAGGTGGCCCGGTACAACGCCCGTGCGCTGGGCCTTGAGGGCCGGGTTGTTTTTCTTCAAGGCGACTTTTTAACCCCCCTTAAAGGCCTCAGACTGGACGCCCTGGTGGCCAACCCGCCGTACATACCTGCTGCCGAACTGGACAGGCTTCCGCCGGAAGTAAGGGCCGAACCGCACCTGGCTCTGGACGGCGGTCCGGACGGCCTTGGGGCCTATCGCCGTCTGTTGCCGGGGGCGGTTGCAGTTTTAAAGGGCGGCGGGCTGGTGGCCCTGGAGATAGGCCACAACCAGGGCCGGTCCGTTTTAGAGCTGGCGGCGGCCACCGGTGCCTACCGGGATATGACGATTTTGCCCGATTATGCCGGGCGCGATCGTTGTTTCCTGGCCTATCGCCGGGAAGAATAATAAATGCCATTTGCACATAGAGGTGAAATGGGTGGTAGCAGGTAAGCGGACAAAATACTTGAAAATCGATCCCCGGGTACCGGAACTGCATAAAATTCGCCTGGCGGCGCGGATATTAAACCGCGGCGGCGTGGTGGCCTTTCCCACGGAAACGGTCTACGGCCTGGGGGCCAACGCCCTGGACGCCAGGGCCGTGCGCCGCATATTTCGCGCCAAGGGAAGGCCGAGCGACAATCCGTTGATCGTCCACATCGCCAGCTTCCGGGACGTTCAAGATCTGGTGGCTTACCTGCCGCCGCGGGCGACGCTGCTCATGCAGCGTTTCTGGCCCGGGCCCCTTACCCTGGTGCTGCCGCGCAGTGAGGTTATTCCGGACGTCGTTACCGCCGGACTGGATACGGTCGGTATCCGCATGCCGGCCCATCCGGTAGCCCAGGCCCTCATCCGTGCCGCCCGCCTGCCCATAGCCGCGCCCAGTGCCAATATTTCCGGCCGGCCCAGCCCGACCACGGGGCTTCACGTCCTTAAAGACCTGCGGGGCAAGATTGATGCCGTCGTCGACGGCGGCCCGGCCACCGTAGGCGTGGAATCTACGGTTCTGGATCTGACTGCTCCGGTGCCAACGATACTGCGGCCCGGAGGCGTTACTTATGAGGAACTTGCCTCGGTTCTGGGTGAAGTGGCCATTGACCCGGCAGCCCTGGGTGAGCAGGCGGAACAGCCGCGGGCCCCGGGGATGAAATATAAACATTACGCCCCCCGGGGAGAGGTTTTCGTCGTCACCGGTGAGATAGAACGGGTCACGGCCAAAATTCGGGCTTTAGTGGCCGACTGGCAGCGCCTCGGGTACCGGGTGGCCGTCCTGGCCACCCAGGAAACGGCTCCGGCCTACGAGCAGGAACCCCGGCCGGACCACCTGGAAATCCTGGGCAGCCGCTCCCGGCCGGCCACCATCGCCGCCAACCTCTTTGCCGCCCTGCGCAACTGCGACCGCCATCAGGCCGACATCATCCTGGCTGAAGCCATTGCCGAAGAAGGTTTGGGCCTGGCCATAATGAACCGCCTGCGCAAGTCGGCGGCCAACCGCATTATCCATGCTTAAAGCCGGAGGTAATCCTATGGAACCTGTAGGTCTCATCCTGGTGGCCATGGCCCTGGGCACCGACGCCTTTTCCCTGGCCACGGGTTTGGCCCTGGGCGGCCTGCGCGGGCGCCAGGCGCTGCTGTTTGCCGGCACGGTAGGAATTTTTCACATTATAATGCCCCTGACCGGCCTGTATTTAGGCCTGTTGCTGGGGCGGCTTCTGGGAAAACTGGCGGCCGTCGTCGGCGCCATGATTCTGGCGGGAATGGGGGGCATGATGCTCTGGGAAGCGGCGGCCTCCCCGGGCGAGGGCGGACTGGCCGGGCAGATGCTTAAAGCAGTACCGGGACGCAGGGGGATACTTGGAGGTCTGGCGGCAATGCTCTTTATGGCCGGGAGCGTCAGTATGGACGCCCTAAGCGTCGGGTTCGGCCTCGGCGCCATCAGCGTCAATATTCCCCTGACGGTGCTGACCATGGGCATTATTGCCGGGGTTATGACGGCCCTGGGGCTCTTGACGGGGCGGCGCCTGGGCGCCTATCTCGGCGGCCGTGCCGAAATCGCCGGCGGCCTGATCCTCGTCGGCATCGGTTTAAAAATGTTGTTGGGGGTGTAGGGCTGATGCCGGGCATTCTCTTTATCTGTACCGGCAACACCTGCCGTAGCAGCATGGCGGCGGCCATTGCCCGCCGCCTGAACGAGGAGCGGGGTTTCAACATCTCCATTGCTTCGGCCGGCCTGGCGGCCCGGGAAGGCGACCCGGCGACGGCGGAAGCCGTCCAGGCCGTTGCGGAAATGGGCATCGAACTGGGGGACCACCGCGCCCGCCGGGTTACGGAAGAAATGATAGAAGATGCCGAACTGATTTTAACTATGACCAGGGCCCACAAAGAACTCCTCCTGTACCTTTACCCCGCCGCCCGGGATAAAACCTATACTTTGAAGGAGTACGTCCGCCTGGAAGGGGGCAAAAACGGGGAGGACTATGATATTCCTGATCCTATCGGGGGCCCCCTTGAAGTATACCGGGCCACGGCTTCTGTCCTCGCCGAACTCGTCGGACAGGCCTTGGAGAAATTTGTGCGGGATCAAAAAGGGACGTCTGCGTAGGAGGAATTTGCATTTATATGGCGAATTGATTAAATAGTACTTAATATATGCCGCAGGAGGTGAAGTCCAATTGCGCATAGCCCTGGGCAGCGACCACGGCGGTTTTCATCTCAAGCAGGCGATTAAAGAATATCTCGATAGCCGGGGTATTATTAATCATGATTTCGGCACCTACGACGCCGGGGCCGTAGACTATCCCGACTACGCCCGGGCGGTGGCGGAAGCCGTGGCCAGGGGTGAATACGATCGGGGCATTCTCTGCTGTGGCACGGGAATCGGCGTCTGCATCGCGGCCAACAAAGTTCCGGGCATCCGTGCCGCCCTCTGCCACGATACTTTTTCGGCCCGCGCGGCGCGGGAGCATAACGACGCCAATATCCTGACCCTAGGCGGGCGCGTCGTCGGCCCTGGTCTGGCCCTGGAAATCGTCGCCACGTGGCTGGATGCAGAATTCAGCGGCGGCCGTCACGCCCGCCGGGTGGCCAAGATCAGCGCCATAGAAGACGTCTATTCGTGCCGCAAAGGACAGGGCGGAAAGGAAGGGTAAAATGGCCGATTTAAACGCCATTACCGCCGCCGTTAAAGCGGCCGCCACGGAACTCATTACCGTTGCCGCCTTAAAACCATGCCAGATACTGGTGGTGGGCTGCAGCACCAGCGAGATCGCCGGGCGACAGATAGGAACGGCCTCTTCCCTGGAGGTTGGCCGGGCCGTCGTGGCGGGCCTCCTTGAAGCTGCTGCAGCGGCCCAGGTATATGTGGCGGCCCAGTGCTGTGAGCATTTAAACCGGGCCCTGGTTATCGAGGCCGGCGCCGCACGTCTGTATAACCTCCCGGTGGTAACCGTGGTACCGGTGCCAAAAGCCGGCGGTTCTCTGGCCACGGCGGCCTTCGCGGCCATGCACCGTCCGGTGGTCGTCACCGGAATTAAGGCCCATGCCGGCCTGGACATCGGCGCCACCCTGATCGGCATGCACCTGCAGCCGGTGGTCGTTCCCGTGCGCCTCCAGGTCAAATACGTCGGCGACGCCATTGTTACGGCGGCGCGGACGCGGCCGCCTTTGATCGGCGGAGAACGTGCCGTATACAGGCTGTAGGGACCATATTAGAACGGCGGCCGGAGAAAGCTCTCGAGCCAAGAACAGGAGGTATTTTTATGAACCTAGAGGTCGTAGCCCAGGTGGATCCTGAAATAGTGGAGGCCATAAAGGGCGAGTTGCAGCGCCAGCGCACCCATTTAGAACTCATTGCTTCGGAAAATTTTGTCAGTCCGGCGGTCATGGAAGCCTATGCTTCGGTCCTGACCAACAAGTACGCCGAGGGCTACCCGGGCCACCGTTACTACGGCGGCTGTGAGTGGGTGGACGTGGTGGAAGAGCTGGCCCGGGAGCGGGCCAAGGTCCTCTTCGGCGCCGAACATGCCAACGTCCAGCCCCATTCCGGCAGCCAGGCCAACACGGCCGTCTACCTCGCCGTCCTCAAACCGGGCGATAGGGCCTTGGGGATGAACCTGGCCCACGGCGGCCATCTCACCCACGGCAGCCCGGTAAGCATATCCGGCCGCTACTATAATTTCTCCTTTTACGGCGTCAATCCCGATACGGGGCGGATAGATTACGATGAAGTATTAAGAATCGCCCGGGAAGTAAAGCCCAGGCTTATTGTCGCCGGCGCCAGCGCCTACCCGCGGGTCATCGATTTTGCCCGCTTCAGGGAAATAGCCGATGAGGTCGGCGCCCTCCTCATGGTGGACATGGCCCACATCGCCGGACTGGTGGCCGCCGGCATCCATCCCAGCCCCATACCTTACGCCCATTTTGTTACGACGACCACCCACAAAACCATGCGCGGCCCCAGGGGAGGCATTATTTTCACTACCCGGGAATACGCCAAAGAAATCGACAAGGCCGTCTTTCCCGGCATCCAGGGCGGCCCCCTGATGCACGTCATTGCCGCCAAGGCCGTGGCCTTGAAAGAGGCTATGCAGCCGGAATTCAAGCGCTATCAGGAACGGATCGTGGCCAACGCCCGCGCTTTGGCCGAAGCCTTGTTGGGTTACGGATTTAACCTGGTGTCGGGCGGCACCGACAACCATCTGATCCTCGTCGACCTGCGCAATAAAGGCCTTACCGGTCGGGCGGCCGAAGACCTGCTCGCCCGGGTCCAGATTACCGTCAACAAAAACGCCATCCCCTTCGATCCGGAGAAGCCCAGCGTGACCAGCGGCATCCGCCTGGGTACGGCCGCCCTGACTACCAGGGGTATGGACAACGACGCCATGCGGGAGGTGGCCCGGGCCATAGATCTCGCCCTTTCCTACGGCGCCGACGAACAAAAACTTGCGACGGCTCGGGGCATCGTCGCCGAGCTCTGCCGGACCTATCCCCTTTACCCCGAACTCCCTTAAAGATGCCGCTTAAAAAAGCTAGTAGGGCGGTAAAAATTATGCTAAAATAGGCGCGGGATACGCGCGGTACAGTCCATATTTCTGGCGGGTATGACCCGCCAATATTTTAGCCGTTTAACCGCGCCTCCCGGGGGAAGACCATGCGTAAAAGCTGGGACGAATACTTTATGGACATCGCCTTCCAGGTGGCTGGCCGCAGCACCTGCAACCGCCGCGCCGTAGGCGCCGTGGTGGTCAAGGACAGGCGCATCAAAGGCACGGGCTACAACGGCGCGCCCCACGGCTTGCCCCACTGTCTGGACGCCGGCTGTCTCCTGGAAGGGGAACACTGCCAGCGGACCATCCACGCGGAAGTAAACGCCCTGCTGGAATGCTCGCCGGAAGAGCGAGCCGGGGCCACCCTGTACGTTACCGATTATCCCTGCGAGAGGTGCGCCTTGATCATCATCCAGGCCGGCATCAAGAGGGTCGTTTATGCCCGGCCCTATGCCGTCGCCCGCGACTGGCTGCGGGAGGCCGGGGTGGAGATAGTCCACCTTCCTTGTAAAAAATAAACCTCCGCGTAGACGGCGGGGAGGGGAAAATTTTGCAGCAAAAGATCATCGCCTTGCCCAAACTGGACAATTTGACGCCCACCATGGAATCTACCGCCTTAAAGCTCATGGAAGAAGCCGGGGAACTGGCCCAGGCCATCGGTAAGCTCCGGGGCTTGAGCGGGGAAGAGGTCATGATGGACCAGAAGGCCGTTCTGGCGGCCATTACCCGGGAGCTGCTGGACGTGGCCCAGACGGCGGTTTCCCTCATGTTCGTCCTGGAAGACCAGTACGGCGTCGACATCCAGCAGGCCCTGGCAGAACATATCAACAAGCTTCGCGCTAAAAAATACCTTAAAGACTGTTAAAGACCCCGGAGGAAGATCCATGCCGCCTGTAAAGGTTTTAACTGTCTTTGGCACCCGGCCCGAGGCCATCAAAATGGCGCCGGTGGTAAAAGAGCTGAATCGCTTTCCTGAAGAATTCTCCTGCCAGGTGGCGGTCACGGCCCAGCACCGCGAGATGCTGGATCAGGTCCTGCGCCTGTTCCGGATCCGGCCGGCCTACGACCTGGACATCATGCGTCCCCGTCAGTCCTTGGAAGAAATAACTACGAGAGCGTTAAACGGGTTGGCCGGGGTTTTAGAAGAATCCCGGCCGGACATCGTCCTGGTCCACGGCGACACCACCACCACCTTTGTGGCGGCCCTGGCCGCCTTTTACCGGCAGGTTCCCGTCGGCCACGTGGAAGCGGGCTTAAGGACCGGCGACCGCTACGCCCCCTTTCCGGAAGAAATGAACCGCCGCCTGGCCGGGGTGCTGGCTGACATCCACTTCGCCCCTACGGCCACCGCCCGGGACAACCTTTTGCGGGAGGGCGTGGCCGCCGAACGCATTTACGTTACCGGCAATACCGTAATCGACGCCCTGAAAGCCACCGTGCGACCTGAATATACCTTCACCGATCCCCGCCTGAAGGAATTGGATATGACACGGCTGCGCCTCGTCCTGGTCACCGCCCACCGCCGGGAAAACTGGGGCGAACCTATGCGAGAAATATTCACCGCCCTGGCAGAACTGGTGCGACGCCATAATGACATCGCCGTCGTCTTTCCCGTCCACTACAACCCCCGCGTCCGCGAACTAGCTGGGGAGATTCTGGGGGAACAAGAGCGTATCTACTTAATCGACCCCCTGGACTACGAGCCCTTCGTCAACCTTATGGCCCGTTCTTACCTGGTGCTGACGGATTCCGGCGGCCTGCAAGAAGAGGCCCCGGCCTTGGGCAAGCCCGTGCTGGTTTTGCGGGAGGTCACCGAGCGCCCGGAAGCCGTCGCCGCCGGGACGGTACGCCTGGTGGGCACCTCCTACCATGCCATCCTTGCGGCGGCCGAAGAGCTTCTGACGGACCACCGGGCATACCAGCGCATGGCCCACGCCGTAAACCCTTACGGTGACGGACAGGCCTCCCGGCGCATCCGCGGCGCCCTGCGCCACTATTTCGGCCTTTCCGTAGCAAGACCCCAGGATTTTGCACCGGTATAAAAAATAAACATTTATAAGGCAGGATTTCTCTTGTGAAAAGAGAATACATTTTACGGTACCGGGTATAAATTTATCCTGCGGGCGCATTTTAACATCAAATGACCGACAAAAAACGTCAATACTGGGACTACGCACGCTTCGCCAATCTGGCCTTTTCCTTCGGGGTCACCATGACGGCTGCCATCCTTTTAGGCCTTTACGGCGGGATGTGGCTGGACAGGCGCCTGGGCACGTCGCCCCTCTTTCTGGTGGTGGGCGTGCTTGGAGGCGTAGGTGTCGGTTTTCGCTCTATTTTAAGCGAGCTGTGGATTTTAGAAAAAGAGCCGCCGCAAAAAAACCATGGGCAGGATAAGATTGACCCGGATTGAAAAGGGCATGCTAATGCTGGCCGCCGTGGCGGCGGTGGCAGGGGTGGGCGGCGGATATTATGCCTATGCCGCCGGCGTAGGGATGGCTTTGCCAGTCTCCCTGTTGCTCCTGCGCTGGCAGGCGGCCGCCGTAGAAAATCTGGACAACCTGCCGCCGGGTAAGGCCTTTAATCGTTTCTTCGGCCGCGCCCTCGCCCGCTCTCTGCTTGCCGTAGCCGTTCTCGGGGCGGCCGCGGCGGGGGGGATCGCCTTTCTTTTTGGGGTGTTGACGGGACTGATCCTTGAGGTCCTGGTCTATATGGGCGAGGCCGTGCTCATCATCTGCCGGAAAGGAGGGATGAAGTAATGGGACTGCGGGCCTTAGGGGAAATAATGGCCCACGTGCGGCCCCATGAAGTTTTTTACCTGGGGCCGATACCGGTCTATTCCACGGTGGTTAATACGTG
Organism: Moorella humiferrea; assembly: GCF_039233145.1. NCBI lineage: Bacteria > Bacillati > Bacillota > Clostridia > Neomoorellales > Neomoorellaceae > Neomoorella > Neomoorella humiferrea. Next base: position 2,561,000 of record NZ_CP136419.1, on the reverse strand, counting down.
GATCATCATGGCCGTCCTGTTGTTGGGGGTTTTTCTGGCGACCAGGAAATTGACCTTTATCCCCCGGGGTGTCCAACACCTTTTCGAGATGCTTCTGGAATTTTTATACGGCCTTTTGGAGGAGGCCATGGGTAAGGAAGGCCGTCGTTACTTGCCCCTGGCGGCTACCCTCTTTATCTTTATTTTAAGCCTCAACCTTTCCTGGTTCATCCCCGGGATGAAACCCCCGACCATGGACCTTTCCACCACGGCGGCCTTTGCCGTCACCACCATCATCATAGTCCAGCTGATAGGCATCCGTAAAAAAGGCCTGATCGGCTACATCAAACACTTCTTTCAGCCGGTGCCCTTTCTCTTTCCCCTGAACGTACTCGAAGAACTGGTCAAACCCGTTTCCCTGTCCCTGCGTCTCTTCGGCAACATGTTCGGGGAAGAGATGGTGGTTACCATCCTCTTTATTATGCTTCCCTTTTTGCTGCCGACGCCCATTATGATCCTGGGCGTCCTTATGGGCTTGATTCAGGCCTTTGTTTTTACCCTGCTCACAGTAACCTATATAGCTAGCTTTGTCCACGGGCACTAATGGTGCTTAAAGAATAAAAAGGCGGCCGGCGGTGACGGTCGGCCTGAATGAAGAGGAAGCCATACTTAAAAGGAGGAATTGATCGAAAATGACGGCATTAGGTTTCATCGGCGTAGGACTGGCCATCGGCCTGGCGGCCCTGGGTTCGGCCCTGGGACAGGGTTATGCCTCCCGGGGAGCCATGGAAGGTATCGCGCGCCAGCCCGAAGCCAGCGGCAACATCCGCACCACGCTGCTTTTGGCCCTGGCCTTCATGGAAGCCCTGACCCTCTTTTCCTTCGTTATTGCCATCCTCATGTGGACCAAGCTGTAAAATATAGCGCAGGGCGGGTAAGGCGCGCGAACGCCTTATTCCGCCCCGCCGTTTATCGGCACAGCGAAAGGAGGGTGGCCACGTGCAGGGCATCTTTCAGGCTCTTAATTTCAACGGTTGGACATTTTTATTCCAGGTCGTCAACCTCCTGGTAGTTATGGGGGTTCTCTATATCCTCCTCTATAAACCCCTGGGCAAGATCCTGGCCGACCGCGAAGCCAAAATCGAAGGCGACTTGAAGGAAGCGGCTGCGGCCAAACAAAAGGCGGAGGAGATGCTCACCGCGTATGAACAGCAGCTCCACAACGCCCGTCGGGAGGCCCAGGAGATCCTCGAGCGGGCCAACAAGATGGCCGAGGAAACGCGGGCGGAAATTGTAGCCAGGGCCAAAGAAGAGGCCGGCCGGGCTCTGGAACAGGCCCGGGCCGAAATCGAAGGCGAAAAGAGCAAGGCCCTGGCCGCCATCCGCAGCGAGGCGGCTACTCTAGCGGTGCTGGCGGCGGGGAAGGTGCTGGGGCGCACCCTGACCCCTGACGATCAGGAACGCCTGGCCCGGGAAGCCCTGGCCGAGGTGGAACGACTGCAATGAGCGGCCAGACAATAGCCCGGCGTTACGCCCGCGCCCTTTTCGAGATAGCCCGCCAGAAAGGCGCTACGGAAGCCTTCGCCGTCGTACTGGAAGAAGTCGGTCGGGCCCTGGGGGAAAACCAGGAACTGCGCCGCGTTCTCTATCACCAGCTCATTCCCGTCCGGGAAAAACAGAAAATAATGGATTCCCTTTTCCCGGACATCGATCCAATCCTTAAAAACTTCTTGCACCTGGTCTTGGCCAAAGGCCGGGAACGTTATTTGCCGGAAATGGCCGTCCAGTTCCGCCGCCTGGTGGACCGGGAAAACAAGGTGCTGCCGGTGGAAGTTCAGGTGGCGGCGCCGCCTTCGGCGGAGCTCATTGCCGCCCTGCAGGAAAAATTGAGCCTGGTTACGGGACAGAACGTCCGCCTGCATACCAGGATAGAACCTTCCCTCCTCGGCGGGATGGTCATCCGCATAGGCGATCGCGTCCTCGACGCCAGCTTGAAGAAAAAGCTGGAACTTTTGGGCGAACACTTGAAAGGCGCGTAAGAAAGAAGTTTCTTTAATAGCGCTGTTTTAATGTTTAAAGGCTGGTGTTGTTTGGAGTGAGCGACTTGACCCGAGCGGCCAAGGGGATGCGGCGAAGCCGAAGGACGAGGGCGGGGCCGAGGACAGGAGGTCCGAGGCCGGCCTTTGAGGCAAGGATGCCGAATAGGCCGGGAACCCCGCCCGAGCCGGAGGCTGAGCCGTAGACCGCTCCGCGAGGGTCACGGAGCGAACGAAAACAACCCAGGCGCGCAAAGGGGTGAAAAACAGTCTTGAGCATCCGGCCCGATGAAATAACCAGCATTCTGAAGAACCAGATCGAGCAGTACCAGCTGGAAGTAGAAGTGGCCGACACGGGCATCATCACCCAGGTCGGCGACGGCATCGCCCGTATATATGGCCTTGAGCGGGCCATGGCCGGCGAGCTCCTGGAGTTTCCCGGCAACGTCTACGGCATGGTCCTCAATCTGGAAGAAGACAACGTCGGCGCCGTCGTCCTGGGTCCCTACACCCACATTAAAGAAGGGGACCGGGTCAAGCGTACGGGGCGCATAGTCGAAGTCCCGGTGGGCGAAGCCCTGATCGGCCGGGTAGTCAACGCCATGGGGCAGCCCATAGACGGCAAAGGGCCCATCAAGGCAGACAAATTCCGGCCGGTGGAATCGCCGGCCCCCGGCGTCGTCTACCGCCAGCCGGTGAATACTCCCCTGCAGACGGGCCTTAAAGCCGTCGATTCCATGATCCCCATCGGCCGCGGCCAGCGGGAACTAATCATCGGCGATCGCCAAACGGGCAAGACGGCCATCGCCGTGGACACCATCATCAACCAAAAAGGCCAGAACGTCATTTGCATTTACGTGGCCATCGGCCAGAAGGCCTCCACCGTAGCTGGCGTCGTGCAGCGCCTGGAGGAAGCCGGGGCCATGGAATACACCATCGTCGTTTCGGCCACGGCCAGCGAACCGGCCCCCATGCTCTACATTGCTCCCTATGCCGGCTGCGCCATGGGCGAGTATTTCATGTATGAGCAGCACCGGGACGTCCTTTGCGTCTACGACGACCTTTCCAAGCACGCCGCCGCCTACCGCGAGCTGTCCCTGCTCCTCAGACGCCCGCCGGGACGGGAAGCCTATCCGGGCGACGTCTTCTATCTGCACTCCCGCCTGCTGGAACGGGCGGCACGTTTGAGCGACGCCATGGGGGGAGGCTCCCTGACGGCCCTCCCCATTATCGAGACCCAGGCGGGGGATGTTTCGGCCTACATTCCCACTAACGTCATCTCCATCACCGATGGCCAGATCTACCTGGAGTCCGACCTTTTCTACGCCGGCCAGCGTCCGGCCGTCAACGTGGGCCTGTCGGTGTCCCGGGTAGGGGGCGCGGCCCAGATCAAGGCCATGAAACAGGTGGCCGGCCGCCTGCGCCTTGACCTGGCCCAGTACCGGGAGCTGGCGGCCTTTGCCCAGTTCGGCTCCGACCTGGATAAAACCACCCAGGCACGGCTGGCCCGCGGCGAACGTATGATGGAGATTTTAAAACAGGACCAGTACCAGCCCATGCCGGTGGAGGAGCAGGTGGCGGTTCTCTATGCCGCCGTCAACGGTTTCCTGGACGACCTGCCCTTAGAAAGGGTGCGGCCCTTTGAAAGGGAATTCCTGCGCTTCCTCCACAGCGTCCATCCCGAGGTTTTGCAGGGCATCCGGGAAAAGCGCCAGCTTGACGGCGAGCTGGAGGAAAAGTTAAAGAAGAGCATCGAAGAATTCAAGGGCAGCTTCACCGCTGCCGCCAAGGCGTAAAGGTGGTGAGGCGTCATGCCCAGCATGCGTGACCTGAAGCGCCGTATCCGCAGCATCAGGAATACCCAGCACATCACCCGGGCCATGAAGATGGTGGCGGCAGCCAAACTGCGCAAGGCCCAGGCCCAGGTCACGGCAGCCCGGCCCTACACCGAGAAACTGGAAGAAGTCGTCGGCCGCCTTATGGGAAGTGTGGACCTTATGAGCCAGCCCCTGGCGGCACCCCGGGAGGTCAAAAAGGTCGGTTACGTGCTGATTACCGGCGACCGCGGTCTGGCTGGGGGATATAACGCCAACCTCATCCGTCTGGCCGAGGAACGCCTGCAGACGGAGACGCGCCCGGCGGCCCTGGTGGCCGTAGGCCGTAAGGGTCGGGACTATTTCCGCCGCCGTCAGGTGGAGATCGTGCGGTCCTTCACCGACATCGGCGACGAACCCGACATCACCCAAGCCCGCGAGCTGGCCCGCCAGCTGGTGGACCTTTATCTTGCAGGCACCCTGGACGAGATAAATCTCATTTACTCCCGTTTTTATTCCGCACTGCGCCAGGTGCCCCGCGTCGACCGCCTGTTACCCATTGCGGCCGACGACGCCAGGGGGGGCGGAGTTGAGGATTATATCTACGAACCGTCTCCCGCAGCGGTGTTGCAGAGTCTGTTGCCGCGCTACTGCGAGATCAAGGTCTACCGGGCCCTTCTGGAGGCCAAGGCCAGCGAGCACGGCGCCCGGATGACGGCTATGGACAACGCCACGGAAAACGCGGCCGAAATGATCGACAAATTAACCCTATCCTTCAACCGCGCTCGCCAGGCGGCCATTACCCGGGAGATCGTCGAGGTAGTGGCCGGGGCGGACGCCCTGAAGTAAAGGAGGGGATATGGATTGAACGAAGGACAGGTAGTACAGGTAATCGGCCCGGTAGTAGACGTAGAGTTCGCCAGCGACGAGCTACCCGACCTGTATAACGCCATTGTCATCAAGAACGACAGGCTCAATATCACCATGGAAGCCATGCAGCATCTGGGAAACAACACGGTGCGCTGCGTGGCCCTTTCCTCGACCGACGGCCTGCAGCGGGGGATGAAGGCCGTGGATACCGGCGCCCCCATCACCGTACCGGTGGGCCGGGCGACCCTGGGCCGGCTCTTTAACGTCCTGGGCGAGCCCATTGACAACCAGGGCCCGGTGGAGGCTACGGAACGCCTGCCCATTCACCGGCCAGCGCCCTCCTTCGAGGAACAGCAGCCGTCCACAGAGATTCTGGAGACGGGCATCAAGGTAGTCGACCTCCTGGCGCCTTACGCCAAAGGCGGAAAAATTGGCCTTTTCGGCGGCGCCGGCGTGGGCAAGACGGTGCTCATTATGGAACTCATCCGCAACATAGCCTACGAACACGGCGGTTTTTCCGTCTTTGCCGGTGTCGGCGAGCGCACCCGTGAAGGCAACGACCTCTACCTGGAAATGAAGGAATCTGGGGTTCTGGAAAAAACGGCCCTCGTATTCGGCCAGATGAACGAACCCCCGGGGGCCCGTCTGCGGGTGGGCCTTACAGGTCTGACCATGGCCGAGTATTTCCGGGACGCCGAAGGTCAGGACGTCCTCCTCTTCATCGACAACATCTTCCGCTTCGTCCAGGCCGGTTCCGAAGTGTCGGCCCTCCTGGGACGTATGCCCTCGGCCGTCGGCTACCAGCCCACCCTGGCCACGGAGATGGGCGCCCTGCAGGAGCGCATTACCTCCACCAAGAAGGGTTCCATCACCTCCGTTCAGGCCATATACGTGCCGGCCGACGACCTGACGGACCCGGCGCCGGCTACCACCTTCGCCCACCTGGACGCCACCACGGTGCTGTCCCGGCAGATAGCCGAGCTGGGCATCTATCCGGCCGTGGATCCCCTGGATTCCACCTCCCGCATCCTCGACCCCAGAATCGTGGGCGAGGAACACTACCAGGTGGCCCGGGGCGTGCAGCGCATCCTGCAGCGCTATAAAGAGCTCCAGGACATCATCGCCATCCTGGGCATGGATGAGCTCTCGGAAGAAGACAAGCTCATTGTGGCCCGGGCGCGCAAAATCCAGCGCTTCCTGTCCCAGCCCTTCCACGTGGCGGAAGCCTTCACCGGACAGCCCGGCGTATACGTGCCGTTAAAGGAAACCATTCGCGGCTTCAAGGAGATCCTGGAAGGGCGCCACGACAACTTGCCCGAACAGGCCTTCTATATGGTGGGCACCATTGATGAAGCCGTCAAGAAGGGGCAGGAGATGATGTAAATGCCCCTCCTGCAGCTGGAAGTTATAACTCCCGAAAGGCCGACGGTAAAAACGGAGGCAACGGAAGTCATCGCCCCGGGAATCCTGGGGTACCTGGGCATTCTGCCCGGCCACGCCCCTCTCATCACCCCCCTTAAACCCGGGGTGGTGACCTATCGCCGGCAGGACGGCGGCGAAGAGCGCCTGGCTGTGTCGGGCGGCTTCCTGGAAGTCGGGCCGGAGCACGTGGTCATCCTGGCCGACACGGCGGAAAGGGCGGCGGAGATCGACGTGGAACGGGCACGGCGGGCCAGGGAGCGGGCCGAAGAGCGCCTCAAAAACCGGCCCCCCGGACTGGATGTGGCCCGGGCCGAAGCCGCCCTGCAGCGGGCCACGGCGCGCCTCAAGGCCGCCGGCGCCCTTTAAAGAATAGTTTAATGCGACGGTCCCCCGGCAAGAATAGGTATGTACCTATTCTTGCAAGGGGGCCTTTTGCTTTGCGCTTTTATTTTAAACTCGGTCTGTTCATAATTTTCATCCTCGGTTTCCTCGGTGGACTGGGGTCAGCCCGCAGCCTCCCCAGACCGGCCCACAGGGAAGATTTAGCCCTGAAAAAAGCTACCGCTACGGCTGAAGAAGATCGGGTGCCCGGCCTTTTACTCGACGCCCTCCAGGCGGGCGGGGCCAGACTGGATACCGTGACCCTGGAAGCCTGGGCGGTAGTCAACGGGGCATTTGTAGACGCCGGTGCCCTTTACGAAATGGCCCGGCAGGCGGCGGCCGCCCTGGGAGTAGATGGTGATAAAGGCACGAACTTCACCGCCCAGGACGGAGAAGGTTTTCACGCCGTGTACTGGCAGGGGGAAGTGCAGCCGGGGACGGCCCTGTTCTTTTCCCTCCAGAGCCTATCAGGTTCGGGGGGTGAAGGAGAAACATACCTCCTTATAAACGTTTCCGGACGTCCCCGGGAGGGGGAGCGGGAGATCCACGCCTGGCTGGCAAAGATGCGGGCGGCCTTCAGCCCCTGGCAGGCCGAGCCCCGTCTGACTTACACCATGACGGGGTTCGTTCCCGGCAGGCTCGCGTCCACGGAAAGGGAGCGGCGCGCGGAGAATATCCTCAAAACCCTGGAGGCGCAGAAGGTGGAGGGGATAGAAGACGGTGAACTCCTTTCCGTAAGCGCCTACACCTCCAGGCTACCCGATTTTCTGGAAGTGGCCGGCCGGAAGGTAAACGTCAACGTGGCCCTGAGGTATCATGCCGTCGAAGGCAAAACATATATTTATTTAGGATGTCCCCTTTTAGGTGGCGAGTATTAACTTGTATATGCTATAATAAATTTTAAATAAGCTTTATCGCCAAAGGGGCCAAGGGAAATTGGAGGCTATCGTCATAAAAGGCCGTGCGCGCCTGGAAGGCCGGGTGGTCGTCAGCGGCGCCAAAAACGCCGTACTGCCCATCATCGCGGCCTGCCTGCTTACCGAAGATGAATGCTATCTGGAAGACATTCCCCGCCTAGCCGATGTGGACACCATGTGCGGGGTTATCGGCGAGTTGGGCGCCGAAGTATACCCTGAAGGGGTAAAAAATTTAAGGATAAAGGCCGCTTCTTTAGAGCGGGTGGAACCGCCCTATGAATTCGTCCGCCGCATGCGGGCGTCTTTTCTGGTTATGGGGCCGCTCTTGGCGCGCCTGGGCCGGGTGAAGGTATCCCTGCCCGGCGGCTGCGCCATAGGCGCCAGGCCCATCGATCTGCACCTTAAAGGTATGGCCGCCCTGGGCGCCTCCCTTAAGGTTAACAACGGTAATGTAGAGGCCGAGGCCGGCCGGTTGAAGGGCGCTTCTATTTATCTGGATTTTCCCAGCGTCGGGGCCACGGAAAATATTATGATGGCCGCCGCCCTGGCCGAGGGGACCACGGTGATAGAAAACGCCGCCGGCGAGCCGGAGATCGTCGACCTGGCCAACTTTATCAACGCCATGGGCGGCCGCGTCAGCGGCGCCGGCACCAGGGTCATTAAAATCGAGGGTGTTAGGGAACTCCACGGCGCCCGCCACGCCGTGATCCCCGACCGCGTCGAGGCCGGTACCTTCATGATTGCCGCGGCCGCCACCGGCGGCGACGTTTTGCTGGAAAACGTCATTCCCACCCACCTGAAGGCCGTCATGGCCAAGCTGGCCGAGGCGGGAGCCGAGCTCTGCGAAGAAGACGGCGGCATCAGGGTGCGGTCGCAGCTGCCCTTAAAGGCGGTAGATATTAAGACCATGCCCTATCCCGGCTTTCCCACCGACATGCAGGCCCAGTTCATGGCCCTCCTTGCCACCGCCAGGGGCAGCAGCGTAGTGACCGAGACGGTATTTGAAAACCGCTTCATGCACGTCAATGAACTGAAACGCATGGGGGCCGACATTATTATTGAGGGCCATTGCGCCGTGGTCAAGGGCAAGGAAAAACTCACCGGCGCGCCGGTTAAGGCTACCGATTTACGGGCCGGCGCCGCCCTGGTCATTGCCGGCCTCACAGCCGAAGGGGAGACGACGATTTCCTGCGTCCACCACATCGACCGGGGCTACGAAGATCTGGTGGGCAAACTCCGGGCCCTGGGAGCAGATATAACACGGAAAGATAGATGAGGCCGACCGCCCTTTAGAGGGCGGTCTTTTTTTGGTCAAGCCCTCATATACATGGACAGTAGGGGTGGACAAATCCCGTAAACCCGCCGGAGGGAGAGCATATGCGTAAACTGCTGGGGATTTTCATCATCTTTATTTTTGCGGCCGTGATCATCCTGCCGGCCGTCATCATCGAGGGGCTCAGCCTTTTCCGGCCGCCGGTGCAGGTCCAGGAAGGACGGCAGCTGGTAAGGGTTTACTTTCACCAGACCGGCACCGTACAGATCCTTCCCCTGGAGCAGTATATAGCCGGGGTGGTGGCCGGGGAGATGCCGGCCGAATTTGCCGTGGAAGCCCTTAAAGCCCAGGCCGTGGCCGCGCGGACCTATACCCTGAAAAAAATAGAGGAAGCCAGAGTTAAACCCGACGAACTCCATCCCCATGCCGACATCTGCACCGATCCCGCCCACTGCCAGGCCTATGCTGATGATGACGTTCTAAGGCGGCGCTGGGGCCTTTTCAATTACTGGCGCTATAAAAATAAAATCCAGGAGGCCGTACGGGCCACCCAGGGAATGGTCCTCACCTACCAGGGCAAGCTCATCGATCCCGTGTACCACGCCAACGGCGGTGGCCGGACCGAAAGGGCGGCGGACGTCTGGGGCCGGGACCTGCCCTACCTCCAGAGCGTGCCTTCCCCTTGGGATAAAGACGCGCCGCGCTACCAGTCCACTGTGGCCATGACTTTGGAGGATCTGGACCGCAGGCTCGGCGTAAGCTTAACCGCCGTGCCGGCGGCATCTTTATCGCCTGGCGGCGGCGCCATTAAGGTTCTGGAAAGGACGGCAACCGGTCGCGTCAAGACTATAAAAATCGGCGGCAAAACCTTTGCCGCCACCGAACTGCGGCGTCTCCTGGGCCTGCCGTCGACGGACTTCACCTGGCAGGTTCAGGGTGATAACCTTATCTTCACCGTAACCGGCTACGGCCACGGCGTGGGCATGAGCCAGTACGGTGCCAACGGCATGGCCCGGGAAGGCAAAAACTTTGCCGAGATTCTTGCCTATTACTACCGCGGCACCAGGATTGAAAACCGATAACAGGTATAAAAAACCAAAAATGGGGCAGAATCCAAGCTGAGGTGATGAAACCCTATGCTGAAGATTCTGGCCTCATGGAAAAAACTATTATCATTGCAGGGGCTGGCGCGGGCTTTAAGGCGTCGCGGCGTTTACCTTTTGTTGCTGGCCCTTGTCTTCGGCGGCAGCTACTACTTGGTGACCAACGACGCCGTCTTCAAGAAGCACGCCGTGGAAACCTTTACCCCCGGCGGGCAGGTGGCGCTTCCGGGGGAGGCGCCGGCTCCTAAAGAAATCCCGGCGGGCTCCACCACCGTGCCGCCGGAACTCCAGGGACAAATGGGGGTCCACGCCGCCCCGGCAACGACGGCGGAAGGGGATCAATCCCGGGACCTTCCCGACCTCGCCTTGCCCGTCACGGGGAAACTCACCAAAGGTTACGGTTTTAGTTACGCCCCGGCCTTCGGCGACTACCGCTTCCACAGCGGGGTAGATATCGAGGCGCCGGCGGGCAGCGAGGTTAGGGCCGCTGCCGCCGGAGTGGTCAGGCAGGTGGAACACAGTGACGCCTGGCGCTACCGGTTGACGGTCGACCTGGACAACGGCTACCAGCTCGTCTACGCCCATTTGAACAGCATCAAGGTAGCCAAGGGCGATAAGATCCAGGCCGGCGCCGTCCTCGGGGAAGTGGGCGAACCGGGTACGGCCGAAGCGGGTACGCCACCGCACCTGCATCTGGAACTGCTAAAAAACGGCAGCGCCCTTGATCCCGTTTCCGCCCTGCAGTAAGTTCTTTTTTCGGCAGCCTGCCAATAAAATTATAGCGGAATTGAAAATGGGAGGCTGCCCCATGCAGGACTACATCCAGGAGAGGGTATTGAAAATAGCCGCCTACATTGTGGAGTACAAGTGTACCGTCCGCAGGGCGGCTACTGTTTTTAATGTTAGTAAAAGCACCGTGCACAAAGACGTGACTGAGCGCCTGCCGCGCCTCGACCAAAAACTGGCACGGGAAGTCAGAGAAGTCCTCAACGCCAACAAGGCCGAGCGGCACCTGCGGGGCGGGGAAGCTACGCGAAAAAAATACAAAGAAAACCAGGTTTCTTAAATAAACGAAAGGAATCTTTTCCTCTCCTGGAGAATAATTAAGCCGATTGCCATGGGAGAGGAAGGGAGAAGCTTAATGTTCCGCCTGAGCTTTCAGGACATCGGCATCGATTTGGGGACAGCCACAGTTCTGGTGTACGTGCACGGTAAAGGCATCGTCCTCAGGGAGCCGTCGGTAGTGGCCATCAATCGGGAAAGCGGCCAGATATTTGCCGTGGGTGAAGAAGCCCGGCGCATGCTGGGACGCACCCCGGGCAGCATCGTCGCCCTGCGGCCCTTAAGGGACGGAGTGATAGCCGATTACGACAGCACCGAAAAGATGCTGCGTTATTTTATTGAAAAGGCCTGCGGCCGCCAGGGGTTATTACGGCCGCGGGTAATGGTCTGCATCCCCACGGGGGTTACCAGCGTAGAGGAGCGGGCGGTGCGCCAGGCGGCCCTTCAGGCCGGGGCCAGGCAGGCTTTCGTCATCGAAGAGCCCCTGGCGGCGGCCCTGGGCGCCGGTCTGGACATATCCGAACCCAGCGGTTCCATGGTGGTGGACATCGGCGGCGGTACCACCGACATCGCCGTCCTTTCCCTGGGGGGTATCGTCTGCAGCACCTCCATCAGGGTAGCGGGTGACAAGTTCGATGAAGCCATCGTCCGCTACATACGCCGCGAACACAATTTGATGATCGGCGAGCGTAGCGCCGAAGAACTGAAAATCCGCATCGGCACGGCCCATCTAGCTTCCAAGGTGGAGGAAAAGGCCATGGACGTCCGCGGTCGCGATTTGGTGACGGGCCTGCCCAAAACGGTAAAAATAACGGCCGAGGAGATTTACACCGCCATCCAGGAGCCATTGCAGCAGATCGTCGGTGCGGTCAAGGAAGTTTTAGAAAAGACCCCGCCGGAGCTGGCCGCCGATCTGGTGAACAAAGGTATTGTCATGACCGGCGGGGGTAGCCTTCTCCACGGCATAGACATGCTCATCAGCGAAGAAACGGGGCTGCCGGTTCACGTGGCCGAAGACCCAGTTTCCTGCGTGGCACTGGGAACGGGCAAGGCCCTGACCATGCTCGATGCGCTGGGGCGGGACGGCGGTATAAAGGCGATCCGGCGCGGCTAAAAACGCCGGGTAAAAAGACAGGGGCAGGTAACAGGCTCATACCTGCCTTAATTTTTTGCCGATGTCTGAGATTGCCGACTACCATGAGGATGCTGTATAATGGAAAAAGTGACCGACCGTCCGGTCGGAATTGAAAAGGAGAAAATTGCAGAGGAGAGGGGAACAGGGCAGTGAACAGGGGACGGAGAAAGGCGTTTTTTTGCATCATCGCGGCCGTCATGCTGGCCGCCATCCTCGGGGGATGCGGCAGCAAAAAGCAGGCCGGCGCGACGGCAGTTCCGCCGGTGGCGGTGGAGCTGGCGCAGGTCAAGCGAGGCAGCATCGCCCAAATGGTAAGGGTAACGGGCATCGTCCGGGCCGGGACCACGGTCCAGGTGATGGCTGCCGCCACAGGCAAGGTAAAGGCCGTTTATGTAAACGTCGGTGATAAAGTAAGCCAGGGCCAGGTAATAGCCGAACTGGACAACGCCGTCCAAGCGGCGAGTCTGGAGCAGGCCCAGGCGACCCTGGAGCAGGCGCAGCTGGGCCTGGAGCAGGCCGGGGCCGCCCTGAAGCAGGCCGAAGCCCAGGCGGCCATGGACGCGGCCAACCTGCAGCGCATCCAGACCCTCTACGATCAGGGGGCCGCTTCGCGGCAGCAGCTGGACGCCGCTAACTTGGCAGCCACCGTCAGCCGGGAGAATCTGGCCGCCGCCCGCGCTTCCATGGAGGCCGCCCGTGCCCGGATTGCCGCCGCCGAGGCGGGGGTGCGCCAGGCCCAGACAGCCCTGGATAATACATATGTGAAGGCGCCCGTCGACGGCGAGGTGGCGGCGCGTCTGGTGGAACCTGGGGCCCTGGCCCAGGGGCCCCTGGTCACCCTGGTAACTACCGGCAGTCTGCAGGTGGAGATCGGCGTCACCGAAGAAGACGTCAACTACCTTAAACCCGGCGGGGAAGTAAACGTGGAAATCCCGGCGGTGGACGGGAAGCTCCAAGGCCGTGTGGCAAGTGTAGGTCCGGCGGCCGAAGAAGCTTCGCGCGTCTTCAAAGTGAAGATCGATCTTCCCGATCCCCCTGCAGGGGTTAAGCCGGGAATGACCGCCACGGTTACCTACACCACCAGGCGGGTTGACAATGCCCTTCTCGTTCCCAAAAACGCCGTCGTCAAAAGGGGCACCCAGGACGTGGTCTATACCGTCGTTGACGGTAAAGCAGTAGGCCGTCCCGTCACCACAGGTGTTGCCGGCGACGAAAAGGTGGAGATAGTTAAAGGCCTGACCGCCGGAGACAGCATTATCGTCAAAGGACAAGACTTCATCAGCGAAGGCCAGCCGGTAGAAGTGGTGAACGGGGGTGCCAAGGAATGAACTGGCTTGAGGCCCTGGTCAAACGCCCGGTGGCCGTAACCGTGGCCGTCATCGTGGCCCTCCTCCTGGGGAGCATGGCCCTTGCGCGCCTGAGCATCGATCTTTTGCCCAACTTAAATCTTCCCTATGCCGCGGTGATCACTTCTTACCAGGGGGCAGGGCCGGAAGAAATTGAAAAGGCGGTGACCAGGCCCCTGGAAGACGTACTGGGCACGGTCCAGGGCGTTAAAAACATACTGTCGTACAGCATGTCCGGCACTTCCATCGTCCTCCTGGAGTTCGAATGGGGCCAGGATATGGATTTCGCGGCCCTCAACATGCGGGAAAAGGTGGACCAGGTGGAGCGCTTCCTGCCGGATGCCGCCGAGAAGCCGACGGTCGTCAAATTCGACCCCAACATGATGCCGGTGATGACCCTGGCCCTCTATGGTGACATGGACGAGGAACGTCTGAAAGACCTGGCCGAGAACACTGTTAAAGGCCGCCTTGAACGCTTGAACGGCGTGGCCGCCGTTAACATCACCGGGGGGCTGGAGCGGGAGATCCAGGTGCTGGTCGATCCGGCCCGGCTGCAACTTTACGGCCTTTCCATCAGCCAGGTGGTGCAGGCCCTGCAGTCCGAAAACAACACCTTTTCCGCCGGCAAGGTGGCGGACGCCGGCAAGGACGTCCTGGTCCGCGTGAACGGCGAGTTTCAGGACCTGGAAGAGATTCGCCGGATATCCATCTCGACCCCCTCTGGGCCCGTGCGCCTGGGGGATATAGCCGAAGTGCGTGACTACCATGCCGAGCGGCAGCAATATGCCCTGTACAACGGCCGCCCGGCCGTCGGCATTTCCATCCAGAAGCAGACCAGCGGCAACACGGTGCAAATCGCCCATGCCGTCAAACAGGCCGTCCAGGAGCTGCAGAAGGAACTGCCCCCGGGGGTGACCCTCACTCCCGTGGTCGACCAATCTCAATATATTGAGAGGGCCATCGGCGGCGTCTACCGGGATATGTTCCTCGGCGGTCTCTTAGCCATGCTCATCATTTTCATTTTCTTACGCCATTTGCGCGCCACCCTGGTCATCGGCCTGACCATTCCTATTTCGGTAATTACGACCTTCGTCCTGGTCTATTTCGGCAAGATGACTTTAAACATGATGACCCTGGGCGGCCTTTCCCTGGGCATAGGGCGCATGGTCGACGACGCCATCGTCGTCTTCGACAACATCTACCGCCACCGCCAGGAAGGAAGGGACCCCTTTACGGCGGCGGTGGCGGGCACCCGCCAGGTCCTGACGGCCGTGGTGGCCTCCACCCTGACCACCGTATCCGTCTTCCTGCCCATTGCCTTCGTCGAAGGCATGGCCAAGCAGATTTTCGGCCCCCTGGCCCTGACGGTAGCCTTTTCCCTCATGGCCTCCCTGGCCGTTTCCATGACCGTTACGCCCACGGTGGCGGCCCGCCTGTTGGCCGGCGATCTACCCCCCGAACCTGTGGAGGCCCGCAGCTTCTGGCACGGCTTGGTTAACGGTCTGTGGATGGTGCGCTTGAGCGGCGCCTACAGCCGCTTTTTACGCTGGGCCCTGAGGCACCGCAAGCTGACGGTGGCGGCGGTGGCGACTGTGTTCATCGCCAGCTTGGCCCTGGTGCCGGCCGTCGGGGTGGAATTCCTGCCGGCTACCGACGAAGGAACAGTCACCGTCACCATTGAACTGCCGAAGGGCACCGGCCTGGAAACCACCGCCGCGGTGGCTGACGAGGTAGCAAACATCGTCCGGCAGCAGCCGGAGGTTCAGAGCATCTACCAGCAGATCGGTAGCTCCGGAGGTACGCATACCTTTATGAGCGGCGAGACGCCGGAGGCGGCCAGCCTTAATATCAACCTTGTGCCCCTGGAGCAGCGCCGCCGCAGTGCCGCCGAGGTGGCGGAGGCAATCCGCGTTCAGACCAGTAAAATTGCCGGCGCCAAAATAAACGTGACCGCCACCTCCAGCTTCGGCGGTTCCATGAGCGGGGCCCCCATCCAGGTGGATATTCATGGATCTGACCTCGAGCGGCTGAAAGAGCTGGCCGAAAAGGGACAGCAGCTGGTGGCCGCCGTACCCGGAACCGCGGGCGTGGAAAACAGTATCAGCAAAGGGCGGCCCCAGGTGGAAATCATCGTCGACAGGGAAAGGGCCGCCCTGTACCGGCTGGGGGCCGGACAGATAGGCGCCGCGGTAGCCACGGCCGTCGGCGGCACGGTGGCCACCCGCTACCGCACCGGTGGTGAAGAGTATGACGTCCGCGTCTCCCTGCCAGAAGGCCTGCGTCACAGCATCGCCGATCTGGAAAACCTGACGGTCCTGTCACCCCTGGGAGTACAGGTGCCCATAAAGGCCGTTGCCGATTTGAAGCTGGACACCACCCCCAGCACCATCTACCGCTACAACCAGGACCGGGTGGCCAGCATCACAGCCAATTTGAACGGCACGCGGCCACTGGCGGCGGTGTTAAAAGACGTGCAGGCCCAGATGGCCCAGCTCCAGCTGCCGCCCGGCTACAGCGTCGACTACACCGGCCAAACGGAAATGATGAACGAAACCTTCGGCCAGCTAGGGTTGGCCCTCATTATGGCCGTGGTCCTGGTATATCTGGTCATGGCGGCCCAGTTCGAATCCTTCTTCCATCCCTTCATCATCATGTTTTCCATTCCCGTATCCCTGACGGGGGTGGTGGCCGCCCTTATGTTTACGGGCAGGACCTTTAACGTCGTCGCCTTTATCGGCGTCATCATGCTGGCCGGCATCGTCCTTTCCAACGCCATCATCCTCGTCGACTACATCAACGTCCTGCGGCGGGAAGGAATGCCGCGGGAAGAAGCCATCCTGGCGGCCGGCCGCACCCGCCTGCGGCCCATCCTCATGACGGCCCTGACCACTGTCCTGGCCATGCTGCCCCTGGCCGCCGGCATCGGCGAAGGGGCGGAAATGGAAGCCGGCCTGGCCACCGCCGTCGTGGGCGGTTTGCTCGCTTCAACGGTGCTGACTCTCATCCTGGTGCCGGTCCTTTACACTATTTTTGAGGACCTCGGCCGGGGACTAAAGCATCTTTTCGGTTCCCCGGGGCGCCGGCGGGGGGTAGAGGTGTAGGAGATATGGCAACAATGGACAGAGGGGAGGGGAGGAGCGTGAACCGGGGCGCGGAGGACAAACGCCAGCAGATCATGGCGGCCGCCGTCGGCGTTTTTGCCGAGCGGGGGTTTTACCAGGCCAAAATAGCCGACATCGCCGCGGCCGCCGGGGTGGGGAAGGGGACGGTCTACGAGTATTTTCGCAGCAAGAAAGACCTCTTCCAGCAGCTGCTGCTCCAGCTCCTCAAAGACCACCTGGACCATCTCCAGGAAATCACGCGCGAGCCGACCTTAGCGGATTTTTTGCAGCGTTTTTTTCGGGAGAACCTCGCCTACTTTCAGGAGAACCGGGAAATTGCCAGAATTCTCTTAAGCGACTACCCGCCCATCGACGCCGCCACCCACCGGCTGCTCCTGGCCGCCAACGAGGAACTGCGCCGCCGCCTGGAAATATACCTTAAGGGCGCCGCGGAACGGGGCGAGATGCGGCCAGTGCCTCCGGAGCTTGCGGCCGCCTTTATCACCGGATTTATACTGTCCCTGGGCCACCGCCTCGCCTTTTACGGCAAAGAAACCTTAAATGTGGAGGCCGTCGCCGCCGAAGCGGCGGCAGTGGTCTTAAAGGGAATCGGCCGTTAATAAAAGCGAAAAAGCGCGGTGGAAAACCGCGCCTTTTCTTACTCCTCCTAGACCACATTTCGCTTGGGAAGCCTGGCCCGGGGCCTGCTCTTTACTTTACCCAGTTCGAGCTGCTCGTCAATGTCCATGATCCTGACAAGCAGGTGGGGCCGATCCTTTTCCGAAGCGTAGGCCCACTGCTCCAAGAGCGCCTTGCGTTCGCGGAGGAGATTGCGCTGGATGTCCTTTAGCATTGCTGGTGCCTCCCTTCTTCGTTATAAATAAGTAAACGGGGGCTATGGCAGAAAACTATATTCTTTTGTTAAATAGTATCTCTCGTTTCCCCCGTTTTTATTATAGCATAAAGCCGGGTACTTTGTGAATTATAGCTTGAAAAAAAATTGCAATTATTTCTCCTCGTCAGGACAAAAAAGTGACGAAAGGAATCGCGGCCTTTGTGTCGAATTTAAAACTGTTATGGCGGCAACGGCATAAAGGGGCGTATGACAGCGCCCCTTCTTTATCAACCACGTTGAAACCTTTCAGGGACGCAAAACGTCTATAAAGTCTGGAGGAAAGTCCATGGCAACGTCAGAAAGGCCGCAAACAGAGTTTTGGGGTGAAGGGGCGGCCCTGGCCAAGGGGCGCCGTAAACGCACTTTCCCCCTGGTTTTAAGCCTGACCGTGCTGGCCCTTTTTATCTTTGCCGCCTTCGCCTTCGCCGGTTACCATCTGGCCGCCCTGTGGATTACTGGAGACTTAAGCCTGGGACGGAGTGACAAGACGGACGGCGTGGCCGAGGCGGCACCTAACCGGCCCCAGACCATCCTCCTCATCGGGGTTGATCGCCGTCAGGCCAACGAGCCCTCTCGCTCCGACACCATCATCCTGGCGGTCCTCGATCCCCAGAAACCCGGGGTCGACCTCCTCTCCATTCCCCGGGACACCCGGGTGAAAATCCCTGGTCACGGCTATGATAAAATCAACGCCGCCCACGCCTACGGCGGCCCCCAGCTATTGATGGACACCATCAACGATTTCCTCGGCACCCACGTCGATAAATATGTGGAAGTGGACTTCCAGGGGTTCGCCAGGATCATCGACATCCTGGGCGGGGTCGATATCGACGTGGACAAGCGCATGTACTATCCGGAGGAAGGCATCAACCTCCGGCCGGGGTTCCAGCATTTAAACGGCCACGACGCCCTGGGATATGTGCGCTACCGTTTCGATCCTGAAGGGGACATCACCAGAATCGGGCGCCAGCAGAAGTTTTTAAAGGCCTTGGTCGACCAGACTTTAAAGCTTGGCACCATCCCCAAGATCCCCAAATTGATCAACGAAATCAGCAAGGAAGTCACCACCAATTTGAGCGTAAAGGAAATGCTATCCCTGGCCCTCAGCATGAAGGATTTAAACGGCAGCGCCGTCAACGCCCACACCCTGCCTGGCGAGGGGCGGTACTTAAACGGCATCAGCTATTTTCTAGTAGATCAGGCGAAGTTGGCGGAAACCCTGGCGGCCATTCCTAACCTGAGGTAAAGGCCGTGTCGTCCGGGAACCGCCACCGCTCGGCGCGGGCGCAGGCGGGCGGGATGAAGTTTGCTATTTGGCAGAAGGAGCCTTCGGTTTTATGTCAAGTTGCTATATTCTGGGCAGCCGGGTCGACGTCCTCACCCTGGCCGCGGCCGTAGACCGGGTGAAGGAGTTTATCGCCGCCGGTACCCCCCATCACATAGTCACTTTGAACGCCGAAATCGCCTACCGGGCCTCCCGTGAGCCGGAGCTGCAAGCCGTCATCAACCGCGCCCATCTCGTGACGGCCGACGGCGCCGGCATCCTCTGGGCGGCAAGGAAGCTCGGGACGCCTCTGCCGGAGCGGGTAACGGGCATCGACCTCCTCCAGGCCCTGGCCGCCGAAGGCGCCCGGCAGGGCTGGCGCTTTTTCCTTTACGGCGCCGCTCCGGGCGTGGCGAAGGAGGCGGCGGCAAGACTTCAGAGGGAAAACCCCGGCCTGGTGATTGCCGGCACCGCCCACGGCTACCTGTCGCGTGATGAGATGCCCCGCCTTATCGCGGACATCAAGGCGGCGCGGCCCCACATCCTCTTTGTGGCCCTGGGAGCCCCACGGCAGGAGTACTGGATCGCCGCGCATCTCAAAGAGCTCGGCGTGCCGGTGGCCGTAGGCGTTGGCGGCAGCTTCGACGTCCTGGCCGGAAGGGCGAAGCGGGCGCCGGCCTGGGTGCAGAGGCTGAATTTAGAGTGGCTGTACCGGGTGCTCCGGGAACCCGCCCGGGTCAAAAGGACTGCGGCCCTGCCGAAGTTTATGATGGCGGTGATGCGGCAGGCCAAAGGGGGCTAAAGGCCCGTGCCCGTCATGGGCCTGGGCCCTTGGGCAATTGTCCTCGGCACCATTATATAACGGGCACCGGCCTTACCGCAGGGCTCAATTTGCCTGGGGGAGTTATACATATGAGCAAAGAATCTTATAGTTTACATAAAACAAAGAACGTTGTCGCTCTCCTTTACCTTTCTTTATCCTTGCTCCTTTTAGTCCTCCTGGGACATCCCCCCGGGCGGCAGGGCCGGGGCTTCCTCACCGACCGCGCCGCCGATATTATCGGGGCCCGCCCCCTTGCGGCGCCCGGTCTGGTGGCGCCGGCCGGCCTTACCGGTCGGGGCGAGATTGTCGGTCTGGCCGACAGCGGCCTGGATGCCGGGAGCATCAGCGACATTCACCCCGACCTGCAGGGCGCTCCCGGCCAGATGCCCAAGGTGGTCATGCTCAAGAGCTGGGCCGACCGGGAAAGGGCCGACGACCCTGTCGGCCACGGCACCCACATGGCCGGCATCATCGCCGGCACCGGTGCCGCCTCAAACGGCCAGTACCGCGGCATCGCCCCAGGGGCGAGCATCTATTTCCAGGGCCTGTTGAACTCCAGGGGCGAAATGGCGATCCCTGAAGACCTTTCCCGCCTCTTCCGCCCCGCCTACGATGCCGGCGTCCGCATCCACGTCGACGGCTGGGGCGGCGGCCCCAACGCCTACCGCGACGCTGCTGCCCAGATTGACAGCTTTGTCCGCCTGCATCCCGATTTCCTGCCTATTTTCGGCGCCGGCAACAGCGGGCCGGTCCAGGGGACCCTGACGACAGAGGCCAACAGCAAGAACGCCCTGGTGGTGGGGGCGAGCGAATCCGTACGGCCGGCCTTCAGCCCCGACGCCAACGACGCCCGGCGCCAGGCCGACTTTTCCAGCCGCGGTCCCACCGGCGACGGGCGCCTTAAACCCGACATCCTGGCACCAGGCACGGGCATCGTCGCCCCCCGCTCCCGCCAGGTGGAAGGGAACTTCCCGGCCAACGAAAGCTATACGGTCCAGGACGGCACCAGCCAGGCCGCGGCCGTGGCCGGTGGAGCGGCGGCGGTTTTGCGCCAGTATTTGAAAAGCATAGGTTTCGCGGACCCCTCGGCCGCCCTGATGAAGGCCGCCCTGGTAGGCTGCGCCTGGACGCCGCCGGAGGGACCGACGGACGCCTTTCCCGGCATCCTGGATCTGGCCGGGACGGTCCTGGCCCTGGAAGAAAAGACCATGCATCTCGTCGACTACGGCGACGGCCTGGCAACGGGGCAGGAGATGACCTTCCAGGTGACGGTGACTGATACGGCGGCGCCCTTCCGGGCCACCCTGGCCTGGACCGATCCGGCCGGAACACCCGGCGAGGCCGCCCTGGTCAACGATTTGGACATGGTGGTAATTGCGCCCGACGGCCGGCAGTTTTTCGGTAATGATTACACCGGTGCCGGCAAAGCCGATCGCCGCAACAATCTGGAGAAAGTTTACATAAAAGACCCGCCCCCTGGCACTTACATCGTTAAAGTACAGGCCGTAACCGTCAACAAAAGCGCCCTGCCCGGCACCGGACAACCGGTCCAGGATTTTGCCCTGGCCTTCGGCCAGCCCCTGGAGCGGGGGGTTGTCGCCGTTGCTGCCGGCAGCAGCGTAACTTTAAGCGACGGTCGCACCATTACCGCACCGCCCGGGGGCATCAAAAACTGCGTCGACGGCGTAGCGGTGCCGGCCGACGCCGCCCACATCCTGCCGGGCTCCGACGTCTACCTGGGGCCGCAAACCCTGTATATAGCAGGCCGGAGCTGGCAGGCCGCCGGCGTCCAGGCCCTGGAGACCGGCCAGGGTAACCTGTTCCTGAAAATTAATAGCCAGGCCCGCACCGGCGGCTACTACTTCAATCCCGCCGGGAGTCTTTCCGTCAACAACCGTTCCGGCGGAGCCGCGGACCTGCCGCCTGGCTTTTCCCTGGCCGCCACCCTCAATCCGGCTACCCAGACCCTCTGGCGGGTTCTGGTCGGCTACCAGGAAAAGGAAGGCATTCTCGCCCGCATTGACCTGGAAAAGCGAGAACTCTGGCTCCTGGGACGCGATGCCCCCTATACCTTCAGTCCCGATGTCGCCGTTACCTTTGCCGACAAACTGGTCGACGCCGGCAGGGCCGACCTGCCTTACGGCGCCGCCGGGCGGGCCGAACCAGGGTCCCTGGTGCCGGGTATGGCCGTGCGCTTGGTTCTCGACCCGACAACGGGCCTGGTGGAATACATCGCCGTGAAAAGGGAGCTGGCTCTGGGACAGGTGACCAGGGTAGACGGCAATAGCCTTACCCTGGCCACCGGTGCCACCTATACCCTCTTCCCCGGCGCGCCCATAAAGCGCGACGGCGAGCCGGCGCAGATGGCCGCTGTCCGCCCCGGCGACTGGGCGGTCCTGAACCTGATGCCCGGCAGCCGGGAGACTATAGCCCTGACGGCCTACAGCACCGTCACCTACGGCCGCGTCCTTTATGTGAGCCCGGACCGGCGGCGCCTCTACCTCATGGATTACGCCAATCAGTTCCGCCTCTTCGAGCTGGACGACGGCACCCAGGTCTTCCGCTGGGGCCTGCCGGTTGACGCCGTAACCTTAAGTACGGGGGACTGGGTGCGCCTGACGGCGGTGCCCGGCCAGGAAAAAGCCTGGCGGGTGGATATAGCTAGCCAGGTTACCGAAACCGAAAAAGTCCTGGCGAGCGTCGACGGGCGGCAGGGCCTCCTGCGCACCGCCGACGGCAGCAGCTACACTTTAAGCGAGCGCACCCTGGTCACCATAAACGGCTATCGGGTGGACGCCGCCGGCCTGCCGGCCTGGGTACCCGTAAACCTTACCCTGCTGGACGGGCTGGAGGGGTCCGTCCTGGCGCAGGTGGCGGCGACGAGCCTCCCCGGCGCCGCGCCGCCGCAGCTGGCCGTTTCAGTCCTGCCAGGAGTAGGGGGCATCATCCTGAAAGGGACCACCACCGCCGACCGCCTGTACTTGAACTATGACGATGGCGGGCAGGAGATCATCCTCCCGGACGCTAGGGGGAATTTCCAGCGGCCCCTGCCGTCCGGGGAAAAGGGCATTCTCCTGGTCGCCCTGGACCGGGCGACGGGCGGCGTGACGGGACGGAAAATCGACCTGCAAAGCGCGGCGGGAGAGGGCTTCTGGGATACCGTTGGCCACTGGGCGGAAGCGGACATCAAAAAAATGACCGCCCGGGGTATCCTGGCGGGCTACGAGGACGGCAGCTTCCGGCCGGACATTCCGGTAAGGCGAGTGGAGCTGGTGGCCATGCTGGCCCGGCTGGCGGGCTGGGCGTCCGGCGGCGGAGAAGCCCCGACCTTCAGCGATGCGGCGGCCATCCCGTCCTGGGCGCGGGGCGCTGTGGCCGCGGCGGGGGCCAAAGGCCTTGTCGCCGGCTACGAGGACGGCACCTTTCGTCCGGAGCGGCCCGTCAGCCGCGTGGAGGCGGCGGCCTTTTTCACCCGTTACCTGGAGATAGTAAGTAAAGGCACCGGGAACGGCAGCGCCGCAGACGCGGCCACCCCTCCCTCCGGAGCGAGCGCGCCGCTCCCGGCGGCATCCCCGGCCGGGAAGGCGGGATCTTCTCCACTGGGTACATTTGGTACGCCCGTCTCTTCTACTCCAGCGGTAGCCGATATCTTCCGCGACTGGAACGAAATCCCGACGTGGGGCCGGGAGGCCGTGGCCAGCGCCTGGACATACGGCCTCATGCGCGGCGTGGCGCCGGACGTCTTCGCCCCCCTCTCCCCCCTCACCCGCGCCCAGGCAGCGGCTGTGCTGGCGCGGGTGAAATAAATATTTATTGCAGCATGCTATCTTATATGCTATCATAATTTAAGGACCGGAGGGATAATGCTTCATGGGTAAGCTTGAAAAATTGCTAGAAAAGATTAAAAGAAACCCCAAAACGGTCCGCTTTGACGAGATAGATAAGCTTTTGCAAAAAGCTGGTTTTATACGATCTCAGCCAGGTGGAGGATCAAGCCATTACATATACAGAAAGGGAAAATATAAGTTAGTAATACCTTATCGGCAGCCATACGTATTACAGAGCTATGTAATTAGGGCTATTAAGCTTTTAGAGGGGGCTGATGAAGATGAATAAAGATCTTCAATATTACTTGCAATTGCCCTATAGAATAGTTCTTTACCCTTCGCCTGAAGGTGGTTATGCGGTCGAAATACCTGAGCTGCCAGGGTGCCTTTCCCAGGGGGAGACAAAAGAAGAAGCCCTGGCAATGATTGAAGATGCAAAACGTTGCTGGTTGATCGATGCCCTGGAACATGGTGATCCAATTCCAGAGCCAGCATCCGATGAGGAATATAGCGGCCGTATATTAATCCGGACTACTAGGTCTTTACACCGGGCGCTGGTTGAGAGGGCTAGAGAGGAAAATACCAGCCTTAATCAATTCATCAATTACCAGTTAGCTCGTGGAATTGGGTATAAGCCTGAGAAGAGATAATGGATGGCGTATATAATTTAAGGGACCCTCGCGGGTCCTCTAATTCGTCTCCAGCCATAATATGATCGTGTGCTGCTTTGTTTCCTGGTCCCAGGCGCTTAGCTGCTCTTCAAGGGCCTTCGCTTCCCGGGTGAGCTTTTCCTTTTCCACCGAATCGGTGGCGGCGTTCACCTGGGCCACCTTGGCCTGATACTGCTCCAGGGCGGCGCTGAACTGCCGGGAGAGGTCCTGGACGTTGGTATTTTGGGCGGTCACCTGGCCCACCTGGCCCAGGGCGGACAGGAGGGACGCGGCCCTACCTTCCGCGACCTTAAGGAGATAGATGGCCCGCTTATCCCGGCCGTCGTCCTGGTCGGCTATCGTCTGGACCGCTGCGCCGCTGGCGGCCGCCAGGCCCAGGGCCTTCCTCTTGGCCCCGGCCATATCCTCGACGGCGATTTTCAGCATGGTGCTGGTCGCCTGGCGCCGGTCGCTCAAAAAGGTGCGCGCTACGTAGGGCTCGGCGCCGGCCACCCGGGTGGGCCGGTCGCCGCTGCCGCCGCCCGTCGGGGTGCCGGCCCCGGCGGGGGGTTCGGCCCCGCCTTTATTGCCGACAGCATCAGCGGGCGCCGTCCCCTTTTCAGGAGTTGCCCCCTCGTCCGGCTTGGTCCCGTCCTGTTTTACCGCCGGGCCGGTGACCCCGCCTGGCGTCGCCGGCACGAATGTATCGGCTCCCGTACCCGGCGGGAGGTCGACGGCGGCTGTTTTGCCGCCGTCATCTTGTTGTATGCTGGCTACGGTTACAGGCAAGTGCTGCCACAACCCCCGCGCGGCATAGCTTAGGGAGCCGGCCGCCAGCAGGACCACGGCCGCGGCGGCGGCCGCCAGGCGCCGCGCGCCCTGCCAGGTCCTCCCCTTTGTCCGCGCCGCCAGCCTGGCATTAACCGCCGCAGCAAAGCCCGACGGCGCCGCCACCGGCGCCTTCATCTCCCGTAAGGCGCGGGAGATCTCCTGCCACCGCTCCCACTCCGCGCGGCAGGCCGGGCATTCCGCCAAATGCCGCTGTAATGCTTCCCTTTCCCCCGCGGCGAGCTCCCCGTCCAGCCAGGGCGAAAAGAGCTCCCGCGCTTCATTGCAGAACATAACCCCTCACCTCAAGGCCGCCTGTGCTCAGGCGGCTTCTCCTCAGCCATCTGCATTACTTTCTCTTTCATGGCCTGCCGCGCCCGGTTGAGGCGCGACTTCACCGTCCCGGGGGGACAGCCCAAAATAGTCGCGATTTCTTCATAGCTGTAACCCTGGAGTTCCCGCAGCACCAGCACCGCCTGGTATTCCGCCGGCAGTTGCCTTAAGGCCCTGCGGACGTAGTCTTTTAACTCCAGCTCCTCTACCGCTTCCTGGGGATCGCCCCCCGTGGCGGCCACCTCGCGGGTCACCTCGCCCTCGCCCGTATCCAGGGGGGCGTCCAGGGAAACCGCCGGGTGGCGGGCCGTTTTCCGGCGCAGGTTTAAAAATAAATTTACGGTGATGCGGTGCAGCCAGGTGCCCGGGTCGGCCTCGTACCGGAACTTATCCAGCCCCATGTAGGCCCGGACAAAAACCTCCTGGGCCAGGTCCTGGGCATCGGTGTGATTGCCCGTCAGTTGGTAGCTCAAATTATATACCCTATCCTGATAGGTCAGGACCAGTTCTTCGAAGGAAACGGCGCCATTCTTTTTGCCAGGCGCTTTTTTGCTCCCAAGGTTCAAGAAAAACACCCCTGGAGGCCCAGATTCCCCGGACACTTATTAGACAACATTGAAGGACAAAAAGTTCCCATTTTGCATTTCTAGTATATTATAGCCGCGGGCCTCCTGCAATCTGGCAAACAATGTATTTAGCTTTTCGCCATGCCGTCAAATTTCTCCTAATATACTTTGTATTTATTACCCTGTTAAATATAATTTAATTGCTGATCCGGACCCACACCGTACCCTCTCCGCTTTCACTCCGTTTTATGAACTATTGAGCCATAAAGTTATATTTAATTTTGTTCTATGCAGCCATAAAAACAAGGGACCTCGCGGTCCCTCATAGTGACTAAAGCCAATACCTGTCTCTGACCCGCTTCATCCCACGCGGCCAGTTGCTGATCCAGGGCCTTCATCTCTCCGGTGAGCTTTTTCTTTTCCACCGGGTCGACGGCTTTGACCTGCGCCATCCTCAATTTTCCAATTGCCTTCTCAGGGCATTTATCTCTTCCGGGCCAAGTCCGGTAGCCTTGATAATGGTGTCAATGTCTATGTTGAGCAGCAGCAAGTTTCTGGCTATTTCCTGTTGAGCTTCCAGCTTGCCTTCCAACTTGCCTTCCAACTTGCCCTCCAACTTACCCTCAATCTTGCCTTCCATTTTGCCTTTCAATAAAGCCTGCTGCTGCATCTCTGCCAGGGTTAATTCCAGGTTGTAAATCATCCGTTCCACCTCCCAGGGATTGCTCTCGTTCAGGATGCCGTCGATTTTGGCGCTGAAATCTCCGGGCATTCTCGGCTTGACGACGTTCTTCAGCCAGGTAATGAAATGGCGGAATTCATCAGGTGTTAGCCGCCTTAAAACACCCGCCAGCTTCTGCAGCCGTCCCACCAGCTCTTCCGGGCGCATCTTCTGGTCCAGGAGAAAGACACCGGCGATCAGGTTTGCCGCCCTGATAAGTTCTTCTTCGCTGTAACGGTTGACGTCAAAGAGAAGATAGCGGAAGTCCAGGAGATGCCCGCTGAAATCCTGGTAACTGTCCAGCATTTCTTTGAAGGAGAGCGCCGCCGTCCAGGAGCCGGCTCCGTTGTAAAGCACGGCCGGGATGATGGGCGGCAGGCGGAAAGTCTTGCTCTCCCGCTCACCCTGCGGGGTGTTGTTGTAGATTTCCCGCCAGATCTCTACCATGTAAAGCAATAGACGGAAGGGTATCAGGTAGTCTACCGTTGACTGCAGCTCCAGCAGGACGTAAAAGATGACGTTTTTATCCCTTTTTTTAAGCCTGTAGACGACATCGGCTTCTTTCTCGCTGAAATCCTGGAGGACGTAGTGTAGATCGTAAAATAGAATTGACCCTAGATCGTCAAATAAAACTGACCCACCTAATCTTGTGATAAAATCCCCCCTGAGAGGGGGAGGAACAAGAGGTGGTCAGCATGTACAAATGGCAGCGCATCAAGGCACTGCATGCTCAAGGGGTCGGCATCAGGCAAATAGCCAGGGATGTTGGGGTGTCCAGGAATACCGTCAGGAAGTACCTGAAAGAAGCCGGCCCGCCCCAGTTTAAAGCTAGGGAGTACGTTAAAGAACTGGACAAGTTTCTGGAAGAAATCAAGATTATGCTTGCCAAGGGATATATCGGCACAAGGATTTACAAAGAACTGAAAGATAAGGGCTATCAAGGCTCCCTAGCCAGCGTCCACCGTTATCTTAGGTCCATAAAGGCAGAAGATAATGCAGCTAAATTAGCTACCACCCGGGTGGAAACCGGCCCGGGTAAGCAGATGCAGTACGATTGGAAGGTGTGGACGTTACCGGTAGACGGGAAGCCCCTGAAAATATATCTCCACGAGGTGGTCTTATCCTTTAGCCGGATGAAATTTTATACCTTCTCTTTAAGCATCACCACCGCCGACGTGATCCGGGTTCTGGTTGAGGCCATTGACTTCTTCGGCGGTTATGCCCCGGAGTTGGTGATAGACAACGGCAAGCAAATGGTCATCACCCACCAAAAAGACGGTATCGTCCGGTACAATGATGAGTTCCTCAAATTCTGCGGGCTATATGGCATCCAGCCTTCGGCTTGCGCCAACTACCGTGCCCGGACCAAGGGAAAGGTGGAACGCCCCTTTTACTATGTCCAGGAACACCTGCTACGGGGCCTGGAGGTGGGGGACTTGAACGAATTCGCTGTAAAGCTTTCCGAGTTCCAGGAAGCCTACAACAAGAGGCCCCACAGCAGCTTAGGCCGACCGCCGGAGGAGATGTTTGCCGAGGAAAAAGGATGCCTTCTCCAAATACCTGCTGTCGAACCGGCCTTCTTACACCATAAAGAACCCCGGAAGGTGAGCAATGACGGCTATATATCCCATGACGGCAATCTCTACCCCGTACCTATGCGCTACTGCTTAAGGAGGGTGTGGGTCGAAAACATCTACGGCCGGCGCCTGAAGGTATATGACGAGGCAGGTGCGCTTTTAGGGGAGTTCGACCTTGACCTTAAAAAACAAACCGCCCGTCCCCTTCACCCCGAACACGAAACCATCAACCGTCAATACCAGGAAAAGAAACTGAAACTGCGCTCGGCCCTGGTGGAGAAGTTTATCAGCGCCTTCGGCGAAGACGGCCAAAGGTATCTGGAAGGCCTGCGTGATAAGAACGGGGCCAACCTGTACTGGCACCTGGCAGAAATCTTAAGCTACCAAGACATATACAACCGGGAAGATATCATAGCAGCCATCAAAGAATGCTTGAAAATCGGCTCTTATCACAAAAACAGCGTAAAAAGGCTCTTAGAGCAGAAAGCAGTCGCCCCGCTTTCTTATACTTGTGACCCCGCAAGTGTCAATATGCCGCCAGGTAAAATCAAACGGGACCTCTCCTGTTATGCCCTAAAGGAGAGCGAGGTGGCGGCAGTATCATGAGCAACAAATTAACCTGTTATCTGGAAAATCAGATGCAGGCCTTAAAACTAAAGGGGATGCTCGCCCATTACCAGGAGGTAACAGAGAAGGCTTCGCAAAACAACCTCTCTTATACCGAATACCTCTCCCTCCTCTTTGAAGAGGAGTTAAAAAGGAAAAACGAAGGCACGGTCAAGACGAAAATCAATAAAGCACGTTTCCCCTTTATCAAAACCCTGGAGGAATTTGACTTTAGCTTTCAACCATCCATCCGGGAAAAAGAAATTATCGCTTTAGGCTCCCTGGATTTTGTGGAGAAAAAGGAGAATATCATCTTCCTGGGTCCCCCTGGGGTCGGCAAGACGCATCTGTCAGTGGCCTTAGGTATCAAGGCCTGCATGGCTAAATATCGGGTAGCATTTATCACGGCCCAGAAGCTTTTAGAAGAACTACTTTTGAGCGCCAAAGACGGCAGCCTCCTCGACAAGCTGCTGAGTTACTCCCGGCTGAACCTTTTAATCATCGACGAACTCGGCTACATGCCCGTAACTAAAGAACAGGCCAACCTCCTCTTCCGCCTGGTCTCCATGCGTTACGAGAAGGGGAGCATTATCCTGACCAGCAACTATAACTTCAACGAATGGGGGGAGATATTTTCCGACCAAGTGGTGGCTGCGGCCATAATTGACCGGCTTGTGCATCACGCCCGCATTTTCTATATTAACGGCACTAGCTACCGGCTCAAAGGTAAACTGAAAGCAGCCAACGACCGTTAATTCGGCAGCGAGACTATACCTTCATTCCCTTTGGCGCATGACTTGAAGCTTATTATTTTTGTTCCCAAGTGGGTCAATTTTATTTGCACATAGTGGGTCAATTCTATTGACAATCAACAGACGTAGGATTTGTTCACCAGGATGAGGTCGTCGGCATCAATGGTTTCTACCCATTTTTCCCGGACGAAGGTCTTTATGAGTTCCAGGAACACCCTTTTGTCGGATAGAAGTTGCTTGTAACCTTTGTCATGGGGGTGATAGGGATGCCCCGCCTGCCCTTCGTTTTCCGGCATGGAAACACCTTCTTCCGGCTATCATTATACCATATCTTTGGGGCAAAAGATACTTTCAGGAAACCCTTAAATAACAAGGGATCTCTTGCTCCCTTATTGCATCTCCAGCCGCCGGCCCAACGCCGTACCCTTTTCGCTTTCACCCTATTTTGCATGGCCATCTTTTAAACCCCAACTGACGAGCCGGTATAGGCACGTGTATGGACTTTCTGCCTGGCTGTCAGGCGCCGATCGGGGTCGTCAAATAGGGTGGACACTACCGGGACGACGACCAGCGTGAGGAAGGTAAAAAAGGTCATGATCCCGATGACCACAACAGCCGTGGCCGCCTGGGCCTCAGAGCTTTCCTCGAACGCCAGACTTAAAGGTATAAGGACAAATATGGTAGTTAGGGAGGTCATTAAGATCGGGCGCAACCTTACCGGCCCGGCCTCCAGAACGGCGGAGTAATACCCGGAAAGATTATAGGGCAGCTCCTGCTGGATCCTGGCCAGCTCCGCCTTGACATTGTAGGCCATGACCACCGTATTGGCGTCGCTTTGTTTAAAGACGGCCAGGGTTACGGAAGGCTTGCCGTTGAGAAAGGCGTAGCTGTCCTAGCGGGCGAAAGTATCCTTTACCTCGGCCATGTCCTTGAGATGGACGTACCCACCTCGGACAAGGGGGATGGAGACGTTTTCAACTTCCCTTGCGGCCTGGTAACGCACTTATTTTTTCATTGCCGTTAAAAAGTTCGTTATGGTAAAATGATCATGGCCGGGATAATTCTGCCACGACCGATTTCTCCCGGCCGGAGGACAAACCGGAGGAAGGGGAAACGGTGAAAAACGCAAAGCGTTTATTATGCCTGGCGCTGCTCTTCGCCCTGCTGCCGGCGGCCGCATGGGCCGCAACGCCCAGCTTCAACGATATCCAGGGCCATTGGGCCAGGGATTACATCCTAGCTTTTGCCGCCAAAGGCCTGGTCCACGGCTACCAGGACGGGAGCTTCCGGCCCGACCGGCCCATCAGCCGGGCGGAATTCATCTGCATCTTGCTCAATTGCCTGGGGATCACCCCGGCGCCCGGGGCCAAGACCTCGGCCTTCAGCGACACCGCCAACCACTGGGCCCGAGCCCAGATCGCCGAAGCGGTGCTGCGGGGCATCCTCGTCCCCGGCGAGTATCCCGACGGATTGAAGCCCGACGGCCCCCTCTACCGCAGCGAAGCCGCCGCCATGATGGTCAGGGCCCTGGGGAAAAAACCTGCCACGACCCCGGCCACTTTTAAAGACAAAGCCCAGGTAGAGAAGAGCATGTACAAGGGCTACATCAAGACGGCCTTTGACGAGGGGCTGATGCACGGCTACCCGGACGGGACTTTCCGTCCCTTCCAGGGCGTGACCAGGGGTGAAGCCTGCGCCATGCTGACCAATTTGCTGGGTAAGTTCGGCACCCCGTCCGCCCCGCCCGCGGCGACCAATCCCTCTAGCGGCGGCTCCCTGACGACCCTGAACATTAAGGGCAACCGTTACAGCCTGGGGAACACGGCGGTCTACCTCAAGCGGGACATGACCAACATACCCATCTCCTCCCTGAGCGTAGCAGGGGGCCTGCTCTTCATCAACAACGCCTACACCTATCCCCTGGGCGCCACCGTGAACAATCCCGATCTGGTTGTCAACAACGTCCGCTATGTCAACTGCCGCCTCAGCGCCGCCGGCGGCGAGGTGGCGGCCGAACCGGATGCCGTTGTGGTGGACAGCTTCACCTACGACGGCCGCAAATACTACGCCGATTACGTCAAACTCTACATAGGCAACAAAAACGGCGACTACTACCTCTCCGACGCCGCCGTGCTCGATGAACACACCATCAGGGTCGCGGGCGGCGACTACGACCTCGCCACAACCCCCGTGGCCGTAGCCCTGGGCGAAAATTTCTATGCCGTCACCAAGATCTATTACGACGGTGACAACATCGGCCTGGACCTGGTACCCACCGCCCCGGTGGTGCGGAAAGGGCTTGATCTATCGGACATCTCGGCCATCTTTATAGACAATAGGTCTATAAGCCTTGACAACGTCAGCAGCCTCTTCTTCATTATCGACGGCACCGCCTACGATCTCGGGGAAGCTGTCGTCGACGCCTCCGGCAGCTTTAGGGCGGACGGCAAGAATTACCCTCCCGATCAGGTAACCGTCGTCCTGAATAAAAGCTTCTACAAGCTGAAAGATGCCAGGAATATGGACGGCAAGTTTGTTTTCTACTGCACGTCCAGTCCCGTGGCCGTCTGGGCCAAGGTGAACGGCAAGTACCGGGACGCCGGCGCGATCCAGATCTTCGTCGGGAGCAACACCTACGACCTGAAGGACGTCCTGGTGGTGCAGCGCAACGTGATCCGTGTCGGCGGCCGCCAGTACAAGCTGAGCGATGTGGCGGGATGCCGCATTGACGGGAAGTTCTACGCCCTAGAAGAGGTCGACTACGACACCGATCTTGACCTGGCCACCCTGGAAGTGAGCGAAAGCAGCGGCACCTGGATCGGTGGCCTCACCAACCGGCCGCAAAGATATGTATTCTATCTCAACAACACCCTCTACCGCGACGGTGCCGGCGACGACGTGGCGATTTACGCCGCCGGGGACTGGCGGACCCTGGACCTCATCACCTTTGCCGATCCCTCCCATTTCGTCTACGACAACACGACCTACGATCTTATAGGAGCGCAAATCAAGATCGGCGACACCACCTTTAAGGTGACCGACGCCGCCTGGCGGGTGGGAACGCAGACCCTGGAGGTTTACCTGCAGGCGCCCTAAAATTTTCCCCGGAAATTTTTCCGGCGGCGGGAACTTTTTGCCGTGACCGGGTGTCTAACTAACTGGTTGGGCGAGGAAAGGCCGTCCAAACCAGCAGGAAAACTGGACGGCCGTGTAGAATATTCCTCCCCTGGGGAGTTTCCCCCAATCACAGCATCAATCGCAGCTTCCAGACGCAGCAACGGTCGCAAAACCAACGGGAAAGGAGGGATGGGCCGGGTGAATGGGGCCGCCCGGGCCGAAAGAGAAGCAACATAGCGCCCTACATACGGGCAAAAATCTCAAGGAGGGAAAATAGTTGCTAAAGACGAGGAAGAAATGGATTTCCATCCTGCTCACCCTGGCCATGCTGGTGGGCCTGATGGTACCCTTCGCCGGGACGGCAGGGGCCGTAGGTACTGTCTATACTGCCTTAGAAGTACCTACAGTTGAAGATGATACCACTACTAGCCTTGGAAAATTCCAGGTTGAGATTGATCCTGCTTATATTACTACTACTACTACACCTGATCTCCAACAATATATGGCATGGGTTGAACTGCCTTCTGATTTTGAAATTAAAGGCTTGACTGTAGCTGGTACACAAGCCACTAGTATTACATCTACAACTACAGTAACAGGATATGCTTATAATGGCAGCAATCCAGGGGCCGTAGTTACTGCCTCCGACTTTACTGCTGATGGCAATGGATTTAAACTTTCTGTGGGCTATGATAATAATGTAGTAACTAGTGCTAATGCATTTAATGGGCAAAAAATGCGCTTCGTTATTTCCTTCGATAGCGTAAAAGTTCCTGCTGGCTACAGCGGCGATATTCCGGTAACAATTTCCTACATTAAAGGTCAGCTTGTGAACGGCAAAGTTGTTGTCGCCCAGGTAGGGGCTGGCGCCCTTAAGGTCAGCGCCGTGAAGACCGAATCTTTCTCCGATGCGGGCGGCAACGTAAAGATCCGCGTTGAAGAAACTGTTGCAGGCAAAATGAACGCTACAGACCAACTGAAATTAGAGCTTCCCGACGGCTTTGAGTGGGGAAATGTCTCTACTACTACTATCAACGATTCTACGGAGACTGGTGCAAAAATTTTATGGGGCGATATAGCGGCTAATAACACTGCCAATATTATCATTACATCTGATGGCGATACATTGAAGATTAAACTAGCCTATGCTGATACTAATAATGATAAAAATAATGACTATGAATCTACCCAAAAGTCCGCTTTCGAATTCTGGGCGCCGATTAAGGTAACTGACCCGGACGATGCGAAAGTTGGCGACATTGTTGCCAAAGTTAAAGGCGACTACGACGTCAGCCCGACCGAGCTGGTAGTAGGCACCTACGGAGATTATGAAGCCACCATTGAGGCCGAAGACTCCAATGTGACGGCTACTGCCGGCATGAACGACCAAGACATCAGCGACATCAAGATTAAAGAAGTCCTTTCCGGCAGCTTAATTCCTGGCCGGACGATAACGTTAACTTTACCTGAAAACGCCCGCTGGGTTAAGATTGACGATCAGTACGTGAACCCGGACGACAACAAATCCGAACTTAAGATAAACGATATAATTGACAGCGATCAAAATTTGAATCTTGTCTTCTCAGGGCTGCAGGGCACCGATGACAGGACTGCCAAATTCACCATTACGGGCCAGGCAACCAGCGGAGACAATGAAGCTGAACTGACGATTGAGAACTGCACTGTCGCTTTGAAGGCTGGCGTTACCGGCGACCTGAAAGTTACGGTTGGCGGTAGCCAGGGGCTCACTGGCGAGATTACTGTTGCCAAA
Organism: Moorella humiferrea; assembly: GCF_039233145.1. Lineage (NCBI taxonomy): Bacteria > Bacillati > Bacillota > Clostridia > Neomoorellales > Neomoorellaceae > Neomoorella > Neomoorella humiferrea. The sequence goes on along the minus strand of NZ_CP136419.1, from coordinate 2,526,831 downwards.
GTTGTTGCTCCTATCACCGTAACCGCCGATAAGACGAACGTGCAAATCGGTAAAGCGGCTCAAGCCGCCGGCAAGATCGTTATCACTGAAAGCGAAGCTGGCGCCATCGACAGCGACGGTGCTCTGACCGTCACCCTGCCGAAGGATATAGAGTTCAACGGAACGCCTGACGTAAAAGTTACTAAGGGCGATCTGGAAGTCACCGACGTGAATGTAGTAGACAGCGCGTCCGGCCGCAATGACGTGCTGGAGATCAAGTTCAAAGACGACAGCAACGAGGCAAGCACCATTGAGATCAGCAACATCAAATATGATATCAACCGCGTGCTGGGCGAAGGTGACGTCGTAGTTAAGATCGGCGGCAGCGCTGTAGTCGAAACTAATTATCAGGGATACTGGGATACGAACAATGGCGGTACAGATAAATGGGATACTGAAGACCCGTTCTTCAAGAGCAACGATTACGCTGCTAAGGTCGTCAACGCCGTTTGCGTAACCCCGGCTCCCGGTGGTGCTAAATACTCCGCTTCCTTCGTGATCGGCAGCACCGCCTACACTGTTAACGGCGTTCAGTACACCATGGACGTCGCCGCTTACACGAAGGATGGCCGTACCTACCTGCCGGTGCGCTACGTGGCCTACGCCCTGGGCATCGCTCCGGAGAACATCCTCTGGGACGGCAAGACCGCAACCTTCATCGGAGAAGGTCGCGTAGTCCAGCTCACCCCGGGCAGCTCGATACTGACCATCAACGGCGCGCCCGTTAACATGGACGTGACCACTGACCTGGTCAACGGCCGCGTGATGGTGCCCTTCCGCTGGGTAGCCCAGGCCTTCGGCGCTCAGGTGAACTACGACGAGGCCACCCAGACGGTGAGCATCAACTAACAAATATCCTGCTGTAAACGACGGCAAAGGGAACCCGGATCCAAATGGATCCGGGTTCCGATTATAGAGGTGAAAAACGATGCGCAAAATACTTCGCAAGATTCTCACAGCATTTGTTGGAGCTTTGTTGATTATAGCTTTTGCCGTTCCAACGGCCATAGCGGCATCAAGCAAAGACGGCAACGGCACCGGGGAAGTTATTTCCCTGCAGCAGGCCGTAGACATGGCGATCAAGAATGATGAAACCTTGAAAAGCGCCCTGGCGGAAATTGACCGCACCAGGGCACTGCGTGAAAATGCCCAGGAAAATATGAGTTTTACACCGGTCGAGGGCGGGTACAACGGCGCCTACGGCCCGCAAATAGAAGCCAGTTGGCTCAGCCTTCTCGGCGCGGATTTAAACTATCGAGCGAGCCAGCGTACTTATCAAGCCAACCTGGACACCCTGGCGCTTAAAGTCTGTAAAGCCTACTGGGACGTCCAGGTAGCCAGGGAAAAGGTGGCCCTGCAGGAAAAGGTCATGCAACAGGCCCTGTTGAACCTTCAGAACGCGCGCGCTGCCGTGCAGGCCGGGACGGCCGCTGCGTCAACCCTGACTGCGGCCGAGAGCGCCTGGAAACAGGCTGAAGACAGCCTTACCGCCGCAAAGCACACCCTTGACAGCGCTTATACCACCTTCAACAACCTGGTGGGCCTTGACGCCGGCGCCCGGCCGTTACTGCAGGAAGAGCCTGCCTATTCACCATTAGATATAGCCAACCTGGAATACGAGGTGCAGCGGGTGCTTGAGAACGACCCCAACGTCTGGAAAGCCCAGCAGAACATTGACGTTAAACGCTGGAGCGCAACGATGATGTACAGCTCAGGATCCTATACCCCCTATGATGCCCGACAGGCCGAGCTGCAGCAAGCTGAATATACCCTGGAAACAGTTAAAGAAGCGACGGCCCTGAAAACCCGGTCCCTTTATTACCAGATTAAAAGCCTGGAAGAGAACTACAGCGCCGCCCAGGCAGCGTTGAGCGCCGCCCAGGAAAAGCTGCGGGTGGAACAGGCCAAAGCCCAGGTGGGCATGAACACCAAAGCCGATGTTATCGCTGCGGAAGTAGATGTCGCCAAAGCCCAGGAAGCCCTTGACGAGCTGGTGCGAAACCATGCTTACTTGAAACTTGCCTTTGAAAAGCCCTGGGCCATGTCTTAGGGAGATCGGACCACCCAGAAACGGTCTGAAAAACTTAAGGAAAGAACCGCAGGGGCAGGCTTTCCCCTACGGTTTTTATTTTCCCGTCGCAGTTTAAAAAATATCAGGGTAAAAGGAGGGGGAAAATGGGAAACCGTTCATTGGCACATTATAAAGCGTTTCTTCTGGCCATCCTGATGGCAGTCGCCGCCCTGGTCTTCTTGCAGCCGGGAACCGCCCTGGCTGGAGACGAAGAGGATAAGAGCTACAATGAGCAGGTTATAGACGACCTGATGTACTACAAATACTCCTTTGAGCAGGGAAACATTGATGTAGGCGCCATGATTGACCACCTGCAGGACGCCCTGGATAAGCTAAACTTAAGCGATGTCCAGGACTACATGCGGGACGATATCCGCCAGGTGGTCAGGATGGTTGCCGCTGGTATGGCCGACCTTCCTGCCGGCAGCATATCCGCCAGGACCACCAAAACCAAGGTCATCATTTCCCTGGGTGAGAAAACCCTGCCAGAGCATTACCGCAACGTAATTTTAAAAGCGGAAAAGCTCTACGACCGTCTTGCCGCCATCGGGTTGGACGACATGGTCCAGCTTTTGCAGGAAAGCAGGCCCAAAGACGTAATAGGGTTGACCATACCGGAAGGTTACACTAGGGAAGGCGTCCAGGTAATTTTGCCTTTGATAAACGTCGACGACTTTGAAGGTCTTGAAGGTTACAGCCTATTGGTAAAAGGTAACGAAGTCACTTTCAAAGTTCCTTTGAAGATTTTGCGTTCCAAGGAAGGGGGCGGCAGTTTAAGCTTCTCATACAAAACCATAGAGCCGGCGCCGCTGTCGATCCCCGGCCCCAACGCCTTGAAGAGCGCTGTGTACGATATTGATATTTACTGGCAGCGGCCGGACGGCTCCCGGGTGGATAAACAGACCAGCCAGGTAATGCTGACGCTGCCTTACCGGCAGGGTGAAGTTGCTGATCCCCTCTATCTCGGGGTCTTCACCTATAACGAAGCTGGATGCGATTGGAATATCGTCCAGGGATCTTTTAGCTCGCCTGGCCAGGTTGAGATCTCCCTGGTCAACCCTGGAAAATATGCGGTCCTTGAGTATAAGAAAACCTTTGCCGACATTGCCGGCCACTGGGCGGAAAAAGATATCGTCTACATGGCTTCCAGGCAGATCGTTCAGGGACTGCTGGATGACCTCTTCCTACCCGACAACCCCGCCACCCGGGCGCAGTTCGCGGCCATGGTTCTCAGGACCTTTGGCGGGATGGAAATAACACCAGAAAAACCCACCTTCGTTGACGTGATACCCGACAGCCGGTATTTCGGCGCGGTGGAAGGCGCTTACAGGGCCGGGCTGGTTGCCGGTATCGACCAGGACCATTTCGCGCCGGGCCAGAACATCACCCGCGAAGAGATGGCGGCGATGATCGCCAGAGGGCTGGGCACGGGATACAAAACCACAGCCGATTTGAGTGGTGCCCTGGAGAAGTTGAAAGAATTTAAGGACTACGACGATCTTTCGCCCTGGGCCCGGGAAAGCATGGCCCTGTGCTATCAACTGGGGATCATTAAGGGTACGCCGGAGGGGTTTATCCTGCCCAAAGCGTACGCCACACGCGCCGAGGCGACGGCCATGCTGCGGCGGGTCCTAAATATCCTGGAGGCAGACAAATCCACCCTTTAAAGCCAGGTAATAAGGAAAAAGCTGGCCGCAGGATCGACATCCTGCGGCCTATTTGCGGTGCGCCCGAGATGGGCGTTAATTTGTTGGTGAAAGTCCACTACAGGCGAGGTAGGTAAACGTCAAATACAACCTACCATTTGCCAAAGAATAAAAAATAACCCCAACCTTGCATCTTAAATTATTAATCCGGCAGAAAAAAGACAGGGTTTTCGACCAGGGCAACAAAGGGCTTAATGGATAGTACACTACAATTGTATAGAGTTCCTGACGACAGTCATACTAGTAAGTGAGGTTTTTATCCCTCTGGCAAAGGTCATATAAACCGCCCGCTCACCTTATAGAGGTAAAAAGTCCGTAAAAGCAGGGAATCTAGAAGTTATTCTCTATTATCTTTAAAATTTCAATTAACGTAGTTTATATAAAGGGTTTAATTTGATCCTCTTCGTGAATATGATGCGGACTTGTTTTAATCTCTGGATGATGGGGAGCATTATCCCATCTTTTTATCGGTTTCTTATTTTCATCCTGCCAGTGATAGGAATAATCCATTTTATACAAACGAGCATCTACATGCTCAAAAACATGGAGTTCAGATCCATCAACAAACTTGATAATAAACCTGATGAAACCTCAATTAAGAGCAATCACTTCCTTAATAAGTCGAAATTCCTGGGTTAAAGCAAATGTGATGGCGATTTTCTTTAGGAAGTCGAAGTATTCCTGGATCATTTTAATACCCCAAGCAAGGTTTCTTTTTCTATTTTTAGTTCATCTAGCATATCTTTTGTTGCTTTCCACTCAAAAAAATCCATATTATCATCCAGACTACCTTGAACAAAGGCCTGATAAAATGCTTCGGTACTCATCCCGTATTTCCTTTCAAAGTAGCCAAGGCTTTTTTTAAGTTCTTCAACAGTACGATTTATTTCTTCTAACTTAGTGATCAAAGTTTTCAGAACAACTCTTTTAACCATTTTCTCACTGGCGCTTATTTTATCCGCATCCAGAGATATATAAAATATTATATCACGCCCCGGGAGATGGGAAGAAGCCTTTAGAGCAGGTCACGCGACGATGTGGTTTAAAATCAGATCAGTAATATGCTTGAGTCTCCTTTCCATATTGCCGGGGCTCAAGGGGTCCTCTTCCCAGAGGATGGCCAGAATATCCTTGTTGGTGAAATAGCCGGAACAGAGGGTGGTGATGCTGGCCAGCACCTGTTTGAGGTCCAGGTCGGGGCGGAAAACGCCCCGGGAAATGCCTTCGGCGAGGATGGCCTTGAGGCTGGGCAGCCCCTGTTCCCACACCTCCGGCAAAACTTTACGGGCGTACTTTCCGCCCTGGAGGGCTTCCCAGGCCATAAGGCGGGGGTAGTTGGGGTTGGCGGCCAGAAAATAAAAGTAATTGCGGATGGCCGCCGCGACCTGCTGCTTGATATCACCCTTCTCGCGGAAGGCCTTTTTCCCAGCGGCGAGGCTTTTTTCGAAATTCACCTTGAGGACGTAAGTATACAGTTCTTCTTTGCTGTTGAAGTAGTGATAGAGCATGCGTTTATTTACCCGCGCCAGGGCGGCGATTTCATCTACCCGCGCGCCATCTATGCCTTTGGCGGCGAAGACTTCTTCGGCGGCAGCCAGGATGCGTTCCCGGCTGCCTTTTGCGCTCCTTTCCATCATTTGCTCACGCCTTACCTGTCAGGTTTACAGACTAAATTTTACCCCATTTTTTCAGGTCCAGCCAGGGTTCCGGGGTTATTTCCAGCGGGAGAGATACGAGGGGCCGTTGTTTATCGCCGGCCCGCCGTTCGGGGGCGGGTTGAGCCGCTTGGGAAAAGTGACGGCGGCCAGCACCGCCAGGAAAGCCATCAGGCTCAAGGCCCGGATGTGCGGCAGGATATAGCTCAACTCAAGCTCCTTCAGGGCGACCTGGCGAAAGCCCAGCATCATCCAGGTGGAAGGCAGCAGCCGGGCCAGGAAATTGATAAAAGCCGGTATATGGGTCCAGGGCCAGGTAAAGCCGGAGATCATGAACAAGGGGACGGACAAAAGCATCACGTACCTGGTAACCTGCAGAGAGTTGGGTGCACGGGTGGAAATAAAAAAACCGGCAGCGGTGATGATCAAGTCGTAGAGCAGGCCGAGCAGGATAAGCAGGGTCAGGGAACCGCCGAACTTCAGGTGGACGAAGCGGGCGGCGAACCAGAGCAGGAGGACGTAATTAAAGAAGCCAGCGAGGAAATAAGGCAGGGCCTTGCCGGCGAAGATTTTCCACGCCGGCACGGGTGCGCTCAAGAACTGCAGCCAGGTCCGGCGCTCTTTCTCGCGGGTTACGGTCAGGCTGACGCTGAGGAGGCCGATCTGGTGCAGGATAATCATGATTAACCCCATGTATAAAAAGTTGGTGTAGCTGAAAGTAGGGTTGTACCAGACTTCGGTGTTCAGGGAAACCGTGTCCATAATGGCGCGGACCTCGTTTTTAGTATAACCCAGCCCCGCCAGGTAGGATGCCGCCCTGCCGGCAATGAAATCGTTAAACACCTCGCGGATGTACTTGCGGGTATTGTACCCCCAGATTAAATTGGAGCCGTCGTAAACGGTCAGTACCCGCGTCAAGGCGTGCTGGGCCATATCCTGCTCAAAGTGTTCCGGGATGACCACGCCGGCCCGTACCTGGCCGTTTTTCATCCCCTCCTGAAGCTCTGGATAAGTCTTTATGTCGTCGACGACCTTGAAGTGGGGGCTGTTGGCGAAGGCAGCGGCTATTTCCCGGCTGAGCTTCGAGTCATCCAGGTCGACGATGGCTACAGGCACGTTGTTCAGGATGGCGCTGACATAGGTGGCGCCGAAAAGGGCGGCGTAGCCGAGGGGTACCAGGAAAACCATTAAAAAAAGGATTTTCTCTTTAAAAATATGGAGCATTTCGTAGTGGGCGATGTTGAGGATCTGCCGCATGAGCCTTTTCCCCTTAACTCCGCGCGATAAAGACGGCCGCTGCGCCATAGCATACGGCGGCGACGGCCAGCATGGCTAGTATATAATGGGCCATCAAATTCCAGCCGGCGTTTTTGAAGGCAAAGTAGTTTATCCCCTGGAAGAACCACGTCTGGGGCAGTATCCAGGCAACCTTCTGCAGGTAAACCGGCATGGGTTCCAGGGGCCATGTATAGCCCGACAGCACAAAGGAAGGCAGGGCGATAATCATCCCGAACCTGGCGGCGTCGACGGCGTTGCGGGCGAAACTGGACGCCAGGGTGCCGATGCTGTGGATGGCTACGGCGAAGGCCAGGGTGAAGAGGAGAAGGGCCGGTAAGCTGCAGTTGAGGGGCAGCCTAAAGACGCCGAAGGCCAGGACATACACGGGCAAGACGACGGCCATAAAAATAAATATCTGGGCCATCGATTTGCTGGCGAATAATCTAAATTTGGAAATGCCGCAGGCCTTGATCTGCAGCCAGCTTTTCATGCCCCTTTCGCCGATGACGTTCAGGCACGCCGCCAGGGTGCAGCACTGCTGCCAGATGTTTAAAGCCAGGGCCAGCACCAGGAAGTAGGCGTAGTTGAGGGCCGGGTTGAACCATGCTTCCTCGCTGATGTCGATGGCCTGGTAGGCTTCTTTGGCTTGTTGCAATTGGACCCCCCGGGCCACCAGGGCGCTGACGCCGGCCTGGGCGCTGAGGGTGCGGGTGACGGTCAGCAAAGCCGCGGAGGCGTTGGTGGCATAGATCATGTTGCTCCCGTCGATAACTGCCAGCACCCGCGCCTGCCGGCCGAGGGCCAGATTCCTGCCGTAGTTTTCGGGGATGACGACGCCCACGACGGCTTTCCCCTGCTTGATTAACTCCTGCAGGTCGTCGTAACTCGTGACCGAGGCGACTAGCTTTAAATATTCCGCCTTGCCTATCTTGTCCACCAGCTCGCGGCTGGCGGCGGAGTTGTCCAGGTCGACGACCGCGGTGGGGATGTCTTTTAATACCTGGGCGCTGTAGACGGCGTAGAAGAGCAGCAGCCCCAATATAGAGCCGCAGAAAAGGATATAGCGCAAGCCCCTGTCGCGCCAGAGGTAAAACACCTCGCGCCGCATAATGGCCAGGCACTGTCTAAGCATCGCCGCCACCGCCCTGCCCGGTGATGGCCTGGAGCCGGGCGTTCCACCGCGTCAGGGCTTCAGCGGGCGGGTAGGAGGCGATTTTACCTTTCTCCAGCCAGCCTACCCGGTGGACGTGGTGCATAAACTCGGCGTTGCTGAAAGCCCAGATACAAGTCCCGCCCCCGGCAAGAAAGTTATTTAACTCTTGCAAGATAATGCGGCGCGAATCCAGGTCGATGGCGCCGAGGAGCTCGTCGGCGATGAGCAGTCGGGGGCTGTTGAGGAGGGCGCAGGCCAAGGCCAGGCGCTGGTACGGGCCCGCCTCCATGTGGCCTACGGGTTGATTTAACACTTCGCCCAGTTCCAGCCGCTCAATCAGCCGGTTGATATTATCCCGGCCGGCGTTTTTCAGCGCGGCGATAAAGTCGAGGTTTTCCGCCGCGTTCAGATCCTGGAAAAGGCTGCGCTCCTGGGTGACCAGTCCCAGGTATCTTTTAAACTTCTCGGTCCTGCGGATATCCATCCCGGCTATCTCTACTTTTCCGGAATTGAACCTGTCGATGCCGGCCAGGATGTGGAGGAGGGCCGTCTTGCCGCTGCCTTTCATGCCGAAGATGCCCAGGCATTCCCCGGCCCTTACTTCGATGTTCAGGCCGTCCAGGACGGTTTTTCGGCCGATTTTTTGCGTCAGGTCTTTAACGGCGACGATTGTCTCCATTACTGCCGCTCCCCTTCCAGGATCTTTACCCTGGCCGTCATACCGGTTTTTAAGATCAGATCCGGGTTGGGGACGTCAATTTTAACCTCGAAGCTGCGGATGTCATGGTCGTACTGATCATTAATCGCCTTTTTGACGGCAAACTCGCCGGCGTCGTTGATCCACACCACTTTGCCTTTAAAGGTTTTGCCCGGGAAGGCGTCTACCGTGATCTCCGCTTCCTGGCCGAGGCGGACGCGGCCGATCTTCTTTTCGCTTATGTAAACTTTGACGTAGGTATGGAGCAAATCGGTGATTTCAAAGACGGGCGTCCCGGCGTTGACCATTTCGCCCTGCTCGAGGTATTTCTGGGTGATGAAGCCGGTTATGGGGGCTTTTAAAACGGCGTCGGCCAGGTAGGCCTTTGCTTCCTCTAGCGCACCGCCGGCCTGCTTGGCCTGGCCGGTGGCGGCTTCTTGCTGGGCCTGGGCCACCGCCACGCCTGTCCGGGCCGAAATAGCCTGGTCGAGAAGGGCGCGGGCCTCCTGCAGCTTCTTTTGCGCTGCCTCGTAGGCGTTCCGGGCTCGCTCATAGCTGATCTGGGCTGCGTTGTAGGCGTTCTGGGCCCGCTCGTAGCCGATTCTGGCTTCTTCCAGTTTGCGGTCATCTATGGCCCCCTGGTCATGCAGGAGACGGAGGCGTTCGTAGAGGTCTTGGGCATTGTTTAGCTGATCTTTTGCATCTTTAACGCCTACCTCGGCTGCGTTTACCTGATCTTGAGCGTCCTTAACGCCCACCTCGGCTGCGGCGACGCCTGCCTCGGCCTGCTTGATCTTGGCTTCAATTTGCTGGCTCTGTAAGGTCACGTTATGGCTGGCCTGGTTAACCTGCCCCTGGGCGGCGGCATAGGCCCCTTCGGCCTGGGCCAGCTTGGCATTGAGCTCGCTGCTGTCCAGGCGGGCCAGCTCCTGGCCCTGCTCCACCCTGGCGCCCTCGTCGACGAGAATGGTTTCGATCCTGCCGGGTATTTTAAAGGCCGCCACGGCGGTCCTGGCTTCTATGGTCCCGGTGGCGATGAGGCTGTCGCGCTCTTCGGCGATTGCTACCTGCTGCTTATAAAAGTAGTTGTGAAAGATAAAGACGGCTGCGGCGACTATGCCTGCCAGCAGGAAGGTTACTGCCGTTTTTTTGAGTTTGATGCGGGTTAAAACGTCCACAGTGGTCACCCCTTTGTATTGCTTAAATGCTTGGGACTGCCGGAACATGGCTGTATACTAACTAGTTAGTTACTTATCTACTATTATCTATATAGCCTGACGTATGCGGTGTCAAACACGAAAAATACTGCCCTGGACCAACGATCTACCTTGTTTACCAATTCCTTCCCTCTAAAGGCTTGAAGCAGGGTTTTACAAATTTACAGCATCACGGGCAGGTAAGGTCTTCATTCACAGGTAAACCCTTGCTAGCCGGCTTTTTCCGGTGTAAACTTTAAGTAAAGATAAATGGGAACAGGAGTTACGGGAGCGGCTGAAGCAGATGCTGCATAATCATATCGACCACGACAGGTTATTTAAAGAACTGCTAGAAAACTTCTTCGCCGAGTTCATGCAGCTATTTATCCCGCTGGCCAGTAGGGTTATTGACTTTGAACACGTAAAATTTCTGCAACAGGAGGTCTTTACCGACGTAACCGCCGGGGAAAGACATATCGTTGATCTCCTGGTGGAAACACGACTTAGAGATGAGCCGGGCTTAATCTTGGTCCATATAGAACCGCAAAGCTACGTGCAACAAGACTTTAACGAAAGAATGTTTATTTATTTTAGCCGGCTTTATGAAAAGTACCGGCTTAAAATCTTGCCCATAGCCATATTCAGCTACGACCAGATACGGGACGAACCGGATAATTTTACCGTAGATTTTTCTTTTTTGGAAGTGCTAAAGTTCCGTTTCTACAAGCTGGAACTAAAAAAGCTTTACTGGCGGGATTATATTAACAGTGATAATCCAGTAGCGGCTGCCCTGTTAAGCAAGATGGGCTTTAAGCCGGAAGAAAGAGTAAAAGTAAAGGTAGAATTCATGCGGATGCTTACGCGCCTTCAAATCGACCCTGCCCGCATGGAATTGCTGGGCGGTTTTTTTGAGAGCTACTTAAAACTAAATCAGAAAGAAGAAGAGGAATTTTATCGGGAATTGGATAAGATTGACAGGGAGGAGGCCGATAAGATCATGCAGATTACTACTAGCTGGCACGAAAAAGGCAGGATGGAAGGCAGGATGGAAGGCAGGATGGAAGGTAGGATGGAAGGCAGGATGGAAGGCAGGATGGAAGGCAGGGTTGAAAAGGCCCGGGAAGTGATTAGCAAGTTTTTGTCCCGCAGGTTCGGCGACGAAACAGGCGACCTGCAACAAAAAGTGCAGGAAGAGAACAGGCTGGAAGTTCTGGACCGGGTCCTGGAAGAACTTTTCGCGGTTAATACCCTGGAAGAGGCCAGGGCGATTATCCTGAAAAACCTATCTTCCAAGGCGCTACAATAAAAGCTGTATAGTTCAAAAACGTCTCTTCAACAAACCTAAAATGGGAAGAAGCCTTTATCAAAATTTGTAACGGTTGACAGGGCACCAAGAAGGTGCTATTATTTTTACCGTCATTGTTTCGATCTCGTAATATTCGGGTTCAAAGCGGGTGGTGGGAATGGAGGAAATCCAGCTTCTGGAGCTTTTCAGCCAGGTGCACCGGCGGTTGGTGCGCCGCCTGGCGCCCCTTTTCCAGGCGGAAGGGCTTTCCGGGACGGAAATCCTGGTCCTCTGGAAGGTGCGGAAAAGGGGTTCATTGCGGGTGACGGAGGTGGCCGGGCTTACGGGGATCCCGCCCAGCACCTTCACCGGCATCCTCGACCGCTTGGCGGCCAGGGGGCTCTTGGAGCGGCTGCCGGATCCGGGGGACCGACGCGGCACCCTGGTGCGGGGCACTCCCGCCCTGGCCGGGATGATGGATCGGTTGGCGGCGGCCCTGGAAGGCGAGTTGAGGCGCATCTTTGATCACCTGCCGGATGAAATCAGGCGGCGGCTGGTAGCCGATCTGGAAACCCTCAACAAATACCTGGAAAGGGAAGAAGGTGAATGCCATGGCCGGGCGTGAGCGAGGTGAAGCCGCTAAAGGCGCAAGCCGCCCGGGGGATGGCGGCGGCAGACAGGGGTCCTGGGTCATACCCGTCCTGGTGGCCCTCATCGGTGCTTTCATGTCCATCCTGGACTCCAGCATCGTCAACGTGGCCATCCCGACGATTATGCATGTTTTCAACACCGATACCAGCACGGTGGAGTGGGTGGTCACCATTTACATGCTGGCCCTGGGGGTCGTCGTCCCCTTAAGCGGCTGGCTGGGTGACAAGCTGGGTTTTAAAAGATTGTACATCCTCGCCCTGGCGCTTTTTACCTTCGGTTCGCTCCTGTGCACGCTAAGCTGGAACGTCGATTCCCTCATTGCGGCCCGGGTGGTCCAGGCCCTGGGCGGCGGCTTGATTATGCCCACCACCATGGCCATGGTTTACCGCATGGTGCCCCAGGAAAGGATCGGCAGCGCCATGGGCGTGCTGGGGATCGCCCTCTTCGTGGCCCCGGCCATCGGGCCGACCCTGGGGGGCTACCTGGTGGAATACGTTGACTGGCGCTGGATCTTTACCATCAACCTGCCCATCGGCGTGCTGGGGGTGCTCCTTTCCCTGGTGTACCTGCCCGATTTTCCCCCGGCCGGGGCGGGCAGCCTGGATATCGGCGGCGCCGTAACCGCAGCGGTCGGCCTTTTCACCCTCCTCCTGGCCCTGAGCAAAGGAGCGGACTGGGGCTGGACTTCGGAAGCCATCGTCCTCCTATTTTATACCAGCGCCGTTTCCCTGGGACTTTTCGTCTACCTGGAGCTTACCTGTCCCAACCCCTTGTTGGAGCTGCGGGTGTTCCGCTATCCGGCCTTCACCCTGGCCAATCTCATGGTGGTGGCGACCACCATCGGCCTGTTCGGGGGCATCTTTTACATTCCCCTTTTTCTCCAGACCGTCCGCGGCCTGGGGGCCATGGAGACGGGCATGCTCTCCATGCCCGGCGCCCTGGCCTCGGCGCTGATGATGCCGGTGACCGGCCGCCTCTACGATCGTATCGGCCCCCGCCTGATGGCCGTTGCCGGGCTATTGGTGGCGGCCCTGACGACCTACCAGTTCCATAACCTGGACGTCATAACTCCCGACCGGGTGCTCGTCACCTGGATGGTCCTGCGCAGCATCAGCATATCCTTTGCCTCCATGCCCGCCCAGACGGCGGCCCTGGCCGGTCTACCGCCGGAGCTGGTGGGCCGGGCTTCAGCCATGACCAACATCATCAACCGGGTGTCGGGATCCTTTGGGATAGCCATCCTGACCTCGATTTTGAACCACCGCACGGCCCTGCATTCCATGCAACTGGCCGGCCAGGTTACGGCAGACAACCCGGCCGTCGTGGACTTTTTCCAGCGCGCCGGCGTTTATCTGGGGGGAGGGGCGGCGGAGCAGGTTAAAAGCCTGGCCACCACCTACCTTGCGGCCAAGGTGTCCCAGGCGGCCTTCGTGCGGGGTATAGACGACCTGTTCATCATCATGACGACCTTCACCCTGGTCGGCGTCCTTCCGGCCTTTTTCCTGCGCAAAGGGTCCGGCGGCCGGCCGGGAATTGGGGTTAGCGAGTAAAGAAAGCGGGGAGTGAGCGGCAGTTGTCTAGGAAGCTGATAATCCTCCTGGTGCTGGTCCTGGCCCTGGCCGGCGCCGGTGCCATCGCCTTTTACTACTACTATGAAAACGTCAACTATGCCAGCACCGACGACGCCCGGGTGGCGGCGGACACGGTGACGGTCACCCCGGAAATAGCGGGGAAGCTCCTGGAATGGCGCGTCAAGGAAGGGGATGAAGTAAAGGCCGGCCAGGTCCTGGGCCGGCTGGACCTCGAAGCCGCCCTGACCTCCGGGGCCGTCAATCCCCAGGTTCTGGGGGCTACCGGCGGCGTTATGGCCGGCAAGGCGGAAATCCAGGCGCCGATAAACGGCCAGGTGCTGCAGTCCAAAGCGGTGGTGGGCCAGATGGCGGCGCCGGGCACGGCCCTGGCCGTCATCGCCGACACCGGCAACCTTTACATCAGCGCCAATATAAAGGAAACGGTCATCGCCAAGGTCAAGGTCGGGCAGGCGGTGGACGTGCGCATCGACGCCTACCCTGGCCGGGTTTTCAGCGGCCGGGTGACCTCCGTGGGCCGGGCGACGACGTCGGTGTTTTCCCTGCTGCCGGCCCAGAACGCCGGCGGTAACTACACCAAGGTCACCCAGGTCATACCGGTGAAAATCCAGCTCGTCGACGCCGCCGATGCCCAGTTGATGCCGGGGATGAACGCTTCAGTACGGATTCATATTAGATAAAGAAACTATCGCGGAGGGGAACGAGCCATGCGAGTTTGGGGGAAGAGGGCGTGGGCCCTTTTGCTCGTCTTGTTCCTGGTAGTTGGCGCCGCGGGATGCGGTGCCGGGCCCGGGGACGGCGGGCAGGTGAGCGTGAAAACCGCTACCGCCGCTAAAGGGAAGCTGGAGGCGACGCAGACGATAAGCGGCGCCCTGGCGCCGGCGCGGGTGGCCAATGTGGTAAGCAAGCTGGCCGGTCAGGTCCTGGCCGTGAAGGCCGACGTCGGCGACCGGGTGCAGGCCGGTCAGGTCCTGGTGGAGATCGACACTAAAGAGCTCCAGGCCCAGTTGCAGCAGGCCGAGGCCGCCGTCGACAGCGTCCGGGAACAGGCGGAACAGGCACGCCTGAGCATGGAAGCGGCGCAAGTTGCCGTGGCCAACGCCAAAGTGGCCCTGGACGCTGCCCAGAAGTACTACGACCGCATTAAGGCCCTGGTCGACGCCGGTGCGGCATCCCAGAGCCAACTGGACGACGCCCAGACCAAGCTGGACCAGGCCAAAAACGGCTATGCGGCCGCCGGCAAGCAGTACGAAGTGGCCAAAAAGCAGTATGAAACGGCTTCGGGTTCCGGTCTGGCCCAGGCCGAAGCGGCGGTCAATACCATTAAAGTTAATATGAGCAATGCGGTGATTACAAGTCCCATCACCGGCGTGGTCACCAACCGCAACATCAATCCCGGGGAAATGGCGGCTCCCACCAGCCCCCAGCCCCTGCTGATCATCGCCGACACCGCGACCTTGAAACTCGAGGGTACCGTCGGCCAGGAGGCCGTTCCGCTGCTGGCGGTCGGGCAGAAGGTGACGGTCACCCTGGATGCCCTGCCGGGACGGGAGTTTACCGGTACGGTGACCCAGGTGGGGCCAGTGGCGGCGGCCACGGGCCAGCGCTTCCCGGTGGAGGTGAGCCTGGCCAATCCGGGCGAACTGAAGGCCGGCATGACGGCCCGCGCCGTGTTTAAGCTGACGGCGCCGGAGGGCGTCGTCGTCCCGCTTGCGGCCGTGCGGACGGAAGGCGGCAGTGATTATGTTTTCGTAGTGAAGGACGGCAGGGTGGAGCGGCGGCCGGTAACCCTGGGCCTGAAAAACGAGGAACAGGTGATGGTCCTCAAAGGCCTGGAGGCCGGCGAGCAGGTGGCCGTCACCAACGTGGGCGTGCTCCAGGACGGCATGGCCGTGAAGGTGGAATGACGCTCCCCGTCGGGATTGACGGTACAATGGGCTGATGATAAGATGTAAAATAAAGGAATGTTTACAATGCCAGGAGATTTTACCCGGTTAAAGCGGCTTCTTGACAAGAAACGCGAAGAAGAGCTGGATAAGCGCCGGGCCCTGGCCTGGCAGAAGGCTCGGCAGGTGGCTTCCCTTTTACGGGAGACTTACGGGGTACGGGAAGTCATCCTTTACGGCTCCCTGGCCCGGGGCGATTTTCGGGAAGGGTCCGACATTGATCTTTATGTCAAGGGTTTTACAGGACCCTACTGGCAGATGCTGGCCCGGGCTGAGCGTCTTGCCACGCCCTTTGAAATCAGCATTGTCTGCGAAGAAGACGCCCTGCCGTCTTTACGGGAAGAAGTCGCCCGGGAAGGGGTGGAACTTTGATCCCTGAAAAATACCTTTTGCTGGAAGTACGTATTCGTAAAGAAGTTTCCAACCTGGAAAGGCTGGAAAGGGAGCTGGCGCGGTACAATTTATTTCCCAGGATTCAGGCAGATTCCTTAGGGGGTTTCGGCCTTGCCGATGAAGCTTCCTTACGAATTATAGGTTCCATCCTGCACGATTACTATACGGCCATAGAAAAGATTTTTAGGATTATAGCGCGGGATATCGACTGTTCCGTCCCTACCGGCGAACAATGGCATAAAGAGTTGCTGGATCAAATGACCCTGGAGGTGCCGGGCCTGCGCCCGGCGTTGCTGGACAAGGAAACGGCCCGGAAATTGGATGAACTCCGGGCCTTCAGACACGTTTTCCGTAACATTTATGGTTTTAGCCTGGACCCGGATAAAATCCACCAGCTCCTGGAGGGATTGCCGGAGCTGGCTTCAGGTTTTAAAAAGGACCTTTACCTTTTCAACCTGAAAATGCGCCGTTTTCTCGGTCTGGACGACAGTGGCGAAAGGTAAAGGAGAAAATTTAAACTAAGGGGGAAATTGTTTTGGAAGAAATTCTCAAAGATGTAATAGACAAAATAGTAAAAACCGCAAATCCTGATAAGATAATCCTTTTTGGGTCAAGGAGTAAAGAGAAAGCTGGATTTGACAGTGATTATGATCTCCTGGTGCTGAAGCGCGGAATAAATAATCGCCGTGCCTTAGCTCAACTTCTGTATAAAAACCTGGTTAACGTTCCTGCGGCTGTAGATATAATTGTAGAGACGCCGGAAAAAATAGAAAAATACCAGACATTACACGGGTTGGTTTATGCTGAGGCTGCCAAAGGGCTGGTAGTTTATGAGCGATGAATTATGGCGGCTTTGGTTGAAAAGAGCAAAAAGTAATCTCGCGAGGGCAAAACTCGGCAGGCAAACACCTGATATACTATACGAGGATCTTTGTTTTGACGCCCAGCAGGCTGCCGAAAAGGCCCTTAAAGGTGTTATGGCATATTTGGGCATTAATATCCCCAGAACCCATTCTATTGGGTACCTCTTAAAGTTATTAGAAGATTCAGGGCGAATTGGAGTTGATGAAAATCTCAAGGAAGCCGCTATTCTAACCGATTACGCAGTTACAACTCGCTATCCGGGTGACTGGGATCCCATAGATGAAGTTGAATATAAATGGGCCGTATATCTTGCTGAAAAGGTTTACCGATGGGCGATATCACTCATCAAAGAAAAAACCATGCTCGAAAAAAAATAGAAATTCGCCCGGAGAGGTGTTATTCCAGCTCTCCCCGGAGATAGTCGACGAACTGCCGGGCGGTGCGGCCGGAGGTGCCATTTTGGTAGAGGGCCCACTGCAGGGCGCGGCGGCGCAGCTCGGCCGGTTCTATTTCCAGACCTTCTTTCCGGGCAAGCTCTTCTACAATGTTCAGGTACTGCTCCTGGTCCGGACTTAAAAAAATGACAGTCATACCGAAGCGCTCCGCCAGGGAGAGCTTTTCCTGGACGGTGTCCTGGAGGCGCACCTCGCGGTCGGCGGCGGGGGCCCGGTCGGAAAGGAATTCCTTCACCAGGTGGCGGCGGTTGGAGGTGGCGTAGACCAGGACGTTGGCCGGCCGTACCTGCAGGCTTCCTTCCAGCAAATACTTAAGTTCCTTATATTCCGCCTCGCCCTCCTCAAAGGAAAGGTCGTCGATGAAGATGATGAACTTCTGCGGCCGGGGGGCGAGGATTTTTAGTATTTCCTGGTAGTCCCCCAAGAACTTTTTAGGCAGTTCTATCAGCCTCAGCCCCTGGGCGCCGTAGGCGTGCAGCAGGGCCTTGACCGTCGAGGATTTGCCCGTGCCCCGGGCGCCGTAGAGGAGGATGTTGACGGCGGGCAGGCCTTTCAGGAACTTTTCGGTGTTGCGGATTATTTCGCCCCGCTCGGCTTCATAGCCCACCAGGTCGGAGAGCTGGATGGGATCGGGCCGGTCGATGCCCACAAGCCTCCCGCCTGCCGGACCGCCTTCCCAGCGAAAGGCCCAGTACATGCCCAAGATTCCCGTGCCCCAGGTGCGGTGGTAGTCGGCCAGGAGCTTGATACCTTCCCGCCCCCAGTCGGCGGCGGCCAGGAGCTTTTCTTTGATTTCCTTCCGGACGGCCTGGGGTGGTTGAAGGGGCTGAAGTGGGTCGAGGGGCTTAAGCTTTGTCCAGTCGGGAACGGAAAGTTGGTCGCTGGGGAAGACCGTAGCGCCGTTGGCATCATAGGTAGTCGCTGTAGAGGAGGCCAAGCGGGCCAGTGCCGCGTTGTAAGCGGCGGAACCCATTCCGGCCAGGGCTTGAAGATGGCGCAGGTCCTGGCCTACCGCGTCTTTAAGAGCATCGCTAAAGAATTCCCACTTAATCTGCCCGGCCTTCAGGGTGAAGGTATTTTCCGCCAGGATGATGCGGTCGAGGAGGTAGTTCTGCCAGGGATCGCCGGTAAAAGGGCCCTGATAAAGCTCGGTGTAATCTGCCAGCAGCCGGAAGAAACGGCGGCAGGCGGCGGCAAGCGCTTCGGCACTGTTGCTGTCGGCGGGGGGATAGGCTATACAGGCGGCCCGGGTATCCCTTTCGCCCAGGAGCCGGCAAATTTCTAAAAAAGCGGCGACGACGGGATCGTCTTTTAGATCGTTATAGATGATAAGGTCGCTGTTCTGGCGGTAGATGCTTTGAAATGTGGCGTGTGCATGCATTGTCGAGAAGACCACCTCACAGTTGAACGCCTCGTGATATATAAAAATTACACTACATTTCCTGTCTTAAGGCAAGGCTTTTTTACCGGGTGCGCCGGGAATTTCCTTCCGGCAGGGAGGGCTCGGACCGCCTTGCTTACATGAACCGTCACGGGGACGTGAATTCTGGTATTCGCCGGCAGGCACGGTCTTTTATTGCTTAAAATGGTTATATACGGTAGAATTAAGGGCAAGGTGATATGAAGATGCGGAAAATTAAAGTCCTAAAAGAGCCAGAGGGGTTGACACCGGAGAAAATCGCTGCGATTAAAGATAAACTAGCGGAAATTTTAGCTTCCACGCATGTTTTACTGGTCTACCTTTTTGGCTCAGCAGCCCGAAATTTAATGACGGGACGACAGGGCAAACTTAGCGACGTCGATTTGGCCGTCCTGCTGGCTAATGAAGGACGAGTGGATGATTTATCGGAGACGATTCTTAACCTGATGGAGATTTTTTGCAGGGTTTTTGGGCGTGAAGATATAGATTTGACAATTCTTAATACCTCCTCTCCCGTTATAAAAAATCGTGTTCTACGTGAAGGTATGCTTTTATATGCCAGGGACCGGCAGACAAAGATCGATTTTGAAACCGTGTCCAGACGTGAATACCTGGATACCCAGCCTTTGCGGGCCTTTTACCGGCGCCAGTTTATCGATAAAATCAAGAAAGGGGAAGCCGGCCGTGGATTTAGAGCGGGTCTTGAGGCGCCTCAAGAAGCTCGAAGAATACGTGAATTTCTTAAAGGAATATCAAAAGGTGAACCTTGATGAGTTCTTGAGTAACCATCAAATCTATTCCACGGTCGAAAGGGACATGGAGCTGGCGATTACCTGCATCATGGATATAGGTAATCACATTATCAGCGCTATGGATTTACCGGAACCGGAGACCTATGCCGACATCCCTTTGATCCTTGGTAACGAAGGGATTATCCCTAAAGATCTGGCCCGGAAGCTCGTCGGAGCGGTACGTTTTCGCAACATCCTGGCCCATGAATATATGGATATTGACCGCCGCCTGGTGTATAAACACTTACAAACCGGCCTGGACGACCTGGTGGAATTTATTTATGGCATTGGTAAATTTTTAGGGATACAGGGGTTATAGAAAGATGAAATATTTGCCGGCCGAAGCGCGTTTGGATAAAGCAATAGCTAATGCCATCATCGAGTATCTAAATCAATGCCGGGATGTGGTGGCGGCGTACCTTTTTGGTTCCTGTGCCCGGGGTACCGGCAGGGAGCGCAGCGACATCGACGTGGCCGTTTTATTTGCCGGTAGTGAAGGTAAATTGCATCGTTTTGACCGCCGGCTGGAAATAATTATGGACCTGGAAAGGGTTACGGGGAAAAAGGTGGACGTCATTGACATTCAGGCGGCGCCTTTACTGCTGCAGCATCAGATAATAAAGGACGGGATTTTACTGGTCGATAAAGATCCCCGCTACCGGGTGGGATTTGAAGTTTGGTCCAGGCGCACTTATTTTGACCTGCAACCTCTTCTGGAGAGGCGTAATAAAAAATTTATCGCTAAGGTCCTGGAGCGTGGTATGATGGTTGATATGGAAGTTATAAGGCACCGCCTGGCTTTGTTAAGTGAGTATATAGCTGACCTTGAAGCAGAAAAGGACGTCGGCTTAAAAGAGTTCCTGGCAGACAAACGGCTGCGACGCTACATTGAACGGACTTTGCACCTGGCTGTAGGCGACTGGGAATAAGCTGATGCTTAAACGGTTGTTGTTACTTTTGGCGGCGTTATTTTTTATGTTAACTTTAACGGGCGGCGGGATCCGGCCGGAGGGCTGGCCCCTGGCGGCGCCATTGGTGCGGGCGGATATCGTCGTTTACGGCGGCGGCCTGGCCGGCTGCGCGGCGGCCTGGAAGGCGGCAGCCACGGCGCCGGACAGGTCGGTAGCCTTGGTGGTCCCCTACCCCGAGCACCAGTACGGCGGCCTGGCCACGATCGGCGGCCAGAACTTCTGGGACGTACGCTACTGGGCTGGGGACGGGAGGCTGGTCCAGGGAGGGTCTTTTGCCCACTGGTTTAATGCCGTGGGACCCTTTTACCGGCCGGCAGATCTGGCGGCGAGGATAGCCGCCGACCTGGGCGGGCTGGCAAATCTTGAGACATACTGGGCGATGGATATTACTGCCGTCCGGAAGGACAGGCGCGGGCGGCTTAAGGGGATTGCCCTGCGGGGCCTGCAGCGGGATGCCGCCGGGACGGTAATCTGGGGTGAAGAGAGCCTAATACTAACCGCGTCCATCTTTGTCGACGCTTCGGAAGACGGCAGGCTGAGCCGCCTGAGCCGGGCCGGGGTGACGGTTGGCCGGACGGACTGGCCGGCTGAATTCCTGGTCGGGGACTTTGTTCGCCTTGAGGGTAGAATTGAGCTCTGCCCGCGCCAGCAGGCGGCCACCCTCATGTTCAAGGTGCGCAGGGTGCAGCCCGACCGTTACCGGGATATGATTTTTCGCCAGGAGCGAGGTGTATGGGCGGCCTACGGCGGCAGAGAAGTTTACATAAATGATCCGGTAGTCACCGCCTTTAACGACCGCTACGGCCCGGCGGGCTTCGCGTTAAAGCCCTTAAACGCCGTTCAGGACGGGGCGGGCAGTTCCGATTGGTGGGTCAATGCCCTCCTCATCTTTAACGTTGACGGACGGGCGAATGGCCGCGACCGGAGGCACGATGCTTATCCGAGGGATATGGCGCCCGGAGCCCTGGATACGGACACGGCCTGGAGAAAAGCGCGGGAGATGCTGCTAAATCCTGATTTTATTCGGGCCCTGCGCCGCTTTGACGGTTTCCAAAATGCGGAGTTGGTGCTGGATGCCGGGGGTGGACCGGTTACCGGCGGGATGCTCTATCTGCGGGAAACGGTACATACGGTGGTGGATCCCCGGGAAGCGGGACCGGGGACGGAGGACAGCAACTACGCCATGACCGCGGCGGCCACTCATGGGGCAGGGTCTGGCCCGACAGAGGGCAATGATCTCGGGAATTATGTAAACCGTATCGGCCTGGGCTTTTACTGGCAGGATATCAACGCTTATCGCTTTGAAGACCTGAAGGGTGCGGACGGCCGCTACCGCTGGCCGGTGACGCCTTTCTTGCGGCCTGATTATCCCTGGACCACGCCGGGACCTGGCGGGTGGCCGCAGAACCCGGTCTATATCCCCTTTAACACCCTCCTTAGCCGCCCGGTGCCCAATTTGCTCATCCCCGGCTATGCGGCCAGCATTTCCTCCCTGGCCTGGGCTGAGCTGCGGGTCCTACCGAATCAGTGCGTCTTGGGGGATGCCGCCGGCGTGGCGGCGGCCTACGCCGTGACGAAAGGTCGCGAGCCCGGTACCTTCACCGATGCCGACGTGGCGGCCGTCCGGGAGATTCTGGTACACCGCTTTGGCGCCCGGGTGGATAAGTAAGGTAGTCTTGAACGGCCTGGATAAACTTTTCCGCTTCTCTTAGGAGCTCGAGGGCGTCTTCAACTGTTACAGGCGTAATTTCACCATAATCCCCTTGTTGCCGGATTTCAAAAGCGCGATGGAGCGCTTTGCTAAATTCCTTTTGGAATATCCCTGTCTTGACGAAATAGCGATCAAAGAGGGCGATAACCCCGCTATGTTTGCTTGAGCCTTGGTCGATAGTGACTAGAAGAGCGAGGGTCGCATAAAACATGGCATAATAAGTACGATTGACTATACTACGCGGGCTGCCCTGGGTTGCCAGCAATTTTTGTGCGTCGGCCAGCACTTCACACGCCTCATTTAACCTGTAATTAATCAAAGTGCGTTTGCGGTTATCTTCTTTCATACCTTAATCCCTTCGTTTTTTATAGATCGATACAATGTTGAAATTGAAAAAGGCCCGTTAAGAACTTCGCTTCGCTCAACTGCCAGAGGCACTATAACGATATCGTTTTCAAATCCAACTTCCCAGACGATATCGCTGATTAAACGTCTTTCTTCCCGTGAAAGAGGCCCCGTCTCTAAATAAAGATCAAGATCCGAGTCGGGAGTGGCTTGACCACGTGCTCGAGAGCCAAATAAACGTACTTCGTAAAGGGGGATCTTTTCTGCAAGACGCTTTTTTATTTTTCTGGCAATAGCCAGGTCCCTGGCGTTCATTATCTATACTCCTTCCTCATTTATTTGTTTATCATATTAACAGTTATTGGGAAAAAGATCAATGCAAAGTGAGCAGGAAAAGCGTATACACTACCGAACAATCAACCTCAACAAGCATTGAAAAGGCCTGTCTGTGATGGCCCTATATGATGGTATTTCCCGGAAAGGAGAAGCGGCTTATGCAGCCAAGTCTTGCGTCTATTCGTGAACGGGCCAGGGTGCTTCTCGACGGCATCTGCCGCGTCTGCCCGGTGTGCGACGGGTGGCGCTGTCCCTCGGGCGTGCCGGGCATGGGCGGCATCGGCACCGGAGCGGCTTTTCGCAACAACATTGCCGCCCTGGCGGCCTGGCAGGTCAACATGCGCGTTCTCCACGACCATAAGGATCAGGACTTGAGTTTAAGGCTCTTCGGCAAGAGGCTTGCCTTTCCCATCCTGGGGGCGGCCGTGGCCGGGGCCAGGGTCAATTTTCAGGGCCGCGTGAGCGAGGAGGAGCTGGCCCGGGCCTTCGTCCTGGGGGCAGTTGAAGCCGGAAGCCTGGCATTTACCGGCGACGGCCCCCTGCCGGAGCTCATGGACGCCGGGCTTAAAGCTATCAAGGCCGTCGGGGGGCGGGGGATTCCGGTCATCAAACCGTGGGAAGACATGGAAATAATGGCCCTCATCCGCCGCGCCGAGGACGCCGGTGCCGTAGCCGTGGGGATCGACGTTGACGCCGCCGGTCTGGTGAACATGACCCGCGCCGGCCAGCTGGTGGAACCCAAGACGGTGGAGCAGATTGCTAAGATAGCGGGTGCTACTTCCCTGCCCCTGATCCTAAAGGGCGTCATGACGGTGGCCGATGCCGAGGCCGCGGTGGAGGGCGGGGCGACGGCCATCGTCGTTTCCAACCATGGCGGCCGCGCCCTGGATCACACTCCGGGGACGGCGGCGGTGCTGCCGGAGATCGCCGCGGCGGTGGGCGATAAAATAATCGTCCTCGCCGACGGTGGGGTGCGCTCGGGCGTAGACGTTTTGAAAATGCTGGCCCTGGGTGCCCGGGCGGTCCTGGTTGGCCGGCCCCTGGCCGTGGCCGCCATTGGCGGCGGTGCCGTGGGCGTGCGGTTGCAGCTTGAAGCCCTGGCCGACGATTTGGCCGTAGCCATGCGCCTCACCGGTTGCGGCGATCTAAATGATGTTTCAAAGGGGCTGCTGCGCCCCATCCATAATTAAATATACAAAATAGTAAAATTTAGAGCAAAGAATTAACTCACTATTACCCAGAATTAATGTTATAATAACAATAAATTGCGATAACAACGTTAAGGAGGTATGTAGCAGTTACCAACAGATTAATAAATAATAACAAAACATAACAAAAAGCTTACCATAAAGTTATGGAACTATTAACCATCAGCAAAGCGGCAAAGAAACTGGGCGTCCATCCTAACAGCCTGCGCAACTGGGAAAAGCGGGGCTTAATCAAGCCCGTGCGTTTTCCTGGAGGCCAGCGCCGGTACTCCATGGATGAACTCAATAAGCTTCTACAGTCCGGCCAATTGACTGGCGAACGCGAGGCAGTCGTGCTGTACGCCCGGGTGTCCACCAAAAAGCAGGCCGACGCCGGCAACCTGGAGCGGCAGATGGAACGGCTGCGCCAGTATGCTGGAGAACACGGGTTTACCATCAGGGCGGAATTTGCGGACGTGGCTAGCGGCTTGAACCAGAAGCGCCGTGGCCTGGCCAACGTACTCAAGTTAGCCGAGCAGGGTGAGTATAAGAAACTTATTATCGAGTACCCCGACCGACTGGCCCGTTTCGGATATTCGTACATTGAGCGTCATTTAAAATATTGCGGCGTAGAAATAATCGCCATAGCGGAAAAAGAGCCGGAAGACGCTCAAAGCGAATTGGTGAAAGATTTGCTGGCCATAGTCACGTCATTTTCTGCCCGGTTATACGGGGCCAGGGGCGGCAAAAAAGTGAGGCAGGGGTTTCGGGAACTAATCGCGGGAGTGGAGCTGGATGAAGAAACAGCGAAAGAACAAAAAGAGAATGAGTGAACTTAACGGCGGTCTTAAGTATACCATCTGCGGCGAGTGGTTTCCGGAAGCTTACCCCGCTTACCGGTCCAAGAAATGGGGCCGGGGGGATGAAGACCCGCTGGATACTGAGATGCGGCTTTTCTGCGCCTGCGAGCGCTGGGCCTTCAACCGGCTTATGGAAGGCCGTTCCCGGGAAGAACTCAAACAAGAAGGCCAGCGGGTATTCGGCTTAAACTCCCGCTATTGTGACGACGCCATACTGAAAGCGAGGGCTGTCATAGAATCGCAAAAGGAACTCCTAGCGTTAGAAATCGAGGAAACAGAAACCAAACTGAGCCGGGCCAAAAAGAAACTCCGCTGGGCTGCAAAGGTCCTGGACAAAGCGATCAAGGCCAAAGACCCGGCAAAAATCGAGAAAACCAAACGTATTCTCCACGGCCGCAAAGCCCGGGTCAAAAAGCTTGCCGCCAAACTGGCCGAACTCCAGAAACATGAAGCCAACGGCACTATCCCCAAGGTAGTATTCGGGGGACGGGCCTTATGGCGGCAGATCTGCCGGGGCAAGGCCGGCCGGGAAGAATGGCGCCACACCCGGCAGAACCGGTTATACGCCCGGGGCGACGAAACAAAAGGCGGCAACCCCAACATGAAGGTGGCTTACCAGGAGGGGAGATTTACCCTGGCAGTCACTATTTCCCATTTATCCGAGCAAAAAGGTACTGACAGCAAAGGAAGGCCCATAATGACCAGGGCACCGCGGGTGGAAGGAGAGCTCTGGCTGCCGGAAAAACACCGGCTCAAGGTGTGGGGGTTGCTTCTTTCCGGCGCACCCTATAACGTTGAATTGATTAGATGCCGGGACGACCGGTACAGGGTTCATATCGTCTTCACCATGACGGCGCCTGAATTGGTGACCGACCCCAACCGCGGCTACCTTGGGATAGACACCAACCCAGATGGGGTAGCTCTGGCTAACGTTAATTATTTTGGCCAGCCCGAGCCCTGGCCGGAAGGCTTTACTGTTCCTTATCCCAAAGCCTTGCACAAGTTTGCCGGAGAGTTTCAGACGATAGTACACCCGAACGGTTTCCTTTACCTCAAGATACCGGAACTGGCTTACAGCCGCAGTTTTAGACGTACTTACCTCATCGGCGTTCTGGCCCAGGTAGTGGTGAACATCGCCAGAGTTTTAGGCAAATCTATCGCTATAGAAGACCTGGGCTTCGGCAAAGACCGGCTGGACACCGATAAAAAGTTCAACCGCATGGCGGCCAATTTTCCTTACCGGAAGATAACCGAAGCTATTATCCGTAAAGCCTACAAAGAAGGCGTCGGCGTAAAGCCGGTCCGGCCAGCTCACACTTCCACCATCGGCTATTGGAAATACATGGAGCGGTACGGGGTAACTATCCACCATGCCGCCGCATTGGCAATCGCCCGCCGGGCAATAGGTTTTAAAGAACACATCACCAAAGAGTTAAAACAAAAAATCCAAGCCATTAAAGAAAAGCTGAACCAAAAGGCGAATTCCTTACCTGGGGAAGGAAAAGGGATGACCCGAAAGGTGAAGCAGCAAATCATGCGGCTGGGCGAAAAGGTTTCCGTTCATAACGGCTTAGACCGCTATAAACAGGAATCCTTTTATTCTGTCTGGCACGACTTGAAGCAGCTCGCTTTATCAAGTAGGTGACCCCGTTAGCCGGTATCGGACAAACCGGTAGGCCGCATCTAACAGATCGCGCGGAGGCGTCCGGCACCTGAAAGAATAAAGTGCTGGACCACTTGACGGTCAACGCAAGGCGAGAACTTTTATGGTTCTCCTTAAGGCCGCGCCTTGCGCCCGTGAAGTGCCGTTCTCCCGTCCGGGTGAGACTCCCGGGGCCGAGGTCTCCCTGTCGCGCAGCCTGCTCCCAGGGGCAGGCAAATCAAATCCGAAAGGAGCGAAAAGCCTGGTCATGGGGAGGCCGCCTAATAATGATTGGCACAATGTGTCAGTAATTGTTAGGTTTTTTGAACCAGGTCTAAACGGGTTGTGATGGATGGGAGCGCCAAGGCCGGGGCTCTGGAGGAGGTTCTGGCGCGCTATGCTGCTACAGAAGGCGCGCTGATCCCCATTCTCCAGGAGACCCAGGAGATTTACGGCTATTTGCCGGAGGAGGCCATGCGGGTGATCGCCCGGAGGTTGAAGATACCCTTCAGCCGGGTTTACGGGGTGGCGACTTTTTACACCCAGTTTCATTTAAAACCCCGCGGCCGCAACATCATCCGCGTCTGCCAGGGGACGGCCTGTCACGTCCGGGGCGGGGCCAAGCTTTTAGAAGCCATTTCTAAAACCCTGGGAATAGGTAAGAATGAAACTACTGCCGACGGCCGCTTTACCCTGGAAACGGTGGCCTGCTTGGGGTCC
Organism: Moorella humiferrea; assembly: GCF_039233145.1. Classification (NCBI taxonomy): domain Bacteria; kingdom Bacillati; phylum Bacillota; class Clostridia; order Neomoorellales; family Neomoorellaceae; genus Neomoorella; species Neomoorella humiferrea. The sequence goes on along the minus strand of NZ_CP136419.1, from coordinate 2,499,870 downwards.
TGCGGCCTGGCTCCGGTGATGATGATCAATGAGGAAACCTACGGGAGGCTGACGCCGGAGCAGATCCCGGCCATCCTGGAAAGGTATTAGGGAGGGGTGAAGGAGGATTGCAGGAAGCCAGACCCGTTATTACCGTGGGAATGAGCACCTGCGGCCAGGCCGCCGGGGGCGCCAGGGTGATGGCGGCCTTGGAGGAGGAAATAAAGAGGCTGGGCCTCCAGGTGGATGTGGGGCAGACGAGTTGCATCGGCATGTGTTACGCTGAGCCCATTGTAGAAATAACCCTGCCGGGAAAGCCCCGGGTGTTTTATGGGGACGTTGCGCCGGAACGGGTGCCGCCCCTGATTTCCGGGCATGTGGTGCAGGGAGAACCAGTGAGGGAGTGGGCCCTCATCCAGATCCCCGGAGAAGCGTCACCTTATGACGGCATTCCGGTCATGGACGCCTCCCCTTACTACGGTCGCCAGGTGCGGGTGGTCACTTCTCGCCTTGGCCTGACCGATCCCGAGAGCCTGGACGGATACATTGCTACGGGAGGATATGAAGCCCTGCGGAAGGTTTTAGGCTCCATGACCCCGGAGGAGGTTATCGAGGAAATTAAGGTTTCGGGGCTGCGCGGCCGGGGCGGCGCTGGTTTCCCCACGGGGCTAAAATGGAGCTTCACCCGCCAGGCGGCAGGTGAAAAAAAATATGTAGTTTGCAACGCCGACGAAGGCGATCCGGGCGCCTTTATGGACCGCAGCGTCCTGGAAGGCGATCCCTTTTCCGTCATCGAGGGGATGACTATAGCCGCTTATGCCATAGGCGCCGATGAAGGTTACATTTACTGTCGCGCCGAGTATCCTTTAGCCCTTAAACGCTTGAAGGTGGCCATTGCCGCGGCCGAGGCCCGGGGCTTCCTCGGCCGCAACATTCTGGGTTCGGGCTTTAACTTCGAGTTGCATATCAAGGCCGGGGCTGGCGCCTTTGTGTGCGGCGAAGAGACGGCCTTGCTGGCTTCCATTGAGGGCCGGCGGGGCATGCCCAGGGTGCGCCCTCCCTTCCCGGCCCAACAGGGGCTCTGGGGCAGGCCAACCAACATTAATAATGTGGAGACCTATGCCAACGTGCCTTTTATTATCAAAAACGGCGGCGCCTGGTTTGCCGCCATGGGCACGGAAAAGAGCAAGGGCACCAAGGTTTTCTGCCTGACGGGCAAGGTCAAGAAGACCGGCCTCATCGAGGTACCCATGGGCATAACTTTACGGGAGATAATTTTTGATATTGCCGGCGGCATCCAGGACGACAAACGCTTCAAGGCCGTCCAGATCGGCGGTCCCTCCGGGGGCTGTCTGCCCGAGGACAAACTCGACCTGCCGGTGGATTACGATTCCCTCAACCAAGCGGGGGCCATTATGGGTTCCGGCGGCATGGTGGTCATGGACGAAAACACCTGCATGGTGGATGTGGCCCGCTTTTTCCTGAATTTTACCCAGGCGGAGTCCTGCGGCAAGTGCACCCCCTGTCGTGAGGGTACGAAAAGAATGCTGGAGATCCTTACCCGCATCTGCGAGGGAGAAGGTAAAATAGAAGATTTGGATACCTTGGAGAGATTGGCCCGGGTGGTGAAAAACACGGCCCTGTGCGGCCTGGGACAGACGTGTCCCAATCCCGTCCTCTCCACCCTCCAGTACTTCCGCCATGAGTACGAGGCCCACATTATAGAGAAACGCTGTCCGGCCCATGTCTGCCAGGCTCTGCTTATTTTTACCATTGATGCCGAAAAATGCACCGGCTGCGGTGCCTGTGCCCGGGTCTGCCCGGCGGGGGCCATTAGCGGCGAAAGAAAACAGCCGCATCATATCGATCCGGCCCTGTGCATCAAGTGCGGCAGTTGCTTGGAGAAATGCAAATTCGGGGCCATATCCAGGCAGTAGCCCTGTCGACATTTTTAGTTTTGGGGGGAAAGCAATGGCTGACGTCACCCTGACCATAGATGGTAAGAGGATTACCGTGCCGGCCGGGACGACGGTCCTCCAGGCCGCCCGGGACAACGGCATCTTTATTCCCACCCTCTGCCACGATGAGAGGCTTTCGCCCTGGGGAGGGTGCCGCCTCTGTGTGGTGGAAATTGAAGGTATGCGCGGCCTGCCGGCTTCCTGTGTGACCGCCGTCGCCGAGGGTATGGTGGTGCGCACGGACACGCCGGCAGTGATTGAGGCCCGCAAGATGATGCTGGAACTGTTGCTGGCAAACCATCCTGCCGACTGCCTCACCTGCAGCAAGAGCGGCGCCTGCAAGCTCCAGGATTACGCCTATTATTACGGTGTAAGGGGAGACGAATTCCGTGGGGAAAAGCACGACTACCCCCTGGAAGAAGACAACCCCTTCATCGTTCGCGATCTCAACAAATGCGTCCTCTGTGGCAAGTGCGTCCGCGTCTGTACGGAAATCCAGGTCAACGACGCCATTGATTTTGCCCATCGCGGCTTTAATACGAAGGTCACACCGGCCATGGACGCCACTTTAAAAACCTCGGAGGAATGCGTTTTCTGCGGCAACTGCGTTCAGGTGTGCCCGGTGGGGGCCCTGACGGAGAAGGCCTCATTATGGCGGGGGCGAGAGTGGGAGCTGACCAAGGTGCGGACCACCTGTACCTTCTGCGGTGTGGGTTGTAACCTGGAAGTGGCCGTGAAGGACGACCGCGTGGTGCGCGTCCGCGGCTATGATAATCCTTTGGTCAACAACGGCTGGCTCTGCGTCAAGGGCCGCTTCGGCACCGATTTTGTCGAAAGCCCAGACCGCATTACCCGACCCCTAATACGCGTCGGCGCGCGGGGTGAGGGGCGCTTCCGGGAAGCAACGTGGGACGAGGCCCTGGCGTTTACTGCCCAGAGGTTGACGGAGATCAAGGAGCAGTACGGCAGCCGGGCTATAGGCGCTTTGAGTTCGGCCCGGTGTACCAACGAAGAAAACTATTTGATGCAGAAGTTCATGCGGGCGGTGATCGGGAGCAACAACGTCGATCACTGCGCACGGACTTGACACGCCCCTACCGTGGCCGGTCTGGCCATAGCATTCGGTAGCGGCGCCATGACGAACTCCATCGCCGAAATCGAGCATAACGACGTCCTGCTGATTATCGGCTCCAACACCACGGAAGCCCACCCCGTTATCGGCCAGAAGATGAAGCAGGCCGCCCGGCGGGGGGCGAAGCTCATCGTCGTCGATCCACGTCGGATCGAACTGGTGGAGCACGCTTATCTCTGGTTGCCCATCAGGCCGGGGACCAACGTGGCTTTGATTAACGGCCTGATCCACGTTATCATTAAAGAAGGCCTTGTGGATAGGAAGTTTATCGAAGAGCGGACGGAAGGATTTGCCAACCTCGCCGCCGTTGTCGAGAACTACCCGCCGGAGCGCGTGGAGGAGATTACCGGGGTGCCGGCCGAGAAAATCCGCGCTGCGGCACGCCTCTACGCCACAACAGAGAGGGCGGGCATCTATTATACTTTGGGGATAACCGAGCATACCAGCGGTACCGACAACGTCATGAACCTGGCCAACCTGGCCATGATCACCGGGCATGTGGGCAAAGAGTTCAGCGGCGTCAACCCCTTGCGCGGCCAAAACAATGTCCAGGGGGCCTGCGACATGGGCGCCCTGCCCGACGTCTTCCCCGGTTATCAAAAGGTGGCCGACCCGACGGTGCGGGAACGTTTTGCCGCTGCCTGGAACTGCCAGTTGGACGCCGTGCCGGGCCTCCGCATCCCGGAGATGATCGATTTGGCCGCCGAAGGATATATCAAAGCCATGTACGTCATGGGCGAAGACCCGGCCCTGACGGACCCGGACATCACCCATGTGCGTAAAGCCCTGGCCAACCTGGAATTTCTGGTGGTGCAGGACCTCTTTATCTCCGAGACGGCGAAATTCGCCGACGTCGTCCTGCCAGGGGCGAGTTTTTTGGAGAAGGACGGCACCTTTACCAGTACCGAGCGCCGCGTGCAACGGGTGCGGCGGGCTCTGAAACCCAGGGGCGATTCCCGGCCCGACTGGCAGATCATCTGCGACCTAGCGACGCGGATGGGCTACCCCATGCACTACGATTCCCCGGAGCAGATCTTCGCCGAAATGGCCGGCCTTACCCCCAGCTACGCCGGCATGAGCTACGCCCGGCTGGAAGGGGACGGGCTGCAGTGGCCCTGCCCTGCTCCCGATCATCCGGGGACGAAGTTCCTCCACGCCGGTAGTTTCCCCCGGGGCAAGGGTCTTCTCCAGGGCATCGAGTATCGGCCGCCGGCGGAATTGACGGATGAAGATTATCCCATTTTGATGACCACTGGCCGGATGCTCTATCACTACGGCGTTACCACCCGCCATTCACCCTCTTTAGAAAGTTTCCGGCCGGAAGAGTACGCGGAAATCAACCCAGTCCAGGCGGCCAAACTGGGAGTGCAGACGGGGGATAAGGTAACGGTGGTTTCTCGTCGCGGCCGGTTAGTGACGAAAGTCAAAGTAACGGACCGGGTGCCGCCGGGGATCATGTTCATGACCTACCATTACAAAGAATCGCCGGTGAACATCCTGACCAACGCCGCCTTCGATCCTATAGCCAAGACGGCGGAATACAAGGTGACGGCGGTGCGGTTGGAGCCGGTCGGCTGATTATGCCGACAGGGGCGTTGGAGACAGGCGGACAAAAATAGGGGGATCATCAACCTGATGATCCCCCTATTTTAGTATTCAAAATCGCCTTTAGGTCCGAAGGCAAGTATATGGACCGCCCGCTCCTCGATATTAACTGTGAATTTAAGCCTGTAACCTCCGATTCTGCGCCGGTAATGTCCGGGTTTACCCTTAATAGTTTCAATGTCACCGGTAAAAGGATTAACAGACATGTCTTCCAGGATTGCAAGTATTCTCTCTTGCCATTTCCGGTTGAGTCTCTCGATGTACCTGGCGGGCTGTTTGGCGAGGATTATCTTAAATTTCGAGCCTTTTTCTGAGTTCATTGAGCGGTACTCCCTGGCCTGTTTCTATCTCCAGTTGCGACTTTTTAAATGTTTCTTCTTCTTCTTTAGTTGCCGGGGGACCCTCTGGAATAAAGTAAAGTTTACCATCTAGCTCTATCCACTCCCCGGGCGGGCCGGCTATTACCTTCTTCAGGAATTCGATTTTTTCTTGCGTAGTTAAAGATATGAATTCGTCGGCGAGTTTTTCTATGGCCAGCGACATGTCGGAGGCACCTCCTTGCATGTATTCCCTCAAGCTCTTCGTTTATCCGGTCCCTTATTCCTCATACTTCTCCCATGAATATTCTAAACTATTTATCTTGACCCGGTCAATGCTTACGCGCCTTTATTTTCTCCCTTCAACTTCCGCCAGAGGGTGGTGCGACTGACGCCCAGGCGGCGGGCGGCTTCAGCTTTATTTCCCCCCGTTTCGGCCAGGACCCGCAAAATCAAGCTGCGCTCCAGGATGTTGACCTGGCCGGCGAGGTCAGTGCCCAATCCTTTCCCGTCGCCGCCGGAACTTAAATTTTCAACTTCCGGGGCGGATTCCAGCCCCAGGGCCCGGCGCACGTCGATGGCGCTGACGGTCTTTTCCCGGCAGCGCAGGGCCAGGCGCTCCATGCAGTTGCGCAGTTCCCGGATATTTCCCGGCCACCGGTACTGGAGGAGCTCCCTGGTCGCCTCCGGCGAGAGTTTGACCACCGGCCGCTGCAACTGGCGGCAGAATTCCTGCAGGAAATGCTCGGCCAGGAGCAGGACGTCGGAACCGCGGTTGCGCAAGGGTGGAATTTCCAGGTTCAAGACGTTGATGCGGTAGTAGAGGTCTTCCCGGAAGGCCTGCTCCTTGACCATCTGGGCGAGGTTGCGGTGGGTGGCCGCAATTACCCTCACGTTGACGGGGATGATGCGGTCGTCCCCCAGGCGCATGATCTCGCCCTCTTCCAGAACTCTGAGGACACGGGCCTGGAGGCGGGGAGACATTTCGCCGATTTCATCGAGAAAAATCGTCCCCTCGTGGGCCAGCTCGAAAAGGCCGGGCTTGCCCCCTTTACGGGCGCCGGTAAAGGCCCCTTCGGCGTAACCGAAGAGCTCGCTTTCCAGGAGGTTTTCCGGCAGGGCGGCGCAGTTGACGGCGACAAAGGGGCCGTCGCGGCGGGGACCGGCCAGGTGGATGGCATGGGCGAACATTTCCTTGCCCGAACCTGTTTCACCGTAGATGAGGACCGTCGACTGCACGGCGGCGTATTCCCGGGCCAGGCGTACGGCTTCCTTTAATTCCGGGCTTTCACCGAGGATGTCGTTAAAGGAATACTTTGCCACATGGCCGCGACCGGCCAAACGACGCCGGACCTTGTGTTCCAGGCTCTGCAGGCTTGAGATATTCTGGAATGTGGTTACCACGCCGACTACGCGGTCGTCGACGATAATAGGCACCCGGTTGGCCACGACCCGCGTGCTGCCTATTTCCAGGAGCTCGCCGAGCTCCGGTTTTCCCGTTTTTAAAAGGATGTGGCACTGGGCCGCGGGGATGACCTCGGTTACCGGCCGGCCGATGGCGTCTTCAGCCCGCCAGCCGGACAGTTTTTCCGCTACGGGATTGAAGACGGTGATGCGTCCTTCTTCATCCAGGGCAATTATTCCGTCGTAGGCAAAATCAAGGATAGCTTTAAGCTGCTCGGCCCGGCGCTTTTCCTGGCGGCGGACCTGGAGGACCCTTTCGGCCTCTTTCAAGGCTTGAATGACCGCTTCCTTGCCGGAGGTGATAATTACGCTGTTTAAACCGAAGTTGCGGGCCTCGCGGGCCATGGCTATTTTGCCGATGACGACCTCGGCACCGGCTTCTTTAAGGGCCATAATGCCCCGTCTGATGTCGTCCTGCTGATCTTTTAAAGTGTATTTGATAAATGTTTCCCCCAGAATAGCCTCCAGGCTCTCCAGGCCCTGGATGACGTCGGGAACGTCGGCGATACCGATGGGTCCGCCGAACTGCTTGGCCTGGTAGTAGGCCCGCAGGATGTCATAGCCGCCGATGGGCACGTCCACCACCGGCAGATCTACGGCCTGCTGGATCAGCCAGGCCGTGACCCCGCGGCTGACGATGACCTGACAGCCGTTTTTTTTGGCCAGGGTGCGGGCCAGTTCGGCCCCATCCTGGACCCTGGCGACGTAGACGTCTACTTCCAGCCCGAGTTCATGGCTTACCTGGCGGGCGATGTGGGCCAAATCTTCATAGGGTGCGATAAAGGCGATGTCGGCCATGGAAAGCCCCTCCCTATAATGTTACAAAAAAGCAACGCAGAGACGTTCCATATTATATTCGACGATGAAACTTAATATTCCTGTCGATATGTTAAAAAAAGATATGGGATACGGCATATATTAGAAAAACGTTTTACCCCATAGAAGGAAATGGGTTAAAAAACATCTGCAACACAATTAAACGTTTACAACATATCAGAAAGTAACATAAATGAAACACCATGACAAAGGGTCTTCCTTTAACGAGAACCTGCCTATTTGCCGGTAGGCCTGTAACGGTAAGGGCTACGGGTTCTGCAAAAATTTTATTTTAAATTTTGTATGGTCTGGCATGAAATTTGCAATGTTTAATTAATGTCTGTTGCTCTGAGGGAGGAGGCGATTGGAAGTGGCAGCAAAAGAATTACCGGTTGTCCCATCGGCCCGGCCGGGGACCATGGCGGCGGCGGATATGTCCCGTTTGCGCGAACAGCGGCCCGTGATCGACATGGGGAAATGCAACCTCTGCCGCGAGTGCCTGCTGTACTGCCCGGACGCGGCACTGAGGGAAGATAAAAATGAAATAAAAGTATATTTGCAGTTTTGCAAAGGCTGCGGCATCTGCGCCCTGGAGTGCCCCACCCAGGCCATAACCATGGTGGGAGAGTATGCCGGCAACAGGGGTTTTATCGACAAGTAAACAGGGAGTGAAGAAGATGCGCCTTTTACTGAACGGCAACGAAGCGGCCGCCCATGCCGCCCGCCTGGCCAGGGTGGAAGTACTGGCTTCCTACCCCATTACCCCGGCGGCGCCGGTCATGGAGAAGATAACCCAGTTCATAGCCGAAGGCACCATGCGCTGCAATTTTGTGCGGGTTGAATCCGACCACAGCGCTATGGCCGCGGCCCTGGGGGCGACCATGGCCGGAGCCAGATCGTTTCTCATCACCAATTCCCAGGGCCTAGCCTATATGAGCGAGGTGCTCTATCATACCTCTGGCCTACGGCAGCCGGTGGTCATGGCCGTCGTCAACCGGGCCCTGGCGGCTCCCCACAGCCGTTTTCCCGAGCACGGCGACGTTGTGGCCCAGGAAACCAGCGGCTGGATCCAGATCTTCTGCGAAAACAACCAGGAGGTTTTGGACAGCATCATCCAGGCCTTCCGTTTGGGGGAAGACGAACAGGTACGCCTTCCTGTTATGGTTAACTATGAAGGCTACATCCAATCCCACACCCGGGAAACCGTAGATATGCCGGAACAAGAAAAAATCGACGCCTTCCTGCCCCTGGTGCGGCGTCCGGTATTGGACGTCGACAATCCCCTGGCGGTAAATACCGTGACGGGACCGGAGCTTTATATGGACTATAAATACCACCAGGATGCCGCTCTGCAGCGGGCGGGAACGCTGCTTGGAGAAATCAGCGAGGCCTATGGCGCTGTGACAGGCCGCAACTGGGGCGGTGCCGTGACGGGCTACCGGCTGGAGGATGCCGAAGTCGTCCTGGTGACCATGGGTTCCCTGGTCAGCACGGCCAGGATTGCCGTCGACGCCCTCCGGGCCGCAGGAGAAAAGGCGGGGCTGTTGAAAATTCGCCTCTTCCGGCCCTTCCCGGCGGAGGCGGTGCGGGAGATGTTAAAACCCGCCCGGGCGGTAGTGGCCCTGGACAAAAATATCGTTTACGGCGCCGGGGGTGCCCTGGGCCGGGAACTGCGGGCCGCTCTCTATGGATTTACGAACGTCCCGGTTTACAGCTATATCCTCGGCCTCGGCGGGCGGGATGTAGGTGTGGAAGATTTAACTGCCATTTACCGGCAGGTAAACGAAGGTCTTGCCGCCGGAAAGTTTCCGGCGCTCTATCAATGGTACGGCCTGTAGGGCCGGAGGTGAGAAGATATGGAAGTTTACAAGACATTGGCCGAAATACCGCAAGACGAGCTTTTTACCGGGGGCCACGGCGGCTGCCGTGGATGTGGGGCGGCCTTGGCCGTGCGCCAGGCCATGAAGGCTTTGGGGCCCCGGACTATCATCAACATCCCCGCCTCATGTATGGCGACCATCGGCGGCTCGGGTTTGACCACCGCCTGGATGGTTCCCTTCTATCATTCCCTTTTCGAGTGCGCCCCGGCCGTCGCTTCCGGCATCAGGGCGGCCCTGGACATTCAGGGCATTAAAGACGTAAACGTGGTGTCCTGGGCTGGCGATGCCGGCACGGCCGACATCGGTTTTCAAGCTTTGACTGGGGCGGCCGAGCGCCAGGAAAACATTATCCACGTCTGTTACGACAATGAAACCTATATGAATACCGGCGGTCAGGCCGGCAGCGTCACCCCCTATCAGGCCGTCACCCCGGACACGCCAACCGGCAAGCCGACGCCGCGCAAAGATATGCTGGCCATCATGGCCGCCCATCGTCCCGCCTATTTGGCGACGGCTTCAGTTGCCTATCCCCTGGATTTGATCCAGAAGTTCCAGAAGGCCAAGGCCATCCAGGGGTTCCGCTATATCCACATCCTGGCACCCTGTTTCAGGGGCTGGGGCATTCGCGAAGACCAGACGGTGCAGCTGGCCCGTATGGCCGTGGAGTGCGGCCTGTGGCAGCTTTATGAAGAAGTCGACGGTCGGCGCCGCGTAACGGTGATCCCTGAGCGGCGCATCCCGGTGCGGGAATATCTTAAACTTCAGGGACGCTTTAAAAATATAGACGAAGCTACCGTCGCGGCCCTGCAGGCCGAGGCCGACCGCCGCTTCCGGGAGGTGCAGTCATGATCGAGATTCGCTTCCACGGCCGTTACGGCCAGCCAGTGGCCGCCATTGCCGGCAAGTTGGCCCAAGCCGCCCTGGCGGCGGGAAAATACGTTCAGGTATTCGAAAACTTCGGGGCCTACCGGCCCGGGGCCGCGATGCATGCAGTGGTACGCATCGACGATGAGTTCATTCGGGAGCGCTCGGCTAATGCCACCCAGCCCGACGTCGCGGTGGTTCTGGACAACAGCGTAGCAGCAGTCGTGGATGTTACGAAGGGCCTGAAGAAGGGCGGCACGATAATCGCCGCCGCCTCGCCAGACGATCTGGGGATAAAAGCCGACGATTTTAAATTTATCCCCATTGCAGCCGGGGGAGATAAATTAGAGGCCCTCTTGGCAGCACTAGAGGAACTCTGGAAATAAAAGACGAATTTAGGAGGCCGGGCGTACCGTGGATTACTTGTATAAGACCCTGGCGGCCGCCGCCGGGCGCGGACGGGTAGAGCCGGGCGAGGAGATAAACGTAAACGTCGACCTCATCCTGGGCCATGACGGCACCGCCGGCAAGGTACTGGCCGCCTGGCCTGGGGAGGCCAGGGTGGCTTCTCCGGAACGGGTGGTGTTTACCCTGGACCATGCCCTGCCGGCGCCATCAATCGCCGCGCGTAGCCTCCATCGGGAGATGGCGGCCTTTGCCCGTACCCATGGCGTCCATCTCTTTGCTTCAGGGGAAGGGGTGTTACACCAGGTGGTGGCCGAGAACTTCAATCCCCGGCCCGGAATGGTCATCGCCGGCGCCGACGGTCATGTGGCCACCGCCGGCGCCTTCGGCGCCGTAGCCTTTTCCCTGAAGCCGGAAGAGCTGGTGGGCGTAATGCTTACCTCCCGGCTTACCCTCAAGGCACCGGCGACGTACGGCGTCCAGGTAATAGGGAAAATGCCGCCGGGAGTAGGGGGGCGCGACCTCGCCCTGGCCGTAATCGGACGCCTTGATAAGGAAAAGGTAAAGGGGAAAGCCTTGATCTTCTGGGGAGCGGGATTGGCGGAATTAAACCGCGCCGAACGCATGGCCCTGTGCAATATGGTCGGTGAAACCGGGGCGATGACGGGTTTGATCCTACCGCCGGAAGAGGCACCGCCGGAAGGAGGGCCGGAACTGGAGGTGGTCCTCGACGAGCTGGAGCCCATGGCGGCCTGTCCTCCCTCCCCCTTTAACGTCAAACCCTTAAAGGAATTGGAAGGGCTGCCTATTACCCAGGCCGTAGTCGGCGGCTGCTCTAGCGGCAGGTTGGAAGACATGCGTGCCCTTTTGTCCGGCCTTGGCGGCAGGCGGGTGCACCCCGGCGTGACTTTGCTGGTGACTCCCGCTTCGCGACAGGTTTTGCATCTTATGGAGGAGGAAGGGCTTACCCGGGAGCTCCGCCGTTTGGGAGCCCTCATCCTCCCGCCGGGATGCGGTCCCTGTCCGGGGACCCACCTGGGACTGGCAGCGCCGGGGGATCGGGTCCTGGCGGCCTCGGTGCGCAACGTACCGGGCCGTATGGGTGCGGAAGAAAGCGAGATTTACCTGGCCGCGCCGCGGGCCGTAGGGGCCGCTGCGGCCGCCGGCGCCATAGCGGCGGCCGTAGAGTTTTGACCAAAAAGTGGCCTGCGGGAGGTGGTAGGGTAAGGCGTAGCATAAGGCGAAATTATATGAAAAGGGCAGAAAAGTAAGCTGGAACCCAATATTTTAACAGTTGAGGAGGGAATGTTTCGGATGTCCGTACCGGTAATTTCTCTTTTGGCACTAATCTTCATCATTGTAATTAGCTGTATTATGCCCCTTAACATCGGCGCTATGTCCCTGGGTCTGGCCCTGGTGGTGGGGCACTATATCGGCGGTTTAAAGGTCGCCGATATTCTGAAGAGTTATCCGACCAATATCTTAATTATGCTGGCCGGTACCACCTATTTATTTGCCCTGGCCCAGGTTAACGGCACACTTGATAAAATTGTAAAATATACGTTAAAAGGCGTTAAAGGAAATGCTGCCATTCTTCCCATAGTTTTCTTCTTTCTGGCTTTCGCCCTGTCGTCCATGGGCCCCGGTCAGATCACGATAGCCGCTTTGATGGCGCCTATGGCCATGCTCCTTGCCGAGAGGGCCGGCATCAATCCTCTCCTCATGGCCATCGTAGTCGGTAACGGCGGTCAGGCGGGGGCCATGTCGCCCATCGCCCCGGCTGGCGTCGTCGCCGCCGGTTTGACCCAGAAGATGGGGCTGACGGGTGTCAGCGGCATCCTGTGGATGAACCAGCTCCTCGGTCACCTCATCGTTTCAATTTTTGCCTATATAATTTACGGCGGCCTCAAGCTGTGGCGTAACAAAGGGGCGGGCGAACAGCAGGGTACCATTGAATTGGATGTCGAGCCCTTTAACCGCAACCAGCTCATTACCCTCGTGGCCATCCTGGTGTTCATTATCGGCGCCCTCTTCTTCAAAATGGACGTCGGCTTGGGCGGTTTCTTGATCGGTACCATCCTGGCCTTGTTTAAAATCGCCGATGAAGGCAAGGCCATCAAGCAGATGCCCTGGGGTACTATCCTGTTTGTCACCGGCGTCACCGTCCTGGTGGATCTCATGAGCAAGATCGGCGGCATGGACCTTTTCGCCAGCATAATCGCCCAGGTTTCCACCCCCTTCACCCTGACCCTGGTAACCGGTTTCCTGGCGGCAATAATTTCGGCCTATGCCAGCACCCTGGGAGTTATTCTGCCGGCCTTCATCCCCATGGCTCCCATGCTCATCGAAAAGGTAGGTGCGCCGCCGACGGATTTGATCCCCCTTCTTTCCACCATTGTCGTCTGCGGTTTCTTGACGGACCTGAGTCCCCTTTCCACCACCGGCGCCATCTTCTACGCCAATGCCGGCGAGAAGACCAACAAACAGAAACTGTTCCGGGATATGTTGATCTGGGGTATATCCATGTCGGTGGTAGGGGCTGTGGTCAGCTGGCTGGCCTTTACTGTCCTGCGCCTTCCCTAAAAATAGAGATAATAAATCGAGTGTTAAATACCTCGGGACTGCCTGCCGTACAAGGCGGGCAGTTGCTATTTTTGGACGCCCGCGCGTAACATTATAATTGCAATAATGAAACATAGATGGGAAAAGAAGACGACGTATATAGCAGGACAAATAAAGCATAAGGCTGTTTACAGGTTTTGGGTACAGACGTTTTTGACGTGGCATAATTTTTGCAAATTATTCTTAGGGGCAATATTTTTAGGATGGAGGGAATGCGATGCTGGCACAAGAATTGCTAAAAAAGATCCAAGATGTCGTCGGCCCCGAAAATTGCTTAAGGGATGAGGCCGACCGTTTTTGCTATGCCTTCGATTCTTCCCTTTTATCCCAGATCAACAACTGGGTACCAGATTTAGTTGTAAGGGTAAAAACGACGGAACAGGTGGCCACCATCCTCAAGCTGGCCAATGAATACCGGGTGCCGGTGGTGCCCAGGGGCGCGGGGACGGGCCAGTGTTGCGGTTCTGTGGCCTGGCGCGGCGGCATAACTTTAGATCTCAGCGGCATGAACCAGATTTTATCTTTTGATCTGGAAAACCTGCAGGTGGTCGTCCAGCCGGGCATTGTCCATGCCGAGTTGAATAAAGCCCTGGCTCCCCACGGCTTTTTCTTCCCCCCCGATCCCGGGAGCACCAAGATGTGCACCCTTGGAGGGATGGTGGCCTTTAATTCCAGCGGGCAGCGCTCAGTTAAATACGGTACGACCAAACAATACATCCTTGGGCTGGAGGTAGTTTTGCCCACCGGTGAGGTTATCACGACGGGCGGCGCCAAGTCGCGGGCGTTGAAGTCGGTGGCCGGCTATGATTTGACGGGTTTGTTTGTAGGGTCCGAGGGTACCCTTGGCGTGGTGACGAGGATCCGCCTGAAAGTGTTGCCCATACCCGAAAAACGCGGTCTGGTGGTAGCCTTTTTTGACGAGCTGGAGGCTTCAGGTAAGGCCGTCGTCCAGATTTTCCGCGGCAGGCTGCTGCCGTCGGCCATTGAGATCATGGACCGAACGGCCATGAAGGCGGCAGGCATGTATAAACCCGATCTAAACCTGCCCGACGCCGAGGCCATGCTCCTCTTTGAAGTCGACGGATCGCCGGTGGATGTAACCTACCAGGCCCAAAAAATTGCCGAGATATGCCGGCAGTTTACCCAGAGGGTGGAGTGGACCGACGATCCCAAGCGTTTGGGGGAACTATGGGCCGCCCGCGGGGTGGTGGGCGCCGCCGCCGGCAGGGTGAAGGAGGGAGCCACCCGGGTATATATCGGTGAGGACATCTGCGTGCCCGTTGTCATGGTACCGCAGGCTTTAAAGAAAATTCAGGAGCTGAGTGTAAAATATAACATCCCCATCGTCACCTACGGCCACATCGGCGACGGTAACCTCCATGCCGCTCCCGTTATTAACACCTATGACCAGGAAGAAATTGAAAAGGTAAAAAAGTTAGGGGATGAAATCCACCGCATGGCCCTGGCAATGGAGGGGACGACGACGGGAGAACACGGCGTGGGCCTGACACGGGCCCAGTATATGGAAGAAGAGCTGGGCCTTTCCCTTGACGTAATGCGGCGCATCAAGAAGCTCCTCGACCCCAACAACATCCTGAATCCAGGGAAAATGGCCCTGGAGGGGGAATGATGGGGGTGATGGCGGTGGATAAAAACGACCTCAACAATCTGCCGCGGCTGCTTTTGCCCTGCGTGCGCTGCGGTCAGTGCCGCTCGGTTTGTCCGGTGTTTTTGGCCAAAGGCGTAGAAAGCGATTCTCCCCGGGGGCGGATGACCCTGGTCCGGGCCCTGCTGGAAGGGAAATTAAAGCCGAGCGACCTTTTAAATGAAAAACTGCAGCAGTGTCTGCTCTGCCGGACCTGCGTCATGGAATGCCCCAGCGGGGTTCATGTAGACCGCGTGATCATTGCCGCCCGGGAAAAGCTGGCAGAGAAAAAGGGTATTCCCCTGAAGAAAAAGGTGATTACCAGGTGGCTTCTACCCAACCTCAACCGGCTGGCGGCCTTCATGCCGGCGGCGGCCTTACTGGAGGGCATAGTTGCCGTCCGGGTAAGCGGCGGCTATTACCGGCCGCGCCTGAATTTACCCTTGGTCGGCAAACGTCTGCTGCCGTCCGTAGGGGGCAAAAGGCCGGAGTTCTTAACGTCTTCAACGGGTGGGAGCTTCTCCGCGTCATCTGCCGGGCGGAGGGTCGTCTTTTTTACCGGCTGCATGACGAATATGGCTTACCCCCGGGTGGCCGGAGCCGTGGTAGAGGTCCTGCGGCGCCATGGCGTTGAAGTGGTAATACCGAAAGAACTGGTCTGCTGCGGCCTGCCGATGCTTGCCGCCGGCGACAGGGAAAGTTTTTTGCGGGTTCGGGAAGAGAATATCAAAGTCTTTAAAAAATATCCCGGACTGGCGATAATCACCGCCTGCGCCAGCTGCGGTTCCACCTTGAAGGAATATTACGCCGGGGGTATTGAGGGCAAAGTTTACGATTTTACCGAGTTTCTCCTGGGGGAAGTCGATTTTCAACCGCCCAGGGGGGTGGTGGAGAGGAAAATCACCTACCACGACCCCTGCCACTTGCGCAAAGCCCAGCAAATCAAGGAGCAGCCCCGCCGCCTGTTAAAGAGCATACCAGGCGTGCAATATCAGGAAGTGAAAGAACCCGACCGCTGCTGCGGTTTTGGCGGAACCTTCAGCCTGAGCTTTCCCGACCTGTCCCAGGAAATCGGGATTACCAAGGTTCAGGCATTGATGGACACCGGCGCCGATACGGTGGTAACGGCTTGCCCGGGATGCATGCTGCAACTGGCCGACGGTTTATACAATCGGCAGAGCGCGGCTGCAGTCATGCATGTGGCGGAAGTGCTGGCCGCCGCTTACCGGGCGGAAGAGAGACAAAATTAGAAAGGATTTTCCTTGACGCCCCGCGAAGGGTCTGGTAGAATTATAATGTTGTTCTGGCTAATCCCGTTGCAGGGGCTATTTTTTTGCCCGGAAACAGGTTTGAGGAGGGGAGACGGATGGCTGGAAAATATGATGTGGTCATCGTCGGCGCCGGCCCGGCGGGGATTTTTACCGCCCTGGAGCTGGTACGGCAGGAAAGCGGCCTTAAGGTGCTTATCCTGGAGAAGGGACACGGTTTAAAACGCCGGGTATGCCCGTCCAAGGAGACGCGTTCCAGCTGTTTGCACTGCAACCCCTGCTCGGTAGTATCCGGCTGGGGAGGAGCCGGTGCCTTCAGTGACGGTAAATTAACCCTGTCGCCGGAAGTGGGCGGCTGGTTGAGGGAATATATACCGGAAAGGGAAGTCACGGCCTTAATCGAGTATGTCGACGGCGTCTACCGCCATTTCGGGGCGCCGGATAAAGTTTACGGCAGCCCTGACGATGAGCGGATAGCTGACATTCAGCGCCAGGCCATTTTGGCCGATTTGAAGCTCATCCCGGCCCCCATTCGCCACTTGGGGACGGGACGCACCCAGGAAATCCTTCAGGCCATGAAGGATTATTTAGAGGAGCATGGCGTCGAGGTGCGCACGGATACACCGGTGGAAGAAATCCTGGTAAAGGATGGCCGGGTTAGCGGCGTGGTAACTCGTAAGGGAGAAGAAATAGGCGCTCGCTATGTGGTCCTGGCTCCCGGGCGGGAAGGTGCCGACTGGCTGCGCCGGGTGGCCGCCAGTTTAAACCTGAAGCTGGCCGTAAACCCGGTGGACATTGGTGTGCGGGTGGAAGTGCCGGCGGCCGTTATGGAGCATTTAACCAGCGTTATTTATGAATCCAAGTTCATCTTTTATTCCCGGAAATTCGACGACCGGGTACGGACCTTCTGTATGAATCCTTACGGCGAAGTGGTGCTGGAGAACAATGAGGGTCTGGTGACGGTAAACGGCCATTCTTACGCGGATAAAAAGACCGACAACACCAATTTTGCCCTGCTGGTGAGCAAAACCTTCACCGAACCCTTTAAGGAACCCATAGCCTACGGCCGTTATGTGGCCCAGCTGGCCAACCTCCTGGGAGGAGGCGTCCTTGTCCAGCGCCTGGGCGACCTTCTGTCGGGTAGGCGGACCACGGCTGACCGTCTGGAAAAGGGCCTGGTAACACCGACCCTGACGGAAGCCACTCCGGGGGACCTTTCCCTGGTCTTTCCCTACCGGCACCTTACGGCCATTGTAGAGATGCTGGCGGCTATGGATAAAATAGCTCCCGGCGTTTACTCCCGGCACACCCTTCTTTATGGCGTGGAGGTCAAATTTTACTCTTCGCGGTTGAGTTTGAGCCGGGAACTGGAAACAAATATCCGCGGCCTCTATGCGGCCGGCGACGGTGCCGGGGTTACCAGGGGTCTGGCCCAGGCTTCGGCGGCCGGCGTCATTGCCGCCCGGGCTATTATGACCGGCGACTGAGGGCGGATTGTTGGGTGACCTCTATGGCGATAATAGATAATAACCTTTGAAAGGCGGTGCTTGCATGGCGGCGGTAGTCCTGGTGGGAGCCCAATGGGGCGACGAAGGCAAGGGTAAAATTACTGATTACCTGGCGGAAAAGGCGGAAGTGGTTGTCCGCTACCAGGGAGGTAGCAACGCCGGCCATACGGTAATGGTCGAGGAACAGGAATTCAGACTGCACCTGGTCCCTTCCGGCATCCTCTATCCCGGCAAGCTCTGCCTTATCGGCAACGGCGTGGTTGTCGATCCGGCCGTTCTAGTTAAAGAGCTGGACGGCCTGGCGGAGCGCGGCGTTGATACGGCGGCATTAAGGATCAGCAATCGGGCCCACCTTATTTTACCGTATCATAAAGGGCTAGATGTTGCCGAGGAGGAACGCCGGGGCGACGCAAGGATCGGTACCACCGGTCGGGGCATCGGACCTGCCTACGTAGATAAAACGGCCCGGACGGGCATCCGGGTGGGCGATCTCCTTGACTGGGATGGATTTCGGGAAAAACTGGCCCGCAACCTGGCCGCCGCCAATGAAGTGATGGAGAAGATTTACGGCCGGCCGGGTTATGACCTGGACGCAGTCCTCGAAGAGTATGCCGGTTATGCCCGGCGCCTTAAACCCCTTATCGCCGACACCGTGCGCCTGATCAACGATGCCCTGCGTGAGGGCCGCCGGGTCCTTTTTGAAGGAGCCCAGGGTACACTTTTGGACCTGGATCAGGGGACTTATCCCTTTGTGACTTCTTCCTATCCGACGGCCGGCGGTGCCTGCATCGGCGCCGGTGTCGGCCCGACCAGGATTGACAAGGTACTGGGGGTGGCCAAGGCCTATACCACCCGAGTAGGCGCCGGTCCTTTCCCGGCCGAGGCGAAGGACGATATCGGGGATATGCTGCGGGAACGTGGCAGGGAATATGGAACGACCACCGGGCGGCCGCGGCGCTGCGGCTGGCTGGATGCGGTTATCTTGCGCCATGCCGCCGAAGTCAACGGTCTGACGGGTCTGGCTTTGACCAAACTGGATGTGCTGACGGGTATTGAGCCTTTGCGCATCTGCACCGGTTATCGTTATGGCGGCGAGGTGCTGAAGGACTTTCCTGCCGCCCTGAAAGTCCTGGAGCAGTGCCAACCGGTCTATGAAGAACTTCCCGGTTGGCAGGAAGACATCAGCAACGCCAGAACCTTAGCCGATCTACCGCCTGCCTGCCGGGGTTATATCCGCCGGGTAGAAGAACTGACTGGCGTACCCGTGCAGATCGTGGCCGTGGGGCCGCAGCGGAAACAGACAATTATTTTAGAAGATCCTTTTTAAAGCCCGTGTTTTTGATGGCCGGCCCGAGGAGGCCGGTTTTTTCTTTCCAGGTATGTGAAAAGGAAGACAAGCATTAAATGTATCAGGTATTGAAATTGCCTTAAAAAAGGTTTAACATAAAACTTGCCTGACAATCCAGTCAGGTTGTTCTAAAATTATAATAAGGAGGTGTTGGAGGAGGGGTATCCATTTGCTGGATACATTTTTTAAGAGTTTTCTGGTCTGATCACCTGGACATCTTAGCAGTAAATTCAGAAATATCCGGGAGGTACTAACGATAATGCCCTGGGTGCAAGTTTATGATCCGGTAAATAATCTTGCCCTTTCAGCCCTGTTGGCGGCGCTACCTATTCTTTTCCTCTTTTACGCTTTGGCGGTGCAAAAAATGAAGGGCCATATTGCCGGCCTCTTGACGGTAATTGTAGCCATTGTCGTCGCCGTTGTCGGTTATCGTATGCCTCTGAACCTCGCCCTCCTTTCCTTTATTGACGGCGGGCTTTACGGTTTGTTTCCCATTGGTTGGATTGTGGTAACGGCGGTATTTTTATACCAAATAACTGTAAAAACCGGACAGTTTGAAATTATTAAGGATTCCATTGCCGGAATTACCGAGGATCGCAGGCTGCAGGCTTTGCTTATCGCCTTTTCCTTCGGCGCCTTCCTTGAGGGCTCGGCCGGTTTCGGCGCGCCGGTGGCCATTACTGCCGCCATGCTGGCCGGTTTGGGCTTTAACCCCGTTTATGCCGCCAGCATCTGTCTACTGGCCAACACCGCGCCCGTGGCCTTTGGGGCCATTGGGGTACCCGTCCTGACCCTGGGCCAGGTAGCGGGGATAGATCCGATGCTTTTGAGCAAAATGATCGGCAGGCAGCTCCCCTTCCTCTCCATTCTGGTACCGTTCTGGCTGGTGGCCATCATGTCGGGATGGAAGGGCGTTAAAGAAACATGGCCGGCCTGCCTGGTAAGTGGCGGTTCCTTCGCCGTAGCCCAGTGGTTTTCTTCTAACTATTTAAGTCCGATGCTGCCCGACATTATTTCTTCCCTCTTCTCCCTCGTCTGCCTCATCTTGCTCCTGCGGGTCTGGCAGCCCCGTAATATCTGGCGTTTCACCAATGAACGCGCTTCGGAAAAGTTCACTCGCCATTCACCCGGTGCCATTCTTAAGGCGTGGGCTCCCTTCATCGTTCTTACCTTGATGGTGGCCGACTGGGGTACCGGACAGGTAAAAGCCGTGCTGGATCAGGTCACCCTCAAATTCCCCATTCCGGGGCTGCACCAGGCCGTCGTTAAGGCGGGCGGTGAGCCCATGGCGGCTATCTTTACTTTTAACTGGCTGTCCGCCCCGGGTACGGGAATCTTGATTGCCGCCTTTATAACCATGTTGCTTCTCAACATGCGTTTCGGCGAGTGGCTGCGCCTTTTCGGCGAAACGCTGCATGAACTCCGTTACGCCATCTTGACCATGTTTTTGGTGTTAGGTTTTGCTTATATTGCCAACTTTTCCGGGATGAGCACCACTTTGGGACAGGCACTTACGGTAACCGGTAAGGTGTTTCCCTTTGTAGCGCCATTCCTGGGCTGGCTCGGGGTCTTCATTACCGGAAGCGATACTTCGGCCAATGCCCTTTTTGGAAAACTGCAGTATGTTACCGCCCAAAACATCGGCGTCGATCCGGTGCTTACAGTTGCGGCCAACTCCTCGGGCGGCGTCACGGGAAAAATGATCTCGCCCCAGAGCATTGCCGTGGCTACAGCGGCTACGGGTCAGGTGGGACGGGAAGGAGAGCTTTTCCGTTTCGCCATAGTTCCCAGCTTGTTAATGACAGTGTTTATCAGCATCATTACCCTTCTCCAGGCTTACGTCTTTAGGTGGATGATCCCGGTCCACGGCGAGCTGTCCCCCCAGGCGGCTGTTGTTGCCGCGGCCAGCAAATCCGAAGGCATAATGATCCTTGCTGGCACCCTGGTGGTGATTGTCTTTTTGGCATTAATCGTAGCCTTCAGCAATCGCCATATGACCCGGCGCGAGGTATATACACCGGGTAAATAAAAGTATCAAGCTTGCCCCGCTGAGGCGGGGCTTTTTTGCTTTCTGCAGGAGAAAAACAAAAAAGATATATTGAATTGTAGCAAAAAAATGTTATAATAAAACCATCAGGTGGTCAGGCCGGACGAAAATGTCAAATCTTTTTGAGCCTTACGACATTGTGAAGACATCCACAAATGGGGGGTTGCTTCTTGGCCCAGGAAGATTTAATTGCCGCCTTTACCCGTCAGGCCGGAGTTATGGGAGCCCAGATTTTGCCGGTAGAAGGCAGACGGGAATTAGGGAAGGCCCTTGCCGAGGCATTAAAGCCCTGCGGCCGACGCGCGGCGTTGTTTGCTTCGCCCCTCGTCAGGGAAACAAACTTAGAGGAAGCCTTGACGGCGGCCGGGTTTACCGTGGAAAAGGATGGTCCTGATTTCGCCCGCGAGGCGGACGTCGGTATTGTAGAATTCGATTACGGTATCGCTGAAACGGGGACGCTGGCCATGGACGCTACCGCTTTAAAGGCGCGCCTAGCAGCCATGTTGCCCCTTACCTGCGTTGCTCTGCTACGGACGAAACGGATAAGGGCCAATTTGACCGAAGTGATAGAAGCTTATCTGGAACGGGGCAGTTGGCCGGGGTATTTCACCCTGGTTACAGGCCCCAGCCGTACGGCCGATATTGAACGCAGCCTGACGATCGGCGTGCACGGGCCGGAGCGGTTACTGATCGTTCTGGTGGGAGACGAGGGAGGCGACGACCGTGGCCGCTAAAGAATTTAGAGAACGGCTCCATAAGGCCTTGAATAATGCCAGCCTGCGGGGCGCCCTGGAACGTTTTGCCGATTCCTATATCATTTCCCGGGAAGAGGTTTATAGGGGCAAGGATTTCGCCGCCCTGCGGGAAAAGATTGCCGCCATCAAGGGCGACGCCGCCGGACGTTATGAAGAACTAGCCGCCCAGTTTACCCGGGCGGTGGAGGCCAGGGGAGGAAAGGTATTTCGCGCTCACGATGCTGCGGCCGCGCGGGAGTATATTTACCAGGTGGCTAAGGAACACGGGGTAACTGACGTCGTAAAATCAAAGTCCTTCGCTTCGGAAGAGATCCACCTCAACGAGTATCTTCAGGAGCGGGGTATCACCCCCCATGAAACCGATCTGGCAGAGTGGATTTTGCAGCTCATGCCCGGGGAACGACCGTCCCATATGGTCATGCCGGCCATTCACCTGCCCAAGGAAGAGGTGGCCCGGGTCTTCAGCCGTTACCTGGGAGAGCCGGTGGAGCCGGATATTAAAAATATGGTGCGCATCGCCCGGCGCGAGCTCAGGAAAAAGTTCCTTACCGCCGGTATGGGTATCAGCGGCGCCAATATTGCTGTGGCCGAAACGGGAACTATAGTCATCTGCACCAATGAGGGCAATGCCCGCTTGGCCACCACCGTCCCTCCGGTCCATGTGGCCATCGTCGGCTACGAAAAGCTGGTGCCGAAGCTAAAAGACATCGTGCCCATCCTTGAGGCCCTGCCCCGCAGCGGTACGGCCCAGCCCATTACCAGCTACGTAACCATGATAACCGGTCCAGTGCCGGCCCGGAAGGGCGACGGCGAGGGAATAAAGGAACTGCACGTGGTCCTTTTGGACAACGGCCGTACCCGCATGGCGGCTGATCCCGTCTTTAAGGAAGCCCTCCAATGCATCCGCTGCGCCTCCTGCACCAACGTCTGTCCCGTCTTCCAGCTCGTCAGCGGGCAGGTATACGGTTATATTTACAGCGGCGGCATTGGCAGTATTCTAACGGCCTTCTTCAACTCCCTGGAGGATGCCGCCGACCCCCAGAGCCTCTGTATCGGCTGTCGACGCTGCGCCGAAGTCTGCCCGGCCAAGATAAACATTCCGGATCTCGTCTTAAAACTGCGGGAGCGGGTGGTGGAGAAACAGGGGCTTTCCAGGGCGTATCGTATTGCCCTCCACGGGGTGGTGGCCAAACCGAGGCTTATGCACACCATGCTGCGGGCGGCTTCCCGCCTTCAGGGGCCGGTGACCCACGGCCGGCCCTTCATCCGGCACCTCCCCCTTTATTTCAGCAGTTTTACCGAGGGGCGGAGCCTGCCGGCCATTGCCCGGGTACCCCTGCGGGACAGGGTGAAAAACCTGGAAGGTGCTTTACGCAAGTCCCGCCTGCGGGCGGCCTTTTACAGTGGCTGCGTCATTGATTTCGTCTACCCCGAAATCGGGGAAGCCGTTTATAAGGTGCTGGGACGGGAAGGGGTGGAGGTGACCTTTCCCCAGGGGCAGGCCTGCTGTGGCGCGCCCGCCATTTATGCCGGCGATCGGGAAACAGCGGTTAGCTTGGCCAAGCTCAATATTGCCGCCCTGGAAGAAGCCAAGGCCGACGTAATCGTTACCGCCTGTCCTACCTGTGCCGTGGCCCTGAAGAAAAACTTTATCGAGCTTCTGGCCGGGGACCCGGCCTGGGAAGGGCGGGCAAAAGACTTGGCGGCCAGGGTTAAAGACTTCACCCAGCTCGTCCATGAGCTCAAGAAGAGCGAAGGGTCTGCCCCCGAAGGCAAAGGACGAGACAGGGGCATCGTTAAAGTCACCTATCATGATTCCTGCCATTTCAAGCGACACCTGGGGCTGGACAGGGCGGCGCGAGAGGTTTTGACAAGCCAACCCGGCATCGAATTGGTAGAGATGCGGGAGAGCGACCGCTGCTGCGGTTTCGGCGGTTCTTACAGCGTCAAATATCCGGAAATCAGCCGCCCTATCCTCGAACGCAAACTTAAAAATATCATGGCGAGCGGGGCGGAAATAGTGGCCACCGACTGTCCGGGCTGCATTCTCCAGCTCCGCGGCGGCCTGGATCAGACGGGTAGCGATATTCAGGTCAAGCACACGGCGGAAATACTTGCAAATAAAGATTGAAAAACGGTAAAATGGGCTTCAAGAAAAAGACGTTTGGGGTGCCTGGGGTGGGGACGTGGTGGAGTTAAAGCCTATCCGGCCTAAAAAGATCTACGAAGAGATCGTCCGGCAGATAAAAGATCTCATCGGCGAAGGCAATTTAAAACCCGGCGATCGTCTGCCTTCAGAACGGGAACTGTCCGAGCGTCTGGGCGTCAGCCGCGCCTCTGTGCGGGAGGCCTTAAGCGCCCTGGCGGCCATGGGGGTTATCGACATTCGGCCCGGGGAAGGTACCTTCGTGCAGAACGTTCGTCGCGAGGCCATCGTGGAACCCCTGGCCATGGCCCTGCTCATGGACCGCCAGGCGGCCATGGAGCTCCTGGAAGCGCGCCAGGCCCTGGAAGGCGAGGCCGCCTATCTTGCGGCCTGCCGCGCCGGCCCGGAAGATATAGAAAAAATGGCCGCTATCTTAAAAGAAATGGACGGCGACCTTAAGAAAGGCACTTTGGGAGAAGAGGCCGACCTGCGCTTTCACCTGGCCATAGCTGAGGCGGCCCGCAATTCGGTTCTCGCCAAACTCATGCATACGGTTTCCGACACCATGCGTCAGGCCCTGCGTACCAGCCGTCAGCGCCTTTATACCACTCCGGGCAATCCCGAACTGCTTTTCGAGCAGCATAAACAAATTTTCGAAGCCATAAAAAATCAAAAGCCCCGGGCAGCCCGGCGGGCCATCTGCCAACACCTGCGCTTTGTCGAGCGAGAATTGCAAAAGGAATAGGAGAACTGCCGGCCGGACCTTCTTTAGCGGGATAATATGCATTAGACCCACCGGGGACATCCAGGTGGGTCTAATGAATCATATCGCTGGTTATGTCTTCGGCATTATATAATGTCCAGGGATCAATGGTCAGGCAGTTGGTTTCATCCCTTTTTCCGGTTAAATCCCAGGCCGCAGTATTATCCAGGATCGTTAAAGTGTTTTTAAAAACCTCTTTATCTCTTAAGGGTTCAAAAACTCCGTATAAAAGTTTTTTCATATCGTAACGGGTCACTTTGCCGTCCACGAACTGGCAGATAATGGCGTAATCCCTTTCTTTATCAGCATATACTTGGATTAATGCAGGGGGGATCATTTTTATCACGCTCCTATCTGAGGGGATCGATTTTAAACAGCTCTTTTTTATGATAAGCATTATGCCAGTTATCCATTAATTCATCCTGGTGCAGAAAGGTCCAGGCTATAACCAAACTCGCCTGTTTTTTTGGAAGCTGGCCTTTAATAATTACCGCCTTTTGAATATCAACAATGGCATGGTATTCTCCGTATTCTACGTGGAAATGAGGTGGTAAATGTTCGTCATAAAACATTGAAATCTTGATGCCATAGAACCAGCTAATTTGTACCATAGAAAACACCTTCCCGCATTGCCTGCAAACCCTGCCGGTACATTCTCGAAAATTATTACAGTCTCATCATTCCCTAAAAACTGCTTATGCCTGTACTTTTATTATACCATGCTATACGTATCAAAAAAGCCCCTTCCCGGGGCTTTTAAATATCCTGGCGGAGCCGACGGGAATTGAACCCGCGATCTCCGGCGTGACAGGCCGGCATGTTAGACCGCTACACTACGGCTCCTGGTTTGGTGACCCGTGGGGGAATCGAACCCCCGTTACGAGCGTGAAAGGCTCGTGTCTTAACCTCTTGACCAACGGGCCATATATCTGGTGAGCCATGGTGGATTCGAACCACCGACACCCTGATTAAAAGTCAGGTGCTCTACCGCCTGAGCTAATGGCCCACAGGTTAGTATATTACATGCTTATTTCATCCCTGTCAAGAGGAAATCGGCTGCATGGCAAAAGATGTGGCCGTCTAATTTTAAAAGCTGGTACCTTAAACAGGAGTAGCGTTACCTATCCAGATAATCTCGAAAGCAAGTTTTGGTGCCAACTTGCGGATTTCTGGATCACCGGTTATAATCGGTGCTTGCAGCTCTTGGGCCAGGGAAACAGCGAATGAATCGGCATAGGATAATCCCCCGAGGGCCTTTACCCGGGCTGCTTCTTTAATCCTTGTCCAGGGGCAGTCAATTAGGGTTATGCTTTCATCGGCGCAAATAGTTTCGATTAATTCACTGGCAGCTTTTTCACCTTTTTTCCTCAGGACTATATAATAGGCCTCACCTAAATTGATAAGGCTCAAGAAGCTCATCTTTGTATCGTCGCTTATAATATCCGCTACTACTTGGGCACCGGGTTCATCTTCCAACAAGGCCAGAATAGCATACGTATCGAGAACAAATTTTGTTATTTCCATAAACCGCTTTACCTTCTTTCGCGGGATCGCTCAGCAGTTCTTTCTTTTATCAAAGCTGTAGTAAGCTTGTCGGCAGGATTACTGCTTTTATATTTACCGCGCAACTTCAGGAGGGGGTGCCTGGGAAGCGGTCGCAGGATTATAACACCATTACTATCTTCCACCGCCAGCTGGTCACCTTTTTTAAGACCATAATTTTTACGTATTTCCAGGGGAATAACAATCTGGCCTTTTTGGGAAATGGTTATTTTATACATTGTTCTTACCACCTTTATTTGTCTTACTAAAGAAATTATACTACTGACTTAAACGTTAAGCAAGTACTATACTTTAATCTTGACACCCTCAAGGTAAGGGAGTAAAATATAAATGTAAAATGCGGAAGTAGCTCAGTGGTAGAGCATCGGCTTCCCAAGCCGAGGGTCGCGGGTTCGAATCCCGTTTTCCGCTCCACAATAATAACGTTATCCAGTCGGTCTACCTAGAAAAGGGTAGACCGACATTGTTATTAGGGGGGCAAAAAGCTTCCCTGGCCTACCTGCTGCTGGCCGTCCGGGGGCGAGGGGCAAGGGTTTCTAAAACCATGTCGCAGCGCGCTTAATACTATAAAAATAGGGCCCATGGAGCAAAATAGTTAGAAAGCTGTGTTAAGGAAGGCGATTGGACATGGGCCTGGGAAAGCCGGATAATTGCGTGCTGGTGATTTTCGGGGGTACGGGGGATCTGGCCCGCCGTAAGCTTTATCCGGCCCTATATAACCTTCATGTCGACGGGTTTCTGCCGGACGCCGTGGGGATCATTGCCGTGGGGCGGCGCGGGTTTACGCGGGAGAGTTTTCACGATGAGATAGTCTTACCCTCTCTTAAAAAATTTTCCCGCCGCGCCTCTGAACTGGATGCTTTTTTTAAGGATTTCGCCGACCGTTTATACTATTTCCAGGCCGATATTTATGACGAGGAAGGCTATAAACGCTTTAAACGGTTCCTGACAGAACTGGAGGATGCGACCGGTTGCACAGGGAATCGTATTTTCTACTTAGCTGTGGCGCCGGAACACTTCGGCCCTGTAGTGCGGGGTTTGCAGGATGCGGAAATGATACCGGCGCCGGGATGGCAAAGGGTCGTTATTGAGAAACCCTTCGGTTATGATCTGCCTTCGGCGGCGGAATTAAACCGCCATCTGCGGGCGGCCTTCAGGGAGGAAGAAATTTACCGCATTGACCATTATTTAGGCAAAGAAATGATTCAAAATATAATGGTCATCCGCTTCGCCAATACCTTTTTTGAACCGGTTTGGAACAATAAATATATCGACAACGTTCAGATTACGTCGGCGGAAAGGGTGGGGGTAGAAGATCGGGGCGATTATTACGACAGAGCGGGAGCCTTGCGGGATATGGTGCAGAACCACCTCCTGCAACTGGTAACCCTGGTGGCTATGGAACCGCCGGCCAGCCTGGCTACGGAAGACATCCACGACGAGAAGGTAAAGGTGCTCCGCTCTTTAAGGCCCATGGATGAAGGGGCAGTCAACAGAAACGTCGTTCGCGGTCAGTACGGGGCCGGAGAAATAAACGGGCAAAAGGTGCTTCCTTACCGTAAAGAAAAGAAAGTATCTCCCGTTTCCAATACAGAGACCTTTGTCGCTTTAAAACTTTTTATTGAAAACTTTCGCTGGGTCGGTGTTCCCTTTTACCTGCGCACGGGCAAGCGCTTACCGGCCAAGGTGACGGAGATCATCATCCAATTTAAATCCCTCCCAGACATCCTTTATTTCAAGGAATACGGCGAGCTGCGCCCCAATCTTCTGGTCATCCGCGTTCAGCCTCTGGAAGGCATTTATGTTCAACTTAATGCGAAACGCCCGGGGAATAATAATTACATCATACCTATCCGGCTGGATTTCTGCCAGAACTGCGAGGTGGGGGTCAATTCCCCCGAGGCCTATGAGCGGCTGCTTTACGATGTAATGCGGGGAGACCCAACCCTTTTCACCCGCTGGGATGAGGTAGAGGCGGCATGGCGCTTTGTAGATCCCATCGCCGCCGCCTGGGCTGCGAGACCCCCACTTTTTCCCAATTACGCCGCCGGCCAGTGGGGACCACCGGCGGCCCAGGAACTTGTAATCCGGGATGGACGTTACTGGTGGCAGGAACATGAGATGCAATAGGAAGGATGAAGACGTGCCCATCTACGATATATCCATGCCCGTATATTACGGCATGCCCGTATATAAAAATAGGGCGGAAAAACAGCCGCAGGTAGAAGTAACCCGCAACTACGAAGAGGGCGTTAGGGAAACCAGGTGGCTTCTTGACAGCCATACCGGCACCCATATCGACGCTCCTGCCCATGTATTCGCCGGGGGTATGACCATCGATGGGTTAGATTTGTCCCTTTTAATCGGATCCTGCCGGGTGCTGGATTTGACGGCGGCTAAGGAGCGAATATCGGCAGCGGCTTTGGAGGGTCAAGATATCCGTCCGGGCGACTTTATTCTTTTTAAAACCAAAAACTCCTGGGAAACCGGCAATGAATCCAGTTTTGTGTACCTGGACGCTGGGGCCGCCGTCTATCTTGTGAAAAAAGGGGTGCGCGGCGTCGGGCTTGATGCCCTGGGGATAGAACGCGATCAGCCGGGTCATCCCGCCCACCGCATTTTGTTGGAAAATGGAGTTATAATTATAGAGGGACTGCGTTTAAAAGACATACCTGCGGGCGTTTATCAAATGGTTGCTCTACCGCTTCTCCTTAAAGGGGCAGAAGCCGCGCCGGCCCGGGTGGTACTGTGCGCCTGGACTATATAACAGTGTTCCTGGAGTGGGAAGTGGCCGGTTTGGTTATGGTCCATTTCTGAACCACCTGCTATAATAGGGGTAGCCTCAAGGGGTACAGTAGTACCCGGGCTATTCCTATTTTTTTAAGGGCAGGTGCCTTCGATGCAGGTCAAACAGGTCATGCTCGACAATCCGGAAACGTTGTATTACTGGCAGACTTTATCGGAGGCCGTAGACCTCTACCGGCGTCAGGAAGTTAACTGCGCTCCGGTGCTGGACGCCGATGGCGAAGTGGTGGGGATAATTACCGTTTTCCGCCTCCTGGAAGCCCTGCAGGAAGGGGCCACCATGTCTACGCCCATTGAAGAGGTTATGGAGCGCAAACTCGTCTGCATTGATGAAGAAACGGGTTTTGAACAGGTGGCCAATCTACCTATCGACCGCCTGATTGTTTTAAACAAGGAACGGCGTCTAAGCGGCGTCCTCACCCGGATTGGTCTTATTAATAAGGTACACCGGGCTTTGGAAAAGACGGAAAGGGAACTGGCGGCAGTACTAGAGGCCGTGCCGAACGGCATCATTGCCGTCGACCGGGAGGGGAAGATATGCCACATCAACCCTGCGGCGGCCCGCTTGCTGGATCTGCCGGCGGGAGCGGTACTAAAGCGACCGGCGGAAACCGTCCTGGCTGCTTCCGGTTTGAACCGCTTTCTTAACCAAACCGTAGGCGACCGGTTTCATAAGGCGCGTGTGGGCCCCAAAACCCTGGCCATCAGGCGCAGCCCGATTACCAGGGACGGTAGGGAACAGGGGATGGTGCTGGTTCTCCAGGACATTTCCGAACTGGAGGCCGTCTCCAGCGAATTAAAGGCGGTCAAATCGTTGAACCGGCAGCTTAAGAGCGTCATCGAAGCCTGCTATGACGGCATGGTTATTGTCGATGGGCAGGGACTGGTTTTAGGGGTAAATGAAGCGTACGGACGCATAATGGGGCCGGAGGAAGGGGCCCTTGTAGTCGGGGAAAAGCTGCGTGGGGAAGCCGACCGGGCTGAAGGGCAGTTGTACCAGCTTTGGAAGCTTGTTCATAGCGGAGGTAAAGCCGTAACGGTCATGTATCAAACGCCTGCCGGCAGGGAGGCCATTCTCACCGGCAGTCCCGTCTTCAATGAGGAGGGGGGCGTTTCCCAGGTTGTCATCACCGTTCGCGACATGACGGAACTGCGCCATCTAAAGGAAGAGGCCCAGCGGGCCGCGGCGGAAATCCGGGCTTTAAGGGCGCAGAACCTGGCTGCTTCCGGGTTAGTATGCGAGAGTCCGAACATGCAAAAGGTGCTGGAACAGGCCTTAAGGGTGGCGGCCGTGGATTCTACCGTCCTTATAACCGGTGAATCCGGCGTCGGCAAAGAAGTCCTTGCCAGGTTTATACACCAACACAGCCACCGTAGCAAAGGGCCTTTTATCGAGATAAACTGCGGCGCCATACCGGAAAACCTGCTGGAATCCGAGCTATTTGGTTATGAGAAGGGCGCCTTTACCGGGGCCAACCGCGAGGGGAAATTAGGCCTCCTGGAGGTGGCTAATAATGGTACGATTTTCTTGGACGAGATAGGGGATTTACCCCTGGGCCTGCAGGTAAAGTTGCTGCGTTTTCTCCAGGAGCAGGTGATTTACCGCCTGGGCGGGCGACAGGCCGTGAAGCTAAACGTTCGGGTTATTGCCGCGACTAATAAGGATCTGGCCGCTATGGTCAAGGAAAAGACCTTCCGTGAAGATTTGTATTATCGTTTAAACGTGGTACCCATAAGGATTCCTCCTTTGCGGGAACGGCGGGAAGACATTTTGCCTCTGGCGAAGTATTTTCTAGAAAGGTTTAACCAAAAGTATGGCACGACAAAACAATTGTCCTTTAAAGCCTGCCGGGTTCTTGAAGCTTACACGTGGCCTGGCAATGTGCGGGAGCTTCAGAACGTCATGGAGCGGGTGGTGATCATGGGTGAAGGGGACGCAATTCTCCCCGAACATTTGCCGATAGATTGCCGGGAAGGAAACGACGGTATTGAGAAGGGTCTGCAGATAAAAGAGATTTTGCCCCTGCAGCAGGCGAGGGAAATGCTGGAACGGGAGCTCATCAACTTGGCCGTTCAAGAGCACGGCACCTTGCGCCGGGCCGCCCGGGCTCTGGGCATTTCCCATTCAACACTTTTGCGTAAAGCCCAGGCTTACGGCCTTCTGGTGCAAAAATGAACCGATATGGTCTGAAAATGAACCGGCTAAAGCCCAAAAAACCTGTCGAATAATAGGGAAACGGAATAATTGTGGTACATGGATAGACCAAAAAAAGAAAATTAACTTCAGTTTATCCCCGCGATTTTAAAGAAGAAGCGGGGATTTTTGTATCCTGGCATGTTTTTTGCAAAACGAAGTATGTGCTTGCGATTACAAGAATAACTGTTGGGAGGAGACCTTTATGGGAAAAGTAACAGTTAACTGGATAGGCAAAATGCAGTTTGTTGGTGACGACGGTGCCGGCCACCAGGTGGCCATGGACGCCAGTCCTGTTTACGGCGGAGAAAACAAAGGCACCCGCCCCATGGACCTGATGCTTATTGCCCTGGGAGGGTGTACGGGCATTGAGGTGACTCACATTTTGCAGAAGATGCGTATTGCCTTTGACCAACTGACGATTACGGTAGAAGGTGAAAGGGCGGAAGACCATCCCAAGATTTTCACCCGTATGCGGGTTGTTTATGAATTTGTAGGCAATAATATTCCCCCGGAAAAAGTAGCCCACGCCATTAAACTGGCCGACGAGGTCTATTGTTCGGCGGCCAATATGATGAAAACGGCCGGAACTATTGAGTACGCTTTCAAAATTAACGGGGAAGAGTATCCCTATCCTTATTTGAAAGAAGCCAGCGCAAGTTAAAGAAAACAATAATAAAGCAGCAGGAGGGAACTGGGCATGAACGCTTATGCCTTTTGGATACTGTTTATGGCGGTCATCTACACCCTGGTTCTTATTATTGCCGGCAACGTGGCCCGGAGCCGGGCCGCCCGTGGCGAAGATTTTTGGGTGGGCGGCCGTAAATTCAAACCCTGGATGGTGGCCGTCTGTATCACCGGTCTTTTTTCCGGGTCTTCATATATTGCCATCCTTGAGCTCGCATATACGACGGGGATCTCGGCGGGCTGGTATGGCGTGGCCGAATTAATCCATGTGATAATTATCGCCCTATTTTTTGTCGTCCCCTTCCGCAAGCGCCTGGTGGTGACCGTTTCGGGTTTGATAGGCGACCGTTATGGGCGAACGGCCAAAGCCATCGCCGGCGCGGTTACGGCCTTTACCTTCCCCATGTACGCTACGGCCAATGCCCTGGCCTTTGCCGCCGCCATGAGCGCCTTTACCGGCATGTCCCTGTCTACCTGGGTAATTTTCAGCGCCATTCTCCTCCTTATCTATCTTCAGGCTGGAGGCATGTGGTCGGTGGTCTTTACCCAGACGGCCAACACCGTAGCCTTTACCTTGATGTTCATCATCGGACTTATCGCCTTCTTTATTAAACCGGGCTTTGCCGGCCTGGCCCAGCTGGCGGCAGACAAACCGGCCATGTTCGGCCTGACCACCGTCGGCCTGCAGACGATACTGGCATGGTTCGGCACCTTCCTGGTCAACGTCTTCCTGGCCCAGGCGGCCTTCCAAATGGCCCTTTCCTGCCGCACCCCGGAAGAAGGGCAGAAGGGTCTCCTGTGGGCGGCTTGGTTTAATATCGTGTTTATCGTCCTGGGGGTCCTCTTCGGTATGGCGGCGGCCGTGGTGGCTCCCGGAGTCGGCCGCGGTCTGGTGGCCGTACCCAAATACCTGGCTCAGGTTTTACCGGCGCCGCTGGTGGGTATTTTCTTCATGGGTATCTGGGCCTGCGCCCTGGGTTGGGGGGCTCCCTGCCAGTTCTCCGGCGCCACCAGCCTGGGAAGGGATGTGGCCTCCTCTTTAAATCCCAATATAAGCGATAAGCAGATGGTCCTCTACACCAAGTGGGCCCTGGTTATATTGACCGTTTTGATGATTATCTTCGGTTTCCTGCGTACGGAACAGGCCGCATGGTGGAACGTCCTGGCTTGGACCTGCCGGAACGGAGCCACCTTTGCCCCCATTATCGGCGTGCTCTTCTGGCCCCTGGCCACCCGCCGGGCGGCAGTCTCCGCCCTTATTGCCGGTTTTGTTTCCGGGATAACTTGGTATCATCTGGGCGGCTGGCATCCGACGAAGTTTTACCTTAACATTCACCCGGTATGGATCGGAATGATCTTTAACGTTTCCGCTTTAACCCTGGTGACTTTGATTGAGCGGGCTGGCACCTACCGCTGGGCGCTGCCGGAAAAAGGCACGGCCAAAAATGTGGGTCTGGGGGCCGTAGTTGCAGGTGTGCTGCTGGCGTTCCTGGCCGTAAAGGAGTTTACCTGGCTTTATACTAAGGGCGTCTTCGGTATGGTTCTATTCCTAATCTTCATCTGTGCCTTCTGTACGGTGATTGCCTTTACGAAAGAAAAAGAGGAAAGCGTAGTATTAGGAGAAGCCACTCCCCAGGCGGGACCTGCGGGCAAATAAGCATAAAGGATTCGTGTTAGTAAATAGGCGTCCGGAAAACCTCCGGACGCTTTTTTATTCCTGGCGGCTAAAGGATATGGAGCCCAGAAAACCCAAGAAAATGGTTAAAGCCGTTACTACGGCCAGATCAAACCTTAAACTATAGTGGACCAGGTACTCCAGAACCCGGGGGTCGGTGCCGGCATAAATCAGGCGCCTTAAAGCATCGACACCGTAGGTTAAGGGATCGATTTTCATTAAAAAACTCATCCAGCCGGGCAAATTTGTCATGGGGAACATAGCACCGCTTAAGAAAAACATGGGATTGACCAGGAAATTCATAAACATCTGGAAGCCTTCCATGGTGGCCATACGGCTGGCAATGGCAATGCCCAGGAAGGTCAGACCCAGGGAGATTAAAAATAAAATTCCCAGGACCTGAAGAATTATAACCGGGCTGAGGGAGACGTTTATTAAAGGGGCAAGGAGCAGCATAATGACGGCCTGAATGATGGCCACCGTGCTGCCTCCCAGGGCCTTACCTATTGCGGTGGCCCAGCGGGGTACGGGGGCCACCAGTACTTCTTTTAAAAAGCCAAATTCCCGGTCCCAGATGATGGATACCCCGGAAAAGATGGAGGTGAAGAGGACGGACATGGCCAATATACCGGGGTACATAAACTGGACGTAGTTAACGGGGATGCCGGCGGGAACGCCCCGGAAGCCCATGGCTGCCGAGATGCCCTGACCGACGATGAGGAGGTAAAGGAGGGGCTGGCCGATCATGCCGATTATACGGCTGCGTTCGCGGATAAAGCGGATAAATTCCCGATACCAGATGGTATATATGGCCCGCAGTGCGGCTTCCATGGTTTTTCCTCCTTAGTGCCGCCGGCGTCCGTGGCGGCGGTTTAAGCGCATAAGTTCTGTTGCAGATATTCTGTCTTCCCGGATAGCGCGTCCCGTAAGGCTTAAAAAAACGTCGTCCAGGGTGGGCCGTCGTAAACTGATGCTGCTGATTTGTCCCCTGAAGTCGGCGGCTAGTTGCGGGATAAAGGCGGCCCCGTCTTCCACCTGAAGGCGCAGGCCTTCTTCCTCTTTTATAACATTTACGTTGTAGCGGGCGGCGATCTCTTTCTGGAGACGGGCGTCGTCGGCGGTTTTCATAGTTATTACATCGCCTCCCACCAGACGTTTTAAATTCTCCGGCGTGTCCAGGGCCTGGATGCGGCCGTGGTCGATAATGGCGATGCGGTCGCAGTTTTCCGCCTCGTCCATATAATGGGTGGTCATAAAGATGGTAATGTTTTTCTCACGACGCAGACGGTGGATGTGCTGCCAGATGGCGTTGCGGGTCTGGGGGTCGAGGCCGACGGTCGGTTCATCAAGGAAGAGAACACGGGGGTGATGGAGGAAGCCGCGGGCGATTTCCAGTCGCCTCCGCATGCCGCCGGAAAAGGTGCGGACGATATCCCGGCGGCGGCCCTCAAGATCCACCATGGCCAGGACTTCCTCCATGCGTTCTTTTATGGCATCACGGGAAAGACCATAGAGAAGACCGTGGAGGAGCAGGTTTTCTTCAGCCGTCAGGCGGTCGTCCAGGGTATTGTCCTGAAAAACCAGGCCGATGGCGCGCCGGACGGCGTCGGGCTGACGGGCGATGTCCAGACCGGCCAGTACGACTCGTCCGGAGGTAGGCTTTAAAAGGGTGCAGAGGATTTTGATGGTCGTCGATTTTCCGGCGCCATTCGGCCCCAGAAAGCCAAAAATCTCGCCTTCTTCAACGTCAAAAGTCACTCCATCGACGGCGGGAATGTCATTAAAGCGT
Organism: Moorella humiferrea; assembly: GCF_039233145.1. Classification (NCBI taxonomy): domain Bacteria; kingdom Bacillati; phylum Bacillota; class Clostridia; order Neomoorellales; family Neomoorellaceae; genus Neomoorella; species Neomoorella humiferrea. The sequence goes on along the minus strand of NZ_CP136419.1, from coordinate 2,464,635 downwards.
TTAACCAGGTCCTGGACTATGATTACGGCCATAATTTATCTTCCCTTCAGATAGAAGTAGCCGTCGGGCTTTTTTAGTCTTAGTATAACATTGGGGGTATCAAGGAGGAAATAGTTCCCTGGCTTAACGAATTGATCGAGGGCATATTTTTTACGGGGGAGGGCGGGCGAATGGTACGGCGCAAAGCTGATTTATGGCGGCGCGTTTTAGCGGTGGCATTCATTCTACTGACGGTTGCCGTCGTGGTTTCCGTTTTAGGCCGCTACCGGGAATTAAAAAGCGAGCGGGCCGTTCAGGCCCTGTCCTGGGCGGTGGCCGGTCAAGTAGTGGTGGTCGACCCCGGTCACGGCGGGATCGATTCTGGTGCATTGGGTCCTGGAGGGACCCGGGAAGACCAGGTAAATCTGGCCATCAGCCGGTATTTGGCCGAATTTTTAACCCAGGGTGGGGCCCGCGTCTACCTCACCCGCCAGGATGAAAATGTCAACGAAGGGGATTCCGGCGATGATATGGTGGAAAGGGTTGAGCTGGCCCGGAGAGTCGGGGCGGACCTGTTTGTTTCCATTCACTGCAACGCCTTCGACGGCCGGGAAAGCGGGGCCCAGCTGTTTTATGATCCCAAATCGCCGGAGGGCAAGAAACTTGCCGAGGCCATCCAGGCGGAAATCAGGCGCCGTCTGGCCAATACCGATCGAGTGCCTTTAAGCATTGACGCCTATGTTCTGCGTAACCAGAAGATACCGGCCGTTATTGTGGAAGTCGGCTTTATTTCCAATCCCCGGGAGGAAAAGCTCTTAAGGGATCCCCGCTATCAGCGCCAGATGGCCTTTGCCGTATACGCCGGTATTATCGATTACCTTCTCAGCAACCATAAATAAAGGGGCCCGTGCCGGCCGGGCACGGGCTGTCGATTTCTTTGGGCTACTTCATTATTATTTTATAATTTTTGGGTTTACTGCGTCCGAAACGACTTGCCGTCCGTAGGCCCGCCACAAGAAGGCTGCCAGCGCCAGGAAGGCGGCGGCCAGACCCACCGGATAGGAAATGGTGGTGCTCAAGCGCAGGCCTTCGGGGGCCTGAAGGATATAGGTGATGCTGACGGCTGTCATAAAGGTTGCCGGCAGGGTGGCAATCCAGTGGAATCTGCCCTGGCGCACCAAATACAGGGCGGCGGTCCACAGGGCGATCATGGCCAGGGTCTGGTTGGACCAGGCAAAGTAGCGCCATACAATGGTAAAGTCGATTTGACTTAAAATAAAGCCTACGGCGAAAATGGGTACGGCGATTTTATAGCGATTTATGACGGGACCTTGTTTTAAGTTTAAAAATTCGGCGATGGTGAGACGCGCCGCCCGGAAGGCGGTATCGCCGGAAGTGACGGGTAAGACGACGACACCCAGGATGGCCAGAACGCCGCCGACGGTCCCTAGAAGGGTAAAGGAGGCCTTGTTGACTACGCCGGCCGGTCCGCCCAGGTTTTTAAGTCCGTCGGCCAGGCCGCCGGTACTGCCGAAAAAGGCCATGGCTGCTGCGGCCCAGATAAGGGCGATTATCGATTCGGCGATCATGGCTCCATAAAAGACCCGGCGTCCGTAGCGTTCATTTTCTAAACAGCGGGCGATGAGGGGGGACTGGGTGGCGTGGAAGCCGCTAATGGCGCCGCAGGCGATGGTGATAAAGAGGAGGGGCCAGAGGGGTGCGCCCTGGGGATGGAGGTTGACCAGGGTCAGCTCAGGAATGTGATATCCCTCGATCATAATCCCCCCGATAACACCTACGGCCATTATAATGAGGATTGCTCCGAAAAGGGGATAGATCCTGCCGATAATTTTATCAATAGGCAATACCGTGGCCAGGAAATAATAAGCTAAAATAACACCCAGCCAGAAAGAATAATTTAAGCTTTTGGGTGTCAGATTGGCCAGGAGCTGGGCCGGCCCGGTCATAAAAACGGTACCGACCAAAATAAGGACGACGACGGTAAAGATATTTACGAATTGCTTCATTTTTGGGCCGAGATAGCTGCCGACCATGGCCGGTAAATTGGCGCCGTCATGGCGCACGGAAAGCATGCCGACGAGGTAATCGTGAACGGCCCCGGCAAAGATGCCGCCTAACACGATCCAGATAAAGGCAACCGGGCCCCAGAGGGCTCCCTGGATGGCACCGAAAATGGGGCCCAGGCCGGCGATATTTAAAAGTTGGATGAGAAAATCGCGTTTCCAATCGATGGGAACGTAATCAACGCCGTCGTTTAACCGTACCGCCGGGGTGGTCCGGTCGGCCTGGGGGGCGAAGACCTTTTCCACAAAGGCGCCGTAAAGGGCGTAACCCACCAGGAGTATAACTATAGAAGCCCAAAAAGTAATCATGAAGCCTTATACCTCCTCTGGCTGTTTTTCTTTTTTGTAATTTTAAGGCCAGAGGGGTGACCGGGCCAGCAATTTTGCCTCAACGACGCTATTTCATCCTGAACGGCGCCGGTAAAACTTTAAGATTTTAAAATCCCAGGACGGAACGTACGTCTTTAAGATATGTGCGGCCGATGGGGATTTCGGTCTTCTCCTCGTCTTTTAAGAGCAGTCTGTAGGTGCCGTGAAAATAGGGTGCCACTTCTCGAACGTGGTCGAGGTTGACAATAAAACTGCGATGGACCCGTAAAAATCTCCTGTCCAGCTTATCTTCCAATTCCTGGAGGGTGCCGGGAAAACGCAGTATGCCCTGGTGGGTTTTTAATAGGACGTGATGGCCCTGGGCTTCGGCGTAAATTATCTCCTCCGGATCGACCACGAGCAGCCGTTCTTCCCTCCAGGCGGCTATTTTAGCAGTTTTACGGTGGGCCGCCAGCTGGGCGAGGAGTCCGGCCAGGGGCGGCGCGACCTGCTGCTGGATGAGATGGCGTATGCGGTCCAGGGTGGTGGCCATCCTTTCAGCGTTGAAAGGTTTTAACAGGTAATCGACGGCGTTCAGTTCAAAGGCCTGTACGGCATAGTCGTCATAGGCTGTGGCAAATATGATTAAGGGAGGGGCCGCCTGTTTTAACAGCAGCCGCGCCACCTCTACCCCGTCCAGATCCCAGAGCTCAATGTCCAGGAAGACGACGTCCGGCCGCAGGGCAGAAGTCAGCTCCAGGGCCTCCCCGCCGCCTGCGGCCTCACCAATTACAGTGAAATCGGCGTCCTGCTCGAGGTAATAGCGTAGCTCCTGCCGGGCCGGCTCTTCGTCGTCGACAATGAGGGCCTTGATTAAACGGCGCAATTGACAACCTCCTTAACGTCTACCCTGCCCGGCCGCGGCAGGAAAAATTCTACCCGCGTACCGCCCTCAGGGTTGGAACTTAACCTTAGACCCGCTTCCGGACCGTAGAGCAGGCGCAGGCGCTCATTAACGTTTACAAGACCGACATTATTGCCTTTGTCTGCCTCACCGGTTAATAATCTATTTACCTTATCGAGATTTATACCTACGCCGTTGTCGCTGACGGTTATATGGGCCTGGCCTCCGACTTCACGGGCGGTGATGGTTATCCGTCCGCCTTCCCGACGGGGTAAAAGGCCGTGTTTGACGGCATTTTCCACCAGGGGCTGGAGGGTAAAGGGCGGCAGCAGGTAGTTGGCCGCATTCGGATCTACTTCAATAGTTACCTCCAGGCGGGGGCCGAAGCGGGCTTTTTCAATGGCCAAGTAAGAACGTACATGCTCGATTTCCGTAGCCAGAGTAATAGGTCGGTCAGGGTGCTGCAGGTTGCGGCGGAAAAAGTCACCGAGGTATCCCAGGAGCTGACGCGCCTTATCCGGGTCAAGGCGGCAGACGGACATGATGGTGTTTAAGGCATTAAACAAGAAGTGGGGGTTAATTTGAGACTGCAGGGCACGGATCTCGGCCCTGGCCACAAGTTGTTCCTGGCGATCGATTTCCGCAAGCTCCAGCTGGGTAGAGAAAAGGTGTCCCAGGCCGGCCGCCAACTCGAGGTCGAGGGGTCCAACGGCATTGGCCCGGGTATGATAAAGCTTTAAGGTGCCGATGACTTTACCCCGGGAGTGAAGGGGAACGACTACGGCTGCTTTAAGGGGGCATTGCCGATGGTGGCAGCCGATTTCGGTCGCCGCCTGGGCCACCTGGATTTTCCCTGTGGCCAGGGCCTGCAGGGTGGCGTTGGTCAGGACCTTTTGTCCCGGACGGTGGTGATCGTCTCCGGCACCAATGTGGGCGAGGATCTCATCGCCGGCGGTGATGGCTACGGCCTCAAACCCGGTGATTTCCCTAATTATCATTGCCGTTTGGCGCGCGGAAACGTTATTTAATCCCACTCGCAGGTAAGGAAGGGTTTTATTGGCTATTTTTAAGGCCTTCTGGGCCTGAACGGCGCCGGCCAGTTCCTCCTCCCGCAGGACGTTTTGGATGATAATTACTGCCAGGGCGATGCCGGTGGCATTAACCAGCATCATGGGCCAGGCGATGATCTTTACCAGGCTCCAGGCGGCGGTAAAGGGTCGGGCCATGGCCAGGATAATCAGCATCTGCAGCCCTTCGGCTATAAATCCGGCGGTAAAGGCTACGGTCCAGGGCAGGGGGCGCCTGGGGTAAATGCGGGCTATCAAGCCTCCTAGCAGTCCTTCCACCGTGGTGGATACGCCGCAGGCAAGGGCGGTAAAGCCCCCTAGAAAATAACGATGGCCGCCTGCTATTAAGCCGGAGAAGAGGCCGACCAGGGGACCGCCGAAAAGGCCGCCGACCATGGGGGCCATCACCCGGGAATTGGCCAGGGCGTCTTGAACGGGAATGCCGGTGTAGCTGCCGAAGATTCCGAGTAAGCCGAAGAGTATAATGAGGAGCGTTTTTTGATAAGGCGTCGCCTGCTCCTGAAGCAATTTCCGGAAAATACGGGAACGGGTCAGGACGAAGGCCAGGGTTATCACGACGCTCATGCGTTCTACCAGAGATATAAAAAGGGGCATTTTCTATCAACTCCGGCACGTAAATAGACAGTAAAATCTGTATCAATATTTATTCTAACTTAAAAGACGTGGTCGGCACAATAGCAGAAGACACCAGCCTTTATAGGCTTTATTATCCCCCCTGTGAAAAGAATGGCAAATGTGGTAAAGTAAACCCAGGAGGTACATGAAAGGATGGCCGGCGGGTCATATTAAAAGGGGTGATTTTATGGGACGCCTGCTGGATGTTGTCTTTATGCCCCATCCGCCCATTATGGTGCCGGAAGTGGGTGGACGGGAAGTAGAAAAAATAGCCGCCACAGTCAAAGCGGCGGAGGAGGTGGCCACCAGGGTAGCGGAGCACAGGCCGGAGGTAGTGGTGATTATTTCCCCCCACGGACCTGTCTTCCGCGACGCTGTGGGCATCTGGGCCGTCCCGGAGCTGCGGGGTGACCTGGGGGCGTTCGGAGCCGGAGTAGTAAAATTCGCGTATTCTTTAGATTTAGACCTCAGCCGGGCCATAGCCGGGGCGGCCCGGGAAAAGGGGCTGCCCGCCGTCCTGCTGGATGGGGACGCCTGTCGTCGTTACGGGCTGATCCCGGAATTGGACCACGGCATGATGGTGCCCCTTTATTATCTGCGGCGGGCGGGCATTGATACCCCCCTGGTAGCCATGGGTATGGCCTTCCTGGAACGGCAGCAGCTCTATGCCTTTGGCGCCAGTCTGGCCCGGGCCATTGAGGCCGGTCCCCATAGGGTTCTCCTGGTGGCCAGCGGCGATTTATCCCACCGGCTTCAACCGGGCGCTCCCGCGGGTTACGACCCCCGGGGCCGGGAGTTTGATCGCAGGGTGCAGGAACTTTTGGCCGGTCTGGACGTGCAGGGCTTTCTGGCCATACCCGAGGAGCTGGCGGAAGGGGCCGGTGAGTGCGGGCTGCGTTCCTTTATAATGGGCCTGGGGGCCCTGGACGGCTGGAAAGTGCGCGGCGAGGTTTTATCCTATGAAGGTCCCTTTGGTGTGGGGTATCTTATTGCCCACTATGAGCCGATGCAACGAGATCCTGGACGGAGCCTGATTGCCGGGGTGAAGAGAGGGAGGGAAGAATCCCTGCCGGTGCGTCTGGCCCGGCAGAGCCTGGAGCATTACCTGCGGACCGGGAAAGTTTTGCCAGTGCCCGTTCCCCTGCCTCCGGAGCTGGCCGGCAGGGCCGGTGCCTTTGTTTCCATAAAAAAACACGGCAATTTAAGGGGATGTATCGGCACCATCGGTCCTACCAGGGCCAACCTGGCCGAGGAGATTATTTACAATGCCCTGGCCGCCGGCCTGGAAGACCCGCGTTTCCCTCCGGTTACAGTTGAAGAACTGCCGGAATTGACATATTCCGTTGATGTTTTGGGTGAGCCCGAACCGGCTACCATGGCCGATTTGGACCCCAGGGTTTACGGCGTCATCGTCAGCTGCGGTCGGCGCCGGGGGCTGCTCCTTCCGGATCTGGAGGGCATCGACACCGCTCAAGAACAGGTGGCCATTGCCCGCCAGAAGGCAGGTATTAAACCCAATGAACCGTATCGTTTGGAAAGGTTTAAAGTCACCCGCTACCATTAGGTAAAGGCAAACCCGCGAGGAGGTCGGCCATGACCGCAAAGGAAGCCATGTATTATGTAAAATTACCCGGGGGAAAGGTCGAATGCCACCTCTGCCCCCACACCTGCGTTATTAACCCCGGCGGCCGGGGTGTCTGCCGGGTAAGGGAAAACCGGGAAGGGAGGCTTTATACCCGCAATTACGGCCGCTGTTCTTCCCTGGCCCTGGATCCTATTGAAAAAAAGCCCCTCTATCATTTTTATCCCGGCAGCCTTATCCTTTCGGCCGGAACGGTCGGCTGCAATTTTCGCTGTGAGTTCTGCCAGAACTGGGAGATAGCCCAGGATGAGCCGGAAACGGTAACCATTACTCCCGGGGATCTCGTGCATAAAGCCAGGGAAACAGGTAGCTTGGGAATCGCCTATACCTACTCCGAACCCCTGGTCTGGTATGAATTTGTCCTGGACACGGCGCGCCTGGCACGGGAGGCGGGGTTAAAAAATGTGATGGTTACCAACGGTTTTATCCGACCGGAACCTCTGGCCGGCCTTCTCCCCTGGATCGATGCCTGGAACATCGACGTCAAGGGTTTCAGCCTGGAATTCTATCGTAAAATCGTGCACGGCGATTATCGCCCTGTCCTGGAAACCGCGGCGGCGGCGGTTAAAGCCGGCGGCCACGTGGAGATAACGACCCTTTTGGTGACGGGGTTAAACGACGCCCCGGAGGAACTGCAAGAGCTGGTGCTGTGGATAGCGAATAATCTGGGCGTAGATACGCCCCTGCATTTTTCCCGCTATTTCCCCCGCTATCGCCTGCAGGCGCCGCCCACTCCCGTGACGATACTGCGACGCGCCTGGGAAATGGCCCGGCGGTATTTGCATTATGTTTACCTCGGCAACGTGGACGATCCGGAGGCCAACAACACCTACTGTCCGGTCTGCGGGGAACTGGTTATCCGGCGGACGGGTTATCATGTTTCCCTGCCGGGCCTCGCCGGGCGCAGTTGCCGTAGCTGCGGAAGCGAGCTGGCCATTATTGTGAATTAAAGGAGTTGTTAATATGCCGGATTTAGCTGCAGCCTGCCGTCTGGCCCTCATGGAATGCCTGGGGGTCAGGGCCGGAGAAACAGTTCTCGTCGTCACCGATACCGAAATGCAGCCAATTGGCGACGCCTTTTTTGCGGCCGCCAGGGAGCTACAAGCTGAAGTGGCTCTTATCACCATGATACCGCGTGACAACCACGGCCAGGAGCCGCCGTCGGCGGTGGCGGCGGCCATGGGGAAAAGCCGGGTCGCCGTCCTGGCTACTTCCCGCTCCTTATCCCATACCCGGGCCCGCCGGGAGGCCAATGCCGCCGGCGCCCGTATTGCCTCCCTGCCCGGCGCTACGGCCGATATGCTGGAACGGACCCTGTCCGTAGACTATAAAGAATTGGCCGCCGTTTGCGAAGAATATGCTGCCCTTTTGACCGATGGCCGGGAGGTTCACCTGACGACTGCGGCGGGTACGGATCTTACCTTCAGCATAGCCGGTCGTAAGGGGCATCCCGACACCGGTCTGTACACCCGGCCGGGGAGTTTCGGCAATTTGCCGGCAGGGGAGGCGTATGTGGCCCCGGTAGAAGGAACGGCCCGGGGGTTCCTCGTTATTGACGGTGCTCTGGCCGGTATCGGTATTTTGGAAAAACCCCTGCACATAAAAGTAGAAGAGGGACGGGCCGTCGCTGTCGACGGCGGGCGGGAAGCTCGGTTGATCGAGGAGATTTTTGCCAAATACGGTCCGGCCAGCCGCAACATTGCCGAGCTGGGCATCGGCCTTAACCCCCTGGCCCGCCTGACCGGTAACGTCCTGGAAGATGAAAAGGTGCGCGGTACCGTACACGTCGCCCTGGGCGACAACAGTACCTTTGGCGGCAACGTGGAAGCCCCCAGTCACCTGGACGGCATCCTCCTCCGCCCCCGGCTCGAGATAGACGGGCGGCATATCCTTTAATAAGCGGTACGACCCGACGGACCCCCGCCGTCCTTGAAACGTTCGCCCCTGCCGCAGGCGGGCACGTCGCCCTGGTAGCGGCGATGGGGGAAGGTGGCGAAATTGGGGGGCAAAATCTCCGCCGGTAAAATGGTAGCCCCCGTAAGAACGTTTTTTCCCCGGATGCGAAAAGGACAAGGACCCATATATCCCCCCGTCCCCCCCGTCATGCCTTCCAATTCGCACCCTTCGCCGTAAAAGTACGGGCAGGGATGGTTGCAGGTTGCGGGGAACATGCGCGTTCCTCCTTTTGTTTATCCTTTTTCATTTCCCCTTTTGAAGCTTATTATTCCCCGCAGTAAACAACTAATTTGTTGATGCAGGGAGTTTTGCTATGCATGCCCTCAAAGAAAAAATGGCCCACACAATTGAAGCTTTAAAAGAGCAGATTATCGACGTAGCCGAGGCCATATACGACCATCCGGAAACAGGCAACCAGGAATACTTTGCCGTAGAGCTTTTGGCGGGCATCCTGGCGGCGCGGGGTTTTAAGATTACCCGCCCCCTCTGCCAGCTGCCCACGGCCTTCCGGGCCGAGCTGGAAGGCGGTATCGGACCGCGGGTGGCCCTCATCGCCGAATACGACGCCCTGCCGGGGCTGGGCCATGCCTGCGGTCATAATTTGATAGCCGCCGCCAGCCTGGGGGCGGCCCTGGCCCTGGCCGAAACAATTAAAGAGCTGGGGGGTACCGTTGTCCTTTTGGGAACTCCGGCCGAAGAAACCTGCGGGGCCAAGGTGGCCCTGGTCCGCCAGGGCGTTTTCAACGATCTGGATGCAGTTATGATGTTTCATCCCGGCGATACCAACGCCGTCGAGGTTTATTCCCTGGCCCTGGAAGCTTTGGAATTTATTTTTGAGGGGCGTGCCGCCCATGCCGCCGCCTGCCCTGAGGAAGGCATTAACGCCCTGGAGGCGGTGATCCAATTCTTTAATAACATCAACAGCCTGCGTCCATATTTGCAGGATGGGGCCAGCATCCAGGGTATTATCGCCGAAGGAGGGACTTCTCCCAATGTCATTCCTGAAAGGACCGTGGCTCGCTTTTACGTGCGCGCCCGTACCCGGAGCGCATTAAATAAGGTTGTCCAGAGGGTGGAAAACTGCGCCGCAGCGGCGGCCCTGGCGACGGGTTGTCGCTACTGGTATCACAATTACGAACCTTCTTATGAACCTATGGTGACCAACCGGGCCCTGGCCGCGGCATGGCGCGAAAATTTAAAGAAGCTGGGCGTAACGGATTCCGGTTCTCCCTGTTACAGCCGTGGTTCCCTGGATATGGGCAACGTCAGCCAGGTGGTGCCGGCCATCCATCCTTACCTGTCCCTGAATGTCGGCAGGCTTGCACCCCACACTCCCCAATTTGCCCGGGCCGTCCGGGGTGAAGCCGGGCGAAGGCTTGTAATCCTGGCGGCCACGGTTCTGGCCTGGACGGCGGCCGACGTTATCCTCGATAAAAAATTGCTGCGGCAGATGAAAGAAGAATTCGCCGGCGCTATTCATACACAGCGTTTCGACGCATAAAAATTTAAAAGGATGGAGGGAGGGGACATGGATAATCGCCGGCGATGGTTTCGGGCATTGATAATCCTTGCCCTGGCGGCAACCATCTTTTGGCAGCGGACGGGCGCAGGAAAAATCAATGCCTATGAAGCCCGGGCCCTGGCCGTCATGGGCGAAGGGAGTCGGGAAGGAAGGGAACTGCTGCAGGAAATTGCCGAGGGCCGGAAAACCGGAGTATATCATCTCCAGGCCGAAGGGGACATCGTCCCCAATGCCGGTACGGAGAAGGTCATCGGCCTGACCGTTTCCAAGGATCGCGGCCTGCTGGGCGTTTTCGGCACGGAGGGGAACCGGCAGGTTATGCTGGCCTGCCTGGACACTCTGCCCTTACAGGAAGTAAAGGTAGTTCAACTGGAGGCCGGGCAGAATGCCGTCTTAATCCGGGAGCTCCTTGACGAGCGCTTCGGAGGTTACTTTTTGAGCAGCTTTTATGCTTTATATAACTGGCAGGGGAATGGTTTGCAGGAGATCTGGCGAAAAATAGCCGGCAACGAAGAGCGCTGGCAAAAGAAATGGCTGGAGCAGGGGGAGGGCTGGCAGGGCGTCAGCGAGCAGGTGACTACGGATTTTAGCCGGGAGAACGGGCGGCTGGTGATTAAAACCGTTAGCAGCCAGACCCTCTGGTCGGCGCCGGAAGCAAACGGACCTCGGACGAACCTCCAGAGCCGCACAGTAGCCCATACCTATCGCTGGGAACCGGCCTGGGGGGCCATGGTCATGGCCGTCGGCAAGGTCAACCAGACGACCCCTTTCAAAGAGCGCCGGGGGAATAAATATATCGACGTTTTTAATTTGCCCTCCGGAGAGGAAGTAGCCGTTTTGGAAGATGAAGACCTGCTGGCATGGCTGAAGGCCGGAGAACCTTCATACTGGCGGGTCAAGACGAGGACCGGTCGTGTCGGCTATGTTTTGAAGTCCCATGTAGATCTTTCACTTCCCGCCACACCCAGATAAAGTTAAGGGCCAGGAGGATACTGGCGACGTAAAAGATCGATCGCAGTCCCAAAAGGGACGCCCAGAACCCCCCGGCCAGGGGGCCGGAGAAGTTGCCCAAAAAGAAGGCGCTCTGGGTGAGGCCGTAAACCCGCCCCCTTTTTGCGGAAGGGGTAAAAAGGGCGATGAGGGCATTGGCCATCGGCAGCAGTCCCCCGAGAAAGAGCCCCTGGATGAAACGCAGGGCGATTAGGGGGGAAACCCGGGCGACCATACCCTGGGGGAAATAAAATAACGCCGAACCTGCCAGACAGATGAGGAGGCAGCGTTTGTAACCCCAGGAACGGGCGTGGCGGCCGAGGACGGTGACGGCTATCACCTGGGCCAGGCCGGTCATGGCCACGGTAAGGCCTACCAGGGTGTTGATGTTGACGTTGTTGCCGGCCAGTTCCCGGACGTACAGGGGCATGAGGGGTTCCACGCCCCGCGTGGCAAACTGGGAAAGGAAAATAACGACAAACATGATATAAATGGTAAGCGGCCAGGAAAGCAAGCCGACCAGGCCGTTTTTTTCTTTTGGTTCAGTTGGCGGTGTGGCGACGGGGTGAAAGTCTTCGTGGACCATGGTCGCCGCCAGAAGGGCGCCGATAAGACCGAGGCAACCCGCGATAATAAAAACGCTGCGGAGGGGGAAGCGATCAGCCAGCACGCCGCCGATTAAAGGACCCAGCACTAGACCCAGAACCTGGCCCGTCTGTAGCCAGCCTAGGGCAAATCCCAGATAATTTGCCGGGGTGATGCTGGCGGCCAGGGCCAGGGCCGCAGCCGAATAACCGCTGAATACACCCATGAGGATGCGGCAGATTAAGAGTTGATAGGGGCTGGTGACGAAGGCCGGCAACATGGTAAATATGGCAATGCTCGCCGATGAACGGACCAGCATGGGCTTGCGGCCGTAACGGTCGGCGAAGCTGCCCCAAAGGGGTGACATTAGGCCGGTAAAGAGGGCGTTGACGCCGAGGAGAATGCCGGACCAGCTTTGCAGGTGGCGAGGGTCACTCACCCCCAGCTCGTTGACGAAGAAGGGCAAAAAGGGTGTGGCGATATGAAAGGTCCCTGTGACCAATGTTTGAACGGCGACCATGAAGTAGAGGTTGCGCTGCCAGAGGGGCATGGCTTTTCTTCCTTTCACCTTAATCTATCATAGTTTTCATGGCAATCATTGTCAACGAAAATAAAATATTTTTTGCCGGGTATTGCATTAATATGCATTAGAGATGTATAATTATAACATCACCTCAAGGAGGTTCCCGCCGTTGGTCAAAGTAGGTATCATTGGCGCCACAGGGTATACCGGCGCCGAGCTGGTGCGGATCTTAAGCAGGCACCCGGAGATAGAACTGGTGGCTTTGACTTCCCGGCATTATGCCGGTGAGGAGATGGCCGACGTTTATCCTGCCTTAACAGGTTATGTGGCATCCCCTTGCGAAGACTTAACACCGGAGGACGTCCTGGAAAGGGCGGAGGTTGTTTTCATCGCCCTGCCCCATGGGCACGCGGTCAAGGTGGCCGGCCGGGCCGTTGAAATGGGAGTGAAGGTCATCGACCTGGGGGCCGATCTGCGCTTCCGGGACGCTGCGGTTTACGAGGAATGGTATAAAGTATCCCACGCCGATCATGAACTGGCGGCAAATGCCGTCTACGGCCTGCCGGAGATCCATCGCGAGGCAATACGCAAGGCCCGGGTGGTGGCCAATCCCGGCTGTTACCCTACAAGCGTCATCCTGGGCCTGGCACCCCTCCTTAAGGCCGGTTACATCGATCCGGCGACCATCATCATCGATGCCAAATCGGGGGTGTCCGGGGCCGGCCGCGAGGCCAGGGTAACCAGCCTTTTTGTGGAATGCAATGAAAATATCAACCCCTACGGCGTGGCCGGCCACCGCCATACCCCGGAGATCGAGCAGGAACTGAGCTTACTAGCCGGCCGGGAAGTTAAGGTGACTTTTACGCCCCACCTCCTGCCCATCAGCCGGGGGATCTTAAGTACCATGTACGCCGCCTTGGTTCGACCGGCGACGGAAGGGGAACTCCGGCAGGTTTACCGGGATTTCTATGCCGGGGAACCCTTCGTCCACCTACTGCCCAGGGGCACCTGGCCCCACACCCGCTGGGTTTACGGCAGCAACAACTGCCATATCAACTTGACGGTGGACGGCCGCACCGGCCGGGTGGTTGTCGCCAGCGCTATAGATAATCTGACCAAGGGCGCATCAGGCCAGGCAGTGCAGAACTTTAACCTCATGTGCGGTTTTGCGGAAAGTACGGCCCTGGCCGCCCCGGGACTATGCCCTTAAATACGGAAAAGCCTTTCGCGGCGGCAAGGCCGGGCGTTAAAGCAGGAAATACCGTCCTGAGAAAGATTTGTATCTGGAGGAAGGAAAGGATGACAGGAGATATCCAGCCGGTTGCCGGCGGCATTACCGCTCCCAAAGGGTTCGTCGCCGCCGGCGTCCACGCCGGACTAAAAAAGGAAAAGATGGATCTGGCCCTGATTGTCAGCGAGGTGCCGGCCACGGCCGCGGCCGTTTACACCAGGAACCGGGTAAAGGCCGCCCCCCTGCTGGTTACCAGGGAGCACCTCAAAAGCGGGATCGCCCGGGCCATCGTCTGCAACAGCGGCAATGCCAACGCCTGTACGGGAGAGCGGGGTTACCGCGACGCCCGGGAGATGGCGGCCCTTACCGCCGCCGCCGTGGGTTGCGAACCCTGGCAGGTGGTGGTGGCCTCCACCGGCGTTATCGGCGTACCCCTGCCCATGGATAAAATCAGCGCCGGCATCCGGGCGGCAGCAGAAAAGCTGGCAGTGGACGGCGGCAGTGATGCCGCGGCGGCCATTATGACCACCGATACTATAAAAAAGGAAATTGCCGTTCAGCTGTCCCTGGGAGGGGTCACGGTCACCATCGGCGGCATCGCCAAGGGTTCCGGCATGATCCACCCCAACATGGGAACCATGCTCTGCTTTTTGACAACCGATGTGGCCATGGAAAGGGAAGATCTGGAGCAGGCCTTGAGGGCGGTAGTGGACCGGACCTTCAACATGGTCACGGTGGACGGCGACACCAGCACCAACGACATGGCCGTCATCCTGGCCAATGGCTGCGCCGGCAACCCGCCCTTGACCATTGAAGATCACGCCGCCTTTCGCGCCGCCCTGGAATACGTCTGCCGGGAGCTGGCCCGCCTGATTGCCCGGGACGGCGAGGGGGCAACCAAGCTCATCACCGTCAAGGTGCGGGGAGCGACCAGCGAGGGAGAAGCCCGTTTGGTCGCCCGGACCGTGGCCGGTTCTAACCTGGTAAAGAGCGCCGTTTTCGGCGCCGACGCCAACTGGGGACGCATTATCTGCGCCGCAGGATACTCCGGGGCAGAAATAGATCCGGACAGGGTAGACATTTACCTGGAAAGCCGTGCCGGCTGCGAGCAGATGGCTAGAGACGGTGAGGCGTTGCCCTTTTGCGAAGAAAGGGCGGCGGCCATTTTACGGGAAGAGGAAATTACCATAATCCTTGACTTGAAGCAGGGAACGGCTGCGGCCACCGCCTGGGGCTGTGACCTGACCTATGATTATGTAAAGATCAATGCCTCTTACCGGACTTAAGTAGCCTTCTCCTCTAAAAAGTTTACCGGAGGAATGCAATATGCCCCTTTCCCCCCTGGAAAAAACGGAAATCCTCATTGAAGCCCTGCCCTACATCCGCCAGTTTTACGGCAAAACGGTAGTTATCAAGTACGGCGGCCACGCCATGACCAACTGCGATCTTAAAAGGGCCGTCATGCAGGACGTCGTCCTCATGCACCTGGTGGGCATGCGGCCGGTAATCGTCCACGGCGGCGGACCGGAGATTACCGGTATGCTGAAGCGTCTGGGAAAACAGTCGGAGTTTGTCCAAGGCCAGCGCGTAACCGATGCCGAAACTATGGAGATTGTGGAAATGGTCCTGGTGGGGAAGATTAACAAGGAGATCGTTACCAACATCCACCGTTACGGCGGCAAGGCGATAGGTCTGTGCGGCAAGGACGGCGGCCTTATAGAAGCCCAGAAGCAGATGGCCCGCGTCCTGCAGGAAGATGGAAGCGAGGTAGACCTGGATCTGGGATTCGTCGGCCGGGTGGAAAGGATCAATCCCGGTATTATTGAAACCGTCATCGCCGAGGGCTACATCCCTGTGGTGGCGCCCATCGGCGTCGGACCGGACGGGGAAAGCTACAATATAAACGCCGATCTGGTGGCGGGGGAACTGGCCGTGGCGTTGCAGGCCGACAAGCTGGTGCTGCTCACGGATGTGGCAGGGATTTTAGCCGACCGTAACGACCCCGATTCTTTGATCTCCGCCCTGGAGGTCGGCCGGGTGCCGGAGCTCATCCGCCGGGGCGTTATCGAAGGCGGCATGATCCCCAAGGTCAACTGCTGTATCCGCGCCTTGGAGGGCGGCGTCAAGAAAACCCACATTATTGATGGGCGTATACCCCACTCCATTTTGCTGGAAATATTCACCGATACCGGTGTAGGCACCATGGTGGTGCCATAAAGACGGAGGTGGCCGGCATGGATAATGCAGCTATTGTCGCCCTGGGAGAAAAATATGTAATGCGGACCTACGGCCGCTACCCCGTGGCCCTGGTGCGGGGCGAAGGGACTAGGGTTTGGGACGCCGACGGCCGGGAATACCTTGATTTTGTAGGCGGCCTGGCGGTCAACTCTTTGGGACACTGCCATCCCCGGGTGGTGGCGGCCATCAGGGAACAGGCGGGGAAGCTTCTCCACTGCTCCAACCTTTACTGGATAGAACCCCAGGTGGAGCTGGCGCGGCTACTGGTGGAAAATTCGGCCCTGGATAAAGTCTTTTTCTGCAACAGCGGCGCGGAGGCCAATGAAGGGGCCATCAAACTTGCCCGAAAATTTGCCAAGGAACACAGGGGGCCGGAAAGCTACGAGATTATCACCATGCGCCGTTCCTTCCACGGCCGCACCCTGGCCACCCTGACGGCTACCGGCCAGGAGAAATTCCACCGCGGTTTTGCTCCCCTGCCGCCGGGTTTTCGCTATGTTCCCTTTAACGACCTGGCCAGCCTCCGGGCGGCGGTGGGGCCCCGGACCTGTGCCGTCATGCTGGAACCCGTCCAGGGGGAAGGCGGTGTCTACGCGGCCAACAAAGATTACCTTCAGGCGGTGCGGGCCCTCTGCGATGACGAAGGTTTGCTTCTTATTTTCGACGAAGTGCAGTGCGGCCTGGGCCGGACAGGTTACCTCTTCGCCTACCAGTATTACGGCGTGGAACCAGATATCATGACCCTGGCCAAGGCCCTGGCCGGCGGGGTGCCCATCGGCGCCATGCTGGCCAAGGAAAAGGTGGCCGCCTCCTTCGCCCCCGGCGATCATGCCTCTACCTTCGGCGGCAATCCCCTGGCTACGGCCGCGGGGGTGGCGGCCTTTAAGGCCCTGCTGGAAGAGGGACTGGTGGATAACGTCCGCGTTATGGGGGAGTATTTCCGTGGAGAGCTGGAGAAGCTGGTACGGGAATTTCCCCAATTGATAGAGGTCAGGGGCCGCGGACTGCTCCTGGGACTGGAAATGGACGGTCCGGCCGACGCGGTGGTGGCCGCCTGCATGGAGCGGGGCCTGCTAATCAACTCCCTCCACGGCCACGTCCTGCGTTTCCTGCCTCCTCTAAATGTTACCAAAGAAGAAATTGACCGGGCTGTTGCGATTTTAAAAGATGCTTTACAGGAAGTTTTAGGGCAAAAGGCGAATTAATGGAAAAAGGTAAATAACCTAAAGTGAAAGGAGAGTTTTTAATGAATGACATCGCCAAAGGGTTAAAAGGTCGTGATTTTATTTCCCTCAAGGATTTTACCACCGAAGAGATCCTCTATCTTCTGGATCTGGCCGACGAGCTCAAAGCCAAATTGAAAAAGGGTGAACCCCACCCCCTTCTGGCCGGCAAAACCCTGGGCATGATCTTCACCAAGCGTTCCACCCGTACCCGGGTGGCCTTTGAAGTGGGTATGTACCAGCTCGGCGGTTACGCCCTGTTTCTTACCAAAGACGATTTGCAACTGGGCCGGGGCGAGACCATTGCCGATACGGCCCGGGTTTTATCACGGTACCTGGACGGCATTATGATCCGTACCTTTGCCCATAAAGATGTGGAAGAACTGGCGGCCCACGCCACCATTCCCGTCATCAACGGGCTGACGGATTTATTACATCCCACCCAGGCCCTGGCCGACATCATGACCATCCGCGAATGGAAGGGCAAGATTAAAGGCTTGAACCTTACCTTTATCGGCGACGGCAATAACGTGGCCCATTCCCTCATGTACGGCGGCGCCAAGGTAGGTTTAAACGTGACCATCGCCTGTCCTCCAGGTTATGAGCCCCTGCCCCAGGTGGTGGAAGAAGCCCGGCGTATAGCCGCCTACAACGGCTGCCAGATAGCGGTGACCAACAATATCCGGGAAGCCGTCGAAGGAGCCGACATTTTATATACCGACGTCTGGGCCAGCATGGGCCAGGAAGAAGAGGCGGAAAAACGGCGTCAGGCCTTCCAGAAATACCAGCTTAACAGCGAAGTGTTGAAGCTTGCCAAACCCGACGCCATGGTCATGCACTGCTTGCCGGCCCACCGGGGCGAGGAGATTACCGACGAGGTGATCGACGGGCCGCAGTCGGCCGTCTTCGACGAGGCCGAAAACCGCCTCCACGCCCATAAGGCCATTATGGCGGCCCTGATGGGCTAAATTATAAAAATACAAGCTCAAGTAGAAGGCAGGAGAGTACAGGCTGGCAAAACCCTATTTTCCCAGGAGGAAGGAGTTTCTACTATGGCGGAGAAAGTAGTCCTCGCCTATTCCGGCGGGCTCGATACATCCATTATCATTCCCTGGCTCAAAGAAACCTACGGCTACGAGGTTATTGCCATGGCCGTGGATCTCGGTCAGGGAGAAGAATTGGCACCCCTGGAGGAGAAGGCCATCAAAAGCGGGGCCAGCAAGATATACATCCTCGATAAGAAAAAGGAGTTCGTGGAAGAGTACATCTGGCCCACGTTAAAGGCCGGGGCCATCTATGAAGGCAAATATCTCCTCGGCACCTCCTTTGCCCGCCCCCTCATCGCCAAGTGCCTGGTAGAGGTGGCGGAGAAGGAAGGAGCTACCGCCGTGGCCCATGGCGCCACCGGCAAAGGCAACGACCAGGTGCGCTTTGAGCTGGGGGTCAAGGCTTTAAACCCCGATTTAAAGGTCATCGCCCCTTGGCGCATCTGGAATATTCGTTCCCGGGAAGAGGCCATCGACTATGCCATGGCCCGCAACATCCCCGTTCCGGTGACGAAAGACCGGCCCTACAGCATGGATCGCAACCTCTGGCATTTGAGCCATGAGGGTGCCGACCTGGAGGACCCCTGGAACGAGCCCCAGGACGATCTATATTTAATCATTACCCCACCGGAAAAGGCGCCGGACAAACCCACTTACGTAACCATCGATTTTGAAAAGGGCATCCCCGTGGCCGTGGACGGGGAGAGGCTGGATGCCGTGGCCCTGGTGGAAAAATTGAACGATCTGGCGGCGGCCAACGGCGTCGGCATCAATGACATGGTGGAAAACCGCTTGGTGGGCATGAAGTCCCGGGGCGTCTATGAAACCCCCGGAGGGACCGTCCTTTACCTTGCTCACCGGGAGCTGGAAGCCATCACCCTGGACCGCATGACCATGCACTTCAAGGAAATGGTGGCCGCAAAGTACGCCGAGCTGGTCTACGACGGCAACTGGTTCTCGCCCCTCAAAAAAGCCCTGGACGCCTTTGTCGACAGCACCCAAGAAACGGTCACAGGCAGCGTGCGCATGAAGCTGTACAAGGGCAACTGCACTCCCGCAGGGGTCAAATCCCCCTATTCCATCTACAGCGAGGATCTGGTGACCTTCGGTGCCGGCGGCGACTACGATCACAAAGATGCCAGCGGGTTTATCAATCTCTTCGGCCTGCCTTTGAAGGTCCGGGCGTTGATGGAAAAGAAGACGGGTTTGAGGTAAAGAGAGGCCGTAAGATTACGGGATAGGCCGGATATATCCCTCCGCTGCTCAGAAGTTACGCGCCGACAGAACGACGGCTCGGTTCGGACCGTTGCCATGCCGCCTGCGGATTGCCCATGATCAGGCTTCTGATTCCACAAACTTATATCCTTCTATGAGTTTCGTCTATTACCTCTCATAGGCATATTCAGGCGTGCCTTAAGCGGCAGCAACGGTAACCTCACCTCGCCTGTTCTGTTACCGGCGCTTCACTATTCGCAGCTTCGGGATATATCCGGCTAAATATGTCGCATAAAGGAGAATATATTGCGATGAAACTCTGGGGCGGACGTTTTACCAGGACGACCGACCGGCTGGTGGAGGACTTCCATTCCTCCATCAGCTTCGACCGGCGCCTTTACCGGCAGGACATTGCCGGGTCTATAGCCCATGCCCGGATGCTGGCAGCGGTGGGGCTCATCACTCAGGAAGAAGGAGAGACCATCATCAAAGGTTTAGAAGAAATCCGGGCCGACATCGAGGCTGGGCGGGTGGAATTTGATGTTGGCGCCGAGGACATCCACATGAACATCGAAAAGCTCCTCACGGAACGCATCGGCGAACCCGGCAAAAAGCTCCATACGGCCCGCAGCCGTAACGATCAGGTGGCCCTGGATCTGCGCCTATATTTAAAAGAAGAAATCCGGGAGGTTAAAAAACTCCTGGCCGGCCTGCAGAAGGTCCTGGTGGACCTGGCAGAGAAGCACATCAACACCATCATGCCCGGCTATACCCACCTGCAGAAGGCCCAGCCCGTCACCCTGGCCCACCACCTCCTGGCCTACTTTGAAATGTTTTACCGCGACCAAAAACGCCTGGACGGCTGCCTTGAGCGGGTGGACGTCATGCCCCTGGGCGCCGGCGCCCTGGCGGGGACGACCCTGCCCATCGACCGGGAGATGGTGGCCCGGAAGCTCGGCTTTAAAGAAATCAGCGCCAACTCCCTGGACGCTGTGGCCGACCGCGATTTTGTAGTAGAATTTCTGGCGGCGGCTTCCCTCATCATGATGCATTTAAGCCGCCTGGCGGAAGAGATAATCCTCTGGGCCAGCGAGGAATTCGGCTTCATCGAGCTGGACGACGCCTACAGCACCGGTTCCAGCATGATGCCCCAGAAAAAAAACCCCGACGTGGCCGAGCTGGTGCGGGGGAAAACGGGGCGGGTGTACGGGCACCTGATAGGCATGTTGACGGTACTGAAGGGTTTACCCCTGGCCTACAACAAGGACCTGCAGGAAGATAAGGAAGCCCTTTTCGACGCCCTGGATACGGTGAAGGGCTGCCTTATGGTCTTCACCCCCATGCTGGCCACGGCTAAATTCAAGGTTGAACGAATGCGGGAGGATGCGGAGCGGGGCTTCGCTGCCGCCACCGACGTGGCCGAGTACCTGGTGCGCAAAGGGCTCCCTTTCCGCGAAGCCCACGCCGTGGTGGGTGCCCTGGTCCTCCATTGTTTGGAAAGTGGCAAATCCTTCTACGACCTTACTTTAGATGAATGGCGATCCTTTTCTCCATATTTCTCGGAAGACATTTTTAGCCACATTACGTTAGAAGCCTGCATCCGTGGCCGCGACCTCCCTGGCGGACCCGCCCCGGCCGCAGTCAAGCAGGCCCTGGAACGGGCCAGAAGGATTCTGGCGACAATTTAAAAATTATAGCCCGGTTTGAGATAAAAGGCCGGGCTTTTATGTTTTTCTTGTCTGGTTTTTGCTGCCATGGTAAGATTTTATAGGGGGGAGAAAAGGTGGAGGAACAAAAAGTTTTTTTGCTACTGGAAAATATCCAGGCGATGGTGAAAGCCAGTTTGGAAGGGCAAAAGGCTTTTGAAGAGGCCTTTGCAAGGCGCCTGACGGCATTGGAAGAAGGCGTTGATTGCCTTAAAGAAAAGATGCAATGGGCCGCTCATGCTGTCAAAGAACTAAGGCAGGAAGTAGGTACAATTCAAGGAGATATAGTATCCCTTAAGGGAGATGTCGCCGAGCTGAAGACCGAGATGGCAGTCGTCAAGGCCGACGTGGCCGAGCTGAAGACGGAGATGGCCGCCGTCAAGGCCGACGTAGCTGAGTTAAAGACGGAGATGGCGGCCGTAAAGGCCGATGTTGCCGAGTTAAAGGCGGAGATGGCCGCCGTCAAGGCCGACGTAGCTGAGTTGAAAACGGAGATGGCAGCCGTAAAAGCAGATGTAGCTGAGCTTAAGGTGGAAATGGCGCGGGTTAAAGAAGGGATGGCCGACATGCGTGCCGAAAATACGGCCCAACATAAAAAACTCGAACGGCAGTTAAATGTTCTCGCAGGTGAATTTGGCCGTCAGCATATTGAAATTGAGATGCTAAAAGCCAGTACTGGATGGTAATAAAAAATGTTAGCATTTAAAATTTAATTCTACCGGAAGGATTTTGGTGTTTATTGTGGAATAAATAACGACGTCACTTACTTCAAGGCAGAACGGGAGGATGGCAGGATGAAGTTTTTTCTTTTGGGGCTTTATTTTGCAACACTGATTGCCATCGGTTTTTACAGCTTAAGAAAATCGCGAGACGTCGGCGGGTTTTTTCTGGGTAACCGGACCGTGGGCCCCTGGATCTCGGCCTTCGCCTACGGGACGACCTATTTCTCCGCCGTTATTTTTATCGGCTACGCCGGTAAAGTGGGTTGGGGCTTCGGCCTTTCGGATTTATGGATCGTCATCGGCAACGCTTTTATCGGCAGTTTCCTGGCCTGGAAGGTGCTGGCGCGGCCGACACGGGAAATGACGGTGCGCTTAAATGCCATGACCATGCCTGAGTTCCTGGCGGCACGCTACGACAGCCCGGCCTTGCGCACGGTCGGGGCGTTGATAATCTTCATTTTCCTGGTTCCCTATTCCGCCTCTGTGTATATGGGCTTGAGCTACCTTTTTGAGCAGGTCTTCCAGATAGATTTTGCCACGGCCCTCGTCATTATGGCCGCTTTTACGGCCCTCTACCTGGTCCTGGGCGGCTACATCGCCGTTACTTTGACTGATTTCCTGCAAGGCCTCATAATGATCGCCGGCGTGTTTGTTTTGATATATTATGTCATCACTGCCCCTCCGGTGGGCGGTCTGTTTAGCGGGATCAGCCGCCTGGCAGCCATCAATCCCGCCCTGGTTTCCCCGACGGGGCCCAATTGGTTCGCCCTTTTATCTTTAGTGCTTCTCACCAGCCTGGGGCCCTGGGGTCTACCCCAGATGGTACAGAAGTTCTATGCCATTAAGGATGAGCGTTCCATCTGGCCGGCGACGGTGGTTTCCACCCTGTTTGCCCTGATTATTGCCACCGGCGCCTATTTCACGGGAGCCTTTGGCCGCCTTTTTTTCAACAACCAGATGCCCTTACTTAACGGCAAACCCAATCCGGACCTGATAATGCCCCAGATTATCAACCAGTACCTGCCGTCCTGGGTCGGGTTGCTCCTGCTCTTACTGGTGCTGGCGGCCTCCATGTCCACCCTGGCTTCCCTGGTGCTGGTATCCAGTTCGGCCGTGGCTATTGATTTAATCCAGTGGGTCGTGCCACAGATTTCCCGGCGGACGGTCATGTTTCTTTTGAGGTTTTTGTGCGTCTTCTTTATCGGACTTTCTGTTTATATCGCTTTAAAGCCCACCATTATCCTGGTCCTCATGTCCCTGTCCTGGGGCACAGTGGCCGGGGCTTTCCTGGCACCTTACCTGTATGGCCTCTACTGGCCCCGCACCACCAAAGCAGGGGCCTGGGCGGGACTGGTGAGTGGGCTTATAATTTCCCTGGGTTTATCCTTTTATTACCACCTTGACGGCGGCGTCATTCCCACCATCGGCACCCTGGCCATGCTCATCCCCCTGGGTGTCGTTCCCCTTGTCAGTCTAATGACTCCTGCCTTTTCCTGGGAGCATTTGGCCAAAGTTTTCGGCCCCGGCAGGGTGGAGATAGAAAAAGCAGAGGGATTGGTGTCCAATGATCTGGGATTCGGCAAATGAATGTCGTCCCCGGGCGGAAATCGAGGCTCTGCAGCTGGCCAGGCTCCAGGAAACGGTGGCCAGGGTGTACGAGAGGGTTCCTTTTTACCGCCAGGCTATGGATGCCAAAGGTATAAGGCCTTCTGACATCCGTACCCTGGACGACGTCCGCCTCCTGCCCATGACCACCAAGGACGACTTCCGGCGCAATTATCCTTATGGCCTTTTCGCCGTGCCTTTAAAAGAAGTCGTTCGCCTTCACGCCTCTTCCGGTACAACCGGTAAACCCATCGTCGTGGGTTATACTCGTCGCGACCTAGAGACCTGGACAGATCTCGTGGCGCGTTTAGGTGCTATGGCCGGGGTAACGGCGGATGACGTAGTCCAGATAGTTTTCGGCTACGGCCTTTTTACCGGCGGTTTCGGCCTGCACTACGGCATGGAACGATTGGGGGCGACGGTGGTACCGGCGTCGGCCGGGAACTCCAAGCGGCACATCATGTTAATACAGGATTTCGGCACCACCGTGCTGGTGGGAACGCCTTCCTACGTCCTCCACCTGGCCGAGGTGGCGGAACAAGAGGGTATAAATCCGCGGGAACTTCCCGTTCGCCTGGGGTTGTTCGGCGGCGAAGCCTCCAGCCGCGAAATGCTCAAAGAGATTGAGCGCAGATGGGGGATGCTGGCCACCGACAACTACGGCCTGTCGGAAGTCATGGGGCCCGGCGTTTCCGGCGAGTGCCAGTATCAGGACGGACAGCACGTGGCAGAAGATCATTTCCTGGTGGAGATCCTGGACCCGGTAACTGGGGAGCCCTGTCCGCCGGGTGTCAAGGGTGAAGTGGTCATAACGACCTTGACCAAGGAAGCCCTGCCGGTGCTGCGTTATCGCACCCGGGATGTTTCCTCTTTAAATTTTGAGCCGTGCCGCTGTGGCCGCACCACGGCGCGCCTGGCCAAAATTACCGGCCGCACCGATGACATGCTCATTATCCGCGGCGTTAACGTTTTTCCCTCCCAGGTGGAAAGCGTCCTTATGGAAATTGAAGGGGTGGCCCCCCACTACCAGCTTATCGTCAGCCGGCGCAACTATCTAGATGAGCTGGAAATCCGGGTGGAAGTTAACCCGGAGTTTTTCAGCGACCGCTACCGGGAACTCGAGGAACTGGAAGAAAAGGTGGCCGATCGCCTGCATACGGTGCTGCAGTTAAAGGCGCGGGTGCGTCTGGTGGAGCCCTATAGCATTCCCCGGAGCGAGGGCAAGGCCCGGCGGGTTATTGACCTGCGGCCGAAGTAAGTTAATAATGCCTTATTGACGTCCGGATTATTAATATTTATTATGATGTTGAATAGATTCCACATAAAGTTAGGGGGTGGCGACTCCATGCGTACTATCCAAATTACTATAGATGAACCTATGTTAATAGAGGTAGACCGGGTTACGCAACAGCTTGGCATAACGCGGTCGGCCTTTATTCGCCACGCCTTACAACTCGCTTTAAAGCAGCAAAAAATCTCATTGTTGGAACGCAAGCACCGCGAGGGTTATGCCCAAAAACCTGTTGAAGCAGGTGAATTTGATATCTGGGAAGCCGAACAGGAGTGGGAGAAACTATTCCTTTAAGCCGCCGGATAAAAGGCGGCCTGTTTTAATTTTAACCCGTAATTCAGCTATTTCTTTCCTTAATGAGGTAACCATTGCTCCTGTAACGTCAAATATCCGGGATATACCTTCGGAAATAGTAATCGGTCCCGAAGACGGCATGCCCTATCGTTGCGCGGTAAATTTTGATCATATCCAAACTGTAGCCAAAGATAGATTAGGGGAATTGATCACAACCCTTTCAGATGATAAAATGGCTGAAGCTGGTGTAGCTATATGCTTCGCCCTTGGTATTGAGATATAGAACAAAAAAGCCTTCTGGGCCTTATGACTGCAGGCCTGAATAATGGAGAGGTGAAACTGTGCGGGAACTGTTAATCGGCAACCATGCCCTGGCCAGGGGCGCCTGGGAAGCAGGGCTTAAGGTCGCCGCGGCCTACCCGGGCACGCCTAGTACAGAAATAATCGAAGCCCTGGCCGGGTACCCGGAAGTATACGCTGAATGGGCACCCAATGAAAAGGTGGCCCTGGAAGTGGCTATCGGCGCGGCCATCGGTGGGGCCAGGGCCCTGGCGGCCATGAAACACGTCGGTGTAAACGTCGCCGCCGATCCCTTGATGACCCTGGCCTACACCGGCGTCAACGCCGGCCTGGTACTGGTATCGGCCGACGATCCCGGACTTTTTAGTTCCCAGAACGAGCAGGACAACCGCTTTTACGCCCGCATGGCCCAGATACCCTGCCTGGAACCGGCCGACAGCCAGGAAGTCAAAGATATGACCATGTTGGCCTTTGAGCTGAGCGAAAAATTCGATACGCCGGTAATGCTGCGCCTGACGACGCGTATCGCCCATTCCTACAGCTTGGTGGAACTGGGGGAGCGACGGGAAGTACCCTTAAAGGATTATGTCAAACAGCCTGCCAAATACGTCATGCTGCCGGCCTTCGGTAAGAAACGCCACCTGGCGGTGGAAGAACGGCGGCATAGGCTCATGGAATATGCGGAAATAACCCCTTTAAACCGGGTAGAGTGGGCCGACCGGCGGGTAGGCGTTATTACCAGTGGCGTCGCCTACCAGTACGTCAAGGAAGCCCTCCCCGGAGTGTCAGTGCTTAAGTTAGGATTGAGCTACCCGCTGCCGGAAAAGTTAATTCGCGATTTTGTGTTTGGCGTAGAAACCTGTTATGTAGTGGAAGAGCTGGAGCCTTTTCTGGAAGACCAGATCCGCGCCCAGGGATTGCCCGTGACCGGCAAGGAACTTGTACCGCGGGTCGATGAGTTGAGCAGCCTCATTATCGCCCGGACGGTGGGGGCACATGTAGCCGCGACAGCGCCGGAACTGGTCGCCCCGGAATTTTTGCCTGCGCCCGCAGCTACGGCCGTGGGACCGGTCAGGCCGTTAGCGGCCGCCGGGAAGACGGCAGAACCTACTCCTCCTCTTCCCGGCCGGCCACCCCTGATGTGCCCCGGCTGTCCCCACCGCGGCGTGTTTTACGTACTCAAAAAACTTGACCTCGTAGTAGCCGGGGACATCGGCTGCTACACCCTGGGTGCCACACCACCCCTTAATGCCATGGACACCTGCATCTGTATGGGGGCCAGCCTGGGGGTAGCCATGGGTCTGGAGAAGGCGCGTGGGACGGAATTCGCCCGACGGGTGGTGGGTGTTATCGGCGATTCCACCTTCCTCCACTCGGGCATGACCGGCCTTTTGGACATGGTTTACAACGGGAGTAAAGGCACGCTGATTATTTTGGATAACGGGACTACGGCCATGACCGGACACCAGGATCACCCCGGCACAGGTTATACCGCTGCCCACCGGGAGGCACCAAAGGCCGACCTTGAAGCGATCGTCCGGGCCCTGGGAGTGCGACGGGTGCAAGTGGTCGACAGCTACGACCTGGAGGCGGTGGAAAAGGCCGTCCGGGAAGAAACAGAGGCTCCGGAGCCGTCGGTAATCATCGTCCGCCGTCCCTGTGCTCTAATCGTAAAGGGAAAAAAAGGAAGTTATACAGTCTTACCGGACAACTGTCTGGGATGTCGTTATTGTCTAGACCTGGGCTGTCCCGCCCTATCATTCAATGGTATACACGCCGTAATCGACCCCATCCAGTGCAATGGGTGCGGCGTCTGCCGCCAGGTCTGTCCCAGCGAGGCCATCATAAAGGCGGGTGAGGAAGATGCATAACGGGGTGATCAACGTCCTGCTGGTCGGAGTTGGCGGCCAGGGAACGATACTTGCCGGCCGCGTGCTGTCCAGGGCCGCCATTTCCCTGGGAGGAGAAGTCAAAGTCTCCGACATCCACGGCATGGCTCAACGGGGTGGAAGCGTCGTAACCCAGGTCCGCTTCGGTACGCGGGTATATTCCCCTGTAATGGCGCCCGGCACAGCCGACTTTCTGGTGGCCTTTGAAAAGCTGGAAGCCCGGCGCTGGCTTCATTATTTGAAGAACGACGGCTGGCTCATTGTAAACGACCAGGAACTCCCCCCCCTCCCCGTCCTCACCGGGGCCGCTACTTATCCAGAAAACTTAATCGGGGAAATGGGGAAAAAGGTGTCCAATATGGTCGTCCTCGACGCCCTGGAACTAGCCCGCAGGGCCGGGAACGTCAAAGCCGTCAATATGGTTCTCATGGGGGCCCTGGCCAGGCGCTTACCCATGGAGCGCGAGGCCTGGGAAAAAGCCCTGGCGGAATCCGTACCGGAAAGGTTTTTAACGGTAAACAAAAATGCCTTCCAATTGGGCTGGGAGGAAGGACTTTAGGGCCCGGAGCTTATCCGGGCTTTTTTAATCCCTTTTTTAATGGGGAGTGGATATGATATGATGGGTTAAAAGAAGTGGAGGTTGTTTACATAAAATGAACATGCCGGATTTAATACGCCGTAAAAGGGATGGGGAAACTTTACGGCCGCCGGAGATTGAATGGATGATTCGTGAGTACACCGGCGGGGCGATTCCCGATTACCAGATGGCCGCCTTCCTCATGGCCGTTTACTTTCGCGGCCTGAATCGGGAAGAAACGGCCGCCTTAACCAGGGCCATGGTGGCCTCCGGCGAGGAAATGGACTGGAGCGCCATCCCCGGCGTCAAGGTTGACAAGCACAGCACCGGCGGCGTAGCCGATACCACAACCCTGGTCCTGGCGCCATTGGTGGCGGCCGCCGGAGTGCCGGTGGTCAAGATGTCCGGCCGGGGCCTTGGGCACACCGGCGGCACCATCGACAAGCTGGAAGCCATCCCCGGCTTCCGGGTGCACCTTTCCCGGGAAGAAATGGTCCGCCAGGTCAAGGAAATCGGGCTGGCCATCACCGCCCAAACTGGGAACCTGGTGCCGGCCGACGGCAAGCTTTACGCCCTGCGGGACGTGACGGCGACGGTGGAAAGCATCCCCCTTATCGCCAGCAGCGTCATGAGCAAAAAAATCGCTGCCGGCGCCGATGCCATAGTTCTCGATGTTAAGGTTGGCAGCGGTGCCTTTATGCCCGACCTGGCTTCGGCCCGGGAACTGGCCCGGACCATGGTGGATTTGGGCCGGGAGATGGGCCGGCGTACAGTGGCGGTTATTACCAATATGGACGAACCTCTGGGAATGATGGTGGGCAACGCCCTGGAGGTAAAGGAGGCTTTAGCGGTCCTACGCGGCGGCGGGCCAAAGGAACTGCGGGAGGTCTGCCTCACCCTGGGCGCTCGGATGCTTCTGCTTGCCGGTGCGGCCGGCAGTGAAGGGGAGGCCCGCCGGCGCTTGGAAGATCTCCTGGACGGCGGCGAGGCGCTGGCCAAATTCCGGCAGTTTATCGCCGCCCAGGGTGGCAACCCTGAAGTGGCGGACAGGCCGGAACTCCTGCCTGCAACCAGGGAGCAGATAACTATAACCTCACCTGCCGGCGGCTACATCAGCTCCGTCAGGGCGCGCTTGATAGGTGAAGCGGCCATGCTCCTGGGCGCCGGGCGGGCGATCAAGGAAAGCGTTATCGATCCGGCGGTGGGTATTGAATTGAAAAAACGGTACGGAGATTATGTTAACGCCAGCGAGCCCTTGGCCGTCTTCCACGTCAACGACCGAACCAACCTGGAGACGGCCCGGAAGAAGTTCCTGGCCGCCTATACCCTGGCGCCGGAACCGCCCTCCCCCCGGCCGCTGGTGTATGAGGTGATTGATTGAGGTTTTAGAGTATAGAGGTTAGCAAGGAGTACAGGCCGGTAGCAATCACGATTAAAGGTACGCTGTAATAAAAATGTTTTTGGGAAACGCGTGGAAAAAGATATATCCCCAGATAGCTGCCCAAGAAGGCCGGCGGTAGAAGGGAAATGGCGCTGAGAACGATGTGGGTATTGACGTTTCTAAAAAGAATTAGGAGTGCAAGACTGGCACCGTACAACAGGGTGAAGTAGGCGGAAGCCGTAGCGCGGAATTTGTCCTTCCTTAGATCCCGGTAATTTAAAAACAATACTACTGGAGGTCCGGCGATGCCGGTACTCGTACTCAAAAATCCAGAAAGGCTGCCGATAAGGCGTTCTGCCCAAGGGTTTTCTTCTTGGGTTATTTTTTTTATAGATTTTAGCTTGAAGATAACTAGGGCAAAGATAATAGTTAAAATGCTGATTAATATTTTGAGGTCCTTGACGTTAAAATGTGTAAAGACGTATAAACCGATGGGGATGCCCAAAAGGCTGCCTTTAAAGAGATTCATAAGGAGAGAGTGGATTATTTCCTTTCGTACCCGATAACTTAGGGCTAATTGGGTGCAAAAAGAGACGAGAAGGTTTAAAATCACTGCCGTGTGGGCGTCAAAAACCAATAACAATAATGGAACGGCGATCAAGGCGAAGCCAAAACCCGTAATTCCCTGGAGCAAAGCGGCCAGCAAAACGGCCAGGGATGCAGGTACCCATAACAAAAAGCCGGGCAAACTGTAGACCCCCTTTAATCAAATTGAAAAGGAAAAAAGAGGGCTGTGACGAATTATTACTAAGGTAATACAAAGTGAGGTGTATCCCGTGGACAGCCAGCTTCTCACTTTTGTAACCGTGGTCGAGAAGAAAAGTTTTTCCCTTGCTGCCCGGGAACTCCATTTAACGCAACCAGCGGTCACCGCCCAAATCCATAATATGGAAAAACATTATGGGGTTAAGTTATTCAATCGCGACAATAAATATGTCCGGCTTACGCCGGCCGGGCAGAAGCTCTATGAGTATGCGCGCCAGATTATTGATCTTTATAATCATGCCTATGCCGATATTAAAGAGTTGGGAGGTATTATCCATGGCCGTTTAAGCGTCGGCGCGACCTATACCATAGCAGAATATATATTACCACAGATTATCGGCTTTTTTAAGACAGAATATCCTGAAGTCGAAATAGCCATTTGCCTCGGTAATAGAGAAGAAATTTTTCGAGCCCTTAACGAAGAACGTTGCGATATTATTCTGGTAGCTGGGGACTGCCACAGCAAGAAAGTAATTTGCGAAAATTGGCTAACAGATACCCTGGTATTAGTTGTTAATAGCGATCATCCCTGGGCTGAACGGGGGAGGATTGCTCCTGATGAACTTTTTGAAGAAAGATTTATCCTCAGGGAGGTTGGTTCCAGTTCCCGGCAGCTTTGGGAAAACGCCTTGAGAGAAAAAGGCTTTGAACCGGCTAAGTTAAATGTCTTTTTGGAATTAAACAACCATGAAGCCATCAAAAAGTGGGTTGAGCTTAATTTCGGTGTTTCTGTGCTTTCTGAGTGGGTGATAATCAAAGAGGTAGAGTTAAAAACCCTTGCTAAAGTAAACATTGAAGGGCTATCTCTATGTCGCAACATCAACCTAATTTATCCCAAACACCGTCTGCACCCGGTTGCAGAAAAATTTCTTAGGTTTTGCCGGGTAAATAAGACTCGTTTTCTTAGTATGCTTTAAATCCGCATAAATAATAATATGAAAGGGGCATAGCAATGGCCACCATATTTACCGATTTTGATCAAAGCATAATTTGGCGTCATGAACAAGTGGCCGCCAGAGTAATAGAGGCATTAAAAAAGAGGGGCTTTCATGCGAGTTATTGTAAAACAGCCTTGGATGCCAGGGAACAGGTTTTAAACCTTATTCCTAGTGGCGCTACTGTTGGAATAGGTGGGTCGGTAACTATTCGCAAGATGGGGCTGATCGAAGAAATAAAAAACCGGGGACATGAAATATTTGATCATTGGATTCCCGGGATTTCTCAGGAAGAGGACCTGGCCATCCGTCGACGGCAGCTCACCTGCGACGTATTCTTGACCGGTTGCAATGCCATCACTTTGGATGGCCGGTTGATTAACATCGATTTTACCGGTAACCGGGTGGCGGCCATGATCTTTGGCCCTAAAAAGACTATATTGGTTGCCGGCATCAATAAAATCGTACGTGATGTAGAAGCAGGTCTGCGACGGATCAAAGATGTGGCTACCCCCTTGAATTCCCACCGTCGTCACTGGGGCAAGGCCTGTGCCGTGGCCGGTCATTGCGTTGAGTGTAATTTACCGGATAAATCGTGCCGGGTAACGACCATTATTGAGATGTGCCCTAAGGGGAACCCGGAGTTTTATATATTTTTAGTAGGAGAGGAATGCGGCTATTAGCTTATAAAGGATATTTATAGGTTAATAACTTTTATTGATTTGCTTGAAGAAAGAGTAAACGGTAAAATTCAAAATGAGGTATATTAAAATAACATCGGAAAGGGAATGTTACCTCAAGGAACATTGTGAAGGGGAGGGGATAAACCATTTATGCCAAAAGACGTGTAAGTGATTATAATAAGTGATTATAAAGAGAAATTTAGTGAGTTAAGGAGGGAAAAGTAATGACTTCTATTGGAAGACAAACAATGATTAATAAACAAGCGGTTAATAATCAATATACAAAAATTATTATATTTATTATTGCCATATTAGCGATGTTATTTATACATTTTATACCTTCTCCCCAACCCCTTGTGCGCAACGGTCAGGAAATTCCGCTTACAATGGCTGGTAAGACTGCTATTGGAATTTTAATATTTTGCATTATTCTATGGATGACAGAAGCCATTCCCTTCGCGGTAACTGTCTTAATTGCCAACTTGCTTTTACCTGTATATGGAATCTATGACTTTAAAAAAGCAATTCAAACAAGTTTCGGCGATACTCTTTTTGTCTTCTTCTTGGGTGTTTTAGCGCTGGGTGCGGCTTTTGTAAATTCCGGCTTGGGAAGGAGACTAACTTTAATTCTTTTAACAAAGATAGGGACTAAAACAGAACGAGTAGTGTTAGGTTTTATTTTGGTTGGAACTATTATTTCCATGTGGGTTACCGACGTCGCCGTGGCGGCCATGCTTACCCCCCTAGCCGTAGCTTTATTACAAGAAATTGATGCAAAACCCTTGCAAAGCAATTTCGGTCGGGCCCTTCTTATGGGGTGTGCCTGGGGAGCCCTTTTTGGCGGTATTGGGACACCGGTAGGTTGCGGTCCGAATGTAGTGGCTATGACTATGTTGAGGGAGATGACGGGGTATGTGCTCACCTTCCCCGGCTGGATGACAATAGGTGTACCTACTGCCCTCTTATTAGCTATAGTTGGTTGGGTTATTCTCATAAAAATTTATCCTCCAGAAATTAAAGAACTACCCTACGGCGTTCAACATATTAAAGAAGAACTTAACAAATTAGGTCCCCTCACCATAACTGAAAAAAAGACTTTAGTTATTTTTGGAATAGCTGTTTTACTGTGGATAACCCGTCCTTTTATTCAGCCGTATAAGTTTTTAGGCGGCTTTCCTTATGGAGATGAATATATAGCTATTTTGGCCGGAATACTGCTGTTTTTACCAGGCGTTGGTGTGATGAATTGGAAAGAGGCTGAAAAAGATATTTCGTGGGACAGCATTATTTTAATTGTAGGTGGCGTTTCTTTGGGAATGGCCATTTATGATACAGGTGCAGCACGTTGGTTAGCTTGGATTCTTTTAGGTCCGGCCTCGCAAATTAATCCCATTTTGAGAATCGGAGCAATCTCTTTGATAGTAGCCATTCTCCATATCGCTTTTTCGAGTAATAGTGTGACTGGTGTAATTATAATTCCACTAGTTATAACTTTAACTAAAGATCTGGGGGGCAATCCTTGGACACTTGTCGCTCCAGCCGCCTTTACAATGTCCTTGGCGTTTATTTTGGTAACAGAAACGCCTACCAATGTTATTCCATATAGTGCCGGTTACTTTACCATAAAAGAGTTTGCTAAAGTAGGTGTAATTATGACCATTGCAGCGGCTATATGTGTTATGTTAACAGTGGCTGTTATTGGTAGCCTGACTGGGATTTATAAACTATAAAAGAATAAAACCCATTAATATCATTATAAATACAATTTCATTTACAAAGCTTTAAACTAATGTTTAGAATGAAGACGGGAGGTGAAGACAGGTTTTATTAAAATAATCATTTCGTTTCCCTAAAAAATGACAAAGGCTTAAACGATAGAAAGGAGTTGGCAAGAGACTCATGGGAGATTTAAATTGTAAGCTAGCCCCGTGTAAGGAGGCCTGCCCGGCGGGCGTAGATGTACCGCGCTATGTCAGATATATCCGGCAGGGAGAACTTCAAAAGGCGCTGGAAGTCATTAAAGAAAGTATACCGTTTCCAGCTATCTGCGGTTATGCCTGCGTGCATCCTTGCGAAAGCAAGTGCGCTCGCAACCAATTGGATGCTCCGGTAGCCATAAGGTTGCTCAAGCGCTTTGCTGCTGAACAAGGAGCTGTTGAAGCCGGCTGCAAGGAAGGGGCAAACGCCAAGGCGGCAACAGGCAAAAAAGTGGCCGTCATCGGCGCCGGTCCCAGCGGGTTGACGGCAGCCTATTATCTGGCCCGTTGCGGCCATCAGGTTACGGTCTTTGAGGCCAAGCCTGAAGCGGGCGGTATGATGCGTTATGGCATTCCGGCTTACCGCCTGCCGCGGGAAATTTTAGATAAGGAAATTGCGGCTATCAAGGAAGCGGGCGTGGAGATCAGGGTTAACAGCCCGGTTACTTCCCTGGACGAGCTTAAAAAAGATTATGATGCCGTCCTGGTAGCCTGCGGCAGCTGGAAGACCAGTAAACTGGGCATCTCCGGTGAGGATTTGCCTGGTGTTAAGGACGGCCTGGCCTTCCTGGAGGAAGTCAACGGCGGTCAAGCGGTTTCCATTGGGAAAAAGGTTGCCGTTATTGGTGGTGGTAATACGGCCATCGACGCCGCCAGAACCGCCCGGCGCTTGGGGGCCAAGGAAGTAACCATATTCTACCGGCGTACGCGGGCGGAAATGCCGGCCAGTGAGGAAGAAATCAACGGTGCTTTAGAAGAAGGTGTGCGGATTGAGTTCCTGGCCGCTCCGGTTAGCATAGACCAGGTGGGCGGAAGTCTAAACCTTACCTGCCAGAGGATGGAGCTTAAGGGTAAGGACGCCAGCGGCAGGCCAAAACCTGTTCCGGTTGCCGGGAGTGAATTCAGCAACATATTCGATACGGTTATTGTGGCCATCGGTCAGGCTCCGGAAGTGCCGGCAACTTGGGGATTGGAAGTTGCCGAGGGCGGTCAGTTAAAGGCATGTGCAGAAACCCTGGCAACAAATAAAGAAGGTGTATTTGCCGCGGGCGATGTAGTAAGCGGTCCTGCCTCGATTATCGAAGCTATCGCCCAGGGCAAAAGGGCGGCCGTTAGCATCGATAAATTCCTCGGCGGCGAAGGCAAGATCAACGGATATGAATTAGAAAAGTCTGCCGCAAACGAACCGGAAGTAATTCTAACTCCTACCGCGCGGACATATGTACCTGTTATTCCCTTGGGGGATAGGTTGCACAGCTTTGCCGGTGTAGAACTGGGTTTTGATACCGTGGCGGCGCAAAAAGAAGCCAAAAGATGCCTGGCCTGCGATCTGCGTGAATTTTACGTTGAAGTGGATGGTAACGGTTGTAAAGAATGCGGCTATTGCGCCCACGTCTGTACATTGGGTGTCTTTGCACCGGCTAATTACTTTAACGACCGCGGTTATAAGCCCATGGTCGCAGTACACCCCGAGAAATGCATCGGCTGCCTGAAATGCTTCTTTGTTTGCCCTGACTTTTCCATTAGCATAGAGAAAAACGTATAGGGGGAAGGAATGACATGAGACGAACGTTAGATACTGGCAATGCCGCTATCACGGAAGGAGCTATTATAGCCGGGTGCAGGCTTTTCGCCGGTTACCCCATCACCCCGGCTACGGAAATCGCGGAAAATATGTCCCGGCGCTTACCCCAGGTGGGCGGGTATTACGTCCAGGCCGAAGACGAAATGACGGCCCTGCATATCTGTATCGGCGGTTCATTGGGTGGTTTAAAGACCATGACAGCCACCTCTGGGCCGGGTTTTATCCTCTATGCCGATCCCATGGGCTGGGCCCTGGGCAGCGAAATTCCGCTGGTAGTAGTCAATGCCCAGCGGGTCGGTCCTGTGAGCGGGATCACCGGAGCTCCGGGACAGGGCGAATTTTACATGAGCCGTTATCCTACCCAGGGCGGCAATTATGAGACAATTGTCCTGGCCCCCAATAGCGTCCAGGAGGCCTTTTCTATAACCGTCGAGGCCTTCTATCTGGCCGAACGTTTCCGTATGCCGGTTATTATCCTTGCCGATCAGCTGGTTACCGACGGCTGGGAGAGTTTGAGCATCCCGGAGACGCCGGAAGAAGTTGAAGCTATGGGTTTGAAAGTTGTTCCACGCCGTATTAATAAAGGACCGGAATTTTATCCCGCTACCGATGAAATTGACATTCCTCCGGTGGTTCTTGGCCACAACACGGGAGCGGCCTGTTCCGACTGGACACCGACGCCGGAAGGTTACGATACCGAAGAAGTAGATTTCCAACATAAGCATGCCTATCGCTTAATTTATAAAGTAAGAAACCATAAAGACCTAATTACCCGCTATGAATCTTATTTTGTCGACGATAACCCCGAACTAATCTTGGTGGCTTATGGTAGTCCCTCGCGGGTGGTTATCAGCGCCGTCAAACAGGCCCGGGAGAAAGGAATGAAGGTCGGAGCTTTGAGGCTTATCTCCTTGTGGCCCTTCCCGGACGAGATTTTTAAGGTGCAGGCCAAGTATTTAAGTGTGGAATTAAATTATGACGGCCAGCTGGTGCGGGAAGTGCAGCGGGCCATGCCCAAAGGCAGCGAAGTCCATTTCTTTGGTAAATGTGGCGAGTTGCCGACGGTGGCCGAACTGGAAGAAATGATGCAGGCGTTGCTAGCAGGTAAAGAAATTAAAGCGCGCAAATGGGAATGGGAGGCGTGGTAAAATGGATTATTTGGCCACTAAATATCTGCGACCCCGAAAAATACCCAGCACTGCCTGTAGTGGTTGCGGCCTGGGTCAGGCTCATAAAAAAGTCGTCAAGGCCATTGATGAGCTGGGCTTAGACATTGGCGATGTAATTTGGGGAACCGGCATCGGCTGCGCCGGTCGGCAGACCTTTAACACCTGGAAGGGTGACAATTTTGCCGGTACCCACGGTAGGGCCTACGCTATTGCCACAGGGCTCAGAATGGCCCTGCCGCCGGACAAAAAAATTATCATGACCGTCGGTGACGGTGACGCTTTTGGCATTGGGTTCCTTCACTTGCTAAACTGCGCCCGGCGTAATGTCGGCATGACCGTTATAGTTCTGGACAACCTGGGTTACCAGTCTACAGGCGGCCAATACGGATGGACGACGCCCCAGGGATACCGTACCGACAGCAGCCCCTATGGTAATCGCGAGCCCAACTGGACCCAGGAAGGCCGGGACGTGCTCAATATTTTACGCGAGGCCGGCGCTACATTTCTGGCCCGCTATACCAGCCTCCAGGGCCAGGAAGCGGTGGAGGCCATCAAAAAGGCCATCATGAACAACGGTTTTTCCCTGGTGCATATGCCGTATCCTTGCGTTACGAATTTTGCGGAACGGGCACTGGGAACGCGGAAACCGGTAGAGATTTATAAATGGTTTGAAGAGCATACCTGTAGCTTACACGAAAAGGGTCCTGAGGACTTTGCCTTCCGAACTGGAATTTACTATGATGCCAGCAATAGCCGTCCCGAGTTTTCCAATTATATGAGGACATGGGTCGCAGAGATCCAAAGGAGGTATAGCTGATGGCCAAACGGACGGAAGTGCTTGTGAGCGGTTTCGGCGGTCAGGGAGTGGTCCGCATTGGCCAGACCCTCAGCACGGCGGCCGTATACCAGGGTTTAAATACAACCATGCTTGTCAGCCACGGGACGGAAACCCGGGGCGGCTATGTCCGAACCCAGGTGGTTATGGCCTCGGACATTATCGATAGCCCGGTGGTGGAGAACCCGGATTATTTTGTCGCTCTTTCCAAGGCGGCCTATAATCGCTTTATTTCCCTGGTCAAAGAAGGTACGGTAATATACGACCCGGCTTACGTTGAGCCGGATGCTTCTCTGCCGATCAAACAAATACCCCTGGCGGCCCGGGATACCGCCGTAAAGGAGCTGGGGCGGGAACTCTATGCCAATGCCGTCGTTTTAGGTGCCATGGCCAGGATGATGACGGGGCTGGTTGATAAAGAGAATATCTTGAAGGCCATGCTGGAAAGAATACCCCGCTTCCATGAGGAGAACAAAAAGGCCTTTGAGTTAGGTTATGCCCTCATGTCAAAGGAGTAATGCCAAGATGAAATTGTATGAATACGAAGGCAAAGAGCTCTTTAAGAAAATGGGGATCCCTGTTCCCCGGGGAATGATGATAACTTCAGCTGAGGCGGCGGCAGAGGCCGCCGCACAGCTGGGGTCGGAAGTAGTAATTAAATCTCAAATTTTACAGGGAGGGCGGGGCAAGGCCGGCGGCATCAAGTTTGCCGCCACCCCCGAAGCGGCCAGGGAGGCCGCAGCGGCCATTCTGGGCAGCCAGCTCAAAGCCGAGACGGTAAGCAAACTTTTAGTTGAGGAAAAGCTGGCCATTGCCCGGGAACTCTATCTTGCCATTACCATCGACCCGGTTAAGGCTTCGCCCTTGATTATGGCCAGTGCGGCCGGGGGTATGGATATTGAAGAAGTGGCCCGGGAAACGCCGGAGAAAATTGTGCGGGAAACAGTTCCCATTTTCCGCGGCCTAATGCCCTTCCAGGCCCGCCGGATAGCTTACCGGCTTGGTTTGGAAGGCAAGGATGCCAACAATTTTACCGATATTCTCCTTAAACTTTACCGCGTATTCCGGTCCTTTGACGCGGAACTTGCAGAGATCAATCCTTTGGTCGTTACGGGCGACGGTAAGATGGTGGCGGCCGATGCCAAGGTAAATATCTATGATGGCGCCCTTTTCCGCCAGAAGGATATTGTTAAAGGGCCGGAGCGATATGATAACGAGCGGGAATATCGCGCGGCCCAGTACGGTCTGGGTTACGTAAAGCTGGACGGCAATATCGGCGTTCTTTGTACCGGTGCCGGCCTGACAATGACCGTTCTGGATTTGATTAACTATTATGGCGGCAAGCCGGCCAACTTCCTGGAATTCGGCGGCGCCACCTATAAAAATTCCTATTATGCCATGCAGCTCGTGTTAGAAGACCCCGATGTCAAGGTAATTCTGATCAACACCTTCGGGTTGGTGGCCCGGGCCGATGTAATCAGCCAGGGTCTGGCCCAGGCTATTAAAGAACTAAAACCCCCTCAACCGATCATAGCTTCGATACGCGGAACAGGGGAAGAAGAAGCCCGGGAGATTTTACGTAAAGAAGTGGGCCTCGAACCCTATACCAATGTGGAAGAGGCGGTCCGGGCAGCCGTAAAATTAGCAGGAGGTTAAAGAGATGGGAATCCTCTTGTCGAAGGAAACACGGGTTGTAGTGCAGGGCATAACAGGTAATGAAGGCACTTTTTGGACGGAACGGATGCTGGCAGCCGGTACTAACATTGTAGGCGGCGTTACCCCGGGAAAAGGCGGCGCCGTGGTACACGGCGTGCCGGTCTATAATACGGTACGCGAAGTAGTGGATAAACATGGCGCGGAAGCGTCGGTAATTTTCGTACCGCCGCCCTTTGCTAAAGATGCCACCTTTGAGGCCTTAGAGGCCGGTCTGAAGCTGGTGGTTTTATTGGTAGACGGCCTGCCGGTCCAGGACGCCATGGAAGTAAGGACCTATGCCAAGGAGACGGGGGCTTATGTCATCGGCCCCAACAATCCTGGTATGGCTACCATTGGGGAAGCCATGCTAGGTTTTATACCCGTATGGCTGTCTTATGTTTACCAACCCGGCAATATCGGTGTGGTCGCCCGTAGCGGCAGCTTGATTAACGAGGTATGCTCGCATATTGTGGCCGCCGGCCTGGGTATTAGCACGTGTATAGGTCTTGGCGGTGATCCAGTTCCCGGTACCACCCTTACCGAAGTCCTTGACCTTTTCCAGAAAGATGAACATACCAAGGGCATAGTGATTATAGGCGAGGTAGGCGGGAGCATGGAAGAAGATGCAGCCGAATTCATGAAGGCGGGCGGTTTTACCAAACCAGCAGTGGCCTTTATCGCCGGACGCTCGGCACCGCCCGGAAAAAAGATGGGCCATGCCGGCGCCATTATGACCCTGGGCCGCGGTTCGGTCCAGAGCAAAGAAAGTGCCTTAAGTTCAGCAGGCGTAAAAATTGCCCAGAGGCCCTCGGAAGTGGGGCGGCTGCTGCTGGAAGCTATGGCTTAAAATGGTAAGACGGCCCTTTCCCCCCTGGGGTCGAAATTCTTCTGCCAAGGAAGCAATTTTCTTTAGCTGCTTCCTTGGCTTTTTATTTTCCTTACCCGGATACACCGAACAGGTTAATCCAGGTGTGTTCATTATTGATTATCAACCGCTTTATTCTTTATTTAATGAGGAGATCAGTTTTTATGTAAAGCTCGGTTAAGATTACAATTTAATTTTAAGGTTCCATATACAGCCAGTTGCCATCGCCCTAAAATAATGCGATAATAATCTAAAAAAACATACGAGGTAGGGACGATGGAACTGCAGCCAATCAAAACGAAAAAAATTTATGAAGAAATAGTCGAGCAGGTCAAAAAGTCCCTGAGCGAAGGCAAGCTCATGCCCGGGGACCGTTTTTACTCGGAACGGGAGCTGTCGGAGAAGCTGGGGGTCAGCCGGGCCTCCGTCCGGGAGGCCATCCGTGCCCTGACTACCATGGGCGTTTTAGAGGTAAAACCCGGGGAAGGGACCTTCGTCCGTAAAGTGCAGAATTGCGATATAGTACAACCCCTGGTTATGGCCATGCTGCTGGAGGAACAGCAAACGATTTATTTGCTTGAAGCCAGGAAAATCTTAGAAAGGGAATTGGCGTACCTGGCGGCCCAGCGGGCCACGACCGAAGAAAAAGAAAAACTGGTGGAAATAGTTCAGCAGATGAACAGCGAACTGGTCAGGGGTTACCTTCAGGAGGATACGGATGTCAAATTCCACCTGACTATTGCCGGTATGTCCCATAATCCTATACTTTCCCGCCTAATGTACACCATTGCCGACACCATTACCCAGACTCTGGCCAACAAGCGTAATCGCCTTTACTCGGATCCGGAGAACGCCCGTCTTCTTTTTGAGCAGCACCGGGAGATTGTACAGGCCATCGTTTCCGGAGCCGCGGAATCGGCCCGCCGGGCAATGGGTAAGCACCTCAGTTTTGTGGCCAGGCAGTTGCGCTAGGAGGGCAATCTCCCCGCGTTGTAAGAAGAGCGCGGGGCGATTTTTTTGGGCAAAAAACGGCGCGGTATGTGAAGATTTGTCGATTAACCTGGGTATTTGTAAAAAGGGAAACGTTTACCATGTTTTAAAAAACATACGGAAAACGATTGCCAAAAGAAAAAGTTCACGTTTTGATATTTCTTGTTGACATAGGGGGCTAAACCATGATAAATTTAAAGACGAGGAAAACGTTTTCCGAAAGGGGGTAAAGGCCGATGGTGACGATAAAAGACGTAGCAAAACACGCCGGTGTTTCCGTGACAACTGTGTCCCGCGTCCTTAACAACAGCCGGCATCCTATCAGCCCCGAGACAAGGGAGCGCGTTCTGGCAGCCATCAAAGAACTTGGCTTTTACCCCAACGCCATGGCCCGTAGCCTGCAGCTGCATGAAACCAAGACCATCGGTTTAATCCTCCCGGACATTGCCAACCCTTACTATCCTGGGATCGTCCGGGGAGTGGAGGACGTAGCCCATGAAAAGGGCTATACGGTTATCCTATGCAATACCGACCGTTCCCGGGAACGGACGAAGGCGTATCTGCGCGTCCTTAGGGAAAAGAGGGTCGACGGCGTTATTTTTACCGGCGGCGGCGCCGTTGAAGACGCCAGCCGGGAGCACTTTTTCGATCATGGCCAGATAGCCACGGTGGTCATTGGCCGTCATAAAGCCGATCTGCCGGCGGTACAGGTAGACAACGTGCAGTCCGCCCAGGAAGCGGTTGAACATTTAATAAAGCTAGGTCACCGGCGGATTGCTACGATAACCGGACCCGCCGTTTCAACAACGGCCAGGGACCGCCTGGAAGGTTACCGTCGCGCTATGGAGGCCGAAGGAATAGCTATCGAATCCGCTTGGATTGTCGAAGGGGATTTTGAATTTAACAGCGGTTATCAGGCCGTAGGGAAGCTACCTTTGCAGGGGCCGGAAAAGATAACGGCAATTTTTGCGCATAATGATCTTATGGCTATCGGCGCAATTAAAGCCTTGCAGGAAAAAGGCCTAAAAGTACCGGAAGACGTCGCTGTGGTAGGTTTTGATAACATTCCCCTCGCCTCCTTTATAACGCCGGCTTTGTCTACAGTGGCAGTTCCAGTCTATGATCTGGGGGTGACCGCCATGCGGGTACTGGCCGAGCTCCTTGCCGGCCGGAAGGTGCCGCCGGTTACCGTTCTGGCGACCCACCTCGAGGTCAGAGAATCATCTTTATTAAAATAAATACTGGCAGGAGGTTTGCTAAAATGGCCAAACGACACAACCTCTTGGAATGCTCCTTTGTTGACGCCCAGGAATGGTTTAAGGAAACCGACACCGTTCTCGTACCGGTAGGCAGCTGTGAAAAGCACGGCGCCCACGTACCCCTGGGAACGGACAGCTTTACCACCATTTCCGTTACCGAGCGGGCGGCCAAGCTGGCCAATGTTCCTCATACTCCGCTGTTACCCTTCGGTTACTCTCCCCATCACATGGGTGAAGTCGGGGAAGGTTGCGGCACCATCACCCTTGCCGCCGAAACTTTCCGTCGCGTGCTCCATGATATCGCTCGCAGCTTGATTTTCCACGGCGCCAACAAGATCGTCTTTGTATCCCACCATGGTTCTAATACCAAACCCATCGATGAGCTCCTGCGCAAACTCCGTTACCACACCGGGGCTTTTGTAGCCTGGTACAAGACGCCCACCGAGAGGGAATGCGAAGTAGTTAAAGGCATTCTCGAAGGGCCTCCCGAGGAAACCCCGGGCTGGCACGCCGGTGAGATGGAGACGGCTCAGGTAATGGCCTACAACATCGAGCTGGTAGACATGAGCCGGGCGGTAAACGACCGCGCCCATGCCCCGCGGTGGATGGGACCTGAGTTCTCCAAGATCGACGGTACGGCAACCGTTAAGTTCCGCGGTTCCGAAAACATCATCGTCCCCATGGAACACCATGAATACTCCGACCACGCCACCATCGGCAACCCCTTCCGGGGTACTCCCGAGAAAGGCTTGAAACTCTTCGAGAAGGAAGCTGAACACCTGGCCGCGTTTATCGAGGAAGTTAAGAAATTCCCCTTCAAGGTGGAAAATCGCGATTTCCCCGAGAGGGCATAGTACTTGCGTAAACCCTTGGCTCAAGGTACAAGCCGGGCTGAAAGGCCGGCTTGTACCTGTGGGCAAGGTTGGGAGGAAAATAAAATGATTGATTTAGATGCAGTGGCCCGGCTGCGGGAGGAAATGGTACAGGTCGGCAGGCAGATTTTTGCCCGCGGACTTACGTCGGCTACCAGTGGCAACACCAGCGCCCGCGTTCCGGGGCATCCGGACCAAGTCCTTATTAAAACCAGCGGCAAATCCTTGGGCGATGTAGGTCCCGAAGATTTTGTTCTTGTTGATCTTGAAGGCAATATTCTGGCGGGTGAGGGCAAACCCTCAAAGGAAATACGCTTTCATCTGGGAATTATGAAAGTCCGTCCCGACGTTCAGGCCGTAGTCCACGGCCATTCGGCGTATGCAACGGCATATGTTACGGCGAGGGGAGAGCTGCCGGTGGTTACAGCGGCCGCCGAAATGGGCCTGAACCGGGTAGGGATTGTCGAATATGCTGAACCTGGTTCAATAGAGCTGGCGGAGATGGTCATTAACGCCTTTAAGGATAACGATCTCAAAGCCGCCGTCCTTAAGCGCCACGGATTTGTTACTGTCGGCAAGGACATCCATCACGCTTTTTATCTGGCTGATGTGTTAGAAGATAATGCCAAAGTTGCCTTTTTGTTATCCCAGTTAGGTTAAATTTTTTTGCTGGGGTTAGCCAGAATTCATCTACACTTTTGGCGAATGGTGAAAGTGGCGTAAATTTAAGGGGAGGTTAAAAAATGCGGGCTTCCATTTACGAGTTCATGAAGGTCGGGATTGTGCATTTTAAAGCTTTTCCCGAAGTAGTCAACGGTACCGGCCCGGTTGTTGAGACACTACGCCGCATCGCCGAAGACGACTTCTTTACCGCGGTGGAAGTCGGCTGGATCAAGGACATTAAACAGCGTACCGAAGCGGCCCATTTGTTAAAAATTGCCCATATGGAAGTATGTTATGCCTGTCAGCCGGCCATTTTTTCCCAGAAATTAAACCTGAACTCTTTCGATCCTGGCGAAAGGAAAAGGGCCATCAAGCAGGTCTTTAACTGTCTGAAGGAAGCCTCCGATTTAGGTGCTTCCGCTGTACGCATCCCCGCTGGTAAGGATCCCGGCCCGGAAAAGCGCGAGGAAGCCAAGAAGCTGCTAGTAGACTCCCTGGCACAGATCTGCGAGTATGCCAAAGAGATGGGTGACCCGGCCATCACCTTAAAGATTTTTGACCGGGATATTGACAAAGAATCCTTAATCGGCCATTTCAGGGATGCATTTGATATTGCTAAAGAACTCCGGCCCAGCTATCCTAAATTTGGGCTCCTGGCGGATCTGTCCCACTTCCCCCTGCTTCGGGAAAAGCCCGAGGAAGCCCTGCCCCTGGTAAAAGATTATGTAATGGCCTTCCACATCGGCAACTGCGTCATGAAGGACCGGCGACATCCCCTGTACGGCGATCTGCAGCCGCGCTTCGGTGTGGAAGACGGGGAAATAGACACCAAGGATGTCAGCGCCTATTTCCGCCTGCTGGCCAATATGGGCCTCATCGGTCCGGAGAAGCGACCGGTTTTAAGCGCCGAAGTGCGCCCGTTGCTTCCCGGTGAAACCTCAGAATTGATACTGGCCAATGCCAAGAGGGTCATTAAAGAAGCCTGGGCCCTGGCTTAAAACGTCCTGGAGGAGAATAGCGTGCCGCACAAGGCAATTGCCATAGTTGCTACCGTCGATACAAAAGAAGCAGAAACCCGATTTTTACAGGAATTCATCGCTTCCCGGGGATGGGAGGCGCCGGTGCTGGACGTCAGCACCTATCTTCCTCACAGCTTTAAAGCCACCTACCCCAGGGAAGAGATTTGCCGATTGGGCGGAGTGGAATATAAGGAACTTCCCTCATTGCGCCGCGATGCCATGATGCAGACCATGGGAATGGGAGCGGCGCGGGTGCTGCTCGATCTTTACAAGCAGGGCGAACTGGCGGGC
The DNA here is from genome assembly GCF_039233145.1 of Moorella humiferrea. Classification (NCBI taxonomy): domain Bacteria; kingdom Bacillati; phylum Bacillota; class Clostridia; order Neomoorellales; family Neomoorellaceae; genus Neomoorella; species Neomoorella humiferrea. The sequence goes on along the minus strand of NZ_CP136419.1, from coordinate 2,420,058 downwards.
GTTCTGGGCATCGGCGGCAACCAGGGCACGGCCATTGCGGCCATCGCCATGCGAGCCCTGCCCATCGGGCTGCCCAAGGTGATCGTCTCGACGGTCGCATCCGGCAACATCCGTCCCTATATCGAGTACAAGGACATCATCATGATGTTCTCGGTGGCCGATCTGCTGGGCGGCCCCAACACTGTCAGCCGGACCATTTTGAGCAACGCCGCGGGAGCGGTCATGGGCATGGCGTCCCACGGAGAACCCTTAAGGCCCGGTAAACAGACGGTTATTGCCACTACCGCCTTCGGCAATACCAATGCGGCGGTCGTCGCCGCCCGGGAAAATCTGGTGGATTTGGGCTACGAAGTCATTGCCTTCCATGCGTCTGGCGCGTGCGGTTCGGCCATGGAAGAGTTGATCGAAGCCGGGTTGATCCAAGGAGTATTAGATTTAACTACCCATGAACTGCTGGCCGAGGTTTTCCCTGAAGCGGGCGACATCTATACGCCCATGCGGCCGCGCCTGAAGGCGGCAGGTGAAAAGGGCATTCCCATGGTGATCTCCCTTGGGGGGCTGGATTACTTCTGTTTTGGCCCGGCGGAGAGCATCCCTCCGGCCTACCGGGGACGGCCGACCCACTACCATAACCCCTACAACACTAACGTCCGGGCTACCAAAGAAGAGTTGACCCGGGTGGGCGAAGAGCTGGCCGCCAGGTTGAACGCGGCCCGGGGACCGGTGGCCGTCATGGTACCCCTCAAGGGCTGGTCGGAAAACGGCCGCGCCGGCGGGCCCCTCCACGACCCGGCGGCCGACGCCGCCCTGGTTGCGGCCCTGGAGGCCAACCTGGAACCCAGGGTGAAGATAATGAAACTGGACGCCAATATCAACGACCCGGTCTTTTCTTCCAGCGCGGCAGCCGTGATGCATCAATTAATGGAAGTCTGGCTGGCAGGCGCGTAACTCTTGAGCGGCGGAGGGACATATCCCCAAGTAGCAGATACAATTTACGGCATAATCATTCGGAGGAGGTTATACGTTAAAATGGACTATAAAATCCCGGAAAAAATGAAGGCCCTGGTTCTATTCGGACCTAACGATGTGCGTTTGGTTGAAAAGCCAGTCCCCAAACCCGGACCGGGCGAGGTGCTGGTGAGGGTGGCGGCCTGCGGCATCTGCGGTACCGATGTGAAAATTATAACCAAAGGTATGCCCAAGATGCCGCCCTACGGCGAGTTTACCTTTGGTCATGAATGGGCCGGTACGGTAGTGGCCGTTGGTGACACGGTAGACGAGTTCAAAGTGGGCGATCGGGTGGCCATTGAGGCCCATAAAGGCTGCGGCCGTTGCGAAAACTGCATCGACGGCAAGTATACCGCCTGCTTGAATTACGGACGCCTGGACAAAGGGCACCGGGCCGCCGGCATGACGGTCGACGGCGGTTTCGCCGAGTACGCCGTCCAACACGTAAATTCTGTTTATAAAATTCCCGATAACATTTCTTTCAACGAGGCCACCTATGTGACGACAGCCGGCTGCGCTCTGTACGCCATCGATAAGAGTGGCGGCTACATCGCCGGCGATACGGTTCTGGTTATCGGTCCCGGTCCCATCGGTTTGTCTGTGGTCCAAGGGGCCCGTGCCTTAGGGGCGGAAAAGATCATCCTTATGGGTACCCGTGAAGACCGTTTAGCCAAGGGTCGCAAGCTCGGCGCAACCCATACCATCAACATCCGCGAGGTTGCCGATCCCGTTGCCGAAGTCATGGCCCTTACCGACGGCAAAGGGGCCGAAAGGGTATTCGAGTGCGGCGGCAATTCCCAGGCCTTTGAATACGGCATCAAGTCGACTAAAAAAGGCGGCGTCATGGTCCTGGTGTCCTTCTATAAAGAGCCTGTCACGGCCAATCTTGACTACGTCGTCATGAACCAGATCAGCCTGTTGACGGTACGCGGTGAAGGCAACCAGAACTGCAAGCGCGCCCTGTCCCTGATGGCCCAGGGCAAAATCGACGCCAAGCCCATCATGACCCACGCCTTCCCGTTAGAGGAGTTCCACAAGGGGTTGGATTACTTCGTCAACCGTAAAGACGGGGCCATGAAGGTAGTTATCAATCCTTAAATTTATCAGGAATGCTTCTGGCTGCCTGTTAACTGGTAGGAGATAAGGGGGGAGAGAAGTGGCTCCTCTCCTCCCCTCTCCATTATCCCGTGTGGCTGCAATAAATTACTATTAATGGAGCGGTGTGTTTATGGCTGTAGCACAACATGCAAATAAAATTCAGACCAAAGTTGCTGAAAAAAGTCTTGGTATCAACCTTGCTTATTTTATCGCAGGAATAGTGGTTCTTGTTTTCTTTCATTTTTTACCTGCTCCGGCGGGAATGAAGCCTGAGGCCATACGTACCTTGGGGGTCATGATCACCACCGTTTTTTGGTGGCTAACAGAGACGTTACCCATTCCGGTAACGGCATTAATGGTACCGGTAATGCTGCATGTAACCGGTATCCTCAGTTTGGACAAATCTATCGGCCAGAGTTTTGGCGACAGTTTTGTACCCTTTTTGATCGGTGTATTGGCCCTGTCGGTGGCCTTTACCAAATCGGGGTTAGGGAAAAGGATCACTTATTTGCTCCTTGCCCTTTCCGGCACCAAAGTAAGCAGGGTAATAGGGATTTACTTCCTAGTTTCATTTGTTATATCGATGTTTGTTACCGACGTCGCCGTGGTGGCTATGATGTTGCCCATTGTAATTGGACTGCTCCAGTCGGTAGATGCCAAACCGGGGGAGAGCAACCTTGGCCGGGGGTTGATGATGGCCATCATGTTCGGATCGACCCTGGGGGGCATCTGCACACCTTCGGGAGTCGCTTCCAACGTGATTACCATGAGTTTTCTTAACAAAGCCAAAATAGGGGTAACGTTTTTAGACTGGACGGCCATAGCTACCCCAATTTTTGCAGTAGTTAGCCTGATTTCCTGGTGGCTGATTCTTAAGCTGTTTCCACCTGAGATTAAAGAGTTGCCCTATGGAAAAGAAGTTATTAAAAAAGAACTCAAAGATATGGGCCCCTGGTCTACGGAAGAAATCACCACCCTGGCGGTTTTCCTGATAGCGGTAGTCCTTTGGCTTACCGGAACATGGAATAAATTACCGATAGCTCTGGTTTCCCTGCTTATACTAGGGCTCCTGGCAATGCCGGGCATCGGTGTGTTTAAAAAATGGAGCGACGTTGAGAAGCATTTGGAATGGGGCGCTTTGATGCTGGTGGTGGGCGGTTTTGCCCTGGGCCTGGCTGCCAGCCAGAGCGGACTGGCCCAGTGGGTGGCCGAACATGCTTTAAAACCCATGGCCAAACTACCACTGGCCTTACAGCCCTTTGCTGTAACCCTATTAGTGGCCGTAGATTCTTTGGGTTTTTCCAGCTTTACGGCGGCGGCATCGGTTAATGTACCCTTTATCATTGCCTATGCCCAGCAAAACGGCCTGCCGGTGCTTGCCTTGGCCATGGCCGCAGGGTTCGCTTCCTCGACCCATTTTATTCTGGTAACCGAGAGCCCTTCCTTTGTCCTGCCCTATGCTTACGGGTACTTCAGCTTTAAAGATCTTTTCAAAATCGGCGTGATATTAACCCTCGTTAGCGCAATAGCCATTGCGTTAGGGCTTATTGTAGCCGGAATGCCGGCGGGTGTACCGCTGCATTAATAAAAACATTATTTTAAGGAGGGTTATCATGAAAAGGTGGAGGTCAAAAGGCTTAGCTGCATTGCTGGTCACGATGCTGGTGCTCAGCCTCACCCTTACCGCCTGCGGCGGCACCAAGCAGACCCAGGAAGGCGCAAAAAGTAGTGGGCAAGGCGAGAACAAGGCGGCAGTCGACTATCCAAATAAACCCATCGAAATGACAGTTCTTTTTGGCGCGGGCAGCGGCGCCGATTTGCTGGCGCGCAAGGTGGCGGAAATAGCCGGTAAGGAATTAGGCCAGCCCATTTCCGTCGTCAACCGTACTGGCGCCGGCGGTGCCACGGGTTACACCTATGTCAAGAGTCAGAAGCCGGACGGCTACAGCATCGTCTGGAACTCCAATTCCATCAACACCGCCTATCATGCTGGCAATATGAATTTTGACTACAAGGCTTTCAGCGGCGTAGCCGAGCTGACCACCGAGCCGGTGAGCATTGCCGTCAGGGCCGATGCCCCCTGGAAAGACATCAATGAGTTCATCGAGTACGCCAAAAAGAATCCGGGTAAAGTAAGAATCGGTAATTCCGGCAACGGCAGCTTTACCCATCTCGTAGCCGTGGCTTTAGAAAACAAAACCGGGGCTAAATTTACCCATGTGCCCTTTGGCCAGGGTTTGGCCGTGTCCAGCCTTTTAGGCGGCCAGATTGAAGCCAGCTCCCAGCTGCCGGCGGAAATCATGTCCCAGGTCAAAGCCGGTCAGGTCAGGATCCTGGCGGTCACCAGCGAGCAGCGGCTGCAGGCCTTACCGGATGTACCCACTTTTAAAGAAAAGGGCATCGATTTGACCCTCTCCCTGTGGCGGGGCATCGCCGTGCCGGCCGGCACTCCGGAAGGCGTAATCAGCAAATTGGAAGCTGCCATGAAGAAAGTTACTGAAAACGAAGAGTTTAAGAAATTCGCCGCCGAAATGGGTGCCAATATCGAGTTCCGCAACGCCAAAGACTTTGATCAGTTTATAGCCAAGCAGGATCAGGAGTTGGCAGCCCTAATGGCCCAAATTAATATGAAAAAACAGTAAGCAGCAGTCTACGTAGCAGCTCAGTTCGTCCCGTGGAGTGCTCCAAGTACGCAGCACTCCACGGGCGGTTTTATAAGCCGTCAAGGAGGAGGAGCATGGCTAAAAAAGATGCTCTTAGCAGCTTAATACTGCTGGGAATAGGGTTATTTTTCTTACTTTATTCCCGCCAGTACGAGCTTGGTACTTTGACCGCACCGGGTGAAGCGGTTTTTCCCATGCTTATTGCAGTGGCCGTCATCGTCCTCGCCGGTTGGCTTTTTATAGTCAGTATATTTAAAACAAAATCACAGGAAGAGGAAAAAAGCGAAAACGCGGCGGAAAATAACATCAGGGTATTATTTTTAACTGTGTTAGTTATTGCCGCCCTCTTATTTATGGGAACTTTGGGCTTCTTTGTCACCAGCTTTCTTTTGATCCTTTTGTGCTGCAAACTGCTGGGTGTGACAGAATGGTCTAAGGCTGTTTTCATTGCCGCAGGTGCCGTACTTGGAGCTTATTTGATTTTCGGGTTTTGGCTTAAAGTATCTTTTCCGACGGGCCTTTTAATTTAGGAGGATGGACAATGCCTTTACTGGAAGGCTTGCAACTGGCTCTAACGCCTTTTAACCTTTTTGCCTGCCTAATCGGAGTTATTGTCGGAACCTTGACCGGTGTACTTCCCGGGTTAGGTCCGGCCGCTGCTATGGCCATGTTATTACCCCTGACGGTGAAAATGGGGCCGACAGCCGGACTTATTATGCTGGCCGGGATTTACTACGGCGCCATGTACGGCGGATCGACAACTTCAATTTTAGTCAACGTTCCCGGCGAACCGGCCAGCGTGGTAACCTGCCTGGAAGGATACAAATTGGCCCGGAAAGGACGGGCCGGGGCGGCCCTTGCCGTCAGCGCCCTGGGTTCGTTTGTTGCAGGAACCCTCGGCGTTATCCTCCTCCAGCTTTTCGCGCCGCCCCTGGCCAAGGTGGCTCTGAAATTCGGCCCGGCTGAATTTTTTGCACTGACTATTGTCAGTATAATCCTTTTATCAAATCTGTCGGGCAAAGGCGGCCTTAAGGCCTTCTTAATGATCGCCTTCGGGTTGTTACTCTCTACAGTAGGTTTGGACCCCCTGGGGGGCGTCAATCGTTTCACCTTTAACTATGCTGGCGCGGGTACTGGGCTGAGTTTCATTGCCATTGCCGCCGGCCTGTTCGGGGTGGGCGAGATTTTCTGGTTGGCCAGCCAGGTCGATCAACCAATGGAAGTAATGAAAGTGGGCCTGCGCGACCTTTACCCGACGAAAGAAGAGCTCCGGCGGGCCTTACCCCCTATATTACGCGGAAGTTTCCTGGGATTTTTAATTGGTCTGGTGCCGGGTCCCGCTTCTACCATAGCTTCCTTTGCTTCCTATAGCCTGGAAAAAGGCGTTTCCAAGCATAAAGAAGAGTTCGGCGAAGGCGCCATTGAGGGCGTGGCCGGGCCGGAATCGGCCAACAACGCCGCCAGCGCCGGTGCCATGGTACCGTTGTTATCCCTGGGGATACCCTTTTCGCCCGCCATTGCCGTCCTTTTAAGCGGCATGCTCTTAATGGGCGTGACGCCCGGTCCCCTTTTCCTGCGGGAGCATCCGGACGCCTTCTGGGGCGTCATAGGCAGCATGTACATCGGCAACATCATGCTGTTAATTTTAAATTTGCCCCTGGTCGGTATCTGGGCGAGCATAACTCGCATACCGCAGAAATACCTGATGCCGGTGGTCCTGCTCTTTTGTATGGTCGGGGCCTATGCAGACAATAACAATATATTTGACGTCTGGGTTATGCTGGGTGCCGGATTGGTTGGTTATTTGATGCGTAAATTTGAATACGACCCTGCCCCCTTGTTAATCGGTCTGGTAATGGGGCCGATAATGGAACGCTCTTTGCGCCAGGCCCTGATAATGGGCCGGGGTGAAATAAGCAGCTTATTTGCCACACCGATTTCTATTTCCCTGTATCTGATGGCTCTGGTTTTTTTGGTAATTACCATCATACGGAGCCTGCAGAAACATAAAAATAGCCAGGTGTGCTAAATGAGGACAAAATGTTCATTCATCAGGCCTTCCCCACGGGGAAGGCTTTTTTATTGCAAAAAATTTTATAGCCGATGCAGGAAATCTGCTATTCTATATCGAATAAAAAAGCATATAGTATAGCACATATATTTTATTTCTGGGTAAGGGGGTTCGTAACTGTGGGTGAAAGGATTACATTAAGCGTCATCAAAGCTGATATTGGCGGCTATGTAGGCCACTCCAGCGTGCACCCGCGCCTGTTAGAGACAGCGGAGCGCTGTCTTGCCGCCAGCAAGCTGCTTATAGATTACCGGGTTACCCATGTGGGCGACGACATCAACCTCATCATGACTCATAAATATGGCGTTGACTGCCCGGAAATTCATCACCTGGCCTGGAACGTTTTTCTGCAGTGCACCGAAGTGGCCCGGGAATTGAAGCTTTACGGTGCCGGTCAGGATCTCCTTTCTGATGCCTTCTCCGGCAACGTCAAGGGTATGGGGCCGGGAGTCGCCGAAATGGAGTTTGAGGAACGCAAGAGCGAGCCGGTAATCGTATTCGCCGCCGACAAGACGGAGCCCGGCGCCTGGAACTTTCCCCTCTACAAGATGTTTGCCGATCCCTTCAACACCATCGGTCTGGTCATCGATCCCAAGATGCACCAGGGATTCCGTTTCGAGGTTTACGACCTCATCAAAAATGAGCGGGTGGAGTTTTCTCTGCCAGAAGAGATGTACGACCTCCTTGTTTTCATCGGTGCGCCGGGGCGCTACTGCATCAAGGCCGTTTATTCTAAATCGACGGGTGAAATTGCCGCCGTGTCCAGCACCCAACGCTTGAACCTCATGGCCGGTCGCTATGTAGGCAAAGACGATCCGGTATGCATCGTCCGCTGCCAGAGCGGCCTGCCGGCCGTGGGCGAAGCCCTGGAGCCCTTCGCCAACCCCCATCTGGTGGCCGGCTGGATGCGCGGTTCCCACATCGGACCTTTAATGCCCGTAGGTTTGAATCAAGCGACGCCGACGCGGTTTGACGGCCCGCCGCGGGTGGTGGCCATGGGGTTCCAGCTGTCCGGTGGGCGCCTGGTGGGTCCCCAGGACCTCTTTGCCGATGTTGCCTTTGACAAAGCCCGGCAGACGGCCAACGAAATAGCCAACTACCTGCGTTCTCTGGGTCCCTTCGAGCCCCACCGCCTGCCCTTAGAGGATATGGAATACACGACAATGCCGGAAGTAATGACCAAGCTCAAGGGCCGTTTTGTAAAGATCGATAGGACCGAAAGGAAGAAAATCGCCGCCGAGCTGGGGGCGAAATAAAGCTTAAAACTTATGAGCCGTCGGTTGACGGCTCTTTGTATTTCCATGTAACCCGGTATGGCCTGCCCCCATAAAAATATAGAGAGAATTATGCTTGCAATACGACGTCATTTATGGTGTAATAAAATCTGTTGCAAGGCGAGATGGGGGGCGTTTGCCATGCTGGACCAAACCAGAACACCGGTGTTTACGGCCATCAAACAGTATATAGATGAAGGTGTCCTGCCCTTTCACGTACCAGGTCATAAACAGGGCCGGGCCCTGGCGGAATTGAAAGAATACGTCGGCGAGCGGGTCCTGGCCATGGACCTCACCTGTGTTCCCGGGTTGGATAATATCTGCAACCCCCGCGACGTTATCCGGGAAGCGGAGGCGCTGGCGGCCGACGCCTACGGGGCGGATTACGCCTTTTTCCTTGTCAACGGCACTACTTCCGGCATTCAGGCGATGATCATGGCCGTCTGCCAGCCGGGGGATAAAATCATCATTCCCCGCAATGCCCACCGTTCCGCCTTGGGCGGACTTATATTGAGCGGAGCCCATCCCGTTTATATTGAACCCGAGATTAACGAGGATTTTGGCATATCTATGGGTGTTACGCCAGAAAAGGTGGAGAGGGCCTTAAAAGAGCACCCCGACGCAAAGGCGGTATTTGTCATCAGCCCCAACTACTATGGCACCGTACCGCCCCTGAAAGAAATAGTGGAAGTGGCCCATAAGTATGACGTACCCGTGCTGGTTGATGAGGCCCATGGGGCCCACCTCCCATTTCACCCGGATCTGCCGCTGTCGGCCATGGCGGCCGGTGCCGATTTGGCCGCGGCGAGCGCCCATAAGTTGGCGGGCTCCATGACGCAAAGCTCTTTCCTTCTCCTGCAGGGAAAAAGGTTGGACCCTAAACACGTGAAGGCCGTTCTCAACCTCAGCCAGACGACGAGCCCCTCGTATATTTTACTGGCCTCCTTGGATGTGGCCAGAAAACAGATGGCCCTTAAAGGCCGGGAGCTCCTGGCGCGCACCCTGGAAATCAGCCGCTGGATTCGCAGGCAGCTTTCCCGTATTGAGGGGCTAAATATAATGGGTGAAGAAGCGGCAACACTACCTGGATGCGTGGCCATCGATCCCACCAAAATTACCGTCAACGTCCAGGGATTGGGCCTTTCGGGCTATGAAATGGAAGCCATCCTGCGCCGGGAGTACAAAATCCAGGTAGAGCTCTCCGATCTCTATAACGTTCTGCTCCTCGTATCTATCGGTGACGATTGGGAAACGGCCGGCCGTTTAGTTGCGGCCTTTGAGGATGTCGCGGGCCGGCATTCCTTGAAAAACGTAGTTAAGTTCTGTCCGCCCCTGCCGGCCATTCCCAGGATGGCCGTGCTGCCGCGGGCCGCTTTTTACAGCCAGACACGCAGTGTAGAGCTCGAGTATGCCGAAGGAGAAATCAGCGCCGAGGCCATTACGGCCTATCCTCCGGGGATTCCCCTTGTCTGCCCGGGAGAGGTTATTACCCGGGAGATTATAGATTATGTTAATCTATTGAAGAAAGAACATGCCGACCTGCAAGGCCCGGAAGACCCGGAGCTGAGATTCATCCGCATTTTAAAGGATACGGTAAGCCTTATCGAACACGAGAAAGTCAGCCGCGCCGGGCTGGCTTGAGGGTCAGTGTATGAGGGGGTGAAGGAAGTGATCTACGGGATCGTGATCCTCGGCGGTGCCCTGGCGGCCCTAATTTATTACCTCTACCGCCAGCAAAAGGATCCGGGTTACGGCATCTTCCCCCACAACCGGCAGGCTTATTAAAGGCGGGCCACCCTAAAGGGTGGTTTATTTTTTAAGATGGTAGATTTAGCGTCGATATTAAATAAAGGAGCCGCGGTTATAATTATTGCAAGATTAAGGGGCGACTGAAGAAGGGAAGTGCCGCCTGTGCGTAAAATAGCGGTCACCGCTTTAAAACCGGGTATGGTGGTGGCCCGGACCATTTATAATGCCGAAGGGCGAGTTTTGCTTAACAAAGGCGTGGTAATAAAACCCAGCTACATAGTGCGCTTAAAGGAGCTGGGCGTGCCGGCGGTATATATTCGCGACGATTTTCTAGAAGATGTGGAAGTAGAAGACATAGTGCGTGAAGAAACGCGCCTGGCTGCCGTCAAGGCAGTCAGGGAGCTTTTCGACAGCTGCCGGGAATGGGAAAGGGGCCACGTGCCGCTGCTGGTCGATTCGGGCCGCATCCAGCGCATTGTTGAGAGCCTCCTCGAAGATCTTTTAGATCGTAAAGAACTGATGGTCAACCTCACCGATATTCGCGCCCTGGATGATTATACCTTCGGCCATTCGGTGAACGTGTGTATTTTGGCTATGGTTACAGGATTAACCCTGCGTTACAGTCGGGAAGCCCTGCTGCTGCTCGGCATTGGCGCCCTGCTCCACGATATCGGTAAGACCTGCGTGCCCCTCCATATCTTGAACAAACCAGGCAAGCTAACGGTGGAGGAATATGAACTCGTATGTAAGCATGCCCGCCAAGGTTTTGAAATACTACGCATGCAGAAGGAAGTGAGCCTCGTTTCCGCACGGGTAGCTCTGGAACACCATGAGCGTTACAACGGCAGCGGCTATCCCCAGGGGCTAAAGGGTAATGAAATCCATGAATTTGCCAGAATTACCGGGGTGGTCGACGTTTACGACGCCTTAACCGCCGACCGGGTGTACCGCCGTGCCTATCCGCCCCACGAGGCTTATGAGATGCTGGCGGCTTCCGGCAATTTTACCCATGATTATGAGATTGTCAAAGCCTTTTTGACCAATGTTGCCGTCTACCCCGTCGGCACCTTGGTGCAGCTCAACAGCGGTGACGTTGGCGTGGTCACCGGGACAGCGTGGGGTCACGCCCTCCGCCCTCGGGTGCGGCTACTTTATTCTCCTTCCGGTGAACCTTATAAGGATAATCCCATCATCGATCTGGTGGAAGCCCTTGATTATTACGTCTGCCGGGTTCTTCCGCCAGACTATTTAACCCCTTCGTCCAGTACACTGAAGGTCGCCGAGGATGACAAAAAGGACTATAGGGTGTTATAATTTTGCCGAGGAAGGAGATGAAACTATGCCGACCTATGACTTTAAATGCAACGAGTGCGGACACCAGTTCAGCCAGTTCGTAGCCATTAAGGATAGAGAGAAAGTCCGCTGCCCTGAGTGCGGCGGTCAGGTCAGCCAGCGCTTTACCGGATTTTTATATGTTCGCAAAGGCGAACCGGGTACTTCTTCCGGCAGCAGCTGCAGCGGCGGCAGCTGCAGTACCTGCAGCGGCTGTCATTAAAAAAGCCCCTTCCCAGGGGCGCATGGCAGTTATAAACGTTTCAGCTCGGTTGCAAGGTTGAACCTTGGCCGAGTTACTTTTTTTTAAGGGCGAGGAGGTAGATATCCAGGTTGCCGGCGGTGTTGATCATCCTTTCCGTCTCCTGCAGCTTTTTTATTTGTTCATCACTTAACTGGGCGATTTCTAGCTCGTTTAATCTGGCCATAACAAAGCCTCCTTTCCACCTCGTGTTCTTTTTTATCATGTGCATAGATGTATCGTTTATGTACGGAAAAAAGTTATAGTAATCACAAGTTTAAAGGCAAATAAAAATTTTCTGCATGATTCAGCAGGAAAATTACATGGTTCGTTGAATATATTAATAATATCACGGTGTGGTCTAACCAGCAGGACATTGGTCCCGAAAAGAAACAACGGGAGGTGATAAAAGGGGAGGAGATCGTATGAACGAATTGTTTTATAAAAAGGGAGCTTTGAAAAATGAGAGGAGGGACTTATTTTGCAATACTTGCAGAATTATAACCCGCTGAATAACGTCTTTTTATCCACGGTTGTAGCCGCTCTGCCCATTGTCGTGTTGCTGTACCTGCTGGCCATCCACCCCCATAAGAACAAGTACGGGCGTATTGAGCGAGGTATATTCGCTCCTTATGCGGCCATTACCGCTGCGGTAGTTGGAATTCTGATTGCTGTGATGGTAATGAAGATGCCCGTTCCTTCGGCCATCAGCGCCTTTGTCATGGGCGCCATGTATGGCCTGCTGCCAATAGGCTGGATCGTTTTTTCGGCAATTTTTCTTTATACGATGACTCTGGTAACAGGGAAATTTGAGATCGTTAAGAACAGCGTGGCCAGCATCTCGCCAGACCGTCGTCTGCAGGCCCTGCTGGTGGCCTTCAGCTTCGGCGCCTTCATGGAAGGTGCGGCCGGTTTCGGCACCCCGGTAGCCGTGGCCGGTGCCCTAATGGTGGGATTGGGCTTCCGTCCCATAACCGCCGCCGTAATCTGCCTGATTGCCAACACAGCGCCGGTGGCGTGGGGTGCAATCGGTACGCCCATTCTCACCCTGGCCAACGTCAGCGGCATCCCCGCCGAGCTGATCACCAAGATGGCGGGGCGCCAGCTGCCCTTTTTCTCCATCATCGTTCCTTTCTGGTTGGTTGCCACTTTGGTCTTTATGGATAAAGGTAAATGGAAGGACGTTTGGGAGGTCTGGCCGGCCACCCTGGTCTGCGGCGCTTCCTTTGCCTTGACCCAGTACGCCATGTCTCAAGCCGGCAATGTCATGCTGGTGGACATCGCCAGCGGCATTGTCAGCATGGTGGTAACGGCCCTCTTCTTGAAGGTGTGGCAGCCCAAACACATTATTGCCACCGAAGACGCCCTTTCCGGCGAAGCGGCGGCGACCAGCGCCGTGGCGGTTAAAAAGCAGCAGCTCCCCAGGTACACCACCGGCGAACTGGTCCAGGCCTGGTTGCCCTGGGTGTTGCTGGCCGGCGCGGTCTTCCTCTGGGGCATGGGCGGTTGGAAGGCATTTTTAAATAGTATTTCTTGCCCTAAATTCAATATGCCTTATCTCCACGGCATAGTTTTCCGTACGCCGCCGGTGGCCCACGGCAATAAGCCCGAACTAGAAGCGGCGGTCTATACCTTTAACTGGCTGTCTGCCGCCGGGACCGGCATCATGGTGGCGGCGTTAATATCCGGCCTCTTTGTCCTGCGCCTTACACCGGCCCAGTGGTCAGAAACCATCCGGCGCACAGTAGTACGTATGAAGGTACCCATCACCGTTATCTCTACCGTCGTGGGCCTGGGTTATGTCACTCGTTATGCCGGTACTGACGCCATCCTGGGCCTGGCCTTTACCAAGACGGGAGCCGCATATCCCTTCTTCGCTTCCATGCTCGGCTGGCTGGGCGTCTTCCTGACCGGTAGCGATACCTCCTCCAACGCCATGTTCGGCAGCCTGCAGCGCATTACCGCCGAGCAGCTAGGCCTGAACCCTGTCCTCATAGTTACCGCCAACAGCACCGGTGGTGTTATGGGTAAGATGATCGACGCCCAGAGCATCGTGGTAGCCACGGTTGCCTGTTATGAGGACCATGAAGAGGGCATGGCGGCCGTCGGCCCAATTTTCCGCAACGTGGTCTGGCACAGCCTGGCCCTGGCCATCCTTTTAAGCGCCCTTATCTGGCTGCAGGCCTACGTCTTTACGGGCATGCAGGTGCCCTTTACACCATAAAAAACTTACTGTTTATCTTTCAGGCTACCCCAATTGCTGGGGGTGGCCTTTTTATTTTGATTAAGCCCGACCTGGTAATTTTTTAAAAATCCTTGACACTTAAATGGCGGTTATTTATACTGAAACTTAAACATATTTTGCGGCATTTGTCGCCCGGCCGCAAACTGCTGCCGACCGATAAAAAGAGGAGGAAGAAGCGTGGGGCTTATTATCTACCTTGACGGGCAGTATGTGGACGAAGAAGAGGCAAAGCTGTCTGTTTTCGATCACGGGCTACTCTATGGCGACGGCGTTTTCGAGGGGATACGCGCCTATCACGGGCGGGTTTTTCGCCTTAAGGCCCATATAGACCGCCTCTATGAATCCGCCCGTTCCATTAACCTCGATCCCGGGCTGACCAGAGAGGAAATGACCCAGGTTGTCCTGGAAACCTGCCGCCGCAATAACCTGCGGGATGCCTATATCCGCCTGGTTGTCACCAGGGGCAAAGGGGATTTGGGCCTTGATCCCCGCAAGTGCCCCCGGCCGTCGGTATTTTGCATCGCCGCGGCCATTGAACTCTACCCGGCGGAGTTATACGAAAAAGGCCTTGAACTGGTCACCGTGGGCACCCGTCGCAACCCTCCCGACGCCCTGGATCCGCGGATTAAATCCCTCAATTACCTGAACAACATCATGGCCAAGATGGAAGCCACGCGGGCTGGTGCCCCGGAAGGGCTGTTCCTCAATAAAGAGGGCTATGTGACCGAAGCAACGGGTGACAACATTTTTATTATCAAAAACGGTCAGTTGATTACCCCGCCCCCCTTTGTCGGGCTCTTGGAAGGCATTACCCGTAATGCCGTCATGGAGCTTGCGATGGAAGCGGGGATACCCGTATTTGAAAAAGTCTTCACCCGCCACGATGTTTACACCGCCGATGAATGCTTTTTAACAGGTACGGCGGCAGAGATCGTGCCGGTAGTTAAAGTGGACGAACGTATTATAGGGGACGGCCGACCTGGCCCCATCACCCGGGACCTCATCCACAGGTTCAGGGAACTGACCAAAGTCGACGGCCCGCAAATTTTTGTTTAGGGTGGGGAACGGAATATGCGCAGCGATGGCATGAAAAAAGGTCTGGCCCGGGCCCCGCACCGGTCGCTCCTTAAGGCCATGGGCCTTACCGATGCCGAAATAGAACGTCCGATCATCGGCATTGTTAACGCTCATAACGAACTCATTCCCGGTCATATCCATTTAAATACTTTGGCTGAAGCGGTCAAAGCGGGGGTACGCCTGGCCGGCGGGACGCCCCTGGAGTTTCCCACCATCGGCGTCTGCGACGGATTGGCCATGAACCATGTGGGGATGAAGTATTCCCTGGCCAGCAGAGAGCTAATAGCAGATATGATTGAAGTAATGGCCATGGCCCACCCCTTTGACGCCCTGGTCTTCATTCCTAACTGCGATAAAATCGTTCCGGGCATGCTCATGGCCGCGGCCCGTTTAAACCTGCCTTCAATTTTTGTTAGCGGCGGCCCCATGCTGGCCGGACGCTTCAAGGGACGCGACGTTTCCCTCAGCACCATGTTCGAGGCCGTAGGCGCCGCCCAGGCCGGCAGGATGACGGAAGCCGAAGTGGCCGAGCTGGAGGAGTGTGCCTGCCCGGGATGCGGTTCGTGCGCGGGGATGTTTACGGCCAACACCATGAACTGCATGACGGAAGCTTTAGGGATGGCCCTGCCGGGCAACGGTACCATCCCGGCCGTAAGCGCCGCCCGCATCCGCCTGGCGAAAGAGGCCGGCATGCGCATTATGGAATTGCTGAAGGAGAACATTCGCCCGCAGGATATAATGACGGCGGCCGCCTTCCACAATGCCGTGGCCGTCGATATGGCTCTGGGCGGTTCCACCAATACCTGCCTCCATTTGCCGGCAGTGGCCAGGGAAGCGGGGGTGGACCTCGATTTATCCACCTTCGACGCCGTAAGCAAGGGAACGCCCCAGATCTGCAAGTTGAGCCCGGCCGGCAGTCAGCACATTCAGGATTTAGATGAAGCCGGCGGCATCCCGGCGGTAATGCTGGAACTTTACCGCCACGGCCTCATCGACGGCAGCGCCCTGACGGTAACCGGTAAAACGGTGGCGGAAAACGTCGCCGGTCGGGAAGTACGGCGGCGGGACGTCATTCGGCCCGTCGAGGATCCCTACAGCCCCGAAGGAGGGCTGGCGGTCCTGTACGGGAATCTCGCCCCGGAAGGTGCAGTGGTAAAGAAGGGCGCCGTCCTGCCGGAGATGATGCGGCATAAAGGACCGGCCCGCGTTTTCAACAGCGAGGAAGAAGCCTTTGCGGCCATAATGGCCCAGAAGATAAAGCCGGGCGACGTTGTCGTCATCCGTTACGAAGGGCCCAAGGGCGGGCCGGGTATGCAGGAAATGCTCAGCCCCACGGCCGCCCTGGCGGGAATGGGCCTGGACAGCTCCGTGGCCCTCATTACCGACGGCCGCTTTTCCGGCGCCAGCCGCGGCGCCTCCATCGGCCACGTTTCACCCGAGGCGGCGGTAGGAGGGCCCATCGCCCTGGTTGAAGAAGGGGACATTATCTCCATCGACATCGAGGCCGGCAAGTTGGAGCTGGAGGTGCCGGAAGAAGAACTGGCCTGCCGCCGGGCCCAGTGGCAGGCGCCGCCGCCCAAAATTAACAGCGGTTACCTGGCCCGCTATGCCCGGATGGTGACTTCCGGGGCTAAAGGCGCGGTATTGGAGTAAATCTATCCCATGCGCAAAGGAGTGCTTAAACCATTGGGGATCGTGCGGAAACGAAAAAATTAACCGGATCGGAAATCATCATCAAAGCCCTGCAGGCAGAAGGCGTGGATACAGTATTTGGTATTCCCGGAGGGGCGGTTTTGCCCCTTTATCATGAACTGGCAGTATCCGGCCTCCGTCATATTTTGACCCGCCATGAGCAGGCGGCCGCCCATGCCGCCGAGGGCTATGCCCGGGCCACGGGTAAACCCGGCGTTTGTATAGCCACCTCCGGCCCCGGCGCTACCAACCTTGTGACGGGCATAGCCAACGCCTACATGGATTCCATTCCCATCGTTGCCATTACCGGACAGGTCGGTGTGGCTATGATCGGCCGGGATTCCTTCCAGGAAGCCGACATTACCGGTATTACCATGCCCATCACCAAAGCCAACTACCTGGTGAAAAACATCAGGGATCTGGCGGCCACCATCCACGAGGCCTTTTACGTGGCAACCACCGGCCGGCCGGGTCCGGTTCTTATAGATATCCCCAAAGACGTGACCACCCAGCGGGCGGCCTTTCAATATCCCCCCAAACTACGCCTTCCTGGTTATCGCAGCCGAGTAGAGCCCCATGTCCTGCAGGTGGCCCAGGCCGCCGCCGCCATTCAAGCCGCCGCCAGGCCCCTGTTGTTTGTCGGAGGTGGGGTGATTACCTCGGGGGCCCATGAAGAAGTGCGGCAGCTGGCCGAAGAACAGGATATTCCCGTCGTCATCAGCATGATGGGTAAAGGGGCTTTTCCGGAAAACCATCCCCTCTTCGTCGGCATGGTGGGAATGCACGGCACCGTAGCCGCCAACTACGCCGTTTGCGAGACGGATCTGATTATCGGCGTCGGCGTCCGCTTTGACGACAGGGTGACGGGGAAGATCGAGGCCTTTGCGCCCCAGGCAAAGATCATCCACATTGATATCGACGCCGCCGAAATCGGCAAGGTTGTCCCGGCCCACATTCCCATCGTCGCCGATGCCCGCCAGGCCCTCCAGGCCATTCTGGCGAAGCTCCCCGAGAGGAAAGAACATCCGGAATGGCGGCAAAGGATTTGGCGCTGGCAGGAAGAAAACCCCCTGCGCTATGATGAGTGTGGCCTCAAACCCCAGTATGTGATCGAAGAGTTGTATCGCTTAACTGAGGGAAGGGCCATCATCAGCACCGACGTCGGCCAGCACCAGATGTGGGCGGTGCAGTACTATCCCGTCGAGCGGCCGCGCTCTTTCCTTTCATCCTGCGGCCTGGGAACCATGGGCTTCGGCGTGCCCGCCGCCATGGGAGCGGCCGTTGCCAGGCCCGGGGAAACGGTGGTGGCCATCACAGGGGACGGCAGCTTTCAGATGAACATCCAGGAATTAGCTACTTTACGGCATTATAACATCCCTGTAAAGATCATCCTTCTCAACAACGGTTATCTGGGTATGGTGCGTCAGTGGCAGGAATTCTTCTTTGAACGGCGCTATGCCTATTCCGAACTCGGCGGCAACCCGGATTTTGTCAAGGTGGCCGAAGCTTATCGCCTACCGGCCCGGCGGGTGGCCAGCAGGGAGGAAGTGGTCCCGGCCCTCCAGGAAGCCCTGGAAACGGAAGGGCCTTTCCTGGTGGAATTCTTAATCGACCGGGAAGAAAATGTCTTCCCCATGGTGCCCCCGGGTGGTACCTTGAACAAGATGGTAACAGGAGGTAGGCAGCAGTGAAACGTACCCTTTCGGTTCTGGTGGAAAATCGCCCCGGAGTTTTGACCCGCGTGGCCGGCCTTTTCAGCCGCCGGGGTTATAACATCGACAGTCTGGCGGTAGGGCGTACGGAAAATCCCTCCATATCCCGCATGACCATAGTGGTGGACGGCGATGAGCAGATTATCGAGCAGGTCTGCAAGCAGTTAAATAAGCTCATCGACGTCATTAAACTCAGCGACATCACCGATGACCCCCATGTGGGGCGGGAACTGATGCTCATTAAGGTCAATGCCGAACCTGCGGTTCGCGGGGAGATCATGCAGATCGTTGACATCTTCCGGGCGCGGATTGTGGACATTGCCCGCAACAGCCTTATTATCGAAGCAACGGGCGACGCCGACAAAATCGACGCCCTGGAAAATGCCCTGCGTCCCTTCGGCATCAGGGAAGTAGTGCGCACGGGTAAAATCGCCATGCTCCGGGGGGCGAAAACGAAGGGAATGGAGGCCAGCGGTGATGGGACAGGAGACTAGGATGCGGACGGGTGCCAGGGCCGTTATGGAAGTGCTGGAAGCCGAAGGGGTGGAACTGGTATTCGGCTATCCCGGCGGCGCCGTCCTGCCCCTCTACCATGAGCTGGCCCAGACGTCCATCCGTCACGTCCTGGTCCGCCATGAACAGAACGCCGTCCACGCCGCCAGCGGTTACGCCCGCACCAGCGGCAGGACGGGCGTCTGTTTTGCCACCTCCGGTCCCGGCGCTACCAACCTGGTAACGGGCATTGCCACGGCGTATATGGATTCCGTACCGGTGGTAATTTTCACCGGCCAGGTGCCCACGAGCATGGTGGGCAGCGACGCCTTCCAGGAAACCGATATAACGGGAATCACTCTGCCCATAACCAAGCATAACTATCTGGTCAAGGATGTCGATGAACTGCCCCGCATTGTTAAAGAGGCCTTTTACATTGCCGGTACGGGCCGCCCCGGACCGGTGTTGATAGATATACCAAAGGATGTGGCCCTGGCTCCCTGTCAGACACCGATTCCGGAAAAGGTCGAATTACGGGGATACAAACCTACCTACCAGGGCCATCCCGGCCAGCTCCGCGCCCTGGCCAGGCTTCTTAAGGAAGCCCGGCGTCCGTTACTGTTTGCCGGCGGCGGAGTGATCGCCTCGGGGGCGGAAGGTTATCTGCGTGAACTGGCAGAAAAGATCCAAGCACCGGTGGCCACCTCCCTTACCGGGCTGGGGGCCTTTCCGGAGGACCATCCCTTATCTTTAGGGATGGTCGGTTTGCACGGCAAGCCGTGCGCCAACCATGCCGTTATGGAATGCGACCTGCTGGTGGGCCTGGGGGTGCGGTTTGACGACCGGGTGACGGGGGCCGTTGAAAAATTCGCGCCCCAGGCTAAAATAGCCCACGTCGACATTGACCCGGCGGAAATTGGCAAAAACGTGCGGGTTGATTTGCCCCTGGTGGGAGATATAGGCTGTGTGCTAAAGGAACTCCTGCCCCTGGTGGAGCCGGCCAGGCACCCGGTGTGGTTGGAGCGGATTAAAACCTTGCGCAATAATTACCCTCTCACCTACGGCCCGGGGGGTGAGGTGCGGCCCCAGTGGGTAATCGAGCGGCTGGGGGAAATGACCCGCGGCCGGGCGATTATCGCCACCGACGTCGGCCAGCACCAGATGTGGGCGGCCCTCTTTTACGGCTATACCGAGCCCCGGACCTTTATCTCTTCCTGCGGTCTGGGAACCATGGGCTACGGCCTGCCGGCGGCCATCGGCGCCGCCCTGGCCTGCCCCGACAAACAGGTGTGGCTGATTACCGGCGACGGTAGCTTCCAGATGGCCATGGCCGAGATTGGTACGGCCGTCGAGCAGGGATTACCTTTAAAAATTCTGTTATTTAACAACGAAAGTCTGGCCATGGTACGCCAGCTGCAGCATTTTTATTATGACAAACGCTACACAGCGGTAAAGTTTACCGGTAATCCCGACTTCGTCCGCTTGGTGGAGTGCTATGGCGCCAAGGGGTTGCGTATTACTAAACAGGAAGAAGTGGTACCGGTACTCGCTCAGGCCATGCAGGAAGAGTGCCTTGTCCTCATCGACTGCCGCATCAGCGAGGAGGAAATGGTTTATCCCATGGTTTTGAATGGCGCCGCTTTAAACGAAATGCTCCTCCCGGAATAGACTGGCCAAGGAAGGTTGATGGTTCGTGACGGAAACGAGCAGAAGGATTTATATCTTTGATACTACCCTGCGCGACGGCGAGCAGTCGCCGGGGGTAAGCCTTAATGTGGAAGAAAAGTTGAAGATCGCCCGCCAGCTGGCCCGCTTGGGGGTGGACGTTATTGAAGCCGGTTTTCCCATAGCCTCGCCCGGTGATTTTGAAGCCGTCAGGGCTATAGCCCGGGAAGTGGAAGGCCCGATCATTGCCGGATTGGCACGCATCAACGACCGGGACATCGACCGCGCCTGGGAAGCTCTGCAAGACGCCAAACGGCCGCGCATCCACGTCTTTATTGCCACCTCCGACATTCATTTAAAATACAAGCTGCGTATGACGCGGGAAGAGGTCCTGGCTGCCGTCCGCAAAGGGGTGGCCCGGGCCAAAAGTTACTGCCAGGACGTGGAGTTTTCCCCGGAGGACGCTTCCCGCAGCGACATCGACTTTCTCTGTCAGGTGCTGGCGACAGCCATCGAGTCCGGGGCCACCGTCCTCAACATCCCGGACACCGTCGGCTATGCCACTCCGGCCGAGTTCGGCCGCCTGATCGCCGAGATCCGCCGGCGGGTACCGGGTATTGACAGGGTGCAGATCAGCGTCCACTGCCACAACGATCTGGGGCTGGCCGTTGCCAATTCCCTGGCGGCCATTGAGAACGGCGCCCTTCAGGTCGAAGGGGCCATTAACGGCATCGGCGAGCGGGCTGGCAATACGGCCCTGGAAGAGTTGATTATGGCCCTCTACACCCGCCGCGATTATTACGGCTGCCATACGGGCATCGTCACCGAGGAGATCTACCGCACCAGCAGGCTGGTGAGCAGTTTGACGGGTATGCCCGTCCAGTACAACAAGGCCATCGTCGGCAAGAATGCCTTCGCCCACGAGGCCGGCATCCACCAGGACGGCGTCCTGAAGGAGCGCACCACCTACGAGATTATGAACCCGGCCATGATCGGCCTGGTGCAGAACAATATCGTCCTGGGCAAGCACTCCGGCCGCCACGCCCTGCGCACCCGCCTGGAAGAGCTGGGCTTCAAACTCAATGAAGCGGAACTGGACAAAGCCTTTGCCCGCTTCAAAGAGCTGGCCGACCGCAAGAAGGAGATCAGCGACCGCGACCTGGAAGCCATCGTCGAGCACGAGATTAAGCAGATACCTGAAAAATTCGTCCTGGAACATATCCATATTTCCACCGGCAACCGGGTCGTGCCCACGGCCACCATCGGCCTGCGGGTGGGCGAGGAATTAATGGAAGAGGCGGCTTGCGGCGAAGGCCCGGTGGACGCCGCCTTCAAGGCCATCGACAAGATCACACGCATACCCGTCTGCCTCAAATCCTACACTTTGAACGCTGTAACCGGCGGCAAAGATGCCGTGGGCGAGGTTACCGTCAAGGTCGAATACGCCGGCCGGGTCTTCATCGGGCGGGGCATTAGCACCGACGTTCTGGAAGCCAGTGCCCGCGCTTACGTGAACGCGATTAATAAAGTCGTCTACGAGATCGGGGAAGAAAACCTGCAGGTTATGGAAGCATGAAACAGTAAGTCTGAAGTCGGAACAGAGCGAACCATGATAGTGTGGGGGTGCATTTGTTTGTAGCGAGCGACTTGGTCTGAGCGGTGAAGCGGCCTTAGTGAAGCCGAGGAGCGAGGGCGGGGCCGAGGACAGGAGGTCCGAGGCCGGCCTTTGAGGCAAGGATGCCGAATAGGCCGGGAACCCCGCCCGAGCCCGAGGCTGAATTGTAGGCCGCTCCGCGAAGACCACGGAGCGAGCGCAAACATAGCCAGCCAAAGATAAGTTATTTTCGGAGGAAGAAGGTAGACTCCATGGGCATGACCATCACCGAAAAAATCCTGGCCGCCCACGCCGGCCTTGAACACGTGGAGCCAGGCCAGCTCATCAACGCCAAGGTAGACCTGGCCCTGGGGAACGACATCACCGCACCGCTAGCCATCCAGGAGTTCAAGAAACTCGGTCTAAAGCAAGTCTTCGATCCGGAACGGGTAGTCCTGGTGCCCGACCACTTCACCCCGGCCAAAGACATCAAATCCGCCGAGCAGGCGAAAATCTTGCGTGATTTCGCCCGGGAGCAGGGGCTTGCCCACTACTTCGAAATCGGCCGCATGGGCATCGAGCACTGCCTGTTGCCCGAGGCGGGGCTGGTCGGCCCCGGGGACCTGGTCATAGGGGCCGACTCCCACACCTGCACCTACGGGGCCCTGGGGGCCTTCGCCACCGGCGTCGGCTCCACGGACCTCGCCGCCGCCATGGCCACCGGCGAGCTGTGGTTTAAAGTACCCGAGACCATCCTCTTCCGCTACCATGGGAAGCTTAAGCCCTGGGTCGGCGGCAAGGACCTCATCCTCTACACCATAGGACAAATCGGCGTCGACGGTGCCCGCTACATGGCCATGGAATTCACCGGCGAAACTATAGCCGAACTATCCATGGACGGCCGCTTCACCATGGCCAACATGGCCATCGAAGCCGGGGCCAAGAACGGCATCTTCCACGTCGACGAAAAGACCATAGACTACATCCAGGGGCGGCTAAAACGGGACTACCACATCTATGAAAGCGACCCTGATGCCAGGTATGCCCGGGAAATAGACATCGACGTAACCGGCATCGAGCCCCAGGTAGCCCTGCCCCACCTGCCCGAGAACGCCAAAAGCGTCAAAGAAATAGGCGAAATAAAGATTGACCAGGTAGTCATCGGTAGCTGCACCAACGGGCGGCTGGAGGACTTAAGAATAGCGGCGCAAATTCTCAAAGGGCAAAAGGTCCATCCCGAAGTGCGCCTCATCATCATCCCCGGCACGCAAAAGATCTACGCCGACGCCCTGGCCGAAGGGCTCATCACCATCTTTATCGAAGCCGGGGCGGCGGTATCCACGCCCACCTGCGGTCCATGTTTAGGCGGGCACATGGGGATCCTGGCCAAAGGCGAGCGGGCCGTGTCCACCACCAACCGCAACTTTGTGGGCCGCATGGGCCATCCGGAAAGCGAAGTCTATCTTGCCGGCCCGGCGGTAGCCGCCGCCAGCGCCGTTAAAGGGCGCATCGCCGCTCCCGAGGAGGTAGTAAAATGATCATCCAGGGTAAATGCCACACCTTCGGCAACGACATCGACACCGACGCCATTATTCCGGCGCGTTACCTGAATACCTCCGACCCCGAAGAACTGGCCCGGCACTGCATGGAGGACGCTGATCCCACCTTTGCCGGGCGGGTGCAAAAAGGAGAGATAATTGTCGCCGGCAAAAACTTCGGCTGCGGCAGTTCTCGGGAACACGCGCCGGTGGCCATTAAGGCCGCCGGGGTGGCGGCGGTCATCGCCGCCTCCTTCGCCCGCATTTTCTACCGCAACGCCATCAACATCGGCCTGCCCATCTTTGAGTCCCCGGCCGCGGCGGCGGGGATAAAGGCGGGGGATGAAGTAAAGATCGATGCCGAGAAGGGCGAGATAGTCAACCTGACCAGGGGAGAAACCTACCCCGTGGCGCCCTTCCCGCCCTTTATGCAGGAACTCATCGCCGCCGGGGGGCTCATGCCCTACGTGGCCAGGAAGGTGAAGGTGCATGTATAAAATCGCCGTTTTGCCCGGTGACGGCATTGGTCCCGAGATTGTCCCCGAGGCCGTAAAGGTCCTGGAGGTCGTCGCAAGGCGTGCCGGAATTGAGTTTAAGTTTACCGAAGCCCTGGTAGGGGGGGCGGCCATTGACGCCTGTGGGCGCGCCCTGCCGCCGGAAACCCTGGAGCTCTGCCGGCAGAGCGATGCGGTGCTTTTGGGGGCCGTCGGCGGTCCAAAATGGGACGCCCTGCCGCCGGAGGAACGTCCGGAAACGGCCGCCCTCTTGCCCCTGCGTAAAGAACTCGGCCTTTATGCCAATTTAAGGCCGGCCTATCTTTTTGAACCCCTGGCCGATGCCTCGCCATTGAAGCGGGAGATAGTCAGCGGCACCGATCTCATCATAATCAGGGAGCTTACCGGTGGCCTCTACTTCGGTCCTAAAAAACGGGAAAAGACGGAAGACGGCGAAGTGGCCTACGACACCATGTTTTATACCCGGGCGGAAATTGAACGTATCGTGCGTCTGGCCTTCCAGATTGCCCGCAGCCGCCGCCGTCATTTAACCAGCGTCGATAAGGCCAACGTCCTTACTAGTTCGCGTTTATGGCGGGATACGGTGGAAAGCCTGAAAGGCGAGTTTCCCGACGTTACGGTGGAACATATGTATGTCGACAACTGCGCCATGCAGCTTGTACGCCGCCCCACCCAGTTTGACGTCATCGTCACCGAAAATACCTTCGGCGATATTTTAAGCGACCAGGCTTCCGTCCTGACCGGTTCCATCGGCATGCTGCCGTCCGCGAGCATTGGGGGCTCCACCGCCCTTTATGAACCGGTCCACGGTTCGGCCCCGGATATTGCCGGGCAGCAGAAGGCCAATCCCTTGGCCACCATCCTTTCGGCCGCCATGATGCTTAAATATTCCTTTAAGATGCACCGGGAGGCGGCGGCCGTGGAAGATGCCGTAGGGCGGGTGCTGGCCAAGGGCTACCGCACCGCGGACATTTATGTACCGGGAACCAAATTGGTCGGCACAGCGGAAATGGGAACCCTGGTAAGGCGGGAACTGCAAGAGGGGTAAACATGGCTGAGAAACTCTATATCTACGACACCACCCTGCGGGACGGCAGCCAGGGTGAAGGTATCAGCCTGTCGGTTGAAGATAAAATAAAAATCGCCGCCTGCCTGGATCGCCTGGGCGTGGATTATATAGAAGGAGGCTGGCCCTGGGCCAACCCCAAAGATATGGAGTTTTTCCGCAGGGCCAGGGAGATGACCTGGCGGCAGGCGAAACTTACGGCCTTTGGCCGCACCCGCAAGCCCGGGGGAAGGGCCGATTCTGACCCCAACTTGCTGGCCATCAAAGAGGCTGGGGTAAAAACGGCGGCCCTCTTCGGCAAGTCGTGGGACCTCCATGTAACGGCCGCCCTGGAGACAACGCTGGAGGAGAACCTGGCCATGATCGCCGACAGCGTTGCCTTTTTGGTGGCGGCGGGGATGGAAGTAATTTATGATGCCGAGCATTTCTTTGACGGCTTTAAAGCCAATCCCGATTATGCCCTGGCGACATTAAAAGCCGCGGCGGCGGCCGGGGCCGGATGGGTGGTGCTGTGCGACACCAACGGCGGCTGCCTGCCCGACGAGGTGGCCGCCATCGTCACTCGGGTGCGCCAGGAAATCCAGGTGCCCCTGGGTATCCATGCCCATAATGACGGCGATCTGGCGGTGGCCAATACCCTGGCCGCCGTCAAGGCCGGCTGTCGTCAGGTCCAGGGGACCGTTAACGGTTTTGGCGAACGCTGCGGCAATGCCAATTTATGTTCGGTTTTACCCAATCTGGAGCTGAAGATGGGATACCAATGCCTCCCCGCAGGGCAGTTGAGCCACCTTACCGAGGTTTCCCGTTATGTGAGCGAAATAGCCAATGTGGTACCCCCCGGCAATCAACCCTTCGTCGGTTACAGCGCCTTTGCCCATAAAGGCGGCATCCACGTCAGCGCCGTCCTGAAGGCCTCCCAAACCTACGAGCATATCAGTCCCCATCTGGTGGGCAACGAACGCCGCATCCTCGTCTCCGATCAGGCCGGGGCCAGTAACCTGCGCTGCAAGGCGGAAGAATTGGGAGTGGAGCTTTCCAAAGAAAAGGAACAGGCCCTGATCAACGGTATCAAGGAGATGGAACGAAGGGGCTACCAGTTTGAAGGGGCCGACGCTTCCCTGGAGCTTTTCCTACGAAAGACGCTGGGCGAGTACCGCCGGCCCTTTGAGGTAGAATACGTCAAGACCCTGGTGGAAAAACGGCCCGGCCGGGAGGCCACGTCGGAAGCCATCGTGAAGCTTAAAGTAGGCGAACAGGTAGTCCATACCGCGGCGGAAGGCAACGGCCCCGTCAACGCCATGGACAATGCCCTGCGTAAGGCCCTGGAAGAAGTCTTTCCCGTCATCGGCCGCATGCGCCTCACCGACTACAAGGTGCGGGTACTCGATGAAAAGGACGCCACCAGCGCCAGGGTGAGGGTGTTGATAGAGTCCCGGGACGGCAGCGGTTCATGGAACACCGTCGGCGTTTCTACCAACATCATCGAGGCCAGCTGGGAAGCCCTCCTGGACAGCATGGAATACGCCTTATTGAAACAGTCCCGTAATTTAAAACCAAATTAAAAGCCAGGCCCTTATTTTGCCTGGCTTTGCTGTGCTGCCGTGCTGGAGGCGGGCAGGGGTTTGGCATGCTGCCAGCGTGGCAGGGACGCCGCCGGCAGGCTCAGGTTTTGCTCTTTTTTAATATCAGGGTATATATTGAACATGGTATTGAGGTTTTCGATAAGGCCGCCGGTAAAGGTGAGCCCCTTTTCCAGGGTGTGGGGGTCGCCGATGGCCTTTATTACAATGGGGTAAAGGAGCTTTTCGCCGTTGACGGTGATGTAAATTCTGGAGCCCTCTTCTTTATCGGCGATGGCCGTGAAGGCGTTGACGCGGTGGTCGTTGATGGCGATGGCCTCTGCCCCCGAGGCCCACAGCTCGTTGACGATGTCCACCAGATCTTCATAAAGGAGGGGCGCGTCGCCGGTAATGGTAACCGTCACCCCGGGTCCTTTGACGGGAGTTGTGCCGGTAATCACCTGCAGCCTGGCCAGATCCTTCTCTAAAGAAATTTTGGCTTCACTGTCCTGATCAGAACCGGTCTGGAGGGTGAAGAGTTGCTGCTGTAGTTGGGCTATTTCATCCTGGAGTTTCGTCCGCTTTTCGTTTAACTTTTTCCACATGGCCACCAGGTCTTCGGTTTTCTGAGCTTCCAGGGAACTGGTCAGAAGCCGCTGGGTGCGGAACTGAAGGGATAAAAGCAGGCCCAGGATTAAGAAAACTACTATCAGGGAGATAGACCAGCCTTTGGTGACCGTCATGGCTGCTCACCTTCCTTATTAACCAAGCGGACGTGTTCTTGCGAAAAACTGCCGTTATACGCCGGCAGGCTTAGGGCGGGGGATCTGGTTACCTTGACCGGAAAATCGCGGCTCTTCAAGAAGTTAAAGTCCACCGACTTTAGTACTGCCGCTTCCAGGGCGTCGGGATTGCCGACGGCCTGAATTTCATATGGCGGCGCCAGACGCGTAGAATTTACTAGGATCACGGTGCCGACGCAACGGATGTCCGAGTTGGTAACTATGCGCTGGCCGTTGACAGCAATGGCCTCAGCGCCGGCAGACCTTAATTCATTGACAAGGTAAAGGATATTTTTATCGTGGATGATATAGTCTTCCGGTTTGTAGGTAGCCGGAGAGCTGTTCTTGGCCGCCTGGGCGCCGGCACTGTTATCATCCAGGGTGACGACGATGCCCGGTCCGGTTACAGAAATCAGGCCAGCGGCAAGTTTTAAGGCGTCGATTTCCTGCTGGATGGCGGTCAGGCGATCTTCGCCCTTAGAACGTGCTTTCTGCAGGGCATCGATTTGGCCGCGCAGATTGGCGATGGTATTTTCCAGGGAGGCGTCTTCTTGTTCCAGGGAATGGATAATATCGATGAGGGCCGGATCCTGCTTTTCTAAGGCGGCGGTCGCCTGATGGGAACGCCACTGCCAGGCTACCAGGAGCCCGGAAAAAAGGCTGATGAGGAGCAGTGAAAAATAAACTTTGCGCACCTGGAACCCCCCTTTAGGCTATTGTATATGAAGCATCGGTCGGTGACAACTAGAAAAAACGGGTGGAATTAAAAAAAGAAGGGATTTACCTTTCCTTTGTCGAATGAAGTGACGGGACCTCCATATACTAACTAGAGCCGGCGGGAAAATTTGGGGTGAATGGTTTGGCGGCCCTGTGGCGCTACATTTTATCGCTGAATATAATTGATTTTTTACGGATAACCCTCGATATCAGCATCGTCGCCTTTGTGATTTATAAATTCATCATGCTTATCAGGGGTACCAGGGCGGTGCAGCTGATTAAAGGACTGGTGGTACTGGTGGTCGCCTCCGTTATTGCCGAGCGGTTGAACCTCACCACCATTAATTGGCTGTTGAGCCAGTTGCGCCTGGTCATTGTGGTGGCCCTGCCGGTTGTCTTTCAGCCGGAACTGCGGCGTGCTTTGGAACAACTCGGACGGGGCAAATTTTTTGCCCGGCCTTTAACCACCCTGGGCGCCGAAGATATGGAAAAACTCATAAGCGAATTAGTCAGGGCTGTCCAGGTCCTTGCCAAAAATCGGACCGGCGCCCTGATAGTTATCGAGCGGGAAACAGGTCTCAATGACTATATCGAGACGGGTATCCGTGTCGATGGCGTCGTTTCCGCCGAGCTGCTGATCAATATTTTTGTTCCCCTGACGCCCTTCCATGATGGGGCAGCCATCATCCGAGGGGACCGGGTGGTTGCCGCAGGTTGTTTTCTACCCCTTTCGGAAAGCCCCTATTTAAGCAAGCAATTAGGGACAAGGCACCGGGCGGCTTTAGGAATAAGTGAAATATCCGATGCTGTTGTCTTGGTGGTTTCCGAAGAAACGGGTGTTATATCCGTGGCCGAAGGAGGAAAACTTACCCGCTTCCTGGAAGAAAAAAGCTTAAGGGAACTACTGCAGAGCTTATTGTTGCCCCAGGTCAACCATAATATATCCCTGTGGCCCTGGAGGTCGTAAAAATGTGGGAGCACTGGCGTCAGGACTGGATATATCGTCTGCTGGCAGTGGGGCTGGCCATTATCCTCTGGATTTATGTTACGGGTGAGCAGAATCCCACAGGGGCTAAAGTGGTGCGGGTGCCCCTGGAGACGGTCAATTTAAAGGAGGGTCTGGTAGTTGCCGATCGTCCGGAAGACGTTCAGGTCCGGGTGGAAGGTCGCAAGGCAGTAATCAACAACCTGCTGCCCCGGGACGTGCACGCCTATGTGGACTTACGCGAGGCTAAAGTAGGCGATAATCTATTGCCTGTTCGCGTCGAGGCACCGGAAGGGATAAATATCATCCATATCAATCCCTCTCAGGTTGCCGTAAAGATTGATAAAATCGAACAAATACAGCTTCCCGTACAGGTGAGCCTTGTCGGCACGCCGGCGGGGGGGTATCGCGCCCTGGAACCGGTCATTAAGCCGTCCCAGGTAATTGTTTCCGGCTCGGCTGCCATCCTGAAAAGCATAGGCCGGGTATATGTAGAGGCCCAAATCGACCAGGCGAGGGGCAATTTCCTAGCCCAGTTGCCGGTCAAGGTTGCTGACAGGGACGGCCACCCCCTGGAGGAATGGCTAAGCCTCAATCCCCAGGTGGTTGAAACCTTTATTCCCGTTGTTCAGGACATGCCCAGTAAAATTGTGGCGGTACGGCCCCAGTTATCCGGGGAAGTGGCCGGAGGCTATACCATCGATAGGGTAATCCTCCAACCGGAAGTGGTGGAAGTCTTTGCGCCATACAAACTTCTGGCATCCTTGGACTATATCAATACTGCCCCCATAAACATTGCCGGGGCCACGAAAAACGTAACGGTGGAAACTAATCTGGAAATTCCTTCGGGGGTACAAGTCGGCAGTTTCCCTCGGGTGCGGGTGGTAGTTGAAATAAAGAAAACCGACGTTCAAGCCGAAGGTACTGTCAATCCCGGCCGGGCGTCATGACAGGCAACAAACTAAAGACCATAACATATGATGCATTATCCAGCATGAGGGTGATAGTGAATGGGAAAGTTATTTGGGACTGACGGGGTCCGCGGGGTGGCCAACGGCGGCCTTACGCCTGAACTGGCCTTCCGCCTGGGACGGGCCGGTGCCGCTGTCCTTACCGGACAGCAGGGTCGTGCCAGGGTGGTGGTGGGTCGGGACACCCGTATATCCGGCGATATGCTGGAAGGGGCCCTGGTAGCCGGCATCTGCTCCGTAGGCGGGGATGTTTTAAAGGTGGGCATTGTACCCACTCCGGCGGTAGCCTGGTTGACCCGGAATCTGGAGGCCGATGCCGGCGTAGTTATTTCCGCCTCCCATAATCCCGTCGCCGATAATGGCATTAAATTCTTCAGCGCCAGCGGCTACAAACTGCCCGACCCGATTGAAGAAGAGATCGAACGGTTAGTTCTGGAGGGCGAAGACACCCTGCCACGGCCGGTAGGTTTAGAGCTGGGTCGGGTAAAGGTAATGGAGGAGGCTGTTGAGCGTTATGTAGCCTTTCTATGCAGTACCGCCACCCGGGGTTTGGCCGGTATGCGGGTGGTTTTGGATTGCGCCTACGGCGCCGCCTACCGGGTCGCCCCTACTGTTTTTCGGCGTCTGGGAGCAGAAATTTACCCCTTGCATAATGACCCCGATGGTACTAAGATAAACGTCGGGTGCGGTTCGACCCATCCGGAAGTTCTTCAGGCCGAAGTCGTCGCCAGGGGAGCCGATGTCGGCCTGGCCTTTGACGGTGATGCCGACCGGGTTATCGCCGTAGATGAAAAGGGACAGGTAGTCGACGGCGATGCCATCATGACCATTCTCGCCCTCGCCCGCCAGGAACAGGGAGGGCTTCCCGGCGGCCAGGTGGTGGTGACGGTTATGAGTAACTTCGGCCTGCATCAGGCCCTGACGGCGGCGGGTCTCAGGGTGCTGCAGACGGCCGTCGGCGACCGTTACGTTTTGGAAGAGATGTTGCGGACCGGGGCCGTGTTGGGGGGCGAGCAGTCGGGCCATATTATCCTTCTTGAATACAATACAACGGGAGACGGTCTGTTAACGGGAGTACAGCTGCTCCAGGTTATGGCCGCGACAGGGCGGCCACTGTCGGAACTGGCGGCGTCCATGCCCCATCTTCCCCAACTGCTGGTCAACGTCAGGGTTACAGACAAAGAGGCGGCCATGGCCAGTCCCGTTCTTCTCGCAGCCGTGGCCTCAGCCCGGGAGCAACTGGCGGGCCGGGGACGGGTCCTGGTCAGGCCTTCGGGTACTGAACCCATTATTCGTTTGATGGTGGAAGGGCCGGACAGGGAGGAGCTGGAGATCATAATGGAAGAGCTGCGGCAGGCCGTCAGCGGGCTATAAAGTTATTTGTATGGGGCAATCACCGAAGTGAAGGGGGGTGATTTACCCGCGACAGGGGGTCCGGGTTAGACGGCAGATTTAAAGGGAGAGATAAAGGACGGAGATTCAGGCAAGCGCCGGGACCGGCCGTTTTGGCGTTACACCACCAGGCAAAGACGGTCGGTTGACGAGGAGGGGGTTTATCGAGGCATCGGCGGGTGCCCCCCGGTTCGGTTACGACCGTCAAAGGCGCTACAAAACCCGGGAGCAATCCCGGGGACAAAGGGCGCCGGGTAACCCTTTATCTCTCCCTGCCTTAATAAAAAGGGAGAGTGAATATTGATGTGTGGTATCGTAGGTTATCTGGGCCCACGCCCGGCAGTTCCCATATTGGTTGAGGGACTAGAAAAATTAGAATATCGGGGTTATGATTCCGCTGGTATAGCGGTAGTGAATGGTGGGGAACTGCAGGTAGAAAAAAGCGCGGGAAAACTCCAGGTTTTGAAGGGCCGGCTTAATGGTAATTTAAACGGGGCGCGGCTGGGCATCGGCCATACGCGTTGGGCCACCCATGGTCGGCCTTCTGACGTTAACGCCCATCCCCACCTGGACTGTACGGGCAAGTTTGCCGTGGTCCACAACGGCATCATCGAGAATTACCTGGAACTGCGGGAAGAGCTTACGACCGCCGGTCACCGCTTTGTTTCTGAAACGGACACGGAAGTTCTAGCCCATCTGGTGGAGCAGTTTTATGAGGGCGACCTCTTTAGCGCGGTTCTTAGGATGCTTCCCCACTTACGCGGCTCCTACGCCCTGGCCGTGGCTAGCGCCTACCACCCCGAGGAGATTGTCGGCGTGCGCCAGGACAGCCCGTTAATCGTAGGTCTTTCTTCTGAGGAGACTTTTCTGGCCTCAGACATTCCGGCTCTGCTGGCTCATACTAGAAATACCTATATCCTGGAAAACGGAGAAGTCGTGCATATAACGACTGAAGGGGCCAGGGTCTATGACTCCCGGGGGATTCCCAGAGATAAAAAGGTATATCATGTAGATTGGGACTTCCAGGCTGCCGAGAAGGGCGGCTATGCCCACTTCATGCTCAAAGAAATTCACGAGCAGCCGCGGGCGCTGCGCGACACCCTGGGCGGCAGATTACAGCCCGACGGCAGGGTAAAGCTGGAAGGCGTGAATATGACGCCGGAGACGGCCGCTTACATTGAAAAGATAGCCGTCATCGCATGCGGCACCGCCCACTACGCTGGTATGGTCGGCAAGTACCTCATGGAGAAGCTGCTGCGCCTGCCGGTGGAAGACGATATAGCCTCGGAGTTTCGTTACCGTGACCCTATAATTAACGAGAAAACTTTGGGATTGGTCATCAGCCAGTCGGGGGAAACGGCTGACACCCTGGCGGGACTGCGAGCGGCCAAAAAGGCGGGGGCCCAGATCCTGGCCATTACCAACGTCGTCGGCAGCTCGGTGGCCCGGGAAGCCGACCACGTCATATATACCTGGGCGGGACCGGAGATCGCCGTGGCCTCCACCAAGGCTTACCTTACCCAGGTCCTTGCCGAGTACCTGTTCACCCTTTACCTGGCCGAAATACGCGGCGGCGCTCCCTGGGCCGCCGATCTGGGCCGGCAGCTCCGTTTGGTGCCCGATAACGTTGCCGAAGTCCTAAAGGCCGAAGGACAGATAAGGGAACTGGCTTCCCGGGTGGCCAAACATGAACACGTGTTTTTCATCGGCCGGGGCATGGACTACGCCGTCTCTTTGGAAGGCGCCCTAAAGCTAAAGGAAATATCTTATATCCATGCCGAGGCTTACGCGGCAGGGGAGCTTAAGCACGGTACCATTGCGCTAATAGAAAAGGGAACGCCGGTCATCGCCCTGGCCACCCAGGTAGAGCTATTAGAGAAAATAATCAGCAACATTAAGGAGGTCAAGGCCCGGGGCGCGTGGGTGCTGGCCCTGACCCAGGAAGGCAACACGGCCATCGAAAAAGAAGTTGACCAGGTTCTTTACCTGCCAGTTGTACCATCGTTGCTGGCTCCAATGGTGACGGTAGTGCCCCTGCAGCTTCTGGCCTACTACGCCGCCGTGGCCCGCGGCTGCGACGTCGACAAGCCGCGCAATCTGGCCAAGAGCGTGACGGTGGAGTAGAAAAATTTGCGGGCGGGTCCCGGAAGAGGAACCGCCCGCTTAATTACTAGTGTTTCGGGAGAATTAACTGTTTAACTCAGATATCTACGTATAACTACTTCCATAAATGGCCTGAAATCTTCGAGATGGTTCTGAATGATATTCCAGATTTCAACAGCATCAATTTCGTCATAAAGATGGACTATCCAGTTGCGGAAGCGGGCCATGGATTTATAGGTATCTTCCAGCTGCTGCGGTATCAAGCCGTTGCGGGCCGCCAGCTCAACCGTTTCGACGTAGGACTTTGGTAAACCCCACCCTTCTCTGGAGATAATATGAGCACAAAGGTCCAGCATAGCTTCGATGGCTACCTGCAGCATTCTTGTGGCCGCGGCTTCGTACAGGCTATTTGATTGGAACTGGCTTAAATCCATACCTTGGAACTTTTTAAGCTCCCTTAGTTGTTGCCGCATAAACTGCAACTTCTGGCGGATTTTTTCCCTATCAACCGTCACAGGAATTCCTCCCGCAGGCCGGCATCAAAGTCCCGGTACAGGCTCTTCAAGTCGGGTTCAAAATCACAATAACGGCGAATGACCATTTCCTTGAAATCGGCCAGCAATATTTCATCTTTAACATACAGGAGGCGTCCTGTTTCTAATACCCGCATTTGCAGGGTCACCGGAACGCGATGCAGGTTGACCACGTTGATATCATCGCTCCGTCCAATATGGCAAAATTCGGCCACCAGCTCCAATTCGCGCTTATAGTCCCACGAGGTTTCCGGCATCGGCAGTATCGCCAGATCAACATCCGATAGAGCTGTTTGCCACTCCGTACCGTAGGAACCATATAAAAACAAGGCCAGGACATCCCCCTGTCGGCCCGCGAAATCCGCCATGCTTTTTAATTGCTTGGGAGAAAGGGTTATTTTTTCTAATTTGCGGCTCAATCTGACCACAATATCACACCCATTTTGCTTTAAGTGAGTTGACACCGGCAGCTTCGTATTCCACATACCTTTCGCCCCTGTCCCGGGCTACATTCAAGAGACGTGTAAACTACCTCGCGAGTGAATTTCCCGCCTGCGACGCGAAGTTGAAAACAAACAGCGGCAGATACATTAATCTACAGCTTGTCAATCAAAAAGTACACCAGGGCAGCAACGAGGGCGGAGGCAGGGGCCGTCAATAACCAGGCTTTTACGATATTTATCGCCACCGTCCACCTTACGGCTGAGAGGCGTTTGGTCGCTCCCACGCCCATGATAGCTGCAGACAGGACGTGGGTGGTGCTTACGGGTTTACCTAAGAGGGAAGCCCCAATAATAACCATGGCTGCCGAAGTTTCTGTGGCAAAACCGTGGATGGGTTCCAGCTTGATGATGCGCGTACCTACGGTTTTGATAATCCGCCATCCGCCCATGGAGGTCCCCAGGGCCATGGCCAGGGCGCAGGCGATGACTACGGAAAAGGGTACATGGAAATAGGGTAATATCCCCGACGCCACCAGGGCGGCGGTGATGATACCCATGGATTTTTGGGCGTCGTTGGAGCCGTGGCTGAAGGCCATAAAAGCCGCCGAAAGAATCTGGAGGAAAGAAAAATACCTGTTGACCCGGCGAGGGGCCATTTTGCCGACGAGGATTAAAATAAACTCCATGACTATGTAAGCGACGATGAAGCCGATAATCGGCGAAGTGATAAGGGGTAAAAATATTTTTTCAATAAGGCCCTTGGCGTTTAAGACGGCAAACCCGTTGCCGGCAATGACCCCGCCGACGATGCCGCCGATTAAGGCGTGGGAAGAGCTGCTAGGCAGACCAATATACCAGGTCAGGAGATTCCAGATGATGGCTCCCAGTAACCCGGCAATGATAATTTCGTTATTGATAAATCGGGGATCGACAATGCCCTGGCCGATGGTATGGGCGACTTCGGTATTAGTCAGGGCACCGAAAAAATTGAGAACAGCGGCCATGATAATGGCCTGATTGGGCGACAGTACCCGGGTGGAAACCGAGGTGGCGATGGCGTTGGCCGTATCATGAAACCCGTTGATAAAGTCGAAAAGGAGGGCCAGGATAATTACCACGATGATCAGCAGCTCAAGCATATTTGACAACTACTCCCCGGATCAGTTTGGCCACCTTTTCGCACCTGTCCAGCGAGGTTTCCAGTTGCTCGAAAACTTCCTTCCACTTAATTACTTCAATGGCGTCCTTGCCGTGCTTAAATAGATCGGCTACTCCCAGGCGATAAACCTTGTCTCCCAGGGATTCGTCTTTGGTTATTTCGTGAAAGAGGTCGATTATGGCCGTGGTGTTATCCTTGATTTTGCGTATACTGTATACCATAGCCTTGACATTATCCGTCGCTCGTACAAAAATATTCACCATTTCTTTAAAACGGGCGCTGGGCCTGCCGGCCTCGTAGATGACCATTTTTTCCACCGTGCTGCAGACGGAATCCATAATTTCATTGAGTTCCCGGGCGATGCTGTAAATATCCTCGCGATCAAAAGGCGTAATAAAGGTCTTGTTTAGTTTATCGATGATCTTGTCGGTAACCTTGTCGCCCTTCTGCTCTAGGGCTACCAGTTCGTCCAGCCGTTTTTCGATGGTTTCGTATTTGTCCATCATGCTCTGCAACAGCGAGGCACCCTGGTAAATAATCTCCGCCGCTTCCTCGAAGAGCTTGAAAAACTGCTCGTCAGACGATTTTAATCCCAGCATTCAGGTTCCTCCAAACGGCGTAGTTTTACTTATATCCTGCAATAATAATTCGCCTGCTTTTGGTCTTTTTCCTTTATTTTTATGTTAAGTTTGTGTTAATTATCTCCCGCCTACCTGTGCCTTCTTAAGTATAGTATTTCACAGAACTAGCAAAGGGTTACCGAAGGACTTAAAAAACCCCTACACCGTCCCTGGCGGTGTAGGGGTTTTAGTAAAATAGGCTATACGTAAAGAATTAACGCCATGTATTCTAGGTCTTCATCGCCGTTATTGGTTATGGAATGCGATTCGCCGTTCTTGGTAAGGACCATATCGCCGGCCTTGACTATCGTTTCCGTTCCGTTGTCGTTAACCAATCCCTGCCCTTTTATGATGTAATAAGCCTCGAAATCGCCGCTGTGCTGGTGCAGTCCTATGGAAGTACCCGGTTTGAGGGTGAAACGGGCGTAAAGACGGCCTTTACCGTTAAATTCGTTTTTATCTTCCTCCAGGATATGGAGGATAGTCACCTCGCCCTGGCCGCCTTTAAAACCCGTTATCTTTTCTTCTTTTAATTCGTGGGCCCTTCTAATCATGAAGACGTTGCCTCCCTTGACAGTTTTTTCTTTATTGTACTTCTAATTTTTAATGAGGACAAGGGTTTTGCAAGTATCCTATTTGCGTGGAAGGTAAAAATATGATACATAATTAAGGAAATAATTCGCTGGCTAAGGAGAACGGTTATGAAACTAAAAGTCAAACCTGAGGATTTCGTGGTCCGGGAAATGGCTCGTTTACCGTTGCGAAAACATGGTCCCTACCGGCTTTATCTTTTGGAGAAAAAAGGTTGGAACACCATCGATCTTTTAATGCGCATCGCCAGAGTGCATAATCTTCCCTACCGTCTTTTCGCCTATGGAGGCTTAAAGGACAGACATGCCCATACTTTCCAGTACGTTACGGTAGAGCACGACGCCGATTTAACTACAGAAGATGAGAATTATACTTTTAAGCCCGTGGGCTATTTAGAACGGCCCATGGGACCTGACCTCCTGGAGGGGAACGAGTTTGCCATTACTCTGCGCTCTTTAAGCGCCGTGGAGACTTCCCGGATCAAACGCCGAATTGATGAAGTGCGGGGCTTCGGTTACCCTAATTATTACGACGACCAGCGTTTCGGCAGCATGGACCGCCAGATGGGGTTTATGGCCGAGAGGCTTTTGAAAAGGCACTATAACGGTAGTCTGCAAATATATCTTACCGGCATTTACCCGGAAGAAAAAAGGGAGGCCAGGGAACGCAAGCTTTTTTTCCGCGAGCACTGGGGCGATTGGGAGACGTGCCTCACCCGGGCGAAAACGGTTATGGAAAATAAAATCTTTTCCCTTCTCGCCGCCAGGCCTAAGGCCTACATCGAAGCACTGCAGATGATCCCCAGGGAAGAGCTCTCCCTTTATTTTTCCGCCTACCAGAGCCACCTCTTTAACGAACTGGTGCGTCGGGTTTTACAGGATATGAAACTTGAGCTTACGGCCGTACCGGGAGCAGCCGGCCCCTATCTTTTTTACCGCCGCCTGGAAAGGAAAGAACTGGCCTACCTGCGTTCCCTTGTATTGCCCCTGGCCGCTACCCATATGGATTTTCCCGACGAACGAATCCGGGGGCTTTTCACTACGATACTGGCCGAAAGGGGTATTCATTACGGCAGTTTTAACCTGCGCCGCGTTCGTCAGGCCTTTTTTAAATCGACGCTTCGGGAGGCGGTGGTCTTTCCTGCCAATTTGCAGTTGCAGTTACCAGAGCCTGATGAGCTTTATCCCGGTAAAGAAAAAGTACGCCTCTTTTTTAGACTTCCCCGGGGAAGCTACGGGACCATGCTTATAAAGCGGTTGACTATGCCCTGAATTTGTAAAAGATATGATCGCAGGAAATCACTGTGCGGCTGTCGAATATACAACCCCGGGAAGGGGTTGGAGACATGAAGTTTTATATACGCACAGCCGTCTTTATTTTATCCCTGCTTATAACGGCCATGGTCGTTATACCTGCCTCGGCGGGGCCAGGGACAGGTGTAAACATTTATATTGATAATACCTTGCTTAAAATTCCAGCGGGGGACCAGGGACCTTTTATAGAGAATGGCAGAACTTATGTACCTATAAGGGTAGTCGCCGAAAACCTGGGCGTAAAGGTGGACTGGCGGGCGGAGACGAACCAGGTGATCATTACTTCCCAGGACAATCCGCCCCCGCCGCCGGCGCGGCTAAATAAAAATACGTATGATGTGGAAATAGTAATCAACGGAACGGTATTGAGCATACCCCCATCTTATGGGAAAGCCCGGATCACCCCGGCTGGGCGTACGGTGGTGCCTCTGCGGGCGGTAGGTGAGGCCCTAGGATGCGATGTCAATTGGGTGGAGGCCACGCGGTCGGTAATGATAGAATCGGCGCCGTACAAGCTCCTGGAGGAACTGGCCTCCTATCGTTCCAACCTGCGGCTCTTAGACGGGAGGGTGGTAAACTCCGCCGACCTCCCGGCCATGGGCGTAAAGGCCTTCGATGCCATCCAGTTGCAGGAATTCCAGAAGGCCAAGGAACTCCTGGCACCGTATAAGCCGGAGATCAAATTACCCGACGGTACTGTAATAAAAACCGCTGAGCTGACTATTATGGGCAAGGCCGTTTTGACCGCCGATCAGCTCAAAGCCTGGATGGCCCGGGAGACGCCGCGTATTGCGGAAAAAATGCGGCGGGAGTACGGCCGGGAGATGCTGCCCATCCCCATTGAATTAGTCGATCTTTATCTAAAAATAGGGGCCGAATACGGCATCCGGGGTGATTTGGCCTTCGCCCAGGCCGTTAAAGAAACGGGGTATTTTCAGTTTACCGGAGGCGTCAAACCAGAGCAGAACAATTACTGCGGCCTGTGGGCCACCAGCCAGCCCTTAACCGGGCAGGAACCTCTTAACGGTGCCGATCCCCAGGCAGTTAAACTGCAGCCTGGTTTCTATGGGGCGAGTTTCGCTACTCCAGCCATAGGCGTCGAGGCTCATATCCAGCATCTTTACGCCTACGCCACCAATGCCCCCCTCCCTGCCGGTAAAAGGCTCTACGACCCGCGCTTTAATTTAGTGCCCCGTGGCACGGCGCCCACGTGGGTGGGGCTGAATGCCCGCTGGGCCGTACCGGGTACTACCTACGGCCAGAGCATCATCCAGGACTACTGGCAGAAGGCTCTGCAGTAAAAAAGGCGGGATTTAGTCATGGCGCCGGTAAAACGGCAGCGGGTGGATAAAATATTGGCCCACATGGGATATGGAACCCGCAAAGAAATTAAAAGGCTGATTAAAGAAGAAAGGGTACAGGTTAACGGTCTGCCGGTAAAGGACCCGGGGCTCAATATTATACCGGGTGAAGATCAGCTGTTTGTTGATGGCGAATATGTGGAATACCGGCCTTATATTTATATAATGCTCAACAAACCCCGGGGCGTGGTGTCCGCCACGGAGGATAGGACGGCAGAAGTTGTTCTTAATCTGCTGCCGCCCTGTTATCGGGCTCGCCGGCCCTTTCCTGTAGGGCGTCTGGACAAGGATACTGAGGGGTTACTGCTTTTAACCAACGACGGACGCCTGGCCCATAACCTTTTATCTCCTAAAAAGCACGTGCCTAAAAAGTACTACGCGGTGGTGCAGGGGACGGTCACCAGGGAAGATGTGGAAGCCTTTCGCCGGGGGGTGCTCCTTGAAGATGGCTACTGCACCCTGCCCGCCGACTTGCAAATCCTGCGGGCCGGCCTTCGTTCAGAAGCAGAAGTTACCATTTATGAAGGGAAATATCACCAAATTAAACGCATGTTCGCCGCCGTCAGCAAAGAGGTGATTTATCTTAAGCGTATTGCCATGGGACCTCTGGTACTTGATGAAACGTTAAAGCCAGGAGAATATAGAGAGCTGACGGATAGAGAGGTTACTGCCTTGAGAGAATTGACCGGCCGGTGATGGGAGATTAAAATATCAATAATGCGAGGAATATTTTGCCTAAAGAAAGGAGCTGATCCGTGGTGAATGGTGAGATAACCCGCGCCCTGGGTAAAATCGCCTGTCCTTGCGGCCTGGTAGGAGTGAAATATGGGGAAAAACATGATGTGACCACGGTAGCCTGGTTTACCCAGGAATCCTCCAATCCTCCCCAGGTTATGGTGGCTCTCCATCCCGATCGCTATGTGTTGGAATTGCTGGACGCCGCGGGGGAATTTGTTTTAACAGTTCTAGCCGACGACCAGGAGAATATTGCCGCCTTTTGCGGCAGCCGTTCGGGGCGCAACGTAGATAAAGTTAAAGAACTGGGTATTGCCACCGAACCGGCGGCGGTAACGGCCACTCCCCGGATAAAAGACGCCCTGGCCAACCTGGAATGCAAGGTGGCCGACCGCTTTACGAGCGGCGATCATGTTATCGTTACCGGACGGGTGGTGGCGGCCGCGGTTAATGAAGGTAAAAAACCCCTTGTCTATTATGAACATAAAATCACTCGTTGGCCCGGGTAAAGCCCGGCAGAAGGAAAAGGGGGAGAGGAAATGGCCCAGTGTAATTTAGAGGCCAACAAAAACAGGTGCACCTGCACCTATGAACCGTGCAGCCGCAAGGGTAAATGCTGCGATTGTATTACTTACCATCGCAAATATAACGAACTACCAGGCTGCCTTTTTCCGCCGGAGGTAGAACGTACCTATGATCGCAGCATCGCCCGTTTCGTAGCTTGTAACAGTCAAACCTAAATAATATTAGGATAGGAAGATGGGACTTCGTTCCCATCTTTTTACTTTTTGAGGGAATCATATCCCCTTGATTAAATTCCTGGGTGTAATTATATTGATGATACGCAATTAACTAAAAGAGGGAGGAAGCTTATGTTCCTTGCCTGCCAGTTGTCTCTATACCCCCTGGGGACGGCCGCCTATACTCCTGTAATAAAGGAGGCGGTGGCGACCCTGGAAGGAAGCGGGGTGGAGGTGGAGGTCAACGCCATGAGCACTATTATCCGCGGCGACGAAGAAGCCGTCTGGCAGGCCGCGCGGCGGCTTTTCCAGGCGGCGGCTGAGCGGGGTGAAGCAGTCCTAGTCATGACTATATCCAACCGCTGCGGCTGTCAGACGGCCGGCGATTAAGGGGGCCTATCCTTCATGGGTAACAGCCGCTCGAAGGTAACTTTACTTCTGGTACTGTTGCTCATTGTTTTACTATTGTCAGGATGCAGCAAAACAGACCGTGAGGGCATAATAAAACTCAACGATCTGCGTAGCGATTACCCGGGGGCCAGTTATAACGGCTCACCTCCGACGGGAGAATTAAAACGCCCCCTGCGCTTGGCCGCCGCACCGGTGATTTCTCCGGAAGAGGGCTATCAAGCATATACCGAACTCGCCAGATATTTAGAGGAGTATCTGGAATCCCCGGTGGAGTTTATCACCCGCCAGACCTATGCTGAAGTAAATCTCCTCATGAATTCCGGTGACATCGATATAGCCTTTGTTTGCACCTATGCCTATGTCAAAGGCCAGCGGGATTTCAGCATGGAACTGGTGGCTGCTTCTGAAGTG
Source organism: Moorella humiferrea (assembly GCF_039233145.1). Classification (NCBI taxonomy): domain Bacteria; kingdom Bacillati; phylum Bacillota; class Clostridia; order Neomoorellales; family Neomoorellaceae; genus Neomoorella; species Neomoorella humiferrea. The sequence goes on along the minus strand of NZ_CP136419.1, from coordinate 2,378,200 downwards.
GGCGGGCAGGCCAAGTATGCCTCTTATATTATAGTCCCTAAATCCAGCCCGGTGCAGGATTTCGCGGGCCTGAAGGGTCGGCGTTTCGCTTTTTCCGATCCCATGTCCATGAGCGGTCGCCTGGTGCCCCTTTATTATATCCAGCAGATGGGTGAGAGACCGGAAACCTTCTTTCAGAGTTATATTTTTACCTACAGCCATGACAAGTCCATCAGGGCGGTGGCCGACGGCATTGTAGATGGAGCTGCCGTTGACAGCCTGGTATATGAGGCCTTTGCCAAAAAGCACCCGGAAATAGCGGCCAAAGTGAAAATCATTCAGAGCTCCGACGATTTTGCTTCCCCGCCCGTGGTGGTGCGCCCGGGCCTGGAACCGGCCCTGAAGGCGAAGGTCCGGGAAGCTTTTTTGCAAATGGATAAGAAAGAAACCGGGCGTAAAATTTTAAACGAACTGGGAATAGAGCGCTTTATACCTATCAACGACGAGGCCTATAACCCGGTAAGGGAAATAGCCCGTAAGGTGGGGTATCCGTGAACTCCGGCCATGATTTAAGAGAAAAGCTTCGCATTATAGGAGCTAACCTTAGTTTTCGCCATAAAATTTTGGCTTTAGTCTTGGCGATAATTATTTTTATGGGCCTGGCCATGGCCCTTCAGACCAGGGCCGTCCTGGTAACTTCCCTGGGACAGCAATTGGACCAGCGTTCCCTGGCAACAGCAAGGGCCGTGGCCGCCCAGGGTAGCGAGCTGGTGCTCACCGGTAACCTTTATGGACTGCACCAGATGCTCCTTGATATGCAGGCTAGCGGGAGGGATATTCGTTATATTTATATCCAGGACTCCTGGGGCCGTGTCCTCTCCCATACCTTTAACGGCGGTTTCCCCGTAGGTCTGCTGGCTTATAACCAGCTACCGCCGGGCAAAAAAGAAAGCCAGCAGTTATTGTTGACGGATGAGGGGGTAATTCACGACGCTGCTGTACCGGTCTTCGGCGGCCAGTTAGGGGTGGTCCATGTTGGCCTTTCCGAAGTGGGCTTGCGCCAGGCTGTGTTTGCCGCTACAACACGTTTTGTGATAATGATCACCATTTTTTCCATTCTTTTTATAGTAATGGCCTATATGTTAACGACAATTTTAACCAGGCCGATCCGGGAACTGGTGGGGGCCACCAGGGCGGTGGCCAAGGGAAACCTGGACACCACTGTAACTGTTAGCGGGCATGATGAATTCAGCTTTCTAGCCGCCTCCTTTAACCGCATGCTCGACAGCTTGCGCCGATCGCGAGCCGAGATTGAAGAGCTGAGCAATTTACGCTCCGAACTCCTTGACAGGGTAGTTACCGCCCAGGAAGCCGAGCGGCGGCGTATCGCCCGGGAATTACACGATGATACTGGAGGGGCCTTGACGGCTATTCTCTTACGTTTAAAAGCCCTGGAGGATAAAGTGCAAGGGGAGAAGGAAGTAGCCCGGTCCCTGGCCGAAATCAGGGCCGCTTTAGGGGAGGCCATGGCCGGATTGCGGTGCCTAGCCTTGGAACTCCGGCCTGTTGTTTTTGACGAGCTCGGTCTTACTGGCGCCCTGCAACAAATAGCGCGCGATTACAGCGATAAATTTAACCTTAAAATTCATCTGGCTGCCAGGGGGGTGGAGAAACGCCTGCCGCCCAAAGCAGAGCTGGCCATTTACCGTATTGTCCAGGAAGCCCTGAATAACGTTATTAAACACGCTGAAGCCTCGGAAGTCAGTATCCTCCTGGAACCGCGCGGCGAGGCCTTGCGTTTGATTGTCGAGGATAACGGCCGGGGTTTTGATCCTGAAGCAAGCGCCTATAGAAAGGGGCTGGGGCTTTTTAGCATGCGCGAGCGGGCCGCCCTCCTGGGAGGAAAGGTGATTATCGAATCCACGCCTGCCCGGGGAACAACTATTTATGTCGATATCCCTATAACCGCCTGAAGGGTGGGGAGGTGTAAGCATGGAGTATAACGGGAAAATCAGGATTGTCATCGCCGATGATCACAGCGTCGTTAGGGCCGGGCTGCGTTATTTAATCAATGCTGAATCCGATATGCAGGTGGTAGGTGAGGCCGGTGATGGGGATGAGGCCCTCAAATTAACCCGGGAATTGCGGCCCGATATCCTGCTCCTGGATATTAGTATGCCCTTCTGCAACGGGTTTACGGTGGTAGAACGGATTGCGGCCGAGATGCCACTGGTAAAGGTTTTGGTCCTCTCCATGCACGAAGATTGCGAGTATGTTGAGAAGGCCCTGGCCGCGGGAGCGGCGGGTTATATAATTAAGAGGGCTGCTGATAATGACCTGATCACCGCCATCAGGGTGGTTTCCCAGGGGGGTGTGTTTATCCATCCTCTGGTAGCCAGGTTTTTAGTTGATGCCCTGCAGAAGGGGGCTAAGGGTAAGGGGCATCCGGATAAGAATAGTGAAAAAAGGAATACCCATTTAACTTCGCGGGAGACGGAGGTATTGCGCCTGGTGGCACTGGGTTATACCAATCAAGAGATCGCCGAAGCCCTGGGCCTCAGTGTCAAAACAGTGGAAAGCCACAAGGGGAATATTAGCCGGAAGTTGAATTTAACCAGCCGGGCGGAGCTGGTCCGCTATGCCCTCCAGCAGGGATTGATACCCCGGGATTAAGGGTAAAGGGTTATACGTTATACGGAAGAATGCCTAAGGGAAAAACCTTAGGCGTTTTTAATTCCAGGGATAACCCTGATTGGCCGGTGGGTGAAAAGAAGAAATAATTGTGATAGAGGGCGCAGTAACGTCTTTGCCAACTAAAAAAAGAGGAAAGGAGGCACAATGGTGGACAAGGAAGGAAGGGAGATCCGGGAGCCGGTAAGCCGTAGGGAATTTCTCGTTAAAACGGCTACGAGTATGGTTTTGGGAGCTGTCACCCTGGGGGCCCTTTCCAGGACTCCCGCTTATGCTGGCGATACAGCAGCCGTACCTGCGGCCGGTTCCGATTCCCGGGCTACGGCTGTCAAAGAGTGGCCGGTTAACGGCGACTGGGAAAACAGGATCCGCCGCCTGGAGCAGGACCTGGAAAGGGCCCTGGGCAAGCCCGTGGAGCAGCGGAAATGGGGTATGGTAATTGATTTGCGCCGCTGTGTCGGCTGCAGGGCCTGTACGGTAGCCTGTAAGGCCGAAAACCACTTGCCACCGGGGGTCGTCTACCGGCCAGTTATGGAGGAAGAAAGGGGTACCTACCCTGAAGTACAGCGCCGGTTTCTGCCCCGGCCCTGCATGCATTGTGAAAAACCGCCCTGTGTCGCCGTCTGTCCAGTGAAAGCAACCTATAAAAGGCCCGACGGTATTGTAGCTATCGATTATAACCGTTGCATAGGTTGCCGTTACTGCCTGGCGGCCTGCCCCTATGGCGCCCGTTCCTTTGACTCCGGCCGGTTCTATACCCAGGATACGCCGTTGTTAGAACCTTACGAAAGCGAACCGGCGCTGGAATATGGCAAGCAGTGGCCGCGCCAGAAGGGTCGTTCACCCATAGGTAACGCCCGTAAGTGCACCTTTTGTCTGCACCGGTTACAAGCCGGCCAGCTACCGGCCTGTGTCACTACTTGCCTGGGCGGCGCGACCTGCTTTGGCGACCTCAACGACCCCCGGAGCATGGTGCGGGAATGGCTGGCCAGGGAAGGCTTAATGCGTTTGAAAGAGGAACTTGGTACGGAACCCCAGGTTTATTACCTGACCTGACGGGAGGTGAAGTTATGAAAAAAATAAGTTGGATAATTACCATAGCAGCTTTACTGGTCGGCGCCATCGGGGTCTACCAGTATCTGGTTTTTGGCGAACAAGCGGCAGGTTATTCCAGCGCCGTCCCCTGGGGACTGGGAGTGGCCACCTATATGCTTGCCAGTGGTTTATCCGCCGGGATCTATCTCCTCACCAGCCTGGTTTACATTTGCGGCGTAAAAGAGCTGGAGCCGTTCAGGCAGGTGGGTCTCGTGGCGGCCCTGTCGGCTTTACTTGCTGCCCTAGTCGCCATTGGCCTGGACCTGGGACACCTGGGACGGGCCTGGCGGATCTTTATTAGCCCCAATCCCCACTCACCCATGGCCTGGATGGTCTGGTTGTATACTATTTATTTTCTCCTCCTCATACTCCAGCTTTATTTCGACAGTCGCGGCGATTCAGCACCAGCACCAGACGCAGGGACGACAGAGATACCTGGAGATAAGCGGCCGGGGCGTTACCTGGCTATCACCGGCGTGCTGGTAGCGCTGGCCTTCAGCGGCGGCCTGGGCGCTTTGCTAGGTGTGGTCCAGGCCAGGCCCTACTGGAGCAATCCTCTTTTGCCGGTTATGTTTTTAGTTGCCGCCCTGGCTTCCGGTTCCGCCTTGCTTATCTTTGTAGTGGCTGTGGTAAATCCCGACCAGCAGGATGAGGAAACCGGCCGGGCCATCAACCTCCTAGCCCGGATTGTTGTCGGGCTCCTGGTTTTTTACCTCCTCTTTGAACTGGCGGAAATGCTGTTGGGCAGCTACTACCTCTCCCCATCCCATGCCCTACCATACCAGCTCATCTTGACCGGTCCGAACTGGTGGATCTTCTGGGTCGTACATCTGGTGGTGGGAGCCTTAATTCCGGTGCTCTTACTGGTACGAGGCAATATCACAGCTAAAACCGCAGGTTGGGCCGGCTTTTTGATCACCCTGGGTTTCCTGGGAGTACGCTACAACATCGTTGTACCAGGTCTGCTGGCGCCGCCTTTCACAGCCCTGCCGTCCGCCTATAGCGAGCCCGGGCTGGCTTATACCTATGTACCCACTTTGAACGAATGGCTGGTAGTACTTTTTGTCCTGGCCCTGGGTGTATTTATCTTTAAGCTGGGAATAGAGTACCTGCCGTTCAGCCGTCGCCCGGACAACGCGGTAACCCCGCCGGCCCATCACGTGGAAACAGGCGCTGATCTGTCTCGTCGATACTCGTAGAGGAGGTGCAATCCATGACCCTTAAAATCGGACGCAGGGAATTTTTAAAAACCTCAGCCTTGCTGGGCGGAGCAACCTTGCTGGCGGCTGAGGCCCCTTCTATGGCCGGCCAGAAAGGGAGTGCAGCGGCCGGCCCGAAGGGAACCTGGGATAGCCAGTACGACCTGGCCCAGGCCGAGAACATGGTTTACGGTGTCTGCCTGCAGTGTAATACCCAATGCACGCTAAAGGGCAAACTGAGTAATGGCGTCCTGGTCAAGCTGGATGGTAACCCCTACAGCCCGGTCAATTATTACCCCCAGATACCTTACAATACCTCCCCCGATGTAGCGGCCAAAATTGATGGCCGGCTTTGTCCCAAGGGCCAGGCCGGCGTCCAGACCCTCTACGATCCCTACCGCCTGGTCAAAGTGCTTAAACGTAACGGCCCCCGCGGTTCAAATAAATGGAAGACGATTTCCTTTGAGCAGGCCGTTAAAGAGATTGTAAACGGCGGTAAACTATTCGCCGATATCGGCGAAGATCGCGTCGTTCCCGGCTTTAAGGACGTCTTTGTGGCTAAAGACGCTGCCGTCTTTAAAACCCTGGCCGAAGATGCGGCGAAGGTAGCCGGGAAGGAAATGTCCCTGGCTGATTTTAAAAGCAAACACGCTGCCCATCTCGACCTCCTTCTTGACCCCAATCACCCAGACCTGGGGCCAAAAAACAATCAATTTGTTTTCATGGCCGGCCGTATTGAGCCTGGCCGCAGCGATTGGACCAAGCGTTTTGTTCTCAACAGCTTCGGTTCGGTTAACTGGTTCGAGCATACCACCATCTGCGAGCAGAGCCATCACGTCGCATACAAGTGGGCTACGGCCCAGTACAGCGATGGCAAATGGTCGCCGGGTCCGAACCACATGAAACCTGATTTTCGTTGGTCGCGGTTTGTCATCTTCTGGGGTACTGGTGCCTTTGAGGCCAACTTCGGTCCTACGCCTATGGCCGAACAAATTACCCGTGCCCTAACAGAAAAAGGCCTAAAAATAGCCGTAGTCGACCCGCGTTTTTCCAAAACGGCCGCCCACGCCAACTGGTGGATACCTGTTAAACCTGGAGGCGATCTGGCCCTGGCCCTGGGGATGATCCAGTGGATTCTGGCCAACGAGCGTTACGACGCCAGGGCCCTGGCCAATGCCAACCGGGCCGCGGCTGAACAGGACGGGGAAAAGTCGTGGACCAACGCCACCTGGTTGGTAAAAATAAATCAGGACGGCCAACCGGGTGCTTTCCTGCGGGCCGGCGAGGTCGGTCTGGCAGATGGCGATAAAGGCAAGAACCTCTTTGTCGTCTCGCGCAACGGTCGACTGGTGGCCGTTGATCCTGAGGATAAAGATAATCCTGTGGAAGGAGATCTCTTTGTTAGCGCCGAGATAAACGGTATAAAGGTCAAATCGGCCCTGACGATCCTAAAAGAAGAAGCTGCCTCCAAGAACCTGGATGAACTGGCTGCCGAGGCCGGGGTTCCGGTCCAGGCTATTATCGATCTGGCCCGGGAATTTACCAGTTACGGCAAGCAGGCCGCCATTGATTTCTATCGCGGCGCCGTCCAGCATACCAATGGCTATTACACGGCCCAAGCCATCATAATCCTCAATTTGCTTATCGGCAATGTAGACTGGCGCGGGGGCCTCACTACCGGCGGCGGTTCCTGGGCCGCCGGCGGGGGCAAGCCGGGTCAACCCTTTGACCTCGGTAAGATGCACAGCGGGAAGATAACCCCTTGGGGGATCAAGCTTACCCGTGAAGGCGCTTATTACGACCGCAGCACTTTGTTTAACGGTTTCCCGGCGGAAAGGCCATGGTATCCCCTGACTTCCGACGTGTATCAGGAAATAATCCCGGCGGCCGGGGCGGGTTATCCTTATCCCATAAAAATCCTCTGGCTGCATATGGGCACACCGGTCCTGGCGGCGCCGGCCGGGGCGGAACAGATTAAAATTTTATGCGATACCGAGCGCATACCGTTATTTATCGCCGACGATATTGTTATCGGCGAGACTTCCATGTATGCCGATTATATCTTCCCCGACCTCACTTATCTTGAGCGTTGGGCCTTTCTGGGGGCTCCGCCCTCCACGACTACCAAAACCACCAAGCTGCGCCAGCCCATCGCCGCCCCCATACCGGAAACGGTAAGGGTTTTCGGTGAGGAGATGCCGATCTCCGTGGAAGCGGTGATGCTGGCCATAGCGGAGGCTTTAGGGTTGCCGGGTTACGGCAAAGACGGTTTTGCGCCTGGCTGGGACTTTAAAAGACCGGAAGATTATTATCTCAAGGCGGCGGCCAACGTGGCCTACGGCGACAAGCCCGGCGATGAAGTCCCCGACGCCGACGACCGTGAACTGGCAGTTTTTAAAGCGGCACGCCGCCATTTGCCGCCGGCCGTATTTAATGAAGCCGCCTGGCGGCAGGCGGTGGGCGAAGACCGCTGGCGCAAAACCGTTTATGTCCTCAACCGCGGCGGCCGCTTTGAAGAGAGCACTGGCTCTGCCGGCAAATACGTCGAGCATCCCTTCGGCAAACTAATAAACCTTTATGTCGAGCCCGTGGCAACGACGCGGGATAGCATTACGGGCCGCCTATTCGGCGGCGTGCCCCGGTTGGAGCCGGTTAGCAACAGCGACGGAACGCCGGTAAAGGATGCGGATTATCCCCTGCAGCTCATTACCTTTAAAGAAATTTTCGGAGGGCAGTCCCGGACTATTGGCAACTACTGGGGACAGGTGGCCCTTTTACCGGAAAACTTTATCTTGATGCACCGCTCCGACGGTACCAGCCTGGGCCTGCGCGACGGCGACCTGGTAAAACTCGTCTCCCGGACCAACCCCGACGGCAAGCTGGACCTGGGCCCGGGCGGCGTCGAGGCGGTGCAGGGGAAGGTTAAACTGATCGAGGGCATTCGACCGGGTGTAATTGCCGTATCCTGGCATTACGGCCACTGGGCCTACGGCGCCCGGGACGTAGTTATCGACGGGCAGGTCGTCAAGGGCGACGCCCGACGCAGGGGCGGTCTGTGCGCCAATCCAGTGCTGCTCCTCGACACGCGGATGAAAACTACCTGCCTGACCGATCCTATCGGTGGCAGCGCCTCCTTCTACGATACGCGGGTTAAAGTGGAGAAAGTATAAGAAAGTTCCTCATTAAGAAGCGGAGATGGGCGATGAGCCCTTCCCCGCTTTTTTTGTTCCTTCTTGACAAAACCATTAGTTGCTTCTAAACTAATATATAGTTAAATTATAATAAACTAATAGAATAACATAAGAGGAGATGTATTCTATGAGCAAGCAGGCAAAATTGCTATTAATTGTCGCCGTGTTTTTGGCGGCTTACTTCCTGCCCTTCCAACATCCCCGGATGCAGAGCGCTATCCTGGAAGCCTTCTACATGCTGCAGGAGTATGCTCGGGAACACGTGTTGTTCTGCCTGGTACCGGCCCTTTTCATCGCCGGGGCCATGAGCAATTTCCTTTCCTCCCAGGCGGTCATGAAGTACCTGGGACCTGAGAGTAAAAAAATTACGGCCTACGGCGTCGGTGCCGTATCGGGGGCAATCCTAGCCGTCTGCTCCTGTACTGTCTTACCTTTGTTCATGGGCATATATAAGCGCGGCGCCGGGCTGGGACCGGCCATAGCCTTCCTCTATTCTGGGCCGGCGATAAACGTCCTGGCCATCATCTTAACTGCTCGAGTGCTGGGCTGGCAGATCGGCGTGGCCAGGGCCCTGGGAGCCGTCCTGTTTTCGGTAATAATCGGCCTCATCATGGCCCTGCTCTTCAGGGGCGAAGAAAAGGAACGAGCCAAAGGGCTGCTCATGCCGGAAGGAGAAAAACCATCCCGGACTCTCGGGCAGACGGTTCTTTATTTCCTGGTCCTGGTCCTGATCCTTATCTTTGCCGCCTGGGGTAAACCGGCGGAACAAGCGGGCTTCTGGTACGCGGTTTACAGCGTCAAATGGTACATGGTTATAACGCTTCTCTTAGCCCTGGCCGTTATTTTAAAGGCATGGTTCAAGGGGGAAGAACTGTCGGCCTGGGTGGACTCGACATGGGATTTCAGCATTAAAATCCTGCCCCTCCTTTTCGGCGGCGTGCTGGCGGCCGGGTTCCTCATGGGCAGGCCCGGTGTCGATACCGGCATTATCCCTGCTAGATATGTTGCTATGGTGGTAGGGGGTAACAGCCTCCTGGCCAACTTTACCGCTTCTGTTGTCGGCGCTTTCATGTACTTTGCCACCCTTACGGAAGTGCCGATAGTCCAGGGACTAATAGGGTCCGGAATGGGCCAGGGTCCGGCTTTGGCCCTCCTGCTGGCGGGCCCGGCCTTGAGCCTGCCCAGCATGCTCGTAATCAACAGCGTGCTGGGCTTCAAGAAAACCTTTGCCTACGTCTCCCTGGTAGTCATCATGGCTACCTTGACGGGGATGGTTTTTGGCGCTTTAGTTGGCTAAAATTAAAGTAAAAATAAAAAAGGAGATGAAGGTCCATGGTAATTAAAGTCTTAGGTACGGGATGCGCCCGGTGCAAAGCTCTGGAACAAAACGTGATGAATGCCCTGGCGGAAATGGGTGTGGCCGCCGATGTGGAAAAGGTGACGGACCTCAACAAGATAACCGATTACGGCGTTATGATGACACCGGGACTGGTAGTTAACGAAAAGGTTAAAGTGTTCGGCCGGGTGCCCGACAAAGAAGAGATCAAGAAATTGATTCAGGAGGAAATAGGCCAATAAGACGGCAGGGCCACGGGGTTATCTTTTCCTGTGGCCCTGTTCTGTAATAGATTGGGTAGTACCGTATATTAGTTGCAACATCTTGACGCGGGGGAAACACCGCAGCAACTTTCTGTTGCTACCTGTTTACCAATATTTCTGGCAGCGGTTTCTTCTTCTTTTTTGCGTTTGGCGGCAAAGAAGCGCTTTAAATTCTCAGGCAACTCCTTGAGTGGTTCCCTTTCAGCCGGGGCCTCTATCCCACCGCCGTAAACATGTTTCAAGATGGCCTCAATAATCATCCCTTTGGGGGCTTCGGTATATTCCTTGCCCTGGTATACCCAGACGCGGCAGTCGACATCCTCACCGCAGAGGTCGCCGCAGGATTCGCAGAGGCTTTCCCTCACGTCCAGCTGGATATCTTGGCCGTTAATGCGAATGGTAGGCGAACTGACAAACCCCAGAGCTAAGGCCTGTTCTTCCGTTTGCACGTGAATCTTTTTCAAGTTGACCTTAACCCCGGTAGCCTCTAAAACCCCGGCCACTTCGTGGAGGGCCTCATCCAGGTTACGCCCCGTACCCTGGCAGCGGGTGCAGGCATCCAGGTCCAGGTAGAGAAATTCGATGTCAATGGTGCGCTGGTGAGACTCTTTTTCCTCGGGTTTTTCCGGGTCGGCTGACGAAGAAGCGCAGCAGCAAGCGTTATTAGAAGTTTGGTTTTCCCCTTCAGGAATCTCTTCAATTTGAATAGAACAGCAAGAACCTCCCTGCCGGCCAAAGACCATGGACAGCAATCCTTTCTTTTCCACCATTATATATAGCCTCCTCATGCAAAAATTATATTAAATGTATATCCGGCCAGGACGGCGACGGTAAAGATAGTAAGAACGAAGGCCGCTACCAGGCGAGGCTTAAAGATGCTCGCCAGCAAGGTAACTTCGGGAATGCTGGCCCCGGCGCCGCCGATAATTAAAGCAATAAGGGTTCCTAGGCTCATACCTTTCTGGAGCAGGACCATACCGATGGGGATCATGGTTTCGACGCGGATATAAAGGGGGATGCCGATAATTGCCGCCACGGGGACGGCCAGGGGGTTGCCGGGGCCGGCTACGCGGGCAACGAACTCGGCCGGGATAAAGCCGTAGATAAAAGCACCTATCGCCACACCGATTAAGAGATAGGGCAATACACCGATAAACTGGTGCCACGCTCCGTTTAGGGCACGAACTAACCGGGAGCAGAAATCATGTGGTTCCTGGTTGTCGGTGTGGCCGCCGCTGATGCGGACCCTCTTTACCTGGTCGGCAAGACCGAGTTTTTCCCACGCGGCTCCAAGTATGACGCTAAGAATAAAGGTTATAGCCGCGTAGGTTACAGTCGCCTGCCATCCTAGAAAGGCCAGAAATAAACCCAGGATGACGGGATTGAGCAGGGGAGAAGCCAGGAGGAAGGAACTGGCGGCGCCGAAGGGAGCGCCGGCATTTATCAATCCTACCATAATCGGGATAGTGGAACAGGAGCAAAAGGGAGTAATGGCCCCCAGGGCTGCACCCAGGATGTTGCCCTGGCCCCGGCGACCGCTGAGGACCCGCTGGATGGTTGCCGCTGGTATATATTCCTGCAGCAAACCAACCAGGAAGCTGACACTGATGAAGAGGACAACCAGTTCTACGGTAATGGTAAAAAAGAAATGAAATGCCTGGCTTAAGGAGTTGATGCCCATTTGTGCACCTCCATGGGGATAATTATGTTTACCCGCTATAAAAGCTAGCCTTAATACCTAGATGGGCAATGCATTGGCCTATACATATATACTTCACCTCCGTCGAAGCGCCCTATCTTGATTACTCGCGATCTTCTGGGACCTTTATTGCCTGTAAAATATAATTGGTAACCTCCCGCCAGGCATCGACGGCGACGCGGAAGGCTTCCTGTCCTTTTGGAGTAAGGGTATAAACCTTGCGTTCCCGGCCTCCGGCTATCTCAACGGCAGAAGTTACGTAGCCACCCTCTTCGAACTCTCGGAGAACCGGGTAAATCGTACCCTCGGTGGGCGTACAGCAGCCCTTGGTGACTTCAGCTACGGTGCGGGCTATCTCGTAGCCGTGCATAGGCTGGGTGTAGAGGACGCGCAGGATAAAAAAACGCGACAAGCACATCTTGATGATGCCGTTCCAGTATTCGCGAGCGGTATAGTCCACTTGACCTCACCTTTGGCCTCTATACCTAGAGGGGTAATGCTTACGAGCTGTATTATATGGTATGCGTCTGGCAGTGTCAAGGGTATAAGTTGAAAAAACCGGGATGGGCACCGCTATTAGCCTGCTCCCGGTATTTTAAATATCCCTTGTTTTTATAAGTGATTTTTACTTAATTCCCGCAGCCGCTGAAGGAATGAAACGCTTGCTTGGCTCTGGCCCGAACCATTGGTTTGAGGGATAATTTTTCCAGATTTTTAACAACGTAATCCAATTGGTCATAGGGTATTCCCAACAAATTTTCGCTGTCTTCAATGTTGGTCGCTTCCCGGCAACCGAAACAACCTAGGCTGCAATTTATTTTTCCTGTCACAAAGGGGATTACCGTTGCATCAACGCATGTTGCCTGGAATATTGCCGAGTTAAATTCTAGCCGTTCGCCGGTTTCATAAATAGAGGCCAGTGCCAGCCACATGAGATGCTCTGGGAAGGATTCCACTACCACAACATCCGGCTGTATTTCAATATTTGCCAGCGGGCTTAAAATAACGCCACTATATTCTCCTAATTTCAGCCTGGTCATGCTACCCATGGCATTCTTGCCCGCTTCTGGCGTCGCAAAAAGCCCCATGTTGTAAAGCATTTGACCTGTTGCGAGTGCTTCGGCCAGGGGTTTTAAGCCAAAGGCGGCTGCCGATGCCGGGCAGGAGATGTTTTCGGCTGTTATCAGGATCTTTTCGCCATTTCCGGCTCGCATTAAAGCCTGACAGTATCTGGTTTTGGTTTCCCCGTCATATTGATCTTTAAGTACCTGCTTATCCGTATCTTTGATAAATTTAACGCCCACTGGTTCCCTTTTGAGGTTTAAGATTTCTTTCATTTTCGAAGCCAATTCGGCAGGACCGGCCATCATGTTCCCTCCCTTTATAAATTTTTCCTCTCGCACAATCTATTGTTTTTTTCCATTTCCGAAAGCCTTTCCAAATCTTTTGAAGCCAGGGGATACTCATGAATACGGGAAATAATAGTTTTTAAAATTTCTTTTGGTAACGGGTCGTCGATATTTAGATGATAAAAAATCCACTGGCCCTGGCGTTCATCCCTGACATACCCTACATCCCGCAATTTGGCGAGGTGCCTGGAAACTTTAGGTTGAGAAATCTGTAATATATTGGATATTTCACAGACGCATAGTTCTTTGTGGTATAGCAGCAGCAAGATCCTTAATCGTGTTTCATCGGCTAGGATTTTGAATAAATCCTGCAAACGGTCCATAGCTCATTCCCTTAACTTTAGTCTGCGAAAAATTTATCGATACTTGCTTTTACCTTTGCTTCCACTTTGTCCATACCTGTTTCATCGGCGAAATTTTTATTTTTAGCAATACCGAAATCGCCGGTCAGGACAATTTCTTCATAATCGGTAATGCCTACTTTATCAAGGGCTTTAGAGGAACATTTAATGGGACAACCGTTTAAAGCAATAAAATGGTCATTGGCCTTGGCCATATCAATAATTGAAGGAATTGCCAGAGGGAGTCCTAGGGAACATACCATGTTGATTTTTTCGTTGTCTACAAATTTGAGGGCTACTTTATGCGTCATATTTCCCACATTACAGGCGCCCTGACATGGTAGAATACCTAATTTACGCGTAGCCATTTTTAATTCCCCCTATAAAAATATATATACGCATATCCGTATATTAGTATAATAAACTTTAGCTGAGGAATTGTCAAGCAAGAAGTGTAAATGGAATTGATGTTGTTTATAACTCGTCTTTATAGGAAAATAAAAATAAGCCATTTTATTGCATGAAGGAGCTGGTACCATGGGTAAGGTGATAATTGCCCTCAACGAGGAAGAACAGTTAATGCTGCAACGCATCTGCCTGGATAAAGATGCCGAAGAGGCTTTGGAATTCGTATTGCAGAAAATTGCTCCCAAGATACCCAAAAAGATTCCCTGCCTGGCAGGAGTGCTGATGCAACCCGAAAGGTAGGGGGCAAGTTAGAAGTTAATTAATAAGAAGATTGCAACGAAATCCCCTTGACTTTTAAAATCACCATAATATAATATAACAAAAAAATTAATTAGTTATCAACTTATGGAGGGAGGACAATGAAAACGGCTATTTCTTTTTTTGGCGAGGCTTTGGTTAAGCAAGGGCTTAGTTACATTGAACGGGAACCGGAGAAAAACCTTGCCAAGCTGTTAAATTGGGCCGAGCACCTGGCGCCGCATCCGGTACATAAAGATCAGATTCGTAGGGCCAAAGATGTCTTAAGCAACCCTGAGAGCAACTGGCATCAATTAGTCATGCGGGTATTTAAAGAGTTAAATCCCCGGGCCCGCCAGAAAGTGATCACCAACTTTTTATTAAATTCCTGGCTGATTGGTATTCCCAGGCAACGGGCTATATCGGAAAAAGAAGATTTTAATGTTCCTTATGCGATTCTTCTGGATCTTACTGCGCGGTGTAATCTCCGTTGCCGCGGCTGTTGGGCCGGGGATTATGAGCAGGGTTATCAATTAGAGCTGCCTTTAGTGGAACGATTGTTAAAAGAAGCCCAGGAGCTGGGGATCTACTTTTTGGTATTGTCCGGTGGCGAGCCGCTGGTGAGGACGAGGGATGTCCTGTATCTGGCCTCCTGTTTCCCGGAAATGGTCTTTCATGTCTATACCAACGGAACCTTGATAAGTGAGCAATTAGCTGATAACGTAGCGGCCGTGGGCAATATTACTTTTGCCATCAGTTTGGAGGGTTTTGAAGAACAGACGGATAATCGCCGCGGAAAAGGAGTATACAAAAAAGTAATGCGGGCTATGGACATCTTGCGGGAACGGGGTATACCCTTCGGCTTTTCGGCAACGTATACCCGCGAAAACACCGAGGCTATTGCCAGCGATGCCTTCATTGATTTGATGATAGAAAAAGGATGCTTATTCGGCTGGCTTTTTACTTATGTGCCGGTCGGACGCGATGCCGATCTGGAGTTGATGGCTACACCGTGGCAAAGGGCCTTAATGTTCTCCAGGGTCCAGACCTGGCGGCAAACAAAGCCGATAGCTGTTTTTGATTTCTGGAACGACGGCGCCCTTACTGACGGTTGCATAGCCGGCGGGCGGCGCTATTTCCATATCAATGCTGCCGGCGAGGTTGAACCTTGCGCCTTTATTCACTACAGTACGGTTAATATTCGCGACGTATCCATGCGCGATGCGCTGCGTTCACCGTTAATGCGGGCCTATCAAAAACGCCAGCCTTTCAATGCCAATCTGCTGCGGCCTTGCCCGTTGATTGATAATCCCCACTCCCTGGCCGACATCATCGCGGAAACCGGGGCTATTAATACCCAAAGCCATGCTGTAAACGCTAAAACCCTGGCCGATTCCCTTATGGACTATGCCTCTGCCTGGGGAAAGATTGCTGATGAATTGTGGGAGAAATTTATGGGACAACAAGCGGATAAGTGACAATAGTTAAACCTGAAAACGCGGAGGGGCAGGATCGGAGCCATGAAAAAGTACAATATCTTGCTCATTCAACCGCGCCCGGACAAGGGACTAGGATTTAAAGACCTGGCGGTTATTGAACCCCTGGGTCTGGAGATGGTGGCTGCAGCCCTGGAAGGAGAAGGCCATCAGGTAGCCATTGTAGATTTATTTAATCCTGCCGATTTGCCCAAAGCGCTCCAGACTTATCAACCGCAGTTGTGCGGTATTAACTGCTCTTTTACCATCGACGTTTATCGTACCCTGGCCATTGCCCGGGCAATTAAAGATGCGAATCCTGCAATTAAAATTTTTGTCGGGGGGCATCATGCCTCGTTAAACCCGGCAGATTTCAAAGACCCGGCCATAGATTGCTTAGTAATCGGCGAGGGCGAAATAACCACCGTGGAATTAGTTAATTGCTGGGCCGAGGAAGGCGATCTGAACCGGGTAGCCGGACTGGTTATCAATCATTATAATAGACAGTTTGCCACTTGCGCCCGGCCCCTCATTAGCGACTTAGATACCTTACCCCTTCCAGCGCGGCATTTAATAAAACCTTATATTAATAAATATTTTTTAGGTTT
The DNA here is from genome assembly GCF_039233145.1 of Moorella humiferrea. Lineage (NCBI taxonomy): Bacteria > Bacillati > Bacillota > Clostridia > Neomoorellales > Neomoorellaceae > Neomoorella > Neomoorella humiferrea. Next base: position 2,362,209 of record NZ_CP136419.1, on the reverse strand, counting down.
GGCTAAACCGGTTAGCGCCGTGGAGACGGCGCGCGGTTGCCCTTTCCGTTGCAATTTTTGTAGTGTGTGGCGTTTTTATCAAGGCAAAAGCCGGCGTAAAAGTGTGGAACGGGCGGTAGAAGAGATAGCGAGCCTACCCGCCCGCAGGGTTTTAATAACAGATGATAATTTTTTGGCTGATGTAAAGCGGGCCATGGCTATCGGTATAAAATTAAAGGAACGGGGTGTGAAGAAAAATTATTTCTTTCAGGCTCGGAGTGATACCATTGTCAATCATCCCGAAGTTATTGACTTGTGGCAGGAAATTGGTTTAACGTCCGTCTTTATCGGTTTTGAAAAGATAACGGAAGCGGCCTTGCAGCAGGTAGAAAAACATAATTCAGTACGTAATAACGAAAAGGCCCTGACCATGCTCCAGAGCCGGGGGATTAATGTTATTGCCTCATTTATCGTTGATCCCGACTTTTCCACAGAAGACTTTGAGCAATTAAAGCAATACATTATAGAAAAACGTATTCAAACGCCATCGTTTTCCATTTTAACTCCCCTACCGGGTACCGAGCTGTATGACCAAGTAAGTAATAAGTTGAGCTTTACGAACTGGGAACAATTCGATCTATTACACGCCGTCCTACCCACCTTGTTGCCGCCGTCCCACTTTTACCAGCAATTTGCCTCTCTTTATGCTACAGCCTACCACCGGTTTGATTTAGTAAGAAACAATGCCTGGGGGGCAATAAAGGCTATTTTAAGGCGAGACATTTCCATCAGTCACCTTATAAAAATATGGCGGTCTTTTCGCCGTTTCGCCAGGGCAGCATCTTATTGGCCATAGGGTTACGGGAGGATAAACTGGTCTAACCATGAGTAAATAATACTGGTATTAAAAGAGAAATACTATGGCTACCCAAAAACATGAGCGTAGACGGTGTCTTTTAGACATTGCCGGGTAGTTAGAGGAGGCAGCATATTCATGCCAAAGAAGCCCGTTATTCTTTTTCTCTGTACCGGCAACTCTTGCCGCAGTCAGATGGCTGAAGGTTTCGCCCGGGCCCTGGGCGGGGACAAAGTGGAAGTTTATAGTGCAGGCATCGAGCCAGCCGGTCTGAACCCTCGCGCCGTTGCGGTTATGGCGGAAGCCGGAATCGATATTTCCCGGCAAACCTCCGCCCCCATCGATCCGGAAATCTTAAGCAAGGCTGACCTGATTGTCACCCTCTGCGGCGATGCCCGTGATAAGTGTCCCGTGACCCCACCGACCATTCGTCGCGAACACTGGCCCCTCCGCGACCCTGCCAAGGCCGAAGGAGATGAGGAGGAAATAATGGCGGTTTTCCGTACCGTTCGGGACGAGATCCGGGAAAGGGTGACCCAGCTCCTGAAAGATATTTTTAATACTTGATTGATTGCACTGTTTTTACTTTTTCGGTTGACAAGAAGTCGTACTAAAGATAGTATATAAGTAATAAAGAATAAAGTAATATAATCTTACGAAACAAGACGGGGTGGGTAAAAAGTGGAGAATCATGAGCATAACAATGATAGGCGTCTGCATCACCATGATCACCATCATCACCACAGCCATCTGGAAACAGGAACGGTAAACGGCCTGAACCTGGTGCTAACGATGCTGTTAAACCTGCTTATTACCGTTGCGGAAATAGCTGGAGGCTTACTGGCGGGAAGCCTTTCCTTGGTTTCCGATGCCCTACACAACTTAAGTGATGCGGCGGCCGTGGCCATCAGCCTGGCGGCGTTACGTTTTTCCCGGCGGGAGGCAACCCTGGAGAAAACCTTCGGTTTTCAGCGTCTGGAGATTCTGGCCGCCCTGTTCAATTCCGCTGTGTTAATAGCGATTTCCCTTTTGCTTTTTAAGGAATCGGCAACCCGCTTACTACATCCCCAGGCTATCAATAGCTCAATGATGATGGTTGTCGGAGCCCTCGGTTTATTAGCCAACACCCTGGCGGCTTTACTCCTGCGGCGCGACGCCGGCAAGAGCCTGAACGTGCGTTCTTCATACCTGCATTTATTCTCCGACGCCTTGTCCTCAGTGGCGGTAGTTGCCGGCGGTATCGCGATCTATTTTTGGCAGATAACCTGGATCGACCCCCTTTTAACCATCTTAATTGGCCTGTATGTCATTAATGAAAGCTATGAAATTGTTGCTGATACAGTCCAGATTCTCATGGAAGGCACACCCAAAGGGATAAAACTGGAGGAAATATATACCTCGATCAAAAGCTTACCGGGTATCCGCGATCTGCATCATGTGCATGTCTGGCAGTTGGGAGAGCGGCAGATTAATTTTGAAGGCCACATCGACCTGGAACAGGATATATCTATCAGTGAATCGGAAAAGCTACGTCGGCAAGTGGAAGCCTTATTGCGGGATAAATTCGGCATCGAGCACATTATGCTCCAAATGGAATACGAAGGCTGCACGGGTAGGGGGTTGCTTTCCTGCATAATTTAAAAGGGGCATTAAGCCCCTTTCAGACTGTTGACAAACCCCTATTTTTTAAAAACTAGTCCCCTGAAACCAAGAGAATTTCGCGGATTTTAAGAAGGCTTTTACCTTAAAAGGGACTTTTTCTACAGCCTGAAAGGGGCATTAAGCCCCTTTTCCCTTTGGCAAAATAGCAGGGATATCAGCCTATTTTTCCCCGGCGAGCATTTCCAGGGCGTTTACTGCAGTGGAAAAGATAGTAGAGGAAGTAGTAAAACGGGCGGTAATTAGGGCCTCGATTATTTCTTCGGCGGTAGCTCCTTTACGACGGGCGATTTTCGCCTGGGTGAGGGTACAGCTCTCAGAACCCAGGGCGGCAGCAACAGCGAAACTGATCAAGGCTTTATACTTTTCCGGGATAGCCTGTCCTGAGGCTGCAAACTGCTTGCTGCGGGCATGTTCCAAAACCATTTCCGGCCGCAGTTGCGCCAAATACTTCATCGGTTTGGGTTCACTGCCGGTTTCTTGGGCCATTTTCGCAAGCAATTCTTCGACATTGAGATTCCCCATGTCTTTACTCATGATTTTCAACCCCCATTTTTAATTAATTTCTTTATATATTTAATTGTTACCGGTTACCGGTCCTACTTAGCATCATAACCTCCCGCATCGCTAACTTCCATCCGGCCCTTTTCGATTTTTTCTACGCTAGCAACAATGGCCTCGGCGACGTTGGTAATAGCGGCGGCGTCCTCCAGGATAAAGGATTTGGGCACATTGCAGTCCCTGGTAACAACCAGGCTCTCGTTAACGTGGAAACCGGCCTTTTCTAGGGTGCGGCGGGCACACTGCATGGGGCAACCGTCTACAGCCACGATACCTTTGGCTTCAGCAGCGGCGCGGCTGACATTTTTCAAACCGGCCGAGATGCTGGCCAGGCAAAGGAGGGCGGCCCGGTCATATCCTAGGCGCCGGGCAGCCGCGTTGCTGCCCAGTACCGTGCTCTGGCCTACATTGGAGGCCCCGGCGCAGTAAAAGATAGCTACCGGTGCCGGACGTTCTACCACTTTAATGCCCTTGACCTTTTGATCCATATATGGAAGGTACCAATTTTCATGTTGTGTCATGAACTATCCCACCTTTTAAATTAATTTATTTACCACGCCGGGAGGAGATAACGGCCCCGGCAAAACTTAAAACGGCTGCCAGGTAATAGACGAAACCCATACTTCTGACGAACGCTTGATTGTACTCAAGGGGCATAGCGGCCATCCGCGAACTGAAGATGGCTACAGAAAATGTGATACCGATGACCATACCCAGATTTTTGATCAATTGACTGATACCGGTGGCGGCACCAAGCTTGTTTTTGGGCACGCTGCCCATAACGCAGCTATTGTTCGGGGACTGGAACATCCCCAGGGAGGCGCCCATTACGGCGATATAAATAATTATCAAGGTTATAGGCGTTTGCAGGCTGATGTTGGCCAGGGCCACCAGGGCTAGGCCGTTCAATACCAGGCCGGTGGTGGTTAAGAGAACATAGCCGATTTTATCGGAAAGCCAGCCGCTGAAAGAGGCGGTAATGGCCATGGCCGCCGGGAAAGCCATCATCAGGAAACCGGCTTTCTGGGGAGTAAAGCCCAGCACTTTCTGGTAGAAAAAAGGTATCAAAACCGTCGGTGAATACATGGTAATAAAAGATACCAGGGCGGCTATAATTGACGAGGTAAAGGTCCAGTTTTTAAAGAGCTGGAAATCGAGGATAGCATTAGCGCGGCGACGTTCGTAAAAAATCAAAAATAGGCTGCTGATTATAAAAAGGAGAATGCTAATAAGAATTATGGGGCTGGTCCAGCCGTAAACATTGGCATTGGAAAAACCGTAGATAAAGGTAACAATAGCGATAATAACAGCCAGCGCCCCGGTGTAATCGAAGTTCAATTTTTCTTTTAAACGCCTGTCCCGGGGTATGGTTACCGCCGAGGCCAGGAAGCCGGCGAGGGCTACCAGGAAGGTTAAAAAGAAGACGGCCCGCCAGCCCATCCAGCCGATTACTAAACCTCCCAGGGGCGGCCCGGCCAAGCTGCCGATGGCCACTACAGTTCCTAAAAACCCCAGGTTTTTACCGCGCTCTTCCGGTGGGTAATTTTCTGTTGCTATCGCCATGCCGTTGGCCATTACCATGGATCCACCTACAGCCTGTAAAACCCGGAAAAAAATGAGCATCCCGATACTGGTGGCCAAAGCGCAAAAGAGGGTGAAAATGGTGATAACAAAGTAACCGGCGTTATAGATACGGCGGCGGCCGTAAGCGTCGGCCATGGTGCCGAAGATCAAGAGAAGGGCGGACATGGCCAACAAATAGACAGAAGTGACCCACTGGACAGTATTGATATTAGTTTTAAAATAGCTGGCGATGGTTGGCAGGCCGACATTAATTACACCGCCATCAAAAGTGGAAATAAAGGCGCCGATGGCTACCGTAGCAAGAATCCATTTGTTTTTGGCATATGTTCTTGTTTCACCTACCAAAGTCTCTACTGCCATTTGTCTCACCCCATTAACTTTTTATTATATTATTATATTAGCAATAAAAAATAAAAAGTCAATAGCCAAATTGGGTTAAACTCATTAATTGAAAATGTCGGTAGGTTTTTGGAATTTTTTACCTCTTTCTCAGCATAGATTTATTATTTACCTTCTAGCTATATTCTTTAATAGAAATTAGTATTTATTCATATAAGATCTTTTTTCATCCCGGATTTTGCCTTTACTTATTGTAAACAGATTAATTTTATGCATCAGCACAGTTGATAAAGGGTTTTACTTGACAAAGGGCAATATAAATTATAGGCTGGATATAGTGATATTCTAATATATAAGAGGTAAGTAACAATGGAACGCATCCATAATTTAAAAGCGGAATTTTTCAAAGCCCTGGCTCACCCCACCAGGGTGCGGATTATAGAACTTTTACGCCATGGTGAGCGCTGCGTTTGTGAGCTGATGGAAGAGCTGGAATTAGAACAGCCCAACATCTCCCAGCACCTGGCCGTCCTGCGCAAACAGGACATTGTCGAGGCCACCAAAGACGGTTTACGGGTGATTTACCGCATCAAGGATCCCCGCATCGTTACTCTACTGGATCTGGCCGGGGAGATTATCGCCAGGGAGATTGCCGAGACTATGGCCCTCATGCAGGGATTCAACAAAGGCAAAACAAAATGAAAGAAACATCGATACGCACATTATAGCACATTATATTAGTAAAATGGAATATAATAACCTTGACAAATAAGTAGAAAGTTATATAATAAACCTATCAAGAACTGAACGGAATATATTTCCGGAGTATCAGGAAAGGGGAAATCAATATGCTTCAAGAAAGGCCGGGTTTGATCATGTGCGTCTGCACCGGCAAATGCCCGGGGTTTGCCAAGATGGACATCTGGGACTTTATTAACCGCGTACGGGTTGAGTTACCGGTGGAGTATGGGTTTATCCATCCCCAGTTATGCGAGGAGGACGGCGACCGCTTCCTGGCCGACTTCCTCAAGGCCCACCGCAGGGTCATGATTGCCGCCTGTGCCCCCAACATGCAGAATAAAATGTTCCGGGACGCCTTGACGGCAGCCGGGATGGATATGAAGACCGATTTTTACCCCCTGGATATCCGCGATTTGACCACCGAAGAAGCCTTCCAGAAAGTTGCCGACGCCCTTAAAGATTGGGAGGCGCGAGCCAATGGCTGAAACTACCTTTATGGGCGTCCCGCGGGATAAGATCACCTGGGCGCCGGTGATTGATTATACCAGGTGCAACTACTGCCTGGAGTGCGCTAAATTCTGTCCCCACCAGGTATATGAAATCCGTGAGGAAGAGCCCCGGCTTATCGTGGCCAATCCCAACAATTGTGTCGTCTTCTGTCGCGCCTGCGCCAAGACCTGCGGACCCGACGCCATTTCCTTTCCCGAAAAATCCCGCGTCCTGGAAACAATCAAGGCCCTGCGCCAGCAAGAAGGGGGTAAATAGCCGTGGCGGCAAAGTATGTTATCTTACCCTGTAACGGCCTGGATAAAGAAGCCGGCTGCCTGGCCCGGGAACTGGCCCTCAAAATGGCGGCAGCTATGGACGGCGAGATCATCTGCCCGGTGCTTTACCAGACGGCGCCGTCCCGTTATGCCTCCCTCCTCCAGGAAGGAAACCTCATAGTTATCGACGGCTGCGCCACCCGCTGCGCCAGCCGCATTGCCGCCAATAATAACCTGAAGATTTCCCGCAAGATAACCATGGCCGAAGAAGCTAAAAAGAGGGACTATAATCCCGGCCCGGACTGGCGGCTGGGGGCAGGGGCGGCGGCCTTTGTAGAGGATGTCTGGCGCTCCTGGCAGCCTGTATTCATGGAACAGGGAGCCGGCCGGGCATCGGAAGAAAACACCGGTCTTTTTGCCGGCCCTGTGGAATACGCTATCCATCGCCACGATAAGTTTATCTTCCGGGTCCCCCTGGAAGGCTTTTACTTCAACGAGAACGACTGCTGGGTGCAGGTAGAGGGGAACAGGGGCCGCGTAGGCATCAGCGACTACCTGCAGCAGAACCTTTCCGATATCACCTTTGTCACGCCCCCCGACCCAGGTACGGAAGTGGAGCAATTCGGCGAGATGGGAACCATCGAATCGGCCAAGGCGGTGTATGAGCTGGTTTCCCCGGTTACCGGTAGAGTGGTGGCCATTAATGAAGCCGTCCTGGAGGCGCCGGAACTCATCAATGAAAACCCCTATGAAAAGGGCTGGATTGCCGAACTGGAACTGACCAATTTTGAGGCTGACCGCGAATTTTTACTGGACGGGCGGCGCTATCTGGAAGTATTGAAGGAAAAGGTGGCTGATTTCAATGCCGGGAAATAGCTTCCGCAAAGTTTACGTCATCCCCTGTAGCGGCATCGGCAAGATGTACGGCCTCCTGGGCCGGGAAGCAGTTTTAAAGACCGTAAAAGAGCTGCGGCCCGATAAAGCGGCGACCATGTGCCTGGCCCTTCTGGTTTACGGCGACGATGAGGCCAGGAAGGAGATCAACGGGGCCAGGTGCATTACCGTGGACGGCTGCCCAAAGCTCTGCGCGGCCAAGAACGTCGAACAGGCCGGCGGCGTGGTGGTGGAAAGGGTCCGCGCCGTGGATGCCTTCCGCAACCACCGAGGTGTCGATGCCGGTACCGCCGCTCACTTGACGGCGGCAGGGTGGCAGATTGCCGACGAGCTGGCTGCCGACCTGGCCGGTAAAGTCGACCGCTGGTATGACGCCAGCGAGGAGAAATAAACGCCTGTGGGGGAGGAGAAAGCATGAGCGAAGAAGGAAGATTATCGGTGGGCCTGATTTCCTGCAGCGGCGAGGCCTGCCCCGGGGGGACCATTTCCCGCCTGGCCACCCAGAAAGTGCTGCGCTCCATCAGGCCGGGCTATAATTTCGTAACTATATGCCTGCCGCTGTTTATGGCCGGCGGCGAGGAAGAACGCAACTTCGCCCGCGATTATCCCACGATAACCATTGACGGGTGCGAAAAATGTTGCGCTTTAAAGGCCACCGAAGCCTTGAGCGGGCCGGTGAGCGGCAAGGTGGTTGTTACCGATCTTATTGCCAAAGAAGACATCGGCGAAGGCACTTTATCCATTAGGGAGCTTACAGGGGAGCAGAAGGCCATGGTGGATCATGTGGCGGCCGCTATCCTGGAGCAGGTGACAAAAATTAAGCAGGAGGGTTAAAGTTAAAAATGGCTAAAGTGAAAGTGGAGATTTATGATTACCCGAGTAGCGGGGGTGGCTGCGGTTGCGGTTGTGGCGGCGGTGCGGCCATGACCACGGCAGCGATTAAAAAGCAGGTCGGCGAGTTGCAGCAGCAGCTTGAGGAAAAGTTCGTCGGGCAGGCGGAGGCGGTTTACATCGACCTCCGGGCAGTACCCCGGAATCAGGTGCCGTCAGAGCTGCGGGCCCTTACTAACGGCCCTTACCCGGCGCCCCTGGTAGTGGTCGACGGCACGCCGCGTTATGCCGGAGATATCCCCTTTGACGAAATTATAAAAGAGGTTGAAGGGCTTCTGGCTTAATTGGCCGGGAGCGGGCAGGGAGGATAAACGAGATCCTCCCTTTTTCCGTTGCTGGAGATGTTTAGAGGACGGGCAGGGGGTGTAAACAGTGGCCATTTACCTGGATAACGCCGCTACCACCTTTCCCAAGCCGCCGGCGGTCTGGCAGGCCATGGAGCATTTTATGAAGAATATCGGGGCTAGCGCCGGTCGTGGCGGTTACCGCCGCGCCCTGGCGGCGGAAGAGATAGTCTTCCAGTGCCGGCGGCTACTGGGGAAGTTATTTAACATTAATGACGCCACTCGCATCGTCTTTACGGCCAACGCCACCGAGGCAATCAACCTGGTCCTCAAGGGCTGGTTGAACCCCGGCGATCATGTCATTACTACGGCTATGGAACATAATGCCGTCTGGCGCTGTTTGAAAACCCTGGAGAAGGAACGCGGTATAAGCATTACCGTGGTGCCCTGCCGGGAAGACGGCGAACTGTTAATGCCAGAGTTGGATGCGGCCTTCCGGGAGGAAACGCGCCTGCTGGTCTGCACCCACGCCTCCAATGTTACGGGAACGGTGATGCCGGTACAGGCAATTACGGCCGCGGCCCACCGGTACGGGGTGCCGGTTCTGCTGGACGCCGCCCAGACGGCCGGGGCATATCCCATCGATGTCCGGGAACTAGATATCGATTTCCTGGCCTTCACCGGTCATAAAGGCTTACTCGGCCCTACGGGTACCGGCGGTCTCTATATACGTCCCGGTTTGGATTTGCGTTCCTTGAAGGAAGGGGGGACCGGGTCGGTGTCCCGCCTGGAGTATATGCCGGAGAATTTGCCGGACCGCTTTGAGGCCGGGACATTGAATATGGTAGGTATCGCCGGCCTTAAAGCGGCGGTGGAATATATACTTAACCAGGGGATCGACCGTATCCGTGCCCACGAGGAAGAGCTGACGGCCAGGATGCTGGCGGGGCTGGCAGGCTTACCTGGGGTGACCGTCTATGGCCCCCGGGAAACGGAGCGCAAGGTGGGCGTGGTGTCCTTCAACCTAAAAGAGCTAGCCCCGGAAGAGGTGGCCTACGCCCTGGACGAGGGCCACGATATTATGGTCCGGGTGGGCCTGCACTGCGCGCCCCTAGCCCATAAAACCATCGGCACCCTGGAGCGGGGAACGGTGCGGGCCAGCGTGGGTTATTTCAATACCGCGGAAGAGATAGATGCCTTTTTAGCGGCGATAAAGGAGATTATTGAAATATCAAGCTGAAGCGTTTGAGAAACTTCGCTATTTTAGACCATTTTCATGATGGTTGTGTTTGACACTCATGAGAGTAGCGGACAGAGGGGAGGTACTGCCTGTGTTTCTGGAAAAAATAGACATCACCAAAGTGGAAACTTGCCTGGCCGATGCAGAGAAGATCCGCCTGCAGGCGGTTTTGAGCCGGGACATTGAGGAGTTATTACCTTATCTTAATACCGTGATTAAGAATGCCGTATATAACCATTACGGCAAAAACCTGACTTTTATGAAAGAGTTCAGGTTGATTACCCTCTACCCCCGCAAGCTTACAATGGCCAAGGCCGTCAATATGACGGACGCCCTCCAGGTGCTGGACTGGCTCAAAGATTTAATCAACGATACCCACCGGCGGCAAAAGGAAATCCCGCCCACTTTCGTCAAAAAGGAAAGGCCCACAGCCCTGCAAATATACAAATGGCTGCCCGGGACCAATTGCCGCCGGTGCGGCCAGTTGACCTGCCTGGCCTTTGCCGCCAGGTTGCTGAGCGGTGAGAACGCCCTGGCGGATTGCCCGCCCCTGGCAGAGCCGGACAATAGTGAACGCTTTAACGCCCTGCAGGGGCTGCTGGAATAAACTATGGATTTGCCATCTGGCGCCGGTAGAATTCCGCTTTGTCTTCCGCGTCTATAAGGCGATCGATAAAATAAGCAATGGCCAGTATCCCGGGGACGTTGACCAGCCAGCGGGTAAGGGCGAACTTTATGCCCAAGGCTGACATTTCAAAGAGAAACATGGGGATTTTTAAAGTCGCCCAGGAACAGAGAAAAATAATAATGTTCCTGTATTTAGTACCCTTCTTTGCCATGACGGCGGCCACCGGGAAGGCGCCGTAGAGGGGCCCGGCGGCGGCCGCCCCCAGCACTATGCTTAAGACAATACCCTTTAAGCCGGAACCTTCACCCAGGTAGCGGATAATAGTTTCCCGCGGCACCCAGACATCCAGCAGGCCCAGGAGGAGAAAAATCGGCGGGATGATGGCGAGCATCTCGGCAAAGTTGCCGGCGGTGTATTTGAAAATTGTTAAGCCGGTGTCTGGATGAAAGATTGTTATTATCAAATCAAAGAGGATAATTAATAAAAAGTAGCGGTAAGTTTTAATTAAGTTAAGTAAGTTCACGATCCCACCACCATCCCGATGATAATAGCCACGATAAAGGAAAAGACATAGCTTAAAGAATTACGGAGGATAGTTTCTTTTTTACCGAAATACCTGCTTTCCAGGGGAGCGGTGACGACGCCCACCATCATCAAGGTGGAGACAAAGACGGCCATCTGCATGATACCGGCGCCCCGGTCGAGGAGGGATTTGGCCAGGGGGAAGGCGACGAAACCGGGGATGAGGGTGATGGAGCCGACTATGGAGCTAGCCAGCATGCCCCAAAAACCGCTGCTTTTGCCTACCAGGGTGGCAATGGTGTGAGGTGACAGGTAAGTGAGCATGATACCTATCAGGGCCAGCACGACGGCAAAATCGGGTAAGATGTTGGTAAAGGCCTTCCATCCTTTCATCACGGCCATTTTTGTTTTTTGCCGGTCTTTGATGAAGGAAAACACCAGCCCCCCCAAGGCCAAGAGATAGAGAAAGAGGGTAAACACAGCTCTGCTCCTTTCTGCCTTCCTTAGTTTTTACTGAGTTTTTACTGGGGATTAAGATTTTTTACAGCTTGCTGTCCCTTATGTTGACAGCAGAGAATTAATGTTTTATCTTTAAATTGTGTTAGCAACATACATATGTAAATAACAGATAGGAAGTGGTCCCATGTGCGGTCACGGTCCCGGCGGCCACCATGGCCGCTGCGATTGTCGCGGCGCCCGCATGGAAGGTTTTATGCAGCCCTGCTTGTTATTATTACTGTATGAGAAACCCACCCATGGTTACGAACTGATGGAAAGCATGAACCGCCTGGGATTATGGGAAGGCGTTCCCGATGCCGGGGCGGTCTACCGCCATTTACGCCGCCTGGAGGAAGAAGGTTTGGTGCGGTCCCACTGGTCGACAGTTGGCCCTGGACCGGCCCGGCGGAGGTATGAGATAACCCCGGAAGGGATAGATTACCTTCACGACTGGGCGGTGACCATCCGGCGCAATAAAGCCGCCCTGGACACCTTCCTTCGCCGTTACGAAGCTATTTTTGGTCAGGACAAAGACATGGAGAAGGGGAATTAAGCCCCTTCTCCCAGTTCCTTCAGCTTTTCCTCCACGGCCTTCACTTCGGCCTGTAGCTCTTTAAGATACTCTTCCAGGCGGGACTTTTTCTCCGCGGTGGTAAAAAAGCGACGGTGGAAGCTCCCGTGGTGATGACCGCGGCAGCAACTTCCCCAACGCGGTCCGCAGCCATGACCACCAATAGGACCGTGCCCGGCATAGTTACACAATGTTTCTTTCCCCTTTTATTTTTTTGAGTAGCTTATATATGCTTTTAACATATATAAGCTACAAACATCATACTACTAATTGGTATCCAAGTCAAGGGGACTTCCACCATTTAGCGTGTATCGCCGGCCGGTTCCATACCTGTCGAGGCGGCAGTATCGCCGCGCACCACCAGGGACGCTAGGATGATTAAAAGGAACAGGCAGAGGGCATAAAGGGCAAAGAAACGGCTGAAATTAAAAGCATGGATAAGGCGGCCGCCGATGGCCGTCCCAACGCCGCCGCCACCCATAAAGGCGAAGGCTACCAGGGACATGGCCGTACCCCGCGCCCGGGCGGCGAATTCCGTAGCTATGGTAAGGAGGGTAGAGTGGGCGAGCATGAAACCCAAGCCCAGCAGGGCCACTCCTGCTATTAACGTCGGAAGCTGGTGACCGTAAACCCAAAAGAGGAGGTCTGCTGCGGCGGCCGCCAGCAGGCCCGCCATTAGTACCGGGCGCCGGCCGTTCCGGGCCGCCAGCGGACCGCTGAGACGCCCGGCCACAACGGCGGCGATACCAAAGGCGGTCATAATCAGGCCGATGACAAAGTTATTATAATGATAGGTTTGGGCGATATAGGCTCCGAGATAAGAGAAAGAACCGACGATAAGGATACCTTCGAGGAGCACTACCAGGTAGACGGACGCACTCTTGGTGTTCCCCAAAAGGCGCAGGTAGGGGGCGAAGAACTGGCTTCGGGGATTGCGGACCGAAGGTATCCTGCGGCCGATGGTGTAAAGCAACAGGGTGGACACCAGAGCAAGGACGGCGTAGGCGGCAAAAACCCCGCGCCAGCTCAGGAAATAGGCTATAGTACCGCCGATAGCCATACTTAGGCCCTGGCCAAGGAAGGATATGCCCATAAAAGTACCGATGGCGGACTGGCGCTCCTGGATAGGGAATACATCGCCGATAAGGGCCAGGGAGATGGGCATTACCGAGGCGGCAAAGATGCCGGTCAAGGCACGATAAAAGGCAAGGCCGGTGAGGCTGAAGCCCAGTGCGCTGAGGCCTGTACCCAAGGTAAATAAGGCCATGGAGAAATTGATTACCTGGCGCTTACCGTAACGGTCGGCCAAAGGGCCAAAAATTAGTTGGAACAGGCCGAAGGGGATCATGTAGGCCGTAATCAACAGGCCGGCCCGGACGGTTTCAACATTTAAAGAGCGGGCTATGGCCGGCAGGATGGGTGAAACCACCCAGTTGTCGGCCATAACGGTAAAACCGGCCAGACCTAAGATGAGAATAAGGGTGTTACGTTGCATTTGCATATATCCTCCTAAAAAATAATATAGAAATAAACGCATATATAACATAGCAAGCTCCATGTCATTTGTCAAGAAAAATTTCGCGAAAAATAAATTAAGCGAAAAGAAGATAAAGCATAGACCAACCTGTAAAACTTAAGGCGAACTCTTAAATATTGTTGACAAAGTCCCTGAACTTCAATATTATATAATTAATGACTTATATAAGGAGGTGAAGGGGGTGACATTAAAGGAATGGGAAAAGGCCTTTAAAGCTTTGGGCCAGCACCTGCGTCTCAGGATTATCGCCTTATTGGCCGAAGAGGAGCTGTGCGTCTGCGAGCTGGAAGAGATCCTGGGCATCACCCAGCCGGCCATCTCCCAGCACCTGCGGGTCCTGAAAGAAGCGAACCTGGTTTGGGAGGAAAAAGTGAGCCAGTGGGTGTTCTACCACCTCAATAAAGAAAAATTAGCCGCGGTTCTCCAGGGATGGCTGGCCTATCTGGAGGTACCCCTGGGAGACAAAGAGGAGTTTGCTGCCGACTATGAAAAGCTGCAACAGCTATTGGAAAATCCCAAGGTTGCCTGTCGTCCCCTCCGGAAGATGGGTAGTAAGGAGAGGGATGGTTAGGAATTGTTGGTGCGAAGAAGCGTTTCCGCCCGGAAGGCACAACAAAGGCAATAAAGAGGAATGTTGGCGTAATGTAACAGAGAAAGACCGGCGAGGAGGTTTATAGTTAATGGCAACTGCAGACAACAGTCAACCTGTGGCCAGGTTATCCCTGCTGGACCGCTTTTTGACCCTGTGGATCTTCCTGGCCATGGCCTTCGGTGTATCCCTGGGTTATCTTGTGCCCGGGGTGGCGGATGCCCTGAATAAGATGTCGGTCGGTACAACCTCAATTCCCATCGCCATCGGCCTGATCGTCATGATGTACCCGCCCCTGGCCAAAGTGAAATACGAGGAACTGGGTAAGGTGTTCCGCAACGGTAAAGTAATGGCCTTATCCCTTATCCAGAACTGGATTATCGGTCCCATCCTGATGTTTATCCTGGCCATCATCTTTTTGCACAATTACCCGGAATACATGGCCGGCCTCATATTAATCGGCCTGGCGCGCTGCATCGCCATGGTCATCGTCTGGAACAGCCTGGCCCGGGGTGATGCCGAGTACGCCGCCGCCCTGGTGGCCCTGAACTCCATCTTTCAGGTTATTTTTTATTCAATTTATGCCTATATTTTCATTACCTTGCTGCCGGCGTGGCTGGGCTTTCAGGGGATGAAAGTCCATGTCTCCATCGGCGAGGTGGCGACCAGCGTGGCCATTTACCTGGGTATCCCCTTCCTGGCCGGCGTAATCACCCGCTTCACCCTGATGCCTGCCCGGGGCAAAGAATGGTACGAGAAGACCTTTGTCCCTAAGATCAGTCCCCTGGCCCTGATTGCTCTATTGTTTACTATTGTGGTTATGTTTTCCCTTAAGGGCCAGTATATCGTTTCCCTACCCATGGATGTGGTAAGGGTCGCCATTCCCTTGATTTGTTACTTTGTCCTCATGTTCTTAATTTCCTTTTTCCTCAGCATGCGCCTGGGTGTAAATTACGAACAGACAACAACCCTTTCCTTTACCGCCGCCAGCAACAACTTTGAGCTGGCCATCGCCGTGGCCGTAGCCGTCTTCGGCATCAATTCCGGACAGGCCTTCGCGGCTGTCATCGGTCCTCTTATTGAAGTACCGGTAATGATCGGCCTGGTGAACGTGGCCTTAAGCTTCCAGCGGCGGTATTATGGAGCGGTACCGAGCAGGAAGTAAGCAGGAAAGGCGGGAAATCGGACGGGAAAAGGGAGGCCGCAAGCCTCCCTTTTGCTATTACATCGTAGGGGAATAGACAGGTAAGTTTTACTTGTTGGCCCCTCCGGGAAGTGTTAAAATATTGGCAGAAAGGAGAGGGGAAGGGGATGGCCATGTCGGAAAAAGAAATAATAGAAGGCGCTCGGAAAGAGATTGCTGCGGCTTCGGAATTTTGTTATTATCATTTGGCCCAGCGTACGGATAACCTCTCCTTGCGGATAGATAATTTATCCCAACGTATTGATGGCCTTAAAGATAGTTTAGAGGGAAAAATAGCAACCCTGGACCAAAGAATAGATAATTTACGCCAGGAGATGAAAGAAGATCTTAACAAACTGCGGCAGGAGACGAAAGCAGAGATTGACAGGTCGAACCGTGAGCTAAAAGAAGAACTTGAAAGAGTGCGGCAGGAGACGAAGGCGGAGGTTGACAAGTCGAGCCGCGAGATGAAAGAAGAGCTCGACAAACTGAACCGGGAGACGAAGGAAGATCTTAACGGCTTGGAAGGCAAGTTAAACCTATTACGTGATGAAATGAAAGAAGCGTATAACAGGTTGGAGGAAAAATTCAATTTACTGCATCAAGAATTACATGAGTACAGCAGGAGTCAAAGGAATACTTTAGCCGGTGTGATTCTCAGCGCCCTGGCCATAATAATAACCGTATTGTTAACAGGAAAGTATGGTTTTTGAGATATTAAAATGTAATTTATGGCATGTAAAAGAAAAGGGCAGGAATCTTCAATAATGGCGTTGAAGCTTTTTGTAGCGTTTCAATGCCATTATTTTTTAATGCGGGGTGTGTCCATGAAAAAATTAATGGCAGGTATGATTTTAACTATGTTAACCTTTCTCCTGATTACAGGCTGCGGACAGGAAGAGGTGGCCAGGATAAACCTAACGTCTATCCAGGCCAATACTGAAAAAATAGTTGAGCAACCGGTTTCCCGGGACCCGGAAACGATATATTTCGGCTTTGATCGCCGCCTGGAGATTAAAGAGGACGTAAAAATGTACGTTCCCTTTCTCCGTTATTTGGAAAGTCAAACAGGGTATAAGTTCAAGTTGCATGTAACCCCTAAAAACAGAAGCATAGTTGAAGAATTGGGAGCAGGTGTCGTCCAGATAGCTGCGGTGGGAACGGTGAGTTACCTCCAGGCCCATGAAAAGTATGGAGTGGAGTTAATTGTTCGGGGGCGCTGTGCCAATGACGGCCTTTATCAATCTTTGATTATTACCAGACCATCGAGCGATATTTACAATTTGGCCGACCTGCCCGGCCATAGTTTTGCCTTTGGCGCCCGCAACTCCACCCAGGGTAATTTAATTGCCAGGATCATGCTTGCCGAAGCAGGAATTTCTCTGGAGCAATTTTCCCGTTATGATTACCTGACCTCCCATGCTGAAGTGGCCAACGCCGTCATGAGTGGAGAGTTTGATGCCGGTGCCATCCAGGACACTTTGGGTCGTTTCCTGGCCGGCCGGGGCCTCGTCCGGATCGTAGCCCAATCCAAATATTACCCTAGCAGTGGCATTGCCGTTAACGCTAATATCCAGCCGGAGGTAATAAGAAAGATCCGGGATGCCCTTCTGGCTTTTGACCCCCAGGGTAAAGAACGCGATATGCTGTACAACTGGGATCAATCAGAAATGCCCAATGGTTTTATGCCCACAAGTAATGAAGAGTATAGTGAGTTGCGGCGATGGGCCGAACAGTTCGGTTTATTAAAGTAAAGTAGTCGGTCGGGGGTTTTAAACATTGCGTTTACGAACTAAAATTTTGCTGACGGTTTTTGGGATAGTTGTTTTTTTAGGACTGTTGATGGTCTTAGGTACCCGTCAGGTGATTGAAAGGGCTCTAAATAATCAGGTGGCAGATAAAGAACTTTCTCTGGTGCAGGTAGTAGCTGAAGATATTGCCAATCCATTGTTGGATGGGGACGTTCTGGTGGTCCAACGCATGTTGGAAGCGGTTGTACGTATGAACCCTAATAACATTTATGCATTTGTAACCGGTCTGCCCTCCGGGATGGTCATTCATACATTCCCTAAAGGTTTTCCCGCCGGCCTTATTAATATTAACCCGGTACCTCCCGGGGAACGTTCCAGCATGCGGATTTTGGACAGCGAACAGGGACTTATTCGGGATGTGGGGTACAAAATACTTGATGGCCTTGATGCCGAACTGCATATAGGTTTTAGCCAGCAGGAAGTTCGGCAGGCCACCGGTAAATTGGCCAGGACCGTAATTTTATTAACGATAATCGGCATGTTAACAGCGCTGGTGGTGGCTTCATTTTTAAGTCGGCGGATTCTTAAACCCCTGGAGAAATTGACCCTTTCCCTGCGTCGCCTGGGGGAGGGTTACCTGGGAGAAACGATTAAAGTAGCGGGTAATGATGAATTAGGGGAACTGGCTGTATGTTTTAATGAGATGTCCAGCCGGTTAAAGGAAAGCATAGACGGCCTGAGAACTTCCGAGGCTAATTACCGTTTGCTTCACTAGCGTTGCATAAAAATTTTTAGCACAGTGCAAGGCAATATATGGAAGGCAGAATATGTTATATAATAACATTAATGGTGTATACAACCATGCATTTTCTTCCTTCACTGGCCAAAGGACTTAGGTTATCAGGGGTAGTCCTTATCCACATATTGCCATATAAAGTTGCTTAAAGAACTAAGGGGTCATAAGTTACGTCGTTTAAATAATCAGCTTCGCCAGCTAAAACTTGCTTTACTAAATCCTGATAGATGCCTTCATAGTCTATCTTGTGCCGCCCATAAGACCTTCGTTTGGGTTTACGGTGCAGGCTTTGGACGAAGAAGGTAAAGGGCTCATATAGACAGGTGCGGATTAAACGTTTAATAGTGAGCAATGGTCCTTGATAGCCGGCCTTTAATTGCAGCATAACCATCAGGCAGTAGGTTATTAGCGCTATGAAGAGCTGGTTTTCTACAGCCTGTTCGCTTTTACCATAAAAATGTTTCACCTGCAGGTGTTGTTTCATCCATTTGAAGAAGAGTTCTATCTGCCAGCGCTTACGATAAATCTCGCTTAATTCTTCCGCCGGTAACTCGAAATCATTGGTGACTATAATTACCGGTTGCCCTTGGGTATCTTCGGTTGTTATCAGCCGTAAAGGGTGCTTCATTTTGGTAACTCCATCTTTGCCAAGGTAAACAAGCTGTTCCTTTTTAACCTTGCTGTCAGGGTTTACCGGCAACTCGGCGATTATTTCTACCAGAGCATTACCCTTTAAGCGGCTGGCAAAGCGGACGCCTTCTTCACAGTATCTGTCAAACTTCTTGTAATCGACATAGCCGCGGTCAAAGACGTTTAAGGCTTCTTCTTCCTCTACTACGAGGGTATCCATCTGGGTTTTATCTGCCTTCCGGGCCGGGGTGACAATTGCTTTATCAGGTAGAACCTCTTCTTCACAGAACTTTAAGCGCAGGTGGAGTTTTATCCCGCTTTTAGTCCTACGAAACTCGGCCCAGAGGTACTGGGTAAAACAGAGACTAATGATAGTGGAATCGATGAGGTAAATACGTCCTGCGGTATTTCTTAAGTTTTCAAAGCCGATTTCCCGGCCTATCCGGGTGGTGAGATGGCTGAATAATAGCCGGATGAATTGCGGCGATAAATCCCTTAAACGGCGCGCTATCTGGGAGAAACTGATACTCTCTAAATTGATAGCCAGGCTAAATTGCGGGTCATTGAAGCTATTGCTGATATCCCGCAAGCCATTAAGTTGTTCCAGCTGAGCGAAGGCTATTAGTTTAATGAGTTGAAGGGAATTTAGCTTCTTAGCGTACTTATCGACCCCCATACCGGCGGTTAACTGCCAAAAATAGTCGTTAGAAACTGGAGCAAACAGTTGATGAAATGTGGATAATGTGGTATCCTTACCTTGCATTTGGGCCTCCTTATGTTAGAGGTTGGGGCAAGGACTACCCTCAATCTCTAGTATAAGGAGTTTTTTCTTGCAAGGCTAGGTTATTTCAGGAATTTGGCTGTTTTTTGGGCGTTATTTCCCTTGACAAGTTTATTTTTTCTTTATGCAACGCTAGTGTTTTGCACTAATAAATTATAAAAAAAGCCGCGTCTCCTTCTAACTTCCCAAGAGACCGGCTTTTACTTAGGTAAAAACCCTGAATTTACATCAGGTAAATACCCTGGTTTGGTTTTAAGGTTTTACCAGGCCACGGCGCCAGGCATATTTAGTTAACTCGATGCGGTTATGCAAATTAAGTTTACGCATTAGATTGGTGCGGTGAAAATCTACAGTCTTACTGCTGATATGCAGCAATCCGGCAATTTCCCGGTTAGTACGGCCCTGGGCCAGCAGAATCAAGATTTCCCGCTCCCGTTCTGTCAGGGTATCAAGTTCATCTGTCTCTTCCATCATCCCGCCATAACGGTAGTCGGCCAGGACCGTTTCCGTTATGGCGGGGTCCAGGAAGGCCTTGCCGGCATAGAGGGAGCGGATGGCAGCTACCAGCTCGTCGGCAGCCGCCCTCTTCAACACGTAACCGGAAGCGCCCATTTTTAGTGCCGGAAGCAAATACTCCCTGTTTTCATGCTGGGTCAGGATTAATACTTTTATCCCTTCATTGTAATCTTTAATCTGGCGGGTTACGGCCAGGCCGTCAAGGCCTGGCATGGCAATATCCAGCAACACGACATCCGGATTTAAGCAACGAATTAATTTTAAAGCTTCTTCGCCGTTACCTGCCTCCCCTATTACCCGGATATCTTCCTGGAAAGACAGCAATGCCTTCAGGCCGGCCCTAAAGAGGGTATGATCATCAACAATCAAAACCTTGATGGCCATTATAACCTTCCTCCTTGCTAACAGGTAAGGTTACGTTGATTTCCGTACCCTGCCCGGCGGCGGTCCGCACTTCCAGGTCTCCCCCCAGCAATCTTGCCCTTTCTTTCATGCCCAGGATCCCTAGAGGTCTGCGTGCATTCCGTGGATTCATCACCGCCTCCATATCAAAGCCGCAACCGTCATCTTTAACCTGAAGCTTAATCTCATCTTGAAAGAAATGCAATTCTACGGCAACCTGCCGCGCAGAAGCGTATTTAATAATATTGGTAACGGCCTCCTGGGTAATCCGGAAAATAGCTATCTCTATTTCCGCCGGTAGGCGCCCGGGATTTCCTCCAATATTAAAGTTTAGGCAGATACCGGTAGGCTTTAGTTTCGTTTCCAAATACCAGCGAAGGGCCGGAATGAGCCCCAGGTCATCAAGTAAACTGGGGCGCAGGTCATAAATAATACGGTGGAGTTCCTTTAAGGCCTGGTTAACGCCTTCCTTTAACTCCTCCAAAATATTCTCCACTCCTTCCTCCTTTTGGCCGGCCATGGTGGCAGCCGTTTTAAGGCCGACCAGGAGGGCCGATAGGGACTGGCTTGTTTCATCATGTAGTTCGCGGGCGATACGCTGGCGTTCGCTTTCCTGGGCGGTTATAATTTTATTTAAAAGCAAACGCACTAGCGTTGCATAAAGAAAAAATAAACTTGTCAAGGGAAATAACGCCCAAAAAACAGCCAAATTCCTGAAATAACCTAGCCTTGCAAGAAAAAACTCCTTATACTAGAGATTGAGGGTAGTCCTTGCCCCAACCTCTAACATAAGGAGGCCCAAATGCAAGGTAAGGATACCACATTATCCACATTTCATCAACTGTTTGCTCCAGTTTCTAACGACTATTTTTGGCAGTTAACCGCCGGTATGGGGGTCGATAAGTACGCTAAGAAGCTAAATTCCCTTCAACTCATTAAACTAATAGCCTTCGCTCAGCTGGAACAACTTAATGGCTTGCGGGATATCAGCAATAGCTTCAATGACCCGCAATTTAGCCTGGCTATCAATTTAGAGAGTATCAGTTTCTCCCAGATAGCGCGCCGTTTAAGGGATTTATCGCCGCAATTCATCCGGCTATTATTCAGCCATCTCACCACCCGGATAGGCCGGGAAATCGGCTTTGAAAACTTAAGAAATACCGCAGGACGTATTTACCTCATCGATTCCACTATCATTAGTCTCTGTTTTACCCAGTACCTCTGGGCCGAGTTTCGTAGGACTAAAAGCGGGATAAAACTCCACCTGCGCTTAAAGTTCTGTGAAGAAGAGGTTCTACCTGATAAAGCAATTGTCACCCCGGCCCGGAAGGCAGATAAAACCCAGATGGATACCCTCGTAGTAGAGGAAGAAGAAGCCTTAAACGTCTTTGACCGCGGCTATGTCGATTACAAGAAGTTTGACAGATACTGTGAAGAAGGCGTCCGCTTTGCCAGCCGCTTAAAGGGTAATGCTCTGGTAGAAATAATCGCCGAGTTGCCGGTAAACCCTGACAGCAAGGTTAAAAAGGAACAGCTTGTTTACCTTGGCAAAGATGGAGTTACCAAAATGAAGCACCCTTTACGGCTGATAACAACCGAAGATACCCAAGGGCAACCGGTAATTATAGTCACCAATGATTTCGAGTTACCGGCGGAAGAATTAAGCGAGATTTATCGTAAGCGCTGGCAGATAGAACTCTTCTTCAAATGGATGAAACAACACCTGCAGGTGAAACATTTTTATGGTAAAAGCGAACAGGCTGTAGAAAACCAGCTCTTCATAGCGCTAATAACCTACTGCCTGATGGTTATGCTGCAATTAAAGGCCGGCTATCAAGGACCATTGCTCACTATTAAACGTTTAATCCGCACCTGTCTATATGAGCCCTTTACCTTCTTCGTCCAAAGCCTGCACCGTAAACCCAAACGAAGGTCTTATGGGCGGCACAAGATAGACTATGAAGGCATCTATCAGGATTTAGTAAAGCAAGTTTTAGCTGGCGAAGCTGATTATTTAAACGACGTAACTTATGACCCCTTAGTTCTTTAAGCAACTTTATATGGCAATATGTGGATAAGGACTACCCCTGATAACCTAAGTCCTTTGGCCAGTGAAGGAAGAAAATGCATGGTTGTATACACCATTAATGTTATTATATAACATATTCTGCCTTCCATATATTGCCTTGCACTGTGCTAAAAATTTTTATGCAACGCTAGTGAGTGCAAAATATATTTTTCACTGTGGAGGTGAAAAAGGATACGTGATGCAAAGGTTAAAAAACTGAAAAGATAGCATAAAAGTAACTTTTTAGAAAAAGGAGGTTAGTCCTGTGCCCGATGCTAAACCTAAAAAGTACGGGATGGTTATCGACCTGCGTCGCTGTGTAGGCTGCATGTCCTGCACCATAAGCTGTAAAATGGAAAATGGAATTCCTTTGGGTTTTTTTCGCTCCTGGGTAAATATGGCGGAAAAAGGCAAATTTCCCGAAGTACGGCGCTATTTCCAACCGCGACTCTGCAATCATTGTGAAAAGGCGCCATGTGTCCGGGTATGCCCGGTGAAGGCTTCTTACCGGCGCGAAGACGGTGTGGTTTTAATTGATCGTGACCGTTGTATTGGGTGTGGATATTGCGTGGAAGCATGTCCTTACC
This sequence comes from Moorella humiferrea, assembly GCF_039233145.1. Classification (NCBI taxonomy): domain Bacteria; kingdom Bacillati; phylum Bacillota; class Clostridia; order Neomoorellales; family Neomoorellaceae; genus Neomoorella; species Neomoorella humiferrea. The sequence continues at coordinate 2,339,358 of NZ_CP136419.1, read as the reverse complement.
ATGCCCGATTTATTAACCCCAATACGAAAGTGGCCGAAAAGTGTGATTTTTGCCGGGAAAGAATGGAAAAAGGGTTACCCCCGGCATGTGTGCACAACTGTATGGGTAAAGCCCGTATTTTTGGTGACTTGAATGATCCCCAAAGCGATATCGCCCGGCTGCTGGCGGTTAACCCGGCCCGGCAACTGAAGGTAGAATTGGGTACAATGCCCCATGTTTATTATATAGGTCTCGACGAATTCCTGGTTATGGTTAAGGAGGGGGCATAAATGATAGTTAATATGACCTATACGGTAATGAATGCTGCTCCCTGGAATGTACTTGTTCCCATATACCTGTTTCTTCTTAGCATTAGTGCCGGCACAATTATGATAACTGGCGGGAGCCGGTTGCTGGGCGGACAGATTGACCAATTGTGGCAACGCCGCGCCGGTTATTTAAGCCTGGTGACTCTTGCCCTGGCGGCCTTTATCTTGCTTTTGGACCTGCATCGCCCGTTACGCTTCTGGCATTTATTCAATCCCGCCAATTTTAATGTCAACTCGCCGATGGCCTGGGGGGCCTGGCTGTTACTCTTTTTCGGCCTGGCCTTAATCTTTAGCCTGCGTCCTTTTACCTTCCATCTATCCGGTTCTGCCGGAGCAGAAACGGCTGCCACGGGGGAAGGAGCCACACACCGATCGACCTTGTTTATCATGTTTATCCTGTCTTTGCTGCTGGCAGTATATCCTGGTTTCGAGCTTGGTGTGCTGCAAGGTAAAGCCCTCTGGCAGAGCGAAATTCTGCCGGCATATTTCTTAACCACTACTTTTCTCGCCGGCCTGGCGGTGACGATGCTGATCGGTCCGGGCGAGGGGATAAACGTAAGGGCAAGGGGATTAATGCTGGGGGGTATTATTGCCAGCCTGGTCTGGATTATCTCCCGCACCTTGCTCCTGGCAGCCGGAGGAGAGGCAGGGATACTCGCCCTGCGCACCTGGTGGAGTAATCCTTTCTTTTACCTGGGCGAGATTCTTCTTGGCCTTATCCTGCCCATGGGTTTGCTTCTTGCAGCTAAAAAACCGGATATTGCCAGGTTAAAGTTTGCCGCCATACTGGTTTTAATCGGCGTTTTCTGTATGCGCTATGCCTTGCTTACAGCCGGAAACCTGGCGGTATTACCATAGGTAGTCAGGAGGGTGGATTTTATGGAAAACAAAACCGGATTTACCCTTTCCCGGAGAACCTTTCTAAAATTATCCAGTACCCTGGCCGCCGGGGCGAGTCTGGGGCTGGGGAGCAATTACCTCTGGGGTTTGAGGCCCGCCCGGGCGATCGGCGAACCGGTTCCTGATGGTGTCCAGGTTAAATATACTGCCTGTGCCATGTGCCCTTCAGAGTGCGGCCTGGAAATGTGGGTAAAGGACGGTAAACTTATTAAGATTTATGGCAATGAAGCTTGTCCCTATAATAACGGCGCCTGCTGTGCCAAAGGAGCAGCCAGCGCTCAGCTGGTCTATTCGCCGGAGAGGGTCAAATACCCCATGATCCGTGAAGGTGAGCGGGGCGAGGGCAAGTTCCGTCGCGCCACCTGGGAAGAGGCAATTGATTATATTGCCAGGAAGATGGTGGCTATAAAAAAAGAATACGGCGCCGAAGCCATTATCATGGATACCGGCGACGTTACCGACCGTGACCAGTACTGGCGGTTGTTTTTCGCCTTCGGTACGCCCAACTGTGTGGAACACGGCTCGATCTGCGATACTCCCAGGCGCCATGGCCCAAAGCTGATGCTGGGCGGGAAGCGCATTGAACCCGACGTCATGCGGCCGGTGCTGGTACGCCAGCCTGACGGCGGCCTGCAGAAAGATTATCGTTATTATACCAAATTAATTATCTATGTAGGGTGGAATCCCTTTGTTGCGACCCGGATTAATTACGAAAGTAGAGGTACGGTAGGGGCCAAGGTAGAAAACGGCTGCAAGGTTATTGTCGTAGACCCGGCCCATACCAATACGGCCGCCCAGGCCGATATGTGGCTGCCTATCCGGCCCGGGACCGATCCCGACCTCTTTGCTGCTATGCTACGCTATATTTTGGAGAACGACAATCCCCATGATCCCAACCGGCGTTATATCGACTGGCAGTTCAAGAATTATAGCCTTGGCTGGGAAGAATTTGAGGCGGCCTTCAAATCCTGGTGGAGCAGGCTGGATCCCATTAATAATTTACCTTACTACAGCCTGGAATGGGCGGCAAATCGGACCGGCTTACCCAAAGAAAAGATCGCCGAGGTAGCCCACCTTTTCGGTATAACCAAACCGGCGGCCCTGGTGTGGGGCATGCAGAGCCCCGGACACCATTATAACGGCTACGTGGCTTCGATCCTGGGAACGGCCCTCAACATCATTACCGGCAATTTTGACGTGCCCGGCGGGGCCATCGATACTGAAATAACTAAAGCCAGCAAGGGCGGTAAAGCTACCGGCAAAGATTTCAAAAAGCGTAAAGTTAAACGCCTGGTTAACGGTCAGGAAATTGAAGCTGAAATCGAAAAGCTGCATATGGATGCCTACGGCGACTGGCCGGCGGCCTGGGATGATGTGGTGGGCGATTATCCGCGGCGATTTTTAGAGGGAGTAACAATAAATTACGGTCCCTTTAAAGGCTATAAGTATCCAATCAAAGGCTTTTTCATCCGGACGGGAAATCCGGTTATAACCGGTTCAGCCACCTGGAAATGGCAGGAGGCGCTGACCGCTAAAGACGGCAACGGGGAATACAAAGTATCCCTGGTGGTGGCCATTGATTCCCTGTTTTTAGAGACCGGTCTTTATGCCGACGTAATTTTACCTGAAGCCAGTTTTGTAGAGCGGATGAGCTTAAGTGATATTTATCCTTCCCACCCGGTACTCTACCTCCGGGATGAAGTCATTAAACCCCTGCATGAGTGCAAGACGCCGACGGAGATTATGAATATGCTGGCCAGGCGCCTGGCCGAACTGGGAGACCCCGATATTAAGGGCAGTGACTTCTGGGAGAAGTATCGCACCCAGGAGGATTTCGTCAACGAGATGCTGGCCCCGGCGCCGGGTTATTACAACATCGGTGAGCCTTTACCTTATCCCAATCTACCTTACGGCTATAAATTAATTGGTACACCGGATTCATTAGAAGCAGGGCGGGTAAAAATCGATCATGAAAAGAAAGAAGTTACCGGTGAATTATTAACCGTAAAGTGGCTGCGGGAACACCAGGGCGTTGCCGTCTGGCCCATGAGCTGGTACCGCTACCGCAAATTTGACCCAGAAAAAGGCTATGTTCCCAATGGGATCTGGCCACCCACAGATTCCAAACTTATTGAATTCAAATTTAAACGTTACGAGCAGTATAACAAACTTATTGATGAAAGTGGTATCATCCCTCTGGGCTTAAAGCAAGTAGGTTTTGACCGCTATCCTTCCAGCTTCTACTGGTTTGAGACGAAATGGAATCCGTATACCAATCCTAAATACCAGAAGTATGCCGCGGAGTATCCTTTCCAGCTTATCTGCGGTCGGGTCCATCACGCCATGTCCGGAACCCACATGGTGCCCTGGCTCGGCGAAACTCCCGTGGAAGGTACCTGGATGCCCCTAAATAATAGTTTTCAGTATAATATCGTTGATACTAAAAACGGTCAATATATGACGGTACCCCATACTTTTAAACCCGGTACCTGGTGTGTGGGAACCATAATGATGAATATTGAGGATGGGAAAAAATTGGGTTTAAAGACGGGCGATATGGTGGTAGTAGCCAACCCTCTGGGTAAAGAGGTGCGGGGTAAAGTATTCCTGACGGAAGGCATACGGCCTGGGGTTATCAAGATGGGTTTTGGTACCGGCGGTCGTTTTTCCTCCGGGTTAGGGACCACCTACCATCAGCGGGAATATACCCCCAATCATAATGAATTGGTAGATCCTGATAATCTTACCCCGATTATGGGCATGCCAACGTATGCCGATATGATAGTAAAAATAACCAGGGCCTAAAAGGCTTAAAAAAGGCCGGGGAAATCGCCTTACCGATTTCCCCGGCCTTTTTAATTAATCCCCAGGAGGCTTTTTAGTTTCCGGGCCTGATTGCGGCTAACGGGCACCTCGCTCTGCTGCTTGTCGGCCATGATCAGGGTATAGGTGCCGTTAAAGAAGGGAACGATTTCCCGCACCCTGGTCAGGTTGACTATATAGCAGCGGTGGCAGCGGAAGAAAGTGCGGGGGTCCAGACGGTTTTCCAGCTCTTTAAGGGTAAAACGGGTGAGGTATTGTTCGTTTACCGTTTTTAAATAGACATTATCCCCCTGGGTGCAGGCATAAATAAGGTCGTTTTGGTCCAGGAGGATGGTCTTGCCGTCCTTTTCCACCGGCAGGCGGTTGAGGCGTCCCTTGCCGTCCCCGGCAGCGAGGGTTTCTTGATGGGGCTGCTGCTGACGCTGCTCCACCAGACGGCGGATCTTTTCTATGGCCTGGCCCAGACGTTTTTCGTCGAAGGGCTTTAAGAGGTAATCTACGGCGTTTACTTCAAAGGCCTGCAGGGCGTATTCTTCATAGGCCGTGACAAAGATAATGAAGGGCGGGTTGGGGCGTTTTTGAATGGCCCGGGAGAGTTCCAGACCGTTCATCCCGGGCATGTTGATGTCCAGGAAAAGTACGGTGTAATCAAGGGCGCTGACGAGGTTTAAAGCTTCCCTGGCGTTGGTGGCCTCGCCCACCACTTCTATATCTTTAAACTCCTGGAGCATAAAGCGCAGTTCCTGCCGTGCCGGGTATTCGTCATCGACTATTAAGGCTTTAAGCTTCATTGAGCAGCAACTCCTTTGCCGTGGCGTCTTTAACGATAGCCGGCCGGAGGACCGGTACCCGGAGGTAAACGGTCGTACCTTGTACGCCGCTTTCCACGCGCAGCCCGTACTCCGGGCCGTAAAGGTTCTGGAAACGCAGGTTGACGTTGCTTAAACCGACACCGTTGCCCGAGCCGTACCCCGGCTGAAGGACCAGGGGTATTTTTTCCGCCGGGATACCGATCCCGTCATCCTGCACGGTTAAATGGAGCTCGTTTTCACTCAGGCGGCCGGAGATTTTAATCATGCCGGGGCCTTCTTTAGGTAGCAGGCCGTGGTTGATGGCGTTCTCCACCAGGGGCTGCAGGCTGAGGACGGGGATGTGATAATCCAGCAGGTTTATAGGGACATCCTGGAAGTAACGAAATTTATTGCCGAAACGGGCCTTTTCCAATACCAGGTAGGTGCGAACGCATTCCAGCTCTTCCCGCAGGGTGGTCAGGCTGCCGCGGCGGTTCAACGTCCGGCGGAAGAGGCTGGCCAGGCGGATCAGCAGGCGGCGCGCCCGCTCCGGATCGGTCCGGCTGAAGCTGATAATGGTATTTAAGGTGTTAAAGAAGAAGTGGGGATTGATCTGGGCGTTCAATGCCTCCAGCCGGGCTTCGGTCAAAAGCTGGCGCTGGCGATCCAGCTCGGCCAGTTCGATCTGCAGACTTAAAAGATCGGCCAGGCCGATGGCCAGGCGGATGATCTGGGGCGGGAAGACGCCCTCCCGGGTCTGGTAGAGTTTTAACGCGCCGACTATTTCTTCCCGGCATTTTAAGGGTACGATAACAGCGGCCTTCAACGGGCAGTTACAACCCATGTTATAACGTGGGCAACAAAGCCCCTGGGGGGTATGGACAACCTTCAATTTTCCCGTGGCGATGACTTCTTTGGTGGCCTCCGTTAAAATGCGGTCACCGGCCCGGTGCTGATCGCAGCCCACCCCCAGAAACGTCAGGACGTTTTCCCGATCGGTTATGGCGATGGCCGGAACTTCGGTGATGTTTTGGATGATCTCCGCCGTTTTGGCGGCCGTAACTTCATTCAATCCGGCACGTAACACCGGCAGGGTTTCGTGGGCTATCTGCAGGGTGGAGGCAAAAATGCCTTCCGTAGCGTCGTTTTCCTCTTCCTGCTCTACCGGCGACTGGGTCAGGGAACACGGCGGCCCCTGCAGAACCTTCAGCAGCCCTCCTCCCAGGGCGTTTATACCTGCCAGGGCAAGAAGGGCGGGGAGGGTAGGGACATGAAAGAGGAGACGGCTGACCAAAGTCTCCGCCAGGGTCAGGGCTAAGAAAAGGAGGTAGTATCTATAGGGCATGGTATATTTCCCCCGATCAGGTGACGAAAAATTAAGAAAGAAGATGCCGGCTTTTATTACTTTCATGCTACAACGAACCGGCCTTTTTGTCAATCAGGGGCATCTATATCCTCATGCCCAAAATAAAAGGGAGAACCCCTTTCGGCGGGTTCTCTCCTTAAGATTAGGCTTCTTCGGCATAAGCGGCCTTGAGTCTGGCCACCGTCGCCGGGTCGGCCAGGGTGGAGGTATCTCCCAAGGCCCGGCCTTCGGCGATGTCCCTGAGGAGACGGCGCATGATCTTACCGCTTCTGGTTTTGGGCAGCTCGGCGGTGAAGTAAACTGCTTCCGGCCTGGCTAGGGCGCCGATTTTTTGCACCACGTGCTCCTTCAGTTCCTGGGCCAGGGCGGGGGAAGTTTCAATTCCGTCCTTGACCGTGACAAAGGCTACTATGGTTTGCCCTTTGATCTCATGTTCCCGGCTGATAACGGCGGCTTCGGCGACGGCGGGATGGTCCACCAGGGCGCTTTCCACTTCCATGGTGCCGATGCGGTGGCCGGAGACGTTGATGACGTCGTCGACGCGGCCGAGGAGCCAGAAGTAGCCGTCTTCATCCACGCGGGCGCCGTCGCCGGTAAAGTAATAGCCGGGTATGCGGTTCCAGTACTGGTTGACGTAGCGGTCGGGGTCGTTGTAGATGGTGCGCATCATGGCCGGCCAGGGTTTTTTAATCACCAGGTAGCCACCTTTACCCGGCGGTACCGGTTCGCCTCGATCGTCGACAACGGCGGCCTCCACTCCGGGGAAGGGACGACAGGCCGAGCCGGGTTTTAAAGGCGTCAGCCCCGGCAGGGGAGATATGATGATCATCCCCGTTTCCGTCTGCCACCAGGTATCGACGATGGGGCAGCGGCGGTGGCCGATATAGGTGTAGTACCACATCCATGCTTCGGGATTAATGGGTTCCCCCACCGTTCCTAAGAGCCTCAAGGAAGAAAGGTCGTGCCGGGCCGGATAGGACGGACCGGAGCGCATAAAGGAACGGATGGCTGTAGGCGCGGTGTAAAAAATGGTCACCCCGTATTTTTCGATGATTTGCCAGTAACGGTCGGGTTGAGGATAATCGGGGCTGCCCTCGTACATGAGGACCGTGGCCCCGTTGGCCAGGGGGCCGTAAACTACGTAGCTGTGGCCGGTAATCCAACCGATGTCGGCGGTACACCAGTAGACATCTTCGTCCTTGAGATCGAAGATGTAACGGGAAGTGGTGGTGACGCCGACGAGATAACCGCCCGTGGTGTGGACTATCCCCTTGGGTTTGCCGGTGGTGCCGCTGGTATGGAGGATAAAGAGGGGATCTTCCGCTTCCATGTGTTCCGGCGGGGTGTAGAGGGGGGCGGCGGCCATGAGCTCGTGCCACCAGAGGTCGCGTCCCCGCTGCATGTTGACCGCCTGTCCCGTGCGCTTGGTGACGATGACCTTTTCAATAGTCGGCGTTCCGGCCAGGGCAGTATCGGCGTTTTCCTTCAGGGCAACTATTTTTCCTTTACGGAAACCGCCGTCGGCGGTGATCAATACCTTGGCGCCGATGTCGTTGATCCGCTCCCTTAAGGCGGCGGCGCTGAAACCGCCGAAGACTACGTTATGAACGGCGCCGATGCGGGTACAGGCCAGCATGGCGATGGGCAGCTCCGGGATCATGGGAAGATAGATGGTGACCCGGTCGTTGCGTTTTATTCCCAGGGAGCGGAGGACTGCGGCGAACTTGTTGACTTCCCGGTACAGGTCGCGGTAAGTGAGGACGACAGAATCCCCCGGTTCGCCTTCCCAGATGATGGCCGCCTTGTTGCGACGCCAGGTTTCCAGGTGCCTGTCCAGGCAGTTGTATGAAACGTTCAGGGTGCCGCCGTTGAACCACCAGGCCAGGGGATATTCCCATTCCAGCACCCGGTCCCATGGACGGAACCAGTGGAGTTTGGCAGCTTCCCGCGCCCAGAACTCTTCTATATTTTCGCCTTCTTTGTAGATGCCGGTATCCTTGACGTTAGCTGCGGCGGTAAAGGCCGGCGGAGGCGGAAAAGTGCGGTTTTCCTTTAGCAATGCTTCAAAAGTCCTGACGTCCTTATTCACGGTTCCCACTCCCTTCCTGTAGTTTTATCTTAATCAGGAAAGGGAGAAAAATAAAGGCTTATGGCGCCAAAGGTCGCAGTACGGGCTTTAACGGTTGGTCAAAGGCCTCAAACTGCCTTGACTACCACTGACGCCTGCCGATCGACTTTTTACTCCCGAGGAGGTTTTTCATGTTTATTGCCGAATTAAGCAAAGAGAAAGGGTTAAAAAACAATCAACCCGGTAAGGATGGAAATATGGCCCAGATTGGTATTGACATCATTGAAATAGACCGCCTGGAAAGGGCTTTAAAGCGCCACCCGCGGTTATTGTCGCGGCTGTTTACGCCTGCAGAGCTGGAATACTGTATGGGACGAGGCCGGCCGGCGGCGTCCCTGGCGGCCCGGTTTGCCGCCAAGGAGGCGGTGATGAAAGTCCTCGGGGTGGGGTTGGGTGGTTGTTCCTTCCGGGACATTGAGATTGGCAGGGAAGATGGGGGGCGGCCTCGGGTCGTACTCCATGGTCGGGCCGAGAAACTGGCTCGCAAAGCGGGGGGCGGCACCATTACCGTTAGCCTGTCCCACTGCCGCTCTTTTGCCGCGGCGGTAGCCATTGCTTTGTTTGACGGAATAGATCTGTAAAAGAAGCTGCAGGCTTCGACGAAAGAACTATATTTGGCAGAACCTTTTTTCGGAAGAGGGATGCGCCATGTATCTGGTAACGGCCGCGGAAATGGGGCAGCTGGATCGCCTGGCCTCAAGTGAATATCTAATCCCCAGCATTGTCTTGATGGAAAATGCGGGATTGAGGGTAGTAGAATCCATTCGACGCCACTTTCAAGAACGGGTGAAGAACCGCCGTATCTTGATCTTCTGCGGTAAAGGCAACAACGGCGGCGATGGACTGGTGGTGGCCCGGCATCTGTTGAACCAGGGGGCCGAGGTAAAAGTCTTCCTCCTCGCCCGTCCCGAAGACATGCGGGGCGACGCCCGGACGAACCTGGAGATTTATCAAAAGATGGGCGGGAGGCTTTATCCCATCCTTGGCGAAAACCATCTCCAGCGGGCAGATATCGCCCTCCTTTATGCCGATCTGGTGGTCGATGCCATTTTCGGTACTGGTTTTAAAGGGGCTGCCCTGGGCCTGCCGGCGTCCGTCATTACCATGATCAACAAGGCCAACCGCCATACGGTGGCCGTCGACGTTCCCTCGGGCCTGGAAGCTGATACCGGCCGGATTTTTGGTCCCTGCATCCAGGCCACCTGGACGGTAACCTTCGCCCTGCCCAAACTGGGGCTGGTCGTCGAACCGGGGGCCAGCTTCACCGGGCGTCTGGAAGTGGCCGACATCGGTATTCCCCGAAAACTCGTTGAAGATCAGGGTTTGAAAACCCATCTGCTGACGGCAGACTGGTGCCGGGCCAACCTGCCCGGGCGTAAAACCGACGCCCACAAAGGCGTCTACGGCCACGTTCTGGCCGTGGGCGGTTCGCCGGGCCTCACGGGTGCCATTACTTTAACGGCCACGGCGGCTTTAAGGGCGGGCGCCGGCTTGGTCACGGCGGCCGTGCCTAAAAGCCTCCATGAAATTTTAGAAACGAAGACTACGGAAGTGATGACCTGTCCCCTGCCGGAGACGGCGGCGGGGACTTTAAGCCGGGAAGCACTGAATCCCATCCTGGAGCGTTTGGACCAATGTAACGTGCTGGCCCTGGGCCCCGGCCTTTCCCGGGAACCGGCCACGGTGGAGCTGGTGAAAGAATTGCTGCCGCATCTCAAAGTCCCGGCGGTGGTGGATGCCGATGCCCTCAACGCCCTGGCAACGGACCCCGGTATACTTGCCGGCAATCACGGGCCCCTGGTGTTGACCCCCCATCCGGGTGAAATGGCCCGCCTTATTGGCACGACTGCGGCCAGGGTCCAGGAGGAACGCCTGGAAACGGCCAGGAGATACGCCCGGGAATGGCGGGTGGCCCTCCTCCTTAAAGGAGCCCGCACTATAGTCGCCTGGCCCGACGGGCAGACCTTTATTAATCCTACCGGCAATCCCGGGATGGCCACCGCCGGCAGCGGCGACGTCTTGACGGGCATTATTGCCGGCCTTATAGCCCAGGGACTGGAGCCGGGGACGGCCGCAGCCCTGGGGGCTTACCTGCATGGAGTGGCCGGGGATCTGGGGCGGGCGGCCCTTGGCCAGCATGCCCTCATGGCGGGAGATTTGTTGAACTTTTTACCGGCGGCTTTTCGCAATTTGGAGGTGGATGCCGGTGACGCGGCCGGTTTGGGCCGAGGTTGATCTCGAAGCCATTGCCCATAACGTCCGGGCTATAAAAAAGATATTGTCTCCCCATACCGAACTCATGGCGGTGGTCAAAGCCAACGCTTACGGCCACGGGGCCGTGCCGGTGGCCAGGACGGCCCTGGCCAACGGCGTGACCTGGCTGGGGGTGGCCACCCTGGACGAAGCTCTGGCATTACGGGAGGAGGGGATTACCGCCCCCCTCCTTATTTTAGGTTACACCCCGGCCGAAGACGCCGGACGGGTGGTGGCCGCCGACCTTTCCCAGACGGTTTTTAGCCGGGAACAGGCCCGGGCTTTGGATGCGGCCGCCGCTGTTGCCGGTACAAAGGCGCGGCTGCATATAAAAATCGACACCGGCATGGGGCGGCTGGGCTTTTTGCCGGAGCGGGCGGTTGAAGAAGTTCTGGCCATCGCCGGGCTGCCGAATGTTTTGCTGGAAGGCATTTTTACCCACTTTGCCGCCGCTGACGCGGCCGACAAGACCTACACCTTAAGGCAGCTGCAGTTGTTCCGCAAGGTAGTCGGCGAGTTGGAAGAAAAGGGAGTAACTTTTCCCTGGTGCCACGCGGCCAACAGCGGCGCCATCATCGACCTGCCGGAAACCCATTTCAACCTGGTACGGGCGGGTATTATCCTGTACGGCCATTATCCCTCGCCGGAAGTTGACAAAAAGCGCATCGAACTCCGGCCGGCCATGGCGTTGAAGACTAGGGTCGTTCTGGTAAAGGAGGTACCGGCTGGAACCTATATTAGCTACGGCTGCACCTACCGCACGCCGGCACCCGCCAGAATAGCCACTTTGCCGGTGGGCTACGCCGACGGCTATTCACGCCTTCTTTCCAACCGGGCCGAGGTACTGATCCGAGGACGTAGGGCGCCAGTGGTCGGCCGGGTCTGCATGGATCAATGTATGATAGACGTCAGTGCTATACCGGATGTGCGGGTCGGTGATGAAGTAGTCCTCTTCGGCAGCCAGGACGGAGAGGTTTTGTCCGTGGAGGAAGTGGCCGCCTGGATGGGTACGATAAACTACGAAATCCTTTGCCTTATTTCCGGGAGGGTGCCGCGGGTATATAGATAAAAGCTTTCTTTTGGCCTTGCGTTGGTAATCTATTACCGCTATAATTAGTTATATCATGACGGCAATATTGTTACCCCCCAGTAGGAGGTGCCTTTTCTTGCCGGGTGTCAAAAGAATCATGATCAGCTTACCCGAGAGCCTCCTGGCCGAGGTCGACGGCCTGGCGACCATGGAAAGGCGTAATAGGAGTGAATTTATTCGCGAGGCCATGAAGTTGTATATTACCGAACGCAAACGCCGCAGTATCCGGGAACAGATGAAGCGTGGTTACCAGGAAATGGCTTCAATTAACCTGGCCCTTGCCGTGGAACACTATGAGGTAGAAAATGAAGCCCAAAAACATTACGACGACAGGTTGGCGGAGTGCAAATAAAATGCTGGTACGACGCGGAGACGTCTTTTACGCCCATCTAAATCCGGTTGTCGGCTCCGAGCAGGGGGGAACCCGGCCGGTGCTCATCATTCAAAACGACATCGGCAACCAATACAGCCCCACCACCATCGTTGCCGCTATAACTTCCCAAATCGCCAAGGCGAAATTGCCCACCCATGTAGAAATAAGCGCGGCCAAGAGCGGCCTGGAACGGGATTCGGTCATCCTTTTAGAACAGATCCGTACAATTGATAAAAGCCGTCTTAAACAAAAGATTGCCGTCCTTGATGAAGAAACCCTGGAAAAGGTCAACCGCGCCATCGAGATCAGCCTCGGATTAGTAGAGATATGAGCTGAGGAGCTGGTATCACCGGGTTCGGCCATTCGACGGTTTCTATTAGAAAATTATGTCGATACCTTTTGCAGGTTAGCGTTTTCCTGTATATTTTTTTCCTGAGTTACAAGGAAATGGTCAACGGATGTCGAATAAGAATATTGTACCGGGGAAATTTTAATTGCTGTAGAAGCCGGAGGATGTAAAAGAGTGGCAAGAATGCTGGTGGTGGATGATCAGCGCGGTGTCCGGACCTTGTTGCAGCTGGCCTTTCAAGAAGAAGGATATCAGGTGGCAACGGCGGTTAATGGGAGGGATGCCCTGCGCCAGGTGGAACGCTGGCGGCCCGATGTGGTATTGATGGATGTGAGGATGCCCGTAATGGGCGGACTGGAAACCCTGCCCCGCATCAAAACCATAGCGCCGCAAACGGCTGTAATTATCATGTCGGCCTATGTGGAAGTGGAGGCGGTAGATGAAATTCGCCGTATGGGGGCCGACGACTTTATCTATAAACCCTTCGACCTTGAGGAGTTAAAGGCCAAGGTAAAGGCCGTCCTGCCGGAAGAGGTGTTTGACGGTAGAAAAGCGGTGCGGTGATTACATTAAGGAGGAGAAAGGCCGCCTGAACTACACGGCAGGTGGCTTTTATACTTTCTGGAAGGAGAAAGGACCATGGCTTCATGGGATCTGTATGTGGTCATTACGACCAAACTCGGAGGAGGCCGGCCGACACTGGAGCTGGTGCGCCAGGCCCTGGCCGGCGGAGCGACGGCCATCCAGCTGCGGGAAAAGGATATGCCTGCCCGAGAAATGGTGGAACTGGGCCGGGAAATCCGGACCCTCACCCGGGCCGCAGGAGCGGCCTTTATCGTCAACGATCGACTGGATGTGGCCCTGGCGGTGGATGCCGACGGCCTGCATATCGGCCAGGAGGATTTGCCGGCACAGGTGGCGCGGAAGCTCCTGGGTCCCGGGAAAATCCTGGGGGTGTCGACGGGGACGGTGCTTGAGGCCCGTCAGGCGGTGGCCGACGGAGCGGATTACCTGGGTGTCGGCAGCATCTTCGCCACCAAAAGCAAGGGAGACGCCGGCGAACCCATCGGCCTGGCGGGACTGAAGGCCATACGCGCGGCTGTAGACGTACCCATAGTAGCCATAGGGGGTATAGATGCAGGGAACGTCGCCGAGGTTATCGCGGCCGGAGCCGACGGCGTGGCCGTCGTCTCGGCGGTGATCGGCGCCCCGGACGTTGCCGCCGCCGCAAGGGAATTGTTGTCCGCCGTCCGGCGGGCGCGGCGTTAGTTTGGCAGGAATATGGCATTATAAGTAGAAGTAACCTATAAGGTGTTGTTTTATGGATCTGGATACCCTGTGCCGCAGAACCCTGGCCTGCCGGGGTTGTGCCTTAAGACAGGGGGCCCGGAGGGTGGTCTTTGGTGAAGGCAACCCCCGGGCAGCTATAATGCTGGTCGGCGAAGGGCCCGGGGCCCGGGAAGACGAACTGGGCCGGCCCTTTGTAGGCGCGGCAGGTGAGCTCCTCGACCGCATCCTGGTTGCCGCAGGCTTTAAAAGGGAAGAATTATATATAACAAATGTCGTCAAGTGCCGGCCGCCGGGCAACCGCCAGCCCCTTCCCGGTGAAGTGCAGACCTGTCTGCCGATTCTAAAGGCCCAGATTAAACTTATAAAGCCCCAAATCATCGTCTGCCTGGGGGCGGTGGCCACCAGGGCGCTCATCGCCCCAGGGGCCAGCATTACCAGGCTGCGGGGAAGATGGATCATGAGGGAGGGCATTCGCTATTTGCCCACCTTTCATCCGGCGGCGCTGCTCAGGGATGCGGCGAAGAAACGACCTGTGTGGGAGGATTTTAAAAAACTGCGGGCAGTATATTGCGCCTTGCAAAGGGAACAGCTGTCCCTGGAATTTGAGGTTTAACGGTGACGTTCGTGCGGATATGGCTGAAGGACGAAATGGCTACGCGGGAACTGGGCCGGGTTCTCGGCGGACTTTTGGAACCGGGCGATGTAGTGATCCTCACCGGCGAACTGGGCGCCGGCAAGACCACCCTGGCCCAGGGCCTAGCCCGGGGCCTGGAAGTAAAGGGAAGGATCACCAGTCCCTCTTTTACCCTCATCCAGGAGTATGAAGGACGAATTCCCTTTTTCCACGTCGACGTTTACCGCCTGGAGGATCCCGAAGCCGCTCTGGAACTGGGATTAGATGAATATTTTTACGGGGGCGGAGTGACGGCGGTCGAGTGGGGAAGGCTGTTAGGGGAGGAGCTTTTGCCTCCCGAATACCTGGAGGTTTCCCTGGAGTACGGGCCTGAAGGGGGGCGTTACGCCGTGCTAACGGGCCGGGGCGCGCGTTATGTCCGCATTCTGGAGGAGTTGAAAAAACTTGCTGGTCCTGGGGCTTGACAGCGCCACCCAGGTTGCCGGGGTGGCCTTAATAGACGACAACCGGCTGGTGGCCGAGACGTTTTTTAATACCCGGAAAAATCACTCCCAGCGTCTACTCCCCATGATCGCCGCCCTCCTCCAGGAAGCAGGGGTAAAACCGGCCGAACTCGACGGCTTGGCCGTAGCCCTAGGACCGGGCTCCTTCACCGGCCTGCGTATCGGTTTGGCCACCATTAAAGGTCTGGCCCACGCCTTGCAAAAACCGGTGGCCGGCGTACCCACCCTGGATGGCCTGGCCTGGAACGCCTGGGAGGTGCCGGGCCTTGTCTGCCCGGTCCTTTATGCCCGCCGCCGGGAGGTGTATACGGCCCTTTATCGCTGGCAGGAGGGAGAGTTATGCCGCTTAACACCGTATCAGGCCGTGGAACCTTATTCCCTGGCAGCCTCATTAAAATCTTACAATATGCCGGTTTATTTTTTAGGCGATGGCGTAGAACCATACTTGGAAGTATGGCGACAGCTGGGTCCCTCGGCACGGTTTCTTCCCTCCACCGGCATACTACCGCGGGCGGCGCAAATTGCCATGCTGGGTCGGAAACGGCTGCAGACAGACGGGCCGGACGATCTTTTCCGGTTAAAGCCTCTTTACCTCCGCCCCTCACCGGCGGAGAGGCAGAACCCTTAGAGGTGTGTATTCAGCCCATGACGGGCGAATACCTGGATGGGGTGCTGGCCATCGAACGGGTTTCCTTCCCCACACCCTGGACGCGCCACTCATTTTTGAACGAAATATATAACAATAACTTCGCCTACTATTATGTGGCCCTGGCCGGACGCCAGGTTGTGGGCTATGCCGGCATGTGGATTATCCTCGACGAAGCCCATGTTACCAACGTGGCCGTCCATCCCCGCTACCGCGGCCGGCGCCTGGGGGAGGTCCTCCTCAAGGTACTGATGCAGGAAGCCGTTCGCCTGGGCGCCGACAGGATGACCCTGGAGGTGCGGGTGTCCAATTTGCCGGCCCAGCGCCTTTACGAACGCCTCGGTTTTTGCCGCGCCGGCATACGTAAAGGGTATTATAACGACAACCGTGAAGACGCCATTATAATGTGGAAACATTTTTTTGAGGAGAATGACGGTGGAACCGGCGACCATTCTGGCCATTGAAACTTCCTGTGACGAGACGGCGGCTGCCGTTGTCATCGGCGGCAGGGAGATACGTTCGAACATCGTGGCTTCCCAGATTGCGAGCCATCGCCGCTTTGGGGGCGTAGTACCAGAGGTAGCTTCCCGTCATCACATGGAAAATATCGTCCCGGTGGTGGCCGAAGCCCTTGAAGTCGCAGGGCTCTCCTTTTATGAGCTGGATGCCGTGGCGGTCACCTACGGCCCGGGGCTGGTGGGCGCGCTGCTGGTGGGTCTGGCCTATGCCAAAAGCCTGGCCTATGCCCTGGATAAACCCCTGATCGGCGTCCACCATCTGCTGGGCCATATTTATGCCGGATTTTTACAATACCCCGAGCTGCCCTTGCCGGCCGTCTGCCTCGTAGTTTCCGGCGGTCACACCAATTTAGTGTATCTGGAAAGCCACACCCGCCGGCGTATTCTCGGTTCCACCCGGGACGACGCCGCGGGGGAAGCCTTCGACAAAGTGGCCCGGGTGTTGGGCCTACCCTACCCGGGTGGCCCTGAATTAGAAAAGCTGGCCCGGGAAGGCGATCCCCGGGCCGTCAGTTTCCCGCGGGCTTGGCTGGAAGAGGGCAGCCTGGACTTCAGCTTCAGCGGCCTGAAGTCGGCGGTAATCAATTACCTGCACCATGCACAGCAGACGGGGGCCGAGGTAAACCCGGCCGATGTCGCGGCCAGCTTTCAAGCGGCGGTGGTGGAAGTACTGGTAACTAAAACCATACAGGCCGCCCGGCGTTTTAACGCCTGTTCCATTCTCCTGGCCGGGGGTGTGGCTGCCAACGGGTTCTTACGCCGCGAAATGGCGGCGGCGGCCAGGGAAGCAGCCCTGCCCTTTTTTTGCCCAGAACCTCGACTCTGCACCGACAACGCCGCCATGATCGCCTGCGCGGCCTACTACCAGTATCTGCGCCGGGATTTTGCCCCCCTGGATTTAAACGCTATCCCCGATTTGCCCCTTTATTAAGAGTAATTATAATGTAACCTAACCCAGCAACCGGTACTTGTATTAATGTTGCTGATGCCGCACATTTCTGTTAGACTAAAGTTAGCAGAAAGGGAGCTGGAGAAAATTGTGATTGGAGAGAAGACGGGGGCATATGCTGGGGTTTTGGCAGGGAGCGGCGGAGAGCTGTTGGCCGTGCGAGAAAATACTCCCGCGGAATTTCTGGTGACGGCTTTATCATAACAGCATTCCTGACACGGAAGGGTGGGCAACTAGAGAAGAGGGTGATCATATGGCCGAAGCAATGAGTTATATTAAGCTAGCCGAAGCGGTGTCTCAGGCGGTTGTGGGTCCGGCCTTCCCCTTCTACGGGTATCCTACGACCCGATAGGAGACGTCCTATACGTGCATTTCACCGAACAGCCGGTCGCCGCCGACGACAGTGAATTCGTCGGGGAAGACACCGTGGTGCGCTACTGCGGTAGCGAAGTAGTAGGAGTGACAATTTTGAATGCGAGCAGGCGGAAACGGGGAAAAGAGTGAGGGCAAAGGAAGGTAACAACCGTATTGCACGCATAAGCAGCGAAGTTTCTGCTTTGCGACGGAAATCAGCCCGGCACAGATTTGACCGCTGGGCGGCGACCTAGGGAAGAAACGCCGCCCGTTTTTTATATTTCCTGACTTTAAACCTTTAATTTACCAGGTTTACAACTCCGTGAACACTTATTCCCACATCTTACCGGACACCCGAGAAGAGGCGGTGCAACCTATCAGATATTAACAGGTGAGGGGAGGCGAGATTGAATTTGAAGTAGTAATATGTAAGATAAGGGCGCATGAATAATGCTGATTACTAAATAAACATTCAGCACACAGAAAGTATGGTGGTTAACAAATAGCCTGGTTGGCATTGACAGGAAGTAACTGTTATGCCTGAGAGGTGAAAGGCAATTGACGAGTATCACCAGTGCAAACACGGAATCATCTTTGTTGGGTTTCAAAAACAAAGAAGCCTGGGAAAAATTTGTTTATCACGGTGAAATTCCTCAGGGGGTACGAAAGCTAATCCTTGAATCTTGGCAACGCTGCGCCCAAATGAAAGTAGATCCTTTTTCAAGGGAAATAGCTCGCATTATTCCACCGAAGGAGCTTATCGTTAGGAAAAAGAGAAGACAGGACCTTTTGCAGACTGCTAAACCGTATATAAAAACGTTGTATAAAGCAGTAGAAGGTAGCGGCTTTATAATTTTTTTAGCCGATGAAGAAGGTGTAGTACTGCTACTTGATGGAGATCCTTTAGAAATAGAACGCTTTAAGCGGATTAACCTGGTGGAAGGAGCCGTATGGTCCGAAAAAGAAGCAGGAACCAACGCGGTAGGGACAGCGATTATCATAGGCCAACCGGTGCAGATTGTAGGATGTGAGCATTATTGTGCAACACAGCACAGTATTACCTGTTCAGCAGCACCAATTTTTGACGGCGAGCATAAAATGATTGGTATTCTTAATATGTCAGCCGATAGCGAGAAGGTTCATCCACATACCTTGGGTATGGTAATTGCCGCCGCCAAAGCTATTGAAAACGAGATACAAATTAAAAAAGCTCTGGAAGATATTATTAAGGCCAATGCTATTATGAAAACGACCCTTGTCTCAGTACCAGAGGGAGTTATGACTATAGATGAAAAGAGCTTTATTAGACAGCTTAATCCCAAGGTGGCTGGTATGTTTGGGTTAAAAGAAGAAGACGTTATCGGCAAATTTGTTGATGATGTGTTCAAATGTTCGCCGCCGCTATCGAGCGTTGTTGAAAAAGCTGCTGTAATGGATAATGTGGAAGTCATCTTTGAAAATGGTAAAAACACCTTGCGTTATACGATAAAAGCCCGCCCGATTATAAACGAGGAAGGCAAAATAATGGGTGCGGTTATTGTCGTTCACGGTAGAGAAACAATTCATCGCCTGGTAAACGAAATAACGGGTGCCCAGGCCCAATTCACCTTTCATGCCATTATTGGCAGGAGTAAAAAGCTGGAGAGGGCGAAGGAAATTGCCCGCACGGCTGCTCTTACCAATTCTACCATCCTCTTATTAGGTGAAAGTGGGACTGGCAAAGAATTGTTTGCCCAGAGCATCCACAACGCCAGCCGGCGTAAAGGACCCTTTATTGCGGTGAACTGTTCGGCTATTCCTAGAACTTTGATCGAAAGCGAACTGTTTGGCTATGAGGCAGGTAGCTTTACTGGCGCCAACCGCAATGGCCGTCCGGGAAAGTTTGAACGTGCTAATGGCGGCACGATTTTTCTCGATGAAATAGGTGATATGCCTCTCGATCTCCAGGCGGTGCTCTTGAGGGTCCTGCAAGAGAGGCAGGTCGTTCGGGTGGGGGGATTCAAACCCATACCTATTGATGTAAGGGTTATAGCGGCTACTAACAAAAATCTGGCGGCGAAGGTGGCTGAAGGCACTTTTCGTGAAGACCTCTACTTCAGGTTGAACGTAGTTACGATTAATATACCGCCTTTGCGGGAGCGCAAAGAAGACATTCCACTGCTTGTTGAATATATGCTACCTCAAATCAGCAAGCGGCTAGGGAAGAAGGTGATTGGTATTACCCCAAGGGCCCTGAAATGCTTGCAGGATTACGATTGGCCCGGTAATGTTCGTGAATTGGAAAATGTCCTCGAACGTGGTGTCGTAGTAGCGCAGGGTGAAATTCTGGATTGCGGGGATATTCCAGAATCGGTTTTAGCGGGGCAGTATACAACGCCGGTGCAGCAAGTAGAATTACTTCCCTTGGCTGAAATTGAAAGAAGAGCTATAATCAATACTTTGAATCGGGTACCCAGTATTGTGGAAGCAGCTAAGGTTCTAGGTATAAGTCGTAGCACCCTTTACCGTAAAATAGATCAGTACAACATTCCTTATAAAGAAGACTAATTTTGAAACACAAAGGGTGCCTTGAAAATAATTTAATGGCCCAAAATAAAACGGTCAATGTATCATAATAAGACATTAGAAAAAAACAAGTAAGATCTTGCGATTGCCCCGTTTTTAACAGGGGCTTTTTTGTTCTTATTATCTCTTTAGTTTTTAAGCTTGCTTAAATTTATTGGTAGCGGAAAGATGCTGGCATAGGAATTGCAATGAAAAGAAAATATCGCTGCTGATACTGACAAGGAGGTTACAGCCTTGCGGGTTGACAAATTTAATTTCCCGGATGACTACTATTATGATAAGCATCATTTTTGGGCTCGCGTGGATGATGATGTGGTTGTAATGGGTATGACCGAATATGCTACCAGTATGGCTGGTGAGCTGGTCTTCGTCGAGATGGTTGAACCCGGGAAAAAAGTACAACAGGATAAGGCCTTTATGTCCATAGAATCTGGCAAATGGGTTGGCCGCGTTTATGCCCCAGTGTCAGGACAAATATTAGCTATAAACCCCGAGCTGGAGTTTGACCCTTCGCTGGTAAATCAGGACCCTTATGGTGAGGGATGGATTGCCAAAATCAAACCCGATAACCTTGAAGCGGAACTGGCAAATCTGCTGCGGAGCGATAATTTAAGGGAATGGCTAGAACCTGAAATCGAACGGCAAAAGAAGCTACAAGAGAAAAAAGGCTTTTAAAAAGACGACCGGCCAGTTAGTGCCAATGTATTGATTATCCCAATGATTATCCCAAGGGAGGTACGGGTAAAATGGCCGAAGAACTAAATAGGGCCCAGCGTATTTTGAAAGACTTTCAGGATGGGTTGGAGCGGGCCAAGGTTGCCATGCCCAAAACTATTCAGGCCTACATGGATTTGGAAAAATATGCTGCTGCCAATTACGGGGTTTTCGATAATAAAACCAAAGAGCTGATGATGCTGGCGCAGGGTGTAAGAACTCCGTGCAAGTACTGCATTGTTATTCATACTTACAACGCCATTCAGGAAGGCGCTACCAAAGAAGAGATTTACGAAGCAGCAAGCGTTGCGATTCCTTTTGGTGGGGCTAAGACTTTTGCCTATGCCTGCACGTACTTGACCGAAGCAGTCGAAGCTTTTTGGGTAGATTAATTAAAACTAAGGCACTAACTGGCTGTTGCAGGCACCATGGCTTTTGTGCGAGCTGTGGTGTCTGTTTAATTTAGAAAATGGGGGTAGAGGGAGGGACATTTATGATACTAAATGTTGCCCTCGACACGGAAACATATCCCTGGCGGGCAATGCTACTTCGTAGGGACGCAACCTGTCAGAATGCATGCGATTACTGCTCGAATTCCCTGGAAAAAACCCGATTTTTAGCTATAGAAGATTTGCAGGATTGGACCGCTGGAGAGCGGGGTATTAATATTGTAACGTATCCATACCCGGGAGTTATAGAAGATGTGTGTAGCCTAACAGGTAAGATTGTAGATTGTGGTGGAGGGCCGATCGTAGTCACTTTAGGCCCAGGGGCGCTGAAGGATATAAGTGAATTGCGGCTCTTAAAACAAGCGGGGGTCGCTGGAGTTTGTTTTTCTCTTATTAGCGCCACCAGAAACCTGGATGCCAGCGTTAGACATGGAAATAGAAGCGGGCTGTCCTGGTGGGATGAATGCTGGCGATTAACAGAGGCAGCAGTTGAACTGTGGGGCAAGGATAGAGTCGGCCTTACTTTGAGCGTGGGGTTAGGAGAAACTGAACAGCAGATTCTAGCAACCATGCAAAAGGCAAAGGACATGGGAGTCTTGCCCTATGTTAGCCCCCTGGAAGCTACCGCTAAAATTAAGGTGAGCTTGGGCAAGTTCTACAGGATCTTAGTGGGCAGGTACCTCATCATCAATCAGATATCATCGTGCAGTCAGATGCAATTTGGCGATTTTGGACAGGTTATTCACTTTGGGATCCCAAAAGAAAGATTCATCGAAATAGTAGCGAGCGGTAAGCCCCTGGAACAAACCGGCCTGTGGCTCGACTGTTCCAACTTTGGGCGGCTTGAAGAAATGTCGGGCTGGTTTTTAAAGGGAGCCCCTGATAAAGATGAAGTACCCACCCTGATAGGACAAATTTGTAAAATGGACTGGCGAGAGGCCTGGATTACCCAAAGACGTGTATTTGAACTAGACGGTGAAGATTTTGACGAAGATGAAATCGAAGCCGGTAATGGTTCGATTTATAAACTGATAGCAGAGCTGGGGAGAACATATCGATCCAAGTAACCTATGATGGGAGGAAACTCTGTGCAGAGCCCAAAATATGTAAAAACCAGCCTGGCTGCAGCCATGACACTTGGCCTGAAAGAAGGGGTATTTTACCGCGAGGCCAAATTAAAAGCTTTAAACTTGCTGTTAACATATGAGCAGGGCTGTGCTGCCAATTGTGCTTATTGCGGCCTGGCGCGCTCACGTTCTGGCACCCCAACCTTTATCCGGGTAACTTGGCCGGTTTACCCATTAAAAGAAGTGATTGAACGCTCTTTATTAGTAACCGATCAAGTGCAACGAGTTTGTGTATCGATGATTACCCATCCGCGCGCTTTGGAGGATCTTTGCCGGGTGATTCAGGAAGTCAAAGCCAGCACCCCATATCCAGTCAGCGCCCTGATTACACCCACGCTGGTCAACAGCGTAACTGCCCTGGAACAAATCCGGACCAGTGGGGCGGATAGGGTGGGAATCGCTATTGATGCAGCAACAGAGGTGCTGTTTGATCGCCATCGTGGCCATGGGGTACAGGGGCCACACAGCTGGAACAGATACTGGCAAGGCGTGAGAGAAGCCGTTGCAGTTTTTGGAGAAAAGCAGGTTGGCATTCATCTAGTTGTTGGCCTTGGAGAAACAGAGGCCGAGATGGTCCAGGTGATCCAGCGAGCCGAAGATCTAGGTGCAGAAACTCATTTATTTTCGTTTTATCCAGAAGCTGGTAGCAAATTAGCCGGTAGACCCCAGCCCCACCTGGGCCATTACCGGCGGGTTCAACTTGCCCGTTATTTGATAAACAAAGGGTTGACCCGGGGGCGATACATGCAGTTTAACGAGTATGGACAAATAATTAATTTCGGTGTTTCGCCATCGTTATTAGACCAGGTGATAAACGGGGGAGCACCCTTTTTAACATCAGGCTGCCCCGGTTCCGATGGTACGGTAGCCTGCAATCGCCCTTATGGCAACGAAAGGCCATCGCAGCCTATTCGTAACTTCCCTTTTCAGCCATCCCCAGGTGATATTCTTGAAATTCGTACCCAGCTGAACCAGTATGAGCCGCCGGTTGATAACGAGGTGAAGATGGCGTGAAAAAGGCATGGCGCTTGCTGGATACCGGGCTGTTGCCTGCAGGCACAAATATGGCCCTCGATGCCGTCTTGTTAGAGGCAATTAACAAGAGGCTGAGCAGAAACACCCTCAGGTTTTTAAGGTTTTTCCCTTGCGTTTTGGTAGGTTATAACCAGAACGTTTATGATGAGATCGACGTGGAGTTCTGCAGGTCGAATGGCCTGGCTATTAACCGCCGCCTTAGTGGCGGCGGTGCTATATTAATGGATCCAGGAATCCTGGGCTGGGAGCTGGTTGCCAGCAAGGATGTGATAGATGGCTGGGGTTCCATAGAAGAGACCTACCGTTTGCTTTGCGAGGGATGTATAAAAGCTTTAGACAAATTGGGAATTAAAGCCCAGTTCCGCCCGCACAACGATATCGAAATCAACGGTAAAAAGATCAGCGGCGCGGGGGGTACAGAGTTAGGGAGTGCTTTTCTATTTCACGGTACGATTTTAATCGACTTCAGGTTGGACACAATGGTCAAGGCTTTACGCATACCAGCGGTAAAGTTAGCGGACAAAGGGATCCACTCTTTGCGGGAAAGGCTTACCTGGTTGAGTCGGGAACTGGCTCAAGTTCCTTCTTTAGATGAGATAAAAGAGGCTGTAGTCGCCGGATTTCAAGAAATGCTGGGTGTTAGTTTTCAGCAAGAAGGCCTTTCGGCAGATGAACAAAAAGAATTGGAGCACAAGCTGCCGTGGTATAACTCGGACGAATGGATTTATGGCCATAGAAAAGCCGGCTGGCAGGCAATGGGCACATCCAGCCATAAGGCGCCTGGCGGCTTGATAAGGGTGGATTTATGTCTCGACCGGCAGCGAGATATTATTAGCGGACTGCTAATTACAGGCGATTTTTTTGCCTATCCCCCGCGCCTGATCGCTGATTTGGAAGCAACTTTAAAAAATTGCCGCCTTAATGCCCTTCAAAAACGGGTACAGGCTTTTTTCGCCGGCAGGGAATATTATCTCCCTGGTGTTACCCCCGATGATTTTATACTTGCCATTAAAGCCGCAACTGTTTCCTGCTTGCAGGGAGAGGATGAAAAATGACTTTTCAAGGTTTTGATTTTGATACCTGGTTGTCTCTACCGACAAGTATTTTGTTAAACGAAGCCTGGCGGGTAAGGCGCCAATATTTTGACAACAAGATCTTTTTTTCTGCTCCCGGGACCAAGGGCTATGAAAACGAATACTACCGTAATAATCGTAATCGGTTCGTGGCCATAAGCCTTACTGGTACTAGCTGTGCTTTGAACTGTGATCACTGCCAAAAAAAGCTCCTGCATTCGATGCTTAGCTGCACCACCCCGGAAAAACTGTTGGATACAGTAAAAGAGCTTCAAGCTGAAGGGTGTCAGGGAATTCTTCTGAGCGGTGGCGCGGATAAATCCGGCGCTGTGCCCTTGGGCCCATTTATGGAAGCCATTAAGAAGATCAAAACCTGGGGCCTTAAAATAATTGTGCATACCGGTCTGGTAAGCGAGGAAATTATTGCCGGACTAAAGCAAGCTGACGTTGATCAAGTTTTGGTAGATGTTATTGGGGCGCGAGAAACTATTCGCGATGTATACCACCTTGATTATGGCCCGGAGGTATACCAGAGCTTTTTAGATTTATGCCAGCAATATCAACTAGAGGTAGCTCCCCATATAGTTGTAGGCCTTCACTATGGACGCATAAATGGCGAGATAGAGGCCCTGAAAATGATTAGCAACGCCCAACCCCGGCACGTAGTGGTGGTTGTTCTTACACCGCTGCGGGGTACTCCTATGGCCAGGGTGACCCTGCCGTCGGTGGAAAAATGCGGCCGCATCATTGCCCTGGCCAGGCTAGCTAATCCCCGGGCCCAGCTTTCCCTTGGCTGCGCCCGGCCTGCTGGGTATGAAAGACCGCTGTTAGAGCAATTTGCTATTAATGCAGGCGTTAATGCCATAGCCTATCCCAGCCCCGAGACTATCAGGCTGGCCCGTGAGATGGCGCTTGAAATTGAATTCAATGACCGGTGCTGTACCTTAGCTGATGAGTAACGACAGTTTTCGTTGGTCTAGCAGTTTTACCGGTTCGAGGCCATAAGCCCGGCGTCTTTCGTTCAGCTCTGGCGTAAAAGGGAAGACGAGGCCCGTAGCTTTGAGATTATCGATGCCCTGCGCTATCGCGGCTGGAGGTATGCACTGCTGCTGGGCCAGGGCTTTTTTCTGCCAAAGATTTATTCCGGCAGGGCAGGCTTCATGACACAGCCAGCAATTGGTACAGTTCCAAACAGCCGGGCTTCGCTCGCTTGTTTCGTAACAAGCTGGAAAAGCGGGCACTCCTAGTTTTAGGACGGGGCAGACGCGGCGGCAGGCATCACAATGGCGACAATCAGATAACATTTGTAAGGAGCCTCCTCAGTTGCGGGTTGGCAATGCCCATTCGGCTTGGAGACCACCCCAGGGCGAGCCCGATCAGTTGCGGTAAAAAGATGACAGGAAAAGGAATGCCATGATGGTATCTGGATTGAAGCCTTTGAAGCAGCAGATGGCAGTTCCCGCAAGCGGTGAGGGCAAAATCGGCACCAGAGGCAATCATGCTTTCGATTTTTATTTTACCCATGGTGAATGCCATTTGGGGGTCTACCATGTAAAGGCTGGAACCGCAGCACTGATATTCCTGGGAGTAATTTTGGGCGGTGGCACCAGTTAGCGTGATTAGTTGCAGCAGAGAACTGGGTCGTAGGGGGTGATCGAAGTTCATAATATTGCCGGGTCTAAATACCTGGCATGGATATACAGGCGCGACTTTAAAAGGCAAAAAGCGCGTGACCATTTCTTGCAGGTCTTTATGCCTGGTCAGCAAAATTTGAATCAGGTGTTGTACTGGTACAACAGGTTCTAATTTCAGGTTTAAGCGAGCGAGCCTTGCATTTACCAGGCTCAAAAGCTGCGGTTCGGCAAGTAACATGTGCTGAACGCGCTTGAAAGCGTTAGTACAACCACCACACAACGTTACCAGAGGGGATTGCATTTTTGCTGCCAGAGCCAGATTGTAAGCAGTGTAATTGATCCAGTTTGGTGTGCTGCCTTCTAAAAAAGAGCCGCAGCATAGGGCGTGGGGAAGGCTGGTCACATTGTAGCCGAGATGTTGCAGCAAGAGCTTAGCTGCTGCTTCATACTCCGGGAAGCGGTAGGAAACCAGACACCCGGGGTAGAGAATAATTGTTTCAGACATTATTTCACCTGCAGAACCTATTTTAATTACGTAGTTTTTCCAATAAAGGTCTACAAATGCAAATTTCGTGCCACAAAAATAATCGTGTGTTATGCTGTGCGTAATTTATTTGCATTAATTTATTTTTAGATTGAAAGATAAGATGCAGGTCCGCCTCTAGTGCTTTTTATGCTCAATGCGTGTTTGAAGTTGGGACATTTTTGTTTATTGGTCTTAAAATAGTACATTTAGTGAGTTAAAATAGGACAAGGGGTTGTTGGGTCTTTGTTACCAACCTTGTCGTGTTTCTGCCTCTTCTTTGGCATAGAAATTGCTATTTATAATTTATGTAACATTGAAATGGGTACCCATGGGGCTGGAGGTGATCAAAAAGTTATAGATTTTGTTTTTAGGCTAAAAAGGGAGGGTGGAATTTATTCATTATGGAAAAGAAAAAGCAAATTTTGTTATGGATGGTTCTATCAATGATCATTGGCTATTTGCCATGGTACAACTTTTCTGCGGTGCTGAAGTACATTTCGGCTGAATTCCATTTAAACGCCTCGGATACGGGCATGATTATTGCTGCTTTTCAAGCCGGGTATGTGATAGTTGTATTAATCACAGGATGGCTCGCCGATAAAATTGGCACAAAGAGGGTCGTACTTTATGCAACCTTGTTAACAGGGATTTTTGCGACTGCGTTTGTCTTCGTTGTCCATGACAAATGGACCGTTTTGATCATGCGGTTACTTACCGGTTGTGCCGCTGGTGCAATTTATGCTCCGGGTATGGCTCTCCTATCCAACTGGTTTGCCCCCCACGAACGGGGTGGGGCTCTCGGTGCCTATACAGGGGCTTTGACTGCAGCCTCTGCGGGCGGTTATTTTGTAGCAGCACCGATTGCGGCGGCCCACGGTTGGCGCGTAGGAATGCTGTGGACGTCAGTGCCGGTTTTCCTTGCTTTTCTCATTATATTACTATTTGTGCAGGAAAAGCCCACCCAGGGTGTTCAGTTTGATGGAGCACCAGGAATACCTACAGTAGCACCAGCTAGAATTTTGCCAGCGCCGGAAGGCGGATACGCTGGTCCCTGCATGATTACTCTCTCCTATATGGGACACATGTGGGAATTGTATGCCTTTTGGGGATGGATTGGTCCTTATATGGTAGCTAATGCCAGTGTTGCGGGTATGGCGGCAGATGCAGCTGTGAAATGGGGCGGGTTAATGGCGGCGTGTATAACCCTTGTTGGGGCGCCGGCCGTCTGGCTGCTTGGGATTCTGGCTGACAAAATAGGACGAACCAAAGCGATTTTACTGGGGGCTACATGTAGCCTGATTCCCGAATTCTTCTTCGGCTATTTAATTGGAAAGCCTCTGGGGCTGGTGGTTTTAGTTGGATTGTGGATAGGTTTTTGGGTGATTTCAGACTCTGCCATATACAAAGCCGGCCTTACTGATATGGTATCGCCCAAAATAAGGGCTACAATACTGGGGCTCCAATCGGCCGTTGGCTACTCGATGACAATTATCGCTCCGATTGCTTTTGGGAAGATATTACAGGCTTACAACGCTACGACCGATCCAACGGCAGCAAGGATTTGGGGACCGGCATTCCTGGCCCTGGGCGTGGGCGCGATAGTTGCTCCTATATCCGCTTTAATTCTAAGAAAACTGCCTCAGGCCAGGTTGATGACCGGAGGCAAAATGTAGCGAAGTAAGAAGCAAAATATGTCAATTAATCTATATCTTTACTGGCAGGCAGAATTGTACCCGGCGGCAGGTGTGCTTGGTAAACAAATAGAGAAAGTATTCTTTTTAATAAAGAGCATACCAGTTGCTCCTCTTGAGCCCCCTGCTGCCGGGTGGGACACTTTTCGCGGGCAGTACGATGTTCATTTCCTCCTCGAAGCATTGCTCGCTCCTCAAGGGAAAGATCTGGTCCTGTGGCTGGTGAGTGTGGATATAGGTGATCCATGGCATAGCTATGTCTTTGGAGCGGCAGGAAAACAACGCGCTATTGTTTCTACTGCTCGCATAGAGAATTTAGAAGATGTTTGTAAAGAGGCCTGCCATGAAGTGGGGCACCTCTTGGGCTTACAGCACTGCCGCAATAATTGTTGCATGCGCCCGTCTTGGACTGTACGTGGTATCCAAAACAAACCGGCGAATTTGTGTGAGCAATGCTGCAACTTACTGGCGAGTTTGAAAGGGGGTGCTGACACGGATTAAGTCGATATTCGATATTGATGTACATTAAGGTAAATAGTAGTTTTCTCCTGTTGAAAAATTTGTATTATTAAGCTTTAAGATTGGAGGTAATGTTAGGCGATGGCTAATTTTACACGCTTACACGAAGACCTGGATAAGTATGCCATTGCGCGTAATGTTCCGGTTACTGTAGGCGGTAAGACGGTAATTGCAGACCGTGTGGTCAAAACCGCTTGTCCTCACAACTGTTATGACACCTGCGGCGTGCTTGCATACGTCAAAGATGAGAAGGTTATAAAAATTGCTGGCGATCCGGACCATCCGATTACGAGAGGACACCTGTGCGTTAAAGGATATGCCAATGTGCAGAAGATAAACAGTCCTGAGCGTGTTAAATACCCCATGATTCGCGTCGGAGAAAGGGGCGAAGGAAAGTTTCGGCGGGTTTCTTGGGATGAAGCACTGGATTATATTGTTGATAAATTGAAAGATATTCGCAGCCGTTATGGCGGCGAGGCTTTTACGGAGTATTGCTATTCAGGCAATCGCGAGCATATGGCAAAAGCTGTTAGCGGCCGCTTCCTTAATTTATACGGGGCAACAAAATTAGTCGGTAGTTTCTGCCTTTTGAGCGGCGCGGCGGGTTCATACTACAGTGTAGGCGATCAGCATACTATGTCCCCGGAGATATGGTCTGAGAAGACAGAACTGGTTTTCCTGGTAGGCAGGAATCCCTCTTTCACCAATCCCCACATTTACCCGTTCCTTTATAGAGCGATGGAGCGGGGTGCCAAGCTAATTGTTGTAGATCCTTACGTAACAGCCGTTGCTTCTAAAGCCGATCTGCACCTGCAGCCGCGCCCTGGTACCGACGTTGTGCTCGCCTTGGGAATGATGAACCACATTATTTCCCGCGATTTGCATGACAAAGAATTTATTGCCAAGCATACCCATGGTTTTGAAGAACTGCTGGAAGAAGTTAAGAAGATGCCTGTAGAAAAAGCAGCAGAACTTACGGGCATCGAGGCCGATAAAATTAGATTAGCTGCAGAGTGGTACGCCACTCATAAGACGCATACTGAATGCGGCTATGGCCATCAGAGGTATTCCAATGGCCATCAGACCCAGCGTGCCTATGCCTGCCTGGCCGCCCTCTGCGGGCATATCGGTAAGGAGACGGGTAATTACAATTTTATTGATCAGATGGGTTTCCCCGCAATTCCGGGCTTTATGAACGCTGCCAAAGTGGCGGTGCCTGCCGGGGTTGAAATTGCCAAGACACGGTTGCTCAACATCAGCACTTTTGCTGCAGGTATACACGCTGCAGACAATCCGCCGATTAAAGGCGTCATATCCTACCGTGGCGGTTTAATTTCGCAGCAGCCAGATGTTGCTTATACAATTGAAGCGCTGAAAAAACTCGATCTGTTTGTAACCATTGAGCAGTTCATGACCGACGATACTGATTGGGCCGACGTGGTCCTGCCCGGATGTCATTATCTCGAGCAATACGGATTCCATCCTTCCTATTGGCATCATTACCTGCAGGTACTTGTACCTGTGTGCCAGCCCAGCTATGAAGCTGTACCTGACATCGAAATTTGGGCTGAACTTGGGCGCCGTATGGGTTGGGAGGAATATTTCCCGCAAGGGGTTACTGGCCTCGATTATATCAAAGCTATGGTTCCCGAAGACCTGCCCATTGACGAAGCTGTATCACCACGGGGTCCATTACGCATTCCTGAAAAGTGGTGCCCGCGGGTGCCTTATGCTGACTACAAGTTCAACACACCAAGTGGCAAATTCGAATTCTATTCTATCGGTATGGAAGAGAGGGGCAAGAAATTCCCGGGCGACTTCAAACCTGTACCCTATCACCTGGAGCCAGCCGAGAGTCCGATTAGCACGCCGGAGTTGTACGCTAAATATCCAATAACCTTAATTTCCCAGCATCCTGCTTTCCGTACCCATTCGCAGTATTACAATCTGCCGTGGATTCGGGAAATTGAGGGACCGCCCAAAGTATTTATCAATAAGGACGACGCCGCCAAGCGCGGGATCAAAGAGGGCGACAAGGTTCGCATTTTTAACGACCGTGGTGAATTGAGAGGCGTTTATGCCAAGCCTACCATTAGGGTTAAACCTGGTACGGCCGAGCTTTCTAGTGGTATGTGGGTGAAGTTGGGCGCTAACGTGAACGTCCTAGCTTCGCGCACCATAGGTGGACCAAGGGATGTTGGCGATGGCATTATGGAAGAATACCATCCCTTGTTGGATGGTAATACGACCGCTTATTTCAATACCTTGGTCCAAATTGAGAAAATGTAGGGAGGAAGCGTTATGACCAGCCGGCAAAAGACTATCTATGTTGATACAAGGCGTTGCATGAACTGCCGTGCTTGCGAAACGGCTTGCAAACTGGAGAACGGTTTGCCGGCCGGACCAAGGTGGATGATGGTTGCCGAAGTGGAAGTTACCCAGGACGGCATTGATAAGACTGTTTTTCTACCCATGCCATGCCTGCATTGCGGGGAACCAGCCTGTGAAAAAGCTTGCCCGGCAGGCGCGATCTATAAGCGACCGGAAGACGGTATAGTCCTGGTTAATAAAGATAAATGCATTGGTTGCCGTCAATGTCTATGGGCCTGCCCCTTCGGCGTCCCGCAGTTCGGGTTGGACAACAAAATGGAAAAATGTACCCTGTGTGTCCACCTTACTTCAAAAGGGTTGCCGACAGCGTGCCAGGCAGCCTGCCCGGCAGAGGCCATCCTGGTCGGGACAGTGGATGAAATTTCTAAGACACTCAGAGAGCGGTATGCTAATAGCAGCAGAAAAATGCTTTTTGAAGGCAAATATATGCAAGCTTAAGCAAGGTTTTATAAATAAGCCTGGTGACGATTGATAAACAGTGGCTATGGCTGGGTGAAAGGCTGGCTCCGGGGTTTTCTATGGGCCAGCCTAACCCAGCATTAAAGTATACCAGGGACGGTTTTAGAGTATATGGTAGGAGGTGAGCCCATGCCAAAGGTTATTGCCATCAACCAGGAACGATGCAACGGTTGCCAATTGTGCCAAATAGGTTGTATGGCCAAAAAAACCGGACGTGCAGGCTTGCAAATATCTCGTATCAGAGTTGACAAACTAGCTGAAGGTGGCTGCGTAGCACTAACTTGCAATCACTGCGACGAGCCAGTTTGTGTCACAGCCTGCCTAATGGAAGCAATCACGAAAGGGGAAGACGGTGTCATTCTTCGCAATGAATCCTTTTGTATTGGTTGTCAGGCATGCGTGATCGTCTGCCCCTGGGGTGCTGTAGTATTGGATACCGATCGAGATGTAGCTGTAAGCTGCGACCTCTGCTCCGGTGAGCCGTATTGCGTCGATATCTGTCCCACCGGGGCCCTCCAGCTGGCGAGCCCCAAAGATATAAGTATGAAAAAGCGACAGTTTGCAGCGGAACGCATAGCTCTATCAGGTCCAAATACGTCTGCAGCAGTGCTTTGAGGGAGAGGGGAAAAGTGTTTGGTTGGGCAGGAAAAGTTCTTGCAGTCGATTTGAGCGAGGGAAGCTGGGAAAGCAAATCGTTACCTGAACAATTTTATCAGCAGTGGCTTGGGGGGCCCGGCCTTAATATTGCGTTGCATACAGGCAAAATGGCAGGATGGGAAAAATTGGCTGGAGATGCAGTTGCTATTGCATCAGGAGCATTGGTAGGCAGCCCCTTGATGGGTGCTAATACATGGTCAGCTGCCGGTCCGAGTAGCCCGGAGCCGGGTTTAGCGTTCGCTTATGGAACGGGAA
This sequence comes from Moorella humiferrea, assembly GCF_039233145.1. Classification (NCBI taxonomy): domain Bacteria; kingdom Bacillati; phylum Bacillota; class Clostridia; order Neomoorellales; family Neomoorellaceae; genus Neomoorella; species Neomoorella humiferrea. The sequence continues at coordinate 2,306,988 of NZ_CP136419.1, read as the reverse complement.
ACTGGGGTGCATATTTAAAGTTTACAGGCTGGGACCAGGTGATACTGGGACGGACTGCCGTACGGCCTTCATATCTAGTGATTGACAAAGATGGGTGTTGCCTTGAAAGAATACAAGAGCCCATAGAAGATGCAGGCGCTATTGCGAAATTCATAAGGAAAAAACTTGGGGATGCTGAAGCGGCAATATTGGTCTTTACGTTCCAGGGAATTGTGAGCGATAGGGGCCTTGTTTTTGAAGACCAGGTTGCTGTTGGCTCGTTGCTTGCAAAGCGTAACCTCCGTGCGATTGCCGTTCAAAAGCAGGGCAGTGTGAACCTGGCCGATCCTGAAACGGTTTTGCATGAAGCCCGTAACGCTGTTCAAAGATGGCTAATAACGGGAATGAAATGGGGCTACAGTGGCTGCCTGGCATGTCATGGAAGCTGCCGGCAAAGAGAAAAGGCGGTCACCTGTGAGGAAAATGACCAGGTGGCTTCCAGTTTATGGTTGGCCGCTGGAATTTGCCCGCAACTGATTGCCTCCGGGGCCAGCCCATGGGCGGCAGCAGACCTGGAAAAACTGATCTGCGCGGTGACAGGATGGCAGTGCTCTCGGGAGCAGCTTTGGAAGATCGCCCACAAAATACACAATGCCAATAAGGTCCTGAGCGAGGAGTTGGGGGGCTGGTTTGGTAAATGAATAACTACCGGGATTTACAAATTGTAATTATAGGTGACGGTATTGCCGGGTATACGGCTGCCAGGCAGCTCCGGCTTCTTGCTCCAGAGGTACCTGTTACTTTAATCGGAGCTGAAAAAACACAGCCATATTCAGCCTGTGCCCTGCCGGATTACCTGGGAGGATACCTTCCGAAGGAAAATATTTTTTTGCCTCCTTTTCGTGGGCTTGACGGGATAAAAATATGGAAAGGCATAGCAGCTGAGGGGTTTGACCCTAAAGATCAGCGGGTAAGTGCAGGGGGACAACGACTGCCGTATGACAAGCTGATACTAGCTACTGGAAGCGTGGCCCTGGTGCCGCCTGTACCGGGAACAAGACTTGCCGGTAATTTTACTCTTAAAACCCTGGCCGACGTGGAGGCAATCCTGGCCTGGGAGGGGAAATCTGCTGTTGTAGTTGGTTCAGGAGCCATCGGTGTGGAAGCAAGTATTGCCTTACGTAAGCGGGAGATCGAGGTCACCCTTATTGAACTGCTGGATCGCATTTTACCTACTGCTTTTGATTTAGAAGCTTCACGTTTATTTCAAAAAGAGATTGAAAAGCACGGTATTAAGGTTTTAGTGGGAGAGAAGGTTGTAGGAGTAGAAGGGAAAGACAGGGTCACCGGGGTAAAAACCAGCCAGGGCCTTATAACCTGTGACATGGTGATTTGGGCGGCTGGGGTACGGCCTAATACTGCCCTGGCCCAAGACGCGGGCCTGGAAATAGGGCAATTTCGCGGCATCAAAGTCAATAAAGAAATGGCTACCAGCGTCTCTAATATTTATGCCTGTGGTGACTGCGTGGAAACGTGGGACCGCATACTTAAAAGGCCTGGTTTAAGTTTATTATGGGCCAGTGCTAAAGAGCAGGCCGCTATTGTCGCTCATAACTGTTTAGGTACAGCGCCTCGCGAATATCCCGGCTCTTTAGGGGTTTTAATTGTAGAAGCCGGTGATGTTACAGCTGTATCTGCAGGGTTTACTGAAGCCGCCCTTAAAGATGTGGGAGAGACTACTATAAGCACAGATATGAACGACAAAGGTTACACCAAATTAATAACGAAAGATGGTAGAATTCTAGGCGTACAATTTGTGGGGAGCTTGCAAGGAGCCGGGGCAGTTCTGGCTTGGATGCAGAAAGGTACTACTTTATCCGCAGCCAGAGAGGTTTTATCTAATACGATTTATCTAAAAGGTGCCCCCTGGTATTACCAAGGGGCCAGGTTTGTTAGTTAAAAATGTGTTTAGAGCTGTGACCACTTCACACCACCATAAGTGCAAGGTTGTGGGTTTAAGATTTGGTCAAAGGTGGTATTTATGGACAAGTTTTTAACCGACCTACTTGGTGATCGCGTTACTGAAGATTGGTGGGAGCGCATAGTATACGGGCGTGATTTAGCGGAAGTGCCAAAAATCATGTGCCGTATATTAGGATTAGAGACTGTCCCCGATATGGTGGCCCGTCCGGTAAACACCGAAGAAACAGCGGCGCTGGTCAAATATGCCAGCAATAAAGGTATGCCCATCACGCCGCGAGGGAGCGGTTCCTCGGCATTTTTTAACAGCGTTCCGGTAAAAAAAGGGCTAACACTTGATATGAGCAGCTTTAAGGGTATCGAGCTGCTGAATGGCGAACGAGAGGAAGTTACAGTTGGAGCAGGTACCCGGTGGCAAGCCCTTGATCAAGAGTTAAGGCAATCGGGTTGGGCTGTTAAAAGCTACCCAACCAGCGCTCCTGCGGCAACAGTGGCCGGCTGGCTGAGTATGGAAGGGTATGGTATTGGTAGCGTGTATTATGGTCCTTTGAGCAATCAGGTAACAAAGCTTGAGGTTGTTTTATCCGATGGGACAGTTCAAGAGGTTACGCAAGAAAGCAGGCCGCCGGTTGCATGGTTTGCGGGTTGTGATGGCACTTTAGGAGTTATCACCCGAATAACCCTGAGCATCAGGCGAGCTCCAGCGGCAGAGGGGCATTGGCTGTTGTCTTTTAATCAATCAGAAACTCTTTGCGAAGCTGCCAGGGAACTGGCGGCGGCTACTGAGAAGCCTTACCATCTTGGCTATTTCAGCAGTACTTATTTTGACTTCCTTCGTCAACTGGGAACCCCAGCACCTGAGGGAGAAATTCTTGAGGTTGATTATGAAGGAGAAAAAGCAAGCGTTGCAGCTGGCAGGGCAGTGGTAGAAGAGGTTGCCAGAAAATATAACGCTATAATCTTAGATCCGGACATAACGGCTCATAAATGGGAAGAGCGTTTCTACCATATGCGTTTTAAGCGACTAGGACCAACGTTAATGGCGGCTGAAGATTGGCTGCCCCTCCAGAATTTAGGTAAGTACCGGGAAACATTAAAAAAATTAAGCCGTCGGTTGGGCACTAAATTTTATAGCTATGGAACCATTGTTTCTCCAGATAAAATGACAGTTTTCACCGGGTACCGTGCAGATGCAAGGCAAAAGCTGGCGTATGTGGTAGCCATGGCTGTCACGGGGCGGTTACATGCGCTGGCCAGGAAGCTAGGGGGTTATCCTTATTCCCTTGGGCTATGGAATACTCCTTATTTACCTATCATTTACTCTCGAGAGGAATTGGCCGAACTCAGGAGACGGAAGGAGCAGCTTGATCCACAGGGCCTGTTCAACCCTGGTAAACACTATACCTATCCTGTCCTGCTGGCGCCTTGGCTTTTTTCACTGGGTGTCAATGTGGTTAGTTCGCTACAGAGATTTACCGGGCCGTGTGAATGGGAGTGAAAAGTGTGGAAAAGAAGTTTTATTATACAGGTTTGCAAGAAGAAGCCACAATCTGTGGCCGCTGTGGTTACTGCCGGGATGTGTGCCCGGCATTTGCGGCCGGGGGCTGGGAAACTTATTCGCCCCGGGGGAAATTGGCGCTGGTGCAGGCCATGAAAAACAATGAATATCCCCCAAAGCTTGTCGAACGCGTTTACCAGTGCACATTATGCAGCGCCTGCCGGGAAGCATGTCACGTTAATATTGATACCCGTAAGATGTGGTTGGAACTGCGTCACCGGATAGTATCCGCCGGGCTGGCTCCGGAGGCCATGTATTCTCTCAAAGAAACCGTGTTAGCTAAAGGAAATATATCCGGAGAAGATCCTCAAAGCCGCCTGCTATGGGCAGAGAATCTTGGTGAAGAACTGCCCGTAGGATTGACTGGTAAAAAACAGGCGGAGGTATTATACTTTCTCGGCTGTGTGGCTTCCTTATATCCGGCTGCCTTTAGCATTTCCCAGTCGATGGTCAAAATTATGCTTAAGGCCGGTGTCAATTTTACAACCCTGGGAGCTGATGAGATTTGTTGTGGCTTTCCTTTGCTGGCAGCAGGAATGCCAGAAGAGGCAGCCCAGCTAGCTGTCCGTAATATAGCAAAGGTTGAAGCTCTAGCTCCTTCTTTAATTGTAACTACTTGCCCTTCTTGCCTGCATACTTGGAAGCATGAATATCCGCGGCTACTAAATAGAGCTTTACCGGTGCCAATCCTCCACAGCAGCCAGTACTTACTTCGATTGGTGGAGGAAGGAAGATTAAATATTTCTACCCGCAAGGAAGTTGTAACTTACCATGACCCCTGCGATCTAGGGCGCAATAATGGTATTTATGAAGAACCGCGGCAATTAATCACCTCAGTGCCAGGAATAGAATTGATTGAGATGGAACGAAACCGGGCCAACTCCCTTTGCTGTGGCGGCGGGGGGAATTTGGAAATGGTCGACCAGCAACTCTCGGCGGCGATTGGTAGTCTAAAGGTAGAAATGATAAAAAGGACGGGAGCCCAGACAGTAATCACCACTTGCCAACAATGCAAGCGTACCATAGGGGGGGCCATTAGAAAAGCCAGGGTAAGAGTACGAGTTCAAGACCTTACGGAATTTATTGTATCATCACTTAAAAATTGCTAATCGTTTTTTAAAGATATCTTTAGGGAAAAACTGATAGAATAGGTACCGGGTTGTTGCTTTTTTTACTATGGGATCTACAGCGGTGCAGAATATGTGCATTTCTTTCTGCACCGGCACATGTAATTTTAAACGCTATCCCCGATTTGCCCCTTTATTAACAGGTCCTTAGTCCCCAGTCGGGACTAATTTGGGACCTGAACGGTTGTTTTTTGTGGACGGTTCGTCCTGTGGATAATGTGTATAAATCTGTGACTAACTGAGAATTGAGGTTCCCCGGGTTGTGGATAAAATTTAAGGCCTTCCGGTGGATAGTTATACACTTAATGTGGATAACCTGCCGGAAGGCTTGATTTTCAAAGGAGAATTTTGTGGAAAGGTTGTGGATATAACAATTTTAAGCTGCGTCGGGCAGGAATTAGTTGCTCTTGTGTCTAAATCATATTTAAGCTTGAAGGGGCGGGAGAAGGAGCGATGAAACAGGAACTGAGGCGGCTGGTAATTGCCCGGCGCAACGCCCTGGCGGAAACCGTGAGGGAAACTAAAAGTGAAATCATATATAACAAACTTACGGGACTTCCTGCCTGGCAGCAGGCTGAGGTGGTCATGAGCTATGTTTCTTTTGGCAGCGAGGTGACCACCCACGCCCTGATCAAAGGGGCTCTGGCCGTGGGGAAAAGGGTGGCTGTGCCCTTATGCGTCCGGGAAGGTCGGTGTCTCATCCCTTCGGAAATTTTCGCCTTTCCTGACGATTTGCGTCCCGGCACTTGGGGCATCCTGGAGCCCCGCCAGGAATGTTTACGCCCCCTGGATCCGCAACTCATCGATCTGGTCATTGTTCCGGGGGTGGCTTTCGACAGGAAGGGCAACCGCCTGGGTTATGGGGCCGGCTACTATGACCGTTTTCTTAAGACGTTAAGGCCGGGGGCCGCGATCATTGCCCTGGCCTTTTCTGAGCAGATCGTTCCCGACGTTTACGCCGAGGACCATGATCTGCCGGTGGACATGGTGGTTACCGACGAAGAAGTTATTAACTGTTGCGGTTATTATCGGCGAAGGGAGCAAGGAAATGCGTAAAGGGAGCTGGTTGGTTTTCCTTCTTCTTTTTTTACTGGCTTTGGGCGGTGGGCGCCTGCCACCCCAACCCTTTGGTAGCGGAAAAACGTCCGCCGTCTGGAGCAAATCCCCGGTCGACAACAATGAACGCGATTATAAGGATTTAGTAAATACATATGACGGTTTCAGTTTAAGGTATCCCGGAGACTGGCGACCGGAGATTATTCCCGGTGTGGTAACCATTTTGGTGCAGCCCGGCAATGCCAAAATATCAATTTTTGCCCAGCCCCTGGGTAAAATCAGCGCTGAGGAGTACGTCCTTTACAGCAACCGCAGCCTTCAGGAGGGCTGGGGGGGTATCAAACTGCGTAAACAGCAGCAGTTAAATATCAAGGGCAACCTGGCCTGGCGGTTTGAATGGACGCGCCGGCAGCTGGGCGCCGGAGATTTAAACTATTACTGTGAGTATGACCTGGTTATCGACAAAACTGTATATACTTTTATGCTTAAAAGCAACCAGGCCGGTTTTACGGCCGCAGTAAGGGATTTAAACCGGATTATCAGCAGCTTCAAGCCGCAACCGGCCCGAGGCGCTCCTGCCCTGCCTGAGCCCCAGATGGTACAGCGAGATATTACCATTGCCGGCCGGCATCACCTTTTACAAATCCCGGCGGATAAAATCCTGTGGGGCATCCTTAATTCCCATAAGTTAGGACAACTAGAATATTTTACAAAACTGCTGCCCCTGGAAAAAGAACTCGATTTTAAATTTCAGTTCCTTATCACTTATGCCGCCTTTGACACCCGCTTCAACTTTGCTGAGTTGAAGAAGATCTATGATGACAATCGCGTATTGATGATCGCTCTGCAGCCCTGGTGGTATGGAAAGAGGGAGGATACTTCCCTTATCGACCTTATCGATGGGAAATATGACTCAATCCTGCGGGAATGGGCGCGGCAGTTTAAAGCCCTGGAGGACCCGGTGTTTGTCCGCTTCGGCAACGAGATGAACGGCGACTGGTCCACCTGGTCGGCCTGGTATTACGGCAAAGATGCAGATATTTTTAAAATGGCATGGGAGCATGTATACCGTATCTTTAAGGCGGAGGGGGCCGAAAATGTCCTTTTCGTCTTTAATCCCCACGATCGTTCTTTTCCTAACTTCAAATGGAACAATTACCTCCTCTATTATCCCGGTGACCAAACAGTGGACTGGATCGGCCTGACGGGGTATAACAACGGCACCAGCCATGAGGCCGACGTCTGGCGCGGGTTTAATGAAATCTATGCACCCCTGTATCGCGAATATATGTATCATTTCGGCGACAAGCCCTTTATGATCACCGAGTTTTCCAGTAATGAAGAAGGCGGTGACAAGGCCGCCTGGATCCGGGAATGTTTCCGTAGTCTGGCGCAATACCCCAATATCAAAATTGCCGTGTGGTTTAACCAGGTGGACGGCAAGTGGCTCTATAACCTCGATTCTTCACCCCGCAGCCGGGAAGCCTTTAAAGAAGGCCTTAAGGATCCACGCTACCGCTTCCAGGCGGTGACCCCGAGATAGAAAGGGTTTCGGCAGGCGGTGGTATTTAAAGCCCTGGGGAAAAGGTGTGAATGTGCAGGATGCCGGATAGAAGGAAAGCACTCCTTTTTTTAAGCTTCCTGGTATTATTAGTACTTGTGGCAGGATGGAAGGTTTGGCCCGCCAGGATGGCCATGTTGGAGCGGGCGAGGTACCACTTGACTATTTGGCAGGCCCGGTCAGGGCAGGTGCTTGCTCGGCAGGAAAGGGATCCGTCTTCTTTTCCGCCGGCGCCTCCGGCCCTCGACGGGACAAGGTATGATGTAGTGGTGGTGGGCGGGCAGCCGGAAGGTGTGGCCGCCGCCGTTTCCGCTGCCCGCCAGGGGGTAAAGGTCCTCCTGGTGGAAAAGCGCGATGGCCTGGGGGGGCTTTTTACTTACGGCTGGCTGAACTTTATTGACATGAATTACGGGCCGAAGCAAGAATTGCTGACCCGCGGTACTTTCCTTGATTTTTACCGCCAGGTGGGGGGCAGCGTTTTTGATGTCGCCGTGGCCAAAAAGGTTTTCCAGGATATGGTGGAACGTTATCCCAACCTGGCTTTAAGCCTGAATACCAAATTTAAAGAACCCATTATGGAAGGCGGCAGGATTACAGGCATCAAGGCTGTCCGGGACGGGCAGGAAATAACTTTTTACGGCGATCGGATCATCGATGCCACCCAGGATGCCATTGTTGCCGCTGCCGCCGGTGTTCCCTATACGGTCGGCGCCGAAGATATGGGCGAACCCGAGCGGCGCCAGGCCGTGACCCTGGTCTTTCACCTGGGAAATATCGACTGGGAAGCCCTGGAGCAGGCTGTCAAGGAAGGACGAATCAAAGACGCTAAAATATCCGACCGGGCCGCTTGGGGTTTTGCCGACGTGGGCGCGGCCTATCAACCTTCCACTCCACGTCTGCGGCTGCGGGGCTTGAACATCGGCCGCCAAAATGACGGCACTATCCTCATCAATGCCCTGCAGATCTTCGGCGTCGATGGCCTAAGCGAGGTTTCCAAAGCTGAAGCCATGGAGCTGGCCCAAAAAGAGCTACCCGCCATAACCGCTTTCCTGCGCGAACGGCTGCCCGGCTTTGCCGGGGCCAAACTCTTAGGGGCGGCGCCGGAACTCTACGTTCGGGAGACCCGTCACATCAAGGCCCTTTACCAGCTGGAACTGAATGACGTCCTCTTCAACCGCTATTTCGCCGATGCCATCGCCCTGGGCTCCTACCCGGTGGATGTCCAGGCGACTTCGCCCCAGGATACGGGGTACGTTTACGGCCGGCCGGAAGTTTACAGCATTCCCTTCCGTTCCTTGGTGCCCCAGGGAGTCGATAACCTCCTGGTGGTAGGGCGTTCGGCCGGCTATACCCACCTGGCCGCCGGCAGCGCCAGGGTGGTGCCCATAGGCATGGCCACCGGCGACGCCGCCGGGGTGGCGGCCGCTTATTCCTTGAAGGTAAAAAAGACCTTCCCCGAGCTGGCGGCCGACCGGGCAGACATTAAGGAAATCCAGGACCTCCTGGTGAAGGCCGGCGCCTATTTAAAGGACTACCAGATCAAAAATCCCCTTGAAAATCACTGGGCCTTCAACGGGCTTAAGTTCGTCAACCGATGGGGATTGATTGTCGCCGGTTATAACAACGACTGGAAATTGGATGCCCCCGTCAACCAGGCAAGCTTTTACTATATGACGGCTAATGCCTTAAAAAGGGCGGCCGGCCGGGGCGACCTGGTTGCCGCCAAAGCAGCGGTCTTAAAACCCTATCTCCAACGGGAACCCTTGACGCGGGGCAATGCCGCCCGCCTCCTCCTCACCTACCTGGGTGAGGATGCAGTGGCTTTAGATCCGGAGGCGGCAGTAGCCCAGGCCGCGGCAAAAGGCCTCCTACCCGTGGATAAGACGGGAAGCGATCCACAGGGAATAGTAACCGGAGCGGAAGCCTACTACGCTACCGAGAGGCTCTGCGCCCTGGTAGGAAAAATTTAATCACCCCTTGCTTCCTGCTTCTGGTTATGCTACAATAAACATAACTGCATATACCTCCGAGCCAGTGGACCTAAGGTGTTAAAGCTATGGTTGCTGGCCTCCTGCCTTTTTTACAGGCAGCGACGGGGTAGGCGGGGAAACCTGCCTGCCTCCCGGAATGGGAAAGGAGTTTTTCGTAAACTTCAGGCACCCTTCCGGGTGCTTTATATTTTTAACAATGCCAAAAAGGGGGGGCAGCAGATGATCGACCGGCAGGCCGTTCAGGCAGCGGTAAAGGAAGCCGCGGCAGAACACGGCGGCAGGCTGCCCTGCGCGGTGGCCCAGGAATTGGCCCGCCGTCTGCAGGTACCCATGCGGGAAGTGGGCCGGGCCGCCGACGAACTCAAGATAAAAATCATCCAGTGCCAGCTTGGGTGTTTCGAGTAGCAGGGGGTCGGCAATGGAACTTTTTCGCGTAGTGACGTTGGCCGAAGCGCGCCAATTGCTATCCCGTTACTGGCCCCTCAAGGGGCGGCGGAAAGAGGTTTTACCTTTGCTTGCCGCCCTGGGACGCGAACTGGCCCGGCCGGTAACGGCCCAGGACGACATTCCGGGTTTTACCCGGGCCACCATGGACGGTTATGCCGTCCGGGCAGAGGATACCTTCGGGGCCGCAGAAGGGGAACCGGTAATTTTGCAGCTGGTAGGAGAAGTTCCTATGGGGCAGCCGGCCACGGTCGCCGTGGGACCCGGCCAGGCTGTATCCGTGGCCACGGGAAGTATGATTCCAGAGGGTGCCGATGCAGTAGTAATGGTAGAAAATACAGAAATTATTTCCGGCGATAGAGTAGCCGTTTTCAAACCCGTGGCCCCGGGGCAGGACCTGGTGCGCCGGGGTGCCGACGCCCGTGCCGGCGCCTGTATCCTGCCGGCCGGTCACATCTTGCGTCCCCAGGATCTAGGAATTTTGGCAGGCCTGGGAGTAACTCGCGTAACGGTATATGAACCCTGGCGGGTAGGCATCCTGGCTACGGGCAATGAAATCGTTCCTCCTGATGAGGAACCTGCGCCCGGTCAGGTGAGGGATATCAATTCCTATACCCTGGCGGGCCTGGCTGGGAGAAGCGGTGCCGCAGTCACCCTCTACGGCATCGCCCCTGATGACCTGGAGACCCTTGTCACCAGAGTCAAGCAGGCCATGGCGGAAAACCACCTTGTACTTCTTTCCGGTGGGAGCTCTGTAGGTACCCGTGATTTAACCGTCCGGGTGTTGGCCGGCCTGGGACAACCGGGTATCCTTTTCCACGGCGTGGCCGTCCGCCCGGGCAAGCCGACGGTGGCGACGGTGGCCGGCGACAGGATGATTATAGGACTTCCCGGCCATCCCGTTTCGGCCATGGTCGTTTTTCGCATCCTTATCGAACCGTTGCTTAAGTACGGCGGCTACGACCATCCCTCGGGCCGGGCGGCGGTGACGGCGCGTTTAAGCCGTACCGTTACCTCCATTCCCGGACGCGAAGACTATATCCGCGTCCGCCTGGAAGAAGGACCGGAGGGCCTCCTGGCCGTACCGGTGCCGGGGGGTTCGAGCATGATCTCCTCGATGGTATGGGCTGACGGCTTGATTGTCGTTCCCCTGGAAGAAGAGGGTTTGGAAGCAGGTACTTTGGTTGAAGTGCACCTGTTTTAAGCACGTTGCGTTCGTTATTATACCCTGGAAAGAAGGGTCGATTTTTGACGCGCAAGGTCTTTCTTTCTAACCGCCCCTGGCAGGAAGCCCGAGAGGAATTCCTGGCGACATTAAGGGCCGAAGGCTATCTGACGGAGTTGCCGGTGGAAGAGATAGAAGTAACTGCAGCCCTGGGCCGGGTGACGGCGGCGCCGGTTTATGCCGCCGTCTCCTCTCCCCATTACCCGGCGGCGGCCATGGACGGGATAGCGGTACGGGCGGAAGCGACCTTTACTGCCGGCGAGGGGAACCCTCTGGAACTGGCCCTTGGCCACGAGGCGGTGACGGTGGATACCGGCGATCCCGTACCGGAAGGCTTTGATGCCGTTATTATGATTGAAGAAGTAACCTTTGAAGATAAAGGCGTTGCCGTGATCCGGCGCCCGGCCGTGCCCGGCCAGAACATCCGGCCGGTGGGTGAGAATATTAAGGCCGGCGAGCTGTTGGTGCCGGCCGGCCATGTCCTAACTCCTTTTGATCTGGGGGGACTCCTTTCGGCCGGGGTCACCCGGGTGGCTGTCCGGCCCCGGCCGCGGGTGGCCATCCTACCTACAGGAACGGAATTGGTGCCGCCCAATCCCAATCCGGCTCCCGGCCAGATACTGGAATCCAACGGGACTATGCTGGCCGGGCTGGTGACCCTCTGGGGAGGTGAGCCCCAGGTTTATCCCATAACGCCCGATGATTACCGCCTTCTCAAGGAACGCCTCCTTGAGGCAGTGGCGGCAAGTGACCTGGTCCTCATCAACGCTGGTTCTTCGGCCGGCCGGGAGGATTATACCGCCGGCCTGGTGGCCGAGGTGGGACGGGTTTTAACCCACGGCGTCGCCACTAAGCCCGGGAAACCGGTAATCCTGGGTATGGTCGAAGGCAAACCGGTAATCGGCGTTCCGGGTTACCCGGTATCCGCCGCCCTGTGCGCGGAACTCTTTGCCCGGCCGCTAATCTATTATCGCCAAGGGTTGGAGCCACCCCGGCGGGAACAGGTCAGGGCCGTCCTGGGACGTAAAATTTACTCCCCCCTGGGCCGGGAGGAATTTATCCGCGTCCGGCTAGAGAAGGAGGGGGACAGGCTGGTGGCCCATCCCACATCACGAGGGGCCGCCACCATCATGGCCCTGGCCCGCGCCGATGGCATCGTAGTGGTACCCCGCCTTGCCGAGGGTTTTGCCGCCGGCCAGGAAGTTACGGTGTATCTCCTGCGGCCGTTGGAGGACCTTGCAGAAGAGGCCTACGGCAGCCGGGAGGAATAGAGCTTTTCCCTGAGAACGTGCCGGCGGTAGGCAACTTGTTTGAACGGAGAAAAGAGGGAGAGCGGTGGAAGATCATTTTTCCCGTCAGATAAATTACCTGCGCATTGCTATCACCGACCGCTGCAATCTGCGCTGCCGCTACTGCATGCCGGCCGCCGGGGTGCCCTTGAAGGGCCACGATGACATCCTGCGGTTGGAAGAGATTGTCACCCTGGCGCGTGCGGCGATGAGAATTGGGATTAACCGCATTCGCCTCACCGGGGGTGAACCCCTGGTGAGGAAAAATGTGGTGACCTTGGTGCGGGAACTGGCTAAACTTCCGACCCTCAAAGAGATTTCCCTGACCACCAATGGTACCTTCCTGGCAGGATTGGCCGCAGCCCTTAAAGAAGCAGGCTTGAGCCGGGTGAATATCAGCCTGGATACGCTGCAAAAAGATCGCTACCGCTACATCACCCGCCGGGGCAATATAGCGAGCGTCTGGCAGGGCATTCGCGCCGCCCTGGCCGTAGGTTTGACGCCGGTAAAAATTAATGTTGTCGTCGCCAGGGGCTTTAATGACGACGAAATCCTAGACTTTGCTCGGCTGGCTATGGAGGAACCCCTGCATATACGTTTTATAGAGTTGATGCCCATCGGCGCGGCCGCCGCTTCTGGCTGTAGTTTTTTGCCTATGGCTGAGATTAAGGGCCGGATTGAAGCGGTTTATCCTTTAGAACCTTTAACTGATCTGGCGACCAACGGCCCTGCCGTTAACTTTCGAGTGGCCGGCGGCCGGGGCAGTATCGGCTTTATTAGCGCCATATCCGAACATTTTTGTAACCGTTGCAACCGCTTGCGCCTGACGGCCGATGGGAAACTCAGGCCCTGCCTCTACTGGGACGGGGAAATCGACATCAAAGGAGCCTTGCGCGCCGGAGCAACCGAAGAGGAATTGGCTTCCATTTTCGCCCGGGCCGTAAGCCTCAAACCGGCCGAGCACCATATGGAAAGGGGCTGGCGCCAGGCCCGGGTCATGTCCCAAATCGGCGGTTAACCGGCGGGGCGAAGGCTAGATGCCGGCCGGATAGTGGAAGTTCTTGGTACTGCCCAACAAAGCCGTGGCGAAAGGAAGGCTATAAACTTAAGGAGTGGTACGATGGCTAATGGCCTCACCCATCTTGACGCTAAAGGAGCTGCACGGATGGTGGACGTGGGCGCCAAGGCCGTTACCGAACGGTTGGCTGTGGCCCGGGGACGGGTGCTAATGGGCAAAAGCACCCTGGACCTCATTTTGGAGGGACATGTTCCCAAAGGTGACGTCCTTGCCGTGGCCCGGGTGGCCGGGATCATGGCCGCCAAAAAAACGGGGTCGTTAATCCCCCTCTGCCACCCCCTGGCTATAAGCGCGGTGAGTATCGACTTTCGCCCCGACAGGGACGCGGGAGCCCTGGAAATCGAAGCCCGAGTAAAAACCACCGGGCAGACCGGCGTGGAAATGGAGGCCCTGACGGCGGTAAGCGTGGCCGCCCTGACCATTTACGATATGTGTAAGGCAGTCGAACGCGGTATGGTCATCGACAACATAAGGTTGATAGAAAAATCGGGTGGCCGCAGCGGCCATTATCAGCGGGAAGGGGAGAAACCATGGGACGTATCGTAGCCGTATGTGTGTCGGCCAATAAAGGCGAGCGCAAGAAGAATATAGGCCGGGGCATGCTCATCGCCAACCACGGCCTGGAAGGAGACGCCCATGCCGGCCCCTGGCACCGCCAGGTGAGCCTGCTGGCTATGGAAAGCATCGCCAAGATGCAGGCCAAAGGTCTGAAAGTCGGCCCCGGCGACTTCGCCGAGAACCTGACAACGGAGGGTATTGATTTGGTATCCCTGCCGGTGGGTACGAAACTAAAAATCGGCGACCGGGTCCTAACCGAGGTCACCCAGATCGGCAAGGAGTGCCACAGCCGCTGCGCCATTTATCGCCAGGCGGGAGACTGCGTCATGCCCAGGGAGGGAATTTTTGTAGCTGTCCTGGAGGGCGGCCCGGTCCAGGTGGGCGACCGGATCGAAGTGATTGATCCAGGAACGGAGTGAGCCCCAGATACTTTAGAATAATACCTTCCAGGAGAGTATTGCCTGGACGGTGGAGGGATAAAGCTAGTGAAAGACACGGGGATTGCTAACGAAGCACCGGTTCCGGCCTTCCGTATTGCCATCCTTACGGCCAGCGACAAGGGTTCCCGGGGCGAGCGCGAAGATAAGAGCGCGGCCGTCATCCGGGAAATGGTGGCGGGGCTGGGTGAAGTGGTAGCCTATGCGGTCGTACCCGACGAACGCCAGATACTGGCCGCCAAACTGCGGGAGTTCTGCGACACGGTGGGGGTCGATCTCATCCTCACCACCGGCGGCACCGGCTTTAGCCCACGGGATGTAACCCCGGAAGCGACCAGGGACGTAATCGAAAGGGAAGTGCCGGGGCTTCCGGAGGCCATGCGGGCCGCCAGCCTGAAGGCAACTCCCCACGCCATGCTCTCCCGGGCCATAGCCGGCATCCGGGGAAAGACCCTCATCATCAATTTACCCGGCAGCCCCAAAGGGGTGCGGGAAAACCTGGCCACGATACTTCCGGCCCTGCCCCACGGCCTGGCTATCCTGAAGGGCGAGGTCGGCGAGTGCGGACGGGAGTAAAGGAGATTTTCCCTGCAATGTTCTGCAGGGAATTTTTTATTTTATACCGCTTTCCCATGCAGGAAAATCGCAAATCATGGAGAATATATTAGAGATTTTTGCGTGAAGGGTGACCGTGTTGATCCAAAATATTGCAGCCGAGGTCCTGGCTTCACATCAGGCGGGCCCGGAGGTTTTCCTGTTAAAGCTGCGGGCCCCGGCAATCGCAAAGGTTGCGCAGCCGGGGCAGTTTGTTCATATTCGCTGTGGGGAAACCATGGATCCCCTGTTGAGGCGGCCTTTAAGCATTCACGACGTCGGCGCCGGGGGAGAATTATTTCTGCTGTACCAGGTAAAGGGTCGCGGGACGGCCTGGCTGGCCGGGCGGCAGGTAGGCGATAAAGTTGATATTTTAGGCCCTATTGGCCGCGGTTTTACTTTACCGGCCAAGAAAAGGGTGGCTTTAGTAGCAGGGGGGCTGGGCATTGTTCCCTTGCTTTTTCTTGCCCGGCGGGCCCTGGAGGCGGGGAATGTAGTCGACTTTTTCTACGGCGCCCAGGACAAGGAACGGTTATACCGGCTGGAAACCTTAGAGGCCATGGCGATTAACCTGTTTGTGGCCACAGATGACGGCAGCACCGGGTTTCACGGTCCGGTGACCGAGTTGTGGAAGGAACATCTCCGAGAAAAGACTTATGACTTAAGTTATGCCTGCGGTCCGAGGGCAGGATTGGCGGCATTCGCCCGTCTGGCGGCACGATATGGTATTCCTGCCGAAGTTTCTTTAGAAGAAAGGATGGCCTGCGGATTTGGGGCCTGTCGCGGTTGCGTGACGGCCCTTCTTGATGCCCAGGGGAAAATATATTACGAAAATGTATGCACGGGCGGACCTGTATTTGACGCGGCCAGCGTGTATTGGGGAGACTAGATAAAATGGAGCAGGGTATTAAAAAAGCTAAAGCCAACCTGGCGGTAAAAATTGCTGGTTTATCATTAAAAAATCCGGTTATGCCCGCCTCCGGCACCTTTGGCTTTGGTGAGGAATACGCCCCCTTTATCGATTTAAACCGGCTGGGGGCAATAGTTGTAAAGACCATCACCCTAAAGCCGTTAATCGGCAATCCCCCGCCGCGTTTGATGGAAACCCCGTGCGGGCTCCTCAATTCCATTGGTCTGCAAAATCCAGGGCTAGATGTTTTTCTCCGCGAAAAACTCCCTTATCTGCGGCAGTTATCTCCGCCTCTAATCGTCAATATCGCCGGCAAAACAATTGACGAATATGCGGAGCTGGCGGAGCGTTTAAGTGCGGCGGAGGGTGTGGCCGCACTGGAAGTCAATATCTCCTGTCCCAACGTCCGGGAGGGAGGCATCGTTTTCGGCACCGTGCCGGCGATGGCGGCCCGGGTGACGGCGGCAGTGAAGAGCCACACCCATCTACCGGTAATAGTTAAACTGACGCCCAACGTTACGGATATAACGGAAATTGCCAGAGCCGTCGAAGATGCCGGCGCCGACGCCCTCTCCTTGATTAATACCGTTCGAGGCATGGCCATTGATATTAAAACCCGCCGTCCCGCCCTGGCCAGCATTGTCGGCGGCTTAAGCGGTCCGGCAGTAAAACCCATAGCCCTCTACGCCGTCTGGCAGGTGGCTCAAGTTGTCAAAATACCTTTAATCGGCATGGGCGGCATCACTAGTGCCCAGGACGCAGTTGAGTTCCTGCTGGCGGGGGCCACGGCCGTGGCCGTAGGGACGGCCAGTTTGGTCAACCCCAAGGCTTTAGTTGAAATTATAGACGGTCTGGAGCGTTATCTCCTGGAAGAAGGGTTTGGAGACGTTAAGGAACTAATCGGGGCGGCGCAATTTTAATAATGCATAAATGGGGTGATTTTTTATGTTGACCAGAGAGGAAATCATGGACATCTTTCGCCGTACGGGGGTTTTATGGGAAGGTCACTTTGTTTTGACTTCCGGCCTGCATAGCGCCCATTACCTCCAGTGCGCCCGGGTGCAGCAGTACCCGGAAGAAAACACCCTCCTCTGTCGGGAACTCGCGGAAAAATTCAAGGATCAGAACATTGACACCGTCATCGGCCCGGCCATCGGGGCGATTATCATGTCTTATGAAATTTCCCGCCACTTGGGGACAAGGGCGCTGTTTGCCGAGCGGGAAAACGGGGTCATGACCCTGCGGCGCAGCTTTACCCTGGAGCCGGGCGAACGGGTTCTGGTGGTGGAAGACGTTATCACCACAGGCGGTTCGGCCCGGGAGGTGATTGAAGTGGTGAAGCAGCACGGGGCCGTGCCGGTGGCCGTCGGCGCCCTGGTCGACCGCAGCGGCGGTCGGGCGGATTTAGGCCTGCCTATCCACTCCCTCATTACCTTCGACATCGAAACCTACAAGCCGGATAATTGCCCGTTGTGCCGGCAGGGATTGCCCATAGTCAAACCCGGCAGCAGGCAGATAACGGTTATGCCTTAAATCCATTCATAACCCAGGTTGTTATAAACGGCCTGGGTTAAAAATTTTTTTATTATGTTCGAAGAGCAGCAGGATTTTGATGAAAATTGTAGAATGATATTTTTCAGATAGGATCCAGGATCCCGACCTGGAGGGAAAATGGCGTGTTTGAAAAAGCGGAAATCCATACACAACTGGAAAATCAGAGAAAGCCTTTAAGATATACGGTTTATGAGTACCTTAAAGAAAGCATTTTGGAAGGTCGCTATCAGAAGGGTGATAGGTTGACGGAGGCGGAGATCGCCAAAGAGTTGGCAATTAGCCGCACCCCCGTACGGGAGGCCTTACGTAAGCTGGAGCAAGAAGGCTTGGTCGCCTATGAGTTAGGTAAGGGGATTGTGGTTATATATTTGGGTGCCAAGGACATGCTGGAAATTTATTCGATAATGATGGCTCTGGAAGGCATAGCAGCGCGGCTGGCGGCGGAAAATATTTCATCCAACGAGATAACGGCATTGGAAATAAAGCTCCTGGAAATGCAGAAGGCAATAGCGAATAACGATTTCCCCTGCTATCAAAATGCCCATCGGGAGTTCAATGAAATACTTTTTAACTGTACAAAAAATAAGCATCTTATAGGCCTTTTAAAGCGCTATCAAGATTACATCGTAAGGACGGAAAGCATCACCTGGTATAAAAAAAGAGATAGGCTGATGGAAGAACATAGCGCCATCCTGAATGCGATAAGACATGGCGATAAAGAGAAGGCTGAAGAGCTGATGCGCAAGCATGTAGAGCATAGCCGGAAGGTTTATTTGTCGGGGATCGAAGAAGGGGACGGAGAAACAAAATAAAACGGTTTTGAGGTAGATGGTACATGTACGTAAAGGGTAAGATTGTCGACCATAAACAAGTGGATGTTGAGCACAGGCTAATTATTATTGAACAAGAGGAAATAGCCCGGCAGGCGCGACCTGGTCAATTTATCATGTTGCGGGCCTGGGAACGCCGGGATATCGTTTTACCGCGACCTTTTAGTCTTTATCGCATTTTACCTGAAAAAGGGCAGTTGCAAATCCTCTATAAAATTAGAGGAAAGGCAACTATGGAAATCGCCAATAGAAAACCGGGAGAAGAAGTGGCCATTATCGGCCCCCTCGGCCGGGGAGTAACCTTGCCGGAACGGGGAAATATAGCCCTGCTGGGACGGGGTATCGGGGCGGCACCTTTAATGGCAATTGGAGAAGCTGCTTATAGCAGGGGTTTGGGCGTTTACACCTTTCTTTCGGCCAAGAAAAAAGATTTAATTCCGGGTTTAAATGATTTTGAGCGCGTGGCGCAGAAAGTGACTTTATCCACTGACGATGGGGAAATAAATGAGGGACGCCTGTTAACTTTCTTGCTGGAAGATTTGATTACGGCAGAAGGCGTGGAAATAAATATCGTTTTTACCTGCGGTTCGCGGCGTTTGGCAAAAGGCTTGTACTCAATGGAACAAAAGTACAACTTTACGGCCTATGTACTTTTGGAAGAAATCATGGCCTGCGGCATCGGTTCTTGTAAGGGTTGTGTTTGTAAAGTGAAAAACCCTGATACGCCGGAAGGTTTTGTTTATAAAAGGGTTTGCCAAGAGGGGCCGGTCTTTCCCGTCAGCGAGGTGATATGGTGAAAAAGCCAGAACTGTCCGGCGAACTAGTTCCAGGTTTAATATTGAAAAACCCCGTTATGCCGGCTTCAGGTACCTATGATTACGGCGAGGGGGCCAACGCATTCGATCCTTCTTTATTGGGGGCCATTGTGACCAAAAGCGTCGCGGCTTCTCCCCGCGCCGGCAATGCTCCACCGCGGTTATATGAAACGCCCTGCGGTCTGTTAAATGCCGTAGGCATACCCTCGGAAGGTGTGGATGCTTTTAAACGTCATACTTTACCGGGGTTAAAGAAATACGATACTGCGCTGATAGTAAGCGTTGCTGGAGAAACGCCGGCCGATTTTATCAAAGTCATCGGCAGTCTGGAAGAAGAAGAGGGAATTGCCGCCTATGAGCTCAATTTTTCGTGTCCCAATTTAGGTGACGGTATGCCTTATGGGACCGATCCTGAATTGCTTGCCCTGGCGTTAAAAAAGATACGAAAAGTGGCTGCACGACCGTTAATTGTTAAACTATCTCCCAATGTCGCCGACATTCGTTTGATGGCCCGTCGAGCGCGGGAAGCGGGTGCGGATATTCTTACAGTTGCCAATACGTTGACGGGCATGGCCATTGACATACGTAAACGGAAACCGGTGTTGGGGAACATTTTCGGCGGTCTTTCCGGCCCGGCGATTAAACCCATAGCCCTAAGAATGGTATGGGAGGTAGCCGGTGCGGTCGATATTCCGGTAATAGGTGTTGGCGGGATAACCAATGCCGCCGACGCCCTGGAGTTTATCATGGCTGGAGCTCGCGCCGTTCAAGTCGGCACCGCCAATTTTGCCAATCCCATGGTGATGCTCGAAATTATCGAAGGTATTGCCGATTACTTACAAGAAAACGGTTTTGCCAAGGTGGAAGATATCGTCGGCTTGGCGCGAAAGTAAAAAAGAAATAAAATTGGGGAGGTGGGAGTATTAATTGATTGGTCACGTACGAAATCAACGTCAACGAGGAGGCGCCACAGGAAAGATTAAATTAAAACCATGCAAAAAGAAAATGGGGGGATTAACTAAATGAAGAACCGGCGGTTGATTTATTTGCTCGCCCTAATGGTGGCGATAACTATGCTGCTGGCCGGTTGCGGCGGCAAAGGCGGCGCCACCGGGCAAGAGAGCAAGGGTAAAGGCGAAAAAGTGATCAAAATAGGAGCTTCTTTATCCTTCACCGGTCAGCTTTCCCGGGAAGGCAATCTAACGAAGAAAGGGTACGATCTGTGGGTAAAAAAGGTTAATGAAGCCGGCGGGATCAATGTCAATGGCGAGAAATACAAAGTAGAAATTGTTTACAAAGACGACCAATCGGAAGCCCAGCGCAGCGCCAAGCTCACAGAGCAAATGATTACGGAAGAAGGGGTCAATTTCTTATTGGGACCCTATTCCAGCGGTATTTCGGCGGCCACCGCGGCCATTGCCGAGAAGTACAACAAGTTGACTATCGTTCCTTTGGCCAATGCCCCTTCCCTTTATGAGCAGGGCTATAAAAACCTTTTTGGCGTTTTGCCCCTGGCGACGACCTATTTGAACGGCGTCCTCGATCTAGCCAAAACCTTGGATCCCAACCTGAAAAAGGTAGCCATTATTTCACCCGACGCCCTCTTCTCTCTGTCGGTGGCCGAAGGTGCAAAAAAATATGCTGAGGCCAACGGCTTCCAGGTAGTTTATTACGACAAATATCCGTCTGATACGAAAGACTTGTCATCAATGATCACCAACATCAAGAATGCGGGCGCTCAGATTTTGCTAGGCACAGGTTATTTAGCCGACGGCGTACTAGCCGTACGTAATGCGAAGGATCTCGGGTATAAGCCGGCTATAATGGCCTTCACCATCGCAACCTCCATACCGGATTTTCGTAAATCCCTCGGGGCCGACGCCGAAGGCATCATGGGCGGCGAGTGGTGGACCCCGAATATGAAGTGGAAAGGTGATATTTTCGGTTCGGCAGAGGATTATGCCAAACTCTTTAAAGCAGAATACGGTGAAGAACCGGCTTATTATAGCGCGGCGGCTTCCGTTGCCGGGGTAATCTTGCAAAAGGCCATTGAAAAGGCCGGCAGTCTGGATGTAGACAAGGTCCGCGACGCCATGCGCAGCCTGGATATACAGACCTTCTGGGGTCCCATTAAGTTTAACGAGAAGGGCGTTAATATCGGTACCACGAGCGCTGCCGTAAGCCAGATTCAAAATGGTCAGGTAGTAGTTATCTGGCCAAAAGAACTGCAACAAAGTAAACCCCTTTATCCCAAACCGTAAGGCATGGATTTCGGGCTAAAGGACATGGGGCGGCAGTCCTTGGCCGCCCCATGTTTAAAATAATTCAGCGGCTTTAAGGGGGACTATTAAAAGTGGACTGGCAAGTGATTATCAACGGCATACTCCTGGGAGGTTTGTATGGGCTTGCGGCGGTAGGTTTTTCGTTAATCTGGGGTGTAATGAATATAGTTGACTTGGCCCAGGGGGCCTATTTGACATTGGGCGCTTACATTACCTTCTGGCTTTTTAAATTGTGGGGTGTTGATCCTTTCCTCACCCTACCCGTATCGGCAATTATTTTATTTAGCTTGGGATTTATAGTTGAAAGCCAGATTATTAAAAGGGTATTGCGCTACGGTTTTGTAATGCTACTGGTAGTAACATATGGGCTTAATCTTTTACTGCAGAATGCTATGCTGGTGGCCTGGTCGGCAGACTACCGTTCGGTGACACCGTCCTACAGCGGGGCTGGAATAAGTATTGCCGGTGTAAATATTCCCTATATACGTCTGGCCTTGTTTATTGCCGCTTTGTTACTTGTAGCCCTTTTAACCATTTTTCTCAATAAGACCCGAATCGGCAACGCCATCAGGGCAACGGCCTTAAACAGGTTGGCCGCAAACTTGGTCGGCATACGTACGGAGTTTATTTATGCTTTAACTTACAGCCTGGCGGCAGCCCTGGTAGGCATGGCCGGTTCCCTTATTTCCATGGTTTATACCGTATCACCCAATCTTGGCGGAGCTTTTATGACCAAAATCTTTGTAGTTACGGTATTAGGGGGATTTGGCAGTTTACCCGGGGCGGTATTGGGCGGACTTATATTAGGTATTACTGAGGCTTTAACTGCTTCTTATATTGCCCCCGGCCTTATGAATGCCGTGAGTTTTATACTGCTGGTAGTGATATTAATTTTCAGACCCCAGGGGCTTATGGGTAAGCAGTTTTATGGTGCTTAAATTGGTAATTTAAAAGGGGAGAACTTTTTATGAACAGTAGTGCCGTAGCCAGGCGACGTTTCCCATTATCTATAGTTGCATTAATTGTAATGGTAGTCATACTTGCATTATTACCCTTTTATATTCGCGGTTATTGGATAAGGGTACTTACAACGCTTTTTATGTCCGCAGTATTAGCGGAAGCCCTTAATCTTGTGGTCGGCTATGCCGGATATGCAGCCTTTGGTAACGGGGTGTTTTTTGGCATCGGTGCTTATACTACTGCCGTCCTAATGACTCGCCTTGGATGGTCCTTTTTTCCGGCCATGGCAGCTAGCTGTTTTTTGGCGGCAGCCCTCGCTTTTATTCTAGGATGGCCCGTTTTAAGGCTTCGTGGGCACTACTTTGCCATAGCCACCATTGGCATCAATATGGCAGTTATGGAAATAGTGACCTATATAGGAATCACCGGAGGCGGCAAAGGAATAAGCCTGCCGATTTATCCGGGCAATATCGTAAAACAAGGTTTATTCTTTTACTACTGCATGTTCATTTTGTTGATATTAAGCGTGGCTATAACCTACTGGGTTGCCAATAGCAGGCTGGGTTACGGTTTGCGGGCCATTAAAACCGAACCGGAAGCAGCAGAGGTAATGGGTGTTAATACCACCCTTTACAAAGTCTTGGCATGGAGCATTAGCGCGGCGTTAACTGGTGTTGCCGGTTCTATAAATGCTTACTGGTTAACATTTCTGGAACCCCTATTTGTTTTTGATATTATGATTTCGGTCGAAGCCTTTGTGATGGTGCTTTTAGGCGGGCCGGCAACAATTTTTGGGCCTGTAATAGGCGCCTTTTTCCTGAAACTTCTTTCAGAGTTGATTTGGAGCCAGTTTACCCTCATCCATATGGGCGTTTTGGGTTTGATCATAGTCATAATTACTCTCTTTTTACCCTCGGGAATTATGGGACTATGGCGTCAGATCACTTTGCGCTGGAGTAAGGTTAGGACTACCGCGGCAAACCAATAACAGGGGACTACGGAGGAGATGGATTGAATGGCCCTTTTGGAAGTGCAAAATGTAAGCCGTTCATTCGGGGGCGTACAGGCGGTAAAAAACGTTACCTTTTCAGTTAATGAAGGCGAAATAGTGGGGCTTATTGGACCCAACGGTGCCGGAAAAACAACGATGATGAATTTGATTTCCGGTCTTATAAAAATTGATGAAGGAGAAATTCGTTTTCAAGGGGCTCGCATATCAGGCCTCAAACCCCATGTAATTGCCCGGAAAGGAATTGCTCGTACCTTCCAGATCGTAAAACCCTTCCAGGGAATGACAGTACGCGAGAACGTGATGATGGGAGCTTTATTTCGTCCGGACCTTCAAGGCTTGAAAGGTTCTGCAGTAAAGCAGGTTGTTGACGAGGCCCTGGATTTGTTAGAACTTGACAGAAAGGCCGAAGAACCTGTAGAACAGTTGAACTTGGCCCAGAGGAAACACCTTGAACTCGCCCGGGCTATGGCTATGGGACCAAAATTATTGCTACTGGATGAGGTTATGGCCGGGCTTAACTTAAAGGAAATTGAGCGGTTGATGGAATTAGTCCGCAAGCTGAACGGTCGTGGGGTTACCATCCTGGTAATTGAACATGTAATGAAGGCCGTCATGGGGCTTTCTAACCGGGTTCTAGTCATGCATCACGGAAGTTTAATTGCCGAGGGGCCGCCGGAAGTTATTACCCAGGATCCAAAGGTAATAGAAGCTTATCTTGGCAAACGGCGTCATAAGGGGTTGTACAGGGAGGCTAAGTGAAATGGTGTCTGGAGTAAATAATAGTTTAAAACAACCCATCATAACCTTGAAAAATGCTTCTACCGGTTATGGTATAGCCCAGGCCCTGTGGGAGATTACATTGGAGCTTTATCCCCGAGAAATTGTAGCCTTAATTGGTTCCAATGGAGCCGGGAAGACGACGGTACTGAGGGTTTTATCGGGTGTTTTGCCATTATGGAGCGGCGAATACAAGATTAACGGCGAGGATGTAAAGGGTTATACGCCCCCGGATCTGGTGAATAAAGGTATTTGCCATGTACCCGAGGGTCGGCAATTATTTTACGGACTTTCCGTGGAAGAGAATTTACGCATGGGCGCTTTCGCGTTAAAAAAATCGCGAGCAGAAATTAATGAGCGGCTGGAATGGATATATAATTTTTTCCCCGAAATTGCTAAACGACGCAATCAATTGGCAGGTACGTTGAGCGGCGGCGAGCAACAAATGGTGGCCATCGGGCGGGGATTGATGGGCGATCCGTCTATACTTTTAATTGATGAATTATCTTTGGGCCTCGCGCCCGTCATAGTAGACAGAATCTATGAGACCCTGCAGAAAATCCATCGCGAGCGCGAAATTACGATTATGATAGTCGAACAAGATATGGAACTGGCCCTTTCCGTGGCCAGTCGCGGCTATGTTTTAGAAAATGGACGTATATCCATTTCCGGTAACAGCCGGGATTTAATTAATAATGAAGCAATACGCGAAGCTTATTTGGGTGTATAGAAAGGGGAGAGGGTTTAGTTTGCTATGAGCAAAATTCTCCTCAAAGGCGGGCGAGTAATCGACCCCGGCAACAAAGTAGACATAATAGCGGATGTGCTAATAGAAGACGGCAAGATTGCGAAGATAGATAAAGATCTAGAGGCGGGGACGGCCCAGGTAAAGAACGTCGAAGGCAAAGTAGTAGCGCCTGGGCTTATAGATATCCACTGTCACCTGCGCGACCCAGGTTACCCAGAAAGGGAAGACTTTAAAAGCGGGACGCGGGCAGCAGCGAGGGGTGGTTTTACAACATTAATCGCCATGCCCAACACCAATCCCGTATGCGATAACCCGGTTGTAGTTGAATATGTGCTTTCCAAGAGCAGACGCGAAGGCATAGTCAATGTGCTACCTTACGGGGCCATAACCCTGGGGCAAAAGGGCGAGGAGCTGGCACCCTTTGCCGAACTAATAGAAGCCGGATGCGTAGCCTTTTCCGACGACGGGCAGCCGGTAAGCAATGCCGGATTAATGCGCCAGGCATTAATTATCGCCGGGGCCCTAAACAAAGTACTAGCAGTGCACTGCGAAGACCGTACCATCACAGGCGAAGGGGTAATAAACGACGGCGAAGTCGCACGGCGTTTAGGAATAAGAGGGATACCGTACACCTCAGAAGCGGTAATGGTCGCGCGGGACATACTGCTGGCCGAAGAAACCGGCGGCAGGGTACACATCTGTCATGTAGGATGCGCACGGTCGGTAGAATTAATCCGCGAAGGTAAAAAGCGGGGCATAAAAGTCACAGGCGAAGTAATATCCCATTATTTAAATACGACAGAAGAAGATGTCCAGACCCTGGAAGGACGTTTCAAGATAAAACCGCCCTTTGGCAGCAAACGAGATCAGGAAGCATTAAAAGAGGGCCTGGTAGACGGGACCATAGAAGTTATTGCGACTGATCACGCACCTTACACGAGAGCAGAAAAAGAACGTAATTTTAAAGAAGCACCCTTTGGATTAATCGGCCTGGAAACAGCCCTGGGTGTAGTACTAACAGAAATGGTCCACAGCGGATTATTAAGTTTACCGGAAGCCCTGGCCAAGATGACGTGCAACCCAGCGAAGCTCTTAGGTTTAAATAAAGGCACCCTGGATATAGGCGGGGACGCCGATATAGTAGTAATCGATCCCGACCTAGAATGGCAGGTCGATGTCAACGAAAGCGCCTCCAAAAGCAGGAACTGCCCGCAGCACGGCCGCTGGCTAAAAGGCAAAGCCGTAATGACCATCGTCGGAGGCCGGATAGTCATGGAAGACGGAAGGCTATTGGTTTAACCCAAAAGGCAAAACAAAAATCGCTTATATTTCATTCTAAATATAGGAGGAATTCAACCCATATGCTGCAAAAACCCACCCCGGAAGAAATGGAACTATTAAAAGGCCAAGATGTATTATCTGCCAGGGACCTAAGCTTTGCCCAACTGCAACTGATCATGAAGACGGCAGCCTACTATGAAGACGCCCTGGTCAACAAGCGGCGGTTGTATGATATGGACGGTAAAATCATGGCCTCCCTGTTTTTCGAACCCAGCACGCGCACGCGCCTGTCCTTCGAAGCAGCCATGCAGCGGCTGGGAGGAAATGTTATCACAGTATCCGAAACGCCGCAGATGCAGACCTCGTCCACGGCCAAAGGAGAAACCCTGCACGACGCCATCAAAGTAGTCGACGGATATGTAGACGTAATCGTCGTCCGCAGTCCCATAAAAGGAGCAGCCCAGGAAGCGGCGGAAGCCGCCGAACACCCGGTAATCAACGCCGGGGACGGCACCGGGCAGCACCCCACCCAGGCCCTCTTAGACATTTACACCATTATCAAAGAGCACGGACATGTAGAAGGAATGAAGGTAGCCCTGCTGGGAGACTTAAAGTACGGCCGCACCGTGCACTCCCTGGTCTATCTACTAAAACACTACGGCTGCGACATGATCTTTGTCTCACCCCCGCAGCTAAAGATGCCGGAAGAAATAACTAACGAACTAAAGCAAGAAGGCATTAAAGTAGAAGAAACAGCAGACTTAAAAGCAGCGGTAGCCGAAGCCGACATCCTCTATGTAACACGCATCCAGCGGGAACGCTTCCCTAGCCAGGAAGAATACGAAAGCGTGAAAGACTCCTACATCGTCAACGACGAAATAGTAGCCGCCGCCAAAAAAGGCATGAGCATCTTACACCCCCTGCCGCGGGTAAACGAGATTGCCGTATCAGTCGACACCTATGCTGGTGCGGCCTACTTCCGCCAGGCCCACAACGGCGTACCCATCAGGATGGCATTACTAGCCCTGACCACGGGGAACGTACGCTAAGGAGGAACAAATTAACAGAGATAACCATAAATACGGGAGAGTGAGAGAGCATTGGGTAGGCTGGCAGTAATAGCCATAGGGGGCAATTCCCTGATCAAAGAAAAAAACCGGATAGGGCTAATGGACCAACTCGCCACGGTAAAAGAAACCTGTGCCAATATAGCCGAACTGGTAGAAAAAGGATGGAACGTAGCCATCACCCACGGCAACGGGCCTCAGGTAGGATTTTTAATCCGGCGGGCGGAACTGGCGGCAGGGGAACTGCCGCCGATCCCCCTGGAATTTGCCGTCGCCGACACCCAGGGCGCCATAGGCTACATGATCCAGCAGTCCCTGATGAATGAATTCCAAAGGCGGGGTATCAAGAGGCAGGCCGTAACGGTGGTAACCCAGGTAGTAGTAGATAAAAACGACCCGGCCTTCCAAAACCCCACCAAGCCCATCGGCAGCTTTATGACCAAAGAAGAAGCGGAGCGGCACGTCAAAGAAGACGGGTGGACGGTGGTGGAGGACGCCGGCCGCGGCTGGCGGCGGGTCGTACCTTCACCGGAGCCCCAGAGGATAGTCGAAAGCGAAGCGATCAAAGATTTAATAGCGAAGGGATATATCGTTATCTGTGTCGGCGGCGGCGGCATTCCAGTAATCGAAAAAGACGGCAATCTGGAGGGAATAGCTGCTGTGATCGATAAAGATTATGCTTCGTCGTTGTTGGCGAGGGAGATTGGGGCCGATGCCCTGGTGATATCTACCGGAGTGAATAAGGTAGCCCTTAATTATGGAAAACTGTGGCAGAAAGATATAGATAAAATGACCGTAGCCGAAGCCGAGGCATATATGGCCGCCGGCCACTTCCCACCGGGAAATATGGGACCGAAGATTGAGGCCATTATACGGTACCTGAAGAACGGCGGGAAAGAAGGTATCATCACCTCGCCGGCGGGGCTGGTTGCCGCTGTAGAGGGTGAGGAAGGCACCAGAATCGTTCCATAGCTATGCGATAAAGTTGCAGGTAATTGTCTGGAAGCGAAGGGCACCAACCCTTCGCTTCTATAAAATTTTAACAAGTATATTGTATACATGGTACAGTATGCATTATAATGTATTTACAGGAAGCATTTTTAAACGGGGGCGGAGGAAAATGCTGGCGGAAAAGAGCAGGTCAACGCGGATTGAAAAAGATTCCCTGGGGGAAAAGATTATTGAGGGCAATGCCTATTACGGTATCCATAGTTTGCGGGCCAAAGAGAACTTCACTGTCAGCGGGTACCGGCTGCATCCGGAATTAATAATTGCCCTGGCTATGGTCAAAAAGGCCGCAGCCTTGGCCAATATGAAGGCGGGAACCCTGGAACGGGCCAAGGCCATGGCCATTGCCCGGGCGGCCGATGAAATTATTGGCGGAAAATGGCATGAATATTTTATCGGGGAGGCCATCCAGGGCGGGGCCGGTACGGCCATAAACATGAATGCCAATGAAGTGATTGCCAACCGGGCCCTGGCCATATTGGGTCAGCAGCCGGGGGCTTATGAAAAACTGAACCCTATCGATGATGTCAATAAAGGCCAGTCGACCAATGACGTTTTACCTACGGCAATAAGAATCGCCGCCTACCGGCTCATGCAACGCTATATCAAGGCCAATCGTCTTCTAGCGCGAACCTTAATGGATAAGGCCGGGGAATACAGGGACGCCATTAAGCTGGGGCGTACCCATCTTCAGGACGCCGTGCCTATGACCATCGGCGAGGAATTGGAAGCATGGGCGGAAGCCATTGAACGCGATGTGGAACGGGGCAATCAGGCGTGCAAACTCCTGGCCGAAGTTAACATTGGCGGTACGGCCGTCGGTACGGGGCTAAATGCCCACCCTCTCTACCGAGAAATAATCATTGAAGAATTGCGTCAGGCAACTGGCATTCATCTCCTTAGACCGGCGAAGAATTTAATTGACGCCACCCAGAATTTAGATGTAATTGTAGAGATAGGCGGGCTGTTGAGAACGGGGGCCGTTACCCTGACGAAAATTTGCAACGACCTGCGTTTGTTGGCCTCCGGCCCCGTGGCCGGCTTCGGCGAAGTGGAGTTGCCCGCCCTGGCCGCCGGTTCCAGTATAATGGCCGGCAAGGTCAATCCCATTATTCCTGAAGTGGTGAATCAAGTATGTTTCAAAGTTTTCGGTAATGATTTGACCATTACCATGGCCGCCGCTGCCGGACAATTGGAGCTCAACGTGATGCAACCGGTTCTGGCCTTCGCCCTCTTTGAGAGCATCGATATGCTGAGCGAAGCGGTAAAAACCCTGGCTGTTAAAGCCGTCAAGGGGATGAAGTTCCGGGTGGACCGCTGTCGTTATTACGCGGAGAACGCTTTGAGCCTCGTAACTTCGCTGGTGCCGGTAATCGGGTACGCCGCGGCAGCCGAGGTGGCCAAGAAGGCATTGGCCGAAAATAAAGGCGTTCTCGATGTTGTCCTGGAAATGAAGCTTTTGCCGGAAGAACAGGCGCGGGAACTGCTGGACCCTCGGAAAATGCTTACCCATTAGACATACGCTATGCTATAATTATTCTGTATTACTTATGGCATTAAAAAGGAGCGTCGTGGAATGCGGGAAGTGAGGGCCGAAGAAATCACGGCAACGGTGGCCCGGCTGTGCATCGAAGCCTGCTCGGTCCTGGGGCCTGACTGGTGGCAGGCCATGGCGGCGGCCGAGGCCAAAGAAGAAGCACCGTTGGGGCGGGACATATTAAAAAAGCTCCAGGAAAACGCTCTCCTAGCGGCCGAAAACCTTGAGCCCATCTGCCAGGACACCGGGGTGGCGGTGGTCTTTGTGGAGCTGGGGCAACAAGTGCACATCAGTGGAGGTAACCTTTACGACGCCATCAACGCCGGCGTGCGGCAGGGATATACGGAAGGGTACCTGCGCAAGTCGGTGGTGGACGACCCCTTGCTGCGCCGTAATACCGGGGACAACACGCCGGCTATTATTCATACGGAAATCGTTGACGGCGACCATCTAAAGATCACGGTGGCCCCCAAGGGCGCCGGCAGCGAAAACATGTCGGGGGTCAAGATGCTCAAACCGGCCGACGGCGTGGCGGGCATCAAGAAGTATGTCCTCCAGGTGGTAGAGGAGGCCGGCGGCAACCCCTGCCCGCCCATTGTCGTCGGGGTAGGCATCGGCGGCAACCTGGAAAAAGCACCATACCTGGCTAAAAAGGCCCTCCTGCGCCCCCTGGGGCAGCGCCACCCATTAAAACACGTAGCTGCCCTGGAAGAAGAATTGCTGGCGGCCATCAACGCCAGCGGCATCGGCCCCCAGGGCCTGGGAGGAAGGGTAACAGCTTTAGACGTCCATATAGAAATTTACCCAACCCACATCGCGTCGCTGCCGGTGGCAGTTAATTTACAGTGCCATGCCGCCCGGCACGCCACGGCGATTCTTTAGGAGGTAGGCCCGTGCTTAAGATAACGACACCCCTGGATGAAGCTACGGTCCGAAGCTTAAAGGCCGGGGATCAGGTTTTAATCAGCGGCATCATTTACACCGGGCGGGATGCCGCCCATAAGCGCATGGTGGAAACACTGCGGGCCGGCGGGGAGCTGCCCGTGGATCTCCGCGACCAGATTATCTATTACGTCGGGCCCTGTCCGGCCCGGCCCGGCAAAGTGATCGGTTCGGCGGGGCCCACCACCAGCGGGCGCATGGACCCCTATGCGCCGCTGCTCATCAGGGAAAAGGGTCTTAGGGGAATGATCGGCAAGGGCGGCCGCAGCCCGGAAGTAATCAAGGCCATGCAGGAAGCCGGGGCCGTATACTTTTTGGCGATAGGAGGAGCTGGGGTCCTTATGGCCCGGCATATCAAGAAGGCCGAAGTTGTGGCTTACGAAGACCTGGGGCCGGAGGCCATATATCGCCTGGAAGTGGAGGACTTTCCGGTGATTGTGGGCATCGACACCCTGGGCAACGACTTATATGCCATCGGCCGGGCGGAGTATCGCCGTGTGTAATGACAAGATAATAAACCTTTGGCAATAATTTAGCCTTGCCGCGTAATTCGTCTTAAAATAAACTTAAATTATAAAGCAAATTGAATTTTAAGGAGGCAAGGCGAAGTGGCAGTCCTGGAGGAAATCAAGGAAGCCCTGATGGCCGGTAATGCCAACAAGGTCAGGGAGCTTACCCAGAAGGCCCTGGATGAAGGCATCGCCCCCACTACCATAATCAACGACGGCCTCATTGCCGCCATGAACGTCATCGGCGTCAAGTTTAAAAACAATGAAGTTTACGTTCCCGAAGTTTTGGTGGCGGCCCGGGCCATGCACGCCGGTATGGACGTAGTCAAACCCCTCCTCACCGGTGACGCCCTGGAAGAAAAGGGTACAATGGTCATCGGAACGGTTAAAGGCGACCTTCACGACATCGGCAAGAACCTGGTCATCATGATGATGGAAGGTGCCGGTTTTAAAGTAATCGATTTGGGTATCGACGTGCCCGTAGAAAAGTTCGTCCAGGCGGTGGAAGAGCACAAACCCCAATTGGTCGGCATATCTGCCCTTTTGACCTCGACCATGATGCAAATGAAGAAGACTGTCGAGGGTCTGGCGGCTTACCGCGATAAGATCAAGATCATGGTCGGCGGCGCGCCGGTAACCCAGAAATTTGCCGATGAAATCGGAGCCGATGGTTACGCGCCCGATGCCGCCTCCGCCGTAGACCTCGCCCGCCAGTTGCTGGCGTCATAGGAGGCTGGGGGATGCTGGTAGTCGGCGAGCTTATAAATTCCAGCCGCAAGGCCGTTGCCCAGGCCATTGCCGAGCGTAATACGGAATACATCCAGGACCTGGCCAGAAAGCAGGTCGAGGCTGGAGCCCATATTATCGACGTCAACTGCGGGACAAGCATCGGCGAAGAAGAAAAGGTGATGACCTGGCTGGTTACGAGCGTCCAGGAAGTCGTAGACGTCCCCTTATGCATCGACAGTCCCAGTGCCGGAGCCCTGGCTGCCGGTCTGGCCGTTCATAAGGGGCAGGCCATGATCAATTCCATCACGGCGGAGAAGGATCGCTGGCAGGAAGTTTTGCCCCTGGTGCAGAAATATAAAGCAAAAATTATCGCCCTCTGCATGGACGACGGCGGCATGCCGGAAACGGTAGAAGACCGTCTGCGGGTTGCTGACAAATTGGTACCGGGGCTCCTGGAGGCCGGGATACCCGAGGACGATATCTATCTTGATCCCCTGATCAAGCCTCTGGGAGTTAATAGCCGGTACGGAGTGGAAGCACTGGACGCGGTAGCGGCGTTAAAGGAAAAGTATCCTAAGGTTCATACCATCTGCGGCCTTTCCAACGTTTCTTACGGTCTGCCGGAGCGGCGCCTGTTAAACCGGGCCTTTATGGTAATGTGCCTGACCAAGGGGATGGATGCCTTTATCCTCGATCCCCTGGACGGGCAGTTGATGGGCCTTTTAAAGGCAGCCATGGCCCTGGCCGGACAGGACGAATACTGTTTGGAATACATTGCCGCCGCCCGTGCCGGCAGGATTAAAGCATAAAACATGATAAAAACCGGCCGCAGGCAGGGGAAACCCCTGCCGCGGTCGTTTTTATTAGGAGGAAAAAGATGCCTTTTTCCCTGGAAAATCTAATCCAGGCCATAATCAACGGTAACGCCGTCCAGGTGCGGGAAGAAGTAAAAAAGGCCCTGGCCGCCGGAGTCGATCCGGCGCGCATCATATCCGACGGCTTCGTGGCCGCCATGGATGTGGTGGGGGAAAGATTCGAACGCAATGAGATTTACGTCACCGACCTGATTATCACCGCCAGGGCCATGCATACCGGTTTGAAAGAACTTAAGCCCTTCATGGTCGCCGGCCAGGTGCGGCCGGTAGGACGGGCCGTTATCGGCACCGTTCAGGGGGATATCCACGACATCGGTAAAAATTTGCTGGGAATAATGTTGGAAGCCTCCGGCTTTGAAGTAATCGATCTGGGTGTTAACGTGGCTCCCAGCACCTTTGTGGAAGCCGTGATTAAATACCGGCCGGATGTGCTGTGCCTGTCGGCCCTCCTTTCTTCTACCCGGGGCGCCATGGGCGAAACCATTGCCGCCCTCAAAGAGGCCGGCTGGCGGGACAAAGTAAAAGTAGTGGTTGGAGGCACGCCCCTCAATGAAACCATCGCCGCCAGGATGGGTGCCGACGGCTATGCCCCTGATGCCACCACCGCCGTGCAGCTAATCAAAGATCTCATCGGCACCGGGCGGGAGCGCCGGGCGGTCCTGGCTCCGGCGACCCTGGATTTATTTTTCAGGGAAGGATCCCTGGAAGACCTGCAGCGTGCCTTTAACCGTATGACCGGTCTGCATCTGGTGATGGTTGATTCCTCCGGCAGCCCCCTGACACCCCTGGGAGGCTTCCTGGAGTGCTCTTCACACTGTCATCTGCTCCAGGATTGCCCGGCGAAAGACGTGGACGTCACCACCCTGCCCGGCAATTTCAAAGAAGCCTTTATTTACCGCTGTCACGCCGGCTTGATAGAAATATCTTACCCCCTGGCCAATGAAGACGGTACCGTAGGCGCCGTCCTCTGCGGCCACTGCCTTTTGGCAGGCGACCCGGCCACCGAAGAATTGCGGACGGCGGTACCGGTCCTGGATATAAAAGATCTTGAAGCCGTATGCGGCCTTCTGTCCTTTGTGGCCGGGCAGATAATTAAGCTCAACGCCGTTTTACTGGCCAATAAAGAACTGGAGGAGCAGCGCGCCAGTTTTGTCCATTTCCTGAAAAGGCAGCACCAGTTGGAGCAGGCCTTAAAGGACGCCGAGCTGAAAGTCCTTCAGTCCCAGGTCAACCCCCATTTCCTGTTCAACTCTTTAAATACCGTTGCCCGCCTGGCCCTTTTTGAAGGGGCGGCGGCTACGGAAAGGGTTGTGCGTTCTCTGGCTCGCCTGATGCGCTACAGCCTCTACCAGGTGAAAGAAACGGTAACCCTGGCCGAAGAGGTGGCTGCCGTCCGCGACTATCTTTTTATCCAGGAAACGCGCTTCCCGGACAGGATCCGGGGCCAGATCCTTGTAGGGGATGAGGTGCTGGACGCCAGGGTCCCCTGCATGATCCTGCAGCCTCTGGTGGAAAACGCTGTCATCCACGGCTTGGAACCCAAGGAGACGGGTGGTACGGTTATAATCTCCGGCTGCCGTGTTGGAGACCAGGTCCATATTGAAATAAAGGACGACGGCGTCGGCATTCCACCCGAGGTACAGCGGGCCATTTTTGACCTCCAGGTACGCGGCGGCGGCAAGGGACAGGTCAGCGGGCTGGGGATCGTCAACGTCTACCGCCGCCTGCAGCATCAGTTCGGTAGTAACTGCGCCCTGGACGTCAATGGCGCGCCGGGAAAAGGGACTTGCATCCAGCTTACTTTTCCTTATACTAAAGAATAACCCACGTATTTGTGAAGGAGGCCCGGTTTTGGCAGCGACGTTGAAAATCCTCCTTGTCGACGATGAACCGTTGGAACGCCAGGCACTGCGCTTTATCCTCTCCAGGGAACGTCCCCACTACCAGGTGGCGGCGGAAGCCGGCAACGGGCTGGAGGCCGTAGAGCTGGCGGACGCTTTAAAACCGGATGTCGTCTTCCTAGACATCAAAATGCCCGGTATGGACGGCCTGGCCGCCGGAAGGAAGATCCGCGCCCTGCTACCGGAGTCCAGATTGGTTTTCGTATCCGCTTACGGGGAGTTCGACTACGCCAGGGAAGCAGTGTCCCTGGGCGCTTCCAAATATTTATTAAAGCCGGTGGACGGGGAAGAAATGATAAAGCTTTTAGATGAACTTGCTGCCGATATTCTCGCCGCCCGCCGGCGCCGGCAGGAGACGGCTCGCCTCAAAGAGGCCTTGGAGGAAATGAAACCCCTGATTCGCCTAGGATTCATAATGGATCTGCTTAATGGCAATATAACGGCGAACGAGGCGGAAAGCCGGGCCCTTTTTTTAGGCATTACTTCCCTGCCGCGACTGGCAATTCTGGTGGATATAGATAATTTCGCCGACCTTGCTCGGGATGGAGCGGAGATCGAACGTCAGCTGTTAAAACAAAGGGTGAAAGAAAGCATTGAGAAAGAGGCGGCCGTATGGCCCGGATCCTTGGTGGCCCCGGTGTCCGGGGATGAATTTGCCGTCCTTCTCCCCCTGGACCGCCTGACAGGGGAAGGCGATGTGCGCCGGGAGGCCGTGGCGCTGGGGGAAGCCATCTGCCGTCGGGTACGCCGGGAAACAGGGGCGACGGTAACCGTCGGCATCGGCCGTCCGGTTGCCGACATTACCGAACTCGCCCGTTCCTACGCCGAAGCGGCGGCCGCCGCCGAATACCGCCTCCTTTATGGCGGCGACCAGGTCATCCACGCCGACGACGTCGCCGCCCGCTCCCGGGCCAGACGTTTCCTGCCGGATCGGGCAGAACAGGAACTGGCACAGGCCATCCGGATGGGCGATGGGGAATTGGTGCAGCGGCTGGCCGGTGGGATTTTAATGGAACTTACCATAAAAGAAGAGAGTCCTTCTCTAATAAAAATGAAAATTTTGGAACTGGTGGCCCTGGCGACCAATGCCGCCCTGGAGGCAGGGGCGGATGCCGAAATCGTTTCCAACCTCACCCTGGCCGCCAGCGGTGAATTTCTCCATCTGGACAACCTGGCGGACGTACGCCGGCGTATTTTGGAGCGCCTGGTGGATTTGGTTAATCAGGTGGCATCCAGTCGGGAAAGGCGCAATGCCGTCCTCATCGAGCGAGCCTGCAGATTCATCGAGGCCAATTTCCACCGGGACCTCACTTTGGAGGAAGTGGCCCAGCAGGTATATTTGAGCCCCTGCTATTTCAGCCGCCTCTTCAAACAGGTAAAGGGGCAGAACTTCATCGACTACCTGACCCGGGTGCGCCTCGGAGCGGCCAAGGAGCTGCTGCTTAATTCTGAACTGCCTGTAGCGGCCATTGCCGAGCGCGTTGGCTATCATGACGCCCGCTATTTCGGCCAAGTTTTTAAAAAACAGGAAGGGTACACGCCAGGCGTGTTCCGTAAAATTGGGGGTGCTAAAAATGCAGGAAGTGTTAATTGATTTTCAACCGGTAGGAAGGCGCGCGCAGGTAAAAAGAGGCCAGACTATTCTGGCCGCGGCCCAGCAGCTGGGACTGGCCCTGGGGGCCGGGGGCTTGACTGCCCCCTGCGGCGGCAGGGGTCTCTGCGGGCGCTGCCGGGTGCGGGTGGCCGCCGGCGACGCCGGGGAACCGACGGCGGCAGAAAGGCGGTTTTTGAAGCCGGAACAGCTGGAACAGGGATATCGTTTGGCCTGCCAGGCGGTGGTTCTGGGGCCGTTGAAGGTAGAAATTCCGCCGGAATCCATGCTCGGCGTACAAAAGCTTCAGGTAGAAGGGTTGGATGTGACCATCGTTCCCGAAGCACCGGTGAAAAGATATGCCCTGTCGTTGTCCCGGACCACCATAGATAATCCTCAGCCCCTTTGGCAGCAGGCGGCTGCGCAGTTGGAAAGCACATACGGCGTGGAACGGCCGGTTGTAGACTATGAACTGGCGGCGGCCACGGAACCCCTGGCGACCGATGGCACCGCTGTAGTCACGCTGCGTGGGTCGGAAGCGATTAACCTCTATTTCGGCCGGCCGGCACCGCCGCCCCTAGGCCTGGCCGTCGATCTGGGGACCACCAAGGTGGCCGGTTTTCTTATAAATCTGGAAACGGGGGCCACCTTGGCCGCCGACGGGATTATGAATCCCCAGATTGCCTACGGCGAAGATGTCATGGCCCGCCTGGGGTATGCCATGGAAGGGGAAGAAGAGTACCGGCGCATCCAGGGAGTGGTTGTTGAGGGGTTGAACCGCTTGGCCGCCACCCTGGTAGAAAAAGCAGGTGTGGCCGTAACGGACATTGAAGAAGCCGTTATCGTGGGCAATACGGCCATGCACCATCTGCTGCTGCACCTGCCGGTGGAACAGCTCGCCCGGGCGCCCTACGTTCCGGCCCTGACTGTGCCGGTGGAAGTCAGGGCTCGGCACCTGGGATTGAACCTCAGCCCGGGGGCCTACATTTATTTAACGCCGGTAATAGCAGGTTTTGTCGGCGGCGACCACGTGGCCATGATCCAGGGTAGCCGCATCGATGCGGCAAAGAAAGTGACCCTGGGCCTGGACATCGGCACCAATACGGAGATCGTGTTAAACTACGGCGGCAAGATGCTTTCCTGCTCTTGCGCTTCCGGCCCGGCCTTTGAAGGCGCCCACATCACCCAGGGAATGCGGGCCATAACCGGCGCCATTGCTGCCGTAAGGTTAAGCGACGACGGCCGGGAGGTGTACTATGAAACCATCGGGGGGGCTCCGCCCTTAGGTATCTGCGGCTCAGGCATCCTCGACGTTGTGGCCGAGCTCTACCGTACTGGCGTCATTAACGCCAGCGGCCGCCTGGATTTAAAACATCCCCGGGTGAGGCGGCCCGCCGGTGGCGGCCCGGCAGAATTCCTGCTGGTGCCGGCGGAAGAGACCGGCATCGACGGCGACGTGGTGGTGACCCAGAAGGACATCGGCGAGATCCAGCTGGCTAAGGCGGCCATCGCCAGCGGCACCCTTTTGCTGCTAGAGGCCGCGGGCCTTACAGTAGAAGACCTGGAGGAGGTTGTCGTCGCCGGGGCCTTCGGCACCCACCTCAAGGTAGAGAGTGCCGTCGCCATCGGTATGTTCCCCAAACTCCCTTTGCGCGCCTTCCGCCA
Source organism: Moorella humiferrea (assembly GCF_039233145.1). Classification (NCBI taxonomy): domain Bacteria; kingdom Bacillati; phylum Bacillota; class Clostridia; order Neomoorellales; family Neomoorellaceae; genus Neomoorella; species Neomoorella humiferrea. The sequence goes on along the minus strand of NZ_CP136419.1, from coordinate 2,269,118 downwards.
GGTGGGCAACGCCGCCGGCACGGGTGCCAGGCTGTCCCTCATCTCCATGTCCGAAAGGCGGCGGGGGGAGAGAATAGCCCGGGAAGTGGGCTATATTGAACTCATGACCCGGCCGTCCTTCCAGGACGTATTTATGAAATCCCTACTCTTACCGTAACCGTCGGAGGCGATTCGTTATGAACCACATTGAACGGGTACGGGCGGCCCTGGCACGTGGACAATCCGATCGGGTCCCGGCGGGTGAATTCGAGCTGGGTGCGGGGCTGGCGGCGGCCCTTCTGGGCCGGGAAGAACCGGGCGGCTTTTTCGAAGAGGCGGCCGCCCGGGAGCTACTGGGCATGGATCTGGTGGCTGTGACCCCCAAAGCGCCCCTTAAAGACGAAGGAAACGAATGTTACCGGGATGCCTGGGGTCGACGTCTAAGGCAGCAGGGGGGATTAATCACCGTTCAGGCCCCCGCTATCGCTGTAACCCACGAGGCTGCCGGCTACCGCCTGCCCGCGGCCGATGTTTTTGATCTCTTGCCCATAAGGCGATGGCGGGAAGAAACCGACTTTTTTGTTTTCGCTTTTGTTGACGGGCCCTTCCAGGGCACAGGCAACCTCTTTGCTTTTACGGATTTCCTTCTGGCTGTGGCCGGCAGGGAAGAGGCCGTCATTGATCTGGCCGCCGCGATTGTTGATTTTAACGTGGAGCTGGCCCGCCTCTGCATACAAGCCGGAGCCCATGCCGTCATTATCGGCGACGACATCGCCTATGATCGGGGGACGTATATTCGTCCGGCGCTATGGCGGGAAATCTTTTTACCCCTCTTACGCCGTCAGGTAGAAGCCATTAAAACGCTGGGCGTACCGATCCTTTACCACTCCGACGGCAACCTGCAGGCAGTTTTACCCGATTTGGCCGCATTATCCCTGGACGGACTTCAAGGTCTGGAACCGGGGGCCGGTATGGATATCGGCATGGTTAAGGAACAATACGGCGGGCGCCTGTGCTTGATGGGCAATTTCGACTTAAACCTCCTGACCACAGGTACGCCGGCGGCCATTAAGGTGGCGGCGGAACGATTGCTCCGGGAAGTAGCCCCCGGAGGGGGGTATATCTTTTCTACTTCCGGCGGCATTTTAAGTGATGACCTGCCGCCGGAAAACGTCGTTGCCCTTTATCGGGCTGTCCGCGAGTATGGTGCATGCTACCAATAATCTCCAGGTATAAACCTTCCCGCCTGCCATATCAATTAAATAGGGAACCGGCGGGAAGGTGGTTTTATTGGTTAAAAGGTTTTTACGCTGGCCCTTTCTTCTGGCCGTTATATTCTTTATGGGGCTGGCAGGCTACTGGGGTTATTCCTACTACCTGCGGGAGATAAAGGTCGAACCCCAGGAACTGATCGTTAAGGCCCTGGACGCCACCAATCAGGCGAAGAGCTACCGTTTCCACGTTGAAGCAAGCCTGATAAGCGGTGGCAATAGAATAGACTTGAGCAAACTGGACGGGGAGCGGGCCGAAGACGGCAGTCTATATTTAAAGGGCCACATGACGGGGCAACCGGTGGAGATCTACCAGGTAGATGATACCACTTATTTCCGTGATCCTGCCTCCAACCGCTGGATGATCACCCCCGGCAACAATCCCCTGGAGCAGGAAAAGTATATGGCGGAAATCAACCCCCTGTCCATTTTAAAAGTTACCCGGGTGGACGATTTGCAGTACCTGGGACGCCAGAAAAATATTCCCGGCAGGCCTTACCTTTTAACCTGCCGCCCCCAGGTCAACAACCAGTTCCTCAACAGCTACTGGCAGGACCTTTACTACCAGCTCTGGGTGGAGCGGGGCAGCAACTACATCCGCAAAGTTTCCCTGGAAGCCGCCCACCGCCAGCGCCCCCAGGACAAACTGACCATGACCGTCGACTTCTACGATTTTAATAAGCGCATCAACATTAAACCGCCCCAGTAGGGCGGTTTTTTATAGTGCAATAAATTAATTTTGAAAGGAGACCTGCATAATTTATAGAACAATATATATGGCAAGTTATTTTTATAAAATGGGGACGGTTTTATGCCTTCCAATGGTGAAAATGAGAACTTGATTAAAATTGCCTCGCCCTGGCTTACTATTAAAGGCGAAGAGAGTTGGCGAGAACTGTTACCCTATGGCCAAAAAATTATTTTACCCAAAGGTAAAGTATTGTATGCTTCCGGTAGCATGGTCTTTAATTTGTATTATTTAGATCGCGGCGAGATCATGATGCGCAGCTACAACCAGGAAGGTCGCCAGAAAATAATCTGGTATATTGAAGAAGGGAATATCTTTTGCGAGACGCCGTTTTTCTGCGGTGCGCCCACTTTTTTGGAAATTATAGCCAACAGTAGGTGCGAGGTGTATAAATTTTCAAGGGACTTTGTGTTCAATGAGCTAATTCCCCATTATCCGGCCAGCCATCCAGCTATACCCACACCGACGAAGGCCCCCAGGGGTTGACCGGTATTGAAGAGGCCGGTCATCAGTCCCCTTTTTCTCGGAGGAAACCATGCTCCGATAAGGGCGTATCCGGCGGTATTATAACCGGCACAGCCCAGCCCTACCATTAAACGGGTGAACAGCAGGCCGCCGTAACTGTTCATCCATGCGGTGGCCAGACAGAAGAAACTCCAGACGGTAGACATGAACTTTTCCTCGCGGATTACCGGGACTACAGTCGTATAGAAACGATATTGAGGAAACTGGGGAACTATAGAGATAGTTTTTTCGATGTCACTGAAATCGATGGTTTCTCCTGCGATTTGACTGTATAGTGTCTTGGGGCCCAATACTTCCATTACGACCATATCGGCCAGGCCTTCTTTTAAAATACGACCTAGAAGTTCGCTGTTTTTGCCGTTGGTATCAATTTTAAGCTTCATGGCTTTGCTTTTTAAATAACGCAGGAGAGTTAAAAAGTCTTCACCATATTCGGGATTGCCGCGGGAAACATTGAGTCCGTCTACCCATTCTTTATGCATGACACCTATTTCAACAAATCCGTCGAGGTTTGTGCCTGATTGCAAATAGGCAAGTATAGGTCCTAACCCCTGGCGAATTTTCGTGCCATCGGTAAATATGGGAAAAACAATACCCTCTGAATTTCTATAAATAAATTTACGGTTTTTAACATAGAACTGTTGAAAATCTTCTTTTCCTTCATTTTTAACATTTTTTTCAATAAAAGGTATACTCTGTTCATGTAAAAAATCTTTTGCTATTTTACATTTAATACACCCCGGCATTGAGAAAATTATATTATTCATAATCAATTATTACCTCCTACGATGCCTTTCTACCAACAATTTTATTTAGCCCGCGCTCCTTTATCTATTGTGATAACTACAACTAGTATGTAGTGATGGCTACAACTTTTTTGTTAATTAAATCATATACAGGTGTTAGAAAAACTCCCCGAAATGCTCCATCCACCAGCGGGCGTACAGTTTGTCCGCATCCTCATTTTCCAGAGTAACGCCTGCTGCCAGCCGGGAGTTACGGCCGGGCAGTTTATGGTATAGAAGGTACTGATAGGCTTCTGTGATCAGGAGGAATTTTTCTACGACGGTCTTATCATTAGGGTTTCTATCGGGGTGGTACTGCCGGGCCAAGCGGCGGTACGCCTTTTTTATTGCCTGGGCGCCGGCCTCGGGACTGACTCCCAGGATCTGGCGCGCCCTTTTTTCTAATGTACTGGTGCCAGGAGACACCGGTAGCTCACTCCTTTGGCGCCAAATTCGGACGGCCAGAAGGATTTTGCCGTTATACAGCGAAGATAACAAGGTTATGGTAAACTGTCAAGAGGTATATTAATAGAGGCCGGTGGAGGAAATTTGCCGGGGTGAAGGTAACATCTTACTTTTATTTCGGGGGAGGAATTATTTTTGCAGGATGACATTGCTGAAGTCCTGGTCAGCGCCGCTGAGATAAAAAAACGGGTTAAAGAAATGGGCGCGGCCATTAGCCGCGATTATGCCGGCAAGGACCTGCTGGTGGTGGGTATCCTCAAAGGGGCGATTATTTTCCTCGCCGACCTGGTGCGGGAGATTACCATTCCCCTACAGCTCGATTTTATGGCCGTTTCCAGTTACGGCGCCGGGACCACCACGTCGGGAGCAGTGCGCATCTTGAAGGACCTGGAAGTGCCGGTGGAAGATAAGCACCTCCTGATTGTGGAGGATATTGTTGATACCGGCCTGACTTTAAAATACCTGCTGGAAAATTTAAAGGCCCGCAAGCCTTTAAGTGTCCGTGCCTGCACCATCCTGGACAAGCCCGAGCGGCGGTTGGTGGATGTCCATGTCGATTACAGCGGCTTTTCCATCCCGGATTATTTTGTTGTTGGTTACGGCCTTGATTATGCCCAGAAATACCGCCATTTGCCGGACATCTGCGTCTTAAAACCGGAGGTTTACGCCCGGCAGAAATGAGATGGGAACGAGAATGGTTCATAGAGGGGGTTAGCCCTCGTAAGGAGCAACTTAAAAATTGCAGCTAATTGAGTGAGGTTAGGTGTGAAATGAGTAGTAATAACAAGCAACCTGCGGAAATAGTCCTGGTCCTGGACTTCGGCGGCCAGTACAACCAGTTGATTGCACGGCGCATCCGCGAAGCCGGGGTTTACTCGGAAATGATCCCCTTTAACACGCCCCTGGAGGAGATCCTGGCCCGGCGGCCCAAAGGTATTGTCTTTTCCGGCGGGCCGGCCAGCGTTTACAGCCCGGGGGCGCCGCGCATTGACCGAGCTTTATATGCGAGCGGCATCCCCATTTTAGGCATATGCTATGGCATGCAGCTCATGGCCCACGACCTTGGGGGCCGGGTGGAGGCAGCCGCAGGGCGGGAATACGGTAAGACCGAGCTTGAAGTAACGACTGACGACATCCTCTTTGCCGGGTTACCCCGGAACATGCAGTGCTGGATGAGCCACGGCGACTATATCAGTGCCCCGCCGCCGGGCTTCCAGGTAACGGCCCGCTCGGTCTACACGCCGGTGGCAGCCATGAGCGACCCGGGGCGCCGGCTTTACGGCGTCCAGTTTCACCCGGAAGTCAAGCACACGCCCCTGGGCCAGGAGATGCTCCGCCGTTTCCTCTTCCAGGTGTGCGGCTGCCGCGGTGACTGGTCGGTCAGCTCCTTTATCGAGGAGCAGGTAGCGGCTATCCGGGAGCGGGTGGGTGACGGCCGCGTCCTCTGCGCCCTGAGCGGCGGCGTAGATTCTTCCGTAGCCGCGGCCCTGGTGCACCGGGCCGTGGGCGACCGTTTAACCTGCGTCTTTGTCAATCATGGCCTCCTGCGCCAGGGCGAGGCGGAGCAGGTGCAAAAGACCTTCGGCCAGGCCCTGCAGGTGAACCTGATCTATGTCGACGCCAGCGAGCGTTTCCTGGCTAAGCTGGCAGGGGTGACCGACCCGGAAGAGAAGCGCAAGATTATCGGCCACGAGTTTATCCGCGTTTTTGAAGAGGAGGCCAGAAAGCTGGGGAAAGTGGATTTCCTGGTCCAGGGAACCTTATATCCTGACGTCATCGAAAGCGGCACCGAAACGGCGGCCGTTATCAAAAGCCACCATAACGTCGGCGGCCTGCCGGAAGACATGGAGCTGGAGCTAATCGAACCGCTGCGGCTTTTATTCAAAGACGAGGTGCGCCGGGTGGGGGAGGAACTGGGCCTGCCCGAGGAAATAGTCTGGCGCCAGCCCTTCCCCGGGCCGGGACTGGCCATCCGTATTCTGGGGGAGGTAACACCGGAAAAGCTGGCGATTTTACGCCAGGCGGATGCCATTGTAACCGAAGAGATCCGGCGGGCCGGTCTCTACCGGGAAATTTGGCAGTCCTTTGCTGTTTTGCCCTCCATGAAAAGCGTGGGTGTTATGGGCGACGAGCGTACCTATGCCTACCCCATCGTCGTCCGGGCCGTGACCAGCGACGATGCCATGACAGCCGACTGGGCGCGGTTGCCTTACGAATTGCTGGAGCGCATCTCTTCCCGCATCGTCAACGAGGTGCGCCACGTTAACCGGGTGGTTTACGACATCACCTCCAAGCCGCCGGCGACCATAGAGTGGGAGTAGGTAAAAAATTGCTAAGGCCAGGAGCGGTGAGTTATACTTTATAATGAGGGTTTGGTAAGGGGGGTTATTTATGCTCAGCAACTATACGGCACGTTATACAAAGATCAGTTCAGGTTACCTGGGACAACTGGTCGAGTGGCCTGAGGTAATAACTGAAGGGAAAACCCTGGAAGAATGTAGAGAAATGCTTAAGGATGCCCTTCGGGAGATGATTCTGGCCTATCGCCAGCAAAAGAAAGAAATTCCCCCTGGAGGCGCATTATTAGAACAGGTGCCGGTGGAGTTTTAGCAGTGTCTATAAAACGTCGGGACTTGATTCGTTACTTTGAGGCAAATGGTTTTTATTTACTACGGGAAGGTGCTAACCATTCAATCTATACCAATGGTATAAAAACGGTACCTGTTAAAAGGCACCGCACGCTGGACCGGATTACAGCCAATGAACTTTGCAAGCAGGCGGGTTTAAAGCCAATATTTTAAAAGCACGCTCCGTTTAAAAGTAGCGTGCTTTTTTTATTGCTTTCTTATATCACCCGCCGGGCGCCGCGGTAGCGCCGTCCCCAGTAGTAGGGGTCATCAATGTTATCAATAGCTACCCCCCGGGAACTGGAGGCGCTGATGAACTTGCCGTTACCTATGTAAATACCGACGTGGCTGATTCCGGTACCATAGGTGTTGAAAAATACTAGATCGCCTACCTGGAGATCCTCCTTGGCGACGTGACTGCCGCTGGCGGCCTGATCGGATGCGGTGCGGGGCAGTTCGATGCCCACCTGGCGGAAAACATACTGGGTAAATCCGGAGCAGTCGAAACCACTGGGGCTTGTCCCCGCCCAGCGGTAGGGGACACCAAGATATTGCCTGGCAATGGCGGCCACTCGTTTAGCGGTGGTGGTGGTAGTAGTTTCTTCCCCGCGGGAGGCAGGCAAGACGTTGCGCACTTCTGGCCCAGAGGAAGGGATGGATGCGGGAATCTCCAAGACTTGTCCAACTAAAATTAACGAAGAATGAAGGTTGTTGGCCGCCTGGATTTGTTCGACGGTGACGCCGTAGCGGCGGGAGATGGCCCACAGAGTATCGCCCCTTTTTACTTCATAGGGCTGGGCCAGGGCCACCCCGGCGGCTGCGAAAATAAAAGAACCGGCCAAGGCGGTGGTCAGGCAGTATTTACCCCACTTCTTCAATTTTCTTGGACCTCACTCTCTCCACACCTACGAGGTTAGTTGCCGGGTTCGGACCGAGAGTTAGCCCGGAGCCAGGAGGCTCTTCACCCCTAAATTATCTCTGCTTCCCGCCCTGCGCGGGAATTTGGTGTTAAAAAGTGTAACTATTCTATTTTAACGTCGAAAAAGAGAGAAGTAAAAAGCGCATTAAGTATGTCCGGCGCCATGAACTGCTAGAAAGGGCAAGAATTCCCCGGTTTATAGACTTTTTCTTTAAATTTCGGTAGTTTATTGATGCCCGGATTCGCACTTTGGATCAATCATCCTAAGCCGCCTATTTATGCGCCTTGCACATCCGGTTAAGTTTAACGCTGAATAGAGAGTGCACCATGGCGATAGGTTTTCTAACTTGAATGAAGAAAATTGAATGAAGAAAATAAATTTAACTATATAGACCAGTTATCGAAAAAAAGGCAAAGAAAGGAGGTTGAATGCTGGCCAGCGATAACAGGTCGAAAAATTCATTATTATTGGGGGGTGCAATATGTCTGGGCCGTTATTGCTGCTGGTAGTTGTTGCCGTCATTATTCTATTGATTCTCCTGGTTTCCAAGGTTAGACTAAATGCCTTCTTGGCTTTAATTGTGACTTCAATAGTGCTGGGACTTCTCGGTGGCATTAAACCAGTAGAGGTAGTGAAACTGGTAACCGAGGGTTTCGGCGGCCTGATGGCCAACATTGGTATTGTTATTGCCCTGGGTGTTATTATTGGAGAGTTTCTTGAAGCGACAGGTGGCGCTGAAAAGATTGCCGAATCGGTTCTAAAGGTAGTCGGTCGCGAACGCAGTGTGCTGGCTATGGGTATAACCGGCGGCATTGTTTCGATTCCTGTTTTTTGCGATTCCGGTTTTGTCATCCTTAATCCTGTCATCAAAGCCCTATCGCGGGTAGGTAAAGTCCCCCTATTTAGCCTGTCGACGGCTCTGATGGCCGGTCTTTTGACTACCCATGTCTTTGTCCCACCGACACCGGGTCCTATCGCTGCTGCCGGTATCCTGGGTGCTGACCTGGGTAAGGTAGTATTTTATGGGATCTTAGTTTCCATTCCGCCGATTATTGTTTGCTCCCTGTGGGCCAACTCCAGATTCATCCGTAACAAGTTCCCGAAGTTAGCGGAAGAAGATAAGATTATTGAAGACCAGGAGGCCGCCCGGCGAGCTAAATGTCCTTCCACGATACAGGCCTATTTACCCATAGTAATACCTATTATTTTGATTGTTTTGCAGTCTTTTGGTAACCAGTTATTACCCAAAGGAAGCAGCGCCCAGAATTTCCTAGGCTTTATCGGTCATCCTGTCACCGCCCTTTTAATCGGTACGGCCCTGGCCTTTACCCTGGCCCCTTTGGGTAACAAGGATATTTGGGATACCTGGGTAGGCCGCGCCTTGGAAAAATCAACGATTATTATCCTGGTCACTGCTGCTGCCGGTTCCTTTGGTAAAATCCTGGGTGCCACCGGCATCGGTGAATACCTGGGCAAGCTAATCGCGGGTAGTGGCGTCCCTGGTATTTTGCTTCCTTTCTTGATTTCCGCTTTTATCCTTACAGCCCAGGGCTCAGCAACGGTGGCCCTGTTGACTACTTCAGCCATAGTCAAACCCATGCTGCCGGCCCTCGGTCTTTCGCCGGAACTGGCTGTTCTTGCCATTGCCGCCGGTGCCGTGACCGTCGTTCATGCCAATGGAAGTTATTTCTGGGTGGTTGTTAAGTTTTCCAACATGGATATTACCGAAGGTTATTGGAGCGTCACCCTTACAACCCTTATCTTAGGTATTGTCGGCTTCTTAAGCGTAGCTGTTCTTTCCCTCTTTATTTAAACGTAATTTAAACGTAAGATTTCCGGCCAAGGTGTAAATCCGCCCTGTGCCGGCATGGATATTTCCCAAATTCATTTTAAGGAGTTAATCTGTCATGTGTGCCATGACCCCCAAAGAGCGTGTTCTGCGTGCTATAAATCGCCAGTGGGTAGACCGTATCCCTGTGGGCAACCCCACTTCCGTAGCTACTGTCGAGTCCATGGAGGCCTGCGGTGCTTATTTCCCTGACGTCCATCTGGACGCCGAGAAAATGGCCACCCTGGCTGCCACCGGCCATGAGATCCTGGGGTTCGATACCATTGCCCCTTACTTCAGTGTCCAGCAGGAAGCGGCGGCTTTTGGTCTCAAGATGAACTGGGGCGAAGTTGATTCCATGCCCGACGTTCTGGAAAATCCTTACGAGGAACCGGAGGACATTATTATCCCTTCCGATTTTCTGGAACGCCCCTCAATACGTACTGTACTAGATGCTCTGCGCATCCTGAAAAAGGAGTATGGCGACCATGTCTGCCTGGTTGGCAAGGTTATGGGGCCTTGGACACTCTCCTATCATTTGCACGGTACCCAGAACTTCCTCATAAAAACAATCCTGGAACCCGATAAAGTACGCCGTTTCCTGGATAAACTCAAAGGCCTCAGCGTCATGTTTGCCAATGCTCAGTTTGCCGCCGGAGCTGATGTGGTAACGGTGGCCGACCATGCCACCGGCGATTTGGTGAGCGGCGCCTGTTACCGCGACTTTCTCCTGCCAGTGCACCAAGAGATGACGAAGCAGATTAACGGCCCGACAATCCTGCATATCTGCGGCAATACCACCGACCGCCTGGATTATATCGCTCAGGCCGGGTTTACCTGTTTCCATTTTGACTCCAAGGTCAATCCCTGCCAGGCCCATGAGATTGTCGACGGCCGTATCTCCTTGGCCGGCAGCATTAACAATCCGGTCACCCTTTTCAACGGCACGCCCGAGGATGTGCGCCGGGAGGTAATCGCGAACATTGAAGCCGGTATCGAGATTATTGCTCCGGAGTGCGCCGTACCTCTCCGGACCCCAAATGCCAACCTGAAAGCCATTGTAACTGCAGTGGAAGAATATTGCCGTAACCATTGATCTCGGCCTGGTTGGCCCCTCTGCCATTGGCAGAGGGGTTTTACCTTTTGTTATCTGAAATGCTCTGCAGGTTGGCCTTCCTGAGAGCGTTTACTTTTTGCCAACTCGTGGATAAGTAGCGATGGCAGGATTGGGGCCTGTAATTGCGTATTTTATCATAAAGCTTGCCCTGAGAAAAAAATTAGCTTTTGTTAGCCAGGCGGTGGCACATTATCATTAAAGGCAGGATGTGGATGTAAGTATGGCCATGGGAAATATCGGAGGGAAAGGGAATGCTGCAGCAGGAGTTAATTCAGCCCTTGCTGGACCGGGTCGCGGCAACTGGTCGGGTGGTAATAGAAATAATCAACCCGGACGGAGTAGTAATAGCCAGTTCGGACCCGGGCCGGGTACATTCATTACGGCCGGAGGTGCAGGAGTTAACTGCGGCCGGGCTTTATTGCCGCCCGGTATCTTCTTTCGAGGTAGATGCTGGTGCCACGCCTGTGGTACCAGCAAAGGAAGAAACTCATTTTCTTCCTTTAACGGTGAACGAACAGCTGGTAGCCTGGCTGGGGTGGCAGGGGTCGTTCCCCGGAGAAACCGCGGCTCTATTACAAGCTTCCCTAGAAGGGATACTGGCAGCGGCCCGGCGCCGGGATGAGCAATACTATACTACCCGGGAAGAGGAGGCCCTTTTGAGTGCCCTCCTGGGGCGGGAGGCAGCTTCCCGGGCGGAGGAATTAAAGCTGCGGGCGCTAAATGCCGGGTATGACTTAAACCTTCCCCGGGCCGTCATCGTCCTGCGGCTGGAGCCCAAGGAGAATCGCTATTTTAATATTAATTTGCACCTGGGTTATGACGTTACCCGCGAACAGCTAAAAAGTGAAATCCTGGAACATGTAAAAGGGGATCTTTATATAACCGCCCAAGACCTGGTGGCCTTTTATAGTGAAGATTACCTGGTGATTTGTAAGGCCTTTTTAGATACTGATAATCTACCCCGCCTTTATCAGGCCCTGGATGTTATAGGGAAGCATCTATATGACCTGGTCAGTGGGAATCATCTTTTCTCCGTTCAGGTGGCCTACGGGAGTATTGTCAAGGAGGTTGCCGGTTTAAGGAGATCTTACCAGGAAGCGGTAGAGTTAATTTCCCTGGGGTCTGCGTGCGGTAAAAGCAACGGCTTCATTGATGCCGACACCATCCTCTTTGAAGCTCTGGCCTGTGCCCTGCCGGGCCGCCTGACCAGCAGATACCTGGAACCCCTCCTTCAGAAGGTTGAGGCAGCAGGCGAGGAAGGGATCCAGTTACTGGAGACTGTCGAAGCCTTTATAGATAACAATATGAATATTAAGCAAACGGCCGAGCAATTACACTTGCACCGCAATACCGTCACCAACCGCCTGGAGCGCATTAAGCAACTGACTGGGTTGGACCCGGCCACAGGTTTTCGCGCCATTTTCTGGCTAAAGATGCTGGCCGTTTACCGGCGCCTGGGCCGGCTCCACCAGCATGAAGATTGAGATTTAGAAAAGGGGTATGGGTTCATGGCAGCCAGGGAGCAAATGGCCGGCTGTGAGCGGGTATTAGCAGCTCTCAGGGGCAGAGATGTCGACCGTCTACCTTTAATTACACCCACCTCGGTAGCTACGGTGGAAAGCATGACTGCCACCGGCGTCTTTTTCCCCGAAGCCCATACCGATCCCTATAAAATGGCCGCCCTGGCGGCAACCGGCCACGAAATACTGGGATTTGATACCGTCGCACCCTATTTCAGTATCCTGCTGGAAGCAGCGACCCTGGGCTGTACGGTGGACTGGAACCCGGTGGACGCCATGCCGGCTATTAAAAAAAATCCCCTGCAGAAATGGGAGGAGTGGCGACTACCCCCGAATTTCCTGGACCGGCAGCCGATTAAAGCTCTTCTCACGGCTATCAGCCTGCTGAAAAAGCGTTACGGTCACCGCGTAGCCGTGGTGGGCAAGGTTATTGGCCCCTGGACCCTGGCCTACCACTTGTGCGGGGTACAGAATTTCCTTCTGGGACTGGTCCTAGAACCGGAGGCTGTACGGGATCTGCTGGGGCGGCTGGTGGCCGTTCCTTTGCTGCTGGCGGCGGCAGAGGTGGAGGCCGGTGCTGATGTCCTAACCTGGGCCGACCATGCTACGGGCGACCTAGTTAGTGCTACCGCCTATCGCGAGTTTCTCCTGCCTTTGCACCAACGGGCCGTTAAGGCATTGCCCGCGGATGTCCCGGTTATTCTCCATACATGCGGCCGGGTTACCGACCGGTTGGGCTACTTTACTCAGACGGGTTTTACGGCCTTTCATTTTGATTCCCGCAACCCGCCGGCCGAGCTCCTTATCCTGGCCAATGGCCGCCTGACCTTGGTAGGAGGCATCAATAACCCTCAGACCCTACTGAACGGCAGGGTAGCGGAGGTCAAGGTCGAAGTAGAAAGGCTGCTTAAGGCGGGCATCAGGCTGGTAGCGCCGGAGTGCGCTGTACCTTTGCGGACGCCGAACCAGAACTTGAAAGCCGTGGTCCAGGCAGTACGAGATTTTAGCCGCCGGCAACGGTAAAGGCCGCATTGCCTTGCCTGAGGCTGTGTGGTAAAATGTAAACAAAATTAGTATTTCCTGTGGGGAATTATGCCTTATGATTCTTTCTCGCAAATTGATCGTTGACTTTCAAGTTAAAGATCGAAAAAATCGACAGGGTTTCTTTTTCGTGGTTTCCGGGCCTTCCGGGGTGGGGAAGAATACCCTGTTGAACTATGCCCTGGAGCGGGTCCGGGGTATTTACTACCTGCCCTCAATAACCACCCGCCCTATGCGACCGGGGGAAGCCCAGGGCTTCCCGTATTTTTTTGTCAGTAAAGCTGATTTTGAAGCAATGATCGCTCAAGGAGCCTTCCTGGAATGGAAGCAGATTCATTCCGGGGACTACTACGGTACCCATTTGCCGACAATTTTATATGCCCTGGAGAACGGCTATGACATTATTACCGACATGGATGTCCTGGGATGCGTTGAGGTCATGGAGCGCTTCCCTGAAAATGTCGTCCCGATTTTTATTGCCCCGCCAAATATGGAAGAACTGCGCCAGCGGCTGGCCGGGAGGGAAAAGGACGCCGGGGTCATTGCCAAGAGATTGGAGCGGGTGGCTATGGAAATGAGTTATGCTGGTAAGTACCGGCACGTGATTATTAATGATGACCTGGAGCGGGCCGGCAGGGAACTGGTCAAGATTTTAAGGGAATATTCCCCAGAGTAATAATGGGTCTCAAAAGCGACATAGGCCTGATTCTAAGGTAATACTTCGTGCTGCAGCTCCCACATCCGGCGGTAAAGCCCTTCTTGCCGGAGAAGTTCCTCATGCCGTCCCCGCTGGACGATCCGCCCTTTATCCAGGACCAGGATCTCATCCATGGCCTCCAGGCCCGCCAGGCGGTGGGTTATGACCAGGGTGGTCCGGCTGGCCATTAAACGGTAGATAGCCTGCCTTACTTCCCCCTCAGTCACCGGGTCCAGGCCCGATGTGGCCTCATCAAGTATCAGGATGGGAGCATTTTTCAAAAGGGCGCGGGCGATGGCCAGACGCTGGCGCTGGCCCCCGGAGAGTTTCAATCCCTCTGCACCGATACAGGTTTCATATCCCCCGGGCAGGCTCTGGATAAATTCGTCCAGCCTGGCCTTCCGTGCGGCCTGCCGGATCTCCTCCCGACTGGCACCAGGCCTGGCCAGTAGGAGGTTTTCGGCAATGGTGGCATGGAAGAGATGGGTTTGCTGGGAAACTACAGCTATCAGGCGGCGCAACTCTTCCGGGGGATAGGCCTTGAGTTCATACCCACCCAGGCGGATAGATCCTTCCTCGTAATCCCAGAAGCGCAGGAGCAGGTTTACTAATGTGCTTTTCCCGGCCCCGCTGGGACCGACGATAGCCACCCGGCCCCCTTCGGGCACGGTAAAGTCGAGGCCGTCCAGGACCCAGGGTTCTTCCGGGGCGTAGCGAAAGCGCAGTCCTTTTACCTCCAGGTGGTAGTTTGCCGGCTGTGGCGGCGGGCCGGGCGGGTCCTGGACGGCAGGCCGGGTATCGATAAGGGCAAAGAGCCGCCGGGCTGCAGCCAGACTTGCTTCCAGGCGCTGGGGTATCATGGCCAGGGGCAGGACGGCCTCAAAGCTGCCAGCCGCTCCAAGGGCCAGCATGGCCAGGTAAACGCCGTCCAGTTGTCCGCTGGCCACCAGGGGGATGGCCAGCACCAGGACCGACCACAGGGCCAGGTTCATGGCCAGGCCTGACACGGCGGCCGCTAGGCCGGCCACTCCCGCCTCGCGGCCCTGGAGAACCAGTAGTTCCCGGCTCAAGGCGGCGATGCGTTCCTGCTGCTGTCTGGCGTATCCGCAGGCCAGGATTTCAGGCATGCCCTGGACGGTATCCACCAGGGAGGCGTTAAGGGCCGCTCGTATTTCTCCCTGCTGCCGGGTCGCCCGCCGGCCGGCAGCCTTGAGGCCCAGGGGTGCGATGATGCCGGCCCCCAGAAAAAATAACAGCCAGGCCAGGGCCGGTTTGATGGCAAAATTGGCCAGGAAAACGAAAACGGCCACCATGACCAGCAGGGCTACCAGGGGCGGGGCCAGGACGCGGAGATAAAAGTTTTCCAGGGTAGCCACATCGGCCACGACCCGGCTCAACAGGTCGCCACTGTGGTGGTCCGGCAGCCGGTCCGGGACCAGGGGCTCAAGGGCCCGGTAAAAGGAAACCTGCAGCTGGCTGAGGATGTGCAGGGTGACGCTATGGTTTACATAACGTTCCAGGTAACGGCTGGCGGCCCGGGAGATACCAAAAAAGCGCACCCCGACGATGGGGAGCATGAGGTCTGAAACCGGCGGGTGGAGGGCGGCGCTGGCAATGAGAAAGGCCGCGGTGGCCATGAGGCCGACGTTGCTGGCTATGGTAAAAAATCCAAGCAGGGTGGCTCCCAGTATAGCGGCCCAAGAGGGTGCAAGCAAACCCAGGAGACGGATGCAAGTGCTGGTGGTAGTTCTCCCCTTAAAATAGGTAGGGGGTAACTGCCGGTACAGGGCGGTGCAGTTCTGGGGGCCAGGGGCAGGCGTGCCTTTAGGCTGGTGATGTTTTTGGCGGCATGAAAAGTACGGCATATTGAGAGAGCGTGCGGAGCGGGCGGCCATGCTAACGGATTTACGCCGGTCATGCCCGAAGGTATAGTCCACCGCTCCGGTGAGGCTTCCGGAATGGAGCGAGTTAGCGGGCGCTGAGCTAACCTTCACCCTTCCGGCTGCGCAATGAAAGGCTGTGACCAGGCGGTAATAGGCACCCTGCCGCGCCATTAATTCCTCGTGCCGTCCTGCCTCCACCACCCGGCCGGAGGCCAGGACCACGATGCGGTCCGCCCGGTAGACGGTGCTGAGGCGGTGGGCGATAATCAGCACCGTGCGGTTTTCCATCAGGCGCTCCAGGGACGCCTGGATTAGCCGGTCAGTGGCTGGATCCAGGTTGGCCGTAGCTTCGTCCAGGATCAGTAAGGGGGCGTCCTTCAAAATGGCCCGGGCAATGGCCAGGCGCCGCGCCTGGCCGCCGCTCAAGCGCAGCCCCCGCTCACCGATGGGCGTATCATAACCCCGGGGCAGGGCGGCAATGAACTCATGGGCCCCGGCGAGGCGGGCCGCGGCCACCACTTCCTCCCGCGAGGCTTCCGGACGTCCCAGGAGGATATTGTCGGCTATAGTACCGCTGAAAAGGTAGGGATGCTGGGGAACCAGAGCCACCTGCCGGCGCCATTCCTCCAGGGGGATCCTGTTTAAAGGAAAGCCGTTGACGGTAATCAGCCCCCGATCGGGCTCCAGGAAACGCAGGAGCAGGTGGGCGATGGTGCTTTTCCCCCCGCCGCTGGGACCAACCAGGGCCACCTTTTCCCCCGGCCGGAGTTCCAGGGAGACCTCTTCCAGGGCCGGCCGCTCCCTATCCGGGTAAGTATAATGAACCCCTGCCAGGACAATATGCAGCCCCGGCTGCCGTACGCGGCTTTCCCTGCCCGGCGGGAGATTTCCTGTTTCCGCGCCTCGAGGCAGGGATTTGACCCTCACGTCCGCTACTGCCGGGGCCGGGGTAGTGCAAGGGCCTGCCATATCCAGAACGGCGAAGATCCGCCGGGCGGCGCTGACGCCGGCCAGGCCGGCATGAAACTGGCTGCCCAGGAGGCGCAGGGGCAGGTAGAATTCCGGGGCCAGCAGCAAGAGGAAAAGGGCCTCATTAAAGGGTATTTGGGCATAAACCAGGCGCAGTCCCACGGTGACGGCCACCAGGGCGGTGCTGATGGTAGCTACAAGTTCCAGCACCAGGGCCGAGAGAAAGGCCACCCGCAGCACTCCCAGGGTGGTGGATCGGAAACGGTCGCTGAGGCGGGCCAGGACTTCAGCTTGCTCCTTGCTGCGGCCGAATATTTTCAGGGTGGTAAGGCCCTGCAGCACATCCAGGAAATGGCCGCTCAGGCTGCTCAGAGTTTGCCACTGCTGTTGAGTGAGGGCTTCTGCCCGGTTGCCGATAAGGAACATGAACAGGGGAAGCAGGGGAGCGGTAAAAAGGAGGAGCAGGCCGGAAAACAGGTCCAGGGGGAAGACGAAACCTAGGACCATCAGGGGCACCAGGGCCGCCAGGGCCAGTTGGGGCAAATAGCGGGCAAAATAAGCCTCTAGGTCCTCAATTCCTTCCACCAGGACATTGACCAGCTCCCCGGTATGCTCATCCTTCAAAGGTAACGGACCTACGGCCAGGAGGTGGCCCACCAGGCGCCGGCGCAGGTCATATTTGATCCGGGCCGCGGCCCGGTGGGCCGCCACTTCTACACCCCAGGCCAGGCCCGCCCGGAGGAAAATGATGCCCAGGAGGGCCATGAGCCAGTGCCAGACACCCCGCAGATCCTGCCCTTCCAGGAAGACCCCGTTCACCACCCGGGCCAGGTAACCGGCCTGCAGGATGGCCAGCAAGCCGGCCGCCAGGCCCAGGCCGATGGTCACGGCCAGGTGCCAGCGCACCCGGCGTGCTTCGCCCAGGAGGTTCCTTTCCAGCAGCAAATTACCTTCCCCTCTCTCCGCAGGACCTTCCTTGCTCTAACCCTTTCTGGTGCGTATTCGAAAACTCCTGGCTAGCCCCATTCACCTTTTGCCGTACTTTCGAAACAAAAAGGGAAGTAGCCAGTTCCGGCAAGCCCCCGGCCTCCAACTCCTAATATTCCAGGTTTCTGGCCTTAACCCGCTGGCGGAATACCCAGTACGTCCAGCCCTGGTAAAGGAGGACCACCGGTACCAGGGTGAGGGCGACGATGGTCATAACTTTAAGGGTATAGGGGCTGGAGGAGGCCTGGTAAATGGTCAGGCTCCACCGGGGATTCAGGCTGGAAACCATTACCCGGGGAAAGAGGCCGCCAAAGAGAGCCGCAGTGCCCAGGAGGATGGCCAGACCGTTCAAGATAAAAGCCCCGCCGTAGCTCCGGGAGCTGAGCGACCACCAGGCCAGGAGAAGGGCCACCAGGGCGCCCCAGGCGGCGATTCCGGGTACAATCCGGGTAAAGATGTCGGTTTCCCGGTAACTCATAATTAGCAGCAGGAGGAGGGCCGCCACAGCGCCGGTACCTATCTTTAGCCCCGCCTGCCGGGCGCGCTGCGGCAGTTCATCCCCGGTTTTGAGGGCCAGGAAAAGTGCCCCCTGCAGGGTGAAAAGGAGAAGAGAGGTCAAGCCCCCCAGCAGGGTGTAGGGAGAAAGGAGATCGAAAAAGGTACCGGCATACTGCATGCGGGCGTCAATGGGTACGCCCCGGATCAGGTTGGCCATGGCCACGCCCCAGAGGAGGGCCGGCAAGAGGCTCCCCAGGAAAAGCATCCAGTCCCAGAAGTTACGCCAGGCCGGGCGGTCATCCTTGCTGCGGAATTCAAAGGCTACCCCGCGCACGATCAGGGCGACGAGGATAAGGAATAACGCCAGGTAAAAGCCGCTGAAAAGGGTGGCGTACCAGTGGGGGAAGGCGGCAAACATGGCCCCGCCGGCGGTGAGCATCCACACCTCGTTGCCGTCCCAGAAGGGGCCGATGCTGTTGATGATGGCGCGGCGTTCCCCATCGCTTTTCCCCAGGAAGGGCAGCAGGATACCGACGCCGTAGTCAAAGCCTTCCAGGAAAAAGAAGCCGGCAAAAAGGACGGCTACCAGGATAAACCAGAGGACAGTTAGATCCATAAGGATACCTCCCTGGAATTATCTAACATCCTGGTGGCAGGAGTTGTCTCAACACCCTGCCGGGCGTATTTAGCCAGGAGGTAGACGTCGGCTACCGCCAGGACCCCGTACAGCAGGGTAAAAGCCACCAGGGTTGTCAAAATAGCGGCGGCGGATACCCCGGGCGAGACGGCCGCCTCGACCCGCTGCAGCCCGTAGACAATCCAGGGATAGCGACCGATCTCGGCCATCAACCAGCCGGCGGTGTTGGCGAGATAGGGCACGGGAATGCTCCAGAGGAGGGCCTTGAGGACCAGGGGTTTTTCTTCCAGGCGTCTCCGCCGCCACAGGTACAGGCTGTAAAAGGACAGTAAAATTAACCACAGCCCGGCGACGACCATCAGGCGGAAGCTCCAGAAGACCGGGGCGACCGGCGGGATATAATTGCCGGGGCCGTAGCTGGCCTCTGCTGCGGCCTGAAGATCCTTCAGGCCTTTAACCTCGCCCTGGAAGCTGTTATAGGCAAGAAAACTGGCCAGGGCGGGAATCTTAATCTCGAAGGTATTGGTCTGGTCTTTTGTATCAACCAGGGCCACCAGGGCCAGGGGGGCCGGATCGGCACTCTCCCACAAGGCTTCGGCGGCTGCCATCTTCATGGGCTGGGCATTGACCAGGTACTGGCCCTGGAAGTGGCCGACGGCCGCCACCAGCAGGCTGCTGATGACGCCCGTTATCAAAGCCAGCCGGAAGGAACGGCGGAAGGGCTCTAATTGGCTTTGCCGCAGGAGGTGGTAGGCACTGATCCCCATGACGAAAAAGGAGGCTGTCACAAAGCCGGCCAGGACGGTGTGGGGGAATTGATAGAGGACATGGGGGTTGGTCAGCAGGGCGAAGAAATCCGTCATCTCGGCCCGGCCGTTACGCAAGACATAGCCCACCGGCTCCTGCATAAAGGAGTTGGCCACCAGGATCCAGAAGGCGGAAAGATTGGTTCCGAAGGCCACCAGCCAGATGCAGGCGGCGTGAAGGGCTTTAGGCAGCTTATCCCAGCCAAAGAGCCACAGGCCCAGAAAGGTGGATTCCAGGAAAAAGGCGGCCAGGGCTTCCACAGCCAGGGGGGCACCGAAAATGTCTCCGACGAAGCGGGAGTACTCGGACCAGTTCATGCCGAAGTGAAACTCCTGGACGATACCGGTCACCACGCCCATGGCAAAGTTGATGAGGAAGAGCCTGCCCCAGAAGCGGGCCATGTTCTTGTAAGTTTCATCACCAGTGCGGACATAGATGGTTTCCATGATGGCCACCAGGACTGATAGTCCCAGGGTCAGGGGAACGAAGAGGAAGTGGTAAACTGAGGTAATCCCGAACTGCCACCTGGCCAGCAAGAGTGCATCCATAACTTTTCTCCTCCCCTCAAAAAACATCAAAGTATACCCAAATAGTATAGTTTATTTGAAAATAATCCCTCCTTTCAAGTCTTTACTCAATTTTTCCCGGCTAGCTCGGCGAAGTTGTAACGCTCCAACTCCCGGCGCAGGGCGTCCTGGACTGCGCCCAGGGCCCGGTGTACCGGGCAACAAGGAGCGCCGTGTTTATTACAGTACTCCGGGTCCAGAAGGCAGCGGTTAACGCTAACCGGTCCTTCTACTGCTTCGACGACATCCAGCAGGGTAATTTCCCGGGCCGGCCGGGCCAGGGCAAAACCGCCGCTGACGCCGCGGTAGGATTGCACTATTCCGGCCTGGACCAAGGAACGCATGATTTTAAGCAAGAAGCGCATGGGGATATCTTCGCGGGACGCAATCGTCTGGGCTTCGGCGATGGTGCCCGGTTCCAGTTTCGCCAGGTACAGGACGGCGCGGAAGGCATAATCGGTGGCCTGGTTTAAGCGCATGTAAAACTACATCCGATCTAAAGTATATTCATTTGGTATAGTTTATAGTAATAATAACTCATCCTATTTTTCCTGTCAAGTTTTTCTATTACCATCCTGTTAATACAGGGCCAGGCGGTCCAGCTCTTTCAGCTTATTGCTGAACCAGGCGGCATGCAGGTCTTCATCAATGAGGTGGCTCCAGAGGAGGTTAAAAAGGGGTTTTTCGGCAACTTTGAGAATCAGCCGTTTGTAGTCAGCCATGGCCTTTTCTTCTAAAGTAATGTTGGCCCAGAGGAGGGTGCGGGTATTGGTCCAGTTGAGGATGGTCCCGGCTGCCACCCCCAGGAGGGGAGCAATGATGGCTCCCAGGCGGGTCGGGGTGGCGCCGCGGCGGCTGATTTCCGCTTCCAGGTTGATGACGTGTTCCTGTTCCATAGCCGCTATCCGGGTCAATACCTGCCGCAGGTAAATGTCCGTTGCTGCCCGGGCCTGGCTCTTATAGAGGTCTACCTGCTCGATTTCCAGGCTGTAGAACCAGTTGAGGCTACGGATAAGGTCCTTTTCTTCCAAGCACGGCACCCCTTAATTAACCTTTACCGTAAAGGGTATAGTTATACGGCCGGGGCAATCTTCTTTCATTCAGGGTAAGCATTTTTCAGAATTCCAGCTTCCAGGGCCTCTGCTGGCGTCAAAGCTGGTATGGACAACTGCTGGAGGAAATGCCTGGCGTTCCAGCTAACATAGTGCGATACCAGTGGACCCATGTTTCGTACCGTATAGATAATTAGCGCATCGCCAAAGCTGGCCTTTTTGCTTATGATCGCCAGGATACTTTTTACTGTTAGGCGCGGCAGGTACTCCTTTGAGGGCGGGTAAATTTGCAGGTTGTAATGGGTCGACAAATGACAATAAAGGTTTAATAGCCGCTGCTCGTTTAAGTTATAGGAAAGGATACCACATACCTCTAAAACATTGAAGATCGATGTAATACCCTGTTGCTTGCCATGCTTGAGCCCGGCTAAAAAAGCAGCGTTTTCTTTATACTTAGGGTCACGGCGATAGCGCAGGTCGATTAGTAATACATCAGAATCTACGAATATCACTTTTGCCGCCTACTTTCCTTGAGAGCTTCGTGCCAGTCAGGGTAATATGGCTCGCTGGCTTCCAGGGCCCGTTCAATATCTGCCCACGCCTCATGATAGGGGAGAGGGGAAAATTCTTCGGGAGTGTCATTTTCAAAGGGTATTAGCCATGCCACAGGCTTACCCCGATGTGTAATGGCAAAACGTTCCCCAGCCCTAACCTTCTCTAATATCTTTCCGGTATAAATACGTAGCTCCTTGCTGGTGGCAAATTCCAATGCGTTTCCCCCCAAGAAGGTATTAGTTAGAACTTAAGTTTATCTTAAGTATATACTTGAAAATAACTCCAGTCAAGGAATCCCCGATATCCTGTTGCCAAAAAACGCATTAGCCCCGGTTACGATACCGGGGCTAATGCATTACCGGGTGGATAATCTTAACGCAGCGATACAACCGCCAGAACGACTGTCAGGAGCAGGCACGAAGAGATTACCCCTATATCCAGTAACTGGAAGGTCGAGGTGTGCAGGCTGGTACGGGGGCCGGCGCCAAAAGCGCGGGTTTCCATGGAGATAGCCATGGTCCGGGCCCGCTGGACGGACATGAGGAGGAGAGGGATGGCCAGGGGGATGAGGGCCAGAAAGCGCTTGATAATATTGCGGCCTTCCAGGTCGTAGGCCCGGGCCCGCTGGGCTTGGATGACCAGGCTCAATTCTTCCTGCAGGGTAGGGATAAACCTTAAAGAGGTTACCAGCATCAGGGCGTAAGTATAGGGCACCTTGAGTTTTTCCACAAAGGCGACAATCATATCCTTGGGCGGGGTGGTGGCCAGGAGAACGGGAATCGTGGAAGTCATGGCCAGCATCCTTAAAGCGAGCATGGTGCAGGCTTTGAGCCCCACGTCGGTGATGCGGCCGATGCCGGTGCCTGGTACCAGGGTAAAAACAACCTGGCCCTCGTCGATTAAAAAGACCTGAAAGAGGAAAAAGATGGCGGCAAAGATGATCAGCCCCCGGATGGCGGGCAAGATTTCCCGCAACACTTTACCAATCAGGGCGACGGCCAGGACCGAGGCCCAGAGGCCAAGGAGCGGCAGGGGGTTCTGGTAGACAAAGGCCAGGGTAATAACGGCCAGGGACCAGACGACTTTGGTAAGGGGGTTTAGTTCATGCAGGAAGGACCTGGCGGGCATCTACCTCACCCCTTAAAGCGGCGATAATTTCGGCATACAATTCTTCTACCGTCAGGACGGGGCGCAGGAGTCCCTGTTCCTGGTAAGGCCGGGCGAGCTGAATGGCCTGGGGAGGTACGAGGCCGGCGGCGTTCAGGATATCTTCCCGGGCAAAAACTGTCGCCACGGGCCCATCCAGGAGCAACCGTCCTTCCCCCAGGACCAGGGCCCGGCCGGCGAAGCGGGCCACCATTTCCATATCGTGGCTGACGAGGAGTACAGTGTGGCCCTGCTGGTGCAGCTTCTTGACAAGCCTCATTATTTCCAGGGCTTCGCGGTAATCCTGGCCGGTGGTGGGTTCGTCCAGGACCAGGACTTCCGGCTGCATGGCCAGGACGGAGGCCAGGGCCACCCGCTGGCGCTGGCCTTTGCTGAGCTGCCGGGGGTTAACGTCAAGATAAGGAGTGAGGCCTACGGCGGCAGCCGCTTCCGCCACCCTATCTGCCAGGGCCGCCCCTTTGAGACCTAAATTCTTAGGACCGAAGGCCAGTTCTTCCCTGACGGTGGGCAGGAAGATCTGGTGATCCGGGTTTTGAAAAAGGAAACCTACTTTACGGGCCAGTTCAGCCACCCGCGCCCGTGCCGTATCCAGGCCGCCGATGAGGATCCTGCCTGCTGTGGGTTTAAGAAGCCCGTTCAGGAGCTTGAGGAGGGTGGTTTTCCCGGAGCCGTTCTGGCCGATGACGGCCACGAATTCCCCGGACCGGATATGAAAAGACAGGTCCCTGAGGGCTTGGAAACCGTTGGGGTAAGTAAACTCTACATTTTCAACCCGGATCATTTTTTTGCGCCTCCAAATATAGGTTGCTATGTCCTGGACGCCTGGTGCCCCAGCAGGCGCCCCAGTTCCCGCCGGCCTTCGTCTACCTCCAGGGGCAGGTCGCCGTGATAGACGCCGGCCCGGCGTAGCATCCGGAACAGGGCTGTCACCGGGGGTACCTCCAGGCCCAGTTCGGTCGTCAATTTCTCCTGGGCCAGGATTTGTCGCGGGCTGGCATCGGCCACGATGCGGCCCTTGTTAAGACAGACCAGCCGGGGGACCCGGGGGGCGAGGACACTAATTTTTTGTTCAATCAACAGGATGGTTATACCATAGTCTCGGTTGAGCCGCTGCAGGAGGGCCACGATTTCCAAGGTCCCCCGGGGGTCGAGTTCGGAAGTAGGTTCATCCAGCACCAGCACCCGGGGCCTTAAAGCCACGGCAGCGGCAATGGCCACCTTTTGCTTCTGGCCGCCGGATAATTCCCGTAAACTACGGTGGCGCAGGCTGGCGATGCCCACCATTTCCAGGGCGGCGCTAATGCGCTGCCGCATTTCTTCCCGCGGGACGGCCAGGTTTTCCAGGCCGAAGGCCAGCTCATCCTCAACTACTTCCGCCACCAGCTGGGCTTCCGGGTCCTGGAAGACGCTGCCGATAACCCCGGCCAGCCGGGCGCAGGGGGTTTTTGCCGTGTCTAAACCGGCAACCATTACCCTGCCACCCATACGGCCTCCCTGAAAATTGGGGATGATGCCGTTCAGGGCCAGGGCCAGGGTGGTCTTGCCGGCGCCGGTAGGGCCGGTCAGGCCTAAAAATTCTCCCTCTTGGACGGTCAAGTTTATTCCGTCCAGGGCTGGCACCTGGCTTTCGGGATAGTAAAAAGTAAAATTCTCTACTTTAATAATGGGGTCCATGAACCGGCCTCCGCGCTGCTGCGCTCCGTCAGGTTAAACATTTTTCAGCAGTTGTTTTAAGGGGAAATAGAGTACCTGGGCCAGGACGGCGTTAAAGATGCCGGTAACAATAACTACCATGAGAAGATAAGTGTAAGCTGGATTTTTGGGTAAAGTAGCAAAGAGAGTTATTGCTTTAAAGATAGTAATGTACGTAAAACCGCTGGCAAAGGTACCCAGGAAGGTGACTACCAGAGGTTTCACTACCCTGAAGAAGCTGTTTTTGTCAAAGGGCAGGTAGAGTAAAAGGGCGGTAACAATAGCTCCTACCGGTTCGCTGGCAAAATTCAGGTAGGGCAGCAAGGATTTGGTGGTCAGCTGGCAGACGGCGGCTGCCACCAGGCCGATCCCCAGCACCTGGGGCAGGCGGGGCCTGAGGAGCATGATGGCCAGGACATACATACCGATGACTACGTTGGGGGTAATGCCAAAGAAAGGTGGGGTGATCATCCTGAGTACCGCGCCTGCTGCCAGCAGGACGGCCACCACGACCACGTCCATGGCCTGCAGCCCCTGCTTTTCCACCCGGGTTACTTTGACCTCTTCCATTGATAACTCCCCCTTGATGATGAATTATTACTGCCGGCGGGGCTGCCCCCGAAACGGCTGGATAAATAAAAATCAGCCTGACGAAAACCGCCAGGCTGTTATTGCCTAAAACTCCGGCCAGTCTCGTCTCTCCTCATCTAAACTAAATACTCCCCTCAACTCGTTCCTCAATTGTTACCTTTAGGATATCAGGGAGAGCTAGTTTCTGTCAAGGAGTTAATTTGGGTAAATTCGATACAAGTTTTACGCCGGCGGAGCGAAAAAAGAGCGTGGCGGCAACCGGATTGAATTGGAAGGGGCTCCCCTGAGCCGGGAAGGGCAGCTGTTCCTGCCGGCCCGTTATGTTGCCGAGGCCCTGGGATACCGGGTTACCTGGTCCCCGACCAGGCAGCTGTTCCTGGTGACCATCACAACCTAATACAAAACCATCCGGGAGCCAGCAGATGCAGGGGTGAGGCCTTAACGACAGAGCGGTATTAAGATATTATAACAGGATATTATACCAGAAACGTTACAGATCCAATTCAAGCCCCAGCCGGCGCGGGATCGCCCGTTGCTGGCCTGAAGGACCAGGGGGCCACGTATCCGGAAGGACGTGGCCCTTTTCCTGTACCCTTTTTGCCCCGGCCGGCGTCTTTTGTTATAGAGAAACAAAAAGGAGGAGGTGGCCGTTGTGGCAGGAGTTGTACCGGCTGGCTTACCGCTACCTGATTAGCCTGGGCCTGGCCCGCGAAGACGCCGAAGACCTGGCCCAGGAGACTATGGTGGCGGCCTGCCTGCACCTGGACGGGGTGCAACCGGGAAAACTGCAGGCCTGGATCATCGCCGTCGCCCGGCACAAATTTATCGACTGGCTGCGCCGAGCCGGTAGGGGAGTATCCTTGCTATACCTCCCGGATGCAGAACCGGATGAAGCAACCGGGGGGCCGGAGGAAAGGGCCCTCCGGGAAGAAGGGCGGCAGGAGATTATGGCCGCTCTGAACCGGCTGGAACCAACGGAACGGATGCTTCTGGTACTAAAATATAACATGGGGCTCAAGGGGGAAGAAATAGCGGCGTATATGAAAATGAAACCCAATACGGTAAAAGTAAAGCTCTACCGGGCCAGGCAAAGGTTTAAAGCGGAATATAACAGGATTCTGGAGGGGCGAAAATGAAAAAGGAAGGAAAGGAAAAAGAAGAAGTATTTTTCGAGGAGGCCCGTTTTCTCCGTCGGGTGCGGTGGCGCAGCACGCTGCGGTCAGTTCTGATCAGCCTGGTGGTACTGGTAACAGTTTTGAGCCTTTTTTATATTGGTACCCGGTACCTCCTCGACCTGCAGGGCAACCGTATCGGGCTTTATTACCCGGAGCTGGTTCGCTACAGCACGCCGAACACCGTGGCCATTGGCGGGCCGTGGCGCGACGAGGGCTGGCTGGGGCGGCAGAAGGAATACCTCCTGGTGCGTATGGTCGGAGATCGGCCTGTTTACGTGGGCACGGCCACGGTGGAGTTCCAAATCTGGGGTGGAGAATTAATCTGGGACCCTGACTATACTGTAGTTAAGGCTGCCAGCGGTAAGGACTACTTCCTGCCGGGTATGGTACCGGTACTGAGGTTCTTTCACCCGGCAGTAAAATACGAGCAGCTGCCCCGGGAGTTTGACCGGCTGGACAGCATCCCCCCAGGGGATACAGTAGAAATGGCCCTCTCCTTTGACCGCCTGCTAACCAAACAGGAGATGGAGGCCCTGCTGCCCGCCGGCGTAGAGCCCCTTTGGGGAGCGATTGCCGCCCACAGCAACGAGGAAATCGCTGCGGCCAGCCAGAAAGACCCCGGCATAGGGAGCTACCTGGCCAACCGGCTGGTAGGTATCCCCCTGGGGGGATGGCTCAACGGGGAAAGGCAGCTTACCGAGGCCCAATTTATCGATGAGATCCGGCGTTTGAGCGAGGTGCCAAGTTATTCCTCCGCTACACTCAAGCGTACTGCGGCTTACCTGCAGCAGAACGGTATCCGTTACTACGGCCTGGTAGTGGCCGGTAAACCAGGTGACCTGAACAAATTGCGGCAAAACCCGGCCATTACGGCGGCCATTATAGGCGGTGTTACCGGTGAAGGGTAGTACAGAAGGACTGTTACGGCTCTCGGAGGGAGCAGGGTGGTAGGGATTAAACCTGCCACCCTTTTTATTTCCCTTGCCGGGTCCTTGACAGGGGCTTCGATTGTGCCTATACTGTATATAGATAGTATATACAGTAGTTTCTTATGACCGGCAATCCCGCCAGCGGTGGGAACGGGTCACCCGAAAGCGTAAAAGGGGAGGGATGCCTTTGCTCCTCAAAGTATCCGGGGAAAACCCGGAGCCTATGTACCAGCAGATCATTAACGAAATTCGCCGCCTGATTCTCACCGGCGAGCTTTCCCCGGGGGACCCCCTGCCTTCCATCCGCGAGCTGGCCCAGCAGCTAACCACCAGCGTCATCACCACCCGGCGGGCCTACCTGGAGCTGGAGCGGGAGGGTTTGCTTACCACCCGCCAGGGGGTGGGGACCTTCGTAGCCCGGGTCGACCGGGAAACCGCCCGCGCGGCGGCCAGGAAAATAGTGGCCGGATTGCTTAACCGGGCCCTGGAGGAGGCCCGCAGGCTGGGGCTTACGGATGAGGAAATCAGCGCCATTTTCGACGGTATCCTGCAAGGAGGTAATGGCAAACCATGACTGCCGCCCTGCAAGTACAGAACTTAAAAAAGTCTTTCCCCGGTTTTACCCTGGGGCCCTTATCCCTGGAACTGCCCGCCGGTTATATCATGGGCTGCATCGGTCCCAACGGCGCCGGCAAAAGCACCACCATTAAATGCCTGTTGAACCTTTTCCACCTCGACGACGGAGAAATCCGGGTATATGGCCTGGATTCCCGCCGGGACGAACTGGAAATTCGCCAGGTGGTGGGTTACGTTGCCGAAACCCACCCCTATTACCAGGACATGACCGTGGCATGGACGGCCGGCTTTTACGCCCGCCTTTACCGTCGCTGGGACGATGGGCTGTGCCGCCGGCTCCTGGAAAAGTTTAATGTGCCCCGCGACAGGAAGATTAAAGAACTTTCCAAGGGGACCCGGGCCAAACTCTCCCTGGCCCTGGCCCTGGCCCACCGGCCCCGCCTGCTCATCCTGGATGAGCCTATGGCCGGCCTGGACCCTGTGGCTAGGCACGACGTCCTCCAGGAGATGCTGGCCTTCATCCAGGACGAAGAACGGGCTATCTTTTTCTCCACCCATCTCATGGAAGACGTGGAGAAGGTGGCTGATTATGTGGTGGTTTTAAACGAGGGCAGATTGCTCCTGTGCCAGGAGAAGGACGACCTCCTGGCCGACTGGAAGAGGTTGGCCTTCCCTGCTTCCCGCCTGGAGGAAGTGAAGCCCTGGCTGAAAACCTGGCAGCAGGAAGGCGGCCGTTGCCTGGGGGTAACGGGCAGTTACCGCCACCTGCTGCAGCAACGCCCGGAGGCGGCCCGGTACCTGGAGGCGAGTCCCTTAAAGCTGGAAGACCTGCTCCTGGCGGCCGTAAGGCAGGAAAAAACCGGCCGCAACTGAAGTTGAAGAGGGCCATAAAGTGAAAGCTATTTTCTCGCCAAAATTAAATTCCAGGGGGAGAAAATCATGTGGACACTTATAGCCAAAGACCTGAGGGTTTTGCGCTCGAGTATCTTGACCTATGCCTTGATGGTTGCGGCCATGATCCTGTTTTTTAGCCGGATGGAAATGGGGAGCGCCTTCATTGCTACCTGGAGCATCGTTTTACCCTACGTTTTTAGCGGCCGTATATGTTATCAGGAGGAAGTAGACGGGGGCCTGGGCTTGCTACGCTCCTTGCCTGTAAGCCCCGGCGCCATTGTGGCCAGCAAATTTGCCGGCGGCCTGTTGCTAACCATAGGCGGCTGGTTCATAGGGATCGCTGCGGGCGGCCTGGCGCACTGGCTGGGCTGGTTTGCGCCTCAGGGCGGGAGCAGCTTCCAATTCATATCCCTGGCTTTCCCCCTGGCCCTGGTGCTGGTTCTGGAAGGATTGTTTTTCCTGGCCTTTTTTACCTGGGATTATAGACGCGCTTCTTATGTAATGCTCTTGCCCCTTCTGGGCTTTTTACCCCTGGCGTTCCCCTCCTTTTTCCGCCCGGTCATCAGGTGGGTGGTGGATCGTATAAGTGTAGATTCCTGGTATTACCTCATGGGATTGCTGCTGGCATCCCTGATCTGCTACCTGGCCTTCGGGTTGCTGGCCGCATGGGTGTTCACCCGGAAGGATGTAGGATAGGATTACCTGCTATAAATTTCTCGGGCCGGCAGGAGAAATCTGGCAGGGTAGAGAATTACTAAAAAATAAGAGAGGTACAGGGGGAAGAACAGCGAAAGGGGAGAAGAGAAAAGTATGAAAAAGTGGTTTCAGGTGTTGATACTTGCCGTGGGCCTGATCCTGGCCCTGGCGCCGGCGGCTGTGGCAGGTGCGATCACCGCCGATGAACTTCGCCAGGTATTTCCCCAGGCTACAGCGCCGGGGAAGACCCTGACCCGGGGTGAGTTTGCCGCCCTCCTGGCCCGGGCGGCGGGGATGCAGGTTACGGCCGACACTGCTGGCACCCGGGGGGATGCCTGGTACAGCTCGGCAGTAATGGCTTTGAAGGAAAAAGGTGTCATCAGGGGCTACCCCGACGGCGGCCTGCACACCGACCGGCCGGTCAGCCTGCTGGAAGCGGCGGTGATGGCCTCCCGGGTCCTTGGTTTGCCGGATGGTGTCGCCGCGCCGGATGTAAAGGGGTCCCTAGGACGGGAGAGCTGGGGTTACACCCCCTATGCCTGGCTGGTACGAGTCGGCCTGCTGCAGCCCGGCCAGGACGCGGCCGCGATCCTGACCGTGGATGAAGGCGTTGCTTTCCTGGCCATGGTTTTTGGCAGCGACCCGGAGGCGGAAAAGATTGTCCAGGCCGCCAAGCAGGCCCAGGCTAAGGTCAAAGACCTGAAATTCGCCGGCAGCATGGCTATAAGCGCGCGCTTGCGGCCCGGGGTTGCCGGGGAAGTGCCAGCAGTATCCATGCAGGGCAATATCATGAGCGAGTTTAGCTATCCCTTGAACCTGCACCAGAAGGTAGACATGACCCTTAACCTGCCGGCTGAGAAAACAGCGGGTAAAGACCTGCCTCCGGGCGGTAAGATGCAGATGACCATGGAACAATACCTGGTGGACGGGACTATGTACCAGAGGGTGGAGGCCTCGGGCATGGCGGAACCCCAGTGGATGAAACTACCCAAAAACGCCCTGCCGGACCTGGAAGCCCTGGTAGAACAGAGCAGGAACGCGGCGGGGTTACCGCCGGGGCTAAAGGACAGTTTCCACTTCCGCTACCTGGGCGAGGGTATAGAGAACGGGCATAAGGTTCACCGTATCGCCTACTACGGGCGGATTGACGACTGGCAGGCCCTGATGCAGGCCCTGCCCGGTGGGTTGACCCCGGAGATGGAGCAAGCCCTGAACCAGGCCGGCGGCGTCTTGAAGTCCATTTCCTTCTGGGGTGAGGAAGCCGTCGGCGTGGAAGACAACCTTACTTATGCCTCGGAAATGACCGGCCTAGTCGCTTTTGCGAATAAATTCCAGGGAGAAACCGTGCCCCTGGAAACCATGACCATCAACATGAAGGTTACGGATTACCGGTATAACAGCGGCGTAAAGATCCAGGTGCCTGCCGAGGCCCTGGCGGCACCGGAAATATCATTGACACCATCAGAACCGGAAGCAAAGCTGTCCGGGAGTCAGCAGATATAAGAGTGAGGCCCTGACTAGGGCGGTACTAGAATTTTCAAGCTTCCGCAGGCGGCAGCTTAAAGGACCATGGGGGCCACGTATCCGGAAGGACGTGGCCTTTTTCTGTACCCTTTTTGCCCCTGCCGGCGTTACCGGCCAGCAGTAAGCCGGGTGCCTCGCATCTGGCCGGCAGCATCCCGCGCCTGCCCCCGGAAGATTTGTTGCCGGTTTTCGATGTTATCTAGACGTAATCTTGACATGCTGGTTGCCAGGATTTTATAATTTAAACGGGGTGAATCATATGCGACAAAAAGTGGGTACGGCCATTAATCCCCGGCTTCTTCACAGGGCTAAACTGGTAGCAAAAAATGAAAGAAAACATCTCAATGATATAATTGAGGAAGCGTTGGAGCAATACCTTTACGGTAAAAAAGGAACAGGAGACGGAGAAACTTCTATCGTTAAGACGACGAGAGGAAGTATACCATCCCGGCTTGAAGTGGTAAAAAAGATCCTGGAGGAGGAAGACTTTTTTGAGGTTTGACGAGTTGCCCGCCGGCAGCCAGATTTTCGTTGATGCCAACATTTTTATTTATCACTTCAGTGGGGTATCAGAGGAATGCAGTTCTTTCCTGGAGCGCTGTGAAAGAGAAGAAATCGTGGGTTTTACGACAACGAATATCCTGCTGGAAACCATGCATCGTTTAATGATGCTGGAAGCAGTAACCAGAGGGCTGGTTACCCCGGGGAATATAGCCAAAAAGCTGAAGGGTAAACCGGAAATAATTACAAGCCTGGCGACTTACGCTGAGCAGGTAAAAAAAATTCCCGCCATGAATATCAACATTGTACCCCTTACCCAGGACTTATGCTACCAGGCGTTGACCTGGCAACAGCAATACGGCCTAATGACCAATGATTCTATCCTCCTGGCAGCCTGTCAGGAGTATAAGTGCTGGAATCTGGCCTCCAATGACCGGGCATTTGCCGGGGTA
This sequence comes from Moorella humiferrea, assembly GCF_039233145.1. NCBI lineage: Bacteria > Bacillati > Bacillota > Clostridia > Neomoorellales > Neomoorellaceae > Neomoorella > Neomoorella humiferrea. Next base: position 2,237,444 of record NZ_CP136419.1, on the reverse strand, counting down.
AAAGAAATAACCTTATGGCAACCTGCTGATGTAGAGTAGTATCCGCAAGAGGGAAGCCCCATAAATACCAGGGGGTGATGACTTTGCGTGTAGGCGCGGCCCAGATGTTTATCGCCGACAGCCTGGCCGTCAATGAGGCGGCAATCTTACGCCTGGCCGCGGAAGCAGCCGAGAGGGGTGTAGAACTGCTGGCTTTTCCAGAAATGAGCCTGACGGGATATAACCCGGCCGTCCTGGGTCGGCCCAGTTTTAAAGAGGAACTGAAGGGTAGCCTGGACAGAATTGCACGGGCAGCAGCCGATCTGGGTGTGGGTTTGATTGTCGGCCGGGCCGAGTTCGCAGGCGAACGATTGTTCAATACCGCTTCGGTGTTCCTGCCCGACGGCAGCGTCCATAACTACCGCAAGATCTACCTGACGGACACCGAGGCCCGCTATTTTACCCCGGGCACCGGGCACCTGGTCTTTAGCTATAAAGGATGCCGGTTCGGGGTTATCATCTGCCGCGACCAGAATTACCCCGAACTGGCCCGGCAGATCGCGGCGGAAGGGGCCCGGGCCCTGTTCATCCTTTCCGCCCACTACTACCAACCAGGCGAGGCCCGCTGGAAGCAGCCCAAAAACCGCGCCCTGCCTATCGCCAGGGCGGTGGAGAACCGCTGTTACGTTCTCCTGGCGAACGCCGTGGGCAGCCACATCGGCATGGTGAGCCTGGGTAACAGCCTGATCGCCGACCCGGAGGGAGGTCTGGTAGTTATGGCTGATGAAGCCTCGGAGACGCTTTTAACATACGACCTGCCGGGAGATAACATACTTTAAGCTAGATGGAAGCAGGATAATCAGCTGTAATTATTGAGGAGTGTTGACTATGGATGCCCTGGAAGCCATTGCCAAAAGGAAAAGTGTACGGGACTACAAGAAAGACCAGATTTCTGATGAGGCTGTAGCGGCCATCATAGCTGCCGGTCAAAATGCTCCCAGCGCCGGTCCCTATCATATTACGGTGGTGCAGAACAGGGAGCTGTTGCAGTACATTTCAAATACCGCCTTGGAAGCCATGAAGAACTCAGGCAATGAGTTTTTAATGAGCCGCGCCGCATTACCGGGATATGACCCTCTCTACGGCGCCCCTACCCTGTTCCTTCTTTCTGCCCCGCAAGGGCCTTATAGTCTTGCCACCGCTTCTTGCGCTGCCACCTGCATGATCATCGCCGCAACAGCTCTGGGATTGGGTTCATGCTACCTGATTACCCCAACCCTTGCCTTCAAAGCCGATAAGGGACTTGCCGCCAGAGCGGGCATTCCCGAAGGTTACGAAATCATGTGCGCTGTAGTTGTAGGCTACAAAGCAGGAGAGAAATTTGCTGTGGAAAAGGTAAAAGAAAACACCGTTAATTATGTAAAATAATATAACGAGTTTCCGGATTTAATAAGCAGGCCCGGCATTTTTACCGGGCCTGCTGTCATGCATATCGAAGTTTTATATCCCATCTTTATTTAAAACCGGAAAGTCTACCTTACCGCTAAATGTGTAATTGTATTACCGCGAAACCCTGCGGAAAGCTAGATAAGAATAAACTATGGTGCTACTAACAGTTATAAGGATGCAGACCATGGCCAGTATAAAGTTGAACGGCGGCGGTAGGAAGGCTGCGATGATAAAGGCGATCCCCCCCAGGATAAAAGCATAACCGGAAAAGCGGTGGGTACGCCGCCAGACTTCCTCATTGGCCAGGGTCCAGGGGGTACGGACGCCGAAGAAGTAGTTGTGACGTGCCTGGGGTAGATAGTTGCCGATCAGGATAAAGAGCAGCCCTACCGCCAGGGGTACGACCCGTGCCACCAGGTCGGCCGGGCCGCCCAGGGCCACCACCAGGGTGGTAGCATAAATTATTCCCATAAAGAGGACCAGTCCCAGTCGTACCATCTGGTAGGCCCGGTCGAAGCGGGAGTAGTTTTCTCGCCTGGGATCCAGGTAAGGGACCAAAAGCAGGAGCAGGTAAATACCGCCGGTCATCAGGGGCAGGGCGAAGGCGCCCCAGAAGCGGTTGAAGTAATTATCAACCTCGCCCCGGAAGTTCCAGTGGGCCGGGACCAGGTCCGGCAGGCGGGGATAAAGCAGGAGGCCGGCAAACAGCATCGCCGCCAGAATTAGCAGGGCGGGCCAGTCGCGGGCCAACATTTTTCTGGTAACGCGATACCTATTTTCCATTTTTTTCTGTACCCCCTTTTTCAGCAGGTTGCCGCTCCCTTATTGTCTCCAACAAGTCTAACAGCCATCCCGCAATATCCTGAAAAACGGTGGTGTTCAGGGAATAGATGACGTACTGGCCCTTCTTTTCGTCTTGCACCAGCCCCGCATCCTTGAGGACACTGAGGTGGTGGGAGATAGTCGGCCAGGAGAGGTCGAAGGCTGCGGCAATCTCCCCGGCGGCCATATCTCCCTTTGCCAGCCGGCGAAGGATTTCCCGGCGGGTGCCGTCGCTAAGGGCTTTAAAGAGGGTATTTAACCCCATCGCCTTTCACCTTTACCCTTCCGGATATTTAGAAGAATATCTAATTAACCATAATATAACCCTTATGGATTACACCTGTCAAGTCGTGGATAATATTACCCTGTGCCGATCCTGTCGTCTAACAAAACTGCACCTTGCAACACCGGCTTTAATTTGGTTAAACAAACCACCAACAGAAAACTCCCTGGCCTCAAAGACTGGTGTGGTTTAAACAGTCCGGTTTTTAAGCTAAAAGCTATAGCCCCGGTTAACCGGAACTATAGCTTTTAGTTTCCAGCGGTTAACATATTGTTTTTAGCCGGTAGCCTCCGGCGGGTATAAGGGTTTAATTACCTATTGTTCCCAGAGCTTCATTGAGAGCGGTTACGCCTGTGACAGGCAAGGAAATCCTGCCGGCCTTACGTCCCTGTTCGTCATAACCGATAGCAAAAATTTCAGTGGCCAGGATAGTTGTCCGGGGGATGGGGAAGGTCCAGATCTCCTCGCCGCCGGTAGCAGCTTGCTGGGTAGCCTGGCCGAGGAGGGTATAATCCTTTTCGGTTATCCCCGTCCCGGTGGGTATGGCCCAGATTTCCACCTGGGCCAGTTGTTTTCCCTTGATTACCAGGTCGGGTGGAGCGATAGTGAAGGAGTCGATACCGGCAACGAGGTTTTCCTCGTTGTTATTCGCCGGGGTGGGGGATTGTACCGGCATGACGGAGTTTACCCGCATGATGGCCCCCCGCATGTAAATATTAGACTCGTTGGTGAGGGTGCCGATAACCATCACCACCTGACCGGCGTATTTTTCCAGGTCTTTAGCCACGCCCGTGGAGCCTTCCTCTGGTAAAAGCACCAGGCGGTCAGTGCCGGTTTCCAGTTCAAAGTGACGACCTTCAACGTTGCTGACCACCAGCTTACCGGTGGCCTTAATTTTTTTATCCAGGTGATAGATGCTTATCCAGGCCGGGTAGTAATTGCCGTAGTAGCCGGCCGTGCCGCCTAAGTTTCGCACCAGCTCTATCGCCGGTCCGCCGTCCAAGGGCTGCCGGTACAGAGAGCCGCCTTGAGATGGGTCCAGGCGCAGGAAATAAAGGTCCTGCCCATCCGGGGAGATGGAGGGGTAGTAGTCGGCGTTATCGGGTGTACCGACTGTCAGGGGCCGGGCCTGGCCGTCGCCCGTTGCTAGCCAGATGCGGTGATCGCTTACCAGCACCCCGGATAGTTGTTTGCCTTCCCAGGCTGTCGTTTCCAGGCCACGGCAGAAGAGGACGCCATCGTCCGGGGCAGGCAGCCATAGGGGCTGGCTATCCACCCGGCCGGGCTGGTCGTAAAAATCGATGTTGCCCTCCGGCAGGTTGACAACACACAGGCGCTTGTTGGCCGTCGCTTCCCGGCCGCTGCCCTGGATAAAAGCGAGTCTGTTGCCGTCCGGGGACCAGGCTAGCCACTGGCGGTAGGGCAGGCAGATACCCAGGTTAAGAGAGCGGCCGGGATTATCTAAGTCCAGTACCTGGAGGGGCACCCCGTCAGTGGAGAGGGAAGCCGCGTTGTAGTGCAGGTAGTAGGCCAGGTAGCGGCCGTTGGGGGACCACTTTAACCCTATGGCATAGCTGAAATAGATCTCATCCACCGCTGTCCCAGCCTCACCCAGGGTAAGCAAATTATGGCGCTCGCCCGCTAAGGTCAGGCGGTCGATACGCAGGGGATGATTTTCAGTGCGCGGCAGGGATATGGCCAGGCTCTTGCCGTCCGGCGCCCAGGCAAAGTCTTCCACCGTTTCGCTTCCGTCCGGTAGCAGAGTCGTAATCCGGGCACTGGCGTCGTCTTGGATGGCGGCCAGCTTCAAGTTCATATCCGGAGCATAGCCTCCGCCGGGACCCTGGGTGGTATAAGCCAGGATATTGGCGGCCGGTGACCACGCTGCCTCGGCCAGCACCGGCCGCGGGTCAACCTGGAAGGCGTTGCTCCCGTCGGCCCCGACCACCCAGAGGTAGGGTTTGGCGGCGCCCTCTTCCTGTTTTTCCCGTAACATGAAGGCCAGCCACCTGCCGTCGTAGGACCAGCCCAGGATCGTCGCCACGCTGCCTTCTCGCGTTACCTGCACCGGGGCAGCTCCGGCCCGGCCGCCTTCCAGGAGATAAAGGATGCCATTACTGGTAAAGGCCACCCTGGCCGGGAAAGGCGCGGCGTACACCCGCTCCGCCACCGGGGGTAAGGGGGTAGTAATGGCTACCGTCATAGTTATAGCATTCCAGGATATCTCGGCGCCCAGGGCTTCCGCCAGGAAGCGCACCGGGGCCAGGACGCGGCCATTTAGTATCTCCACAGGTACGGTCAGGGATAATTGTTCCTTATCTTTGTATACGTTTCTGCTGCCGACAACCATCTTAAGGGTCGTTCGCGGTCCGGCAATGACGACCTCCCCGGTCCCTTCGTTCCAGGTTACCGTAGTCCCGAGGGCTTCGCCCAGGGCCCGGACGGGGGCCAGGACATGGCCGTCCCGGATTATGGGCGGCTCATCCAGGGCCAGTTCCCGGCCGTCCACGGAAATATGGATGCCTTCGGCGCCGGCCGGGGCGGCACCGGTAAAGATCCCGGCCAGCAAACAAAAGAAAACCGCCAGGGACAGGAGTTTAAAGGGTTTTAAAGGCTGGAGCACGGACAATACCTCCCTAATGTTTTTCTCTATATTATTGACGCCAGGGGGAGGTATTTGTTCCGGTTAAACGGTGATTATATACACAGTAGCGGCGATGGCGATAAGGGCTGCTTCAGGTAACACCAGCATCCGCAGGACCTGCCGCAGGTCGGCGCGGAAGAAATCGACCGTCAGGGACAGGCAGAGGTGCATGGGCGTAAACATGGCCCCCGTAAAACCGGCTATAAAAACAAATACCGCCAGGGGCATATTTATATGACCGCCAGTAGCAGCCATAACTACGGGGAAAATAATGCCCATGGAATAAGAAACCGTGCCGGTAATTAGGCCCACCAGCAGGGCGAATATGCCAAAAACCACAAAATCAGGAACGGCCAGACCCTCCAAGAAGTAAGAAAGGCTGGCTACGGCCCCGGTTGTCAAAATCGTTTGTTTAAAGAAAAAAATGCCCAGTACGAGGAGGAGGATTTTTACCTGGACGGTATCCCGGTAGAGGGATAAAAGATGACGCGGGGTATAGCGATGGCGCACCAGGAGCACAGCCAGGACCAGCCCTACGGCTATAAGAATCCGCACCTGGAGGAAGAGGACCATCAATACCACAACCAGGACAGGAAGGATGTTAAGGAATACTTCTTTAATGAGGGGGAAAGAGCCGTTACCGGGGCATTTTTTTTCAGCCGGGATACGGCGTAGATAAGGCCATCCCAGCAAGGCTACCAGCAGGCCGTAGGGAACCAGGGCCTGAATTAATTTTGTCAGGGGCAGTTCGCAGACCTGGGAGGTGATTAGAAGGCTGGGGTAAAGGGGAAGGCAGTACTCCCAGATATGACGGTAATAATAATTGATAACGCTTTTTTCCTCGGGGGAGAGGGTTGTATCCGCCGTCGCCTGGGCGACCAGGGGCGCAGAAAATAATGCTCCGCCCATGGAAGGCATCAGGCCGATAAAGGCGGGCAGCGTGGCCGCCAGGAGGCGGCGACTGGGAAGAAGATTAAGTAAACCGTCCAGCATCCTTGCCAGATAGCCTTCCTTTTTTAGCAAACCTTCGAAAAGCATAATCAGGACCAGGACGAGTTCCAGCTCGATGGTAGACGGGTCTCCAAGGGTCTGCCAGAAGGCAGTCACAAAGACGTTCAAGGGAAGACGGTAGAGGATGGCCAGGAGGCATGAGCTGCCGAAAATAACCGGTGCCAGCGGGGCACGCTGCCAGAGGAGCACCATCATCAGGGCAAAGACGAGGATAAGTTTTAAGGCCGGCATAGATGCACCTTCCCGGAGTTTTCTATCTGGCGTCGCCCGGCAGATAGGTGTTGATAAATTGGCAAAGTTAACACAGTCACTTTCTTGCTTCATCTTACTATACCCGGATGTTGTTTACAAGGCTTCCGTTTTACCCGGCTGGTAAATTACCTTTTTTGTTCCCTGCTCATGTGTTAAAATTAGGAACGAATTATCAATTAAAGGAACAGGTGATTGTCAGGTATGAAGGTAACACGTATGGTTATCATTCTTATTTTGTTGTTGCTATTTCCAACGGCGGCCGCCTGGGCCGACCCCTGGCAGGACTACCGGCGCGCCGGAGAGCTGGAGGCCGGTGACCCGGCCACGGCTGAAAGCCTCTACCGCAGCGCCGTCGCTGCTTTTGAGGCCGGTGGCGATCTGATTAACGCCGGCCTGACCTGGCAGAAGATTTTTCGCCTCTGTGACCGCCAGGGTAAACTGGTCGAGGCAGGGGCGGCCTACGTGAAGGAGGCCGCCCTCTTCCAGCAGGCCGGAGTACCTGACTGGGCCTGGGAGGATACGGCCCGGGGTGAGAGCCTGAAATCCATGCTACGCCTCTTTATCCCGGTGCCGGACCCTGGGCGGATAACCCTAGCTAAATTTGAGCCGGCTGCCGGCACCTACCTGGGCCTTTACGAAGAGCGGGGGCCTGCCGGGAACGACTACAACCGGGTCAAAGACCTTTACGGTCGCCAGCACGCCCTCTATTTAGGCTACGGCCACATCTACGGGCCGGGCAACTTTGTTTTACCCCGGGATACAATGGAGAAAGCCCGGCAGGTGCCCGGCGCGGGCCTGGTCCTGGCTCTGGAGCCCAACGGCGGCCTGGGGGGCCTGCGGGAGGAGGACCTGACAGCCATCGCCCGGGAGCTCGCCGCCGTTAAAATCCCGGTTTTTCTCCGTTTCGCCTCGGAAATGAACATGGAGGGCACCAACGCCTGGCATGGCGACCCAGCTGCCTACGTCTCCTGGTTTCGCCGGGTGGCTACCATAATGCGCCGGGAAGCCCCCAACGTGGCCATGGTCTGGAACCCCTTTGATATCGTCCAGCCGGAGGGGGTCAAAGCCACGGCCCTGGAATATTACCCCGGCGATGAGTATGTCGACTGGGTGGGCGTCAACTTCTACAGCGACTACTACCTGAGCGGCCGCGCCGACCAGCCGGGAGCTGGACTTGATCCCCTGCAACGCCTGGACTACTGGTACCGCATTTTCGCCGGCAGCAAGCCCCTGATGGTGGGCGAGTTCGGCATTGCCCATACGGTGTTGAGCCCCGGCCGGGCCGATGTCAGCCGCTGGGCCGCCTTCAACATTCGTAAATTCTACCGCACCCTGCCCCTCCTCTACCCGCGGGTCAAGGCTGTGGTCTACTTTGATCTCAACGAAAGCGACCCCCTCTACACCCAGGCGAAGGTGAGCGATTATCGCCTGGATGACAACCCGGAGGTTTTGACCGCCTACCGGGAGGCCATCGCCGGCCCCCACTACCTGGAACAGATCGGCCAGAAGGCCCTTGGAACCTACCGGGAACTCGAGGACCACATGGCCATCCGGGGGGCAGTCACCCTGGGGGCCGCCGTCAAGCTTTACGACCCCTTCATCAGCAGGGTGGAATATTACTTAAACGGCGAGCTTCTGGGTAGCCCTACCAGCCCGCCCTACCAGTTGACCATTGACTTCAATCGCCTGCCCGGTGAAGGCAGCCTGGTGGTAAAGGCCTATGACAGCCAGGGCCGGGAAGCAGTGAGTCGCGCCTTTACTATTTATGGAAGCGCCGTGCCGGTGGCCATCTTTACCCTGGGGCAAAAAAGTTACAGCAGCAACGGCCAGGTGCAAGAGATGGATGTCGCACCTCTGCTGGAAAACGGCCGCACCTACGTCCCCCTACGCTATCTGGCCCTGGCTCTGGGTGTTCCCGAGGAGGGGATTGGCTGGGATCCCGCCAGCCAAACGGTGACTTTGAACAGCGCCGGCCATATCCTGAAGTTTTATCCCGGCCGGGAGGAAATGGAACGCGACGGCCGCCGGGAAACCCTGGATGTAGCCCCCTTGAACCGTTACGATCGGGTTTTCCTCCCGGCCCGCTATGTCGCCGAAGCCCTGGGGTACCGGGTCACCTGGTCCCCGGCCCGGCAGCAGCTGCTGGTAACCAGGGAATAATAAAAGGTGTGGACCTGCAGGCAGAGGTATATTAGAAACCCCTGGCTCCGTTATTAACGGGGGTTAATAGCGTATGGGCCTTAGCCGGGGTGGGATACTAATGGCAAGGTAAAAATAACAAGGGGTTGCGGATAGAAATGGGTCAGGGCCAGCCATACATACGGCCCCAATTGCCGAAGCAACAGCTCCAGTTGACCAACCTGGACAAAGTCTTCTGGCCGGAGGGGCTGACCAAGTTTGATCTCATCGAATATTATGTCGACATGGCCCCCGTTCTCCTGCCTTACCTGCGGGACCGCCCCCTGGTCCTGAAGCGCTACCCGGACGGCATTACAGGGGAGGCTTTTTACCAGAAAGAGTGCCCTGCCTATGCCCCGGAGTGGGTAGCGACCCTGCCCGTCTACCACGCCGATAGCGATAAAACCATCAATTACATTCTCTGCAATAACGAAGCAACCCTGGCCTGGCTGGCCAACCAGGGGTGCATCGAGGTCCATGCCTGGCTCTCCCGTGCCGGCCGCCTGGAATACCCGGATCTTGCCGTCATGGACCTCGATCCTGCGGCAGGGGCGACCTTTGCTGAAGTGCTGGAAATCGCCCTCCTGGTCAACCAGGCTTTAAAGGAATTCCACCTCATTGGTTACCCCAAAACTTCAGGCGCCAGCGGCCTGCATATTTTCATTCCCCTTTATCCCCGCTGGACCTTCCGGGAAGTCACGGCTGCCATGGGATACCTGGCGCAGCTCATTGTCCAGGTTTACCCCCGCAAAGCCACCACCGAACACCTTATCCAAAAGCGCCGGGGCAAAGTCTACCTGGATTACCTGCAAAATGTACGGGGGCGGTCCATGGCCTTTCCCTACAGCCTGCGGCCTCTGCCCGGGGCCCCGGTTTCCACCCCGCTGACCTGGGAAGAAGTGGCGGAGAAGAAGATTGCCCCCGGAGATTTTAACATCCATACCATCCGGGGCCGGCTGGAGAGGTACGGCGACCTGTACCGGGACCTCCTGGAGCGCCCCAATGATTTAACACCCCTGTTAGAGCTGGCCATATAAAGCAGCAGGGTATGCTTAGCTTTGGCAACCGGAAGGTTTATGTTAAAATGAAATAAAGCCGCGGTGAATTATAAGCAAGGGGGAAGTTACATGTCGATAAAGGAAACCGAGCTCCCCGGTATCGGCAAAAAATTCCAAATAGAGACTCGCAGCGGGGATAAGATGGTCATCGTCGTGCACGATGATGGCCGGCGGGAGATTTATCATTTTGACAGTAATGACCCTGAGGAAAGCATCTCCATGGTCACCCTGGACGACACGGAAGCGCGCTGTGTGGCAGGTATTCTCGGCGGTATGGCCTACGTACCAAAAGCACTGGAAACGGTTGAAATGGCCCTGGATGACATGGTTTTTGAATGGTATAAAGTGGAGAAGGATGCCCAATCAATAGGGAAAACTATCGGGGATTTGGATATCCGCAAGAAAACTGGCGCTGCCATTATAGCTATAATTAAAAAAGACGAAAAAGTCCTCAACCCGGGACCGGAAGAAATCATCACCCCGGGAGCAACCATTGTAGTTTTAGGGGACAGGAAACAGGTAAAGGCGTGTAAAGAGCTGATTTTGCACGGGGGCATATAGTTATGCCCGAACAGGTGCTCCTTGAAATCGGGCTGGCATTAGCTATCGTAGCTTTTGCTGGAATCCTTGCCGCCAGGTTCCGCATTTCTATTGTACCGCTCTTGATCCTTGCCGGTATGGTTGTAGGCCCCCATGCGCCGGTAATCGGCATCCTGGATTTTCGCTTTATTAAAAGCGCGCCTTTAATAGATTTTATGGGGCGGGTAGGGATACTCTTTCTCCTTTTCAGCCTCGGTCTGGAGTTTTCCGTCGGGAGATTATTAAAGGCAGGCCGTTCTATACTGGTGGGCGGGTCCATCTATATGGCCATAAATTTTACCCTGGGCATGGTTCTACCTATAATTTGGGGTTGGCCGTTGCGGGAAACCCTGGTGGTAGCCGGGCTTATTTCTATTTCTTCAAGCGCCATCGTTGCCAAGGTTCTGGTTGACCTAAAGCGAACGGCACGGCCGGAAACCGAGATGATCCTGGGGCTTATGTTATTCCAGGACGTATTCGTAGCAGTGTATCTATCCATCATATCCGGTCTGGTCCTTACAGGTTCGGCCTCACCGCCGAGCGTGTTGAAATCAACCTCCCTTGCCCTGGGATTTATGCTGGGCTTAATCCTCGCCGGCCGCAAACTGGCACCGTTAATTAACAGGCTGTTTAACGTTCCTTCCGATGAAGTTTTTATGCTCATGGTCTTCGCTTTCCTCACCCTGGTAGCCGGTTTTTCCGAGACTATCCATGTGGCGGAAGCTATTGGCGCCCTGCTGGTGGGTTTAATTTTGGCCGAGACAGACCATCTCGACCGCATCGAGCATATTGTCGTGCCGTTCCGTGATTTTTTCGGGGCCCTGTTTTTTTTCAGCTTCGGTTTGAGCATCGACCCTTTAACCCTGGGAGGCGCCGTCGGGCCGGTCCTGGTTGCCGTTGCGGCAACATTAATTGGTAATTTTCTTGCCGGTATTATTGCCGGGCGGATGGCCGGTTATTCGTACCGGGGGTGTACCAATATCGGGCTTACCATTACCCCCCGCGGGGAATTCTCCATCATTCTCGCCAATCTGGCAAAGACCGGCGGGTTACTGCCGGTGCTACAACCCTTCGCAGCCTTATATGTGTTGCTCCTGGCCATTCTAGGGCCCTTGCTGACAAAGGAATCCAAGTGGATATACAGCCAGCTGGCGCGCATCTTTGGCTGGCCTGCCTTGAAAGAAACAAATAAACCCCGCAGGTCGGTATAGTTAAAAGGAGCCTTGGCCATAGGCTCCTTATTAAGTGAGTGATTTCTACTTAACTACCGGATAGCCTGCCTTCAGCCAACCGTTGTTCATGCCGCCGTTAAGGGAACGGGCTTTGAAGCCGTGATCTTAGCTAACCGAGCGGCCGGGAGCGGGTACTGAGCGTATAAAATTTAAGTAGGAGAAAAAGGAGTCGAAGAAGAAGAAAAGACCTCACCGGTTGTCCTCCCAGGGCAACCGCCCCTACACAAAAGCCCAGGGAAGGTGAGGTCTAATGTTAAAGATTCGCGACGTTGTAGAAATAATCCTGCTGGTAATAAAAGAAATGCATCAAATCCTAACCACATGCCAGGATTTTGCCGAATTAGAAAAAAGGATATACAGATTGGTGCAAACTATAACCCTAAAGCTGCTATTAACAGCATGCAATTATTTAGACGAAGAACTAATGAAAAGTAGAGACAAAGAACGACTAAAGCTCATCCACACAAAAACACGGGAAATAATCACACCATTTGGAGAAGTAATGTTTAAGCGGAGATATTACCGGGACCTTAAGACAGGAGAAGGCAGATATCTTTTAGACGAAGCACTGGGATTAGCACCACGGCAGCGTCTATCGCCATGGACGACAGAAATAGCGGTGCATGTGGCAGCAGAAATGCCATACCATAAGGCCGCAATATTGCTAAGGGAATTAACGCTAGGGGCTGTAGACATACGTGCGATGACGATATGGGATGAAGCGCAGGAAGCCGGGAAAAAGCTATTAGAGCAAGCAGAGGAAGAACGGCAGGCGGTGTTTGACCGGGGGGAATTACCGAAAGGGTGGCGGCAAAGCCGGGAATTGCGAGTAGAAGCAGATGAAGTATGGGTAGCAGGACGTGACAACGGCAAAGGACGGAGAAAAATAGCGATAAAAATAGGCGTAGGATATGAAGGGAAGGTAAAGGTAGGACAAAACCGGCGAAGTTTACAAGAACGGCAGGTAGTGGCCGGAGTAACAGAAGGCAAAGTATTCTGGGAGGAAGTAATAGCCCAATTAGGGCGGCGTTGGGACTTAAGCGCCGTAGAAGAGTATTACGTAGGAGGAGACGGCGCCTCATGGATAAAACAAGGATTAGAATACTTTCCCAGAGCAACGTACCGATTAGACCCCTTATCTAAAAAACAACTGGGAAGGGATCTGTCAGACAAAAGCAACCGAAAGGCTGGGAGCGATAGAAGGCCAGGTATTCCACCACATAGCCCGGAGAATGAAACGGCATGGAGCACGTTGGAGTAATAAAGGTGCCGACCATCTCGCGCGCCTGTTGGCGGCCCGTGCCAACGGTGAATTGAAGGAAGCGACCAGGCTGTTCTGGCAGGCACAACCCGAAACGATCCGTCAGGCTGTTGGAGATAAACCCATACGAACCGAAGGCCGGAAACACGGCCAAGATCCAGAAGAATGGTTACGGGCCAGTGTACCGGCACTGTATGGTCCAGCATCAGGTGAGCCATGGGTAAAATATGTACTCCGTGTTCTTACAAAGGAATTACCAAATATTGCTTAAATTAGGTTATATTTCTTTATACCTATCTGTGTAGGGGCTCCTACTGAATCTTGACACGCACGCATGCCGAAGAGAATGGCCGCTGGGTTGCCCGCCAGGGCGATATTTACATCGTCGAACTGCAGGCTGGGCAAAATAACCTGGATGACCTTCCGGACAACCACAGTTTTGACTCTGAAACCAGGACGTTCTACCACAAAAAGCACGCCCCGGTGGCTGTACCTCCCGGCGTAAAAGCCGTGAGAGTCTACAGGCAAACGCAGATTCACCCGCTGGGTGGCAGGGACTACGCTGATTGAGAGATAAAACAAATCAAGAGAGCCCGGCTTCGGGAATAACGCCCTGAGCCGGGCTTTTTGGTTGACTGACCGATACGATAACAGCGGGCCATCTTCCCCCGGCCCGCGCCCCGAAATCTCCTCTGGGAAGGAGGCGAAGGAGGCGCGGGACAGGGGGAGCCCGCGCCTGAGAGCATGACGCCGCTGGTCGGACTCGTGCCGGCGGCCCTGGCGGCCGCCCTGGCCCGGCTCGGCCTCTGGCTGGCCCTGTCCGGGCGCGGGAAAACTTAGTTGGGCCGTTAAACACCAGGATTCCCGGCGCGGTCCTTCCGGCGGCCGCGTTGAGGGCGCAGGGGCTGCGAGGCGGCCCCGCAGATCATCACTCCGAATGGAGGTGATCGCGCGGGGCTGCCCCAGCCGGAGAGGCGCCGGCCCCGCGCCTTGCGATGAGAGTTAACGCTGTAAGCGTAAACGTGGAAGCACAGGGCCGGGAGCGGCCCTGGTTCGAAGAGCTGGCGGCCGTCTTTGCGGCCGTGCGGGGGGCCGCGGGAAAGGCCTGCTCGGCCGCCTGGAGGTTCGCCTGGTACGGCTCCCCGGCCAGGATGGCGTGGGCGGAACGGCAGGCGGCAGGTTTCGGCAGTGAGGCCGACAGGACGCTCGCCTTACTGCTCCTTTCGGCCGCATTGGCGGCCCTGTCGCTCGCCGCGGCTGCGACGGCGGCCGTTTTCGGCGGCCTCTGGCTTCTGGCCTGGGCGGCCGAGCGGCTGGCCGGGCGGCTGGCCGCCGGAAAGGACGCCGGCGGGGCCGTGCGCGGCTCCCCGAAAGCGGGGGAGGCCGCATGACCCGCATCCCGGTCGGCAGAATTTACCATGAACCGCTTTCCCGGTTCGGGCGGACGATAGCGGACGGAGACGTCTATATTGTCCCTCCGTGGAAGGCGAGGGAGATAATCCGCCAACAAAGCCGCGCCGGGCTGGAACGCCTGGTGCGGGCCATCGAGTGCGACATCGACGAGCTGACCTGGGACCTGGAGGCCATTTCCGACCCGGAAAAGGCCGCCCGCGTCCGGCGAGCTATCGCTGATTTACAGGCCGCCCTGAGTTTTGCCGAAGAGAGGCTGGCCCGGTGGGAGCGGCTGGGCAACAGGGGCAAGGTGGCCGTGCTGGGCGGCAGCAAGCCTACCGCGGTTTCCTGACGGCTCGCTTTCGCCCATCGTTCCTGCGAAGGCCGCCGAGGGCTTTCGCCAGGGAGCGCGAAACCGGCGGGCCGCTGGGGCCCGCCGTTATACAAGCAAATGAAAGGAGAGACCGCAAATGTTCGATAAACTCGCCGAGAGACTGAGCCAGTCGGAGACCGGCCTGGCCGCCTTGACGAACCTGCTCGCGGCCATGGTCCAGGCCGGGCGGGACACCGCAGCCCTGGAGGCGGCAATCGCGAGGGCACTGGGCGTGGGGCCTGGAGAAGCGTCCCAGCCTGACAGGCAGGCCCAGCCGGCTCAACCCGCCCAGGGCGACGACGGTTTGGAAACCGGAATATTCCACGTCCTGGAGGTCCGGGAGAGCAGGCCCGGCGTCGTCAGGGCTTATTGTCAGGCTGAGGACGGCGGCAAGCAGGCCGTCTTCGCCAAGAACGGCAATTCCCGGGCACTGGCCGGGGCGGTCGGCAGACAGGTGACGGTCAAATACCGGAGGGGAGATAAGGGCTTGATCGCCGTGGAAGTGCGCCCGGTCGCCTGACCGGGCCGTTTTTTTTGTATTGACGGTCCTGGAGGCCAGGCCGGGCAGCTCGCCCGGCACCGTCAGGGCCTGGTGCGAAGGGGCGGAAGGGAAGGTGGTCGTCTACGGGAAGAACGGTGCCGGTGAGGCCCTCGCCGGGGCCGTAGGTAAGAAGGTCCAAGTTAGGTACCGCCACGGAAACAAAGGGTTAATTGCCGTAGAAGTCAGACCGGTTTTGTAGTTGACAAGGCCAAACAGGAGCGGATTGACATCGGCACGACGGAAAGACTATACTAAAAGAGGGTGCGGCGAGTGCTAAAGATAAAGGGCTTTAAGTGGGATGCATGGAATATTGGTCATATTGCCAAACATGGAGTGCGACCCGAGGAAGCCGAAGAAGTGTTTTTTAATGAGCCACTTTTCCGGAGGGGCCGCGGCGGAACTTACACGGCGCTTGGCCCTACGGACGACGGGCGGCTGCTGACGGTAATATACGCCGTCAGGCCGGGCGGTGAGGTCTACGTGGTGACGGCCCGTGATATGGACCGCAAGGAAAGGCGGCTCTACCGCCGCGAAAGGAGGCACTGAGGCAGTGAAGAGAGAAAAGACATTGCCGGAATTCAAGAATGAACAGGAGATGGCCGAATTCTGGGATAACCACAGCGTGGCGGACTACTGGGACCAGCTTGAGCCGGAAGAGGTCGAGCTGGCCCCGGAGCTGGCGGCAAAGGCTGCTGAGCGGCAGAAGACCAAACGCATTACCTTACGCTTGCGGGTTTCTCAGATTGAAACGGCTAAAGAAATTGCGAGGAAGAAGGACATCCCCTATCAGACCCTCATGCGGTCGTGGATCGCTCAGGGGATAAAGCGTGAGCTGGCCGGAGGGGAGAGGTAGGCGGATGCCCGGCGAAAGTATTAAGAGCATGGGCTATGAGGTCCGCGGCGCGTATCCCGTTGGGAACCACCATCTGATCCTGGAATTCGAAACCGGGGAGTACCGGGTGGTGGACATCCGCCCCTTTATAAAGGGGTCGGTGTTCGAACCCCTGAAAGACCCGGCGTTTTTCAGGCAGGTGAAGGCGGACCCCGAATCGAGGATGGTAGTATGGCCCAACGGGGCGGACATTTGCCCGGACGTGCTGTACGCCGAGAGCGTCCCGCTCGAGCTGCCGAAAGAAATTGGCGCGTAGAGCAAAAGGACGAGCGACCTTTCGTGGGCGGCCTGTCTTCCCAGGCCGTTCTTCGTTTATACGGGCCAACGACCGGCCCGCCAGGACCGTTCTACAAAAGGGAGGAGCTAAAGTTGACCGGCGAAAAAAGTCAGCCAGCCAAAAAAAACCTGACCGTCGAGGAAGTCTTCAGGAGGGCCGAGCTGGAGCGCCGCGTCCAGGAGCTGGTGGAAAAGGCCGTCCGGGACAGGATCTCCATGGTGGCGGCCGCGAAAGCGGAAGGTAGAGCAGAAGGTATGATGGAGGCAAAGCAGGAAGCCGTCCTCTGGTACCTGAAGAAGAGGTTTGGCGGCGTCGCCTGTGGGGACAAGATACGGCAGGTAAAGGACGCCGAAACCCCTCGACAGGCTCTTTGACAGTTTGCTTGACGCCGGAACCCCGGAAGAAGCCGAGGAAGTCATATCCCGCGTGTTGCCGCAATAGCGGCTCGCGGTTTAAAGGGATAGACTGCCGAATTTCCTGAGCGGAAAGCGGGGCCGGCACTTAAATGTTTTCTGGGAGTGCTGGAAAAGATATGTCTTTGCCGGATATAATATTGGCAGAAGTGAATCAGGACTCAGTCATAGAAGGCCGCAACCAGCGAAACGTGGCTATTGTAAATCGATTTGCAGAGGCTTGCTCCGAAATACCGGCTCAAAGCTGGCTGTTGAGCACTTCTTAACTATCACCAGCAAAGCAAGATGTTTGTCAAAGGGGGAAAGCGTACAGTGGCAGATGGTTTAATTAAATCCGATCCCAAGGTCCTCATGGGGAAACCCGTGATTGCCGGGTCCAGGATACCCGTAGAGCTTATTCTTGAGAAGCTTGCGGCTGGCGAGACGGTGGAACAAATTATGCAGGCCTACCCGCGCCTCACTGAAGAGGGAATCCGGGCAGCTCTGGCATTCGCCGCAAAAGCTATTCGGGCTGATGTAATTTATCCGGTGCATGGCTGATGAGAACGTAGACCGCGAGATTGTTGTTGAGCTTAGAAAGCGCGGATACCAGGTCACCTATGTGGCAGAGATGGACCAAGGTATCTTAGACGACACACTTTTGGATTTGGCCAATAAAGAGAAGGCAATACTGATAACAGCGGACAAGGACTTTGGGGAAATTGTCTTCAGACAGCAACGCGTGACTGAGGGTGTTGTCTTAGTGAGACTTTCCGGCCTGCCGCAAGAGGTTAAGGCCAGGTTGGTGGTTTTATCTATTGAGAAGCACCTTGCGGAAATTACAGGTGCCTTTACCGTGATTACCCGTAACCACATCCGCATTAGAAAGATAAAGCCTGCCCTGTGACTGTGACAGGGGCGCTGCGAATTAAATCCCCAAAACCTAGGCAACCTTGCGGGCCAGAGATATTGCGCATACTACTATGTGATAAATTTACCACGCCTCGAAGCCCACAGACTCCTTGTTGGGTGTGTTGTGCTGAGAGGCCCAGGGTATCACTTTAATAGGGAAGGTCCGCGTGCTTAAGAAAGGAAACAATTATCCTCAGCCCTTACTGGTGTGCCGCAATTAATGGCGGGAGGGATAACGGTGGCTACGGTAGAGGAAATCCTTGACGAAATCAGGCGTCACAGCAGGGAGGAGAGGGAAGTACTCTTCCGCACATTAGAGTATGAAAGGGCGAAAGGGGGGGTGCAGGGCGGTTCAAGAAGGCAGCCGGTTCCTGGGCTGACTTTGACGCCGACAGCTTCGTGGCGGAAGTCTATGCGCGGCGGCGCGGAGGGGAGAGGGCGGTACCAGAGTGGTAGTCCATGCATAATACTTAGTTGATACCTTTTTGTTTCACGGTAGTCCCTGTTTATTTTATCACTACCAGCCTTCCAAGGTGTTGCAATTCGACGTCCTTCGTTAGGTTCCGTAGATAAAGAAAACTTTAGGACTACACCTCGGTTTCTAGTTTTGCTTTGTCTACCTGTCAATTACCGCCGACACGAAATATCTTTTCATGTGCTTTTTTATAAACCTTGCCTGCCAAACGGGATGTAAGAATTTTGGCTGTAAATACTCCGATGCCACATGGTGTTACTGCAATAAAATTAACGCAAAGTACCAGGATATTTTCAGAGTAAATTGAGACTCCGACATGTACCAAGCACAAAGATTGAAGAAAAAACCGATGATCAAAAAAATCGCGCCCACTTTTGCCTCTGCTACCTGTCGACAGCGTTCTCGAAGGACATAAGGATTATAACCCCAGCATTGAGTTGCACCCTCAGCTATCTGCCATGATCTAGCAGTAATAAAACTTTGGGCGATCCACCACGCACCAATCAGGTCGATAGAACATCCGATGCTTCCCAAAATAGTTGCAAGTTTCACGATTGACCAACCCTCCGTGAAAAAATGCGAGACAAATTGGCTTTTATAAAACCCATAGCTAAACTACCAGAGCCAAATCGCTTGGCATTGTGTGCGTTGCGCGGGGTTATGATCACATTGGGAATGATTTTGGCGTCAATATAAAAATCCACATTTATGGTCATTTTTGAATTCCTAAATATGGTAAGAATAAGTCGCCAAAATAGTCAGATTAATTCCCCAATTAATAGTCATATAACCTCCGCATTTATAGTAATCTTTCTGTCCCTCTTTTGTTGCATATGGCCCTCCCTCAGCGGTAGCCTGAGAAGAAATACAGCATGAGGCAGTAAATGAGGAAGGAAAACAAGAGGAGCAGAAGTTTGTAGATACGGAACACCAAATAATTGCCGCCCTTTCACCTTGTTCTCAGCCTATGCTTTGCTTTTTAGAGGTCTGATACTCCGAATTGAACGCACGCTGCTAATATTATTGATGTTTCAATTGCACTAATCCAGCTTACGAGGACCTGCTGCATCGAGCCAAGTGCTATTTTGTTAGGGTCTCCAAGAGCTTTTCCTCAAGCTGATCTGGCATATAGTTTCTCGGCTGCTGGAGGATCTTCCGCAGTATTCGGCGCAAAATCTCTTCAGTTGTGAGAGCAATTTCCGTAAGTTGGGGGTCATCCGGGCTGTAGTCCCCGTGTACAATTCTTGAACGCATTTCGTAAGACATCTTGAGTTTCTGATACACTTCCTTTTCCTCCATAAATATTGCTCCACGGAGCGCCAACCGGAAAGATAACTCCTGTCGACTGGAAGGCGAAAAGAGACCCTCAAGCGCTATCCAATGTGCTATGAGCTTCCACTCGGCAGAAACCTGGTCTAAACCTTCGCTCCATTTGCGCAATGCTAGCTCTACTCGTTGTTTGCTACGGTTGTCGGAGAAGGCAATCTTTGCCCGGTCTCTCTCCAGAAGAGTTTCCGATATGCAATGATATAACTCTTTAAGCTCGGTGTACTTTTCTTGGTCCACTATGTGAAGCAAGCGAGGGGGTGGGACAACCCGCTGCTCGAGGGAGTAACTTTGCTGCTCTCCAAGAAGTACTTTTCCTAAGATCCCTTGCCCCCTTTCAATTTGGAACGGCACGAAGATGCGGTCCCCGAAAAGCAATCTCAAGGCGATAACCACACATTCTATTCTCTTTTTGTCTTTTTCTGGAAAGCAAAGTTGTTGTTTAAATATCTCCATGTCCTTTTTCATTTCTACCACGGTAGTGAAAAAAGAAGGAAGAAAAGGAGGATATTCAAGAAACTCTTCTATTTCTTCCAAACTAAGCGATCTTACCTGGAGATCACTCTCTAATTGAAGACAACAGTCGCTACAATTAGGGGAGACATGGATTCCTACCACCGGGCACTGCAAAATCTTGCTACAGTAGGGGAGACGCCGTAATTCCTCCTCTACCTTATCGCAGATACGGTTGAAGGTTTCCTGCTGAAAATCAAAACTGTTGGTTTCCGCAAAGTAGGCCTCAATAATTGGCCTGATCTTGGGAAATACCATCGTACGGTTCCCGGAAATCAAATCCCCCGTAGCACTAGTCAGAAAGGCTTGTGAAAGCCTTTCGGATCGCGTGATTATCTCCATTATATTGCCAAACGTTTCTTTCTCCCACGCCCTTAAACCAACCATCAAGGTATCAAGAGCACGGAGATCAGGCTTCGGCTTGATACCGATAGGCTGAATACTTGGTATTCCGTCTCTAACTTCTACCTGGTACTTTCCCGACGGCCTTTGGGGAAAAGAAATGTCTCTTTCCTGGACAAATTCGCATATCTCCACCAAGAATCGCTTCAAGGCTTCACGAAATTCCTTTATCACCCTGGCCTCACCTCTGAAACCCTCTTCAGATTCTTTGAGGCTTCTATGCCTGGGCATGCCACCACAATTATGGCCTGCACACCCTGCACGGCCTGTACCCGGCGCTCAGGGCCTCCTCCCTGCTCCCGAACTCCACCCGGTTCTGCGGTGCTATCTTCTGCGCCCACTCGCACGTGGGCAGGTGGAAAATTTTCGACCGCGCGTTGCCTATGTAGTGGGTGCCGCTGGCCTGCTTTCCGGCCCCGCCGCCCGGCGCCGGGACGGGTGCTGCTCCCCACAGCCCCTTGCCCTGCTCCCTGGCCTCCCGCTGGAACTTCACGAACATACCGGCATACTTCACGTTGGGGGCGACGGTCATGACCTGGGCGTAGCCGTCCAGCAGGAGCCGGGCGTTGAACATCTTGGCGCGCACTTCCTCCTCGGAACCGGAGGAGGGCTGTTCCAGCCACACGTAGGCCAGCAGGCGGCCGTAGTTGTCCCTCTCCTGGACGTCGAGCTCAAGCCAGACCTTCTTTCCCGTGAGCTACCTTTCGGTGTAGGCCTTCGCCTCTCTGCCGTAGGGCTCCTCTTTTATGCCCAGGTCGGGGTGGCTTATCTCCGGGCAGTTGACGCCGATCATCCGCACCCGCTCGTCCCGGCCGTTGAGGTTCACGTGGACGGTGTCACCGTCGGAAATGGAGGTGACGGTGGCCTGGATCGCACGCACGGCGGCTAGGGCCGATGTTGGTGACGGTTGCTGCGTCTGGGCGGGGGACTGAACGGCGAGCTGCTCCTGGGCCGCCTGCCCCTTGTCCGGTGCGGCTTGGGGTGGCGCTCCCGACGCGCAGCCCGAGAGCAACGCCAGGGCAAAGGCCAGCAGGGTGGCGGCTAGGCTGGTGAACTTTAGCCGGGTTATGTTGCTACGCAAGTTTACTCACCCTTTTTTCGCACCAGGTAAACTTGCAGTAGTGTCGGAACAGTAGGGCATAGTTCGGTATTTTGGCTCCTGAAATTTGTTAATGTACTTTCTGTCCAGAAGCTCATAGGTTAACAGAAGGGGCTAGTGGTAGATTACCCATAGACGATTATTACAACTCTCCTCTGAATGCTTTGTCCAAAATCGCCTGCTTTAGGCGCTGAAATTCGGCCTCGGTTTTAGCTTGGACACGCTTAAGCATCGTTACCTGCTTTTGAACTTGGGCTAGATAGGCCACGATCCGGCGCTGTTCGTCAAGGGGCGGGAGGGGGATAAGGGTATTGTAAACATCATTATCGGTTACCGCCGGGTAACTAGCTCCGCGCATTTTACCAGCGGTAAGCTGGTCAGTTACGAAATCAGAGCGGCACAAGTGAAACAAAAACTCTGGTTCAGCAAATTCCCGATTTGCACGGATTACGCAGAAGCCCGTCGAACAAATTTGTCCGTCCAAATCAAAGGATACTAGAGCGATGTTTTTGAGATAAGGACGGGTGGTAGCAAAAATTACGTCACCGGTTCGGATTACCTTACGTGCTCGGCTAGGTGCATCCTGCCCTAAAATCACTTTCGGCAGCGTTATTTTACCTATGGTATTGTCTATAGCAGAAATGTCAACGTATACAAAGCAGGTTGAAGGGTTCTTGGTAGGATCCCGCCTTTCGGTAGGAAGACACACCTCCCCCAGCCTTACCCACCGCCAGCCATGCGGAAGAGCCGACCCAGGACGGGGGAAAACTTCGGCCAGAGCTGCCTGCATGAGGCGCTCGGCGTCTTTTTGGGCTTCAGTTCGCAGTCGGCGCGCCTCCCGCACCCGCGCCATCAGGGCTTCCACTTTTGCTACGATGCGCTGCTGCTCGTCAAGGGGCGGGAGGGGGATGAGTGTTTCTTCAAGCATCTTTGTATTGTATCCCGCCTGCCCAATCCATTTATTACATTTCTGGGCGAAAAAACCCCTTTGCCATAAAACCCTCATAACAAGAGCAAGCCACTCTCCAGCGCAAATTTCGCGCCTTGTACGAATAAGCGTGATGTGGTTAGAAAAAGCAGCCTTCATAGGCTGAGTCACTAAAGCAGTTTTCCCAACAAGCTCAACGCTATTGGTATTATTGAAAAGCACATCACTTGGCTCTAAAAGTACATCTTCTTCACGGATAGAATCCATAGGAATAAAGAACTTTTGCGTAAGATCCAATGTTCCGTCCGTACCGATATTGTATGGCCTTAGGTGAAGTAGGTCACCCCCGGTAACGTCTCTTTTACGATGGGCGAACCCAGATCGAATCTGAGTAGCAACCTCCCCCAGCCTCACCCACCGCCAGCCTTCGGGTAGCTCGTAAGGGCCGTCAGACACGGCACTCCCCTCCATTCCGGTCGTTGCTCAACAGTTCATTCAGTTCTTCCACAATGCCTAAAATCTCGCGCTCCTTCTCCAAAAGCCTTGCCACAATCTCCATTGGTGACGGCAACTCCTCCCCTTCTGGGCGGTTCGGGTTACGGGCGGTGAGGTCATAGCCACGCTGCTTAATCTCCTCTACTGGCACAATCCACGAACGCTCAGATAGGCAAGCCTCGCGGGGGCCCAAACCCTTGCGGTAGGCGTCCCAGGCCCGCCACAGCTGCCGTGCCTCATCAAAGTGCTCGTCCTGGATAGGGCTACCTTTGCTGAACTTCTTTAAACCCTCGGGCAGGGGTAACTCGTAGTACCAGATCTCCTTCGTCGGGCCCGGCCGCTCGAAGAAGATGAGTGCAGTCTTCACATCCGAATAAGGGGCAAAGGTGCCTGGTGGCAGGCTCACGATGGTATGTAAATTGAACTGCTCCAGGAGATCCCGTTTCACCTCGGCAAAAGCCCCGCCGCGAAAGAGCGTCCCCTCGGGCACGACCATACCGCAGCGGGCACCGTCCTGGGGCTTGAGCTTCTTCATGATGTGCTGGAGGAAGAGCAGCTCCGTGGCATTGGACTGGACGGGAAAGTTCTGCTGGATGTGCCGCCCCTCCGTTCCCCCGAAAGGCGGATTGGTTACCACCACGTCGAAGCGTTCGAAGATGTTCCGAACGTTTTCCTCGAGGGTATTCTTGCGCGTAACCCGCGGCACAGCCACTCCGTGCAGGACCATGTTTACCATTCCCAGGAACGCCGGAACGGGCTTTTTCTCCTGCCCGAAAAAGGTGCGTTCCTGCAAGGTGAGGTGGTCCTCTATAGTTCGTTCCTTCTTCTTCATTCGGAGGTAGGCCTCAACCAGGAAGCCGCAAGTCCCGCAGGCCGGGTCGTAGACCGTCTCCCCTATCTGGGGATCCACCAGCTCGACAACGAACCGCACCACGGGGCGGGGGGTGTAAAACTCTCCCGCGAGGCGGTTTTCATTCCCCAGGCGGCGCAAGAGGTCCTCGTACACCTGGGAAACGGTGAAGATGTCGTCTTGGCTGTGGAAGTTGATCTCGTTCACGATCTGGATAACATCCTTGAAGTTGTAGCCCGAAGCGCAGACAATAACGTTGCGCTCGGCAAAAAGGCTCCTAATGGTCTCGCGTAAGGAGTCGCCACCCAGGCTCCGGAGGTAAGGGATGAGGCGGCCGTGCACGAAGGCTAAGAGGTCGTCAGCAGGCAAGTCCCTCGTCGCCCAGTTGCGCCACCGGTACTCCGGGTCGAGGACCGGAACGTAAGGACGCCCGTCCAGTTCGGCCTGGGCTTCCCGCTCCTCCTCCTGGGCATCCAGAAAACGCAAGAAGAGGAGCCACGCGAGGTGTTCTACGTACTCCATGATGCCGGTGCAGTTGTTATCGCGGCGCAGGATGTCACACGCCCGCCAGATTTCATTGGCGAGGACTTCGCGCGTCTGCGGGCCGTTCATGCTATACCCTCCCCAAGTTTTTGGAAACCTTGACGAATAACCTGTGCCATTCGTTTCCGCCTCTCTTCGAGGAATTCGGCATAGGCCATCGTTTCCCAGCCATCTGGTAAGGCATGCCAGAAATACATCTGCTTGATCTCTTCAGGTTCCCATCCCTTCTTAAGCAGGGGTATATATTCCGCAGGAGGTTTGTGTCCGATAACAAGTGTGTTATCGGCCCACTCCGCGATGGCCAAATTGGCAACTTGATTTACTTCGCGACGATCTTGAATCCCCAATTTGTCTAGATAGGCCTTAGGAAATAGGTGATGGCGATCTAAAGCAGCTTTTTTCGGTTTGATGTATGGGTCGAGGAGATCGGCAACCTTGTACTTGGAAAAGAAAGCTTTTGCATCTAAAAGCACTAAGGAGGCAACGTAAGCAAGGAAAGCCGGACTGCGGGGAGCTGCGGTCGCCAGTTTGTCTGGCAAGGTAATGTTCCAGAAATCCGCGGTGAACTCGTTGTCAATTTTCCGGCGCAAGTGCGTAGTAAAGTCTTGGGCTGTAGATAGGCCACGCAGGTCAGCGAGATCTTGTTCCATCCGTGTTTCGGGCGAATCAGTGTATCGTCCGGTAAGGCTCACCATAAAAAACCATTGTGCGATTATGTTCCGCAGATCAGGAAGAGGTACCTGAAAATCACGTTTGCCTATAAGGTACAAAGCATAAGTGTAAAGCAAGGCATATTCGGAAGAAATTAGGTCTTTCCTTCGATAACCCGCCTGGCGGACCAATTTAATGAACTCATGCCAGTTGGTCAGATCCAGGGTAAAATCTTGCGCTTGCTGTAAAATCTGGAATTGTTCATCGCGTTTCTCTGGGGAAAACTCGCGGGTCTGGAGGTCCTTGCCGCGTAAAATGGTATATGCATCCGAAAGTCTTGCACGCCTAAAGCCTAAGGCAATGCCTACCCGAAGCAAGCGATCAGGAGCAGGCTGGAACAAAGGGTTATAGGGAGATGGCCTGCCATCAGACTCCACCTTACGAGCTTGCTCACAAAATCTTTCGAGCGCTTTCCGGCCATCCTCCCAAAATACCGACATCAGCGTCAAAATGAAGTTCGCCTGGTTGAGAGGCGTGCCTTTGCTGTTGATACGCACAAAAATCTCCGCAACACTTTCCTCATCCAGATTAGAAGAGAGTTCAAGAGCAACCAACGGAAAGTGTAATAAATTCTTCAAGCGGTCAATTGCCGCATCCAGACGGTCTTCCTCTTCTTCGGGAATCGCTTTTTCTCGGCGCAGGCGTTCGAAGAACTCTCTCACTACGCGCTTGCTTTCCGGCGACCAGAGGAGGCTAATGTCCGCAATCCATTCCGGATCACGCTCAATCGCCGCATTCGTTACTTCAAATTTGCCATCTTTCGGTCTGAAGGCCATCTTTATCCGCCGCCGCTCGCCGTTTTTGTCTAAGACCTCGTGCCCCTTTATAACTGCGTAAAGGGAGGTAACGCGCTGTTGACCATCAACAACTAGAAGTCTTGGGACCTTTTGTCCGGTAATCAGCGAAATAGAGCGCCCATGATCCGGCAAACCGTTCTCCCAGAAAAGGAGGTAGCCAATGGGATATCCGCGATAGAGCGAATCGAATAAGTCGCGCACCTTTACGTATGGCCAGACAAACGGTCTCTGAATCTCCGGCAGCCCGATATCTCCCTGCTCGACGTAAGCGATTAAATTCCCCAGCGTGTAGTCCACTTTTTTGAAAACCATCTCGCTCATACAGCCACTTCCTCCGGATAAATTTTCTGCTGCATCGTGAGCAGGGTGGAACGCAAGCGCTCAGTTCCGCCAAACCAGCGGCTGATAGTAAAGGCCCCACCCCATTCCCGGAAGGGCGAGACACTGAAAACCTCGGGTTGCAATTGCTCAATGCCGCCGGCACGGTATTTTTCCAAAAGCTCGAGGATGACCCGGCGAGCATTTTCCCCAAAGGCTTGAATGAAGGCTTGCTCCCGGTTGCGAAAAGCGCTGGCCCGCTCGCTGCGCGTGCGAATGGGAACACCAAAGGCCAGGTGAGCGAGGAGATCGAAGGTGTCCGCTTCGGATTGATCCATGATCTCTGCTAACACTTCAGGGTGGATGCTTTGGCGGCGCAAATCCTCCAGGAAAGCGCGGCGCCTGGGTGGATCCACCCAAATCGCCCGCAGGGTCTTGAGGGTGGGAGCAGTTTGGGTAATGTGCCGCCGCGTGTAGTCCTTGTACTCGCTCAACGTCAACTGCTGCCCAGTCTCTTCGATGAGGAAGACCGCCTCATCGGCAATGGTAACTTCCAGCCCTTCTACACGGATCTTGCCAGCGCTTTTGGCTTGAGGCTTAAGCGGCACTTCTACGACGACCGTTTCATCGGCGAGAGTTTCAACGCGCAGTTCGCGAGGGGTAAAGCCCGGCGCGTTGCAAATTAAAGTGAGAGTGCCTACAGGCAAATTACTGAAGGTAAAGGTGCCATCTTTGTCTGTAAGGATCGGACCCTGCTGGGTGTTGGGGCCGGTGCGCACCGCAACCCGTGCTCCGACGATGCGTTCTCCGGTCTGAGCGTGGAAGACGTAACCGGTCAAGGTGGCGGTGAATGGTCCAACAGGTGGCTGCGGCGGTGGCCCTGCAGGGCGGTCCCATTGGTCGAAGAGGCGCGTAGCCCCGGTAAAGTCAATGATCCGGAACCAGTATTTCTCCGTTGCTTGGTCAACGCGGCTGCCCCGTCCAATGATTTGCTTAAAAAGAATTGGCGAAGAAAGAGTCTTCATAAAAACGATGTTTTTGCAGGCGGGGATATCTACGCCGGTGGAGAGAAGTTCTGCTGTAGTGGCAACCACAGGTGTCTTTTTGTCAGAGTCCGCAAAATCCTCCAGCCAACGACGTGCCTGTTCGCCTTCCTCGGAAACAATGGGTACGGCATAGTTATCTAGTCCGGTTTCCGGGCCAAATTCATCCTGCAGGAGGCGCGCCACCAGCCGGGCATGCTCGGTGTCCACGCAAAAAACCATGGTTTTATCCATAGGACCGAAACGGCGCATGAGTTTGGCCAGGTGCTGGACCATGGCGCGGGTACGGTCCGGAAGGGTAATCTCGCGTTCGAACTGGGGGGTAGTATAAAACTCGCGTGGCTCAACTTCTGCGGGAATAAAAACCTCGGCTCCTTGCTCGATGGCGTCTTGCAGGTGCAAACCAGTTTTATCCACCGTGGTGCGGACGCGGTGGACCTTATAAGTGGCGAGGAAGCCGTCTTCGATGCCCCGCCCTATAAGGTGGACCCCTTTGTCAAGACACGATTTTTAAAATTTTAAGCGTGGAAAGATAAACCTAGTATAGTGAATAGTGGTATGGTATAGTTTATGAACAAATTTTTTAGATTCCATATTTGGCATAAAATGTATTAATTCTTTCCATAATAAACTTCTGCCGGCGTTTTATATCTTAAGGACTGGTGAGGCCGGCGGTAGTTGTAAAACTCTAGATATCGAGAGATACCCTGCCTGGCTTCCCGGGGACTTTGATATTCGTTGAGATAGACTTCTTCGTATTTCAGGCTCCGCCAAAGGCGTTCGGTGAAAATGTTGTCGGTAGCCCGGCCTTTGCCGTCCATGCTAATCCTTATGCCCGCTCCTTCCAGGAGCTTTATGTAGTCCGGGTCAGTAAACTGAGCTCCCTGGTCGCTATTCATTATCTCCGGCTTGGCCAGGGAAAAGGCTGCTTCCACTGCCCTAAGGACAAAGGTTGTTTCCAGGCACTGGTCCAGGGCCCAACTTACCACAAAGCGCGAGTACCAGTCCATGATGGCGACTAGGTACATCCATCCCCGGATTAGCCTGATGTAGGTGATGTCTATACCCCAGACCTGGTTGGGGTAACTAATAGAAAGGCTTCGCAGCAAGTAGGGATATACTCGATGCTCATGGTTTCTTTTGCTTAAGTTAGACTTAGGATAGATGGCGGCTATACCCATTTCTCGCATATGGCGCTGGACGGCTTTGCGGTTGACCTGGAATCCCTCCCTTCGAAGCTGGGCCGTAATGCGCCTGGAACCATAAAAGGGAAATTCGGTATATATTTCGTCAATGCGGTGTTTTATGGTTATTTCTTCTGGGGAAGGGGGCACTGGGTGGTAGTACAAGCTAGAGCGGTTTAGGCTTAAGAGCTCCGCTTGCTTCTTGATAGATAGTTCTGGATGACCCCACTCCACAAGAAGAATACGTTCGTCCCGGCTAAGCTCAGAGGCCACTCTTTTTTTTAAGCCAGGTCAGTTCTGTAGTTAAACGACCGACTTCCGCGTAGAGGTCTTGGATTTTTTTCTCGTATTCGGATTTCATGTTCTCCAGATTTTTCGTTTCATCGGTGAAGAGGGAAGGCAGTTTCTCTACTGCCGTATTTCTCCACCGGTTTAGGACAGAGGGGTGGATACCATATTCGGAGGCGATTTGGGCGATGGATTTTTCTTCCTTGAAAATTTCCAGTACGATTTTAGCCTTAAGCTCGGCTGGATAATGTTTCCTAGTACCCATGTTGACGCTTAGGACCCCCATTTTTCGTGTCTAAAATCCTGGGTCCATTATACTAGGCTATACTGGTAGGCCGGCGGGCGCCAAGTACCGCGCTCCGGATGCTCAGGATCAATAGCTACTTCCGGTTCCTCAGCGCAGAAGTAGGCGTAGGTGTCTACATTCTCATCTTGCTTGGGTGTTGCCGTCATTCCAAGGTGGATGGCGCTACCGAAGTGATCGAGGATCTCCCGCCACGTGCCCCAACCCGAACGGTGGCACTCATCAATGATGACCAGGTCGAAAAAGTCGCGCGGGAAGCGCTCGAATAGACGCACACCTTTTTCATCTGGACTCCACAGCGTCTGATAGATGCCGAAGTAGAGGTCGCGGTTGAGGTTGGGTGGGTGGCCTTCAATGCGGTAGCGTGGGTCGCTTGTGCCGTCAGCAAAGGGGGAAAAAACATTGTAAGCCTGGTCGCGCAAGACCACCCGGTCGGCCAAGAAGAGAACCCGGGCGGGGCGGTCGGGGTGGCGGAGTTTCAGCCAGCCGGATTTAATGAGTTTCCACACGATTTGGAAGGCGACAAACGTTTTTCCCGTCCCGGTCGCCATGGCCAAAAGCACGCGGCGTTGCCCGCGCATCAGTCGCTTAATAACTTCTCGGATAGCCACTTCCTGAAAATAGAAAGGCCCCCGACCACAAACGGATTCGGGGCAATAAGGATATAAAAGCGGGTTACCCTTCCACCGCTCTCCCGAAACGCTATAAGCTGCTCTCTCCTCCGCAACCTGGTATGGTTGTTGTGGCGATGTTAAACCGGTATTGAGGCTCCACCGTTGCCAAAGTTCCTCTGGTCGGGGAAAATTTGTTAGCATCCTGCTTGAGTAGGTGAAAAAATCGTACTCAATAACGGAGCGACCGTTCGTCGAGTAGGCGAATGCTAAGCCCAAATCTCTCGCGTATTCTTTAGCTTGTTCCAGCCCCGCTTCAGCCGGTTCACTTTCGGCCTTCGCCTCCACCACGGCAATGGGAAAACTTTCACTGATGCGAAGAAGATAATCTACTTTACGTGGTTTGCCGCGGTGAACCCGGTCACCAACGAGAATGATGCGTCCCTTTGTGTACTGGTAATCTCGATTATAGTAAAACTCGCGGGTGACTTTCTGATCTGTCCAACCGGCAGCTTTGAGTTTGGGTTCGACCAGCGTTGCCAGTGTATCCGCTTCGTTCATACCTTCACCCCCTCTTCCAGTGCATATCCCATCCCATATTGCGGGATCGCGGAGTCTATACGGTGCCCTCCAAAGGTGGTCTTCAAGACTCGAAAAATCCGATGTGTATCCCAGTCACACGTAACCCCGTTTTCGCTTAAATTTCACTCAAACAATTCTTCTAGTATCCTGCCTACGGATTTCCCCACAGACCCGCCGCCCACCTTCTTTGCAAGGGCCTATGGTACTCGGCTCGCGGCTTGGAATCGTCTAGTGGGCGGGTGAATGCGTGAAGAAATTTTGTCACTACAAGTTCTTACGCAATGCTTATAAAAACCTAGCCTGGTGAGAACGGCATAACTTTCAGGTTTAACTTTCGGAGAAACTTCTCCTCTTCAGATAAGGAAATGGGTTTGAACCTGAGAACGGTCCCTTCTGGCAAGTCAAGGTCGTATTTTCTCTTTTGAAGTCTAATTACAAATGGACACGATGCTTTATACCTCTGTCTGAGACTATCCGTATAAAAAATCCTTACTTGTAGATCGTAAAATAGAATTGACCCTAGATCGTCAAATAAAACTGACCCACCTAATCTTGTGATAAAATCCCCCCTGAGAGGGGGAGGAACAAGAGGTGGTCAGCATGTACAAATGGCAGCGCATCAAGGCACTGCATGCTCAAGGGGTCGGCATCAGGCAAATAGCCAGGGATGTTGGGGTGTCCAGGAATACCGTCAGGAAGTACCTGAAAGAAGCCGGCCCGCCCCAGTTTAAAGCTAGGGAGTACGTTAAAGAACTGGACAAGTTTCTGGAAGAAATCAAGATTATGCTTGCCAAGGGATATATCGGCACAAGGATTTACAAAGAACTGAAAGATAAGGGCTATCAAGGCTCCCTAGCCAGCGTCCACCGTTATCTTAGGTCCATAAAGGCAGAAGATAATGCAGCTAAATTAGCTACCACCCGGGTGGAAACCGGCCCGGGTAAGCAGATGCAGTACGATTGGAAGGTGTGGACGTTACCGGTAGACGGGAAGCCCCTGAAAATATATCTCCACGAGGTGGTCTTATCCTTTAGCCGGATGAAATTTTATACCTTCTCTTTAAGCATCACCACCGCCGACGTGATCCGGGTTCTGGTTGAGGCCATTGACTTCTTCGGCGGTTATGCCCCGGAGTTGGTGATAGACAACGGCAAGCAAATGGTCATCACCCACCAAAAAGACGGTATCGTCCGGTACAATGATGAGTTCCTCAAATTCTGCGGGCTATATGGCATCCAGCCTTCGGCTTGCGCCAACTACCGTGCCCGGACCAAGGGAAAGGTGGAACGCCCCTTTTACTATGTCCAGGAACACCTGCTACGGGGCCTGGAGGTGGGGGACTTGAACGAATTCGCTGTAAAGCTTTCCGAGTTCCAGGAAGCCTACAACAAGAGGCCCCACAGCAGCTTAGGCCGACCGCCGGAGGAGATGTTTGCCGAGGAAAAAGGATGCCTTCTCCAAATACCTGCTGTCGAACCGGCCTTCTTACACCATAAAGAACCCCGGAAGGTGAGCAATGACGGCTATATATCCCATGACGGCAATCTCTACCCCGTACCTATGCGCTACTGCTTAAGGAGGGTGTGGGTCGAAAACATCTACGGCCGGCGCCTGAAGGTATATGACGAGGCAGGTGCGCTTTTAGGGGAGTTCGACCTTGACCTTAAAAAACAAACCGCCCGTCCCCTTCACCCCGAACACGAAACCATCAACCGTCAATACCAGGAAAAGAAACTGAAACTGCGCTCGGCCCTGGTGGAGAAGTTTATCAGCGCCTTCGGCGAAGACGGCCAAAGGTATCTGGAAGGCCTGCGTGATAAGAACGGGGCCAACCTGTACTGGCACCTGGCAGAAATCTTAAGCTACCAAGACATATACAACCGGGAAGATATCATAGCAGCCATCAAAGAATGCTTGAAAATCGGCTCTTATCACAAAAACAGCGTAAAAAGGCTCTTAGAGCAGAAAGCAGTCGCCCCGCTTTCTTATACTTGTGACCCCGCAAGTGTCAATATGCCGCCAGGTAAAATCAAACGGGACCTCTCCTGTTATGCCCTAAAGGAGAGCGAGGTGGCGGCAGTATCATGAGCAACAAATTAACCTGTTATCTGGAAAATCAGATGCAGGCCTTAAAACTAAAGGGGATGCTCGCCCATTACCAGGAGGTAACAGAGAAGGCTTCGCAAAACAACCTCTCTTATACCGAATACCTCTCCCTCCTCTTTGAAGAGGAGTTAAAAAGGAAAAACGAAGGCACGGTCAAGACGAAAATCAATAAAGCACGTTTCCCCTTTATCAAAACCCTGGAGGAATTTGACTTTAGCTTTCAACCATCCATCCGGGAAAAAGAAATTATCGCTTTAGGCTCCCTGGATTTTGTGGAGAAAAAGGAGAATATCATCTTCCTGGGTCCCCCTGGGGTCGGCAAGACGCATCTGTCAGTGGCCTTAGGTATCAAGGCCTGCATGGCTAAATATCGGGTAGCATTTATCACGGCCCAGAAGCTTTTAGAAGAACTACTTTTGAGCGCCAAAGACGGCAGCCTCCTCGACAAGCTGCTGAGTTACTCCCGGCTGAACCTTTTAATCATCGACGAACTCGGCTACATGCCCGTAACTAAAGAACAGGCCAACCTCCTCTTCCGCCTGGTCTCCATGCGTTACGAGAAGGGGAGCATTATCCTGACCAGCAACTATAACTTCAACGAATGGGGGGAGATATTTTCCGACCAAGTGGTGGCTGCGGCCATAATTGACCGGCTTGTGCATCACGCCCGCATTTTCTATATTAACGGCACTAGCTACCGGCTCAAAGGTAAACTGAAAGCAGCCAACGACCGTTAATTCGGCAGCGAGACTATACCTTCATTCCCTTTGGCGCATGACTTGAAGCTTATTATTTTTGTTCCCAAGTGGGTCAATTTTATTTGCACATAGTGGGTCAATTCTATTGACAATCAACACTTACTTGGCCCTTCAATTGTTCTATACTAGGGAGAAACCGGAGGTTGAACCTCTTAGAACCCGGAAAATTCTTTTCATAAGATACTTCATCTGCGTTAGGCCAATACGGTATTTCTACCCAAGGGTTTGGTCCGTTACTTATGATTAGGGTAAAAAGATTTCTTTCTTCCCTGCCGTCCACCCACCGTATATATTCACTTCCGACCCATACCTTTACATCGAAAGCTCTGCCGAGGCCAACATTGTGGATTGTTAACGCAATTTCCGTACTAGAGCCATAGGTTATCGTGTGTTGGAGTAGAAAAGCCGGAGCCCACCTATGCGTTCGCTCTTCGCGTTGTAGGCGAACCATCTCGGCTGTTTCTCGGGCAAGCATATAAGTGTAGAAAGCTACTACAAATGAAGCAAAAACACTCCCCGCAGTAACGAATCCGAACCAATCCACAAAAGCCCGCCTCTTTTCCTTGCTTCGCAATTTTTGTAGTTTAGTCTACCACTTACCCCTGCAACGGCCCTTTTCTGAACGAGCACGCTCCTAGCAACGCCTCCACTTCTTCCCTCCTGTACCGCTTGTGGCCCGAGGGGAGGCGGACGGGGACTAGAACGCCCTTCCGCTCCCAGTTCCGGAGGGTACGAACGGTGACCCGGAAGATGTTGGCAACTTCGCGCGGCAGCAAGAGGTCTGCCTGGCTAGCAACCAAACCACATCCCTCCCGAAATTACTTTTATTCTACATTTTTCCTCGTCCTTCCTCCTTGACATGGGAAACTTTGAAGCACAAAAGCAAAAGGCAACTTATCGAGGCAATGTGCCTTGCCTTGATGAAAAAAGGCGTTCAAAAGGCAAAACTAGACCCGAAAAGTAGTGCTAAAGCCTAAAAAATAATCAAGGCAACACGAAAGGTTTATCCGCAGACTTAAAAGAATTAAAGGAAATTGTCGGTGGTATACGAGTTCGACAAATTTCCCCTTGACCTTTTTTTGCAATCCAATTATCTAATAAGAGAATAAGAGAATAAGAGAATAAGAGAAAGTACAAAACCCTAGAAGGGTACTAGGATTAAAGGTTAGTGTTTTACATGCCAATTTTAACTTTAATCGATATCAACCAGAAACTGCTTTAGCAACTCCTTTTTCAACCAGCCTTTCAATCTCGAGGGGTGTTAAAAACGTAAAGTTCTTCAGCGGGATCATTGTGGGAGAAACCACATTAGTGGCAGATCCTGTATCAACTGGGACGAAAGTGGTTGTCCACAATACCACGTCCTTTACTGTAGGAACAGCAAACCAAAATTGAGATGTTCTTAGGAACCTGACGTAACAGCAAGCTTGCTGAGCAAGCACCAATCTTTAAAAGGTTGGTGTGCAACTCCTTGCTGAAGGGAGAAACCCTAAAAGGCGTGCAGCCCGCGCGTAAGCGGTTGCCGTCAGGAACGGGGAGTAATCCAATTAACACTGAGGAGGTGTGGAAGGAATAGGATTGTCTCGTCTTCGGTTCTGCCGTACTTGTTCCAGAGGATACCTCAAGTTTTAGAACCCCAAATAAGTAGCCGCAACTTATTTACTGGGTATGTCGCATGGGGAGGCGTCGAAATTGAAGAAGAGGGTATATTGGGGGATTATAACAATCCTGGTGATATTGGCCTTACTTGGAACACAGGCATTTCCTGCTTTTGCAGCGGTGAGGGGGAGCGGGCCGCTTAACGGCGGTACTTTAAAAGACTACATTTTTGCGAACGAGAGGCTGAATTATGTTTCGGATGAAGTGGTCGTCAAGTTCAAAGAAGATGAAGTAAAAAAGTAAAGCTTTACAGCCGCAGCAGCGGATATTGCTTCAAAATACGGAGTGCTGGGCTTGAGAGTAGCACAAGAATTGCCCCAGAACGCCGCTTTATTCAAAGTGACATCAGGAGTACCACAGGCTATTGAGACACTTAAAAGCGACCCGCGAGTGGAATACGTTCAGCCTAATTTTATCTACCATTGCCGTACCAACGATCCCCTGTACTCCCAGCAGTGGGGCTTGGTTGACGCGGTCTACGGGGTGGGCGTTGAGGACGCCTGGCATTACACCCAAGGCTCATCAGAAATTATTGTCGCCGTGCTGGATACCGGCGTGGATTTCCACCACCCTGACCTCAAGGACAGCATGTGGTACGACCCCGCGACCGGAGCTGTAGGCTACGACTTCGCTTACAACGACCCCAACCCCATGGACTATAACGGCCACGGAACGCACGTGGCGGGCATCATCGCCGCAGCGGCCAACAACGGCTTGGGCGTGGCCGGAGTGGCCCCGGGGGTAAAAATTATGGCGGTGAAAGTCCTTTGGGATACGGGGCAAGGGGATACCGCTGCTGTGGTTCAGGGCATCAATTACGCCGTTGCGCACGGGGCGAAGGTCATCAACATGAGCCTCGGTTATGCGGGCCAGCCTGATCGTTTGCTTTACGATACAATTAAGGCTTACCCGAACGTATTGTTCGTCGTTGCCGCGGGCAATGAAGGGGCGAATAACGATGATACCTTTAATAACCCGGCCAGCTTTACCAAAGATTGGCCGAGCTACGGGATAACCGCTTTGCCAAATGTGGTGAGCGTGGCCGCGGTGGCCAGCCCCGATAGCCCAAACAAAGGAATGCTGGCGCAGTTCTCTAACTTTGGCCCCTCGTCAGTTACGCTGGGTGCACCGGGAGAAAGTATTTGGAGCACGGTGCCCGCTCCACCCGCGGGCGGCGGCGTCGCGCTGGCTGTTTACGGCGAAAGCGGGGACAAGGTTATGTTCTGGGGGTTCGGAGCAGAGGACATGGACGATCCTTCCGAGGGCAAGAGTACAGCTGGCGCAGTGTACGATAGCATCGTCCGGGTAGTTTACGGCTTTTTCGGCCTCACCCCGGCTGAAACCCAGACCAGGCCGCTCCTGGTGGTGGATGACGACCAGGCGGGGAGCTACCCTGTGGATAACGAGCACAAGCTGGTATTCCCTGAGGTCAGCACTTGGTACATGAACGCCCTCAGTACCGCCGGATACGTTTACCGCCTTTACACAGTGCCAAACGACGCTGACGGCCCGGCGGTTGACAGCAGCGTCTACAGCGGGGTCATTTGGTTTACGGGATACGCTTTCCTTAGCAACCCCGCTACGGCAAACTTCTTTGATCCAAACACATGGCACCCTAATCTTACGCAAAGTGACCGGAGCAACCTGACTCAGTATCTGCAGGCTGGCGGGAAGCTCTTCTTGGCAGGCCGCAGTGCTGGTTTCCTCATCGAGCAGGACAACTTTTATCACACCTTCCTGGGTGCAAACTTTGTCTACGCATGGGAAGGCCCCAGCGTCCTGGAGGGCGTGTACGATCCCATGACGGGGAAGCAGTACCCGCTAAACCGCGCTGTGGTGGGACGCTTTATAGACGTTTTGTTGCCCGCCAGTAACCAGGCAAAGGTTGTTCTAACCTACACTCCGTACGAGGCGTGGTCGGGTACTTCTATGGCAACCCCCTTTGTATCGGGTGGAGCGGCCTTGGGTTATAGTTTACGGCCCGACCTTTCCCCCGAACAGATAATAAGCTTTTTGAAGCAAGGAGTTACTCATCTGTCTGGCCTTGAAGGTAAAGTGGCCTCCGGTGGCACCCTTAACCTGGGCCAACTGCTGGCTGCAGTCAGCGCTCTGCCTGCACCGGGGAGCGGTAGCGGTACCGGTAGCGGAGGTAGTAGTGGAGGCACCGGAGACGGTGGAACTGGCGGTGCTGGAGGGGGTGGAGGCGGAGGTGCTCCGCCTCAGAGCAAAGGAGAAACCCCTGGCCTGGCCGAGATCACGGTGACCGGAGAAAAGCAGGAGGTCTCAACACACGATGGCAAGGTAGTTATGGAAATACCGGCTGGAGCTCTTCCGATAGACGCAAAGGTGTCGGTGAAACTTCTAGCCGATACTCCGGATAAGGTGCCGGCTGGTGCAGTTCCTTTAAGCCCGGTAGTTAGTATCGAAAGTAGCGCTGAGATTTCCGCACCGGTGGTCCTGTCGCTAAAGTTCGACCCGGCCAAGCTTGAAGGGCTCGACCCGCGTTGTGCGATGTTGTTCCGCCAGGAGCAAAACGGTTCGTGGGTACCCGTGGGCGGGAAACTCGACCGGAGGAACAACGCCATCGTTGTAGAACTCAATCACTTTTCCAACTATGCAGTCATGGGCCTCGCACAAACTTTCGGGGATATAAAAGGGCACTGGGCTAAAAACTCTATCGAACTTCTGGCGGCGCGAGGCATAGTACACGGTGTAGCGCCCGACCGTTTCGCGCCCGAAGAGCCGGTAACCCGCGCTCAGATGGCGGCTCTTCTGGCCAATCTCAAGGGCCTGGCACCGGTGACGCCGGCTGCACCTACCTTCCGTGATGTTGATCCTGCTTCCTGGTACTACGGCGTAGTGGAGGCAGCAGCCATGGCGGGCCTTATGAAGGGCTACCCGGACGGCACCTTCCGGCCTGAAGATACCATTACCCGGGAAGAAATGGCAGCCCTGGCGGTACGTCTGGCGGGATTAAAAGAGGTTGCCGAAGAGGTGCCGTTTGAGGATAAGGAGAGTATTTCTCCTTGGGCGCGGGCAGCAGTGTCCACCGCTTATGCCCGGGGGCTGCTCAGAGGAGTGTCTGCTAATCTCTTTGCACCTCAGGGTGAAGTAACCCGGGCACAGGCGGCGGCTCTGTTAGTCCGGTTGGCGGAGAGGCTCAGGCTTTTTGAAGTAACAGTTGAAGTTACGGGGACTCTCACCTGGAGCACCGTGGAAAAACCTCACTGGGAGATTCAGACAGAAAAAGAAAATTACGTACTGTTGATTGACCCGGGGGACAAAACTGTAGTGAGATTGCTCAAATCCTTAGAGGGCCAGAAGGTGAGCGTGACCGGTTACCTGGTTGAGGAACCGAACATCTACATGCGCGGTCCGGTTCTCAAAGTCTTAGAACTAAGACTTGGGGAATAAAGGAAGCCTATAAGAGGGCTCGGGGTCTAAAGCCTCGGGCTCTTTCTCTTGTTAAGGACAATGTCTTCCAATATTGCTACTTAGTTCTCCCCCAGGAAAAGGCCTCTGAAAACATCGCGCGGTCCTAAGTCATAAGAAAACTAAGTCGCTACGGGGTAAGATACTCTCGCCGGATTACTGGAAAATGTCGCGCCCGCCGTCAAAAACCGTGCTCCTGGTGGAAGGGTCGACCCTCGACAGGCTGACCTACAAGGCCGTGCTGGAGGAAAGGGGCTACTCCGTGGAGGAGGTCGCTACGGGCCGCGAGGCCCTGGTAAAGCCGTCTCCGCGGTGTACGCCGTCGTGGGCTGAATCTCCGCCTCCGGGAGATGAGCGGCCTGGGGCTGCTGGAGACCCTCAGAACCCTCCCCGGTTAACGGGCGGTGCCGATCGTCGTCCCAGCCGGAGGGGGTGACGCCGCCCTGGGCAGGTGGGCCGCGGAGCGGGAGAACACGAGCTGCCTGCTCGAACCCTTCGGGGCTGAAGACCTGGCACTTTGGTGGACAGCATTATCCGTCACGACCCAGAACGATAAAGCACGGTTGAGGAGATAAATAATGGCACTCGAAAGGATCCAGGTTGTAGACTGGCTGCGCGTGGCCTGCAAGGCCAGCAAGCTCGTTATCTATTTAGCTTCCATGATCTGGCTGGCTTGGTTCTCCCGTAGGCCGAGGCCCGGCTGCCAGGGAACGATGCTCGCAGGCATGATGACCGGTCTTGCACTCGCCCTGACCGGGCTGTCGGTAGACCTCCTGGGCGAATTTTTCGCAATCCCCTACATTGTAAAGAGAGTGGTCGGAGAGCTTATACTGTTCAATTTGGGCACCTTCCTCATCGCGTGGTCGGCGGCTACAATGCTCACGGAGCTGGCCCGGGCCTCGTGCAGGTACCAGCACGAGGCCGAGCGGGACCCGCTCACCAGCCTGTACAACAGGAGGGCATTCTTCAGTGCCGCGGAGCGCGCGTTTGCAAAGGCCCGGTCGTCGGGCCGCATCCCCGCCGTGGCCGTCCTCGACCTGGACGGGATGAAGGCGATCAACGACACCTTCGGCCACCAGTGCGGCGACGAGGCACTGAAGCAGGCCGCAAGGGCGATCCAGAAGAGCGTCAGGGAGGGCAACGTGGTGGCCCGCTACGGCGGCGACGAGTTCGTCGTCCTCTTCCCCAGCAAGGGGCCGCGGGAGGAGACCTTGCGGTCCAGGCTGGACAAACACCTGAAGGCGGTGTGCTTCTCGGGTGAGGAGATACCCTTAAGCCTCTCGGTGAGGCTGGCCCGGTTCCCGGCGGACGGGGAGAGCGTGGACGCCCTGCTCGCCGTGGCCGACGCCAGGATGTACGCTGATAAAGAGGCCAAGAAGAACAGTAAGGGAGGCTATCGGGTGTAAGGGAAGCCGTACCGTAGAAGAACCTGTGTGGACATGATTTCCTTGTTTTTTGCCAATGCCGAGACGGAAAAGGTGAATGTCCTCTACCGCCGCAAAGACGGCCAGTACAGACTTATTGAACCAGAGTTCGATTAAAGGGAGAGTCCCGAACCCTACCCCTACGAATTTACTGTCGGCAGCCCCCGGGAAGAGCAAACAGCTCTCACGGGGGCTCCTGCGTTTTAAAGACTGGAAAGGCCAACTCCAAAGCCCCAAAAACGTAATTCCGCACAGAAAGGAGTGATTGCCGTGACCGAAATCTTCGACCGCTACCTTTCCTACCTCAAAGAAACCGACGCATCCACCCACACCGTCTCCGGCTACCGCAAAGACCTGCGGGCTTTCTCTGAGTGGTACCGGGACACTTACGGGGAGGAACCGGAGCCAGAGAAGATGACCAGCATCGACCTCCGCGAGTACCAGTCCTGGATGCGGAACGTAAAGGGCCTCAAGCCCAACACCGTCAACCGCCGCATGAAGGCCGTAAAGTCCTGGCTCTCCTGGTGCGTGGACCGTGGCCTGGCCCCCAGGCTGCCGGACTTCCCCAGGGGCGTGCCGGAAGCCAAGGGCGCGCCGGAGGCCCTGGACAGGGTCGAAGTAAACAGGCTTCTGCGGGAGGTGGAAAAGGAAGGGAACGCCAGGGACGCCGCCCTGGTGAGGCTCATGCTTTCCTGCGGGCTGAGGGTGTCCGAAGCCGTAACCTTGCAGGTTGAAGACGTGGACGTGGGGGAAAGGCACGGGGTGATAGTGGTAAGAAACGGTAAAGGCGGCAAGTACCGGGAAGCACCGGTTCCTCCGGCCGCCAGGAAAGCCATCAGGGAATGGCTGGCCGTTCGAGAGAAAAAGCACCCCGGTTCGCCCTGGCTCTTCCCGGGGGCTTGCCCGGAAAAACACCTTACCGCCTGCGCCGCCTGGCGGGTGGTGAAAAAGTACGCCTGGAAAGCGAGGATACCCGATTTGCACCCCCACACCTTAAGGCACACCTGCGCCACCAACATGCTGCGGGCCGGGGCGAACCTGGTGGAAGTGGCATCTGTCCTGGGGCACGCCAGGCTGGACACCACGGCGGTCTACACGAAGCCGTCCATGGCCGAGCTGGCCCGGGCGGCGGAAAGGGGGGAAGTATGATGTATGGCAAGCCGACCGCCATCGAAAGGCTCCTGAACGCGGTCATCGCAGGGAGCTTCTCCCTGGCCGGGAGCTTCTTCATGGTGGACTTCAAGGCGTTCAAGTCCTTGCCCCTGAGCGTGCGGCAGCTTGCGGCCCTGGCCCTGGTTGTCGTCCTCTCCCTCGTGCTGGCGGGCGCGCCGGCCGGGTGGCTGGCGAGAGGCTTCGCCTGGAGGACCATGCTCCCCTTCGGGCTGGCCTGCGCCGGGGCCTACCTCACACCGGCGCTGGCGTGGTTCGCGGGCCTGGAGCCGGCCTGGCCGATATGCTGGCCGGCGGCGTTCGCCCTGGCCTTCGCGGGGAGCTGGGCCGGGCTGGGGCTGCTCCTGGGGCGGAGGCGCGGAGAATCATAAAAAAGTCCTGCCGAAAGGCGTGCTTTAACGGTCTGAGAAAAACTTTCACACACACTTCCTGGATGGCTGCAGCGTTGGCGGCCGGCGGAACGTGGGCGCGGGAAAAAATTTTTTCCTGCGCCTTTTTTTATTTTTTAGGGGAAGGGAAAGCCCCAAAAAAATCGAAATAAAGGGGGACGGAGATGTACACTGAAAGAAAGCGCCCAGGGGAGAATGGTCCCCGGGGAACGAAGGGGGTAACGGAGGTGCGCGTAGTGTACGCCCAGCCTTTATCCCCGCTGGACCTTCCTGGAAGTCACGGCTGCCATGGGATACCTGGCGCAGCTCATTGTCCAGGTTTACCCCCGCAAAGCCACCACCGAACACCTTATCCAAAAGCGCCGGGACAAAGTCTACCTGGATTACCTGCAGAATGTGCGGGGGCGGTCCATGGCCTTTCCCTACAGCCTGCGGCCCCTGCCCGGGGCCCCGGTTTCCACCCCGCTGACCTGGGAAGAAGTGGCGGAGAAGAAGATTGCCCCCGGAGATTTTAACATCCATACCATCCGGGGCCGGCTGGAGAGGTACGGCGACCTGTACCGGGACCTCCTGGAGCGCCCCAATGATTTAACACCTTTGTTAGAATTAATAGAGGATTGATGGGCCGAGCCCTGCTAAACTTTGGCCAACGGGCAGTTTATGTTGTATTTTAGCGACATCGTAGGCGGTAAAAGAATGGCAAACCGAACTTAATCCTATGGGGAAAAAGCGATCTTAGCTAACCGAGCTGCCGGAAGCGGGTACCCTTATGCTTGTTTACGTGGCAATTTTCGGATAGAATAAAGAAAAAACTGCCAGTAAAAAGGACGCCAAGGGAACGGAGGTGCAGGAAAATGAGCGCAATTCTGGCGGAACTGGCGGCGGGCCGGGGACGGTACACTTATGAAGATTATTGCCGCCTCCCGGAGGGGTCACCCTATCAGCTTATCGGGGGGGAACTGGTAAGGACACCTTCGCCGACACCCTATCATCAAATGGTATCAATGAAACTGGAATTAAAAATGGCGGGTTTTGTCCTGGAAAAAGGGCTGGGCATTGTTTTAGATGCACCCCTGGACGTCTACCTGGATGAAACAGAGACCTATCAACCGGATATAATTTTTATTTCCAAGGAAAGGTTATCAATTATAGAGGAAAAACGTATCAACGGCGCCCCGGACCTGGTGGCGGAGATACTCTCCCCCAGTACGGGTTATTACGACCTGCGCAGCAAGTACAAGGTTTATGAAAAGAAAGGCGTCAGGGAATATTGGATTGTCGATCCCCAGCATAAATCGGTGCAGGTTTTTTTAAGGCAGGAAGGAAAATTTGTCCTCGATCAGGAAGCCGAGCAGCAGGGGACGGTAAAGTCGTGGGTGATAGCTGGCTTTGAAGTCCAGGTAGAAAGTATCTTCTAAAATTTATCCTCAGTACAGCCTTCATATACCGGCCCGGGGGCCGGATTTTTATTTTAAGCACGGTGGGGCGGCAATGGAACTGGCTCACACCGGCGTATTGCCTGCCTACCGGGCGGAGATACTACAGGCAAAGCCCGGGGCGCCAAGGATGCTGGTGCCGGGAGCGGCCCGGGTTACCGCTGGACAACCTCGAGGTGAGAGCCGTGCGCCCCCTCTGGAAAGGCGCCATCAGCTTCGGCCTGGTCAACGTGCCGGTAAAACTATACAAAGCCACCGAAAGCAGCGATCTCAAATTCAACTACCTGCACGCCAGGTGCAGGACGCCCATCCAGTACCGCAAATACTGCCCCTACTGCCAGGTAGAGGTTCCCCCGGAGGAGATCGTCCGGGGCTACGAATACGAAAAGGGCAAGTATGTAATTTTGCAGGAGGAAGACCTGGAAGGAATTCCTCAAGAGGCGACCAGGAGTATTAACATCCTCGACTTTGTCGACCTGGAGGAGATTGACCCCATTTATTTTGACAGGGCTTATTACCTGGTACCAGGCGAGATGGGGCAGAAAGCCTATGCCCTGCTGCGGCAGGCCATGGAGGCTACAGGGAAAATTGCCATAGCCAGGGTAAGTTTAAGGACCAGGGAATCCCTGGCGGCGGTAAGGGTTTCCGGCAGGACCCTGGTAATGCACACCATGTTTTACCCCCGGGAGGTCAGGGCGGCAGAGCAACTGCCGGAATTAAACTTTGATGTCAAGCTCCATGAAAATGAGGTCAAAATGGCCGTCACCCTGATTAACAACCTGGCGGCCCGGTTTGAGCCGGAAAAATATACCGACGCCTACCGGCAGGCCCTCCTGGAGATTATCGAAGCTAAGGTCGCTGGTGAAGAGGTGGCGGTACCGGCGCGGCCCGCAGCAGGGAAAGTGGTCGATCTGATGGAGGCCCTGAAGGCCAGCATCGAACTGGCCAAAAAGGAAAAGGCCGCCGGTGCCGGGGATGAAGAAGCCAAGAAACCGCGCCGGCGGCGCAAGACCTCATGACGGGGGAGAATGGCGGCCGGCTTCCGGTATTTCAAATCAAGCCCATGCTGGCTGTGGCCGCCCGCCCCTTTGATTCCCCCGACTTTATTTATGAGGTGAAATGGGACGGTTACCGTTGCCTGGCTTACCTGGACCGGAAAACCATCCTCCAGTCCCGCAACCTCCTGGACATCACCCCGGCTTTTCCCGAACTGGCCGGCCTGCACCTGTGGGTCGGGATGCAGCCGGCGGTCCTGGACGGGGAGATAATTATCCCGGGAGAGGAAGGCCGGCCCTCCTTCAGCCGCCTCCAGGTCAGGGGGAGGATTACTGATCCTGTGAAGATCAGGCAGGCCGCTCGGCAAAACCCGGCCGTTTTTGTCGCCTTCGATCTCCTTTACTGCCGGGGCGAAAACATCATGCCCCGGCCTCTGTACTGGCGTAAAGTTTTGCTCCAGGAAGCTGTGCGGCCGGGGGACAACCTGGCCCTCTCCAGCTTTATTGAAACCTGCGGCATTACCTTTTTTGCGACCTGCACCAGGCAGGGCCTGGAGGGAGTTGTGGCCAAGGCCAAAGACAGCCCCTACCTTCCCGGACGGCGTTCCTCCCACTGGCGCAAATTCCGGCATACTCGCGCGGAGGAGTTTATCATCGTAGGGTACGAGCCCGGGAGCGGTGAGCGTATCTTAAGGGCCCTCATCCTGGGCGAGTACCGGCAGGGGCGGCTGGTCTACCGGGGCAAGGTGGGAACCGGCTTTGACCGGGAGGAAGAGAGGCGGTTGCTGGCGGAGCTAAAAAAACTCAAGGCTGTGCCGCCGCCCTTCGGAGAACCCGTACCAGGCCTGACCCGGCCCCGCTGGGTGGAACCGCGCCTTCTCTGCACCGTGGAGTACCTGGAGCAGACCCCGGACGGGTGCCTGCGCCATCCTGTTTACCGTGGCCTGCGGTGGGACAGGGAGCCGGGTGAATAGAAAAGAGGCGCTAATAAATGGCTGATATTGGTGCACAATAATTACCGTGAGTACTAATAACGGATAAAAG
Organism: Moorella humiferrea; assembly: GCF_039233145.1. Taxonomy (NCBI): domain Bacteria; kingdom Bacillati; phylum Bacillota; class Clostridia; order Neomoorellales; family Neomoorellaceae; genus Neomoorella; species Neomoorella humiferrea. The sequence continues at coordinate 2,193,035 of NZ_CP136419.1, read as the reverse complement.
CAGGAGGTTAATTATTGTGGCAGCCTATACCAGACTTTTTGAACCCGTCAAGATAGGTAAGGTAGAAGTAAAGAATAAAATCGCTATGGCTCCCATGGGTGTCCTGGGCCTGGTAACCCCGGACGGCTGCTTCTCAGAACGGGCCATAGATTATTATATTGAACGGGCCAGGGGGGGCACCGGGTTAATCATCACCAGTGTGACCAAGGTTGAAAACGAGATTGAAGCGTTTAAGCCCGGGATGGTTCCCACCGTATCCGTAAACCCGCCCCACTTTATCGCTACGGCAGGCGAGCTGACGGAAAGGGTACACGCCTATGGAACCAGGATATTCCTGCAGCTGGGTATGGGTTTTGGCCGGGTGGCCTCGCCGGTTATGCTGGCGGGAGAACCTGTCGCCCCTTCAGCCATTCCTAATTTTTGGGAACCGGCTATAACCTGCCGGGAGCTGGCAACCCGGGAAGTCGAAACACTGGTTCGGAGGGCCGGCGAGGCGGCGGAAATAGCTGTAGAAGCCGGGTTTGACGGGGTAGAGATTCATGCCATGCATGAGGGCTATCTCCTCGACCAGTTCACCATCGCCCTGTTCAACCGCCGCACGGATAAATACGGCGGCGACTTGCGGGGCAGGCTCACTTTCCCCATCGAAATAGTGCAGGAGATTAAAAAGAGGGTGGGGAAAGAGTTCCCCGTCCTCCTCAGGTTCAGTATCAAGAATTTTATCAAGGACTGGCGCCAGGGGGGACTGCCCGGGGAAGTGTTTACCGAAAAAGGCCGCGACGTGGAAGAAGCGCTGGAGGCCGCCAGGATCCTGGAAGCAGCAGGTTACGACGGCTTTGACGCCGACGCCGGTTCCTATGACGCCTGGTACTGGGCCCACCCGCCCCTCTATCAAGAGCACGGCTGTTACCTGCCTTTAACCCAAAAGCTAAAAGAAGCGGTTAAGGTCCCGGTGATCGTCGCCGGCCGGATGGATGAGCCGGACCTGGCGGAACGTGCCCTGGTTGAAGGCAAGGCGGACATGATAGCCATCGGCCGGGGCCTGTTAACAGATGCTCAATGGGCCAGCAAAGCGATGACGGGAAGGGTTGACAGGATCCGGCCCTGCATTGGCTGCCATGACGGCTGCCTGGGGCGGGGTTTCCTGGGCCGGCCCCTATCCTGCGCCGTGAACCCTGCCTGCGGCCGGGAAAAAGAGTACGGCATCGAGCGGGCGAGTTCGGCCCGGAAGGTAATGATTATCGGCGGCGGCGTGGCCGGCATGGAGGCGGCCCGGGTGGCCGCCCTGAGGGGACACCAGGTAACCCTTTACGAAAAGAGCGATCAACTGGGCGGCCATGTAATCGCTGCCGCCGTGCCGGAATTCAAAAAAGACGACGCGCGCCTGTTGCAGTGGTATAAAACCGAACTGCGGGAACTTCAGGTCGAGATCAACCTGAACCGGGAAGTTACCCCGGAACTGGTCCTGGAGCAAAACCCCGACGCCGTTGTTGTGGCCACCGGCTCCAAACCGGCCATGCCCGACGTCCCCGGCATTGACAAAGAAAAAGTAGGCACGGCAACTGATATTCTTTTGGGCAAAAAGCAGGCCGGCGATAAGGTGGTGATCATCGGCGGCGGGCTGGCCGGGTGCGAAACCGCCCTCTGGCTGGCCCGGCAGGGCAAGCAGGTGACGATAATTGAGATCCTGGACGACCTGATGCGGGCCGGCATCCCCGTCCCGTATATGAACCGGATCATGCTCATAGAGATGCTCCGCTATCAAGGGGTGGAATGGCGAACCGGTACCAGCCTGCTAGAGGTAACTGACGCGGGCGTTATCCTGATTGACAGGTCCTTCCATAGAACAACCCTCCCTGCCGATACGGTAGTCGTGGCGGCAGGGTTTACGCCCGAGCAAGGACTTTACCGCGCCCTGATGGGCAAAATGCCTGGCCTTTATCTCATCGGCGACTCCCGGGAACCCCGGAACATTATGGGAGCCATCTGGGACGCCTACGAGGTGGCGCGGAACATATAGAACTGCGCTGCCAGTTAAAGCCCCCGGTTGCGCGTTAAAGCGCCGGCCGGGGGCTTTTGATCATAGGTTTTCCTGGTAGTCATACATCATTCTCGTGATGGTTGCTATATTGGCAAAGCCCTGGTCGGGATCGTCTACGCCTTGGGAAAGAACAGTGACGATAAAGGGCCGGGAACCGAAGACGACGCCGACATCATCCGGGCTGCCCCAGATAAACCCTTCCTTGTGGGCCACGGTAACGCCGTCGGGGATCTTTAAGGGTATGCCTTCATTGTAAATACCATTGGCCATGTCGTCCAGCAGCCGGCGGCCGTCGGGGTTAACTTTAGCAAAGTCCAAGGCGGCCTGGACATAGGTTGCCATATCCCGGGCCGTGCTTAAGTTCTGTCCGTTGGGGAATACGGTCTGTCCGCCCAGGCTCCGCATGAAAGCGGCAACGCTCTCCTTGCCTACAAAATTACGAAGCATGTTGTAGGCGATATTGTCGCTGGTGGTAATGGCCAGGGTGGTCAAGGTCCTTAGCGTCAGCCTGTCCCCGTCTTTGACGCTGAATTGCAGGATGCCGCTGCCGCCCTGGTAGTCGGTGGTGCTGTTGTAGGTCAGCTTTTGCTGCCAGTCCAGGTTGCCCTGAGCGACCAGGTGATTGATAAAAAGCACCGTAGGCAGTTTGACCGTGCTGGCCGCCGGCAGAGGCATATCGGCATTGATGCCGAAGGACTGGCCAGAAATGAGGTCTTTAAAATAAACGCCGTAGGTTCCCGCCTGTGTTGCCAGGAAGTCCTCGATTTGCTTTTTCAGGGAAGAATAATCAGGGGCATTGGCCGGAACACCATCGGGAATATACAGTTTCTGGCCTGGATAAATGGTATCGCCGCTTAAATTATTATTGTTTTTTATAATGTCTATGCTTGTACCAAAACGCCTGGCAATCTGCCACAGGCTGTCGCCGGGCTGCACCTGGTAGGTCATGGCCAGGGCTGCCAGGGGAAAGATGATGACCGCGACAAGGGCCAGAACGAGGAACAACAATTTTCGGTTATGACGACGGAACATCAAAGCACCTCCTGAGAATAAAAGAAATAACCACATCTATAATTAAATCATAAAAGTTACGGTGAAATATTAAGAAAGTATAAGTTTGACCGGCGTAATTTTTGCCGTTTGAGGAAAGTTTTGCGGCAGCCATTGACAGCCATTGCTCCATTTGGTATTATGGGGGCGAAAAGTGAATATGGTGGGGACTGTATAATTGGGGGAATAGGGCTCCCAAGTTTCTACCGGGCAACCGTAAATTGCCCTGGCTACAGCCTGAAAGTGTACCTCAGGGTTCCGCGCGAAAATTTCGCGGTCAGGTCCGAGTGGTACAGGCACTTTAGTGCTACACCGGAGGGATAAAAACCCAGGCGGGTAGGTTTCAGTGTTGCGCGACCTACCTCCTGGGTTCTTTAATTTAAACGGGAGGATAAAGGAAGTTGATAAAATGAATGCTAATTTTAAGGAGGGAGCGGTTTATACATGACGAAACCATTAGTTGGTATTGTAATGGGCAGCGATTCCGATCTGCCGGTGATGGCCCAGGCCGCAAATTTTTTGGAGCGCTTTCAGGTACCGTATGAAGTACGGATCCTGTCCGCCCACCGTTCACCCGATGCCGCCCTGGATTACGCCCGTAATGCCGCCGGTCGGGGTCTTAAAGTCATCATCGCCGGGGCCGGGGGTGCGGCCCACCTGGCCGGGGTCCTGGCCGCCGTGACGGTCCTCCCGGTAATCGGCGTTCCCATAAAGACGGCGTCACTAGGAGGGGTAGATTCCCTCTACGCCATGGTGCAGATGCCTAAAGGCATCCCGGTGGCTACGGTGGCCATCGACGGGGCGGCCAATGCCGCAATACTTGCGGCCCAGATCCTCGCCGTTCACGATCCAATACTTCAAGACCGCCTCAAGGCCTTTAAAGAAGAGCTGGCCCGGGAAGTGGCGGCCCGGGATGCTAGACTGGCGCAACTGGGTATTGAAGGATATCTACGGGAGGGGAAAAAATGATAGAACGCTATACCCTGCCGGAAATGGGAAAAATATGGGAAGCAGAGCATAAATTCCGGACCTGGCTGGCCATTGAGATCTACGCCTGCGAGGCCTGGGCCGAGCTGGGCCAGATTCCGCTGGCTGCCCTGGAAGAAATTAAAGCCAAGGCGGATTTTGACATTGACCGGATCAACGAAATCGAAGCCACCACCCGCCACGACGTCCTGGCCTTTCTCACGGCCGTAGCGGAAAAGGTGGGCGACGCCTCCAAGTATATTCACCTAGGCATGACTTCTTCGGACGTCCTGGATACCGCCCTGGCGGTGCAGATGCGGGACGCCGCCGATCTGCTTCTTAAGCGCTTACAGGATTTAAGGGCCGAACTGGTCAAAAAGGCCCGGGAACATAAATACACCATCATGATTGGCCGCACCCACGGCGTTCACGCGGAGCCCACTACCTTCGGCCTGAAAATGGCCCTCTGGGTCATGGAAGTGGACCGGCACATCAAGCGCCTGGAGGAGGCCCGGGAAATGATCGCCGTCGGCAAGATTTCCGGCGCGGTGGGCACCTTTGCCAACGTAAACCCCAGGGTAGAAGAACACGTCTGCCGGCGTTTGGGGCTTAAACCGGCTGAAGTATCTACCCAGATCATCCAGCGCGACCGCCACGCCCAGTTCCTCACCACTCTGGCCGTCATCGGCAGTTCCCTGGAGAAAATGGCTACGGAAATCCGGAATCTCCAGCGGACGGACATTCTCGAGGTGGAAGAACCCTTTGCCAAGGGGCAAAAGGGTTCCTCGGCCATGCCCCATAAGCGCAACCCCATCATGTGCGAGCGGGTGGCGGGCCTGGCCCGGGTTTTACGGGGCAATGCCCTGGCGGCCATGGAAAATGTCGCCCTCTGGCATGAACGGGACCTTACCCATTCCTCCGTGGAGCGGGTGATTATCCCCGACAGCACCATCCTCTTGGACTACATGCTGGTCAAATTCACCGAGATCATCGCCGGATTAAACGTCTATCCGGAAAACATGCGCCGCAACCTCGAGGCCACCCACGGCCTGGTCTTTTCCCAGCGGCTGCTCCTGGCATTGGTAAACAAGGGCGTTTTGCGGGAGACGGCCTATGCCTGGGTGCAGCGCAATGCCATGGAGGCCTGGCAAACCCGCCGGCCCTTTAAAGATCTCGTCTTAAAGGACAAGGATATTACGGCCCACCTGGATCCGAAGGAAATTGAGGCCCTGTTTGACTACGACTACCATCTGCGCCACGTGGATTACATCTTCCGCCGCGCTGGATTGGAGTAAATATAGTTAGCAAAGGAAGGGATTGCTATGACGGCTAAAGGCGAACTATTATATGAAGGCAAGGCCAAGAAGGTCTTCCGCACTGACGACCCCGACCGGTACCTGGTGGAATTTAAGGACGACGCTACTGCCTTCGACGGCCTGAAAAAAGGTACCATACGGCGCAAAGGCGAGATCAACGCCCGGCTATCGGCCCTGTTTTTCCAGATGCTTTCCCGCCGGGGCATTCCCACCCATTTTATTGAGCAGACAGGACCGCGGCAGCTCCTGGTAAGGGCGGTGGAGATCATCCCTGTGGAAGTGGTAGCCCGCAATATCGTCGCCGGCAGCCTGGCCAAGCGTTTGGGTCTGGAAGAGGGAACGGTCCTCAAACGCCCGGTCCTGGAGTTTTACTACAAATCCGATGAACTCCATGACCCCATGATTAATAACTACCACATTGCTGCCCTGGAGCTGGCCACCGAGGCCCAGATAAAAGAAATGGAAACTTATGCCTGGAAGGTTAATGAACTGCTGGTGGAATTCCTGCGGCCGGCCGACTTGGTCCTGGTGGACTTCAAGCTGGAGTTCGGCCTGCACCACGGCTCTATTCTCCTAGCCGATGAAATATCTCCAGACACCTGCCGCTTCTGGGACGGCACCAGCGGGGAAAAGCTGGACAAGGACCGCTTCCGCCGCGACCTGGGCGGCGTCGAGGACGCCTATGAAGAAGTGCTGCGGCGGGTAGAAAAACTTATCGGTGAAAATTTGTAAGAAACCTCGTGCAAAGGAGCCTGGTCCATGCTGCTGGCCAAAATTTACGTTACCTTAAAACCCGGCGTCCTGGACCCCCAGGGCGAGGCCGTCATGGGCGGCCTGAAGGCCATGGGGTATGAAGGGGTAACGGCGGTGCGTGTGGGCAAGTACCTGGAAGTACAGCTCGATATGAAGGACCGGCAGGAAGCCGGGCGGCAGGTGGAGGAGATGTGCCGGCGCCTCCTGGCCAACCCGGTGATTGAACAGTACCGCTATACCCTGGAAGAACCTGCCGCCCCCTTCACCAACGAGACGCCCTGACGCCCCCTGGGGGACAATTAAAATTTGCCTATGTACAATTCTATTTCCGGAGGAACAACCATGAAGTTCGGCGTCATCGTCTTTCCCGGCTCCAACTGCGACCAGGACGTCTACCACGCCCTGGGGAACGTCCTGGGCCAGCCGGTGGACTACCTCTGGCACGGTGATACAAGCGTTAGCGGTTACGACTGCCTGGTGCTGCCCGGCGGTTTTTCCTACGGCGATTACCTGCGGGCCGGGGCCATCGCCCGCTTCGCCCCCATTATGCCGGCCGTCATCGAATTTGCCCGTGCCGGCGGGTTGGTCCTCGGCATCTGCAACGGTTTTCAGATTCTCCTGGAGGCCGGTCTCCTGCCGGGGGCCATGCGGGTAAATGACTGCCTGCAATTCCGCTGCCAGTGGACGTATTTACGGGTAGAAAACAGCAAGACTCCCTTTACCAACCGCTTCCGCGAAGGCCAGGTCATCCGCATCCCCATTGCCCACGGCGAAGGCAACTATTATGCCGACGCCGCCACCCTGGCAGAACTGGAAGCCAACCGCCAGATTGTTTTCCGCTACTGCAATGAGTACGGAGAAGTGACACCGGCGGCCAATCCCAACGGTTCGGTGGGCAACATCGCCGGCATCATCAACCGCGAAGGTAACGTCCTGGGCATGATGCCCCATCCGGAACGATGCGCCGAAAGCATCCTGGGCGGCACCGACGGTAGGGAACTTTTTGCTTCCATAATCGATTGGTGGCAGGGGAGGGAACGCCTTGGAGCCTGAAGTATACCGCCAGATGGGCCTTACGGACGCAGAATTTGCGCGGATAAAAGAGATTCTGGGCCGGGAACCGAATTATGTGGAATTGGGTATGTTTGCCGTCATGTGGTCCGAGCACTGCGGCTATAAACACTCCCGTCCGGTTTTAAAACTCTTTCCCACCAGAGCTCCCTGGGTCCTTCAGGGGCCAGGGGAAAACGCCGGCATTATTGATATCGGCGATGGTCTGGCGGTGGTATTTAAAATCGAAAGCCACAACCATCCTTCGGCCATAGAGCCGTTCCAGGGAGCGGCCACCGGGGTGGGGGGCATCGTCCGCGACATCTTTGCCATGGGCGCCCGCCCCATTGCTGTCTTGGATTCCCTCCGCTTCGGCCCCCTGGACAACCCGCGCAATCGTTACCTCATGAACGGCGTGGTGAGAGGCATCGCTTTTTATGGCAACTGTTTGGGACTGCCCACGGTAGGCGGGGAAGTTTATTTCGAACCTTCCTACAGCGGCAATCCTCTGGTCAACGCCATGGCCGTCGGCCTTATCGAACAAAAAGACATCCGCCGCGGCCGCGCCGCCGGGGTGGGCAATGCCGTCATGCTGGTGGGCGCTCGTACCGGCCGCGACGGCATCCACGGGGCCACTTTCGCCTCGGAGGAACTTACGCAAGAATCTGAGGAACGGCGACCATCGGTTCAGGTGGGCGATCCCTTCCGGGAAAAACTCCTCATTGAAGCCTGCCTGGAAATAATTAAAGAAGATTTAATCATCGGCATGCAGGATATGGGAGCGGCCGGCATCACCAGTTCCTCCAGCGAAATGGCGGCCCGAGCCGGGACGGGAATGGAAATCGACGTTGCCCTCGTCCCTCGCCGGGAAGAAGGCATGACCCCTTATGAAGTGATGCTTTCGGAATCCCAGGAACGCATGCTCTTGGTGCCCAAAAAGGGAGCTGAAGAAAGGGTAAAGGCCATCTGCCGGCGCTGGGGCCTGGAAGCGGTGGTCATCGGCCGCGTTACCGATGACGGCATCATGCGTATCAGGGACGGCAGCCGGGTGGTGGCGGAAGTACCGGCCCGGGCCTTAACGGAGGAGTGCCCGGTCTACCAGGTGGAACGGCGCCGGCCGGATTACCTCGATAAGCTGCAGAATATGGATCTGAGCCGCCTGCCGGAGCCGGCGGATTACGGAGAAACCCTTTTAAAACTTTTGGCCGCCCCTAACATAGCCAGCAAGGAATGGGTCTATCGCCAGTACGATTATATGGTGCGTACGGACACGGTGGCAGGACCCGGCGGCGATGCTGCGATCTTAAGGGTCAAAGGCACCGCCAAAGGGCTGGCCCTGACGGTGGACGGCAATGGCCGTTATTGCTACCTGGATCCGGAAACGGGGGGAGCCATTGCCGTAGCCGAGGCGGCGCGGAATCTTTCCTGCGTCGGCGCCCTTCCCCTGGGCCTTACCGACTGCTTAAACTTCGGCAACCCTGAAAAGCCGGAAGTCGCCTGGCAGTTCTACCAAACCGTTGTAGGCATGAGCCGGGCCTGTGAGGTTTTGCAGACGCCGGTTACCGGCGGCAACGTTAGTTTTTATAACGAAACCGAGGGCGAGGCCGTCTATCCCACCCCTGTGGTTGGTATGGTAGGTCTGTTAACCGATTTGGAAAAGCGCTGCTCCTGCGGCTGGCTCCGGGAAGGGGACGTCTTGATCCTTTTGGGGGAAACCTTGGCGGAGCTGGGAGGCAGCGAATATCTGGCCGTGGTCCATGGAAGGGTCGCCGGCAGGCCGCCGCGCCTTAATCTCGAGAGGGAAGCAGCCGTGCAGGAAGTGGTGCGGGAAGGCATTGCCGCCGGTCTGGTTGGGGCCGCCCATGACTGCGCCGAAGGAGGATTGGCCGTTACCCTGGCCGAAAGCGCTATGGCCGGCAGGACGGGTGCCGTAATTGAACTTCAAGGCCATCTTCGGCCGGATTATCTCCTTTTCAGCGAAAGCCAGTCGCGGGTGGTGCTGGCGGTCCGGCCGGAGGCCTTAGACGGGATAATGGCTTTGGCCCGGGAGAAGGGAGTGCCGGCGGCGGTTATCGGCCGCACCGGCGGCTACTCCCTCAAGGTAAAGGTAAACGGTCGAACTCTGTTTAATCTCGGCCTGGAGGAGATGGAGAAGCAATGGCGGGAGAGCCTTCCGGCATTAATGGCGAGATAGAAGTACGTAGTCTTTTCCGGTGGCGGTCGTCCTGGCACGAAGAGTGCGGTATTTTCGGCGTTTACGCACCCGGCAAGGATGTAGCCCGCTTGGTCTATTACGGCCTTTTCGCCCTGCAGCACCGGGGCCAGGAAAGTGCCGGTATTGCCGTGTCCGACGGCCACCATATCGCCGTCCACAAAGGCATGGGATTGGTGGCGGAGGTCTTTAACCAGGACAACCTGCGGGCCTTAAAGGGGAATATAGCCATCGGCCATGTGCGTTATTCCACCACCGGGGCCAGTTCCCTGGTCAATGCCCAACCCCTGGTCTTCCGCTACCTGAAGGGAATGTTGGCCATTGCCCATAACGGCAACCTGACCAACGCCGGTCCTCTGCGGCAGGAGCTGGGGGCCAGGGGGTCTATCTTTCAATCTTCCACCGACAGTGAAGTTATCGTCAACCTCATTGCCCGTTATAGCCAGGAGTCCATTGAGGAAGCCCTGCTTCGCTGCCAGAACGACCTAGAAGGCGCCTATTCCCTGGTGGTGATGACGGACGACAGGCTCATCGGGGTGCGCGATCCCTTCGGTGTCCGTCCCCTATGCCTGGGCAAAATGGGGGAAGCCTGGGTGCTGGCCTCGGAGTCCTGTGCCCTGGATACCATAGGTGCAGAATTCTGCCGCGACGTCGAACCGGGGGAGATTCTGATCATCGACGGCGGGGGAGTACGCTCCCTTAAAGGCAGGCGGGCTTCCCACAGCGCCCACTGCATCTTTGAACACGTGTATTTCGCCCGGCCCGACAGCGTTTTAGACGGCCGGGCCGTCAACCTGGTGCGGCGGGAAATGGGTCGTATTCTAGCCCGCGAATACCGGGTGGCGGCCGACATAGTGATCCCTGTGCCGGATTCCGGCACCGCCGCCGCTGCCGGTTATGCCGAGGCCGCCGGTTTACCCTTCGTCGAAGGCTTAATGAAAAATCGTTACGTGGGCCGCACTTTCATCCAGCCTACTCAGGAAATGCGGGACCTGGGCGTACGCCTCAAGCTCAATCCCATTAAATCCATCCTCAAGGACAAAAGGGTAATCATCATTGATGATTCCATTGTCCGGGGCACCACCAGCCGCCGCATTGTGGCGATGCTGCGCCAGGCCGGGGTGCGGGAAGTCCACCTTATGTCGGCCTCGCCGCCGGTCTTATACCCGTGCTACTACGGCATTGACACCAGCGCCAGGGGCGAGCTCATTGCCGCCCAGTATTCCCTTGAGGACATCAGGCGGTACATCGGGGCCGACAGCCTTTATTATTTGAGCCTGGAGGGATTGTTTCAGTCGGTGGGCGGCAATGGGGAAAATTTCTGTGCCGCCTGCTTTTCCGGGGACTATCCTATCCCCATACCGCCTCCGGAGGAAGCGACCAAATACAGCCTGGAGGGGTAGGGGTGAAGGTTTAACAGGAGGGGACATTATGGCAGCTGGCGATGGCCTGACCTACGCCGCCGCGGGAGTAGATATAACGGCGGGCAACCGCGCCGTAGAGTTGATGCGGGAGCACGTCCGCCGCACCTTCCGCCCCGAAGTCCTGGGGGATGTGGGCGGCTTCGGCGGCCTCTTTGCCCTGGAACCAGCGCGTTACCGGCAACCGGTGCTGGTGGCGGGAACGGACGGCGTGGGGACAAAGCTGAAAATTGCCTTCATGATGAACCGCCATGATACCGTCGGCATCGATGCCGTGGCCATGTGCGTGAACGACATCTTAGTCCAGGGAGCAGAGCCCCTCTTTTTCCTGGATTACCTGGCGGTGGGTAAAATGGTGCCAGAAAAGGTGGCCCAGATCGTCGCCGGGGTGGCCGCAGGTTGCCGCCAGGCCGGGTGCGCTTTAATCGGCGGCGAGACGGCGGAAATGCCGGGCTTTTACCCCGAGGATGAATACGATCTGGCCGGTTTCGCCGTGGGCATCGTCGAGCGGGAGGAGATTTTAGACGGCAGTCGTTTGCAACCCGGCCAAGTGGTCCTGGGCCTGGCCTCCAGCGGCCTGCACTCCAATGGTTTCTCCCTGGTCCGCCGGGCGCTCCTTGTCGAAGGAGGTTATGACCTCGAGACGGAGCTGCCGGAGGTGGGCCCCCTGGGGGAAGAACTCCTTAAGCCGACGCGCATCTATGTAGCTTCACTGTTACCTTTAATCAGAGAGGGTTTAATACAAGGCTTGGCCCACATCACCGGCGGCGGATTGGTGGAAAACCCGCCCCGCATCCTACCGGAAGGCTTAAATATGCGCCTGGACCGGCGCGCCTGGGAAGTTCCGCCCATCTTTAACATCATCCAAAAGGTCGGTAAGGTACCGGAGGCGGAGATGTACCGCACCTTCAATATGGGCCTGGGCATGCTGGTGGTGGTCGATGCCGGGGACGCCGACCGGGTAAAGGGCAGCCTGGAGGCCGCCGGGGAAAGGGTTTTTGTTATCGGCGAAATAACACCCGGTAGGGGAGAAGTGGAGTTTGTTCCGGAATTGAAGTAAACACTAGGGGAGATAATGGTGGTCAGAACATTACCCATCGGCATTCTGGTATCCGGCCGCGGTAGTAATATGGAAGCCATTGCCGACGCCATAGCCTGCGGTCGCGTTCCCGCCCGTATTCAGGTGGTGGTCAGCGACAGGCGGGAAGCCCGGGCCTTGGAACTGGCCCGTCGGCGGGGGCTCAAGGCCTTGTACCTTGCGCCCGGGGATTACCCATCACGGCAGGCCTACGATCGGGCCCTGGCGGAGACTTTAAAAAAGGAAGGGGTGGAGCTTGTAGTCCTGGCCGGTTTTATGCGGCTCCTAGGCCGGGATTTCCTCGACCAGTTTCCTAATGCCGTCATCAACATCCATCCCTCATTGCTGCCAGCCTTTCCCGGCCTCAACGCCCAGCGCCAGGCCTGGGAATACGGCGTAAAATTTTCCGGCTGCACCGTGCACTTTGTCGATGCCGGTATGGACACGGGACCCATTATCGCCCAGGCGGTGGTACCGGTAAAGGACGAAGACACCCCGGAAACCTTGGCGGCCCGCATTTTGGTAGAAGAACACCGCCTTTACCCCGAAGTCATAAAATGGCTGGCCGAAGGCAGGGTGACCCTCCATGGCCGGCGGGTGTCACTAAAAATTTAAAGAGGTCCCAGGGGGGCTGGTGTTCCCGCCGGGGGTCAAAGAAAATTTGCCGTGAAGTTGGGCGGAAATATGTCCCGGAGCCGCGAATAGTGGAGCGAAGGTCAAAAGGACAGGCGAGGTGAGGCAACCGCTACCGGAGCCGAGGACGCCTGAGCGTACTTTTGTTAGGAATACAATGTTGTCGGCGCGTAACTTCTGAGCGGCGGAGGGACATATTCCCGCCATAGTTATCATTTGTAGTATTAGGAGGCGAGCTATCCGTATGCCGAAAAGGGCTATCTTAAGTGTGTCCGATAAGACCGGCCTGGTGGAACTGGCCCGGGGTCTGGTAGAGCTGGGATGGGAACTCATTTCCACCGGCGGCACCGCCCGCACCTTAAGGGAAGCCGGACTGCCGGTCACCGAAGTGGCGGAAGTCACCGGTTTTCCTGAAATTCTGGACGGTCGGGTCAAAACCCTCCACCCCAAAATCCACGGCGCCATCCTGGCCCGGCCCCTGCCGGAACATATGGCTGAGCTTCAGGAACAGGGCATCGAGGCCATCGATTTGGTGGTGGTCAATCTCTATCCCTTCCGGGAAACCATTGCCCGGCCTGGCGTAACGCCGGAAGAAGCGATAGAAAACATCGACATCGGCGGGCCGGCCATGGTGCGGGCGGCGGCCAAAAACCATGAACGGGTGGCGGTGGTCGTCAATCCGGCCGACTACGGCGAGGTGCTGGCTGAACTGCGGGAGAAGGGGAATTTAAGCCCGGAAACCCGGCGTCGCCTGGCGGCGGCGGCCTTCGCCCATACGGCCGCCTACGATGCAGCCATCGCCGCTTATTTCCGCCGCCTGATACGGGGAGAAGAAACCTTTCCCACCCATTTCATTATGAGCGGTGAAAAAGTTCAGGACCTGCGCTACGGAGAGAATCCCCACCAGCAGGCCGCCTTCTACCGTTTACCTATCGTTCCTTCCGGCAGCCTGGCCGGAGCGCGGCAGCTCCAGGGTAAAGAGCTCTCCTATAACAACCTTATGGATCTCGATGCCGCCTGGAACCTGGTGGGCGACTTTAGCGAGCCGGTGGCGGCCATCATTAAGCATACCAACCCATGCGGTGTGGCCCGTGGTAGGGATATTTCCGAGGCCTACCGTCGGGCCTATGGGGCCGACCCAGTTTCCGCCTTCGGTGGCATCGTCGCCCTCAACCGGCCGGTGGACGCTGCTACGGCCGCAGAAATGGCGGCCATATTCCTGGAAGCCGTCATCGCCCCCGATTTTACTCCGGAGGCCCTGGAAATTCTGGGGAAAAAAGCAAACTTGCGTTTGCTGGCCGCAGGGGAAAGGCCTGTCAACTACGTTAAAGAATGTCAGTTAAGGCCGGTGAGCGGCGGTTTCTTAGTCCAGGAACCGGATTATCATATAATAAATCGGGAAAACCTCAAGGTGGTCACTGCACGTAAACCTACTGACGAAGAAATGGAAGAGCTGCTTTTCGCGTGGCGGGTTGTGAAGCACGTCAAGTCCAACGCCATTGTCGTCACAAAGAACGGCGTTACCCTGGGCGTTGGGGCCGGTCAGATGAACAGGGTCGGTGCGGCGCGTATCGCTTTAGAGCAGGCGGGAGAACGGGCACGGGGTGCCGTCCTCGCTTCCGATGCCTTCTTCCCCTTTGCCGATACCGTGACTCTGGCGGCAGAGGCAGGTATTACCGCCATCATCCAACCGGGCGGTTCCATTCGTGATGAAGAATCGATTAAGGCGGCCGATGCCGCCGGTATGGCCATGGTCTTTACCGGGATACGCCATTTCCGCCATTAAAGGAGGTGCCGTTCCATGCGCGTTCTGGTTGTCGGCGGCGGCGGCCGCGAGCACGCCCTGGTGTGGAAGATTGCCCAAAGCCCCCATGTTTCTGAAATCTACTGCGCTCCGGGCAATGCCGGGATCGCCAGGTTGGCCACCTGTGTGCCTGTTGCTGCCGAAGACATTGAGGGTCTGCTGGCCTTCGCCCGCCGGACAGGCATCGACCTCACCGTGGTAGGCCCGGAAGCACCCCTGGTGGAAGGCATCGTCGATGCCTTCCAGGCGGCAGGACTTACCATTTTCGGACCTTCGCGGGCGGCGGCCAGGCTGGAGGGCAGCAAGGTATTTGCCAAAGAGTTAATGGAGAAGGCGAATATTCCCACGGCCCGTTACGTCGCCTTTACGGAACCGGCTGCGGCCCTAGCCTACCTGGAAGAACATTCAGGGCCAGTGGTCGTCAAGGCCGACGGGCTAGCGGCCGGTAAGGGAGTGGTGGTGGCGGAAGACACGGCGGCGGCGCGGGAAGCCGTAGCGGCCATGTTTGGCGGCCGTTTCGGCCCGGCCGGGAAAAGGGTAGTCATCGAAGAACGCCTGGAGGGCGAAGAAGTCAGCGTCCTGGCCATCACCGACGGGGAAAGGGTGATACCCCTTCTGCCGGCCCAGGACCACAAACGGGTGGGGGAAGGCGATACCGGACCCAATACCGGCGGTATGGGCGCTTACGCCCCCGTACCCTTTTATACTCCGGAAATGGCCAGGGAGGTTGAAGAAAAGATACTTAGGCCAACAGTCCGGGCTATGGCCGCTGCCGGCTGCCCCTACCGCGGCGTCCTTTATGCCGGACTGATGCTCACCTGCGAGGGGCCTAAAGTTTTGGAATTTAACTGTCGCTTCGGCGATCCGGAAACCCAGCCCCTCATGCTTCTTCTTAAGAGCGATTTGGTGGAATTGATGCTGGCCGCTGTAAAAGGAGAGCTGGCGGGCGTAAAGGTTGACTGGTATCCCGGGGCGGCAGCCGGGGTGGTCCTGGCGGCAGGCGGTTATCCCGGGCCTTTTGCGAAAGGTGACGCCATAACGGGCCTGGAGGCAGTGCCCCCGGGTGTGGAGGTTTTCCACGCCGGTACGGCCCTGGTGGACGGGCAGGTAGTGACTTCCGGCGGCCGGGTGCTTTGCGTCACCGCCCGGGGCATAGATCTGCAGGACGCCCTGGACAGTGCCTATAAAGGTGTAAAGGTAATACATTTTAAAGGAATGCATTACCGCCGCGATATCGGCTATCGTGCCCTGCAAATATCTGGGTAATAGGACAGCTCGACTATATCTTCAGCCCGGCATTATGCAAGCCGGGCTGTTATTATGATGATTTACGCATAAGGTTTTCTTCCCCGGTTAAAGCTAACCAATGTCGGTTCGCCTCAGGTTAACCTGGAAGGGGGAAGGATTTTGACCGGTCCCTATCGTAAACCTTTACGGGCGGCCCTTTTCCGACGCTGGAAGCAGCAGGGACGGCAAGATAAACAGGGCCAACAACACGGCCAGGCATTTAACAAAAAGACCCAGAAGACGATCTACCCGCCCCTGGATGAATACCAGCTGACTGCCGATCTAAAGCTCAACCTGGAGCAGCTGCAGCAAATCTTTGCCAAGTGCAGCGACGTGGTCCGCCGCGATTTTTATTGCGGTCAGATGGTAAAAGTCGCCTTGATATATATCGACGGCATGGCCGATAAAAAACTCATTGAAGACACCCTAGTGAGGACCCTGCAGCAGGCGTCTCCGGAATTGGCCCGGGAACTGGTGGACAGGAGCCGTGATCTGGCCACAGTTATGGAAAAAATCATGCCCATGACCGATGTGGCTGTGGTTGACAACATGGCTTCCTTAGTTAAACATGTCCTGGACGGGGATACGGTCCTGCTCCTGGATGGGTATAACAGAGTCCTGGCCCTAAGCACCCGCTCCTGGGAACACCGTACTGTTGATGAACCTATTGCCGAGAGCGTGGTCCGGGGCCCGCGGGAAAGCTTCATTGAGAGCTTGCGTACCAATACGACCCTTATCCGCCGGCGTTTAAAGACCCCTTCCCTTAAAATGGAAACTATATGTTTGGGCCGCTACACTATGACCAATGTGGTCATTACTTATCTTGAAGACCTGGCTGATCCGGCGGTAGTGCGGGAGGTGCGCCAGCGGCTGGAGGGGATTCAAATTGATGGTATTTTGGAAAGTGCTTATATTGAAGAACTTATCGAAGATAATCCCTCTTCCCCCTTTCCCCAGATCGATCATACGGAACGGCCGGACAAGGTGGTGGCCGCCCTACTGGAGGGCCGTGTAGGGATACTTGTGGATAATACTCCCTTTGCCCTCATCGTACCGACCATTTTTATCCAATTTATCCAGGCCAGTGAAGACTACTATGAGCGCTATTACCTCTCCAGTTTTTTAAGGATAGCCCGGTTTGTCGCCTTAAACATCGCCCTGCTCCTGCCGGCGGCCTATGTTGCCGTCAGCACCTTTCATCAGGAAATGTTGCCCACCAATTTGCTTATCAGACTGGCCTCTCAGCGGGAAGGCATACCTTTCCCGGCTGTAATAGAAGCGTTGATCATGGAACTAAGTTTTGAACTCCTGCGGGAAGCCGGGGTACGCCTGCCGCGCCAGGTTGGCCAGGCGGTGAGCATTGTCGGGGCCCTGGTAATTGGGGAAGCTGCGGTAAGCGCCGGCCTGGTTTCCCCGGCCATGGTCATTGTCGTGGCCCTGACGGGGATCAGCTCTTTTGCCCTACCTTCCTTCGCCATGGCCATCACCCTACGCCTCCTGCGTTTTATCATGCTCATACTGGCCGGCACCTTGGGCTTTTACGGCATTATGCTGGGGCTGCTGGCCATCCTGGTGCACCTGAACACCCTGCGTTCCTTCGGAGTGCCTTACCTGGCTCCTGTCACCCCATGGAATTTCAGCGATTTTAAAGACGCCCTGATCCGGACACCACGCTGGGCCATGAACTCCCGGCCCAGCCAGATCGGTTATCGCGATCCGGTGCGTCAAGGAGCCGGCTTGAAGCCCACACCGCCGGCTAGTTCCAATCCACGGCCGGGGGAGGGTAAATCTTAGAATGCGGGAAGAAGGATATATTAGCCCTCGCCAGGCGGCGGTCCTGCTCTGGTTTGCTGTCCTTCCTACGGCCATCCTTTTTCTGCCGTCCCTGCTGGCCCTGCGGGCGCGCCATGATGCCTGGCTAGCCGTCATAGGAGCCACCCTGGCGGCCGCTGTCGTGGCCCTGATTGTCTACCTGCTGGCCCTGCGTTTTCCCCATTATACCCTTTTCCAGTACTGCGAGCTGATTTTGGGCCCTGTGGCGGGTAAAATGGTGGCCATGGTTTTTGTCCTGGCCTTTTTCCTCCTGGATGCGGTGGTCATCCGGGAGTTCAGCGAGTTCATGGTCACGGCGGTCATGCCGGAAACGCCGGCTTTGTTTTTCAGTATAACTATCGTGGCCGTAGCCGTTTATGCCGCCCGCAACGGCCTGGAAGTCCTTGCCCGGTGCACGGATTTTATCCTGCCTCTGATGGTGACTTTCATTGCCATCGTCCTGCTCTTTGCTATGCCGGAAATGATGCCCCGCAACCTCCTTCCCATCCTGGAAAACGGCTTCCGGCCGGTTCTGGGGGGAATCCTGGTGGCCTGGAGTTTCCTGGGCCAGGTAGTTATCCTGGCCGCCTATGGTGCCTTCGTTAATCCCCCCCGGGCCCTGAAGGCGAGCCTCACCAGCGGGCTGCTGGGGATAGCCTTTTTTCTCACCCTGGTGACCATGGGCACCATTTTCGTATTCGGCTGCTGCGAAGCCGCTCGCCAGACCTTTGCCGCTTATGCTCTGGCACGGGTGGTTTCCCTGGGGCAGTTTTTTGAACGCATTGAAGTCCTGTTCCTGGCCATATGGGTAGGAGGAGTATTTATTAAAATAACCCTTAACCTTTATGTAGTGGCCCTGGGCCTGGCCACCGTCACCGGACTTAAAGAATACCGGGCCCTGGTGGCTTCCCTGGGAGCGTTAAGTGTAGCCGTCTCGCATCTTCTTTACCGGAATGTCGCCGAGATCCGCCATGACCTGCTAATGGTAGAACCGGGATGGACCTTGGCGTGGCAGCTCCTTTTACCGCTCTTTTTGCTGTTCGCGGCCTGGGTGCGCGGCAAAAGGAGGACGGGAACATGACTTCCTTGCTGCGCCGGGCCCTTCTCTACTTTTTCCTTGTTCTGGTATCGTTTTTCCTGACCGGCTGCTGGAGCCGTCATGAGATTGAAGAGCTGGCAATTATAGCCGCGGTAGCCTTGGATGCCGCTCCCGGGGATCAGGTGCGGTTGAGCGTTTATGTCATTATTCCCCGGACCGTAGCCGGCGGTCCGTCCATGGGAGGCGGTGGCGGTGGCGAGCCGGCCAGGGCCGGAGAAGTGTTTTCCGCGACAGGTAGTGATTTCCTCCAGGCGGCCCGGCGGCTGGAGGAAATGGTACCGCGGCGCCTGCTCTGGTCCCAGAACCGGGTGTTGATTTTGGGGGAAGAATTAGCCCGGCGTGGGTTATCTTACCTTGATTTTTTTACAAGAGAGCGCCAGATGCGCCTGACGACACCGGTATTGATTACCCAGGGCGAAGGGCGCAAAGTGCTGGAACTGCCGCCGGGAGTGGAATTAACGACTGGGGCGATTTTAACCGGTATCCAGCGCAATCGGACCACCTTTAAGATAGAATTGAAAGATCTCCTGGCCATGTGGGAAGCGCCGGGGGACAATCCCGTATTGCCGCAGGTGGTTATGACGCCGACGCCGGAACTGGAGAGCCAGGAGGTAAAAAGCGGCGGCGATACCGGGGGCAAAGATGGCGGCCAGAAGGGAGAAGAGGAAAAGAAACCGCCCGAGGCCGTTGCCATTAAAGGGGCTGGGGCTTTCCGCGACGATCGCCTGGCCGGCTGGCTCGATGAAAAGGAGACCAAAGGCCTTATGTGGCTGCGGGGTGAAGTGCAGGAGGGGGTAATTACAGTAAAGTTGCCGGACCGCGGCGGGGATAAGGGTACAGGTCAGGCTTCAGTTATCTTTCATCGTGCTGGTACGCAGGTTAAACCCCTGGTGGAAGGCAACCGGTTAACTTTTAATATAGAAATCGGGGGCCAATGCGAGCTGGCAGAGGCCTTAATAAATCTGGACCCTGACCGGCCCGAAGATTTGCTGGCCATCCAGGAGGCCGTCAACAGGGCCGTGGAAGAGCGCGCCCTGGCTGCCATACGCAAGGCCCAGCAGGAATTCCAGGCGGACATTTTCGGTTTCGGCGAGACCCTGCACCGCAGCAATGTACGCTACTGGCGTCAGGTCCAGGATCACTGGAATGAAGAATTCAGCCGGGCCCAAATACAGGTCAAAATCAACCTACACTTGAGTCGGCTGGGCATGACCAACAAGACGTCGGGTAAAAGCCGGGAAGTAGGCGGCAAGGGCGCTTCCCAGGGTAGTACCAGGTAGGGGTGTGACGGTATGCCTGTTTTAATCCTCATCGCTTTCCTGGTCATCGCTTACCTGGACGCCACCCACCTCTGGCAGAAGAAGAGCTGGCGCGAGCTGGCTGTCATGGGCGTTGTTTGGTGCCTGGGCCTGGCCTTAAGCCTGGCCCTGGCTCTTAATTTGCCGGTTCCCAGCCCGGCCCAAATTTTAGCCCGAGTCTTCGGGCCGGTGACAGAATGGCTGACCCGATTGATCGGCTGAAAGGGCGAGATGCTGTGGAGGAAAAAACAGCCTGGTGGCGAAAAGGTTTTTAAAATTATTTTCGGGGGAGGGTACGGGATGAGCCGGGACAAATTGCAAGATCCCATGGTTGATGAACTCTTCCGCGCCATTTTAGCCCTTGAGAACCTAGATGAATGTTACCGCTTTTTTGAAGACCTGTGCACTACCGCTGAAATCAAGGCTATGGCCCAGCGGCTGGCCGTAGCCCGCTATTTACGCCAGGGGGTTACCTATTCGGCCATTGCCGCCGCCACCGGGGCCAGCACGGCTACTATCAGCCGGGTTAAGCGCTTTTTAAACTATGGCGCCGACGGGTACAACCTCATTCTGGATCGCCTAGATAAAAAAGAGTAAGCCGGCGCCCGGAATAACCAGACGGTGATAAACCCAATTGAGCCGACGTGAAGGCCCTAGAAGATGGTCGGCGGCCTTTGGCAAGAGATATTTGTCGTGTTATTATTACGTTAACGTATTAACATGATAAAGCAATGGAGTGAAGGCTGGTGACCGGCAACCGGAATCTCCAGGTACCTGCGGGTGTGCGGGATCTCCTGCCGCCGGAGGCGGCCGCCCTCAGGGAACTGGAGGAGGAACTGGTGGCCTTTTTTAAGGGTTGGGGTTACCGGGAAGTGTTGACCCCGACTTTTGAATTTGTAGAAACCTTCCAGGCCGGCTCTCCCGCCGGGGAGGAAGGGAGCCTCTACAAATTTATCGACCGCGAGGGACGGGTCCTCGCCCTGCGGCCGGAGATGACGGCCCCTATTGCCCGCTTGGTGGCCACCTCCTTGAAGCGGGAGGCCGTACCCCTCCGCCTGTGTTACCGCGCCGGGGTTTTTCGTTATGAGGAGCCGCGGGCTGGGCGCCTACGGGAATTTCACCAGGCCGGGGTGGAGCTCATTGGCGTCGGCGGTGAAGCGGCCGACGCCGAAATTATCGCCCTGGCGGTAGAAACCTTGTTAAAGGCCGGTTTGCAGGAGTTTCGCATCGGCATCGGCCAGGTGGCCGTCACCAAGGGGGTCCTTCAGGACCTGGCCCTGCCCCCGGAAGCGGTGGCCCGGGTTAAAGGGGCCCTGGCCGGCAAGGATCTGGTGGGCCTGGGGCGCCTTATCGACGAGTACAATCTGCGGGGGAAAAAAAAGCGGCGCTTGGAGCTCCTCGCCACTTTACACGGGGGTAAAGAAGCCCTGGAAGAAGCCCGGGCCAATTTTGACCAGGGCGGGGCAACGGCCGCCCTGGCGGGCCTGGAACGGGTATGGGAGGCCCTGGCGGCCTGTGGCCTGGAAAAGTGGCTCTTCATCGATTTGGGAATACTGCGGGACTTTGACTACTACACGGGCATTGTTTTTGAAGGCTATGTTCCGGGTCTGGGAGCCCCCGTCTGTGGCGGCGGCCGCTATGACGACCTGCTGGGCCGGTTCGGTTATCCCTGCCCGGCCACCGGCTTTGCCGTAGGATTGGAGCGGCTCCTCATGGCCCGGGGCGAAATAAAGGGGAACGGACAGGATAAGGGTTACCTGGTGGCGGGTCGGGACTTGGCGGCGGTTTTGCGGCGGGCGCGGGAATTGCGCCGGGAAGGGATTACGGTTATTATCGACGGCCAGAGCGAAGATCGCCGGCAGGCGGCAGCCCGGGCCGCCGCCGGAGGATTGACCCTGGTTTGGGTGGAACCGTAATGGGGTGATATTTCAATGGTCAACACCATGCTGACGCTGGCCCTGCCCAAAGGCAAGCTCGGCGATGATGCCCTGCAATTGTTGGCCAAGGCAGGGTTTCCCGTAGAAGGTATGGCCGCCGAATCGAGGCAGCTCGTTTTTTCTTTCCCGGCGGAAGGGATGCGCTATATAATCTGCCGGCCTACGGATGTGCCCACCTATGTGGAACACGGGGCCGCCGACCTGGGGATTGTCGGCAAGGATACCCTGGCGGAGGCCGGGGCCGATGTCTTTGAGCTGGTGGACCTGGGGTTCGGCTACTGCCGTTTTGTGGTAGCGGCGCCCCGGTACCGCTGGGAGGAAGCCGGCCGCTCCTTAGAAACCTTACTGGCCGGCAGCCGCCGCGTGGCCACCAAATTCCCCAGGGTGGCGGCCGCCTTTTTTCAGGAAAAGGGGCTTCCGGTAGAAATAATCAAGCTGCACGGCAATATCGAGCTGGCGCCCTTGGTGGGACTGGCCGACCTGATTGTGGATATCGTATCCACCGGCCGGACGCTAAAGGAAAATGATTTGGTGGAAGTTGCTGCCATCTTTCCCTCCACCGCCCGCTTGATTGCCAACCGCGTCAGTTACCGGATCAATTACCAGCGTTTGCGGCCGGTAATTGAAGCCTTAAAGGCGGCCGCACAAGGAGGTGCCGGTATTGCTATCTGTACTTGAGGGTGAAGAAGTGCGGCGCCGCTGGGCCGGCCGGCTTCTGGCCCAGGCCGATGCGGCCGCGCGGGTACGGGAGATCGTCGCCGCGGTCAGGGATGAAGGCCAAGCCGCCGTAGCGCGTTACACCCGCGCGTTCGATGGAGTGGATTTACAAGGGGCCGGCTTCCGGGTCACGGACCGGGAGATAGAGGCGGCTTATAAGGCCGTAACCCCGGAACTCCTGGAGGCCGTGCGCCGGGCCCGGGACAATATCGCCGCCTACCACCGCCGTGAGGTGCGGGGTTCCTGGATGGAGGCGGACGACGACGGCACCATCCTGGGCCAGATCTGCCGCCCTTTAAAGCGGGTGGGCCTTTACGTCCCCGGCGGTACGGCCGCATACCCTTCGTCGGTTTTAATGACCGCCGTGCCGGCGCAGGTAGCCGGGGTTGCGGATATAGCCCTGGCGACGCCGCCGCGGCGGGACGGTACCCTGCCGCCTCTCCTCCTGGTGGCGGCCGCCGAAGCCGGGGTGCGGGAGATCTATAAAATGGGCGGGGCCCAGGCCGTAGCCGCCCTGGCCTACGGGACGGAAGCAGTACTGCCGGTGGAAAAAATCGCCGGGCCGGGCAATATTTATGTCACCCTGGCGAAAAAGGAGGTCTACGGCGTTGTCGATATCGACATGCTGGCAGGCCCCAGCGAAATTGTGGTCGTTGCCGACGCCTCCGCCCGGCCGGACTGGGTGGCAGCCGACCTCCTTTCCCAGGCGGAACACGATGCCCTGGCCGGCGCGGTCCTGATTACGCCGGAAGAAGCCCTGGCCCGGGCGGTGGTGGAGGAAGTCGCCCGCCAACTGGAAACCCTGCCCCGGCGGGAGATAGCCGCCCGCTCCCTGGAAAACTACGGGGCGGCCGTGGTAGTACCCCATCTGAAGGCCGCCGTGGAGCTGGCCAACGCCCTGGCTCCGGAACACCTGGAATTATATGTGGCCGACCCCTGGGCCTGGCTGGGCCGGGTGGAAAATGCCGGGGCCATATTCCTGGGACCGTACAGCTCCGAACCCCTGGGCGACTACTGGGCCGGACCCAGCCATGTTTTGCCGACCGCCGGCACGGCCCGGTTTTACTCGCCTTTAAGCGTAGCCACTTTTATGAAAAGAAGCAGCCTCATCGCCGCCAGCCCAGCCTCCTTGCAGGCGGCAGGCAGGTTTATCCAAGCGCTAGCCCGAGCTGAAGGCCTGGAGGCCCATGCCCGGGCCATTGGGCTGCGGCTGGAGGAAGGGGTTAAAGATGAACCGCGAAGCCTTGATTGAACGCCGGACCGCAGAAACCTGCATTCGCGTTAAGCTCGACCTGGACGGCAGCGGCAAATGGCAGGGGAGCAGCGGTATTCCTTTTTTTGATCATCTACTGGCCCAGCTGGCCCGCCACGGTCTCCTGGACCTGGAAATCCAAGCCGAAGGGGACCTGGAAGTTGACAACCATCACACTATAGAAGATATTGGGATCTGCCTGGGACAAGCCGTTAAACAAGCCCTGGGGGACAAGGCCGGTATTAACCGTTACGGCCATACCCTGATCCCCATGGATGAGGCCCTGGTTCAGGTAGTGCTGGATTTAAGCGGCCGGCCCTACCTTGCTTATAACCTGGACCTGGCTCCAGGCCGGATTGGTAGCCTGGAGACGGAGCTCCTGGAGGAATTCCTGCGGGCCTTTGTCAACCACGGCGCCCTGACCCTGCACGTGCAGAAACTGGCCGGGCGCAACGGCCATCATATTGCCGAGGCCCTCTTCAAAGCCCTGGGCCGGGCCATCAGGGAGGCCGCCAGCCGCGATCCCCGGGTAGAGGGAATTCCGTCTACCAAGGGAAACTTGGTTTGAGAGAGTTACTTAGAAGAATTAGTGCCTCCAGTAATTGCATAATGAAAATTACTGGCTGGCATTTGTCTGAAGCGAGCGACTTGGTCTGAGCGGCAAAGCGGCCGCAGGCTGTGCCGAGGGATGATAAGCGGGGCCGAGGACAGGATGTCCGAGCCGGATTCTAAAGGCAAGGACGCCGAATAGGCCGGGAACCCCGCCTTAAGCCCTGGTTGAGCCGTAGGCCGCTCCGCGAGGACTATGGAGCGAGCCAGACAATGCCAGCCCGTGACAAAGTTATTTTCGGAGGAACTAAAATGCGGCCGTTAGCTATTATCGATTACGGTATGGGCAATCTCTTGAGCGTCCAGAAGGCCCTGGCCAAACTAGGTTACCCGGCGGAGATAACCTCCGACCCAGAGGTGGTGGCGGCTGCTCCCGGCGTCATCCTCCCGGGAGTAGGCGCCTTTGCCGATGCCATGAACAACTTGCGGCAGCGGGGCCTGGTGGCAGCCGTCCGGGAAGCGGTGGGGCGGGGCGTGCCCTTCCTGGGCATCTGCCTGGGGTTGCAGATACTTTTCAGCGCCAGCGAAGAAGGGGGTCCCGTGGAGGGTTTAAACCTGTTGCCGGGTGAAGTGAAACGCCTGCCGCCGGGAGTGAAGGTTCCTCATATGGGGTGGAATCAGGTGCAAGTGCTAAAGCCGGAGGGCATTTTTGAAGGGATTCCTGCAGGTACGCACTTTTATTTTGTTCATTCTTATTATATTGACCCGGCTGATAAAGGTGTGGTTACCGCCACTACCGATTACGGTTTAACCTTCGCCGTAAGCATCCAGCGGGACAACCTCTTCGGGGTCCAGTTCCACCCGGAAAAAAGCAGTCGCTGGGGCTTAAAGGTTTTAAAAAATTTTGGGGAGCTGGTTAGACGTGCTGATCCTGCCTGCCATTGACCTGCGGGAAGGGCGCTGCGTACGCCTTTACCAGGGGCGGCCGGAAGCCGAGACTATTTACTCTACCGATCCCGTGGCCGTAGCCCGGGGTTGGGAAGCGAGGGGGGCCCGCTGGCTCCATGTGGTGGACTTGGACGGGGCCTTCGCCGGCCGGCCGCGGAATATGGAGGTTATCGCCGCCATCATCAAAGGGGTCCGCATCCCCGTCCAGGTGGGGGGCGGCATCCGCACCATGGAAAGCCTGAAGGCCCTTTTTGCCGCCGGAGCGGCCAGGGCCGTCCTGGGGACGGTAGCCATCACCAATCCGGAGATAGTTGCTGAGGCGGTGGCACGCTACGGCGACCAGGTGGCTGTCGGTATTGACAGCCGCGAGGGAATGGTGGCCGTGGAAGGCTGGGCAGCAACGGTAGAAGAGGAAGCCCTGGCCTTTGCCGGCCGCATGGCCGCCCTGGGGGTAAAGCGGGCCATCTTTACTGATATCAGCCGTGACGGCACCCTTCAGGGTCCCAATATTGCCGCCACCAGGGATATGGCACGGATGAGCGGGCTTAAAATTATCGCCTCCGGCGGCATTGCCAGCCTGGACGACATCCGCGCCCTGCGGGACCTGGAGAAGGACGGCGTAGAAGGGGCCATCCTCGGACGGGCCCTTTATAATGGCAATTTTACCTTGGAGGAAGCTCTCGCCGTCGCCGGAAAGGGGGATTGAGATGTTAACCCGGCGGATAATTCCCTGCCTGGACGTCGATCACGGGCGGGTAGTTAAAGGCACCAATTTTATCAACTTGCGGGACGCCGGAGATCCGGTGGAGCTGGCGGCGTTCTACGACCGCGCTGGAGCCGATGAGCTAGTCTTCCTGGATATTTCGGCTTCGGCCGAAGGCCGGGAGATTATGGTCGACGTGGTGCGGCGGACGGCGACGGAAGTTTTTATCCCCTTTACCGTAGGAGGCGGCCTGCGCACCCTGGAGGACATTCGCCGCATGCTGGCCGCCGGAGCCGACAAAGTGTCCTTGAATACGGCCGCCGTAGAAGACCCTGATCTTATAGCCAGGGCGGCCCGGCGTTTCGGCAGTCAGTGCATAGTGGTGGCCATCGATGCCCGCCGTACCGGGCCCGGTTCCTGGGAGGTCTATACCCACGGCGGCCGCCGGCCGGCGGGAAAAGACGCCCTGGAGTGGGCCCGCCGGGTGGAAGAACTGGGGGCGGGGGAGATCCTCCTTACCAGTATGGACTGCGACGGCACCTTGGCTGGTTACGACCTGGAGCTGACGGCGGCCGTCAGCAGCGCCGTCAATATTCCGGTAATCGCCTCGGGGGGCGTAGGAAAGCTCGAGCACCTCTACGACGGTTTGACGGCCGGCAGGGCCGATGCCGTACTGGCGGCCTCGATTTTTCACTTCGGTACCTATACGATCGCCGAAGTTAAAAACTATCTGGCGGCGCGGGGCGTTCCCGTGCGTTTGGAGGAATAGACCGTGGGAGTGACGATACCGGCGGAATTACGCTTTAATGAAGACGGCTTAATCCCGGCCGTTATCCAGGATGTAGAAAGCGGCCAGGTTTTGATGCTGGCCTATATGAACCGAGAGGCCCTGGCCCGCACCCTGGCCACCGGCGAGACATGGTTTTACAGCCGCAGCCGCCGGGAACTCTGGCACAAAGGGGCCACTTCGGGCCATCGCCAGTACATTGTCAAGGCCGACTACGACTGCGACGCCGACGCCCTCCTCTTCCAGGTCCGCCAGGTAGGGGTGGCCTGCCACGAAGGGGAGTTTTCCTGTTTCCATAACCCCCTACCCCTGCAGGTTAGCAGGCCCGGCAGCAACAGGCAGGTAGCGAAAGGGCAATCAGAGGGGGGGCAGACTGATGGCGGGTCGGTTGAACAGGACGGGGCAGACCTGCCCGGCGCCCGGCAGGTTTTTCCCTACCCGGCGACCCCGGGCAGCCGGGAAGAAGCCTTCGGCCCGGCTTCTGCCGATCTGGGAACAATCCTGGCAGAGGTCTTTCGCATTATCAAAGAGCGCCAGGCTACCCGGCCGGAAGGGTCTTACACTTCCTATCTCTTCGATCACGGCCAGGACAAAATTTTAAAAAAGATCGGGGAAGAGGCTGCCGAAACCATTATTGCTTCCAAGAATGACAGCCGGAAAGAAATTTTATACGAACTGGCCGACCTGTATTACCACACCCTGGTTCTTTTGGCCTACCACGACTTAACCCCGGAACAGCTGGCCGCCGAATTGGCCAAACGCCTCCCCCAGCCGAAAACCTCCACCGAACCTGCAGGCGAATCCTAATTTGTTTGATGCAACGTCCGCGGGGCGGCCGGAACATCCGGGCTTCAGGATTCGTCCGGCCGTCCGACCATCATAGGATCGACCCGGTTTATTCTAGGCAAAAGCCAAAAAATATGGTAATATAGAAAATAATGCCGGGAGGTGGGGAAAAATGGTACTTAATGCTCGCACTAAAATTTTTTATTTTATACTTTTACTATTTCTTGCCCTGGGACCTGGCACGGTGGGAACGGCCCTGGTGGCCGTCCAGGGTATTAGCTGGCGACTGCTCCTTTTACCGGCGGTAGTGGCGGGAGCGGTGGGATTAATTTTGAGCTTGGTTATCCTCCTTAATCTTTACATAAAATGGATGCAGCCCCTGCAGCGGGTTATGCAGTTCCTCAATCTCCTCGGCGAGGGCGATCCCGTACGGGCGGAAAAATCCCTGGCCGGTGCTCGCTTGGGAGAAAGCTTCCAGGGGCCAGTGACGGCCGTCCTGGACAGCTTCTACCGCCTGGTGGGTCGTATGCAGCGCACCGCCGACGAGCTTTCCTTTTTTTCCCAAAACCTACAGGAAAGCGTCAGTACCAGCTACCGCAACCTGGAGGAGGTGACGGCTGCCATTCAGGAAATCGCCGGCGGGGCCGACGAGCAGGCTGGTGCCGCCCAGAAAGTGGCTGACAATATAAAGACCTTACATAACCTGGCGGAGGATATCAGCGACCGGGCCCAATTGGGTACGGAATATGGGATGGAAGTGAAGGGCAAGGAAGAAGAAGGCCGCCGGTTGCTGGAACAATTGCTCCAGGAGATCAAGACCGGGGCTGCGTCTATCCAGGAAGCGGCCGGACGTATGCGGCAGCTGGAAACTAAAATGGAACAGATTAACACCCTCGTTCAGGCGGTCACGGCCATTGCCGACCAGACCAACCTGCTGGCTTTAAATGCGGCCATTGAAGCCGCCCGGGCCGGAGAGCAGGGCCGCGGTTTTGCCGTGGTGGCCGAAGAGGTGCGTAAACTCGCCGAACAGTCGGCGGCGGCCGCTCGGGATATAACCTCCCTGGCGGCGGCCATTAGTGAGGAAGCGCGTCAGACGGCGGCCCAGGTGGATAAAAACGTGGAACTGGTTCAGAACAACCTCCTGCGGGGAAGCCAGGTGCGGGAGAATTTCTTGGCCGTCAGTCAGGCCATTAACCAGGCTGCCGAGGTCATGCTCAACATCAGCCACCAGGCCCAGAATCAGCTGGCCAGGGTAGGCGAAGTAAACGAGGCGGCCACCCGCATGGCGGCCGTGGCCCAGGAAACGGCTGCCAGTATAGAAGAGGTTTCGGCGGCCACCGAGGAACAAAAGGCGACTATGGCCGTGGTGGAAGAAAATACCCGCCGGTTTAGCACCATGGCCGAGAATTTCTTCAATATGGCCGCTTCCTTCACCAAGGACGGATGGGACGAGGAGCTGCGCCGGGAACTCGTTAACCGGGGTTACGCCGTAGTTGAAAAGTTGGCGGCCGATCCCGCCGTTAGGAAAATGGAAGCCGGTACCCTGAAAACTCTTTTAGATGCCGCCTTCGACCAAAATGCCATTATCCAATCCTTGATTGCCACCCTTGCCGATGGGACGACTGTATATAACCGCCCGGATGCCGGGATTAAGAACTGGTCCTTCCGGCCGTGGTTCCAGGCGGCCATTAGGGGTGAACGTTATGCCAGCGAACCCTATGTAACCCAGAGTTCCAACCGGGTGGCCATCACCGTCTCCGTTCCCGTGTACGCCGAAGACGGGAGAATCGCCGGCGTCCTGGCAGCCAATATAGCCCCGGCGGGAAAATAACTGCTGGCCGGCACTAAAGGAAACCGCAGGGCATATAATGATCAAGGGTAAATTTTATGCGAGGTGAGGCCCATGAGTGCTGATCTAGATGCCCTGCGCCAGCGCGTCGTTGAAGCAGTTACAAGCGGGAAATCCCTGGGACAGGTTTTTAAAGAAATTGGCATAACGCCCGATAACCCTGCTGTCGTGCAAGAAATAATGGCTCAAGCGGGTATAGACCCTGCTGCCATGTTCCCTGATGGCCAGGTAGATATGCCGAGTTTTGTTAACAACATGACCAAAGATCTGAGCCCGGAGATGAAGAAGCAGCTTGCCCAGCTAATTGAAGGGATGGCGGGGGAGATTAATAACGGCCAACCCTTGCCGCCGGATATCCAGGAGTTTCTCAAAAGCTGGCAAAAAAGTTAAATACATTACCAGAGCGGTAACGGTACCGCCTGCAGTATAAAGGAGCCCCGGGTGGAAAGCCCGGGGCCTTTATATTAAAACCCCGGCGGGGCCGGGGTTTTCCCGCTCATGCATTGGCTGCACTGAGAGGGATGAAGAAGATAAAGAAAATGGGGATGATGATAATCACGATAATAGGAATAAACAACCACCAGAAGTTAAAACCATGGCCGCCCATTAAAAATTCCTCCTATTTGGCATTTAGTGGGAACAAGAAGAACAGGAAGATGATGGGGATGATAATGATAACCGGGATGATGATGATAAACCACCACAATAATTCTTGTGTCATTCAAGTACCCTCCTTTTCCCTTTGCAGGGACCTTTTCTAGACCTAGCATATGCAGTTCCAGGGCAGGTGGTTAATAAAAGAAAAGGAGAAAATATTTTCTGCCGGCCTGGTCGTATTTTTTGAACTCCTTCCAGCGGCAATACATAGAATGGAGCATAGGAGGGGTTAACCATGTGGCCTGTTTTGCTGGCTTATTATGCCGGCGTAGTAGCGATGGCCGGCGTTTCCCTGTCCCGGCTGGGTAGCGATAATTACGGCAGCCGGAAAATTATCATGTTCCGCAAGCACCGGCCCTTGAGCAGTTGTCATGAAACAGTCCTGAAAAAGGGCGGGCGGGTAGTACGCGAATTACCCCTGGTGCATGCCCTGGCAGTCCGGATACCGGAACGGGGCCAGTCCCTTGCAGAGCTGGGCTTACACCCGGATGTCCTTTTAATTGAAGACGATTTCCAGGTCCAGACAGTAGCCATGCCGGCGGCCAGATTGCGGCAGGGAGAGCAGGTCGTCCCCTGGGGTGTGGAGCGTATCGGCGCACCGCAGGTATGGGAAGAAACGGCCGGGGAGAAGGTGAAGGTTGCCGTCCTCGATACGGGGATTGATGCCAGCCACCCCGACCTTAAAGCTAACATTCGTGGTACCAAGAATATCAAATTTCCCGGCTGGCAGGCCGGGGACGGCAACGGCCACGGCACCCATGTTGCCGGGACCATTGCGGCCCTGAATAACAATTTCGGGGTAGTCGGCGTGGCGCCGCGGGCGGAGATCTATGCCGTCAAGATTTTTAACCGCCAAGGCAACGGTTATATTTCCGATATCATTGCCGGCCTGGACTGGGCGTTGCAAAATAAAATGCAGGTCGTCAACATGAGCTTCGGCACCACCCGGCCGAGTCAGGCCCTGGAAGAAGCCGTCCGCCGGTGCGTCCAGGCCGGCATGGTCTTGGTGGCGGCTGCAGGCAATGAGGGGAAAGAGAATAGCGTCATGTATCCAGCCCGTTACCCCGGTGTCATCGCAGTTTCTGCTATTGACCGGAAAAATAACCTGGCGAGCTTCAGCAGCCGGGGTCCGGAAGTAACGGTAGCTGCTCCGGGCGTTGATATTCTTTCCACCTACCCGGGCGGTAAATACCGAACCATGAGCGGCACCTCCATGGCCTGTCCCCATGTTGCCGGGGTTGCAGCCCTGGTGCTGTCCCGGGATGGGCACATATCCGGCAGGCAGGTAGTAAAGACCATCATCAGCACCGCCACCAGGCTGCCGGGTTTAACCCCCGAAGAACAGGGGTCCGGGTTGGTGAATGCCTCCTTCCTGGCAGGCGGGAACCGTTTTAATGATGAGGCCAGGGAAGGCCCGGCAGTTACTTCTTTAAGTGTGATACCTTCCATGACAAGTTAAATAAAAAGCGACCTGGTTTAGTTCCAGGTCGCTATTACATTTATGGGCTGCGCCTCTAATTACGGGCCTGAAGAACAGAACCGCCTGCTCGAAATCAGAGGGTTTTCCAGGGGGGTTAATTGCCCTCGCCGTAAAAGGCAGAAGCAGTTATTTTTATCCCGCCACGCGGCTTCTGGATTACAGTTACTTTGCACCAGTGGGGCGAGCAAGCCCGGTAAATGTCCCTGGCAATGGTATCGGCCAGGGCTTCACAAAAGACGCCTTCCTCCCGGAAGCTCCACAAATAAAGCTTGAAACTTTTAGATTCAATACAGTATTTGTCGGGGGCGTATTCCACGATTACCGTTTCCCAATCCGGCTGCCCCGTTACCGGGCAAAGGCTCGTTACTTCGTCGGATTCGAGTATGACGGTTTTCACGTTTGCCGGCTTAGGAAATACTTCCAACTTTTTACGCG
This sequence comes from Moorella humiferrea, assembly GCF_039233145.1. NCBI lineage: Bacteria > Bacillati > Bacillota > Clostridia > Neomoorellales > Neomoorellaceae > Neomoorella > Neomoorella humiferrea. The sequence continues at coordinate 2,161,115 of NZ_CP136419.1, read as the reverse complement.
GCTCGCGGACGTCCTTTCCTAATGCTTCAAACTCCATCATCTTAAATCCTCCATAGTTACCATAAAGGGATTAAAGTTGGTTTTAAAATCATAGTAATCCTCGTTTTCCACCCTTTTAAGCCAGGCAGTAACAGCGTAGGTCAGGGGTGTTGCCAGGACCTCGTAGGTGGTCTTGAAGAGATAATTGGTCATTATCAGGCGCAGGAGCGCGGTTTCCGGCATAATGCCCGCAAAAGCGATGGTGATAAACAGGACGGTATCCACCAGCTGGCCGGCTATGGTGGAGCCGATCGTCCTGGTCCACAGCCACCGGCCCCGGGTCAAAATTTTTAGTTTTGCCAGGATATAGGAGTTGATAAATTCACCGCAAAAATAGGCTGCCAGGCTGGCCATGACTATCCTGGGTGTTTGCCCCAGGATCCGTTGATAAGCTTCCTGGCCTCCCCAGGGAAGGGCGGGAGGAAGTATCCCTACCAGCCAATAGACAAAGGACATAAACAGACAGGCTATAAAACCCGTCCATACTACTACCCGGCTGCGTTTGTAGCCGTAAACTTCAGTTAAAATATCACCGAAGATATAAGAGACGGGAAATAAAATTACGGCGCCGTCGAAAAAGAAGGGTCCAACTTTTGCTACCTTGACGGCTACCGTGTTGGAGAGGAGCAAGACCACCACGAAGGCAACCATCACGAAGGGAAAAAGTTTGTAACGCAAGAAAATCACTCCTTGTTTTGTTCAGGCGGGTGACTGCGACCGCCAGCCTGATGGGCTATTCATACATTAACAGACGCGGGAGGGTGAGTCAATATCCGATTAAATATGCAACTTAACATAACGTTATCTTAAACTCAAATCGGGCTATTTGAGTTGATGGGACTTTCCTGCTCTATAAGGTAGTAGTTGCATTTGTTTTTTCTACAACCGTGGGGATGACGGTGACTATCCTGGCATACTATTTTTTCGGTATGCGCCAACTCAATCCCTAGATACTCTTTAGCTAACTGGCAACTCAGAGTTAATGCTGTCCGTACGAAGTTTTTACAGCAACAGGGGCCGGTTTGGTCGGCGATAGCTTCTATGACCCGTGAGACAACACGCATGGTGGTGGCGGTTTCCTGGTCCTTTGGGCAGGCGGCGCCGAGAATAACACTAAAGGAAGCCCCAATCGCCGGAGCTACACCGCAAACGCCCGTCAGGCCACAAAAGGCACCAATGGCTTGCCTACGGGTCCGGTTGAGTGCTTCGTTAATTTGGCCATTTGTGACTTCGATTTTTCCATGATTTCTTATGGCGGACAAAAGGGCTCCGGCAGCAATCCAGGCATGCTCGCATCCTAACATGGGAAGAGGAACATGTTTAATAATTTCTTCGGCTATGGACAAAGGATTAATACCTTCTGCGGAAAGTGTTAAATTTAAAATAGCGTTAAACAAATTTTCACCGTGGCAATTATTACAGATATAATGACCTCCCGGACAATAAACATAACCCGTCTCTTTTGCGCCGCATTGCATGCACGTAAATTCCTTGCCAAATTCAAGGTATTCCAGTTTCCCGCCGCAAACTAGACAATTTTCAGTATTTGCTTCCTGGTGTTGACCAACACCTTCTCCGGCTGGGTTTCAACAGCTACTTCCATGGTCCATTTGTTTGTAATCACTTCCTTCTCCAACCTTTAACAAACCCTGCTGCTGCATCTCTTCCGCGGTTAATTCCAGTTTGTAAATCATTCGTTCCACCTCTCGGGGACTATTTGTATCGTACTAACATATTATACCATATTTTTGGAGCCGGGAGAGACTTTGCGAAAAACCTTCCGGTCGGGATGGTACCAGCGTTGCCCTGTCGGTCCAGATGCGCGGGACAAAGTTTTAGAGGCCATGAATGGTCAGTAAAAGTTTGCCCCTTGAACAAACGGAGCATTGAGTTTAAGCTTAGGGTGGGGGGATAAACATGCATCAGGAAACGATCCGTCGCCAGGGATATGTGGACGCCCACTGCCATGTATGGGAGTTTTCCCTTTTTAATCGCTTCGCCAGCCTGGAAAAATGTGCAAACCTTGAAGAGCTTGTGGAAACCCTGAAGTCATGCCTGATTAACGGATGGGCTGTAGGGGTGCGTTTCAACCAGGAAAGCCTGGTCGAAAAAATAATTCCTGAAAGGGCCTTCCTGGACCGTGCCTTTGGAACGACGCCGGTTGTAATAGTCCGGACCTGCCTGCATGTGGTTGCCGCCAACACGGCCGCTATGCAGAGGCTGGGATTCTTTGCGGAGAACGGGCTCTTTTACGAAGCTAAAGTTTTTAACCTTCTTAAGACCTTGGTGGCCAGGCTAAATCTGGAACCGCGGGACGTTCTTTCCCAGGGTTTAAGGGAGTTGAAAAAGCTGGGATTTGTTCAAGTCATCGACATGGGAATGGATCGGCAGAAGCTGCCCTTCTTTGAAGGCCTTGATGAAGGCGTTAAAGTGGATTTCTATACGGTAGATTTGGGACTTCTTGATGACGCTTTGGGGTTCAAGGTATTCCTGGACGGGGGCCTGGGAGCCCGGACCGCCGCCCTGACGGAGGAATACGCCGACGATCCCGGTAATTACGGCCTGCTTAACCACAGTGATGCCGGCCTCCTTTCCCTCGTTGAAAGGGTACATCGTAAAGGCAAACCTATAGCCGCCCACGCCATTGGAGACAGGGCCGTGGATCAATTCCTGCGCGTTGTCCGGCAGAGCCGCCATCCCCTGGATCGCCTGGAACACGTTCAGTATGCCCGGGAGGATCAGTTGGAGGCCCTGGCCGAATTGAAAATTCCCGTCTGTATACAGCCCGTCTTTTCCCGGGAAATGTCCTGGGCCGTGCGCAGACTGGGCCCGGAGCGGATGCAAACAGCCTATGCCTGGGGGCTCATGAGGGACAAAGGTATTCGCCTGTTGGCCGGTTCCGACGCCCCCGTGGATCACCCCGATCCCCGGGAAGCGGCTGCTGCGGTTGCCCCCTTGAAAGGCGGGCATCATCTGGATTTCGAGGAGGTTTTGGACCTTTTTGCCCGCGCCAACCGGGAATTTTATCTTGGGAATTGCCTCTCTAGGTAATTCACAATATGTTGACAGAACAGCGTAAAGTCCCCCAGGCGGTTTTGCAGGATTTCATATAGTTCTTCCGGTGTCACCTTGTTATATTCATGGACAAGACGATTGCGGTAACCGGCCATGCCCATAATCTGGGTGGCAAAATCTGCGGGTAGTATTTGACCGTCCTTCAGCTTTTCGATTATCGCCCGATAGTCCTGGGGGACGCCAAGGCCTGATTTTACCACCAGGTGGCGGCCCAGGTCAAACAATGCTTCCAGGGCCCGGCGCAACCTGTTTTCAGCAATATCCACAGCATCTTCGTCTTGCAGGAATTGTTCCCGTGGCATGCGTGCCAGGAGCTGCAACCTTCTTATAGCGCTTTGAATAATATCCAGCCTTGCGGCTATTAGTTCCTCATTGAACAAGGGATGAAGCCTCCCTTATTGCTTCATATAATTCCCGCCTGCCCTGGTGTAGATGGTAATTATAATCAAGATATAAACCGGAAATAACGTATTCAAAGTCTGTCCGGCGCTCCTCATCAGTACAATAAATAACCTCGCCGGTATTAATCACTTCAAAAGCTATAGGCACGGGCGCGCAATTTAAAAAGAGCAGATCCACTTCAAGAGGCGAAAAAATTTCTCCCAGCTTTGAATAAAGATGCATATAGTAGTATGTTATCCTACTTTCCGTTGTTTTGAGAAGAATTGCCAGGTCCACATCCCGCGCCCGCTCAGGCTCGTTTAAATATGAGCCAAATAAATATACGGCAACGACATCCGGTAAAGAGGCAAATATAGGTTTAAGCGTTGATAAAAATTTTTTCTCCTGCATCTTTACTCCGACCCGCATAGATAGTAAGGTATATGAGGATTATACCACAGCGAGCCGCCATAATGACCCTGGGGGTCATTATGGCGGAATTTTTTACATGGTTCTCTCAGGACCGGATCATGGTCAGGACCATCTTGAAATTTGTTAGCGCCCGCAGGGCGTGGGGCTGGTTGGCGGGCATGATTACGGCCTCCCCCGTTTTTACATGGAGAGGCTTGCCGGCAATGGTAATTTCCACTTCCCCGTCCAGTACGTGCACCAGGGCGTCGTAGGGCGCCGTGTGCTCGCTCAGGCCCTGGCCGGCAGCGAAGGCGAAGAGGGTTACCGTACCTGTCTTTTTATCAATAATCGTCCGGCTGACGATAGAGCCCTCCTGATAACCGACCAGCTCGCTTAAAACGGCCGCCCGGGCTTCAAGGGGCCTGCTGTCAGCCTGTTTCTTATCCGACTCCATTTCCTTCACCTCTACTTTGTTGTGAGATTTTTACTGGTTTATTATACCACCGGGAAGGAAGGAATAAAATAACAAAATAGTGCGAACAGTGCCCGGCGCCGGCCCTGGCGTGCAAGTAAAGAGGTTTTTTTGAGTGCAAAGATGCATAACCCGGACTTTGGCCAGGGAAACATTTTAGTAAATAAGCGAAAAGGAGAAATGGTCGTGAGTGAACTGCTGGATGCCCGGGAAGAGCGCCAGGAAATTTTAAAGGGGATTATCCGGGATTTACATGCCGGTAAGGACCTGGAAGAGCTGAAACAACGCTTTGCTAGGCTGATTCGTAACGTCAGCCCGGGTGAAATCGCGGCCATGGAAAGCCGGCTTATTGCCGAGGGCATGCCGGAAGAGGAGATCAAGCGCTTATGCGATGTTCACGTCGCCCTGTTTAAAGAATCCCTGGCCGAACAGCAGGTTGAACCCACCCCACCCGGCCACCCCGTCCACACCTTCCGCCTGGAGAACGAAGCCATACGCGGCGTGGTGGAGGCCCTGAAGAAGCTCCTGGGGGAAATTAAGGCGGCAGATAAGGAAGGCCGGGAAGTTTTTCGACAGCAGAAGGAAGAAATCAAAAAAGAGCTGACCCGCCTGGCGGAAATCGACAAACATTACCTCCGCAAGGAGCACCAGCTGTTTCCGCTGCTGGAACGGCGGGGAGTATACGGCCCGCCCAAGGTCATGTGGCAGCTCCACGACGATATCCGGGCTATGTTGAAAAAGGTAACCCGTGCCGTGGATGAAGATGATCTGGCTACTGTTATCAACCAGGGAAACGAACTGCTCACGGCTATAGGGGAAATGATTAATAAGGAAGAAAGCATCCTCTTCCCCATGGCCCTGGAAAAACTTACACCCTCCGACTGGGTGGAGGTACGCCGGGGTGAAGAGGAAATAGGTTATACCCTAGTTACTCCCGGGAATGTATGGAACCCCCAGGGAGAAGGGGAGCAGAGCGCCGGGGGACAAAAAAGAGAGACCGGGACGGAGGAGTTGGAATTGGCCACGGGCAGGCTTACTCCCGAACAGGTGAACCTCCTCCTCACCCATTTACCCGTTGACGTAACTTTTGTCGATGAAAATGACGTCATGCGCTATTATTCCGCCGGTAAGCACCGCATTTTTACCCGCAGCCCGGCTATCATCGGCCGTAAAGTGCAGAACTGCCACCCCCCGGCCAGCGTTCATGTGGTGGAGAAGATTCTGGCTGAATTCCGCGACGGTACCAGGAGTGAGGCTGAATTCTGGCTAACCATGAACGGCCGCTTCATTCATATTCGTTATTTCGCCGTGCGCGACGCTGAGGGCCGCTACCGGGGCGTGGTGGAGGTCACCCAGGACGTGACAGACATCCGCGCCCTGGAAGGAGAAAAGCGCCTGCTGGATTGGTAGGCCGGAGGAGGACTATTTATATTTAGAAGAGGCAAGGTATAATCTCACCAGATCCTAAGTCTGGCGACCAAAATATCACCGGCCCGCGTAGGGCCTTTTGTCAAAGGAGAAAGCTCTGGCTTTAGCCAGAGCTTTCTCCTTGCGGGGGCGGGTTGAGGCCCATCTTTAGGACCTGGGCCAGCATACGGCCGGTAAATTGCTGGAATTCCGGGGTACGAATGAGATTCCACACTAATTGTAAGGATGAAGCCGGTATATGCATAGAAGTGGTGCTGGCGGTACTGGCGGCTGAAGCCAGGCCCAGTTCCTTTTCCAGGGTACCTTTGGCGATGTTAACAATGTTACCGGCAGTCTCGATACCGGTATCGGCATACATCAAAAAAGCCCTGATTTTCTCGATCCATACCCGCAACTCGTCCAGCACCTGGTTAACGGTGCCGTTTAATATAGCTTCCCGGAAGAGGGCCTGGCTGTGGGCGGCCAGGGTCAGGGGCTGGTTCTGGTCTTGGCCTGACGTTGGGTATGGCGGGTCTTCTTCTGCGGCTTCAGGGGTACTGCCAGCCAGCTGGCTGGAGACATTTTTCTCGCCTTCCTGGTAATCTTCTTCCAGGTCGGTCAGGGCAGCCTCAATGCCTATCTCTTGCTGTGGAGCCTTCAGGCTGATTTTTTGCTTCTCGGCGTCCCTTATGAACAATTTGTTCACCTCACATATACTTTATTCTCTGCTGCATTATATGCAACCCTTCCCTGGATGGAGAGAAAGAAAAGAACCGCGTAGCAGGTTTTTTATCTATGGGGGCGAATATAAGTTATGTTTGGGAGTGTGAAGATCTTGGCAGACTTTATGGCTTTACTTAACAAGCCCCAGCAAGAAGCCGTAAAGCACCGCGGTGCGCCCCTCCTGGTGTTGGCCGGTGCCGGAAGCGGCAAAACCAGGGTTTTGACCTACCGGGTAGCCTCCCTCATCCAGGAAGGGGTGGCGCCGGAAAATATCCTGGCGGTGACCTTTACCAATAAAGCGGCCCAGGAAATGAAGGAACGCCTGGAGGGGCTGGTGGGTAACGCGGCCCGGCGCCTCCAGGTCAGCACCTTCCATTCGGCCTGCGTGCGTATTTTGCGGCGGGACGGACACCTCTTGGGTTACCGGCCCAATTTCACCATTTACGACACCGACGACCAGCAGGCCGTCCTTCGCGAGGTTTTAAAGGAACTAAACCTGGATGAGAAAAAGTTCCCGCCCCGCTCGGTAGCCCATGTTATCAGCAATGCTAAAAACTCCTTGCAGACACCCGAACAATACCTGAGCTGGAGCGCTACTGTAAAAGAACAGCAGCAGGGTATTATCTACCGTCGCTACCAGGAGCGGCTTAAAGCCGCCAATGCCATGGATTTTGATGACCTCATCATGCAGACGGTAGCCCTGTGGCAGAATAACCCCCTGATTTTGCGTTACTACCAGCAGCGCTGGCAGCATATCCTGGTGGACGAGTACCAGGATACCAACCATGCCCAGTATGTCCTGGTGCGCCTGCTGGCCGGTAAAGGTGAAAACCTCTGCGTCGTCGGCGACCCGGACCAGGGCATTTACGGCTGGCGCGGGGCCGACATCGGTAATATCCTGGCCTTTGAAGAGGATTTTCCCAATGCCCGGGTAATCCTCCTGGAGGAGAATTACCGCTCCACCCAGCCCATCCTCAAGGCGGCCAATGCCGTTATCCAGCATAATGTGGGCCGCAAGGAAAAACGGCTCTGGACGCGGCGTCGGGAAGGGGAACTGCTGCACCTTTACAGCGCCAATGATGAACGCGATGAAGGTAATTATATTGCTGCTGAAATTTACCGCCGCCACACCCAGGAAAGCCGGCCCTTCAGCGATTTTGCCGTTCTCTACCGTACCCATGCCCAGTCGCGGGCTTTAGAAGAGGCCTTCCTCCAGGCGGGTATTCCCTATGAAATCGTCGGCGGCTTGAAATTCTACCAGCGGAAAGAGATCAAGGACATCCTGGCCTACTTAAGGGTGATAGCCAACCCCGATGACGCCACGAGCCTCTTAAGGATTATCAATGTCCCGCGGCGGGGTATCGGCGAAACCTCCCTGGCCCGCCTGGAAGCCTTTGCTGCGAGCAGGGGGTTAAGCCTTTACCGGGCTTTACAGCAGTTGGAGAACATCCCCGGTATTCCCGCTAAAGGACGGCAGGCCCTCCAGGAAATGATAACCCTGCTGGATAACCTGCGCCAGCAGCAGGAAAACTTAACAATAACGGCTATGGTGACCGCCATTTTGCGGGAAACCGGTTACCAGGCCGAGTTAGAAGCGGAGAAAACGCCGGAAGCCCAGGCGCGGCTGGAAAACTTAAAGGAGTTCCTGACGGTCACCAGGAATTACGACCAGGGTAGTGAGAAAACTGAGCTCGCCGATTTCCTGGCCCAGGTGGCCCTGGTGGCCGAAAGCGATACCTACAGCGGCGGTAACGCCGTGGTCTTCATGACCATGCATACGGCCAAGGGCCTGGAGTTCCCGGTGGTCTTCCTGGCGGGCCTGGAGGAAGGGGTTTTCCCCCACTTTCGCTCCCTGGAGGACCCGGAGGAAATGGAGGAAGAACGCCGTCTCTGCTATGTGGGTATGACCAGGGCGAAGGAAGTCCTCTACCTGACCCATGCCTGGACCCGCAACCTTTACGGCAGTACCATGAGCAACCCTCCTTCCCGTTTCCTGGCGGAAATACCGCCTGATTTAATTGCCAGGGATGGACAAGCCGGGCCGGCAAATCCCGGTGGTGGTATGACCGGCAGCCAGCAGAGCCGGCACGGGAGCGAGACGGCTCCCCGGGTCCAGTATGACTGGCAACTGGGGGATAAAGTCCAGCATAATAGTTTTGGCCTCGGCGTTGTTGTAAAAATCAGTGGCGAAGGCGAGGATACAGTTATCAGCGTAGCCTTCCCCGAAAAGGGTATCAAGCACCTCATGGTCCGCTACGCTCCCGTTAGAAAGGTGTAGAGGCATAAATATCAACCTGGCGATTTTCGTATAAAGGGGAGATTGTATGGATCTGGCTGAGGCCCGGCAGAGGGTAGAAGAACTGCGGCGCCTGATCGAAGAACACAATTACCGCTACTATGTCCTCGACCAGCCGGTGATCAGCGACCGGGAATACGACACCCTGATGCAGGAATTAATAGCCCTGGAAGAAACCTACCCGGAACTCCTGACACCGGATTCTCCCAGCCAGCGGGTAGGCGGAGCGCCCCGGGAAGAATTCAACCCCGTCCGGCATCCGGAAGTTTTATTGAGTTTAAATGACGCCTTCAATGAAGGTGATTTGCTGGATTTCGACCGCCGGGTGCGGGAAATAACCGGCGGAGAGGTGTCCTATCTTATCGAGCCCAAGATAGACGGCCTGACGGTGGCCCTCACCTATATTGACGGGGTTTTTAGCCTGGGGGCCACCCGGGGCGACGGCCAGGTGGGAGAAGAGGTAACGGCGAATCTACGGACCATCCCGTTGCTTCCCCTGCGCTTGCGGCGCCCCCTGCCCTACCTGGTAGTGCGGGGGGAAGTCTACATGCCCAAGGCAGCCTTTGCCCGCCTGAACGCCGAACGGGAAGAGGCCGGGGAGCCCCTCTTCGCCAACCCCCGCAATGCCGCGGCCGGATCTCTGCGCCAGCTGGATCCCAAAGTTACGGCCAGCCGCAATTTAAGCCTTTTCGTTTACCAGGTTATCAGCGTCACCGGGGCACAAGTTGCTACCCAGGCCGCCGCCCTGGACTTCCTGGCCGAACTGGGTCTGCCCGTCAACCCCTACCGCTTCCTGGCCCGGGACATCCAGGCTGTGCTGGCAGAAATAAAGGCCTGGACACCGGAGCGCCGTGCTGCCTTGCCCTATGAAATCGACGGCCTGGTGATCAAGGTTAACGACCTGGCCCTGCATCCCGTCCTGGGCGCGACGGCCAAAGCACCGCGCTGGGCCGTGGCCTATAAATTCCCGGCCGAGCAGGCTACGACCCGGGTGGAAGAGATTATCCTCCGGGTAGGGCGCACGGGCGTCCTGACACCAACAGCTGTATTAACGCCGGTGCGCCTGGCCGGAACTACCGTCAGCCGGGCTACCTTGCATAATGAAGACTACATCCGGGAAAAGGACATTAGAATCGGCGACACGGTGGTTATCCAGAAGGCCGGCGACATCATCCCGGAAGTGGTGGAGGTACTGCCCGAATATCGTACCGGAGCGGAAGAGGTTTTTACTATGCCGGAGAAGTGCCCGGCCTGCGGCGCGGCAGTAGTTCGCCCGCCGGGAGAAGCGGCCCACCGCTGTACCGGGGGTTTAGCCTGCCCGGCCCAGGTCCTGGAAGGGATCATCCACTTTGCCTCCAGGGGAGCCATGGACATCCAGGGCCTGGGCCCTGCCATCGTCGCCCAACTCCTGGAGGCCGGCCTCATCCGTGATGCGGCCGACCTCTACTACCTGCAAAAGGAAGACCTGTTAAAGCTGGAGCGCTTTGGCGAGCAGTCGGCCGGCAACCTCATTGCGGCCATTGCCGCAGCCAAGGACAGGCCCCTGGAACGCCTGCTTTTCGGCCTGGGCATTCGCCATGTGGGCGAGCGGGCGGCGCGGACCCTGGCCAGCCACTTCGGCTCCTTGGAGAAGCTAATCGCGGCCTCAGAGGAGGAATTGACCTCCCTGCCCGATATAGGCCCCCGTATTGCTGAGAGTATTCGGGAATTTTTTGCCGAACCGAGAAATCTGGCCGTCCTGGAGAAGCTGAAAAAAGCCGGGGTACGAATGGAAGCTGAAAGAGCGGCCGCTCCGGCCGGGCCTTTAAGCGGCAAGACCTTTGTCATCACCGGTACCCTGCCGGGCCTTACCCGCCAGGAAGCAGAAGAGCTCATTACCCGCGCCGGGGGCAAGGTTGTAAGCAGCGTGAGCAAAAAGACCGATTACCTGGTGGCCGGCGAAAAGCCGGGCTCCAAGTACACCCGCGCCCGGGAACTGGGGGTGCCGGTGATAGATGTTACAGAGTTAAAGGAATTATTGAAGGAGGTATAGTTGAATTAGCAGATAATGTATAATATAATGTACAAACGAAAGAGGTGAAAAACTAATGGAACGTATGATACGTAAGCAGTTATATCTCAATGCTGAACAGAATTTTATTCTAAAACAAAAGGCCAAGGAAATGGGGATAACAGAAGCGGAACTGGTCCGCCGTGCAATTACCAGTCATATAAGTACCGCTAAATGGCAAAAAAAAGATGTTAGAGCGTGGGAGGAAGAAAAAAAATTTATCCAGCAATTAATTAAACAAGGACCGGCTAAAGGACAGCGCACATGGAAGCGGGAAGATCTGTATGAACGCTAGCATATTTGTTGATACCAATGTTATGGTATATGCCTATGATCGTTCTGAACCAGAAAAACAAGTAAAGGCCCTACAAATCCTTGATTTATTAGCGACCAGGAAGATAGGTGCCATCAGTGCGCAAGTTCTGGCAGAGTTTTTTGTTACTGTAACCCGTAAAATTAAAGAACCATTAACTTTAGAACAGGCACAAAAACGGATTCAAAATTACCTTGCTTCTTGGACCGTTTTAGATGTAACGCCGTTAATTATAATTGAAGCCGTACGGGGTGTTCGCGAATATCAACTATCATACTGGGATGCCCAGATATGGGCTACGGCCCGTCTTAATCAAATTAGTACTGTTTTTAGTGAGGATTTTGCCACTGGTTCTATTTTAGAAGGCATCTCTTTTGTTAATCCCTTTGCAGCAGATTTTGAACTCGCCTCATGGCTTTAAAACTTTTAACTCGCAATTGCTCCCTGATGCCCCGTTTGTTATAATTAGGCAAAATCCTTAAAAAGGTGGTTATATTATATATGCCTATCACGACAGCCGAGGTAGAACACGTCGCCCTGTTGGCCCGCCTGAAGCTCTCTCCTGAGGAGAAGGCGGCCTACACCGAGCAGCTAAATGCTATCCTGGAATATATGGACAAATTGAACGCCCTGGATACCACGGACGTGGAGCCCACGGCCCACGTACTGCCTTTACGCAATGTATTCCGCGAAGACGTGGTACGACCTGGGCTACCCCGGGAGAAGGCCCTGGCCGGGGCACCGGCGGCCAGTGAAGGCCAGTTTAAAGTGCCGCGGGTAGTTTAGACCTGGAGGTTAGGAAAATGGATTTACATAATTTGACCGCCCATGAAGTGGGCGATCTTTTGCGGCGCCGCGAGGTGAGCGCCGTTGAAGTCACCGAAGCCATGCTGGAACGCATAGAAGTTGTAGACGGTCGTGTCCGAGCCTTTTTAACCCGGACGGCCGAACAGGCCCTGGAGCAGGCCAGGGCCGTTGATGCGGCCCGCGCCCGGGGCGAAGACCCTGGTATTCTTGCCGGCGTGCCCATGGCCTTGAAGGACAACCTATGCACCGAAGGAGTGCGGACGACCTGCGCTTCCCGGATGCTGGCCGAGTGGATACCGCCCTATGACGCCACGGTGGTCAATCGCCTTAAAAAAGCCGGAGCGGTAATCCTCGGCAAGCTCAATATGGACGAGTTTGCTATGGGTTCCTCAACGGAAAACTCAAGCTTCTTCCCTACCCGGAACCCCTGGGATCTGGAAAGGGTGCCGGGGGGGTCCAGCGGCGGTTCGGTAGCGGCCGTGGCCGCCGGAGAAGCTTATTATACACTGGGATCTGATACCGGGGGCTCTATCCGCCAGCCAGCCTCCTTCTGCGGCGTCGTCGGTATGAAGCCGACCTATGGGCGGGTGTCGCGTTACGGCCTGGTGGCCTTCGCCTCGTCCCTGGATCAGATCGGCCCCGTCACTCGGGACGTTACCGACTGCGCCCTGGTCCTGGGGGTCATTGCCGGTCACGATCCCCTGGATTCCACGTCAGCCGACGTACCGGTACCTGACTACCGTGCCACCCTGTGGCCGGATATAAAGGGTTTAAAAATAGGTATACCGCGGGAGTATTTCGGTACCGGCATAGAACCCGAGGTGGAAAATGTCGTCCGCCGGGCCATTAACAAACTGGAAGAATTAGGGGCCGTCTGCGAAGAGACTTCCCTGCCCCATACGGAATATGCCCTGCCGGCTTACTACCTGGTAGCCCCGGCGGAGGCTTCCTCCAACCTGGCCCGTTACGACGGTGTAGGCTTTGGCCTCCGGGTGCCGGGTAGGGATATTGTGGAAATGTATATGAATACCAGGAGCCAGGGCTTTGGACCGGAGGTCAAGCGGCGTATCATGCTGGGCACCTATGCCTTAAGCTCAGGTTATTATGACGCTTGTTACTTAAAGGCCTTAAAGGTCAGAACCCTGATCCTTAAAGACTTTGAAAACGCCTTTACCAAATACGATGTTCTGGCGACTCCCACTTCACCGACGGTGGCTTTCCGCCTGGGAGAAAAGGCGGGGGATCCCCTGGCCATGTACTTGTCCGATTTGTGCACCATACCCATCAACATGGCGGGACTGCCGGCTATTTCCTTACCCTGCGGTTTCAGCCAGGGTCTGCCTGTAGGTCTGCAATTGATAGGTAAGGCCTTTGATGAGGCAACCCTTTTGCGGGTGGCCTACGCCTTTGAACAAGCAACCGAATATCACCGGCGGCGGCCGGAACTGGGAGTGGCTTAAAGTGGAATACGAAGCGGTAATCGGTCTAGAAGTCCATGTAGAATTGAAAACAAATGCCAAGGCTTTCTGCAGCTGTACTACGGCCTTCGGCGGTGAACCCAACACTCATGTCTGCCCCGTCTGCCTGGGGCTGCCCGGGGTGCTGCCGGTCATTAACCGGCGGGTGGTGGAGTTCGGCCTGAAAACCGCCCTGGCCCTGAACTGCCAGGTGGCAAGCTTTTGCAAGTTCGACCGCAAGAATTATTATTATCCCGATCTGCCGAAAAACTACCAGATATCCCAGTACGACCTACCCCTGGCCAGGGGGGGATATTTGACCATCAATGTTGACGGTAAAGAACGGGTCATCGGTATTACCAGGGTGCATATGGAAGAAGATGCTGGCAAATTAATCCACGTCGACAGCCCCGACGGGGGCTATTCCCTGGTAGATTACAACCGGACGGGGGTGCCCCTTTTAGAGATCGTTTCTGAACCGGACCTGCGTTCGCCGGCCGAGGCCCGGGCCTATATGGAAAAGCTGCGTACCATCCTCCAGTATCTCGACGTGTCCGACTGCAAAATGGAAGAAGGATCGCTGCGCTGCGACGCCAATGTGTCGGTGCGGCCCCGGGGAAGCCAGACCTTCGGTACCAAAACGGAAGTGAAGAACTTGAACTCCTTCCGCTCCCTGCAACGGGCCCTGGAGTACGAGATCGAACGGCAAATAGCCATCCTGGAAAGCGGCGGTCGTGTTGAGCAGGCTACCATGGCCTGGGATGAGAGCCGCAATGTAACCTACGTCATGCGAACGAAAGAAGAAGCCCAGGATTACCGGTATTTCCCCGACCCCGACCTGGTACCCCTGGAAATCGACGCTGCCTGGATCGAGCGGGTACGCCGGGAACTGCCGGAGCTGCCCGACGCCCGTTGCCGTCGCTTAATTGAAGATTACGGCCTGCCGGCGTACGATGCCGGGGTGATTACCAGCTCCCGGGACCTGGCCGACTATTTTGACCGGGTGGTTGCCCTTTACCCCGACGCCAAGACCGTCAGCAACTGGCTCATGGGGGATTTCTTACGCCTGTTAAACGCCGCTGACCTGGAACCGCGGCAGTCGCCCGTACCTCCGGAAGAACTGGCGAGTCTCCTGCAGTTACAAAAGGACGGGACCATCAGCGGAAAGATAGCCAAACAGGTCCTGGAGGAAATGTTTGCCAGCGGTAAAGGGGCGCGTCAGATCGTTGAAGAAAAGGGGCTAGTCCAGATCAGCGACGAGGCCGCCCTGACCCGCATCGTGGAGGAGGTTCTGGCCGCCAATCCGAGCGTAGTCGAGGACTACCGCAACGGCAAAGAGAAGGCCCTGGGCTATCTGGTGGGACAGGTAATGAAGGCAACTAAGGGCAAGGCCAATCCCAGCCTGGTAAACCGGCTGTTGAAAGAGCGCCTGTAGGAAAAGGACGGCAGAATGAGTGAAGGCGGGGTCGGTTATGGCGACAATGTTTTCCGGCGTATTGTTTGATTTCGACGGCACCCTGGTTGATACCACCGAGCTGGTGATCAAGTCCTTTCAACATACCCTGAAACCGTATCTGGGCCGCACTGTAAAACCGGAGGAGGTGTATCCCTATTTCGGTATACCCTTAAGGGACGGCCTCCTAGCTTTTATGCCGGACCGTCCCGAACTCGTTAACGAAATGATCGAAGTTTATCGCCGCTTCAGCGAAGAACACTTCGACGACCTGGTACGCCTCTGCCCCGGGGTGCGGGAAGGATTAGAGTACCTTAAGGCTGCCGGCATCAAACTCGGTATAGTTACTTCCCGCGTGCGGGATACCACCCTTTACGGTCTTCGCCTTTTTAACCTCAAAGACTTTTTCCCAGTAGTGGTCACCATGGAAGACGTCGGCAGCCACAAGCCCGATCCGGAGCCCGTCCTGCGCGGCGTTGAACTGTTAGGTCTTTCGCCGGCGGCAGTGGCCATGATCGGCGACAGTCCCCACGATATAATGGCTGCCCGGGCGGCGGGGGTCACTAGTGTAGCCGCCACCTGGAGCAAGATCCCCAGGGAACTGCTCCTGGCCGCCCGACCCCATGTTGTAGTCGACACCATGGCGGAGTTTGTGGATTTCTGTATTGATGGAAGCCGGCAGAAATATGTGGAATAGTTTAAGGGCCGCCATGCAGAGGTATGCCCTAAAGGCGGGAGGTAGTACGGCCTGATGACTCAGGATAAATTGGCTTTTTTCCGGCGGCTGCTGGATACCCTGGAAGCCGGGGGGCAGGCTGTAGCCGCAACGGTGGTCGGAATAGAAGGAAGACCAACGGGAGTGGCGGTAGGGGATCATTACCTCTGGACAGCCGCGGCTCATCGTGGCAGTCCGGCCTCGTCCCGGTTGGATGACTATCTAGGGGAAGTGGCATCTCAAGTTTTAGCCGAACGCCGTCCCCGCCTGGAAAGGATAGAGACAGGGGAAGGGGCGGTCACCCTGTTTCTAGAACCGGTGCTGCCCGAACCGGAAGTGGTCGTTTTAGGTGGTGGGCATGTGGGCCAGCAGGTGGCGTTTCTGGCTAAATTCGCAGGTTTTAGGGTAAGCGTCATCGACGACCGGCCCGACTTTGCCAGCAGGGAACTTTTCCCGTCTGCCGATAGAATAATCTGCAATAACTTTACGGCGGCTCTGCAAGAAATCCCCATAACGCCTTCCACCTATATCGTCATCGTCACCAGGGGCCACCGCTACGATTATGAATGCCTGCGGGAGGTAATCGCTTCCCCGGCGGCCTATATCGGCATGATCGGCAGCCGGCGGCGGGTTCAGGGGGTCAAAGAACGCCTGAGGGAAGAAGGTGTCGCCTTAGACTTGCTGGAACGCCTCCACGCCCCCATTGGGCTGGCCATAGGGGCGGAAACCCCGGCGGAAATAGCCATCAGCATCATGGCCGAAATTATTCGTGTTTATCGCCTTGGTCGTTGAAATTCCTTTATTTAAGCAGCGGCATATTTCAACAGTAAAAATAAAGAGAAAAATAGTCGATGGGGCAGGAAAAAGGGTAAAAAACGTTGTACTTAATACCTGATGCGATTGTCGTTCAAACAGGGGGGCGAGGAAATTGGACCGGGAAGTTTTGCATAAGGCCGTTGAGTTAATGGCCAAGGGAGAACCCTGCGCCCTGGCCACCGTCATCAGGGTCAAGGGGTCGGCCCCCCGAGAAGCAGGGACCCAGATGCTGATTACTGGCACGGGCCAGATATATGGAACCATCGGGGGCGGCTGCGCCGAAGCTGCCGTTCGCCAACGGGCCTTGCTGGTTATGGCAAAAGGAGAGGCGGAGGTATATCACCTCGACCTCACGGCCGATACGGCTGCCGATGAAGGTATGGTCTGCGGTGGAGTAATGGATGTATTTATCGAGTCGCTGGGAGGGCAAAGATGTTAGGCGAGAAGATACGCAATTTACGTCGAGAACGGGGCATGAGCCTTAAGGATGTAGCCGAAAAGACCGGTCTTACGTCCAGTTTTTTGAGCCAGGTGGAGAGGGATCTTGCCGACCCTTCCATCACCTCTCTACGTAAAATCGCCGAGGCTTTGGACATTCCCATTTTTTACTTTCTGCTAAATCACGAAGACCACAGCCCGGTGGTGCGCAAAAACGAACGCAAAGTCCTGCGTTTCCCCCGTTCCCATTTGACCTATGAGCTCCTCTCGCCGGACCTAAATCGCAAAATGGAAGTCATGATGGCCCGCCTGGAGCCGGGAGCCGTAAGTTGTGACGAGCCCCTGGCCCATCCTGGGGAAGAATGCATCGTCGTCCTGGAGGGCGTTATGGAAATCGACATCGGCGGGGAAGTTTACCGGCTGGAAGAGGGGGACAGCATATATTATTACGCTTCGATTCCCCATAAACTTTGGAGCGTCGGCGACAAAGATCTGGTGTTCATTTCGGCCATAACGCCGCCCCAGTTTTAAATCCTTATGGGATGGGGGAGGCGAAAATCTGGCTATGATAGGGGCGAGATGCAAAACTCGTCCCTTATTTGTGGGGCTTTATATAGTTTACTTAACGCAAGAATATTGTCCTAAGATTGATTTTGGTAAACGTTTTATAATTATTACCCAGGCCTTTTGTGAAATAAAACAAAGGAAAATTCTTTTTGAAAAGAGAAAAAGTATGTCGAAAATATTAAACAGAGGAGGCGGGTCTGGGTGTGAATAGCTTTAAATATATTTCACCTAAAACAAAAGAAGAAGCGTTAAAAATTTTAGATGAGTTAGGAGAAAAAGGCAAAATTGTTGCTGGAAGTACAAATGTTTTGCCTGACATAAAAGCCAAAAAAATATCTAGTTGTGTTTTAGTAGATATCAGTAACCTTAGTGAACTTAAAGGTGTTAATGAAGTAGGAGATAAAATAGCTATTGGTAGTTTAACAACTATAAATCAATTGCTGCAATCAAATATTATTGCTAGAGAAGCACAAGTGTTGTGGCAGGCTTGCCGTAATTTCGCCGATCCATTAGTCCGCAATAGAGCTACTATTGGTGGAAATATTGTAAATGCTTCACCTGCGGCCGACGGAGTTATTCCATTGTTAGCTTTAGATGCGACAGTATGTATTGAAAGTTTTGCAAATGGCAAAAAAGAAGCACCTTTATCTGAGTTTTTTAAAGGCCCGGGCAAGACTATTTTACAATCCGGAGATTTAGTTACTTCAGTGAACTTTCCTAAAGCATCGGGGATGAAAAGCGCATTTATTAAATTTGGGTTAAGAAAAGCCATGGCCATATCCTTGGCTAATATTGGAGTTGTTTTGCAAATAAATGAAGATACAATTACTGAGGCGCGTATAGCCCTTGGCGCTTTAGCACCCACTCCTTTACGTGCTAGGGAAACCGAGAACTATTTGAGGGGAAAACAGATTAACGATGAAGTTATGGCGGAAGCTTCGCAAATAATTAAAACAGAAATTAAACCCATTAGTGACATACGGGCTTCACAAGCTTACCGTCAGCATCTTACCGGTGTACTTCTTAGGCGGGCAATTAAAGCCGCTATTGCTTAGGGAGGTAAAGATGATGGATATATTGTCGGAAGTTGCTGTCACTATCAACGTCAACGGCAGGCCTATTAAAGCTACAGTATCGCCGGAAGAATCACTCCTCGATTTCCTGCGCTACCGGGCAGGGGTTACGGATGTAAAGTGCGGCTGCAATAAAGGCGACTGTGGCACGTGTACGGTAATTTTAGAGGACAAGGCCGTAAAATCTTGTCTGGTTCTGGCCGCCCAGGTTGACGGCAAGCGTGTTTTAACCTTACAGGGCTTCGAAGAAGATGCATTAATGCAAGCGTTACAGAAGAGTTTTGCTACGCATGGGGCAGTACAGTGTGGTTTTTGTACCCCGGGCATGCTTCTAACAGCAAGGAATTTCCTTGAGCATAATCCTAAACCCGAACGGACCGAGATTAAAGAAGCCATCTCGGGTAACCTGTGTCGCTGTACAGGTTACAAAAAAATCGTTGATGCAGTTGCTGCAGTTGTAGATAACGAAACGGGCGAAGGTGCTTAAGGAGGGGTGACGAAATGGAAATGAATGTAATTGGCAAGGCAATACCGAAGGTTGACGCCTGGGCTAAAGTTAAAGGGAAAACTGTATATGCTGACGATTTTAGCATGCCGGGCATGCTTTATGCCAAAGTATTGAGGAGCAAATATCCTGCAGCTAAAATATTGGCCATTGATACTAGTAAGGCAGAAAAGCTTCCAGGGGTACATGCTGTTTTAACGGCAAAGGATGTACCCAATAATAACCTGCGGGCTAAATTTGGCCAGAGCACTGATGTGGGTGCCCAATTTGAGGGGTTATATCGAGTTCTTGCCGAGGGAAAGGTACGGTTTTTAGGTGAACCTGTAGCTTTAGTAGCAGCTGAAAGCTTGAAAATTGCTGAAGAAGCCCTAGAGTTAATAGATGTTACTTATGAACCTTTGCCAGGCGTTTTTGATCCATTGGAGGCATTAAAACCGGATGCTTATCCAGTGGGTGAAAATGAAAGCAATATTGTATCCCAGTTTAAAATCCGCAAGGGTGATGTAGAAAAGGGTTTTGCAGAGTGTGATGTAATAATTGAAAATACCTATCGTGTACCTTTTGTTGATCATGCCTATCTGGAACCAGAATCAGGCGTAGCCTGGATGGATGAAGATGGAGTAATTAACATTAGGGTTTCAACCCAGGTAATAGAACATTTCCGCACTGTAGCTGAAGTTTTAGGATTGCCGCAAAATAAGGTGCGAGTTATTGGCACATGGCTTGGAGGAGGCTTTGGTGGGAAAGAAGATATTACTGTAGAAAGTTTTCTCGCCTTATTGGTCTGGAAAACGGGAAGGCCGGTTAAATTGACATATACCCGAGAAGAATCACTTTTAGCCCACAGCAAAAGGCATCCGTTTATAATGAAATATAAAACCGGCGCAACTAAAGACGGTCGCATAATCGCTTTAGAAGCAGAGCTTATCGCTGACGCCGGAGCCTATACCTATCTAACCCCTTGGGTGTTACTTTATGCGACAGTAAATGCTGCAGGCCCTTATGATATACCAAACGTTAAAGTGGATAGCGTTGCTGTTTTAACCAATAATCCCTTTACCAGTGCCAACCGCGGTTTCGGAGCCATTCAGCCAAATGTAGCCTATGAGTCTCAAGTGGATGAATTGGCAAGAGTGTTAAGAATGGATCCGCTCACTATCAGGCAGAAAAACTGCCTGCGCGAGGGTGGTTCGCTAGCCACAGGCTTTACGTTCGATCGCTATGTTGCTTTACCTGAAGTGGCAGAAAAAGCGTGGCAGGCCTTGGGTCCGATTAATGAGAGCAAGGATCCGCACATCCGCATCGGCCGTGGTTTGGCCATTGGCATGATGAGTTATGGTCGCCTAACTTTCCTCCATGATACTTCTCGTTCCTATGTAAAGCTTGAACTTGATGGTAGTGCCATTATCCGTTGTGGTGTTCCCGACCTTGGTGGCGGGCAGGCCCAAGCCCTTTGCCAAATAGTGGCTGAAGAGTTGGGTATACCCCTAAACAAAATAAAAATTTATATCTCCGACACGGCCTTAACACCCTTAGCTGGAACAACAACGGCTACGAGACAGCTGTATATGTCAGGTAATGCCACCTTAAAAGCTGCAAAAGAACTTAAAGAAAGGCTCCTTGATAAAGCATCAGTTATGCTTAATGTAAGAAAAGCATTTTTGAAAATAGAAAACGAAAAAATTATCAGCACTATAGACCCCAACAATTTTGTATCCTTAAAAGACGTAATTGCCCAGTGTTCTTCTGAAGGTATAGAGCTATTCTGCGAAGCCCAGTTTAACGCTCCATTTACAGACGTTCCCGCATCAGAATTGATAACAGGTCGCACCCACCCCGACTTTACTTTTGGCGCTTATGCCGTAGAAGTGGCTGTTGATGTTGAAACGGGGATGGTAGAAGTGCAAAGAGTGGTGGGTTGTTACGACGTCGGTAAAGCCCTTAATGTACTTAATGTAGAAGGTCAGATTGAAGGCGGCGCGGTATACTGCCTTGGATATGCTTTAATGGAAGACCTTATCGTTGACAAGGGTTACCTAAAAACACCGTCATTTTCTGAATACCTTATCCCAACAGCCTTAGACGTTCCAGATGTTCAACCTATACTGGTAGAATCAGGGACCGGGCTTGGACCTTATGGAGCAAAAGGAATAGGAGAACCGGCCTGCAATGCTATTGCTCCTGCTATTCTCAATGCCATTCGTGATGCTGTTGGAGTAAGGATAACGTCACTACCTGCTACACCTGAAAAGGTATTATTTGCTATGCAAAATAGAACCCCAACCAATAAGGAGGTGAGTAAAAACTAAAAAGAGTTTAACAACGTATATCACTATAGTAAATTTTGGAAACAGGAGGGAAAAACATGAAAAAAGGCAAGGTAAAATGGTTAGTTGTATTATTGGTACTAGGTATGGCTGTTACTTTAATGGCAGGTTGTGGTGGAAGTAAGGCTAAGGAAGAAAGCAAAACAGCGGGGACAAAAACTGTAAAAGTAGCTTTTCTTGGACCTCTAACCGGCCCGAATGCCATGCAGGGAGTTGGGGCCAGAAATGCTTTTAAACTTGCCATTGATCAAGCGAATTCTTCTGGCAAGCTTCCTTTTAAAGTGGAGGTAATCGATCTAGATGACGCCTCCAACCCCGGTACAGGTGCTTCAGCTGCACAGAAAGCAGTGGCTGATCCTGATGTAGTTGCTGCCAGCGGTCACTGGAATTCGCCTGTAGCGGAAGCAACAATACCCATCTTTAAGTCCGCGGGTGTACCACTAGTAATTTGGGGGGCGATTGGCCCAAAACTTACCAGTAAAGAAAATTATCCCTACATTACTCGTGTATGTCCGACCCAAAAGCAGGAGAACCTTCCTTTAGCTAATTTTGTAGTTAACACGCTGGGACGCAAGAAATGGGCGATTATTTCTGACACAACAACCTATGGTAAGAGCAACACTGAAGCCTGGAAGAGTGAAATCAGTAAGTATCCTGGTGCGGAAATTGTCTCTATAGATGAGATCCAGGTTGGACAAAATGACTTCCGGCCCATTTTAAGTAAAATTAAAGCTGCTAATGTTGATGGATTATATTTTGGCGGCGTTGTAATGGAAGCAGCTTTAGTAAGAAAACAAATGGTTGAATTAGGGATGAAAGATTTATTGATGGTGGGTATTTCCGGGATAGTTGATGATAAATTTATCGAAACTGCCGGGAAAGAAGCTGCTGAAGGGGTAATTGCAACTAAACCTGGTAAAAGCATTAACAAGCTTGAGGGTGGTAAAGCTTTTGAAGAAGCTTATCAAAAGGCTGGATTTAAGGAGCCGTATGGTGCATATGGGCCCTATGCATATGACGCTGCAAATATAATTGTTGAAGCTTTGAAAAAGGTCGGTCCCGATCGCGCTAAATTAGTTGATGCCATTGCTAAAATTAGTTATACCGGCCTGCTGGGCACAACAAGCTTTGACGAAACTGGCCAGACAACAAACGTTGCAAGCACTATTTATGTGGTTGAAGATGGCAAATGGGTTGATTGGGACGACTCAAAATATAAAGCCGGTCAACGTAAACTACCGGGTACAAAATAATAAATTAAGTAGTAATCCTTTACTGGCTGGCGCTAAAATGTTGCCAGCCAGTAAAGGATTAAAGGAGGTCAATTTTATGGAGCTATTATTGTCGCAAATAATAAATGCGATTATGTTAGGATGTACTTATTCACTGGTAGCAATAGGTTTTTCCTTATTTTTTGGTGTGATGGACATTGTCGTGTTTTGTGCCGGTGATGTAGCCATTTTTGCCGCCTTTTGCGTTACTGCTCTTGTGACGATTGCTGGACTTTACGCAGCCTTAAATCAGCTATTACCTCAATTTTTAAGTGCAATAATTATTGTAGTAACAGGAGCCATAACAACAGGTTTTTTAATGTTATTGCTTTACCGTTTTATTATAAAACCCTTTGAAAACAAGAGTTCGCTTATGCCTCTTTTAAGTACAATTGCCGCCGGTGTCGCCTTAAGGGAGTTAATAGGTATATTTTACCCCCAGGGTCGTAATCCCCAAAACTTCCCCCAACTGCTTCCTAGCGGTTTTTTATCAGACATAGCTTTGCTTTCTTGGAGAAATATAATTATTGTTTTAGCAACGGTAGTATTAGTTGCTTTACTATATTTATTTGTTAACAAAACTAAAATGGGAATATCTATTCAAGCGGTTTCACAAAATAGAGAAGCTGCGATAATGGTTGGAATAAATTGGCAGAAAGTGGTATATATTACTTTTCTAATCGGTGGACTTATTTTGGGTTTCGGTGGCGTTTTGGTTGCTTCATATTATGATGTTATACGTTTTGATATGGGGTCGATGTATGGGTTAAAAGGTTTTTGTGCTGCTGTAGTTGGTGGATTGGGCAATGTATATGGTGCAATAGTCGGGGGCATGATAATAGCTTTTATTGAGGTGTTTGTAAGCGCCTTTGTGCCCGGTGGTACAGCCTATGCAAGTGTGGTGGCTTTTTTGATGGTTGTTTTCTTTATTTTATTCAAACCTGAAGGTGTTATTGGTGAAAGATCCATAGAAAAAGTTTGATTGAAGATTAACAAGGTAGGTGCTAAAGCAGGAATGGTAAATAAAAGAACTACATTTAATGAAGGTGTATTAGCAGTAGCAGTAAGCATAGCAATTTGTCTAATTCTTTATGTTGCCTTAGTAAGCACATTACCTGTTACCCTTTTAATGCTGGCTTTAGGTTTATGCTTAATTATTGTAGGTGAGCGTAACAAAAGCATTGAAAAAGTTTACGAGGTAATGGAAAATCAAAAGGCTAAAGCTTTTATAGTTGTAATGGTTTTTGTTTTGATACTTCCGCTATTTGTGAGTGGTAATAGCTATATTATGCATATTGCGATTATGGCTGGTATCTATAGCATCATAGCTTTGGGCCTAAATTTTCAGTTAGGAAGCGCAGGAATGGTGAATTTTGCTCCTGCAGCTTTTTATGGTGCAGGTGCATATACTTCAGCAATTTTAGCGGTTAAATATGGTGTATCACCTTGGATCGGAATGATATTTGCTATAATTATGGCGTCTCTTTTAGGGTTTATTTTTGGATATCCTGCTTTAAAAACTCGAGGATATTATTTATCGTTGGTAACCATAGCTTTTCAAGTTATTTTCACGTTAATGATAATAAATACTGATTGGGTAGGTGGACCAAATGGTATTCCGGGTATTCCCGGTTATCAGATCTTTGGTTATTCCTTTCGTAAACCCTTAGAAATATTTACAGTAAAACTATCGTACCAGACAAATTATTTTTACCTTGTATTTTTATTAGTAGGTTTGGCTGCTATCGTGGCTTCACGTTTATATAATTCCCGTATTGGTCTTGCCTGGAATGCAATAGAGCAAGATGAGATTGTTGCATCAACTCAAGGCATAAATCTAACTAAAATAAAACTTTTAGCTTTTTCTCTAGGAGCTGCTTTTGCTGGTGTTGCTGGCGCCTTATATGCTCACTATATAAGCTTTATAGGAAACGAAGATTTCGATTTTAGCAAATCCCTGGTATTAATATGTATGGTAATCCTGGGCGGTATGGATAATGTATTGGGGGTAATCCTGGGGGCTATTATGTTGACTATTATGGATGAAAAACTACGCGATTTTGCTGACTATCGCATGCTAATGTATGCCATTATTTTAATCATTATCTTGCTTGTACGCCCCCAAGGATTGCTTCCTAAAAGGAACCGTAAATATGAAACAGGAGATGGGTTAGATGAAAAGATTAATATTAAGGCAGTTTTAGGGGGTAAATAGTAGATGGAGGTTTTAAGGACGGAGAACCTGACTATAAATTTCGGTGGTTTAAGAGCAGTTGATGGTGTCGATTTTACCATTGCTGATGAAATTGTAGGGTTAATAGGGCCAAACGGCTCAGGGAAAACTACTTTTCTTAATTTAGTAAGTGGTATATACAAACCGACAAATGGTAAGATAATTTTTCAGCAAGAGGATATCACAGGTGCCTCCCCTGATATCGTACGTCAAAAGGGTATTTCCCGTACCTTTCAAACAAATAGATTATGCCTGAAACTGAGTGTTTTAGATAACATGTTGTTAGGTCTTTATAGTAAACAAAAAACAAGCTGGTGGCAGGCCATTTTAAAACCTAATTACTGCCGCGCCGAGATCAAAGAGAGTATTGAGAAATGCTTTGAAATACTGGCACACTTTAATCCTGAACTTGTAAAAAAGTGTTATGAACCTATAACAACTATACCTCTAATTGACAGACGGCGTATAGAGGTTGCGAGAGCCATAGTGGGGGAACCCAGGCTGTTGCTTCTAGATGAACCCACAGCGGGACTAAATGCAGAAGAGACGATGCAAATGATAAAAGATATCAACAAAATAAGGGAGAAAAACAAAAAAATAAGTATTATCATTATCGAACACGACATGCAAGTTATTTCCAGTATTTCTGAGCGCGTGGTTGTTTTCAATGCCGGCAAAAAGATTGCCGAAGGAACTTTTAGCGAAGTTAGTAAAAATGAGCAAGTACGTAGTGCATATTTGGGAGGATAGAATTATGTTGGAATTACGGCAGGTTTATACTAAATATGGCCAGATACCAATGTTAATGGGTGTAAATATCAAGGTAAACCCCGGAGAGGCTGTATGTATGCTTGGTGCTAACGGTGCTGGTAAGACTACTCTGCTGAAAACTATTATAGGTATGGTTAAACCAGTAAAGGGCGAAGTTGTTTTTAATGGACAAAGGATTGATACTTTACCTTCGCATAAAATTATTCCTTTGGGCATTGCTATTGTTCCGGAAAGAGAAGGTTTATTTCCTAAATTAACTGTGGAAACAAATCTCCTTATGGGAGCCTATTACGAAAATGATAAAAAGAAAATTGCTCTAAGGATGGAAGAAGTGTTAAATATTTTCCCAAGGCTTAAAGAAAGATTTCATCAGAAAGCAGGAACATTGAGCGGCGGCGAAAGAAAAATGCTGGGTATAGCCAGGGCCTTGCTTGCCGATCCAAAGATTTTATTAATGGATGAGCCCTCTCTAGGATTAGCTCCAGCAACAGTGAACGAAGTTTTTTCTGTTATTAAAAGGATAAAGGAAGAAAAAAAGATTGCTATTCTCCTTGTTGAACAAAATGCACAAAAAGCACTTTCAGTCGCAGAACGTGGTTATGTACTGCAAAAAGGTAGCATAATTCTCGAGGGCTTAAAAGAAGAATTGCAGGAAAATAGCATTGTAAAGGAATCGTACCTTTCGGCCGGATAAATTATTAGCGGTTTATAAATGTATTCCTTTAAAAATGTTGATTTCATACAAAGGGAAGCACCATTTTTTTCGAGAATGATCATTTTTATAATCATGAATACTGTATACAAACAACAAAATATAAGGAGGTTAAATTAGAATTGTTAGGAAGCAAAATTCTCCTCAAAGGCGGCCGAGTAATCGACCCAGGCAACAAAGTAGACATAATAGCGGATGTGCTAATAGAAGACGGCAAGATTGCGAAGATAGATAAAGATCTAGAGGCGGGGACGGCCCAGGTAAAGAACGTCGAAGGCAAAGTAGTAGCGCCTGGGCTTATAGATATCCACTGTCACCTGCGCGACCCAGGTTACCCAGAAAGGGAAGACTTTAAAAGCGGGACGCGGGCAGCAGCGCGGGGCGGTTTTACGACACTAATCGCCATGCCCAACACCAATCCCGTATGCGATAACCCGGTTGTAGTTGAATATGTGCTTTCCAAGAGCAGACGCGAAGGCATAGTCAATGTGCTACCTTACGGGGCCATAACCCTGGGGCAAAAGGGCGAGGAGCTGGCACCCTTTGCCGAACTAATAGAAGCCGGATGCGTAGCCTTTTCCGACGACGGGCAGCCGGTAAGCAATGCCGGATTAATGCGCCAGGCATTAATTATCGCCGGGGCCCTAAACAAAGTACTAGCAGTGCACTGCGAAGACCGTACCATCACAGGCGAAGGGGTAATAAACGACGGCGAAGTCGCACGGCGTTTAGGAATAAGAGGGATACCGTACACCTCAGAAGCGGTAATGGTCGCGCGGGACATACTGCTGGCCGAAGAAACCGGCGGCAGGGTACACATCTGTCATGTAGGATGCGCACGGTCGGTAGAATTAATCCGCGAAGGTAAAAAGCGGGGCATAAAAGTCACAGGCGAAGTAATATCCCATTATTTAAATACGACAGAAGAAGATGTCCAGACCCTGGAAGGACGTTTCAAGATAAAACCGCCCTTTGGCAGCAAACGAGATCAGGAAGCATTAAAAGAGGGCCTGGTAGACGGGACCATAGAAGTTATTGCGACTGATCACGCACCTTACACGAGAGCAGAAAAAGAACGTAATTTTAAAGAAGCACCCTTTGGATTAATCGGCCTGGAAACAGCCCTGGGTGTAGTACTAACAGAAATGGTCCACAGCGGATTATTAAGTTTACCGGAAGCCCTGGCCAAGATGACGTGCAACCCAGCGAAGCTCTTAGGTTTAAATAAAGGCACCCTGGATATAGGCGGGGACGCCGATATAGTAGTAATCGATCCCGACCTAGAATGGCAGGTCGATGTCAACGAAAGCGCCTCCAAAAGCAGGAACTGCCCGCAGCACGGCCGCTGGCTAAAAGGCAAAGCCGTAATGACCATCGTCGGAGGCCGGATAGTCATGGAAGACGGAAGGCTATTGGTTTAACCCAAAAGGCAAAACAAAAATCGCTTATATTTCATTCTAAATATAGGAGGAATTCAACCCATATGCTGCAAAAACCCACCCCGGAAGAAATGGAACTATTAAAAGGCCAAGATGTATTATCTGCCAGGGACCTAAGCTTTGCCCAACTGCAACTGATCATGAAGACGGCAGCCTACTATGAAGACGCCCTGGTCAACAAGCGGCGGTTGTATGATATGGACGGTAAAATCATGGCCTCCCTGTTTTTCGAACCCAGCACGCGCACGCGCCTGTCCTTCGAAGCAGCCATGCAGCGGCTGGGAGGAAATGTTATCACAGTATCCGAAACGCCGCAGATGCAGACCTCGTCCACGGCCAAAGGAGAAACCCTGCACGACGCCATCAAAGTAGTCGACGGATATGTAGACGTAATCGTCGTCCGCAGTCCCATAAAAGGAGCAGCCCAGGAAGCGGCGGAAGCCGCCGAACACCCGGTAATCAACGCCGGGGACGGCACCGGGCAGCACCCCACCCAGGCCCTCTTAGACATTTACACCATTATCAAAGAGCACGGACATGTAGAAGGAATGAAGGTAGCCCTGCTGGGAGACTTAAAGTACGGCCGCACCGTGCACTCCCTGGTCTATCTACTAAAACACTACGGCTGCGACATGATCTTTGTCTCACCCCCGCAGCTAAAGATGCCGGAAGAAATAACTAACGAACTAAAGCAAGAAGGCATTAAAGTAGAAGAAACAGCAGACTTAAAAGCAGCGGTAGCCGAAGCCGACATCCTCTATGTAACACGCATCCAGCGGGAACGCTTCCCTAGCCAGGAAGAATACGAAAGCGTGAAAGACTCCTACATCGTCAACGACGAAATAGTAGCCGCCGCCAAAAAAGGCATGAGCATCTTACACCCCCTGCCGCGGGTAAACGAGATTGCCGTATCAGTCGACACCTATGCTGGTGCGGCCTACTTCCGCCAGGCCCACAACGGCGTACCCATCAGGATGGCATTACTAGCCCTGACCACGGGGAACGTACGCTAAGGAGGAACAAATTAACAGAGATAACCATAAATACGGGAGAGTGAGAGAGCATTGGGTAGGCTGGCAGTAATAGCCATAGGGGGCAATTCCCTGATCAAAGAAAAAAACCGGATAGGGCTAATGGACCAACTCGCCACGGTAAAAGAAACCTGTGCCAATATAGCCGAACTGGTAGAAAAAGGATGGAACGTAGCCATCACCCACGGCAACGGGCCTCAGGTAGGATTTTTAATCCGGCGGGCGGAACTGGCGGCAGGGGAACTGCCGCCGATCCCCCTGGAATTTGCCGTCGCCGACACCCAGGGCGCCATAGGCTACATGATCCAGCAGTCCCTGATGAATGAATTCCAAAGGCGGGGTATCAAGAGGCAGGCCGTAACGGTGGTAACCCAGGTAGTAGTAGATAAAAACGACCCGGCCTTCCAAAACCCCACCAAGCCCATCGGCAGCTTTATGACCAAAGAAGAAGCGGAGCGGCACGTCAAAGAAGACGGGTGGACGGTGGTGGAGGACGCCGGCCGCGGCTGGCGGCGGGTCGTACCTTCACCGGAGCCCCAGAGGATAGTCGAAAGCGAAGCGATCAAAGATTTAATAGCGAAGGGATATATCGTTATCTGTGTCGGCGGCGGCGGCATTCCAGTAATCGAAAAGGACGGCAATCTGGAGGGAATAGCTGCTGTGATCGATAAAGATTATGCTTCTTCGCTGCTCGCAACGGAAATTGGTGCCGATAGATTAGTTATTTCAACAGGTGTTAATAAAGTCGCTATTAATTTTGGCAAACCTGATCAAAAAGAGATAGACCGTATGACAGCGGCTGAAGCAGAATCATACCTGAAAGAAGGGCATTTCCCGCCGGGAAATATGGGTCCTAAAATTACAGCCATATTGCGCTATCTAAAAAATAATGGCGGTGAAGGGCTGATAACTTCGCCTAATGAAATTGTAGCTGCCATGGAAGGACGGTCCGGTACGTGGATAGTACCCTGAGAAAAGCAATATGAAACAGTGGGATAAGTGCAGGTAAAGGAGGGTAGCCAGCATGGATTTTCAGGTTATTGGTAAGGTCTTTCCACGTAAAGATGGCATTGCCAAAGTATGTGGACAGGAAGTATATCCAAGTGATGTTGTGATACCCAATATGCTTTATGGCGTAACTTTGCGCAGTCCGTACCCTCATGCTGAGATTTTAAGCATAGACACATCTGAAGCTGAGGCTATGGGGGCTATTGTCGTTACGCCAGATGATGTTCCCGATGTAATTTATAATGAGCGCACCGTTAGTATACCAGAAAAAACTTACCGTGATCGACGGGTGCTGCCTCGCAAGGCCCGTCATGTGGGTGAGGCCATTGTGGCCGTTGCTGCAGAGTCAGAAGAACTGGCTTTTCGCGCTATGCGGGCTATAAAGGTTGAATACAAGGTCCTTCCGCCCGTATTAGATATGGATAAAGCAGTTGAACCTGACGCGCCGGCTTTATATGAAGAAATTTATCTCGGTGACAATAAAATTGAAGTTAAGAATAATGTAGCCTGTGATCGCGTTATTGTTGTCGGCGACCCGGAAGCGGGGTTTGCAAAAGCGGACCATATAGTAGAACGAGAATACGAGTTACCACGCGTATATCATAACCAAATGGAAACCAAGACGGCTGTATGCCGTCCTGAACCAAATGGTGGAATTACCGTTTGGGCTACTACCCAAACGATCCATAATGTTCGTCAGCTTTTAGGACACATTTTCAACATTCCTCTAAGCAAAGTAAACGTGAAAAAATTAGCTATTGGCGGTTCGTTCGGCTCAAGCATCCAGATGAATTCAATAATCCCTATTTGTGTAGCACTGGCTTTGAAAGCTAAAAGACCGGTAAAGATGGTCAGTAGTCGTGAGGATGATATTTACGACCATACTAAATTTCCGGCTAGAATCAAACTAAAAGTCGGAGTGAAAAAAGACGGAACCATTGTTGCTGCCGATATGCGTGTCCTTGTAGATATCGGTGCCCACCAGATTAATGCCTATCCTCTACTCGGTTGTATGGCTGGGTGGTACGCGTCGCTTTATAAATGGCGCGATTTCCGCTATGAAGGCAAGGCAATATATACCAATAAAGTTCCTGCTTGTGCTATGCAGGGTTACGGTAATCCCCAGGTTAATTTTGCCGTTGAATCTCACATGGATATCATCGCGGAGGAATGCGGTTTTGACCCTGTAGAGTTCCGGCTTAAAAATTATATCGGAATAGGCGATGAGTTCTGGGGGCAGGGCCCGACGGTTAGATCGATTATTAAAAGCTGCGGCGTGGAGGAGATGCTGCGTGTAGGCTCAGAAATGATCGGCTGGTCTAATCGCCGTCCTCCCCAGGAAAAAACTGGCCGGTATAGAAGGGGTATAGGTATGGCCCGCGGCTTCCACACTTCAGGTACCGGGGGGCCAAAGCCGGGTGAAGTAATTGATTATTCTAGCGCAACAATTAAAATTAATGAAGACGGCACTGTCGATGTAATGACACCGGTCATGGATCTCGGCGGCGGCACGGGCGAGGCGGCAGTTAAAATAACAGCGGAAGTTCTTAAAGTTCCTTATGAAAGGGTAGAATTGTCTCCAGTAGATACAAAGACGACGGGATATGACGTCTGTACCCACGCCACTCGTGGCGTCTACTGTGGTTGCGGAGCAGTTTATCACGTAGCCCTGCAGGTAAAAGAGAAACTTTTGGAATATGCCGGTAGGATTTTAGAAGAAAATCCCGGCAATCTGGATCTGGCCTACGACGAAGCAAAGGATGCCACAATTATTCATGTTAAAGGATTTCCTCAGAAACATATAACAATAGGCGAGGTAGCCAAGCTGGCACAGATTTATAGTTGGGGTACGATTGCGGCTACAGACAGCCTGCGCCAGAAAAACTGCCCGCCCTGTTTTGTCGCTCATTTCATTGAAGTAGAGGTTGACACATTGACAGGTATAGTAAGAATACCACGGGCTATTCTGCTTTCAGACACGGGCACACCGATTAATCCCGATATGGTTAAGGGGCAGCTCATCGGCTCCCTGTCAAGAGGTATGGGATATGCCCTTTATGAGGAAACAGAATACGACCTGCAAACTGGAAAATTAAAATGCAACGGATTTATAACAGACAACAAGATCCCTACGACCTGCGAAATGCCCTATATTGACGATATTCAGGTCTATTTTGCTCACACTTATGAACCTACGGGACCGTTTGGCGCTAAGGGCATTGGGGAAGCAGCGCTTAATTCTGTGGCTTCGGCGATAGCCAATGCGATCTATAACGCGATTGGGATAAGATTTTACAAAACACCAATAACACCGGAGAGAATACTTGAAGCTTTAGAGGGGGGTGAAAAAAATGGAAACTAATACTAAGATACTGGCTGCCGAATTTCAATATTTAGAGAGCGAAAACCTTGATCAAGTCTTAAACTGGTTAGCAGAATACGGGGATAAAGCCAAGATCTTAGCCGGTGGCACCGACCTGGTGGTAAAAATGAAACTGGGGAGTGTCCATCCGGAATATATTATCTATGTCAAAAAGATTGCTGCGTTAAATTATATTAATTTTGACGACTGCAGTTTAAAGATAGGTGCTGCTACCACATTGAGTCAGGTTGAGCGGAATGAAGAAATTAAGCGCAGCTACAGTGCCCTGTACGAAGCTGTACGTTCTATGGCCGCCGTGGCGGTAAAAAATATGGGCACTATAGGTGGTAATTTAGGTAACGCCTCGCCGGCGGCCGACACCGCCCCACCGCTTCTTGTCTATGATGCAGTTATTAAAGCTGCCAGTAAAGAAGGCATTAGAGAAATACCTATAACAGAATACTTTGTTGGACCGGGAAAATCTGCCCTGGCATCAAGCGAAATAATAACAGAAATAAATATACCAAAAACGGACGCAAGCACAGGTAGTAGTTTTTTAAAGCTTGGGCGGGTAGCAGCTGATATTGCCAAAATTAACGTTGCCGTATGTTTAAAAAGAGAAGGACAAAGGTGTACTACCTGTCGTATTGCTTTTGGCTCTGTAGCGCCTACGCCTATAAGGGCATGGGAAGCAGAAAGAATTTTGGAAGGCAAGGAAATAAATGATGAGTTAATAGTTCAAGCTGCAAAAGCTGCCTCAGCGGAGATTAGACCCATCACTGATAATCGTTCTACCAGGGAATATCGTTTAAAGGTTAGCAGGGTTATACTTGAAGAAGCCCTGCGGGCAGCCTGGCAGCGGGCAGGAGGTGAGTTATAAAAATGGATAGAAGGTGGGTTAAGCTTAAGGTTAACGGTAAGGAAAGACAGGTCTATGTAAGGCCCAATGAATTACTGCTCAATGTATTAAGAAATGAGCTTGGCCTCATGGGTACAAAGTATGGCTGTGGGATTGGCGAATGTGGAGCGTGTACCGTCCTGGTCAACGGTCGAGCAATGTTATCGTGCATGATTTTGGCGGTTACTATGGAGGGACAGGAGATTACTACAGTTGAAGGGCTGGGAGATTATGACCGGTTGCACCCGCTGCAGCGCTCCTTTCTTGATGAGGGTGCCGTTCAGTGCGGTTTCTGCACTTCGGGAATGTTGCTGACGGCGAAGGCATTATTAGATGAAAACCCGTGCCCTACCGAAGAAGATATTCGGCAGTATCTTCGCGGTAATCTCTGTCGTTGTACCGGTTACACAGCCATAGTTAAGGCTGTTCAAGAGGCCGCTAAAGTGATGCAGGGCTAGAAAATTTAAAATGGCAGAGGAAATTTTCCTCTGCCATTTAAATAAATACTTAAGTATATTGTATACATAATGCAAATTACAACACAATTACTCCTATTGGGGAGGAACATGAATAAAAATGACGAAGTAATAAAGAAGGAGGGGATAATAGGGGAGAGGGGATGCAATGAATGAGCATTTTGGGATTAGAGTAGAAGATATATTAAAAATTCCTATATTTAAAAAGTGTCGAGTAGTAGGCGGGGTCGATGGTTTAAATAGAATCATTACTAACGTTAATGTAATGGAAGTGCCTGATATTTTGCCCTGGATAAGGCCCGGTGATTTTATTTTTACAACAGCTTATGCAATTAAAGATGACGTTGAAGCTCAGAAAATCCTTATCCCCCAGTTAGCTAAGCGGGGAGCTTCCGGGCTGGCTATTAAATCGCAACGATATATTGAAACAATTCCTAGATATATGATTGAAGCAGCCAATAACCTTTCCTTTCCTTTAATTGAATTACCTGTTGAAGTAAATTTTTCGGAATTAATTTCAAGTATTTTAACCCAGATAGTTAATCGTCAAGCTTCCTTTTTAGAACACAGTGTAAAAGTTCACCAACAATTTACTGACCTCATATTAAACGGCGGTCAACTTGATCAAATCGCTGAGGCATTAACAGAGCTTATTGATGCTTATGTTTGTTTAGAGGATCTTATAAATTTCCGTCGAGTTATTTATCCTCCAGAACTTCCTGGGCATATAATGAGTTTGTTTGAAAAAAATTACACTGATATACAAGATTTCTATCGCCAAGAAATAAATATTGAGGGAACAAAACTAGAAAGTGTTATTTTACCAATAATTGTAGAAGGCCAACAATATGGGTGGGTACAGGCAATAGCAATTGATAGAGATTTTTCTTTATTTGAGTTAACTACTTTAGAACGCGTATGCTCAATAGTGGCCCTTGACATTTTAAGGCAGCAAAATGTAACCCAAGTTGAGAATAGATATAAGGGTGAGTTTTTAAACCAACTATTGAGCTCTCCAGAACATAATGAAAAGGTTTTTATAGAAAGAAGTAAAACTTTCGGTTGGGACATTAGTAAAAACAATGCAACCTTGATATTTGAAGTTTTACCTGGCCATGAGAAAAAACTAAAAATAAAACAACAGGATATTAAAAGTCAAGCAGCTATTTTACTAAAAAACTATTGTGACAGAAATAAGTTAAGATATTTCTTGGTCAACAATGATGAAGGCATAATTCTTTTTCTCGAATCGGATTTGGTCTTTGCAAATAACAACATTATCCACCAATTAAAAGCGCTCCTTAATTATTGGCATGTAACTATAGGAATCGGAAATGGATATAGCGGCATAAAAGGTATTAAAAAAAGTTTTCGGGAAGCCAAATTGGCATTAGAAGTTGGCAAATATCTTTTTGGCAGCGGACAAGTTATTTATTATCGTGATTTAGGCGTATACAGTTTACTACTAAAGAACACGGATATAGCTGAGCTAAAAGATTTTGTCCAGGAAATGTTAGGCCCCCTTGAAATATACGACCTTAACAAAAAAGGAGAATTGCTAAAAACACTGAAAACATTTTTAGAGACCAATTGTAATGTTAAAGAAACGGCAGAAAAACTTTATATGCATTATAATACTGTCCTATATCGTGTTAATAAAATTAAAGAATTGATTGGTGTTGATTTTAATAATCCAGATCAGGTGCTCAACTTACAGGTAGCCATGCGTTTATTAGAAGTACTTGAACGATTTAATAAAACCACCTGAAAACAACATAGACAAAATCAATATGGAGGCAAACTGGATGCTACAAAGAGTCCGCGTTGAAGACAGCGTAGGCACGGTGCTGGCCCACGACCTCACCAAAATCGTCCCTGGAGAATTTAAAGGACGGCGTTTCAAGAAGGGGCATATTATTCAGGCGGAAGACATACCCGAGCTGCTAACCATGGGCAAGGAACACCTTTATGTAATGGCCCTGGGACCGGACGAGATTCATGAAGATGAGGTTGCCATTCGTCTGGCAAGGGCGGCGGCGGGCGATGGCGACCACGGTTTGGAGTTTAGCGAACCCCAGGAGGGAAAAGTAAATATAATCGCCGCCAGGGACGGCCTGTTAAAAATAAACATGGCTATTCTGGAGGATGTGAACAGCAGACCGGAGGTAATCCTGGCCACCCTGCACAACAACTATCCGGTGAGGGCGGGCCAGGTGGTGGCCGGAACGCGCCTCATACCCCTGGTGGGACCGCGGGCGGAGATTGAAAGGATAGAGGAAATCTGTCGCCTGGCCGGAGGGATTATCCGGGTGGCACCTTACCGCCGGCTGCGGGTGGGTCTAATCACCACCGGTAACGAGGTTTACAAAGGGCGGATAAAGGACGCCTTCGGTCCGGTTGTTCGGGCTAAGATTGCCGATTACGGTTCTAAAGTCGAGGGGGAAGAGATCGTACCTGACGATGCCGAAGCAATACGGCAGGCCATCACCGCCATGATTGACGCGGGGATGGAAATGGTAGTGTTGACTGGGGGCATGTCTGTAGATCCCGACGACGTGACGCCGGAAGGTATACGTCGCAGCGGGGCGGAGGTCGTCACCTACGGCGCTCCGGTGCTGCCGGGGGCCATGTTTATGCTGGCCTACCTTGGAGAGGTACCGGTAATGGGTCTGCCGGGTTGCGTCATGTATTATCGGGCGACGATATTTGATCTAGTGTTGCCACGGATTTGTGCGGGAGAAAGGCTTACGCGCAAAGATATAGCCGGGCTGGCGGCCGGGGGCCTCTGTCAGGGCTGCACCCAGTGCCGCTATCCCGCCTGTGCCTTCGGAAAAGGGTAAAGTCATAATCTGGACCCCCACGGTAAAATGGTTGATTCTCTTGGTAGAGAAGAAAGATAGGTTCAATTCCTTAGAGGGTGAAAACATGGCGGGCAATTTTGGCCTGTGCCAGGCTTTAGAACTTAGAGAACGGGAAATAGTGACCTTTGTAGGGGCGGGAGGCAAAACCTCGGCCCTTATTTGTCTGGCTCGGGAGCTGATGGATGCGGGGAAGCGGGCGATCGTGGCTCCCACGACCAAAATGCTCTTAAGCCAGCTCCGGCAGTTGAACGAGCCGGTCATCGCGGCGGCGACTGATGACCTCACGCAGGCGGTAGGTGCCCGCCTGGAAAAGGAAAATATAGTTACCTGCGGGCGGGCCGTTAATG
This sequence comes from Moorella humiferrea, assembly GCF_039233145.1. Classification (NCBI taxonomy): domain Bacteria; kingdom Bacillati; phylum Bacillota; class Clostridia; order Neomoorellales; family Neomoorellaceae; genus Neomoorella; species Neomoorella humiferrea. The sequence continues at coordinate 2,124,381 of NZ_CP136419.1, read as the reverse complement.
GTGAAGGTAAGGTAATGGGCCTCAATGCGGCGGACGTAAGGGCCCTGGCAGCTCTTGATGCAGACTATATCCTACTTGAAGGTGACGGCGCGGCGGGGGCTCTGCTCAAAGTCCCGGCCGAGCACGAGCCGGTTGTCCCGCCGGAAACGACGTTAGTGGTGACGGTGGCCGGACTGCGGGCATTAGGCCGTCCCCTGGCCCCGCCCTTTGTCCACCGTTTCCAGCAGGCGGCCGCCCTCCTCGACCGGATGGTGGGGTCAACGGTTACGGCGGAAGATATGGCCGTCCTCCTGCTTCATCCCCGGGGAGGGCGCAAGGGAGTGCCGGAGGCGGCAAGGTGGACGGTATTATTGAATGGAGCGGAAGATTATGAATTGTTACATCAGGCCAGGGACATAGCCGCCAGGATAATTGAAGGAGGCGGGGCGAGGGTTATTGTAGGTGCTGTGGTCACCCCGGCGCCGGTGCGCCAGGTTATTGTAAGGGAAGGGGGAACGGTAGGGATAGTCGTCCTGGCCGCCGGCGCCGGCGAGCGTTTCGGCGGCGGTAAGCAGCTACTCCTCCTCGCCGGCCGGCCCATGGTGCGCCGGGTGGTGGATATAACTTTGGCGGCCGCAGAAGGGGAAGTGGTCGTGGTATTGGGCCACGAAGCCGGAAAGGTGGCGGCGGCCCTGGCAGGTCTCCCTGTGAATCTCGTTTATAACCCCAACTACCGCCTTGGCCTCAGCACCTCATTGCAGGCCGGGTTGACCGCCCTGGGACCGGAATGCCGGGCCGCCCTTTTTGTTTTGGCCGACCAGCCGGGGATTACCCCAGCAGTGATAAATAAGTTGATTGGGGCTTACCGGCAGGGGGATAAAAAGATTATAGTTCCCGTTTACCGGGGAAGGCGGGGCAACCCGGTCCTCCTCGACCGCGCCTTGTGGCCACAGGTTATGGCTCTTCAGGGGGATGTCGGCGGCCGGGAAATCATCCGGGCCTGTCCCTTTGAGGTACAGGAAGTGGTGGTCGACTGCCCGGGGATTTTACGCGATATCGACACCCCCGCCGACTACCGTGCCTGGCTGAAAGAAGAGGATAAAAATCCTTTGTTTTAGTAGTGGTCTTATGTACAATATAATTAAACATTATTTAAATCCGGGGACGGTCCCGGGCGGTGCAGGGAGGAAAAGGTAAATGAGGCAACTGGTAGTTATCAAAGGAGCCGGAGATCTGGCCAGCGGTGTGGCCCACCGCCTTTATAAGGCAGGTTTTGCCGTAATCATGACGGAAGTCCCGCGGCCCACGGCAATCCGCCGGACCGTAGCCTTTGCCGAGGCGGTTTACGCCGGCAGGGTTACCGTGGAAGGGGTTACGGCCGGCCTGGCGGCCGGACCGGAAGAGGCTCTGGACAAAACCCGAAAGGGAGAAATTGCCATCCTGGTTGATCCCGAGGCAAAGGTAATCAAAGCATTACGGCCGGAGATTGTCGTTGATGCCATAATGGCTAAAACCAACTTGGGGACGAGGATGGATCAGGCTCCAATAGTCATCGCCCTGGGGCCGGGTTTTATCGCCGGTCGGGATGCCCATGCGGTTGTGGAGACCAAGCGCGGCCATTATCTCGGTCGGGTCATCTGGGAAGGCGAAGCCCTGCCCAATACCGGCATCCCGGGCGAGGTCGCAGGTTTTTCTGAAGAGAGGGTTTTAAGGGCCCCGGCGGATGGAGTGTTTAAGGGATTGAAGACAATAGGTGTTGCCGTAACTGCGGGCGAGACGGTGGCCGTGGTGGGTAAAGTGCCGTTATACGCCCGGATCGACGGTGTGCTGCGCGGCATCCTCCACGACGGGCTGGAAGTGCATAAGGGAATGAAGGTCGGCGACATCGATCCCCGCGGCGAACGGGATTACTGCTTTACCATTTCCGATAAAGCCCGGGCCATTGCCGGCGGCGTACTGGAGGCCATCTTACACTTATTAAATTTATGATATAATTTAAGTACTTTTAGTAAAAGGGGGTTGGAGAGAAGTGAGTGTGGCCCAGCCTAAGGAAAATCAGTATACCGGTTCTCCCCTCCTCAAGCGTCTGGCCATAACCTGGTTGGAACGGCGGGGGGTAACCCTGGATGACATTGCTTCCCTGGTATATGAAGTCCAGCGCAAATACATCCCGCACCTTACCATGGCCGCCTGCCGCGAAAGCGTTGAGCGAGTGCTGGAAAAGCGGGAGGTCCAGAATGCCATCTTTACCGGCATAGCCATTGACGAGCTGGCGGAAAAGGGGCTTTTGGACGAACCTCTTTACACCATGCTGAAAAACGACGACGGCCTTTACGGCATCGATGAGATACTGGCCTTGAGCATCGTTAATATCTACGGTTCCATCGGTTTTACCAATTTCGGTTATCTGGACAAGGTCAAGCCGGGCATCATCGGCGTGGTCAACGGCCAAAAGAATGAGAAAGTCAATACCTTCCTCGACGACCTGGTGGCCGCCGTAGCCGCCGCCGCCTCCTCCCGCCTGGCCCACCGCGACCGCGACGGTTTACTGTAGGTAAAATAATCCCCTCCTTTTTAGCAATATTTTAGCTACAAAAGGAGGGTTTATTTTTTTTGCGTCGAACTATACAATAAGTGTGAGTGAACTTTTTATCACTCAATAACATTATATTTAATTCGGGAGGGTTACTACGGTGGGAAAGATCCCCTTTGGCCCGACATTTACGGAAATGTGCGATCCGTCGCAGATGGATCCGGCAATCAGGCAGCGGGCCCTCAAAGCCCTTAAGGAAGACGAGCTGGATCCCATCAACCTCTTCAACATTACCTGGAAAGATGAAAACAACCAGGTGCGGAAAATGGTATTACCCCCGGAAGTGACGGGCGTGGATGCCAATATCGTCGTCCTGTTGGGCCGGTATTTTCCATCCGGTTCCCACAAGGTCGGTCCGGCCTACGCCACCCTGATCGAAGGTTGTGTGGACGGCGTCATTAAACCCGGGGAACATACCATCCTGGGACCCTCTACGGGCAATTTCGGCATCGGCGTGGCCTATATCTGTAGGCTCCTCGGCTTCCGGGCGGTGGTTATCATGCCCGACAACATGAGTAAAGAAAGGTATGAGCGCATCCGCAAGTACGGCGGCGAGCTGGACCTTACCCCCGGCACGGAATCCGACGTCATTTTGACCCTGCAGCGCACCCATGAACTGAAAAAGGATCCCAGGAATTACGCCCTGGCCCAATTTGAGCTGCTGCCCAATTACCGTTTCCACCGCCACGTTACCGGCAATGCCGCCATCGAGGCCGTTCGGGGGATCGGCAACGGCCGCATCGCCTGTTTTGCTTCGGCTCCCGGTTCGGCGGGGACCCTGGCTGCTGGCGATCAGATCAAGAAGGCCTTCCCGGAATGCAAAGTGGCGGCCCTCGAGCCCTATGAATGTTCCACCCTTTTTAACGGCGGCCGCGGTCAGCACCGCATTGAGGGCATCGGCGACAAGATGTGCACCCTCATCCATAACGTCCTCAATACTGACTTTATCGTCCTCATCCACGACGAAGACACCGTTCGCGGCTTGAAGGTCTTCCAGGACGGTACCGAAGTGCTGATCAAGAACGGTGTTAAAGAAGCCGACGCCCTGGCTTTACGCGACAACTTCGGACCTTCCGGCATTTGCAATATTATCGGCGCCATCAAGATGGCCAAATACCTGCGTTTGGGCCCCGGAGACAACGTGGTGACCATAGCCACCGACGGTTTCGACCGGTATCATTCCGTGCTGGAAAACCTGGCCCAGCGGACTCTGGAAATCGAAGACTTCGTCTTAGAGCGCTGGTTCAAAGACATTTTCCTCAAGGCCCATACCCATCATATTATGGACACCCGCCGGCCGGAAGCCAAGGAACGCCTCTTCCAGCAGAAAGAAAAGGATTGGTTGCCCTTTGGCTATACCAAGGAATACCTGGATGCGATGAAGAGCCCTTCCTTCTGGGAGGACGAGTACGCTAAAGTAGAATATTATGACGCTAAAATAAAGGAGCTGCGCTAAAACCCTTGTACCTGTAATGGGAGCTGCACCTGGGGGTGCCGAGGGAACGGCACCGGGACACCAAGCCGAACGGGGGGAACGGCATGCGGATAGAATTACAGGTTAACGGCCAGCGACGGGCGGTCGAGGTTCGCCCCGATGCCACCTTGCTGGAAGTCTTGCGGGAAGATCTGCGACTGACGGGGGCTAAAAACGGCTGCGGCGAAGGTACCTGCGGCGCCTGTACCGTAATCATGGGCGGCAAAGCGGTCCGGGCCTGCCGCACACCCGTCGTCAAGGCGGCCGATCAGGAGATCATTACCGTCGAGGGCCTGAGCCCCCGGGAGAAGGAAGTTTACGCCTTTGCCTTCACGGCGGCCGGGGCGGTACAGTGCGGCTTCTGCACGCCGGGGATGGTCATGGAAGCCAAAGCCCTCCTCGACCGGCAGCCGGACCCGACGGAGGATGAAATCCGCCAGGCCTTCAAGGTCCATCTCTGCCGCTGCACCGGCTACCAGAAGATAATAGACGCCGTGCGCCTGGCCGGCCGTGTTTTAAGGGGTGAAATCGAGCCATGGGCAGGGGAGCCCGCCGGCATGGGCAAAGCCTTTTTCCGGCCGGACGCCAGGGCCAAGGTTTTGGGCGAAGCCATCTTTGTTGACGATATGCAGGTTTCGGGGATGCTTTACGGCGCCGTTTTCCGTCTGCCCTGCGCCCGGGCGAAGGTGAAAGCCATTGACGTTACGGCAGCCAAAAAACAGCCCGGGGTGGTGGCCGTCCTGACGGCAGAGGATATACCGGGAGAACGCTACCAGGGACACATCTTTAAAGATTGGCCGGCATTGATAGCCGTAGGCGAAGAAACACGTTATGCGGGCGACGCCCTGGCCCTGGTGGCCGCCCGTACCCTAAAGGAAGCCAGGGCGGCGCTGGACTACATCAAAGTAGATTACGAAGAACTGCCCCCCCTGACTACGCCCGCAGAGGCCATGGCCCCGGGAGCTCCGGCCCTGCACCCGCGCGGTAATATCTTGAGCGAAACTGTGGTCAGGAAAGGCGATCCGGAAGCGGCGTTAAAATCCTGCGCCCACGTGGTAACCCGTACCTACACCACGCCCTTCACGGAACACGCCTTCCTGGAGCCGGAAAGCGCCCTGGCGGTGCCGGAAGAAGACGGCATTACTGTTTATACCGGCACCCAGGGGGTTTATGAGATTCATACCCAGCTGGTCTCCCTCCTGAACCTGCCGCCGGACAAAGTGCGGGTGGTCAACAAATGTGTCGGCGGCGGTTTTGGCGGCAAGGAGGATTTGAGCGTGCAGCATCACGCCGCCCTCCTGGCCTGGGCAACCCGGCAGCCGGTGAAATTGACCTGGACGCGGCGGGAAAGCATCCTCTGTCACCCCAAACGCCATGCCATGACCATAACCATGACCACCGGGTGTGACGAAAAAGGCAATCTGGTGGCCCTGGTGGCCGATCTGGTGGCCGACACCGGCGCCTACGCCTCCCTGGGAGCCCAGGTGTTACAGCGGGCCTGTACCCACGCCACCGGTCCTTACCGCATACCCCATGTATCCATTCGCGGCCGGGCCGTTTATACCAACAACCCCCCTGCCGGCGCCTTTCGCGGTTTCGGGGTGCCCCAGTCCAACTTTGCCATCGAGAGCCAGCTGAATATCCTGGCAGAGGCCGTCGGCCTTTCCCCCTGGCAAATCCGCTGGCAGAACGCCCTGGAACCGGGGGACACCTTAGGCACCAGGCAGGTGGTCGGCCCCGATATCGGTCTGAAAGACACTCTGCTGGCCGTCAAGGAAGCCTTTGAGAGCAGCCCCCATGCCGGCATCGCCTGTGGCTTTAAAAACGTAGGTTTGGGGGTAGGGACCAAAGACGTGGGCAGGGCCCGCCTGGAAGTCAGGGACGGTCGGGTAAAAATTTACTCCGGCGCCGCCTGCATGGGGCAGGGTTTGGAGGCGGTGCTTATCCAAATTGTCGCCGAAACCACCGGCCTGTCGGCCGACAGCATCGATTGCATCCTGTCGGATACGGCCCTTACCCCCGACGCCGGCTGCACCACGGCTTCCCGCCAGAGCCTTTTTACCGGGGAAGCGACTCGCCGGGCGGCGGCCGAACTGGCGACGGCCTTGAAAGGCCGTAACCTGGCCGAACTGGAGGGGCAGGTTTTCCACGGGGAATTTTCCGGCGTTACCGATCCCCTTGACTCCGACAAGGAGCATCCCGTGACCCACGTCGGTTACAGCTACGCCACCCAGGTGGTCATCCTGGATGAGGAGGGACGGGTGGCGAAGGTGGTGGCCGCCTATGACGTGGGCCGGGCCGTCAATCCCTTGAACCTCGAGGGCCAGATTGAAGGCGGGATCGTCATGGGCCTTGGTTATGCCCTGACGGAAGACTTCCCGGTAAAGGACGGCATCCCCCTGCGCCAGACCTTAGGAAGATTGGGACTCTTGCGCAGTCATCAGATACCCAGGATGGAGGTACACCTGATTGAAAAGGGTGGTACCCCTTACGCCTATGGCGCCAAGGGTATAGGCGAGCTGGCGACCATACCTACAGCGGCCGCCGTCGCCGGCGCCTACTACCGCCGTGACGGCAAAGTGCGTCTCTCCCTCCCCCTGGAGGATACGCCGTATACGAGGAAATAAGACGCTCCCCGGTGCGGGCGCGGCCATACCGTGACCGGGGCGCGAGGAGAAGCCTATAAGGAGCTGACTAGGGTGAGCAACGTTAGCCAGTTACGCTGTATCAACTGCGGCCGGACTTATCAGCCCCGTCCCGGCCTGTATACCTGTCCCGCCTGCGGGCCGGTCGACGGCATTCTCGATGTGGAATATGATTATGATTATATCAATAAAGCCATATCTAAAAAGAACCTGGCGGCCGACAGGGAGCCTTCCATGTGGCGCTACCGTCCCTTTCTGCCGGTGGCCCAGGAAGGAACCCTGCCGCCCCTGCGTGTGGGGTGGAGCCCCCTCTACCGTGCCGGGCGCCTGGCGTCGGAGCTGGGCTTAAAGGAGCTATACATTAAAGACGACGGTATCAACCCTACCGCTTCTTTAAAGGATCGTCCCTCGGCGGTGGCCGTGGCCCGGGCCCTGGCCGAAGGAGCGAAGGTTGTTGCCTGTTCTTCCACCGGCAACGCCGCGTCCTCCCTGGCGGGGGCGGCGGCTTCCGTGGGTCTTAAGGCTATGATCTTCGTCCCCGGGCGGGCGCCCCAGGGCAAGGTGGCCCAGCTCTTGATTTTCGGGGCTACGGTCATCAGCGTCCAGGGCACCTATGAGGACGCCTTCCGCCTGTCAGCGGCGGCCATTGCCGAACACGGCTGGTATAACCGCAATGCCGCCATCAATCCCTATCTGGTGGAGGGGAAGAAAACCGTCTGCCTCGAGGTGGCTGAACAGCTGCAGTGGGAGGTGCCCGACTGGGTGGTCCTGGCGGTGGGCGACGGCTGCACCATGGCCGGGGCCTGGAAGGCCTGGGTAGACCTGAAAAAGGCCGGATGGATTGACAGGCTGCCGCGGATGCTTGGTGTCCAGGCCGAAGGCTGCTGCCCCATCACCCGCGCCTTCCGGGAGGGCACCAGGGTGCGTCCCATGGAAGAAAACACCCTGGCCGACAGCATTGCCGTCGGCGTACCCCGTAATCCGGAAAAGGCCCTGCGGGCGGTGCGGGACTCCGGCGGAACCATGATCAACGTCAGCGACGACGAGATTCTGGCGGCCATGGGGGTTCTGGGCCGCACCTGCGGCGTTTTCGGCGAACCTGCCGGGGTGGCCGGCACGGCCGGCCTCATCAAGGCCGTTCGGGAAGGCATCATTAAACCGGATGAAAGGGTCGTCGTTCTGGTGACCGGCAACGGCCTCAAGGATGTGGCCAACGCCATCAAGGCCGCCGGTGAACCCATCCGGGTGGAGCCCTCCCTGGAAGCCCTGCATAAAGCACTAAAGGATCTAAAATTGCCCAATTAACTCTGCTTTTGGGGGAGGGGTTAAAGTGGACCTCGTGCTAAAGGGCGGGTTGGTGGTCACCGCCGAGCGGGTCGAGGAGGCCGACGTGGCCGTTAAAGACGGAAAAATTGCCGCCGTGGGTCCGGATCTGCCGCCAGAAGGCGCGGAAGTTCGGGATGTGACCGGTAGATATCTTTTTCCCGGAGTTATAGATGCCCATGTTCACTATTGGATGGCCATCGGCGACCTCGTGACGGCCGACGACTGGTTCACCGGCACGCGGCTGGCCGCCTGCGGCGGTGTGACTACCGTTATCGACTATGCCGAGCCGGCAAGCCCGGCGGAACCCCTTACCGCCTCCCTGGAGAGGCGCCTGAAGGAAGCCGGGGAGCAGGCCTGCGTCGATTACGGCCTGCATCAGGTGGTCCTGCCCGGCCATGAAGATGATGAAAGGGAGCTGGCGGCCGTCGTCGCCAGGGGTGTTCCCAGCTTCAAGGTCTTTACCACCTACAACCAGCGCTTGAGCCTCGACGCCATCGGCCGCCTCCTTGAAAAAGCGCGCCGCCTCGGAGCCCTGGTAACGGTTCACTGCGAAGATCACGGGATCATTACCGCCAGGAAAGAAGAGCTGATCGCTGCCGGCAAGACAGATCCGGCCTACCATGCGTTAAGCCGCCCGGAAACGGCGGAGGTCAAGGCCATCCGGGACGTCATCGCCCTGGCCGGAAAAGCGGGGGCTTCCGTATATATCGTCCACGTCTCCACCGGCGGCGGCGCGGCGGCCATTGCCGCCGCCCGCGGGGAAGGACGGCCGGTCTACGGCGAGACCTGCCCCCATTACCTGCTCCTGACCGCGGAGAAGTATGCCGGGCCGGAAGGCCGCCTGTACCTCATGTGCCCGCCTTTGAGGACGGCAGGCGACAACGAGGAGCTGTGGCGGCACTTGGCCGCCGGTTCCCTGCAGGTGGTGGCCACCGATCACTGCAGTTATACCCCGAGGCAGAAAAATGCCGGTACGGCCTTTTATAATACCCCCTCCGGAGTACCCGGAACGGAAACCCTGTTACCCCTCCTTTATTCCTTTGGCGTCCGCAGTGGCCGCCTGACCCTGCCCCAGATGGTAAAGGTGCTGGCCACCAACCCGGCCCGCCTTTTCGGCCTCTACCCCCGGAAAGGGGACCTTGCCCCCGGCAGCGACGCCGACATCGTCGTTTTCAACCCCCGCAAAGAAGTCGTTCTTACGGCGGCGCATCTGCATTCGGCGGCCGGTTATACTATCTTTGAAGGTTTCCCCCTGCAGGGCTACCCGGAGGCGACCTACCTGCGCGGCCGGCTTATTTACGAAGGAGGACGGTTCCTGGGCCGGGCCGGGGACGGCTGCTTTATCCCCGGGAGGCGCTGAAATTTTTATCGAGGTCTTGAAGGATTTTATTAAAAAAAGTTGAATTAAATTAAACGAGATTTAACCAACAAAATTTTACGGGGGGTACCATATGAAAACCGATTTACGGGGTAAGCACCTCATTACCCTGCAGGAATGGACCAAAGAAGAAATCGATACGGTGCTGGATATCGCCTATGATTTAAAAAGGCGCAAAGCCCTGGGAGAAAAACACCGCCTCCTCGAAGACAAAACCTTCTACATGCTTTTCTTTGAAAACTCCACCCGCACCCGCAACGCCTTCGAAACCGGCATGACCCAGCTGGGCGGGCACGCCATATTCCTGACTCCTTCGGAAACCCAGATTGGCCACGGCGAGACGGCCAAGGACACGGTGGAGGTTTTAAGCCGCTTTGGCGACGGTCTGGGTGTGCGCTACTGCACTTATAAAAAAGGTAACGCCTATATCCGGGAGCTGGCCAAACATTCCCGCATCCCCGTCCTCAACATGCAGTGCGATATGTACCATCCCACCCAGGCTCTGGCCGACATCATGACCATACAGGAGAAGTTCGGCAAAAACACCAGGGGCCTCAATTTCACCATCAGCTGGACCTACGCCCCCAATTACATCCGTCCCCTGTCCATGCCCCAGTCCCTGATCCTGTTGATGCCCAGGTTCGGCATGAACGTCACCCTGGCCCATCCGCCCGAGTTCCACCTGCTCCCGGAGATCGTGGAACAGGCGAAGAAAAATGCGGAAGAGAACGGCGTAGAGTTTCGCATCGTCCACGACATGGACGAAGCCTGTAAAGGCGCCCACGTTATTTATGCCAAGAGCTGGGGTCCCATCGCCTATACCGGCAGCAGGGAAGAAGGCCTAGACCTCATTGAAAAATACAATACCTGGGTCATGGACGGCCGCCGCATGAAGTTGGGCCAGAAGGATGCCATCTACATGCACTGCATGCCGGCCGACCGGGGTGTTGAAGTGACGGAAGAAGTTATGGACGGCCCGCAGTCGGTAATCTACGACGAAGCCGAAAACCGCCTGCACACCATTAAGGCCCTGCTGGCGGCCACTATGGGGTAAAGGTTAAATCTCGGCCTTTATGCGAGGGAAGGAGGCCGCCCTGCCTCGAAGTTGAGGCGGGGCGGTTATTTTATCACCTCGTAGGCAATATAGTCGCCGTAGGCAAAGAAGGGACGGAGAAACTGGGGGTTGTTCTGCGCCCAGCGGTAATAAAGGGAAGTGGTGGTGGTAAAGAAATACTCCGCGTTCCAGGCCTTAAGCTGGGCCAGCATGTCCCCTTCCGAGGCGGCGATAATAAGTTTTATCCGGTTTTCCAGACGGGGACCGAAGAGCAGGTAGGGGAAGGCCGTCTCCGTAAAAGCGATGCGCGAACCGGCAGGCACTTTCTCGACCCAGGCCAGCTCGTCACCCCAGGGGGTGAGCTGGAAAAAGGTGCGCCCTTCCGGCGGCAGGGCTAGAAAGCGCGCTATAACCTGGGGGTTGAAGTAACCGTGGGTTAAACTACCGGCCATGGAGATGAGTACCAGGCATAAAGTGGCGGTCCGTAAAGGTTTTGCCCAGAAGCGGGGCAGCCTTTCCTCCAGATAAGCCAGGCTTATAGCACCGGCGGCGACAATAAAAATGGTATAGCGCGTCCACCAGCGGGAAGGCTGGAGCCAGAATAGGAGAATAAGGGGCACCAGAAGGAGAAGGAGGGGGCGTTGCCGCCGTATAGCTGCCAGGACAGCGGTTACGAGGACGGCCGGCCCTTCCAGGTAAAGCCACTGGGGGCCGAAGCCTCCCAGGCGCTGGTCGAAGGTGTACGGCCCGACGGTTTCCCGCCAGGAAACCAATAACTGCCGCCAGGCGGGCAGACCGACCAGTTCCGGTGGGGTGTTTTTTACCATAATCATGTCAGTTATGCTGCCCTGGCCCGGCCAGAGGGTATACCCCAGTATTTTAAAAGTAAAGGGGAAAAGGGGGTTGCCGTAGGCCAGCCAGTTGCGCAGATACCAGAAACTGCCCCAGATGAGAAGGGCTCCGGCAAAAACGACCGTCGAAAGGAGGACGCCCTGCCTGCAATGACGGTTATCTGCCTTCCTTACAGCCAGGTTGCCCGCGATGATGAAGAGAAAAATCACCGCTACATAGGGAGCGGCGGATGCCTTTATTCCGAAGGTCAGCCCGCTGGCCAGGGCGGCCAGGAGTAAATAGATGCGCCGCGGCTCATGGTAATAGCGGTAAGCAAAGAAAAAAGCAACTAGAAACATACCCGCAAAGGCGACATCCACATAGCAGGTTTTGCTTTGCACCAGGACAATGGGTGTCAGCAAAAAAAGGCAGGCGGCTACCGCGCTGTTGGTCTGTCGCAGACCGGTTGCGCGCCCCAGGGCATAAACGGCCATTCCTCCGGCCAGGGCAAAGGGGAGCTGGGTGAGGTCGACGAGGAGGTCGCTGCCGGCCAGGAGCATGTTCCAGGCAAAGACAAGTTCGGTGTTCATGGGGTACACGTTGGCCCAGAGGGTATAGGGGCTTAATACAATCCTGCCGGCCTGGAGCCAGGTGGCCGCTGCCGTCAGGTGATAATAAAGGCTATCCCAAGCATAGGGAGGAAACAGGTATCCCAGGAAGATGAGCCAGATGATTTCCAGGAATACCAAAAAAAGCAAAAGTCTGGACCAGAAGTTACTTCCCCAATCGGGTTCCAGACGCGGTCGCCGGAGGCGGTCGGAAGCGGGAAAAAGGCGCCTCAACGGGACGGCGGCACCAAGGAGGATTAAATTGACCACGAGTAGGGTGACGGTTGTCAGGTGCAATAGGGTGCCGCTCAAGAGCATGGTAAAAACGATCTGCCCCGCAGCCAGGGTAAAAACGGCAAGGACGGTTTCCACAGGGGAAAGACCGCGGCGGTGAACCAAAATAATAGCCGTGAGCAGGACGATTAAATTGCCGCAGATGAAAGCCGGCCAGTTCAAAATCAAAACCTCCGGTCGCTGCAGGGTATGGGTGCCGTATAAATGCGCCTACAAGTAGAGGATGGCGAAACAGCCAGCCACCCACAGGAGGACGGTGGCTGCCAGGGGTTTATCTTTGAGGACCAGGCTTTCCGGTTCGCCGCCGTCCTGGCGGTGGTAGGTCAGGTACAGGTACCGGCAGATGCCGAAGAGGACCAAGGGTACGGTATACATCAGCTGGGGCCGGGCGGCGCCGATAAAGGTATAGATGGCATAGACGACAACGGTAGCCGAGGTGACGGTGGCGATGAGCTGGTCCAGGAGTCCCATGGAATATTCGGCCAAAATGCCCCGGTGGTCGGTCGCGTTGTCCAGGAGGAGCAGTTCATGGCGGCGTTTACATAAAGCCAGAAAGAGGGCCAGAAGGATAACGGTAATGAACAACCAGGCCGAGACGGGGACCATAACGGCCGCCGCCCCGGCCGCTACCCGTAAAACAAAGCCTAGGGCGACTACAAAAACGTCGACGAGGACCATATTTTTAAAATAAAAGGAATAGGCCACCGTCTGCAGGGCATAGGCGAGGCTTACCAGGCCCACTTGCCAGCTCAAAGCGAAGGCCCAGGCGAGGCTGCCGGCCAGGGTGATGGCGGCCGCCGCGGCGGCCGGCAGGGGAGCCAGCAGGCCGGCGGCAATGGGACGGTGCTTCTTGCGGGGATGGTAGCGGTCCCTTTCCCGATCGACCAGGTCATTAATTATGTAGGTGCCTCCGGACAGGAGGCAAAAAATAACAAACACCTGGATGGTGCGTACCAGGAGGGGGATGTCCAGCAGGTGACGGGAAAAAAGGATGGCGGCAAAGACAAAGGCGTTTTTCGTCCACTGTTTGGGACGCAGACTCAAAAAAAGATAGCGCCAGAAGTAGCGGCTCATTATAGCCTGCGCTCCGCCGGAGGTTTCCAGTAGGCCCATCGATTTTTCGACCTCCACCTTGGTGCTTTGTCCCTACCTATTTTATCCTATTTTCCATGGTCGAAACAACTTTTGCATAAAAAAAGACGGGCGACGCCCGTTATACGTTCTTTTTAGCCCATTACCCTTTTCTTTACGTAAGGTATAACTATGGGCATGGTAATAATCATAGATAAGATGAAAACCCATATCGTTCCGCCTATCCGCGCTACGGCGGTATAGGATTTGCCGTTAAAGAAAGTTATAAGCAGGAAAATCAGGGCCAGCGCCAGCGAGATCCCGGTGTAAATTATAGCTGCTTGTTTTGCGGTTTTCGCTTCCAGATCTTGCAACCTGTATTACCTCCCCATCAACCCATTTGGTGGGCCGGCTGCCCGTGATGCTTAACTTTGCCGCCATCTTTCCGCAAGGACGGCTGGAAACGCTTTAAGAGGAGGGTATTGAGGGTAACCGACACGGAACTCATGGCCATGAAGAAAGACGCCAGCTCGGGGCTGACAATCAGCCCGGTAAAGGGGTACAGCAGGCCGGCCGCAATGGGAATACCCGAAATGTTATAGATAAAAGCCCATACCAGGTTCTGTTTGATCTTGCCCATGGTGGCACGGCCGATTTCGAGGGCTCCTACCACATCGCGAATATCGTCTTTGATGAGGATGATGTCACCCGTTTCCTTGGCCACGTCGGTCCCGGAGCCGATGGCAATCCCGACGTCGGCCTGGGCCAGGGCCGGGGCGTCGTTAATGCCGTCACCCACCATAGCCACTTTAAGACCCTGGGCCTGGAGTTTCTTCACTTCTTCTGCTTTATCCCTAGGCAGCACCTCGGCCATGACGGTTTCGATACCGAGCTCCCGGGCGATGGCCGCGGCCGTACGCCGGTTATCGCCGGTAATCATGGCCACCTTAATGCCCATCCTATGTAACCGTTCAATAGCGACTTTCGCGTTTTCCTTCAGGGTATCGGCCACGGCAATAATCCCGGCGGCTTTACCATTTACGGCCATCAGCATAGCTGTTTTGCCCTGTTCTTCGAGTTTTTCCATCTGCGCAGTCAGGTCGCCCACATAGATGTTATGTTGCTGCATCAAACGGCGGTTGCCTAAAAGGATTTCCTGACCCTGGTAAGTGGCTTTGACACCATGGCCTGGAATGGCTTCAAAGTCCTGTACTTCCTCCAATCCTAAGCCTTCCTCCCTGGCGCTGCGGACAATGGCCTCGCCCAGGGGATGCTCGGAGGGTTTTTCGGCCATGGCGGCCAGCCGCAGGACCTCGCGTTCATCAAAACCGGGGGCGGCGATCACATCGGTGACCGAAGGCTCGCCTTTCGTCAAGGTTCCCGTTTTATCAAAGACGATGGCATTCAGCTTGCTGCACGCCTCCACCGCATCGGCTCCCTTAAAGAGGATGCCGTTTTCGGCCCCTTTACCCGTACCGGCCATAATCGCACTGGGAGTGGCGAGACCTAAGGCACAGGGGCAGGATATGACCAGGGTGGTTACCGACAACAGGAGGGCGAAGCCAAAGACACCCACTCCGGCCAGGCTGTAGGGTGAAAGGATAAAGTGGCTGCCAGGCCGGAAAAAGGCATCGTAGCCAATAAAGAACCAGAAGAGGAAGACGACCAGGGCCAGGACGTGGACGCCGGCGATGAAGTGGCCGGCCACAAAGTCGGCAAGTTTTTGAATGGGAGCTTTGGAAGCCTGGGCCTCCTCCACCATCTTGATAATCTGGGCCAGGGCCGTTTCGCTCCCGACCCGGGTAGCCCGGAACTTGAAGGAACCGGTCTTGTTGATGGTCGCCCCCACGACCTGGGAACCCGGACGTTTTTCTACCGGAATACTTTCGCCGGTAATCATAGATTCGTCCACGGCCGAATAACCTTCGATGACTTCTCCGTCCACCGGGATGCTTTCGCCGGGACGGACCACGACAATATCCCCTACCTCAACTTCATCGGCAGCAATCTCCATTTCCCGGCCGTCCCGGATAACCCGGGCGGTTTTGGCCTGCAGGCTTATGAGCTTGCGGATGGCTTCGGAAGTACGACCGCGGGTAATAGCTTCCAGGTAACGGCCCAGGACGATGAAGGCGGTTAACATGGCGGCCGACTCGAAGAAAGTGGCCCCGCGCCCCCCGAAACCGGCCTCAGGCCAGAGGGTATTGATGGTGGCGATGATATAGGCTGCACCAATACCCGTCGCATAGAGGAGGTTCATATCCGTAGTTCCGCGTTTAAGGCCGTTCCAACTGTGGACGAAAAACTGCCAGCCGGGGATAAAGGTGACAGGTGTAGTTAAAGCCCACAGCACATACACGTTCCCCAGCCATTCTGGTACAAAGTAGGGGAAAATCCACACATCGCGGAACATACCGAGCATCACCAGGGTTGCCAGGGGCCAGGCAATCCACATATTGCGGCGCTGGAACCGGATCTCCCTCTCCCGGGCCTCTTTCTCCTGGTCCAGGGCGGCCTGGCCGGAGAGTTTCTCTGTAGCTTCATACCCCAGGGCGTTGATTTCCTTTTTAATGCGACCCTTGTCCACGGCCCCGGGGTAGAACCGGACCCGGGCCGATTCTGCCGGCAGGTTCACTACTACCGAAGTTACGCCGGGCAGGGCTTTAACGGCTTTTTCCACCCTGGCCACACAGGCGGCGCAACTCATCCCCCTTACCGTCAGGAGAACTTCCTCTTCCGGTACCTCATAGCCGATCTCCTGGATAGTTCTGGCCATCTGGGGCACGCCGACCTGGTCCGGGAAATATTCCACGGTAGCCTTCCCGGCAACCAGGTTGACACGGGCGTCCACTACACCCGCCATATTTTTCAGAGCCTTTTCCACTTTGGCCACGCAGGCAGCACAGCTCATACCCATAATGGGTAAATTTACCTGGACTACGCCGCTCTTTTCGCTGGCAGGCACCATCTTTCACCCCTTTTATTCTACCTTACCCTTCCCCTGTCAATCTTATAACCGGGTGTAATATGTAAAACTACCCCCCACCCGTATATCTTTACCTCGATTATATTTTGCTGGTCACATGCTGTCAATGAAATTCACAAAAACTACAAATGACACCTGCGTTTTTGGGGGATTAACCGGCTATTTGGTGCATTATAAAAGCCTTCCCCTTCCGTAGAGAAGGGGAAGGCCGGCTAATTGGGTTGCAACTAACGGGCAGTTTAACGTCATGCCCAGGACTAAATTCAGCAACCCTCTTTGCAATGGGCAACTGCCCTCAGCATCCAGCGCTTACGAATCAATTTACACCCTCCCCTCTGGTCGGTTTAATATTTAGTATACTAAAAACTTTTCTCATGTCGATAGGCTATGGCCGTTATCGATACATCCTTGACCGCTTATTTAAACGCTGCTATAATCATAGAAAACCGATATGGATAGTAAAGAATGGAGGGTGGGATAATGACTCTAACCAACCAGGAAATCGAACGCTACAGTAGGCAGATTATTATAAAAAACATTGGCGGCCGGGGGCAGGAAAGGCTTAAAAGAGGCAAAGTATTGATCGTTGGAGCCGGCGGGTTGGGTTCCCCGGCAGCTTACTACCTGGCGGCTGCCGGTGTAGGTAAAATCGGTATAGTAGACAGTGACGTAGTAGACATATCGAATTTACAGCGCCAGATCCTTCACAGTACTGAACGCCTGGGGCGGCCTAAAGTAGAATCGGCCCGTGAGACATTGCTGGCCTTAAATCCTAACCTGACAATTAATACTTACCATTTACGTTTGGGTAAAGATAATATTCTAGACATCATCCGTGACTATGACGTGATTGTTGACGGCGTCGACAACTTTCCCACCCGCTATTTACTAAACGATGCCTGTGTCATGACCGGCAAGACCATGGTCGAGGGCGGGGTGCTGCAATGGGACGGGCTAGTCATGACCATCAAACCCGGACAGGGGCCATGTTACCGCTGTATTTTTCCCGACCCGCCCCCGCCGGGAGCCGTACCTAGTTGCCAGGAAGCAGGGGTTATAGGTACAGTACCGGGACTTATCGGGGCAATCCAGGCCACGGAGGTAATCAAGATTTTACTTGGGGTTGGGGATACCCTGACCGGCCGGCTCCTGATTTACAATGCCCTGGAGATGCGCTTCCGGGAAGTTAAGGCCGAACGCAATAGTAATTGCCCTGTCTGCGGCGACAGCCCGCGCATTCGTGAACTGGAAGAGTATACCTTTGTCTGTGCCACAAAATGCGAAAGGTGAAACACCATGAACCTGGATTTTCATGAACTCAAAAAGGGCGGCTTTATCAAGCAGCAAGGCCGCGATCTTTTCCTGATGCGCCTGCGGACCATTGGCGGGTATTTAACCTCAAGGGATCTGGAGAATATCGCCAGGATTGCGGCTAAATATGGCCGGGGGGAGGTCCAGTAGAACTTGTCTTAAATATGGGCGGGGGAGTATAATGAAAAATGTAAATGCGCAAATCAATCGCGGAATCAAGGTGACCCCCTGTTGGTAGAAAGAGATTACTACCTGGCAGAAGCTGAAAACCTCAAACCGCAGCTGGTCGCCTGGCGGCGGCAGCTGCACCAGTACCCGGAACTGAGTTTTGAGGAAAAAGAAACAGCCGCCCTGGTGGCCGGGGTGTTAGAGCAACTGGGTTTGAAGGTCAGGACAGGTATCGGTGGTACCGGGATTATCGGAATCCTGCACGGGGCGAAAGAAGGCCCCGCCGTGGCCTTAAGGGCGGATATGGATGCCTTGCCCCTCCAGGAGGCTACGGGGGCGGAATATGCTTCCCGCTGCCCGGGCCGGATGCATGCCTGCGGCCATGATGCCCATATGGCCATCGTTTTAGGGGCGGCGACGCTGCTAGCAACCCACCGCCGGGAACTCCCTGGCCCGGTGGTTTTCCTTTTTCAACCCGGGGAGGAATTACCCCCTGGCGGGGCTCGTCTGCTGATTGAAGCCGGAGCCCTGGCCGATCCACCGGTCAAGGCCGTCTTTGGCCTCCATGTAACTTCTGCCCTGCCAGCAGGTACGGTGGGCGTCAGATCGGGAGCTGCTATGGCCTCGGCCGATAACTTTACCATTAGGATCAAGGGGCGTACCAGCCACGGTGCTGCACCCCACCTGGGCGCGGATGCCATCGTCGCTGCCGCCCAGGCGATTCTGGCTTTACAGTCTATTGTCGCCCGCCGCATTGATCCGGTGCAGCCGGCCGTTCTGACCATCGGCACTATTAATGGTGGTGAGAAAGAAAATATTGTTGCTGGTGAGGTAACTATGACGGGCACTACCAGGGCCTTAAACCAGGTTACCAGGCAGCAGCTGGAAAAAGATATGCGGGAGATTTTGGCCGGGGTGGCCGCCGCCAGCGGGACGGAGATTGAACTTGATTACCTGCTGGGCTACCCGCCCCTAATAAACGATGCCAGGCTTACCGAACTGTTTCGCCGGGTAGCCGGAGAACTCCTGGGACCGGGAAAGGTATTCGAACTGGCAGCCCCTTCTATGGGTGCCGAGGATTTTGCCCGCTATGCCGAAAAGGTCCCGGCAGTATATTTTAACCTCGGGGCAGCCATCCCGGGAGAGCCTCCCTATCCCTGGCACCATCCCCGGTTTAATATCAACGAAGATTGCCTGCCCATTGGCAGTGCCCTGCTTTCCTGGCTGGCCTTCAAAGCCCTGGCCGATTTCTAACAGCTTACATCGGCCGCGGACACCGTGTACAAAAAGCGCAGCAACCTCGTGATGCGGTTGTTGCGCTTTTTGTTCATCCTGCGTCTTCACTTTTACCGGGATCCTTTTGCTCCCCATGCTGACATTCACCGTGATTGTGCCCGCCCATCATGAAAAGGTGCATCAGGGGACAAAGCAAGAATAACAGCCAGGCCCAACTACCACCGGCGGTGCCGTCGCTTGCAGCTGCACCGCGGGTCAGTAAGAAAAATACGGCCACTATCATCAGGCCACAACCCAGGAGCATTAGCAAGCCATGCTTTCTGTGATTCATGCGCATCTCTCTCCTTGGAAGTGAATAAGATTTAAGTCTAGTCCCAGCATATTACCCTATATGGGTATATGTCAAGAAGAATATGCGATCTTTCAGACTTTCTTCATATTTTCTTCATAATGTCTTCACAGCCGACGACAAAAATAACAAAATGGAATATATGTTATAAAGGATAATGATGATAAAAAGCGAAAATATACCAAGATAAAATTACTTGAAGGAGTTGATCCCTTTGAGCAATGCTTACCGGGAGATGTGGCGGGATTTAGGGCTGGACCTGGAAAGGCACGATGCCTTTTTGGCGGCGTTGCCCGGGGCCTTTAGCGAGGTTTTTTTACAACAAGATAACCGGCCGGCGGGTATGGCATATTTTGATAACCTTTTAGGTGAGGCCCATGGCAGGAGGGTCGAAGAAATTTTGGCCCATAAAAGAGCCGGGCGGCTGGTGGCCGGTACCTTTTGTGTTTTTGTGCCGGAAGAACTTATCCTTGCCGTCGATGGGGTTAGTGTCGGGCTCTGTGCAGGAACCCAGTTTACCGTTCCTGCCGGGGAACAAATTTTACCGCGTAACCTGTGCCCCCTGATTAAGTCTCTGGTTGGCTTTAAACTGGAGCGGATTTGCCCTTACTTTCAGGTCGTCGATTTTCTTGTTGGCGAAACTACCTGTGATGGGAAAAAGAAGACCTGGGAAATCCTCAATGATTATGTTCCTACTTACGTAATGGAATTGCCCCAGCGTAAGGAAGCGGCCGACCTGGCCCTCTGGGAAGGGGAAATTTACCGATTTAAAGAAGAAATTGAACGACGGTCGGGACAAAAAATCGATAGTGAGAAATTAAATGCCGCTATCAAGAAGGCCAATGCCCGCCGTGCGGCCCTGCAGCGCCTGTATCAAGCCCGCCGGGCCGACCCGGTTCCTATTAGCGGAAAAGACGCCCTGCTAATTTCGCAACTGGCTTTCTTTGATGACCCGGATCGTTTCACGGCTCAAGTTAATGCCCTTTGCGAAGAACTTGAGGATAGGATTGCCCGGGGTGAAGGTGTTACCAGTAAAGGAGCACCGCGTCTCCTGGTAACGGGGACACCCATGCCTTTACCTTACTGGAAGCTACACCACCTGGTGGAGAAGTCAGGGGCGGTGATTATCGGTGAAGAAACATGTACCGGCAGCCGTTATTTCGCCGGGATGGTGCCTGAAGACGGCGAAACCTTATCCCAGCAGGTAAAAAATTTGGCCCGGCGATTGCTGGACATCAACTGTGCCTGCTTTACTCCCAATACGTCCCGGATGGAAGACATCCTGCGCCTGGCCAGGGAAGGAAAGGCCGACGGGGTGATTTATTATTCCCTCCAGTTCTGTCAGACTTATGCCCTTGAAGCCCGGCAGGTGGAAAAAGCCCTGCGGGAAGCGGGGCTACCGGTTTTATGCCTGGAAAGTGATTTCAGCGAAAAAGACGCGGCCCAGCTCCAGACCAGGATAGAAGCCTTTTTGGAAATGATAACCTCTTAAATTTATGGCAGCCCACGTGGCTGCCATAAAAATATCAGGAAGAAAATTAAATTTTCAGCAGGATTTAAGATATATTTGCCGAATATAATTCTCAATAAACTCGTATAACCCCGGCGATGGGGCCGGGGGTATCTACCAGGTGACCGGAAATCGCCTGACTACGAGTCGGGTCCGGCAGCTGGTTTTTTATGTTGTCAGGGGGTATGTGCCGTGCCGGGGATCAAACTTACCGTCAACGGCCGTCTTTACCAGGTGGATGTGCCGGCTGATACGACTCTGCTGGAACTTTTGCGGGATTATTTGGGACTTACCGGTACCAAGGAAGGGTGCGGCAAGGGGGAATGCGGCGCCTGCACGGTGATCATGGACGGCCTGGCCGTGGATTCCTGCTTGATACCGGCGGCCAAGGCCGACGGTGCCGAAATTCAGACTGTCGAAGGTCTGGCTTCCCCTGACGGTCGGCTCCATCCCCTGCAGGAAGCCTTCATCGGCGAAGGGGCCGTCCAGTGCGGTTTCTGCACCCCGGGCATGATCATGAGCGCCAAGGCCCTCCTGGACCGGAACCCCAATCCTTCCCGGGAGGAAATAAAAGACGCCCTGGCGGGCAACCTGTGCCGCTGCACCGGTTATGCTAAAATTATAGCTGCGGTAGAAAAGGCGGCCGCCGTTATGGGAACCCCGGCCGGGGGCGGCCGGATTGAAGGGTCGCGTTCCGGGCGAGGGGCGGCGTTATTGTCTTCGCAGGAAAGGGAGGAATAAAATGGCTTCTGCGGTAGTGGGTAGGAGCATAAGCCGGGTAGACGCCGTGGCCAAAGTTACCGGGAAAGCCAAGTATACTGCCGACTTTTTTACCAGGGACATGCTGGTGGGGAAAATTCTGCGCAGTCCCTATGCCCATGCCCGCATTAAAAATATCGATGCCGATAGGGCAAGGGCGCTGCCCGGAGTGGAAGCGGTTTTGACGTATAAAGACGTCCCGCAAATAAAATTTGCCACCGCCGGGCACCCTTATGCCCTTGATCCCAAACACAGGGACAAGGCCGACCGCACTATTTTAACGGACAAAGCCCGCTTTGTGGGGGACGCCGTTGCCGCCGTTGTGGCCAGGGACGAACTGACCGCATTGGAAGCTCTGAAATTAATAGATGTAGAATACGAAGTGCTGGAACCCCTCCTCACCCCTGAAGCGGCCATGCGGGAAGGGGCGCCCCGGATCCACGAAGACTGTGAGGGCAACATCTTAAGCTCTTTTGGTTATGAAATCGGCAATATTGAAGAAGCCTGGCAAAAGGCCGACTATATCTTTGAAGACGAGCTGGAAACTAGTATCGTCCAGCACTGCCAGCTGGAAAACCACACTTCCTACGCCTATGTCGATAGCGACGGCCGTATTGTCATTGTCACCTCCACCCAGATACCGCATATAATCAGGAGAATCGTCGGTCAGGCCTTGGGGATACCCTGGGGCAGGGTGCGGGTAATAAAGCCTTACGTGGGCGGCGGCTTCGGCAGCAAGCAGGACGCGTGCCTGGAGCCAATAGTTGCGGCCATGACTTTGGCCGTCGGCGGGCGGCCGGTGAAGCTGGAACTGTCCCGGGAAGAGTGTATGATCGACACCCGGACCCGTCATGCCATTAAATATAAGATTAAGACAGGGGTCAGCAAAGACGGGAAGCTCATCGGCATGCATATCAAGGCCGTCGCCAATACCGGTGCCTATGCCTCCCATGGCCATTCCATCGCCATGGCCGGCGGCACGAAGTTCAGGATCCTTTACCCCATGGAAGCTTTGAAATACGAACCTTATACCGTTTACACCAACCTGCCCGTCGCCGGCGCCATGCGGGGTTACGGCTCGCCCCAGATAACCTTCGCCGTGGAAAGCCACCTGGACGCCATTGCCCGGAGGCTCAATATGGATCCCATTGAACTACGGCTGAAGAATCTGGTAACGGAGGGTTATGTCGACCCCTTAAACGGCAACAGGGTCAGGAGCTGCGGCATTCGCGAATGCATAATGAAGGGGAAAGAGTTAATCAAATGGGACGAGAAAAAGGAGCGCTATAAAAATCAAACCGGCAGCAAACGGCGCGGCCTGGGAATGGCCTGTTTCAGCTACGCTTCCGGGACCCATCCGGTAGGGCTGGAAATGGCCGGAGCAAGAATCGTATTGAACCAGGACGGCTCCGTCCAGCTGCAGGTCGGAGCCACCGAAATAGGGCAGGGGAGCGATACGGTTTTTGCCCAGATGGTGGCGGAAGTCCTGGGTATCCCCGTCGATATGGTGCACGTCGTTTCCACCCAGGACACCGATATCACCCCCTTCGATACCGGCGCCTACGCCTCCAGACAAACTTATATCACCGGCATGGCCGTGGCCAAAGCGGCCGCCGAGGTGAAGGCCAAAATTTTGGATTTCGTCTGGGGTATGACCGACATCCCCGCCCACGCCCTAGATATTAAAGACCGGAATATTGTCTATAAGCACTCCGGGGAAGTCGTCATGCCCCTGGAGGAAGTAGCCCTGCACACCTATTACGATACCGTTTTCGCCAGCCCCATAACGAGCGATACGTCCAACAACGCCCGGATTAACGCCTTTGTCTTCGGCGCCACCTTTGCCGAAGTGGAGGTGGACCTGAAAACCGGGAAAATAGAGATCCTAGAAATATACAACGTCCACGATTCGGGAAAAATCATCAACCCGCAGCTGGCGGAAGGCCAGGTCCACGGCGGCGTAAGCATGGGCATCGGTTATGCCCTGGCGGAACAACTACTCTTTGATGAAAAGACGGGAAGACCTTTGAATAACAACCTGCTGGATTATAAAATACCGACCATCATGGACGTGCCGGAAATCGGCGTGGCCTTCGTGGAAACCCACGAGCCGACAAGCCCTTACGGCTGCAAGGCCCTGGGCGAGCCGCCGGTAATTCCGGTGGCCCCGGCCGTCCGCAACGCCGTGTTCGACGCTACCGGCGTGGCCTTTAACAGGTTGCCCATGACTCCCCAGAAGGTCTTCGAGAAATGCAAAGAAGCCGGGCTCATATAGGAAGGCGGTGAGGAATTTATGTACAATTTTCAAGGATATCATGAGGCGACAACCCTCGCCGAAGCCCTGGCGCTCTTGGCAGCCAACCCCCGCCTGACGGTAATCGCCGGCGGCACCGATGTTTTGATAAAGCTGCGGCACGGTGTTATTGAGGGTGCGGAGCTTTTAAGCATTCGTCACATAAAATCCCTTGAGGGCGTGCAGAAATTAGAGGACGGTACTATCGCCATCGGCCCCTTGACGACCTTCAGCCGGGTGGCCGAAGACCCGGTAATTAAAGACCATATCCCCGTCCTTGCCGAGGCGGCTCTCACCATAGGCGGCCCCCAGATACGCAACGTTGCCACCATCGGCGGCAACCTGTGCAACGGAGCCACTTCGGCCGACAGCGCCCCCACCCTTTTTGCCCTGGGCGCCAGGTTGAAACTAAAAAATAATACAGGTGAACGGGTAACACCCATCCAGGATTTTTACCTGGGCCCCGGAAAAGTCGCTTTAAAACCCGGCGAACTCCTCACCCAGATTCTCATTTCCCCCGAGGATTACCGGGGCTACGGCGGGCATTACATTAAATTCTCCCAACGCAGGGCCATGGATATTGCCACCCTGGGCGTGGCCGTTGTTTGTAAAGTAAAGGAAGGCAGGATCCTGGAGGACGTGCGCATCGGTCTGGGAGTGGCGGGCCCGACGCCGCGACGTTGTCCGGAAGCGGAGGCCTTTGCCAAAGGCAAAGCCATAACAAGTGAAACAATAGCGACAATCGGCAAACTGGCGGTTAAAGCTGCCCAGGCGCGAACCTCCTGGCGCGCTTCCAGGGAATACCGGGAGCATTTGGTGGAGGAACTCACCCAGAGGGCCCTGCGGGAAGCGATAGTCAAGGCGGGGGGTGAAGCCATTGCTTAAAAAAATATCCTTTACCGTAAACGGCCTTCAGGTCGCCCTGGAAGTAGACGTACGCGAGTCCCTCCTGGAGGTTTTGCGGGAACGCCTGGGGTACACCGGAGTTAAAAAAGGATGTGAAGTCGGAGAGTGCGGTGCCTGTACCGTCCTCATCGACGGCACGCCTGTGGACTCCTGCATTTATTTGGCCGTTTGGGCCGACGGTAAAGATATAGTTACCATAGAAGGTATCGCCAAAAACGGGGAGCTTTCCAAGGTGCAGAAGGCCTTCATCGAAGAAGGGGCCATCCAGTGCGGTTTTTGTACGCCGGGTTATGTCCTCACGGCAACGGCCATGGCGGCGAAGGGTAAAAAGTATACGCGAGAGGAAATAAAAAGGGAGTTGTCCGGCCACCTCTGTCGCTGTACCGGTTATCAGAACATCATCAAAGCGGTGGAGAAGGCCCTGGCGGATTAGGCCGCGTAAAAAACAGAGTATGGAGGTATAAATATATGCTCCTTGTTGGCAATGGCCATCTGCTGTCCTTAGTACCGGAGCGGCCCTACCTGGCAGACGGAGCCGTGGCCGTTGAGGGCGACCGCATCGTCGCCGTGGGAGCGACGGCCGAGCTTAGGCGGCGTTATCCTGAAGCCGAATGGCTCGACGCCCGGGGCATGGTAATCATGCCGGGCTTGATAAACAACCACATGCACCTTTACAGCACCTTCGCCCGGGGCATGGCCCTGAAGGAAGCGCCGCCCACCAATTTCCTGGAGATTTTACAGCGCCTCTGGTGGCGCCTGGATAAGGCCCTTACCCTGGAGGACGTTTATTACAGCGCCCTGATTCCCCTCATTGACTGCATTAAGAACGGCACCACCACCATCCTGGACCATCACGCCAGCCCTTGCGCCGTTCGCGGCAGCCTGGAGATGATCGCCCAGGCGGCTGGTGAAGCGGGTGTGCGCACCTGCCTGGCCTATGAGGTTTCCGACCGCGACGGCGAGGAAATTATGCGGCAGGGTATTGCGGAAAATGTAGAGGCCATTAAAAAATACCGCGGCGGGGAAGGTTTGCTCAGCGCCACCTTCGGCCTCCACGCCTCCTTTACCCTCTCCGACGCCACCCTGGACGCCTGCCGGGAGGCTGCGGAGGAGGTGGGCAGCGGTTTTCACATCCACGTGGCGGAAGGCATCCAGGACGTAGAAGACGCCTTAGAGCGCGAGGGTAAGCGGGTGGTGGAGCGCCTGGCTGACCACGGCATTCTGGGCCCCGATACCGTCGCCGCCCACTGCGTCCATGTGACGGAAAGGGAAATAGCCATCCTCAAGGAAACGGGTACCCTGGTGGTCCACAATCCGGAATCCAACATGGGTAACGCCGTCGGCTGCGCTCCGGTGGGAGAAATGCTTGCGGCGGGGGTGGTCGTCGGCCTGGGGACGGACGGCTATACCAGCGATATGTTTGAATCCCTGAAGACGGCCAATGTTCTGCGCCGCCTCGTTTCCGGCGATCCCAATGCCGGCTGGTCGGAAGTCCCGGCCATGGTCTTCAGCAACAACTCCCGCATAGCGGAGCGGTTCTTCGCCCACCCCGTGGGGCGTCTCCAGGAAGGGGCCTATGCCGACATAATACTGGTGAATTATCATGCACCTACCCCGATAACGGCCGATAACTGGTTCGGCCACCTCCTTTTCGGCTTCAACGGCGGCCTTGTGGACACGACCATCATCGGCGGCAAAATCCTCATGCGCGCTCGAAGGCTCCTGCACCTGGATGAGGCGGCCATTGCCGCCAGGGCCAGGGAGCTGGCGGTCAAGGTTTGGGAAAGGTTCTAATTTTTTAAGGAGCGATACCATGCCGCAGGAGTACCTTATTGCCAACTCGACGGAGGAAGCCCTGGCCATGCTGGCCGCCCGCCCGGGGGCGCGGATTATCGCCGGGGGCACCGACTTGGTAATCGATCTTAAAGAAGAAAAGCGGCAGGTTAATACCCTGGTGGACGTTTCCCGCATCCCGGAGTTAAAGGTCATTGAGGAAAAAGACGGGGAGATAATCCTCGGCGGGGCGGTCACCCACGCCGAGGCTGCCGCCGCAAAGCTTATCCGGGAAAAACTCCCGGCCCTGGCGGCCGCTGCGGCGGCCGTCGGCTCGCCCCAGATCCGCAACGTCGGCACCCTGGGGGGCAATGTAGTAAACGCCCAACCGGCGGCCGATACGGCGGTAGCCCTGGTGGCCCTGGGGGCAGTGGCCACCATCCTAGGGCCGGCAGGCGAGCGTCGGATGCCGGTCGAAAACCTATATGAAGGCGTCGGTCGTTCCAAGGTAGATGCCGGTAGGGAGATATTAACCCATTTTAGTATTCCCATATGGGGTGAGGGAGAGGGTTCGGACTTCAAGCGCCTTTCGCCCCGGCGGGCCCTGTCCCTGCCGATGCTCAATACTGCCGTGCGGGTCCAAGTAAGGGGGGGCAGATGCACTCGGGCGCGCATCTGCATCGCCCCGGTGGCCCCGCGGCCTTTCCTATGTGAGGAAGCGGCTGCGATCCTTGTCGGTGTGGAGCCGTGCCCGGAGGTGATTGCCCGGGCCGCAGCGGCGGCTAAAGAAGCTGCCCGGCCTCGGGACAGCCTCCTCCGTGGCTCCGGCGCCTATCGCAAAGATATAACGGCCGTCCTGGTTAGCCGGGCTTTGACCGCAGCTTTTTTTCGGGCCACCGGCAGGAAAATAGAGATTGATGTCGAAGAATAAGACTCCCAGAGGCAAAGACGTCTACAGGGGGGTTAACAAACCCTCAGGTAGACGTTTTTTTAAAGCCCCAAAAACCATGGCCTTTCTCTATAGCTCTTTGACAACCGCGGCAATTTATCCAGGGCCTTTTCGATGTTCTCCACCTTGTTTAATCCGGTCATTTAGTTCCAGCAGGATTTTAAAAAATAGCGGCGAACTTATTATACAAGCTGGAGCCTTTTCCTATAGTCTTTGCATAGTTTCCGGTAGTGGAACCGGGAGTATATACCAGGTGACCGGAATTCCTTGACTACGAAGGTGATTAGCAATTGTCACGCTGCGGGAGCCTGGTTTTTAATTTGCTCCAAAACCTGGCAGGAGCCAGGTCCGGGAGAGTTCCCCGGTGATTTGTCATGCCGGGAGTTACATTAACAAGGGGGGAGTTATAGCGGGAAAGAGAAAAGCAGCGACGGCCTCGATTGAAAAAACATCTAGGCGCTTGCAAAACTAACGTTCTTTAAAAATCAAAAAGAGCCCTTATGCAAAGTCAGGTTCTTCTACTTACAAATAATGGATTTAAGGTACCTGTTGTACCGAGTTTCAAAGAAAAAGATAACCAAGAGGCGCGGCTATATGGACAAGATAGGGAAGCAAGTTCTGCCCTAAGCAACAAGCCAGCGTATAGACCTTACTTTATCATTGAGCTTGGCTCTCAAAGCGATTAAAGCGACAAGATTTTGAGCAATCGCTGCCAGGACAAGATCGCAAGAAGCACTAGCAAAGTCCGTCACCGTTAATCGGCCAAGCATGAGGGGAAGCTTTAGCCGGGAGATGGCTTGCTCCACGGCAATGCGCAAAAGGTAGATTTTCTTCCATAGCTCAGAGTTCCTTGGGACGGGAGTATTTTTTCGGTAGTTGTCCTGGGGATAAGTGTAAACCATCCGGCCGCTTTTAGAGGGGGTACACGGGTCTTGACAGGTGCAAGTATAACCCTTTTTCCCCGGCTTACTTAAGGGGCAGAGCCATTTAATACGGTTTCTGGATTTACAGAAGCCGGCGTATTTAAACTTTAAGGATGGATTTTTGGGGCACACTGGTACTCCCTCGGGAGCGAGCCGGGGCTCAGGCAGCTCTTTAGTATTCCGGGGATTGAGGTTAATAACCGGCTTAAGGTTGCAATCTTGCACCAGGTAACGGAAGTTTTCCGTGCTGTCGAACCCGGCGTCACCGGCAAAAAACTCGTAACGGGAAAGGTCATGGTGCTGCCGGAAATCCTCCAGGACCGGTTTTACGAGAAGCGAATCTTTCTGTCCTTCAAAAAGCATCACATTCCGGACGAGGCCGAAACCGTTAGTCAGGATAGCAGCGGTGTAGGCATAAGCAAAGTGACCGTTGGTATACATGAGTTTGGCCTTTGGGGCGGCCCTGGCACATTTGGGCATTTTGGCAATAGTCATGGCATAAATCTCGTTTTCAGGTTTTTCAGGGGCTCCCTTCTCGACCTGGTTTTTCAAGGAATAAAAGAACTTCGGGTTATTTTCTCTTACCGGCACTTCTAAGCCGGTTGTATCCAGGACGAGAAGGGAGGCCGCAAAAGGGTCGAGCTTTTTTAAGTAGGGCTCGGTTAGTTCCACCAAACGGTCTAAGATTTTTTTAAGCTCCTTTGGCCCGATTTTATCTTTAAACCTCGAGAAAGTAGCGGGGTCAGGAACGCTTTGAGTAAAGCCGCAAAAGTCTCTCAGGGGCTCTGACAATTCAAGGAAGGTAACCAAAAGTTCAACTGTGGGAATGGATAAGATCTTCTGGAGGATTAAGGCAGACAACATGGACGCTAAAGAATAAGGGGGGCGACCAGTGGATTTGTAGTAAGCCAGTTTAACCTCTAAGGGGATAATCTCTTCGATGTCTACGTAATCGGTGAGCATTTTCAGTTTGTCTTTGCTTGAAGCCTGTTCAAATTCTTCGTAGAGATCACACAAGGAAATTTGCTTATGTTTGGGCAACAGGGGCTCACCTCCAGAGTAATTTCTCCTAAGTATTTCGATGAAAACTGGAGGAAACCCTGCTTAAAAAGCCTGCAAAATCCCTTGTCTCTCAAGACCTCTGGGGTTTTGCAGGAGGCTAAAAAAACATCAAAAAGGAGGTGGAGTCCATAGTTTGCAGGACAAGCTATGGACACATGATGCGTAAAGGATGGCGTTTCATACCAGTGCTGCTCCTGGCCTTGGTGGTAGCTGTATTTGCCGCCGGCTGCGGCGGCCAGAAACCGGCCGGGAACAGCCAGAGCGGGGAAAAGCCGGCCGCAGGGCAGGCTGCAGACCAGAAAATGAAGGTCGCCTTTATTTATGTGGGACCGATTGGTGATGCCGGATGGACCTGGGCCCATGAGCAGGGACGCAAGTACCTGGTGGATAAATTACCCTGGGTGGAAGCCTCTTATGTAGAAAACGTCCCCGAGGGGGCCGACGTAGAAAGGGTTTTAACGGAACTGGCGGAAAAGGGTAATAAGGTCATTTTTGCTACCAGCTTCGGCTACATGGATTACGTAATCAAGGTGGCCCAGAAATACCCCAACGTCGTCTTTATGCACTGCTCCGGCTATAAGACGGCTGCCAATGTCGGTACTTACTTTGGCGCTATGGAAGAACCCCGTTATCTTTCCGGCATGGTGGCCGGCAAAATGACCAAGACCAACGTTCTGGGGTATGTAGCAGCCCACCCCATTCCGGAAGTAATCCGCGGCATCAACGCCTTTACCCTGGGGGCGCGTTCAGTTAACCCCAACGTTAAGGTTAAGGTAGTCTGGACCAATACCTGGTATGACCCGGCGGCCGAAAAACAGGCGGCTTTAAGCCTTCTAGATGCCGGCGCCGACGTTATCGCCCAGCACCAAGACACCCCGGGACCGCAGCAGGCAGCCCAGGAGCGGGGTAAATACGGCATCGGTTATAACAGTGACATGCGCCAGTTCGCTCCCAATGCCAATTTGACCTCGCCGATCTGGAACTGGGGTCCGTATTATGTAAAGACGGTTGAAGCCGTCAAAAATGGGACGTGGAAATCTGAGGACTACTACGGAACTATGAAAGACGGTGTGGTTGACCTCGGGCCCTTCAGCGACAAGGTGCCCCAGGAAGTGCGTGACCTGGTGAACGCCAAGAAACAGGAAATTATCGACGGCAAGTTCTATGTCTTCCAGGGCCCCATCAAGGACCAGAGCGGGAAAGTACGAGTGCCTGAAGGACAGAAGATGAGTCACCAAGATGTACTCGGTTTTGACTGGTTTGTTGAGGGCGTTGAAGGCGATATTCCCAAATAAAAGCGGGTAACATTTTGATAGGGGGGCCGTGGGATTTGCTTCCACGGCCTCAATTGTAAACCGGTAGTTAAATAACATGATATTTTTGGGAAGAAAATTTAATAAAATTATATAAGGGAGAAGGAATTTTGTCAAAGAGCGGCGAATCAAATAAATAGTTCAGGCCGATGGGGAGGAGAGCATTTATTCATGACAGCACCCCTGATAGAGATGCGGGGCATAACTAAGGTTTTTCCCGGTGTGGTGGCTAACGACGGCGTCAATTTAACCGTACGGGCGGGGGAAATTCATGCCCTTTTGGGCGAAAACGGTGCCGGTAAGAGCACCTTGATGAGCATTCTTACGGGGCTTTACCGCCCTGACGGCGGCGAAATCTATATCGACGGGCAAAGGGTGAATTTCCGTTCACCACGGGACGCCATTGCGGCGGGTATCGGTATGGTTCACCAGCACTTTCGCCTGGTGGCGCCTTTTACCGTAACGGAAAACGTAGCTTTAGGCCTTAAAGGCGGCTTTCGCCTCAACCTCAACAGGCTGGCCGAAGAAATTGCCGCCCTTTCTAAAGAATACGGCCTCCAGGTTGACCCCCAGGCGCGCATCTGGCAGCTTTCGGTAGGCGAGCAGCAGCGGGTGGAAATCATCAAATTGTTGTACCGCCATGCCCGGGTGCTGATCCTCGATGAGCCGACGGCGGTTTTAACCCCCCAGGAAGCCCGGGATTTATACCGTACGTTGAAAAAGATGGCGGCCCGGGGATGTGCCGTAATCTTTATTACCCATAAACTGCAGGAGGTAATGGATGCCGCCGACACCATTACCATTTTAAGGGGCGGTAAAACCATTGCCACCGTTAAAAAAAGTGAAACGAACGAGAAAGAACTGGCGCGAATGATGGTGGGTCGAGAAATACTTTGGCAGATAGATAAACTGGCAGCCAGAAAAGGCGATAAAATCCTGGAAATAAAGAATTTAAAGGCTTTTAACGATAAAGGTTTGCCTGCCTTAAAGGGCGTCAACCTGACGGTTCATGCCGGCGAGATTCTGGGAATTGCAGGGGTGGCCGGCAACGGCCAGCGGGAACTGGCAGAGGTTATTGCCGGTTTAAGACCCTTTCATGAAGGGACCGTTATTATCGCCGGGGAAGAATTAGACCGGTGCGATCCTTGCCGGGCCATCAACGT
Source organism: Moorella humiferrea (assembly GCF_039233145.1). Lineage (NCBI taxonomy): Bacteria > Bacillati > Bacillota > Clostridia > Neomoorellales > Neomoorellaceae > Neomoorella > Neomoorella humiferrea. The sequence continues at coordinate 2,092,427 of NZ_CP136419.1, read as the reverse complement.
GGGTGTCAGTTACATTCCGGAAGACCGCCTGGGAATGGGGTTGGTGCCCAATATGGGGGCCGTTGATAACCTGCTCCTTAAAGAGTACCGCCACCCCCGCTGGGGCCGCACCCTTCTTGACCGGCGTGCGGCGCGCCGTTGGGCCAAGGAGCTGGTGGAGCGTTTCCAGGTTAAGACGGCGGGCCTGGATGCGCCGGTAAAGCTAATGTCCGGCGGCAACCTGCAGAGGTTGCTGCTGGCCCGGGAAATATCGTCCAGGCCGCGCCTCCTGGTGGCCGTTTATCCGGCCCGAGGACTAGACATAGGGGCGACGGAAACAATCCATCGCCTGCTTTTGGAACAACGGGCGGCAGGGACGGCCGTATTATTAATCTCCGAGGACCTGGAAGAGCTTTTTCGCCTTGCCGACCGCATCGCCGTTATCTACGAAGGCGAAATTATGGGCCTGATGGCGGTGGAGGAAGCTGATGTTGAAGAAATAGGCCTGATGATGGCCGGAGCGAAAAGAATGGAGGTCGGCGCCTGATGGCTAAAACCTCTTTTATCACTTGGGAAAAACGTCTCGAACCTTCCCGGGCATTGGCCGTAGTCGTGCCTGTGGCTGCCGTCATCATGGCTCTGGGTGTCGCCGCCGTTTTCCTGGCGGCTACCGGATATAGACCTTTACAGGTTTATCAGGATATGCTGGCAGGGGTCGTCGGCTCCAAATACGGCCTCTCGGAAACGGTTGTCAAGGCAATACCACTAATGCTGGCCGGGTTGGGCGTTTCCGTTGCCTTTAGGATGCTCCTCTGGAACATTGGGGCGGAGGGGCAGTTTTACATGGGGGCCTTTGGGGCGAGCTGGGTGGCCCTGACCTTTCCCCACCTGCCGGCCTATATAATGCTTCCCGCTATGTTTTTGGCGGGGGTGGCCATGGGCGGCCTGTGGGCCGTGCTTCCGGCTTTGCCTAGGGCCAAATGGGGCGTGAACGAAGTCATTACCACATTAATGTTAAATTATGTGGCCATCCTGTGGGTAGATTATTTGGTTTACGGTCCGTGGAAGGATCCTAAAGGTTTCAATTTTCCCTTGACAGCACCTTTCAGCGAAGCCGCCACCCTACCGACAATAGGCGGTACCCGCATTCATCTGGGCCTGATTTTCGCCCTGGTGGCCGCCGTTCTTTTGGCCGTCGTTCTCTGGCGGACGCGCTGGGGTTATGAAATCCGGGTTATAGGTGAAAGCCCTCGGGCGGCCCGCTATGCCGGTATTAAAATAGAAAAAAACATCATCCTGGTGATGTTGTTGAGCGGAGCCCTGGCCGGATTAGCCGGCATGAGCGAAGTGGCCGGCATCACCCATCGCCTGCAGCACGGCATTTCCCCGGGATACGGCTATACGGCCATCATAATCGCCTGGTTGGCCAAACTCCATCCGGCGGCCATAGTTTTAGTGTCCTTCCTTTTCAGCGCCCTCATTGTCGGCGGCTATAGCGTTCAAACTGCCGGCGTGCCGGCGGCGACGGTGTCCATGCTCCAGGGGGCCATCCTTTTCTTTGTCCTTGGAGGAGAAATTTTCACCCGCTACCGCCTGCGCTTGAGAAGCAAGGAGGTAAGATGATTTATGGAAAACTCCATTTGGATAGCTACCCTGGCGGCGGCCATTACCGCCGGAACACCCATCCTTTATGCGGCCCTGGGAGAAATTCTGGCCGAACGGGCCGGAGTTTTAAACCTGGGAGTGGAAGGCATGATGCTGGTCGGGGCCGTGACCGGCTTCATGGTTGCGGCCCGCACGGGCAGTCCATGGCTGGGCTTTTTGACGGCCTTGCTAGCGGCAGGTGTTATGGCGGCCCTTTTCGCCTTTTTGACCATCACCTTACGGGCCAACCAGGTGGTCACGGGTCTGGCTCTGACCATATTCGGCACTGGTTTGAGCGGTTTTTTGGGCAAACCTTACATCGGTATCCCTCTGCCTTTGAGCTTTAAGCCGGTGGCCGTACCCGTCCTATCCGGTATTCCCGTGATCGGTCCGGTGCTTTTTAACCATGATCCCCTTGTCTACCTCACTTATTTCCTGGTTCCCCTGCTCTGGTACTTTCTATATCACACCCGGCCGGGCCTTAATTTACGGGCCACGGGAGAGAATCCGGCGGCCGCCGATGCCCTGGGAGTCAACGTTTTTGCCCTGCGCTACCTTTATGTCATTATCGGCGGCATGCTGGCCGGTGCCGGGGGAGCCTTCCTTTCCCTGGCCTATGCTCCCAGCTGGCTGGAAAACATGACGGCCGGACGGGGGTGGATAGCCGTGGCCCTGGTGATCTTTGCCGTTTGGGATCCGGTTAAAGCCCTTCTCGGCTCGTACCTTTTCGGCGGCGTGGATGCCCTTTCCTATACACTGCAGGCGGCTACTAAAATCGCCATACCTTCCTTTTTCTTAAAGATGTTGCCCTATATATTGACCCTGGTGGTCTTGATTGTCGCCACCCGTCAGACGGTGGTCAAGCATATTGGGGCCCCTGGAGCCCTGTCCGTACCCTATGATCGGGAAGAAAGGTAAGGAGGTGGGAGACGCGGTTTCGTCGGCATCATTATGGTAATTTGCAGGGAGGGATAACATGGGCGATGTAATGCGACCGCTGCCGTTTAGAAAACTTTTAACCTGGGTCCTTGAGGAGAAAGAAAAATACGGCACCATTTTCGGTATTCCCCAGGAAAAGTTCTTTAAGAAAGAGAACGGTCCTCGCCTGCAGCTCTTCGGCGAGGACTTAGAAACGCCCATCGGGCCGGCAGCCGGTCCCCACACGCAACTGGCCCAGAATATTGTGGCCGCTTATCTTTGCGGCGGCCGGTTTTTCGAACTAAAGACCGTCCAGGTACTGGATCAACTGGACATTGCCAAACCGTGCATCGATGCCGAAGACGAGTGCTACAACGTAGAATGGTCCACGGAGCTCACCGTAGAAGAGGCCTTTGCCGAGTATGTAAAGGCGTGGTTTTTGCTGCATGTCCTGCAGAAAGAGCTCTGGAATGAGGACCGGCGCGGTTTTATCTTCAACATGAGCGTAGGTTATGACCTGCAGGGTATAAAATCCCCCAAGGTCGATCAATTCATCGAGGGTCTCAAGGATGCTGCCTCAACGGCCGTATTCCAGGAATGTAGGCAGGTTTTAAAAGAAGAATGCCGAAAGTTTACCAGGGTTGACGAAGATTTTATCGACGGCATCTCACCCCATATTTGCCGTTCGGTAACCCTTTCCACCCTTCACGGCTGTCCTCCGGCCGAGATAGAAACGATCTGCCGTTATCTCGTGGCGGAGAAGAAGCTAAATACCTTTGTCAAGCTCAATCCCACCCTCCTAGGCTACGACTTTGTCAAAGAAACCCTGGCCGCCATGGGGTACAATTACATTAGCCTGAAGGAGGAATCTTTTAGCCACGACCTGCAGTATGAAGATGGCCTGGCCTTATTAAAGGGATTAAAAGAATTCGCCCGGGAACAGGGAAGGAGCTTCGGCGTCAAGCTCTCCAATACCCTGCCGGTAAAGAACACCAGGGGGCAACTGCCGGGAGAAGAAATGTATCTCTCAGGAAGGGCGTTATATCCCCTGACGATAAACCTGGCCGCCAGGCTGGCTGCCGCATTTGCCGGTGAGCTGAAAATCTCCTTTGCCGGCGGCGGCGACGCCTTTAACGTCCCGGATATCTTTGCCGCAGGGATATGGCCCATCACCGTGGCCACAACCCTCTTAAAACCCGGTGGCTACACCCGGCTGCTGCAACTGGCCAGGGAACTGGAGCCCAGGCTTACGGGGGCCATGGACGAAAAAATAGACGTGGATTTCCTGGACGCTCTTGCCGCGGGTGCCGCGAAAAAGAGCGACTATCTCAAGGAAAAACGCGGTGTCAACAGGCGGAAGCTGAACAAAAAACTGCCTTTGACCGATTGCTTTATCGCCCCGTGTACAGTGGGCTGTCCCATCGGCCAGGATGTACCGGAATATATCAGGCTGGTGGGGGAGGGGAGATACTGCGAAGCCTATGAACTTATAACGGCCAAAAACCCCCTACCCTTTATCACCGGTTCCATTTGCCCTCAGTTCTGCGCCGCCAAATGTACCCGCCTGGATTATGATGAACCCGTATGCATCCGCGCCGTAAAGAAGGCGGCGGCCGAAGGCGGCTATCTTAAGTATCGGCAAAGGCAGGGGCAAAGCTCTGGAGCTACCTCCGCCAGGGTGGCCGTCATCGGAGCGGGTCCCGCCGGCCTGGCTGCAGGGTACTTCCTGGCAAGGGTCGGAATGAAGGTTACCATTTTTGACAGGATGGAAAAACCCGGCGGCACCGTCCAATACGTAATTCCGCCCTTTCGCATTGACGGCGAAGCAATCGCCAGGGACGTGGAGCTGGTCAGAGGAACGGGCGTCGAGTTGCGCTTAGGAATAGACCCGGAATTTTCCGTTGAGGCCCTTAAAAAGGAAGGCTATAAATACATCTTCCTGGCAATTGGTGCGGGCAGCAGTCAACCCCTTAAGCTCAGTACCGGCGGGGAAAGGGTTATTAGCGCCGTTGATTTTCTCACCAGGTTTAAAGCAGGCGGAAATAAGATGAACCTCGGCCGCAAAGTGGTCGTAATCGGCGGCGGGGATGTGGCCATGGATGCCGCCCGGGCGGCCATAAGGGTAGATGGGGTGGAACAGGTATCTATCGTTTACCGGCGGACTAAAGAATATATGCCGGCAAATAAAGAAGAACTGCAGGCTGCCCTGGCTGAGGGCGCGCTTTTAAAGGAGCTTCTTGTACCCGTTTCCTGGACCGGGGGCGTGCTGCGTTGTCAGAAGATGGAACTAAGTGCACCCGAACCCTCCGGCAGGAGGAGCGTGGTTCCTCGGGAAGGAGAATTTGAGGAAATCGAAGCCGATATCGTCATTGCGGCCGTCGGCCAGGCGGTTGATTACGACATCCTCCAGAGAAACGGCATAAGGGTTGACAACCGCGGTAGAGTAGTGGTGGATCCCGCCACCAACGAAACTAATGTAGAAAATGTATTTATCGGCGGCGACGCCCTGAGGGGCCCGGCGACGATTGTGGAAGCCATAGCCGACGCCGTCAAGGCGGCTCGGGCCATCCTGACGAGGGAAGGCCTGAGTTTGCCGGAACGCCCTGAATATCCCGAGGCGCCGGATAAGGCGTGGGGCCGGATTACGTTAAAGAAAGGCGTGCTGCAGAACGCCGCAAGTGATGCGGCAAAGGAACACGAAAGGTGCCTGGAATGCGGTACCATCTGTAACATTTGTACGGAGGTTTGCCCCAACCGCGCCAACATTGCCGTTAAAGTAGACGGCGGCTTTAAGCATGGCGAGCAGATAGTCCACGTGGACGGCATGTGCAACGAATGCGGCAACTGTGCGACCTTTTGTCCTTACGACGGCGCTCCCTACAAGGATAAGCTGACCCTATTCTGGAGGGAAGACGACTTTAACGCCAGCGACAACAGCGGCTTCCTGCTGGTGTCCGGAGGAGAGCGTCCCATATTCAAAGTAAGGTTGGAGGGCAGGGTATTTGAAGTTGCCCTTGATGATTCCTCTTCTTCAGGTGATAAAGATTACGAAGAAATATTACCCATCATTAGGACCGTTTACGAGAAGTATAACTATATTTTTTAAGATAAATTTATGGCAGCCGCAGCGGTAGCCGGCACCTTCGGTACCAGGATTGTTGCCGGGTAAGGTGGAACCGGCGGCGGTATAATACTTAAGGGGTGGCGGCGGTGGATGCCTTCGACGTTATCGGCCCGGTGATGATCGGGCCTTCCAGTTCCCATACGGCCGGAGCCGTGCGCATAGGTCGCCTAGGCCGGGCCATCCTTGGCGAACCTCCCGTACGGGCGGAAATTTTCCTCCACGGCTCCTTTGCCCGGACCTACTGGGGGCATGGTACCGACCGTGCTTTGGTAGCCGGCCTCCTTGGTTTTGATGTCGATGACGAGCGGGTGCGGGAAGCCCTGGACCTGGCGCCGGCAGAGGGCCTTGAAGTATCTTTCGGCGAAAAGGATCTCGGCGACGTCCATCCCAATTCGGTGCAGTTGAATTTAGAGGGTCGGTCGCAGACCGTCAGCGTGGTGGCTTCCTCCCTGGGAGGAGGTCAGGTGGTGATTAAAAAGATCGACGCTTTTAGTGTAGACATGGGCTGCGAGTTGCCGACTCTGGTGGCTACCTATCCCGACAGGCCGGGGGTCATCGCTGCGGTCGCCGCCCTCCTGGCCGGGGGTGGAATAAACATCGCCAGTATGCGGGTTTCCCGGGAAGCCGCCGGCCGCCAGGCCTTAATGGTTATGGAAACGGATCAACCGGTGCCGCCGGGTTTGCTGACGGCCATGCGTTCTTTACCAATGATGGAGCGGGTGATAGCCATTGACCCGGTATAGTTTTAGGAACATGGCCGAACTCCTGGCGCTGGCGGGGAATGAAGGGCTTTCCCTGGCGGAGACGGTCATCCGTTACCAGATGGAAGCCGAAGGGAAAACCCGGGATGAGGTCCGCGCAAAGATGGCTGGCAGGCTAAAGATAATGCGGTCCGCCGCCCAAAAGGGTTTAACTGAGGATGTTCGTTCTCAAAGCGGTCTTGTGGGCGGCGGCGGTAAACTCTTGGAAGAGTGGCGGCGGTCGGGGAGGGGGCTTTCCGGCACCGTTACGGGACGTGCCATTGCCATAGCTACCGCCGTGGCCGAAGTTAACGCCGCCATGGGCCGGATTGTAGCGGCTCCCACGGCCGGCTCCTGCGGTATTATACCGGGGGTACTCCTTTCTTTGGAAGCGGAAAAGGGTTTCATGGAAGAGCAGTTGATAGACGGTTTATTTACCGCCGCCGCCGTGGGCATGGTGGCGGCCAAACAGGCTTCCCTTTCCGGGGCGGCTTTAGGATGTCAGGCGGAGTGTGGCGTAGCTGCGGCCATGGCGGCGGCTGCGGCCGTGGAGATGGCCGGTGGAAGTCCGGAACAGGCCGCCGGCGCTGCCGGAGTGGCCCTGCAGGGATTGATGGGGCTGGTCTGCGATCCGGTGGGAGGCCTGGTGGAGCTGCCCTGCGTGCTGCGCAACGCTACGGGGGCGGCCCATGCCCTGGCGGCCGCCGACATCATTCTGGCCGGCGTACCGTACTACCTCCCCTTTGACGAAGTCATCGCCGCCATGGTTGAGGTGGGCAGTTCCCTGCCGGCTTCCCTGCGGGAAACCGGGACGGGAGGGATAGCCGCCTGTCCTACCGCCCGAAGGCTGGTGGCTCACCTCTTCAGTGGTGAAAAGGACAGACAGCGGATAAAAGACTAAAAGAAGGATTTTAAGAGGATTAAGCGAATATAATTATTATAAAATTAAAACTGCATAGCGGGTGGATGAAGGGAGTGGAAGAGACCCTTTTACCAGGGCGCCGAAGGAGCAAGCTTTCCCGGTCGGGGTGACGGGGGAGGGAAACTCTCAGGCAAAAGTACCGCTCCCGGACCCGACTCTGGAGAGATCCCCGGCGGCCGGAAGGGGAAAACGGGCGGCGGGGACACCAAAGGGGAAGGCTTTTTTGCCTAATCTCTCAGGTACCAGGACAGAGGCCATCACCGCGTAGTTGCGGCGATGGCTTTTATTTATGGTTATACTAACATGGGCGAGGTGGAAAAATGGCGGACTTAAAAAAGCCCCCTCTGTATGAAGAACATCTGGCCGCCGGAGCCAAAATGGTGGAATTCGGCGGCTGGATGATGCCCCTCCAATATACGGGCATCATCGAAGAGCACCGCAGAGTACGCAGCTCAGCCGGGCTCTTCGACGTTTCCCACATGGGGGAAATCGTCGTTAAAGGGTATGATGCCTTTAAACTGGTGCAGAAATTAATCACCAACGACGCCGGCCGGGCCCGGGGGGACCGGGTTATTTACAGCCCCATGTGTTACCCGGACGGCGGCGTCGTCGACGACCTGTTGGTCTATCCCCGGGACGGAGGAGAGTACCTGCTGGTGGTCAACGCCGCCAATAAAGATAAAGACCTGGCCTGGATTCGGGAAAACGCCGTTGGCCTGGCGGCAGAGGTGGAGGACGTGTCGGCGGCGACTGCCCAGCTGGCCATCCAGGGACCGAAGGCATTAGAAATCCTTCAGCCTTTGACGGAAGGAGAACTTGCTTCCCTGGGGTACTACCGCTGGACCAGGGGGCGGGTTCTGGGGGTCGACTGTCTGATTTCCCGCACCGGCTATACCGGGGAAGACGGCTTTGAGTTATATTTTGCAGCGGAAGCGGCTCCGCATGTGTGGCGCCGGCTTTTGGCCGCCGGAAAAGAAAAGGGCCTGGCGGCGGCGGGCTTGGGAGCGAGGGATACCTTGCGCCTGGAAGCGGCCCTTCCCCTCTATGGTCATGAGCTGGGGCCGGACATCAGTCCCCTGGAGGCAGGCCTGGAACGCTTTGTCTGCCTGGATAAAGGCGATTTCAACGGCCGGGCGGCCCTGGCGGCGCAGCAGGAAGAAGGCGTCAAACGCCGCCTGGTGGGGTTGATTATGGTTGACAGGGGCGTTCCCCGGCAGGGTTATCCCATCACGGCCGGGGGACGGGAAATCGGGCGCATTACCTCCGGCTCTTATGCCCCAAGTTTAGAAAAAAACATTGCCCTGGCCCTGGTAGCGGCAGGAACTATCAGCACCGGCGCCGAAGTAGAGGTAAGCATCCGCGGCCGCTTAAATCGTGCCGTGGTGGTGAACCTCCCCTTTTACCGCCGGTCTAAAAAATAAGAAGGAGGAATGGGAATGGAATTTCCCGCTAATTTGTATTACAGCAAAGATCATGAATGGGTAGAAGTAGAGGGCAACCGCGCCCGCATCGGCATTACCGACTATGCCCAGGAATCCCTGGGGGACATCGTCTTTGTCGAGCTGCCCCAGGTGGGCGACGAACTGGCTGCCGGCGACAGCTTCGGCGTCGTCGAGTCCGTCAAGTCGGCTTCCGACGTCTATGCTCCGGTGGGCGGCAAGGTTGTCGCCGTCAATGAAGCCCTCCTGGATTCGCCCCAGGACATCAACGCCGACCCGTACGGCAAGGGCTGGATGATCGAAGTGGAAATGAGCGATCCGGCAGAAATAGAAAACCTGATGGATTCCGGCGCATATCAGCAGTTGGTCAAGGAGGAAAAGGGGGAGTAGGGGATGACATACATTCCCACCACGGCAGCGGAACGCCGGCAAATGCTGGCGGCCTGCGGCGCCGACCGGATGGAAGAGCTTTTTAACGACATACCATCAGCCGTCCGTCTGGGCCGGGAACTCAACCTCCCCCGGCCCATGGCGGAAGGCGAGGTCCTGCGCCACATGGAAGAACTGGCTGGAAAGAATAAAAGGCTGGTTTCTTTCCTGGGAGCCGGGGCCTATGAGCATTTTATTCCCAGCGTTGTCAAACATCTTATAAGCCGCCCAGAGTTTTATACCGCCTATACGCCTTACCAACCCGAAATCAGCCAGGGGACTTTACAGGCCATTTTTGAATTTCAATCTTTAATCTGCCTTCTGACGGGAATGGAAGTGGCTACGGCTTCCCATTATGACGGTGCTACGGCCACGGCCGAAGCGGCTCTGGTGGCCTGCAACGCCACCCGGCGCGGGAAGATTTTGGTTTCCCGGGCCGTCAATCCCCAGTACCGGGACGTCCTGGCCACCTACACTCGGGGCCAGGGAGTAGAGCTTTTGGAGATTCCCCTGGCCGAAGGCTGTACTGATTTGGCCGCTCTGGAAAGGATGGCCGGGAAAGAAGTGGCCGGGGTCATTCTCCAGAACCCCAATTTCTTCGGCCAGATTGAGCCCATGGCCGCGGCTACGGAACTGGCCCACAAAGGCGGAGCTTTAAGCATCGCCGTCGTCGAGCCCATTTCCCTGGGGTTGCTGGCGGCACCGGGGGAATACGGTGCCGACCTGGCCGTGGGCGAAGGCCAGGGTCTGGGTAACCCCCTGAACTTCGGTGGCCCGTACCTCGGCTTTATCGCCGCCCGGGAGAAACTGGTACGGCGCCTGCCGGGCCGCATCGTCGGCCAGACCACCGATGTGGAAGGCAGGCGGGCCTTTGTCCTGACCCTCCAGGCCCGGGAGCAGCATATCCGGAGGGAAAAGGCCACCTCCAATATTTGCTCCAATGAAGCCCTGTGCGCCCTGGCGGCAACCGTGTATCTCGCCTCCTTAGGCAGGGAAGGTCTTAAAGAAGTAGCGCGCCAATGCCTTCTCAAGGCCCACTATGCCTTTGCTAAACTGACTTCCCTCCCCGGGGTGACGCCTATCTTCAACGGGCCTTTCTTCTGTGAATTTGCCATAAAGACGAAGCAAAGTCCCCAAGAAGTGGCGAAGAAACTTATGGCAAAGGGTTTTGCCGCCGGATTCGATTTAAGCCCCTTTTACCCGGAATTTGCTGGAGCCATGCTCTTTGCCGTCACGGAAGTGCGCACCAGGGAAGAGATCGACGCCTTGGCGGCGGCCATGGGAGGGATATTGGCATGAGGACGGAACCGCTTCTTTTTGAACTTGGTGCACCGGGTCGGCGGGGCTATAGACTGCCGGATTGCGATGTACCGGGCAAGGTAGAAGACTACCTCCCGGAAGAGGCGCGCCGCCGTTCAGAATTTGCCCTGCCGGAACTGGCGGAAGTAGAAGTCGTCCGCCATTTTACCCACCTGGCGAATATGAATTACGGTGTGGATACCGGCTTTTATCCCCTGGGCTCCTGTACCATGAAATACAACCCCAAGGTCAATGAAACAGCTGCGGCCCTCCCCGGATTTACCAATCTGCACCCCCTGGTGCCGGCGGAAGCGGCCCAGGGCGCCCTGGAACTTATGTACAACCTGCAGGAGTACCTTGCGGAAATAACCGGTATGGACGCCGTCACCCTGCAGCCGGCCGCCGGGGCCCATGGCGAGTATACCGGGCTGGCCGTCATCGCTGCCTATCACCGGAGCCGCGGTGACCTGGAACGCCGTCAGGTGCTGGTACCGGATTCTGCCCACGGAACCAATCCTGCCAGCGCCGCCATGGCCGGACTGGAGGTAGTCCAGATACCTTCCGACGAACGGGGTCTGGTAGATCTCAAGGCCTTGAAAGCAGCCGTCGGTCCCAGGACGGCGGCAATGATGCTCACCAACCCCAACACCCTAGGTCTTTTTGAAAGCGATATTGAAGCCATGGCCGAACTGGTTCACGGGGCCGGCGGCCTTCTCTATTATGACGGCGCCAATCTGAACGCCATTATGGGCATAACGCGGCCGGGGGATATGGGCTTTGATGTGGTGCACCTGAACCTCCACAAGACCTTCTCCACCCCCCACGGCGGCGGCGGGCCCGGCAGCGGGCCGGTGGGGGTAAAGAAACACCTGGAACCTTTTTTACCGGTGCCGGTGGTGGCCCAAAGCGTTGACGGCAGTTACTATCTGGACTATGACCGGCCTCAGACCATCGGCAGGATACGTTCCTTCTACGGCAATTTCGGCGTCATGGTCAAGGCCTACGCCTATATCCGGACCCTGGGCGCCTCCGGATTGAAGGAGGCCAGCCTGCAGGCGGTCCTGAACGCCAACTACATGCTGGCGCGCCTGCGGCCCCACTTCAAGGTCCCCTTCGATCGGTTGTGCAAACATGAGTTTGTCATCGCCCCGCCAAAGGAGGTAAACGATGCCGGGGTGCATACCCTGGACATCGCCAAGCGCCTCCTGGATTATGGTTTCCACGCACCGACCATTTATTTCCCCCTCATCGTTCCGGAAGCCATGATGATTGAACCTACGGAAACAGAACCGAAGGAAACCCTGGATGCCTTCTGCGACGCTTTGATTGCCATCAGTAAAGAAGCCGTCGCGAACCCGGACCTCCTCCACAGTGCGCCCCATAACACCCCAGTGCGGCGCCTGGATGAGGTGGGTGCGGCCAGGAACCCGGTTTTACGCTGGCAGGGAAAATAGTCGTCCCTGGCGAATAGATACTATCAAAGCCGGCAGCTCAAGACTTGCCGGCTTTGTTCATCTATTTTCGGCATGGCCATTCTGCGAAAGCTAAATAGTAAAGCATAATTATGTTAAATATAGGGATAATCATAAGTAAGCTAAGCTTTCCTGGAAATCCAGCTTTTGAAAATATTTTCCAGAAAGGCCCATATAGACAGTACCCTATAAGGCCCTTCGATAGTTTACATAACTAACCAAGGGTCGCGTAAAGAACTAAATCTATTTAGTTCAGACCATCATTCCATTCCCAATAAGTTAGCCGGGTCAAGCTGGTGAGAGTAGACAGCATGGTAGAGTTGAATGGCATTTTTTAAAAGCTCCCTGGCGAAACGGCTTTTTTTAAGTTCGTCGGGAGTATACACAAAAAGGTCCAGCCCCACGGGAAATTTGCCGGGCAAATAATCCGGTACTCTATCCCAGGGTTTTCTATCGTCATTTGTAACCAGGATCAAAAGGTCGATGTCGCTATAAGGGGTGTAGTTCCCCCTGGCCCAGGAACCGCAGAGGTAAACAGCCAGCACCTCCGGCCTTGACTTCAACCTTGCCGCCAGGTCTTCCAGGGCATTTCTGACAGTATTTTCGTCAACTGAGATGACTCTTACAGAATTCAATGATTTCACCTGCAATCTTGATGGCGGTGTCAGCCTCCCCCGCAGTGTAAAAATCGGTGGGCGCTCCGATTTCAAAACCATTCGGATAGCGGGCCGGGATATAATGCTTGTCGATAACTTTGGCTTGCTCAATCAATTTTCCGGGCACGGCAATTTCCGCAGGAAGATTTGCTAGTAAAATGGAAACGGTATGACCCCAGGCATCAAGGTGCAACTTTTGAAATAATGCTTTTACTGCTTTTTCCGCCGCCTGCTGAGCGGCAAAACAGGACCATTCAAAATCCCCGGCGTTAAACGAATTAATGGCATGCCTTAAGTCTGCTTCTGCTTGCCGCAGCCAGTCGCTGCTTCTTTCAGGCATTTTCAACACCTGCAATATTATTACATATTTTCCCATCTATTTACAGGATAGCATTAGGCGAGAAGTATGTCAATATCAGGGTAAATATTTAAGATTAGTCCCCGGGTGCAGTTTTTAATGGGGATTATATTTCCCGGATCTGTTATAATACAGAAAAACGGAAATAAAAAGAGGTGTATCAGGTATGGAGCGGGGACACGGTACCAGCCTTCGCCTTGTCCCGGTTGACTGGCACCCCAGGCAACAGGAATATTTCTGGAGCGAGGAATGGCAGGAAAGGATGCAACGGAGCTTGCAGCATCTGGCGGAAGGGCGAGTTAAGGCTTACGGCAATGTTGAAGAATTAATAGGAGAACTAGAGAATGCCTCAGATAATAAGGACTGATAGTTTCCTGGAACAGTTTCAAGAGTAAAGCAAAGAAGCTCAAAAGCACGTGTTGAAAACCATACGCTTCCTGGCGCAAAACCCGTGCCATCCTTCCCTCAAGGTACACCGTATTAAAGGAACACCCTTTTGGGAAGCCTATGCGATCTAATCAGTTCAGGACCAGGGGGGTAAATCTATGCCGGCTGAAACCTGGCGGCTATTAGATACCGGTGTGGCCGATCCTTACACCAACATGGCCGTGGACGAGGCCATCCTGCTGGAGCACCGGGAAGGCAAAACGCCGCCAACCTTACGTTTTTATGCCTGGCAGCCGCCAACCATCTCCTTGGGTTATTTCCAGCAACTGGAGAAAGAAATCGACGTGGTGGCTGTCAGGGAGCGGGGGCTGGGGCTGGTGCGCCGCTTAACCGGCGGCCGGGCCGTCCTTCACGATAAAGAAGTAACCTACAGCGTAGTGGCCCGGGAAGACCATCCCCTTATGACCGGCGGGATTCGCCCATCTTATCTGCGTCTTGCAGAGGCCTTGGCTTTGGGATTGAGGGAGCTGGGAGCGCCGGTGGAGATTGCCTCAGGCCGCAAAGGAGGCCAGGATGAGCATACTTCGGCCGCCTGTTTTGATGCCCCCTCCTGGTATGAGATAACCTGTGGCGGCCGCAAGCTGGTAGGCAGCGCCCAGACACGTAAGGGGGGCGTGGTCCTCCAGCACGGGTCGATAGTCATCGCCTTAAATGTTGACGACCTTTTTGCCGTCCTAAAAATGCCTTCGGAAGCCGTACGCCAGCGCCTCAAGGATAAATTTTACCACCAGGCCTGCGGCCTGGAGGACATTTTAGGCCGCCGGGTCGAAGGAGAGGAAATAAAGGCCGGTATAGCCCGAGCCTTTACCAGACTCTACGGTTTAGAATTTATACGGGGAGAGCTGACAGATGGGGAAAAAGGGCGATTGGAGGAGCTAAGGGCGAAATATGCCAGTAAAGACTGGTTGGAAAGACGGTAAGTTCCTAAAGAACCGACCTGCATCTCTAAACTCATTTTTCGCGCCTGGTGTCTGAGAACAGCGCTATTACCGGACCGGCGAGAAAGTAGCAGTTTTTGCATAGCCCGGCCTGGCTCCAGGGAAACTAATTTTAGAAACTTTCCCTGGGGAGGTTATAGATTTGGGCGATAAAAACCGCAGCCGCTTTATAAGCGATAAACGAACGCGCCTGCAGCAGATGCGGGCGGCCGAATATCCCGGCGGGGTGGTGGTGGACCCGGTACCCATTACCGCCGGCGATGAAGTGACCATCCTTTACCACGGCCTCCTTGATGCCTGCGGCGCCGACCAGGTATGGATGCATACTGGTTACGGGGACGCCAATAACTGGCAGAATATCTATGATTACCGCATGGAGCGTACCGGCTACGGCTGGGTGAAAAACATCCGGGTGGAAGACGGCAGCCGCCTGAACATCTGCTTCAAGGACAGCGCCAACAACTGGGACAACAATAACGGCCTCAACTGGAGCTTTGAAATCCACAACGGCAAATAATACGCCGGTCCCCCATGAGGGGGGCCCTTTAATTTGCCGGCAGGATTTATTGGCTGAATATAGAATTATTGTATAAAAACCGTTAAGCTCCTGTACGACCCGGGCGAGGTGGTTGCTTCATGGCCATAGACAAAAATTCCTTTGTGCCTCCTTATTACCAACTAGCCCAGATCCTGGAACACCAAATAAAGACTGGCGCCTACCGACCGGGTGAAGCGTTACCCTCCGAGGCGGAATTGAGTGAAAAATACGGATTAAGCCGCATGACCGTCCGCCGCAGCTTGAGTCACCTGATCAGAGCCGGTCTCATCCGTGCCGAACGGGGAAAGGGCACCTTTGTCTCCCGACCCGAGTTAGACCGGGCGGTTTTTGTCATGGAGGAGTTCCACAAGGATGCGGCTGCCCGGGGCATGGCCGCAAGCTCCCGGCTCCTGGAGGCCCGGCTGGTACCCGCCCCGGAAAAGGCGGCAGCCATGCTTCAAGTACGCCAGGGAACAAAAGTCCTATTTGTTCGCCGCACCCTCCTGACCGACGGCGAGCCCCTGGCATATGACCGTAAATATCTGCGTTACGACCAAGGAAGGCCGATTCTGGAAAACGAACTCCAGTATCAGGCTTTTCCCGATATACTGGAAAAGCACGCCGCCGCCCTGCCAATGAGCAGCAAAATGATTTTAAAAGTGACAAATCTCAATGAAGAAGAGGCCCGTGCCTTACGCACTTCTCCCGGTTCCCCGGCTTTTTTGGTGGAACAGTTTTTGCTGGCGGCCGACAATCGGCCGGTAGGTTGGGGATGGTGCCTTTACCGTGGGGACCGGTATCAATTGACCTCGGTCACAGCTACGATTTAGCCGGCTGCGAATCGTAAAAGGGAGGGGGTGTTTTTTTGGGTCCCTTAACCCTGGCGATGGCGGAATTAGAGGAAAAGAGAGTCCTGGAACTGGTGAGGAAGGCCCTTAACGAACAGGTAGCGCCCCTAACGATAATAGAAGAGTGCCGGCAGGGAATGAAAATGGTCGGCGATCGTTACGCGGCAGGAGAATATTTTTTATGTGACCTGGTGATGTCGGCGGAAATCTTTCAGGAAGTGCTGGGAATCCTTGATCCCTTTCTGGCATCTCCCCCCATTTCTTCCGGACAGCCGGAACGGGCCGATATTGTTTTTGGTACGGTGGAAGGGGACATCCACGACATCGGTAAAAACATCACCATATCCCTCTTGAGATGTGAAGGCTTTCGCGTTTTTGATGCCGGAGTGGATATCCCGCCAGAGGAGTTTTTAAACATCGTTAAACAGACGGGAGCCAGGGTTTTAGGGTTGTCGGCCCTCCTCTCTACTTCTTTTGAAGCCATGCGCCGCACCGTCCAAAAGGTACGTACGGCGGCGGTAGGGCAGGAGGTCAAGGTGGTTATCGGGGGCCTGGTGGACGAACGCGTCTGCCGCTATGTGGGTGCCGATGCTTGGGTACGGGAGGCCGTGGAAGGGGTGGCCGTCTGCCGGCGCTGGCTGGGGATGCGCCTTTTAACCTAAAGAGGTGATTTTTTCACCTGAATAAGAAGGAATTCTCGGAAATGCATAGAATATATTTGTATATACAGGTAGATAAGTATACCGGAACTACCACAATATTGGATGGGTTTTTAACATGGTAAATAGATTGGAGGCGTAAACCAGTGCTTATCATCGGAGAAAAATTGAACAGCGCCATACCGGCAATCCGCCAAATCATCAACGATAAGGACAAAGCCGCTGTACAGGAACTCGCCCGCAGGCAGGCGGCGGCGGGAGCTGCTTATTTGGATGTCAATACGGCCCACTGCAACGAAGAAGCCGATATGGAGTGGCTGGTTCAAGCGGTTCAGGAGGCGACGGAGGTACCCCTGTGCATTGACAGTACCTCACCGGCCGCCGTTAAAAAAGCCCTGGCGGTCTTAAAGGGCGATAAAAGCGCAATTATAATCAATTCCATATCTATGGAAAAGAGTCGCCTGGAGGGTATATTGCCCCTCGTATTGGAGCACGGCTGTCCGGTAATCGGACTAACGGTAGATGACAACGGCATTCCCAAGACAGTGGCGGACAGGCTCAAAATCGCCGAGAAGTTGATAGAAATCCTTTCCCGCCATGGTTATGATCTGGAGAAGCTGTACATCGATCCCCTGGTGCTGCCCCTGGCCGTCAATCATACCAATGCTTTAATGTTTTTCCAGTGCCTTACGGAAATTAAGCGTCAATTTAAGGTAAAAACGGTATCGGGTTTGAGTAACATTTCTTTCAACATGCCCAAGAGAAGGCTAATCAATCGTTATTTTCTGGCCATATGCATGGCCCACGGCATGGACGCCGCCATCCTCGATCCCCTGGATGCCAAAATCATGACTTTGCTGACGACGGTAGATTTATTAATGGGTAACGATCCCTTCGGTAAAAGATTTTTAAAAGCCTACCGGGCCGGCGCCCTTGAGGATTAACATGATATTGGGGTTATAAGGAGGTGACGGGTAAGGCAATAGAAGAAGACAGGGTTCGAACCGGGCTTTTTATTCTAGACCAGGGAGGGAATTAGAAAATGAGCGATAAGGAAAAGCTTTATCAAGAAAGGTTTGCACGTTACACGACGGCCCTGGACTGCGGCAAGCCGGACAAAGTTCCCGTCGTGTTTCCCATCGGTGAATGGTTCGTCAAATACACCGACACCAACATGCAGGAAATATACTACGACGTAGATAAATCCACGGCCATAATCAGCGACCTGATAAAGGATTTGGATTTTGACACTATGTTCGGTTCCCCCAACTTGTGGTGGCCGCCCATGTTCGACGCCATCGGCTGCAAGCTGTATAAATTCCCGGGCATCTATTTTGAGGAAAATTCTGGTTTTCAATATATAGAAGAAGAGTATATGAAAGCTGAAGATTACGATGAGTTTATCGCCAATCCGACTTACTGGCTGGCAACTAAATACCTGCCGCGGATATGCGGGGAATTCAGCGAACCGGGCTCCTACCGTGCCAGCGTGGCCCTGGTAAAAGGCGCCGCCGCCTTTGCCATGCACAACGACAAGATGGCCAGAGCCTCGGAAAAATGGGCAAAGGAATACGCTGTAGTGCCTGCCACTTCAGGCATGACCAAAGCCCCCTTCGATACGCTGGGCGATGCCCTCCGGGGTACGAAGGGAATACTGGTAGATCTCAGGCGGCGGCCGGATAAGGTAGTGGCCGCCTGTGAGGCTATCGTCCCCCACAATATTGCCTACGCCATGATTACCGCCGCCGGAGACACAACGTTTCCCTGCTTTGCCCCTCTGCATAAAGGTGCTTATCCTTTCTTGAGCCCCGCCTTCTGGGAGAAGTATTATTGGCCCACCTGGAAGGCAGTGATTGAAGGCCTTTGGTCCATGAGGAAGAGGACATTCTTCTTTGCCGAAGGAGACTGGACGCCTTATCTGGAAAAGATAGCCGAACTGCCGGATAAGAGCATTGTTTTCTGCATCGATTTAACCGACGCCAAGAAGGCGAAGGCAGTTTTGGGCGGGCGTTTCTGCCTGTACGGCGGCGTTCCCACCACCCTTTTAACCTACGGTACGCCCCAGGAAGTAAAGGACTGCGTAAAGAAAGCCATCGATGAACTGGCCGGGGACGGCGGCTTTATCCTCGCTGCGGGCGGCGTGGTGATGAGCGATGCCAAACGGGAAAATATAATGGCCATGCTTGAAGCGGCGCGGGAATACGGCGTGTATTAAGATAACAGGAATGGAGGGGATAAGATGTTCGTACCAGAAGCCGGCACATGCGTACCCTGGGACATAAAGAAAAAGGAGTTTGGCACGATAGCAGGCAATGAAGAGCTCGTGAAAAAAGAATGGACAGGTCTTGATGCTTTGGCTTACGCCTTTATATGGTTCTGGGTGCAGCGTTAGAATAGATGATCGATTTAAGGAAAGGGTGTGGCAAAATATGCAAAAAGATGCATTGGCCCGGGCCATGGCCGAATTAGAAGAAGCCCAGGTAGACGCCCTGGTCAAAGAATTTCTGGACGCCGGGGCGGCGCCGCTGGAGATCGTGAAGGCCCTGCAGGAGGGAATGGTCGAGGTAGGCAGCCGGTTTGAAAGCGGTGACTATTTCTTGAGCGAGCTGGTCATGGCGGGCGAAATCATGAAAAACGCCATGGATATTTTGGAACCCTATTTAAAGGGCGAAGGAACCGGCCATAAGGGGACTATCGTTATCGGCACGGTTAAGGGCGACATCCACGATTTAGGGAAAAACATCGTGATTATGCTCCTTAAAGGTGCCGGGTACAATGTGGTAGACCTGGGCGTGGATGTACCTAAAGAAAAATTTGTAGAAGCGGTAAAGGAGACGGGAGCGCCATTGGTGGGCATGAGCGTTCTCCTTACAAGCTGCCAGGCAGCGCTAAAGGAAACTGTCGAGGCCATTCACGACGCGGGGTTGTATCCCAAAGTGGTCATTGGTGGCAACTACGTTGATGAGGCCGTGAAAAAGTATGCTGGCGCCGATTACTTTGCCACTACCGCCGGCGACGGCCTCCGGGTGGCCGCCGAGGTCTTTGGCGCTTAATTGGCTAAAGTTTTGCCCCCTCTCTTCCCAAGGGGAAGGAGGGGGCTTTAATATTTTTGGAGGCACCCGGGATTCATATCTCAATGTAGCCATGGCAATACTACTTTGTGTATTATTCTGGCTCGTTCGAGGTGGCTTTATGGCCTACGGAGTTACCCTGGGGGCTACGTACCTGGGCCAGGGACGCTGCCGTTTTCGCCTCTGGGCACCGCTGGCCAGGGAAGTAGCGGTACGGATAGTGGCGCCTACTGAGCGCGTGGAGTTTTTAAACCCTGGGGAACGGGGTTATTATGAGGGCGAGATGGAGGGAGTGGAACCCGGTAGCCTTTACTACTATATCTTAGACGGACAGAAATTGCCGGACCCGGCCTCGCGCTTTCAACCCCAGGGCGTCCACGGACCGTCCCAGGTGATGGCTAAAGAAGACTTTCTCTGGTCCGATACCGGCTGGCGCGGCCCCATCATGGAAGAACTGATTTTTTATGAGCTGCATGTAGGCACTTTTACTCCTGAAGGTACCTTTGAGGCCGTCATTCCCCATCTGGGCACCTTGACGGCGTTGGGGGTTACGGCCGTTGAATTAATGCCGGTGGCCCAGTTTCCGGGGAGCCGCAACTGGGGATACGACGGCGTTTTTCCCTTTGCTGTCCAGGCTTCTTACGGTGGGCCGGATGGGCTGCGGCGTTTGGTAAACGCCTGTCACGGACATGGCCTGGCCGTTTTTCTCGACGTCGTTTACAACCATCTGGGCCCGGAAGGTAACTACCTGGCCCGTTTCGGGCCTTATTTTACCGAACGTTATCGGACACCATGGGGGCCGGCCCTTAACTTTGACGGTCCGGGCAGCGACGAGGTGCGGCGCTTTTTTATCGAAAATGCCCTTTACTGGTTGATCGAGTTTCATATAGACGGACTGCGCTTGGACGCCGTCCATGCCATTATGGACAATTCCGCCATGCCTTTTTTAGAGGAACTGGCATCAGCCGTGAAGGATGCGGGAGAAAGGTTGGGACGCCGGGTGTACCTCATTGCCGAAAGCGACCTGAACGATCCCCGGCTCATCCGTCCCTCCAGTTTTGGGGGGTATGATCTGGACGCCCAGTGGTGTGACGATTTTCACCACGCCCTGCATGCCTTGCTTACCGGGGAAAGGAATGGTTATTACCGTGACTTTGGTAGCCTGGGCAGCATGGCCCGGGCTTTAAAGACAGGTTATGTTTACACCGGCCAGTACTCCGCCTACAGGCAGCGGCGACATGGTCGACATCCCCATCTCACGAGGGGGGACAGGCTGGTAGTTTTCGTCCAGAATCACGATCAGGTCGGCAACCGTGCCCGGGGGGAAAGGTTGAGTGTGCTGGTTCCTTTTGCCAGGCTCAAACTGGCGGCTGCCGTAGTGCTCCTTTCCCCCTTTATCCCCCTTTTGTTTATGGGTGAAGAGTATGCCGAGACGGCGCCCTTTTTATATTTCACCAGCCATTCCGACCCGCAACTGGCGGCGGCGGTACGCGAAGGGCGGCGGCAGGAATTCGCCGACCACAATTGGGAAGGCGAGGTCCCCGATCCCCAGGAGGAAGCCACCTTTCTGGATTCTCGCCTCAATTTCAACCTGCGGAGGCAGGGGCGGCACGGCGTTCTCTGGGAATTTTACCGGCAGTTAATTCAGTTGCGTCGGCAGCTTTCGCCCCTGGCGGCATTGAATCTGGAAAATATGGAAGTCATCGCCTATGAACAGGAACGGGTCCTGTTTGTGCGCCGCTGGAGCGACGACAGCGAGGTAAGCCTCATTTTCTCCTTTAACGACAGCAGCAGGGACCTTACCCTGCCGCTCCCGCCGGGACGCTGGCAAAAAAGATTGGATGCCGCTGAGGAACGCTGGCTGGGTGACGGCAGCCCCGCACCTGCCATGGTCGTGTCGCCGGGTGAGGTGCAGATTGCCGTAAGCCCGTGGTCCTGTCTGCTCTATGAACGCCTGAAGGAGGCCTGTGCTAACTGATGGATAAATACATTTGCATCCACGGCCACTTTTATCAGCCGCCGCGGGAAAATCCCTGGCTGGAGGATATCGAACTCCAGGATTCAGCCAGTCCCTATCACGACTGGGATGAACGCATTAATGCCGAATGTTACGAGCCCAATACCGCCTCGCGCATCCTCGACGGCGAGGGCTGGATCAAAAAGATCGTCAACAACTACAGCAAAATCAGCTTTAATTTGGGTCCCACGCTCCTTTCCTGGATGGAAACCAATGCCCCGGAGGTTTACCGGGCAATAATAGCCGCCGATGAAGAGAGCCGCCGGCGCTTCTCCGGTCATGGATCCGCCCTGGCCCAGGCCTATAATCATATGATTATGCCTCTGGCCAATACCCGGGATAAAATAACCCAGGTTGTCTGGGGAATTAAAGATTTTGAACTGCGCTTCGGCAGGCGGCCGGAAGGCATGTGGCTGCCGGAAACGGCCGTTGATATGGAAACCCTGACTATCTTGGCCGAGCACGGCATCCGTTTTACCATTCTGGCACCCTGGCAGGCGCGCCGCGTACGCCCTCTGGGCGACGAACACTGGCAGGAAGTCCACGGCGGCATCGATACCACCATGCCCTACCAGGTGCGCCTCCCCGAAACCGACCGGACCATTAACGTCTTTTTTTACCACGGCGAAGTGGCCCGGGCCGTAGCCTTTGAAAGGCTTTTAAACAACGGCGAACGTTTTGCCAGGCGTCTTTTAAGTATTTTTGATGAAGGTCGCAACGCACCTCAGTTGGTCAACATCGCCACCGACGGCGAAACCTACGGTCACCATCACCGGCACGGGGACATGGCTCTAGCCTATGCCCTGGATTTTATAGAAAGCAATAAGCTGGCACGTCTGACCAATTACGGCGAATTCCTGGAAAAACATCCGCCTACCCACGAGGTAGAAATAAATAACAACACCTCATGGAGCTGTGCCCATGGAGTGGAAAGATGGCGGACCAACTGCGGTTGCAATACGGGCATGCATCCCGGCTGGAGTCAGGCCTGGCGGGCCCCACTGCGCGATGCCCTCAATTGGTTGCGCAACACGTTGGCACCAAAGTTTGAGGAAAAGGGACGGCAGTTTTTGAAGGATCCCTGGGCCGCCCGTAACGATTACATTACCGTTATCCTCGACCGTTCACCGGAAAATGTGGACCGCTTTTTTGCAAAACACGCCCTCCGTCCCTTAGATCAAAAAGATAAGGTTACGGTTTTAAAGCTCCTGGAACTGCAGCGGCACGCCATGTTGATGTTCACCAGTTGCGGCTGGTTTTTCGATGAAATTTCCGGGATCGAAACGGTGCAGGTTATTAAATACGCCGGCCGCGTCATCCAGCTGGCCGAGGAGTTATTTGGCTTCTCCCCCGAGGGGCAATTTCTGGAACGACTGGCCCAGGCCAAAAGCAACATTCCCGAGCACCGCGACGGGGCCCATATCTATGAAAAATTCGTCAAGCCGGCGATGGTCGACCTCTTGAAGGTCGGGGGCCACTATGCCCTGTGCTCTCTATACGAAACCTACGATCAACACTCCCGCATATATTGTTACGACGTTTACCGGGAAGACTGCCACAACCGGCGGGCGGGAACGGCGCGGCTGGAAGTAGGGAAGGCCCGCATCACCTCACAGATAACCCAAGAAGAAATGCTCATCGACTACGGCGCCTTTACCCTAGGCAATCACAACGTCAGCGGCGGCGTGCGGGTTTACCGGAATGAAGAAGGCTACGAGCAAATGGTGCGGGAATTAACCGCGGCCTTCGACCGGGCCGACTTTAACGAAGTCATAAGGCTTATAGATCAGCATTTTGAGGGAACCACTTATACCCTCAGGCAGCTTTTCCGCGACAAGCAGCGGGTAGTGTTGGACATCATCCTGGAATCCACCCTGGCGGAAGTGGCCGAAGATTATCGTCGCATCTACGACGTCCATGCCCCACTGATGCGTTTCCTTAAGGATCTAAATATCCCCCAGCCCCGGGCCCTCCAGGCCGCTGCGGAGTTTGTTTTAAACACCAGCCTGCGCCAAGCCTTTGCCCGGGACGAACTAGACTTGGACCATATTAAAGCCCTTTTGAACGAAGCCGAGATGTCCGGGGTTTCCCTGGACGGTGAAGTTTTGGGATATGTTCTAGAACGGAATCTAAAGGAAATGGCGGAAAAGCTGTTAGCCCACCCCGACGACCGAACCTTTATCGAACATCTGAACGGAGTCATCGGCCTGGTAAGTTCCCTGCCCTTTGAAGTCAACCTCTGGCAGGTGCAAAATGCCTATTACCGTCTGGTCCAGTCTGTCTATCCCGCCTACCAGGAAAAAGGGCGTCGGGGTAATGAAGAAGCCAATACCTGGCTCGACCTGTTTAACTCTTTGGGTGATAAACTTAAGGTGCGTAGGTAAGGATGGAAAATCTACGTATTCCCGTTGCCACCTACAGGTTACAGTTCAACCGGGACTTTGACTTTAATGCGGCGCGTCGGGTGGTACCTTACCTTCATGCCCTGGGCGTTACCGATGTCTACGCTTCCCCCCTGTTGCAGGCCAGAAAAGGAAGCCTCCATGGGTACGATGTAACCGACCCGGGACGCTTAAATCCTGAGCTGGGAAGCGAGGAGGACTTTGCCGCCCTGACGGCCGCCCTCAAAGGGTACGGTATGGGGCTGTTGCTGGACGTGGTGCCCAACCATATGGCCGCCAGCGAGGAGAATCCCTGGTGGTGGGACGTTCTTCGCTTTGGGCGTGCTTCGGCCTACGCGACCTACTTTGATATTGATTGGGAGTCTGCAAGGCCGGGCCTGGCGGGTAAAGTGCTCTTGCCCATCCTGGGGGAACCCTTCGCTAAGGTGCTGGAAAACCGCCGGTTGAAACTGCAACTGGCGGAGGATGGTCTGGTGCTATGTTACTTTGGGCGACGCCTGCCCTTAAACCCCTCTTCCTCCCTCCGCATCCTTGCATGTACGGCTGCCGCACCGGTGCCGGCGCCGCTACTTCCTTTGATTCCTGAGGAGGGTTCCGACCCCCTTTTTTGGCGGAAGCTCTGGCAGCTATATCAAAATAACCCGGCGGTCAGGGAATATATCGATGACAAACTGCAACAGATGAACGGCGGCGAGAATGACCGGGGGAGTTGCAATGTGCTGGAGGAGATCCTGGCGGAACAGTTTTACCGTTTAGCCTACTGGCGTACGGCCAACGAAGAGATAAACTACCGACGCTTTTTTGACGTCAGCGATCTGGTTGCCGTCCGGGTGGAAGACGAAAGGGTGTTTGAAGCGCTCCATTTCAAGGTTTGGGAATTGGTGCGCAGGGGGCAGGTAACTGGGGTGCGCATTGACCATATAGACGGCCTTTACGATCCCCAGGGCTATCTCATCAGGTTACACCACGTCCTTGGCAAACAGGCGGCTTCTCCCGGCTTTTATGTGGTTGTGGAGAAAATCCTGGGCGATGAAGAGGAGCCGCCGGAAGCCTGGAAGGTATATGGGACTACGGGTTATGATTTTTTGAATGCCTTAAACGGCATCTTCGTTGATCCCAAGGGCCTGGCCGACCTGGAAGAGTTTTATAATGAGCATTGTGATATTTTTGATCTGCCGGGCGTAGTCTATGATTGCAAGTTGAGGGTAATGGAAAAGCTTTTCGCGGCCGAAATCCGCAGCCTGGCAAGGGATCTGGAACGGCTGGCTGCCGAACACCGCCAGGGCTGGGACCTTACCTTGTCGGAATTGAAAGAAGCCCTGGTACATGTTACGGCCGGTTTGGAAATTTACCGGACTTATATTCGCAATTTTAACGTCAGCCAGCGGGATCGGAGCTATATCGAAGGTGCCGTCGCCGCAGCCGCCCGGCGGTGCACGACTGCTGCGCGGGCTTTAAACTTCTTACGCCGGGTGCTGTTGCTCGAGGAACAGAGACAAACATGGCTTGGTTTTGTCATGCGCTGGCAACAGTTTACCGGACCGGTCATGGCCAAGGGTTATGAGGACACCGCCCTTTATGTCTATAATCCCCTGGTTTCCCTCAATGAAGTAGGCAGCAGCAGCCGGTCCCGGTATCTGTCCGTGGAAGAGTTTCACCGTTTTAACCAACGGCGAGTGGAGGCCTGGCCCCATACCCTTAACGCCACCTCTACCCACGATACCAAGCGCAGCGAAGATGTGCGGGCCAGGCTCAACGTCCTGACGGAAATTAGCGGTCCCTGGTTGGAGGGGATCAAGCGCTGGCACAGGTGGAACGCGGAGAAAAAAATAGATCATAAAGGCAGGCCGGTACCGGATAACAACATGGAACTCTTTATCTACCAGACCCTCGTCGGCGCCTGGCCCCTTCAGGAAGACGAGGTTCCCGAATTTATTGAACGCCTTAAGGCTTATTTAATAAAGGCGGCCCGGGAAGCCAAGACGTGGACCGATTGGCTCGAACCGGACACCGTTTATGAAGAGGCGATATTAAATTTTGCCCTTTCCTTGTTAAACCCTGCGCAGGAGAACCGTTTTTTTGCCGACTTTCTTCTTTTTCAAAGGACGGTGGCCTATTTTGGGGCCTGGAACTCCCTGGCCCAGGTGCTCCTTAAAGGCGCCAGCCCGGGCGTGCCCGATTTTTACCAGGGAACTGAGTTGTGGAACTTCAGCCTGGTCGATCCCGACAACCGTCGGCCGGTCGACTTTAAACGGCGGGCCGAACTTTTAACCGGCCTTATCGCGGAAGAAGGGGAAGACAGGAAAGCTTTAATAAAGAACCTCATCAACAGCTGGTGGGACGGCCGCATCAAACTATATCTTACCTATAAGGTATTGCAATTCAGACGCGAGCACCGGGAGTTGTTCACCTTCGGAGATTATGTTCCCGTGGCGGCGGCCGGTACTGTCGCCGGGCACGTCTGCGCCTTCGCCCGCCACCGCGGCAAAGAATGGGTCCTGGTAATCGCCCCGCGTTTGCCGGCGCGGCTGACGGCAAGGGGTGGGGCGTCAAGGGGCGGGTTGCCTCCGGTCGGTGCCGTTCTCTGGGGCGAAGCCGTCTGGCGGGACACGTTTCTTGTTCTACCTGAACCTGCTCCGAAGATATGGCATAATATTTTGACGGGCGAGGTAGTGGAAGTCAAATCGACGTCGCAAGAAAAACATCTATCCCTTGCTGCGACATTATCCAGTTTTCCCCTTGCCCTCCTGGCTGGAATGTTAAAATAAGGAAGGGAGAACCTATGCTACGAAAGGTAAGCCTTAAGGATTATGAAGGAGTATGCGGCAGGTCCCTTATTGAGGAAATTAAATCTTTAGGCGAGGTATTGAAGGACTACAAGGTTTGGCATGTAAACTCTACCATCATCGGTGGTGGGGTAGCGGAGATTTTGAGCTCCCTGGTGCCCTTGATGGAAGAAGTGGGTTTGCAGGTCGAATGGAAGGTTTTAAGCGGCACCCCGGAATTCTTTAATACCACCAAACAATTTCATAACGGCATGCACGGCCAGCCGGTCAATATAACTGGGGAGATGTTGGAAAGTTATCTGGCTACAGCCCAAAAAAACCGCCGACTTTTAGAAGGGTATGCCGATCTGGTAGTTATTCACGACCAGCAGCCCCTGGGGTTGACGGCCTTTCGCAGTGGGCACAAGGGCCGTTGGCTCTGGTACTGTCATGTAGACCCGCGCTACGCCGTGCCGGCGGTGTGGTATTTCCTGGCTCCTATGATAGCCACCTGCGACGCGGCCGTTTTTCACCTGCCGGAGTATGCCCGGGACTTGCCAATCCTGCAGTATTTTATGCCGCCGGCCATTGACCCCCTATCCGACAAAAACAGGGAGGTTACTCCCGAAGAATACAGAGGGGTGTTGGAAAGGCTGGACGTCGATCCGGAAGGCCCACCGGTAATCCTTCAGGTGTCGCGTTTCGACCGCCTCAAGGACCCCTTCGGCGTCATCGAGGCCTTCAGACTGGTGAGGAGGAACGTTTCCTGCCGTTTGATATTGGCGGGGGGTGGCGCCAACGACGATCCGGAAGGAGCCACCGTCCTGGAAGAAGTGCGGATGATGGCGGCAGGGGATCCCGACATCACCATCCTGGCCTTAAGGCCCGACGCCAACCTGGAAATAAATGTATTGCAAAGGCGTGCCGACGTAATTGTGCAGAAATCCTTGCGGGAGGGTTTCGGTCTGACGGCCACCGAGGCCCTCTGGAAGGGGAAACCTCTGGTGGCGACTGCCACCGGCGGCCTGGCTCATCAGGTGCTGGACGGCGAAACCGGGTTGACTGCCGATACGACGGAAGAGATGGCCGCTCAGATTGAGCGCCTTCTGACCAACCCCGACCTGGGCAAACGCCTGGGGGCGGCGGGGCGCGAGCACGTACGCCAGCGCTACATTTTACCGGTGTACCTGTACAACTGGCTCCGGCTGATAAACCTCCTCGAGGGACGGCGCGACGGATGGTAGGGATAGAAAAAGGCCCTGGACAGGCCGGAAAGCGAGGCCGATCTAGGGCTTTTTTAAACCCGGTTATTCATTGACGGCCTTCATCCGCGCGGCCGTCCTTTTATGAAGGGCCTCCCGGTACATATCCTCATATTGACCTGCCGAAGCGTTCCAGGAAAGGTCGGCCGCCATGCCCCGTCGTACCAGATTGTGCCATGCTTCTGGCTCGTTGCGGTATACGTGGAGGGCGCGGTTAATGGCATCCAGGAGGGCCTGGGGTTGATAGTCGTGGAAGGAAAAACCGTTGCCATTGCCCGGATGCTGGTGGAAATCCTTAATGGTGTCTTCCAGACCTCCGGTGGCCCGCACCACCGGGACGGTGCCGTAGCGGAGGCTAATCATTTGCCCGAGGCCGCAGGGTTCAAAGCGGGAGGGCATGAGGAAGATGTCGCAGCCGGCATAAATCCGCTGGGCGAGTACCGGGTCAAAGCCGATTTTGACGGCCATTTTGTCGCGGTATTTGACTTTGTAGCGGGAGAAAAGCTGCTGGTAATAATCTTCGCCGCTGCCCAGGAGGACGAACTGCAGGTCCTGCTGGAGCAGGGGATCGAGGATGGCCGCCAGGAGATCCAGGCCTTTTTGGTTTACCAGGCGGGAAATAAGGCCCAGGAGGGGAACGTCCTTCACCGGCAGTTCCATTTCCCTCTGTAGGGCCGCCTTGTTCTCTTTTTTCTTATCCAAATGGTCGGCGTCGTAATTGACGGCCAGACGCCTGTCGGTGGCCGGATTGAATTCCTCGTAGTCAATCCCGTTTAAAATTCCCCGCAGATCGGCGGCACGTTTCCTCAGCAGACCGTCCAGGCGCTCGCCGTATTCGGGGGTCTGGATTTCCAGGGCGTATTTTTTACTCACGGTGTTGATTAAATCGGCGTATAAAATGCCGGCCTTCATGAAACTGACCTGGCCGTAAAACTCGAGGCGTTCGGGAGTGAAAAATTCTTCGCCCAGGGCCATGATTCTCAAAGTTTGGCGGGGGAAGGTGCCCTGGTACTGGAGGTTGTGGATGGTATAAACGGTTGCCGTATCCCGGTAAAAGGGGTTGTCTTCATGTTTGACCTTCAGGAACAGGGGGATGGGGCCCGTCTGCCAGTCGTTGCAGTGGATAATGTCCGGACGGAAATTCAGCCACGGCAGCATGGAGAGGACGGCCTTGCAAAAAAAATTGAACCGGGCGGCGTCGTCGGCATAGCAGTACATTTCATCGCGCCAGAAAAACTTATAGTTATCGATGAGATAGACGGGTATGGAGCCCTCACCGGGGAGGCTTCCCCGGCGAATGATGGCCGTTTCCAGGCTGCCGTCCATCTCCACCGGCAGATCAGTCAGGTAATCGACGTCCTTGATCTGGCGGTAGCGGGGCATGACCACCCGCACCTCATGTCCCCGGGCGGCCAGGGCCTTGGGAAGGCTCCCGGCGACATCGGCCAGCCCTCCGGTTTTGGCTAAGGGGGCCACTTCGGGGGATACGAACAGGATTTTCAAGGGTTCAGTCATTAACCTTCCTCCTCAGGGCTTTAGGCTTATTTCATTGAGGGATTGGGCCGCTATTTCCGGCGGCGTAGGGTTGATGTACATATCAGTTCCCCATTCGAAGCCGGCGACAATCGTCAGCCGCGGCAGGATTTCAAAATGCCAGTGGTAGATAACTTCTCCCTGACGCAAAGGAGCCGTATGCAGGACGAGGTTAAAGGGCGGGTCATTGGCTGCCTGCTTTAAGCGGCTTAAGGTTTCCTGGAGAATGGCGGCCAGCTGTACCAGCTGATCGTCTTCGCAGGCACCGAAACTGGCCTGGTGGCGCCGGGATATAATCCACATCTCCATGGGAAAACGCGAGGCGAAGGGGCAAAAAGCCAGGAATTCGTCGTTAAAGGCGATGACTCTGGTGCCGGTCTTCAGTTCGGCGTCTACAATATCGCAGAAAAGGCATTTATCCTTTTCTTTCCAGTAAGCCCTGATCCTGGTCATTTCCGCCGTAACTGCTGCCGGTACAAGGGGGGTGGCGATGAGCTGGCTGTGGGGGTGTTCCAGGGAAGCCCCGGCGGTAGGGCCGTGGTTTTTAAAAAGCTGTACGTAGTGCATCCGTTCGTCCCGTTCAAGTTGCAGATAGCGCTGGCGCCACGCTTTAAGTACCAGGACCGCATGTTCGGGGGCCAGATCGGCAAAATAGGTGTCGTGGTCCGGCCCTTCGATGATGACCTCATGAACGCCGGTGCCGGAAAGGGTCTGGTAGATGCCGTTTCGTTCACCGGCTACTTCCCCGCCCGCCGTCAGGGCAGCAAACTTGTTGGGCACCACCCGCACCTGCCAGCCGGGGGTGTCAGGCTCAGTGCCGACGTCACGGAAGGCCAGCACTTCTGGCGGCGTTTCCTTTTCGTGGCCGGGACAGAAAGGGCAGCCGACGTTACCCTTCTTTTCCTTATGGGGAGGTTTAAAGTCCGAGGGCCTTTTGGCCCGTTCGGTGGCTATAATCACCCAGCGCTGGCTAACTGGATCCTGGCGTATTTCGGGCATACCTTAACCTCCAAATTCAGCAACTTGCTACTAGGTTTTATCGGGAAAGGATAAATTATGCGGTATAAGTTCGGCGGTGATTGTAATAATAAATTAAGGTAAAAATTTGGTGCAGGTGATTATTAGGTGCGTATCCTGATGCTTTCCTGGGAGTATCCCCCCCAGAGCGTCGGCGGCCTGGCCCGGCATGTCGAAGACCTGGCCGTTTCCCTGGCGCGTTTGCGCCACACCGTCCACGTCTTGACTTTAGGCCGGCCGGGACAGGCCTTTGAAAGGCGCGAAGACGGAGTAATGGTCCATCGCGTCGACCCCTACCCGGTCCAGGCTCCGGATTTTCTCACCTGGGTGTTGCAGCTAAACGCCCGTTTTCTGGAAGAAGCCATGATTATCACCCGCAAGTATGGACCTTTTCAGCTCATCCACGCCCACGACTGGTTGGTGGCTTTCGCTGGCCGGGCCTTAAAACACGCCCATCGTTTGCCCCTCATCGCCACCATCCACGCCACCGAGGCCGGCCGCAACCGCGGATTATATAATGATATGCAGCGTTACATCAACAGCGTAGAATGGTGGCTGACCTATGAAGCCTGGCGGGTCATCGTCTGTAGCCGCCACATGCGCCAGGAAGTGCAGGGTTTATTTCAGTTGCCGGCCGACAAAATCACCATCATCCCCAACGGCGTCTACAGCCAGAAGTTTGCCGACATAAAGGTAGATCCGGCCGTGCGGCAGCGTTATGCCGCCCCCCACGAAAAGATCATTTTTTTTGTCGGCCGGTTGGTTGTGGAAAAAGGCGTGCAGGTTCTGCTGGAGGCCATGCCGCGGATACTGGCATCCTGCCCGGAAGCCAAATTGGTGGTGGCCGGCAAGGGCCCTATGGAAGAGCAGCTCCAGAGCCGGGCCCGGGAACTGGGCATCGGCTACAAGGTCACCTTTGCGGGTTACATCGACGATTCTACCCGCAATCAGCTCTACCGCGCCGCTAGGGTGGCGGTGTTCCCCAGTTTATACGAGCCCTTCGGCATCGTGGCCCTGGAGGCCATGGCGGCGGGAACCCCGGTGGTGGCCAGCTCCACGGGAGGCTTGGCGGAAATTATCACCCACCGTGTTGACGGGATGCTCGCCTTCCCCGGCAATGCCCCTTCCCTGGCCGACAATGTCCTTGCCGTTTTAAACGATGAAGCCCTGGCGGAAAGCCTTAAGGTCGGCGGGCTCCGTCTGGTGCGGGAAGTTTATGATTGGGAAAATATTGCCCGTCGGACCCTTGATGTTTACCAGGAGGTTTACAATCAGTACCGGCGCACCTCCTGGCCGGAACGGCCTTCCGTCGTCGCCCGCCTCTGGCGTTTTACGCCGACGGCAAGTTCTGAAACGTCCGGAGAGCAGCCGCTGCCCCTATGGGGGCGCTACGATCTGCCCCTGCGTCGGGCCGCCCTAGTAAACCGGAGCCGGGGCAGGGGAGAAGTTTAACCTTGATTTTTATGGGAACTTTTCCTCCATAATGGCGTCTATAAGAATCAGAAACGAAACAATATGGGACGTGCAGTTTTTAAGCAAGGGAGTAAGGGAAGAGGACCAAACTAACAGAAGGAGGAAGGGCAAATGTTAAAGCAGTGGCGGGTTTTTCCAGTACTGGTGCTGGCGTTTTTGTTGCTGGCGTTTGTTTACCCACCTTCAGCTACGGCTGAAGAAGCTGGCGCATTTTCATTGGAGCAGGCCATTCGTCTCGTTAAGGCCAACTTCGATATTCCCCAAGAATACACCAATTTTACCTCTAATTATGACAGTTATGACGGCCGTCAAACCTGGTCCCTGCACTGGAGCGCCCCCAGTGACGGCGGTAGCTTCCATGCCGACGTCGACGCACGTACCGGCGAAATAATCAACATGAACACCTGGAGGCCGGCACCGGAGCCGGGAAGTAGTGCAGGGTCTCCCTCTGTGTCCTTGGAGGCGGCCCGACAGACGGCCGAAGAGCTGTTAAACCGCCTGGCGGCCCGGCACGTCCGGGAACTGCAATTGTTGCCCATTGATGATCAGCTCATTCCTTTAAATAATTCCGGCCCGCCGACCTACACCTTCCGCTGGCAGCGGCTGGTCAACGGCATCTCCTTCCCCGCCGACGGCGCAACTGTAACCGTCCGCGGCGATGACGGCCGGGTGACGAATTACAGCCTCAACTGGACGGAGGCCGATTTTCCCGCGGCTATGGGTGGTATCACCCCGGAAAAGGCGCGGCAGGTGTTTGCCGAGGCCGGCATGCTGGAGCTTCAGTATTTCCTGCCGGCGCCTGTGAAACCCCTGGCAGCCGGCGAGAAACGTCCGGTACTGCTGGTGTACCGGCTGAGCCACCCTTCCCAGGGTCTGATTGATGCATTGAGCGGCCAACCCCTAAATCTGGGCAACGGGGCATGGTTTGACAGCGGGGGCAGGAGCGAAGTAAATCTGGAAATGGCCCGCAAGGCCGCGGCACTCCAGGACGGCGTCCCCGCTAAACTTTTAAGTCCCGAAGAATTGAAGGAAATCGAAAAAACGGCCAAATTAATCAGCCGGGAAGAAGCCGTTGCCGCCGTTAAGAAATGGGTGGATATCCCGACCGGGCTAACCTTGCGCAGCGCCAACCTTTATGCCGACTGGCAGGACCCGGAAATACGTACCTGGAACTTGACCTGGAGCAGCGATAGTCCCGAAAATGGTAAACCCGGTTTTATGAGCGCCAGGGTCAATGCCATTAACGGAGAACTAATGGGCTTCGACCTGCCCATAACTTCTTCTGGGAACGATAAGGAAGTTAAACTTGACCGGCAGGCGGCCCGGCGCTTGGCTGAGGAATTCCTACAAAAGGTGCAACCGCAGCGTTTTAAAGAAGTCCGGCTGGACGAAAACAACCCTTCCGGCGGTGCACCTACGGTTCAGTATTTTAACTACCGCCGTCTGGTCAACGGCATCCCCTTTTCAGGCAACGGTATTAACATTACCGTTGATGCGGTGGCAGGCCGCATCACCAGCTACAACCTTAACTGGGGCAATTTCGATTTCCCGGCGGCTACGGGTATCCTTGATGCCCGGCAGGCCGTAGAAACCTTCTTGCAAAACCGTCCCTTGACCCTGAGCTATACCCGCATTTACCGACCGGGCAGCACTGATGGGGGCGAGATACGCCTGGTCTACCAGCCCCTGGGCAATTCTCCCTTTATTACCTCGAACATGATCGACGCCAGGACCGGCCAGTTCCTGGACTGGGAAGGCAAACCCATCGGCCGGCAACCCCGGCCCTATCGCTTTAACGACATCGCCGGCAATTTTGCCGAAAAGGAAATCAGCCTCCTGGGCCAGGCCGGGATCTTCGGCGAGTACAAAGATGCCTTTCACCCCGACGAGAAGGTGACCGTTGTTTCCCTGCTGCGGGCCATGCTTATGTCCCGATACGGCGTCTGGGGTTATCATGACCTGAAGGATGGGGAGATTCTGCAGCGGGCCCGGGAAGAGAAGTGGCTCAAGGAAAACCTCGAGCCCGGGGCCGCCGTCAGCCGGGAACTCCTGGCCAAATTCCTGATCCGCTACCTGAACCTGGAACGGGTCGCCCGCATAGAAGGCATCTACAGGGTACCTTACCGCGATTCATCTTCTTTAAACCCAGAAACTTTAGGTTATGCGGCCCTGGCGTGGGGTTTGGGGATCATAAAGGGCGACGGCTTTACCTTTGACCCGGCCCACGACATCACCCGCGCCGAAGCGGCCGCCGCTCTGGTCCGGACCTTACAGGTGAAACAGTAAGTTTACGCCGTCTGCTTTGCCGGCCACGGGGGATTTTTTAATGTTTTAGGTAGGAACTTAAACCCGGATGGAGAATTAAGTAAAATAAACGCACCATCAGAGAAAACACGAGAAGGGATGGAAGTGGCAACTGCCGTTGAACCTCTATACGATAAACGCTACCAATGCCTTTTCTGCGGTCGGGAATTCACCAATAAAAAGCTGCGCTTGAGCCAGATACGCCAGGTGAAACGCGATAGCGATTTGTGTACCTATTTTGAAGGCGAAAACCCCTATTTTTACGAAGTGGCCGTTTGCCCCCATTGCGGTTATGCTTTTACCACCAACTTCGGTCCTGTCAAAAAAGAACGCCGGGAATTGATTTTGAAGGAATATATCCAAAAGATCACCCACAAGGATTATACCGGTAGGCGTAATTTGCATGAGGCCTTAAACGTACATAAGCTGGGTTTACTTTGCGGCAACTTGAATCAAGAAAAGCGATCGGTACTGGCCGGTTTGTGTTTGCACATTGCCTGGTTTTACCGCTATGAAGGGAACGAAGAGGAGGAGAAAAAGTACCTCCGTTATGCCTGCGACCTTTATCAGGAAGCCTACCAGAAGGAGAGCCCCGGAGGAGGAAACGCCAACCTGATTATTTATTTAATCGGAGAATTAGAGGGACGTTTGGGAAATTATCTAACCGCCACCCAGTGGCTGGCACGATTGCTGCAGGTACGAAATTTAGAACCTTATCTGCGGGATTTACTGCGCGATCGCTGGGAAGTCTACCGGAATCACCTGAAAGAAAAGACACCTTCCGCCGGACCGACGGAAGGGCGGCATACATTATAGGTGGCCCCAGAAAAAATACGGCTTTGTAAATCAATAGCCGTCCCGCTTGATAAACGCAGGTACTAAGTTGAATTAGAAATTACCTGTAAAAATTTTTCTACCAGATAGGGATCAAATTGGGTTCCGGCATGGTGGCGTAGCTCGGCAACGGCTTGGACGTGACTCATGGCCCGGCGATAGGGTCTTTCGCTGGTCATTGCATCGTATGCATCGGCGATGGCCAGGAGGCGGCACTTCAGCGGTATATCCTCAGCTTTAATCTGCAGGGGATAACCCCGACCGTCCCACCATTCATGGTGCTTTAAGATCAAATCCACCACGATAGCTGTGCCTGGCGGTCGTTTGACGCACTGCCTCGCAAATCGCTTATATCCCGGGCGATAACCGAAGCTCCCAGAATCTTCCTGTTTTCATTTTTTACCGACGAGACTGTGATGGATACAAAGACCTTCCGCCCGTCTTTAGCTAATCGTAAAGCATCATAATTTCCGGGTTCTTCACCGGCAGCTATCCTGGTAAGTAAAGCATCTGCTTCATCCTTGCCTTCAGGCGGGAAAAAAAGGGTGAGCGGACGCCCGATGATTTCTTCGGCCGTATAACCGAAGAACTCCTCCGCACCTTTGTTCCAACTGTGAAGCGTTTTTCCCATGCTCAGACTTTAAAAAAAGCAGACACCGTGGGAGGAACGGTGTCTGCCGGCGTGAGTCTTTTTACCCTGGCTGTTGCCCAGGGTTCACTTTTCCAACATATTACTCATATTACTGCTGGACGGAAGGCGTAGGCTCCGCTTGGCGGACCTTTCCTGCATGTCCGCCAAATCTTCCGAGTTTGTTTAGATCCATTTGCTGAAGGCGCGAAAGAATTTTATTTTCGTTATCCTGGGTCATTTTGCCCTCGGCTACTTTTTGGTCTAATGCTTGTTTTTCCTGGGCCACCAGCTTCTCTTTGATCTGATCGAGTGTCATGCCCTTTTCCTGCGCTATGTCCGCCAGGGTCTTGCCGCTCTTAAGTTCGCTAGCAAGATCGGCCGGGCTCATACCCAGAATGGAGGCTATTGAGGCCTGGCCACCAAAGGGCATCTTGCCGGCGGGCTTTCTGCCGAATTGCGGCCCCAGGAAAAGCCCCAGCCCGTTCCAGTTGCCGTTTTCAACAGCTTGTTTAATCTGGTTTGCCCTTTCCTGATTGATTATGCCCTGGGCTACAGCTTGATCCACAGTTTCAAGAGCCGATTGCTTGAAGGCCTGCTCTAATTGAGCTGTGTCGATGCCGAGGTTGGCAGCCAGACGGGAGACAAAAAACTGTTTCAATTCGGCAGCTTGCTGACCGGGCGCAGTATTAGCTGCAGCAGCCACTCCGGCTCCTACGGCCATCACCAGCACAAGAGCTGTCACTCCAATGAGCCATCTTTTGCCTCTCAATTTGAGCATTTTGAAACCCCCTTCAACGATGATTTTTGTTTGCAAGCTAATTATACGATCTTCATAAAATATTTACCTTAAAACTGGTTAAGAATTACGGGCAACTGGCTTAAAATATAAGCGGCAAACTATCAATAAAATTTCAAAACGAAGGGAGAAACTCGGTAACTGTGAATGAAATCTGTTTCCATCGGGGCCGGGGGTATTACGTGTGGGCGGCGCGTAATCGGTCTCGCCTATATATGCCCAAGCAAGAAAAAACGCCAATCTTTGTTTACGGCACCCTGATGAGCATCCACAGCAATCGTCTGCAACGCCTCGGCGGCTACGGGCCGTATTTCGGCGTTCTGTACGGGTACGCCATGTACCAGGTGGCGCCCGATTTTCCGGGAATCGTCCCTGAACCCGGAGGGAAAGTAATGGGTGAAGTGTTTTATATTCCCCAACAAGCGTTTGCAAGCCTGGACCGCTATGAGGGCGTCCCCGACTTCTACTGCCGGGAGGAAGCGGATGTAGAGATGGCTGGAGGCGGGACGGTCAGGGCGCAAGTTTACGTATGGAACGGCAAACCGGAGGGCCGAAAAATACCTTTCAGCGAACAGCCCTGGCGGATGTTTCTCATACCATCGTGATACGAGCAGATAATGCCATTTTGCCTGCAGGGGGCGCAAAAAAAGTTTTACCCCAGACACATCAACAATGCTAATTAGAGCGGGCCGCTTTGCTTACCTGAGTACCTGCCGGCGTAGTTTGGTTGCTATCCTGGGTGGTACGATTGTTGCTTTTAGCTCCTGCAGCAGTTGCTTTTGCAGAAGCCTGTGCATCGCCAGTTGTTTGCTGCCAGATGTTGGGGGAATGTTGTGCGGTGGTCTTAACCTGTTGGTTATTGGCTGCTTCTTGACCAGTTTTTGGTACCGCCGGCTTAACCTCCTTTAAGGATGCCTTTGGAGTTACCTGGCTTTCGGCAGAAACACTTTTGTTACTAGAGGTTGCGGAACGGCGGCCTGCTATGTTAGGCTGGATAGGTGTATTCAGGACAATTTCATTTGTTGTTTTACCATAGAAAAATAATTCCTGAGCAACCTGCCGCGCCTGGTCCGGATTAACCCCCCAGTAACTTATGCCGTTTAAGTTCAAAAAATAGCCCGGCAAAGTTTGGCTAACAACAGTTATATTTTTAAGGTTGGCTGCTGTTTTGGCTATGGCAATTAACTCATCAAGGCTCATATTCGTTTCGACATCTCTATAAATTTCCGGTAGGAGTCGAGGTAATTTCAGCAAAGTTGCCGGCTGCATAACCTGTTGTACCAATGCTTTAAGGAGTTCCTGCTGCTGCCCGGTACGGTCAATATCACCCAGCGCTTCCTCCCTGAAGCGTGCAAAAGCCAGGGCTTGATGGCCATTTAAGTGCTGAATACCTTTATGCAAAGCAATTTTGTATTCCGGTCCATCGACAGGATCGTAATAATACATATCCTGCTTTATGTTTACAGTTACGCCCCCCAGCATATCGATAATATTGATGAAGCCGTTCCACCGTATCAAAGCGTATTCAGTCACGGAAGTTCCAATTAGATCTGACACGAGCCTGGCCGTTAGCATAGGTCCACCATAGCTGTAAGCGGCGTTTATCTTATCCATGCCATGATTCGGAATAAATACACGGCTATCGCGAGGTATGGAAAGCAAGGCCAGCCTGTTTCCCTCGAAATGGGCAACGATAATGGTATCGGTATTACCGATTTTTTCACCCGGCCGGGCATCGGTACCCAGAAGTAGAATATTGAAAGACCCGCCAGTTTCGCTGGGGGTATCATCGCCAGTCTTTATTTCCTGGTTTTCCGGTTCTTGAAACCGGAAAAATTGCCTGGCAATAATCGTCCCACTGCCCAAAAGGCTGAAAGCCAATAGCAAAGCAATTAGTTTTAATTTACCCCTAAACATAAATATGCCCCACTTTTTTAATGCCTTTTTAAATTATTCTTCGTGGTTAATAGTAAAATTCCTGCCAGCCATATTTCAGTACCAAGAAGGCTCCTCTAAACAGCTTAAGCAGTTTAAAGAGTACCTTTTTGGCGATGCTGTTTCCCGGTCCGCAGTTCGGTATTTACACAGTAGCCTTACTTACCTACCGAGGTAGGCGAAAATAGGCGCAAACCGGCAAAGCCTTTATAGGTTCTGGAAAACCCCCTCTTTCTTGGAACTAGAATTATCAAAGGGTGAAACATCAATATCCAAAGGGACATATTGGCGCTTTTGTTCCCCTGAAACCAGGGTAACAAGAGTGACCGGTGCGTTAAGTTTCTTAAGGAATCTGGCCGTTTCCTCGAGGATAATCTCCTGGTAAGATACGCTATGAGCTATCATATCCAGGCGTTGACGCAGGGTAGGGCTTGCAGGCGCATCCTGAATACCTAGCGCCGAAGAAAAAACTTAATATAGGCCGCTAGGTTATGTTCATATCATAGAAAGAAAGTGAGGATTTGGGTAATGAAAGCAATAATGTTTTACGGTATTAAAAAGCTGGAGTTAGTCGATATCCCGATTCCTAGTACTAAAAGCGATGAAATGCTTATAAAAGTTGAAGCATGCTCTATTTGTGGTAGTGATTTAAGGATTTTTAACCATGGAAGTCCCAGGATACAACAACCTACTATTTTGGGGCATGAAATAGTCGGTACCATTGAAGTTCTTGGTGAAAATATTAAAAGTAGATATGAAGGTCTTTATTATGAGGGACAGAGGGTGGGAATATCCCCAGCCGTCCCATGTGGAAGATGTTATTGGTGTAAAAATAAATCCCAAAATGTATGTGATAATCTAAAAATCTTCGGCTATGAATTTTGGGGCGGTTTTTCTCAGTTTTTGCACATTCCCGCTGTTGCAATTGAGAATAGATGTATAATTCCGGTTCCAGAAGTATTATCAACGAGTGAAGCAACGCTAATTGAACCCCTTGCTTGTGTTTTAAATGCCCAACAATTTGTAGGTGTAAATTCAAGCGATACAATTTTAATTATCGGTGCTGGGGTTATGGGATTGTTGCATTATAAATTAGCTAGTTTCTATGGGGCCCAAGAAATAATTATCTGTGATAAGGTGCCAGAAAGAATTAGAAATGCTAAGGCTCTAGGCATAGAAAATGCTTGCATTAATAGTGAATTAAAACAAAGGCTCAATGAAAGGGGCGCTGATCTGGTTATCGTAGCTGCTGGTACTAAAAGCGCTCTTGAAGATGCGTTTAAATATGTGGCAAAACGAGGTAAAATTGTTCTATTTGCAGGTCTGCCAGGCGAAGAAGAACGACAAATAATAAGTTGTAACCAGATTCATTATAATGAATTAACTGTAGTAGGAACTCATGGCTCAACTCCTGAACAGTATAAAGAGGCGCTTAGGATTGTTCTGGAGGGCAAATTGAGTTTAAAAGACTTAATAAAAAAGGAAGTTACCTTGGAAGAAGCCATTGCGATATTTAGGCAGCCGAATTTTTCAAACGATAAACCCGGCCGGGTAATAATATTCCCCAATAAATAAGGGGAATTTTTTTATTAGCATAGCAGGATTTTAAATTCTAATGTAGAATAATATACATTGAAAAAATGAACATTAAGGGTGAAAAAAATTTCATAGATGGATATTAAGAAATTATTAAAGATAGCCCGCCTTTATTACGAAATGGGTTTAACCCAGGAACAGATAGCCCAACAAGAAAAAGTATCGCGGGCAACTATTAGCAGGGCTTTAGATGCCGCTATAAAACAAGGTATTGTCGAAATTAAGATTAGATATCCTTTAAATTCGGTTGAATATCTTGAAGAAAAACTAAGCAAAAAGTATGCCCTGAAAAAGGTTTTCGTAGTCCCTGTAATTGTGTCTTACCCTGAAATTATAAAAAAAGATGTCGGGCGTGCTCTATTTCGATTTTTGAAGCAAATAGTAAAGGATAACGATATTATAGGGATTTCCTGGGGCATGACTATGGCTGCTGTGGCGGAGCAATTGGAAAGAGTAGAAAGGACTGGTGTGAAAATAGTGCAGCTTAATGGCGGCGTGGGGAAGAGTTATTTTGCTACTAATGCAAGCACAATTTTGGAGGCTTTTACTAATGCTTTTTCCGCAGTCCCATATTCATTGCCCGTACCAACTATAGTAGATTCGCCAGAGATAGTAAATGTCATTTGCAGCGATTCGAGGATAAGAGATACATTAGAGCTTGCTAGTAATAGTAGAATCGCAATATATGGTATAGGAAAGGCCTCAACAGATTCTATACTTTTCAAGACGGGATACTTTACACCAGAAGAATATGAAGAATTACTTAATAAGGGCGCAGTTGGTGATATATGTTCCAGATATTTTAATATTCAAGGCGAAATATGTGATAAATATTTAGATTCGCGGACTATAGGGATACCTTTAAATTTGTTAAAAGGAAAGGAGTATGCTATTGCCGTTGCGGTTGGGGAAGACAAAGTAAAATCCATTATAGGTGCACTACAAGGAGGATATTTAAATTGTTTATTTACAGATGAAATAACTGCAAATGCTATACTCAATTATCAAGAAAGGGGACGTATTAATGAAAGCAGTTAGGCTATATAAGGCGGGGGATTTACGAGTAGAAGATATTCCAGTGCCTGAACCTAAAAACAAAGAAGTGTTAGTAAAAGTAAAGGCTGTAGGTGTATGTGGTTCTGATATACCTCGTATACTTTACGTCGGTGCTCATAAAGAGAAGATTACTGTTGGCCATGAGTTTTCAGGAGAAATTGTGGCAGTAGGTAAAGATGTTAAATCGTGGCATGTTGGCGATAGGGTAGTAGTAGCGCCGCTGATCCCGTGTTACCAATGCCCTTCATGTCTAAAAGGAGATTATTCCTTATGCATGAATTATGATTATTTCGGTTCAAGACGTGACGGGGCAATGGCCGAATATGTAGTGGTACCAGAGGGTAATTTACTTAGGTTACCTGAAAATGTAAGTTTCGAAGTGGGGGCAATGACTGACCCTGCTGCCAATGCATGGCATGCAATATGGCGGTCAGGGGTAAAGAAGGGTGAAAATGTTGTTATTTTCGGTGTTGGCCCAATAGGAATGCTGGCACTACAGGCCGCAAGAATTCAAGGAGCAAAGAACATTATTGCTGTTGATATTATTTCAAGCAAGTTGAAAATAGCCGAGAGTTTGGGCGCTACTTATATAATCAATTCAAGCGAAAAAGATGTATCTAATACAATACTGGAAATCTTAGGAAAAGAACCAGAAGTTGCAATAGATTTTACAGGAGTGCCTTCAGTACAAGCAGAAGCTATTAAGACAGTAGGACGTCATGGACGTGTCGTCTTTTTGGGTATTAGCCATAAAGGTTTAAATTTGTTGGAAGAACATGTAGATAGGATTTTACGTTATGAGTTAATTATTTTAGGTTCCTGGAATTCCTTCTCCAAACCTTTCCCGGGAAAAGAATGGACTACATCAATCGAACTTTTTGCGGAAGGGAAAATGGTTGCTGAACCGATTATTACCCATCGTTTATCCCTCGATGAGGCACCTGAAGTGTTTAGGAAAATTAAAGAAGGATCCATTGAATACAATAAAATAATGTTTTTGCCTTAACAGCAAAGGTGAGCAGAATGGAAAAAATACCTGCAGTAATGGGAATCGATGTCGGTACTCAAGGAGTTAAAGTCGGCCTTTTTACTTTGAATGGGCTTCATACGCTTTCATACAAAAGATACAATACACATTTTCCCCATCCCGGCTGGGCCGAACAAAACCCCCAAGATTGGTGGAAAGCAATTAAAGAGGCCGTGAGGGAATGTGTATCGTCCGCACCAAACACAGCCGTTAAGGGGATATGTGTCAGCGCAACTTCTTCAACGGTGCTCTGTGTCGACCGGGAAGGTGCGCCGCTGGCGCCGGCGATAATGTGGATGGATATGCGAGCTTCGCAAGAAGCCAGGGAAATCTCCAATATTGATGACCCAATTCTTCGCTACAGTGGTGGAGAAGTATCAGCGGAATGGATGCTACCTAAAACTCTTTGGCTAAAGAGAAATAGGCCGGAGTTATACAAGCAAAGCTATAAAATTGTAGAACAGTTAGATTGGATTAATTATCTCTTGACAGGTAAATGGGTGGCATCGCAATGTAATACAACATGTAAATGGGGTTATTCAAGTAAAGACGGCGGTTGGAAAAGCGAATTTTATACTGCTGCTGGTCTCAGGGATTTTTATGAAAAGTGGCCCACTGAAGTAATACCCATGGGTGAGCTCATAGGGCCGCTGACCAAACAGGCAGGCGAAGATTTAAATCTCGACGCGGATATTCCGGTATTTCAAGGTGGAATTGACGCTTATGCGGCAATGATTGGTCTTGGTGTCGTCAATGAAGGACAGATGGCAGTAATAATGGGGACAAGCTTTGTACATTTAGTTTTATCAAATAAACCTTACTTTCATAAGGGCTTATGGGGGCCTTATCCGGATGCTGTTTTTAAGGATATGTGGGTATTGGAAGGTGGGCAGGCTTCATGCGCCTCTATAGTTAATTGGGTAGTAGATGAAATGGCGCGGGAATATGGCGATGATAGTATTAAGGCCCACCAGAAATTAATAAATGAAGCCAGTGAATTAGGTCCTGGAGCAAATGGGCTAATTTCCCTTGATATGTGGCAGGGAAATCGAACACCTTTTCGTGATTCGCTGATTACAGGTGTTATTGCCGGGTTGACTTTAAATACTAATCGCGCTGCAATATATAGATCATTAATGGAAAGCGTTGCCTTTGGTACAAGGGCAATTATAGATATTTTTAAAAGTAATGGCTATCAGATTAATGGCGTAGTTGCATGCGGGGGCCCAACGAAAAACAGTTTATGGTTACAAATTATAGCAGATGTATTACAAATACCCATCACGATAAATAAATTTACCGAGGCCGGTATTTTGGGAGGAGCTATATTAGCGAGCGTCGGTGCAGGATGGTTTCATTCGATTGAGGAAAGCGCCAAAAATTTTGTTAAAGCAGGATATACTGTATATCCCAATAAGGATGTTACCGCGGAGTACAGTTTTTATTACCAGTGTTATTTGGACCTTTATAAGTCTATTAAACCTATCCTTCATCGCATCTACAATTATAGGGCAAACTCCAGGAGGTTATCTTAATGAATATCCTGGAAATGAAAGGTATAAACAAGTCTTTTCCCGGAGTTAAAGCTTTAAAAGAGGTAGATTTTATTGTCAAGAAGGGTGAAGTGCACTGTCTGGCCGGTGCTAATGGGGCCGGGAAATCCACCCTCATGAAAATATTG
Source organism: Moorella humiferrea (assembly GCF_039233145.1). Classification (NCBI taxonomy): domain Bacteria; kingdom Bacillati; phylum Bacillota; class Clostridia; order Neomoorellales; family Neomoorellaceae; genus Neomoorella; species Neomoorella humiferrea. The sequence goes on along the minus strand of NZ_CP136419.1, from coordinate 2,048,617 downwards.
AGCGGCGCTTATCAGGCTGACAGCGGCGAAATTTGGATTGAAGGTAAAAAAGTAAATTTGCGGAATCCCATTGATGCTTTAAAGGCAGGTATAGGCACCATTTACCAGGAGTTATCAGTGGTCCCGAAACTTACGGCAGCGGAAAACATCTTTTTGAACAATTATCCAGTAAAAGGGCCGATTGTTGATTGGAGAAAAATTTCACAATTATCCCGAGATATGTTCGCCGAGATAGGCATAAAAAATATCGATGTAGATAAGCCCGTCGAAACGTTGACCATTGGGCACCAGCAGCTTGTTGAACTGGTTAAGGTCTTGGCGCAGAAGGCAAAAATTATTATAATGGACGAACCTTCGGCGACATTATCAGCGGAAGAATTTAATGTCCTTAAAAGTGTTATTAATGATTTAAAAAAGAAAGGCATTACCATTATTTATATCTCGCATCGGTTGGAAGAACTATTAGAATTAGGGGATCGCGTAACAGTCTTGCGTGATGGTTCTCTGGTTGGAACATTTAATATCGAAGATTTGGATCATGATAAGCTTGTCGAGCTTATCGTCGGTCATTCTATTACTAATAGTACCCCCAATCGGGGCCTTAGTACGGGCAAAGACATTGTCCTTGCGTTAAAAAATGTTTCTAACCATAAGCTTAAAGAAATAAATTTAAGCGTAAGGGCAGGGGAGGTTGTCGGGCTCTTTGGACTTGTCGGTTCAGGGAGAACGGAAGTATTAAGGGTTATTTTTGGCGCCGATAAAATATATAGCGGTGAGATCGAGCTTTTCGGCCAGACAATTAATCCCAAAACTTATTCCCCTACTAAAGCCTGTCAAATGGGATGTGCTTTAGTACCAGAAAATCGTAAAAGGGAAGGACTTGTATTAAGTTTAACCGTGTGGGAGAATTCAATCCTCCCGGCGTTAAAAAGGTTTACTAAATACGGCATAATAAAAAATCGCCAAATCAACACTAGTGTAGCCGAACAAATAAAGAACTTGCGGATAAAGACACCTTCCCATCAATTTTTCGTATCAAAACTTAGTGGCGGCAATCAACAAAAAGTCGTTATTGCCAAGTGGCTTTTAAGCGAATCGAGGTTGTTTCTTTTTGATGAACCAACACAGGGAATTGATGTTGGAGCTAAAGAAGAAATTTATAACATTATTAATCATTTAGCTTCTTTAGGCAAAAGCATTATTATCGCCTCATCAGAATTGAGCGAGCTGACCAGGTTGTGCAATAGGATTATTGTTATGTATGACGGGTGTTTGGTGGATGAATTTTATCCTGTCTCCACATCCGAGGAAAAAATTTTACAATGTGCAGTTGCTGGAAGGAAAGTGAGGGTTAATTAAAATGGGAGCTGATATAATAAGAAAATCTAGTATGATTTTAAGGCGCTATAGCATTTTATTCTTGCTGTTAATTTTAGTCATTGTTGCCTCCATGCTTTCTCCGCGCTTTTTCACGGTAGGTAATTTCTTGAACCTGCTCCAACAGTCTTCTGTTATTGGCATTGTATCCATTGGTATGACGTTTGTGATTATAACGGGGGGGATTGATCTTTCTGTCGGCTCAATTTTGGCACTAGCCGGGATGATAGTGGGTATATTGCTAAAAAATGGGATGGCAATCTCCTTAGCCATTTTTATCACTTTAGTTGTGGGAGCGTTACTCGGTGGAATAAACGGTTTTATAACTACTAAAGCAAGGGTACCGGCTTTCCTTGCTACTTTGGCTATGATGGTGGCTGCGCGTGGTATGGCATTGCTAACCACCGATGGACAACCTGTATTTGGATTGCCCTCAAAATTTAATGTTTTAGGCGCAGGCTTTTTGTGGGGAATACCTATTAGTGGAATTATATGGATATTATTAACCCTTATTACCGCTTTTATATTAAAATACTCGGTCTTTGGAAGACGTCTTTATGCAGTTGGCGGCAACCCTGAAGCTGCTTATTTATCGGGCATAAACATTAATAAGGTTATTGCAACAACATATATAATTTCTGGTTTATTATCAGCTTTTGCAGGTATTGTGTTGGCCTCCTGGCTCACGGTATCTCAGCCTACGGCTGGGAATGGTGCAGAGCTAAATGCAATTGCGGCTGTGGTTCTCGGCGGGGCCAGCCTTTCTGGCGGTACTGGAGGTGTAATGGGAACCTTTATTGGAGTTCTACTAATGAGTATCATTACTAATATATTTAATTTGATAGGTTTATCATCTTATTATCAGTCTATTTTTATGGGGGTGATCATTGTATTAGCTTTGGTATTGAATGAATTTGTAGTTGGAGGGAGTGAAAAGTAGCAAGAGAGTAAGCAAGAAAAGTTTCTGCAATTACTTAAAGAGCCTATTTGAATTTAATTTAATGGAGGTAAAGGGCAAATGAAAAAATTTATGAAAAAAGCTTCTCTACTATTAGCAGCGGTATTTGTATTTATGCTTGCTGTGGGATGTGGTCAGAGTCAGAAGCAAACCTCAAGCTCCTCATCTCCTTCTTCGACCAGTGAGCAGAAAAAGGTTATCATTGGCTTTTCCCAGGTTACTTTACAGTCCCCTTTTTATGTTGAATTAATGAAGGCGGCGGAAAATGAAGCAAAGGCTAAAGGAGCACAATTAATTTATGTAGATGCTCAAGAGAATATTCAAAAACAGAATAATGACGTTCAAGATTTAATTACTAAAGGAATTAATGTGCTCTTGCTAAACCCTGTAAATCCGGATGGTGTTGCGCCAGCCCTTGCAGCGGCTGAAAAGGCTAATATTCCTGTAGTAACAGTAGATAGACCAACTACTGCTAAAGTAGCTACCTTTGTTGGACGTGACAATAAAGAAATGGGTAGGCTTGCTGGTAAAAAGGCAGTTGAATTGTTAGGTGGAGCTGGTCAAGCTAAAGGCGTAATAGTTGAAATTCAAGGTGCCGCTGGTGATAAGGTTATGATGGCCAGACGGGATGGGTTCCATGAAATAGTTGATAAGGAGCCCGGCATTAAGGTAATTCAGAGCCCGTATTGTGATTATACCCGTTCCAAAGCGGTCAAGGCTTTCCAGGATATACTCCAGGCAAATCCCAAAATAGATTTGGTATACGCCCACAATGACGATATGGCTTTAGGTGCTGTACAGGTATTAGAACAGAACAAGATTACTGGGGTTAAAGTTGTAGGTGTTGACGGCTTAATGGAAGCTTTAGTAGCTATAAAAGCCGGTAAATATGATGCAACAGTCCTTAATGATCCCCAGTATCTAGGTAAATTAGCCGTCGATACAGCTTTAGGGGTACTAAATGGTGAAAAATATCCTGAGTTTATAGATGCTGGCACCGGGTTAGTAGACAAGCAGAATGTTGACCAGTATTTAAATACCAGTTTAACTTTCGCTCCGAGTAAAAAGTAATGACGTTGTAGTAGATTTAATAGGTAGTGCTAGGCAGACTGATGAGGAGATTTGGGTCTGCCTAGCACAAAAATATTGTAGGAGGAAATTCTGTTGATGTTTTGGGATAAAAAAGCTCTAGCGGCCGTAATTGATCATACTTTATTAAAACCTCAAGCTACGCCGGAAGATATAGTGCGCTTATGTGAAGAGGCAATTAATTACCGTTTTGCCAGTGTTTGTATTAATCCGTGTTATGTATCTTTAGCCTCTAGAGTATTAAGGGGAACTGGTGTAAAAACATGTACGGTGATAGGATTTCCTTTAGGTGCAAATGAAACTAGTATAAAGATAAAAGAAGCACAAAAGGCAATTGAACAAGGTGCCTCTGAAATTGATATGGTAATTAATATAGGCATGTTAAAAAGTAAAGAATTCAGTTATGTAGGTAAAGAAATTAAAGATATTGTTGACGTCGCTACTAAAGAACAAGCCATTGTTAAGGTAATTATAGAAACATGTTTATTAGACAAAGAAGAGAAGATAGCTGCTTGTAAATTAGCTATAGAAAATGGAGCAGCTTTTGTAAAAACAAGTACAGGCTTTAATGGACCTGGAGCAGCGGTAAGCGATATAATTTTGATGCGGGAAACTGTAGGCGATAAAATAAAAATTAAAGCGTCTGGTGGAATAAGGGATTATCAAACAGCGATTGCCATGCTTGAAGCAGGTGCAAACAGAATTGGTACAAGCTCGGGGGTAGCAATAACAGAGGCAATTAGGAATTCATAAGGAAGCAAAATAAGATAAGCATTGGGAGTGTAAATCATTTTGTGTAAATGGCAGAGCACTTCATAAAAAATGGGGATACTATAACTGGCTCTTAGCCGGCAGGAGAATAGGGCAATGCTGAGGAGCAACCCGAGCACCTACCGGTATTCTGCCGGAGAATGGGGAGGGTTGGGTAGTAACCTTCCACCTCCTCTCCCCATTCCCAGGTATTCATACTAATTATCCCTTGGAGAATTAAAGCGATAAACCTCGGGGGTTTGGGGGCAGAGCCCCCAAGAACTACCTCAGTTCGTATTCTGAGAAGGATTATCCCCTATACTTAAGGATGGTGCCAAGGTGGGTTGTATTTGACACTTACGTGGCATTATGGAAATTCCCGGCGGGTCTTCAGGATTAAAGGCCCGCCGGGAATTTTTTGTGGGGAGAAAGGGCAAAATGCTAAAAAGTGCTAATCTGGATCTTGCAGGAGGTTAGATATGAAAGCAATTATCATGGCCGGTGGGGAAGGGTCGCGGCTCAGGCCCCTGACCTGTAAGCGGCCCAAACCCCTGGTGCCGGTGGCTAACCGTCCTATAATGGAGTACTGCGTCGACCTGTTACACGGTCTGGGCATCAAGGAAGTAGGGGTTACCCTGCAGTACCTGCCGGAATTGATTCAGGAATATTTCGGTGACGGCAGCGATTTCGGCCTGAACCTCCATTATTTTATAGAAGATAAGCCCCTGGGTACCGCCGGCAGCGTCAAGAACGCGGCTTCCTTTTTAGATGAAACCTTCGTGGTGGTAAGCGGCGATGCCCTTACGGATTTTGATCTCAGGCCGGCCATCGCCCGGCACAAGGAAAGCGGAGCCCTGGCTACCCTTGTGCTGACGACCGTCGACAACCCCCTGGAGTACGGGGTGGTGATTACCAACCCCGACGGCAGCATTCGTTCCTTCCTGGAAAAACCGAGCTGGGGCGAGGTTTTCAGCGACCAGGTCAACACCGGCATCTATATCCTAGAGCCGGAAGTCCTGGAACTGGTGCCGGAAGGGGAACCCTTTGATTTCAGTAAAGACCTTTTCCCACGCTTGTTAAAAGATAGAAAGCCCCTCTTTAGCGTAACCCTGGCTGGCTACTGGTGCGATATCGGTAACCTGATCCAGTACCGGCAGGCCCAGGAGGATATCTTGAGGGGTAAAGTTAAAGTTAGGGTCGTCGGGGAAGACCGGGGCGGGGGCGTGGTAACCGGCGAAGGGGTGGAGATCGATCCCAGAGCCAGGATCGAAGGCCCGGTTCTCCTGGGCAGCTATTGCCGTATCGGGCCCGGGGCCGCGGTCGGCCCCTATACCGTACTGGGGCCATATACTCGGGTGGAAGCCGGAGCCAGTATCAAACGCTCCATCATTTGGGATAGTGTCTATATCGGGAAAGAGGCCAATCTGCGGGGAGCGGTTGTCTGCAGTCGAACTAGTCTGCAGCGGCAGGTACGGATTTATGAAGGCGCGGTAATCGGCGACGGCAGCCGGCTGGACACCGGCGTCGAGGTACGGCCGGAGGTAAAGATCTGGCCGGAAAAAGTTTTAAGCCGGGACACGGTGGTGCATGAAAGCTTGATCTGGGGGCAGGGGACCGGACGGCCCCTCTTTGTCGGCAGCCGGTCTCCCGGCTACCTGCAGGGGGGGTTAACACCCTTTCAGGTCACCCGCATGGGGTTGGCCTACGGGGCTACCTTTAAACCGGGGGCCATGGTAGGCTTGAGCACCTTTGCCGGCGGGGTTGGGGAGATGCTCTTTAAAGCCATGGCCGCCGGCTTGATGGCGGCCGGGGTCAGGGTTGCCGATCTGGGTCGGTTACCGACACCGATCCATCGCTATGCCGTGCGCAGTTTGAGGCTGGCCGGCGGCTGTCACATTAAACAAGACGCCGCCGCCAGGGATAAAATCTGGTTGCACCTCGTCAATGAGCGCGGCCATGATTTGGCGCCGGGAGCGGTACGTAAAATCGAAAACCTCTACTGGCGGGAAGATGGCCGCCAGGTGAAAGACATTCAGGCCAGCACTTATTTCCCCGCCCTCCAGGAGAGTTACTGTGAATGGCTGCTGACCACCCTGGGAGAAGACGGTATCAAAAAAAGGCCGCTGCGGCTGGCCTTGGGATGCCAGGGAGATATAGCCGCCCTGGCCGCCACGGTTTTACAGCGGGCCGGGGCCGAAGTGATCCGGTTGGATTTCGATCCGGCCAAGGACTGGAGGGCCATTCAGGATGACCTGCCCTTTTTTGCCGCCGAAATGGGGCGCTATGGCGCGGAAATGGGGGCGGCCCTGGATCAAAACGGCGAAGTCTTAATCCTTTTTACCGGTGAAGGACGTCCCTTGACAACTTCCCAGCAGCAGGCCCTCCTGGCTCGGATTTATTTAGAAGCCAACCGGGAGGCACGGCTGGTCCTGCCGGTGACGGCTTCCCATGCGGTGGAACTGGTGGCCGAACGCTTTGGGGGTAAGGTCGAGCGGGTGAAAAGCCACCCCGGTATCCACCACGAAGCCATGGCCCGGGTGGACGGCGACGGATACCCGACCCAGGAGCACCTGCAACTGGACGCCCTGGCGGCCCTCCTCTATACGCTGGACTGGCTGGCCCGGCGGGATGAAAGCCTGGCAGAAGCAGTCGCGGCCCTGCCGGTTGTGCACACCGTGAGCCGCAGTGTGCCCTGCCCCTGGGAGGCCAAGGGCCGGGTGATGCGTACCTTGATCGGCGAAATACCGGCCGAAAAGGTGCAACTCCTGGACGGCGTCCAGATCTACCATAAAGACGGTTGGTCTTTGGTATTCCCCGACGGGGAGGAGCCCCGCTACCGGATATACAGCGAGGCCTTTTCCCAGGAAACGGCCGAAGAACTGGCTGCCTTTTATGAGCAGCGTCTCAAGGAATTAATCGGTCGGGAGAAGGAATAGAATCGAGGGCCACTGGAGCAGTGGCCTTTTTTATTGACAAATATTACTTGCTACTGATATTACCTGGTGGTAAAATATGAAGTGGGAGGTAATAAAATGTTGCAGGTTCGCTGGCATGGCCGCGGCGGCCAGGGCGCCGTCACCGCGGCGCGTATCTTCGGCCTGGCGGCGGCCGTTTACGGCAAGTGGTACGCCCAGTCTTTCCCATCCTTCGGCACGGAAAGGCGGGGCGCCCCGGTAACGGCATTTACCCGCCTGGATGATCGACCCATCCGCGGCCGCAGCCAGATTTACAACCCTGATTACGTGGTGGTATTGGACGCCACCCTGCTGGACAGCGTAGATATTTTCGCCGGGCTGACGTCTGCAGGCGCGGTTCTCATCAACAGCGGCCGGGAGTTGGAACTCAGCCTGCCGCCGGGAGCCCGGGTCTTTTTCCTGGACGCCACCCGCCTGGCCCGTGAGGTGCTGGGGGTTCCCCTGGTAAATACGGCCATGGTGGCGGCTCTGGCTGGGGCCACGGACCTCCTTTCCCTGGAGGCAGTGGAGAAAGCCATTGCCGACGTCCTACCCCGGGAACTGGCGGCCAAAAATATCGCTCTGGCCCGGCGGGCCTATGATTTGGCAAAGGAAGGCAAAGGTAAGGAGGCGACGGCCTCCTCGGGGAAGGACGACTTTCCCGAGGGGTAAAAAGGGAGGCTTTGTTTTATGCTGGAGGAAAGGGATTTAAAGAGAGGCCCCAACCTGGCAACACCTTTACTTACCACGACTACCGCTTCCTGGCGGCTGATGCGGCCGGTTTTACATCCCGAACGCTGCAATAATTGCCTGGTCTGCTGGCTCTTTTGTCCGGAAGGCTGCTTTGAAAGGGGCACAGGGACGGTGGAGCTGCATCTCGATTTTTGCAAGGGCTGCGGCATCTGTGTGGCGGAGTGCCCGCGGGGGGCCCTGGCCCTGGTGGAAGAGGGGAGCGGCGATGCGCGCCTATCTGAACGGTAACGAGGCGGTGGCGGCGGCCGTGAAGCTCGCCCGCGCCGAGGTGGTGGCCGCCTACCCTATCACCCCCCAATCGACCATTGTCGAAAAAATAGCGGAATACATAGCCGAGGGTTCTATGGCGGCGGACTACATAAGGGTGGAATCCGAACATGCCGCCCTGGCGGCCTGTTACGGGGCGGCGGTAACGGGGACGCGGGTTTTTACGGCCACCTCTTCCCAGGGGTTGGCCTACATGTTTGAAATGCTCCACTATGTAAGCGGATGCCGCATCCCCATGGTTATGGCCGTGGCCAATCGCGGCCTGGCGGCTCCCTGGACTATCTGGGCCGATCACCAGGACGCCGTTGCCTGCCGCGATACGGGCTGGATCCAGCTTTATGTGGAGACGGCCCAGGAAGCCCTGGACACCTGCCTGCAGGCCTATAAAATCGCGGCCCATCCGGAAGTGCTAACGCCGATCATGGTCTGCCTGGACGGCTATGTCCTGTCCCACACGGAAGAAATTGTGGACGTACCGGACCAGGAGGCCGTGGACCGCTTCCTGCCCCCCTACCGGCCGGAATATAAGGTGGATACCGGGCGACCCTATGTCTTTGGCGTCGGCGCCGGGCCCGACGTCTATCCCGCCTTTAAATTTTATCAGCAGCAGTCCATGATGAAGGCTAAAGAAGTTATCAAAGAAATCGACCGGGAGTTTGCCAACCTTTTCCGGCGCAGTTACGGCGGTCTGGTGGATCCTTATTGCTGCAGCGACGCCGAGGTAATCCTGGTGGTCATGGGCGCCACCGCGGGAACGGCCCGGGAAGTGGTGGATTTTATGCGCCGGCAGGGCGAAAGGGTGGGGCTCCTGCGCCTGCGGAGCTTCCGGCCTTTTCCCGTCGAAGACCTGAAAGAACTTTTAAGGGGGGCAAAGGCGGTGGCCGTCCTGGACCGGGATTGTTCCTTTGGTTATGAAGGGGTGCTGGCCACGGAAGTAAAGGCGGCCCTGGCGGAACTTCCGGCAAGGCCGCAGGTTGCCGGCTTCATCGGCGGCCTGGGTGGCCGCGACCTCACCCCGGAGGACCTGGCCGGCATTTTTCGCCAATGTTTGGCAGGTGTACGCCGCCTGGATAAGGGTGAGGCGATTATTATAGGCGGCGGCTGGCAGAAGTAGAGGTGGAGGTAGGTAATATTGATTAAAATAAGAGAATTACCGGAAGAAGAATTGGTACAGGGTTCCTACGCCTGCGCCGGCTGCGGCGGGATTCTGGCCGTCCGCCTGGCTTTAAAAGTCCTGGGGCCGGAAACGGTCATCGTCACCACGCCGAGCTGCCTGCTGGGGGTGACCACCTTCTATCCCCAATTGGCCTTCAAAGTCCCCTGTGTCAACGTCACCTTTCCCAGCACGGCGGCCGCGGTTTCCGGGGTGGCGGCAGGATTAAGGCGCCGGGGGAAAAAGGGAGTTAAAGTCGTGGGCCTGGCCGGTGACGGCGGCACCGTGGATATCGGCCTTCAAGCCTTATCCGGGGCCCTGGAGCGGGGCGACAACTTTATCTTTATTTGCTACGACAATGAGGCTTATATGAACACCGGCGTGCAGAGAAGCGGGGCAACCCCTTTGGGAGCCAGGACTTCGACGACGCCGGTGGGCAGCGTCGGCCGGGGCGAAGAGCGGCCCAAAAAGGATATGCTGCGCATCGTCGCTGCCCATAACATCCCCTACGCGGCCACGGCCAGCATCGGCTATCCCCAGGATTATCTGACCAAGGTAAAGAAGGCCATGGAAGTGGAGGGACCTGCCTACATCCAGGTATTATCCCCCTGCCCGCCGGGCTGGGGCTATCGCAGCGACCTGACGGTAAAACTCGCCCGCCTGGCCGTCCAGACGGGGCAGTGGCCCCTGGCCGAATACGTAAATGGAGAGCTTACGGTAAAAGAGATTCGCAATCCCAGGCCCTTGAACGAATACCTGGCGCCCCAGGCGCGCTTTGCCCATATGCTTTAATATCGTACATCCGTTACCCGACTCTAGAGAGTCGGGTTTTTATTTTAATATCTACTTGCGATTAGCGGGGTTTAATATTATAATGAATAAAAATATAAATTTATATAATTTAACCCCTGGATAATTAAGTTGAGGGGAGTTGTTTTATGAACGTCCTGGTAACTTATCCCGAACGCTGTGTAGGATGCCGCATATGCGAGCAGTGGTGCTCCTGGAAGCATGAAGGACAGGTTAATCCCACCAAATCCCGGATACGGGTCCACAGGGTGCACAGCAAGTATCTAAATATCCCGGTTACCTGTATGCAGTGCGCCAAAAGCCCGTGTATTGCCGCCTGCCGGGAGGGGGCCCTGAGAAAAGATTCTGCTACAGGGGCCGTTATAGTGGACGAAGAAAAATGCATCGGCTGTCGTCGCTGCGTCCGCGCCTGCCCTTATGGCGCCGTGGCCATCGATAAGGATAAAAGGATCGTTCTCATATGCGATCTTTGTGGCGGTGAACCGCAGTGCGTGGCCCATTGCCGCGAGGGAGCCATCGAATACGTGTCCCTGGCCGTAGCCGATCGGGGCCACAGGGCCGCCTATGTGGAAACGGTTGTCGCCACCATGGCGGCAGAAACAAAGGACGGTATAAAAGCTACAGGGGAAGGGGGTTGCCAGTAATGGCCTTAAAAGGGCTGGCCGGAAAGATCTTAAGGGTAAATTTGACCAGTGGCAGCATTACCAAAGAGCCGACGCCTGATGATGTATTTGCCGGTTATATCGGCGCCCGCGGCGTAGGAGCTTACCTGTTACTTAAAGAACTCAAGGCCCATACTGACCCTTTGGGGCCCGACAACAAACTGATTTTCCTCACTGGACCCGTGGAAGGCACCCTGGCGCCGGGGGCCAATAAGATTACCGTGACTTTCCGTTCGCCCCTGACCGGGACCTATTCCTTTTCCCTGTGCGGCGGTCACCTGGCGCCGGAAGTGAAGTTTGCTGGTTATGACGGCATTATCATTGAAGGTCGGGCCGACCGCCCGGTTTACCTGTGGATTGACGACGACAGGGTGTCTTTAAAGGATGCCTCCCACCTGTGGGGAAAACTGACCCATGCCACCGAGGACGCCATCCGGGCGGAATTAAAGGACGACGCCATCCGCGTAGCCTGCATCGGCCCTGCCGGGGAAAAACTAAGCCGCTTTGCATGTATACAGAGCGATTACCACCGGGAATTCGGCCGCGGCGGCGCCGGGGCCGTGATGGGTGCCAAAAACTTAAAGGCCATAGCCGTACGCGGCACAGGAAGCGTTGAGGTAGCCGACCCGGAAGCCCTGGAAGCCCTGACGGAAAAGGTCTACGGCATCCTGGCCGCAAATCTTAAAGCCAGGGCTCGGCGTTATTACGGCACACCGGAGATGGTAGACGGGACAAACGGCCTGGGCTACTGGGGCACCCGCAACTTCAGCACCGGATATTTTGAAGAGGGACATAATATAAATGCGGCAAATATGAAAGAAAAAATATTCGTCGGCAGTATGTCCTGTTATGCCTGTCCCATCGCCTGCGGCAAAGTAAGTTTAATAAGAAGCGGTCCCTACGCCGGCACCATGATTGAAGGGCCCGAGTTTGAATCGACTGGGCTTCTGGGAGCCAACTGCGGCGTCTCCGACCTGGAGGCCCTGGTGAAGGTAGTGGAGATCTGTGATATCTACGGTCTGGATACCATGTCCGCCGGGGCGGTAGCCTCTTTAGCCATGGAGTGTTATGAAAAAGGAATAATTACCAAAGAAGACACCGGCGGGCTGGAGCTTAATTTTGGCAACGGTGAAGCCTTGGTAGCCTTAATGGAAAAGATCGCCCGCAGAGAGGGTATCGGCGACCTCTTTGCTGAAGGGGCGAAACGGGCGGCGGAGAAGCTGGGCGTACCTGAACTGGCCATGCAGGTCAAGGGGCAGGAATTCGCCACTTATGAACCGCGGGGCTGCAAGGGCATGGGCTTGGGTTACGCCATTTCACCTAAAGGAGCCCACCATATGATCGCGCCCACTATGGGGCCAGAGACAGCCGGCGACGGTAGTAAGCGCTTTGAATACAAAGGCAAGGCCGCCCTGGTGCGGGAAACCCAGTTTCTTATGGCGGTTGTCGACTCCCTTTCCCTGTGTTCCTCCATGCGTTTCGCCCTGGGATTGAAGGAACAGGTTGAGCTCTATCGCGCTGTTACGGGACTATCTTTGGACGAGACCGGTGCTTTAAGTCTAGGGGAAAAAATAACAAATTTAGAGCGCCTATTTAATCTGCGGGAAGGTTTCGACCGCAAGGACGACTATCTACCATCGCGGATGCTCAAAGAAAAGATGCCCACCGGTCCCAGTCAGGGTCACCTGGTAGAGTTAGATCCTATGTTGGACGAATACTACGACCTCATGGGCTGGGACCGCCAGGGCCGGCCTACGGCGGCCAAGCTGGCCGAGCTCGGTTTGGCTGAACTATGGCAGGAAGTTAAGTAAGCCAATTCCTCCCCTAAAATAAATATAATGTAAATGGGGAAGGGCAGATACCTTCCCCAAATTCTTTAAAATACGTTATGTTTTTATAAACATAACCACAAGGAGGATTCATGAATATGCTTCCTGAATACCGTTTGTTTATTAATGGTGAGTGGGTGGCCACGGAGCAAAAGGATATGGTAATCAATAAGGCCACCGGCGAACCCCTGGCGGAGTATTGCCTGGCCGGCCCAGCGGAAGTAGAAGCTGCGGTGACCGCTGCCCATAACGCCTTCCAGCGAGAGAAAATAGAACCTTATCGCCGTTATGAAATACTAAAGAGGGCAAGTGAACTTTTGCTGGAACGCCGTGAAGACCTAGCCCGCACCATTAGCCAAGAAGTGGGCAAAACCTTAAAGGAGGCCCGGGTAGAAGTTGAGCGTGCCAGCCAAACCCTGCTGGTATCGGCGGAGGAAGCCAAGCGCCTGCAGGGAGAGATTGTACCCATTGAAGGTTCCCCCGGTAACGCCAACCGCCGAGCCTGGACAATACGGGTGCCCAGGGGTGTGGTCTGCGCCATTACACCCTTTAACGCGCCCCTGAACCTCTCCTGTCATAAAATCGGCCCGGCCCTGGCTGCCGGTAATGCTGTCGTCTACAAGCCGGCCAGCGCCACTCCCATTATCGGCGCCAAACTATGCCAGGCCCTGGCCGACGCCGGTTTGCCGGCAGGTTACCTGAATATGGTCCTGGGTTCCGGGGCCGTGGTCGGCGACGCCCTGGCTAAAGATGAGCGTATCGCCTTCTACAGTTTTACTGGCAGCCCGGCGGTGGGCCTGCGGCTAAAGAAGAGCGTCGGCTTCCGGCCTGTAGCCTTGGAACTGGGCTCCAATTCACCTAATATCGTCCACAACGACGCCGACCTCTCCCTGGCGGTTGAGGCCTGCACCCGTTCCGCCTTTGCCAACGCCGGCCAGCTCTGTATTTCCGTCCAGCGGGTCTATGTCCAGCGCCGGGTCTACGACGAATTCTGCCGGCGGGCCGTTGCTCTAACCCGCACTTTAAAGTTGGGCGATCCCCTGGACCCGGCCACCGACATCGGTCCCATGATCAGCGAGGCCGAAGCCCGGCGGGCGGAAAGCTGGATAGAAGAGGCCGTTACCGGCGGCGCCCGGGTACTGGTGGGCGGCCGGCGCCGGGGCGCCTGGCTGGAGCCAACTATTCTCACTGATGTAACCCCGACGATGAAGGTGTGCGCGCAAGAGATCTTTGCCCCGGTTTTTAGTATTATCGCCTACGACACCATTGATGAGGCCATCGCCCTGGCCAACGACTCCCGTTACGGCCTCCAGGCCGGGGTCTTCACCAACTCTCTGGATGTGGCCACCCGCTGCGTCCTGGAACTGGAATATGGCAGCGTGATCATTAACGATTCTTCCGCCTTCCGTGCCGACCTCATGCCTTACGGCGGCGTCAAGGAAAGCGGCACCGGCAAAGAAGGTCCGCGTTACGTTATCCGGGAAATGACGGAGGAGAGGTTGGTAGTGCTGCGCCTACCCTGCCAGGCATTACTGTAGCGCCCCCTGTCGAAAGTGCAGTAGCATTTGTAGCCGGAAAGCAGTTTTTCTGTTGCCAGGCTATAAAAATACGGGTATAATGTCTATATGTATAACTTTATAATAATCGCAGGAATTGCAGGTGGGCTTTGTGAGCATTGATCGCACAAAACCGATCCCCTTACATTACCAGATTAGCGCCGATTTGCGCCGAGCCATCAAGGAAGGCGAGTACCGGGTAGGGGATCTTTTTCCCACCGACAAGCAGCTCATGGAGAAGTACGGTGTCAGCAGCATTACCGTACGCCGGGCCGTGGCGGCCCTGGTGAATGAAGGCCTGCTCGAGCGAAGGCCGGGTAAGGGGACCTTCGTCAAGCGGGAACCGGTGGAAGAAACCCTGGGTAGGCTAACCGGCTTTTTTGAAGAGATGAAAGCCAGGGGATACGAGCCCAGTGCTCGCATTATTTTTACCGGACCGGTAAAGGACCCTGCCAAAGAAAGGCAAAGGGTACCGGAACTCCGCGTTTTCGGTGACGAAACCCTTTATATAATAGAAAAAATCCAGCAAATGAACGGGCAGCCCATAACTTACCTGCGCAGCTACTGGCCGTATGAATATGGAAGCCGCCTGGCGGAAGAGGACCTGGAACATCGCGGTTTGTATGAATTGGTGGAAGAAAAATTGGGTCTGGTTTTGGACAGGGCGGAACAAACTATTACCGCTGGTAAAGCAGGGAAGAGGGAAGCCGAATACCTTAAGGTAAAAGTGGGGACGCCTTTATTGATAATGGAGCGGACGGCTTACGACGATCGGGGTAGACCGATAGAGCTTTCCATCAACGCCTACCGTCCAGACCGCTATAAATACCGTGTGGTGCTGGACCGTAATCGTCCACGACCGGGAAGCGGGGTGATTGTGGAGTGAGAGGGACAATAGAAGCGGGGTTGTTCTCCCGCTTTTTGGGTTTATTCCGCTTTTCCCAGCAATAAGCTTAAAATTAACATAGCCAGTACATAAGTAGTAATTAAAACATAGGGGCGGTCACCATCAAAGAGAAAGGCGATAATCGAAGCGGCGACGCGGAAAATGGGAGTGGCGATGAGCAGCAATAGTCCCAGGTCAATGATGGCAAAGGATTTAAAATAGACCACATCTTTTAGTACCTGCGGTATGCTGGTCGGGAAGAAGCCAGCGGGGTAGCCGCTGTCGCCGGTGAGCAAGTAAATTACCAAACCCACGGCTATTATTATGGCACTAATAACTACTCCCCAGCGCAAAGATCGGCTAATGACATCCTCGACAACGAGGGCGTGGGATTCTTGCGTTAAACCTTTGCTCTCGTTTTTTTCCATAATTAATTCTTACCCCCTCAGCCCTTTTAACAGCATTTCCAGAGAAACGTATAACAACACCGGCACAAAAATTTTCCTCAAGGTAGTATTGCGCAAGCGGACCATGAGGCGTGTACCCAGGGTGGCACCGATAACTACTCCCAGGGCTACCGGGGCGGCAATGGCGGGGTGGATATTACCCCTGGCGAAATATATACCGGCGCTGGCGGCGGCGGTGACACCGATCATGAAGTTGCTGGTGGCTGTGGATACCTTCATGGGCAGTTTCATAAACATATCCATGGCCATTACTTTAAAGATGCCGTTACCGATACCCAGCAGGCCGGAAATTACCCCCGCGCCGTACATTATGCCGAAGCCTTCGTATACCCCCGTTGATGTGTATTCAACCTTGCGCTTTAGAACCTGATCGTAGTAACTCCCCTCTAATTTTAACTTTTTGGCCAAGGGATGGGGCGTAATTCCTTCCGGCAGTTCCTGGTTACGCCGTTTAAACATGGCCAGGGTGGAGTATCCCAGGACCACGGCAAAAATAATATAAAGATAACGGGGACTAATCAATCCTCCTAAATAAGCACCGGTAATGGCTCCGGTGGTAGTCGCCATTTCTAGAAACATTCCGATACGGATGTTGGTAATACGATCGCGGATATAGGCCGCCGCCGCGCCGCTGGATGTGGCGATGACGGAGACGATGCTGGCGCCGATGGCATAGCGGATGTCGATGTTAAGGAGTAGGGTAAGGGTGGGAATAATGACGATACCACCACCCAAACCCAGCAGAGCACCTACTATTCCTGCCAAAACTGCACTGATAAAAATTAAAACAATGAGGGATAGACTGATCAAACTTCAAACCTCCCCACAAATTCTTTTTTAACTGTGGGGGTGTCTTTGCAGGATAACGGTATATTCATAACGATCCCCCCGGTAGACGGCATGGAAAAAACCTATGGGTAATCCCCCTTCAACATAGGTGGTACGTTTGACGACTAATACCGGATATCCCTGCCTGTATTGGAGATGGAGGGCGTCTTCCCGTGAAGCCCTACCGGCGCTAATCCTCTGCCTGCCGTTGCTGATCTTATATCCGTAGAGCTCCAGATGGGTGTAAATGAGATCTTTGGAGAGGTCGAGATTTTGCAGGAGCTGACCAATGGATTGCGGGAAATAACTGTGATCCAGCAATAAAGGCTGACCAGCAACGTTGATTAAGCGGGTGACGCAAAAGGCCGGCTCTTTTTCGGCAAGCCGGAGTTCGTGGCGTATCTCGGATGTGGGTTCTTCCATACCTCTTTTAATAACCTTAATTGCGACCTCCAAGCCTTCTAGGGCCAGCTCTTCGGCCACGCCCAGGAGCCTGGCCAGGGGTCGCTCGATTCTTTTAGGGGCGACAAAGGTTCCTTTCCCATGATGGCGGTATAATAATCCTTCCCTCACCAACTCGCCAATTGCCTGCCTAACGGTAACCCGACTGACTCCATAAATATCCATTAATTGTCTTTCGCCAGGCAAGGCTTCCCCGGGCTTTAATTCGCCGCTGGCAATTTTTTGTTTGAGGATGGCCTTCAGCTGTTCGTATAAGGGTTTGGCACTGCCGGGGTAAAGCACGGGGAAGCCTCCAATCATCCTACTGGGCTTTGCGGCACCGGCCGTTCTGGGTTTATTTTCGTTTTAAATGTACCGCAACCTTCAGGAAGGTTTCCGGGAGTACCAGGATGCGGGGGTTTTTACCGACATATTTTTCCGCCTGCTTTAAAGCATCGGCAAAGGTATTGGTGGGGATACAACCCATGGCCCGGGCATAACCCGGTTTTCTGGCGCCGGGAATAAAAATGGCACTGGTGTGCTTTAAGGCTACACCTCCCATGGAAACCATGGAAAGGGCATGGAAAGGATGATAGCCGTAAGCGTAACGATATTTATATATATACTCCGGATCATGGGCAATTTCATCCTCGAAACGGACTGCTTCGGCAAAATCGGCTACTTCCTGGAGTTTGTGAAATACCTTGCGATAAGAGGGGAACCACTCATCGTTGAACCAGCCGTCGCAGAGGGAAGCCGCTATAATAACCCCGCCATCATTAAAGACGTCATAATTACGGGCTAAGTTAGCGCCGATGGCTTGGAGCATAAGTATCGGATTGGTGCCCATACCCGGTCCATAGTGAAAAGTACGGGGCAAACCAAACACCATAATATCAAATTTGTCTTTGATGTCCAGGTAAACATTGGTGCGACGTTCGGCCAGCTGCCAGCTGGCTTCCTGAACCTCTTTAGCCGCACCGGCATAAACCCCTAGGACTTGGGAATTGGTACCGGTGACGGCGTCGACACAGAAAAATTTTTTCCCCATGCCCTTTTCAATGGCCTGACCGATGGAATCGAACTGCCGGCGCATTAAACTTTTTTCAGTATTGACAGGGATGAAGTCATCCCGGTGCATGGTGTCCGGACAGTGGTGGCAGCGGATGGAGCGCCAGGTAGTTATGCCGGTGACGCACATCTTATAGCCGCCGCTGTAGCCACCGTAGGGGTTTCCCTGGACGTGCCCGATCATAATGGCCAGGTCGGCTTCGGCCACCTCACGGTTGACATTGACGACGTTACCCATTTCGTCGTAGCCGTATTCGACGATACCTTCTGGGTCTTCGGCATCGTGCATAACCAGGCGGTCCGGCCAGAAGGCATCGACAATCTCCCGGCCGAGATACCAGTAGAGTTCTTCTTTGGTATTTTTCCGGTGCAAACCCATGGCGCAAATGAGCTTTATGTCCTTATCTTCAACGCCGGCCTTCTTCAGTTCCTCAACTATAATGGGGATACATACCCGCCGGTGGGCCCTGGGGTGGGCGCCTCCTTTGACCCTATCGGGGAAAGCAATAACTACTTTGCTACCTTTTTTAACTAAGCGATGAAGGGGGGGCATTCCTAAGGGGTTGGCCAGAGCTTTACGAGTGGCCTCCCACGGGTCCACTTCCGGAGGGTCCACGTTATCTCGTCCGACCTGGAAAACGGTTGCCGTATCAGGCACTTCAATGGGCATCTTGCCGTCGCCGTATTCTATCAGGACTTCTTGCATAGGGGGACAGCTCCTTTCTTTGTAGCGTATTTGGCAATGATATTTTTCAACCCTTCCGGCTCAAAAGCGATGTCACCGGTGAATCTGGTTAAAGCCACCAGCCCGCCATCTATCGTGTCAATTTCGGCGATCATTTTCGCGTTTTCTTCTTTCAAACCTCCGCCGTAGACAACAGCCGGCTCGAAATTGAACTTTTCTTTAACTATGGATTTTATAGTTGCCGACACAAAACTTATATACTCCTTCCCCGGCGGTGTCTTGCCCGGGCCTATAGCCCAGACTGGTTCGTAGCCGATTACAATCTCTTGGGGGCCGATTGCACCTTCAATGCCTTGTAAACCCATTTCAAGCTGGGACCTTAAGACGGCTGCAATACGCGGCTTTTGCTCAGCAAAGGGTCCGTAGCCTCTTTCTTCTTCGGTTTCACCTACACAGAGCAATACATTAAGTCCGGCCTTGAGGGCGCACAAGACCTCTTCGTTTATAATTCCACTTACAATTTGTCTTGCCTTTGCCTGTGACCTTTCATTATGGCAACAGGAAGGATCGTAACGCTCTATTATTCCTAGTTTATCCTTACGTTCTTCGGAATGGCCGATGATGGTCCAGGTACAACCAAGATTTTTGGCGGCAGTTGCGGGCAGATTAGTAGTAAAGGCGCCGAAGTTACCACCAGGGGTGATGTCTTCGCGGAATACTCCCTGGCAGCCGACCTGCAGATTTCGCACTTCATCTGTTGGGTAGGAAGCCAGTTTTTCTATAGCACTGATAATAAGGGCTTCAGGTAAAAGACAGATAACCCTTATATTGGGTAGTTTTCCTAACCCGTGTTTTACTATGTTCTCTAACACCCATTCAATCCATTTTTTAGGATTATCGAAAGAGCATATACCTCCTAGACGTCGTGGTACCTCAAAACGCTTAAGGTTAACGAAGATTTTTTTCATCGACCACCCTCCACCTCCAGGTATGCTGGTTAGTACCAGTATAATGCACCATAAAAAATATGGCAAGACTTTATGCTAAGTTATTACGCACTCGTCTGTGAATCCGTGTTTATTTCCACTTTTTACCCTTTTCCACCGCACCCGCATAGCCATATTTTTTGCCTTACCACTTTCCCTACGGCCTCACGGACCTTTACCGCTATCTTCCAGGGCTCTTTTTCTCCAGCCGTCAGCACTTCTGCCACAGCTACTGCCCAAGCGACTTTTAATTCCGTACCGATATTAACTTTGTTAATTCCACCGGCGATGGCTTCCCGGATCATATTATCAGGTATGCCTGAACCGCCGTGGAGGACGAGGGGGATTGGAACTCGTTCCCGAATTTTTCTCAAGCGATCAAAATCGATTTTCGGCTCGGAAGTATATAAACCGTGGGCCGTTCCCAAAGCGGGGGCCAGGGCGTCGATCCCGCTTTCCTGCACCAACCGTACCGCTTCATCAGGATCGGCGAGGCCGGCGTTTTTGCTACCTCGATCGACGGAATCCTCCACCCCGCCGATATGCCCCAGCTCAGCCTCGGCGGTAGCGCCGACGGCATGGGCGGCTTCGGCCACCTGCCGCGAGATTTCGATATTTTCCGCCAGGGGTAATTTAGAAGCATCAATCATAACCGAGGTAAAGCCGTGGGTCAGTGCCCAGATAACCCATTTAATACTGTCGCTGTGGTCCAAGTGTAGGGCAACTGGTACTTTAGCGGCGGTCGCCGCTCCCCGGGCCATGGCGGCTGCAGCAACGGCCCCGATTTTCTCTAAATAAGTAGGTGTAATTTGCAGGATAACAGGGGCTTTTTCGGCTTCTGCGGTTTCGATTATGGCCTGCAATATTTCCAGGTTGTGAAAATTAAAGGCGGCAACGGCATAGTTTCCCCTTTGGGCGCGGTTTAATAACTCAGTGGCTGATGTTAACATTTTTTTAACCTCCCGTTAAAAATTCACTTGACGAAATAATACTAACAAAATATAATTAAAGTGTAAAGACGCAAATATATAATATTACAAAGTGATTGGGGAAACTCTTAAATGGTTTTCAATAAAAACGAACCCCTACCGCTACATTATCAGATTACCAACGACCTGCGCGAAGCCATTAAAAATGGCAGATGGAGCGTAGGCGATCTTTTTCCCACCGATAAAGAATTGATGGAGAAGTACGGCGTGAGCAGCACCACCGTCCGCCGGGCGGTTGCCCAGCTGGTGCAGGAAGGATGGCTGGAGCGCAAACCTGGAAAGGGTACCTTCGTAAAAAAGGAACACGTTGAAGAGACCCTAGGCCGGCTGACGGGATTTTTTGAAGAAATGCGCCGCCACGGTTTCACTCCAAGCGCCGACGTTCTTGATCTCCGTCCGGTAGAAATTACCCCGCGAGAACTGGAAAAGACGCCGGGCCTTAGTGTTTTTGGCAACCAGAAGATGTTCCTGGTGGAAAGGCTCCAGAAATTAAACGGTAAACCCGTGGTTTATTTGCGCAGTTACTGGCCCTATGAATACGGCCGGCGTATGGCCGAATTCGACCTGGGTAAAGAAGCGCTATATGAAATTGCAACCAGGGAATTGGGCCTGACCCTCACCAGGGCCGAGCAGACCATTGCCGCCAGTGTGGCCCGCAAAAAGGAAGCCCAACTGCTGGACGTAAGGGTAGGATTCCCTGTACTTGTCATGGAACGCCTCGCCTATGCCGGTGACCGCCCTGTTGAGCTTTCCATCAACATTTACCGGGCCGACCGCTATAAGTACCGCGTCTTTTTGTACCCGTCCAATAATAACTTCGAAGGTGTCTTGCTGCCGTAAAATTTAAGCTCTTTACCGTTTTCATTGCTTCCCATTATTAAAATAGACGGAGTGAGTGGTAATTTAATATGAAGCAGAAGTCGTTGTTTGTAGCCCAATCAGGTGGCCCTACGTCGGTAATTAACAGCACCTTGGCAGGGATCGTCGCCGAGGCCGGGTACCAGCCGCAGGTGGGGCGGGTATACGGGCTGTTCCATGGCCTGGAAGGTGCTTTAAGGGGTGAATTCGTCGAGCTTAGCAATCTAAGAAGGGATGAGCTGGATAAACTGCGGCATACACCGGCGGCTATCCTGGGCGGAAGCCGATATCCTCTTACAGATGAAGATATACTTAAAGTTATTAAATTTTTAAAAGCCAATGATTGCCATTATTTTCTATTTATTGGCGGTAACGGCACCATGGATACTTGCCTGCGAATGCAAGATATGTGTCGCCAGGAAAATGTGGCGATAGAAGTGGTGGGTGTACCAAAGACCGTTGATAACGACCTGGAGGTAACCGACCATGCCCCCGGTTACGGCAGTGCGGCTCGTTATGTCGCCCTGTCGGTGCGGGACCAGGTTTTGGACCTGCAGGCCATGCGGCGTTTTGAACAAGTGCGGATCATCGAAACTATGGGCCGTATGGTTGGTTGGCTTGCCGCCGCTTCATTTCTGGCCACAGACCCCACCGCGACCATTAATCCCCTCTTCATCCCGGAAGTACCTATTGATGAAGACGAATTTATCGCTCATATTGAAAAGGTATATAAAAAACAAGGTTATGTATTGGCTGTCATCGGTGAGGGATTACGAAATAAAAAGGGAGAACCTATGGGTGACATACCTTTTGCCGGCATGAGCGATTCGGGATGTCATGCGGTACGGACGGGGGCGGCCGAATACTTGGCGCGGCTGGTTAACGAAAGGCTCGGAGTGCGGGCTCGGGCACAGATCCTGGGAATGAATCAGAGAAGTTTTGCCGCCTGCGTATCGCCGGTTGATGAGGAGGAAGCCTACCGCGTGGGTCGGGCGGCCGTACGGCTGGCCGTTGCGGAAGGAGGAGGGCAAATGGTAACCCTCGTCAGGCAAGGGGATTACTCGGAAACCGGTTTTACTCCCCTGGAACGGGTAGCCGGGATAGAAAAACAATTACCTTTGAACTACTACGACCGGGTTAATAAACGGGTAACCCCGGAATTTGTAGAATGGATAAAACCACTTGTAGGAGAAATCGAACCGGTTTTATGGCCGGCTGATTTAAGAGCCACCAATAAATCTTCGTGTGTTGTCTGTGGAGGGAGGACTTACCTTGGCTGAAGTCAGACTTGTAGGAGTAACTAAGGTATTCGGCAACACCACGGCGGTCGCCAAAACCGATTTAGAAATTAAAGACGGGGAATTTTTAGTCCTCGTAGGCCCTTCCGGATGTGGTAAAAGTACCACCCTGCGTATGATTGCCGGCCTGGAAACACCAACAGAAGGAGATATTTACATCGGCGAACGTAAGGTAACCCATCTGGAACCCAAAGATCGGGATATTGCTATGGTTTTTCAGAACTACGCTCTTTATCCCCATATGAAAGTTTTCGATAATATGGCCTTCGGCCTGCGGCTACGTAAAGTACCAAAACAAGAAATCGAAGTCCGCGTCAAAGAAGCGGCTGAGATTTTAGGTATAGCCCACCTTTTAGACAGATATCCCAAGCAGCTTTCCGGCGGCCAGCGGCAACGGGTAGCCCTTGGTCGAGCCATCGTCCGCCATCCCCAGGTGTTTCTTATGGATGAGCCGCTGAGTAACCTCGATGCCAAGCTGCGGGTGCAGATGAGGGCCGAGTTAATAAAGCTTCACCAGCGGCTAAAAACAACAGTTGTTTATGTAACCCATGATCAGACCGAAGCCATGACCATGGGCATGCGGATTGTTGTCATGAAGGACGGGATTGTCCAACAAGTCGGGACGCCAAAGGAAATTTATAATAATCCGGGCAATATCTTTGTAGCCGGGTTTATAGGATCGCCGCCGATGAATTTTTTAAAGGGTGTGATTGAACAACAGAACGGCAAAGTTTTGTTTAAGACCCAGGGATTTACTCTGAACCTACCGACTACAAAGGTGCCTATAATGGCAAGCCAAGAAGTTATCTTAGGCATTCGTCCCGAAAGTTTGACCATAGTAAATAATGATGATAAGGGGGCTTGCATCCCCTGCGAAGTGGAGGTGGTGGAGAATATAGGATCAGAAACAATAATTCACGCTAGAACGTCAGGTAAAGAGGAGGTTGTTATTAAAACGAGCGGCTTTGAGAAAGCTCCGCAAATGGGGGCGGCTATTAAAGTTAAAGCTTGGCAAGGCAATTTACATTTATTTGACGCGCAGAGTGGCAAATGTATTATTGATTTTAGCGTTGGCCAGTAAATTTAAGGAAAGAATTAATTAGGAGGTCAATATTAAGTGATGCTAAAAAAGAAATGGGTCCCTTTGACGCTGGTGCTGGTATTAGTTGCTATGATTCTTACGGCATGCGGCGGTGGGAGTTCAGGGCAAAAAAGTAGTGATTCCCAAGGCACGGTAGAAATCACCTTCGTTAATTGGGCTACGGCGGAAGAAGCAACTAAACAACAAATGTTGGATGTAATAAAAGAATTTGAAAAACAAAATCCTGGAATTAAAGTTAAGAATGTACCAATACCTGTGGGGGAACAATTAAATCAGCTAACTATTATGACCACTGGTGGGAATGCACCTGATATTGCCCAAGTACACTTTGACGTAGGGATAAGTCTTGCCGCAATGGGAGCTTTGGAGCCAAATGACAATTTGCTTTCCAAGGAATTCTTAGATGATGTAAATAAAAAACTATATGATTTTGGTATGTATGAGGGAAAACATTATCTTATACCTTGGGTAGGCCATCCCCTTGGCTTCTGGTATAATAAGAAGCTTTTGCAGCAGGCTGGATTGGATCCAAATAATCCGCCGCAGACAATAGATGAGCTTACAAAAGCTATGGAAATAATAAAACAAAAGTTACCTAACGATGTTGTTCCGCTCCAAATCGATACAACAATTCGCACATTGGGACTATCCCACGAATGGTCATTTATGAGTGCCTTCGGCACAGTACCCGTTGATGGTGATAAAGTCCAGGCTAATAAAATGGGACCCTATGCTGAGTGGTTACGCATGCTGGTACAGAAGGGTTATACCCTGCCGGGTAAAAAATTTGGTGAATTCCGGCCCCTGGCAGCCCAGAATCGTTTAGTATTTGGCTTTGATGGCCCATCCTTTAAAGGAATAGTCCAGAGCTTTGATAAATCAATCACCGATGAAAAATTCTATGAAACCTGGGGAGTAACGACCTTACCTGTAGGTGCCGACAAAAAGCCTTATTCTGCACCTGACGATCATAATTTGGCCATATTCAAAGCTTCCAAGCATAAGGAAGCCGCGGCTAAGTTTGCCGAATTCTTGGCACGAAGCGATTTTTCAATAAAAACTTATGTTATACCGTTAGGGTTTTTACCAACCGTTCAAAGTGCGGTACAAAGATTCCCAAAAGAGTTTAGTGACCCGGCCAGAAAAGCCTTTATCGAAAAAATTGTTCCGGCGGAAGTAAGGTTACCATACGGACCTAATTATTCTAAAATAGCAACAGTAGTCATGGCAGGTATGCAAGAGGTAATTACTACTAATAAGCCAATTCCTGAGATATTAAATAACGTCCAAACAAAGCTGGAGGGTATCATTAATGGTAAATAAGAAAATTGGTAAAGAATTAAACGAAGAAGAAGGCAAGCGGGGATGGCTCCGCTTGCCTCTCCCCTTCCTTTTAGTATTTCCAGCTATTTTTGTTTTAAGTATAGTCATCCTTTATCCACTAATTAGTTCATCCTTTCTTTCCCTTTTTCATTATGAGTTGACTAAACCGAACGAAATAGAATTTAATCTACTAACAAATTACAAAAATATGCTGCATGATGATACCTTCTGGTTAGCCTTTAAAAATACACTGATCTTTACGGGGGTTTCAGTTGTTGTAAGTTTAGTGATCGGTTTAATCGGAGCCATTGCCATTGATCAGCTGCCAGAGCGATTTGCCGGCCTTCGCGGTGTGGTATTGGTGCCATGGATTATTCCCGGAGTTGTAGTTGGTTTTCTCTTTATGTTAATTTTTGATGTTGAAGTCGGGATAGCCAATGTTATTCTCAAACACGCCGGCATTATTAAGGAATTTCTCCCTTGGCTAATGGATGAACATTTGGCGATGATCGCTGTCATCGTGGCCAACATCTGGAACCAAGTACCCTTTTATATCTTAATGTTTACAGCAGGTTTGAAGGCAATTCCTATGGATGTCAAAGAAGCCGCCATTGTAGAAGGAGCGAGCCGTTGGCAGGAATTTATTCATGTAACCTTGCCTTATTTAAGGGGGATCCTGGTAATTACAAGCCTGCTAATGGTAATTCGCAATTTCAACAACTTCCCGATCATCTACACAATGACAGGGGGAGGACCCGTTTTTTCAACAACTACCTTAGTTATCTATATTTATCGTCTGGCTTTTGAACAGTTTAATCTTGGTTATGCCTCAGCGGTAGGTATCGTTTGGTGTGCAGTTTTATTGATTGTATCTATGATTTATGTAAAGATGCTTTATAAACAAGTACATGGGTAAATATTAAGTTAACGCGGGAGGATAAGTTCATGTTTCGGCGTCGCTTTTCTTTAGGCTGGACATTAAGTGTATGGGGAACGGTAATAGTTATCTTAGGTTGGTCGCTTTTCCCGATTTACTGGATGCTGGTAACGTCATTAAAAACCAACATGGATGTCTTTAAAGTGCCACCAGATTTCTGGCCTTTAAAACCGACCTTGGAGAACTATACTGCCTTAACTACCGGCATATCGCCGATAGGAAGGTTTTTCTTCAACAGCCTGATAACGGCTTTATTAACCGTTTTGATTACCATTGTCCTTGCAACTTTAGCAGGTTATGCCTTGTCAAGGCTTAAATTTCGTTTTCGGGACCAGATTTTGGTGAGTGTTTTGGTAACGCAAATGTTTCCCCTGGTCGTTATGCTGGCTCCTTTATATCTCTTATATGTCAAGGCGCACCTTCTTAATACGTATACGGGAATGGTAATTGCCTTTACATCCTTTGCCCTTCCCTTTGGAATCTGGATGATTAAAGGTTTTATCGATTCAGTGCCGGTAGAAATCGAACAGGCTGCCATGGTAGATGGTTGCAGTAGGCTAAAAGCCATGTGGACAGTCGTTCTTCCCTTGACGATTCCCGGAATAGTAGCGACAGGTATTTTTGCCTTTTTAGACGCCTGGAATAACCTGCTGTTTCCTTTGACCCTTACCAACGATATAATGATGAAAACTCTACCGGCAGGGATGGTTTTAGCTTTTACCGGGCAATTTAAGCATGACTGGAGTGGCATGATGGCTGCCTCTTTTATCACCACCCTACCAGTCCTTATTCTCTTTGTCTTACTGCAACGTTATCTAGTTGAAGGCCTTACCGGCGGCGCCGTCAAAGGGTAAAGCAAAGAGGAGGAAATAAAGAGTGACAGGGAGAGAAAGGGTCTTAACGGCCCTTAATCATAAAGAACCCGATCGGGTACCCTTTGATCTGGGTTCATCAGGGGTTACGGGTATTCATATCCTTGCTTACCAGCGTTTACGACAGCATTTAGGTTTGCAAGTTGGTTCTGGCAAGTTATATGATCCAATTCAACAACTGGCGTTGGTAGAAGACGACGTAGTCAATTGTTTAAGAATAGATACACGTCCAATAACGCGACGCCTGCCGCCTACCTCAATAACCGAGGACGGAAATTATTTTAGTTTTAATGATGAGTGGCAAGTTTTATGGCAAATGCCTAAAGTAAATGGCTTTTATTATGATGCCATGTCTAACCCCTTAAAACATGTGGAGATAGTGCAAGATGTTGAAGAATTTCCTTGGCCCGATTTTAATGAACCGGAACGGTATCAAGGATTAGCTGAGGAACTAAAGGTTATAGCCGAAAAAACGGGATGTGCCATAGTAGCCCAGGACATTTGCCCTGGGTTTACGGAAACTGCCGCCCGTTTACTTGGGATGGAAAAGTTTTTAATGGGTTTAATTCTTAATCCTGATATGGTATGCGCGGTGATGGATAAGATTATTGAAAATAAAAAGCAGTACTGGTACAACATGTTAACAAAATGCGGCGGCTATATTGATATTGTCCAGCAAGGTGAAGACCTGGGTACCCAATACTCCTTGCTTATATCACCAGACCTGTATCGAAAATACGTTAAGCCCAGGCAAAAAGATTTATATGGCTTTATAAAAAGCTTGGCGCCGGTTAAGATATTCTTTCATTCCTGCGGGGCAATAAGAGAATTGATACCTGATTTTATTGAAGTAGGGATCGATATTTTAAATCCTATTCAATTAAGTGCAGCAGGGATGGATGATACGGCTAAGCTAAAACGGGAATTTGGTAAGGATGTTTGCTTCTGGGGTGGAGGTATTGAAACGCAAACAATTCTTCCCCATGGTAAACCGGAAGAAATAAAAGATGAAGTTCGCCGGCGAATTGATGATCTTGCACCGGGTGGCGGTTTTATCTTCAATACGGTACACAATATTCAACCGGATGTTCCGCCGGAAAACATCATGGCTATGTGGGAAGCCCTACAGGAATATGGAGTTTATTAAAGTTAAAATTAAAGGTTTAAGGCGAAAGGGTGTTGCTCATTGGTTAGAATAGCTCCAAAAGTAGGTTTGGTAATGCTGGGCCGGCCGTTTTTTGACATGCCGCTGGCCAATGAATTTTTCGTGGGTGTTAAAAAAACTTTACAGGAAGCAGGAATTGCTGCGGAAACCATCGAGGCGCCGGTAACCATACCCCAGGAAGCAATCGCTGCAGCTCGGAAACTCAAGGAAATGGACCTGACGGCCATCATTGCCGTTCAGGGAACTTTTACCGATGCCTCCTTAATCCTTAACCTGGCCGGAAACGTTGATTTACCTTTACTAATCTGGGCCGTAAAAGAAGAACCTACCGGCGAGCGCTTGCGTCTAAACTCTTTCTGCGGGCTGAATTTAGGTGCCCATGCATTAAATGCTGCCGGGAAGAAGTTCAAGGGAGTTTATGGTAACCCGGGCTCACCCAAAGTAGAACAGGAAGTCCTGGCCTTTATTAGGGCCGCCGGTGCCATGAAATGGCTTAAGGGCAAGCGTATCGGTCTGGTGGGCCACCGCCCGCCAGGGTATTATACCTCTAATTTCAACGAACTGGATTTATACAGTACTTTAGGAGTGGCTGTAGAATACATTTCCCTTGCGGAAGTTTTTAGCCTTGCTAATGAAATAAACCTGATTGATGAACCCGCCTTGACTGTCGGCTTGGCAGGCTACGATCAAGTTGACGCCGTGGCAGCGCAAAAATCCCTGCGCGCGTACCTGGCTTTGAAGAAAATAGTAGCTGACAAATCCCTCGATGCCGTAGCGGTAGAATGCTGGCCCGATTTTATGGTTACTTATGGAGGGGCGGCTTGTTTTTCTCTTGGAAAACTGAATGATGACGGAATAGTAGCCGCCTGTGAAGCCGATGTTAACGGTGCTGCGACCATGCTCTTGGGGCAGTATTGGTCGGGTCAAGCCATTTTCTTGGCAGACCTGGTAATTGGGGACGAAGAAAAGAATGAATTGACCTTTTGGCACTGCGGAGCGGCACCCCGGTCTTTAATTGCCACCAATGCTAGGGCTACAGCTGGAGTACATCCAAATCGCAAGATCCCGCTATCCCTGTATTTCCCTTTACGGGAAGGGCAAGTAACCATCAGCCGGCTGAGCCCCGACAAGAATGGCAAGCTGAGGTTATTGTTAGGCAAAGGAACGGGTCTTCAGGCGCCGTTGTTATTTAGTGGTAATACTTTACCTGTGCGTCTAGAAACGCCAGTAAGTCAGGCCTTGGACACACTTATTAATAAAGGATTTGAACATCATTATGTTTTAACCTATGGCGATTTTACAAAAGAAATGCGGGAGTTTGCCCGACTTTTAGAATTAGAGATAGTTGAGATTTAAGGGCTGAAAAGTTCATGGTAGGAACCACAAAAAGAGAAGTGAGTCTTCCGGCAGCACTGGGAGCCACGATACCGGCGATATTAGCGTTAATAACGGCAAGCCTTATGGGCTTGCCGTTACAAATTCCCTTTTTGTTAGGTATTTTTTTAGCCGGTGTTGTTGGCCGGCGTTGCGGCTACAGGTGGCCGGAAATCGAGCAGGCTGCCTTACAGGGCATGGGCCAGTGTTGCTTTGCCTTATTGATCGTTATCTTAATTGGCGCCACCATTGGCATTTGGATCGCGGCGGGTATTATCCCCACCTTTATATACTATGGCCTCCAATGGTTGTCGCCACGGTTTTTCCTGGCGGAAGCATGCCTGTTAACCTTTTTGATGGCCCTGGCCACCGGATCCGATGCTGGTGCCTTCGGAACTATAGGGATGGCCTTGCTGGCTATTGGCTATGGTCTGGGGATACCTGTACCCATCACTGCCGGGGCAGTTACGACCGGGGGTATAGCGGGACACATTGTTTCGCCTTTAAGCGACCTTTCGGCAATGGCTATCAGTGCCAATGGTGGCAGTTTGCCTGAGCTGGTAAAACTGTTTGCCCGCCGGGTGGTACCGGCCCTGGTTATCAGCATGTTGTTTTACGGCGTATACGGCATTTTCCAGACGGGAAAGACGAACGATTTAGCAACGACAGGATTATTGACCGAGCTGGAAAAACTTTTTGTCATCAGCCCCTTGTTGTTTACGCCTGTGGTCTTGCTGTTTCTCTTGATCATTTTGCGGGTGCCGTTGGTACCGGCATTGGGAATAAATTTATTGTTATCAGCAGCAATATCCATGCTTTTTCAGAGAGTAAATTTTAGGGATGTAATTAGATTTATGAGTAACGGCTATACCGTTCCTGCCGGTAACCAATTGGCTGCTATGCTCAATAAAGGCGGTATAATCGGTTTCGGTAATATTATTGAGTTAATTCTCCTGGCTTCGGCCTGGGCCACCGTATTACAGCACATAGGGGTGCTGGAGTTGTTGTTGGGAAAACTGGCTAACGTGAAGTTGCTAAGAGGCAGGATATGCGCTACCGGTACTTTGCTGGGCGTTTTAATGTCGATCCTAACCTGCGCCATAATCCCGGCGGTACTGGTGCCTTCCCTGTGGCTCAAAGAACGGTACAAGGAGGCGGGCTACGGGCCGGAGCACCTTTCCCGTGACCTGGTGGAAGGTTCCTTTGCTGTAGCTGCCCTGGTACCCTGGACGAATTTAAATTTTATCGTTCTTGGTACCCTGGGGGTTGGGGCCTTTCAAACTACACCTTATAATATCTTTTCCTGGCTTATAGTTATTTTCGGGTTTGTGGCGGGTTTGCGCCGGCCGAGCAGATCCGGTTCCAAATACTGACGGGAGGAAGGGCGATGATGCCAGTTAAATTTGGTATTGGTATGTTGGGATACGGTTTTATGGGTAAAGCCCATACCAACGCATTTAAAAAGATACCCTATATTTTTTACCCCTTTCCGGTGGAACCGGAGCTGGTGGCTATCTGCGGCCGCGATAAGGCCAATGTCCGGGAGACCGCCGCCCGCTACAGGTATCAAAAATGGACCACCGACTGGCGGGAAATGATTGCCGACGATAGGATACAAATCTTCGATAATACCGGCTCCAATGATATTCACTGTGAGCCCTGCATTGCCGCCCTTAAAGCCGGCAAGCACGTCATCGTCGAAAAACCCATGGCCTTAAACCTGGCTGAAGCCTGGAGGATGTACCGGGCGGCCAGGGAAGCAGAAGAGAAAGGTACGAAACACCTGGTGGCCTTTAATTACCGCTTCGTTCCTGCCCTCCGCCTGGCGCGGCGGATTATTGCTGAAGGGTGTTTGGGGAGAATATATCACTTTCGTTCTGCTTACCTGCTCGACCGCCTGTCCGATCCGACGGCTCCCTTTTTTTGGCGCCTGAATAAAGAACGAGCCGGCTCCGGCGTGCTGGGAGATTTAAATTCCCACGCCATAGATATCTTGCGCTTTCTCTTGCAGACAGAAATTAATGCGGTCATGGCCTGGAACCATACTTTTATTTCCCAAAGGCCCGGTCCCAACGGGGATAATTGCCCGGTAGATGTTGAAGACGCCTCAATGCTGTGGCTCAAACTGACCAATGGCGCCATGGCCACCCTGGAAGCCAGCAAGGTGGCCACCGGTTATAAAACCGTGTGGCGCATTGAAATCCACGGCAGCGAGGGGGGACTGGCCTTTGAACTTTCACGGGGGAATGAGCTGCAGTTCTATACCAAGAGCGATCCCTTACACCTCCAGGGGATGCGTACCATCCATGTAACCGAACCCGAGGCCCATGATTATGCCCGTTACTGGTGGCCCAGGGGTCACGGGCTAGGTTGGGAGCACTATCATATCCATATGCTTGAACATTTCCTGCGCTGCATCGCAACCGGGGCAGATGTAGCTCCATGGGGGGCAACCTTTGCCGACGGTTTCCGCTGCCAGGAAGTGATAGAAGCTGCCCTGGTTTCCGGCGAAAAAGGCGGCTGGGTAGATATAAACCATACACAGCTTGAATAGCAACTTACAGAATAGCTCCCTTTATATTTCTGATGGAAGATGCGTCATACTGCGACTATAGAGAGCGAAATGGATATTAAGCTTGCAGGAGCGTGGAAAAATGACAAACAAGCAAAATGAAGTAGCTAAAAAAGAACAGCGTATCAGGGAATTATTGGCCAGGATGGGCCTGGATGGTCTTTGCCTTTCCCGGGCCGTCAATTTTTCCTGGTTTACAGCCGGCGGCAATAACCGTGTCGTGACCGGGTCGGAAACGGGCGCCGCCGCCCTGGTGATCCTGGGCGACAGGAAGTATATAGTAGCCCCTAAAAATGAAATCGAGCGTTTCCTGGAGGAGCAGGTGCCCGACCTGGCTTTTGAGCCCTGGACCTATGAATGGTATGAAAGCAGGGAAAAGGCCATTGCGGACCTCGTCGGTAGCCGCAGGATCGGCAGCGATATACCCATGGGCGACTGGCCGGTGCTGGGCGCCGATCTCAACCGGCTCCGCTATAGCCTGACAGAAGAGGAGATTGCCCGGGCCAGGGAAATAGGGGCCATTTGTTCCCGGGAACTGGCCGCCACCTGCGTTAATATAAGCCCGGGGATGACAGAATGGGAGATCCAGGCCGAGCTATCTTACCGTCTCATCAAGTATGGTATACGGCCGGCTGTATTGCTGGTAGGTACTGATGAACGTGCCTTCAAGCACCGCCATCCTGTACCAACGGACAAAAAGCTGGACAAATATGCCGTTATCGGCCTGGTGGGCGAAAAGGGCGGTCTACACCTGGCTTTGACGAGGTCGGTCTATTTTGGCCGGCTCCCAGATCATTTGCGCCGTCTATATGACGCGGCCCTGAAGGTAGAAGCAGCCTTCTTGCAGGCCAGCAAAGCCGGTACCGGCAGCCGGTTCATTTTTGACCGGGGCCGGGAGGCTTATGCGAACGCCGGTTTCCCGGACGAGTGGCGGCGCCATCACCAGGGAGGAGCCATTGGCTATGCGCCCCGGGAATACCGGGCCGGGGAAGGAGACGAAGAAACCATCCAGCCCGACCAGATGCTGGCCTGGAATCCTACCGTCCAGGGCACCAAATGTGAAGACACGGTATTGGTGAAGGGCGGAGGTGGCCTGGAGTTTTTAACCTCAGTGCCGGGATGGTGGCCGGTAGAAAAGATAATGATTGGACACCAAGAGGTCAGTCGACCCCTTATTCTGGAGAGGTAAGGGCAAGATGCTTAAGAAGCAGCCTTTAAGGCTGGCAGAAAACCGGGTCTGGCGGATGTACACCGGCGGCCGGCTATTGGATCGATTTTTAGGCAAACCGGGGCCGGCCGACGGACATTTTCCGGAAGACTGGATCGGTTCCACTGTTCTGGCTCGTAACCTTGGCCATGACCGACAGGGAACCGAGGGGTTAAGCTATATTATCACGCCGGGGGGAGAAAGATCCAGCTTAAAGCGTCTTCTGGAACAGGCGCCGGCGGCCTTGTTGGGGGAAGAGCATTACCGTAAATATGGTCCCAATCCGGGTATTTTAATTAAACTTTTGGACGCGGCAATGCGGCTCCCCATACAAGTCCATCCCGATAAGGGCCTGGCGCAGAAGTTTTTTAATTCACCCTTTGGTAAAACGGAAGCATGGTTGGTCCTGGCGACCAGGGAGATTAATAGTTCGCCCCCCTATATTCTTTTTGGCTTTCGCGAAGGTGTCTCCTGGGAACATTTTGTCGCAGCGGTACGGGGAAATAATTCACCGGCCCTGGAGCAATGCCTGCATCGCCTGCCGGTACAGGCAGGCGATGTTTATCTCATCGAAGCGGGGGTACCCCATGCCATTGGACCGGGAAATTTAATCCTGGAAATCCAGGAGCCTACGGACATTACTATTCGCGCCGAGAAAAATGTTGGTGAGATTGTAATGACCGACGAAGTCGCCTACCAGGGCTTGACATTGGAACAATCCCTGGAATGTTACCGCTTTGAACCATTGACTGTCGATGAAACGCTGCGAAAATACAAATTAAAACCACGCCTTATTAAAGAACGGCCGGGTCAAGGCCGGGAGCAATGGTTAATCAGTTATACCGATACCCCTTGTTTTGCGCTACGCTATCTCGAGGTGGAATCTTATTGGGAGGTTGAAGGCCATAGTACCTTCCATTATATGATAGTCATTAAGGGAAAAGGGCGGCTGGTGGCTGAGAAAGCAACGGCTGACGCCTCAACGATTATTATTCAGCGCGGCGATTACTTTTTTATTCCCGCCCTGGTTTCCTATCGTATTGAGAATTTACGTGAGGAGTCGGTAGAAATAATAACCTGCTGGCCGCCGCAATCCTAAACTGTTTGTCCCCACTATTGCCATGTCAACCGGCAAAAAGGGGAAGGGGGCTTATGCCGGGCAGGATGGGAGGACCACTTCCTGGCAGAGGAGCAGAGCTTTGTATTTGATAACCGTCCGTTAGAGGGAATGCATAGAATATAAGGAAATGAGATCCGGGAGGAATGGGCATGGCCGAAATGCTGAATTTCTGGCCATCATGGCCGGCGGTTCCTCCGGGCGGGCACCAGTTGCCGCCCCTGCCTTACCCGTATGATGCTTTAGAACCTTTAATCAGCGAAAGGCAACTGCGCCTCCACCATGACCGCCATCATCTGGCTTATGTCGAGGGCCTCAATAAAGCGGAGTTAAAGCTTATTGAAGCGCGCCAGCAAGGCGATTTTGCCCTGGTGAAGCACTGGGAGCGGGAGCTGGCTTTTCACGGTTCGGGTCATATTCTGCACAGCATCTACTGGACGGTGATGACCCCCTGGGGGAAAGGTGGCCCAAGTGGTTTACTGCTAGAGAAAATAACTAATTATTTTGCCAGCATGAGGGCCTTCAAGGAACAATTCGAAAAGGCGGCTATTGATGTGGAAGGCTCCGGCTGGGCGATTCTGATCTGGCAACCGGCCTGGAGCCGCCTGGAAATTTTGACGGCGGAAAAGCACCAGGATTTGACCCAGTGGGGCGGCATTCCCATCCTGGTGCTTGATGTGTGGGAACACGCCTATTACCTGGATTATCAGAACCGGCGCGCCGATTATGTCAAGGCCTGGTGGCAGTTGGTCAACTGGCCGGAGGTAGAAAGACGCCTGCAACTTGCTTTGGCGGCCCAGGTGCCCTTAAACGCGGCTAGCTGATTATCTGCTGGCAAAAACTCGGTAATTTATATCGGGGAAAATATTGTTGGCCTCCTCCAAGGCCTGGATTTTATCCTGGTCCAGGTCATTATTTTTTATTGCCTGGGCAAGCTCCCAGAAATTCAACAGATGCCTTTTTGTACGCTGGACGGCGTAATCTACCATGGTGCCGGTTTTCATAATGAAGGCCCAGTCGCTACTCTGGGCGACCAGTAATTCCCGGGCGGCCTGATTTAAGGCGCGGAGCAGCAGGCCAGCGGCTTCGTGGTACCGGTTGGCCAGGCGGATCATTTCGTCGGCGGCATGGTGGAGATGACGGTAAATCCAGTCGTTGGACCCTTCCAGCCACACCTCGTTGTAACCGTTATTGCCCCAACTGGACATACAGGGCGTGGCCGGCTGGTTAACGGGGAACCGTTCCAGGTACTCGCTCGGGGTGATGAAGATAAAGGGTTGGTGGGCGAGACCGGCGACCTGGCGGAAAAGGGATTCTAAAAATTGGGGTCCCTCAAACCACCAGTGCCCGAAGAGCTCGGCGTCATAGGGACAGACAACTATCGGCGGCCGGTCCATATATTCGGATAAATATTTAATCTGGTGTTCGCGATTAAAAAGGAAGTTGCCGGCATGGGTATGGGCCTTGAAGCTTGCCCATTCTGGTACGTAAGGCTCTTTATAGTTGGATTTGCCGGTGATGCGGTAGTATTTCATGCCGGTATCCACCCGCAGGCCGGAAGGATGAATGTAAGGTTTGATATACTCGTAATCCAGGTCGTAGCCGATATCCCGGTAGAACTCCCGGTAATCGAAGTCGCCGGGGTAGCCTTCCTGGGCGCTCCACACCTGTTCCGAGGATTCCAGGTCGCGGCCGAAGGCAGCCACGCCCGCTGGGGTGTAGACCGGGGCAAAAATGCTGTAGCGCGGCCGCGGTGTGGCGTAGAGGAGGCCGTGGGCGTCGACAAAGAAATATTTAATGCCGTAATCCCTTAATATAGCGTCATCTCCCGGATTATAGGCGCATTCGGGCAGCCACAGGCCCGCCGGCGGGCGGCCGAAGTGGCGGCGGTGATTGTTAACGGCCACCTCCACCTGGGCCCGGACCACTTCTCGCTGCAAACCGATCAAGGGGAGATAACCGTGGGTGGCGGCGCAGGTGATTATTTCTACATTGCCGCTGTCCTGGAGTTCCCGGAAGGCCTTGATCAGGTCGCCACCGTAGGCCAGGTAAGTACGATAGATGTCTTCAAAGAGATTTTGATACATGCGGGCAACCAGGTGGAAACTAGGATCGTTCCTGGTGCGCCATACCTCACGGGCGGCCAGCTCCCGCAAGCGCTCCAGGTAACGGCGGTAATGTTCCTGAACCAATGAATCGGCCATCATGGCCGTCAACGGCGGACTTAAGGACAAGGTCAACTTATACGGCACCCCGTCCCGGTTCAACCGCCGGCACACATGGAGCAAGGGGATATACGTTTCCGTCATGGCCTCGTGGAACCACTTTTCGGCCAGGGAAAAGTCGTCTTCTGTATCCCGGACATAAGGCAGATGGGCATGTAAAACCAGGGCGACATAGCCACGGGGCATAAAGTCCTTCCTTTCATAAGGTACTTATGTAATGATTTAAGGACGGGTTTTATATAATCCCCGCCCTTATTCCTCAGGTTTTACCAGCAGGGAAGAACTGATACCCTTTGCCTTGCCATAACCCTCGACGGCCTGCCAGCAGGCTTCCAGGGGCGGCCAGAGGGGATCGATAACTTCGCTGGGTCTGTCGGCCGGAGTGGTGACTATATTGGAGCGGGCTATGGTGACAAAGCCGTGTTCCGGAAACCACCGCCCCAAGTCGACACAAAAGGTGCTGCAGGGCTTACCTGTATGAATGTACCAGTTGTCGGCCATTTCCGTTATGGCAATTTCAAAAAAGGGAGCGTGAAGAAAATCATAGGGATTATTAGTCAGATCGTAGATGCGCAGTAGGGGGCGGGATTTCTCCCAGGCGCTCAGGCCGAAGCGATTTTTAAGCTCTTCCTTTTTGGCATCGCTTAACTCCCAGTAGGCATAAAGCCAGTAGGGGTCCTTCACCATCAGGACAATCTCATCTTTGCCGTATTTTTGCGGTAACTCTTTCCTTGGCGATGTCTCGACCACCGGCAGGGGTTTGGCTGCTGGGCGGGCGGTCTGTCGGCGCCGATACCAGATAAATATCCCCGCCAAAAGGGCCAAGGCCAACAGGACGATAAGGGTTATCATGCAATAATCACCGCTCTCTGGTGGAATAATGCTAATGGGCCGTTTTGGCTCATCGCATAGTATATCCACTTACTTTAACTTTATTGCCGCCGAGCCGAGGAAAGTAAAGGGGCGATAACCATGCCGCGCGAGCTGGTTTTGGGAAACGGGCGCTGTTGATCAATTTCGACGCCGAATTTAATATGCGTGATTTATATTACCCTTATGTCGGTTGGCCCAACCATATCGGGAGAGAAAGAAACCGCCTGGGATGCTGGGTGGACGAGGTGTCGGTTTCTCCTTTAACCTGGTCCCATGCCGCCTTCGTAAGCGCCGTGGAAAGGTACATCAACCGTAGGCAGCAGTTGCAAAGGTAGGGGGCTTGTTATATATTTTTAGCGAGGTGAAACCGATGGCGGGAGAAACGGAGAAAATACCTTGGAATCTATGGCAGTGTCTCCTGGTCTTGCTGGGGATGGTGACGGCGGGTTACGGTACGGCGTTGCTGGTGCGTTTTTTTGCTCCGGGTTTGGCCCCGGCCTATCGATATCTGATGGTAGGCTTGGCCCAGGGTGCGGCCGTCCTGGGAGGGCTCCATTATATCGTCCGCGTTAAAAACGGCCTGGGATTGGAAGCCGTTGGCTTAAAAACAACTACTGTCCCTAGAGCCATCACCTCAGGTCTGGGTGGCGGGCTGGTTTTATTTTTGCTGGTAATTTTAGTGGGCAGCCTGTTGCAGTTGTTTTTACCCGATCAGGCTCCCCAACCCTTCACTGAACTGGTCATCCACGCCCGGCGGCCCAGCGATTTGCTTATACCGCTGTTTCTTGCCTCGTTTTTAGCCCCTGTAACCGAGGAACTTTATTTCCGGGGCTTTCTTTTTCCCGTCCTCAAAGAACGTTACGGGTTGAAAAAGGGACTTCTCGGCAGCGGCTTAATCTTTGCCCTGCTCCACTTCGATCTTGTCCGCTTCCTCCCCCTTACCATGGGGGGCGTCGGCCTGGCCTATCTTTATGAACGGACGGAAAACATCGTCGCGGCCATTATCGCCCATGCCACCTGGAATACAATCATGATTTTCCTTTTATATTTTGCCCTGCGGTGGGTATAAAATGCAGAAAATCGAAATAACCGGGCTCAACCACGAGGGGGCGGGCGTTGGGCGCTTGCCGGACGGCATGGTCGCCTTTGTGCCGGGGGCCCTGCCGGGAGAGAGGGTAAAAATCGAGCTCAGCGCCAGGAAAAAACATTACGCCCTGGCGCGGCTGCTGGAGATCGAAAAAGCTTCCCCGGATCGGGTTTTACCGCCTTGCCCCGAGGCCGGCTCCTGCGGCGGCTGTCAACTGCAGCACCTGGACTATCGCGCTCAGCTTTTATGGAAACGGCGCCTGGTTGTTGAAGCCCTGCGGCGCCTGGGAGGTTTACGGGACGTTAGTGTCTTGCCCGTTTTGGGAATGGTCAACCCGTGGGGATACCGCAACAAGGTGCGACTTCATGTGGCCGATAACAGCCTCGGTTTTTATCGGCCGGGGAGTCATGAGGTGGTTCCCTTTTTCCACTGTCGTCTGGTGCCGTCAGAATTTATGGAAGTAGTCCGGGAGTTGGCGCGGTTGTTGCCGGTCCTGGGAAGGGGACCGGAACATGTTATCTTACGGCGGGGATGGGCCACAGGAGAGATGCTCTTAGCCCTGGAGGCCCGGACCGGTTGGACGGAAGGGGAGGTTCTGGCCGGAAAACTATCCCGCCGTTTTCCGGAACTGGTAGGGGTAGTGGCCCTGCCTTCAGGAGAAGGTTATTGTGAAACAATCCTTTTGGGAAGGAATTACCTGGAGGAACGCCTGGACGGGTTGCGTTTTCATATATCGGCGACGACCTTTTTTCAGGTAAATTCGGCCCAGGCCCAAGTCCTTTACGAGCTGGCGGCGGCTATGGCAGGACTACAGGGAGGCGAAAAGGTCTTGGATGCCTACTGCGGCAGTGGAGCTATCGCCATGTGGCTGAGTAGGCGGGCGAGTATGGTTATCGGGGTGGAAGTGGTAGAAGGAGCCGTGCAAGACGCCAGGCGCAACGCCGTGTTAAATAAGGTTGACAATCTCCGGTTCCATGTCGGGGCCGCGGAAAGGTTACTGCCGCATCTGGCGGCGGAAGGTTACCGTCCGGAAGTAGTGGTTTTGGATCCGCCTCGGGCCGGCTGCGATCGCCGGGTGATTGATGCCGTAGCGGTCATGCAACCACGCCGCATAGTTTACGTTTCCTGCAACCCGGCGACCCTGGCCCGGGACCTGGCCCTGCTGCAAAAAAGGGGATACACTCCCGGCCCGGTGCAGCCGGTGGACATGTTTCCCCACACCTACCACATTGAATGCGTGTGCCGTCTAGACCGGATGTAGGAAAAGTGGCCGGGTTGCAGGAAGGAAGGCGAGATGTTAACATAATAACGGACAAAAAGATTATTGGGGAGGGGAGGGAAAAGATGGCCGGGAATACCGGGGAATTTTGGGCCGCAACCTTTAACACCCTGCACCAGGGGATGATTTACGTCGATGCCGGCGGCCGCATTCAAGTCGCCAACCCCCTGGCCGCCGCCATCCTGGGGCTGGCCGGGCGGGATCTAAAAGGCCGCCGCTTGCCGGAGATTTTTCCGGAGACGCGCCTGGCCGAGGTCTTAACCAGCGGCCATCCCCTCCTGGGAACTAGTTTTGCCTCCGGGTCCGCAAACTACCGCGTCGATTATTTTCCCGACAACCGCGGGGGCGTCGTCGTCCTTTTTACGGAACATCGACCGGATGCAGCGCAGCTTCACGCCCTTAATGACCTTTATGCCGCCATCCTTGATGATTTACCCCTGTATCTTGCGGTTGTGGACCGCCGGGGTATAATTGTAAGCATCAACCAGATGTATGCCGAACTCCTGGGGCGCCGGGCGGAGGCTCTTGTCGGACTAAAAATCGACGAGGTTTTGCCCTTCAGCCGTATGTCGGAGGTCCTGGCTAAGGGCCGGCCGGTAGTCGCCTTTGAAGCCAGTTGCGTGGGAAAGAAACTGATGTTGTCGGAAATGCCTGTCAAAGATGCGGCCGGCAACCTTTTAGGTGCGGTAAGCAAGGCCGTGGCCTGTGAGGAGCTGGCCGCTGCAGGCATAAAGGACATCACCCGCCGCCTGCAGGTTCTAGAGGGCAAAATCCTCTTTTATCAGCAGGAACTGGCCTCCCTTAAGGGTGAGCAGGACGCCTGGCAGGGCATCCTGGGGACCAGTCCGGCCATGACGCAGCTAAAAAGACTGGCGGCCCGGGTGGCCCGGGGCGACGCCAGCGTTTTAATCACCGGTGAGAGCGGTACCGGCAAAGAACTCCTGGCCCAGGCCATCCATCGGGCCAGCCCGCGCTGTAATGAACCCCTGATAAAGATCAACTGCGCCGCTATCCCGGAAAACCTGTTGGAGGCAGAGCTTTTCGGCTACGAAGAAGGCGCCTTTACCGGAGCGGCCCGGGGTGGGCGGCCGGGTAAGTTTGAACTGGCCGACGGCGGTACCATCTTCCTTGATGAAATCGGGGATTTGCCCTTAAGCATGCAGCCTAAACTCCTGCGCGTCTTGCAGGAGAGGGCCTTTGAACGGGTGGGCGGCCGCCGCACCATCAAGGTGGACGTGAGGATCATCGCCGCCACCAATCAGGACCTCCTGGCCCTGGAGGCGGCCGGCAAATTCCGACGCGACCTTTATTACCGCCTTGCAGTAGTAAACCTCACTATTCCACCCTTAAGGGAAAGGCCGGAGGACATCGAGGTTTTGACGGCGGCCA
Organism: Moorella humiferrea; assembly: GCF_039233145.1. NCBI lineage: Bacteria > Bacillati > Bacillota > Clostridia > Neomoorellales > Neomoorellaceae > Neomoorella > Neomoorella humiferrea. The sequence goes on along the minus strand of NZ_CP136419.1, from coordinate 2,007,428 downwards.
TTATTCGGCGCCTTAACAGCCGCTACGGTACGGACGTCAGGGGTCTGGCGCCGGCGGTGCGGGAGTTCTTTTACCGCTATCCCTGGCCGGGTAATGTCCGCGAGCTGGAAAACGTTTTGGAGCATGCCTTTAATTTCCTGGAGCCCGGGGAAGACATTATCCGCCGCGAACACCTGCCGGCTTCGATGCAACAGGTCAGGGACGGCGGGGCCGGCCTGGATTTAAAGGAGGCCGTTGCCGAAGCAGAAAAGGCGGCCATTCAGAGGGCCCTGGCGGCCGCCGGGGGTAACAAGCAAGAAGCGGCAAGGCTTCTGGGAATTCACCCTTCCGGCCTGTATCAGAAATTAAAGCGTTATGATATAGAATAAAAAAGGATGATGCCGGTGGCACTTTCAGAGTTGCAGCACGGAATAGCCAACCTGTTTCATGAACGGGAAGATTTGGCCGTAGATCGCTGGGTAGCTACAACCTGCGGCTACTGCGGTACCGGCTGCGGCCTCTACCTGGGGATTAAAGGTGGACGGGCGGTAGCGGTCAAGGCCGACCCTGCCGCGCCGGTAAATAAAGGCCACCTGTGCCTTAAAGGTCTTTATGAATGGAAGATATTGGATCACCCGGAGCGGGCGACGGTGCCCCTCCGGCGCCGGAATGGGGCGATGGAACCCGTCATCTGGGAAGCAGCCCTGGCCGAGGTGGCGCACCGCTTTCGGGAGGGCCTGGCCACCGGCGGGCCGGAGGCCGTGGGCATCTACCACGGTGGGCAGCTGACCCTGGAGGAATACTACGCCATCCACAAGCTGGCCAAAGGCGTCCTGGGAACGCCCAACATCGACGCCAACACCCGGCTGTGCATGGCTTCCACGGTAAGCGGCCATATCCGCTCCTTTGGTGTGGATGCCCCGCCCGGCTGTTACGAAGACCTGGATGTGAGCGGCCTCATTTTCATTTTCGGTGCCAACCCGGCGGAGATGCACCCCCAGCTATGGCAGCGGATTTTACGCAACCGTAAACTTAACGGGGCCAGAATCATGGTGGCCGACCCGCGCCTGACCCTGCCGGCCCGGGCGGCCGACCTCCACCTGCGTTTGCGCTGCGGTAGCAATATTCCCTTACTCTACAGCCTGATTAATGTTTTGATTAAGGAAGACATGCTGGATAAAGATTTTATCCGGCGTTCTACGGTGGGGTTTGAAGAACTGGCAGAAGCGGCCGCCGCCTTTCCACCGGAGCGGGCGGCAAATCTTACCGGCGTACCGGCGGCGGATATTGTGGCCGCCGCCCGCCTTTTCGGCCGTTCCCCAAGCGCCGTGACCGTATTCTGCCAGGGCGTCAACCAGAGCTGCCAGGCGGTCGATACGGTAACCCTGATTAACTCCCTACATCTTGTAACTGGTAAAATCGGCAAGCCGGGCTCGGCCCCCCTTTCCCTGACCGGCCAGGCATCGTCCATGAGCATGCGGGAAATCGGCGGGGGCGGTTCCCTGCCGGGTTTTCGCAATCCAGAGAATCCCGAGCACCGCCGCCAGGTGGCCGATTATTGGGGTATACAGGTAGAAAAGTTACCGCGCAGGATAAATGACATCAATCGTATGCTGGAGATGATAGAAGACGGGAAGCTTAAGGTCCTCTGGGTTATCGGCACCAACCCGGCCGTATCTTTACCGGATCTGGGTTTCAGCCGCCGCCAGCTGGAAAAGGTCTTTTTAATCGTCCAGGACATTTTTTATCCCATGGAGACGGCGGCCTATGCCGATATCTTCCTGCCCGCCGCGGGATGGGGGGAGAAAACGGGAGTAGTTACCAACTCGGAACGGCGCCTGAATCTGGTCCGCCGAGCCGTTGCTCCACCTGGAGATGCGTGGGAGGATTTGGCCATCGTCGCCCGGGTGGCCCGGTATCTGGGGGCGGAAGAATTATTTGCCTGGAAGGGGCCGGAAGACGCCTTTCGTGAGCTGCGGGAGCTGACCCGCGGCAGGCCCAATGATATTACGGGTGTGGACTATGCCCTGCTGGAAAGGAAGGGCGGCGTCCAGTGGCCCTGTCCGGAAGGCGGGCGGGAAACGCCGCGCCTTTACAGCGACGGCGTGTTTCCCACGCGGCCGGAAGAAGCCCAGGGTTACGGAGCATTCAATAATCCGGAGGGCCGAGCCCGCCTGTGGGCTGTTCCGTATGTACCACCGCCGGAGGTTCCTGACGAGGAGTTTCCCTTCTGGCTCAATACCGGCCGGATTATCGAGCATTACCATACCCGCACCAAGACCAAGCGCATACCGGAGTTGCAGGCCCTGGCCCCTGAAGCCTATGTCGAAATTAACCCCCGGGACGCGGCCCAATTGCAGGTGGTCGAAGGAGAGATGGTGCGGGTGGTAACCCGCCGGGGCTGGGTCGAAGTACCTGCCAGGCTTACTGAGGTTGTGGCACCGGGGGAAGTCTTTATACCCTTTCACTTCGGCGACCTGGACCCCGGTGAAGGGAGGAAACGTCGGGCGGCCAACCTTTTAACCGGACGGTTCGTCGATCCCCTTTCCGGCCAGCCCCGGGCCAAGGCAGGCGCCTGTCGGATTGAAAAGCGGGTTCCCGGAAATGGGGGGTAGTACAGGAGCATGGGGCATGAGGGAAGGGGTAAAAACTAAAACGGCCAAGGGGTTTCTATAAAACTAGAAAGGCATTCTAAGATTTTAGAGACATTATTGATATGACATAAAAAAGGGTCCCGGAAAGACATGGTCCGGGGCTTTTTGTTTTATTGGCATGCAACTTGCAATACAACACAAGTAAAAATATGTTACTTTCACAATCCATGGAGGTAGGGATAATGGGTGTAAAGCTCAAACGACGCCAATTTTTAAAGGCGTCGGCGGCTGCCGCCGTCATGATGGGGGTTGCCGGAACGGGCAAGTATCTTGTTTCCGAGGCCGCGGTAGGGGAAAGCCCTGCTCCTTTAAAAGACGTTAAATACGTGCGCAGCACTTGCTCGCCCAACTGCACTTCTTCCTGCGGGATAAAGGCCATGGTAGTAGACGGGCAGATAAAGGCCCTGTTTCCCACCAACGACTATCCCGAGCCCGAGTACGGTCCGCGGGGCTGCTTAAGAGGCCTGAGTTATATTAACGTTATTTACGGCCCCGATCGCATTAAAAAGCCCCTCATCAGGACAGGAGAACGGGGTAAGGGGGAATTTAAAGAGGTTTCCTGGGAAGAAGCCCTGGACTACGCCGCTGACCGTTTAAAGGAAATAGCCGCCAAATATGGCCCGGAGTCTATTTGCTTTAGCTTTCAGGTGGGCGGAACCGGACACGTTCAGAAGGGGGCGTGGATTGCCCTTTCCACCCTGGCGGGATGGAATTTGAACCATCCTTATGATAAAAACGGTGACCTGCCCATGTTCTGGCCCCAGACCTTTGGCGTCCAGTCAGAAGAGCTGGAACCCCTGGAATGGACCAATTCCCGCTATATCGCTGTTTTCGGCTCGAATATTATGGTCACCCGTTTGATCGATTCCGATTTCTTAATCAAAGCGCGCAATAACGGCGCCAAACTCGTTGTCTTTGATCCCAACTACTGTGCCACGGCCGCCAAGGCGGATGAATGGGTGCAGCTTAAACCCAGTAGTGACGCGGCCTTAGCCCTGGGGATGGCCCGGGTGATAATCGAAGAAAAGCTGTACGACGAAGAATTTATCAAAACCTTTACCGATATGCCCCTTCTGGTGCGCCTCGATACCGGAAAACGCCTCAGGGCGGATGAAGTAAAAGGCCTGGAAAGGCCCGCCGACGTACCGCCCTACAGGGAAGCTTTTGTCGCTTATAACGGCGGTTTCCTTGTTGTGCACCCGGAAAAACTCGAGCTTCCCCTCAATGTGGCCCTGGAAGGGGAGCTGGAAGTGGAATTAAAGGACGGCACCAGGGTGAAGGCAAAACCAATCTTCCAGCTGCTGAAGGAACACCTGGCTGCCTATCAACCGGCCTATGTGGAACAAGAAACGGGGGTACCGGGGGATACCGTTGTCCGCCTGGCCCGGGAGATGGCGACTACAAAACCCCTCCATGTCATCTACGGTGCCAGCAACTACCAGTGGTATCACGGTGACCTTAAGGGTCGCGCCCTGGCCCTGCTGCCGGTGCTAACAGGCAATATCGGAAAGCCCGGGGCAGGTATTTCGACGTACGCCGGACAGTACAAGATCCGGTTTAACGTAAAAGAATGGTGGTTCCCGAAAACACCGCGCTGGTTGCCCTGGCTTTATATCCTCCACGGCCCCACAGCAAACATGAAAGCGAAGTGGCCGGCCCACGGGGTAAAGGCCTTGATTTTTGGATGGGGAAATCCCTTCGATCAGCATAATATGGCCGACCGCCTGCGGCAGATGGCGGTAAAAGGCGAGCTGGAATTCATTGTGGGGATGGACCACCAGATGACCACCAGCTGCCTTTACAGCGACGTCATATTCCCCGTATCCAGCTGGTACGAAAAGACGGAGCTGACGACTACACCCCTGCATCCTTATATGCAGCTGCAGCAGCCGGCCATAAAGCCCTTGTATGAATCGAAATCCGAAATTTGGATCGCCAGGGAAATTGCCAGGAGACTGAACCCCGAGTTTGAAAAACATTTCTTTCCCGGGCTGGATGAAAACGCGGCGGCTGAAAAGGTGATTGAACTGCTCCTCAAAACCGGCGGCTCGGAGGTGGCCGGGATTACCCTGGAACAGCTCAAGAAAGGCCCTGTGCGCCTGAAGTCGGAGGTGCCGGGAAACCGCCAGATCCCCTTTTACGAGCAGGTACAGTTTAAAAAGCCCTTCCCACCCGTCAGTCGGCCGGCGGCGCTGGAAGCTACCGCTCAATTTGTAAAAAGCGGCAGGATCGAATTTTACAAGGAAGAGGATACCTTTATGCAACTCGGCGAAACCTTGCCTGTGCACAAGCCGCCCTTTGTAGAAAGCGAGTATGCCTTAAACCCGGGAGCCAAAGGCAAGTACCAGTTTGCTTTCATTACCCGTAACTCCCTTTATCGTATTCACTCCAATCACTCCAATAATATCTGGATGAACGAGCTGCAGGATAATGAGCCGAAGGTTTTCTTAAACCCTGAGGACGCGGCTGAAAAAGGGATTAAAGAGGGAGACCTGGTCGAAGTTTACAACGACCGCGGCAAGGTTAGAGGTTACGCCGTTCTGGACCCCGGTCAGGGGAGAAAAATCATCGTCTTTGAGCAGGGTTGGTGGAGCCGCTATCTCAAAGGAGATTCTTATAACTCATTAACCTATCCCTTTATCAAGCCCACCCATGAGGTCTACTTTGTGCCCGGCATATGGGCCCCCAATACCGCCTGGAACGAAACCCTCTGCGATGTCAGGAAGGCTGGTGAAGCGTAATGAAACTGGGAATGGTCATCGACCTGGACCGCTGTATCGGCTGCCGTACCTGCGCGGTGGTCTGTAAAGAGCATAATTCGCAACCGCCGGGCACCTGGTGGAACCGGGTATTTACACCTGGAAGTAAGGAGCACCAGATCCCCCTCGCTAAAGACGGGGAAGCGCAGATGTACTTTTTACCCGTGTCCTGCCAGATGTGCGAGAACGCTCCCTGCGAAAAGGTCTGCCCGGTTGGGGCGACTTATACCGACAAACAGGGCCGGGTGCTGGTTGACTACGAGCGCTGCATCGGCTGCCGTTACTGTATGGCTGCTTGTCCCTATGGCGTGCGCCAGTTCAACTGGGAGGACCAGCAAAAGGCCAAAGCGAAGGCGGGTTATATGCCGGGGTATGATTACGGCTATCCTTTCGAGCATCGTGACCAGAACGGCCGCCTGGTTTACAAGCCGGATCGTCCCAAAGGAATTGTGGAAAAATGCACCTTCTGCGTGCAGTATACCGATAAGGGAGATCCACCTATTTGTGTCCAGGCCTGCCCTGCCGGGGCCCGCTTCTTTGGCGACCTCGATGACCCCCGGTCGGAGGTAAGCCGCCTGGTGCGGCAACGACAGGCCCTGAGACTGAAAGAAGAATTGGGTACAAAGCCCAAGGTCTTTTACCTGCCGCCCGCAGGACCACGGAAGTAAGGGAAGACCTTTACTCGGGATAGCGCCATTCAACAAAGCCAGGCAAGTAACATTTTCTAGGAGGGAGACCTTGTGAGGAAACTAAATGTGCCTTTTGCCCTTGGTCTGGTTCTTTTGCTGGTAAGTTTATTTACCTGGGGTTACCAGCTTAAAAACGGCCTGATTGTGACCGGTATGCGCAATCCCTTTAGCTGGGGACTGTACATTGCCACCTTTGCCTTCTTTGTGGGGATTGCCGCCGGGGGGCTAATCGTTTCTTCTTCGGTTTACCTTTTCAATCTTGAGCAGTTGAAGCCCTTTACCCGCATTGCTTCCCTTTCCGCCTTTGCCAGCATTATGGCCGCGGCGGTAATCATCCTGCCTGACCTGGGGCGGGTAGACAGGATTTACAACTTGCTGTTGCACCCCAATTTCCGGTCGCCTTTAATATGGGACGTAATAGTTGTTAGCGCCTATACCATATTAACTTTTTTAAGCGTCTATTTTCAGCTTTTGCCTGACTGGAAAAAGGGAGGATGCGGTTTTCTTAACGGCTGGACAAGGAAGCTTTCCCAGGAGGAAGTAGAAAGCATTTCTGCCAGTTGGTCCCGGCGGGTAGCCATGGTGGGGCTCCCGGTGGCGATTCTAATTCACACCATCACGGCCTTGATTTTTGCCACCCAGGCCTCCCGCGGCTGGTGGTATACGGCGGTTTTACCTCCGGATTTCATTGCTGTGGCGGTGGCTTCGGGGACGGCCCTGGTCCTGGTGATTGCCCTCCTGGTAGCCGGGAAAGAGAGGTTTAACCAGTATGCCGGCGCCTTTAATACCCTGGCCCGGATTACAGCCGGCGCCCTGGCCGTCCACTTCTTTTTCGTAGCCATGGATATCTTAATTCACTGGTGGTGGGGCAGCCCCGAAGCCCTGGGGGTTCTATCCCTGGTGTTTAACCGCTACGTACCCCTCTACCTGGTGGAAATAGTCCTGCCGGCCTTTGTTATGATTTATTTCTTTACGGCAAAAGCCAGGCGATCGCCACGTAACCTCCTTTGGGGATGTTTTCTCCTTTTTGCCGGTGTCTTTGTCCACCGCTTGATGTTAATGTTCCCGGCCTTCAATCAGTACCCTTTAAGCCTTTCCCTGCCCGGAATGGAGGTAGAAGGCTGGCACTATCCGGTGGCCGTAGGCACCTATCAGGCGAATGCTCCAGTGTTTGTCGGCTCTTGGCCCTACATGCCAACCGTCCTGGAAGTTGCCGTTGATCTCTTACCCTTCGGCCTGGCCCTCCTGATTATCGCCTTGTTGGTAGGCTCGTACAATTTCTTGCCGGAAAAACGTTAAGCCGGGACGACGGTCCCGGCTTTATAGTTTTCTTTTTCGGTTTCCCCGGCATGTTCTGCTAGCAGCGACCGGACCAGGCTGGTTTCACCCTTTAACGCTCCGTACAACCGCGCGAAGGGTTTTTCCTTCAGGGGGACCAGTACCAGCTTCCCCTCGGCCACCTGCACCTCAAACTTGTCCCCCTGCTTAATGGCATATTTTTTTCGGATGTCAGCGGAGATAATTAGCTGCCCTTTTGAAGATATCGTCACTACCGGCACTGCCTTACTTCCTCCTCAACTTACATTATAAAGGTAAGGCCGAGGAGAATCAACGTATACGAAAGCCCATTTGGCTATTAACAGGATTTTCCGTGGGAAGAAAGAAATATCAAACCTGAATCCATGACAACCCAATAACAAAACAGTTTTTGTATGGCTCAAAATTTTTCTAGAGAAAAAGTTTGCCAGGCTGGACAAAATAGGGGCGCCTGTGTTTCCCGGTAATTTCGCGGCTGATGATGACCAACCCTTGAAAATAGCCGTTTTGGCTTAAAGGGATAAAATAGTTCTGCACCCAGCGGTGGCCATGGTAAATGGTGTGCTGCCATATAGAGGAGGATTGCTTTGTAATTTCTTGCCAGCACGCCTGAATTCGCCCGTGCAAATGGGGTGGGTGGCAGTCCAGGAAGGTGGCGGTAGCGCTCGGTGCCGGTCCCAGAAGCTTTTCGGCCAAAGGGTCGGCATAGAACAAACGGCCGTTAGCATCCATCCAGGTTACCCCCATGGGGATTTCGCCAAGTAGTTGCAGCAGAAGTTCTTCTATCAGATTAACCATCGCCCTGGTCCTCGTTTTACAAAAAGAGATGGTTTCAACGTCAGCTTTGTGACCACCAGGGGTTACAGGTTATAATAACCCGTAGTTTTTTCTAATTACTCCGGCAACTTCTTTGAGCAGCCGGAAGGATTTTTCGACGGAAGCGGTGCCGTCGGCATTTACCAGGCAGCAGCGGGCCGGCGCCAGCCAGGCCTGGGTTATAATAGTTTCTTTGCTAATCCCCTGCCCTTGCAAATAATCCCAGAGATTTTCCAATTGGGCTACCAGCTTTTCAATCGTTACCTTTTCTACCTCTTCGGTCAGGGTGGGGGTGATGCCCCAGGAGATAATACCGCCCCTTTGCAGGAATTCTTTTACTTCTCCGGTGTAACGGGTAAAAATGTGCCCCCATTGCAGGGCATCGAGGGAGATAATGTCAAGTTCCAGGCCCAGCAAAAAAGACCAGTCAGGATTGCCGCAGAGATGTACCCCTTTAGGTCCGGGGAGCATGGCCAGGAAATGGCGATAATCTTCCCTGGCCCTTTCCGAATTGTAGCCGGTAAGGGCCATAAAGACCAGTTCCAGGCCCGGTTCATCTACCCAGACAAAAGCCCTGGGATTCCTGGTGACCAGATCCAGGTACTGGGCCTGGATTTTTTTAGCTATAAAATCATAGAGGAACCCCCTGACTTCGTCATTGTAGATGATCGGTGCCTGTTTCTCGTCAATTATTTTGAGACCAAAGCTAACGGGGCCGATTGACTGGCCGCGAATGGCGGGATAGTGAGCTAAATCTTCCGCCAAAAAACGCTGGTAAACCCTAGCGTACCTGGGTGAGAGGCGAAAGTAATCCGGGTCTTCCCAGTTATCGATATAAGCAGGAAGTTCTTCGTAAAAGTCGTTTATATTGAAGCGGATAACCTTCGCGTTAAAATCCAGTTTAATGCCGGGCAGGTGCTCTGATACCTGGGCATACATATCTTCATAAAAGCTCAGCCTGGGTAGTTGCGGCCAGAAGGGTATGTCCAGGGACAGGGCCAGTCTCAAGGCTGTATCCGGATCGACATGGGGAAGAATACCCATGGCCGTTGTTAAACAATTACCGGGGAGTTTCATGGAGCGGTTCTCCCTTATCATGGTGATTTGCTGCTCTTTTAGACCATATGCCAATTTTACCCCTTTTTCCTTGCTGCGATTGTGAGCAAAAATGTTTTGTCAGTGTGATCCTTATCACATGCCGCTTATTGCAAGTTGGTTTATAATGAAATCTTTAGATGGGAATTAGCCGGAGCCTTGACCAGGCCATCCGTGCCGAAGAGGAAAAGCTTTACCCTTTAGCTAAAAGGTATATAGGCTGGGGAATTTATACCCTTGACAGGGAAGTTATTACCAGCCATAATGTAAGTGAATATTTACTTATATAGGAGGGCGGCGATGAAACGGATGAAACGGAAGCATTTACTACAGCACTGGCGCCTGGTGGTGCAAATCCTTGCGTTTCTGTTGTTCGTTTACTTGTTAATAAGCGGTAAAAACAAGCTCTGGATGCTAATCATGATGGCTTTCCTGCTCATAACTCCCTTTTGGGGGCGCCTCTACTGCGGTTGGCTCTGCCCCCTTAATACCCTCTTGCGCCCCGTCAACTGGCTGGTGAGTAAAAAGGCGCGGCGGTTGGCAAAAGACATACCCCTTATAGGCAAGAGCCCATGGTTGCGGGCTGTAATTTTTATCCTTTTCCTCCTTGTTTTCTTGATGACGCTGCGGGGTATTATCAAAATAAACCTCATTGTGCTCCTTGCCCCCTTCGCCATTTTGACCACTATCTTTTTCACCGGGGCTGCCTGGCATCGTTACCTTTGTCCCTTTGGCGTACTCTTTAGCTTGCCCGCAGGCGTTAGCCGCTGGAGATTCCATATTAACCCGGATCGCTGCCTGGCCTGCGGCCGCTGCCGGCGGGTATGCCCGGCGGGGGCCATCGCTGTCAATGAAGCCCCGGAAAAAAGCTACCGCATCCTGCCCCGTTACTGCCTTTTTTGCTTCGCCTGCCAGGAGGTTTGCCCGCGCAGCAGCATTGAACTAACTGCCGCTAGGCCGGCTAGCTCCAGGGAGAAAATGACGAGAAACCTTTGAATCTACCAGCAGGGAAGGTGATAGCATGACTGTGAAAGAGACCAGCGCCACCAGGCAACAACAAATAATAGCCGCTGCGCTGGATATTATAGCTAAGCGCGGGCTGGCCAATCTTACTACCGCCGCCATCGCCCAGGAGGTAGGGTTCAGCGAGGGGGCTATTTTTAAGCACTTTCCCGGTAAAGAGGCCATCCTGGCAGCGGCCGTTAAGAGCGTCGGCGGCCGTTTGGCCAGCCAGGCTGCAGCCATAGCCGGCCGCAAGGACGTGCCGCCGGGGGAGAAATTGCAATTAATTTTAGACCTGCACCTGTCCCTGGCGGCAACCAGCCCGGCTATGCCGCGCATTCTCTTTTCCGACGAATTATATACCAGCTATGCGAGTCTGAAGGAAATCATCAGGGGGATTATTGCCGGCTATACCCGGACCCTGGAAGCGATTTTTAACGAGGGGATGGAAACGGGTGAATTTAAGCGTTTTTTCCCGGCCCATACCCTGGCCTTTATCTTTATTGGCCTGATTCAGAGCACCATAATTCGTTGGCGGCTTGACGATGGCATTGATCCCCGGCAGCAGGGCCAGCACATCTACCGAGCTATCATGTTTATGGTCGGACGGTAGCCAGGTCAATGCCGGCCGCAGGTGAGTTCTTTGCTATTGCCGGCCCCAAATTAGTTGCATACTAAATGGCATTACTAGCTACTAACCTTAAGGAAGTAATCGGTTACTTACAAAGGGTTTTCATACGGAGGGATGTCTTGATGTTAGTCAAAAAGTGGCCCCCCTTATTGAAAAGATTGTTAATAGCCGGTGCCATCATTTTTACCGGCGTCGCCTTTGCCCTTATTAGCCGTAATCCTAAGCCCGCCACCGTCGGCATATACGAAGGGCATCCGGTTCTCTACGGTTCCGGGGTCATCGAGACAACCGAAATTGGTGTTGGTTCGGAAATTCCCGGCAGGATCCGCCAGGTGCTGGTGCAAGAGGGCCAATTTGTAACGGCAGGGAGTATTATTGCTGTTTTAGATGACGCCGAGCTGCAAGGACAGGTGGCCCAGGCCAAAGCCGCGGTTGCGGCGGCCGAAGCTCAGTTGGCCCAGGTGAAGGCGGTATATACCGCCGAACAGGCCAGGGTGGAAGGGAACATTCAAACCGCCTTGGCTACCCTGCAGAAGCTGACGGCGGGTGCCCGCCAGCAAGAGATTGATGCCGCCCAAAAAAAAGTCGACCAGGCCAGGGCCAAATTACAAAGCGCCCAGGATCACCTCCGCCGCATGGAAACGCTGCACCAACAGGGGGTTATCTCCGACGAGCAGTACCAGCAGGCCAAAACAAATTATGAAGTTGCCCGGGCCGATTTGGGAGCGGCCGAAGACAATTTGTCTTTGCTTGCCTCCGGTTCCCGGCCGGAAGATATAGCCGCCGCCAGGGCTAATTATGAAGTCGCCCTTGCCGGTCGCTTCCAGGTAGAAGCCCGCCGCAAAGATGTAGATGTCGCGACAGCAGCCCTTGATAAAGCAAAGGCCGCGTTAAAGACTGCCGAAGAGCAACTGGCCAAGGCAACCATCCGGGCTAAAACTAGCGGTATTGTTCTAAGGTGTAATTTTAGTGCCGGCGAGGTTGTGAATCCCGGTATTCCCATCGTTACCCTTAGCGATCCCGCGGACATCTGGCTGGCAATCTACGTCCCTGAGACGGAAATCGGTAAGGTAAAGGTGGGCCAGCAGGCAGTCGTAACGGTGGATTCCTTCCCGGGCAAACGCTTTAATGGCAGGGTGAAGGAGATCGCCGGCCAGGCCGAATTTACGCCCAAGAATATCCAGACCAAGGAAGAGCGGGTAGACCTGGTGTTTAAGGTGAAAATCGCCTTAGCCAACGAAGAACAACTGCTAAAACCGGGCATGCCGGCGGATGCCATGGTTTACCTGGACAGCCAGGAGGCAAATTAAACCATGGTTAATGACAATCCTGCCATGATCATTGCAGCGCGCGGTCTGGTAAAAAGCTTCGGACCGATCCGGGCCGTGGATCACATTGATTTACAGGTGGAGAAGGGGGAAATTTTCGGCCTGGTTGGACCGGACGGGGCCGGGAAGACAACGACCATGCGCATGCTGGCAACTATCCTCCCGGCTGATGCCGGAGCGATATCCGTTCTGGGTTATGACGGCCGGACGGAAGCTGAGCGCATTAAGGAGCATATTGGTTATATGCCTCAGCGGTTCAGCCTGTACGGGGATCTAACAGTGGCGGAAAACCTGGAATTCTATGCTGAAATCTATGAAGTTCCCCGCCGGTTGCGGGAGCAGCGCCAGAAAGAGCTCCTGGCGTGGGCCAATCTCAGCCAGCACAGTTATAAACAGGCTGACCAGTTGTCAGGGGGAATGAAACAAAAACTGGCCCTGGCGTGTAACCTGATCCACGAACCCGCCGTTCTTTTCCTGGACGAACCCAGCACGGGAGTAGACCCGGTGGCGCGACGCGATTTCTGGCGCATCCTCTTCAGGTTGCGCGAGGAGGGGGCGACGATCATGGTCAGCACGCCTTATATGGATGAGGCCGAGCGTTGCGACCGCATCGCCTTTACTTATAACGGCCGCATCCTGACTTGCGGTACCCCGGCGGCAGTTAAGAATTTATTCCGGGGCCAACTCCTGCTCCTGCGTGCGGAGACTATTGCCATGCTCCACGCTGCCAGGGACTACCTCCGCCGGGAACAATTGCTGGCTGATGTCTTGATTTATGGCGACGCTTTGCACCTGGTGACCGACGATGCCCTGGAAACGGCAAGGCTTCTACCGGGGCTCCTGGAACGCCAGGGCATCCGGGTTACCCATCTCCAGCCTATTCCTCCTTCTCTGGAAGATACCTTTGCTTACCTGGTCAGACAGGCAGGAGGATTTGCGGGGAGGGAGTCCTCTTGATAACCCAAAGCGCACCCGCGGCGATCATTGTCGAAGGCCTGACCAAACGTTTTGGCAACTTTACTGCCGTTGAAGACGTTTCTTTCCAGGTCCGCCGGGGAGAGATCTTCGGGTTTCTTGGCCCCAATGGTTCCGGTAAGTCCACCACCATCCGGATGCTCTGCGGCCTCCTATCACCCACCAGCGGCAGGGCTTCTGTCCTCGGCTATGACATCGTACGGGATGCCGAGGCAATCCGCTTGAACATCGGGTACATGTCCCAGAAGTTCAGCCTTTACGAAGACCTTACCGTGGAAGAAAACCTGGAATTTTACGCCGGCATCTACCAGCTGCCCCCACGGCGGATAAAAGAGCGCAAACAAGATATCCTGGCCATGGCCGGCCTTTTGGGACGGGAGAAAAGTATTACCGGAACCCTTTCTACAGGCTGGAAACAAAGGCTGGCCCTGGGCTGTGCCCTGATTCACGAGCCGGGGCTGGTTTTTTTGGACGAACCCACCGGGGGTGTCGACCCGGTGTCGCGGCGCAATTTTTGGGATTTAATTTACGATCTCTCCCGGTCCGGCGTTACTGTCCTGGTAACAACCCATTATATGGATGAAGCGGAACATTGTCATACCATCGGTTTTATCTATAACGGTAAAATGATAGCCCTGGGGACGCCGGAGAACCTGAAGAAAACAAAAATGCGGGGCCAGATACTCCAGGTCGAATGTGCCCCCCTGCTGCCGGCCCTGGAGGCAATTAAGGACGTACCGGAAGTGATAGAAGCGGCCATGCATGGGGCGGGCCTGCACGTAGTGGTAGAAGATATAGCCAGGGATACTCCCGTGGTACGCCAGGCCTTGAAGCGGGCCAATGTCCGGGTGGAGGCCATTACGCCGGTAGAGCCGGCCCTGGAAGACATTTTTGTCTCCCTGGTCGAGGCCCAATCCCGCTAGGAACTGCGCGCCGCCTCCGGCGGCACCCGTCTATAAACAAAGGTTGAAAAAAGGAGGGTGCGACAATTGAGCTGGAAACGCATCTGGTCCATTGTCCGCAAGGAGTTTATTCATATCCGGAGAGACCCCCGGACCATCGCCCTGATTTTACTCATGCCCATAATGCAGATGTTTCTTTTCGGTTATGCCGTTTCCACTAATGTTGAGCACATCAAAACAATAATCTGGGATCAGGCCAGGGATCAACGGAGCCGGGAGCTGATCCAGGCTTTAGTCCAATCTAATTACTTTGATGTCGTGGCCTACGTCGAAAGCCATGACGATATTCGCGGCTGGGTGGACCGGGGCAAAGCCCGGGTAGGCTTTGTCATCCCGGCCGATTTTTCCCGGCGCATTGACCGGGGTGAAGCGGCTCCCGTCCAGGTGCTGCTGGACGGCTCCGATCCCACCACGGCCAGCACCGTGCTGTCGGCGGCAGGGGCGATTGTCCAGGCTAAATCCGCTCAATTGACGGCGGTAACTTTAGAGAGGCGGGGGATAGCGAGCGGTAAGCTGGGCCTGCCCAGGATAGACCTCCGGCCCTGGGTGTGGTACAACCCGGAGATGAAAAGCGTTAATTTCAACATCCCCGGCCTCATTGGCGTAATCCTGCAGAATATCACCATGATGCTTACCGCCTTTGCCGTGGTCAGGGAGCGGGAAAGGGGGACCCTGGAACAGCTCATCGTAACGCCCATCAAGCCCTTTGAATTGATGTGGGGCAAGGTTATTCCTTACATCATCATAGGTTTTGCTGATTTGCTGCTGGCAATTGCCGTAGGAATTTTATGGTTCGGTGTACCTGTCCATGGAAACCTGTTGCTTTTGCTGGCCCTTTCTTTTATCTTCCTGGTAGGCGCCCTGGGTATCGGCCTCCTTATTTCAACTATTTCCCGCACCCAACTCCAGGCCATGCAGCTGACGATGTTTTTGGTCATGCCCAACATCCTGCTGTCGGGGTTCATGTTCCCCCAGGATGCCATGCCGGGGTTTATTGAAAAAATCAGCAACGTCATCCCCCTGACTTATTTCATCGAAATTTTGCGGGGCATTATACTAAAAGGCGTCGGCTTCAGTTACCTGCTGTTCCAGGTCTTCTACCTGCTGGTTTTCGGACTGGTTATTATCGCCATAAGCGCCCTGAAATTTCGTAAGAACCTGGAATAGAACTTTTCGGGTTTTACGGGTCTCCATGTAAAAAATTAGGGAGAAGAACTGCGGTTTTTACCGCGTCTTCTCCCTATACTTCATCGAGAACAAAAGCTTTGGTACGGCGCCCGCTGTATCGGGGCTGTTATCGGGAGCCAGGGGCGAAATTCCTCCCACCGGGCTGGGTCATGGGTACAGTTTTATTTGGCTTTCCCTTTGGGGTTGGGTATTTTCATTACCAGGACGCTGAAAATGGTGCCGGCATCGGCATTTAACGCGTGGGGGATACCGGCCGGGCTGACTACTATTTCCCCGGCTTTGACCTTCGCCGTTTCCGGTCCCACAGTTACGGAGCCTTCACCCTCAATGATGTGGAAGAGGACGTCCACCGGCGTGGTGTGGGACGGTACCTCGTCACCGGGGTTCAAAGTCAGATTCATGATGTTGATGTAGGGGACGTCAAGTACAGTCCGGGCCTTAACGCCCCTCGGGGTTACCTGCTGCGGCAGCTCGGCGATACGAATGATTTCCATATATTATTCCTCCTATGGTTTATGGTTTTGTTTTATTTTAAAGTTTTTTATATAGGAAAGCAGTGATGTAAATCACTTAAATTTATCGCGATACATTGCCAGGTCGGCCTCCCGGATCAAGTCTTCCAGTTGTGTCGCCGAACCGGAGGCCAAATCCCCGCATCAATGCTAGAACAAATAATGCTAGAATAAACACCACCGCCATACCATATGGTAGGGGTGATTTTTTATATGGAAGCCCTTATCCGCCAGGAAGCAGACTGGATTTTAAGCCAGCAGTTGAGCAGCGGGGCGGTGGTCACCGCCTATCCGGGTCAAGCGAAGATCGTACCCTATTTCGCCCATCTGGCCCTTTACGGTCCCGCGGCCTGGGGCCTGCACCTTCCACGTATACAGGCTTACCTGCACTGGTATCTGTCCCGTCTGGAAAGACCAGATCGCTTCGGCGTCACTGGTACCGTATATGATTATTACCTGGATGAGGAGGGCATGGAGGTCCCTACCTACGGTTACGATTCCTCCGACTCTTATGCCGCAACTTTTCTCACGCTGGTGCGGTTTTATTATGAGGCCGGCGGTGACAGGGAATGGGTGGAAGCCCACTGGCCGGAACTGGAAGTTGTAGCAGGGGGCATGCTGGCAACGTTACAAAAGGACAATCTCACCCTGGCCCGGCCGGACTGGCGGGTGAAGTACCTGATGGACAACTGCGAGGTTTATCGGGGGTTAAAGGATTACGCCTGGCTCCTGATTAAGGCCGGGAAGGAAGGAGAAGCAGAAAGGTATGAAGTCCTGGCCGGAAAAGTTAAAAAGGCCCTGGAGACCAAAATGCGGTGTAACGGCGGTTACTGCCCGGCAATTTATCGCGCCGGGCTGCGCCGGCGGCCCAACTGGCGGCGCTGGTACCCTGATGCCCTGGCCCAGCTTTTCCCTATCATAACCGGCGTTCTTCATCCGCAAGAAGAAAACGCTAGGCGCCTGTACGCCAATTTTCTCCGCAACTATCCCGACTGGTACCTACAGACGAAACCGGAAAATTTCTTGACTACCCTGGTGGTTTACACCGCCGCTTTGATGGGAGACAACTGGCGGGTGCGCCGTTACGTAGAAGGGCTTGAGGAAGATATTATCGGCCGGGGACACCCCTGGCCTTACCACGCCGCCGAGGCGGGCGTTCTGCTCCTGGCCCTGAAAACTTATTTAGCCGGGAACTCTTCATATTAGCGAGCTATCACCGGCGAGACCTTGGCAGGAAATCGTTTTTGCAGGGAGAATATGTAAATGAGCAGGAATAGGGAGGTTGCCATCAAGAATCGGCCTTAGCTGCTCCAAGCCAGATTCTAACCTTCCATCTGCCATATATCATAAATGGAGGCGATATTAAAATGCCCTTACCACCCTTTATTGAAGCCCTGGCGGAACGGGACCCGGAGTTCTACCGGGCTGTCAAAGCCGTGGCGGAAACGGCCATGGCTCCCGGCGCCCTGGACGCCAAAACCAAAACCCTGATTACCCTTGCCCTGGATGCCGCCCACGGAGCCAGTGAAGGGGTGGCCGTCCTGGCCCGGCAGGCCCGCGATCTCGGCGCCAGCGAGGAGGAAATCAGGGAAGCCCTGCGCCTGGCCTATTTTGTCGCCGGCAACGGCGTTCTGGCCACGGGCGGCGCCGCCTACAGGTAAGGGAGGTGGCGTTTAATACGTCGACCATGGTAGGAAGACCGTGGTCGACGACATATTAAGTGTACTGTATACATGTGGCCGTTTTGTTGACCTTCCCGCCGGGCTTATGATATATTGCAAAAGATCATAAACCAGTAATAAAGGGAAGGGAGAAATCGTGGGTAATACTCTCGGTTTGGAAAAATTGGGTATAATAAATACAGGAAAACTTTACCGCAATCTCCCGCCTGCACGGCTGGTGGAAGTGGCCCTAGCCCGGGGGGAAGGCATTCTCGCCCCCAACGGTGCCTTAAGTGTAATAACCGGAAAGTATACCGGCCGTTCACCCGGAGACAGGTTTTTCGTAGATACCCCGGCCGTGCACGACAGCATCAGCTGGGGCGGCGTCAACCAGGCGATGACCGAGGCGAATTTTGAACGCCTCTACAGACGCTTTACAGCGTACCTTCAGGGAAGGGACCTCTTCATTTTTGACGGTTTCGTCGGCACCGACCCGCTCTATCGCATGCCCATCAGGATTATCAATGAATATGCGTGGCAAAACCTCTTCGTCCATCAGCTTTTTGTCCGTCCTTCAGCTGACGAACTGGCCAGACATGCGCCGGGGTTTACCGTTATCTGTGCCCCCGGTTTCATGGCCGATCCTGAAGAAGACGGCACTCATTCCGAAGCCTTTATCATTTTAAACTTCGACCGGCGTCTGGTAATCATCGGCGGGACTTCCTACGCCGGCGAGATGAAAAAGTCTATCTTTACCGCCATGAATTATCTTTTGCCGGAGCGGGGCGTCTGCCCAATGCATTGTTCGGCCAATATGGGACCGGCGGGGGATACGGCCCTGTTCTTCGGCCTTTCCGGCACCGGCAAAACCACCCTCTCGGCCGACCCGGAACGGCGCCTCATCGGTGACGACGAACACGGCTGGTCGGATAACGGCATCTTCAATTTTGAAGGCGGCTGCTATGCCAAGTGCATCAAGCTCTCCGCCGAGCATGAACCGCAGATTTATAACGCCATTCGTTTCGGCAGCGTCCTTGAGAATGTGGTCGTGGATCCCGAAACGAGGGCAATTGACTACGACAGCGACGCCCTGACGGAAAACACTCGTGCCGCCTACCCGGTAGACTTCATTCCCAACGCCGTCATCCCCGGTATAGGCGGTCACCCACGGGCGGTGATCTTTCTCACCGCCGACGCCTTCGGCGTTATGCCGCCCATAGCCAAACTCACCCGGGAACAGGCCATGTACCATTTCCTCTCCGGCTATACCAGCAAACTGGCCGGTACGGAACGGGGGATTACCGATCCCCAGGCCACCTTCTCCACCTGCTTCGGGGCACCCTTTTTGCCTCGGTCACCTTTTGTTTACGCCGACCTCCTGGGCGAGAGGATTGCCAGGCATAACGCCAATGTTTACCTGGTCAACACCGGGTGGACGGGTGGGCCGTACGGTATCGGCCGGCGTATGAGCCTGCCCTATACCCGTGCCATGGTGCGGGCGGCGTTAAACGGTCACCTGGAAAAGGTGGAGTTTGTCCGCGATCCCATCTTCGGTTTCCTGGTGCCTACGAGCTGCCCGGGTGTACCCGCAGAGATTTTGAATCCCCGCAATACCTGGGCGGAGCCGGAAAAATATGAGGCTATGGCCCGCAGACTGGCCGGGCTGTTTAACGACAACTTCCGTAAATTCCACGAAGCACCGCAGGAGATCCGCGCGGCGGGACCTGTAGGAAAGTGACTTGGAATAACTTGATGCAGGAAGAAAGCCGGTACAAACCGGCTTTCTTGCTGTAGAGTTATTTATTGACGTCGGTGACCCGGACGACTTTCACGCCCTTCAGGGTGTCGGACACCGGACAACGTTCTTCTATGAGATCCAGCAGGCGTTTTATATTGCTCTCCGGGGAAGGAGATTCTATGTAAATGCGGTAGCGGATCTCCTGGTAACCTTTACGGACCTCGCGGTTTTTGCCCAGAAAGCCGTCGGGATCCAAATCGCCTTCCAGCTCCACCCGGAAATCTTTAAGTTCTACATGGCAGGCCGGGGCGAAGGCGGCGGCGCAGATGGACATGCAGCCTCCCAGGGAGCAGAGGAGGAGTTCCACCGGGTTCATGGCTTTATTTTTACCGCCTAATTCTTCCGGCTCATCCACGGCCACTTTAAATCCCCGGGCTTCACCTTCGCAGTAAAGGCCTTCTCCTGACCAGCGCACGGTAGCACTGAAGGTGGTTTTTGCCATACCGTTCATCCTTTCCCATGGATATTTTTTATGCTTTAATTAAAGCTATCACAAACAATCATAGGTGTCAAATGAAGTGTATAATGGAGCTGGGATTTATGGAGAAAGAAAAGGTGGAAGGGATTTTAAAAACATTGCGTGCCGCCTATCCGGGCGCAAAATCGCGCCTTAAATATGACAATCCCTTTGAACTCCTGGTGGCGGCCGTGCTTTCGGCCCAGACCACTGACGATCAGGTAAACAAGGTGACCCAGGAGCTTTTCCGGCGTTATCCCACCGCTGCGGAGTTAGCGGGGGCGGAGCCGGAAGAGGTGGCGGCGTGCATCAAAAGCCTGGGCCTATACCGCATGAAGGCGCAACACCTGGTGACCGCCTGCCGTATGCTGGTGGAAAAATACGGTGGTCGGGTGCCGGACACCCTGGAGGAACTTCTGGAACTGCCGGGGGTGGGGCGCAAGGTGGCCAATGTGGTCCTTGCCAACGCCTTCGGCCGTGACGTCATTGCCGTCGACACCCATGTTTTCCGGGTGGCCAACCGCCTGGGTCTGGCAACGGCCGGAGACGTCCGGGAGACGGAAAGGCAGCTGATGACCGTGTTGCCTTCCGGCACTCGCAACGAGGCCCATCACCTCCTCATCCACCACGGCCGGGCGGTCTGCAGGGCTAGAGCTCCGAAATGCGGGGAATGTGTAGTCAAGAGTTACTGTCGTGATGCGGATCACAAGAAGCGGGGGGAGGCATCACATTCGGCTAAAGATAAAGGCGATAAAATATAAGCAGACAAATCTATTGAGAAGGTGATTTTATGAAACGCAAAATCGTCCGCATAGATGAAGAAAAGTGCACTGGCTGCGGTCTGTGCGTATCGCCTTGCGCCGAAGGGGCCATTGAGATTGTCGATGGTAAGGCCAAGGTACTGCGGGAAGAGCTTTGTGACGGCGCCGGGGTCTGCCTGAACGTGTGTCCCACCGGGGCCTTAAGCATTGAAGAACGGGAGGCCCCGGCCTTCGACCCCGCTGCCGCGGAAGAAAACCTGGCCGCCAAAAGGGCGGAAGGTACGGCGCCACGCTGTCTGCGCTGCAGCGCCGACGAAAGCCGTGCCGTGCTCCTCTTCGCCCGCTACCACGGCGAGAGTACCTGGGTCTGCACCCGCTGCCTGCCGGTGTTAATCCACGGCTAAAGACTGAAAAAGAAAATTAAAAAGGGGCTAGATGGGTAAAAAGCTACCGCGTCTAGCCCCTTAAACATTTTTCCTAAAGCCATCGACTGCTTTTACTATATAGACTGCTTTTTGGTGTAATTGAGCAACCCACCGGCCAAGATGATAGCCCGCTGGCGGGGAGATAGCCCGTGGCGCACCTTAAAGGTAAAGCCCCTCGTAACGTTGGTTACCGGGACTTCGTCCTGATCCAGGCCGCCACGCAAATCAACAGCCAGAGTGTCACCGGGTTCGATCCGGTCATAGTCGGCCGGGTCAACAAAGGTTAAAGGCAGGATACCAAAGTTGACCAGGTTGCTGCGGTGGATGCGGGCGAAGGATTTGGCGATAACGGCTTTGACGCCCAGATACATGGGGCACAGGGCGGCGTGTTCGCGGCTGGAACCCTGGCCGTAGTTTTGCCCGCCGACGATGATGCCCCGTCCGGCTTCCTTAGCCCGTCGGGCAAAGCCGGGATCAATCCCCTCAAAGGCGTGCTCGGCCAGGGCGGGAATATTGGAGCGCAGGGGCAGGTATTTGGCACCGGCCGGGGAAATATCGTCGGTGGTAATGTTGTCGCCGGTTTTTAAAAGGACCGGTGCCTCAATCAATCCTCGCGGCGGCTCGGGAAGGGGCAGGGGCTTGATGTTGGGACCGCGCCGGATTTCTACTGCAGAGCCGTCTTCCGGCGGGAAAATAAACATGCCGTCGTCCACGGGGAACCTTTCCGGCAGAGCGATGTTAATGGGCTCGCCCAGCTCCCGGGGATCGCTTAAAAACCCGTTGATGGCCGTAACGGCGGCGACTTCCGGGCTGACCAAGTAAACGTAAGCGTCGGCCGTGCCGCTGCGGCCTTTAAAATTGCGGTTGAAGGTCCGCACCGAAACGCCGCCCGAGGGGGGAGCCTGTCCCATGCCGATGCAGGGACCGCAGGCGCACTCCAGTATCCGCGCCCCCGCCGTGACCAGGTCGGCCAGGGCGCCGTTGGCGGCCAGCATGCGCAGGACCTGGCGGGAACCGGGGGCGATGACCAGGCTGACGTCGGGATGGACGCGCCTGCCTTTAAGGATGGCCGCCACCCGCATAAGATCGGCATAAGAGGAATTGGTGCAGCTGCCTATGGCCACTTGATCGACTTTAATGGGCCCTACCTCGCGCACGGTAGCCACGTTGTCCGGCATGTGGGGTCTGGCCACCAGGGGTTCCAGGCTGCCAAGATCGATATCGATTACCTCATCGTAAACCGCATCGGGATCCGGTTTTAATTCTACCCAATCAGCCTCCCTACCCTGGGCAGCCAGGAAGGCCCGGGTAACCTCGTCGCTGGGGAAGATGGAAGTGGTGGCCCCCAGCTCGGCGCCCATATTGGTGATGGTGGCCCGTTCCGGCACGGAAAGGGTGGCCACGCCGTCGCCGCCGTACTCGATGATTTTACCGACGCCCCCTTTGACAGTCAGGCGCCGCAAAACCTCCAGGATAATGTCCTTGGCGCTGACCCAGGGGGACAGGCGGCCGTGCAAATTGACACGAACGACGGCCGGCATGTTAAAATAGAAGGGCCCGCCGGCCATGGCCACGGCGACGTCCAGGCCGCCGGCGCCTATCCCTAAGGCGCCGACCCCGCCGGCGGTGGGGGTGTGGCTGTCGGAGCCCAGGAGGGTTGTCCCCGGTACGGCGAAGCGCTCCAGGTGTACCTGGTGGCAGATGCCGTTGCCGGGACGGGAGAAGATAATGCCGTATTTAGCGGCAATAGTCCGCAGGAAAAGGTGGTCGTCGGCGTTTTCAAAGCCGGTCTGCAGGGTATTATGATCCACATAGCTGACGGAAAGTTTGGTCCGCACCCGGGGAATGCCCATGGCTTCTAATTGAAGGTAGGCCATGGTGCCGGTGGCGTCCTGAGTCAGGGTCTGGTCGATGCGGATAGCCACCTCTTCGCCGGGCACCATCTTGCCGGCCACCAGATGTTGACCGATTATTTTTTGGGCAATATTTTGGCCCAAATCGGTTCCTCCTCTCTTATGGCTGTAGTCCATTATAATATAACAGAATCCAAGGGGAATGTGAACCCGGAAAGGGGATGCCCCTGATGGTAATCGGGGTCGGCCGGGCTACCTTGCGCATCGCTGGGGCCAGGAGTTTAAAGGACAAACGGCGGGTGTTAAAAAGCCTGCTCACCCGTCTGCACAATCGCTTTAACGTCGCCGCCGCCGAAGTGGGACTGCATGACCGCCATCGGGAGGCGGAAATAGGCATTGCCTGTGTAAGCACAGCCGGGAGCCATGCCGACAGCATCCTGGCAGCCATCCTGGAATTTTTGCAGATCCAGGGAGATATTGAGCTTATCGATTATCATACGGAGCTATTTTAAAGCAAAAGGGGGCGGTTTGCCTTGCCGTTGCACGTCGTCCTCTACCAGCCGGAGATTCCCCAAAATACCGGCAATATCGCCCGTACCTGCGCTGCTACCGGGGCGATACTCCATTTAATCCATCCCTTGGGTTTCCGCTTGGACGAAAGGCACTTGAAACGCGCCGGTCTGGACTACTGGCAGGAGGTAACCATCCGGGAACATAACAGCTGGCAGGATTTCCTGGCGGCCTATCCGGAAGCCTCTTGCTATTACCTATCGACCAAGGGGCGCCGCCATTACACGGAGGCTGCTTATTGTCCTGGAGATTTCCTCGTCTTCGGCCCGGAAACCCGGGGGCTGCCGCCTTCCATCCTGGAGCCGGCCGGGGAGAGGGTGCTGCGCATTCCCATGCGGCCGGGGCTCCGTTCCCTGAATTTGGCCAACACCGTGGCCCTGGTCCTCTACGAAGCCCTGCGCCAGCTGGCCTTTCCCGGTCTGGTGTAGATGACCGTAAAAAAGATAATTAAAAAGGCCCATCCCTTCGGGAGATAGGCCTTTTTTTCTTTATAAAAAATGGTCGGGATGACTGGATTCGAACCAGCGACCTCACGGTCCCGAACCGTGCGCTCTAAGCCAAGCTGAGCTACATCCCGATGCAAGACAATTATAGATCAAAACCCCCATTAAAGTCAATGTACCTTTTTGCTAAAAAGAAGGTGCTTTATGGTTATATTTTACTTGTTTTCCAGGCAAGATAAAACTGCATTATAACATTATAAGGAGTAACCCTATGGTTAAATCCTGGCGATACCTGGGACGTAGAAATAAGGAACAACCCCTGGTCAACGAAGGTCAGGCAGCAGCGCTGCCGGTCCAATACAGCCTTATGGCCAATGTGGATATCCTGGAGGCTATTTTTGCCGCCTGCGACGACGTGGTTTTCCGGCGGATGCGCCTTGGCGGGATCACGGGGCGCCAGGCGGCCCTCGTTTACGTCGACGGCCTGGTGAACAACGAACTGGTCAACGACGAGATCATGAAATCGATTCTTTTACAGGGCCCCCTCACCGTACCCTTGGCGGCGGACGAAGGCTTTGAATTGTACCGTTTGGTAAGGGATTCCCTTTTGACGGTGGCCAATGTACGGGAAATAACGGAATTCCGGGAGGCATGCCGGTGTATCTTAAGCGGGTTTGCCTTGTTATTTCTTGAAGGCATAAACCGGGCCCTGGCCGTTGACGTCTGCGGCTGGGAACACCGGGGGGTGGAAGAACCCCAGGCGGAAGCCCTCATCAGGGGATCCCGGGAGGGTTTTTCCGAGTGCCTGCGGATCAATACGGCCCTCCTGCGCCGTCGCCTGCGTGATCCCCAACTGAAATTCAAGACATATTTCATGGGGCGGCGCAGCCAGACGACGGTCGGTCTCATGTACATTGAAGGCGTTGCCAACCCCGAACTTATAGCCGAGGTGGACCGCCGCCTTAAAAAAATCGACATCGACGGCATCCTGGAGAGCGGCTACATCGAGCAGTTTATAGAGGATAAATGGTATTCGCCCTTTGCCCAGCTTCAGAACACGGAAAGGCCGGACGAGGCCGCCGCCGCCCTCCTGGAAGGGCGGGTGGTCGTTCTGACCGACAATACCCCCTTTGCCCTGATTATACCGGCGACCTTCAACTCTTTGATGCATAGCCCGGAGGACCACTACCACCGCTGGTTTATCGCCTTTTTGATCCGCCTTCTGCGGTTCAGCGGTTCCTTTCTGGCCCTGATGCTGCCGTCATTTTACATTGCCATGGTATCCTTTACGCCCGAGATGATCCCCACCTCTCTGGCCATGTCCATCGGCGCCGGCCGCGAAGGCCTGCCTTTTCCAACTATTATTGAGGCCTTTATTATGGAAGCAGTCCTGGAACTATTGCGGGAGGCGGCCATTCGTCTGCCGGGCCCCCTGGCGGAAACCCTGGGGGTGGTGGGGGCCCTCATCCTGGGCCAGACGGCGGTCCAGGCGGGAATCGTCAGCTCGGCCATGGTAATCGTCGTGTCCCTTACGGCCATTGCTGGCTTTGTCGTACCTAGTTATGACGCAGCGATCTCCTTAAGAATTTTACGCTTCTTTTTAATGATTATGGCCGCCCTTTTGGGCCTGTACGGTATTATTTTAGGATTGATGATCATCCTTACCCATATAGTTTCGTTAAAAAGCTTCGGCGTTCCTTATCTTAAACCCTGGGCGCCCTGGACAGCCAGAGATTTAAAGGACAGCATCTATCGCGCGCCCCTTTTCAGGGAGCGCCTGCGCCCGGCTTATCTAAAGCCACGGGAATTCAGACGCATGGGTGAAAAGAAATAATGAGACAGAAGGGTGTACTCTGGTTGACGTTATTTTTGTGTTTGATTTTCCTGGGCGGCTGCTGGGACAACAAAGACCTGGAACGCCGGGCCCTGGTCCTGGGGGCGGCCGTGGACCTGGCGGCTGAAGGCGGGCGGGCGGCCGAACCCTGGAAGATTACCCTGGAAATGCCCATTTTGCGCCGGATGGTTGCCCGGGGAGGAGGCGGGGGCGGCGGGGGTGATGGTGGTCAAGGGGGCGACACCATGCCTACCTGGCGTTTAACCTTAACGGGGGCCACCTTTGCCGAGGCCATCAATAAAGGGGCCACACGCTCTGAGCGGACCCTCTTCTTCGGCCACCAGAAAATAATTGTTTTAGGGGAGGAACTGGCCCGCCGTGACGCCCTGCAGTCGGTTCTGGATTGGTGGACGCGCAACCGGGAGAGCTATGTGGCCATAAATGTCCTCCTGGCCGAAGGAGACGCCGCTGCTATAATGGAAGGCCGTCCCGAGTTTGCCCGCAGCGTCAGCATGTTTTTAAATGATGAGATGCAACAAGTAATTAAGACCACCCGCTTTGTCAAGCATTCTCTCCAGGAAGTACTGGTCGCCCTCGATGCCGGGGAGGACATTTTATTAGCCAGGGTCAAGGTTTTACCTGACGGTAAGCCCCAGGTCGCCGGGACGGGGGTGATACACAGGGGGCGCTTGGTGGGATGGCTCAGCCCGGAAGAGACCCAGGCCGCCCTGTGGATAACCGGGGAAACGAAGGGTTGTGACGTCCTGGTCGTACCAGTACCGGAACTGGATAACGTTTTTAGCTTAGAGTTCTGCAAGATTAAACCGGAGATAAAACCCAAGATGGAAAATGAGAGTTTAAGCTTTGAGGTGAAAATAGAATTTAACGGCCGAATAGCCGAGAAAATGGGCAACCCCGGCATTTTGAAAGCCGGCGATCTGCAACTGGTGGAGGGGAAAGCCGAGGCTGTAATCACGGAGCGCCTGCAGCAGGTTATGAGCAAGCTGCAGCGTCAGTATCGGGCCGACGTACTGGGCTTCGGCCGTAGGATAGAAAAAAAGTGGCCGCACCGGTGGGAAGGGATGAAAGAGCAGTGGCCTCAGATATTTGCCGGGATTCCGGTTACGCTGCAGGTAAAGGTAAAAATCCTTGGAACAGGATTGGTGAGCTAAATGTTAACCCGGGAAAAGATCGGCACCGATGAAGCCTTCTTTTTAACCGTCGCCGCCATGATCGAAGTGGGTACGCTGATGGGCGCCAGGGATATCGCCGAAAAGGTGGGGGTAGATACGTGGCTGGTTTCCCCCCTGGAAACCCTGTTCAGCCTTGCGGCCGTTTATATCCTCACCCATCTGGCCATGAAATTTCCCGAGGAAGACTTTTTCGGCTTCAGCCGGAAGATTGTCGGCCGCTGGCTAGCCTGGCCCTTGAGTTTGGGTCTTGCCTTTTACTGGCTGGCCCTGGCGGCCCATGTGGCCCGCATCACCACCGATGTGGTCAAAAACTCTCTGCTGGCACGCACACCGGCCGAAGTAGTCCTCGCCTCTTTACTTTTAGCGGCCGCCTATCTGGCCGCTAAAGGGCTGGAACCTCTAGCGCGGGCCTGCATCATCATCACCATTGTTACTTTGCCGTTGCTTATGCTCCTCTTTGTCCTGGTTTTGCCCCATCTCCGCCTGGACAATTTCCTCCCCATCATGCCCCGGGGGCCCTGGCCGGTCCTGCAACTGGCCTTTTGGCGCATCAGCAACGCCGAAGAAATGAGCCTTTTTTTGATTCTGGTGCCTTTCATGCAGCAGCCCAACGAGGCCTGGAGGGCGGCTGGCAAGGGGTATCTGCTGATCATGGCCGTCGTCATTACCGTTTTGACCACCTGCCAGGGCGTTCTGGGGGCTGAAACACTCAAGCGCACGGTAATTCCGGGGCTGACCGTCACCCAGCTTGCCGAGTTTGCCGGCACCTTTATCGAACGCATCAGCCTCCTTTTTATCTCCCTGTGGATTCTCCTGGCCTTTCCCACCGTTACGGCCCTGCTCTGGGCCGGGGCATATCTTGCCGGCAGCAGCATGTTTAAGTTAAAGGATTACCGCCCCCTTGTCTTTTTTTATCTGCCCTTCGTTTTCTTCCTCGCCCGCCTTCCGAAAAGCAACCTCGAGGTGAAAAGTTTTTTTTATTTTTTACAGCCCCTGGGTTTTGCTTATCTATGGGTAATACCGGTGTTCCTCTATATAATCGCCGTTATTCGTTTTCCCGGCAGGCTTAAAGAAAAAGCCGGGAAATTTCCCGGCAGGAAAAGGTAATTTATAAACTTACTTGAAGTAGCGGTTGAGGAGACCTTCCAGGGCCCGGGCGTGGCGGCCTTCGTCCCGGGATGATTCATCGAAGAAGTCGTGGGCGTGATCGAGGTTGTTTTCCTTAGCCTTGACGGCGGCCTCGCGTTTGCCCTTATTGGCCCCCAGCTCGCCGGCCAGCATCTTTTCCAGGTTTTCCTTGGTGCTGGCGCTGATCTTGCCGTTTAGTTCGGCAAAGTGGGCGGCGTGCTCGGCCTCTTCCCAGGCGATTTTCTCCAGTACCTGGGCCACTTCCGGGTAACCTTCCCGCATGGCCTGACGGGCCATGGCCAGATACAGGCCGACCTCCATGGTTTCCCCTTTGAAATTGGCCTCGACGGCGTCCTCCACTACAGTACCTTTGGTGACTCCCAGTTTAACCTCGTTGACCAGTTCGGTCATATCTGCATCCTCCTTCAATAATAATAACTATTACTGAATAACTTTATCTTTATTTTATATCCTTCCACCCGAGCTGTCAAGATTTTCATCGTAAAAAATAAAAGCCCGCTAATGGAAGCCATAAGTTTTATGTATTTTACACCGCGGACGGAACCGTGTTATCCTGGGTTTAAAATTGAAGAGGAAGGGAGAGGATGTTGATGGCAAGCAAAAGCCTTGCCGCCGTAAGGGCCGGCTATGGCCTTGGAGTTATCCAGGGCGTGGGCCTGGCCGTAGTCCTGGCCGTGGTGGCCCGGCAGCTGGCCCTCCTGCCGATATTAAACATCATGGGGAGCATGGTGCTGGCCATACTTTTGGGCATCGCCTGGCGAACCGTTATGGGGGTTCCAGCTACGGCCGAGGTGGGCATAAATTATGCCGGTAAAAAAATTCTGCGCTACGGCATTATCCTTATGGGGCTCCGTCTGGATATACCCAAGATAGTTGCCGCCGGTCCCCGGGTCGTTATCCTTGCCGCCTTTGCCGTTGCCTTGGCCTTTGGCGCAATCACCTTTTTAGGGCGCAGGGTGGGCCTTGATAAAAGGTTAACCTTGCTCATCGCCGCCGGGACGGGCATTTGTGGGGCGGCGGCCATTGCCGCCGTAGCACCGGTAGTCAGATCCAGGGACGATGAAACGGCTGTGGCGGTGGCTGTTATCGCCCTCCTTGGTACACTGTTTACGATAATTTATACTTTTATCTATCAATCCATTTATTTAACATCTTACCAGTACGGTTTATTGGCCGGGAGCAGCCTCCATGAATTGGCCCATGTCATCGCTGCCGCCCAGGCCGGCGGTACGGCCGGTACAGATATCGCCATTCTCGTAAAGCTGGCGAGGGTGGCCCTCCTCGTACCGGTGGTCCTGGTACTGGGTCTAGTTTTTGCTCCGCGCCATCAGCAGGATGCCGGTCGGAAGTGGCGTCAGTTGCAGGTTCCATGGTTTATTTTGGGCTTTCTGGCGTTAAGCGGCCTCAATACCCTGGCCATCCTGCCGGCTTCCTTGACGGCCGCCCTGATCCAGATCGGGGTATTTCTCCTCACCACGGCCATGGCCGGTTTGGGCCTCAACGTAGATGTGGATATGATTAAAAGGGTCGGCGCTAAGGGGATGTTTACCGGGCTGGCGGGTTCGGCCATCCTCAGTTTAACCCTTTTCCTATTCATCGCCTTCTGGGCGCGTTAACGGAGGGGTGGCGCGCAAAAAATCAAGAAAGGCCTGGGCGGCGGCGCTGTGGTGTTTATGGCGGCTGTAAGCAAGGTGAAAGGTGCGCCGGAAATCGGCGCCCTTAAGCCTTACTTCCCTGAGCAGGTTGTGTCTGCTCTCTTTTTTTACGGCCAGCCGCGAAATAATGGCCGCTCCCAGCCCCGCTTCCACGGCTTCCTTAATGGCCTGGGTGCTGCCGAGCTCCATTATGACCTTTAAGTTTGCCGGATTTAAACCCACCTGCTTTAAACCGGCTTCGGCCACCTGTCTGGTCCCGGAACCCTTCTCCCGCAGGATTAAAGGTTCCGCCTGCAGCTCTTCTGGAGTGATTTCCCCGCGGCAGCTCCAGGGGTGATTGGTGGAGACGATTATCACCAGTTCGTCCTGGAAGAAATCTTCCTGGATAAGGTTGGGATGCTCTATCTGGCCCTCGATGACGCTTAAATCCAGTTCCCCGGCCAGAAGCCGACGGATTATCTCCTGGGTGTTGGCTATTTGAACGGTTATATCCACATCGAGATACTGCTTTTTGAACTGCCCGGTAAAACGGGGAAGGAGATATTCGCCGATGGTGAGGGTGGCCCCGACGACCAGCTGTCCCCTGACTTTCCCGCCGATCTCGGCCAGGGCCTTTTGGGCTTCGTTGTAGAGCCTGCTGAGCTCCTGGGCGTAGTTATAGAGGATACGCCCGGCCTCGGTAAGGGTGACCTGACGGTTGCTGCGTTCCAAAAGGCGGGTACCGAAATACTCTTCCAGGGTCTGAATGTGGAGGCTGATGGCGGGTTGGGTCAGGTGCAAGAGTTGGGCGGCGCGGGAGAAACTTTTTTGTTCGGCCACGGCTTTAAAGACAAGCATTTGCGTATCGAGCAAGGGGCATCACCATTAAAAACTATAACAGTTTTTCAATTGCCGGTCTATACATTGCAAGAGTCTTTATTTAAAGCCTTGGCAATCTAAACTGTATGTGCGGCTGTTCATTTAGGCATAATAAAACCTGCTATGGACAAACGGTATTCTACCTGGCGGATCGCCGCCACATATATCGGTACCGTCGTGGGTGCCGGTTTCGCCTCCGGCCAGGAGGTACTGCAGTTTTTTGGCTATTTTGGGATGTGGGGAATTGTGGGTCTTATCCTGGCAACGGCTCTTTTTATCTTTTTTGGCTACGCCGTCTTACGCCTGGGACATCAACTAGCAGCCGAATCCCATCTTGAAGTGATGAACAGGGCCGCTGGCAATTGGATTGGTAAAGCGGTAGATGCTATTACTACTTTTTTTCTTTTTGGTGCTACGGCTGTCATGGCTGCCGGTGCCGGGGCTATTTTTAGCCAGGAATTTCACCTGCCGTCTTGGCTGGGCAGCAGTTTAATGATACTTCTTACCTTAATCACCGTTCTGGCGGGTATCAACAAAGTAATAAGTTCCATTAGTTTGGTAGCACCGGTTCTGGTAGCCACAGTAGTAGGAATAAGCATCTTAACGATATCCCAAAATCTACCCGTCCTCCTGGCCAACCTTTCCTGGAGTCTGGTGCCCAGGGCTGTTGTGCCTTTCTGGCTCCTGGCGGCCCTGTTATATGTTTCTTATAATCTCATCCTGTCGATAGCGGTACTGGCTCCCCTGGGAGCCCGAAGCCGTTCAGAAAATCTTCTACCGGGTGCCCTTTTGGGCGGCCTTGGCCTGGGAGGGGGGGCTATGGCTATTGTCCTGGCACTGCTTGCCACTGTCCCTGCGGCAACTGCCGTAGAAGTCCCCATGCTGCACATAGCCGGTAGTTTTAACCCTTTTTTGCGTGTCTTCTACAGTGCCGTTCTGCTGGCAGAGATTTATACTACTGCTGTTAGCAGCCTCTATGGTTTTAGTGCCCGGATGGCCCGGCAGGGAGGGAAAGGTTTTCGCTGGCTGGCAATAGGAGCCGGCATTGTGGCCTTGATATCTTCACAGTTCGGTTTTTCCCGTCTGGTGGGCACCCTTTTCCCCCTTGTCGGTTATGCCGGGCTTCTGCTCTTGGGGGCATTGTTTCATTCCATTTTAAGGCAGTTCTGGTCGACGTCGCAGATTGCCCCTGCAACGCGAGCTGCACCGGCTCCAGCCCGTAAACCCCTTCTAGAAGGGTATACCGGGAAAGACGGGGAAGAAAAGAATTAAAATGCAGGTGATGCATTTATGGGTAAGAAAAAAACAGATCCGGAATCCCTGGCCCTAAAATTGGAAGTGGCCGCTGAGCTGGGCCTGCTGGATAAAATAAAAAAAGAGGGCTGGGGGGCCTTGAGCGCGGCGGAAAGCGGCAGGATAGGAGGTATGCTGGCGAGGATGAAGATGGGTTCTGCTTATATGGCCACGTTGGCGGGCCAACCGGCCATCAGGGATACTGTTGACGACGATACGGACGCCGGCAGCCCTTGAGCCTGGACGTGGACGATTACTTTATCGCTGATTAAGAGGAGGGTAACCTTGAGTTTAAACTGGCGGCCGTTGACCTTGACGGTGCGGCCGTCGATCATTGCGGGGACAAGGGCCGGGTTTAAATGGCGCACGTCCTGACCCTTCAAGGGAGCCAGAATGTCTTGCACCTCCTGGCTGAGGGCCTGGGTGAGGGCGCGTCCTTCCACTGCCGGAGGCCTGTCGCCGCTGAAAATTATAACTGGTTCGATGGCAACAATGGCCAAGCGGCTTTCCCGGTCCAGATTTTCTTTTAACTGGACCAGCTCTTCATTGGCCGCCACCAGACGCTGTTCCAATTCCGAACGGGCCAGGTGAAGTTGCTCTTGCTGGCGGGCCATGAGGAGGTTGGTCAGGCCGGCACCCAGGAGAAGCCCTAATATAAAAAGAGCCAGATAACGCATTACTTACCTCCGGCCAGGTTGTGAATGAGCCAGTAACCGATCTGGGCCCCGATAAAAGCGGCGATGATAAATAACACCTGCTTGACCAGCACGCGGAATTGGCCTTCCAGAAGACCCTGACCCAGGATTTCGATGGCGCTGAAGGTACCGCCCATGGCGGCGGCGATAGCCCAGATCTTTATTTCCAGGGCCAGACGGGTCATGGTCCGTAAAGGAGGTTGCCCGACGAGGACGGCAGCGAGGGAGCCGATTAAAGCGGCCCCCAGGACGACCCCCAGGGCAGTAAAAAAGATAAGTAGGAGCCTGGAGAAAAAATCATCCACCGGGATAATACCTCCGCCCTTTTTGCGGTTCAGCCCCAACAAGCCCCCTACTTTTAATTATACGGGTACGGGGGCCGGCCTATGCCGGAGCCCTACAAGAGGAATTTAGAGATGGGTGTAGAAATGACTCCCCATGAACAACTTTGTCCACCTTCACGTCCATAGTGAATACAGCCTTCTCGACGGGGCCTGCCGCATAAAGGATCTGGTCAGGGCCGCCGGGGTGATGGGGATGCCGGCTCTGGCCCTGACGGATCATGGGGTGATGTACGGAGCGGTGGATTTTTACAAGGCAGCTAGGGAGGAAGGGATTAAGCCGATTATCGGCTGCGAGGTTTATGTGGCGCCCCGTTCGCGCCATGACCGGGAACCCCATAAAGACGATTACCAGTATCATCTCGTGCTTTTGGCCGCCGATGAAAGGGGCTACCGCAACCTCACGGCCCTGGTTTCTGCCGCCTATTTAGAGGGCTTTTATTACAAACCGCGGGTGGACAGGGAGCTATTGAGCCGGCACAGCGAAGGCCTCATTGCTTTAAGCGCCTGCCTGGCTGGCGAGGTACCTGATTGGCTTTTAAAAGATCGGCCCGATAAGGCCCGGGAAGCGGCCGCCTGGCTGCGGGATGTATTCGGCCGCGAGAATTTCTATCTAGAACTCCAGGATCAAGGACTCAGGGAACAGCGGAAGATCAATGCCGGGCTCGTTGAGATAAGCCGAAGGTTGGATGTGCCCCTGGTGGCCACCAACGACGTTCACTACATTACCCGGGAACAGGCCCGCCTTCACGACGTCCTTCTCTGCATTCAAACGGGTAAGACCCTTGACGACCCCAATCGCCTGCGCTTCCCCAACGACCAATTTTACTTAAAAACGGCCGCGGAAATGGTGGACATGTTTAAAGAGGTACCTTCCGCCCTGACCAACACCCTGGCCGTTGCCGAACGGTGCAACTTTGAGTTTACCTTCGGCCGGCTGCACCTTCCTGCTTACCGGGTACCGGAGAGAGAGGACGCGGCAAGTTACCTGCGGCGTCTCTGCCATGAAGGTTTAAGCCGGCGTTACCCCAGTGATGACGGCAGGGCGAGGCAGCGCCTGGATTATGAATTGTCAATAATCGAACAGATGGGGTACCCGGGGTATTTTCTCATCGTCTGGGATATCGTCAACTTTGCCCGCCGACAGGGAATTCCCGTAGGCCCGGGCAGGGGTTCGGCTGCCGGCAGCTTAGTAGCCTATTGTCTGGGTATAACTTCCATCGATCCCCTGCGTTACAACCTCCTCTTTGAGCGTTTCCTCAACCCCGAACGGGTAAGCATGCCTGATATCGACATCGACCTCTGCTTTGAACGCCGGGATGAGGTTATCCAGTATGTACAAGAAAAATATGGCCGGGAGCACGTGGCCCAGATTATTACCTTCGGTACCATGGCCGCCAGGGGAGCCGTCAGGGATGTGGGTCGTGTTTTAGGCATGCCTTTAAGCGAAGTCGACCGCATCGCCCGGTTGATCCCCCTGGAACCGGGCATCACCCTGGAACGAGCTCTGGCCACTATGCCGGAACTGCAGGAAAGCTACGAAAAAAGCGAAGAGGTACGCGAACTCCTGGATACGGCCCGGGCGTTGGAGGGTATGCCGCGCCACGCCTCCACCCATGCCGCCGGCATTGTCATCACCCGGGAACCGCTGATTCACTACCTGCCCCTGCAGAAAAACGGCGAGGTCGTGACAACCCAGTTTCCCATGCAGGTGGTCGAAGAACTGGGTCTTTTAAAGATGGACCTTCTGGGTCTGCGTACCCTGACGGTCATCGAACGGGCCTGCCGGGCCGTTGAAGCAAACCACGGCCGCCTGATAGATCTGGACAACCTGCCCTTAGACGACCGGGATACTTACCAACTCCTTGCCAGCGGAGAAACCAGCGGGATCTTTCAACTGGAGAGCGGCGGCATGCGGGCTATATTAAGGGAACTCAAGCCGGAACGCTTTGAAGATATTATCGCCCTGGTGGCCCTTTACCGCCCCGGTCCCCTGGGAAGCGGTATGGTCGAGGATTTTATCGAGCGCAAGCACGGCCGAAAACCCATTACCTACCTCCACCCCGCCCTGGAACCTATCCTAAGGGACACCTACGGCGTCATCCTGTATCAGGAGCAGGTCATGCGCATAGCCAGCGAATTGGCCGGCTTTACCCTGGGTCAGGCCGATATTTTACGCCGGGCCATGGGCAAAAAAAAGCCGGAAGTCCTGGCCGCCCAGCGTGAGCACTTTCTTGACGGAGCCCATCGTAAAGGAATACCAGTTGAGACTGCCGCTAAAATATTTGAACTTATGGAATACTTTGCTGGCTATGGATTTAACGCCAGCCATTCGGCGGCCTATGCCATGGTGGCCTATCAAACGGCCTATCTCAAGGCCCACTACCCGGCAGAGCTTATGGGAGCCCTGCTTTCCAGCGTGGCGGAACATCTGGATAAAATGGGTCCCTATCTTGCCGAATGCCGCCGCATGGGCATCAAAGTTTTACCGCCGGACGTCAATGAATCCGGCATAGATTTCACCGTTAGCGGGGGGCACATCCGTTTCGGACTGGCGGCAGTCAAAAACGTCGGCCGTACCGCCGTAGAAGCCATCATCGCCGCCCGGGAAGCAGGTGGCTCCTTTACTTCCCTCCTGGACTTCTGTCGCCGGGTGGATTCAAGACATGCCAATAAAAGGGTGGTTGAAAGCCTTATTCGTTGCGGTGCCTTTAGCTCTTTGCATCCCAACCGGCGGCAGCTGCTAGCAGTCCTTGATGCATGTTTTGAGCTGGCGGCCCAGCGCCAGGAAGAACGCCGCAGCGGCCAGATGTCCTTGCTGGAGATGATACCGGAGGATATTGCAGGGCCCCCTATGCCGGAAATACCCGATTTTACCATGGCTGATATTCTAGCTATGGAAAAAGAACTGTTGGGTTTTTATCTAAGTGGTCATCCCCTGGAGCCCTATGCCGCAACTTTAAAACGGGCCGTGTCCCATACCCTGGCTGAATTAGCCGATTTATCCGACGGCAGCCAGGTGGTCGTCGGCGGCCTGGTCGGCGGAATGCGTAGACTTATAACACGCAACGGGGAAACCATGGCCGTACTCAACCTGGAGGATTTCGGCGGCCAGGTGGAGGTCGTTCTCTTTCCCCGCCTTTACGGCAAAATCCGTACCTGGCTCGCGCCCGAGGCGGTGGTTCTAATAAAGGGCCGTATCGACAAACAGGAGGAAGGCGTCCAAATTTTGGCCGAGGAGATAAAACAGGTATCAGCCTGCCGGAGCGCCGCCCCTGAGAATAACGGCGAGGTTGGGCCGCGGTTGTACCTGAAGCTGGCGGACAAGGGACTAAGGGCGGCGCTACAGGAGGTTTTAAAGGCTTATCCCGGCGACTGCCCGGTGTACCTGTATTTAAGCAACGAAGGGCGTACTTTTATCCTCGACCGCCGCCTCTGGGTCAATCCCGTGCCGGCGCTTTTGTCCAGTTTGGCCACCCTCCTTGGTGGGCAAGATAAAGTTAAATTAGTACCAGAAAAATGATAAATTAAAGGTTTATATAAGCAGGAATATCTATCGAGGAGTGGAATTAGCTAAAAATAAGGAGAAAAGGGGGTGACAGCTATTGAGGGTAGCTGTATATCCTGGTACCTTTGACCCTATCACCAACGGACATCTGGATATTATCCGCCGGGCTGTTGAGATCTTTGATCGCGTCGTTGTCGGCGTGGCCCAAGATAATTACAAAAATACCCTGTTTTCCCTCGAAGAAAGGGTCCAACTTGTACGTGACGTGACGCGGGATTGGCCGACGGTTACGGTCAAATCTTTTTCCGGACTGCTGGTCGATTTTGCCCGGCAGGAAGGGGCTGTAGCTATCGTACGGGGTCTGCGGGCTGTATCGGATTTTGAGTATGAATTCCAAATGTCCATCATGAATAAAAAACTCGCCGGCGACCTGGAAACCGTGTTTTTAATGACGGCCACAGAATATTCCTTTATTAGTTCCAGTATCATCCGCCAGGTGGCTTCTCTGGGCGGATGTATTCGCGGCCTGGTGCCGCCGGAAGTTGAACAGGCCTTGTTAAAACGTTATGGTTTTCTATAGGCCATTTTAAATAAAGAAAAGGGGGATAAAGGAGGTGGGTTTAAAATGGAGAACAGAGAAAACGTAACTGCTGCCGATTTTATTGCCATAAAAGCCCTGGAAAATGGGGTAACTATTATCGGGTTGACCCGCGGTAAGGACACCAAGTTCCATCATTCAGAAAAACTGGATAAAGGCGAGATCATGATCGCCCAGTTCACCGAGCATACCTCGGCTATGAAAATTCGCGGACGGGCACTGGTGCTCACCAAATACGGGAGTTTGGAAGCGGGGGAGTGAGGCGGAATGTGGACGGTGATCTACATTGCGTCCAGCCGGAAGCAGGCCCTACGCCTGAAGGAAATTCTGGCGGGGGAGGGCATTATGGTCAACTTGCGGCCCATCGGCTCCTGTCAGATGGAAGAAGTAGGCGGCTACGAGCTCTTAGTTCCCGAATCGGAAGCTGAAGAAGCCAATGAAATATTAAGCACGGCCTTGATCCGCTAAAACCACAAAATCTGCCTTTTTAAGGAGGGAACTTGTTGCGGACCATAGGGGTACTGACCAGCGGCGGGGACGCTCCCGGAATGAATGCGGCCATCAGGGCGGTAGTCCGCCAGGCTGCCGCCCTTGATATGGAAGTTATCGGCATCGCCCGGGGCTATGCGGGATTAATCCAGGGCGACTTTCGCCGCTTAAACACGGGTTCGGTAGCCGACATTATCCACCGGGGCGGCACTATTCTGCTCACGGCCCGCTCGGAGGAATTTCGCACGGAAGCCGGCCGGGCTATAGCTGTGGACAACCTGCGGCGGGAAGGCATCGAAGGCCTCGTGGTTATCGGCGGTGACGGCTCCTTTCGTGGAGCCCTCCATTTAGCCCAAAAAGGCATTCAGGTTATAGGCATCCCCGGTACCATCGATAACGACATAGCGGGCACCGATTATACTATTGGCTTTGATACGGCCGTCAATACGGCCGTAGAGGCAATAAACCGCATTCGCGATACGGCGACGTCCCATGAGCGGATTTTTATAATAGAAGTTATGGGGCGCAACTCCGGCCAGATTGCCCTGGCCGCAGGAATCGCCGGCGGGGCGGAGTCCATCCTCATACCCGAGTATCCCGTTGATTACGACCGGGTGGTGGAGCGCATCGAACGGGGCCGCCACCGGGGCAAGCTCCACTCAATCATCGTGGTGGCCGAAGGTGTGGGCAGCGCCCTGGAAGTGGGCAGAGAGATCGGCAGGCGTACCAACTTGGAAAGCCGGGTGACGATTCTAGGCCATATTCAACGGGGTGGAGCGCCGACGGCCTTTGACTGCCTGCTGGCTAGCCGCCTGGGGGCCTATGCCGTAGAACTCCTGGCCGCCGGAGCGAGCGGACGCATGGTGGGCATCGCCGCCAACGAACTTGTCGACCGGGATTTAGAAAAGGTTTTACAGGAAAGGAAAACCATCGATCCTGATTTGTATCGCTTGGCGGAAGTGCTGGCACTGTAAAGAGTAAAGATTGGGGGAAAAAGATGCGTCATACCAAAATCGTCTGCACCCTAGGTCCGGCAAGTTCCCGGGTGGACGTCATCAAAAAAATGATCCAGGCCGGTATGAACGTGGCCCGCTTTAATTTTTCCCACGGCAGTCATGGCGAGCACGGGGCGCGTATGGCCGCCGTCCGCCGGGCGGCGGCGGAGCTGGGCGTCCGGGTGGCCCTGATGCTCGACAATAAAGGCCCTGAAATACGCTTGGGGGAAATCGACGGCGAGGTAACTTTGCGGGATGGCGAAGAAGTAGTCCTGACGACTGAACCCGTCGTCGGCAATGACAGGGTTCTGCCCGTAAGTTTTGCCGGCCTGCCGGGGGACGTTAACCCGGGACAGATAATACTCCTGGACGACGGTCGAATTGAACTTGAAGTTTTGGCCACATCGGCTACAGAAGTACGCTGTCTGGTCCGCCACGGGGATGTAATATCTAGCCATAAGGGGGTTAACGTTCCCGGGGTTGAAATAAGCCTTCCGGCCCTTACCGAGCAGGACATTCAGGACATTGAATTTGGGCTGGAGCAGGGAGTAGATTTTATCGCTCTTTCTTTTGTGCGGACGGCTGCCGACGTCCTGGCGGCCCGAAGAGAGCTGGAAAAACGTGGCGCCAGGGTGGCCCTCATCGCCAAGATCGAAAACCGGGCCGGGGTCAACAACCTGGAGGAAATACTCCAGGCGGCCGACGGAATTATGGTGGCCCGCGGCGACCTGGGAGTAGAAATCCCCGTAGAAGAAGTTCCCCTGGTGCAGAAAAAGATCATCGAGGCCTGCAACCGGGCGGGAAAGCCGGTTATTACGGCTACGCAGATGCTGGAATCCATGATCCATAATCCCCGCCCCACCAGGGCCGAAACCAGCGACGTGGCCAACGCCATCTTTGACGGCACTGATGCCATAATGCTTTCCGGCGAAACGGCCACCGGGCGCTATCCGGTAGAAGCGGTGGCCACCATGGCCCGCATTGCCTGTCGGGTAGAGAAAGAACTGCCCTATCGCGAACTTTTGCTAAAAAAAGGCCTGGCCGCCGAAAGAACGGCCACCGATGCCATCAGCCATGCCAGCTGTACCATCGCTTTAGAGCTCGACGCGGCGGCCATCATCACTCCCACGGCTTCAGGTTCCACGGCAAGGCGGGTAGCCAAGTACCGTCCCCAGGCCCCTATTATTGCCACCAGCCCGGACGAAAGGGTTTTAAACCAGCTCTGCCTCGTCTGGGGTGTCGAGCCCCTCCTGGTCAAGGCCACCGGCGGTACTGATGAGATGGTGAACGCCGCCGTGGCTGCGGCGGTCAACTCCGGTAAAGTCAAAAAGGGCGATCTGGTCGTCATCACCGCCGGCGTGCCCGCCGGGGTACCGGGCACGACCAATCTCCTGAAAGTACATACCGTCGGCGAAGTGCTCTAAGGGGAAGGCCTACAAGCACAAACCGGCGAATATGGAATAAAAAAGAGGAGGAGAAACCATGGCCTTGGACAAAACAATGATGGTCAAGAGATTGACGGAAGTGCTGCGCCTGGACACGGGCATTGTCGGCGTAAAGCTTTATAAAGATAGGGGAGATTTGCCCCGGCGGCCGTACAACTGGAAGGTAAACATCTGCCAGCTTGTGGCCGCCGCTCGCTACCAGGGACGGGCCGGCTCCGGAACGCCGGACCTCATGGTCTGCGCTATCGGTGCGGCCTGCACCGGCTTGATTAAAACGCCGGAACGCTTTACCAGCGGCAAGGCGCCCCTGGGTCGCTACGTGGCTGATGTTGAGGCCGGCCGGCGCTTTATGGCCAATACCTACAAGCTGGGAGATGAGGGGAAGGTATTTGACGGGATTTTTGTAGCCCCGGTGGAAGGATTTAAAGATGAACCCGATGTAGTAGTTATATATGCCAACCCGGCACAAATCATGCGATTGGTACACTGCTGCCTCCATGAAACGGGGGAACCGGTCAAAGCCGATACAGTGGCCGAAGCGGCCCTGTGTTCATCCATCGCCTTCGCCCTTAAAGAACAAAAACCGATCATCGGCTTTCCCTGCGCCGGCGACCGTACCTTCGGGGGGACGCAGAAGGACGAGCTGGTTTTCGCGGCGCCTTACGGTCTGCTGGAAACAATAGTGGAGAATATGGAAAGCCTGCTTATGGGACACGGCCAGCTGTA
Organism: Moorella humiferrea; assembly: GCF_039233145.1. Lineage (NCBI taxonomy): Bacteria > Bacillati > Bacillota > Clostridia > Neomoorellales > Neomoorellaceae > Neomoorella > Neomoorella humiferrea. Next base: position 1,966,774 of record NZ_CP136419.1, on the reverse strand, counting down.
CCCCGTCGCTCCCTTTACCAATTACACCCCCACCATGGTACCGGCCTATACCATGCAACCGGAAGATCTGGAAGAAAAATAAGTTCAATGGTCCGGGGTGTTGCGACGTAAATAAGGCTCGACAATGATGCAGTTGCCGTCCAGGCGGGCTATCTCCGGATAGGCCCGCCTTACATTTTGTTCCGGGGAACGGGCGATTATCCCGGCGATGCCCAGCTGTTCGGGAACCAGACGGTAGGCCACGATGACCGCCTTCCTGTTACCGGAAACGCCGGCATAGGCGCTGCCGCGGAGGGTGCCCATGACAAGGATATTGCCTTTTGCTTTAATGGTGGCCCCCTCATGGACGTTGCCCACCAGCACTACGTGGCCGTCATAGACCAGCTCCCGGCCGTTGCGGAGATTGCCTTCTTCCAGCAGGGTGGACAGCTCGGCGGTGTCCTGGTAAGCGTCTACTTCCCGAAGGGTTCCGCTTTTAGCGGTATGCGCCGGCTTTTTAAAAGGACGGTAGCATTCCGGTAGGGTTATGTTATTCCCCGGCACCAGACCGTGTTCCCGGCAAATGGCCTCCAGCTCTGCCGTTTCCCGGCTGCCTAAAGGAGAGGTCGGTACCAGGGCGAAGGTTGCGCCGCGGAAAAATCCCCGGGCTGCAGCGAATTTGGCGGCGAGGTTGGTGCGGAGTTCGTTGAAATCCCGGCTGGCATCAAGCAAAATCAGCAGCCCGCCGCGAGTTCCTTTAAAGGTTATACAGTCCTGGGCCATAATACCGCTCCTTTCCGGGGAAAAATCTAACTGGAAATATTCGTCTCAAACCTCCATTTTTCCTGCCGCCGGTAAAAAAGTTGCCGCTATTTGTTGCTTAAACCAAATCTGGTAGAATAAACGTGACCCTTGTCGATGTTGAAGGGGTAAAAGGTAAAATGATGAAGGTGAAATTACGACGTTATTTTTTAATTCTGTCGATGCTGTTATTATTGCCCTTGGGGGCAAGCACCGGATGGTTGCAGCCCAAATCCATCTCCCATCAGGTACGGGCGGGGCTCCTGGTTACCGCGCCGGCAAATGATGGGGGCCTTTTAGAGGCCTATGCAGCGGTTCTCAGGGAAGAAGGTTTTCCCTGGGCGGCGATGGGTGTCGCCGACCTGAACATGGCTCCCCGGGAGCTGGCGGAACGTTATCCGGCCTTGATTTTGCCGGAAGGGTTAAATCAGGTCTTACCTCCTTCCGTGCCTTTGATTTTAAACGATTACGTCCAAGCCGGCGGCAAAGTTTTACTGGTCTATGACCCCGGAACCAGGGGAGAGGGCGAAGGGCCGGCGGCTGCGGAGGCGCTCGCGGGCCTGAGCGGGGTGAATTATGCCGCCTCAACCGATACTTATGACCACGGTTTCTGGCAGTTTGTCTCTTCCGAAGCAGGGACGTCCTGGGGCATAACTCCGGGCAAGCTAGATCAAGGCAATGCTATCAGCAGCTACAGCTATGGGCGGTTACACTACCGCCATCGCCGGGCGCGCCTTTTGGATGCCCGGGTAATCGCCTTCGATGGGCAGGATGGCTATAATCCCGTCATCACCGAAAAGACTTACCCTTCCGGCGGGGCGGTGGTTTTTGTCAACGTACCCCTCGGTTATTATAAGCAGATGTCCGACGATCTGCCTTTACGCGCCATCCTCCGCACATTTCTTATCGAGTACGCCCGCCTTCCCCGCCTGGTCAACACCCCCGAAGGCAAAGGCGGTCTGGTGGTAAACTTTCATTTGGACAGCAACGCCCATATAACTCCCCTGCGGGCCATGATCCAGCGGGGCGTTTTTCGACCCGGTCTGCAATACTCCATTCACATTACCGCCGGACCCGATACCTACAAACCCGGGGACGGTTACGGCTTTGACGCCCGTTCCCCCTGGAAGGGTCGTCCCTGGGTGAAACTTCTTCAAAAATATGGCGCCATCGGTTCCCACGGCGGTTGGATTCATAATTATTTTGCGGAAAATCTGGAAAAGATGCCTCGTCAAGAGGTTTGGCGCTACCTGGCCCTCAACTGCGACACCTTAAGCAGCATTACCGGACACCCGGTATTGGAATACAGCGCTCCTGCCGGGCATCACCCAGCCTTTGTCAATGAATGGCTAAAGGAGCACGGTGTTTTAGCCTACTACAGTCCCGGTGATACCGGTTCGAGCCCCACCCGCAGCATATTTCACGGTCGGCAGGTAAGCGGGACTTTATGGTCCTTTCCCATAACACCTTACCGGCAGTATGCCGCCCTAGAAGAACTTATAGCTGCCGGCGTACCCCTGGCAGAAGTAAAGGGATGGTTCGACGAACTTCTAAATTTCGTTGAGAATGAGCACGTCATACGCTTGATCTACACCCATGCCAACAGAAGCGAATACGCCCTGGAAGCCCTTGCCTATCTAGCCGAGCGGGCGGAAAGGGATCAAGAAGGGGGCCGCCTCCTCGTCTGGCCCATGAGCCGTTTTGCGGACTTTTTAAACCGGTACGAGCAGGGGGAAGCGTCCTTCAATAGAGAATCTTACGGCTGGAGCATCAAGCTTAGAAATAAGGCCGGTCTGGCCGATATGACGGTGGCCGTTTATACCGGAGACGATCGTTACCGCGTAATCGGCCGCCATCTATCCTGGCGGCAGGAAGGGGCATGGCTGTATATCACCACTACCGCCGACATAACTGCCAACGACATCTATTTATACCGGACAAAATAATCAGGCAGGAATTTTTCCTCTCCTTGTCGAACTTTACCTTCTATCTAAAAATATATCCGCGGGCGTTAGGGAAGCCGGTGCAAATCCGGCGCGGTGCCGCCACTGTGAGGGGGAGTACCTGCTAGTGGTGCCACTGGGGTAAAACCTGGGAAGGCAGCAGGGGACGTTGAACCCGAGCCAGGAGACCTGCCCGTGAGAGTTCACCGTCAAACCACGGCCATGGTGAAGGTGAAGGAAAGGAGGGAATACCCCAGCTACGCAGGCGTGGTTGGGGTTTTTCTTTCTATTTTGTGAAGGGAGATCACTAGCGTTGCATAAAAATTTTTAGCACAGTGCAAGGCAATATATGGAAGGAAGAATATGTTATATAATAACATTAATGGTGTATACAACCATGCATTTTCTTCCTTCACTGGCCAAAGGACTTAGGTTATCAGGGGTAGTCCTTATCCACATATTGCCATATAAAGTTGCTTAAAGAACTAAGGGGTCATAAGTTACGTCGTTTAAATAATCAGCTTCGCCAGCTAAAACTTGCTTTACTAAATCCTGATAGATGCCTTCATAGTCTATCTTGTGCCGCCCATAAGACCTTCGTTTGGGTTTACGGTGCAGGCTTTGGACGAAGAAGGTAAAGGGCTCATATAGACAGGTGCGTATTAAACGTTTAATAGTGAGCAATGGTCCTTGATAGCCGGCCTTTAATTGCAGCATAACCATCAGGCAGTAGGTTATTAGCGCTATGAAGAGCTGGTTTTCTACAGCCTGTTCGCTTTTACCATAAAAATGTTTCACCTGCAGGTGTTGTTTCATCCATTTGAAGAAGAGTTCTATCTGCCAGCGCTTACGATAAATCTCGCTTAATTCTTCCGCCGGTAACTCGAAATCATTGGTGACTATAATTACCGGTTGCCCTTGGGTATCTTCGGTTGTTATCAGCCGTAAAGGGTGCTTCATTTTGGTAACTCCATCTTTGCCAAGGTAAACAAGCTGTTCCTTTTTAACCTTGCTGTCAGGGTTTACCGGCAACTCGGCGATTATTTCTACCAGAGCATTACCCTTTAAGCGGCTGGCAAAGCGGACGCCTTCTTCACAGTATCTGTCAAACTTCTTGTAATCGACATAGCCGCGGTCAAAGACGTTTAAGGCTTCTTCTTCCTCTACTACGAGGGTATCCATCTGGGTTTTATCTGCCTTCCGGGCCGGGGTGACAATTGCTTTATCAGGTAGAACCTCTTCTTCACAGAACTTTAAGCGCAGGTGGAGTTTTATCCCGCTTTTAGTCCTGCGAAACTCGGCCCAGAGGTACTGGGTAAAACAGAGACTAATGATAGTGGAATCGATGAGGTAAATACGTCCTGCGGTATTTCTTAAGTTTTCAAAGCCGATTTCCCGGCCTATCCGGGTGGTGAGATGGCTGAATAATAGCCGGATGAATTGCGGCGATAAATCCCTTAAACGGCGCGCTATCTGGGAGAAACTGATACTCTCTAAATTGATAGCCCGGCTAAATTGCGGGTCATTGAAGCTATTGCTGATATCCCGCAAGCCATTAAGTTGTTCCAGCTGAGCGAAGGCTATTAGTTTAATGAGTTGAAGGGAATTTAGCTTCTTAGCGTACTTATCGACCCCCATACCGGCGGTTAACTGCCAAAAATAGTCGTTAGAAACCGGAGCAAACAGTTGATGAAATGTGGATAATGTGGTATCCTTACCTTGCATTTGGGCCTCCTTATGTTAGAGGTTGGGGCAAGGACTACCCTCAATCTCTAGTATAAGGAGTTTTTTCTTGCAAGGCTAGGTTATTTCAGGAATTTGGCTGTTTTTTGGGCGTTATGTCCCTTGACAAGTTTATTTTTTCTTTATGCAACGCTAGTGAAGGGAGATAGGTTTTTACCATGATACCTAGAAAGATAATCAAGCGTGACGGACGGGTAGTGGATTTTGACGAGGAAAGGATTATCAATGCCATCTACAAAGCGGCCCAGGCCGTCGGCGGCCAGGACCGCCGCCTGGCCAGCCGCCTGGCCAACGAGGTGACGGCCCTCCTGGCGGAGAAATTTGTCGACAGATTGCCCACCGTCGAAGACGTCCAGGACCTGGTGGAAAAGGTTTTGATTGAAAACGGCCACGCCCGGACGGCCAAAGCCTACATCCTTTACCGGCAGCAGCACGCTGAATGGCGAGACTTTCGCCGCCTGATGGTCAACGTCCAGGAAATGGTCCAAGGCTACCTCGACGGCCAGGACTGGCGGATTAACGAAAACAGCAACATGAATTACTCCCTGCAGGGGTTGAATAACCACATTATTGCCGCCGTCAGCTCCCGTTACTGGCTGGAGAAGGTCTACCCGCCGGCCGTACGCGAGGCCCATGAAAGGGGCGACATCCACATCCACGACCTGGGGCTGCTGGCGCCCTACTGCTGCGGCTGGGACCTGGCCGATTTGCTGGAAAGCGGTTTCGCCGGCGTGGGACAAAAGGTGGAGAGCGCTCCGCCCCGGCATTTCCGAACGGCCCTGGGGCAGATAGCCAACTTCTTTTACACCCTGCAGGGGGAGGCCGCCGGCGCCCAGGCCTTTTCCAACTTCGATACTTACCTCGCCCCTTTTATCCGTTACGACGGCCTGGACTACCGGGAAGTCAAGCAGGCCCTGCAGGAATTCATCTTTAACCTCAATGTACCCACCAGGGTGGGATTCCAGACGCCCTTTGTCAACCTGACCATGGATGTGGTTGTGCCGCAGATTTTAGCTAACGAGCCGGTGATTATCGGCGGCGAGCGCAGGAAAGAATGTTACGGCGACTTCCAGCAGGAGATGGACTGGCTGAATACGGCCTTCTGCGAGGTGATGATGGAGGGAGACGCCCGGGGCCGCATTTTTACCTTCCCCATACCTACCTACAATATCACACCGGATTTTCCCTGGGAAAGCCCGGTGGTAGAAAAAATCCTGGCCATGACGGCCAAATACGGCATCCCCTACTTCGCCAATTTTATCAATTCCGATTTAAAGCCCGAAGACGTGCGGAGTATGTGCTGTCGCCTGCGTCTGGATAACCGGGAACTGAAAAAACGCGGCGGCGGCCTCTTCGGGGCCAACCCCCTGACCGGGTCGATAGGTGTAGTCACCATAAATTTGCCCCGACTGGGTTATCTTTCTAAAACGAAGGAAGAATTTTTCACCGGCCTCAAAGCGAAGATGGACCTGGCCAAAGAGAGCTTGCTTCTCAAACGCAATATCCTGGAAAAATTTACTGAGCAGGGGCTTTATCCTTATTCTCGATTCTATTTACGGCAGGTTAAAGAACGCTTCGGCAGGTACTGGGAGAACCATTTTAACACCATCGGCATTGTGGGCATGCACGAGGCCCTCTTGAACTTCATGAAGAAAGGTATCGAGACCCGCGAGGGGAGAGCTTTGGCCCTGGAGATCCTGGATTTCATGCGCTCAGTTTTGACCGCTTACCAGGAAGAAACCGGCCAACTCTTTAACCTGGAGGCCACGCCGGCGGAGGGGACGTCCTACCGTCTGGCGCGGCTGGACAAACGCAATTATCCCGATATCTTCACTTCCGGAACAGAGGAGCCGTATTATACCAATTCCACCCATCTGCCGGTCGGCTACACCGACGACGTGTTTACCGCCCTGGAGCACCAGGACGAGCTGCAGCTAAAATATACCGGAGGTACGGTCTTTCACGCCTACTTGGGGGAAAGGGTGACTGATACAGCAACCTGCCGGCGTTTTCTGCAGACGGTGATGCATAATTTCCGCCTGCCCTATTTCACTATTACGCCTACCTTCAGCATCTGCCCCGAGCATGGGTATCTTTCCGGCGAGCAGTGGACCTGCCCGGATTGCGGCCGGGAAACGGAGGTCTGGAGCCGGATCGTCGGTTATTACCGGCCGGTAAAGAACTGGAATAAAGGCAAGCAGGAGGAGTTCCGGGAGCGGCGGAGCTTTCGTCCTGTCACCGGCAGCGGCGAATAACCCAGCCGTGGAGTGGTTCGGGAAAAGCCAGGTAAGATGCTGCCCAACGTAGCCCCGTAAGGGAATATTGACGGCCTGTTGTTGCCCGGCGGGAACCAGGCAGGTCCACCAGGCCTGGCAGGGAGCCCGGTTTTCCTCACGCTGCAGATGCAGGAGAAGAGTGCCAAGAGTGCCCTGGAGACTATTTTAAGGGGGGCGGTACCCATAACCATTAGAGGCATCCAGTTAACGAGCCTGGTGGACTTCCCCGGCGAGGTCTGCACTACCATCTTTTTGGGCGGGTGCAATTTCCGCTGCCCTTGGTGCCACAATGCCGACCTGGTGCTGCGCACTGCTACTTTGCCGGAAATCAGCCCCGGCGAGGTTTTAAACCTGTTGATTCGGCGCCGCTCCTGGGTACAGGCCGTTTGTATAACTGGAGGAGAGCCAAGCCTGACGCCGGGCCTGGAGGAATTTATCCGGTCACTGAAATCCCACGGTTTCAAAGTCAAACTGGATACCAACGGCACGCAGCCGGAAGTTATAGCCAGGCTACTGGCCGGTGACCTCCTGGACTATGTGGCCATGGACGTAAAAGCGCCGCCGGAGAAGTATGACCTTTTAACCGGCACCAGGGCGAACCTGGAGGCTGTAAAGGAAAGTATTGCTCTCATTAAAAACAGCCGGGTTGCTTATGAATTTCGTACCACGGCAGTTCCCAGCCTGTTACTGGAGGAAGATTTCCTGGCCATAGGCCAAATGCTGGCTGGAGCCCGGCATTATGTTTTGCAACAATTCCGGCCCGCCAGAACCCTGCTGAACCCCGGATTGCAGGAACTCCTTCTTTACCCGGAGACAACTTTAAAAAATATTGCTGTGAAATTACAGCCTTTTTTTGCCAGGGTAGAAGTCAGGAGCTAAAGGAATAAGGTAAGAGCTAGCGCCTGTAGCTACCTGAAACCATGGGGGGTTGTTAAGGGAGCTCCTCCCATGGTTTTCTTTATGCATGACACATAACAAATAGTTAATATAACAGGAATGTGGGACTGAACGTCTAACTCGTCGTAAAGAAAGCAATAACCGGGCCTGGGATGGAGATAAACATGGAAAGTTCCACCCAGCCAGGCAGCAGCATCTTTTGCTGCCCGTCACGATTTTGGTTTACCTCATGGGTAGCCAGAATTAAAAGTTCTTCCAGTTTTTTAACCTGATCACGATGTTTGCTAATGACAGCTTCAGTTGCTTTCACCGTGCAACAGGCATGATTCTGCCATCGCCCCGCAGGTGGTAGAGTTTCAAGGCTGGTTATTTTTTGGGCTTCACTATCCTGGACGGCTAAAGTTGGAAAGGGTTCTGCCCCTATAAAACCATCAACAAGATGATTCGCGAGGGCAGTAGCCAGATTACCATGACCATTCATGTCGACAAAAGTAATGTCTACGGGAGCTGTCCTTATTTTTATTTTGCCGACCTGCTTATTGCCGAAACCACCTGTGATGGCAAGATCAAGATGTACGAATTGCTCAGGGAATATAAACCCATACATATTCTCAATTTACCGCCCACTTCGCTGGGCGAAGACGCCTTTGTCTACTGGTATAATGAAATACTTAAAGCCAAAGAACGGCTGGAAAGAGAATTTGCTGTTGAGATCACAACGGCAAAATTGCAGGAAGCCATTCGCCTGGTTAATGAAGAACGCCGGGCTTTACTGGAATTTCATCGCTTAAACCGGCACGACCCAGCACCGTTATCGGGTTTGGATCTTTTGAAGGTGCTTTGGGCAAAGGGCTTTACTCCCGATATAGCCGCCGGTACGGCCGTGATTCGCCAGGTCACTCTAGCGGTAAAGGAACAGATGGCCAGGGGCGTGTCTGCGGCACCACCGGGCTCACCTCGAATACTCTTAACCGGTTGCCCGGTAGGCCTGGGTTCCGAGAAGGTGATTAAACTGGTGGAGGCCGGGGGCGGGGTGGTTGTTTGCCTGGAGTCCTGCAGCGGCATTAAAGCCCTGGAGCCACTTGTGGATGAGGAAGGTGATCCCTTGCAGGCAATTGCTGCCAAGTATTTGCAAGTACCCTGTCCCTGTTTAACCCCCAATCGGGGTCGTCTAGAATTGCTGGAACGTCTTATTAAAGAATACAGGGTCGATGGGGTAATCGATCTCACCTGGCAGGCCTGCCATACGTATAATATTGAATCCTATAGCATTAAGAAATTTGTCCAGGAAAAAGAGGGACTGCCTTTTCTACCAATCGAGACTGACTATTCAACAAGTGACTTGCAGCAGCTTAAGGTCCGGATTGACGCTTTCCTGGAAATGATTAAATAGGAGGACTGCTGGTTACTTGAAGGGCGACCTGCCGGGAGATAAACACCGTCGAGGTGCTGACGGTTGTGCCATGATGAGGGGGGCAACCATTTTATCGCCCACCAGGTTAACAATTAAAATGGCTTGGGGAACCGGAAATTAAAAAATTGCTTTGTTGACAGGAGGAATTTTTGAACCAGTGACGAATATAACTAGCGACTAAATTACCTGGCAGGTAGCCAGGGTAAAAAGAGAACCATGGAGGTTCTTCGCTGGCGCGGAGCTGCTTCCATGGTTTTTTATTTGCCAGGAATAGGCTCCGGGCCAGAACTGCATTCCGAAATTTTGGGAGGTCGATATTATGTTTTCCTCAAGAACCATGGGGCGTTTCATGGCCAAGATCGTTTTGCTGTTCCTTTTGCTATTTGTTGCTACTGGTTGTAATTCCCGGCAGACGGGTAATAAGCTCAAGGTAGTAACCGGCACCTCTCTTTTGATGACTGCTGTGCAGGAAGTAGGTAAGGACAGGGTGGAAGTAAAGAATATTATCCCGCCGGCCTCCTGCCCCGGACACTTCGACATCAAGCCTTCCGATGTAGCCGTACTTAGCCAGGCCCGGGTTTTCCTGATGCATGACTGGCAGGGTAAACTTTTTACCAAAGAATTGGTGGCTTCCGCCAATAATCCCCAGTTAGAAGTAGTCCCGGTGGCAGTAAAGGGTAACTGGATGGCACCACCGGTATGGCAGCAGGCGTTACAGGCAGTAGCCAGTATACTCGCAGAGAAAGACCCGGCTAATAAAGATTACTATAAGGCTAAGGCCCAGGAAGCTGTTGACCAGGCAGCCAGGGTGGGACAAGAAACGCAGGCCCGCCTGCAGGCAGCGGGCGCGGGGAACTTGAAAGTTCTTTGCTCCGACCAGCAAGAGGGCTTTGTTCGCTGGGCCGGTTTCCAGGTTATAGGTACTTATGGCCGTCCGGAAGAACTTACACCGCAGCGAGTGAAGGAACTGGTAGATAAGGGCCGGCAGGCAGGTGTGCAATTAATAATTGATAATCTCCAGAGCGGGCCGGATGCTGGCGCCGGCATGGCTAAGGAACTGGGAATACCCAGGGTTACTATTTCCAACTTTCCCGGCGGCCTCCCTGGAACAGATAAATGGGACCAGGCTTTACAAAAAAACGTCGAATTGCTGCTGGCGGCCCTCCCCAAATAGGGAAGAAAAGCAATGGTACCAGTAGTTATTAAAATTAAAAAAGCAGTAGTATCCTATCGTGAAGATGTAGCGCTGCGTGGCGTGTCGCTAGAAGTTAAAGCAGGGGAACTTATAGGGATCATTGGTCCCAATGGGGCCGGGAAAACGACACTGCTAACCCTGGTCAATGGCCTGGGACATTTGCTCCAGGGAGAAGTGTGGGTGCTGGGCCATAACCTGGCACGTGGCTGCCCGGCGGCCCTGCGCAGTAAAATCGGCTACGTCCCCCAGTTGCCAGTCATCGATCCCCGGATGCCGGTAACAGCAAGGGAAGTAGTCATGATGGGGCGTTACGGACGGCTGGGCTTTTTCCACCGGCCGGGATCCAGCGATTGGCAGGTAGTAGACCGCATGCTGGAACTGGTAGGTATGACGGCTTTAGCCGGGCGTCCCATCGGCCATCTTTCCGGCGGCGAACAGCAGCGGGTAGCCATCGCCCGCGCCCTGGCCCAGGAACCGTCAATTCTCCTGCTGGATGAACCCACCGCTTCCCTGGACCGGCGGGCGCAGCAAATATTACAGCTGGTACAACGTATTCACCAGGAACGCAAGTTAACTACTTTAATGGTTACCCATTCCCTGGCAGGGTTGACTGGATTGTGCGACCGCCTGGTGCTCATGAAAAAAGGGCGTATCTGGAAAACAGGAAACCCGGAAGAGCTCCTCCAGGACAGGGTGCTGGAGCAGCTATTTTAACTTGCTTGAAAATAGCAACTGCCATTTTCATCCTTTCATAGTGCCGCCTGCCGGCCTGGGTGTTCCAAATTAATTTTAGGAAGAAGCTGGAAATGTCTATTTTAAGCTACAAGTTTATGCAGGAGGCCTTGCTGGCCGGCCTGCTGGCCGGCGTAGCCTGCTCCTTGATCGGCGTTTTTGTCGTTACTATGCACCTTTCTTTTATTGGGGTTTCCCTTTCCCATGCCGCCTTTGCCGGCGCCCTCTTTGCTACCTGGCTGGGGTTTGAACCATTGCTGGGAGCCATACTCTTCAGCTTGGCCGGGGCGGCTGTCATCGGGCCCCTGGCCGACCGGGGCGAATTTAACCTCGATACGCCCATCGGCATCATATTTTCCATAACTATGGGTCTGGCTTTCCTTTTTATGGGCCTATTGCCCGGTCCCAAAACCCAGGCCTTAGAACTCCTGTGGGGCAGTATCCTGACGGTCACGACAGCGGATCTCTGGCTACTGGCCGTGGTGACGATCATAGTTACCGGGCTGGTTGTCATGTTTTTTAAAGAGATCCAGGCGGTTATCTTTCACCGGGAAATGGCCCGGGCGGTAGGCATACCTGCCGACGCCATCTTTTACAGTATCCTTTTTCTTACCGGAGCAACGGTAACCGCTTCCCTGCGCAGCATTGGCGGCCTGTTAATTTTTAATCTGATTTTAAATCCGGCAGCCGCTGCTTACCAGCTCACCTATAGCTTGAAACGCATGTTTTTCCTGGCGGCGCTTTTTGGTGTCCTTTCCTGCTGGGCCGGGCTTGGTGTTTCTTATATCTTGGATGTTCCTAGCGGAGCAGCTATAGTCATTACTTCGGCGGTTATTTTTGTCCTGGCAACAATTTTCTCCCCGAAACGCAAGGTAAAACAGTGGCAAGAAAATGAGTGATTGCGGGTTAAAACAATATGCGGGCGCAGGAGGGAGTTATATGCTTACCCACCGCGAGTATTTTAACAGCAAGGCTGATATTTGGGACAGCCTGTGTGCGCCGGAAGAAAAAGCCAAGCTGGAAACAATTATTAGAGGATTGAACATTGCTCCCGGCAGCACGGTGTTAGATGTGGGTTGCGGCACAGGGATATTAATTCCCTATTTACTGGCTGCCGTAGGCCCTGCTGGCCGGATAGTGGCCCTGGATATAGCCGAGGCTATGCTGGAACGGGCGCAAAGTAAAGGGTTCCCCGCTAATGTGGAGTTCATTTGCGCCGACGTTGTTTCCATACCCTATCCGGATGCTACTTTCGACGAGGTCATCTGCAACTCGGCTTTCCCCCATTTTCCCCATAAACTTAAGGCCTTAAAAGAGATGGCCCGGGTGTTGAAACCGGGCGGGCGGGTGATTATCTGCCATACGAAAGCAAGGGAAACCATAAATAATTTGCATAGATCCCTGGGGGGCGTTATAGCCGGGGACCAAATCCCGCCGGGCAGCGAAATGATGGGCATGCTGGTAGCTGCAGGGTTAACGGAAATAGAGATTGACGAGGGTCATGATTATTACCTGGCATCTGGGGTCAAGGCGAGGTATCAGTAATCGCCAAACTACCATCAGGATTTTGCTGTACGGTTCAGAGAACTTTTAGAGTTTGTTTAAAAGGTCTCTGAACCATTTTTTATTTTTTAAAGCCCTGTTTTGTTTCATAGGTATAACAAAAAGTCATACAAAATATGAAGGAATATCCTTCCGACGGATAGAAATGGTTGTTATAAACAGGTGACCAATATCCTGATCAAAAAGAAGACGCAAGGGGGGTGGAACAAATCCTTTAATCATTTTATATTTATCCCTATTATTTTTATAACCGGAGGTGTTTTAAATAAATGAATAGGTTTTTTTCGCCAAAGAACTTCATGATTATGGCAGGGTTTATTGGCGGAGCCCTGGCAGCCTTTATGACCTACCTTGGCAATCCCGCCAATATGGGCATTTGTATCGCCTGTTTCTACCGGGACATTGCCGGTGCCCTGGGTCTGCACCGGGCGGCGACAGTCCAGTATTTGCGGCCGGAAATTATGGGGATCGCTTTAGGGGCCTTCCTGTCCGCCCTTGTTTTCGGTGAATTCCGGGCCCGCGGTGGCTCGGCACCCTTGGTACGATTCTTTTTGGGCGCCTTTTTCATGATAGGTGCCCTGGTGTTTTTAGGATGCCCGGTAAGGGCTGTATTGCGCCTTGCCGGCGGTGACTTGAATGCTGTCGCCGGCTTGGCGGGGGTAGTGGCAGGTGCTTTGTTGGGTATTTATTTTCTCAAGCGAGGTTTCAACCTGGGCCGCTGGCAATCTACCTATACAGCCGCCGGCTGGTTGATGCCGCTCTTCATGCTGGGGTTGCTCCTCCTTGCTATTGCCAGGCCCTCATTTATTTTCTTCAGCAAGGAAGGCCCCGGCGCTGCCCATGCCCTGTTGGGAGTTTCCCTGGCGGCAGGTTTAATTATCGGTTTTTTAGCCCAGAGAACCAGGATGTGTTTTGTCGGCGGCTGGCGCGATCTTTTCCTGGTAAAGGATACCTACCTCTTCAGTGGCATCGCGGCCTTTTTTGCGGGGGCTCTTGTAGTTAACGCCATCATTGGTAAAATTAACATCGGTTTTGCGGGCCAGCCCGTGGCCCATACAAATCAATTATGGAATTTTTTAGGAATGACCCTGGCCGGACTTACCGCTACCTTGCTGGGCGGCTGTCCCTTGCGGCAAACAGTTCTCGCCGGTGAAGGTGACACCGACGCAGGAGTGGCTATAATGGGCATGCTGGCAGGGGCTGCCTTTGCCCACAATTTCCAAATTGCCTCCAGCCCCCAGGGCCCCGGCCCCTTCGGGCCCACAGCCGTAATAATAGGTCTGGTTTTCGCCGCCGGCGTCGGTTTCTTTATGCGGGAGAGTCTAGATTAACGTAATAAGCGGGGGAATGCCAAATGGTTTTAAGCTGGCTGAAAAAAAGCTCAGAGGCCCGGGCCGGAACTGCTGACGCCAGGGGTTTGGTGATTTTCACTACGGTGGAGGAAGCTATGAAAGCCGAAAAGGTGTTGAAAAAAGCCGGCTTCGACTGCAAACTGGTAGCGCCCCCGCCCGATATGCGCAAAGGCTGTGACCTGGCCCTGGAAATCGACCTGGTCGAGCAAACGGCAGTAGCCAGGGCCCTTACCGGCAGGGTGTCCTTCATGGGTATTTATCCCTTCAAGGGCGAGATGGAACCCCTGCAGGTAGAAAAAGTAACCCGGTTTGCCGAGCACGTTATGATAAAGTCAGGTAATATGAAACTTGTTTTTGATATAAAGACAGGTGTGATAGTTAATATTTCCGGTGGAGGGTGTCCCGATATCCCCTATCTTTATACCAGGCTGGTGGGGACCCACCTGGCCGCAGCCCCCCGGCCCAAGGACGAAGGCCGTACCCTGTGCGCCCTGATGCTCGACCGCGCCTTGGAAAAGGCTTTAGAAATTTGGAAAGGGGTAGCGCCCAATTGATGCTTATTGCCGGGACCGTCCCAGTAACAGACATGCCCTTGATCTTTGGCCGGGTGGAAAAGGAAGGGGAAAAACTTCGCGTCGACGGCCATTATTTGCCCTGTACCCAGGGGACAATGGCCATGGTAAGTGCGGCTCTAGCTACTACCTGTCACCTTGGGCTGGAACCGCCCCGGGTATTGCTGGCAGGCGATATTGGCACAGGAAAAGGAAGCAGGTTGATTTATCATTATCTAATAGAACATATAGAGGAGCTGGCGCCCAGGGTTTTAGCTCTCCATTATTGTCTACCCATCGTTACGTTAATGCAAAAGCTCTATACCGCAGTAGAAAAATGCCGCCCCCGGCCGGTGCTAATTGCCGATGCCGGCTCCATGTATGCGGCAAAGGCGGCAGGTGTAGCGCCCCACTTTGATATTTTCACCCCGGACCCCAGTGAAATTGCTTTCCTGGCCGACCCGGAAGCCGTGCACCCGGCTTATATCAGCCGCCATCTGTTCGAGGATGCCTTCGCCCGCGTACCCGAACTAATTAAACGCGCTTATGCTAACGGGGGTGCGGCTAAATGCCTCCTGGTTAAAGGAGCTGTCGATTATATAGTAAAAGATGGAGTTATCGTTGATGAGATTAAGGAGCCGGATATCCCCCAAATGGAGTGCATAGGCGGCACGGGCGATACCATCACCGGTATGGTCACTGCTTTTACTTATGCCGGGATGGATCCGGACCAGGCGGCCAGCATCAGCGCAAAAGCCAACCGGGCAGCAGGCCAGAGGGCAAACCCGACGCCTGCCACCAGTGTTGCCGAAATCATCGACCAGTTGCCAGTCGTTTTCAGGGAAAATCTCTGCAGCTGGAGCGGTATTTGTACCAGGTAACATCAGGACAAAAGGAGGAGATATTTTTATGGTGGAAGTTGATGTGCGCGGGCTTTCCTGTCCCATACCTGTAGTAAAGACAAAAAAGGCCATGGAACAAAATCCTGGCCAAACCCTAGCAGTATTGACTGATAATGAAACCTCCAGAGAAAACGTGACCCGCCTGGCAGGAAACCGGGGTTATCAGGTTCAGGTGGAAAAGATGGCCGGTGGCTACCGGCTGTTGTTGACCCCCAATAAAAGCTAAATTGGCTTCTTTCATATGAAACTCCTGGGGAATAGTCCCAGGGGTAATTTTTTTGCAATTTCTTCCTCGTTTTTCTCTTTAATGCTGTCCTTGTTCAATTTTTCAGGCCGCTTCCTACTAATATTTTATATCGGTCCTGGAGACATAGATAATGGAATAATGGTATAATGGCAACTAGAAGGGAGTGATTCCATGGCGGAGAAGAGTAGCAACTTTATAACAGTAGAAACTACTATCAATGCCCATACGAAGGTGCGTTTGCCGGAAGAAAGCCTGGCCAGGATTATTAAGAATATGGAATTACCTTTGGAGTACGCGGCCCAGATTTACAGCTTCTTTGCCGATGTACCTTTGCCGGATATAGATAAATTTACCGCCAGGAACGATATTGAGGATAGGGTGCTGAAGAAGTATTATCTGACTTATATAAAAAATATCTACCCCAATCCCGGTCTTGAGGAGATGCTGGCCTATGCAGACTGAACCGTGGCGCGGGCTTTTTCGAACGGCCCTGGCCATCCTGGCGGACCGGAATATTACTACCGATGCCTGGACTTTCGGTGGAGGTACGGCACTGGCCCTTTTCTTGCGCCACCGGGAGAGCCGGGATGTCGATATATTTTTAAGCGATGCCCAACTTCTTAACCTGCTGACGCCCCGCCTTAATGAAGATGTAGCAGAAGGGGTTTCCGACTATACCGAAGGCTCCAGCTTCTTGAAGTTAAAGTATACTGAGGGCGAGATTGATTTCATTTTAGCCCCTTTTCTTACTCGTAACCCTTGGATACTAATGGAAGTAGATGGGGTAACAGTGCGGGTGGAGACACCGGAAGAAATAATTATCAAGAAGCTGTTTTACCGCTCTGAAACTCTAAGGGCCAGGGACATTGTTGATACGGCGGCGGTGTTTGCCGCCAGGAAGGAGTACCTGCTGGCAGCAGCTACGGTTCTAGGGTCACGGCTGGAGGCCTTGCAGCGGCGATGGGAAAGGCTACAGCCGGCGTTTCTAGCGGAAGCGAGGTTGTTGCAGGTAAAGGAAGGTTTGGTGGAGAAGACCCCGGCGCTTTTTACAGCTTTTTTGTACGAACTGCAAAGCCGCATAGGGAAATTACAAAGCGGGAGAAAAGCAAACGATCTTTAATATATCTCTTTGCGGGAGCAACTAGCTGGAGAGGGCGGCCATGGCGGCGGCTTTCAAGGCCGGGATTATCAGCGGCCGTGAAGACTTCATTGATGGCATAGATGCGTTTTTTAATGGAGCGTTGCCGGTTATGAAAGGCACCTCCTACAGCTATACCGCCTGCTGGATCTTTTTTTACGGTACGGGTGATAATCCGTACATTGCACCAGGTAACTTCAAGTCGACAAGGAGGGTATTACGGTATTGACCGATAACGAAACTTCCAAAGAAAACGTGACCCGCCTGGCAGGAAACCGGGGTTATCAGGTTCAGGTGGAAAAGATGGCCGGTGGCTACCGGATATTGTTGATCCCCGGGAAGGGCTAAAGTTTTTTATCAAAGTGGAACTCCTGGTAAACTGTTACCAGGAGTTATTATTTTCATCGGGAACTTTTACTCATTGTTCTTGCCTTTTTCCTGTTTCTTATAGGGGCAATTTTTACACAGGGAAGGATCCTCAAAGGAGATCAGGCAGTAGGTACCCTCTTCCTTCCAACACGGCTTGGCGCAGTCTATGCGTTCAGTTTTACGGGCGCAGGCCGGGCAGTCTTCATAGAGCCAGCAAGGATAAAAGGCCAGGTAATGCTTAATGGAATTCAAATTGAAACCTTTGTCGATGAGCTTTTGGATGAAGCGTAGCCTTTTTAAGTCATTATTGGAGTAAAGGCGCCGCCCATTCTTGCGTGCAGGCCGGATGAGTTTATGCCTTTCCCAGACGCGCAGGGTACCCGGCTGGATGCCCAGCAACTCGGCTACTACACTGATGGTGTATAACATTTGTTCAGCCATTGCAACCGCCTCATTTAAAAATAAACGTATATAAAACCTGCTACAATTATTTTATGTTATCTTAACATATAATATCAAGTATCACTTTGCCTAATGTGAAAACTATATTTAACTATATCTAAACAAAAAAGTTATAAAAAATATTATAGGTTAGTTGACAAAATAAAGAACAATAAATATGATGTAATTAAGACAAGGTAAAGCGGGGCGAAAGAGACGGGTGTATCCCATCGGTATGGTTATAAAGGTTTTAGATATTTCTTCTCAACGTTTGCGGCGTTGGGAAGAAAAGGGTTTGGTCATGCCGAAGAGAAAGAACGGGCGGCGTTGCTATTCGGAACTGGATTTACAGCGGTTAATGCTGATTAAGGATCTTGTTGACAGCAAGCGTTACCGGTTGGCTGATTTGCCCCGTTATCTCACCGCGTATCCCTGCTGGCAGGATGGCAAGTGCACATGTACCCCCTCAAATGATCCGGTGGGAACAAAACGCCCCTGCTGGCAAAGGAAGAATAAATATTGTCCACATCATCAAGGTTAAGTGAAGAGTTACCTTGAATTATCAGGGGTGTGACTTATGACAGCATTACCTGTTGAGAAAACATTTGAATTTAAATCGCAAGAATTAACTTCAAAATTATTCCAAATACTGGGCGCAGCCAGCCTGCAAACTTGTCTGGCCTGCGGTGTGTGTACCGGCGGCTGTCCTACCGGTAACATAGGTGCTCCTGTAGATCCCCGTAAAATGGTGCGCCTGCTCCTCATGGGAATGGCAGAACGATTGCTGGCTTCAGACATGATCTGGTTATGTACCATGTGCGGACGTTGCACGGTTTATTGCCCGGCCGGCATAAATATGGGCGACCTGGTCCGGGCCCTGCGTTCGGAACTGGCGGCCATTGGGCGCGTTCCCGAAAACCTGCAGAAAGTGGTAGACCTGGCTTTGGAAACAGGCAACAACATGGGGATCAGCCAGGAGGATTACCTTGATACCCTGGACTGGATGCAGGAAGAACTCCAGGCGGAATTTGGTCCGGAAGCGGTGATTCCAGTTGATAAAAAAGGCGCCCGGGTGCTATACGTTATAAACCCGCGGGAAGCTAAATTTTTTCCTCTTTCCATTTTAGCGGCAGCAAAAGTATTCCATGTGGCCGGAGAGAGCTGGACCCTTCCAAGCCATTACTGGGACGCCACCAACTATGCCCTTTTTTCGGGCGACGACCGGGCCGGTGCCGTGCTGGTACAGCGGTTGGCCGACGAGATGGAACGCCTCGGGTGCCAGGAACTGATCATGACCGAATGCGGGCATGCCTTTCGCGCCATTCGCTGGGGACCCGAACAGTGGCTGGGGCACAAATTGCCTTTTAGCGTGCGGAGTATCGTCCAGCTTATGGCTGAATACCTGGAGGACGGCCGCCTTCGCCTTAATCCCTCGCGCAATACCGAACCGGTGACCTATCACGATCCATGTAACCTAGGCCGCAAAGAAGGGATCTTTGAAGAACCACGGCAGGTATTGCAGGCGGCCGTTACCGATTTTCGGGAGATGACGCCCAATCGTGAAAACAATTACTGCTGCGGCGGCGGGGGCGGCCTCCTTTCTTTAAGCGAATTTGGGGGAGAGCGTATGGCCAAAGGCAGGGTAAAAGTTGAACAGATCCAGCGTACGGGAGCAAAGATTATCGCCACGCCCTGCCATAATTGCGTAGATCAGTTGAATGATTTGTGCCGCCATTATCGTCTTGATGTTAAAGCCAAAAACATCGTCGAGCTGGTAGCCGACGCCCTCATAAGGGGGGACAAGGAGTGAAAAGGGATATGGACAAAGAAAGCATCCTGCCGGTAGCAGTCCTTGGGGCTGGTATCGCCGGCGTGCAGGCGGCCATTGATCTTTCCCGCCTCAATTATAAGGTCATCTTAATAGAACGCGCAGATCGGCCGGGAGGTAAGCTGGCAGTCCTACCCAAAACTTTTCCCACCAACGACTGCAGCGCCTGCGCCTTGACGCCCCAGGATGGCTTCTTCTGTATACGTTCCCCCTACTTTTTGAGGCTGGCTGGTGAAGATAGAATTGTACTTTTAACCGGTGCCGAAGTAAAAAAAGTCAGCGGCGAGCCCGGCCATTATTATCTTTACCTTTCCCGGAATGGGCGGGAGGAAGTCATCGAAGCTGCAGCCGTCATCCTTTGCCCGGGTTATGAGGAATATTTGCCTCCGGTTTTAAAAGTTCGTTATGGTTACGGCCGGTACGACGGTGTTTTGACCGGCCTGGAGCTGGAGCGGCAATTGGCAGCCAATGGCTATCCCCGTCGTTTCCCAGATGACGCACCCGTGGAGCAGGTGGCTTTTATCCAGTGCGCCGGTTCTCGTGACCCCGCCGGTGGTGCGCCTTACTGCTCGGCGGTATGCTGCATGTATGCTTTAAAGGAAGCCATGATGCTTTATGAAAGTGCCGTCGCCTCAAATCTACCCTTACCTAAAATAACAATTTTTTACATGGATTTACGCACCTACGGCAAGACCTACCAGGAATATCTTGATAAAGCCCGGAAAAAGTACGGGTTAAGACTTGTGCGCTCTCGTATTCACAGCATTGTTCAGTATCCCGGAGAGTCAAGGCTTTTAATCCGCTATGTCGAAGAAGACGGTCGGGTTAACTTCGAAGAATTTGACCTGGCCGTTCTGGCAACAGGCCTGCGGCCGCCCGATGGCGCCCGGGACCTTGCCGGCGCCTTTGGTATTGCTGTCGAACCATATGGTTTTTGCCAGTTTACTTCCCTCAATCCTTCGACTACCACAAGGGAAGGAATCTTTTTCGGCGGGGCCTTTGGCGGTCCGTGTGATGTAATCGATGCCGTCAACCAGGGTTCGGCTGCGGCTGCTGCCTGCGCTTCCTGGTTAAAGAAAACGGGTTTTCCTTCCCGGACTGCAGCGGTAAAGACTAGCTGTCCGGTGATAAACGACACTGGGGAAGCCTTGCGGATGGGCGTCTTTATCTGTACATGCGACATCTTATCGACAGGTCTGGATTTACATGAACTGGAGGAGTACAGCCGTAAATTACCCGGGGTGGCTGTCGTTGAAAAAATAAACTTATGTGACGAAGGGAGAAAGGAGCACCTGATGCGGGCCGTTAAAGAACACCGCTTAAATGGTTTGGTGTTGGCGGCCTGCAGCGCGCGCGCCCTGGAACCCATGGTCAATACATTCCTGGAACAGGCCGGGCTACCGGCCAATGCAGCCCGAACAGTCAATGTCCTTGAACACGCCGCCCGTCTCTACAATGGACGCAAAGACCGTGCCACCCAAAAGGCAAAAGAATTGTTGGGTACGGCTGCGGCCATGATTGGGGCAGCACCTCCAGTCACTGTAGAAGAAGAAACGATAACACCCGCCGCTTTAGTAGTCGGCGGCGGGGTGGCGGGCATGACGGCCGCTTTGACCCTGGCCGAACTTGGTTGTGATGTCCACCTTGTAGAAAAGGAAGGAATACTGGGAGGTAATGCCCGGCGCTTGCGCCATACTTTACAGGGCGTTAATGTTAAGGAATATCTGGATGAACTTATAGGGCAAGTAAGGGAGCATCCCCGCATTCGTGTCCATCTTAACGCCTGCGTAAGGGCTGTAAGCGGCGGACCGGGCAATTTTACCACTGAAATAGAAATAGAAGATAAAACCAGGGAAGTTATTGACCACGGCGTAACTGTCATTGCCATCGGAGCTGAAGAGAAAAAGCCCCGGCAGTACTTATACGGCAATCATCAGGCGGTAATGACCGGTCTGGCACTGGAAGAAGCCCTTGGGGCCGGTAAATTGTCAGCAGATAATCTGCAGCAAGTTGTTTTTATCCAGTGTGTAGAATCCCGCGACGACGGTCATCCTTATTGCAGCCGGGTTTGCTGCGGTACCGCTATAAAAAACGCCCTGGAACTTAAAAGAAGGAATCCTGACGTAAAGGTTTACGTAATCAACCGGGATATTATGACCTATGGTTTGCAGGAGCAATGGTATGAAGCGGCCCGGGCGGCAGGTGTCCTGTTTTTGCGTTACAATCCCGATACTCCTCCGGAAGTTGCGCCTTTAAATACGGGAACGGATGGCAAAGTACAGATTCGGGTTAAGGATTCCATCCTGGATGAAGTTATCACCATTGAAGCCGATCTCCTGATATTGTCAACGGGAATGGAACCGCGTGCTGATAGCCGGGAGGTGGCTTCATTATACAATGTTTCTTTAGACGATAACGGTTTCTTTGCTTCCGAACACCCCAAACTAAAGACGGTAGAGACGGCTGTCCCGGGCATTTTCACCTGCGGCCTGGCAGAAAGCCCGAAAAACCTGGAAGAAACAATCGCTTCGGCTCGGGCTGCAGCGGTGAAGGCAGCGGCTTTAGTGCTGCGGGAACGAAGATTACTGCCCGCGAGGGTAGCCAGGGTAGAAGGAGATTGTGCGGCCTGCCTTACCTGCGTGCGCGTATGTCCCTACGGCGCTCCGGCAATACAAGAACACCGCTCTTATATTGACCCCCTGCTTTGCCGGGGCTGCGGCGCTTGTGTGGCGGCCTGCCCGGCCAGGGCTATTACCCTTACCGGATATTCCCATGAAGAAGTGGAAGCGGGCATCAAAACCCTGGCCAAAACTAACCGGACGAATTCTTCTACCATTGTCTTTACCTGCAGCTACTGTGCTTATGCCAATTTTGAAAACGCTGTTGGATGGGAATGCCAGAAAGACGTGTCAGTTATCCAGGTGCCGTGTTTAAGCCGGATCGGTACCCTGGAGGTGCTGAAGGCCCTTGAGGCCGGGGCTGCGGAAATCATCCTCACGGGATGCGTCGAAGGACAGTGCCATTTCCGTCCGGCTAGGGCCTTCGGTAGCAGAAAAGCAATGCCTGAGCCCATGTTTTGCCAGGAGCAGGCCTGGCGTCGCGTCCGGAAAATACTAGGAGAAATTGGAATGGATGCCGAAACGGTAAAGGTATGGCGTTTGCCTCCACCAATGCCGGATAATAACAGGAATTTGGCCGGTTGCCTAGGTTAAAAAACAGAAAGGAGTGCAGCCATGAAGCAGGTCGATGTGCTCGTTGTCGGTGGGGGTATTTGTGGATATACGGCGGCCATGGCAGCCAGGCGCTATTATGGGGAGAAAAAAATCGGTCTGCTGCGCAAGGGGCTCAGGGCATTAATCCCCTGGTGTCTGACTTACAATTGCGCCAGGGGTGCCATCCACGAAAATATCTTACGGGACGATCGCCTCTACGACGAGGGAATTGAGCTGATAATCGATGAAGTGACGGACATCGACCGCAAGGGGAAATGTGTCGTCACTACCTGTGGTGAAGAAATAGAGTATGATAAATTAATTCTGGCTACCGGTTCTTTGCCCCAACCGCCGCCTTTTAAAGATGACGGTTTATATGGTGTTTTCTCTTTTAAAAAGGAATACCCTTATTTACAAAACCTCTCCGTCCATCTAGATTCCGCGACGGATGTGGTCATTGTAGGCGGCGGGTCGACGGGCATAGAGTTTGCCGAGGCATGCTCCGCCACCAGACAGCTGAATGTTACTCTGGTAGAACATCGGCCCCGTCTTCTGGAGTGGGCCTTTGACGAAGAGATTGGTAATCTCATGGAAGATAATCTCCGCCAGCGCGGCATCAATATTATAACTGCCACCGGGGTGGAAGAATTATACGGCAATAAACGGGTTGAAGGAGTGAAGCTCACCAACGGCCAGGTAATACCTGCCGATACAGTGATCCTGGCAACAGGTATAATACCGAATACTGCCCTGGCGCGGGCGGCCGGCCTGGCAACCCATGAATACGCAGGTATTCTTGTTGACGCGTATATGCGCACAACAGATGAAAATATCTTTGCCGTGGGTGATTGTGCCATTAAGGAAAATTTGCCCGGACCGGGAGGCACCGGGGTCAGACTGGCATTAGAAGGGGGCCGCGAAGCCCGCATTGCCGCCGCCAATCTTTTTAACCTTAAACGTTCGAAGGAAGCGATTATAGATAAATTCTCCCTGGCCATAGGCAACAAAGCCTTTGGTGCCGTGGGTCTTTTGCAAAATCGGCAACCAGGCGGGGCTTATATGTTGACGGTCGGGGAAATCGCGGTTAAGGTGATTTATTCCCCAGAAACAGGAGCGGCTGTCGCTGCTCAAGTCCACGGCAAGCCATTTACCCTGGTAAGGGAAATAATGGACCGTATGGCCGGTGCTATTAAACAGCAGACGCGTTTCGACGAAATCTCCCTGGTCTGAAAATGGCAGCTTGTTTTTTCAAAAAAGAAGCTAATATGCTAATGAAAAGGGAGGTACCGGCGAAAGGCAGTACCTCTCTTTTTCGGCAAGAGAAAGGAGGAAGGGGGATGGCCGGGCAGCAAACCATCCCGTCTCAGGAGCTGGCGGCGGAAGTAGCCGCAGGGAGCGGGCAGATTGTTAACCGCTGCTACCAGTGCCACAAATGCACAGCGGGGTGTCCGGTGGCCATGGCCATGGACCTCATGCCCCATCAAGTGGTCCGCTATGTGCAGCTCGGATTGGAAGAAGAACTCATAAAAAGCAAAACCATCTGGCAATGCGCCGCCTGCCGGACATGCGTATCCCGCTGTCCCAACGGCATCGATATCGCCGCCATCAACGATGCCTTAAAACAACGGGCCCTGGCCAGAGGGGCAGTACCGGCCCTGCCGGAAGTAGCCGCCTTCCACCAGGCCTTTCTGGCATCGGTAAAAAGCAGGGGACGGGTGCATGAACTGGGGATGCTGGCAGCGTACAAGCTAAAGACAAGGACCTACCTCCAGGACGCCCCCCTGGGCTTTAAGATGCTGCGCCGGGGGAAGCTGCCCATATTTAGCGGAGGAATAAAAAACAAAGGCCGCTTCCGGGCCATGTGGGAAGGGTCCAAGGAGGAGCGAAGATGAAACTATCATATTACCCTGGTTGTTCCCTGCACGCCACCTCGGCCGAATATTCCGCCTCCACCGAAGGCGTCTTTAAAGCCCTGGAGGTAGAGCTAGAAGAGCTAAACGACTGGAGCTGCTGCGGGGCCACCTCGGGCCACTCCCTAGACAGTAATTTAAGCCATGCTCTACCCCTGTACAACCTGATACTGGCCGAAGCCGCCGGCAACGACCTGTTGGTACCCTGCGCCGCCTGTTACAACACCCTAAGGACCACCCAAAACTTTATGGCGACAGCAAGCCGGGAAGCAAAAGAACTGGGGCAAAGGGCCAAAGAAATCATGGGGCGAGAGTACCGGGGCACAATCAAAGTACGGCATGTAATCGAGGTACTGGCCGAACCCGGCGTTTTTACCGCCCTGGAAAGGAAGGTCACTAAAAAATTAGGAGGAATTCCCCTGGCGTCATATTACGGCTGCCTTTTAACCCGGCCACCGAAGGTAGCCAGCTTTGAAGCCAATCCCGAACAGCCCCGACTGATGGACCGGCTGTTAACCTTATGCGGGGCGACAGCGGTGAGCTGGAGCCATAAAAACGAATGCTGCGGCGCCAGCCTCTCCATACCCCAGCCAAAACTGGTAGAAGAACTGGTAGGGAAAATAGTAGAAGCCGCACGGTATGCCGGAGCGAAGGCCATAGTCACCGCCTGCCCCTTATGCCACACCAACCTGGAAAGCCGCCAAACAAAGGATGAAGAACCGCTGCCTGTCTTTTTCATAACAGAGATCCTCGGTCTAAGCCTGGGGCTGGACCCAACCCCCTGGCTAAAAAAACACCTAATCGACCCCTTTCCCCTTTTGCGGCAGTATGGGTTAGCATGAGCTTCCCAGGAGAAAGGAAGGTGAGACGCAAAAATGCAAGCACAGCAGGACAAAGAAAAAGCCACAGGGGCGGTACTGGTAGCAGGCGGCGGCATAGCCGGGATGCAAGCAGCCCTTGATCTAGCCAATGCCGGCTACCTGGTACACTTGGTGACTGAAAGCTCATCTTTAGGCGGGCGCATGGCCCAGCTGGACAAGACCTTTCCCACCAACGAATGCGCCATGTGTCTTCTGGGACCCCGCATGACGGACACCCTTACCCATCCCAACATCCGCCTGCACACCCTGGCCAGTATAGAAAAAATAGAAGGAGAAAAAGGCAGCTTCACTGCCTATGTGCGCCAAAGCCCCCGCTACGTCAATAGCGAAGAATGCACGGCCTGCGGCGACTGCGAACAGGTCTGCCCGGTAACAGTCCCCAACGAATACAACCAGAATATGGGCAGCAGGAAAGCCATCCACAAAATGTTTCCCCAGGCGGTGCCCAATAAATACCTCATCACCAAGAGGGGCACTCCGCCCTGCCGCAGCGCCTGCCCGGCGGGGACCAACGCTCAAGGGTACGTAGCCCTGATCTCCCAGGGGAAATTCGCCGAAGCATTAGAAGTCATCCACCGGCGCATGCCCTTTGCCGGGATCTGCGGCCGCATCTGCCACCACCCCTGTGAGACTGAATGCAACCGGGGGCAGTACGACGACCCCATCGCCATAGCCACATTGAAGAGGGCGGCCTACGACTACGGCTGGGAAGAAGAAGCCGCCCGCGAAAAACAACAAAAAGCGGATATACCCGCCAAAGAAGAAAAGGTAGCCATCATCGGCGCCGGTCCTGCGGGTCTTACCGCCGCCCAGGACCTGGCCCTGGAAGGATTTCAGGTCACCATCTACGACGTCCTGGACAAACCCGGCGGCATGCTGCGGGCCGGCATACCCCGGTACCGCCTGCCCCTGGAGGTAGTAGAGCGGGAAACGGAACGCATCCTCGCCCTGGGGGTAAAATTTATCGGCAACATCACTGTCGGCCAAGACATCACCCTGGCCGAACTAAAAAAAGAATACGACGCCGTCATCATCGCCACCGGATTGCAAAAGAGCCGCATGTTAAATATCGCCGGAGCCGATTTAGGAGGGATACTACCCGGCGTATCATTCTTACGGGAAACGGCCCTGGGCGGCAGGCCTAAAGTAGGCAAAAGGGTGGTAGTTATCGGCGGCGGCAACGTAGCCATAGACGTCGCCCGCACGGCCAGGCGCCTGGGGGCCGCAGAAGTCCACCTGGCCTGCCTGGAAAAGAGGGAAGAGATGCCCGCCCACCCCTGGGAAGTCGAAGAAGCCCTGGAAGAAGGCGTCATCATCCATCCCTCCTTAGGACCCAAACGCTTCCTGGGGAAAGACGGCCGGGTCACCAGTGTAGAGCTCATGGCGTGCACCCGGGTCTTCGACGAACAAGGCCGTTTCAATCCCCAGTATAACCCGGAAGTCACCACGGTTCTAGCCGCCGACACCGTAATCTTAGCCATCGGCCAAGCCGCCGATCTTTCTTTCTTAAAAGAAGACGGTAGCATAACTACCAGCCGGGGGCTAATCGCCGCCGATCCCGTAACCCTGGCCACAGCTATACCTGGCATTTTCGCCTGCGGGGATGTAGTGAGCGGTCCCGCCTCGGTGGTCGAAGCCGTAGCCGGCGGCCACGAAGCCGCCGAAAGCGTAAAACGCTACCTGGAAGGAAAAGACCTGGCCGCCGGCCGTAAGAAAGAAAAACAACCCAGGCTGGACCCGCCGCCCAATGTCGTGCCCTTCCCCGGCAGGCGCCAAAAACAGGCCATGGCCACGGCCTCCGAACGTATACGGGATTTCCGCGAAGTCTACCAGGGCTTTACCCCGGAGGAAGCCATAGAAGAAGCCAAAAGGTGCTTAAACTGCGGCATCTGTTCCGAATGCCTCCAGTGCGAAACCGCCTGTAAGAAAAAGGCCATCGAGCACTGGCAGGAAGAGAAGGTCATCAAACTCCAGGTCGGCTCCGTGGTCCTGGCCCCGGGGTACGAGCTGTTTGATGCCGCTTTAGCCGGGGAGTACGGTTACGGCTACTACGCCAATGTAGTCACGAGTTTAGAATTTGAGCGCCTCCTTAGCGCCACCGGTCCCACGGAAAGCCATGTACTGCGGCCGTCCGACGGCAGACCGCCGAAAAAGGTGGCCTTCATCCAGTGCGTCGGCTCCCGGGACATTGATGGGGAAGGCAGCCCCTACTGTTCGGCCATCTGCTGCATGTATTCCACCAAAGAAGCCCTTATCGCCAAAGAGCACGACGCCAATATCGAGCCGACCATCTTTTACCTCGACATCCGCGCCTACGGCAAGAACTTCGACCGTTACGTCGAAGGGGCCAGAGCCGCCGGGGTACGTTTCGTGCGGGCCATGATCTCCCGGGTGGAAGAAGACCCGAAGACCAAAAACCTCACCATCCAGTACTACGCCGACGGCCGGATAAACCGGGAAGAATTCGACATGGTGGTCCTGGCGGTAGGGGTGAAGCCCCCGGCCGGGGCGGAAAAACTGGCGGCCGCCGCCGGCATTGAGCTTAACCCTTACGGCTTTGCCCGGACCCTGCCAATGGAGCCGGCGGCGACCACCCGGCCGGGCGTATATGTGGCCGGGGTATTTCAAGGCCCCCGGGACATACCGGAGACGGTGGTCAACGCCAGCGCCGCCGCCGCCCTGGCCGGGGCCGCAATATCTTCCGGGCGCAACACCCTGGTTAAACCCAAAGAGTACCCGCCGGAAAAAGACGTAAGTCACGCAGAACCGCGGGTGGGGGTTTTCATCTGCCACTGCGGCATCAACATCGCCGGGGTCGTCGACGTCAAAGCGGTAGTCGAAGCTGCGGCCAAACTTCCCGGCGTCGTCCATGCCGAGGACAACCTCTACACCTGCTCCCAGGACACCTTGAACAAGATAAAAGAAGCCATCCACGAATACAACTTAAACCGGGTGGTAGTGGCCTCCTGCACCATCCGCACCCACCAGCCCCTTTTCCGGGAAGCCTTGAAGGAGGCCGGCTTAAACCCCTTTTACTTTGAAATGGCCAACATCCGCGACCAGTGTTCCTGGGTGCACCGCAACGAACCGGACAAGGCCACAGAAAAAGCCATCGATTTGGTACGCATGGCCGTGGCCAAGGTCAAGCGCCATGAAGCCCTGCACCTTAAGCCCGTGCCCGTCGTCCAGAAGGCCTTAATCATCGGCGGCGGCATATCAGGGCTCACGGCGGCATTAAATATCGCCGACCAGGGGTATGAGGCCATCATCGTCGAACGGGAAGATGAGCTGGGAGGTCAGGTGCGCAATTTAAGGAAAACACTAGAAGGCGACGACCTCCAGGCCCTGTTAAAAGACCTCATCGCCCGGGTCCGGGAAAATAAGCGCATCACCGTGTTCACCAACGCCAAGATAGAAGACTTCGGCGGCCACCAGGGGCATTTTACCACCACCATCTCAGTAGCAGAACCGGGCAAAGAACATGTTCGCCGCACCCTGAAACTGGAACACGGCGTGGTGATTGTCGCCACCGGCAGCCGGGAGGTAACAACCACATCCTACCTCTACGGCCAGGACGAACGGGTGCTAACCAACACCCAACTGGAACAAAGCCTTGCCGCCGGCAAGTGGGAGGCACACAAAAACAAACAGGTGGTCTTCATCCAGTGCGTGGGCTCCCGGGATGAAGAGCGACCCTACTGCAGCCGCACCTGCTGCGCCCAGACCATTAAAAACGCCCTGGCCATAAAAGAAAGGAGCCCGGAAACGGCGGTTTACGTCCTTTACCGGGACATCCGCACCTATGCCTTCATGGAAGATTACTACCGCCGGGCCAGGGAAGAAGGCGTCATCTTTATCCACTACGACCCGGAAAAGCCCCCCGAGGTACGGCGCCGGGATATCGGCCTTCTGGAAGTGCTCATCACCGATCCCGATTCCGGCAAAGACCTGGTCCTCTGGCCCGACCAGCTGGTTTTAGCCACGGGTGCCGTAGCGCCTCAAGGTATAGAACAACTGGCCACCATGTTGAAGCTGCCCCTTAACGAAGATAAGTTCTATGTCGAGACCCACGCCAAGCTTGCGCCCATAGACTTTCCTTCGGCCGGCATATTCCTCTGCGGGGCCGGCCATGCCCCCAAGTTTGCCGCCGAGGCCATAGCCCAGGCCCAAGGGGCGGCGGCCCGGGCCTGCACCATTTTAAGCCGGGAGAACCTCATGGTGGGCGGCGTGGTGGCCGTGGTCGAGGAAAACAAATGCGCGGCCTGCCTGACCTGCGTCCGGGTCTGCCCCTACAGTGTACCGCGCATCAACGAGCGTAGCGTGGCCGAAATCGACGCCGTCCAGTGCATGGGCTGCGGCACCTGCGCCGGCGAATGCCCGGCCAAGGCCATCCAGCTCCAGTTCTACAAAGACGACCAGCTGCTGGCCAAGGTGGCCGGCCTCTTCGGGGAGGTGTAACCTTTGCAGGATTTTGAGCCGAAAATCGTCGCCTTCTGCTGCTACTACTGCGCCTACTCGGCCGCCGACCTGGCCGGGTCTTTACGGCTGCAGTACCCGGCCAATATCCGCGTGATTGAAATGCCCTGCTCCGGGAAGACCGACGTGCGGGTACTGCTGGAGGCCTTTGAAAAGGGCGCTGACGGTGTCTACGTCCTGGGCTGCATGGAGGGCGACTGCCATTTCTTGAAAGGTAATTACCGGGCCAAGCGCCGGGTTAAGCAAGCCAAAAAAATCCTGGACGAGATCGGCATCGGCGGCGAACGCCTGGAGATGTACAACCTCTCGGCGGCCATGGGCCCGCGCTTTGCGGAAATCGCCCAGGAGTTCACCGAACGGATTAAGAAACTCGGCCCTAGCCCGTTGAACAAAAACTATCCTCCTCCCCCAAAAGAAGGCGAAGGCCATAAAGGAAATTCGACGAAAGCAGGTGAAGGGGAATGATTATCGCCGAGGCTAAACCCCTGGCCGAAGTGGCAGGGTTAATCAATGATGCGCAAAAAATACTGGTGGTCGGCTGCGGCGGCTGCGTGACCGTGTGCCTGGCCGGCGGCGAAAAGGAAACGGGGATTCTAGCCGCTGCTTTGCGGATGTTAAGGAAAAAGGAAGGCAATCCCCTGGAAACGGTGGAAGTCACCCTGACCCGCCAGTGCGACCCGGAGTACGTCGACATGCTGGCTAAATATGTAACCGACGACATCGACGCCATCATCTCTTTGGCCTGCGGCGTCGGCGTCCAGTTTTTGGCCGAACGCTACCCTAAATGGGTAGTGCCGGCCTTAAACACCAAGTTCGCCGGCGCAACTATCGAGCACGGCGTCTGGGAAGAACGCTGCGGCCTCTGCGGCGAGTGCATCCTCTATAAAACCGGGGGGATCTGCCCCGTTATCCGCTGCTCCAAAAGCATTCTCAACGGCCCCTGTGGCGGCTCCCAGAACGGCAAATGCGAGGTCAACCCGGAAACCCCCTGCGCCTGGCAGCTCATCTACGACCGGTTGAAGACCCTCGGTAAACTCGACCTCCTCCTGGAAATCCAGCCGCCCAAGGATTGGTCCAAATCCCGGGACGGCGGTCCCCGCAAAGTGGTACGAGAGGATGTGAGGCTGGCATGAAGACGGAAAGCAAACTGGAAAGACTCCTTTCCCAGGGGCATTTCGTGGTGAGCGGGGAAATAGGGCCGCCGAAACACGCCAACCCCGAAGGGATAAAAAAACATGCCGCCCTCCTTAAAGACTACGTGGATGCCATGAATTTGACGGACAACCAGACGGCCATCGTGCGCCTTTCCAGCATCGCCGCCGGCGTCCACGTCCTTGCAAGCGGGGGCGAACCCATCATCCAGATGACGGTCCGGGACCGCAACAGGATCGCCCTGCAGAGCGACCTTCTGGGCGCCTACAGTTTAGGTATGCGCAACGTCCTCTGCCTCTCGGGCGACCACCAAAGCTTTGGCAACCACCCAACGGCCAAAAACGTCCATGACATAGATTCCATCCAGCTCATCAAAATCGTCAAGGACCTGCGGGACGAGAAAAAGTTCGCCTGCGGGGAAGAGCTGAAAGGTAATGAGCCCCGCTTCTTCATAGGCGCCGCTGCCAACCCCTTCGCCGATCCCTTTGAGTTTCGGGTCTTACGGCTGGAAAAGAAAATCAACGCCGGGGCCGACTTCATCCAGACCCAATGCATCTTCGACATGGAGCGTTTCGAGAAGTTCATGGCCATGGTCAGGGAAAGGGGGCTTCACAAAAGGGCCTACATCATCGCCGGCGTCATGCCCTTAAAATCCGCCAAAGCCGCCCGGTATATGCAGCAGTCGGTGGCCGGGATGATCGTTCCCGAGGAAATCGTCAGCCGCATGGAAAAAGCCGCCGACCCCAAAGCCGAAGGGGTGGCGATATGCGTTGAACAGATAAAACACCTAAGAAACATTGAAGGTGTAGCCGGCGTGCACATCATGGCCGTCATGTGGGAAGATATCATCCCCACCATCGTCAAGGAAGCCGGCCTCTACCCCCGCCCCAAAGTGGATTAAATCGGCTCCCCCGGGTTTATCCCGGGGGTTTTTTCGCCCATGCTGGCAGGAATTTGTTTTTTTAGCGCGAATAATACATTAAGAACGTATGCAAATAACTTTATCCTCCGAGCCAACCTGTCCTAAAGGAAAGATCCCATGGCGGGTAGGCCTGGACCTTTTGGTCCACGGGGTATACCGGGAAACTGGTATGCCTTCCAGGTATCGAAAAGGAGGGGGTGACTATATTAGCGCATTATTTTTGCCATAAGACCCCGCTCCCCAGTAGAGGCGGGGTTTTACTTTGGCGTTTATATAATCTGGGAAGGGAGTAGGTTTGAATGCAGTTTTTAGAAAGCATAAGGGAAAAATTCCGCCGAATGATAGAAACGAGGAACCTCAGCGGCGATGAAGAGGTAAAAATTGTCAGCGCCAGGCCGTTGACACCGGAAGAAGCTATCGGTCGGCCGGAACGCCAGGATTTTCCCCTTCTGAAGGGCAAGGAAACGATGATCCAGGCCACGTTTTTGGGTTCTTGCGGCCAAGCGTATACCGACATGCCCGGCAACTACCAGGGGACTCTCAAGGAAGTTTTGGCTATACCCCTATGCACCAATTACGAAAGGGCCGTTTTTATCGCCACCTTGAACGCCGTGATGCGCCATTTAAAGCTAATTGATAGGACCATTCACTGCCGCGACCGGGAACCGGGACTCTGTGCCGCCCGCCTGGTAGATTATGTCCGGGAGCGTTTCGGCAGTCCGCGCATTGCCTTTATCGGCCTGCAGCCGGCCATGATCGCGGCCCTGGCCGCCCATTTCCCCATCCGGGTGACAGATCTCGATCCCGATAATGTCGGCCGGCGCAAAGACGGGGTTTTGATAGAAGATGCCAGCCGTACGCCGGAAATAGTCGCCTGGAGCGATTTGGTTTTAGCCACCGGCACCACGGCCGTCAATGACACTTTATCCGGGGTAATGGGAGTAAAACCCGTCGTCTTTTATGGGGTAACCATCAGCGGGATTGCCCGTCTAGAGGGTTATGAGCAGTATTGTGCCTTTGGACATTAAAGCATAGGAGACGATGGCTGTGAATGTAAGACTGGTACGTATATTATTGGGTTTCATGTTGGCGGGAGTTCTGGCACTTAGTGGCTGTAGTAAAACGAAAGTCCAGCCGCAACAGCTAGATAAAGCGAAAGACGAACAGAGCCTTTTAGTTTACAGCGGCGCCGGCCTTAAAAATCCGGTTGAAGAGATCGGGACCGCCTTTCACGCCAAAACCGGCATAAAGATTAATTATACCTTTGGCGGTGCCGCCCAGCTCAACAACCAGATAATATTAACCGGGCAGGGGGACGTTTACCTGCCGGGGGATGTAGCGGAATTAAAGCCCGTTAAAGAAAAAGACCTGGTGGCCTGGGAAAAGGATGTCGTCTATCACATGCCGGTACTGGCTGTTCCCAAGGGGAATCCTGCTGGCATCCACAAATTAGCCGACCTGGGGCGTCCGGGAGTGAAAGTAGCCCTGGGGGACCCCCAGGCCCTACCTATTGGCAAGCTGGCCGATCAGCTCCTTAAGGAGAAGGGTTTGTTAGAAGCAGTCAATAAAAATGTGGTAGTCAGGACGCCGACGGCAAATGAACTGGTGGTGTATTTAAGTACCGGTCAGGCTGATGCTGCCATTATCTGGGAAGAAAATGCCCGGAGCGTAAAAGATAAGATCGAAGTATTAGCAATACCCGAATTACGGGAATGTGTTAAAACCGTGCCGGTAGCAGTGCTAACATGTTCCCAGGAAAAAGAGCTGGCTCAACAATTAGCCGAATTTTATACATCGGCGGATGCCTGCCAGATTTGGCAAAAATGGGGCTACAAACCGGTTAGCAGGTAAGGTTAAGCAGGGGGTAACGCTCGGGGATGAAACTTTTTAAAGCAGCTAATATATTTATTACCTGCCTGGTGCTACTTTTTATCATGGTTGCCGTGGGGACCGTGTTGGTTCGGGGGCTTCCCCATATTCCTTTTTCTTTAACGTCGCCGGAGCTTATTTTTGCCATCAGGCTCAGCCTTTTAACATCAATAATTTCTACAGCTGCTTGTCTGATCGTCGCGATACCTATAGCTTACTGCTTGGCCCGCTATAACTTACCAGGTCAGAGCTTAATGGTAAATATCCTCCGCATCCCCTTAACCTTACCGCCTGTTGTCTCCGGTGTTTGCCTTCTCCTCCTTTTTGGGACTACCGCCCTCGGCAAAACCTTGGCCGGCTTAGGCCTGCGTTTTGTTTTTACCGTCCAGGGGATAATTTTGGCCCAGTTTTTTGTCAATCTACCTTCTTTAATTACCGTTCTCAAGGCGGCCATAGAGAACGTGGATATCCGTCTGGAATACGTAGCCCGGACCCTGGGTTATTCCCAGGCCGGGGCTTTTTTTAAAGTTACCTTGCCGTTAATCCGTAATAATATCCTTGCCGGTTTGGTTCTTACCTGGGGCAAAGCTCTGGGAGAATTTGGCGCGGTGCTCATGCTGGCCGGCGCCACCAGGTTTAAAACGGAAACCCTGCCCATTTCTATCTATTTAAATATGGCTACCGGCGACATGGAGGCTTTGATGGCCTCAGCAACTATTCTGATCCTCATCGCGGTTATTACCCTCGCGATTTTTGAGCGGGTGGGGGCGAAACCCTTTGAAAGGCTGCCGGACCTGTAAAGTCGAAGACTGCCTTTAATAAGGACAGTGAACAATAATTCCAGGGATAAAATCAAAATGCTTTTTATTCCTTGTGGCGAGAACAGCGTCCAGATGTAATGCTGTTGCCGCTATCCCATTTAAGCCATCGAACAGCCGTACCATTTTTTCTTGCTGTTCAGCCGTAATATGGGGCGCAGTATATAATTCCATAACGGTATCTGTTGCCAATTTTCTTTTTTGGATTTATTAAGCATCACCTATGACAAGCTCGTCCTGGCTACCGGGTCGTCTCCTGTTATTCCCCCGGTAAAAGGGGCTGACCTGGAAGGCGTTTTCGTAGTCAAAAAAGACGTAGCCTATATAGCTAAGGTAATTTTCTACAGGAGGCCCCTCTTGTGAAGGAGGGGCCTTTTTGCAAGGCGATATTGACGTATGTTCTTTATAGATTTATACTAAAGTCAAGCGGGGGTGAACAGTAAATGCCGGAATTTGAATTCAAATGCAGCGATTGCGGGGCTATAAGTACATTTAACAAGCGAGAAGATGCGGATATTTGTCCTAACTGCGGCAGTACGAGGTTGGTGAGGATATTCTCGGTGCCGCATATAGTAAAAAGCCGCCCGGAGGCCGGCGGGAAAACGCTGTGCTGCGGGAGGGATTCCCGGCCGGAAGGCTGCACGCCTGGCGGTTGCTGCCACGGTTAAAAGGGGAGGGTAAATAAGAATGGCCGGAACCATTGAAATTATCAACCTGGTAGACAATACGGTCACCTCCAGGGGCTTGATAGCCGAGCATGGCCTGGCTTTCCTGGTACGAATCGGGAAAAGGACCATCCTTTTCGATACCGGGGCCGGGGGTGCCGTTGTCCAGAACATGTTGAGCCTGGGTCTCGATCCGCGGGAAATTACAGCTATTGCCCTGAGTCACGGCCATGACGACCATACCGGAAGCCTGAAAAAGATCTGCGAGATTACCGGCCCCCTTCCCGTATACGCCCACCCCGATATCTTCGTGGCTAAATACCGCCTCCGGGAAGGGGAGGAAGCCAGGTATATCGGTATCCCCTGGTCGCGGGCAGAATTAGAGGCAAGCGGTGCGGTATTTCACCTCTCCCGGCAACCCGTCGAGCTGGGGGAAGGAATTTTTTTAACCGGCGAAATCCGTCGTCGACAGGCTTTTGAAGCTATAAGCCGGGAATTTCGCCTCCTTGCCGGTGGCGAATACCTCCAGGACAGCCTCTGGGACGACCAGTCTTTAATCATCACTACCAGGGAAGGGCCGCTGGTGCTCCTGGGCTGCGCCCACTCCGGCTTGATCAGTACCCTGGAGCACGTCCTGGACCTTACCGGTGCCAGCCGCATCTTCGCCGTCATTGGCGGTACCCACTTAAAGGACGCCGGCCCGGAGCGGCTAGAGGAGACGATAAAGACTCTGCCGCGGTTTGGTCTCCAGTACCTGGTAGCGTGCCACTGTACCGGTTTTCGGGCCAGTGCCGCCCTCTACCAGGCCCTGGGAGATAAGTTTATTTACAATGAAGCAGGACGTACCTTCAGGTTCGATTGTTAACTACATACAGGACATGCGAGGCTCATATTACAAGGGCTCATATTAAAAGAAAGAAGCAATATGATTACCGATGAAATGGCCAGACCCCAGAAATTTTCTGCAGAGATTTTTTTCATCAAGGCGGAAAATACCGGTCCTCCAACTAGAGGTCACCAGCCGCTGCCAGCTTAAATGTTCTTTTTGTCCCCACACCTTTTTGCAAGACGGCTGGTATGGCGCTGACTTTCCGTGGGAACTTTTCGTGCGCTATATCGCCCCTTATTTGCAGCAGGTAGGTTTGATCTACTTCCAGGGCTGGGGCGAACCTCTCTTGCACCCGCGGCTATTTGATATGATGCAGCTAGCCAAAGAACAGGGCTGCCGGGTAGGCTTCACTACCAACGGCATCCTCCTGGGAACCGCTATTTTGGAGCGACTGGTGGAAATGCAGAGTGACATCCTGGGCCTTTCTGTAGCGGGGGGCAACCAGGTAACCCATGCTATGTTACGTTCCGGCTCCAGTCTCAAGCGATTGCTTACTAATATTAGCCGCCTGGCAGATATCAAACAAAAGCGAGGTAGCCCTTTACCCAAAATTATCTGTTCTTACCTGATGACCAGGAAAAATTTACTTGAACTCCCGGCCTTCATAGAACTTGCGGCCAGCGCCGGGGCCGATGAAGTGGTGGCCACCAACCTGGATCTCACCCTTTCCCCGGAGATGGAAGAGTTAAGGGTGTTTGCTTGTCCGGGAGAAGCACTTCCTGGAGACTACCTTTTTGCTGTTCAGGCTGCCGAAGAGCAAGCCGGGCGTCTGGGTCTTAATTTAAGAGTTTATCCACTGCAGTTTAATCTTGACGTCATGGTCTGCGATGCCTGGCCCTTAAAACACATTTTCATCAATAGCCACGGCGAGGTAGCCCCTTGTGTTTACCTTGGACTGCCCTATAAAGGTGTAGCACCCCGTTACTTTTGCCGGCAGGAAGCGCCCTTTACTCCTTTTAATTATGGCAAAATTACTGAAGGCTTGACCAGGGTGATTAAAAATAAAGCCGCCCGGGAATTTAAACAGCCCTTTCGTTACCGGCTGGACCTGACCAACCCTTTTCTCCTGGATAATCCGGAAGTACCGGTGCCTCCCCCGCCGTGTACCAACTGTTACAAGCTCTTTGGCTTGTAGCGCTATACGAAATAATGCGCTGCGATTGCCTTGAACGCCGCTCGAACTGAGGCTGCCGGCTACGGCGTCAAGGCCTTTAATATTTATTGACATGGGGCCATAAGGCGGATATAATAATAATGAACAAATGTCCAAAAGCAAGTTGAAGCTGATTCTCAGGGGGCTAGAGATAATGTACGGCGAACTGCTTCTCGATCATTTTATAAACCCGCGTAATGTAGGCGTCATAAAAAATGCGGATGGCATTGGCACTATAGGCGACCCTGACTGTGGCGACTATCTCTGTATTTATATAAAAGTAAAGGATAACCGGCTGGCAGACGTTAAATTTCAGGTTTACGGTTGCCCGGCGGCCATAGCTACTAGCAGCATTCTTACGGAAATGGCCAGAGGTAAGACATTGGAAGAAGGCCTTAAAATTACCGACGCCGATGTGGCGGCGGCAATTGGCGGTCTGCCGGAAGTTAAGCTACACTGTTCCAACCTGGGAGCCAGCGCCCTGCATGAAGCAATTCGCGATTATCAAAGAAAGTTTAAGGAAGGGGGTTAGGAAATGCCTGTCATTACCTCTTTACACCTGGAAAAATTTCAAGAAAGCGATCGGCGTTTAACCCCCCAGCGGCAGGCGGTTCTAAAGGCCTTTATGGAACTGTCCCGGGAACACCCTACGGCAGAAACCATTTACCATGCGGCGCGCCGGTACTGCCCGACGGTTGGAAGGGCGACCGTTTATCGGACATTGGATTTATTTACCCAGATGGGGATTATTGTTAAGGCTCCGACCCTTAACGGTTCGGCCAGATATGAGATGAATAGAAGCCCCCACAGCCACTTTGTCTGCTTAAAGTGCGGTCGTACCTACGAGTTTCAGAGAACGCAAGAGCCTCTAGGGAAATATACAAATGAGGAAGGGTTTGAAGTCCTAAGCACCTCTACAATCTTTTTCGGTTACTGCCCGGCCTGCCGCGAATAAAATTCATTGACATTTTTTAAGAGAAAAGTTATATAATTATAATGCAAATGCAAATCGATTGCAGGAGGCCGGGAGGTTAAATGAAAGTCGGTTACAAATCGCGGGGCATCGTCTTAAAATTACTGGTTATCGCCCTCATTTTTTTTATTGCAGGTTGTCGGGCAAAGGAAGGTCTAGTGCCGGCGGAAAGCGGCCCCTTAAAAATTTATACTACCTTTTATCCCCTTTATGATTTCACTAAAAAGATAGTTGGGGATAGAGCCGTGGTAGAGAATCTACAACCTGCAGGTGTCGAACCCCATGATTATGAGCCTTCGCCCCGGCAGATTGCTTCGATTTACAGCGGGAAATTATTTATTTTTTTAGGTGAACCCATGGATGCCTGGGCAAAGAAAATTGAGGGCCAGCTGCAGGAGAAGGGAGTCGTGACCTTGGAAGCGGGCAAAGGTCTGATAGAAAACAATGACCCCCACATATGGCTGGACCCACTCCTTGCCCGGGAGATAGCCAGGAGGATATTTGAAGCAGTGGCGACGGTAGACGGCGATAATAAAAGTTATTATGAAAAAAATTACCATGAATTGGACGAAAAATTTGCCATGCTGGACCGTGAGTACCGAGATACCCTGAACGCCGTTACTAGAAGAGATATCGTAACCTCCCATGCCGCCTTCGGTTATCTTGCCAGGCGTTACGGCCTCAACCAGATTCCTATCAGCGGGCTTTCACCCCAGCAGGAACCGTCGGCCCAGCAGATGGCGGAGCTCATAACCCTTTGCCGCAGCAAAGGCGTAAAATATATCTTTTTTGAAACCCTGGCC
Source organism: Moorella humiferrea (assembly GCF_039233145.1). Lineage (NCBI taxonomy): Bacteria > Bacillati > Bacillota > Clostridia > Neomoorellales > Neomoorellaceae > Neomoorella > Neomoorella humiferrea. The sequence continues at coordinate 1,927,680 of NZ_CP136419.1, read as the reverse complement.
AGTCCTAAACTGGCCGAAGCCCTGGCACGGGAGGCGGGAGCGGGAACTTTGGTTTTAAATCCTATCGGCGGATTGACTAAGGAAGAGATGGAGGCCAGCGAAGACTACTTTTCCATTATGGCAAAAAATCTGGCGGCCCTCAAAAAAGCCCTGGAGTAGAAAGGAAAATCATTATGGACCGTTGCCTTGAATGTGGAGAAGTAGTTCGCATGAACGATGTCACCTTTGCTTATAACGGCATCCCCGTCCTTGAAGGGGTCAATCTAAAGGTGAACTGCGGCGATTTTCTTGCCCTTATCGGGCGCAACGGCGCCGCCAAGTCCACTCTGCTGAAAATAATGGTGGGCCTTCTTAGGCCCAAAAGCGGGGAAGTAAGGCTATTTGGCAGGGACATTAGGAACTTTCGGGATTGGGGCTTGATAGGTTACATTTCACAGAATGCCGGCGATATCAATGCTTCTTTTCCCGCAACTGTGGCCGAGGTAGTGGCTTCCGGGTATTACGGGGGCTTGAAAGGGTTTTTGGATAGACGCGCCAGGAAAAATATTATCGACGAAGCCATGGAATTGGTGGGTATTAGAGATTTGGCGGGTCGCCTCATTGGCGAACTTTCCGGCGGCCAGCGCCAGAAGGTTTTTCTCGCGCGGGCCCTGGCCAAAAAACCGGCGGCCCTGTTCCTTGACGAGCCTACCACCGGCATAGATGCCGCCGCACGGGAAGAGTTTTATCGCCTTCTCGCCCATCTAAACCGGGAAAGGGGCATGACGATAGTTATCGTAACCCATGATATAGGGGCGGCTTTTACTAGGGCCCAAAAAATTGGCTGTGTTCGCGATCGACACGTCTACATTCATGAGCAAATAAATGAAGTGGACCAGAACCACATCGCCGACGTTCTCGGTTACCGTATAGGTGATGATTATGTGGATCTTTAGCTTTGATTTCATGCAGCGGGCCTTGATAGCCGGTATGATTACCGCCGTTCTGGCCGCCACCCTGGGTGTCTTTATTGTACTTAGAAGGTTATCCCTGGTGGGTGACAGTCTGGCCCATGCCAGCCTGGCCGGCGTCGCCGGAGGGATGCTCTTGGGTTTTTATCCTTTTTACGGCGCCCTACTTGCGGCGGCCGGCGCCGCTTTAATCATCGAGTTTATCCGCCGGGCCTTTCCTCGCTATGCCGAAGTAGCCCTGGCGGTAGTCATGTCCGGCGGTATGGCCCTGGCTGTGATCATGATCAGCTTAAAAAAGGTCTTTAACGCCGATCTCTTTTCATATTTGTTCGGCAGCCTGGTGGCCGTATCCCCAAGGGATGTGGCGGTCATTGCCGGTGCCGGCATATTTATCCTTATATCCGTAACGCTTCTACACCGCGAGCTTTTTGCCATTACCTTTGACGAAGAGGCGGCGCGCCTGGCGGGAATACCGGTCACTGCCGTGAGCATTTATTTTACCTTGCTCACTGCCCTGACCGTCGCCCTGGCGGTAAGGGTGGTGGGGACCCTTTTGGTGTCGGCCTTAATGGTAATACCGCCGGCAGTGAGCCTGCAGGTTGCCCGCAGTTTCAAAGAAACTTTCGTTATAGCCATCCTGGCGGCCCTTATTTCGGTGACTTGCGGCCTGTACGCTTCGTTTATTTTCGATTTGGCCCCCGGGGGGACTATTGTGCTTATTGCGGCGGGGTTGCTGGTGGCAGTTATGGTTGGGAAAGGAGTAATAAAAAAGTGGATGTAGAAGAACTGTTAAGGCAAAACGACCTCAGGGTAACTCCCCAGCGAAAGGCCATCCTGGCGGTCCTTAAAAACACCCGCTCTTTTTTAAGCGCTCAAGATCTGTTCCAAAAGGTCATTGAAATTCTTCCCGGAACAAATTTTTCTACCGTTTACCGCAACATAGATCTATTGCTCGAAAAAGGGCTTTTATGCCGCGTTTCTTCCCAGACAGGTGCCGATTTATACGAACTGCGGCGGGAGGAAGGACACCATCATCACGCCGTGTGTAAAATGTGCGGCGCTTATTTTGCCGTTGACTTTTGTCCCATGGAAGAATTAGTACAGGAGTTGGACCGCAAAGGGTTCTTGCCGACGGAACATTGTTTTGAAGTTTACGGCTTGTGCGCGAAGTGCCGGGAGGGAAAAAGAAAAATTGAATAACCTTGGGAAGGGGAAAATTATATTTAATAACATCGCCTGGCAGGTAATAATTGATGGTTAGACGCGAAAAAGAATTGCATCTTTTGTACCAACTCTGCTGCCTATATGGCGTAGAGCCCGCCTATCGCGATGGTGAGGGTAACCTCCAGACGGCTGAACCGGAAACGTTGCTGGCGGTTTTACAGGCCCTGGGAGCGCCGGTGGCTAATATGGCCGACGTCTTAAGGGCCGTGCGTGAGCGACGTCAGGAGCGCTGGCGTAAATTTTGTGAGCCGGTAACCGTGGTTTGGTCCGGTAGTAGTCCCTGCTTAGAACTCCGCCTGCCTGCGGCAAAGATTGCTAGCCGCCTGGAATGCAAACTGCATTTAGAAGGAGGCGGGTTGTGGCGGTATAGCATTGTACCCTCTTCCCTCCCCCTAACCCGGGCGGCCGTGGTGGAAGGAGCTGTTTATGAAGCCCGGCTGTTGCGGCTGCCTATAAAATTACCCTGGGGCTATCACCGCTTGTCTTTAAGTTTTGCCGGGGACGATAAAGAGGTAATGCTGATTTCCGCCCCTTTTCAGGCATGGAACCTGCCGAAAGGCCGGGAAAAAATATGGGGCTGCTTTGTGCCCCTATATGCCCTTCATTCGCAGCGCAGCCTGGGATCCGGTGATTTCGGGGACCTGGAGGCCTTTTCTAATTGGGTGGAACGGCTGGGCGGCAGTTTTGTCGCCTCTTTACCCTTCCTGGCTGCTTTTCTGGATGAACCCATGGAGCCCAGTCCCTATCAGCCCGTAAGCCGCCTTTTTTGGAATGAGTTTTATTTGGACGTTTCTCAGCTGGAAGAAGTGCAGAAATCCCGAGAGGCCCGGGATTTCTTAAACTCGAAGGAATTCCAGGACGAAGCGGCTTTTTTACGGAAAACATCTTTTGTCGATTATCGACGGGTAATGGCTCTCAAGAGAAAAGTCTTTGCAATCTGTGCCCGTGAATTTTATAACAGTAACGTAAAAGGACAGGCGGAATTAGCCACCTGGGTGGCCGGCAAAAGGGAAGTTCTAGATTACGCCCGGTTCCGGGCCGCCGTGGAAAAAAGGCGTGCCGGCTGGACGGCGTGGCCGGCACGAATGCGGGACGGTTTTCTAAAAGAGGGCGATTATGATCGGGAAGTCGCGGCGTATCATTTATATGTCCAATGGCAGGCCCATCGCCAGCTCCAATCCCTGGCCAAAGGCAATTTGTATCTCGATTTGCCCCTGGGAGTCCACCGCGAGGGATACGACGTCTGGCGCTACCGCCGGAATTTTTGCCTGGCGGCCAGCAGCGGGGCGCCGCCCGATGCTTTTTTTCGCGAGGGACAAGACTGGGGATTTCCTCCCCTGCACCCGGAAGGAATACGGGAAGACGGCTACCGCTATTATATAGCCTGCCTGCGCCATCACCTGCGCCATGCAGGTATTTTGCGCCTGGATCACGTCATGGGTTTGCACCACCTTTTTTGGATACCGAAAGGGCTTACAGCCGCGGAAGGAGTTTACGTTCGCTATCACGCCGAGGAATTTTACGCAATTTTGGCCTTAGAATCCCGGCGCCATAAAGCATTACTTGTCGGTGAAGACCTGGGTACGGTGCCGGGTTACGTCCGCCGTGCCATGGAGCGGTACAAGGTCAACCGCATGTATATCCTGGCCACCGAATACACCGGAAAGCCGAGCCGGGCCCTGGCACCGGTGCGTGCCGGGTGTTTGGCCGGCCTGAATACCCACGACATGCCGCCCTTTGCTTCTTTTTGGCGGAATAAGCTAAGGCAAGGCGGCCGTCTAAAGGCGGCTCTCCCCCTTTTCCTGTATCATCAAGGTTTTTTGTCAGTAGCCACGACGGAGGCCGGCAGCCTTTTACGTGGTTGCCTAGCCTATCTAGCCGCAAGCCGGGCGAAGCTTCTTCTCGTCAACCTTGAGGATCTATGGTTGGAAAGAGAGCCCCAGAATGTCCCGGGTACGGGAAACCGTTACCCCAACTGGCGGCGGAAAACGCGCTACAGCCTGGAGGAATTCAGCGGGATGTCGCAAATAGTGTCCCTGCTTAAAGAAGTCAACCGCCTGCGGGATGGGGATTAAGCGGCAGGATTTTAGCTTTGCATGGCGAATAAAATATTTAACAACCATGGAGGTTGTAAGATGTAACCACGGAGGGTATGTGCCCCAGAAGGGGCGCCTGAAGTGGTTATTTTTATTTTCTAGATGGGAGAAAAGGAGAGATTTAAATCATGGAACCAATTACCAACGATTGGGAAAGGGCCGTGGCCTTTCACGGTCACAGGTGCCCGGGGCTGGCGATAGGCTACCGGGCGGCCAAAATCGCCCTGCGGGAGCTGGCGGCCGCACGGGCCGGGGATGAGGAACTGGTGGCCATTGTTGAAACCGATGCCTGCGGCGTGGATGCCCTCCAGGTTCTTACCGGCTGTACCCTGGGCAAAGGCAATCTTTTATACCGGGATTACGGCAAGCACGCATTTACTGTGGCCAATAGGCAGAGCGGAGCCGCCGTACGGGTGGCTATGAAAAGTGCGGCTTGGTCGGAGGATGAAAATTACCGCAGCCTGCGGCAAAGGGTTTTGAGCGGCCGGGCAACGCCGGAGGAAGAGGAACTGTATGCCGGTTACCAGGAAAAGCGTTTGCAGCATATCCTGGAGGCGCCGGAAGAGGAAATATTTAAAATAGAGCACATAAACCTGGAACTGCCGGAAAAAGCTCGCCTCTTCAACTCCGTCACCTGTGCCTACTGCGGGGAACAGGTGGCCGAGGTGCGGGCCCGGATAAAAAACGGGAAAATAGCCTGTATTCCCTGCGCCGAAAATTACAGCCGCGGCTGGGGGGAGAGAAAATAATGGGGGAGTTGAAAAAGGAAAAGACTTTGATAACGACGCTATTGGTATTCTTGATGATATTTGGCCTGGCAGGGTGCGGCCGGCGGGCGGCGGAACCGCAACGGGATTTGGCCGCAGCCGCCAAAATAACCGACATGCTGGGGCGGGAAGTGACGGTATCTATTCCGGCCGATAAAATCGTGGCCATCGGTCCCGGCGCTTTAAGGCTCGTCTGTTATGTCGCCGGTACCGACAAGGTAGCGGGCATTGAAAACGTGGAAAAACAGCAGCCCGCCGGGAAACCATACCTGCTAGCCCATCCTGAATTGTTGACAAAACCGGTAATCGGCCCCGGGGGTCCAGATTCAACGCCTGATGCGGAAAAACTGGCCAGCGTTAAGCCGGACGTTGTTTTCGTCACCTCCCTGGTGGACAGGATGCAGGCAGATGAGCTGCAGGCGAAAACCAATATTCCCATAGTAGTATTAAGCTACGGCACAACGGCCGTCTTTGACGAAGACGTTTACCGTTCCCTGGAGTTAATCGGCAAGATTACCGGTAATGATGAGAGGGCAGGGGAAGTAATAGCTTATCTGAAAAATTGTCAGCAGGATTTAAATACGCGGACAAAGGATATACCGGAAACCCAAAAACCCAAGGTTTATGTGGGCGCCCTGGGCATGAAGGGGACCCATGGCATTGAAAGCACCAGGGGTCAATACGCCCCCTTTGTAGCCATTAACGCCCGCAATGTAGTCGATGAAACCGGCAAAACGGGGAGCGTCATGATCGACAGGGAAAAACTTTTAATTTGGGACCCAGATATCATTTTTATCGACGCAGCCGGTTTAAAGCTGGTGCAGGAAGACTATAAGAAAAATCCCCAGTTTTATCACTCCCTCAAGGCGGTGCGGGAGGGGCGCCTTTACGGCCAGATTCCTTTTAACTATTATTCCACCAATATTGATACCGCCATCGCCGACGCCTATTATGCGGGCAAGGTGATTTATCCCGAAAGGTTCAAGGACATCGATCCGGCCCAGAAGGCCGATGAGATTTATCAATTCCTATTAGGAAGGCCGGTATACGAACAAATGGCTAAAGACTTTGGCGGTTTTAAAAAGATAGATCTAGCAAGGCCGTAACAAACGATTTTACCAGGCGAGGTGGAAAGTTGGAATACTTACAATACACCCGGCGTAATATATTAATTATTTTTTTCCTTGTTTTTCTTAGTTGTTTGGTGGGGATTTATGCCATAAACGCCGGGTCGGCGGAACTTACACCGTATCAGGTAATACGGACTTTGCTGGGTTTGGGGGAAAGTCGGGCGGACATAATCATCTGGAACATACGCCTGCCGCGGGTGCTGGCGGCCTTCACTGCTGGCGTGGGTCTTTCCGTGGCGGGATGTGTAATGCAGAACATCCTCCGCAACCCCCTGGCTTCCCCCTTCACCCTGGGCGTTTCCCAGGGTGCGGCATGCGGCGCTGCCCTGGCCATCGTTGCCCTGGGGGCGGGAAGCACCCAGCGCACTGTGGCCGACGCGGTGCTTATTAACAATCCTTATGTGGTGACGTTTTCCGCCTTTTTAGGGGCCATGGCCGCGACCTTAGTGATTATATTCTTGGCCTCGCAAAAAGGCTTTTCTCCCGAAGCCATGGTTTTGAGCGGGGTGGCCCTGGGATCCCTGTTTTCCGCCGCGACTATTATCATCCAATATTTTGCCAGCGATGTGCAGGTAGCGGCCATTGTTTTCTGGACCTTCGGCGACATTGGTCGGGCTTCCTGGCGGGATTTAGAAATTATGGTTTTGGTTATTGCCGTCGCCTTCCTTTATTTCATGGCCAACAGGTGGAACTACAACGCCCTGGACGGCGGCGAGGAAACAGCCAAAGGCCTGGGTGTGAACGTAGAAAAGGTTAGGCTTTTGGGGATGTTTACAGCCTCGTTGATAACGGCCGCCATTGTTTCTTTCCTGGGTATCATTGGGTTTATCGGCCTGGTAGGACCGCACCTGATGCGGCGGTTAATAGGCGGCGATCATCGCTTTTTAATCCCGGCGGCAGGGGTTATGGGAGGGCTTCTGCTTCTGGCCGCTGATACCGTTGGTCGGACCGTTATCGCCCCGGTCGTCCTCCCCGTAGGAGCCATAACCTCCTTTATGGGAGCGCCCATGTTTTTATATCTCCTTGCCAGGGGGGGTAGAAGACGATGATTATTGAGGTAGACGGCGTGGAATTCAGCTATAACGGTCACCCTGTGTTAAGGAATGTTAAGTTTTCCGTGGCCCCGGGAGAGTTTCTGGCCGTTTTGGGTAACAACGGCGCCGGGAAGTCCACCCTCATCAAATGCCTGAATAAAATTTTGCAACCCCGGCGGGGAACGGTTTTAATCGATAAAGAAAACGTTCTGCAACTCCACCGACAGGAAGTGGCGCGGAAAATCGGTTATGTTCCCCAGAGGAGCGAAGGCGGCAGGGTCACCGTTTTTGATGCCGTCCTTTTAGGCCGGAAACCCCACATTAAGTGGGACGTCTCCGTTGATGACTTAAATATCGTGGAACGGGTTTTAGCGCTTCTGAACCTCAAAGGACTTGCCCTGCGTTATATTGACGAGTTGAGCGGCGGCGAGCTGCAAAAGGTGGTCATTGCCCGCGCCCTGGCCCAGGAACCGCGGGTCCTTCTTCTCGATGAGCCTACCAGTAATTTAGATTTAAGAAACCAGCTGGAGGTCCTGCGGATCGTAAAAAGGGTTGTGCACGAGCAAGACTTGGCGGCGGTGGTAGTGATGCACGATCTTAATTTAGCTTTACGCTTTGCCGATAAGTTTCTTTTTTTAAAAGACTATACGGTTTTTGCCTGCGGCGGGATGGAGATAATGACACCGGAAAATATCGCCGGCGTTTATGGCATACCGGTAACGATAGCCAAGGTGCAAAACATACCGGTAGTCGTACCTGGATTAAATTGAAACCTCGGAGGATCACCTCCGGGGTTTTTAACTATTGAGGCAGTATTTTATTATTGACATTTGGCCATAATAGATTTATACTAATAATGAACATAGGTCCGAAAGGAGGTGTTAAAATGCCACGTGGTGACAGGACCGGCCCATGGGGTCTTGGACCGCGCACCGGCCGCGGTGCCGGTTACTGCAGCGGCTTTCCCGTACCCGGTTTTATGAACCCCGCCTTTGGCTTCGGTCGGGGTCTGGGACGGGGCCGGGGTCTGGGCCTTGGATGGGGTCGCCGCCTGGCCTGGGGTTTTTTCCCATCGTTTTATGGCTATTACCCCGGTGCCTTTTGGGGCGCGTCCTTTCCCGGCGCCGTACCTCCCGGGGGCGCGGCGCCTGATGCGGAATTTTTAAAGCAACAGGCGGCCGTGTTGGAAAGCCAGCTCAAAATGGTCAAAGAGCAGCTGAAGGCCTTACAGCGGGAAGACCGGGGTGGTGATGAAGCGGGCGACGCCTCAGAGGAGGACCTGTAGGTAAACCCTAATTGCGGGGCCGGGTCATATTTTTCTCCCCGGCCTTTTTGTTTTTATTGACATAAGACCAAAATAGCTTTATAATAAAATGGACGAATGACCGCAACAGAAAGGGGCGAAATGAATGAAAGTGGCCGTTACGGCCCAGGGTAAAGATGGAGCGGCAGCGGTAGATCCCCGTTTCGGGCGCTGCCAGTATTTCGTGATTGCCGACTTGGATAAAAACACCATAGAGGTCGTGGCCAACGACAATGTCGGCGCCGGCGGGGGTGCGGGAGTGGCAACGGCCCAGACCCTGGTAAACCGGGGTGTGGAAGTTGTCCTAACCGGAAACGTCGGGCCCAATGCCCTCCGGGTTCTCCAGGGGGCGGGGATTAAGGTTTACTCAACAACGGCGCCTACGGTCCAGGCGGCGCTGGAACAGTGGCAGGCCGGAAAGGCCACCCCTGTATCTCAGCCTAACGTAGGTCCTCATTCTGGTATGGGTCGAGGAGGTAATCGTTAAGTGAAGATCGCCGTAGCAACCGAGGGAACAATGGTTGCCGAGCATTTCGGTCATTGCTCCCAGTACAGCCTTTTTACCGTGAAAGACGGGAAAGTCATCGGCAGGGAAGTTATCGCCAATCCCGGACATCAACCGGGGTTTTTACCCAATTACCTGGCCGATCTAGGGGTCAACTGCGTTATCGTGGGCGGTATCGGCGCCCGCGCCGTCGAATTGTTCGGCGAGCGGGGCATAGAAGTAATTAGCGGCGCTTACGGACCGGTAGAGGCGGCGGTGCATGCCTACCTTGCCGGCAGCCTCAAAAGCAGCGGCGGTACCTGCAGCCATGACCACGGCGGTCATGAGGGCTGCGGTGGCCATTAATAAATGGAGGGAGAAAAAGATGGCGGTCAGGGTTGATGAGGAAAAATGCACCGGTTGCGGCAGCTGCGTGGACGTTTGCCCGGTGGAGGCCATTACCGTGGATGGAGTAGCGGTTGTCAATGCCGATGAATGCCTGGAATGCGGCACCTGTGTTGAAGAATGTCCCAACGGAGCTTTAAGCCTTGATTAAAGCGTGGTGAAGGAAATGATTGTTACGGTGGCCAGCGGCAAGGGGGGGACGGGGAAGACTACCATCGTCACCAACCTGGCCCTGGCCCTGGCCAAAAAAATGCCGGTTCAGGTCCTAGACTGCGATGTGGAAGAACCCAATGCCCACCTTTTCTTAAAGCCTGAATTTCAGGAAGAAAGGGAAGTGACTCTGCCGGTCCCAGAAGTGGATGAAACTAAATGTACCGCCTGCGGCCGGTGCAGTGAAGTGTGCGCTTTTCATGCCTTGGCCGTTGCTGGAGGTAGGGTGCTTGTTTTTCCGGAGATGTGTCACGGCTGCGGCGGCTGTTCTCTAGTCTGCCCGGCCGGGGCGATAAGGGAAAAGCCGTACCGTATCGGTGTGGTGGCCAGGGGGCAGGCCGGGAATATCGATTTTGTCCACGGCAGGATCGATATTGGCATGCCCATGGCACCGCCGGTGATAAGGGCCGTAAAAAAACTTTCCCGAAGGGAAGGCCTTACCTTAATCGACGCTCCGCCGGGCACCTCGTGCCCGGTGGTTGCCGCCGTAAAGGGTAGCGACTTCTGCCTGCTGGTCACCGAGCCCACTCCCTTCGGCCTAAACGATCTCCGCCTTGCCGTGGGGATGGTGCGGGAACTGGGAGTGCCCTGCGCCGTGGTCATCAACCGTTCCACCCTGGGGGATCAGCGGGTGGAGCGTTACTGCCTGCGGGAAGGCATCCCCATTCTGCTAAAAATACCCTTTGATAAGGAATATGCCGCCACTTATGCCCGGGGAAGATGCCTGGTGGAAGATTATCCCCACTGGGTACCGTCCTTTATCGGCCTCTGGCAGGAGGTAGAGAGGCTGGTGTCACAGCGTGCAAGAGCTGCTGGTAATTAGCGGTAAGGGGGGCACGGGAAAAACAACTGTTACCGCTGCCCTGGCCGCCCTGGCGGAAGATAAGGTTCTGGCCGACTGCGATGTCGACGCTGCCGACCTGCATTTGCTTCTGCGGCCAGAGGTGGAAAGTGTAAATGAATTTTACGGATCCAAAAAGGCGGTTATCAACCCGAAATTTTGCAACCTTTGCGGCCGCTGCTTGGAAGCATGCCGTTTTGATGCCGTTTTGCAGGTAGTGTCGGAGAAAGCTGACGGGAAGGCCCGTTCGGACAGAGGGTCTTTCTATATCGATTCTCTGGCATGCGAAGGCTGTGGGGTATGTGCCCTTGTGTGCCCGACGGGAGCCGTGACCATGGAACCCAATCTTGCCGGCTACTGGTATATCTCGGAAACGCCTTACGGCTCCCTGGTCCATGCTCAGCTAGGTCTGGCTGAGGAAAATTCCGGCAAGCTGGTAACAAAGGTGCGTCAGGAAGCGCGGCGGCTGGGGGAGGAAAATAACGCCCGGCTGATTATTACCGACGGCCCGCCGGGCATCGGCTGTCCTGTTATTTCTTCGCTGACTGGCGTTACCCTGGCTCTGGTGGTGACGGAGCCAACGGCGGCTGGCCGGCACGACCTGGAACGGGTGGTAAAGCTTGCCGACCATTTCCACGTGCCGGTATCCGTTTGCATCAATAAGTATGATCTCGCACCGGAAAAAAGCAGGGAAATCGAGGCTTATTGTTATGAAACAGGGCTTAGCGTCGCCGGCAAAATACCCTATGATATCGATGTGGTCAGGGCCCTGGTAAACGGCGTTCCCCTTACGTCCTGCTCCCGGGGGGCGGCGGCCAAGGCGGTACAGGCCATGTGGGATAGCCTTCTGGTCCGGTTGGAAAAAATAGGAAATCAATAACCGGACGGGATTTTTAAATAAAACGGACCTATGCAATTTAAAAACATTGGCCGGGAGGATTCCGGCTTTTTTTGTAGAAGGATTAATTTAAATAACAGCAGGCATCAAGGGAAGCCGGTGTAAAACCGGCGCGGTCGCGCCACTGTAAGGGGGAGTGACCCCACATCAGGCCACTGGGTTTTGCCCTGGGAAGGCGTGGGGAAACGGTGAACCCGAGCCAGGAGACCTGGTGCCTGTCTTAGCAGCTGGTGCTCCCTACGCAGGATGGGGAAACAGCATGAACCCTGTTCTAGTTGGAGCAGGGTTTTATTTTTGAACAGGATAGGTGACCGGCCCCGAGGGGCCGGCTTAAATGCTGCCAACCGGCCCGGCAAGTGATTTCCAATAAGGCAAAACGACTGGAAGTTCACGATGCGCTGGGACTGTTATGGACGGCCTATTCTAACCCACCCGGGGAGTATGTAGGAAGGTGTTGGAAAAGGCCGTTTTGTTTTTAGATGTTATTAGGTATTATAAGCACTGGTGATAAAATTATCTGGTGGTATAGAGAGAACCTGAATAGTACCGGGCCCATCTGACAGGGATATCGGCCAGCTTTTAAGCCGGGTAAACAAATGGTACAATACCACTAAAGGAAATGTCCCGGGAGGGATGAACATGGCCGTTAACGAGGTTAAATTTACTTACGAGGACTATTGCCAGCTACCGGAGGACAAAAGGTATGAGCTCATCGGGGGGAAGCTGTATATGGTGCCGGCACCAAGTGTCATCCACCAGATGGTTTCCGGGAACCTGGAGTTTATTTTACGCCAGCATGTGGAAGAGCAAAAGATAGGGATAATTCTCCACTCACCTATTGATGTTTATTTAACACCGGAAGATGTCGTCCAGCCGGATATCATTTTTATCAGCAACGAAAGACGGGCCATCATCACTGAAGCCAATATCAAAGGCGGGCCGGACCTGGTAATTGAAATTCTCTCCCCTTCTACCGCTGAGCGGGATCAAGTAATCAAGAAAAAGTTATATGCCGCCCACCAGGTGCGGGAGATATGGTTTGTCCACCCTGTGGCCCAGACCATAGAAGTTTGTGCTTTTACTCCCGAAGGGGAGAAAAAAGATCTCTACACCCGGCGGGGAAAGGACCCTTTCGTTTCGACAGTTTTACCCAAGTTGGACTTAGATTTAGACCGGGTTTTTTAAAGTTTAAATATTTTAGCCGGACGGGCGGGTGGCGTTGAGTGTTTTTAGGGACTTCTGGTTGACATAAGTCCAGATTAAAGTTATCATATGAAACAGTTAAAGTTGAAAGCGGGGGAATAATATGCCGAGGCCGCCCAAGTGCCGGCGCGTGGAATTTTTACCCGGAGTTACCTATTTTAAACCGGCTGCCGTGCCTTTACGCCAGCTGGAAGAAGTCGTTTTGGCAGTAGAAGAACTGGAGGCAATACGCCTGAAAGATATAGAAGGGCTGGAGCAGGAAGAATGCGCCGCCAGGATGGGGGTTTCACGGCCGACCTTTTTCCGCATCCTCGGCGCGGCCCGCAGCAAGGTGGCCGACGCCTTAATTAACGGCAAGGCCATACGTATTGAAGGGGGAATATATCACCTGGTCGGCGCCAGGGCGCGCTGTGAAGAGTGCGGCCATGAATGGGAACTGGAAAAGGAACATAATGTTGAAACCTGTCCCCGTTGCGGCAGCAAAGAAGTTTTTGCAGGGCCGAAGCCGGGACATGGACGCTGCCGGCGGCACGGTTGGGAATAAGTTACGGGCGGCATTACTGGCCGCCCGTTTTAAGATCTTCCCCGGCAGTTTTGCGGATTATATTATCAAGCTGGCTTGTCGTCAAATTCGGCGTACCGGCATTGATGCGGGGGAGATATAACGGGTTAGTTTTTCTGGTAATGGCACCGGGACGGGTGGTAAAGATAAACTTAAAACCCGTTTCAGCCGCAACTTTGATTGATAAACTACCGGCGGCTCCAAAGGGCAATGCCAACGCCACGGCCGGATAATGTAGGTTGGCCTCAATTAGTTCCCGTGAATGCTGTAAATCCCTGCGGACCATCTCTTGAAATTCATTTGTATTTTGTCCTTTTAAAGGTCCGTTAAGGATGGGGCCGGTATGACCGTTGGCGAGGAGGGCATAGTCATGTAAATTATATGTATGAGATTGGGTTATAAACCCGGCAGAGGCCATTTCCGCGGCCTGTTGCCAGTTATAATGTTGGAGATTGCCCAGCTTTTGCCCCATATAGCCGACGATGGCGAAGGATAATGCAGGCATGTGCCTGGCCTTTAGTTCAGGTAATGCATATCGGTAGACGCTTTCGTAACCGTCATCGAAGGTAATGAGCACGGCGTTGTTGGGAATAGGTTTTCCGTTGAGGAAAGCCTCCATTTCCTGAAGGCCGACGGCTCTGTATCCTGCAGCCCGGAGCATATCCAGATGGTGCCGGAAGCGTTGGGGAGATATAACCAGCCCGGGAATTTCGTGCTCATCAATATGATGATAAATCAGGGCGACAACCTTGTCGGCAAAAATTTTTTTTCTAGGGTTATCGTTTTCTACCTCCTGAACAGGCGTGACGGCGGCTTCTTTAATTGTTGCAGTTTCGTTTTTAGCTTTTGTATCCGTTGTTTGTGCAAGGCTGTGTTGAGGCAACAGCGGCCTGCGATGAATCAAACTAAATAATAATAAAAAAACAAGAAATACAATCAGGGAGGTAGCGACGATATTCTTCTTCACATAAAAACCTCCTACATTCTTTCTTTATCTTTTACAATGAATTTTCTTCCCTCAACCGACGTCTGAGGGATAGAAATACTCCTCCCAGGGCTAAAATCATGCCCAGGGTGTGATACCACAAAAGTTTTTCGTTAAGGAGCAAGGCCGCTAAAATCACGGTAACGAGTGGGGTTAAGTTATTGAACATGGCTACAGTGCCGCTGCCGAGGCGGTTGACGGCTTCAAAGTTCAATAAAAGTGCTACCCCGGCTATAATGCCGCCCATATAAAAAAGTAACAGCCATTCCCACCAGGTAAGATGCCAGCCGTAACGTATTATTTCCCATAATCCTGGGGGCAGGAGAAAAATAGTTCCGAAAAAAAGGCTCCAGGTACAGGTGGTTATTGCTGGATAGCGATGGGTTTCTTTTTGTACGAGAATATTGGCCAGGGAAACGGCGATGACGTTTATCAAGAGAATAAGATCGCTTTTATGGAATTGTAAAGCCATGACGCGTTTAAGGGAACCTTCGCAAGATACAAGGGTTAAGCCGGCAAAGGCGATAACAACGCCTGCTATTTGAAATATGTTTGGTTTTTCATGCCAGCCGAGGGCGAGGAGAAGCAGGGTCACGGCAGGAGAAGTTGAAATGATGACGGCGGCGCTGATTGCCCGATTGTTCTGCATTGACCAAGCAAAAGTAACATAGGCGATGGTGACGCTTAATAAGCCTATGAGCATAAAAACGGGGAAGTCGTTAAGGCGTGGGCGGAGGGTGGCTCGCCGGGCAAAAGGTAGAAGAATTATTAAACCCAGTATACCGCGCAAAGTCGAGAGGGCTGCAGGAGGTACGTTGGGTGCCAGCAAACGGCCGGCTATAACATTGCCGCCGTAAAGAAAGGTGGCAATTGAGACGGCTACATAACCAAGCCTGAGGGAATTTTTGTGTTGTTTACAGTTGGGGATTGCCCTTTCTGTTTCCGGGCACATCGCCATGGTTATGCAGCCTCCCTGGGTTATAAAGGTTATAAAAGTAAAATACCAAGGTACAAAGACCTTGGTACAAAGTAATTGGTGCCGAAGGCGGGGGTCGAACCCGCACGGCCTCGCGGCCACCGGATTTTGAGTCCGGCGCGTCTGCCAGTTCCACCACTTCGGCTCGCGCTTTTTTATTTTAGCACAGACTTTTTATTCCTGCAAGGGCTAAAAAGGATTAAGGCGGTATAGTGGCGAATAGGAAAAGAGCTGGAAGGTGGTGGCAGGCGTGGTCCCGGATGATGAGCTTTTGTCCCGGAGCCAAAGGGGAGATATGGAGGCCTTTGTCCTTCTTATAGAGCGTTACCAGAAAATGCTTTATACCATAGCATTTCGCCTGCTGGGTAATTCCGAAGATGCCGCTGATGCCGCCCAAGAGGCCCTGGTACGGGCCTATAAGAACTTACCCGGCTTTCGCGGGGATTGTTCTTTCAGGACCTGGCTTAAATATATCATTACCAATATCTGTCGTGATGCGCTACGTCGTCGTAAGCGGCGGCCGACCATATCCCTGGAGGGTTTTCAGGAAGCCGAAGGCGTTTTTTTAGAAGTTGCAGATGGAAAAGTTTTATCTTCGCCTGAGGAAGTTTTCCTGGCCAGGGAAGGGGAAGATGTGATACATAAGCTGCTGCAGCTAATGAAACCCGAATACCGCATGACATTAATTATGCGGGATATCCAGGGATTTACTTATGACGAAATAGCAGCCATCTTGGGCTGTTCCGTAGGAACGGTGAAATCCCGCCTCAGCCGGGCACGGCAGTTCTTGCGGCAGTATTTACTTAAAGAGCGGGAACATTTAACTAATCCCGGCGTCTATATAAAAAAAGGCGGTGAGGGGCGGTGAAATGTCGTTACTACCGCGAACTCCTTTCATCTTATCTTGATAACGCCCTTACGGCGACAGAGCGCCGGGAAGTGGAAGAACATATAAATGGATGCAGGGCCTGCCGGGAGGAGTTGGAAGCCCTGCGCCGGACGGTGGAACTCCTGAAGGATTGGTCGGAGGAAGAACTGGACCTGCCACCGGGATTTGAAGAAGATTTACGACGGCGGCTGGAAGCGGCCTGCCGCCCCTGGTACCGGCGCCTGGGGCAAAGGGCATCACTGACGGCAGCGGCAATCATAATGGCGGTGTTTTTTACCGCTTTAACGGGTTACCATACTCGTTTTATCCACCCCTTTAGAAACAATGAGTCAGAGCCCCCATCTTACGAAATAGAGGCCCCGCCGTCCCCGGAACCGGTTAGTTTACCCCCGACGACTGCAAATCAGGAGGAAAAACAGGCGCCGGTTGCTCCTCTACAGGAAATACGCCGGCCAACTCAGGCAAAGAGGCCGCTTCAAGAGAAAGCCCTAGTCCCCCCGGCCGCCGAAGGGGCACCGTCGAAGGCAGCTCCTTCAATGGGTAGCGTCCCTTTAGATGCCCCCTTGCTTTTTACAAAAACAGATAACGATGCTGACTCAAAATTGTCGGTACCTGAAAAAGTATATGAAGAACCGGATACCGTTTCCGAACCAGCAGGAATTTCTGGGTCGCCCTCGCCGTAAGGGTGGCCTTTAAAATAGTAAAAAGAATTGCCTCCGAAGATAGAAATAGATAAAATAAAAGCAGCTTTTAACAAAGAAGGATGACCCATGACCGCAAAAAACGGCAGATTGTTGCTGGTGGATGGCAACAGCGTTATTCACCGCGCCTTCCACGCCCTGCCGCCCCTTCAGACTAAAGAAGGACAACCGACCAACGCCGTTTACGGTTTTGCCACCATGCTGCAAAAGGCCATGCAGCAGGTAAACCCCGACTATGTGATCGTAGCCTTTGACCACAGCAAAGTAACCTTCCGGCATGGGATTTATGGCGATTACAAAGGGACACGTCCGGAAACCGCTCCGGAATTAAGGCCCCAGTTTGCCCTGGTGAGGCGGCTCCTGGCGGCCTGGAGGCTGGCGAGTTGCGAGCTTGAGGGTTATGAGGCCGACGACCTTATAGGCACCTTAAGCCGTAAAGGGAAGGAAGCCGGGATGGAGGTCTTAATCTTGACCGGTGACCGCGACGCATTGCAGCTGGTGGATGAGGGGATCAAAGTTCTCCTCATGCGCCGCGGCCTATCCCAGGTGGATTTCCTTGACAGGGAAGCCATTAAAAAAACGTACGGATTGGAACCCAAACAGCTCATAGACGTTAAAGCCCTCATGGGGGACGCCTCCGACAATATTCCCGGCGTCCCGGGAATAGGAGAAAAAACGGCCGTTCAGCTTGTGCGCCAGTATGGCGATCTGGAAGGAGTCCTGGCCCACGCCCATGAGGTTAAAGGACGGAAAATCGCGGCCAACCTGGCGGCCTACGCCGACCAGGCCCGTCTTTCCAAGGAACTGGCCACCATTCACTGCGACCTGCCGGTAGAATTAGATCCCGGTGCCTGCCGTCGTGGGGAACCCGACTATCAGGCCGTCCTCGCCCTTTACAGGGAGCTAGAGTTTAACAGCCTGGTTAAAGACGTCTTAAAAGGGATGCAGGCGGAAACTTCAGGAGATAATTCCGTTACCGTAAAAACCCTTACACTACCTTCGCCGCGCTTTTTGACGGGCCTTGAGGAACTCTCCGAACTCGCCGGGCATTTGGCCGGCCGGAAAGAAGTCGCGTTGGTACTGACGCTAAACAGCGCCAATTATATGGAAGCCCGGGCTTTGGCCGTAGGTGTAGCCTGGGAAGGAGAAGCGGCGGCGCTAGATGCGGCATCCATACCGGCCGCCGGACTGGCCGCGGCCCTGGAACCTTTAATTGCCGCGGGCGCCATCTTTCATAATGCCAAGGAAGCTTTAGTATGGTTGAAGAAGGCCGGCGCCAGGCTATCCGACCCTGCCGGCGATACCATGATTGCCGGCTATCTCCTCAATCCGACGGCTTCACACCACGATCTGCCGGAACTCTGTCTGGAACACCTCCAACTGGCCTTGGTGGAAAACGGTTCAATAGTGGAAAACACCGCCCGGCGGGCCGCCGCCGTCAGCCTTTTACACGGCGAGCTGTTGGCCAAACTACAGGTGGCGGGTATGGGCGAGCTGTACCGGCGAGTAGAGCTCCCCCTGACCAGGGTTTTAGGGGAAATGGAGATCTTGGGCGTGGCCGTTGATTTAAAAACCCTGGAGCTGATGGGAGACGAACTGGAAGAGAGCATTGTGACTCTAACAGAAGAAATTTACCGTTTGGCCGGAGAAAAATTTAATATCAATTCATCACGACAGCTGGGAAATATCCTTTTTGAGAAATTGGGTCTTCCTCCCGTAAAGCGGACCAAAACCGGTTTTTCTACCGACGCGGCGGTCCTGGAAGAGCTAGCGGATAAGCATCCCATAGCCGCCAAACTTGTGGAGTACCGCCAGCTGACCAAATTAAAATCGACTTATATAGACGGCTTGAAGCCTTTGGTTAATCCTCATACAAAGAGCCTCCATACAACCTTTAACCAGACGGTTACCGCTACCGGCCGCCTGTCTAGCAGCGAACCCAATTTACAGAACATCCCCGTGCGTCTGGAAATAGGGCGACGCCTGCGACGTGCCTTTGTACCCCACTCCCAGGATCGTCTCCTTTTGGCCGCCGACTATTCCCAGATTGAACTGCGGGTACTGGCCCACATTTCCGGGGATCCGGGAATGATTGCCGCCTTTCGCCGCGGGGAAGACATCCACGCCCGGACGGCGGCGGAAGTTTTCGGCGTTCCTTTGAGTGATGTGACCCCCTTAATGCGCCGCAGCGCCAAGGCGGTGAATTTCGGTATCGTATACGGTATCAGCGATTTTGGCCTCAGCCGCGATCTGGGCATCAGCCGCAGTGAAGCCCGCGATTATATTAAACGGTATTTCGAGCGTTATCCGGGTGTTAAGGCCTATATGGAAGAAGTAGTTGCCAGGGCAAAGATGGACGGTTATGTAACTACCCTCTTAGGACGACGACGCTACTTGCCGGAACTCTTTAGCTCCAACCATACTGTGCGGAGCTTTGGTGAGCGGGCGGCAATGAATACTCCGATTCAGGGCAGCGCCGCCGATATTATAAAAATTGCCATGGTTAGGATTTTCCGTCTACTGGAGGAGCATTACCCGGAGGCATGGATGATTCTCCAGGTACACGACGAGCTGATTTTCGACGTATCCCGGGAGGAATTGCCGATCATTGCCGCCCTGGTAAAAGAGAACATGGAAAATACCCTGGAACTACAAGTACCTCTCCAGGTGGACTTGAAATGCGGACCGAACTGGTACGATATGGAACCTTATCATGGAGCGGAGAAAGATGCCGGAACTGCCTGAAGTAGAAACCATAAAACGCACCTTACGCCCCCATGTTCTGGGAAAGACGATTGCCGGGGTAGAGGTATACCACCCCGGCGTTATTGCTGTACCCGATGCAGTTACTTTTAAAGAACAGCTGACTGGTAAGGTAGTAACGGACCTGGAGCGCCGGGGGAAATATCTCCTTTTTTTCCTGGGGGATGAATACTGCCTGATCGGCCACCTGCGGATGACCGGTCGCCTTATGCTTGCGGCAGATTGCGAAAATATCCCTCCCCATACCCACGTTATTTTTTTCTTTGCCGGCGGGGGAGGTCTCCAGTGGGTGGACAGCCGGCGTTTCGGCCGCCTCTATTTTGGGAAAAAAGAAGAGATTGTGGCTTTGGCGGGTTTGGATAAGCTGGGTCCGGAACCCTTGGATCCTACCTTTGACGTTGAAGCCCTGGCGGCGATCTGCGCCGGTAGAAAACGTTCGATAAAACAGGTTCTTTTAGATCAACACCTTCTGGCCGGAATCGGCAATATTTATGCCGATGAGATGCTTTTTTTGGCAGGCATTCATCCTGCCAGACCGGCGGCCGATTTATCCGGGGAAGAACTAACACGACTTTATCATGCCATGCAAGATGTCCTGAAACAGGGTATAACTAATGGCGGTACATCTTTCCGGGACTATGTCGATGGATACGGACGGCAGGGGAAAAACCAGCATCACCTCCAGGTCTACGGCCGCGCCGGCCTTCCGTGTCGCCGCTGCGGACGGATTCTAACGAAGCTAAAGCTCGGCGGCCGCACGGCAGTATTTTGTCCGGCGTGCCAGCCATAAGTTTACAGGCACCCATTCCTCCCTTTGCCCGTATATTGTGTTACTGAAAAGTTGAAGGCAAGGGGTGGGATAAATTGCCATGTTGATGGCAACGCTACTTTTAGCCTTTGCTGCCAGTCTTGACGGTCTGGGCGTCGGTCTGTCTTACGGCCTGCGCAGTATCAAACTGCCGTGGTATTCTCTATTCATAATAGCCTTGGTGTCCCTGACCGTAAGCTTTTCCGCCATGGTCGGCGGACATTTTATAGTTAAGGTGTTTAGTCCGGCCCTTGCCGGGCATGTGGGAGCTGTTATATTATTAACACTGGGATTGGCCATAGTTCTGGAGGCTTATTGTAAAGAAGGTATTCCGGAAAAAGCCGTTGTTAAATTGCGCTTGCCCCGCCTCGGCCTTGTTATTCAAATTCTTAAAGAGCCTGTAAAGGCCGATGCCGACTCCTCGGGGAGCATCGGCGGGCGGGAAGCCTTTACCCTTGGCCTGGCATTGGCCCTGGATTCGATGGGTATAGGTTTCGGTGCCGCTGCCGCCGGTTTTTCCTTTCTTTTGACACCTTTATTATTGGGTGGAAGCCAGGTCCTGCTCATTCTAGTCGGCCTTTGCCTGGGAAGACGCTGGCGGCCGGTGAAAGTGGGATGGCGGGGTGCGGCCTTGCCGGGTTTAATTTTAATTGCCATAGGGATTTGGCGCTGGTAGGAGTAGGGATGATGTTTGTTATCGGCCTAACTGGGGGTATAGCCGGCGGCAAAAGTACCGTCGCCGCAATTTTAAAAGACCTGGGGGCGAAAGTCATCGATACGGATCAGGTTGCCAGGGAGGTGGTACTTCCCGGCGAGCCTGCTTATCGCGATATAGTCGCCGCCTTTGGTAAGGGAATTGTTCTCCCCGACGGGCAACTTAACCGTAAGGCCCTGGGGCGTATTGTTTTCAGGGACGCCGCTGCCCGGGAATTGTTGAACGCCATTACCCATCCCCGTATTCGCGCGAGGGTCGAGGCCCGCCTGGAAGATTTAAAGCGAACTGATCCCGGGGCGGTGGTCGTGATAGAAGCCCCCCTCTTAATTGAAGCGGGTATGGATGACATGGTTGATGCCGTCTGGGTGGTGACCGCACCGGAAGGGGTGCGGTTAAAAAGACTGATGGAACGGGACGGGCTCTCACTGCAGGAAGCGCGGAACAGGCTCCAGGCCCAGATGGAAGAAGGGGAAAGGTTACGTTACGCCACCAAGATAATACCGACAGGCGGCGATTTTGAAGCCACCCGCGCCAGCGTTCTGGCAGCCTGGCAGGAAATCCAGGGGAGCCGGAAGCTATCCTAAAGATAGGAGGTTTTTCATGATAAGAACCTGGCGCCGTTTCCTGTGGCTAACGGCGGTCGCGGCGCTTCTTTTCTATCTTGTACCCCGGGCGGCCCGAGTCCTTTATCCTTTACCCTACATAGATATAATCACCCTTTATGCCCATCGTGAAGGGATAGATCCCCTCCTCGTCGCCGCGGTAACTCGTGTTGAAAGTAAATTTTATCCCCATGCCCAATCCGATCAAGGGGCCCGGGGATTGATGCAATTGATGCCGGAGACGGCCAGGCTTGCGGCCGAGCACCTAAAACTCCCCTATGAACCCGACTTACTTTTTACTCCAGAATATAACCTGCGTCTGGGTTGCTGGTACCTGGCCGAATTGTTGAGGGAGTTCGGCGACCTTCCTACAGCTCTGGCGGCATACAACGGCGGACGGGGCAATGTCCACAGCTGGCTGGAGGAGGGGAACTGGGACGGGAGCCTCCAAAATTTAGATAAGGTACCGTTTGGGGAAACCCGGGAGTTTGTCCGCCGGGTCCTTTTAAACTACCGCATATACCGTTTTTTATATCCCCATATCCATTAGCAGGTATTTGGCCTTAAAAGCCGAATAATATAGAAAACCTTTTAACGAGATGAACAAAGGTCGAGGAGTGAATTTTAATGGCGATGGAGGTTACGGATTCCCTGGCCAAGGTAAAAAAGCTGCAAGTATCCCCGGAGGGGCGCTTTTATTCTGCCCGGCACGAAGAGATAGCCGGGGGCGCAACCACCGATATATATTTTGTCCGGACTTATGAAATCCTTAAGGCCCTAGGCAAAGCCGATACCGTCGTAACCGCCGAAATTTTTCCACGCCGCGCCGGGATTCTTTGCGGCGTCGACGAGGTTCTGGAACTGCTACGGGATAAAAGGGTTGCCATCTGGGGCCTCCCCGAGGGAAGCTCCTTTTCTCCTAAAGAAGTAGTCATGCGTATACAAGGCCCTTATAGTGAATTCGGGCTGTTTGAAACACCCCTGCTTGGAATGCTTGCCAGTTCTAGCGGCTGGGCCACCGCCGCCCGGGAAATTAAAGAGGCGGCCGGGGAGCATCCCTTTTTCTGCTTCGGCGCCCGCCACGTACACCCTGCCGTGGCTCCGGTGATGGAAAGGGCGGCCATTGTCGGCGGAGCCAGCGGGGCCAGCTGCATCCTGGCGGCCAAATTAGCCGGACAGGAACCCCAGGGAACAGTGCCCCATGCCGTTTTCCTTATAATCGGCGACACCGTTGAGGGAGCCCTGGCCTACCATCGCCTGATGCCCCCTGATGCCAAGCGTACTATTTTAGTCGACACTTTTAAGGATGAGGCGGAAGAAGCTCTGCGGGTGGCGGAAGCTTTGGGTCCAGCCCTGGACGGAATACGTTTAGACACCCCCAGTGAGCGGGGAGGCGTTACGCCGGAACTGGTGCGGGAAGTGCGTTACCGTCTGGATATGGCCGGCTTCCCGCATGTGCGTATTTTCGTTTCCGGTGGCCTGACGCCGGAGCGCATTCGCGCCCTCATCGAGGCGGGGGCCGATGCCTTTGGCGTAGGCAGCTATATATCGGGGGCGGCGCCCATTGACATGACTATGGATTTGAAAGAAGTCGAAGGACGGCCGGTGGCCAAACGGGGACGTCTCCCCGGGATTATTCCCAATCCCAGGTTACAGAAATTAAAGTAAAGGGGAAGGGCAACGTATCCTTGACAGGAAGGCCTTTTAAGGTTTATAATTAACTTTGCCGGTACGCGGCGATGGCGGAACTGGCAGACGCGTACGTTTGAGGGGCGTATGGCAACAGCCGTGCGGGTTCAAGTCCCGCTCGCCGCACCACAGAAAACGTGGGTAAACCCCACGTTTTTTTATTGCCCGACGCAGCGTCCTCCGAGGGAGTTTTTTCTTTAGCTCCTGGAATATACATTTAATGTACTTTGCCCTTGGAGGGAAAGGCTTGTGCGGCGGTTGAAAAAAGCGATAATAATTCTATTCTTGGCCCTGGGCGGCACGTCCTTTGCAGTTCTACCCATTCAAAACCTTTTTGTCCCCGTTCTTGCTTCCTCAGGCGAAGGGAAGGAACTCCGCGGTCGTCTGCAGCAGATTTTTACCGCCAGATTCAAAGGTCTTATCAGCGGCAGTTATGAAGGCCTGGAAGCCTATTACGATACCACCGCCACTTCGGGGCTTTTTGCCTTAAACCATGAAATAGGTCGCATCAAATACGTCCATGAATGGCTGAAACAGCGGCAGGTTATCCTTACCGGCGGGAAATTGGATTTGGCTGTAGTTGATACCGGCGAAGAGAACGGCAGGCAATGGGCTTCTGTTTCCCAGCATATTATCCTTAGTTACCGGCATCAAGGGGAAAGGGAAGATACTGTAAACCAGATGGGCGTGAGGACCATTCATTGGGTGGAACTAGTAAAACGCAACGAGCAATGGTTAATCATCAAGGATTGGTACTGGGATCCCTTTGAGGCCGACGATCTTGAACCGGAGGTTGCTCCGGGGACTGCCAGGTGTAACGTGGCAATACCTACAGCTCCTTCCGGTAAATACAACCGGCAGGCGGCTGTCCAGTATGCCGAACGCTACAGCGGCGTCCGCCTCGGCACCGGTGACGGCCGCTATAACCGGGCTTACCGCGATTTCACCGGTCTCGGCGGCGACTGCGCCAATTTTGCCTCCCAAGTCCTAACGGATGAGAAGGCCGGCGGCATACCTCGGGATTGGGCCTGGAATTACTACAATGGTGAAGGCAGCCAGGCGTGGGCCCAGGCTGAAGCCCTGGTGCACTATCTTATAAACAGCGGTCTGGCCGTAAGAATTATGCGCGGCGACTTTGATGAGGTCACTAAAGCCTCACCTGCTTATCCCCAGGGAGCCGTCAATGCCCTCCATGAAGGAGACATTATCGCTTATGAAGAAGGGGGCGCCATCAGCCATGTATCTGTTGTCGTAGGGCGGGATTCCGCCGGCTACATATTGGTCAACAGCCATACGGCCGATCGCGCCCGTGTTCCCTGGGATATGGGATGGGATAAACAGACAATCTATTGGCTGCTGCAGATAGTTTATTAACGGCGCTAAATTAGAAGCCGATCCAGGTGACGACTTCATCCAGGGCTTTGCGCGGAGCCGGTTCCGGGCTTTCGGCGGGATAACCTAATGGCGTGACGGCGACGATTTCTTTATCGGCGGGGATTTCCAGGACCTTGCGCAACTCTGTCTCGTTATTTAAAGGCCCCGTCATCCAGCAGGTGCCCAGGCCTTCATTGGCGGCTGCCAGGAGCAAAATGGTAAAGGCTGCTGCAACGCTTTCGAGATTCATCTTGCGTGTACCCGGCTGGCCGTGGGCGCGGGTCAAAGCGACAACGGCCACCGGAGCCCCGCCTAAAGTCCTGGCCCAACGTAAAAAGTCTTCCTGCTGGGGGGTGCGCTGGCCGGCAGGTGGCATGCCGAATTCCACGATGCGGCCATAGCTCGCTGCCAGGGCGTCTTTTTTGGGGCCGGTTATAACTAAAAACTCCCATTGTTGCCAGTTGAGGCCGGAAGGCGCCCAGGTAGCCATTTCCAGAATACGGGTGATTACTTCCTTTGGGACCATGTCCGGCTTATACCTGCGAATGCTGCGTCGCCCTTTAATGGCTGCATAAAGATCCATTTGCACTTCAACTCCTTTAACCCTTTTTATAATAATTATTATTTTGTTTTTGCCATTAAATGTCAAGGCATGCCTTAAAATGTCTGCCCGCATAAATGAGCGTTATACAGGGATAAAATAACCCCAAAAGCTTAATTTTATCCGGAGGTGACGGCATGCCTGATCAAGAAAAGCAGTGGGAGGATTGGAAGGATTCCCTAGCCAGGATGGTCAATATCGGCAGTAAAATGGGCCTTGGTGAAAAAACAATAAATAATCTTGCCTATCGTTTAGGTAATTGGCTGGCCGAACACATAGACCCCGGGAGCCGGGAGCAAAGGGTAATCAAGGAACTATGGGATGTTGCCGGGGAAGATGAGAGAAGGGTCCTGGCGGCCTTGATCGCCAGAATGGTCAGCGACGGCCGGCGGCAGGAGGATATGGTCCATTAAGATAGGGGGAGCCAAAGGGCTCCCCCTAAAAAATTTAATTAAGTAGTTAATTAAATTTCTTTGATGGCATCGGTAGGACAGGATTCAATGGATTCCCTGGCACAGTCTTCGGCATCTTCGGGCACTTCATCGACGATTACCTGAGACAGCCCCTCGTCGTTCCAATCAAAAACGCTGGGGCATAAATCAATGCAGGTGCCGCAGGCTATACATAGATCTTGATCGACAGTTACCTTCATTTTTGACCCTCCAATCTTTTTCCCAAAGTATTAGGTATTTTGCGCCGCCGTCCCCTATTTCATACTAACGGGTTGCCTCCTTAGTACGTGGGGTTTTCACCCAGGTTTGGGGCTGGCGATTTAAAGCCTTCATAATGGAGGCCGCGGTATATGGCAGCGGCAGGAAAAAACTGGCTAAAGGCAAAACCAGAAGTTGCATGGCGCCGATTAATTGTTGCCACCAGCCGACCGGAGTCATATGGCGGCTAAAATGCACATAGGCCAAAAAGGTAAAGGCATAGTAAACAAAGGTCAGGTAATGGAGGACGCGCCTGAACTCCACGGGCAGGATGGAAGGATCGAGACCGCCGTTTAGTCCCAGCAGGAGAAGGAGCAGTGCAACTATCACGGCACCCTGGTAAAGAAGCCACTCGCCCTGACCCTTCCAGAACAGGTTGTGCAAAATGGGGCCCCGTTTATCCCATGAATATTGATAGGCATAACGGAATTTATCGCATACCTGGAGATGGCCGCTGCCCCACCTCAGCCTCTGGCGAAAGAAGGCATAGAAGGTAGCCGGTGTCTGTTCAGTGCTATAATAAGGGAAGTACTCGGCCCAAACTCCCGTTTTTAAATACGCCCTTACTCCCAGTTCCAGGTCTTCCGTCAGGGCCCGGTGATCGTAGCCGCCGATCTCCTCCAGGAGGCGTCGTCCGACAAAGAGGTTAGTTCCCCCTACGAAAGGCAGCTTTTTCATTAAAACCGGCAGATAGATTTTATGGGAGATGGCCTGATATATGGCGGCGATTTTAGTTATAAAGCCCAGTTGGTAGAAATTGCGCACCTGGAAGACCGGACCCTGCCAAATGCGTTCCCGGGGGTCATGAAGCCAGGACCAGGCTATGTAGAGGAGCACGTCGGCTTCCGGATGGCTTTCGGCGTCATAAAAACCGCAAATGGTAGTCCGTGGATCTACAAATTCCAGGCCATAATTAAGGGCTCGACCTTTGGTTGAAGTGATACTGTGCCCCCTCCGGGAACCGCGAAAACGACCGTCGAAATCATAGGGAACGGTACAATGTTTTAACTGTGGTGCGTCACCACGGGCCGTGAATTCCCGGATTTTAGCCTCAACTACTTCCATGGTGGTAGGCCCTTGCTGTTCGCCGGCAGCCTTGGCCATGGCTTCTTTTTCGTCGGTGATAACCAGGATTTCATAGCGATCGTTGGGATAATTTAAAGAAGCAAGGTGTTCGATGGTGTTGGCTATGACCTCGGCCTCATTTCTTGCCGGCACGAGAATTGTAAAGAATGGGAGCTCCAAATTTTTAGATGCCGCCAACGCCGCCACTTTTTCTATACTGAGTTTAGTACGTTTGCTCCAGTGGGTGCGATATGAATACCACATCCAGTAAAAATACCGCAAGAAAAGGGCGAAAAACAAAAGATAAAACCATACCGAAAAAAGATAAAGCATTTGCGCGGAGCTGATTATTTCCCAATCCATTATAATCTCTCCCCAATCTGGGTATTTACGCCGCTCCTTATTATAGCATTACAACTTTGCGGTACCAATGGGCTCTAATGACTGTACAAAGGCAAATTTAGCCTTCAAAACGTCTGGGGGATTGATTATCCATATTTTAGTCCCTTTTGCGCTACTTTCGACTGTATTCCATATACTGGCATTTAAATATTGACGGCGTAATATAAAAAAAGTATAATTAAAGAGGAGGTGCATAAATTGCTTGATAACATATCGCTAGCGGTGGCCTTTTCTGCCGGAATCCTTTCTTTTTTTTCACCCTGTATTATCCCCCTGCTTCCGGCTTATTTTTCGTATTTGGGAGCGTCGGCCGCAGGAGGCGAGGAAGAAGGAAAAAAGCGCGTTTTTTTGGTCGGGCGGGCGGTGCTCTTTATTTTCGGTTTCTCCCTGATCTTTATCGTTTTGGGGATGCTCAGCGGAAGCCTGGGATTTCTGCTCCTTCAATATCGTAGCCTTTTAAACCGCATTGGCGGACTGCTCATTATTTTTTTCGGCCTGTATGTGGCCGGAATTGTCCGTCCTTCCCTGCTTAATCGTGAAAAAAAGTGGCACTTGCAACCCCGCGCTCCCGGCGCCCTGGCCTCCTTTCTTATGGGAATGGCCTTTGCGGCAGGATGGACACCTTGTATCGGCCCCGTTCTGGCTTCTATTTTAATTTATGCCGGCAGTCAGGCTACATTATTTAAAGGAATGGTTCTCCTGGCCTTTTATTCCCTGGGTCTGGCGGTACCCTTTATCCTCACGGCCCTGGCCATGGGAACCGTTTTACAGCTTTTACGGCGGTCTTCTCGTTATTTACCCATTATATCCTTTATTAGCGGTATTATACTGGTGATAATGGGGCTGCTAGTCTTCAACGGGAGGTTGCTATATGGTTAAAAGCTTAAAGGCTCCAGTTGTCATTGTTGTTATCATGGCCGTCGTTTTAATTGCTTCTTTTATTTTACCGACACTGCGGGGTAGCAAGGTGACGGCTCCCGACTTCTCCCTGCCTGTTCTAGACGGCGGCGAGGTGAACCTGGCAGGTTTAAAGGGCCAGGTAGTTGTTTTGAATTTTTGGGCGACCTGGTGCCCTTACTGTGTTGCCGAAATGGAAGAACTCGACGCCGCGGCTGCCAGGCTGGCTCCCAGGGGAGTTAAGGTCCTGGCCGTAAACATTATGCAGCGGGAAACCGAAGATAGTATCCGCAGATTTCTCGGTGAGAAGCGTCATAATTACATGGTGCTTTTGGATGCGGGCAGCCGGGTGGCAGGAAGCTATGGTGTAGGCGGCATCCCCACCACTTTTATTATCGACCGCCAGGGTCAGATACGGCGGGTAAAACAGGGTCCCCTGGCGCCGGGGGAACTCGACAATCTCGTTAAAGACTTGCTTTAAAATGGGAAAAGCCCCGCTGAGCGGGGCTTTTCCCATTAGAGCTTAGAGGCCGGTATAGCCGCGCATCATGCCGGGGCCGAAGAAGGCGGAATTCTGGTTGCCTTGATTGGGAGCGTTGCCGAAACCGCCGCGGAAACCGCGGCCCCAGCCGCCCATCATACCGTAGCCGTTACCGCAGAAACCGGGGCCGGGAACGAAGCCGTTTTGCGCCCGGTATTCTTCCATCGCCTGAATGCGCTGCTTTATCAGGTCGCCCTGTTCCTTAGTCAGCTGACCGCTTTCTACATATTTGTCGATTATTTGCTGGCGCAGCGCTATAATCTGCTGGTACAGGGATTCAATTTCGGCCTTTTGCTGGTCGCTTACTGCGGCGAAGGCTACCGGCGTCAGCACCCCGAGGGTTAACACTACGGCGAGGATGAGTGCTATTTTTTTCATCCTCTAACCACCTCCTCTCGCTTTTTATTCTATCCGCCGACAGTGATAAAATTATGACCAAAATATGAAGAAAATGTGAAACTTGACACGGGTAGAGGTTTTATTTATACTTAATTCGAAAATACTATAAGTATAACACTAATATTATACCAGGAGAGCGAAAACATGCGCGTTATGGGTACACGCATCAGGGAACTTAGGGAAGAGCGGGGTTATTCCCTCCATGATCTGGCAAAAAAGGCTTCGATTTCAGTTTCATATTTGAGCGAAATCGAGCGGGGCGCGAAGAAGCCTTCCCTAAAAACCCTTGACAAAATAGCCAAAGCCCTGAATTATCCAAGGGAACAGCTTATTGACGCAGGTCAAGAGCGGGGAATGGGGCTGGGAGAAAGGATTCGGCTTTTACGGGAAGAAAAAGGAAAAAGCCTGACCGCCCTGGCCGAAGAAGCGGGGATTTCGCCGTCGTACCTCAGCGAGATTGAACGGGGTAACGTGTACCCTGCGGTGGATACTTTAAAAAAAATTACCGCCGTCCTCCAGGTACCCCTCAGCACCATCCTCGGGACCCCTGGTTCCCTGGGGCAAAAATTACGTCAGGCCCGGGAGGAGCAGGGTTTCACCCAGGCGGAGCTTGCCCGGGCCGCCGGTGTTTCCGCCGGCCTTATCGGCCAAATCGAGCAGGGGAAAGTT
This sequence comes from Moorella humiferrea, assembly GCF_039233145.1. Taxonomy (NCBI): domain Bacteria; kingdom Bacillati; phylum Bacillota; class Clostridia; order Neomoorellales; family Neomoorellaceae; genus Neomoorella; species Neomoorella humiferrea. Next base: position 1,897,787 of record NZ_CP136419.1, on the reverse strand, counting down.
CAACCTTCCTTAAAAACCCTGGAAAAAATAGGTGAAGTCTTAAATATTTCCCCCTGCTATTTTATAGCCGACGATGCCGGAGTGGATGAGATATTGAACCAAATGTGCCCTGCCGTACGGCGGTTGCTCACGGAGCCCCAGGTACAGGCGGTGTTACGTCTGGTATGCAACTGTACCGAGGAAGAACTGCGTTTTATCTTAAATTTTATTCAGCTTTATAAACGAAGCCATTAGCTAAAGGTTCAATCCAGCGATAGTCTCCTGAAGGGTGACTGCCGAATGCTGCAGGGCGGCAAGCTCTTCGCTGCCGAGGGGAATGGCCAGGATCTTTTCCCGACCGCTGCTGCCCACGATGCAGGGAAGGCTTAAGGCCACTTCGCCTTCGATACCGTAAAGGTTGCGGATTACGCTGGAAACCGTAAGGACGGCCTTCTCGTCTCTAATAATGCTTTCGGTGATCCGGCTTAAAGCCAGGGCCACGCCGTAGGCGGTAGCACCTTTGCGTTCAATGATGGCGTAGGCGGCTTCGCGCACGCGGCGGCTCATCTCCTCCCGCAGGGCGTTTTCTTCCGTTGTACCGTCCAGGAGGTAGAAATCTGCCAGGTCGATGCCGGCAACATTGGCCAGACTCCAGACGGGGACTTCGGTATCACCGTGTTCACCGATAACATAGGCGTGGATGTTGCGCGGGTCGACGTGAAGGTGCCTGCTTAATAGGTGGCGGAAACGGGCGCTGTCCAGAACGGTACCTGAACCTAAAACCTTATTTTCCGGCAGTCCGGAAAGTTTCCAGGCTACATAGGTTAATACGTCGACGGGATTGGCAACCATGAGGATTAAGGCGTCGGGGCAGTATGGCAAAAGAGGAGGCAGGGCTTCCTTTACAATGGCCGCGTTACGGTGCACCAGCTCAAGGCGTGTTTCTCCCGGACGCTGATTGGCGCCGGCCGTAAAGATAACGATGCGGGCACCGGCACAGTCGGAGGCATGCCCGGCATAAATTTTTACGGGGCGGATCAAAGTGGCTGCATGGGCAAGGTCCATGGCTTCCCCTTCGGCCCGGGCATGGTTAATGTCTACGAGCACTATTTCTTTAACCAGGGGAGTGAAGAGGAGGGCAAATGCCGTACTGGCGCCGACGTATCCGGCACCGACGATGGCGACCTTTGCCGGAAACTCTGGGGGCATTATATCACCTCCATCCCTATAATCTACTTTTAGCAAATTAGTTATACGACGAGCGGGGTTCGTGGGGATGAACCTGAATTTATGGCTAACCTTTATCACTACCGTTGAAAAGGGCACCCTTTCCGCGGCGGCGGAAGAACTTCACCTGACCCAGCCGGCGGTAAGCAAACAGCTGCAGGCCCTTGAAGATTTCTACGGCGTGCGCCTTCTCGAACGCAGGGGGCGTGAGGTGCGTCTTACGGCCGCCGGCAGGATCTGTTTTCGGCATGCCAAGGCCATTTTGCGCCACCTGGAACAGAGCCGGCGGGAGCTGGCGGAACTTACGCGGCTGGTAAAGGGGCGCCTGCTCCTCGGTGCCAGCACCATTCCGGGCCAGTATATCCTCCCTCGGCTTATCGGCAATTTCCGGCAGGAGTATCCCCAGGTGGAGGTGGTTGTGGAGATCGCCGATTCGCAAGAGGTGATACGGCGCCTGCAGAGCGGAGAGATAGACTTGGGGTTAGTTGGGGCCGGTGGACGCGGTCGGAATTTGACATACAGCCGCCTGGTTGAAGATGAGATTGTACTAATCGTTCCTGCAGGCCATCGCCTGAGTGGCCTTAAAAATGTAACGGTAAAGGACTTGGAAGGGGAACCCCTGGTCTGGCGGGAAGCGGGTTCTGGAACCCGGCGGGTTGTTGAAGAACGCCTGCAGAAGGCCGGCTTTAACGTTAACCCCGACCAAATCGTCATGGAGCTGGGCAGTACCGAAGCCATTGTCAGCGCCGTCGAGGCGGGCCTGGGAATTTCCCTAGTTTCTTGCTGGGCGGCGGAAAAGGGACTGAAATTGGGCCGGCTTGTTGCCGTGCCCCTCCAGGGAGTTAACTTAAAGCGCGATTTGTATCTGGTGCGCCGTCGTCAGCCCTTGAATCCTGCAGCAGAAGTTTTTGTCGGTTATGTAGAAAAACATCCGCCACAGCCCCCGGCTGTTGACAGATGCTGTCTGATAGGTTAAGATTAGCTTAAAATAATACCATCTCCGAGCTGGTATACCTAAGGGTGTAGGGCGCCTATGGTATGCCGGCCTGGGTTTTCACCAACCCACGGGGTAGGCCGGGAAACGGGCCTGCCTCCCCAAGCTCGGAAAGGAGATGCATGATATAAGGGCACTAGGCGCCCCGGCATCCTTTGCGAGCCGGGGTTATTTATTTTAAAATTGCGGGAGGTCGATTTTATTGTATCGGCGGCTAATGAAGGCGGCAATCATAACCTTATTAATTACCCTTCCACTAGCCGGATGCAATTCCCGGAAGGCGGCGGTGACGGCGGAGGCACAGGGGGAAAAGAAAGTCCTTGAGGTTTTTGCTGGTGCGGCCAGCAAACCGCCTCTGGAGGAATTGGCAGCCATGTATAAGGAAAAGTACGGCGTGGAAGTAAACCTTACCTTTGGCGGTTCGGGCAGCGTCCTTTCCCAAATGAAACTATCGCGACAGGGCGACGTCTATATTCCTGGTTCCTCCGATTTTATGGAGCTGGCCAAAAAAGAGGGCATCGTCGATCCCCAAACTGAAAAAGTGTTGGTCTATTTGCTACCTGCAATAAATGTGCCAAAAGGTAATCCCCAGGGGATAAAAACGTTAACTGATTTAACTCGTCCCGGAGTGCGGGTGGGGATGGCGCGCCCGGAGACGGTCTGCGTCGGTCTATACGGGGTGGAAATCCTCGAGAATGCCGGTTTGGCCGATCAGGTCAGGAAAAATATTGTAACGTATGCGGAAAGCTGCGAAAAGACGGCGAACCTGGTTGCCTTAAAGCAAGTAGACGCCGTTTTGGGTTGGGATGTTTTTGCCAAGTGGGACCAGGACAAAATCGAAACCGTATATTTGCCGCCGGAACAGATAACCCGTATCGGTTATATCCCGGCAGCGGTAACCACTTATTCCCGGCAAAAGGAACTGGCCGCCTCTTTTGTAAATTTTCTAACTTCAGACGCGGGCAAAGGGGTTTTTCGTAAATACGGCTATATGGTAGATCTTGAAGAAGCACGGCAGTTTGCGCCCGATGCTCCAGTAGGCGGTGAATATGAACTACCTCCAGACTGGCGCAAGTAGGTGAAGGATTTGATGCTAAGGAAAGTCGCTACCGCCAGGGCATTTAGCGTGGCCTGCGGCGGCCTGCTTATCATGGTTTTGATGTATATAATTCTCCTTCTTGTTTCCCAGGCGACTTATTTAAATAAAGGCGTTATTGTCGAAAGCTTAAAAGACCGGGAAATTCAATTTGCCCTGCTTCTATCATTAAAAACGGCTTTGGCAGTGGCCGCCGTAGCCCTTTTAATCGGCGTTCCCGCCGGTTACGCCCTGTCCCGCTTTAACCTCCCGGCCAAAGCGGTTATCGATACCTTCATGGATCTGCCGGCCCTTATTTCCCCTGTTGCCCTGGGAGCCATGCTGCTGATATTTTTTAATACGGCTCCGGGCATGTTTTTTCAGGAGCGTTTCTTTCCGGTAGTTTTTGACGTAAAAGGCATCATTGTCGCCCAGGCCACTATAGTCGTTTTTCTGGCCATTCGCCTGATGAAGTCGATCTTTGACGGCATCGACCCGGCCTATGAAATGGCCGCCCGCGTCCTCGGAGAGAGCCGGGCCGGGGCCTTCTTTAGGGTAACCCTCCCCATGGCCAGGTCCGGCATAACAGCCGCCTTTATCCTTTCCTGGGCGCGGGCGCTGGGGGAGTTCGGCGCTACCGTCACCCTGGCGGGTGCCACCAAGATGAAAACAGAAACCTTGCCCATAGCCATATATTTAAATCTATCGTCAGTAAAAATTGAAAAGGCCGTAGCCTTGATATGCATAACGATATTCATGGCCTTTTTAATCCTGCTCGTCTTAAGGCTCCTGACGGACAAAGGGGCGCTGTACCGATGATCCGGGTAGAAAATTTAACCGTAACGGGCTCGAACTTTCACTTAGACGATATATCTTTTCAGGTGGACAAAGCTGAATACCTGATTGTTCTAGGTCCTTCAGGGGCCGGCAAGACGGTGCTGCTGGACACCCTGGCGGGCCTTAAAAAACCCCGCAAAGGAAGGATTCTCTTTTCCGGCCGGGATGTAACGAGGGCCCTGCCGGAAGAAAGGAAAATCGGGTACATTCAGCAGAATCTGGCTTTGTTTCCCCACCTTTCGGTTTTGGAAAACATCACCTTCGGCGCTCGCCCCAACGGCATTCCTCCGGCCAGGGCGCGCGAAAGGGCAAGGGAATTGGCGGCTTTCCTCGGCATTGAACACCTGTTGAACCGAACCGATCCCCGGACTTTAAGCGGGGGTGAAAAACAGCGGGTGGCCCTGGCCAGGACCCTGCTGGTACAGCCCGATATAATTTTAATGGACGAGCCCTTTTCCGCCCTGGATAGTTTCACCAGGAGGCAGCTCATTTTCCTTTTGCCGGAGATTTTTAGCCGCTTTCAGGTGACGGTCGTCCATGTCACCCATGATCTTCAGGAGGCCTTTCTCCTTGGCGATAAGATTGCCGTTTTAATCTCCGGGCGGCTGCATCAAGTAGGTACCAGGGATGAAATTTACCGTCGGCCGGCGACCATGGCCGTAGCCAGGCTGCTCTTGAACCGGAACACTTTTCGCGGCCGGATAATTTCCGTGGGATGTGAAGACATGTTGGCCGAGAGCGAGGAGGGCATCGAGTTTAGTCTGCCAGCAGTTTCCGGCCTTCGACCCGGCGAAGGCATCAACTTCGGCATCAACCCGCGGGAAGTGGTCATTATACGTCCCGCGCGTCCTTTAACGCCGCGGGTGCAATCCAATATCTTTGCGGCCAAGGTACGGCGGGTTTTCGATCAGTTCGGCAGTTATTTGTTATTTTTAGAACTGGACGGTACGGGTCGGGAGATAGAGCTGGAACTTCCCGGTTATATTTATCACGATATGAACATATCTCCCGGTAAGCAGGTAACGGTGTCCTTAAAAAAAGATTCCTTTTGGGTTTTACCGGTAGACGATGAGGATGATATAATTATTTAATATAGCAGTCGTAAGCGAGGCGTAAGCATCGTGCATGAAGCAGCCGGGATCGTCCTGGCGGGGGGTAAGAGCACCCGGATGGGTACAAATAAAGCCCTTTTACCCCTGGGGCAGGTTTCCATGTTGGCCAGGGTGGTGGCGGCCCTTCGGCCTTTATTTTCCGAGATAATAGTAGTAACAAATACCCCGGAGCTGTATCAAGATCTCGGGACCAGGTTGGTGACGGACGTCATTCCCGGACGGGGTCCTTTAAGCGGTTTCCATGCCGGCCTTATGTATTCACCCTATCGCTACAACTTTATCGTTGCCTGCGATATGCCTTTTATCGACCCTGGTTTTATCAGCCATCTCATTAAACAGGCCGAAGGTTACGATGTGGTGGTACCGCGCCTTGGCGAGTATTTGCAGCCCCTCCATGCCGTTTATTCCCGGGAATGCCTCAAAGCAGTGGAAGAATGCTTGCGAGAGGGGCAGTATAAAGCTTTTGCCTTTTATCCAAAGGTAAAGGTGCGTTATGTCGATATCGACCGCCTGCAAGGGATTGACCCGGAAAGGGTTTTTTTCAATATTAATACCCCTAAAGACCTGGCGCGGGCACGACAGTTGCTGGATAACAGCATGAAGCATGCGAAGGGATGAGGAACTATGGCCCCTTTATCCGTGGAAGAAGCCAGGGCGGCATTGCTGGCCGGCCTTCGACCCCTCGGAAGGATTAAGGTCCGGCTGGAGGAAGCCAACGGCAGGGTTCTTGCCGAGGCCGTCAGGGCTCCCGGCCCCTATCCCCCCTTCTCCCGTTCGCTGGTGGACGGTTACGCCCTGGGTCCCCACGATGCAAATAGCGACGGGTCAAGCTTCATTTACCGATTAGTGGGGACGGTGACTGCGGGCAGTACCACCGCCATAGCCTTAAAGGAGGGCACGGCGGCGGCCGTTTTTACCGGTGCCCGGCTTCCTGAAGGGACGGTGGCCGTAGTTCCCGTGGAAGCGGTAAAAGAACGGCAGGGAGAAATCGTTGTTTTAGATTTTCCTGCTTCCGGGCGTTATTTGGAACAGTCGGGGGAAGAAGTAAAGCCTGGCGAGGAAATATTGGCAGCCGGAACCGTCATTGGCCCCGGAGAAATCAGCCTCCTTGCTGCCCTGGGGTTCCGTGAAATAACGGTTTACCGGCGGCCGCGGGTGGCCTTGGCCACGACGGGCAATGAATTGCGGGAGCCGGGAAACGGGCGGGTGGCAGATTTCTTCGATCGGGCGGCAATATATGGTAGCAATCTTTATGCCCTGGCGGCGGCTGTTGAGGCTTACGGCGGTCAAGTCATATGTTTAGGCATATTAAAAGACGTTTTGGAGGAACAGGTTGCAGCCTGCAGGCGTGGGTTAGAAGAAGGGGATCTGCTTTTGTTCACCGGCGGTGCCGGGGGCAGCGCCTTTGATTTTACCTCCGCAGCCTTCAGCGGCGCCGGAGGGGAGCTCCTCTTTACAGAATTGGCCGTTCGACCCGGAAAGCGGGCGGTGGCGGCGCGGGCGGGAAATAAATTAATGATAGGCCTGCCCGGGACACCGCCTGCCGCCCAGGTGCTCTTTTATCTCCTGGTCGTTCCCGTACTAAAAGCAATGGGCGGTCGGCAAGGAGCTCTGTCGGCTTTTTTGGCGCCTTTAAAAAAAGCCGTTGACCGTCCTCGGGCGGAACGTACCTTTTACTGGGCCCGGGTAGAATGCCGGGGCGGCCGTTTTGAGGTAACGCCTCTACCGCGGTATCCGGGGGGGATTCGCGCCGCCGTAGGAGCAAACGCCCTTATTGATCTCCCCCCGGGTGCGGCGCCGAAGGAGGGCGAGGAAGTAACGGTAATTATGATAAGCGATATTGAATAACATTACATTAAAAGCAAGGAGGGCACTCCCAGAATGATGGCTGAAACTCCAATTATTTCTGTAGTCGGTAAATCCGATGTGGGGAAAACGACGCTTCTTACCAAGCTCCTTCCAGAATTGAAACGGCGCGGCTACCGGGTGGCTACGATAAAACATGATACCCACGGTTTCGATATCGACCGACCCGGGAAGGATACATGGCGCCACGCCGAAGCCGGGGCAGACGTTGTCGTAATATCTTCGCCGACCAAAATAGCCTTCATCGAGAAAGTAGAGACGGAACTCCCACTGGATGCCATCGCCGCTCGCATTCACAACGTAGATCTAATCATTACCGAAGGTTACAAGCGCGGCGACAAACCCAAAATAGAAGTCCATCGGGCGGCGGTAAGTAAAGAGCTCTTGTGTGAAGCTAAGGAGCTTCTTGCCGTAGCTACAGATGAGCCTCTAAGTATAGGCGTTCCCTGCTACGATCTGGATGATGCCGCCGGCCTGGTAGATTTAATAGAAGAAAGGATTCTTGCTCCGGCGGGGAGGAAGCGCTCGATATGAAGCGTCCCCTTAACGCATACGATCGGGCGTTGATAGGCCTGCAGGATAAAATCTTGCAATTGGGAGAATACGTTGCCGATCAGGTTGATAAAGCCCTGGCCGCCCTTAAAGCCCAGGATCCGGACCTTGCTCGCCAGGTGGTGGAGGGTGACAATTTTGCCGACGATCTGGATTATAACATTGAAATGGCGGCCCTGGACCTGATTTCCCTGCAGCAGCCGGGAGGAGAAGATCTTAGGACCTTGGCTACTGTTATGCGGGTCGGCAAGGAACTGGAGCGTGTGGGTGATTATGCCGTAAATATTGCCGAGATTGCCGAGCGCCTCGCCTCCCTGGGACCGTATTTCAAGCCCCTGGTAGATATACCCCGCATGAGCGATCTGGCCAGGGCGATGCTGAGGAAAAGTTTGCAGGCCCTGCTAAATCGAGATATGGAAGCGGCCAGGGAAATAGTCAAAGCCGACGACGCCGTCGATCGCCTCTTTGAAGAGCTCTATAACGAGCTGGTCGGCTTCATGAAGAAAGGGGCGGAATATGTAGATCAGGCCAGTTATTTAGCCCTGGTGGCCCGTTATTTGGAACGCATCGCTGACCATGCCGTCAACATCGCCGAAATGGTTGTTTATCGGGAAACCGGCCAGCGGCGGGCCTTCAAAGACTACCAGGGGCCGCAAAAAATTGTATCTCCGGGATGGAAATAACATAAGGGAATAGAGGCTTAAGCATGTTTTTTACCATGATCACCATGCTGGCCGGCGGTTTGGCCCTCTTCCTTTACGGCATGCATCTTATCAGCAGCGGCCTGCAGAAGGCGGCGGCCCGCCAGGTGCAGCACCTTCTGGGGACGGTTACTAAAAACCGCTTTTTCGGTATGCTGGCCGGACTTGTAGTGACCATTTTCCTCCAGACAAGCGCCGTTACCACCGTCCTTTTAGTAGGTTTTGTCAGCGCCGGCCTCATGAGTCTGGGTCAGGCCCTGGGGGTTATTTTAGGGGCGGCCATCGGCTCAACCCTGACGGCCCAGCTTATCGCCCTGCGCCTCGGCGATTATGCCCTGTGGGCCGTAGTGATCGGCCTTATCCCCTACCTTTTTGCCAGACGTCTACGATGGCGTTACCTGGGACAGGCCATTCTGGGTTTTGGCCTTATTTTTTACGGGGCGGCAATGATGGGCACAGCCGTAACACCTTTAAATACTTTTATCGGTTTTAAAAGGTTGCTGACCGCTCTGGGCGACCATCCGTGGCTGATGATGCTGGGTTCCACCCTTTTCACAGGAATAGTGCAGGGTAGTGCGGCACCGGTAGTTTTGGCCATGACCCTGGCCGCCCAGGGCAGTCTGTCCTTAAATGCGGCCCTGGCCATGGTCCTTGGCGCCAACCTCGGTACTACCGCCACCGCCCTCATCTCCAGTATCGCCCTTTCCCGCGAGGCTAAGAGGGTCGCCCTTGCCCACTTCTTTTTTAAAGGGGTGGGCGTACTCTTATTTTTGCCTTTACTGGGATTATATGGAACATTATGCCGGTTTACTTCACCTGATATAGCCCATCAGGTAGCCAACGGCCACACCCTTTTTAACGTTATTAACATGATAATCTTTCTCCCCTTCACCCCAGCGGTAGGTCGCTTGATGGTAAGGATACTACCTGATGTGCCGGGGGAAGAGAAGGTGGCTAAATACTTGGATGCCGAGGTGCTGGAAATTCCCGAGCTGGCCCTGGCCGGCGCAACCAGGGAGCTTTTACGCATGGCCGCCATCATCAGGGAAGAGATGTTTCCCAGGGTGATGCAACCCCTGGCCGAGCGGGAGGTTGAGCTGTTGGAAAAGCTGCGCGGTCTGGATAACATCCTTGACTACCTGTACCGCGCGGTGGCCAGGTATCTTGCCCAATTAAATCAAGGGAATCTAACTGAAGATCAATTGATCGCCCAGACCAGGCTCCTATATATAGCCAACGACCTGGAACATATAGGGGACGTGGTAGTGGAAATGGCCCACCAGTGGCGCAAGATAGAGGCCGGAGGAATAGAGTTCTCGCCGGCGGGACAGATTGAGCTTCAAGAGATGTTTAACAAGGTTAAGGAGAATTTTGATACGGCCATCAAGGCCTTTGCCGACAACGACGAGGTACTGGCGGCAGGAGTCATTAGGGGCCACCCCGAGATACTGCGCCTGGAGAAGACTTTGCGTTACTCCCATTTTCAACGCCTGCAGCAAGAAAACCGCCTCAGCCTGGAAACCACATCTATGCATATGGACCTCATAAACCAGCTTTTGCGCCTGAACTTCCACAGCGTCAGCATAGCCCAGGCGGTGTTGGGAATTATTTAGTTGACAGGCCTTGAGGTAAAGGGTATTTTTTGTTAAGATAGCTATCTGGAAAAGGGAAGGAGTTGGTGAATTAATGCAAGGCATATGGTTTTCGGAACTGCAGACCCCAGGATTAGGCCTTTCTATTAAATTAAAAAGGACGTTACATCATGAAAAAACGCCCTACCAGGAACTGGCGGTTGTCGACACCGAGGCATACGGACGTATGCTCCTTTTAGACAACATAATCCAGACGACGGTAGGGGATGAATTTTTTTATCATGAGATGATCGCCCACGTACCCCTTAACACCCATCCCCATCCCCGAACGGCTCTGGTAATCGGAGGCGGCGACGGTGGCGTAATCCGGGAGATTATTAAACATCCCAGCATTGAGAAAGCGGTTCTGGTGGAAATTGACGCCCGGGTGGTGGCCAACGCCCGGGAATACCTGCCGGAGATCGCCTGCGGCCTTGACGATGCCCGGGTGGAAATCCGTTTTGAAGACGGCATCGAGCATGTCCGCCAGATGGAAAATACCTATGATGTAATAATCGTCGACTCCACCGATCCTATAGGCCCGGCGGTGGGGCTCTTCAGCACCGAGTTTTACCGCAATGTGTACCGTGCGTTAAAACCCGATGGCCTTTTTGTTGCCCAGACGGAATCCCCCCTCTTCAACGCCAGGCTTATCCGGCGTATCCAGCGGGATCTGGCTGAAATTTTCCCCATTGCGCGCCTGTACCTGACTACGGTTCCTACCTATCCGGGCGGTATCTGGAGCTTCAGCATGGGTAGCAAGGAATATGATCCCCTGGAGGTGGACTGGAGAAAGGTGCCCCAGCTGGCCACCAGGTTTTACACGCCGGCCGTCCATCAGGCGGCCTTTGCCCTGCCGCCCTTCGTCCAGGACATTTTAAACAAAAAGGACGATGACGAATTTGAAGTATAAATTTAACCAAACAGGGAAATTTCTGGGGAGCGGCGGCGAGTATAAAAGTGCCCACACCGTGCTGGCGGGCCTGCCCTTTGATGCCACCACCAGTTTTCGCCCGGGCGCTCGTTGGGGGCCCCAGGCCGTCCGCAACGTGTCCGAGGTCTTAGAAGAATACAGCCCGAGGCTCAATCGCGATCTTAGCGAGGTCTCCTTTTACGATGCCGGCGATCTCGATCTGGTACCCGGTAGGGTAGAGGTCAACCTTGAGCGCATGGAGGCAGCGGCCGCCGCCTTATTCCAGGACGGCAAGCTGCCTCTATTCCTCGGGGGCGAGCACCTAATAAGCTATCCCCTCATCCGGGCGGCTCGCCGGCACTACCCCGACCTGGCCGTCCTTCATTTCGACGCCCATGCCGATCTGAGGGAAGAATACCTCGGTGAGAGGTTATCCCACGCCACCGTCATGCGCCTGGTGGCCGAAGAAATCGGTCCGGGGAACCTGTACCAGTTTGGCATTCGTTCCGGCACCTGGGGGGAATTCGCCTACGGTCAGGAAGAAACAAATTTTTTTATGGATGTTATCACCCAGCCCCTGGCCAGGTTGGTACCGGAATTTGGCAGCCGCCCCCTTTACGTCAGCATAGACATCGATGTGGTTGACCCAGCCTTTGCTCCCGGCACCGGTACTCCGGAACCTGGAGGGTGTACGCCCAGGGAGATTTTAGAGGCGATTTATCTCCTCAGCCGGGCCAGGGTAGTGGCCTTCGATTTGGTGGAGGTCTGTCCGGCCTTCGATCAAGCCAATATCACCGCCGCTCTGGCGGCCAAGATCCTTCGCGAAGCCATCCTCGCCTGGAGCCGTTAGCAATTGCCTGCAGGTGAAGAGGTAGGCTGCCATGTTTAAATTATACGAAACTACCTGCAGCAGCGCCCTCAATCGTTCCCGTATACCGGGTATAGATTACTGCCTGAACCCCTATACGGGGTGCAGCCATGGCTGCGTCTACTGTTATGCCGCCTGTATGGCGCGTTTCCGGGGTCGTGATGAACGGTGGGGCTCATTTGTCGAGGTTAAGACCAACTTCCTCGAAGTGCTCGCCGGCCAGCTGCGGCGTCCTAAAGGGGGCAGGGTAATGCTTTCCAGCGTTACCGATGCCTATCAAGTTATTGAAAGAAAATATAGATTGACCCGCCGGTGCCTGGAATTATTGTCCCGGAGCAATCTGGCGGTATCTATACTTACCAAGTCGGACATTATCGTTGAAGATCTGGACCTACTGCGGGCCATGCCTGCCGTGTCAGTAGGTTTTACCATTACCACGTTAGATGACGGACTGGCACGGCAGCTGGAACCCGGCGCTCCGCCTCCCTCCCGCCGCCTGGCGGCCCTGAAAAAACTGGCTTCCTCCGGTATAAAGACGTGGGTTTTTGTCGCCCCCGTAATACCCGGCTTAAACGACGCGCCCGAAGAACTTGCTACCCTTGCCCGAAAGGCTTTAGGGGCGGGAGCGCGGGAAGTAGAATTCGATCCCATGAATTTTTATCCAGCGGCGGTGGCCGGTGTTAAAAAAACGATAGCCAGATACCGACCCCAGGGGTTGGCGGCTTTTGCCGGAGCCTGCAGCGACCCCGTCGCCTACAGACAGAAACTTTACCGCATCAGGCACTTTATCTGCGGCAAGAAAAATATTTGACTTTCCGGCGGTACCATGCTATAATAACTAACGCAGTCAAGGAATGGCGGGCGGTTAGCTCAGCGGGAGAGCACCTGCCTTACAAGCAGGGGGTCGGCAGTTCGATCCTGCCACTGCCCACCAGGTAAGGAGCCGTAGTGTAGCGGTTTAACATGTCGGCCTGTCACGCCGAAGATCGCGGGTTCAAATCCCGTCGGCTCCGCCAGACATGCCTCGGTAGCTCAGTTGGTAGAGCAGAGGACTGAAAATCCTCGTGTCGGCGGTTCGATTCCGCCCTGAGGCACCAGAACCAGAGGCCTGGAAACCCCAGGCCTTTTCTATTTATTTCTATTTATAACGGGAGCAAAAGGGGGATAGATATGGACAAGAACGAATACAGGCAGCGCATCAGCCATTTTCAGGATGCTTTGCAGGCCCGGGAACTGGATGGCGCCATCATATTTCAGGCCGTGGATTTATATTATCTAAGCGGTACCGCCCAGAGCTGTCACCTCTTCATTCCTTCCCAGGGAGAACCGCTTCTTTTGGCTTTCCGTGACTTCAACAGGGCCCGGACCGAAGCTGCCGTAAATAACGTCCTTCCTTTACGGAGCTTTCGCGAGATACCGTCCCTTTTGGCCGCAGCCGGATTGCAGGAGCCCAAACATTTGGGTCTGGCCATGGATGTAATTTCTTTAAATCTTTTCCGGCGCTATGAAGAAATTTTTCCCGGTTGCCAGTGGGTGGACATAAGCGGGATATTGCGCACCCAGCGCATGATTAAATCTGAGGCGGAGCTGGCGGCCCTGCGCTATGCTGCTGAAAAACACGCCGCAGTCTTCCGTTACATAGGCGATATCATTCAACCGGGGATGACGGAACTGGAAATAGCCGCCGCCTTTGAAGCCTTTGCCCGCCGCCTCGGCCACCAGGGGACAAAACGCTTCCGGGGTCAGGAGCAGGGCATGATACCCGGCATCGTTGCCGCCGGCGTCAATGCCACCCTGACTTCCTGCTATGATCTACCCCTGGCTGGCAACGGCCTTACTCCCCTTTATCCCATGGGCCCCAGCCAGCGCCGCTGGGAAAAAGGCGAACCTTTGCTCATTGACTATGCCGGGGTTTACGGCGATTATACCGTAGATCAAACGCGCGTTTATCTGGATAGCGAAGTAGAACCGCAGATGCATAAGGCCCAGGAAGTGGCAAAGGAGATCGCCGCCAAAGTTGCGGAAAGGGCCAGACCTGGGGTAACTGCCGGGGAGCTTTACGACTTCGCCGTTAAAATGGCAGAGAAGGCCGGGTTGGGTGAATATTTTATGGGCTACGGCCGCCAGGTTTCCTACATCGGTCACGGCACCGGATTGGAATTGAACGAATGGCCGGTCATTGCCAAGGGAAATAAAACCGCTCTGGCGGAGGGTATGGTCTTTGCCCTGGAACCCAAATTCGTCTTTCCCGGCCGGGGCAGCGTAGGGATAGAGGACACTTACGTAGTTACGGAAAAAGGAGCGGTAAGCCTGACCTTCTAGTGTGGGAGGATAAAACATTTGCTTGCCGAATAAATAAAGGTGTAAATAAAGGTGAGGTATAGAGCCGGTGGATGCCAGTTGTCGAAAAATCGTCGATGCCCGTCTTGAATTGGCCCAACTTGAACTGCGGGTGGCTTTGCTGGCCAGGGAAGGGTTAAAACGCTGGGAGATTGCCGCGGCACTGGGTATACAAATAGGAACGGTCAAATCCCAGCTGGAAAGGGTGGCAGACAAGCTTGGACCCGATTGGAAGGAAAAGAAAAACATCGTCTGGCCGGAGCTGGACGAAGAGGTTTTGAGCGCCTTAAAGACCCTCCGGGAAGGGGACAATTTGGTTGCAATAGAAGAAGAGGATTCTGTCCCCGAAGAAGCCGCCATCCTGCATCTCAAGGGCGTAGCCAATAAAACGGGCAGTAATTACCTGCACCAGGCGCGCGCCCTCCAATGGCGTCTCCTCCTCCTGGGTGACGGCCGGGCTCTACATGTCGGCGCTGCCGCCCGTTTTTGGATTAAACCGGCCCTGTCATTTTTAAGCGAAAACAAATATATTCGTTTTTTAAACAGCGATGTGGGTGATGAGCCTTACCGTCCCTGGTGGCTGCCCTATACTACCGGCGGTCGGGCAAGGGGTACGCGTGCCGCTTTTTACAAAATCATAGATGCTTCGGCCGGTGAATACGTCTGCAATTACCTGCAATTCTGGCTTGAAGACGAACTCGAAGATTATGTAACCCGCCTCTACAGCCGTATGAAGCAACGCTGGCAGGCTTTAAGCCGTATCGCCCGCAGCGCCGGTCGAACCGTACCGGTGCCTCCGCCTTCTCTGGCAGAGCTTTTGCAAGAGGCGCGGCAGGTATTTGGTTTGGGTGAATAAAGCACTTTGAGACCTGGAAGGGAGTCGAGTTATGAAGAAAATTATTATCGTCGGTGGCGGTAAGGTGGGTTATCAGGTAGCCAAACAGTGTAAATCTTTTGGTTATGAAGTAATTCTAGTCGAGCAAGAACAGGTGAAGGCAGAGAAGATAAAAGAGGAGCTAGCTCTTCCGGTCATAGTGGGTGACGGTACTAAGCCCCAGGTCCTTAAAAAAGCCGGTGCCGAAAACGCCGATATAGTAATTGCTATTACCGATGACGATCAAGATAATCTAGTAATATGTCAGCTGGCCGAACGCCAATTTAAAGCCAAACGCACCCTGGCTCTGGTAAACAATCCCGGTAATGAAAAACTTTTTCGCTGGCTTGGAGTAAATCAGGTTATTGGTCCGGCCTCCCTTGTTATGGATTTAATTCAGGAAAGGGTGGATATGGACGCCACTACGGCCCTGTGGATGCAGGGAATTAAAGATTTAAAAATGGTACAATTTAGGTTGGAACCTGAGGCGCCGGTGTGCGGGCGGAAAATAAAGGAGATACCTTTTCCCAACGAATGCATCCTGGTGACCATCGTTCGGGGTGAGACGGCAATAGTGCCCTGCGGCAATACTATCCTGGAGGAGGGCGACCTGGTATTTGCCCTTACAAATCCAGAAGTTCAGCGGGAGCTGGAGTTTATCCTGGCGGGAAAAAATGAAAACGCTTGACATGAATTTTGGCACATGCTATAATCACTTATGCAGCGAGCGGAAATAGCTCAGTGGTAGAGCATCGCCTTGCCAAGGCGAGGGTCGCGGGTTCAAATCCCGTTTTCCGCTCCATTTTTTATCACGGCGCGGTGGCGAAGTGGCTAACGCCGCGGTCTGCAAAACCGCTATTCGCCGGTTCAAATCCGGCCCGCGCCTCCAAGTTATTTTTTTATCTGCGAGAGTGGCGGAACCGGCAGACGCCCGAGACTTAAAATCTCGTGGACCTTTTGGTCCGTGCGGGTTCAAGTCCCGCCTCTCGCACCACAAAAATAAGGGTTTATGGGCGGGAAAACCCATAAACTTTTTTATTTGGTTGTTTATCAGTCGGCACCGTACACTAAATCCCCTCCTAAGAACTTCCGTCCCACAAGGTTAGCGGCCTTCCACACAGAATAGCTGCCCGCCGCCGGGTCAACGACCACATCTCCGGGATTGGTTACGGCTTCAATGAGCCTGGCTTGAAGTTTTACCGGTTTAGAATGGGCGTGGTCGTTTGGTGCGGGTTTTTCTTGCCACACGTCCGGGATATTATGTACCGCCCACACTCCTTTGGCCCTGAGGGGCTTTTTTTGAATAACCACCAAATA
Source organism: Moorella humiferrea (assembly GCF_039233145.1). Taxonomy (NCBI): domain Bacteria; kingdom Bacillati; phylum Bacillota; class Clostridia; order Neomoorellales; family Neomoorellaceae; genus Neomoorella; species Neomoorella humiferrea. The sequence continues at coordinate 1,881,501 of NZ_CP136419.1, read as the reverse complement.
TTCGCTCTGCCGGCGACTGCGGTAACCCATCCCCATTTTTTGTTTATCCCAGACGATCATATCTACTACTTGCAAATTTGCCGGCAACCATCCCGTGATCCCTTCGCACAAATGAAATTTGTCGACCCATAAGAAAAGATGGCCGGAGGGGATCAGCACCCGCCCTATTTCTGCTATAAAATTTTTTATGGTATCCTCGTCCATCTGGGGTAAAAGGGAGCGTTTGACGCCGCGGCTTTCACCTTCATTTCCATAGGCTAGCTTGTCTAAAACGCCCCGATATTGGGGGTCGAAAAAGACGCAGGGCACGGAACCATCTTTTACAGCGGCCAGGAGGTCGCGTCCGTCGCAACGGTTGGGGAAATCATATTTAAAAAGCGGTTCTTTTAGACAGTCCCCGTAGGTCGGCATATGTCTGCCCCTGGTGAAGACCACCGCCATCCTTTCAACCCCCTCTATTTTTCCCGCATCTATTCTAACATTCTTAGAAGAGGTCAATTTTCCCTATACAAAGCTAAACAATCTATAACTTTGTTAGGTACTCATTGTGCAGACCCCGACAAGTACTATATTGTTGGGGCCGACGGCTACCTCCGTCACCGTCTGGCCAGCCCGGCACCCCATAATGGGGAGGCCCACATCTCCCCGGTTCGGGCCTCCGGCTACCAGGCTGCTTTCCGGCGTTTTCCGTCCCTCAGACAGATCCCACGTTTGTGGGCTGCAGAAAAATCCCTGTAGGCGGCATCTGTCTTAAGGCACCTGCCGGATGGGGGAGTTACCCCGCCTACCTGCCGCCCCTCTGCCCCACCGCAGAGTGTTGCCGGACTCCCGGGAAGCCTGGCAGGGAAAAGCGGCAGGCTTAAAGTCGATTTCAAGATGAATTGAACATAAAAGACAGCCAGTCTTCAGGGTTCCACCGCCGGAAGAGGCAGTCTTTCCTTATCGCCCTCTTTCTGGCCGCCTTGAACAGCCCGAAGAGCCTGCCCCACAACTTGAAATGCTGCCATCCTTCCCCTGGTGCCAGCATTTTCAAGATCTCTTTGGGGATCTTCTCGGTAAAGCCTAAAGCCCTCCTGGCGATCACCAGAGCAGCGGCCTGGTGGGTGGAAAGGCCATAAACCCGCGAGTATTTGAAATACCCGATAAGCGAAGTGAACTTAGCGGGTACGGTAAAGACCGCGATACCCCTCTTCCTCAAGGCCACGACAATCCGGTTAAACAGGAGCTTTTTGCAAAAGTTGTGGGTTATGCGGTTGAAATACCGGTTGGTGTCGTGGTCCTGAGCAAAGGACAACTCCTCCAGGGCGACCTGCTTTACGCCTATATCTTTCAGCCAGGCGGCTATTTCTTTAACCAGGTTGCCGGCAAGCCATTCCCGTTTTTCGTGGGAAACGTGGACCAGCTCCGGGCACCAGAAGCAGTGGGAGGCCTTGAAGTTGCCGTCAGGCGAAACTACCGTCACGGCCGCCACTTCGGGGTTCAGGTCTATTCCCGCCATGACAGAATTCTTGTCCACGGACGCGGTGTCCCCCAGGGGGAAGGAAATGAGGCATTCGAACCTGCCGTCTTTCCGCACTACCCGCACCGTGTAGGCTTCTCCCTTGAGGAGACGCAAGATGAGAAGGTCCCGGTAGCGGGCGGGGATTTCCAGCGGCACCGTGATCCATTCTTCTTCCTTTCTCCTGCGGCCCGTCTTGTTTTCCGGCTCCGGCGGTATGTAGACGTTGAGGTGAAAGGCGCCGGTTAAATCGTGATAGACGATTTCCGTGTTGGCGTTGCCGTGCTGCCCTTCCAGCCCTTTCATGTTGGCCTGGCCCACGGAGTAAAAGGAATTGGACCGCAGCTCACGCCATTTTTCTTTAGAAAGCTTGCCTTCCTGTAGGAGAAGCAGGTTTTTCTTGCCCCCGAACACGGCGGGCGGCACCTCGCCCCTTTCCAGGAAGCCCTCCCAATAGGCCAGTTTGGCCCGGAGCTTATTCAGCCGGGTGTGGATACCCTGACGGTGAAGCCGGTCCCTGGCGCGTTCTAGTTTTTCCTCGGATTTCTCTATTTTAGCTTTCAGGTCGGAGACATACATCTTCACCAGCTCTTGCTGGCTCTCTATAGTGCTCTTCGCGTCTTCCACCGCCCACTGGCACCAGCGGGCGTTGGGAAAAAACTTTTCGTAGAGGGCTTTGACAATTTCCCCGGCTTCCTCCCCGCGCCTCAAGGCCTGGTAGGCGGAACGCTTGGCCGCTTGAAAACGGCCCATAAAGGAGACCAGTTCCTCCCGGGCGATGGCGTCGGGGTATATTCTTCCCGGCACGGTTATCATGTCAATCGGCTTGCTCGCCCTTGGACGCATCGAGCATGGCCTCCTTTACTTTTTTGCGGAATTCTCTGCTCCGCGAACCATAAAGCTTGGCGGAAAAAACGGTCAGGATGGAAAGCATGTCCTGTACCAGCTCTTCCTGAAGGGATTTCGACTCTTCCCCGTTCACTATTTCTATTCTCACGCCGAAGGCGTTAAAATAGCGCTCGATATAGGTGAACCCGAACCGGGCCAGCCGATCCTTGAACTCGATTACCACCAGGTCCATCTTGCCTTCCCGGGCCATGCGGAAAAGCCGGGCCAGCCCTTTGCGTTTCTCGTTCAGCCCGGACCCCTGCTCCGCTATGGCGGCCACTACTCGATAGCCCTTATCCCGGCAGTATTCTTCCAGACGTTTTTTCTGCCGCTCCAGGTTACCGGCTCCGGCCTGCTTGGCGCTGGACACGCGGGCATAAATAACTGCTCGCGTGCCTGAAGGGGCTTCTCCGCCGAGAAGGCGCAGAACCTCGCTCCTGGGAAAACGCCTCTGACCTGAAGGCGTGCGAACGCACCGGATCTTGCCTTCCTTTTCCCAGCGGCGTAGGGTGATGGGGTGGACGCCCAGTATTTCAGCGGCTTTGCGCAACGGGTAGTGTTCTTCTAATTCAGGTTTCATAGTTTAAGTATAGCATTGATTAGGAAAGGAGGCAACTGTTGGTTGGACTTTGTTCTCCGGCAAAACTGCCTGCGCTATACAAGGGAACACCGGGTTCCCGGCAGTACCAGAACTATCGCTGAAGTATGGGAAGAGGAAAAGAAGGTCCTGCTCCCCCTGCCACCTAAAGAGTTTGGCTGTTACCGCCAGGTGGAAGTGCGGGCCGACTCCTATAGCCGGGTAAGGTTTGAAACTACCACCTATTCCGTCCCCCAATCCTATGCCCGACAGCAGCTCGTCCTTAAGGCTTACGTCGATAAAATTGAGGTCTGGGCTAGGAAGGAGCTGATTGCCACCCACCCCAGGTCCTATGGCAAAGGGGAAGAGCACCTGGACCCTCGCCATTACCTTAAGGCTTTAGAACGCAAGCCGCGGGCTCTTGGCTATGCCAGGCCCCTTAAAAATGGAACTCTTCCGCCGGTATACTCGCGGGTTCTGGCCGAACTGGCCCCCCGGCGCAAAGAAGGCCTGCAGGAATTCCAGCGTATCCTGGGCCTGGAACCCCTTTTCGGCCTGGACCTCCTGACCAGGGCCCTGGAGGCAACTTACCAGCAGGACCTGCCCCGGACCTGCCTTGTGGTCCGGGAAGTGGCGGCATCTATTGCCCGGACAGGTTCGCCCCCGCTAAATTTGGATATTATCCCTTTGCCGGCCTCCGGGGGCAGTACCTTGCAACAATTTGACGCTCTGGTGGCCGGGAGGTGAGGGACATGACAAACAACCTGCTCCTGGAGAGTTACCTGAAGAAGCTAAGGCTTCCGGCTATCCTCCGCTCTTACCAGCAGGTGGCCCGGGAAGCGGCCGACCGTAACCAGAGTTATACCGAATACCTCTGTGCCCTGATGGAACAGGAAATTATCCAGCGGGAAGAGGCCAACCTGAAAAGGCGTCTTAAACAGGCCCGCTTCCCCTATCTCAAGACCCTGGAAGAGTATGACTTCAGCCTTATCCCCTCCCTTAACAAGAATAAAGTCTTGTTCCTGGATCAGGGTGAGTTTATCGCTAAAAAAGAGTGTATCATTTTTCTCGGTAATCCCGGTACCGGCAAGACCCATTTGAGTATCGCCCTGTGGCTCTGCGCCCTGCGCCAGGGCAAGAAAGTCCGCTTTTACACGGCTAACGCCCTGGCCAACGAACTCCTGGAAGCGCAACAAGAGTACCGGCTGGGACGACTAGAAAAGCAGTGGTTATCCTACGACCTGGTCATTCTGGACGAAGTAGGTTATGTGCCCTTTACTAAAACCGGGGCTGAATTGCTGTATCAGTTCTGCGCCAGCCGTTATGAACGGGGTAGCATGATTATTACTACCAACCTGGAATTCAGCCGATGGGTGGAGGTGTTTGGGGATGAAAAGTTAACGGGTGCTTTGTTGGACCGGCTTACCCACCGCGCTCATATCCTAGTCATGAACGGAGAGAGTTTTCGTTTCCGCGAGAGCCTGCGCCGGCAGGAGGCAGAACGCGAAAAACTGCGCGAGCCCGCTTAGGCGTAGCCTAAGCGGGGGTGGGTCCCTTTCTGGTTACCACAGTGGTCCCCTTTTCGATTGCCACAAACAACAAACGTAGTTATTTTTGCTTAAGTCGGCATATGCTTAAATATAAAGCCCCCGATTTACGGGGGCTATATTAAAGGGAACTACTGCATTTTGCCCTGCGCCTGCTGGAATACCTTGTACTGGGGTTCCTGGCTTTCCAGATAGTTGACGCGGCCTTTCAAGCCCTGGGCAATGCTTTCAATCTGATTGGCGTAGTCGGTGAACTGCTTCTTTGCGTTTTTATCCTCGGTTTCCAGGGCGTAGGTTTTTAGATCCGCAGCGGCGCCTTCCAGGCTGGTGAGGGTCTGATGCATTTTCGTACCGACGGTCATTTTGGAAGCCCTCCTTTTGCAGTATGGTTCCCTGTTCAATTGATAGTCTGGACCCTAAAAATGAATAATATAAGAAGCATTTTTTACCCCGACGGGAACCCTTGACCAAGTATGGCTGAAGGCGTATAATAAAAACAAAAATTGGTCTTTTGGGTGTTTTGGGAGGTGGTAGCCGGCGCGGGTGGTTGGTGGCTACCATTTTGAGTTTTTGAGGGGAAAGGAGGTTAAGGCGTGAAGCTGGCAGAAACTTATGTGGGGGAAAAGCTCATTGAACAAGGCGTAAAATTAATTCTCAATAATCCAGAAAAAAATATCCCCCGTTTGATTGCCTTGGCGGAAAAGCTGGCCCGGGATCCCCATCACCGGGAGATGGTTTTTAACGTTAAAAAGGTTCTTGAAGATAAAAACGGCAACTGGTATCGTTTTGCCCAGAGATTGCTGACCCAGACCCATCCCAACGTCAGACTGCGTTTAGCTATGGATTTTTTTGTTAACTCGACTTTTATTGGCGTACCGCGCCAAAAAGAGTGGGCAGCAAAGCTCGGTGTATCCGTACCGTGGGCCATTCTTATGGATCCAACGGAAAAGTGTAACTTGAACTGTGTGGGCTGCTGGGCCGGTGATTACCAGCGAACTCAGGAACTGGATTTTGCTACCATGGATCGCATCATCAGCGAAGGAGAAAAACTGGGTATTAACTTTATAGTTCTTTCCGGCGGCGAGCCCCTGATGCGCCGCGATGACATTATTCGATTGGCAGAGAAACATCCGGATCAGGTTTTTCATCTATTTTCCAACGGGACCTTAATTGACCAAAGCTTCGTCGACGAGATGGTTCGTCTGGGCAATATTACCGTAGCTTTGAGTTTAGAAGGGTTCGAAGAAAAGACCGACAGCCGTCGTGGCAGGGGTATTTTTGCTAAAGTAATGCGGGCCATGGATCTTATGCGGGCCGCCGGGGTTGTCTACGGCGTCTCGGTGACCTACAGTCGTTATAATACCGAAGAACTTGGTAGTGACGCCTTTATTGATATGCTGATAGATAAAGGAGTTGCCTTCGGCTGGTACTTCACCTATATCCCCATCGGCAAAGATGTGGATCTGGAAATGATGGCCACGCCCGAACAGCGTGCCTGGATGTTTGAGCGCATTCAGTATTTCCGTCAAACCAAACCTATCTTCCTGGTCGACTTTTGGAACGACGGCGAGGCCAGCAACGGCTGCATTGCCGGCGGCCGGCGCTATTTCCACATTAACGCCGCCGGAGAAGTGGAGCCCTGTGCCTTTGTTCACTACAGCACCTGCAATATTAAAAACGTCAGCCTGATAGAAGCCCTTCAGAATCCCCTTTTTAAAGCCTATCAGAAGCGCCAGCCCTTTAACCAAAACCTCCGTCGCCCTTGCCCCCTTATTGATAATCCAGAAATGCTGCGCGATATTGTAACGGAAGCAGGAGCCCATTCGACGCAGCTCCACGAAGATGAAACGGCCGAAGAGTTTGCCGCCAAGCTGGCTCCCTACGCCCGGGCCTGGGGGGAAATTGCCGACCGGATTTGGACGGAAAAAGAAAAAGGGGTTGGGGCGGCAGCGGACCATTAGACAAAAGGCGGCTGAAAATGGTAAAATGACCTTGGGAACGACTTCCCGGGTCATTTATTTTAAGGAAAGGCACGTGAACAACCCTTGGGTGTAGAAAAATTATTTAGCTTGGCAGAAGCAATGGAGTTTTCCCGCCAGGAGGTTCGGGACTTGTACCGCCGCCATGTCAATCCCGGCCTGGCGGGTATGCTGTCCCTGCTGGATTTTGATAAAGCCTTTATTCGGGCAGAAGGCGTTGCCGTATGGGACAGGGAGGGCAATCGCTATCTTGACTTTCTAGGCGGCTACGGAGCTTTAAATCTGGGTCATAACCCGCCCGAAGTGCTGGATGCGGTAAAGAAGGTGATGGAACGGCCGAATATACTGCAGGCCTCTTTAAATCCCCTGGCCGCCGCCCTGGCCCACAACCTGGCCCGGGTTACTCCCGGGGATCTGGAACGGGTATTTTTTTGCAACAGCGGGACTGAAGCGGTGGAGGGCGCCCTCAAACTGGCACGCGCCGCCACCGGTAAAGTTAAAATCCTTTACTGCCAAAATTCTTTCCACGGTAAAAGTTTTGGTTCTCTATCGGTCACGGGAAGGGAGAAATACCAGCGCCCCTTCACCCCCCTGTTACCCGGTTGCGAGGCGGTGCCCTACGACGATCTGGAGGCCCTGGAAGCCAAACTGGCGGGGGGCGATGTGGCCGCCTTTATCGTAGAACCCATCCAGGGCGAAGGCGGTGTGATTGTTCCCCGCGACGGCTATCTCAAAGGTGCGCGGGAACTATGTGATCGTTACGGGGCATTGTTGATTGTCGACGAGATTCAAACGGGTTTCGGGCGTACGGGTCGTCTTTTTGCCTGCGAGTATGAAGACGTAGTGCCGGACATCATGTGTCTGGCCAAATCCCTGGGTGGCGGTGTCATGCCCATCGGCGCTTACATCGCCCGTCCGGTCATCTGGGATAAAGCCTACGGCGGCATGGATAAAGCCCTCCTCCATACTTCCACCTTTGGTGGCAATACCCTGGCGGTGGCGGCCGGGCTGGCGGCCCTGGAAAGCATTCTGGAAAAAGACCTGGCGAAACGGGCGGCCGCCCTGGGTAGCTTCTTTTTAGAAAAGCTGCGGCGGCTTAAAGGAAAATATACTATCATAAAAGACGTGCGCGGCCGGGGCCTCCTCATCGGCCTGGAATTTAACCAACCTGTGGGCGGATGGCTGGACAGGTTAACACGCGGTAAGGTAAATGCGCTGGCGGGAGAATATTTTGGTTCCCTGGTAGCCGGAGAGTTAATGAATAAACACCATATTATCACGGCGTATACTCTAAATAATCCCAATGTCATCCGTTTAGAGCCGCCTTTAATCGTTACCGAAGAAGAGATGCAGCAGGTGCTGACGGCTTTGGAATCCATTCTAAGCGGTTACGGTTTTATAGGCGTTACTTTAAGCAGCGCCAAAACCGTCCTGGGTTCCCTTTTAAAACGCTAGAACGCACATAAAGCTTTCTCCTTCCAGGCAGACTAAGTAAAAAAGTCTGCCGGGAGGTTAATCTGATGCCCGAAAACGTCGTTGTTTACACTACACCGACCTGACCCAGTTGCAAAGCGGTGAAAGAGTATCTTTCACGACATGGTGTAAATTTTGAAGAAAAGGATATCAGTGTAGACGAAAAGGCCATGGAAGAATTGTGCCGGCGTAACGGCGGTCTGGCGGCGGTTCCCACCCTGATCGTCGATGGACAGGTTATAGTCGGCTTTGATGAAAACCGTTTAAAAAAAGTCTTGCACTGACGCCGGGAGTTTCCCGGCATGGTTTTTATTGGCAGAAAATATGGTGAATAGAAGGTGGGCCTCTGGGCAAAATGATCCATGGCAGCTTTAATTTGTGGAAGGAGGAAGCATCGTGGCAGGTCTAACCCAGGCTGAATTGATGCAGCTCCGGGAAAATTTAAGCAATGAGCTCTTGATGATCCGGAAATTCGGGGCCTACGCCGCCCAGTGCAGCGACCCCCAGCTGAAGCAGGTGTTGAGTTCAGTGCAGCAGGCCCACCAGAGGCACTATAATACTTTGCTCCGTCATTTGGGTGGGCAACATATGATGTAGAGGGGGAAGGACCATGCAGTTTTTTGATGATAAAACAATCTGCAGCGATTGCCTGGCCAGCGAAAAGCTTTTAACCAGCTCATATAATATGGCCATTACTGAATGCGCCAACGATCAATTGCGGCGGGATTTTATGACCGTTTACCAGGATGAGCAGAACTGCCTTAAGGCTGTATGGGATGTTATGCATTCCCGGGGATGGTATCAATTAAATATGGCCAGCCAGCAGGAGATAGCCCAGCTGCTACAGCGCCTACAGCAGGAACAAATGCAACTGCAGCAAGGCGGGATGGCAGGCGTCCAGATGGGGACGGCTCTTCAGGGTGGTGGCGGAATACCCCAATACAGGGTATAGAGGGAAGAAACCAAATAACCTCCGGCGGTATGTACTGTCGGAGGTTGTTTTATAACAGGCCGGTGGGGCCTTACGGCAGCAGGAATTGGCGTTACGGTGTCGAACATGGTGATTTAAAGTCGCCCGGTGCGGTCACCCGGTGTTTCCGGCAGCACAGGGGAGTGCTGTCCAAAACGGCGAAGGTGCGTGGCAGCGGGGAGAGAGCCTGAGCCGGCGGCTAAAAATCTGCTGTTACCGGCCCCGGGTTGGAGCCGGTCAAGCAATCGGGAGGTAATCATTTATGGATGCAGCTAAAATGGTCGCAGACCTGGTTGCATGGTTGCAGGAAGAGGCCGCCAAAGCCGGAGCCAAGGGAGCGGTCCTGGGTTTAAGCGGCGGCATCGACTCCGCCGTGGTGGCGAATTTATGCCGGCTGGCTTTTCCCGACAATTGCCTGGGGCTAATCATGCCCTGCCACAGCGACCCGGCCGATGCCGAGGATGCCCATCTTGTAGCCCGACACCTGGAGTTACCGGTAGTGGAAGTGGTACTGGATGATATCTACGACCGGTTGGTGCTGCTGTTGACGGGACAACCCTTTTCACCAGGTAAAAGAAACCTGGCCCTGGCCAATTTAAAGCCGCGCCTCAGGATGTTAACCCTGTACTTCCATGCCAATGAGCGCAATTACTTGGTTGTCGGCACGGGTAATAGAAGCGAATTGACGGTCGGTTATTTTACCAAGTACGGCGACGGTGGGGTGGACCTGTTGCCCCTGGCCAATTTGGTAAAATCCCAGGTACGGGAACTGGCCCGTTATTTAAAACTGCCGGAAAGGATTATTGGCAAACCCCCGACGGCGGGGCTGTGGGCCGGCCAGACGGATGAAGGCGAGATGGGTATAACCTATGAAGACCTCGATCGTTATATCCTGACGGGACAGGCGCCGCCGGCGGTTAAAGAAAAAATAGAGGCCATGGCCGCCGCCAGCGCCCACAAGCGACGGCTGCCTTTGACCCCGCCCTTTTAACGGCGGCGTTCTTCGCGGGTGTAGGGCAGGGGAACATACTGGACGGAAGGCCGGCGGCCGGCCGGCTGGGGATAGAGTTCCATAAGCTGATATATTTCCCGGGGCAAACCGGTTTTCACCGGCAGCCCCATTTTTATTAGCTGCGCTACGCCAATGGGATAGTCATGGGTCCATCGACCTTCACTTAAAATGGTAGCCAGTTCTTCGGCCTTTTGCCGTTCCATTTTTTCCGCCAGGAGCTCCGCAAGGCTATCCCGGACCTGCCGCATTGCTTTACGAGCAATGTCCGCCAGGACCAGGGTGCGGTCGTCAATCTCGTTTTTATCCTTTTCCTCAAGGACTTTGAGAATTGAAGCCGCGGGGTACTCGCCCAGCTGGGGGTCTACGGGCCCAAGAACGGCGTTTTCATCCATGACTATTTCATCGGCCGCCAGGGCGATAAGGGTACCGCCGGACATGGCATAGTGGGGAACGTAAACGGTAACTTTTGCCGGGTGCTTTAAAATCGCATGGGCTATTTGCTCTGCCGCCAGGACGAGGCCGCCGGGGGTATGAAGTACCAGGTCGATGGGCATATCGTCAGGTGTAAGGCGGATGGCCCGGAGAAGCTGTTCCGAATCCTCGATGTTGATATATCTGGTAAGGGGGATACCCAAAAAGCTCAAGGCCTCCTGGCGGTGAATGAGGGTAATGAGACGGGAATTACTTTTACGCTCGAAACTCCGAATGAGGTGTAGTCGCGCAGCCTCTATACGACGCTGATGCAGCATGGGCAAAAAGGCGGAAATTAGAAAGATGACCCATATCACGCTGAAAAAAATATCCACGGGGGATTACCTCCTTCGGCCCTGCTCCAATATTATCCCTTTATTACCACCAGGATATGCCGGTTGAAGCAGAGGAGTTCATGATTTATATTCGATATTACAAATAAACTTGCGATAATATCGAACAAAATGGGCTTTGGTACGGCAGGAATACCAAAATAAGCGGCGAACTTAAATATTAACGTTAGCACGATATTATAGCATTGAGTTCGATAATAACGAATATCGCCGGCCTCTCAGGGGGATATAAAGTTGAAAACTATTACATACATACTTAATAATAGAAAACGATTTGATTATATAGAACAGAGGCTGGCGGTATGGTAACGACGCGTATTCGATCGGTGGCCAAGGCATTGACAATCCTGGATTTGCTGGCCGCTCATCAAGGTGATATGTCCCTGGGAGAAATAGCCCGCGCCCTGGATTTGCCCAAAAGCACCCTCCATGGTTTGCTGGCAACCCTGCGTGATTTCGGTTATTTGGAGCAATCGCCCTTTGACGGCCGCTACCGACTGGGGGTGCGCCTTTTTGAAATCGGAAACATCGTAGCTAACAATTGGGACGTTCGTAAGGTGGCGGCCCCTCATATTCAAAAGTTAGTAGATGAACTAGAAGAAACGGTGCACCTGGTAGTCCTCGATAAAGGCGAAGTGCTTTACATTGATAAGCGGGAAAGCCGTCAGTCTTTGCGCATTGTTTCCCAGGTGGGGATGCGTCTGCCGGCCCACTGTACCGGGGTAGGCAAGGTCCTGTTGGCCTACCTGCACCCCAGTGAGGTGAAACGTATCATAGCTACAAAAGGGCTGGCCCGCTATACCCGCCACACCATTACCGATCCGCGCCAACTTGAAGCGGAGCTGGCTAAAATTCGGGAGATGGGATATGCCGTTGACAACGAAGAAATCATGGACAGCCTGCGCTGTGTGGCAGCTCCTATAAGGGACCATAACGGCAAAGTCTGTGCCGCCGTAAGCGTTTCCGGTCCCGTCGCCAGGCTGGAGGGGGAAAAATTCCGGCTGGCCGTAGAACAAGTTGTACGTACGGCGGCAGAGATATCGGCGGGACTGGGATACAGGCCTGCTGTGGGAAGTGATATTAGTGGAACTTAGAGAATTTCTCTTTGCCCCTTTAGGAAGGCAGACCGCATCTTTTGCCATTACCGCCCGGGAAAAGGGGATATTATCCGGTGCGGACAGATTAAAGCAGGTAGCCGATGAGCTGGGACTGGAAGTAACCTGGTCGGCCCCCGAGGGGTATGCTTTAGAGCCGGGCAGTTGTCTTTTCCGGGCCATGGGCGAAGCCACGGTGATCATCCAGGCTGAAGAAATGCTCCTTGGTATAATCGGAAAACCTTCCGGAGTTGCCACGGCGGCGGCCGACTTTGTCCGCCGGGCGAGGGGACGCATCAAAGTCGTCTGCGGCGCCTGGAAAAAGGTAACCCCGGAAATACGAAGCGAGCTGCGCCGGGCCATCGCCACCGGCGGCGCCGGCATCCGCATTAGCGATGAACCCTTTATCTACCTGGATAAAAATTACGTCCGCCTTCTGGGAGGTATTGAGCCGGCGGTGGGCCGGGCACGGACATATGACTCGAAACGGGTAATCGCCGTGCAGATCCGCGGGGAGACCAGGCCCGTAGCCGCTGAAGCGGAGGCGGCTGTAAAGGCCGGCGCGGGAATTATCATGGTCGATACCGGTCGTCTGGAAGAACTGGCCACCGTAATCGAGGCGGCACGGCGAGGAGGATGGCGGGAGAAAGTGAAAATTGCCTTTGCCGGCGGCGTTACGCCGGCAAATCTTGAGGCAGTAATTGCCGTCGGAGCGGATATCGTCGACGTCGGCCGGGCCATTATCGACGCCCCCCTCTTAGATTTAAGCCTGGATGTAGAAAGAGTTTCATTATAAATGGAAGCATTGAACATGACATAATATACCATTGAAAACAAATTATAAAAATCATCGAACCAGTATTATGAAAAAAAGGGGATAAGAAGTGGAATGGGACCTGCTGGAGAAAACAACCTTCTGGATTGAGAACGTCGAGCTGAACAACGCCGATCTGGGGCTCGTAGCGGCAACGGCGGCCGCCGCCTTAGAACTGGAGCCCCGGGAAGTGATGGTGGTGGACGTGCGGCCGGGGCTGGTAGCCTTTGACATCCTGCGGCGCCGGGTGCAGGCGGAAACGGTGGCCGGTAAAGAACAAGAAATCTTACGGTCCCTGGCGGAATTGCCGGGAGTGAATATTAAACCGGGAGCCGCCGTCCACTCGGAAGGGGTACTTGGCTTAATTGCCCTAGAGCCGGAAGAAGCCGCCCGGGTGCTGGCAGAATCGGAGGCCATGGCCCGGGAAATCGGCCAGGCTGTCGCCCGGCGGGCTATCGTCTTTGCCTCTGGATCCGAAGTTATAGCCGGGAAAATTAAAGACACCAATTCACCATATATAATATCGGCCCTGGAAAAAACGGGTTACCGGGCAAAATACGGCGGCATCCTCGAGGATGATGCTGTAGCGGCGGCCAACCGTCTGGAAGGGGCCCTGGAAGAAGGCTACGGCCTCATCATTACTACCGGCGGTGTGGGGGCCGAGGACAAAGACTTCAGCATCGAAGCCATCCTGCGCCTGGATCCCGGGGCCTGTACCCCCTGGATCCTGAAATTTAAGCCTGATTACCATAGGCACCATAAAGAGGGGGTGCGCATCGCCGTGGGGAAGGTAGGCCTGGCCTACCTGGTAGCCCTGCCAGGTCCCCACGAAGAAGCCAGGTTGGGCTGCGACCGGCTCCTGTCCGGGCTGGAACAGGGACTGGAGAAAGAAAGCCTGGCGGAGTATATAGCCGGCGCCCTGCGGGAACGCTGGCGCAGTGTAATGAAAGAAGGAGGCCATGAACATGGATTACCAGGCCGTTGCTGCTGAACTTCTGACGGCAGAAGTCAGCTGCAAACCCATTGAACCTTTAACCGAGACTTATCCAGATTTAACGGTAGAAGATGCCTACCGCATCCAGCTCGCCGGCATCGAGATGAAGAAAGCCCGGGGCAGCAGGGTTATCGGCAAAAAGATCGGTCTGACGAGCAGGGCCATGCAGAAGCTTTTGGGGGTAAACGAACCCGACTACGGCCACCTGCTGGATAACATGTTGCTACTGGAAGGCGAACCCTGCCGGAGGGATGAGCTCCTTTTACCCCGGGTGGAAGGGGAACTGGCCTTTATCTTAAAGGACACCCTTAAAGGCCCCGGGGTGACCATTGCCGACGTCTTCCGGGCCACGGAAGGTATCATGCCGGCCTTTGAGATCGTCGACAGCCGCATCCGCGACTGGAAGATCAAGCTCCCGGACACCATTGCCGACAACGCCTCCAGCGCCCGCCTGGTCCTGGGCAGCCGTATGGTGCCCATCAAAGACCTGGACCTGCGCCTCATCGGCATGGTGCTGGAGAAGAACGGCGAAGTGGTCAGCACGGGCGCCGGTGCCGCCGTCTGGGGCCATCCGGCGGCGGCCGTGGCCTGGCTGGCCAACAAACTGGCGGCCTTTGACATCGCCCTGGAGGCCGGCGAAATCATCCTTTCCGGTGCCGTCACGGCAGCTGAAAACGCCAGCGCTGGCGATGTCTTCACCGTTTCCTTCTACGGCCTGGGGAGCCTGAGCCTGAAGTTTATTTAACAGGGTGAGCGAGTGACAACCAAAGTCAAATTAAAGGGGATGTGAGTGTGGAAAAAGTAAAAGTAGCCGTCATCGGTCCTGGAAATATCGGCTCAGATTTGATGTACAAGATCTTGCGCAGCCGGCATTTAGAGATGGCCCTCATGACTGGCATAGTCGAATCGGAAGGCATCAAAAGGGCCAGGGATTTAGGCATTAAAACCTCCATTGAAGGCGTCAATGCCGTCCTGGCCGAAAAGGACATCAAGATCGTCTTCGACGCCACTGGCGCCAAACCCCACCTCCAGCACGCACCACTGTTAAAAGAGGCGGGCAAAATTGCCATCGACCTGACGCCAGCCGCCGTCGGCCCCTATGTGGTACCCTGCGTCAACCTGGACCAGGTCAAGGCCGAGCCCAATCTCAATATGGTCACTTGCGGCGGCCAGGCGACGGTACCTATAGTTTACGCCATCAACCGCGCGGCCGGGGCAAAATATGCCGAGATCGTAGCCTGCATCGCCTCCAAAAGCGCCGGGCCGGGGACGCGCCAGAATATCGACGAATTCACCCAGACTACGGCCAAGGCCCTGGAGGTTGTGGGCGGGGCGAAGAAGGGCAAGGCTATTATTATTCTAAACCCCGCCGAACCCCCGATTATGATGACCAACACCGTTTACGTCGAAGTAGAAAAACCGGATGAGAAGGCCATTCAGGCCTCTGTGGAAGCCATGGTAAAGGAAATCCAGGGCTACGTGCCTGGCTATCGGCTCCGGGTGCCGCCGCTGCTTGATGGCAACAAAGTGACGGTCATCGTAGAAGTTGAAGGGGCCGGCGATTTCCTGCCTAAGTACTCCGGCAATCTCGACATCATCACCTCCGCTGCTGTGGCCGTAGCGGAAAAACTGGCCCAAAAGATTTTAGCAGGGGAAGTGGCAGCATGAACAGCACTCCATTTATTCACATCGTCGATACAACTTTACGCGACGGCAGCCATGCCGTCAGCCACCAGTTCACGGCTGAACAGGTCGCCGCCATTGCCGGGGGGCTGGATGCCGCTGGGGTGGAATATATTGAGGTTTCCCACGGCGACGGCCTGGCCGGTTCGTCCTACAACTACGGCTGGGCCAAACTCAGCGACGAAGAAATGCTTAAAGCCGCGGCCGGGGCCATCAAGAAGGGCAAATTAACCGTCCTGCTTCTCCCCGGCATCGGCACCGTTGAAGATTTAAAAATGGCGGCCGACTGCGGCGCCAAAGTCGTACGGGTGGCCACCCACGTTACCGAGGCCGACATCGGGGAGCAGCATATAGGCATTGCCAAAAAAATGGGCATGGAAGCCGTAGGTTTCCTGATGATGTGCCACATGGCGCCGCCGGAAAAGGTGGTGGAGCAGGCCAAACTCTTTGAAGCATACGGGGCCGATTATATTAATATCGCCGACTCGGCTGGGGCCATGCTGCCGGAAGACGTCAAAGCCCGGGTAGGGGCTGTAGTTGAAGCCGTAAAAGTCCCTGTCGGTTTCCATGCCCACAACAACCTGACCATGGCCACAGCCAACGCCCTGGCCGCTGTGGAAGCGGGGGCCACCTTCCTGGACGGCGCCTGCCGGGGCCTGGGGGCCGGGGCCGGCAACGCCCAGACCGAGGCTTTAGTCGGCGTGCTGGATAAGCTGGGCTACCAGACGGGTGTCGATTTCTACAAAATTATGGATGTGGCCGAGGATATCGTCGAGCCCGTCATGCACCGGCCCCAGGTGGTGCGCAACGCGCCGCTTATGCTGGGCTATGCCGGAGTCTACTCCAGCTTTCTCCTGCATACCTACCGGGCGGCCGAGAAATTCAACCTCGACCCCCGGGACATTTTAGTTGAACTGGGAAGGAGGCGGATGGTCGGGGGACAGGAGGATATGATTGTCGACGTAGCTTACCAGCTTGCACAGAAGAGGGGAGGGGCTTGAACTTTGAAGGTAGTCAATTTGCTGGCGGCAGTCGATGCCGAAAAGTGCCGGGGCTGTAAAACCTGCGAAAAGGTCTGCCCGGTGCTGGCCATCAAAGTGGAAAACAGGAAAGCTGTCGTCGATGCAGAACGCTGCCGCGGCTGCGCCGCCTGCGAACAGCGCTGCCCGGATTATGCCATTACCATGGTGAAACGAGAGCAGCCGATAGTCGTCAAAGTTGACGTCGACGCCGTCGATTACGGGCAAATTGAAGAACTCTGCCGTCGCGCCCGGTTGAACCCGGAGCAGATCATCTGCTACTGCACCGCCACCCGGGCGGAAGAAGTTGCCGCCGCCATTTTGCAGGGGGCGAGGTCCCCGGAAGAGGTTTCTTTCCTCACGGGAGCCCGTACCGGCTGCAAGGTGGAGTGCATCCAGCCCATCCTGCGCCTCCTGGAAGCGGCCGGCATTAAGCCGGAACCGCCGAAAGACGGCTGGCAGTGGTATGGCCGCACAGTGACTGTATGGGAGATACCTGAGGAAGTCAAGCGCAAGTATGCCACCCGCGGTTTTTACTTCGACGAGGACATCAAGCTTTTAGATCGGGTAGTGTCGGCACCGGTACAGGGAAGGAGGGAACCCGATGCGTCCTCCCATTAAACCTATACCGCCCCGGCAGTCCCAGTATGGCATTGACCCGGCGTTAGTCAAAACCAGGGTCTGCGAACTGCCGGGAATGACCTCCGTACTGCTGAAAGAGCTCTTCCCCGACCTGCCGGAGGTGATTTACCCTGGTGAAGGGGGAGTGGCCGCCGTCCGTAAAGCTACGGAGGAAGCCTTACAAAAAATCGATATGAGCAAGATCAAGCCGGAGCATTCGGTGAACATTCTGGCTTCTCACCACGGCTTCACCCTTTTAGGCGGCGAACCCTATGCCGAAATGCTAAAAACCATAAAAGACGTCATCGAAACCCGGACGGGGTGTAAGGATATCCGCTTGCGGGCCGGTGTGGGCCTGCGCTTCCGGGAGACGGAAGAGTATATCAAGCGTTATGGCCTCGACCAATACTTTAACGGCAAGGCCATCGGTGTGGCCCCCATCGACCAGGGGATCCCCATTGAAACGGAGATCGGCACGTTATACGGCATCCGCAAGATTTACGACGCCGACTGGATCGTCCACGCCCATAACAGCGACGTGCGTGAGGTCCACTTCCACCGCCAGGTAGACCGGGCCGTGAAGCCCTTCGGCATGTCCTACGCCCGCATTGAAACCCGGTCCACCTATCACCAGAACCTGGGGCCGCGGGCGGCCAACTTTACGGCCAGGGCCATCTTTGACTCGCCCTTCGTCCAGAAGAAATTTGCCTTTGCTTCCTTCCTGACGGTGGCGCCCAACGGCATCATCGGCGTCGACGCCGACAGCGACCTCTATGCCCTGAACGACCGGGTGACCCAAATCGGCTGCCTTTATTACGGTAAGATGATGACCCTCTTCGGCGAGATCGACGAGTGCATCGCCGCCCTGGACTTCCCCTGCCCGGTGGTGTATGTCTTCTCGGCCGGGGTCATTTACGCCAACTTCGCCGGGGCCAATACTGACCTCTACGACCTGGATCTGCCCCTGCCGGCCTATACCTGGTATACCGAGGCCTTCTACGGCAAGGCGGGGAGGCCCCTTTTGGCGGATATACCGCCGGTCAACCCGGCCATCAAGATGTGCGTGCACAACTACGCCTGGACGGGTTATCCCAGCGCCTTCTTCAGCGAGCACATCCCCACGGTGGTAGTGGGCCAGGAACAGGCGGACCTCTTCAACCGCGACCCGCAGAACCTGACCTATATGAAGCACGCGGTGGTGGCGGAAACCACGGAAGCGGCCATGGAATTTGCCTATAAGGTTACCGGCACCAGGAAGGTCATTATCTTCGACGGGGCCATGGGAGGCATCAACGTCAGCGAACCCATGGCGGAACTGCTCCTTAAAAAAGCGCCGGCCGTCAGCGAGCGGGTAGAGAATGAGCTCCTGCCTAAATGGCTGCGGCAGCGGGGCGTAGACAGATGAAGGAGGTGAAAAGTAAAAAATAATTGCGGCCTGGCAAAGTAAAGATTTTTAAAGTGGAGTAATATTAAGCCAGCTACGTAAAAAATACAAAAAAGGCAATTAATAAACGAAAGGGGCGAAAGATATGAGCGTTCAGTATTATTCACCCGGCAGTTTTACCGAGGCTTTACAAGTCCTGGAACGTAATAGCAATTATACACTACTGGCCGGGGGAACGGATGTCGTTCCGCGGCTGAATTTAAGGCAAGTAAAGGGTTTACAGGGTTTAATCTATCTCGGCAATATAGTGGAAATGAAAAAGATAGTTGAGCATAATGAGCATATTTTCATTGGCGCCTTGGTAACCCATGCCTGCATAGCCGCCTCGGAACTTATAAAACAAAAGGCTTATAATGTCTGGTACGCCAGCTACCATATGGGTACGCCAGCCATCCGTAACGTAGGTACTATCGGCGGCAACCTTGTCAATGCATCCCCTGCCGGCGATAGTTGTGTGGCTTTACTGGCAGCCGGTGCCCTGGCCAGTATAAAATCATTGCATGAAAACAGGCTGGTGCCTATTAAAGAGTTTTTTGTTGATAAAGGAAAGACGGTATTAAAACCGGGCGAAATTCTTTATGGTGTTTATTTACCCAAGGCGGCAACTGGTATAAAGAAAGGTTGTTCTTACCAGAGGATTGGAACCCTGAAAGGTAGTTCAACGGCTATTATAAACATCGCCGTGGAAATAGAACAGGATACCGATGGTATGTGCAGGGCCTGTCGGATTGGCGCCGGTGCTGTGGCAAGCACCCCTGTTCGTTTATACAGCTTGGAAGAAATTTTTGTAGATAAAAGAATAAATTGGAATTTAATCGAACAAGCGGCCAATGAGGTAGATGCGCATATCAATCCTATTGATGATACTTACGCGACAGCATGGTACCGTCGTAAAGTAATTAAGGTGCTGCTTAAAAGGGCTCTGGCCGAGGCGAGCGGCCTTGCAAGTGAGGAAAAGGAGGTTTAAAGAAATGGAAGTCAAGTTTGTTTTAAATGGAAAGGAAGTAAAAGTAGACGTCAAACCTACTGCTATTTTAACTGACGTTTTGCGTGAGAAACTGGGTGTAACCAGTGTTAAGAAGGGCTGTGAAACAGGCGATTGTGGTGCATGTGCTGTTTTACTTGATGGGGAACTAGTGAACTCGTGTATTGTTTTGGCTCCAACGGTAGCGGGTAAGAGCGTGACGACAGTTGAAGGTTTAATTATCAATGGAGAAATGGATATTATTCAGAAACGCCTGGCTGAATATCACGGTACCCAGTGCGGTTATTGTACTCCCGGTATGGTAATAGCTATTAAAGCCTTATTAAATAAAAATCCCAAGCCATCAGAAGCAGAGATCAGGCGGGCTATCGCAGGTAACCTTTGCCGCTGCACGGGTTACCAGAAGATAGTAGAGGCAGTCCAGAGTATTACAGCGTGAGGAGGGATATGTAATGGGAAAAGTAATCGGCCAGAGGATTCCGTTATATGATAGCTATCGTCATACGACGGGGCAGACTAAATATGTGGATGATATTTATCTACCTGGTATGCTCTATGTAAAAACAGCTAAAATACCAGTGCCCCATGCCCGCATTCTGAATATCGATACCAGCGCCGCAGAAAGAGTAGCAGGAGTGGCAGGAGTTATAACTTATAAAGATGTGCCCAATAATTACTGGGGACCTTTTGTTCAGGACCAACCAGTTTTACCCGATAAGTTTGTAAGGTATTTAGGTCAGCCAGTAGTTGCTGTTGCCGCAGTGGATGAAGATACCGCCTACGAAGCCGTAGATAAGGTTAAAATCGATTACGAAGAATTAACTCCTGTATTTGACCCTGAAGAAGCAATGCAGCCAGGAGCTCCTGAAGTTCACGAGGGTGGCAATATTGCCAAATTTGGCGGTTATGATGCCATGATGGTTCGCCTAGGTGATGTCGAAAAAGGTTTTGCGGAATCAGATTATATTATTGAGCATAAATTCCGTACTTCTATGAATGAACATGCTTCATTGGAACCCCATTGCAGCGTCGCAGAAGCAGATGCCAATGGCCATATTACTATTTATACTGCTTCTCAAACTACTTCCTGGCATCAGTTTTTAATCTGCGGTGTACTTGGTGTACCTATTAACACTGTGCGGATAGTCTCCAGTCCTACTGGTGGCGGTTTTGGCGGCAAGTCTAACCCGTCGACAGAATTTGTTTGTGCCCTCTTGGCTAGGAAGACCGGTAAACCTGTAAAATGGCGCTGGACTAGAGAAGAAGAGTTTTTAATTTCAACAGTACGCAGTGCTGATATCATGTGGATGAAGACCGGTTTTAAGAAGGATGGGACGTTGGTAGCCCGTAAAATTCGTTATATCCAGGATACTGGTGCTTACAATGATTTTGGCACCTACGGGATGATGAAATTAACTTCTCAAATTAATGGTCCTTACCGAATTCCTAATGTATGGTTTGATGGATATGTTGTTTACACCAATAAACAGGTGACTGGTCCTATGCGGGGTTACAGTATTACCCAATCTGTTTCGGCAAACGAAACACAAATGGAAATTATTGCCGAAATAACTGGTCTGGATCCGATTGAAGTACGGATGAAAAATCTATTAAAGGACGGTGATATACTCCCGACCCAGCAAGTACTTGAAGCAGTAGGTGTCAGGGAAACCTTGGAAGCTGTTATCAAGGCTTCCGGCTGGTATAATAAATAAACCTGAGGAGGGACAGGGTAATGAAAAGACGAGGTAAGGGAGTTGCAGTAACTATACATTCTTCAGGTTTAACTGGAGGCAATGACCCCAGCGAGGCTATTGTACGTTTGCATGCAGATGGATCTGTAACAGTTAATATAGGCTCGGTCGAAATGGGACAGGGTATAAAAACAGTAGCACGCCAGATAGCAGCAGAAGTTTTGCAACTCGACCCGAATCTGGTCAGTGTAATTGCCGGCGATTCCGATGCCGACCCCATGTGTACCGGACAGTTTGCCAGCAGGACAACCCTGGTTTGTGGCAACGCAGTGAAGAAAGCTGCTGAAGCCTTAAAGTATAAACTACTGGAGTATGCCGGTGCTAAATTCCAAACGCCAGTAGAAAAATTGATATACAGTGATGGTATAATTACCTCAATTTTAGAACCAGAAAAGAGTGTAAGTATAAAGGAACTGGCAGGTGAAGCTTTTTGGGTAGCTCAGGAAGCGCTTATAGGTATTGGACGGCATTGCCCAACTTTTGCACCCCGGGATAATGAAACAGGCAAGGCTGATTTTTTCCAGGCTCTCCAGTATATATCCTGTGTAGCTGAGGTTACCGTTGATGACGAGACAGGTGTTGTAGAAGTAGAGAAGATGTATGTCGCCCTGGAAATGGGCACGCCCATAAATCCTTTGTTGCTAGAAGGGCAGATAGAAGGCGGGGCCGGTTTTGGTATTGGCTTTGGTTTGTCCGAAGATGTATTGCCATATTATCCCTCTATTAAACATATGCGCACAAGTTTTCGAGAGTACCGTATTCCTACGGCATTGGATATGCCGCATATAGAAAGTATTCTTATTGAAAAGCCCAGTTCTTTTGGTCCCTTCGGTGCTAAAGGCTGTGGAGAGATAGTAGCCAACGTTGGAGGACCTGCTATCGTCAATGCCGTTTCCAATGCCCTGGGTGGGGTTAAGTTTTATGAGTTACCGTTAACACCTGAAAGGATTCTCCGAGCACTGGAAGAACAACGGCAGAAAGGTTAACCAAGAGGTTAACCCGGAGAATAAATAATAACCTAATAGGCGCTTGCAAAACTAACGTTCTTTAAAAATCAAAAAGAGCCCTTATGCAAAGTCAGGTTCTTCTACTTACAAATAATGGATTTAAGGTACCTGTTGTACCGAGTTTCAAAGAAAAAGATAACCAAGAGGCGCGGCTATATGGACAAGATAGGGAAGCAAGTTCTGCCCTAAGCAACAAGCCAGCGTATAGACCTTACTTTATCATTGAGCTTGGCTCTCAAAGCGATTAAAGCGACAAGATTTTGAGCAATCGCTGCCAGGACAAGATCGCAAGAAGCACTAGCAAAGTCCGTCACCGTTAATCGGCCAAGCATGAGGGGAAGCTTTAGCCGGGAGATGGCTTGCTCCACGGCAATGCGCAAAAGGTAGATTTTCTTCCATAGCTCAGAGTTCCTTGGGACGGGAGTATTTTTTCGGTAGTTGTCCTGGGGATAAGTGTAAACCATCCGGCCGCTTTTAGAGGGGGTACACGGGTCTTGACAGGTGCAAGTATAACCCTTTTTCCCCGGCTTACTTAAGGGGCAGAGCCATTTAATACGGTTTCTGGATTTACAGAAGCCGGCGTATTTAAACTTTAAGGATGGATTTTTGGGGCACACTGGTACTCCCTCGGGAGCGAGCCGGGGCTCAGGCAGCTCTTTAGTATTCCGGGGATTGAGGTTAATAACCGGCTTAAGGTTGCAATCTTGCACCAGGTAACGGAAGTTTTCCGTGCTGTCGAACCCGGCGTCACCGGCAAAAAACTCGTAACGGGAAAGGTCATGGTGCTGCCGGAAATCCTCCAGGACCGGTTTTACGAGAAGCGAATCTTTCTGTCCTTCAAAAAGCATCACATTCCGGACGAGGCCGAAACCGTTAGTCAGGATAGCAGCGGTGTAGGCATAAGCAAAGTGACCGTTGGTATACATGAGTTTGGCCTTTGGGGCGGCCCTGGCACATTTGGGCATTTTGGCAATAGTCATGGCATAAATCTCGTTTTCAGGTTTTTCAGGGGCTCCCTTCTCGACCTGGTTTTTCAAGGAATAAAAGAACTTCGGGTTATTTTCTCTTACCGGCACTTCTAAGCCGGTTGTATCCAGGACGAGAAGGGAGGCCGCAAAAGGGTCGAGCTTTTTTAAGTAGGGCTCGGTTAGTTCCACCAAACGGTCTAAGATTTTTTTAAGCTCCTTTGGCCCGATTTTATCTTTAAACCTCGAGAAAGTAGCGGGGTCAGGAACGCTTTGAGTAAAGCCGCAAAAGTCTCTCAGGGGCTCTGACAATTCAAGGAAGGTAACCAAAAGTTCAACTGTGGGAATGGATAAGATCTTCTGGAGGATTAAGGCAGACAACATGGACGCTAAAGAATAAGGGGGGCGACCAGTGGATTTGTAGTAAGCCAGTTTAACCTCTAAGGGGATAATCTCTTCGATGTCTACGTAATCGGTGAGCATTTTCAGTTTGTCTTTGCTTGAAGCCTGTTCAAATTCTTCGTAGAGATCACACAAGGAAATTTGCTTATGTTTGGGCAACAGGGGCTCACCTCCAGAGTAATTTCTCCTAAGTATTTCGATGAAAACTGGAGGAAACCCTGCTTAAAAAGCCTGCAAAATCCCTTGTCTCTCAAGACCTCTGGGGTTTTGCAGGAGGCTATAATAACCTAACTGAAGGAGGTATCTTTTATGAAACTGCAAGTGCCCTATGAAACTGCAGAGGATCGCGGCGTGTTCCTTGAACTTGAGGTAGATGAAAAGAATTTTGCAGGAAGTTTTATTCCTCGTGAGCAGACGCCCTTGCCCAGTATCGCCAAGGCCGTAGCTGAAGCAGTAGAAAATCCTGTGGGCAGTAAAAAATTATCTGAACTTCTAGTTGGTGCCAAGAAAGTTACAATTATCACTGAAAACCAATTTCGCCAGGCACCGGTGCGTGAGGTCCTGCCTGTACTGATTGAAAAGGCTAAAAACGCGGGCGCGCAGGTAACGATTGTCATCGGTTGCGGCAAGGTTCCGGCTCTATCGGCTGAAGAAATAGAAGAAAAGTTAGGGCA
This sequence comes from Moorella humiferrea, assembly GCF_039233145.1. Taxonomy (NCBI): domain Bacteria; kingdom Bacillati; phylum Bacillota; class Clostridia; order Neomoorellales; family Neomoorellaceae; genus Neomoorella; species Neomoorella humiferrea. The sequence goes on along the minus strand of NZ_CP136419.1, from coordinate 1,857,277 downwards.
TGATATTGTTGAAAGCGGTATCGAAGTCTATTGCAATGATGTAAGTAAGCCAGAAAACTATGTTTTTAAAGGTATCACTTCTGCCGGGACGCCTGTCTGGATCCACCGTAAGGTAGCAGAAGCAGATGTTATTCTTACAGTAGGTACTACGCAGGCTACTTTATGGGGTTATGGTGGGTCGGGTATGATTATACCTGCTGTATCCAGCAACGAAACGATTGAAATAAATCATATTATGTCTCTAGCACCGGATTGCGTGCCCGGTAATAATAATTGCCGGATGCAGCTTGATAAATACGAAGCTGCTCGCCTGGCGGGAGTAACGATGGGTATCAACATGATCGTCAATAATCGTTTTGAAGTAACTTATGTTAATGCTGGTGATTTTGTCACGGCTCACAAGGAAGCTGTCAAAGTTTATGATCAGGTTTATCGTTTTAAAGCCGATGCGTTTAAGAATAATAAGGCTGATATAGTCATTACCGGTTCATCAGCACCAACTGATCATTTGTTCTTCCATACCGGCTGGGCAATTGTCAACTGCCTTCCAATTTTGAAACCTGGAGGAACGGTAATCTTTACCTCTCCTTGCCCGGGCTATGGTTCCTGGCCGGGGTTTGCCCTGATGGACCTGGTAAAGGACTTTATGCCACCTACTCCAGAGAATAATGAAAAAGCCCTGAAGGCTTTCTATACCCATTCCCGGGAATTATGGGCGGGATGCATCTGGTACAAGATCTATAACGCAATGCTTCATGCTGATTATTATATTGTTACTCGCCCTGAAAACCTGGAGATGGCACGTGATTTTGGGTTTGTTGTTTATGACAATTTAGAGAAGGCTTATAAAGATGCCCTGGCCAAACATGGTGCCAGTGCCCGGGTGGCCTTTGTTCCTTATGGACGCTATAGCGTGCTTGAGGTGTAACCTCAGAATTGTTATTAACCGGGTACAGGCAAAATTTGCCTGTACCCGGACAAAAATAAGAAATTAAATAAAATAATTAGGAGGATTTATAATGGCTGCTATTGTATTATTAATTGCTGCTTTTATTTTCCTGGTAGATTCCGCTTTCATGTTTGGCAAAGTCAATCCCAAAGGGGCCGCAACCGCTAATGCCATAGTAGGCTCCTTAATGGCGGTTCTGGGTTTGTGGTTGTCTGGTACAGCTAAAGATGGGGCGACATTAATAGTTGCGGGACTTACGATGGCCTTTTCGATGTTTTATCTTATTCTTGCTTGGGACTTATTTGGTGAACATGATCTGGCCGGCCTGGGATATTATTGCCTGGGGGCAGGGCTTTATGTTGCCCTTACCTGTTATTACTATTTTAGTATCGGCGATTTACGATTTGGTATTTTCGCTTTGTCGTGGGCCGTATTATTCCTGGCGGCTTTTGCGTCTATGGCTTTGAAACTGGCGTGGGGAAAATTTATCGGCTGGCTATTGGCGGTAGAAGGTATAATCACTCTCTTATTCCCGGCTTTTCTAATAATGATCGGTAAATGGTAATATTGAGTATAGTATTAGCAAGTAGGGAGATGAATTGAAGGTAGCAGAGAGGGACTGCATCAGCGTTACTATTGACGCAAAACAGGTTCCCTTAACTGGACCGCCTGGCAGTCCCTTCCTTATTTAATATGGAAAAATTTGGGTAATTTATTGGGAACGGGTTCTTTCAATATAAAATGCCATACGATTAAATTATTTTTTAGAAGAGGTAGAAAAGATGCTCCAGAGAGTCCGCGTAGAAGACAGCGTAGGCATGGTGTTGGCCCATGACCTAACTAAAATCGTCCCGGGTAAATTTAAAGGACGGCGCTTCAAGAAAGGCCATATTATTCAGGCGGAAGACATACCCGAGCTGCTGTGCATGGGTAAAGAATACCTTTATGTAATGGCCCTGGGGCCGGACGAGATCCATGAAGATGAGGCTGCCATTCGCCTGGCAAGGGCGGCGGCGGGCGATGGCGACCACGGTTTGGAGTTTAGCGAACCCCAGGAGGGAAAAGTAAATATAATCGCCGCCAGGGACGGCCTGTTAAAAATAAACCTGGCCGCCCTGGAGGAAGTGAACAGCAGATCGGAGGTCATCCTGGCCACCCTGCACAACAACTATCCGGTGAAGGCGGGTCAGGTGGTGGCCGGTACGCGCCTTATACCCCTGGTGGGACCGCGGGTGGAGATTGAAAAGATAGAAGAAGTCTGCCGTCTGGCCGGAGGGATTATCCGGGTGGCGCCTTACCGCCGGCTGCGGGTAGGTCTAATCACCACCGGCAACGAGGTTTACAAAGGGCGGATAAAGGACGCCTTCGGTCCGGTTGTTCGCGCCAAGATTGCCGATTACGGTTCTAAAGTCGAGCGGGAAGAGGTCGTACCTGACGACGCCGAAGCAATACAGCAGGCCATCGCCGCCATGATTGGCGCTAGGATGGAAATGGTGGTATTGACGGGGGGCATGTCTGTAGATCCCGACGACGTGACGCCGGAAGGCATACGCCGCAGTGGGGCGGAGGTCGTCACCTACGGCGCCCCTGTGCTGCCGGGGGCCATGTTTATGCTGGCCTACCTTGGGGAGGTGCCGGTTATGGGCCTGCCGGGTTGCGTCATGTATTACCGGGCGACGATTTTTGATCTAGTGTTGCCACGGATTTTTGCGGGAGAAAGGCTTACGCGCAAAGATATAGCCGGGCTGGCGGCCGGGGGTCTCTGTCAGGGCTGCCCCCAGTGCCGCTATCCCGCCTGTGCCTTCGGTAAAGGGTAAGATGACAACATTGTGGAAGTGTGTAGCTATGTTTCGTAAAGCTAAAACAATAGTAATTTAAAATGTTTTTTAGCCTGGAAGGGCGATAGGAAAGACATAATTAGGGGTTGAAAAAGATGAAAATTGCCTACTTTGACTGCTTTTCCGGTATCAGCGGCGATATGTGCCTGGGGGCCCTGCTGGCCAACGGTCTCTCCCGAGAAGAACTGGTAGCAGGATTAGAAAGCCTGGCCCTGGAGGGATGGGAATTAGAAGCCAAAGAAGTCCAGCAGCAGGGTATTGCGGCTATAGACATAGATGTAAAGGTATCCGATCACCAGCCCCACCGCCACCTGGAAGATATCCTGAAATTGATTGACAATAGCCCGCTGCCTGCTCCGGTGCGGGAAAAAGCAGGGGCTGTCTTCCGGCGCCTAGCGCAGGCAGAAGGGAAAGTGCACGGCATTGCTCCCGAAAAGGTCCACTTCCATGAAGTCGGGGCCGTTGATGCCATTATCGATATCGTAGGAACCGTCCTAGGACTGCACCTACTAGGTATTGAGCGGGTTATGGCCTCACCCCTGCCTCTGGGTTCTGGCTGGGTCGAATGCCATCACGGCAAGCTACCGGTACCGGCCCCGGCGACCCTTTACCTGCTCCAGGGCTACCCTGTTTACGGCACTGATGATGAAGCCGAGCTTGTAACCCCCACCGGCGCGGCCCTCATCACTACCCTGGCTGATAGTTTCGGCCCTTTTCCGGCTATGAATTTGACCAGCGTCGGTTTTGGCGCCGGTAAAACCCTTCTCTCCCATCCCAACCTCCTGCGCCTTGTCCTGGGTGAGGTTAATAGCGGGCAACTAGAAGGGGAAGAAAGCAGCCTGGTTATCGAAACAACCATCGATGATATGAACCCCGAGTTTTTTCCCGCCCTAATGGAGCAGGTATTGACGGCCGGAGCTGTTGATGCCTTCTTCACCCCGGTACAGATGAAAAAAGGCCGCCCTGGTGTCCTCTTTACAGCCCTTTGCCCGGAAAACCGCCTTGCCGCAGTAGCGGCGGCTATTTTTCGCCATTCCAGTACCCTAGGCCTGCGCTTCCGCCGCGACCGGCGCCTGGTCTGCCGGCGGCAGAGTATCGAAGTGCTGACACCCTACGGGCCGGTCGCTGTCAAATTGGGAGTTTATCATGATCCCGATGGCCGAGCAATCACCAACATTGCTCCGGAATACGAAGCCTGCCGCCGGGCCGCGCTAGCCGCCGGTGTTCCTGTGAAGGAAGTCTACGCCGCCGCCATGGCTGCCGCCCGGGCCGTAAAGGTACAGTAAGGTACATGCCAGGGGGCTGGCTTTTTATTGCCACCATAAGGATGGAAGGGCAATAAAGACCAGAGAGGTAAAATGCTGCCGGCATCAGGCAGTTCTGAAGGAGGTACCATCGTGGTGGCGCGTTTCGCTAACCGTTTTGAAAAAGTCCAAAAATTAATGGCTATAGAAAACTTGGACCTCCTCCTGGTGGTCAACCGGGAAAACCTGATTTACTTTACCGGCCTGACCCAGATCGAGTGCCTGGCCGTGTTAATACCCCGAGAGGGCGACCCCTGTGCCGTCACCCTCTGGCTGGATGCCGCTTATGTAGAGCGAGAGTCGGGGCTTAAAACTTATGGCTACCACTTTCCGCGGGAGAGCCTGGCCAGCAAGGTCGTGGAACGCATTAATGCCTACGGGTTTAAAAAGCCGCGAATCGGGTTTGAACGCTATTTCGTCGACTTCGCCCTTTATGACGGCCTGCGCCGGGCCTTTCCGGAAAGCGACTTTGTAGGGGCTGCCGATCTGTTTTACCGGATCCGCGCGATAAAAGAACCGCAGGAAATCGAGCTTATGCGGCGGGCGGCGGCGGCCACGTGCCGCGGCATGGAAGCGGCCGTCAAAAGCATACGGCCGGGGGTGACGGAACTGGACATTTTAGCCGAGGCGGAATATGCCATGTTGAAGGCAGGTTCCGGCGGTTCCTCTTTTCGACCCCAGGTGGTATCCGGAGAGCGTACCCTCCTCACCCACCCCTGTGCCAGCAACAAAAGGATCGCTTCCGGCGAGGTAGTAGTCATTCACCTGGGAGCGACCTACGAAGGCTATTGCGCCAAAATGTGCCGGACGGTGGCGGTAGGGGAAATACCGGCCGAGCAGGAAAAAGTTTATAAGGTCCTTTTAGAGGCTCAGGAGCGGGCTATTGCCGCCTTAAGGCCGGGAGCTACGGCAGGTGAGGTCGACGCCGCTGCCAGACAGGTAGTAGAAAAGGCCGGTTACGGCAGTAATTACCTGGACGTGGTCGGGTACGGCGTAGGTCTGCGCCAATCGGAGTTTTATCCGATTATCGGTAAGGGCCGGGAAGAAATAATAGAGGCGGGCATGGTGGTGGATCTGCTCCTGCCGACCGTTTATTACCCCGGTATCGGCGGGCCCCGGGTTACGGATGTTATCTTTGTGGGCGAGAAGCAAAACGAGATCCTCACTGATTACCCGCGGGAAATGATGCGGATAGCCTAAAGATTGCTTCCGGCATGAAGGAAGAAATGGAGGCGGCGGCGAAATACTTCAACCGGTGGCGAAAGGGGAAGCGGGAACATGAAATTAGTCGTGGCGGTTACCGGGGCCACCGGCGCCATCTATGCCGTACGACTGCTAAAAGCTTTAAAGGCCAGACAGGTTGAGGTGCATTTAATTCTAAGTCGTTGGGCCGGGGAAACCCTGCATCTGGAAACAGGCCTGACCGAGGAAGATATCCGTCATTTAGCTTCGTATTATTATAAAGAAGAAGATTTGACGGCACCGGTGGCCAGCGGCTCATTCCAGCACCAAGGCATGGTCATTGTCCCCTGCAGCATGAAGACCCTCTCCGCGATTGCCCACGGATACGCGGAGAACTTAATAGTACGGGCTGCCGATGTTACTATCAAAGAAGGGCGGAAACTCATCCTTGTTCCCCGGGAAACGCCTTTAAATGCTATTCATTTGGAAAATATGTTGGCCCTGGCGCGGCTGGGAGTCACCATTATGCCGCCTATGCCCGCCTTTTATTACCGGCCGCACAGCATCGACGACCTGGTAGAGCACCTGGTAGATCGCATTTTAGACCATCTAGGGCTTGGAGGGGGAACGGCAACGCGGTGGCGCGGCGGGAAAAAGGGTTTTTAGCGCAGGTGTTCCAGAATCTGGAGCAGACGGAAGGCGGGTTCGTCGGTCGTTTTCAGATTTTGCCGTGCCGCATCCCGTAAGCGGCGGATGCAGGCGGTATAGTCGCGGTTGAGGACCAGCTCTACTGTAATGTCCGAGACAGGACAGTTTTCTTTTATGGCAAACAAATCTCGCACCAGGCCCCGGGATACCACCGGGGCCCAGAGCATGAAAACCGGCACCCGCCCGGGGAAATTGGCGGCGGCAAAGGCAGCTGCCCTTTTTATTTTATGAATAATACGCGTGCAGGTGGCGGCGTTGCTGTCGCCGTAAAGAAGACCCCGCAGGTGGGTGGCTACTTCACACAGGTACACCCGGCTGCCGTCCGGCGCCAGGGCGATGATATCTATTTCGCCGTTGCCTTCCAGGTGGCAGTTGTAGACGACGATTTTGCAGCCCAGGACATATTTAAAATAAGAACCGACCAGGCTTTCGCCGATGTCCAATCTATAATATCCCCCTTTATCCTGCCAGGGGAAGTTACAGGCAACCCTATTGTTACCGGGGGACGGCCCTGTTATAACTGAAGGGGTTTGGCAGATTGCAGGTACAAAAATTGTTGAATACTGTAAAAAGGGATGATATAATCTACCTGTATAAGTGAAAAGGCGTCCTTTTCATAGGGCGCTTTCATCTTTAGGGAGGAGAAACTAGTTAATGACCGACGGCAGGGAGACGGTTCTACAAAAAGCGGCCGATCTGGGCGTTAAATTCGTGCGCCTGCAGTTTACGGATATCTTTGGCGTTTTAAAAAATGTGGCCATAACCATCGACCAACTTCCCAAGGCCCTCAACAATGAACTCATGTTTGACGGTTCCTCCATCGAAGGTTTTGTCCGTATAGAGGAATCCGATATGTACCTGCGACCGGACCCCTCCACCTTTACCATCTTTCCCTGGCGCCCCAACGGCGATGCGGTGGCAAGGCTTATCTGTGACGTCTACAACGCCGACGGCACCCCCTTCATCGGCTGCCCCCGGGGAACCTTGAGGAGGGTCATCGCCGAAGCGGAAGCCATGGGATTTACGATGAACGTGGGGCCGGAGGCGGAGTTTTTCCTTTTTCACACCGATGCCAGCGGCCGGCCCACCCTGGAAACCCATGACCGGGCCGGATATTTTGATATGACACCGGTGGACCTCGGTGAAGACGCCCGGCGGGACATGGTGCTGACTCTGCAACAGATGGGCTTTGAGATCGAGGCCTCCCACCATGAGGTGGCACCGGGCCAGCATGAAATAGACTTTAAATACGCCGAAGCCCTGCGGACGGCCGACAACATTGCTACCTTTAAATTTGTGGTGCGTACCATTGCCCAGCGCCACGGCCTCCACGCCACTTTTATGCCTAAACCCATTTACGGCATAGCCGGGTCGGGTATGCACTGCAACATTTCCCTTTTCCGCGACGGTAAAAACGCCTTTTACGATCCGCAAGACAAATTGCAGTTAAGTGAAATTGCCTACTACTTTATCGGCGGCTTGATAGCCCATGCCCGGGGTATGACGGCCATTACCAACCCGACGGTCAATTCCTATAAACGCCTGGTTTCGGGGTATGAGGCGCCGGTATATATTGCTTGGTCACCCCAGAACCGCAGCCCGTTAATCCGTATTCCAGCCAAACGGGGCCTTTCTACCCGCCTGGAGGTACGCCATCCCGATCCGTCGGCCAACCCCTATCTGGCCATTGCCGTCATGCTGAAGGCCGGCCTGGATGGTATAAAGAACCGGATTCAGCCGCCGCCTCCCGTAAACGGCAACATATATCACATGGATAAGGCCACCTTAAAGGCCCAAGGCATAGAACTCCTCCCGGCCACCCTGGATGAAGCCCTGGATGAACTGGAAAGGGATCCCGTGATCCAGGAGGCTCTGGGTCCCCATATTTACCAGCGCTTTTTGGAAGCCAAGCGCATTGAGTGCGAGGAATACCGCACAAGGGTACATCAATGGGAAATCGACCAGTATCTTACTAAGTTTTAAGGAGGAAGGCAGCGATGGGTTACCAGATTGCCATCATCGGCGGCGGGCCCGGGGGCTATGTGGCGGCCATCCGGGCGGCTCAACTGGGAGCTAAAGTGGTGGTAGTCGAGCAGGACGCTTTAGGCGGCACCTGCCTCAACCGCGGCTGTATCCCCACCAAGGCGCTGCTGGCCGGTGCGGCCTTAATTAAAGGTATTCAGGGAGCTGCCGCCTTCGGCATCGACGTAACCTCTTACCGGGTAGACTACGGCCGCCTGGCGGCGCGCAAGGATGCTGTGGTCAAGCAGCTAAATCAGGGAATTGCCTTTTTGTTTAAAAAGAATAAAGTCGATCTCATTAAAGGGCGGGGTTATCTTAAAGGACCCGGGCGAGTGGCGGTGACCACCGCCGAAGGTGCCGTAGAAGACATCGAGGCGGAGAACATAATACTTGCCACCGGTTCGGAACCGGCATTGCTAACTTCCCTGGGCTACAACGGGAGCAGCGTTGTTACCAGCAACGAAGCCCTGGCCTGGACGGAAGTGCCGGGGGAACTCCTCATCATAGGTGGTGGGGTCATCGGATGCGAGTTCGCCAGCCTGTTTGCCACCCTGGGTAGCAAGGTTACCATTGTAGAAATGATGCCCACCATCCTCCCTATGATCGATGTTGAGATATCCCGGCGTTTCAGCATGCTGCTCAAAAAAGCCGGGGTGGAGATTAAGACTAAGGCCCAGATAACGGAAGTCCGCGAAGAAGGTGGCCGGGTGCGGGCCACCTTGGCAGACGGGCAGACCATAGAGGCCGACAAAGTACTTATTTCCATCGGTCGCCGCTTCAATACCCGTGATTTAGGCCTGGAAGAAGCCGGCATCGAACTGGGACCCAAAGGCGAGGTAATCGTCGACGAATATATGCGGACGAACGTCCCCGGAATTTATGCCGTCGGTGACATTACCAATAAGGTACAGCTCGCCCATGTGGCCTCAGCCCAGGGTTTGGCGGCGGTAGCCACCATCATGGGTCGACCCACAAAAGTTAACTACGATGCCGTGCCCAGCTGCATCTATACCCTGCCAGAGATTGCCGGAGTCGGCCTGACTAAAGAAGCAGCTGAAGAAAGGGGCTTCAAGGTCAAGGTAGGCAAATTCCCCTTCCAAGCCAGCGGCAAGGCTTTATGCAGCGGGGAAACGGAAGGCATGGTCAAGATAATTGCCGAGGCAGAAAGTGACCGGATCCTGGGAGTCTTTATCATGGGGCCCCATGCCACCGAGCTCATCGCCGAAGGCGCCCTGGCGGTAAACAAGGGTATTACTGCCGGCGAGCTTGCGGCGACCATCCATGCCCATCCCACCCTGTCTGAAGCGGTAATGGAAGCCGCCGAGGCGGTGCACGGGATGAGCATTCATATTTAAATTCTTATAAAGCGGGGAAGTAAAATGGCAAGTTCCTTTCAAGGGGGCGGGCACAGACGCCTGCCCCCTTGGCTGCACAAGCGGCTGCCTTCCTCGGGAAATATAGAAGCCACGCGGCAACTTTTAGCCGATCTCAACCTCAACACCGTCTGCCAGAGCGCCCTCTGTCCCAACCAGGGGGAATGCTTTGCCAGGCGTACGGCCACCTTTATGATTATGGGCAATACCTGCACCCGGAATTGCCGCTTTTGCGCCGTCGAACACGGTCGGCCGGAAGCACTGGACCAGGACGAACCCTTCCGTGTGGCGGAAGCGGCGCGGCGCCTGGGTTTAAAGCATGTGGTTGTAACCTCAGTAACTCGAGACGACCTGCCCGATGGCGGCGCCGGCCATTTTGCCGCTACCATTAGCGCTTTAAGGGCCGCCCTGCCGCAGGCTTATATCGAGGTCCTCACGCCGGATTTCCGCGGCGATGAAAAGGCCCTGACCACTATTGCTTTTGCTAAGCCGGATATATTTAACCATAACGTAGAGACGGTACCCCGCCTCTATCCCGAAGTCCGGCCCCAGGCCGACTACCGACGGAGCCTTATGGTTCTTAAAAAAATAAAAGACTATGACCCGACCATTTATACCAAATCGGGATTGATGGTGGGCCTTGGCGAAACGGCGGATGAAGTTTTACAGGTAATGGCCGATCTCCGGGCGGTAGGCTGTGATATCCTGACCATCGGCCAGTATCTGCGGCCTTCACCCCAACATCTAGAAATAAAAGAATTCATTACCCCGGAAACCTTTGCCTGGTATGCAGAAAAAGGCCGCGAAATGGGCTTTTTATATGTAGCTTCGGCCCCCTTTGTCCGCAGTTCCTACCATGCGGCCGAGTTCAGCGAGCAGGTAGCTGGAAAACACGTCCCTTGACATAGGGTGATTTTTTTGGCATAATACAATGTGTCGACGGTAAACAAAAAGCGGGTTCGTAGCTCAGTGGGAGAGCACCTCCTTGACGCGGAGGGGGTCGCAGGTTCAATCCCTGCCGGACCCACCAAAGGAAGAGAACGGTCCTGTGAAAGCAGGACCTTTTTTATTGAAAAAAATCCCTAAATGCCAATTTCCACCGGGGAAAAAACCTTACAATACATGGCCTTTTAAAAAGGGTCGGCAGCGACGTAACTGTATACAAAACATGGGCGGCACATATAATAGCAGCACAAGGAGGTGCTGCGTCCATGAATATTACGCTAGTTACTGCCAGGCCCATTGATTTTTTACAGGCCGAGTTTACCCATAGATTTGGTTACAGCGTTGGCCTCCACTTGTGGCAGGAGGGGGGCTTTAATTTCTGCCGCTGTTTTATGGAAACAGGTAGAGGGCGGACTGCAAAAAAAGACCTGAATTCCTTTAAAGAGCAGGTGGCCGAGATCGTGGCCGCCTTTGTTGTCGAAAGATGGGAAATGACTCTACTGGAAAATATGCTTTTAAACATGTATGAAGGCTTAGATGCCGAGGGTGTTGAAGAGATCTGCCGTCGTGCCAGATTTATCCTGGATCAGGGGGAGAATAGTTGCCTGCAGCTGCAGCAGCGGGAGGAGGCTATCGCCGCCCGCGTGCAGGAATATTTCCAAGAAAATTCCTGGCTGAATATCGACGGTTTCGTGCGTTTTCGTCTGCCCGATTATTTAGCAGAATTGGAGCAGGTCCTGGAAGAAGCCGTTGATGAGTACCTATTGGAAAAGGAATATGATGAATTTATCCGCCTTTTACGGTACTTTGTAGATGCCCAGGAACCGAGGGTGGAAAAGGTCCATGTAGTTTTGGGTCCGGGCGGCGGTTTTCAGCTTTATGACAGTGAAAATCGCAATTTAAACAGCGACTACCTGGAGGGTTTTGTCGTGGACATGGCCGATAGTGAGCTTAATTATGAAGACCTGTTAATAAGTGCCTTAATCACCATTGCCCCACGCCAGGTAATCCTCCATACCGTCGATAAAAGCCGCCACCATAACGCCGTGAACACCATAAAAAGCGTTTTTGGGGAACGGCTCATCCAGTGCGGCGGCTGCAGCCGCTGCCAGCAGTCCCTGCAGAAGCGCTGATAAGTTATACCAAGTTTTGCTCCAGCCGGGCCAGTTGTCATTTGGCCGGGCTTTTGTTATTATTGCACTTGTATGGGGTGAAATAAATGCTTGCCAGGTGGATCTTTATCCCTCTTATCGGCGCCTTTATCGGCTGGATGACCAATGTTATAGCCATTAGGATGCTTTTTCGCCCCCGCCGGCCGGTAAAAATTCTTTTTTGGACGCTGCAGGGACTTATACCCAGGAGAAAGGCTGAAATAGCGGCCAACATCGCCGGCGTCGTCGACAAAGACCTACTGCCCGTTAAGGAAGTATTGGCCTATTTTAATACGCCTGAAGCTACCGCGGGGCTGACGAAAATAGTGGCGGATCTGGTCAGGCGACGTCTAGTGGAGCGCCTGCCATCCTTTATTCCCCTAGGTCTCAGGGAAGCGGCGGGCAAGGCGATAGAAGAAACTATAATGAAGGAGATGCCTTCGGCCCTCGAGGAGCTCATTGAAGAGTTGAGCCGCAATCCCGCCTCTTTTTCTATAGGTGAGATTCTCGCCGAAAAATTTAACAAGCTGGATATAGCCCAAATGGAAGATGTAGTTGTAACGGTGGCCGGTCGGGAATTGCGTTATATAGAATGGCTGGGTGGTCTCCTGGGTTTATTGATCGGTGTAGTTCAGGCTTTTCTGGCAGGCTGGAGGTAATCTTGACACAATTTGTTTGATGCCGGTATAATGTACATAACGGCGAAGAAGGAGACAAGGCCCCTGGAACGGCCCTCCAGAGAGGGATGCCGCGGCTGGAAGCATCCCGGGCGACGGCAGGGCGCCGCACCACTCCGGAGCTGCCGGGCCGAAAAACAGTAAGCCCGGCCGGTCGGCACCGTTATCAGCCCTAGAGGGGGGGCTTCCCCTGAAGAAGGGTGGAACCACGGGATAATCTCCCGTCCCTTTGCGGGACGGGAGTTATTTTATTTACCACGGTTTTCGGAGGGAACAATGATGCAGGTAATTTTACCAGACAGCAGCGTTAGGGAATATGCCGCCGGTACTACGGCCTTAGATGTGGCCAGGGACATATCGCCGAAGCTGGCCCGGGAAGCCCTGGCGGCGCGGGTTAACGGCGAAGTGTGGGATTTGACCCGTCCTCTGCCGGAGGAATGCCGCCTCGAGATTTTGACCTTTGCCGATGAAGGTGGGCGTCTGGCTTACCGCCACACCGCGGCCCACGTATTAGCCCAGGCAGTGAAACATTTGTTTCCCGGCACCAGGTTGGGTATCGGCCCGGCCATCACCGACGGGTTTTATTATGATTTCGACAGCGAGCATAAATTCACGCCAGATGATTTAAACGCCATTGAGGCCGAGATGGCCAAGATTATTAAGGAGGATCTCCCTCTGGAAAGGCAGGAGATCAGCCGGGAGGAAGCGTTGGAACTCTTCCGCCGCCTCAACGAACCCTATAAAATCGAGCTCATTAACGACCTGCCGGAAGGGGTGCCCATTAGCACTTATCGCCAGGGCGACTTTATCGATCTCTGCGCCGGGCCCCATCTTCCCAGTACCGGCTATCTCAAGGCCGTTAAACTCACCAGTCTGGCCGGGGCCTACTGGCGGGGCAACGAGGCCAATCCTATGCTGCAGCGGATTTACGGCACCGCCTTCCCCAAAGCTAAAGACCTGGAAGAATACCTCCATCGTCTGGAAGAGGCTAAAAAGCGGGATCACCGGCGGTTGGGGGCTATGCTTGGCCTTTTCAGCCTCCAGGAAGAAGGGCCGGGTTTTCCCTTTTTCCATCCCAAGGGCATGATTATTCGCAACGAGCTGGAACAGTTCTGGCGGGAAGAGCACCGCAAAGCCGGCTACCTGGAGATCCGCACGCCCATAATCTTGAACCGTTCCCTGTGGGAGCAGTCGGGCCACTGGGATCACTACCGAGAAAATATGTATTTCACCAAGATAGACGAGGCCGATTACGCCATCAAACCCATGAACTGCCCGGGAGCCATTCTGGTCTATAAATCAGAGCAGCACAGCTATCGCGACCTGCCTTTGCGCCTGGCCGAGCTGGGGCTGGTGCACCGTCATGAAAAATCCGGCGTCCTCCACGGCCTCATGCGAGTACGGGCTTTTACCCAGGACGACGCCCACATCTTTATGCTGCCCCACCAGATAACGGCAGAGATCCAGGGCGTCATCGACCTGGTGGATCGTTTCTACAGCCTCTTTGGCTTTAAGTATCACGTCGAGCTCTCCACCCGGCCGGACAATGCCATGGGTTCGGATGAGATCTGGGAAACGGCTACCTCGGCTTTGCGCCAGGCCCTGGAGGCAAGGGGCATGGCCTATGTGGTCAATGAAGGAGACGGAGCCTTCTACGGCCCCAAAATCGATTTCCACCTGGAGGATTCCCTGGGCCGGACCTGGCAGTGCGGCACCATCCAGCTAGATTTCCTCATGCCGGAAAAATTCGACCTTCATTATATCGGCGAAGACGGCCAGAAACACCGGCCGGTAATGATTCACCGGGTCGTATTCGGCAGTATAGAGCGGTTCATCGGCATTTTAATCGAGCATTACGGCGGAGCCTTTCCCGTGTGGCTGGCTCCGGTACAGGTGCGGGTGCTGCCCATCACCGACCGTCATAATGAATATGCCTATAAGGTGAAAGAAGAACTGGTGCGGGCTGGCATCCGGGCCGACGTCAACGACCGCAACGACAAAATCGGCTACAAGATCCGCACCGCGCAGCTGGAACAAATCCCTTACATGCTGGTGGTGGGGGATAAGGAAGCAGCCGAAGGTACCGTATCTGTCCGGGAACGCCGCGCCGGGGATACGGGCAGTGTGCCGCTGCGTACCTTTATTGACAGGGTAACAGGGGAGATTCAAAGACGAGAATAAAACTTTCGCTAAAACAAGCCCACCTGGCAAGGAAGCCGGGCGGGCTTCTATGTAGGGCGGCTTAAATAAGTTTCACTTTGAATGCAACGACTGCTTCATGGATTTTATGAAATGCACCAGGGCCTTTATGGTCGACGGCTGTATTTCTGCTAATTCATTTATCAGCTCGCCGATCTCCGGGCGCAGATTGACAATAGTTGCCGCTTTGTTGCCCATATCTTCCATAAGAAGGTTAAGCTCGGCCTCATCCATAAGAAAAGAAGATAAGCAACGTGGAGTCGGAACGTTTTACCTGCCATAATTAACTTTGCGTTGTTGTAGTTTTTTGGGAGGATTTTGGAAAAAAAACGCGAATATATAATTACACCTAAGGAATTTGGAAGGAGATTGTTAAAATGGCAAAATATAGAAATGGGGGGGGGGGGGGTATATAATTCCCAAACCTCCCTATTATTGGAAACAAATCCTCTCTCCATCCTCTTTCTATTTTACCTTCTTTCCCTCTGTCTCGCCCGCGGTAAAATCATTCTTTTTTTTCCATAATTCCCCTAAATCAACATTAAACTCACTTTCCCTGCGTATCTTATGCTCAAGGGCAAACCATGTCGAAAGACATTGGCGCAGAGCCTTAAGCCCCTTTCATGGGTTTTATCGCCAGGCTGCAGCAGGTTTTTTGCCGGCCAGCCTTCAAAGTTACGAAGAATTAACAGCCCAGATTAAGGAGGGCAAAGTGTTGGCACTCACCTAGCTGCCTTTACAGGAAGAAGCTGGCGATAGTGGATCTTTTGAAGAAAAATAGCAGATTGCTTTCCCGATAAGCGATAACGCCAAATGTTTAAAGGGCGGTTAAATTGGAACTACCCTGAAGACTTATAATTGGCAAAAACTAACTACACCCGATCACCCCTGATACTAAGCAAATTGTTAAATAAGTCAACGTTAAGGGCAAACCCGTTAAAAGACGGGGTCGCAAAGCCATGGGCCTAAGGCTTGTATAAGCTATGGTTGCCAGGTTGCCGGTGGACCTTCGAGGAGATAAAGTGAATTGTATAGGCTCGTAGAGGGAACAGGTAACCTGTTCCCTTTATTTTTTGCTAGACGAAAATTATTTCCTCTAGTCACTATCGTATCCAAACAATGTTTGGTTAAAATGGTTAAACAAATACCGAAAACATTAAGGAGAAGTTTGTAATCATGGCAATTAATGCCTCTAAAACATTGGAGCCTTTACCTTCTGCCAACCGAGGAATATACGGCGAGACTCGCAAGGGTGAACCGGACAAAGAAAGCGATAAGAAAGAAATGGAGGCACGGACTTTTGCAAAGCTGCAACAGATTGCCGAGCGGATAGCCAGCGCGGCGGAAAAACTTTCTGCCGGCGTGGAGGAAGCCTCCAGCGCGGTAGAAGAACTACGAACTGCCATGGAACAAATAGCCAGCGGAGCCCAGAAAGCGAGCGGCGCTACCCAACAGTCCTTGTCCGCTATCCAAGCTATCGGCGAAGCTGCCAAGCTTTCGGTGCAGCAAGCGCGGGAATCCTTGAACCGGTGTGAAGCCATAAAGAATCTGGTGAGCCGCATGATTGACGATATTGAGGTTTTGATCCAAGGGGTAGACGCCAGCGCAGCCAGGAACGAGGAGTCGGCCAGGGTCGTAGCAAAACTGGAAGAAGAGGCGTCCAAGATTGACGAGATCGTCCGGACCGTAGTAAGGATAGCCGACCAGACAAACCTTCTAGCCCTGAACGCTGCAATTGAGGCGGCGCGGGCTGGGGAGCACGGCCGCGGGTTTGCTGTAGTGGCGGACGAAGTAAGAACCTTGGCAGAGACTTCCGAGAAAGCGGCCAGCGACATACGGAAGATAGTAGACAGTGTGCAGGAAGACGTGCGCACGGTGGCTGAAGCCATCAACAAGGCAGCTGAGGTAGCCAGGGGCGAGGCGGAAAAAGGTAAGACTATCACGGAAGAGCTTAAGAAGATTACTACTTCTGTAGCCAAAGTAGTGGAAGGAGCTGCTAGGATTGAGCAGCTGGTCACGGAAGTAGAAAAAGCGGTAGCCGAGTTCCAGAAAGGTAGCGAACAGATAGCTGCGACTGCTGAGGAGCAGGCCAGCGCCACTGAGCAGGCCTTGCAGGGGGTTGAGCAACAGGCCCGGGCACTAGAGGAGATAAGCAATAACAGTAATAATTTAGCCGATCTGGCTGATGAACTCAAGCACTCGACTGATGTGGTCAAATCGGCCGAGGGCCTGGCGGCAGCGGCGGAGGAACTATCCTCGGCCATTGAGGAGGCCAGCCGTTCGGCAGAAGAGATTAACGCCGCCCTAAATCAAATAGCGAAATCGGCAGAGCAACAGGCATCGGCTTCTGAGGAATTCTCCGCCGCCATCAAGCAGATCGAAAAATCGATGGGAGTAATTGCGAAGGAGGCCGATGAGTCTAAATCTGCAGTACAGGAACTTAGTGACTTGCTGGCTGAGAACAAAGTCAGGGTAAATGAGTTGATTAAAGGGATCAAGCAGGCGGCAGCCACCAACCTTGAGAACGTACACAAGGTTAACCAGCTAGAGTGGAACGCCCGCATGATCGATAAGATAGTAGACACCATAGAGAGCGTAAGCATCCAGACCAACATGCTGGCGGTAAGCGGCGTTATAGAGTCAGCCCGGGCCGGCGAGTACGGTAAGGGGTTCGCGGTAGTAGCTTCAGACATCCGGAACCTTGCCCAGGAGAGTGCCCGCAACGCCGAGCAGATCAAGGAAATGGTAAAGGGCATTCAAGAGCAAGTGATGAACGTACAGTGGGACATTACTACTATTGGGGATGTAATTCAAAAGGAAGCGGAAAAAGCCCAAAAAACAACGGCCGACCTTGACCTTATTGAAACCGATATGCGGGTGGTCGTTGAGGGGGTGGAAATGGTTAAAAAGCAGGCAGATGAAAGCCTCCTAAGGGTAGAAAAGGCAGCCAGAGGAGTAGAGCAGATAAGTACGGCTGCCCAGGAAGCCAGTAAAGCGGCAGAAGAAGCAGCCGCCGCCAGCCGCCAGCAAGCAGAAGGCATGAAAGAGCTTGCCCAGGCTATCGAGGAAATTGCAGCTCTGGCGGACGAGCTCCAGCAGGGCTAAAGAAATCGGAGTGAACGAGGAGGAAGGTATATGGCAATAGCCGGGGCAACGGTTGCAAGCCTTGACCAGTACGTGGTCTTTCGTCTGGGACAGAAAAGCTACGGCATAGCGATAGAGTACCTCCAGGAGATCATTCGTGTTCCATACGTGGTGAAGGTGCCCCTGACGCCCCCGTACATGCGGGGGCTCGCCAACCTCAGGGGCAACATTCTTCCGAGTATTAAGCGGCTGAATTTAAAGCGGGGAGCTTAAGGTAAGCCCCTTAATAGTTTACTCGACGTTTTCAAGGAGGAATTATAGAGGAACATGCTTACTTCGGATTCCCGTGAAATACCATCTATTGCGGAAGGTGCCAGCATCGCAGAAGCCATAAAAAAGATGCTTGAAAATGATAGTTTTGTATTGCAGGTAATCAATAATGCGGAAGAACCTGTAGGGTGGCTGCACGGTCTGGACATTCTGCGAACCTTTGTGAAGGAACCCGGCATGAATAGGATAATGGAAAGTGGCATAAGGGTATTCATAAAACCTATTGCCGAGGACGACTACCTGGAAGAAGAAGCAGGGCTTTCAGCTATATGTTTATGGGCGGAAAAGAGGGAGCACAACCCACCTTATTTCCTCACCAGGAAGGGGAAATCGGGCATCTTTACAACGTATGGGCTGTTGCGGGTAGCCCTGGAAGAACGCGACCGGGAAAGGGAACTGCGAAAAGAATCAAAAGTCCAGCTTGCAACGCTGCGCCATTCCCAGGAAGAACTTGAAATGGCCCTGGGCAACCTTATTGTCGATCCCGAAGTTGTGGCCCGGCTTAAATCCATACCGGAATACCGGGACGAGTACGACTCGGCAACCGGCAAAATAAAGATTACCGGCATTATAAAGGAAGGGGTTTACCGCCACGTCATCAATATTCTTCGGTTGTTGACGGAATTGTTTATGAAAGGGCTGAAGGCTGTCGACGGCATTTCAAGGGAAATATTAGTACAAACCTCTATCTATCACGATGTTGGTAAAGTCCAGCCCCATCTAGAGGTCGGCGATATGGTCGACCCTAAAGAAGCCTTCGAGCCGGGGCAGTACCACGCTTTCCGCAGCGCCTCTTTGGCCCGCAAGGTTTACCAACTGGAGCGGAGCATAGTTTATCTTATTCAATATCATCACCATCCCGACGGTGAACTGCCGTCCGATTTTCCTCGGGGCCTTTTACCCATGCATAGGCTCTTCCGCCTGCTGGATGGGCTTTCGGCGGGGATCACCAGGCGGGGCTCCAGGATAAGCCTGGCGGTAAGGGGAGCGATCGTCCAGGTGAGGGAAGAAAGCGCCCATCCGATTTATAACCGTTGCCTGGAACTCGATCTTCATTCCGGCCGTGTAGAAGTGAAGCCCCTGGAGCAGCGAGTGGAAACGAACTATTAATCTAAAGGTTTAACGACCTTTCTGCCGGAATACAGGTCCAGCTCCAGATGTTGGTTGTAGAGGGGAAAGGAGCTTTCTTCCCTAACGCTAATAAGGGTGCCGTTGGTTGTTAACTTTACCCGGGAGCCCCTCCTGGTGATACCCGCCGATAAACCGTCTAGGAGCCGGAAGAGGCGGTACATGGGCAGGAGGTAGAGGGGATACTCTGCCGGCAGGTCGTTTTCTTCATGGTGGTGATATTTTATGAGATTAACCGTCCGCTCGTCTATGTTGTAGATTCCCCTGGCCATGGAAGCGCTGCGGAAGGCGTGCACATAGCCGGGCTCAAAAACTTCCTGCGGGTCCACGACATCCCCCGGGTGTAAGTAAGGCTGCACCTTGGCCAGGTCGTGGAATATCGCCGCCTGAACGAGGACATCTTTATCTATGCCCGGCAGCTCGGTAAGCCCCTGTTTGGAGAGTTCGGCTATCAGGCGCAGGATGTTGATTACATGACGATACACGCCTTCCCGAATCACACCGGTGATTTTGATCCTTCCCGTCGCCGAGTCGTATTCGTCCATATATTCTACAATGGCTCGCAATCTGGCTTCCACCCGCTGATCGGGAAGGAGGGTGGCCAGCGCCATTTCGGCCTCCTGCTGGGCATATTTTACTTTTTCTACGAGCTGCTGTTCGGTAGTTACATCGACGAAAATAGCTAAATACCCGGGGGCTTTTTCTTTTCCGGACTTGACCACCCACAATTTGTAGGTGCGACTATTAGCCCTGATGGTTTTCGTTTCATTGTTATTCGCCATTTTTATTAAATCGACACAGCTGAGGGAAGCCGCTTGCAATAGTTGTTCCGCCAGGGAGTTGAGATGCAGGATTTCGCCCTGGGGGTTCAAAAAGGCCAAGCCCACCGGCGCCTCGGCAATTACTACATTGATGAGCTCTTCAAGCACCAGACGCAATTCCTGTTCCCTGGCGTGATTTTCCAGGGCCTGGGCCAGGAGTTTTTCGACTGAATACAGATCGTGCGCATTGTTATCCGGGTGTATGTAATCCTTAATCCGACGCGCCCTTAGGGTCGCGCCTTCAGGGGCGTCCTGAATGATTTTTAATATGTCGAGGTAATTGAGCCATCCTTCGGGGTTATCTCCTGCGCCGGCAATCTTTAAAACGAAACTACCGGTATTAATAATGGTGGCGATGGCCTCCCCTAGGCTGGTTGTAGGAGAAATAGTGGCTATATTGGGGGTATAGTTGTCAGGCATTTTTTGTCTCCTTTCGGCTCTTTTTAAGCCTTTCCCCAGGCTACCTGGTACCTCGTATCTGCCTCTCGGCGTTTTTTTCCATATATCGGTCTGGCGAATAGATTTCGGCCGCGTGTATTGGAATGATATCTATTCCACTCTCTGGGTTTAATCGAAATTTTATATACTGTTCGTAACCGCGGGTTATATAGGTATAGCTCCCGATATGAATATGGCTCACCTTCAGGATGCTCGATTATAAGTTTACCGTCTTTAACTGCAGCCCAATACTGGTGCCCTCGCCAGTTATCCATACCAGTCATCGCCTTTTTAGAAAGGCACCTTGCTCTACCGTAACAAAAGACAGATTATTAAATGAAAAAAGCCTAAATAAAAACCAGGCAACTACATACGTATTTTACTAGCCTGGCACCATCCTACAGCATCCTACCGGAAACCCGGCTGCCGTATCTCAAAAAAGAGATTTAGGCCCGTGGCTTTGCGTCCCCGTCTTTCGATCGAGTTTGCCCTTGGCGGTAGAGAAGTTGTATTTATTTTTTCTAAACCAATTTTTATATTAACTTTAACGAACTCCTCTTGTCAAGGAAATCCAAACCAGTTAATGAGTGAGGGGGTCGAGTAAGTAATATAATTTTTCAAAAATAAATGATTTAGCATATGAAGCAGGAAACAGGTGATAGGTATTGAATAAAATAAACACTATTTATTTTAGAAGGTGGATATTATTACCTGAAATTGGAGGGAAATTAATGGAGTTTAAAGCCCACATTAAAATAGAAGAACTGATTAATGAAGTGGCAGCTACAGGCAAGACGAAAAAGCTATGGTATGAGTTTTTAGCGGCGATCCTGAGCCCCGACAATAAAGACAAAAAGCAGCCAGAACAACTTAAAGAAACCTTAAGCTTATTATTAGCTGAAACTGGAGAGGAGGCTTTAACGGAAAAAATAAAGGTATTGGCTGAAAACCATCCCGATCTGCCTATCACCGACCTGCTTTTTACAATTATTAAGATTTGTGGGGAAATCCGTAAAGAACACGAGCAGACTATCACCAATCTACGCCGTATGCTTCCGGAACTGGCAACCCCAATAATTCGTATATGGACGGATATGTTGCTCGTGGCCCTGATCGGCAATCTAGACAGCCAGTGGGCGCAGAGCATAGCTGAGAGACTGCTAGACAGGGTAAGCGCTACCCGGACTAAAGTGGTATTGGTCGATGTAACGGGCGTTCCCATGATTGATACGGCCGTGGGCGGATTTTTAATTGAAATGTTTAACGCCATTAGATTTTTAGGGGCTGAAGTTATTTTGACCGGTATCAAACCGGAAGTAGCCCATACCCTGGTAAAACTGGGGGTGGATTTCCGTATGGTAACTATTGCCAGGGATCTGGAAGATGCTTTGAGAAAGGGTATCGCCATCATAGCTGATGAGAAGAAAAAACGTCGCCAGTTAGCTCGGGTTATAACTGGAAGCAGAGAGAGTGAAGACGATGGAGAACTTGAGATCTAACTACGGTGACTCCAGGGTTGTACCCATAATCGCTTTAAATGAGTTTTTACTCGTGCCGATTCAGATTGACCTTGATGATAGAACGGTAGGCCTCTTGCAGCAGCAAATATTGGAAGAAATAGAAAAAACCAGAGCTAGAGCGGTTATTATTGATGTACGCATGGTGGATATTATGGATAGCTATATTTCCTACACCATTTCCGAAACGGCGGCCATGGCGCGGTTGATGGGATGCCGGACGGTATTATGCGGCCTTCAACCTCCGGTGGCATTAACCCTGGCTCAAATGGGGGTTATGCTGCAAGATATTACCATTGCCCGGGACCTAGAGCATGCCCTGCTTTTAGCGGATAGCCAATCAGGAGTTGGGTAAGCTGTGTTTGATATCGCTAAGGTCTATGAAAGCCCTGCGGATGATTTTGATGTATTTATCCGTATAACCAGAGAAGAAGACATCGCCGTAGCCAGGCAAATGGCCAAACAGCTAGCCCAGGAGGCGGGGTTTTCCCTGGCCGATGTCACTAAGATTGCCACGGCCGTTTCCGAACTGGCGCGCAATATTTATCGTTATGCCGGCCAGGGTAAGATTATGCTCAAAAAAAAGACGGAAGAAAAGGAAGGACCATATTTAGAAATAATAGCTTCTGATCAAGGGCCAGGAATTGCCGATATTGATCTGGTCATGACTAAAGGCTATACTACATATGAACGCAGCTTGGGTATTGGCCTTACCGGCGTAAAACGCCTCATGGATTCCTTTGCTATATATTCAGAAGTAGGTAAAGGCACGGTAGTCATAGCTGGAAAGAAGGGACGCAAATTTTGACTTTATATTCCCAGCATAAGATAGGGGCAAGTGGCTGGCAGGTCTGGGGCTGCTGGCGTCCCCGCCATGGGTGCACCGTTGGGGGGGATTTTTGTTATATAGGCGGGTATAAGGAAAATAGCCTGTTGGTGGCCTGTGTCGATGTGCTGGGGCATGGGGAAGAGGCATATCGTTCTTTAGAGAGAATTCAAAGTGTAATAGAGAAGGGCGGGGAGAGCCTCGTAGATATTTTCCACAACATCGAGACAACCGCATTTCATCTGCGGGGCTGTGCGCTCTTTCTGGGCAAATTGGAAAAACGCTTTCTCGAATACATACTGGTGGGCAACATCCGCGCCTGGATAATAAACCCGGGAGATATTGATTGTCTTCTTGGCCAAAGTGGAGTTGTTGGTGGACGGAGAATAGTACCTGCTTTGCGCAGGGTACAATTGGGTGAGCAATCTATGCTGTTAACTTGTTCAGATGGGATTAAACGCAGTTTTTTTCCGGGAAACTTACCCCGGCAATGGTGGTGGGATGATGGCTTGGCCATTATTTGTTCCATCCTCGAGGAATTTGGTATAGGAGAAGACGATGCCAGCATTATTATGGGCAGGAGGTGGTAACTTGATCCACGAAGCTTTTTACGATACATACAGAAACTATTTAGAACGCTATGTGTGCGAGGGTGGAACAGAAGTCGTTCTCCTGGAGGCTTATCAGGATTTAACAGCAAATCTGGATGATTATTATGTTCAGGCTTCTAACATTCTTGATATACACACCCGTGCTCTACGGGAAGTGATGGGCATAAGAAGGGATAGTGACGCCGTTCAGTGGATTTATATCGATCGGGCTACAGAATTCCTGGCGCAAATCCTAGTGGTCATCGATACCTTTCTTCTCCAGTTAAAAGATCGTATTGAGCATGACCCCCTTACGGGATTATATAACCGGATAGCTATGTACCCAACCTTAAATAACTTGCTAAAAGAGGCACAGGAAAAAGGGACGCCTTTGGTTATAGCAATGTTGGACCTTGATGACTTTAAAGAAGTGAACGATCGTTTCGGACATCATGCCGGTGATGAAGTTTTGCGTTCTACCGCCTTGATTATCAAGAAGGCCCTCCGGGCGGCGGACAAAGTAATACGTTATGGTGGAGAAGAGTTTTTGGTCGTTTTGCCTGGTACCAGCCTGGAAAAAGCAGGAATAGCCCTGGAACGTATCAGGACCCAGATAGCCGCTCAAAAGATGATCCCTGACCATGAAGAAGTTACAATAACCGTCAGCATTGGTGCGGTGGAGTATCCTGGTAGTGGGCCTGGAGATTTAAATGATTTAATTGCCAGGGCAGACAGGGCCATGTACCTGGCAAAACGCCAGGGCAAAAACAGGATAGTTTACTTTGAACCCAACAAACCTAATTAATTATTGACGCGGAGTAACCTCTATGTTATACTTTCCCAAGAAGTAGAAGCCATCCGCTTCTCACCTTACGGCCCGGGGCCAGTAAGGTTTGCCCAGTAAAAGGTCTGTTTTTGGCGGGTGGATTCCACTCGCTTAAATTTTTTAAGGAGGTCTTTGACTGGGCGGTAAATTTTTCTGGAGGTGAAGCATTATCAGCAAGGATTTAAGGGTCAATGGAGAAATCCGGACCCGGGAAGTGCGCCTGGTTGGCGTTGATGGGCAGCAGCTGGGTATTATGCCGACCCGAGAAGCGCTGCGCATTGCCCAGGAACAGGGCCTGGACCTGGTAGAAGTGGCTCCCAATGCGCGGCCACCTGTTTGCCGCATCATGGATTTTGGTAAATATAAATACGAGCAAAGTAAAAGGGAGCGCGAGGCGAGGAAAAAGCAGCGCATAATAAATATTAAAGAGGTTAAGCTGCGGCCTAACATTGAAGAACATGACTTCCAGGTCAAAGCGCGCAATGCCATTCGTTTTCTACAGGACGGCGATAAAGTCAAGGTAACCGTTATGTTCCGCGGCCGGGAAATCGCCCACGCCGACCTCGGGATGAAGTTGTGCCAGCGCCTGGCCGACCAGGTGGCAGACCTTGCCTCCGTGGAAAAACCGCCCAAAGTTGAGGGTCGTAATATGGTCATGATCCTGGCCCCCAAGGCTTAAGGGAAATTCGATTCGAGGTGATATTATGCCCAAAATGAAAACTCACCGCGGCGCGGCCAAAAGGTTTCGCGTCACAGCTACGGGAAAAGTAAAACGCGCCAGGGCTTATAAAAGCCACCTGTTGGCCGGAAAATCGCCCAAGCGTAAGAGGCGCCTGCGCCAGCCTTCCTTAGTGGATATCACGGATCGTAAGCGCATAGCCAGGCTCTTGCCTTATCAGGCTTAAAGGGAGGTTTAAGGGATGTCCCGTGTTAAACGCGGTGTTACCAAGCACCAACGTCATAAAAAGATTCTAAAGCTGGCGAAGGGCTACTTTGGTGCCAAGTCCAAGTTATTCCGGCCGGCCAATGAACAAGTAATAAAATCATTGGCCTACGCCTACGCCCACCGGCGGCAGCGCAAGGGCGATTTCCGGAAACTGTGGATAGCCCGCATCAACGCCGCTGCCAGGATGCAGGGCCTGACCTACAGCCGTTTGATAAACGGATTAAAGAAGGCCGGTGTGGAAATCAACCGTAAGATGCTGGCCGATATGGCGGTAAACGATATAGCGGCTTTCAATCGTCTGGTGGATATGGCCAAAGAAAAATTGGGTCTTGGAGCATAAGAATAAGGGGAATGATAAAAAGAAGGGCCAATTGGTTTTTCTAAACTAATTGGCCTTTAGCATTGATCTTGACAAAGATTTTGCCTGGGAATAAAAATAAGTGTTATAAATGCAGAAAAGCAGGTGACGCCTACGACTAATATCCGTGAATGGCCCTTTCGTCTGCGGCCGCCCCAGATACTGGCCATAGGTTTTGCCCTGGTCATTGCCTTGGGTACAACACTATTGGCCCTGCCGGTTGCCAGCGAGACAGGACAACCGGTTTCCATTGTGGACGCCCTTTTTACGGCTACTTCGGCGACCTGCGTGACCGGCCTTAATACCGTGGACACGCCGACAACCTTTTCCCTGTTCGGGGAAATCGTGATCGTATTGCTCATCCAAACGGGAGGCTTGGGCTTTTTAACCCTGTCCACCATGGTGGCCCTCCTGCTGGGCAAACGCATTACCTTGAAGGAAAGGCTCCTCATGCAGGAAGCCCTCAACCAGTTGACGGTAGAAGGGGTCGTGCGCTTGACTAAATACGTACTCACCTTTACATTTATTTGCGAAGGGTTGGGGGCACTTCTCCTGGGCCTGCGTTTTAGCAGGGACATTCCTTTGGGTCAGGCCTTTTACTTCGGTATCTTTCATGCTGTATCCGCCTTTTGCAACGCCGGGTTTTCCTTGTTTTCCGCCAACTTAATGGATTATCGGGGCGACCTGCTGGTCAACCTGGTAATTACTACTCTAATTATCCTGGGCGGGTTGGGCTTCAGCGTGGTGGCCGATATTTATACCAAACGTTCGTGGCAGCGCCTTTCCCTCCATAGCAAGGTTGTGCTTACCACCACCTTTTGGCTGATCGTCCTGGGTACGATATTATTCATGGCCCTGGAGTATACTAATCCTTTGAGCCTGGCACCTTTACCCTTAAATGAAAAGCTTCTGGCTTCTTATTTCCAGGCCGTTACACCCCGGACGGCTGGGTTTAACACCTTAAATATCGGCGCTCTACGTCCGGTTACTCTTTTTCTCCTCATTATCCTTATGTTTATCGGCGCTTCCCCGGGTTCAACCGGAGGCGGTATTAAGACATCCACATTTACCACTATCGCCGTGGCTGTATGGTCGATTATTCAGGGTAAATATGACATTGAAATCTTTGGCCGGCGCTTGCCCCGGGGCATGGTTCTTAAGGCCCTGGCTGTGGCGGCGGTATCAATGATGCTGGTGGTTACCGTAACCGGTGTACTCCTGATTACGGAACAAAAGGAAATGGAGATTGTGCTTTTTGAAACGGTATCCGCCTTTGGTACTGTGGGCCTTTCAGCGGGTCTTACGCCGCAACTGACGGTGGCCGGCAAACTTCTCATCACCGCCACTATGTATTCCGGGCGAGTTGGCCCTTTAACCCTGGCCTTTGCCATAGCCCAGCGTTTGGGCCGTCAGGGTATAAAACATTATCCCGAAGAAGGTGTTATCATTGGCTAAAGGAGGCAGGGCCGTGAAACAGTTTGCCGTCATCGGCCTGGGCCGCTTTGGGTCCAGTGTGGCCCGGACCCTCGCACGCATGGGCCATCAAGTCATCGCCATTGATAGTGATGAGGCCAAGGTGGAGGCCCTCATGAACGAGGTCACTACGGCCATCCAGGCCGACGCCCGTGACGAGGAAGCCTTAAAGGCCTCGGGCATTCGCAATGTTGACGTTGCTGTCGTGGCCATCGGTGAAAATGTAGAGGCCAACATTCTAGTTACCTTGATCGTTAAGGAAATGGGCATTAAGTGCGTAGTTGCCAAGGCCTTGAACGACCTCCACGGTAAAGTCCTGGCCAAAATCGGCGCCGATAGAGTTGTTTACCCGGAACGGGACATGGGCATCAGGGTGGCCCATACCCTTGCTTCCGGCAACGTCCTGGAGCATATCGACCTGTCGCCTGAATACAGTATTGTCGAGATCGTGGCCCCGGCCAAGGCGGTAGGCAAAACCCTGGGCCAGTTGGATTTGCGCGCCCAGCACGGGGTCAGCGTCATGGCCATAAAACGTAATAATCAAATCATAGCCGCCCCTGGGGCCAACGACGTGGTGGAAGAAGGCGACATCATGGTGCTGGTGGGCCGGAACAAGGCTTTAGAAAGGCTGCAGGAGAGTTAAGTCCGGGAGTAATAAGGCGGTACTCTTAGAAGGTGAATTCTGCTGTGAAGCAAGCCGGGCAAATTACTTCTCCGGACAATCGCTATGTGAAGCTGGCCCGTTCCTTAAAGGAACGTTCATGGCGGGAGAAAAAGGGCCTTTATCTTATAGAAGGCATTCACCTGCTGGAGGAAGCCCTGCAGGCTGGAACACCCTTGGAGGTTGTTTTGTACGGCCCGCAGGTTTTTGCTACTCTCCGGGGTAAGCGGTTGGTGGCCGACCTGCAGGGGGCCGGGTGCCGCTGCTTTGCTGTGACGGAGGAATTGATGCAGGCCATCAGCACCACCGTTACTCCACAAGGGATTGTGGCCATAGCACCCATACAGGAACAACCGCTGGAGGCGCTGCTAAAACAAGTTTCGTCTCCTTCATCGCCCGTATTTATGATTGCCGCCGCCCTGCAAGATCCGGGTAACCTGGGCACCATCTGGCGCACGGCCCTAGGGGCCGGGGCCGCAGGACTGATATTGAGTCGCGGCTGTGTAGATCCCTATAACCCCAAGGTGGTCCGGGCGGCCATGGGCGCTACCTTTAAACTGCCGGTGGTAAGCGGCGTAGAACCGGCCGATCTAATCCGGAAACTAAAAGGCGCCGGGGTAAAGCTGGTGGTGGCCGACGTGGGAGCCCCCATTACTTTCTGGCAGGCGGACTTAAGAGGTCCCCTGGCTCTGGCCGTGGGCAGCGAAAACCACGGGCCGGGAAGGGAATTGCTTGATGCGGCGGCGGCCCGCGTGGGCATCCCCCTGGTAGGGTCGGTGGAGTCCTTGAACGCCGCCGTCGCGGCGGCTCTGCTTCTTTATGAGGCCCTCCGGCAACGTCGGGAATGAGTTAATTGAGAATATAGTTGAGAATGGTAAATTAAGTTGATTTGATGAAAATATTGGTTTAGAATGGGGGTGAAGGCAGGTGAGCGCCATGCCGGAGGAAAGCTTGCGGGAAATAGCAGCAACAAATGAACCGCCACGTACAATGGCATCAGCGGAGTTTTTCTTTCTTTTACAGCGTATAGACCGACTCGACGAAAAATTGACGAAAGAAATCCGGGATGGGGACCAAAATTCCGAAGAACGCATTAGCGCGGTGGAGCAAAAGCTAAGCCAGCGCATCGATGCAGTAGAGCAAAAACTAAGCCAGCGCATCGAGGCTGTAGAGCAAAAACTTAGCCAGCGTATTGATGCAGTAGAGCAAAAGCTTAGCCAGCGTATTGATGCAGTAGAGCAAAAACTAAGCCAGCGTATCGATGCTATCGAAGATAAACTAAATAAGCGTATTGATCAACTGGATGACAAGCTTAGTAACCTTAGATTCTGGGCTATCGGCGCCGTAATTACCATTGCTGTGGGTTTTATCGGGACCATAGCAACTTTGCTGTACAAGTGATGAGCCTCTCTACACCAATAGCCTTGGCCACATCATCCTGCCGAAGGCCAATTCAATGCCGCCTTTATGGCACTAGGTTCCATAAAGCTGCCTTCATGGACAATAAGGGAGATACGACTTGGGGCGCTTAAAACCTTATTTTTTGCCTTGTCACGACTGATGGAGCTATGCTATAATTAACCGTGAGGTTATCCCCCAAAAGCTCCAGGAAAGGTCGTGATAGGTTGTTCCTGTCGGCGGAGTTCTTTTGGAGGTTGTTTGAAAAGACAGGTTCTGTGGCTGCCTATATTATTTATCGCAGATTGGTAACTCAATAGAAGTAGACAAAAATATTAATAGCGTTTAAATGCTATGAATGGGCAAAGTAGCCGGTACAGAACCCACAGGGAGGCGGCGTCGTGGACTGGAAGCGCTGCCGGGGAAAGACCGCGTGAAGTTCGCCCAGGAGCAGCAGGCTGAAAGGTTAGTAGGCCGCGCCGGTGTTCCCGCCGTTAGAGGGGAGCGGCATGATGGTGCCGGAGACTTGGGGTGGTACTTAATTAAGACATGTTTAAGCTTTCGTCCCGAAGGGGCGAAGGCTTTTTATTTTGGGATACTTGAGGTGAAGCAGATGCTGGAAACGATTGAAACCATTAGACAGGCAGCCCTGGCCCGGGTGGCGGCCGCCAAAAGGAGTGAGGAACTGGAGGGCATAAGGATCCAGTACCTGGGGAAGAAAGGAGAACTGACCGGGGTTTTAAGGAATATGGGCAAGCTCCCGCCGGAAGAACGTCCTCGGATAGGGCAGATGGCCAACATGGTGCGGGAAGAGCTGGAAAAGGCCCTTGAAGAAGCAAGGGAGGCTATTGCCCGCCGGGAACTGGCCGAGCGTCTTCAGAAAGAAACCATCGACGTTACCCTGCCGGGACGTCCGTTTCCGCGGGGGAGCCGTCACCTTTTGTATCAGACCTTAAATGAAATAAAATCAATTTTTATCGGCTTGGGGTTCGATGTGGCCGAAGGCCCGGAAGTGGAGAGCGATTATTACAACTTCGAGGCCCTGAACCTGCCAAAAGAACATCCCGCCCGGGATATGCAGGATTCTTTTTATATCACCGAGGATGTATTGCTCCGCACCCACACCTCTCCCGTCCAGGTGCGGGTCATGGAGGCGCGGCGACCGCAGTTGCCCATTCGCATCATCGCTCCGGGTAAGGTTTACCGCCGCGACGATGACGCCACCCATTCACCCATGTTTTTTCAGGTGGAGGGTTTACTGGTCGATAGACGGGTGACCTTCGGTGAATTAAAAGGGACGTTGATGGCCTTTGTAAAGCAAATGTTCGGCGATGAAGTACAGCTGCGCTTCCGCCCCAGTTACTTCCCCTTCACCGAGCCGAGCGCCGAGGTGGATATATCCTGTGTTATGTGCGGCGGCAGCGGCTGTCGTACCTGCGGCCACAGCGGCTGGCTGGAGATTCTGGGATGCGGCATGGTGCATCCCCGGGTTTTAAGCATGTCCGGCTACGATCCGGAAGAAGTCTGCGGCTTCGCCTTCGGCCTCGGAGTGGACCGGGTGGCCATGCTAAAATACGGCATTGACGATCTGCGCCTGTTTTACGAAAACGATCTGCGCTTTTTGCAGCAGTTTTAAGGGAGTGAAAAACTTTGCGCGTATCTTACAAATGGCTTAAGCAGTACGTAGATATTCAACTGTCGCCTGAGGAACTGGCAGAAAAGCTCACCATGGCCGGTCTGGCCGTAGAAAATATAGAACAATTGCATCCGGGGTTTCAGGGGGTCGTGGCCGGGATGATAAAGGATATCGAGCCCCATCCCAATGCCGAGCACCTGGTCGTGTGCCGGGTGGACGCCGGTCGCGAATTGCAGCTAGTAACCGGGGCGCCTAATGTGTTTAAAGGGCAGAAGGTGGCAGTAGCCCTGGAGGGGGCGCGGCTTCCGGCGGGCCAGGAGATACGCCGGGCGACTTTCCGGGGCGTGACCTCGGAAGGCATGCTTCTTTCTGCCCAGGAAATGGGGCTGGATGTCGGCCTCGTCTCCCCGGCCGACCGGGAAGGGATCCTAACTTTGCCCCCTGACGCTTCTCCCGGAACCGATGTAGCTGCTGTCCTGGGACTGGACGACGTGGTTCTGGTGCTGGAACTCACTCCAAATAGGGCCGACTGCCTGAGCGTTTTAGGGGTGGCGCGGGAAGTTGCGGCCATTACCGGCGCACCGTTACGTCTGCCGGCCATTACCGTGGAGGAAAAAGGGCAGGGGATTGAGGGGCTTGCCAGAGTAGAAATTGAAGCTCCGGATCTCTGCGCCCGATATGTGGCCCGTCTGGTGCTGGACGTAAAGATCGGTCCGTCCCCTGCCTGGCTTCAGGCCTACCTGCGGGCCGCCGGCATGCGGCCCATCAATAATGTGGTGGATATAACCAATTTTGTCATGCTGGAAATGGGCCAGCCTTTACATGCCTTTGACTACGATCTCCTGCAGCAACATACCATTATCGTCCGCCGGGCGGCGGCCGGGGAAAAAATTACGACCCTGGATGGTGTGGAACGAGAGCTGGACAGGGAAATGTTAATCATTGCCGACGCCGCAAGGCCGGTGGCCGTGGCCGGCGTCATGGGTGGATTGGAGACGGAAGTCACTTCCGGTACGGTCAATATCCTCATCGAGTCGGCCCATTTTGACGGCACCTCCATCCGCCGTACCTCCAGAAAGCTGGGCCTGCGTTCGGAAGCCTCGACGCGGTTTGAACGCGGCGTCAATCTGGAAGGGGCGGCTGCAGCCGCCGACCGGGCGGCCCAGTTAATGGCCGAGCTGGCCGGCGGCAGGGTGGCCGGGGGACGTTTGGACAGATATGTAAGGAAGTATAAGCCGACAACAATTATTCTGCGGCCGGAAAGGGTAAACTTCATTTTAGGCACGGACCTTGCCTCCTCTACCATGAAGGAGATCCTAGAAAGGCTGCATTTAGAAGTTGAAGGAGAAGGGCCGTTTGAGGTTACCGTCCCCCCTAACAGGGGCGATCTGACCCAGGAAATAGACTTAATCGAAGAAATCGCCCGCCTGTACGGATACGACAGGATTCCGGCGTCATTGCCGGGAAATATCACCGCCCGGAAAAAAGAAACCCCTGGGCAGCGTTGGGAAGAGGCGGGCCGGGAGGCGGCGGCTGCCGCCGGCCTTGCGGAAGTGGTTACCTACAGCTTTGTCAGTCCCCGCGCCCTTGATAATCTAAGGCTGCCCGAAGAACATGAATGGAAACATACGGTAAAACTCCAGAATCCTTTACGGGAGGACCAGAGCATTTTACGTCCTTCCCTTTTGCCCGGACTTCTGGAAGTCACCGCCCGGAATGCCAGTCGCCGGGTACTGCCGGTGGCCATATATGAGGTAGGTCGGGTGTTTAAGCCCCATGGGCGGCAGTTGCCGGAAGAACATCTACGCCTGGGCGGACTGGTGATGGGATCCACCGGCCGCAGCTGGAACCGGCCGGCAGAGGAGATGGATTTCTTTTATTTAAAAGGGATTGTAGAAAATATCCTTGCCAGGGTAAACATTAAAGAAGTTGTTTGGGAAGCAACGGCGGACTACCCCTTCCTCCACCCGGGACGGGGGGCGAATATCAAAAAGGACGGGACAACCCTGGGCTTTATAGGGGAGCTGCATCCCGATGTTCTGGCGGTTTATGATCTCCCCGCGAGGGCCTGCGTTTTCGAACTCGATTGGGAGCAGGCGGAGAAATTTAACCGGCGGGAGGTGGGATACGATCCCCTGCCCCGTTTCCCGGCGGTGGAAAGGGACCTGGCTGTGGTGGTAAAAGACGATATTCCGGCGGCGGTGGTGGCCGAAACTATCCGCAGAGCTGCGGGGCGGGAGTTGAAAGAATGTACCCTCTTCGATGTCTACCGCGGCGCTCCTGTGCCTGAAGGACATAAAAGCCTGGCCTATTCTCTGGTGTACCAGCTACCGGATCGCACCCTTACCGACGCGGAAGTTAACGCCGCCCAGGAAAGGGTATGGAAGGCCCTGGAAGAGCAGTTGGGAGCCAGATTGCGCTAGCTAGTTTAAACCATGGCAGGATTTTCAAAGGCTTTAGGCGAAAAAGAATATGCGTTTGTAAAATCACAACCAGGCCGAGGGAGGGGTAGACTTGAATGATGCCAACCGGACCACAGTAAACATTAACGGCATGGAGTACGTGGTCAAGGGGGAAGAGCCGGAATACATTCAGAAGCTGGCCTCATATGTCGACAAAAAGATGCGGCAGGTCAACCAAAAGTTCCCCCATTATCCTCCGGTTAAGGTTGCTGTTCTGGCCGCCCTGAATATAGCCGATGAGCTATACAAAGTTCAGCAGGATTATGAGACACTGGTAAAGCTTATACAGGAGGAGAAACGGGGTTGACCAACCTGGAAATAGCCTGGGCGCTGGCAGAAATGGGAGATTTGCTTGAATTAAAGGGAGAAGAGCCCTTTAAAGTCAGGGCCTATCACCGCGCCGCCCGTGCCCTGGAAAACCTGGAAGAAGAGGCTGCCTCCCTTTTGGCCCGGGATGCCCTGGAAGAGATACCGGGAGTAGGAAAAAACCTGGCCAAAAAGATCGCCGAACTTTTAACTACAGGCCGTTCTACTTTTCTGGAGAATTTACGCCGGGAAGTACCGCCTGGGCTGAGGGAGATGCTGGCCATTCCCGGGTTGGGTAGCCGTTCGGTACGTCAGATTTACCAGGGGTTAGGCATAACTACCCTGGAAGAACTGGAAAAGGCCGCCCGGGAAAAACGCATCAGAACCTTGCCCGGGCTGGGCAGTAAAACGGAGCTGGCCATCCTTAAGGGCATAGAGATGTTGAGGGAGACAAAAGAACAGGTACCCCTGGGGATAGCCCGGCCCTTGGCCCTGATTTTCCAAAGCCAGCTCCTTAATATACCCGGGGTGGAGCAGGCAGCCGTAGCCGGAAGTGTCCGCCGCGGCTGCGAGATGGTGGGCGATATCGACCTGGTGACGGCGGTGCGCCCCGGCCATCAGGTAGCGGAGGTTATGAGCCGCTGTCCCCAGGTTAAGGAAGTGCTGGCGAGGGAACCGGACCGTCTGTCTTTCCGGACGGTTCTCGGGGTCAAGGTTGAGATTATCATGGTTCCTCCAGAAGAGTTTACGGCTGCGGTATTTTATGCCACCGGTTCTAAAGCCCACCGGCAGGCTTTGCTGCGTCTCGCTTTGTCCCGGGGATTAAGGGCCGCCGATATCGGGCTGGTTACCTCCCGCTGGCTGGCCGAAGAGGAAGCATTGTGTAAGGCGACAATTTCGACCGAGGATAATGAAAAAGAAATTGGCCAGAATAAGGGGATAGAAGCTGTAGCGGGGGATAAGGAAGGGGAGGAAGCCGTTTTCTACCATCGCCTGGGTTTACCTTATATAGTACCCGAGTTAAGGGAAGACCGTGGCGAAATAGAAGCGGCCTTGAAAGGCGATCTACCGCGCCTTATTACCCTGGAAGATATTCGCGGCGATCTACATATGCACAGCCGCTATAGCGACGGGGTGGAAACGATAGCGGCCATGGCGGCGGCAGCCCGGCGGCGGGGTTACCGCTATATAGCGGTTACCGATCATTCCCGGTCCCTGGTGGTGGCCCGGGGCCTCAGTGTCGAACAGATAAAGGCCCAGCGGGAGGAAATAGCCCGCCTGAATGAAGAGTTAGAAGATATTACTATACTTGCCGGAATCGAAGTCGACATTCTGGCCGACGGTACCCTGGACTATGAAGATGAAATCTTAAAGGAATTCGACCTGGTCATCGCCTCGATACATTCTGGCTTCCGCCAGGAGGAAGGCCAGATAATGGCTCGGCTGGAGGCTGCCTTGCGCCATCCTTATGTGGATATCCTGGGACATCCTACGGGTAGAATGCTTGGGCGGCGCCGTCCCTATGCCGTGGATGTGACCAGGATAATCGAATTGGCGGCGGAGACGGGGACTATTTTGGAGATTAACGCCAGCACCGACCGCCTGGACTTAAATGATACTGCCGTTCGCATGGCGAAAGAATACGGCGTGTCCATTGCTATCAATACCGACGCTCACGATCCCGGTCACCTGGCGGATATGGAATACGGCGTCCTTACCGCCAGGCGTGGTTGGCTGGAGCCGGAGAATGTGGTCAACACTTGGGAGCTGGAGCGGCTGCTGGCGAGACTCAAAAGAAACCGGCAGATGAAGAGGTGAGACATCCATGGCTAAACGTCTAGGCATCCTCACCGGCGGGGGAGACTGCCCCGGCCTCAATGCCGTCATCCGGGCGGCAACCAAAACGGCCAACAGGTACGGCTATGAGATGATCGGTTTCCTCGACGGCTATACCGGTGTAGTAGAGGGTCGCTACATCAAGTTGGATCCGCCGGCCATCTCCGGTCTTTTGCATAGGGGCGGTACCATCCTGGGGACCAATAACCGCAGCAATCCCTTTTACTTTCCCATAAAAGAGAATGGCGTTGTCACCTACCGCGATATGTCGGATAAAGCCGTGGAACGTTTGGAAAGAATGGGTATTGAGGTTTTACTCGTGGTAGGCGGTGACGGTACCCTGGCCGGGGCCAGGGATTTCAAGGCCAAAGGGGCACGGGTCATCGGTATACCTAAAACCATCGACAACGACCTGGCAGCCACGGATCAGACCTTCGGCTTCGACACGGCGGTGAGGACGGCCACAGATGCCCTGGACAAACTACATACCACGGCCGAGTCCCATCACCGGGTCATGGTCCTGGAACTCATGGGCCGTTATGCCGGCTGGATAGCACTCTACAGCGGCCTGGCCGGCGGGGCCGATGTCATCCTGATACCGGAAATTCCCTGGCATATTGAAAGCGTTTTAAAAAAAATAGAAGCCCGTCGGGCCGAGGGTAAGCCTTTCAGCATCGTCGTTGTCGCCGAGGGGGTCAAGTCCCCGGAGGGAGAACTGGTTGTCCAGCGTAAGGTGGAGGGCAGCGTAGAGCGGGTACGCTTAGGCGGCATTGGTCAGTTGGTAGGGAAGCTAATCGAAGAAAAAAGCGGCATTGAAACCCGGGTGACGGTTCTGGGCCATATTCAGCGGGGCGGCTCGCCGTCGTCCTACGATCGGGTCCTGGCCACCCGCTTCGGCGTAGCGGCAGCAGAGCTGGCCGTCAAGGGCATCCACGGCGTGATGGTCTGCCTGCAGGGCAATACAATTTCCCATGTTACCTTAGAAGAGGCCGTCGGTAAACCCAGGACCATACCACCGGATCACCAGCTCTTGGCCACGGCCCGGGCTATAGGCATCAGTTTTGGCGATGATTAGCCAACTCTGGCCGGGTACTTTACTACCTGGCCTTTCTTAATTCCATAAGGGCCGTTTCCTGGCGGGCGGTTTTGCCCAGCAGGTAATTAATATCTAGGGTGATTACGTCGAGGCGTTCATCTAGGTGTTTCCGTAACTGGGCAATCTCATCTCCCCGCAACTCAAAAGCGTCGAACAGGACGTTGATTTTCGGCAGGAGCTCGTTGTCGAGGCGGTTTTCGATTCTAATCTGCCTTTGCTGCAAGTAGTCTAGCTGCTTGCTGTGCTGGTTGAGGGTTTCGGTGTGCTGCTGCAGGATTTCAGTGTGCTGCTGCAGGATTTCAGTGTGCTGCTGCAGGATTTCAGTGTGTTGCTGCAGGGTTTCAGTGTGCTGCTGCAGGATCTCAGTGTGTTGTTGTAATGTTTTTTTAATCTCTTCCATTCCCTGAAGGAGTTGTTGCAGGATTTCTTCCATCCGCACTCACCTTTCCCGCTTCTTCTATTTAAGAATATTTTTTCGCCACCGGGTAAAAAATTCCTTCAGGAGGGATAGAAAAATTTGTTGCATCTTGGTTATTAATCGTGCAAAATAGATCTAGAACAAACCTGACCGTACGGGGAAATACACCGGTGCGGGAGGGCGGCAAAGTTATCCTGCGGTAAGGGGCAACCTGAGCCTCAGGGGAGGAGGGAATTACCATGAGCACTCGTTTGTAGCGCTTGTCGGTTGTTTGCCGCACCGGGAAGCGCTTTTTGGTTGGTTAAGTGAATTGGAGGAAAACGCCGGGCTATAAAAAACAAAGACGCCAAGGAGGATGTGGATGGAAAATCGTCTGGGAGTTGTGGGTATAGTTATTGAAAATCGAGAACATATTGCCTCCCGCGTTAATGCCATCCTCAGTGATTATGGCGACTGCATCGTCGGCCGTATGGGTATTCCCTACCGGGAACGGGGCGTGGCCGTTATCGCTTTAATCGTGGACGGGACCACCGACACCATCGGTGCCCTGACGGGAAAACTGGGCAACCTGCCGGGGGTAAAAGTGCGGGCAGCCCTGACGGGAAAAGAGAAGTAAAGAAGGAGAAACTTGTAATTTTGCAGCCTGCGGCTTTACGAACGGGTTGCTTATCGATGACGGTGGAGGAGAGGTATGCTGTGCGAAAGGAATTTGCCGCTAGTTTAGAGAAAGCGGCTGCCGGAGCGGAACTCACCAGAAAAGATATTATTAACCTGCTGGCCGCCGCCCCCGGCGCCGAAGAAGAGGCTCTCTACCGGCTGGCGGACAGCGTTCGTGCCCGAGTGGCCGGGGACGAGGTTCATCTGCGCGGCGTCATCGAGTTTTCTAATTACTGTCGCCGGCGCTGTTATTACTGCGGCCTGCGGGCCGACAATGTTAATTTACAGCGGTAC
The DNA here is from genome assembly GCF_039233145.1 of Moorella humiferrea. Classification (NCBI taxonomy): domain Bacteria; kingdom Bacillati; phylum Bacillota; class Clostridia; order Neomoorellales; family Neomoorellaceae; genus Neomoorella; species Neomoorella humiferrea. The sequence goes on along the minus strand of NZ_CP136419.1, from coordinate 1,819,828 downwards.
CGCTTAATGCCGGAAGATATTGTGGCTGCCGCCAGGCGCGGGGCGGAACTGGGTTACGGCACCATCGTCCTCCAGTCGGGGGAAGATCCCTGGTATACGGGCCCGGTACTGGCCGGGATAATAAGGGAAATAAAGAAGCTGGGGGTAGCCGTAACCTTATGCGTCGGGGAGAGGACGCGGGATGAATACGCCCTGTGGCGGGAGGCCGGGGCCGACCGCTACCTTTTAAAGCATGAAACGGCCAACGCCGCTCTTTACAATCGCCTGCATCCCGGCATGAGCTGGCAGGAACGCCTCCAGTGCCTCCAGTGGCTGCGAGAACTAGGGTATCAGGTGGGTTCCGGCAATATAATCGGTCTGCCGGGCCAGACCCTGGAGGATCTGGCCGACGATTTAATCCTCCTGCGGGAACTGGATGTGGAAATGGCAGGGTTAGGCCCATTTATCCCCCACCCGGCAACGCCCCTGGGCGGGGAACCGGCGGGGAGCCTGGACCTCACCTACCGGGTGGTGGCTACCGCCCGGCTGGTCATACCATATGCCCATTTACCGGCAACTACAGCGGTGGGTACCCTGGCCCCCAACGGCCGCCAGCTCGCCCTGCAGCGGGGGGCCAATGTCATCATGCCTAACCTGACCCCGACCCGCTACCGCGCTGATTACCAGATCTACCCCAATAAGATTTGCATCAATGAAGGCCCGGAAGACTGCCGCCATTGTCTGGAAGGCATGGTGCGTGCCTTGGGCCGGCGGTTGGGGCGGGGTCCGGGGCATACCTTAAAGCCCCTACGGGTTCAGGTAACTGGTATTTTAACAAAAGACCATAAAACGGAGTGAAGACGGAGAGAAAGCGGAGAGAACCCGGAAAAGCGCTTAAGTATTATTAAACTATGAATGGGGGAATTTCCATGCAGGGCGGTTATCATGCCGACTTTATCAAACATGATGAGATAGAAGACTACTTGGAAGAAGCCAAAAGGGCAACGAGAGATGAGGCTGCCCGCATCGTTGCCAAGGCCCGGGAAGCCAAAGGCCTGGAGCCCTACGAAGTGGCCGTGTTACTTCAGAATGACGATCCAGGGGTGCGTCGCGAGATGTTTGCCGCCGCCCGGGAAATAAAGGAAAAGATCTACGGGCGGCGCATGGTCCTCTTTGCCCCCCTCTATTTCAGCGACTACTGTGTTAATAACTGCCGCTACTGCGGCTACCGACGGGATAACAAATTTGAACGCCGCCGTCTGGAACCGGAGGAACTGGAGCGGGAGGTGCGCATTTTAGAATCCCTGGGGCATAAACGCCTGGCCCTGGAAGCCGGCGAAGACCCCGTCCACTGCCCCCTGGACTACGTCCTGGAGGTAATCGACCGTGTCTATCACATAACCGAGGCCAGGGGCAACATCCGTCGGGTCAACATCAATATCGCCGCGACCACCGTAGACGCCTACCGCCAGTTAAAGGCCGCCGGCATCGGCACCTACATCCTGTTCCAGGAAACCTACCACCGGCCGACCTATGCCTACATGCACCCGTCCGGTCCTAAAGCGGACTACGACTGGCACACCACGGCCATGGATCGCGCCATGGAGGGGGGTATCGACGATGTGGGCCTGGGAGTGCTCTTCGGTCTTTATGATTATAAATTTGAGGTTATGGGCCTGCTCTACCATGCCCGGCACCTGGAGCAAACCTTCGGCGTCGGGCCGCATACCATCTCCGTTCCCCGCCTGCGGCCGGCTTACGGTATTAGCCTGGATAATTTCCCTTATCTGGTTAACGATGAGGACTTTAAGAAGATAGTAGCCATCATTCGCCTGGCCGTGCCCTATACCGGCATGATCATTTCCACCCGGGAGACGCCGGAACTGCGGACGGAACTGTTGGCTTTAGGCATTTCCCAGCTTAGCGCCGGTTCCTGCACCGGTGTCGGCGGCTATGGCCGCCACTATACTGAAAACGGCGACGACGTGCCCCAGTTTGAAATCGGCGACCACCGGCATCCGGATGAAGTAATCCGCGACCTGTGCCAGCGTGGTTATCTTCCCAGCTACTGCACGGCATGCTACCGCCGCGGCCGTACCGGCGACCGCTTCATGGCCCTGGCCAAAACCGGTGAGATCCAGCATGTGTGCCAGCCCAACGCCATCCTGACCTTTAAAGAATACCTGCTGGACTACGCCGGGCCGGCCACCCGGGAAGCAGGGGAAGCGGCTATCAGGGAGCACCTGGCTCAGATACCAAATGCGGCTATCCGGGCCGAAACCGAACGCCGCCTGGAGCGTATTGCCGCCGGGGAGAGGGATTTGTATTTCTAGTGCCGCTACCCCCAACCGTTACCCCCTGCCATCTCACGGCTGGGGGTTTTTATCATTTCAAGGACGCGTTAAGCGGCTTTTTCTTTTGCCTTCGTCTTTATATTTTTTTTACTCCCCGCGATTGTTTCTTTACACCTAATTGATCGCCAACGGAGATAAAATAAGCCTGCACGGAGGTCGGCGCCACCACCGCGTACCATGAAACCGGGCTAAGAAAAAGTGAACCTGGAATGCCTGGAGGATATTGAAGGTGTGGGGAATGTCCGGGGATAGCAGGCAGGGGGGGGAGAAGAAAGCTATAGTGAAGGATAAAGGTTCAGGAGAAGCGGGAAAATGTAAGCGGGAATTTCACCCCGGGGTAAAATAAAGCGGCAGGGGAGGAAGGTTTATGTTTGATTTTATTCTCGGTGGTTTAGTTGCCGTGGCGTTGCTGGTATATCTGGTCTATGCCTTGATGCGGGCCGAGGAGCTTTAGGGTGGGGTGACAGATGGCGGTAATAATTACGGATATCCTGCAAATAGTTCTATACTTGGTGCTGTTGTTACTCCTGGCTGTACCCCTGGGGCGGTATATGGCCAGGGTTTTTAGCGGGGAAAGGACCCTTTTCGACCCGGTACTCAAACCTCTGGAGGGGCTGATCTACCGCCTGGCGGGAGTGAATACCGACCGGGAGATGAGCTGGCGCGAGTATGCTGCCACGCTCCTGGTGTTTAATTTTCTGGGCATGGTTGCTGTTTACCTGATCCAGCGCCTCCAGGGTGTACTGCCCTTCAATCCCCAGCATTTCCGCGCTGTACCGCCGGACCTGGCCTTCAACACTGCCGCCAGTTATATGACCAATACCAACTGGCAGGCCTACGGCGGCGAGAGGACCATGAGCTACTTTACCCAGATGGCCGCCCTGACGGTGCAGAACTTCCTCTCCGCCGCCACCGGCATCGCCGTGGTCGTCGCCCTGACCCGCGGCCTGGCCCGGCGCTCGGCCAAGACCATCGGCAACTTCTGGCAGGATCTCATCCGGAGCATTCTCTGGGTACTGTTACCCCTTTCCCTGATTTTCGCCCTGGTTCTGGTATCCCAGGGGGTTATTCAGAATCTGAGCCCCTACCTGACGGTGACCACCCTGGAAGGGGGCCGGCAGACCCTGGCCATGGGCCCGGTGGCTTCCCAGGAAGCCATTAAATTATTGGGCACCAACGGCGGCGGTTTCTTTAACGCCAACTCCGCCCACCCCTTCGAGAACCCCACACCTTTGACCAATTTGCTGGAGATGCTGGCCATCCTGGTCATCCCGGCGGCGTTAACCGTGACCTTCGGCCACATGGTAGGTAACCGCCGCCAGGGCCTGGCCATCCTGGCCGCCATGCTGCTCCTTTTTGTCCTGGCTGTGGGGGTAGTTTACGGCAGCGAACGCTATGGTAATCCCACCCTCCGCGCCCTGGGGGTGAGCGGTCCCACGGCCATGGAAGGTAAGGAGGTCCGCTTTGGCATCGCCAGCTCTTCCCTTTTTGCCACTGTAACTACCGCCGCTTCCTGCGGCGCTGTCAACGCCATGCACGACAGCCTGACACCCCTGGGAGGTCTGATCCCCATGCTGCAGATAATGCTGGGGGAAGTTGTCTTTGGCGGGGTTGGTTCCGGCCTGTACGGGATGCTGATCTTTGTCATCCTCACGGTGTTTATCGTCGGCCTGATGGTAGGCCGGACGCCGGAATACCTGGGTAAGAAAATCGAATCGCGGGAGATGAAGATGGCCATCCTGGCTGTACTTATACCGGCGGCGACCATATTGCTGGGCAGCGGCCTGGCGGCCGCAACCAGGGCCGGTACGGCATCTATCTTAAATCCCGGCCCCCATGGTTTGAGTGAAATCCTTTACGCCTTTGCCTCGGGGGCGGGCAATAACGGCAGCGCCTTTGCCGGCTTAAACGCTAATAAACCCTTTTATAACATCGCCCTTGCCCTGGCCATGCTTATCGGCCGCTTCGGCGTTATCCTGCCGGTTCTGGCCATCGCCGGCGGTATGGCGGCGAAAAAAGCCGCACCGCCAGGTCCAGGAACTTTCCAGACTACTACCCTGCTGTTCACCGGTTTACTGGCGGCGGTGGTGCTCATCGTCGGCGCCCTGACCTTTTTCCCGGCCCTGGCCCTGGGGCCGCTGGTGGAACAGCTTCTGATGCTGGCGGGTAAAACTTTTTAAAGCAGGGAGGGAAAATTTTATGCCGAGGGAAGCTAATATTTCCAGCAGGCTGGCCGGGTCCAGGGGTAGCTTCAGCCGGGCTTTGATCGTCCCCGCCATTAAAGACGCCTTTCGCAAGCTCGATCCCCGGGTGCAACTGCGCAACCCGGTAATGTTTGTCGTGGAAATCGGCGCCCTGCTGACAACTATTTTTACTTTGCGGGATTTAGCAGCCGGCGGGCGCGCCATGGTCGCCTTAAATATCCAGCTGGCCGCCTGGCTGTGGATAACCGTCCTCTTCGCCAATTTTGCCGAAGCCCTGGCCGAAGGCCGGGGCAAGGCCCAGGCTGAGACCTTACGCCGCACCCGTAGCGAAACTACGGCTAAAAAACTGGTCAACGGCAGGGTGCAACAGATACCGGCATCACAGCTGCGCAAGGGGGATATTGTCCTGGTAGAAGCGGGGGATATTATCCCCGGCGATGGCGAAGTAATCGAAGGCATTGCTTCAGTTGACGAGAGCGCGGTGACCGGTGAATCGGCTCCGGTGATCAGGGAATCAGGTGGCGACCGCAGCGCCGTCACCGGCGGTACCCGCGTCCTGTCCGACTGGATCAAGGTACGGATAACTGCCAACCCCGGCGAGACCTTCCTCGACCGCATGATCAGCCTGGTGGAAGGAGCACGGCGGCAGAAGACACCCAACGAAATCGCCCTGACCATCATGCTCATAGGCCTGACCATCGTCTTCCTGCTGGCAGTGGCCACCCTGGAACCATTTGCCCTGTACTCCGGGGCCCCGGCCCCGGTGCCTGTCCTGATCGCTCTGCTGGTTTGCCTGATCCCCACCACCATCGGCGGCCTTTTGAGTGCCATTGGCATCGCCGGCATGGACCGCCTTCTCAAGCGTAACGTGCTGGCCATGTCCGGCCGGGCTGTGGAAGCGGCCGGCGACGTTGATGTCCTGCTGCTGGATAAGACCGGTACCATCACCCTGGGCAACCGCATGGCCACGGCCTTTATCCCGGCCCCTGGGGTAACCGAAGAGCAACTGGCCGATGCCGCCCAGCTCGCCTCCCTGGCCGACGAGACGCCGGAAGGACGCAGCATCGTAGTCCTGGCCAAAAATAAATTTAGACTACGGGAGCGGGATCTGGGCAGCCTGAAAGCCTCCTTTGTCCCCTTCAGCGCCCATACCCGCATGAGCGGCGTCGACTTGGAGGGAAGGCAGATTCGCAAGGGTGCCGCCGATGCCATTGAAGCTTTCGTCCGGGAACAGGGCGGTTCCCTGCCGGCGGAGGTTAGAGATACAGTTGCCAGGGTGGCCAAAGAGGGCGGCACCCCCCTGGTGGTGGCTGAAGGGGCCCGGGTCCTGGGGGTCGTTTACCTGAAAGACGTGATTAAAGGCGGTATCAAAGAACGTTTTGCCGAGCTGCGCCGTATGGGAATCAAAACGGTTATGATTACCGGGGACAACCCCCTGACGGCGGCTGCCATAGCGGCGGAAGCCGGGGTGGACGATTTCCTGGCCGAGGCCACCCCGGAGACCAAGTTAAAACTGATTCGCGACTACCAGGCGAAAGGACACCTGGTGGCCATGACCGGCGACGGCACCAATGACGCCCCGGCCCTGGCCCAGGCGGACGTGGGTTTGGCCATGAACAGCGGTACCCAGGCGGCTAAAGAAGCAGGCAACATGATTGACCTGGACAGCAACCCCACCAAGCTCATCGAGGTGGTGGAGATCGGCAAGCAGTTGCTCATGACCCGCGGTTCCCTGACAACCTTCAGCATTGCCAACGACGTGGCCAAGTACTTTGCCATTATCCCGGCTCTCTTCACCGTCACTTACCCGGAGCTGGGAGCCTTAAATATCATGAGGCTGGCTACACCCGAGAGCGCCATCCTTGCGGCCGTGATCTTCAACGCCCTGATCATCATCGCCCTGGTGCCCCTGGCCCTTAAGGGGGTTGCCTACCGGCCCCTGGGGGCCAACGCCATCCTGCGCCGCAACCTGGTCATCTACGGCCTGGGAGGCCTGGTGGCACCATTTATCGGCATCAAACTCATTGACATGCTCCTGGTGGCTTTGAGGCTGGCCTGAAGGGGCTGTGGCCGTTGCAAGCTAATGAAAGGAAGAGGGACCTTGACGAGAAAACTTCTAACAACCGCCCGGATGCTGGTGGTAATGACGGTCCTAACGGGCATTCTTTACCCCTTAGCCGTCACCGGTCTGGCACAGGTGCTTTTTCCCCGCCAGGCCGGCGGTTCCCTCATTGCACGCGATGGGCAGCCGGTAGGCTCAGCCCTCATCGGCCAGAGTTTCATGGGTCCGGGTTATTTCCACGGCCGGCCTTCAGCAGCAGGCAAAGAAGGCTATGACGCTGCTGCCTCGGCCGGGTCCAACCTGGGGCCGACCAGTAAAGAATTGGTGGCGATTGTAGCCAAGCGCCTGGCAGCAGTTCGTGCTGTAAACGGCTTGCCGGGCGGAGCACCGGTGCCGGCCGACCTGGTCACCGCTTCAGCCAGCGGCCTGGACCCGGACATCAGCCCGGAGGCTGCTTATTTACAGGTAGCGCGGGTGGCGCGGGCCAGGAATCTTCCGGAAGACAAGGTGCGCGCCCTGGTCGCCAGGAATATCACCGGCAGGCAATTGGGCATCCTGGGTGAGCCCCGGGTAAATGTGCTAAAATTAAACCTGGAGCTGGATAAACTAACACGCTAAAAATTGGCAAAGCATCTTGAACGGTGCCCCGGCTTTGGGGGCGGAAATGTTTACCTCCAATCGTCCTGGACGCCGGGATGGACTGGCCTGACCCGGCGGCATACAGGCAAGGAAGGGTGAAGTGATGGAAAGGGATGACGAAATCCGGCGGCCTGATCCTGAAGACCTGCTGGCCCAGGTAAAGGCCGAAAACCGGGGACGGCTGACTATTTTCCTGGGGGCTGCTGCCGGTGTCGGCAAGACCTATGCCATGCTGGAAACAGCCCACGAGCGTCAGGCCGACGGCGTTGATGTGGTCATCGGCTGGGTGGAGACCCACGGTCGCCCGGAGACGGAAGCTCTGGTCAGGGGATTATCCATCATACCGCCCCGGGAGCTGGTTTACCGGGGCAAGGTTTTTCGGGAAATGGATCTGGATGCCCTGCTGCAGCGTCGCCCCCAGCTGGCACTGGTAGATGAACTGGCCCACACCAATATTCCCGGCTCCCGGCACACCCGTCGCTACCAGGATGTCGAAGAACTTCTGGCCGCAGGCATCAACGTCTATACGACCTTAAATATCCAGCATGTGGAGAGCCTCAATGATATCGTCGCCCAGATTACCGGCATCCGGGTGCAGGAAACCGTTCCCGACCGCCTCCTGGAGGAAGCCGACCAGATCCAGCTCATCGACATCCCGCCGGAAGAATTAATCGAACGTCTAAAAGAAGGCAAAGTCTACGTACCGCCCCAGGCCGAACGGGCTCTGCAAAAGTTTTTCCGGCCGGGGAACATCAATGCCTTGCGGGAACTGGCCATGCGGTACACGGCCCGGCGGGTAGAAGGGCAACTGGATCACTATATGCGCCTGCACGGCATTGCCGGCCCCTGGCCGGCCGGTGAGCGGGTCATGGCCTGTGTCAGCCCCAGCCCCTTTTCCGCCCAGGTGATTCGCACAGCCAGGCGCATGGCTGCCGGCCTCAAGGCGGAATGGCTGGCCGTCTATGTGGAAACGCCAGATCGCCTTCCTGCCGATGAAAACAGGCGGGACCAGCTGGCGCGGAATTTACACCTGGCTGAAGAACTGGGGGCGGAAGTAATTACTTTAACAGGCAACGATGCTGCCGAAGAACTGCTTGCTGTGGCCCGGCGTAAGAACGTCACCCAGATTGTCATCGGTAAACCTTTACACCCCCGCTGGCAGGAACTATGGCGGGGTTCGCTGGTGGACAAAATTATTCGCGGTAGCCAGGGGATCAGCGTGCATATCATACCTGGAAGAACCAGTTCCAGGGAAGGCCACCGGGCCATTGGATGGCGCTACCGCCAGCGGGTCTCTTCCTGGCCCTATGCCGGGGTCCTGGTGGCTGTAATGCTGGTTACCGTCCTCAATAAAATCTTACAGCCGGTTTTTGATTTTACTAATATCGCTTTACTTTACTTGTTACCGGTGCTGTTCAGTGCCTCCCGCTGGGGCCGGGGACCTTCGATTCTGGCGTCCGTGCTGGGTGCGCTGGCCTTTGACTTTTTCTTTGTGCCGCCAGTTTTAAGCTTTACTGTCTATAATCTCCGCTACTTGCTCAGCTTCGTGATCTTTCTGGTAGTTGCCGTTATCACCAGTACCATGGCTACCCGGCTTAACATTCAAGTTGAAAATGCCCGGCGCCGGGAAACAAGGACAGCCGCTCTCTACGCCCTCAGCCGGAAAATGGCGGCGGAGACTGATATCGAGGGGATATTAAAGACCGTAGTTAAAACGGTAGCAGAAACTGTTGATGGCGAGGCCGTTATTTTCATGCCCGACGCTGCAGGCAAGCTGGAAGTGCGGGCTACTGTGCCCTCCTCGCCCGAAAAATGGCTTGACAACAATGAATACGCTGTAGCCGGGTGGGTTTTTACCCACGAACAGATTGCCGGCAGGGGAACCGATACCCTGGCGGGGGCAGACGGCCTGTACCTGCCCCTGAAAGCAGATGAAAATAACCTGGGTGTCCTGGGGGTGAAGCTTACCCATCCGGAGCGCCACCTGGAGCCGGAGCAGCGCCGGCTGCTAGAGGCTTTTGCCAGCCTCGCAGCCCTGGCTATCTTACGCCTGCAACTGGCGGCAGAGGCCCAGCAGGCCCGCTACCTGGAAGCCTCGGAGAAACTGCGTACTGCTTTATTCAACTCTATTTCCCATGAGCTGCGGACACCCCTGGCTTCTATTACGGCCGCGGTTACCGGCCTCCTGGAAGGGGATGAGGTCTATCATCCGGAGGAACGGCAGGCTCTTCTTCAAACTATAAAAGAGAGCGCGCGACGCCTGAATAGGCTGGTCGGCAACCTGCTGGACATGGCTCGCCTGGAGAGCGGTATGCTGCAGTTAAAACTGGAATGGTGCGATTTGGAAGATATTATCGGTGTTGCCCTGGGGCAGCTCCGGGAAACCTTGCAGGACCGGCCCCTGGAGGTTAGCATTTCTCCGGGATTGCCCCTGGTCAAGGTGGATTTCACCCTTATTGAACAGGTCCTGGTCAACTTGCTGGAGAATGCCGTTAAATATTCTCCTCCCGGGAGTAAAATTGACATTGCAGTGCGCCGGGAGGGAAAGGAGTTGCAGGTGGCCGTTGCCGACCGGGGTGTTGGCATTCCGGAAAGCGATCGGGAAAGGGTATTCGGTAAGTTTTACCGCTTGCAGTCACCCCGGCATGTGAGCGGCACGGGTCTGGGCCTCTCCATCTGTAAGGGGATTATTGAGGCCCACGGTGGTAAAATTTGGGTAGAGGCCCGCTCGGGGGGCGGAAGCGTCTTTTATTTTTCTCTTCCCCTGGCCGAACAGCCGCCGGGTGCGGTTCCTTCAGAAGGGGGAGGTGGCCAGGGTGACCGCTAAGGGTGCTCGCGTCCTTATTATTGATGATGAAACCCCTATCCGCCGCCTGTTAAAGGTTGCCCTGAAGGCCCACGGTTACGAAGTGGCCGAGGCGGTTTCGGGACTACAGGGAGTGCAGCAAGCTGCCTTGCTGCACCCGGATCTAGTTATTCTTGATCTGGGTTTGCCCGACATGGACGGTCTGGAGGTAGTTAAACGCCTGCGGGAATGGTCCCGGGTGCCCATCATCATCCTGTCCGTACGGGAGCAGGAGGATGATAAAATTAAGGCTTTGGACGCCGGTGCCGATGACTATGTCACCAAGCCCTTTGGTATGGGGGAGCTCCTGGCCCGGATGCGGGCAGCCCTAAGACATGCGGCCCAGAACGGTGATGAACCGGTACTTACCGTTGGGGGCTTGACCGTCGATTTGGCCCGCCGCCTGGTTACGGTTGACGGCCGGGAAATCAAGCTTACGCCTACTGAGTACGAACTCCTGAAAAACCTGGCCCTCAATGCCGGCCGGGTACTGACCCACCGCCAGCTTTTACGCACCATCTGGGGACCGGGGTATCAGGAAGAAACCCATTACCTGCGCGTATACATCGGGCAGCTCAGGCGTAAAATTGAACCCGACCCCACCCGGCCCCGCTATATCATCACCGAACCCGGAGTCGGCTACCGCCTGGTAGGCGGGGAATAAGTAAAAGATACAAACCATATTTGAGCGCGATAACCCTGGAAACAATGGTTGATGCAGGCCTTGTAGAAATACGCGATGTAGAGTTACCCCAGAGTATGCAGCGGGCTATGGCCGCCCAGGCTGAGGCGGAAAGGGAACGTAGAGCTAAGATTATCCACGCCGACGGGGAGTTCCAGGCCGCTGAAAAGCTGGCCGAGGCGGCACGGATCATTTCTACCCAGCCGGCTTCTTTACAGCTGCGATATTTGCAGACCCTAACGGAGATCGCCTCCGATAAAAGCAACATCCTTGTCTTCCCCGTACCCATGGATTTGTTTAAGGCTATTACAGAGCGCTTGGGGGACAAATAGGTGGTTATTATTCAAAAAACAAGATGTCAAAATGACGGATAATAGTGTTCAAAATGTTGAACGGCAAATAAGAATTTTATAAGACCTAGCAGGAAAATCAAAATTCATGGCGAATAAAATCCACATAAGAACTATCACAAGCATAAGATAAAGTGAAAGTGAAAAGTAAGCTATTATCAAGGGTCTAGCGCGGGCCTGTTTATTTTACCATTTATTGTGAAGTAATTCACCATTGGGGGAGGTCGGGCCGCTGAAACTTAAAGAAGTACAGGCCATCCTGAATGCCGAGGTCTTTACCGGTATGGATAAGCTGGAGTTAGAAGTGGAGGCCGGTTTTGCCTCGGATCTAATGAGTGACGTTCTGGCCTTTGCCAGCGGCCGGATACTGTTGTTGACGGGACTGACCAATCCCCATGTTATTCATACGGCTACCATGATCGACGCCGCGGCCATCGTTTTTGTTCGTGGCAAAAGGCCGGATAAAAGCCTTATTCAGGCTGCCAGGGAAGTAGGTTTGCCCCTTCTAGGGACCAGGTTTTTAATGTATGACAGCTGCGGCCGCCTCTTCCAGGCGGGCCTAAAGGGATGTTCCGGGGAGGACCGATAGAATGCTTGGAACGACCGGAGGAGATTTCCTTGGAGGATAAGATGCCGTCCCTCAAGCTGTCATTTCCCGTGCGGGCGCGTGACTTTCTCGCCGGTGGCCACGGGGCGGCACGTATCCGGCAGGTACTGCAGCAGGTCGGTTTTCCTCCGGAGATTATACGCAGGGCTGCCATTGCAGCCTATGAAGCTGAAATGAATATCATCATCCACTCCTACGGTGGTGAATTAAAGGCCCATATTACTCCTGGGGCAATTACCATTACGGCCGTTGATGACGGTCCGGGAATACCTGACATCGAACTGGCCATGCAGGAGGGCTATTCTACCGCACCGCGGGAGATCCAGGAGATGGGCTTCGGTGCCGGTATGGGCCTTCCCAATATACGCCGCTGTGCCGACGAACTGGAGATAAAGTCGGGAGCGGGGCAGGGGACAACTGTTAATATAATTATTTATAATCGCTGAAGGCGGTGGCGCGGTGGGTTATTTCCATTCCGTTCGCCTGGAAGAGGATAAATGTAAGGGTTGTACCAACTGCATAAAGCACTGCCCGACAGAAGCCATAAGGGTGCGGGAAGGCAAGGCGCGGATTATTCAGGAACGCTGCATCGACTGCGGCGAGTGTATCCGCATTTGTCCCAACCATGCCAAGATCGCCGTAGGCGATGACTTGACGGCCCTGGCCGCTTACAGGTATCGCATTGCCCTGCCCGCCCCGGCCGTGGTTTCCCAGTTTGCCGGTCAGGCTAAACTTGAGCATATTTTGGGAGCCCTAAAGGCTTTAGGATTTGATGCCATTTACGAAGTGGCCCTGGCGGCGGAAATGGTGGCCAGGGCAACCAGACGCTACCTGGATAATTACGGCGGGAAAAGGCCGCTTATTTCCCCGGCCTGCCCGGCAGTAGTAGGCCTAATACAAGTCCGTTTTCCTTCCCTGGTGGAGCAGATTTTGCCCCTGGTCACCCCCGTTGATTTGGCAGCCCGCTTGGCCCGGCTGGAGGGGATGAAAGCCACCGGCCTACCGTTAGAAGCCGTCGGCACCTTCTTTATTTCCCCCTGTCCGGCTAAGATTACGGCGGCGCGCCAGCCCCAGGGAAAAAGGGTAGGTCCCGATGGGGTCATTCCCCTGGCGACCGTTTATGGCGACATACTCAAGGGCCTTTCTTCCGCCCTCCCATATCCCTCCCGCGCCGGGGCAACCGGTTACGGCTGGGGGCACAGCGGCGGCGAAAACGCCAGCATTGGCGGTCGGCGCCTCCTGGAGGTCGATGGCATTCATCACGTTATTGAAGTCTTGACCCGTATAGAAGCGGGCGACTTCCAGGATATTGAATACATCGAGGCCCAGGCCTGTCCGGGTGGATGTGTCGGCGGAGCCCTGATGGTACAAAATCCCTACCTGGCAAAGCTGGAGTTGCGGCAGCTGGTCCGCGACCTACCGTCAAGATCTATGGATCTCCCGGTGACGGAAAAAGACCTGAGGGCGGAGCCGGTTTATCCCCGGCCAGCCCTGCAATTGGACGACGATTTGGCCACCGCTATTGAAAAGATGCGGCGCCTGGAAGCCACACAGGCCATGCTTCCGGGACTGGACTGTGGTTCCTGCGGCTCGCCCAGCTGTCGCGCCCTTGCCGAAGATATCGTCCAGGGTGAGGCGCAGGATACGGATTGCGTTTTCGTCCTGCGCGAGCGGGTACGGGTCCTGGCGGAAGAGGTGGTGGAACTGGCGCGGAAATTGCCGCCGTCCATGGCCCGGCCGGAAAGGGGAGATGAAGATGCGCCTTCGGGAAATCGTTGAACGCCTGCATTTACAAGTATTAGCAGGGGAAAAGGCCCTGGACAGGGAAGTTACCGGCGGTTACTGTTCCGACCTGATCAGCGATTTTATGGCCAACGGTACGCCCGGATGTCTCTGGCTGACCCTGCAGACCCATATGAACGTAGTGGCCGTTGCCCTTCTGACCGGAGCAGCGGGGGTGGTATTCACCGGCGGCAGGGGCATTCCGCCGGAGGTTTGCCGCAAGGCCGAGGCAGAAGGCCTTCCCCTTCTGCAAACCCCCCATTCTACTTTTGAAATGGCCGGCCGGCTTTATCAGCTCCTTAATGAGAAGTGAGCAGGGAAATTATGACCTTCTACCGTGCCGATCTCCACATCCATACCGCCCTGTCGCCCTGCGCCGGGGAAGAGATGACGCCGCCCCGGATTGTGGCCGCCGCCCTTATGGCGGGACTGCAGCTTATAGCCGTTACCGATCACAACAGCGCCGGGAATATAGCGGCCGTCCAGGAAGCCGCCCGGGGGACGGGGCTTATAGTCTTCGCGGGTTTGGAAGTTCAGACAAGGGAAGACGTGCATCTGGTTTGCCTCTTCAATAGTGCGGCAGAGGCCCTGGAATGGCAATCAATAGTATACCAACGTCTACCTGCCGAAGAAAACCGGGAAGAGTATTTCGGTTGCCAGTTGCTTTTGGATGCTGCCGGGAGGGAGATAGGACGGGAAAAAAGGCTTCTCCTGACAAGTGTCGACATGGGGTTGGAAGAGGTGGTCAGGGAGGTAAGCGGGCGTGGCGGCGTTTGTATACCGGCCCATGTGGACCGGCCATCATACGGCCTACTGGGCCACCTCGGGTTAATACCAGAAGGACTGCCGTTTGCGGCCATGGAGCTGGGCCTGCTATATCCCGATGAGGCCTTAAAGCAATTTCCGACCCTGGCCGGTTGGCCCCTGACGATCGCTTCTGATGCCCATTACTTAAAAGATATCGGCCGCCGGGTTACCATATTTGATTTCGTGGAGGAAATCAATCTGAAGTCACTCCATCAATCCTTAAGACGACAGCAATTTAAGGTGGTGGTAGGCCAAAGGGATAATTTCAGATAAATAACATTTTGAGTTCGGTATTCTGTAAAAACCATTCTTTCAAGGAGGTATTGTGTTATGGAAGCCTGTCAATGCGAAGCCAAATGGGAGGAGCTCGATAAGATTATCGCCGCCCACCGCGGCCGTCCCTCCGATCTTATCGAAGTACTTCATAAGGCCCAGGAGCTTATCGGCTACCTGCCCCGTCAGGTGCAAGTGGCCATTGCTGAAGGCCTGGGCGTTTCGCTGGCGGAGGTTTACAGCGTCATCTCCTTTTACCATCATTTCACAGTAAAACCCAAGGGCAAATACCAGATTTCCGTCTGCAAGGGGACGGCCTGCTACGTCAAGGGTTCCCCGGAAATCCTGGAGCGTTTGGAAAAGGAGCTCGGTATCAAGGCCGGGGACAGCACCGAGGACGGCAAGTTTTCCCTGGAGGTTGTTCGGTGCCTCGGCGCCTGTGGCTTGGGACCCGTTATGACTGTCAACAAGCGCGCCCACGGGCTGCTGAAGCCGGAAACGGCAGTGGAAGTGCTGAAGCAATACCAGTAAAGCCATGGAAGAATTGGCATTACACATTCTCGATCTTCTAGAAAATGCCCTAGCGGCCGGAGCCCGCCGGATTATCGTTACCATCACCGAAGATACGGAGCGGGGGTTAATCACCATCGAGGTTGAAGATGACGGTCGCGGCATAGAGGCCGAAGCCCTGGCGCAAGTCCTGGACCCCTTTTATACCACCAGAAAGACGCGCAAATTGGGCCTGGGGCTCCCCCTCTTTCAGGCTACGGCGGCTCAATGCGGTGGAGATTTGACCCTGGAATCGCGACCCGGACAGGGTACCAGGGTTGTAGCCACCCTGCAGTTGGGGCATCCCGATTTACCACCCCTGGGGGATATGGGAGCCACCATAGCGGCTGCTTTAAGCAGCGAACAGGAAGCCGACATAATTTACCGTCACCGTCGGGGACAGAAAGAATTTCAATTTTCCTCATCTTGGTTGAAGCTCCACCTGGGGGAAGTTCCGTTAAACTGCGGACCGGTTTTGGACTGGGTCCGGCGATATATCAATAAAGGATTGGCAGAATTACACGGAGGTGAAGATTGGTGATCAAGTCCCTGGAAGAGCTGCAAAGGATTAAAGAAGCCCAGCTGGAGGCTATTCGCCTCCGCGAAGCGGACCAAAAGGCCAAAATCGTCGTGGGGATGGGCACCTGCGGGATTGCTGCCGGTGCCCGGGAAGTAATGAGCGCCATTTTGGATGAGCTGGGCAAGCGGCGCCTCACTGGTGTTGCCGTCACCCAGACAGGGTGCATCGGCCTCTGCGCCCAGGAACCGTTGGTGGACGTCATCCTGCCGGGGAAACCGCGGGTTACCTACGGCAAAGTAGACGCCAGCAAGGCGCGGCAGATTGTCGCCCAGCACATAGTTAACGGTATTGTTATCAGCGAATGGGTTGTTAACAGGGGGGAAGAGTAAATGGATTTTTATCGCGCCCACGTTCTGGTTTGCGCCGGCACCGGCTGTACGGCTTCGGAAAGCCCGGCCACGAAAGAGGCCCTCATAAAGGAACTTAAGGCAAGGGGCCTGGACAAGGAAATCCAGGTCGTCGATACCGGTTGTTTCGGTTTCTGCCGCTTCGGCCCCAATATGATGGTTTACCCGGAAGGGGTATTTTATACCCAGGTTCACCCGGAAGACGTACCGGAACTGGTGGAGGAGCATTTCGTTAAGGGCCGGGTGCTGGAGCGTAAACTCTATAAACAACCGGAGACGGAAGCGGCTGTCAAGGCCTTTGAAGAGATTCCTTTCTTCAAACATCAGGTGCGCATCGCCCTGCGCAACTGCGGACTTATAAATCCGGAATCTATAGATGAATATATTGCCCGTGACGGCTACCAGGCCCTGGGGAAAGTTCTCACCACCATGACCCCGGCGGAGGTAATCGATGTAATTAAAAAGTCAGGACTGCGCGGGAGGGGCGGCGGCGGGTTCCCCACGGGTTTAAAGTGGGAGTTTGCCCACCGCTCGCCGGGACCGGTTAAATATATCGTGTGCAATGCCGACGAAGGTGACCCGGGGGCCTTTATGGACCGCAGTATCCTTGAGGGCGACCCCCATGCCGTCCTGGAGGGTCTGGCTATCGGCGGCTACGCCATCGGTGCCAGTCAAGGCTACATCTATGTGCGCGCCGAGTACCCCATAGCCGTAAACCGTTTGAAAATTGCCATCCAGCAGGCGCGAGAAAAGGGCCTTTTGGGCAAGAACCTCTTTAACACCGGCTTTGACTTTGATATCGATATCCGCCTTGGTGCCGGCGCCTTTGTCTGCGGTGAAGAAACGGCGCTACTGGCCTCCATCGAAGGCCGCCGCGGTGAACCGCGGCCGCGTCCGCCTTTCCCGGCCGTATCCGGCCTGTGGGGCAAACCTACGGTTATCAACAATGTGGAAACTCTGGCCAATATTCCCACCATTATCCGCGAGGGCTGGGAATGGTTTGCCAGCATCGGTACCGAAAAGAGCAAGGGGACCAAGGTCTTTGCCCTGGCCGGAAAAATCAACAACAACGGTCTGGTAGAAATCCCCATGGGAACTTCCCTGGGCGAAGTAATCTATGACATCGGCGGCGGCATTCCCGACGGCAAGAAATTCAAAGCGGCCCAGACGGGCGGGCCTTCGGGCGGCTGCATCCCGGCCGAATATCTAAATACCCCCATCGATTACGAATCCCTGACGGCCTTGGGGACCATTATGGGTTCCGGCGGTCTGATCATCATGGACGAGGACACCTGTATGGTGGACCTGGCCAAGTTCTTCCTGGATTTTGTCAAAGACGAATCCTGCGGCAAATGTACCCCCTGCCGTATCGGCACGACCCGGATGCTGGAAATCCTCGATCGTATCTCTAAAGGCCAGGGCAAAGAGGAAGACCTCGACCTGCTGGTGGAGCTGGGCCAGCAGATTAAAGATACGGCCCTCTGCGGTCTGGGCCAGACGGCTCCCAACCCGGTTTTGAGCACCATTAAATACTTCCGGGATGAATACCTGGCCCACATCCGCGATCACCGCTGCCCGGCCAGCGTCTGCGCCGCCCTCTTTAATTCGCCGTGCCAGAACACCTGCCCGGCCAACGTTGACGTACCCATATACATCGACCTCATCCGGCAGCGGCGCTTCGCCGAAGCCTACGAAGTTATCCGGCGGGAGAACCCCTTCCCGGTGGTCTGCGGCCGCGTTTGCAACCATCCCTGCGAGGGCAAGTGTAACCGGGCCAAGATTGACCAGCCCCTGGCCATTCGCGAACTCAAGCGCTTTGCCGCCGACTACGCCATGAAGCTCAACGGCCAGCGGCCAAGACCGGAAGTCTCGCCGCCCAACGGCAAAAAGGTGGCCGTAATCGGCGCCGGCCCGGCGGGACTGACGGCAGCCTATTACCTGGCCCAGAAAGGTTACGGTGTAACAGTATTTGAAGCCCTGCCGGTGGCCGGCGGCATGATGGCCGTAGGAATTCCGGAATACCGCCTGCCCAAGAAGACCCTCCAGGCGGAGATTGATACCATTCTGGAACTGGGCGTGGAGCTTAAGACCGGCAAAGCTTTAGGCCGCGATTTCCGCCTGGAAGACCTTAAAGAACAGGGTTATGAAGCCGTCTTTGTGGCCATCGGCGCCCATAAGGACCAGAAACTCGGCATCCCGGGGGAGGAACTGGAGGGCGTATATGCCGGAGCCACTTTCTTGCGACAGCTTAACCTGGGCCAGGTGTTAGACCTAAAGGATAAAGTGGTGGCCGTCGTCGGCGGCGGTAACGTGGCCATGGACGCCGCCCGTTCGGCTCTGCGTCTGGGAGCTAAAGAGGTGCACATCATTTACCGGCGCCAGAAGGACGATATGCCGGCCCTGCGTGAAGAAATACACGAGGCGGAAAAGGAAGGCGTAAAGATTACCTGCCAGGCCAATCCCGTTGCCATTCTGGGCGAAAACGGCAAGGTAACTGCCGTGAAGTGTATCCGTATGCGGATGGGCGAATTCGACCGGAGCGGTCGGCGCCGGCCGGTTCCCGTCGAGGGCTCTGAATTCACCATGCCGGTGGATATAATCATAGCCGCCATCGGTCAAACGGTTGATCCGGAGAGCATACCCGAAGGCCTCGAAGTGAGCCGGGCGGGTACAATAGTGGCTGACGAGAAGACCGGCGCCACCAAGGTGTCCTGGGTTTTCGCCGGCGGTGACTGCGTAGCAGGCCCGGATACCGTTATCGGGGCCATTGCGGCCGGCAAAAAGGCGGCGGCGGCCATCGACCGATACCTCGGCGGCGACGGCGTGATTGTACCGGAGATGGAAATCAAGCGCCAGCGGACGGCACCGGTGATAGAGGAGAAGACGCCGCGGGTGGCGGCGCCCAGCCTGGAAGTGACGGAACGCCTGGCGGGCTTTGCCGAAGTGGAACTGGGCTACGACCTGGAGGCCGCGGTTGCCGAAGCGTCGCGCTGTCTGCGTTGCGACGTGCGGGAATAGGTGGAAGATAGGAGGCGAAAACAAGGTGAGCACCGTAAAACTTACCATTGATAATATCCCGGTGGAAGTAGAGGCCGGAACGACGATCTTGAAAGCCGCCGAAAAGGCCGGCATCCACATCCCCACCCTATGTTACCTGGAAGGCATCAACGAGATCGGCGCTTGCCGGGTCTGCGTGGTAGAAGTAGAGGGAGCCAGAACTTTGATGGCCTCCTGCGTGGCTCCGGTGGCCGAGGGCATGGTGGTCAAAACCAACAGCCCCAGGGTGAGGATGGCCCGGCGGTTGAATGTGGAGCTGCTCCTCTCCAATCATAAGATGGAATGCCCCACCTGCATCCGCAACCTGAACTGTGAGCTGCAGTCCCTGGCCCAGGAACTGGGAATCCGGCAGGTGCGTTTTGAAGGAAAAAGGAGCGAATACCCTATAGACGATTCTACCCCGGCCATTATCCGCGAGCCCGACAAATGCATCCTCTGCCGGCGGTGCGTAGCCGTTTGTGAGAAGGTCCAGGGGGTAAAGGCCATCGCCCCCATAGGGCGCGGTTTTGACACCGTCATCGCCCCGGCCTTCCAGGATAAACTGCTCAATATCCCCTGTGTAGAGTGCGGCCAGTGCACCCTGGTTTGCCCGGTGGGTGCTCTGTACGAGAAGGATTATACCAACGAAGTCTGGGCGGCACTGGCCGATCCGGAAAAATTCGTCGTCGTCCAGACGGCCCCGGCCACCCGTGTGTCAATTGGCCAGGAGTTTGGCCTGCCGCCGGGAAGCATCAACACCGGCCAGATGGTGGCGGCCTTAAGGCGGCTCGGTTTTGACCGGGTCTTTGATACCGACTTTACCGCCGACCTGACCATTATGGAAGAGGGCTCCGAGTTTATCGAGCGCTTTACCAAGGGCGGTCCCCTGCCGTTGATTACCTCCTGCAGCCCGGGATGGATCAAGTTCATGGAGCACTTCTATCCCGAATTTATTCCCAACGTGTCGACGTGCAAATCGCCCCAGCAGATGTTCGGAGCCGTGGCCAAGACCTACTATGCCCAAAAGGTGGGTATCGACCCGGCCAAAATGGTCGTGGTTTCCATCATGCCCTGCACGGCCAAGAAGTTTGAGTGCCAGCGGCCGGAGATGCGGGACAGCGGCTACCAGGATGTGGACTACGTCCTCACCACCCGCGAGCTGGCGCGGATGATAAAAGAAGCGGGGATCGACTTCAAGACCCTGCCGGAAGAACAGTATGACGATCCTTTAGGCGAATCCACCGGGGCGGCGGTGATTTTCGGCGCCACCGGCGGCGTGATGGAAGCGGCCCTGCGCACCGCCTATGAGTTGATCACCGGTAAAACCCTGCCTTCCCTTGATTTCCATGATGTCCGGGGCCTTGAAGGAATTAAAGAAGCCACCGTGGATATCGAAGGCACCAAGGTTCGGGTGGCCGTAGCCCACAGCCTGGGTCATGCCCGGCAGCTTTTGGAACGGGTGAAGGCTGGGGAGCAGTACCACTTCATTGAAATCATGTGCTGTCCGGGCGGCTGCATCGGCGGCGGCGGTCAGCCCATTCCCACCACTACCGAAATCAGAGAACAGCGGATTAAAGGCATTTACCAGGCCGACGCCCAGATGCCCATCCGCAAGTCCCATGAAAATCCGTCCATCCAGGCCCTGTATCGCGAGTTCCTGGGCAAGCCTCTAAGCGAAAAATCCCATCACCTCCTCCACACCCATTACACGCCCAGGGGAAAATATTAGGACGGAAAAACAAAAAGGGGATAGGACCGGGTTTGTCCGGTTTCTATCCCCTTTTTCTATTGCCTTTATCCATTAATAAGCGTAAAATTTTAGACGGATCTTTCTTCGAGGAAGGAATGGGTTTCATGGCGAAAATCGATATTGTCGGCATGGGCGACAGCCTGACGTGGGGTTATCCCTTTGGGCCGGAGGCTTCCTGGCTGGAGCTAGCCGCCAGGGAAACCGGACTCGTAGCAAAAAATCAGGGTATAAGCGGCGAGACAACTGGAGAAATGCTGGCCCGTTTTGATGATGACGTGATCCGGCTCAAGCCCCATGTGGTGACCATCATGGGCGGTACCAACGATGCCTGGGTAGGCTACACGGCCGCCGAAGTAGAGGAAAATCTGAAGGCAATGGTGGCAAGTGCCCTGCAGGCGGGTATTAAACCCGTTCTTTGCCTGCCGCCGCCCCTCTGCCGGACAGGGTCAGATATTCCCTTATCTTTTTTAGAAAAAATGGCTGCCCTCCTGGCAGAATATCGTAATGTTTTTCGCCAGCTGGCCGCCATTGAAGGATTAAAACTTATCGACTTTTTCAACCCCCTGCTTGATCCGGCTACAGGCTGGGGGCGTAAAGAGTATTTTGTCGACGATGCCCATCCCAGTAAGGCCGGTTACCGCGTTATGGCCGCCGCCGTCCTTCCTTTCTTTCGCGAAATAAAGAGGGGAACATAAAGTTAGTCGCGATTATCGCGTAATATACGATAATAAGCATAACCGGCTTTATCAATTTTCCCCAGGGCCAGGTAACCCGTCATTCGCTTCCCTTCACTGGTAAAGACTGCTTTTTCATATATCCCGTCGTCCGTCTTCATATATATATGACTTTTTCCTGCGGCGGTGTATCTACCGGTGGAATCGCCCAGGGCCACGCCATTTAAGCCGAAAAGGTGAAAAGAATTCATGGATATAGAACCGTAATATATTGACGGAACATCCATTATATTTTCTGCGGCTATCCTTCCCTGACGCACAGCGTTATACCAGACGGCGTTGACATCGTTAACCCGCCTTACTATATCGATGCTTTCCACAACATCACCGGCGGCCCAAATTCCCGCCACCGACGTCGCCATATGTCGATCGACGACGATGCCTTTTTTTATCTTTATACCTGTACCTTCAAGGAAGGAAATATTGGGTCGGACGCCGGCAGTCAACAGCACCATCTGGCAGGGAAGAAATTCGTCTTCCATGATTATCCCTTCAACAGATTTTGTTCCGGCGATGGCGGTGACCCGTCTACCGCAATAGGTGATTATACCCGCCTCTTCGAGCCGTCTTTGTAAGATCTGTGCGGCCTCTTCATCAAGTTGGGAAGGCAGGACCTGTTTTTCGCGTTCTACCAGATAGATGTTTACGCCGTGACGGACCAGAGCTTCGGCCGTTTTTAACCCTATTAAACCGGCACCGATTACGGCTACGTTCTTTACTTCCGGCAGATATTTGCGGATGGCCTCAGCATCTTGCCGGGACCAAAGGTGGAAGACGCCGGGCAGTCTCGTTCCTGATAAGGGTAGATCCACGGGGGTAGAGCCGGAAGCTATTAACAGCCTGGTGTATTGTATTGCCTCGCCGTTATCAAGTTTTACCCTTTGATCCCCGGGGTGAACGGCAACGACTTTTCTGCCGGATATAACTTCAAGGCCTTTTTGCCGGTAGTAATCTTTCGGGCGGTTTAACAATTCTTCTCCACCAATTAAGGCCGCGGCGTATTCCGGCAGCCGCAGGCGGCTGTAAGGTTGACCTTTTTCGGCCGTAATAAGGAGCAGAGGCACGTCGGGATCCAGTTCCCTGATCCTGTCGACTGCCGCCAGACCGGCTGCACTACTGCCGATTATCACTATTCTGCCCACAGGCCTCTCTCCTTTAGAATTCATCTAGGCACCACAAATCTACGAGCTGGGATAAAATTTTGGCCGCCCGGGCGGGATTGAAAACCCCGCACACACAGGGATAGGCCAATTTTTGCGCCGCCTCTTCGACCTGAAGGCGGCCTCTTTTTACTTCCAGCAACATTTTGCGCGCCAGGCGACTGGAAACCATGCCGTGGCCGCACATGGTGGTAATCTGCAAAAGCTCATCCTCGGGAAGCCGTGAGAGTTTCCCCATAATTCCCAGGGAGTGTTCAACCGTATGGGGTTTTATTCCTACCTGGCCGCATATTTGGTGCACGTCGGTCATAATACCGCTGACAATCACGGATATTCCCAGATCGGCTTCCTTAACTTCTTTAATAACCTTCGCCACTTCTTCTTTAGAAGTAAATACGGCGTGGACGATGGAAGTATCCTGTACGTTGGCGATTATGTTTTCGGCACCGGCGCTGAAAAGGTTGCCCGTTTTCATATCCCCCATGTTGACGGGATGATGGCGGTGCATGATGCGTAAGAAATGTTGTAGCTTATCCTTCGAGTTTTTATCATTTATTCCTTTGGCCGACATGGCAAAGACTATAATATCTTCTTTGAGGTTTTCCTCATTTCCCCGACGATGGAGTGTATGGCTCATGTTTTACACCTCCCGGGCAAGGGGCCGGCCGAGGCCCAGATTGGTTTTCCCGTTTATTGATATCTTGTAACCGTGTTCGGCCGCGAGAAGGGCTCCGGGAGATAAACCATTTTCATCGGCCCGGCTGGTTAAATCTACGCTGAATACGGTGTTTATTTCCGCGGCCACTTTCTTGACCGCCTGGAGGACCCGGGGCACCTGGTCCAGGGGAATGAGCATCTCGATTATGGCCGAAAGTACTTTTTCGTTCATGGCCTCGGGATGCATTTTCCCCGTCTTGCGGTCCACAATTAGGCTAGTCAAGGGGTTCTTGGTTTCAAATTCTACACCCAAGGCCGCCAGGGCCATGACTACCTTTTCAATTTCCGGCATTTTGGCTCCCGTTCCCGGCCGGCCCATTTCTACTGCCAGGCCGACGAAGCCCGGACGATAACGCCCTGTGACGTCGTTAGTTTTCATTTCTTCAGTACCGCGTCCCGGTACTTTGGTTTCCTTGTGTTCGGCCAAAGGATTGCTGAAAGTACCGCGAATGGAGCGGGGCCAATCGTGGATTGGTTGATACAAAGCGTCGACGGGGCAAACTTTGGCGCGCTCGCAGACGCCGCAGTCGACACATTCTTCTTCATTCACGGCGGCGTGGACCTTGCCCATGGTCTGGCGAAAATATATGGCCCCCATCGTACAGTAATGCTGGCAGCGTCCGCAGCCGACGCATTTTTGGCTGTCGATTTTCATGATTACGCCCCTTTCATCCCTTGGAACATTCCCTTGGCCGTCAGGAACGGTTCCAGGGTGGTTATCACTTTTTCTGGATTTTCAGGGGTAGTGACGAGGATTAAACCTTCGCGCCGCAAACGGTCCGCCGTATCCCGGCTCCCCCATATAGGCAGGAGAGTGCCGATGTAGGTAGGGATACCATGGCGGGCTATACCGAAGGCCTGACTCAATTCCATGGACGTGTTCATCTCGGGATAGATGGCTATGGCCGGTAAATCACTAAGGCTCAATCCCAGCCGCCTGGCCAATTCCGCCAGCAGTTTCCGGCCGCGCCCCATGGCAAAAAAGGAGCCTAAGGGGATCACCCCGTCTATTTCGTCGTATTTGGCGAGGTTTAAAAGGGCGTCGCCGGCGACGAAACAGGCAACGTCGTTGGCCGTTAGTGTTTTGGCTAGATAGGCAAGAGCCTCGTCACCCGTATGCTTGACATTGCTGCCGCCCCCCAGAAGGCAAAAACCGCGGTATTTTTTGTTTTTATAGCCGCTTACCAAATCCTCAAGGATTTTTTCCATATCAAAATTAAATTGGGGTTTCTTGAAGGCCGCCAGGGAGGCGTTTCCCGTACGAGGCGAAGGATTGGCGGCCTTTTCCCGTATCGTATCCCAGACGGCAGCCGCCCCTTCCGCGTTGAATCTAGAGGGTACGCTTATAACTTTTATGTTTAAGTTTCTGGCCAAATTACCAGGCCCACAGCCTTCAAAAGAATCACCAGTCAGAACCAGATCAACCAAACCGCTGAGGAGTACGGCTTCGTACCGGCTGGTGGGTATGGCGGGCAAATCCAAATACTCGAACAGGCTGTCGCCGCCAAGCAATAATAGAGACATCTTGAGACCGGCGTCCCGAATTTTTTCCTTAAGCCAGGCGATGAAAAGGGGAGAACAGTTATGAAGGAGGACATTTGCTTTTTCAGGCTCCGGCCTATACTCCTTATAACCCGCATCCTCCCCGGCGTTTCGAGGCCATAAGCGATGGGCGAGGTCTATGATAGCTTCGTCATAGGATAGGGACGTATATGCTTTTTCCATGCACATATTAAGGATGTCTATTTCGCTGCCGTGAGAAGTATTATCTTTAAAAGGGATTTCTTCGGAGATTCCTCTGGCCTGGGCGGCCTCAAACATTTCCTGCAACAGGGCATTCCTTTTGAAGTTGGCCAGGGTGATATTTTTCAGCAACCAACCTGCGATCAGATCATCACTGCTACGGCCGCAGATAGTAACTTGGGGTTCTTCGCCAAAGGGATGCAGCCGGCAGGGTCCCTGAAGGCAATCGTAGCAGCTCAATCCCAGACGGGCAAAACCGTCCTGGGGCAATTGCCTTTCGTAACGATCCCACACAAGGGCGAAACCCGTCTTACGGGAAGCTTCAATTAGTGCCGGTAAAAGGGGGTCGATGGTTTTACGCCTTACCTGTTTCATAATTAAACTTCCTCCTTTTTCCATGGGTTGCCGATTCCGGCGGCAATCTGGGCCCATACTGCAATTTTCTCGGTAATTAAGGAATCATCTTCTGTATCTTTAATGGTCAACGCCTTTGTCGGGCAGGAAGCGACACAGAACGGCTCTTCCATATTAAAACAGCCGTCGCACTTCCATGCCCGTCCCAATTCGGTATTAGGACGCACCAAGCCGAAGGGACAGACCATTACGCACATCCAGCAACCGATGCACCGGTCTTCCTGCAGGAAAACGACGTCGCTTTCCCCGTCTCTTTGGAGGGCCCCGGTTGAACAGATTTCCAAACAGGGCGCCGACGTACAATGACGGCAATGAAGGGCAATCTGCCAGCCTTCGCCCCCCCGCACCTGAACGCGGGGGCGGGGCAGGGGCGCTTCCCGTGCCGCTTCAATGAGGTTTTTGCTTATTGAGGCACGGCCCACGGCACAACTTAATTCGCATGTGCGGCAGGCCATACATCTTTCTGCGTCGGCTACAATAAGATGCATTTTCCGGTTCCCCCTTTTTTAAGGCCGTACGACCACTTTAATTGCTCCCGGATCTTGAACCGCCACTGCAAAGGCCTCGGCGATGCGGTCAAGTTGGAACTCATGGGTTATCAATGAACGGACGTCGATCTGTCCCTGGATTACCGGTCTCAAAGCCCAGGGCGTCCAGATGTAACGCTGTTCGCGGGTATGATGCACCAGACAGGTCGTTCTGATTTCCAGGGCATCATCATGCCATCTGCCGATGTTGAGGGTGACCGGCTGGGTAATCCAGCTATAAAGGGCGAGGATTCCGTTGTGTTTCAACATGGCAGTGGCCTGATTCATGCTTTTTTCGCTGCCGGCCGCTTCCACTACGACGTCGGCACCCACACCGTCGGTGAGATCTAAAACTGCCTGGACGGGATCTTCGAGAGCGGCATTGATGATTATATCGCTCCCCAATTTTTTTGCCAGCTCGAGTTTTCCAGGAGCCACATCAACGGCTATAACGCGGTAGGCCCCCATGGCTTTAACGGCCTGGGCGATGATCTGGCCGGCAAAGCCCATTCCGTAGACGACCACCGTATCTCCCAGTTGGGCGCCGCATGTAAGGGCCGAGTACATGGCGCAGGCTACGGGTTCACCCAGGGCGGCTATATCCGGATCTAATCCTGCCGGCGCAGGTTGTAATCCGGTGACGGGAACTTTATAATATTCCGCAAAGGCATTGCACCAGTTGAAGACCATAACGCGGTCCCCCGGTTTATATTCCCTGACCTTGCTTCCTACGGCGATCACTGTTCCTCCGCTTTCATGGCCGATATAAAAGGGCAAAGTGATATTGGGCGGCAGGTCGCCCTTGTATATCGATTTGTCTGAGCCGCAAATACCGGTAAGATGGCATTTGACCAGGACTTCATCTTCGCCCAATTCTAATTCCCTTGTTGTAATTTCAAGGTTTCCCGGTGCAGTTAAGACCGCCGCTTTTGTCTGCATCGTCTATCCCTTCCTTACCTGTTGTTTTTGCCTGTCCTATAATCGTCCGGCAGGCAATAAACGAAATATGCAAATTTAATGCCATAAAAGATTCTGCCGGGAGTGATATTGGGTCGAGGAAGGGTAGTATACCAAAATGAAAAGGTCGTTATTTTATAACGAAACAACTTGAAGAGAGGGGGTAGAGGGTATGGCGGCCATTACCATGGTGGCTACTTATCAATCCCTGGCGGAGATGGCCATGGCCATCTGTCAGGAGAACAAATGGGAAGTAGATATTGTCGTCGGCCAGCTGGAGCAGGGAGTGGAACTGGCGAGGGCGGCGGTTAAAGGCGGCAGTCGTGTTATCATTTCCCGCGGCCTTACGGCACGATATATACGTAATGCCCTGGAAGTTCCGGTCGTCTCAGTTCCGGTTACCGGCTACGACCTCCTGCGCGCCTATTGGCAGGCCCGCCAGGAAGGGACGCCGGTGGGGGTGGCGGAAGAAGAAGAAGTTATAATGGGTTTTAACGCCATCGGCGAAATCTTGGGAGAAAAAATTATGGGTGTGGCCGTAAAAGATATAAAGGGGATGCGGCGCGCCATCAGGTATCTAAAGCGGGAAGGGGCGAAGGTTTTCGTAGGAAAAGGTACCGCCACCCGCCTGGCGCAAGCTTATAGCCTTAAAGCCGTAATGATAACTTCCGGTTGGGAAGGTGTCCTACAGGCCTTGGAAGAGGCATGGCGCGTCCTCAAGATTTACGAGCAAGAGCAGGCCAAAATACAGCAGATGAAGGCCATTGTCGATTTTAATTCCGACGCCATCATAGCCGTAGACGAGAATATGGTAATTACTACCTTTAACCCTGCGGCCGAGAGGTTGCTGGGCCGCTCCCGCGATGAGGTTATCGGCGTTCCCATCACCCAAATTTTTTCCTGGCCGTTTTTAGATAGGATCCGGCGTACAGGCCGGGAGGAAAAGGGGGTGCTCATGCCCCTAGAAGAACGCCAAGTTGTAATTAACGGCATCCCCATAAAAGTCGAAAACCGCATCCGCGGTTTGATTATTACCCTGCAAGACGTACAACAGATACAGAAACTGGAGCATAAAATACGGCGTAATCTTGTGAACCGCGGCCATGTGGCCCGCTATACCTTTGACGACATCCTGGGAGATAGCGCGTCCATTAAGGAAGCCGTAAGAAAAGCCAGGAAATTTGCCACGGCCGACGCCACCGTTCTCCTGCAGGCGGAGACGGGATGCGGTAAAGAAATGTTCGCCCAGGCCATTCACCGGGCTAGCAGGCGAAAGGACGGCCCCTTCGTGGCCGTCAACTGCGCCGCCCTTCCGGAAAACTTGTTAGAAAGCGAACTTTTTGGCTACGCAGAAGGGGCTTTTACCGGTGCCCGCCGCGGCGGGAAGCCTGGGCTTTTTGAAATTGCCCATGGCGGGACCATATTTCTGGACGAAATCGGTGAAATGTCCGGTCAACTCCAGGCCAGGGTATTGCGGGTCCTTGAAGAAGGTCAAGTTATGCGTCTGGGTGATGACAGGCTCTTACCCGTGGACGTACGCGTTATTGCCGCCACAAACCGCAACTTAAAACAAATGGTGCAGGAAGGACGATTTCGCGCTGACTTATATTACCGCCTGCACGTTTTGACCCTTAATATACCGCCACTGCGGGCCCGTGGCGAGGATATAATAATTTTGTTTTATAGTTTCCTGCATGATTTTTGCATTAAATTCCAAAAGGAAATACCGGCAGTGGGGGAACAGGCTTTAAATTTGTTAAGGCAGTATACCTGGCCGGGAAATGTGCGGGAATTAAAAAACATGGTAGAAAGGTTGGTTTTGTTAGCCGATAAATCGGCAATCACCGCGGGATTAATCAAGGAAATGCTAGAAGAGGAAAGCTTCTCTCCCAGCGGCATTGCGGATCTAGGAGGGGAAAGCCAGAATCTCCTCGATAAAACCGAATGGGCGTTGATTGAAAGGGTTCTGGCCGCCACCGGCGGCAATCAGGCCGAGGCAGCGCGGCGTCTGGGTATCGGGCGCACAACCCTGTGGCGTAAGCTAAATAAATATCGAAAGGGCGGCCAAGGGACCGGGTGATGTAACGTCCCCGCAAGGGGACATTTTTAGTGTTTTAAAAAGAAAAGCCGAGTATTTCATTATGGTATAGAAAGGCGCATAAAAATTTAAAACGATAATGCCAAACCTTTTGTTTTTATGGCCCGGGATTTTGTGGCACGAAAATTGCATAAAAATATGGCACGAACCTTTGTGGGAGGTGAAGACGGCGTGGGCTGATTTTTAAGGGTGGGTTAGCAATAGATAAAAGTTTAAAAAGGTAAAAAAGGAGGAATGAGAAAAGTGTCTTTACCGGTTATATCCTTAATAGCGCTACTTTTTGCTATTGTCATAAGCTGTGTGACGACATTGAATATTGGCACTTTATCTCTGGGCTTGAGCCTTTTGGTAAGCTATATCGGCGGCGTTAAAATTAGCGAAGTTATCAAAGGCTATCCTACTAATATTTTCCTGATGTTGGCGGGGAGCACTTATCTTTTTGCCCTGGCCCAGGTCAACGGTACCCTGGAGAAGATAGTCAAATATACCATTAAAGGTGTAAGGGGAAATACCGCCCTTTTACCGTTTATATTCTTTTTCCTGGCCTTTATCCTCTCGTCGATGGGTCCGGGACCTACGGTCATAGCCGCCCTGATGGCCCCGATGGCTATGCTACTGGCCGAGGAGGTAGGCATAAGCCCTTTGATGATGTCCATTGTCGCCGGCAACGGCGGCCAGGCGGGCTCCATGTCACCCATTGCTATCGGCGGCATCATCACCACCGGGATTACGGCCAAAATGGGTTTGACCAATATCGGATGGAAATTGTGGCTTAATATGTTAATCACCTATTTTATAATTTCATTAATTGCCTATATTCTTTTTGGGGGGTTGAGGCTTTTTAAAAAAGGGGACGGTGGTCAGCGCGAGACGCTGGCCAGGATCCAGGTTGAGCCTTTCGACCATAATCAACTTATAACTTTACTGGGGATTATAATTTTCGTCGTTGGCGCCCTTGCGTTTAAAATGGACGTCGGCCTGGGAGCGTTTCTCATCGGATCAATCCTTTCGTTTTTTAAAGTGGCGGACGAAGGCAAGGCCATCAAACAAATGCCCTGGGGAGCCATCCTTTTTGTTTGCGGCGTTACCGTGCTTATCAACTTAATGGGACAGATCGGCGGCATGGATCTTTTCGCCAGTCTCATCGCCAGATTTTCAACACCCTTTACCATTACTTTGGTTGCGGGATTCATCGCCGGCTTGATATCCGCTTACGCGAGCACCACGGGCGTCATTCTCCCGGCCTTTATTCCCATGGCGCCGATGCTTTTAGAAAAGGTCGGCGCCCCGCCGTCAGAACTATTGGCCCTCATTTCGGCAATCGCCGTTTGCGGCTTCATGACGGATATGAGTCCTTTGTCGACCACCGGGGCCCTATACTATGCCAATGCCGGTCCGAAAACCGACAAGCAAAAACTCTTCCGGGATATGTTGATATGGGGGTTATCTATGTCGGTAGTAGGCGCCATAGTTAGTTGGATTTACTTCAGTGTATTCCATCTGGCCTGATATTTTCATTTACCTTCAGGTTCAAAGCCGGGGGTGCCGTTAAGATGGTCCCCCGGCTTTTCCTTTTCGATTTTTTTTAAGGCGTTATACCAACTGCGGGCGAGTCTTTTCCTCTGCTGGGGAGTAAGATCGGAAAGGCGTTGAAATAGATATTGAAATAAAGGATCTTCGTGTGGATTGCTATTTGTTTCCTTAAGGAAGGGTAGTTTTTTAGATAATTTTTCGTTTTGGATTTCATATACCGCAGGTAGAGAGGATTCGTCACGACCCAACAGGTAATCAACAGAAACCCTGAAAAAATCAGCCAGCTTTTGTAACGTTGCAGCATCAGGGGTGCGCTTATTCTTTTCGTACATGGCAATGGTGCTCTGGGCCATATTAAGGCTGCGGGCCAATTCGGCCTGGGTGAGGTTTCTTTCTCTTCGTAGAGCCGTCAGTCTTTCGCCCAATGTTTTCATTAGTACACCCCTAAACTTTCTCATATCACGCACCAGCTACTGCCAATTTAACACTCTAAGTGATAATAAGCAATATTTTATCACTAAATGTGATAAAATGCTTTCGCACTTGACAATTATCGCGATACGTGATTAAATTATTACTAGCAATAGTTTCTCTATATGGTGAACTTTATGCGCAATGAAAAAATGTACCAACTGCGCCGGGAACGCGGCCTCACTCAAAAGAAGGTGGCGATGGCGGTGGGTATCACCCAGAGTGCCTATGCCATGATCGAAAGGGGCCGGCGTTACCCGCGTAAAGACACCATGAAGAAACTGGCTGATTTTTTCGGTTTGACTGTTGATGAATTGTTCTTTGATGAGAATTAAAGCAAGAAAACGACGTACACCGCCTCCTTTTTTGCTGCCTTTTTATGAGGCGGCTTTTTTATGTCCTTTTTAGTTCAAAATTTTGTCTCGCCATCCGAAGCGGTGTATTGTATAATTATTAGAGAAAAAAGGTACGGCAAAGGGTGGTATACAATGGAAATAGTGAAAACAATCACAGGTAAATGTCGCATGTGTTATGCCTGCATTCGTAACTGCCCTGTGAAAGCCATAAAAGTAGTGGAGGGTCAGGCCAGGGTTGTCCCCGAACTCTGTATTGCCTGCGGCCACTGCGTCCAGGTATGTGCCCAGCAGGCCAAGGAAGTGCAACGTGAGGTAGAGAAAGTGGAGGGGTATCTCACGACAAAAAGGACTATTGCCTGCCTGGCTCCTTCTTTCGTGGCCGAGTTCCATCCTGCCTGGCCCGGACAGGTAGTGGCGGCTTTAAAGCAGATGGGGTTTGCCGAGGTCCATGAAGTGGCCTTTGGCGCCCATTTAGTCACCCTTGAATACCGCCGCTACCTCCAGGAAGCCGGGGAACGCCAGGGATTAATCAGCACCCCCTGCCCGGCGGTGGTCAACCTTGTGAGCAAATATTATCCTAAATTATTATCCCAGTTAATCCCCGTTGTTTCACCGATGATTGCCCTGGGCAGGTATCTTAAAAAGAAGGTTGGTCCGGACAGCCGGATAGTTTTTATAGGCCCCTGTGTGGCCAAAAAAGGGGAGGCCCAGGAAGACGAAGTTGCCGGGGCCGTTGACGCCGTCCTGACTTTTTTGGAAATAAAGGAAATGCTGGCCGTCAGGCAGATCGACGTTAATTCCTGCGGTAATATGGATTTCGACAGCGAACCGGCCTATCTAGGACGTTTGTACCCGGTAGGCGGCGGTCTTTTAAGGAGCGCGGGGGTGGACGCCGACATTTTGGCCAACCAGGTACTGGTAATAGAGGGCCGGGAAGACTGCCTGGAATTTTTAAAAGCCGTCAATGAAGGACAAATGATGCCCAAAATGGTAGATATGCTCTTCTGTAAAGGTTGTATAAACGGGCCCATGCAGGAAAATAAATTCTCCGCCTTTCGCCGGCGCAAAATTGTGGCCGAATTTACCCGCCAGGGGTTAGAAAAGGCAACACCGCGGCCGATAAACCCCGATATTATCAATTTACGCCGGGAATTTCACGATAAAAGCGTATTTTTCCCCCGTCCAACCGAGGCCGATATACGAAAAATCCTTGCCGAGTTGGGCAAACTCACCCCCGAAGATGAACTTAACTGTGGCGCCTGCGGCTATTCATCCTGCCGGGAGAAGGCCATCGCCGTTTATCACGGTCTGGCCGAAAACCGCATGTGTCTGCCTTATCTCATCGCCCAGCTGGAAAAAAGTAACCTTAACCTGCGCCAGGAACTTAAGGTTTTTCAGGGGCAGTACGGCCAATTGGTCGGTAACAGCGCCGTCATGCAGGAAGTATATCGTATGATTGAAAAAGTCGCCAAAACCGATGCCACCGTTCTCATCCGCGGGGAGAGTGGCACCGGCAAGGAACTTGTGGCCAGGGCCATCCATTACCGCAGTCGCCGCAGCGAAGCGCCCTTTATCAGTATTAATTGCGCCGCCCTGCCGGAAACGCTCCTGGAAAGCGAGTTGTTCGGCCATGCCCGGGGCGCCTTCACCGGCGCGGTGACGGCCAAGAAGGGATTGTTCGAGGAAGCCCATGAAGGAACCATTTTTCTGGATGAGATCGGCGACATTAGCCCGGGGCTCCAGAGCAAGCTTTTACGCGTTTTACAAGAAGGAGAGTTTATAAGAGTAGGCGAGACACGACCCACCCGGGTTAACGTGCGTGTTCTGGCAGCCACCAACCGCGATCTTGAGAAGGCTGTAAAAGAAGGGGCTTTCCGTCCGGAGCTTTTCTACCGCCTAAATGTTATAACCATCTGGCTGCCGCCGCTAAGGGAACGGCGGGACGATATTCCCTTACTGGCCAGGCATTTCTTAGAGAAGTATAGTCGCCGCTTAGGAAAAGAGATAACCGGTTTTACCAGCGAGGCCATGGACGCCCTGGTTCGGGCCGACTGGCAGGGTAATGTCCGGGAACTGGAAAACGTCATCGAAAGGGCGGTGATCCTGGCGGAGGGCAAAAAAATAGAAGTGGGAGATCTGCCGCGCCAGTTCCGCAACTTGTCCGCCAACGCTTCCGGCTGGGCTTATACCAAGGGAATGAGCTTTAAGGAGGCCGTAACAGCATATGAAATCAACTTGTTAGTTCAGGCCCTTGAAGAAAGCCAGTGGGTCCAGGCGAGGGCGGCGGAAATCCTCGGCCTTAAAAGAAGCACCCTGAATGAAATGATTAAACGTTATAAACTGCGGCCGGCGAAAAAATAATACAAAATTACGAATGAAGTCCAAAAAAATAGATACAGAAAAAGTGCCACCATAACTCCTTTGATGGAATTACTAATTCAATAAATTGAATAAAGACGACAAAACTATAAATATAAAAAAGAGGACTTTCTCAAGGCGTTTCAAAGGAGAAAGTCCTCTTTTATATTATCCTGGCATAGAATTTGCTATATGATATTATCGGCAATGGAAATACAAAAAACCGTTCAGGAGGGGTTTTCATCCATTGAAAAGGTAAAATCGACCTTGTAGCAGGAGAATGACGCAAATGTTAAAAAAGTGTGGTAAAATAATCCTAACAAAAGGAGAATGTAGAGGGGGGCTGTAAGATGGCACAGGTTTTGGCGAGGGTAAAATATGAACGGGGGTTGCCGCTCCTTACCATTAGGGAATTGAACGAAGCCTATGCCCGCCTGGATGAACGCTATAATTGTTATAGGTCCAACTGGGAGTGGTTTACTTCTGTCAAGCACACACCGGAAAATGGGGTGTGGCACAGGGTGGAACAGAATTAATAAGTTATTGGATTTTAAAGCCGGTGGCGCTATTTTACCACCGGCATTTTTTATTGTCTTTTTCGGCGGTATAATATGTTTTGAGGTGTCTTTATGACAAGGGTTGAATTAATGGCCCCGGCAGGCAGCCCCGAGGCTTTAAAGGCTGCGGTAAACAACGGTGCCGATGCCGTGTACCTGGGCGGCAAACAGTTTAACGCCCGCGAGGGGGCTGCGAATTTTTCCCGGGATGAGCTACGGGATGCCGTGGCTTATGCCCACGAATGCGATGTGCGGGTTTATGTAACCGTCAATACCCTCCTGTCAGACTGGGAGCTGGCAGAGGCTGTGGATTATCTCTACTTCTTGGGAGAAAACCGTGTTGACGGTATTATTGTTCAAGATCTGGGGCTGGCCAACTTATCAAGGAATATTATGCCCGAATTACCTTTAATCGGCAGCACCCAGATGACGGTAACCAACGCGGCCGGGGCTGAGTATTTGGCGAGACTCGGTTTTAAAAGGGTTGTCCTCGGCCGGGAGTTATCATTAAGGGATATTAAGGCCATTAGCAGTAAAGTGGGGATAGAGCTCGAAGTTTTTGTTCACGGCGCCCTTTGTTTTTCATATTCCGGCCAGTGCCTTTTCAGCAGCATGGTAGGGGGACGGAGTGGCAACCGCGGTCGGTGCGCCCAGCCCTGTCGCCTGGCCTACACGCTGGTGGATGAAAAGGGACGGGCACTGGAAGAGAAGCCGGAACACCTGTTAAGTACCCGCGACCTCTATACCCTGGACCGCATACCGGAACTAATAGCCGCCGGCGTCAAGGCCTTTAAAATTGAAGGGCGGATGCGCCGGCCTGAGTATGTGGCGGTGGTAACCCGGGCATATCGTCGAGTTATTGATCGATTTTATAACAATCCCGAAGACTTTCAGGTATTTACCGAAGAAGAGAGGGAAGTGGCCCAGATTTTTAACCGCGACTTTACGCCAGGGTATCTTGACGGCAATCCGGGGGCAGAATTAATGAGTTACGGCCGCCCCAGTAACCGCGGGCTTTATTTAGGGCGGGTGGAGCGGCGCCAGAACGACGGCTTTCAGGTTCATCTGGAAGCCCCCTTAAGCCGCGGCGACGGCTTGGAAGTTTGGGTGAGCAAAGGAGGCCATCAGGGCCTTGTAGTTCATCACATCCGGCAGGGGGAGCGAGAGGTAGACTCTGCTCCGGCGGGGGCTACCGTTACTTTAAAACTACCGCCCGCGACCAGACCGGGGGACCGCATTTTTAAGACGAGCGATGCCTTACTTTTACAGGAAGTGAGGCGTACCTTTACTACCATTCCGGAAGAAAGACGCCTGCCCCTAACCATGAAAGTTTATGCCCGGGAGGGAGAACCTTTAAAGCTGGAGATAATCGACCCCGGCGGAAACCGGGCGGAGGCCCAAACGAGCAGGGCCGCCGAAGCGGCCGAGCGCCATCCGTTAAACGAAGCCGTCCTGGCGGAGCACCTGGGGCGCCTGGGAAATACACCTTATCGATTAGGGCACCTTATTGTCGAATTGGAAGGTCGGCTGATGGTGCCTTTAAGCGAATTAAACCGCATCCGACGGGAGGCCATCGAAAAACTGCGCCAGATGCGCCTTGAGGCGTGGCCCCGGCGAGTGCCCCCGGAAGAAGAATTCCGCAAAAGGCTATTAGAACTCCGGCAGCCACCGCAGGCGGCAGACGGAGAAAGAACCGGCAGGCGACGACAAGAGCCCCCGCGCCTGGCGGTGGCGGTGGGCGACCCGGAAGGCGCCAGGGCGGCTTTGGCTGCGGGAGCCGAACGCGTCTATCTTGCAGGTGAAATATGGCGGGGGCACGGGGTTCCTGGAGGGAACCTGTTGCGTGATCTTATAGAGGAGGCAAAAATAAAGGGGGCAACCCTGGTACCGGCCTTGCCGCGCATCTGGCATGAAACGGAGGTGGCAGGGGTCGGCAGACGGCTTGAGGAACTTGTCGATGCCGGCGCCGACCTAATCCTTGTCGGCAATTTCGGCGGCATTGAGCTTTTAAGGAAATACGGCTTGGCCGGTTGGGGCGATTATCCTTTAAACGCCTTCAACGGCTGGTCCCTTCAAGCCCTGGCCGAGGCGGGATTAAAGGGTGTTACCCTTTCCCCGGAGGTGAACCGGGAGCAACTGCGCCGGCTCGTATCCCCATTACCCCTGGAACTCATTGTGCACGGCGCTTTGCCCCTGATGATTTCCGCCCACTGCGTCCTGGGGGCACGTTTGGGCGGTCAAAGGCCCGGCCGCAAATGTACCGCTCCATGTCTTAAGGGTCGCTATGGTTTAAAAGATCGTCTGGGACTTGTATTTCCCATTGCGACCGATGATAAGTGCCGGTTTTATTTATACAACGTCAAGGAAATAAATCTCCTTAAGCATTTAGAAGATATATCTTCTTTGGGTTTTCATTGGGTTCGAGTTGAGGCTACGGAAAAACCTGCCGGCTACATCAGGCGGGTAACGTCCCTGTACCGGACTGCCCTGGACCTCGTGGCCCGGGGGGAAGGAAGGGAAGCCCTCGCAGAGCTGTCCCTGGAGGCAGAAAAGATGGCTCCGGGCGGTATTACCCGGGGTCATTATTTCCGAGGAGTGCTTTAGTAGAACTGTTGATCTTACATTCCGGGACGGATATCATCAGGACGGAGAAAGAGAGATGGGGGCATATTAGTTGAATAAGACGTATTTGAAATTGGAGCTGGACAAGGTTCTGCTGCGCCTTGAGGAAAAATGTCTTTCATCCCTTGGGGTAGAGCTCGTCCGGACCCTTGAACCGGTTCGGGACCTGGAGGAAGTCCGCCGCCGTATCAAAGCCACCAGCGAAGCTGAAGAAGTACTGCGGCGTTATCCCGATTTACCCTTTAGTATCTATGACGTGCGGCCGCAATTGGCCCGGGCGGCTGTGGGCGGGATTCTGGAAGGGGAAGAGTTGCTGCGGATAGTGGCCACCTTAAAGAATGGACGGCGGGTGCGGCGGTATCTCCTGGGTCTTGAAGGTCGCCGGCCAATTATTACCGCCATAGCAGAGAGGATTGGCGAATTTCGTGAACTGGAAAAGGCCATTGAACAGGCCGTCGGTCCCGATGGAGAGGTTGTAGACCAGGCAACGCCGCGGCTTTATTCTTTGCGGCAGCAGATACTAAAGATCCAGGAGAGGATAAAAGAAAGCCTGGACACTTTCCTGCGTTCCACGGAAATGCAGAAATACCTTCAGGATAATCTTTACACCATACGCAACGACCGTTACGTCCTGCCCATAAAACAGGAGTACCGCCACCACGTTCCAGGACTGATTCACGATCAATCGGCCAGCGGGGCAACCCTTTTTATTGAGCCCATGGTCTTAGTAGAGCTCAATAATGAGCTCCGTCACCTAAAAGCGGCTGAAGCCAGGGAAGTTGAGGCTATTTTAAGGCACCTCAGCAGCCTGGTTGGTCGCGAAAAGGAGGGATTGGCAGCCACCCTAGACGCCTTGGCGGAGTTGGATTTTACCCTGGCAAAAGGGCGTTTGAGTCTGGAGATGGGGGCCGTAGAACCCCAATTAAACAATGAAGGACGCTGGCGCATTAAAAGCGGCCGCCATCCCCTCCTGAAAGGGAAAGTGGTACCTGTCAGCCTCACCCTGGGGGAAGATTTTACTACCCTGGTCATCACCGGCCCCAATACCGGCGGCAAAACGGTAACGCTGAAGATGGTGGGGCTCTTTACCCTTATGGCCCAGTGTGGCCTGCACCTGCCGGCGGGCGAGGGTACGGAAGTAGACCCAACGGCCGCCGTTTATGCCGATATCGGCGACGAACAAAGTATCGAGCAGTCTTTAAGCACCTTTTCCGCCCACATGGCCCAGATCGTTAAGATCATTAATGAAGTAACGGCCGGAAGTCTTGTCCTCCTGGACGAACTGGGCGCTGGTACCGACCCCACTGAAGGAGCGGCTTTGGCCATGGCCATCCTCGATTACCTAACCGATCTAGGTGCGAGGAGCATTGCCACCACCCATTACAGCGAATTGAAGGCCTATGCTTATGCCACTCCAAAGGTAGAAAACGCCGCCGTGGAATTCGACAGTGAAACCCTTGAGCCAACCTACAACCTCGTCATCGGTACGCCGGGCGAAAGCAATGCTTTCGTCATCGCCGCCCGCCTGGGACTTGCCCCGGATATTATTGAACGGGCCAGCAACCTCCTTGGTGAAGAAAACCGGCGGATAAGCCGCCTGATAGCCGGTCTGGCGGAAGACAAACGGGTTAGCGCGCGGGAAAGGGAGCAGGCCGAAATTTTGCGCCGGGAAGCTGAAAAGGTCCGTGAGGAATTGGCCAGGGAAAAAGAGGAGTGGCAACAGCAGGCGGCGAGAGAGATGGAGAAGGTCCGCCGAGAAGCCAGGGCCATCTTAAGGCGGGCCAAGGCAGAGGTTAGGGAGATTATGGCCCGCATAGAAAAAGCCCTGGCAGAAGAAAACTTGCGGGCCAGGCAGCAGGCGATCAATAAAGCCCAGCGGCAATTAAAAGAACTGGAGGACACTATTGAAGCCGGGGCGGCCCGTTATGAGCCGGTCGACAGCGGCGCACCCCCGACAGAACTCCAGGTGGGCGATACCGTTTTTCTCGTTTCCCTGGGCCAGACCGGTAAAGTGTTGAGTCCCCCCAACGAGCAGAGGGAAGTTCAGGTACAGGTGGGAGTTTTGAAGATAAACGTAAATATAAGGGAATTACGGCTGATAAAAGGCGAAGGAAAAGTACCCGGAAAAATTGAAAGCAAGGGCTGGACGGTAAAGTCAGTAAGCCACGAAGAAGTCAAGCCGGAAATCGATTTACGGGGGCTGACGGTAGAAGAAGCCTGCCATCGAGTTGATGCCTATCTGGATGATGCCGTGCTGGCGGGTTTAAACCAGGTACGTTTAATCCACGGTAAAGGGACGGGAACCTTGAGGGAGGCCCTAAAGGATTACCTGCAACAGCATCCCCTGGTCAAAAGCTATCGTCTGGGCGGGGCCGGTGAAGGAGGTAGCGGCGTTACTATCGTATATATCGGTCGTTAAAAAACCCCGGGTCGAAGGCCCGGGGTCTAATCTATTTTTTGGGGATGGCAATGGTTACTTCATTGGAAGGCGTGCTTAAATTGCTTTTCTCATCAAGGGCAATTACCCGGTATCGATAGGTAAAACCGGGCTTGACGCCGGTGTCAGTATAAGTGGTATCCCTAACGATGGCCAGGCTTCGCCGGCCGGTGCCCTGACTGCTGCGTTCAATGGAAAAAAGATAGCCTTCTCCTGCGGGGAATTCCCATTGCAAGACGACTTTGGGCTCGCTAACGTTGGGCCCTACTTCCAGGCGGGCCGTTAAGCTTGGTGCAGGAGGGCCCGTTTCTTCATTTGCCGAACCCGATGTTTTTTTTGTCAATTGATGGTCGGGCAGATTGCAATACCTGGTGGGGATTTTCTCCGGCGGCAGTTCCACTTGTTTAACGTATTGGGGTGGGCAACCCCCTTCTTCTCCCTTTTTCGGTATATTAGCCAAAAAAAGTTCGGCCCCATGGCGCGGATCGGTACAGATGCTTACCAATCCTTGTTTTCCATTGCCGGCGCCGCCGTGGAGGGTGCAGACCACCGTAGGTGCTTCCAAATAGGCATCTTCGGGCTTTATCGAACCGCTGTAGTTGTCGGGACGTTTTAAAAAGACACCCGTCTTAACATCCGGACAGTTGGGGGAAGCCAGTTGGCCTGTAGTTACACAGACTTGGGCCTGCACCCATACGTCGGAAACCTTTGTCGGCAACATATTCTGGGTAAAAATTTCTTTAACTATAAATTCCTTGGGCGTCAACTCGCTTGGTAAAAGGCCTGATTTGGCATCGACGTCGGCATAAATTATGCCGGCCGGCCGCGGGAAATCTTGTACCGGCTGATCCTTTAAAGCGGCGCTGATCACCTTTTTCCAAATTAGTGCCGGGTAACCGCCGCCGGCGACGTTTTTTAGATAATGTTTGGGGTCCGTCTGATCATAACCCATCCATACGGCGGCCACCAGTTCAGGTGTATAGCCGACAAACCAAGCATCCTTTTCTCCTTTAAGTCCACGGTATTCAGGTGTGTCCGGCAGGGAGGTGGTACCCGTTTTACCTGCAGCCGGCCGGCCGATCTGGGCATTCGTACCGGTGCCGGACCTGACCACTGTTTCCAGCATATCGGTCATCAGGTAAGCGACCTGTTCGCTCATGACTTCTTGGCGCTGGGGTTTGTTGACGATTAAATCCCGATCGTTGCGATCAGTTATCCTGGTGACAAAATGGGGTGCAATGTAGATCCCCTGGTTGGCGAAGGCCCCGTAGGCCCCCGCCATCTGCAGGGGGGATACCCCCGTGGTCAGGCCTCCCAGAGCCAGGGATAAGTTTTTGTCTTCGGGCTTTAAGGGCAGACCCAGACGGCGGCCGAATTCATACCCCGTTTCAATACCGATGGTATTGAGCATTTTGACGGCGGGAATATTAACCGACCAACGAATGGCCTCCCGCATGCTGATAAGGCCACGATAGCGGCCGTCGTAGTTGACGGGGGTGAAGGGTTTGGATGCGCCGGGAAAACTAACAGGTACATCATCGATGACAAAGGCGGGAGGGTATCCCTTTTCCAGGGCCGGGCCGTATACGACTAAAGGTTTGATGGTCGATCCCGGCTGGCGTGCGGCCTGGATGGCCCGGTTGAAACCACGTTTGGTGGTATAATCTCTTCCGCCGACAAGGCCGCGCACTTCACCCGTATGGGGATCGAGGACCACCATGGCGCTCTCTATCTGCCGGTCTGGGCTGCCGGCGGGGAAATTGTTTTTATCGGCATAGACTTTTTCTATCTCGGTTTGAATCTTGGGATCGAGGGTAGTATAAATTTTCAAGCCGCCCCGGAAAAGTTCGGCGGCATCTATTCCCTGACTTTCCAGCAGTCTTCCGGCTTCGTCGATAACGGCGTCTATAAAATAAGGATATTTTTCGGTCTTAGTTTGTGGGGCTTCATGGTATTCCAACTTTTCTGCCTTGGCCTTTTCTGCCTGTTCGGGGGTGATGTAACCGTACTTGACCATGTTGTCAAGGACCTGTTCCTGGCGGGTTTTGGCGGCTTCTTCGTGATGGCGCGGATCGTAATTCGCCGGGCTCTGGATTATGCCGGCGAGCATGGCCGCTTCGGCAAGATTAAGGTCGGACACCGATTTGCCGAAATATAACCTTGACGCCGCTTCTACTCCATAGGTGCCCGGACCAAGGTAGACGATGTTGAGATAATTTTCCAGGATCTCTTCTTTGGTATACATACGTTCCAGTTCAATGGCCATAATGGCTTCCTGGATTTTGCGGCGTAAAGTGCGCTCTGGATTTTCAATGAAGGCGTTTTTGGCCAGCTGCTGGGTGATGGTGCTGCCGCCTTCGCGTATACCGCCGCTGCGCAAATTGATCCATAACGCCCGGAAAATGGCTTTGAGATCAATGCCGTGGTGCTGGTAGAAACGGGCGTCTTCGATGGCCACGACGGCGTTTTGAAGATCTTTCGGGATTTTTTCCAGGGGGACGACAATGCGGTTTTGTTCGCCGTGCAGCTCTTCGACCAGCTGGCCATTTTTATCATATATAAAAGTGGTCATGGCCAGCTGGAGTTTGTCCGGTTGCCAATCGGGCATGGTACGGATAATGCCGATGGCAAAACCTACACCCGCAC
The DNA here is from genome assembly GCF_039233145.1 of Moorella humiferrea. Lineage (NCBI taxonomy): Bacteria > Bacillati > Bacillota > Clostridia > Neomoorellales > Neomoorellaceae > Neomoorella > Neomoorella humiferrea. Next base: position 1,777,652 of record NZ_CP136419.1, on the reverse strand, counting down.
CGGCCAGGGTTACGGCCAACACTAAAAAAATCAATAAGAAAACGCGGAAGACGTTTAATTTGCGTTTTCGTTTTTTAGGGGATGTCATCGTGCCAATGACCTCCTTTACGGCCTTTTTATTATAACATAGCTTTCCCCCCAGGGGAATGATAAGAGCTTGAAGGCCGGTCATGGCTTATGTTAAACTTAAACGGGTCTGTTATTTTTTTTAGTAACTTTAAAGTAGAGAGCCGAGTTGTGGAGGAGGATGGGGTTGCAACGAGAAGTAGAGCGACAGCTTAAGATTATACGTCGTGGTGTGGCAGAAATTATTCCGGAGGAAGACCTTAAAGATAAGCTGGAGCGTTCCCTTGCGGAGGGAAAACCTTTAAGGGTGAAATTGGGTCTGGATCCGACGGCACCGGACATTCACCTGGGACATACTGTGGTGCTCCAGAAGCTGCGCCAGTTTCAGGAACTGGGGCATCAGGTGATCATTATCATCGGCGACTTTACCGGAAGGATCGGAGACCCTACCGGCAAATCAGAAACCAGGCGGCAGCTTTCGGAAGCAGAAGTACTCGCCAATGCCGAAACCTATAAGGAGCAGATCTTTAAAGTCCTGGATCCGGCCCGTACGGAAGTGACTTTTAACAGCCGCTGGCTGGCAAACTTAACCTTTACCGACGTTATTCAACTGGCGGCAAAAATAACGGTGGCCAGGATGCTGGAAAGGGAAGATTTTGCCCGGCGCTATCAAGAAAACCGGCCGATAAGCGTTCACGAATTCTTTTATCCATTGATGCAGGGTTACGATTCCGTCGCCTTGGCCGCCGACGTCGAGTTGGGAGGGACGGACCAGAAGTTCAACCTCCTGATGGGCCGTCATTTACAGCGGGAATACGGTCAAGAACCTCAGGTGGCCGTCATGATGCCAATTCTGCCCGGGCTTGACGGAGTGCAGAAGATGAGCAAGAGCCTGGGCAATTATATCGGCATCAATGAACCGCCGAAAGAGATGTACGGAAAGACCATGTCTTTGCCCGACGAGCTGATGCTTACCTATTTTGAGCTAGTGACCACAGTTTCCCTTGAGGAGCTGGAAGAGATAAGGAAAGGCCTGGCAGATGGCACTTTGCACCCGCGGGACGCGAAGATGCGCCTTGCCCGGGAAATAGTGGGCCTCTACCACGGCGAAGCTGCGGCCCTGGAGGCAGAAGAGGAATTCCGCAAAGTTTTTCAATTGGGCGACCTGCCGCAGGACATACCGGAGGTTGAGGTTAAAGAGACGCAAATTTGGTTACCGCGGTTAATGGTTCAGGCCGGATTAGCACCCAGTACAAGTGAAGCCCGGCGTCTGATCCGCCAGGGGGCCGTAAGAATTGACGGTCAACGTTTGGACGACCCCGATGCCGAGTTAGTAGTTCGGGACGGTGCGGTTCTTAAGGCCGGTAAACGCAAATTTGTACGCCTGCGCCGCGGTTAAAGCTCATAAAAGATTTTCACATTTTAACCGCCCCGGGAGTATACTTCTATATGGGGGTGGTATGCTTTGCGGCGGCGGTGGCGGCGGCCGGGGCGTTGGCGACCGTTGGGGCCGGTATTTCTAGCCGTGGCGGCAGGGCTGGTGTTCCTTACTCTGCTGGAATGGCGCCTGCACCTGGCCATGGAGAGGATTGCCGATGCCCAGGCCCGGTGGACGGCCACCGACGCTATTCAGGGGGCTGTTTTAGATAAAATAACCGGCCAGGTAAATTATAACAACTTGATTAAACCGGAAAGCGGCAACGGGCAAATAGTTTTCATGCAGGCCGACGCCTTAAGCATCAGCCGCCTTCAGGCCGAGGCCCAACTGGCCATTCAGGAACGCCTGACCCAGCTAAAAAGCAAGACCTATTATCTACCCTTAGGCCAGATCCTGGGGATGAAATTGCTGGCCGCCTACGGGCCGCCGGTGCCCCTGCGCTTTATCCCTATGGGAACCGTCAACGTCGACATAGGGGATACTTTTGAAGCGGCCGGCATCAACCAGACGCGCCACCGAATTTATCTTCATGTGGAAAGCGAAGTTCAGGTAATAGCGCCTTTGTTTAAAAAGGACGTTTTTGTTACCGCCACTATACCGGTGGCCGAAGCAATAATCGTGGGCCCCGTACCGCAGACCTATATCTCCCTGAGTTCCGAGTTATTAAAGGGAATCTTGCGGACACCCCAATTTTAAAATTTTAGCAACCCCAGGAAGGAATCGGAGATTTAAGGGCGAATAATAAATACTAAAGCGGTGTGGAGACCGCGCTGGATGGAAGGCCACGAGGAGGTCGGAGTCGACACTGGAGTCGACAAGGTTCTCAGTGGCCCTTTTTTACATTTTTGATACATTTTCTCCAGGGAGTGATTTTTATCTGCGTATAGCCGTAGTGGACGGTCAGGGAGGCGGCATCGGCAGGCATATCACCATTAAACTCAGGGAAGAACTGGACCCGGAAGTAGAAATCCTGGCCCTGGGGACCAATGCGGCCGCGACAGTGGCCATGTTAAAAGCCGGAGCCAATGAAGGAGCGACCGGAGAACGGGCCATTATCTATAACGCTCCCCGGGTGGACGCCATAACCGGTTCGGTGGCGATTATCCTCGCCGATGCCATGCTCGGGGAAGTGACGCCGGCCGTAGCGGCGGCCATCGCCGCCAGTCCGGCGCGCAAATTTCTGCTCCCTATAAACAAGGCCGGCGTTGAGATAATCGGTGTAACGCCTGAGCCCCTGCCCCATTTGATCGACGCCCTTGCGAGGCGTCTAAAAACCTTTTGTGAAGGAGGTTGCCGCAGAGATGTGTGAGGCCAACGCCTACTTCTTGAAAGAAGGTGGAGAAGAAGAGCTGGTGTTTGAAAACGTTGACCGTATTATTCCCCGGGAAGACGGCATCCTTATGGAAGATATTTTTGGCAAAAAGAAAATCTTCCGTGCGCGCATTAAAGAAATGGCCCTGGTCGATCACAAAATCTTCCTCGAAGCCATATAACCCGATATTAATTATCGGGCATCCTTTTAAGCCACTGCAATAATCTTTGAGATAGGCAGTGGCTTTTCTCTTGACAGGGACTTTAACCGGGGATTAAAATATAATAAATTCCGATATGAAAACTATAATTTACGGAGGAATGACCATGCAGATAGCCGACGACATTACCAGGTTGATTGGCAAGACACCGGTGGTGAAGCTGCAGCGCCTGGCGGAAAACGGGGCGGACGTGTATGTAAAACTGGAATATTTTAACCCCGGGGCCAGTGTGAAGGACAGGATAGCCCTCGGTATGGTGGAAGCCGCGGAGGCGGAAGGCAGGCTTAAACCGGGGTCCACCATTGTAGAACCGACCAGCGGGAACACCGGAATAGGTTTGGCCATGATCGCCGCCGTTCGCGGCTATCGTTTAATCATTGTCATGCCGGAAACCATGAGCATTGAGCGGCGCAAGCTCCTGGCGGCTTATGGCGCGGAATTTATTCTTACCCCGGGGCATTTGGGTATGAAAGGCGCCGTGGAAAAGGCCCAGGAGCTGGTCCGGGAAAATCCCGATTATTTTATGCCTCAGCAGTTTGAGAACCCGGCCAATCCTGAAATCCACCGTCGTACCACCGCCCGGGAGATCCTGGAGCAAATGGGTAAGGAGCTGGATGCCTTTGTGGCCGGAGTGGGTACAGGTGGGACCATTACCGGCGTCGGCGAAGTTCTAAAAAGGGAAATTCCGGGTATAAAGATAATTGCCGTGGAACCGGCTGCTTCACCCGTCCTTTCCGGAGGCAGGCCCGGTCCCCATAAAATTCAAGGCATCGGGGCCGGTTTTGTACCGTCGGTTCTTCGCACGGATTTACTCGATGAAATCATAACCGTTTCCAATGAAGACGCCATCATGACTGCCAGGAATCTGGCGCGGAAGGAAGGTCTGCTGGTAGGCATATCTTCCGGTGCGGCAGTATATGCCGCCCTGCAGGTGGCCAGGACCCTGGGACGAGGAAAAAAAGTACTGGTCATCGCCCCCGATACGGGCGAACGTTATTTGAGCACCGAACTCTTTAAAATGGCATAAAAGAACAGCCCCTTTTAACCGCCGTGATTAAAAGGGGCTTTTGTTCTTAACTATTTGCCGATAAACAGCTGAACCCAATAGTTCCGGTAACTGCCGCCCATCGTATAGCCGACGCCGATGGAGGTGAAATTAGGATTTAAAATGTTATTGCGATGACCAGGACTGCCCATCCAGGCTGCGACCACTGCCTCCGGCGTCTGATAACCGGCGGCGATGTTTTCACCGGCGGTGCGGTAAGTAATGCCGAATTTCTGCAACATGGTGAAAAAAGAACCGTAGGTGGGCGATTCGTGGCTGAAGTAATTATTGTCCCGCATGTCTTCGGCCTTGAGACGTGCTACCCTGGCCAGCTGTATGTCTAAAGTCAGGGGTTTTAGTCCGGCTTTGGCGCGTTCGGCATTGACCAAATCGACGACTTTCTGTTCAAACTCATGGAGCTGATAGTTTTCGTTCTGCGGTTCAGGCTGCGGAGCCGGAACTGGTACCGGTTTTGGTGCCGGGGCAGGCAGCGGTGCCGGCTGCGGTTGAGCATATCTAGAGTATAAATATTTTAGTGGTGCAAAATGGAAGGCATAATAGTTACCGCTGTAAGTGGCGGCTTGCACCGGTGGAAGGGGTGCGAAGGTTAAAACTAAAACGGTGACGACGAGGCAGGCAATTAAATATGCGGTCGGAATTTTAACCTTAAACCGCAAAATAATTCCCCCCTATTTTTTTCCTACCATCCGCGATAACAACAACTCACCTCCCCTAGTGATCGCGGCGGTGAAAAAGTTACTGTATGAATTCTATCATATTACAGGCAGAAAGTTAACATAAAACTTACGTCTTTGGCGAGGTAATATATACCAGGAATGCCGGGGGCTTATTGCTTAATTGGAGGATTATATGCTAGAATTTTGACGGCAGCTTAAGGAAAGGGGGGCAAAGGATGTCTGGCCATTCCAAGTGGGCTAATATAAAGCACCGCAAAGCCAAAATGGATGAGAAACGCGGACGCCTTTTTACCAAAATTGCCCGGGAGATTATTATCGCCGCCCGGCAGGGCGGTGGCGATCCGGAAGGCAATCCGCGCTTGAAGGCGGCCATAGCCCGGGCCAAGGAAGTAAATATGCCCAATGATAATATTCAGCGGGCCATAATGAGGGGTACCGGAGAACTAGAAGGTGCGGCGTATGAAGAGATGGTTTATGAGGGGTACGGTCCCGGCGGCGTAGCTATGCTGTTAAATATCGCAACAGACAATCGTAACCGCACGGCTTCAGAAATCCGCTATATTTTTTCCCGCAACGGCGGCAGTTTGGGAGAAAGCGGTTGTGTGGCCTGGATGTTTGACGCCAAAGGGGTCATTACCGTTGAAGTTCCAGTGGGAGAAAAGCGGGAAGAAATAATCCTGCAGGCCATTGAGGCCGGGGCAGAAGACGTCGATGACAGCGATCCCGCGGCCATAGAGATCAAGACGGCTACCGCAGATATGGAGAAGGTAAAAAAGGTCCTGGAGGAGGCCGGAGCTAATATTGCGAGCGCCGAAATCGCCATGGTACCCCAAACTACGGTAACTATCGACGACCCGGAAACGGCCGCCAAGGTAATGCGCTTGGTAGACCGTCTGGAAGATCATGATGACGTTCAGGCTGTTTATACCAACGCCGATATTCCCGCCCATATTTTAGAGCAAGTGGAGTTATAAACTGGTATAAAACTGGGAAGCGCCGGTAAAGCTAGAAGGTGGCAATTATTGTTAGAAGGAGAGGTGCCGCCTTTGCGTAAGGCTTACCGGCGCTTAAGTATTATCGGTTTTATAATCTTTATGCTAGGTATTGTTGTAGCCTATCAGCAAGCAAGGGTTAACAATGGGCTCAATCCGGTTCTCCTCAGGGTGCCCGGTCTTTTGGAACCGCGGGTACTGGAAGAACCGAGGTTGGAAAAATATTATCGTTTTTGTGGCCATCGGGAAGCTCTTCCTTTACCGGCGGGGGTTAAATGGAATTGGGCCGGAGTAGAGGAATTGCACATTCTTTTTCCGGCGTCCGAGGGCTGGCGTATAACCTGGGAGGGTGAACGTTTGGTCATCACCCAGGAGATAGACGGCCTCTGTCCGACAGATTCCCCCAAACGTCACCTGGCCGTTAAAGACGGAATGGTGGCTGTTTATCAGGGGCCGGCAGGCAGCCTGGGGCCCCTAATGCGGGTAACAAATATAAAGGTCACAGCTTTACCCAGGGGATGGAAGGAAAAGATAGAAAGCGGCCAAATAGAGTTTAATTCCGAAAAAGAAATGCTGGAAGCCCTCGACAGCCTGGATGAATTTCGCTCCTGAGTTAATTTTTATTCAGCCGCCAGCAGGGCGGCTCCCAGGGCGCCGATGATCTGGGGATCTGGGGGTACGCGAATGCTGGCACCCAGCTGTTCTTCCAGGCTTTTTACCACTCCTAAATTTTTGGCCACGCCGCCGGTCATGGCCACCGGTTCTTCCCACCCGGCCCTCTGGGCCATGGCTACCACCCGCTGGGCAATGGCGTTGTGCAGGCCCTTTATAATTTCCGGTACGGGGCGGCCTTCGGCCACCAGGGAGACGACTTCCGTTTCGGCAAAAACGGTACACATGCTGCTGATGTTGGCTCCCTGCACGGCTTCAAGGGAAAGGCGGCCCATCTCCTTTACCGGTACTTCTAAAGCGTTGGCCATAACTTCCAGGAAGCGGCCGGTGCCTGCGGCGCATTTTTCGTTCATCACAAAATCCCGCACCCTGCCGCCTTCATCTAAGAGAATGACTTTGCTGTCCTGGCCGCCGATGTCGATGACCGTGCGCACGTCGGGCCACAGGTGATAAATTCCCCGGGCATGGCAGGTTATTTCCGTGATGCGACGCCGGGCGAAGGAAACGCGGATGCGGCCGTAACCCGTGGCCACAATCCCCGCCAGATCGTCTTCCTTAAAACCGGCCCGGGACAGGGCTTCCTGTAAGGCCGTGCGGGCGGTAGCTTCACCGTCAACGCTGCTTTTTAAAACGGCAGCGCCCTGCAACTGACCGTCCGCCACTACCACCGCCTTCGTTGTCAGGCTTCCGATATCTATTCCTGCCGTCAAAATCACAGTTTACAACCTCCTCTAGGTTAATAACATTTCTATAAAACCCTCCAGGCGCGTCCGCACGGCGCCGGGAGCGTATTTGCTTTGATCAATGCAGTCTCCTTCCAGGTTGAGGAAGGATATGCCCTTCTCCCGTAAAGCCTCCTGCAGCAGGCGTATGGCGCCCGCGCTCTGGCGGCATCCCCAGTGGGCGAAATGGATTACCCCGTCGGCTTTATAGGATTCCGTCATGGCCAGGACGGCTTCTATCCTCCGGCTTATGGGCCCCAAACCGTGATGGCTTAAAACTTTACGCGCCAGGCTGTAAAAGGGCCTCTCCGGCTCCAGGGGTTCCCAGTAGACATGGTTCATTTCTTCACAGACGATAATTATTCCGGCCTCTTGCTCCAATATCTGAAAAATCTCATTGGGATAATAAGGCTTAAGGTGCAGCCATACCACCCGGGCCTTTTCTTCCGGCACGGCAGGTTCATTCTTCCGGTAACTTCGTTCCAGCTGATTCAGCAGCTCTTCGTATACGGCAACGGTAGCGGCCGCTCCAAAACCGGCAAGCATCAGGTAAATAAAGCTGTGGGCTTCTTCCCCCCGAATGCAGGCCGGGCGCTTTTGCCGCAGGTTGTTTATGGCCATCAGGCGTTCCCGGGCGGCGTTGGAATTGACGAGGGCTTGCTGGAGGCGCCCTTCATCCCACGTCAGGTTTAGGGATTCTACCATGGAAAAAGTAATGGTCTTGAGCTGGCGGGCAACGTAGCTCAAGGCGGCGGCGTCCTGTTGGTGAGGCACATCCAAAAGATAAAAGGGTACACCGTGGTAAGCCGCCGCAGCCGCCAGGGACTGGGGAGCAGTATCGCACAGGTGGGAACTGCAGACCACCCCTGACGGCCGGGGGAAGTAACCCAGGCGATCGCAGCCGTAGGCTAAACGGTGAAAAGTGCAGGTTTCACCGCTTACCCAGTCGCCTTCGGCCTGCTGCAGGGCCTTGGCGGCTATGCCCAGACCTGTGGCTGCCACCGCGGCCGCTTCCGGGGCAAAGGGGATTACTCCCAGGCCATAAAGAACCTCGGTAGGGAAGAAAACATTATGCCAGATCACCGGGCCCTTTTGCAAAAAGGCGGCAGCGGCCTGGTCGATGGTATGAAGGAGGAGGCTGTGGGCCGCCTGCCAGGAAAAACTTTTTCTCCGGGCGGCAACGGCCTGTCTTAAAACCCTATATGTCCAGGGGGATTTTAAGGCTCGTTGGCGTAAAGCCGTCTCAAGGTAAGAGCGCAGCAACTGGTAGATGTCCATTACTGCACCTCCAGCATCTCAAGGAAAGCTTCTATCCTGGTCCGCCACTGTCCCCGGTTACCGCCGCTGAAGTCGCCGTCGAGGCGGAGAAGGGGTAACCCTCTTTTTTCACAGAAGTTTTTTAACGCTAAAAAGTCATACACGGCGGCATCGCAAAATTTCATGGCATGATAGATGGCTCCTCGAATCTGGAACTGCTCTACCGCCGCGGCCCAGTAGCGGCTGCGCCACCCCCGTACGGGCACCATCCTCGGGCAGGGCGGACCTCCCAGGTAGAGCTTGGCCAGATAAAGGAAAGGATCCCTTTCGTCGCCGGTGACCGGCGCCAGTAAAAGCCGCCAGCCGTTGCAGCCGTCCGCAAATGTCACCAATCCGCCCAGTTCTTCGATCATTTCAACCAGCTCTTGGGGGATGATGCTTCCGGCAAGAAAAAGACGCGGACGTTCGACGTCTTTTTTCTGTTTTCCATCGGCCGTCAGGCTAATGAACGCCTGACTATTTGTTGCCTTAACGGAAGCGGCGGGGGACTGCCATCTGGTTAGCTTGGCCATTATTTCCGTACCGGATAAAGGCGTTTCTTCCGCCCGGCGGGAAAGCAGTTCCCGCCAGCCCTCCCGCTGTTCCTCCCACCAGTTTATGGCCGTCCACAGGTTTTCTTTATCAATATTTGTGGTTCCTGTAAGTTCTTTTGTCAGACGACGCAAATTTTGGGCAAAATAAAGTACGGCGTCGTCGTCAAAACGGCGGGGCACATCTAGGACGAAGGTTTGGCCTCTGGTAATGTAGCGGGGCCATAAGTTGGCCAGGTGCATCATGGCATTGCAGGAGCGGGCGATTACTACGCCTTTTAAGGGAGGCAGCTCATGGCGGAGGGCCGCTTCGAGGCAGCTTTGCACATAAGGACAAAGGTTGCCGGAAAAATAGGTAGCACTTCGTGAATTATTGCCTTTTCTCCCCAATAGCCGTAAGGGTATGTAGCCTGCTGCGGTGATAACTTCTACCGGCGTATAATGACACAGCCAGCCTATAAAATCACCCATTGTCTGCTCCCCTCATGGTAATGCTTTCCACACCTTGCTATTAACAGCATCTATTATAACTCTTTCCGGGGGCTTATTAAAACAAATAGTTTTGCCGGTATAAAAAAGGAACTATAATCTTCAACGTCGAATAATTGCCTGGGAGGAGTAAAAGGATGCTAATCCTGGGAATTGACCCTGGTACCGCCATAATGGGTTATGGTTTGATAGAGGCCGGCAACGGCGGGACGTTGCAGGCCTTTGCCTACGGCTGTATTAGGACGCCGGCGGAGTTAAAGACCAGTCGGCGCCTGGTTATGATATACGATCGCCTACGGGAAATAATAAAGGAGCACCACCCGGACATTATGGCCGTGGAGGAGCTGTTTTTTAACAAAAACAGCCGTACGGCCATGGCTGTAGGTCAGGCCCGGGGAGTGGCCATCCTTGCGGCGGCCCACGGGGCCGTTCCCGTCGCCGAGTATACACCCCTGGAAGTAAAGCAGGCGGTCACCGGCTACGGCCGGGCTCCCAAGGAACAGGTGCAGCGGATGGTCCAGACCCTGCTGGGCCTGAAAAACCGGCCGGAACCTGACGACGTTGCCGACGCCCTGGCCGTGGCCATCTGCCATGCCAGCATGGCTTCCTGGCCTCGCCGGAAAACAGGGGTGTGGCGCCAATGATCGGGTACCTGCGCGGGCCGCTTCTCCAGGTAACGGCCGAAGGTATACTATTGGAAACCGGAGGCATCGGCTGGCATGTCCGCACCTCGCCGGCAGAGAATTGGCCGCCGCTGGGAACGGAGGTCGCCGTCTACACCCACCTGGTGGTTAAGGAAGACGCCCTGGAATTGTACGGTTTTACCAGCCCCAAAGGACTAAAGCTCTTTACCCTCCTTCTGGGAGTGGCGGGCATAGGACCCCGGGGAGCGATGCAGATCCTGGCGGCGGCCGATCCAGATAGGCTGGCCCAGGCCATTGTTGCTGAAGACACCGCGTTTTTGACCGCCCTCCCCGGCATAGGGACAAAAAAGGCCAAACGCCTTCTTCTGGAACTAAAGGATGCCCTCTTGAAGGCAGGTTTTGCCGCCACAGTATCGGAAAGGGCCAATAATGATGAAGCCCTGGCTGCCCTTCTGGCCCTGGGGTACGGTCGCGAGGAGATAGCCCGGGTTTTGGCCCGGGTGGAGGCGGAGCTTGGGCCCGGGGCCGACACGGCGGCCGTTGTCCAGGCCGTTTTGAAGATCATGGGTAGGGGAGGTGGAGCGGCTTGACGGTGGAGCGCCTGCTGGCCGGTAACCTGCATCGGGAAGACGAAGAATTGGATGTGAGTTTAAGGCCGCGTTTTTTAGCAGAATATATCGGCCAGCAGCATGTTAAAGAAACCCTCGCCATATTCATCCAGGCGGCCCGGGAACGGGGAGAAGCCCTGGATCACGTTTTGCTTTACGGTCCGCCTGGTCTGGGAAAAACTACCCTAGCCGGTATAATTGCCAATGAAATGGGAGCCAACCTTAGGGTTACTTCAGGGCCGGCTTTGGAACGCGCCGGTGATCTGGCGGCCATCCTTACCAATCTGGAACCGCGGGACGTTTTATTCATTGACGAAATTCACCGCCTGCCCCGTCAGGTGGAAGAGATTCTATACCCGGCCATGGAGGATTTTGCCCTGGACATTATCCTCGGCAAGGGCCCTGCCGCCCGCTCCATTCGTCTGGATCTGCCTCCCTTCACTTTAGTCGGGGCCACCACTAGGGCGGGCTTACTATCTTCGCCCCTGCGGGACCGTTTTGGCATTAATTCCCGTTTGGAATTTTATCGCATAGAGGAGCTGGAGCAAATTATTCTCCGGGCGGCGGCCATACTGCAGGTAAAGATTGAGCCTGAAGGCGCCCGGGAAATTGCCTGCCGGTCCCGAGGGACCCCGCGGGTGGCCAACAGGCTGCTGAAAAGGGTGAGGGATTACGCAGAAGTTCGCGCCGGGGGGATCATCACCCGGGAAGTGGCGATGAAAGCCCTCGAGTTCTTGCAGGTCGACGCCCTTGGTCTGGACAATTCCGACCGTCGCCTGCTGTTAACCCTTATCCAAAAATTTGGCGGCGGCCCCGTAGGCCTTGACACCCTGGCGGCGGCCGTCAGCGAAGAACCAGATACCATCGAAGACGTTTATGAACCCTTTTTACTGCAGCATGGCTTTATCCAGCGAACCCCCAGGGGCCGCATTGCCACCGCCAGGGCTTATGACCATTTGGGTATAAAGCGGCTGGACAGCCTGTTTTAATTGGAGGGAACGTCATGGGTGATTGGAGTTTTTTTGGCAAACTTTTGCTCGGTATGGGTTTGTTTCTCGCTTTGATGGGCCTCGTAGTTTTGTTAATGGGCAAGCTCTTTTCAATAGGTCGCCTTCCCGGGGACATTTATATTCAAAAAGGCAATTTTACCTTCTATTTTCCATTGGTGAGTTCCCTTCTTTTAAGCCTCATCCTGACGATAGTTTTAAATTTAATTTTCCGGCGCTAGATGAATGGGCAAAAAACAGTTATGACCTGCGAAAATTATGAGAGGTGAGGCTACACGTGCCGTCAGAAGCAGATCCCAGCCAGTTGCTGCTAAGGGCGAGGGAGGGGGATACGGGTGCCAGGGAAGAGTTAATACGCCGCTTTACCCCCTTTATCCTGGCCGTAGTATCCCGGGTGACCGGTCATTTTATCCGCCTGGGGGAAGACGATGAAGCCAGCGTCGGCCTGATGGCCTTTAACGAAGCTATAGATAGTTTCCGGCCGGGCGGAGGTGCCAACTTTCTAACCCTTGCCGAAACCATTATTCGCCGTCGTTTAATAGATTATTTTCGCCGCGAAGGGCGTCACCGCCAGGTTTTATCCCTGCACGCCCTTGATAATGAAACGGCGGCCGCCCTCGATTCCCAGGTCGAAGAAGAAATAAATCTGGTCAACGAGCTGGCCGACAGACGCCGGGAGATTGAACGCTATCGGGAAGAGCTGGCCAGCTTCGGTATTACCTTTAAAGATCTGGTAAAGGCCACCCCCCAGCATCGGGACGCCCGCGACCGTGCCCTGGCGGCCGCCCGGGTGGTGGCGGACAATCCCCTATTCCGCCGTTACCTTAAGGAACATAAAGCCCTACCTTTAAAGGCACTGGAACAATCCTTGGACACAAGTCGTAAAACCCTGGAACGCCACCGCAAATACATCATAGCCGCGGCGGTTATGTTAATGGGTGATTATGAATACCTGGCGGATTACATAGGTCACAGTAAAGGAAGTGGTCGGAATGGGTAACCCGGTACGAGGGCTGGTGGTGGCCAAGCAGGGACGTGAAGTGATCGTGTTGACGCCGGAAGGGGAATGGCGCTCTATCCCTTTGGCCGGACCTGTACCGGAAGTTGGGGAAGAAGTCATGCTGCCGCCGGCAAAAAAGGCTTCCAGACGGCAGGTATTGATGGCAGCGGCGGCGGTCATATTACTGCTTGTCCTAGCCCTCCCCCTGGCCCGTCGGGCCATAGTTCCTTCCGTTCCCGTCGTTCCTGCCTATTATGTCGGCATTGACATCAACCCCAGCATCGAGCTGGCTGTTGACGGGGAAGAACGCGTGCTGAGTGCCCGCGGTTTCAACGAAGACGGCGAAAAGCTCCTCGGGGCTGTAGCCTTAAAAAATGAGAAAATCGCCGAGGCCGTCGCCATTTTGACCACCGAGGCGATCCGGCAAGGGTATTACCTTCCCGACCGTAAGGGAACAATGGTGGTAACGGTAAGTCCTGCCGAAGGCAGGGCGGAGGAAGAAAGGGAGGCCGGTGACGCCCTGGGCCAGAAGGTGTCCGAGCGTGCCCGAAATATCCTCCGCCAGGCCGGGGTAGAGGCTGTAGTGGAAACGGCGGTCGTTGACCCGGAAATCCGCAGTCGTGCGGAAGCTTACGGCCTATCACCCGGTAAATACGGCATTCTCCTGGAAGCCCTGGAAGCCGGTCTGCCGGTTACGGCAGACGATTTAAAACAAGAAAGTATCGCCGGTGTACTGGGGCGGTTTGGCGACAATTGGGAAGAACTCCTGCACAGGCTGCACCAGGATCGAGAACTTTTACAAAAGGAGCGGCAGCTGGATGCGGCTTTAAAAAAGGCCCTGGGTAAAAAAGAGGCAAATGAAAATAGTCCCGACACGGCCGCGAGTGGGAAAGATAATGCTTCCGGCAAGGTGGGGCGGGACGGCAACTTAAAGGACAAAAGCCGTGAAACTGGTGAAAATGCCTCCCGGGGACGGCTACAGGAGAACGACGGTGTGGCGAAAGAAACTGCGCCGGAACGGCTTAAAGATGATACAGTTAAGCGTGACGCAGGGCCAGAACCCAAGAAGGCGACCCCAATTAATCCGCCAAGGGATAACAAACAATCACGATCCCATGTTGATAGCAGGTGAGAGATTTTGCGCCTGGAAGACTTTGATTATTATCTACCAGCGGAATTAATAGCCCAAACACCGGTGGAGCCGCGGGATGCCTCGCGGCTCCTCGTCCTGCACCGGGAAAAAGACATGCTAGAACATCGTCATTTCTATGATTTACCAGATTATCTATGTGATGGGGATGTCCTTGTTTTAAACGAAACCCGGGTGCTGCCGGCCCGCCTGTGGGGCCGCCGGGCCGGTACCGGGGCCAGGATCGAAGTCCTTTTGCTTACAAGGCGTACAGGGGATATCTGGGAGACCCTGGTCCGTCCGGCGCGGCGGGTACCGGTGGGTACGGAGATAATCTTTGGTAGAGGGGAATTGAAGGGGCGAGTTATATCCGTAGGCAAGGAAGGAGAGCGGCTTTTGGAGTTTGCCTATGAGGAAGGGCCCTTTGAAGCACTGCTGGAGCGCCTCGGGGAAATGCCCCTGCCCCCATATATTAAAGAAAAACCCGAAAACCCCGGTCGGTACCAGACGGTATATGCCCGGGTAGACGGCTCGGCCGCGGCGCCGACGGCCGGGCTGCATTTTACTCCGCGCCTAATGGAGAGACTTCAGGAAAAGGGCATAAAGCTGGCATATCTCCTCCTCCACGTCGGTTTGGGAACCTTCCGTCCCGTCAAGGTCGAAAACATTGAAGAACACCGAATGCATGCCGAGTATTATGAAGTGACTCCGGAGACGGCGGCGGCCATTAACGAGGCCCGGTGCCGGGGTGGAAGGGTGGTGGCCGTAGGGACGACGGTGGTCCGCACCCTGGAGACGGTGGCCACCTCGGAAGGTGTAATCCGTCCGGGAAAGGGGTGGACGGACATCTTTATTTATCCCGGTTATACCTTTAAGGCCGTCGACTGTTTGATTACCAATTTCCACCTGCCCAAATCGACCCTCATCATGCTCGTCAGCGCCTTTGCCGGTCGGGAAAAAATCCTGGCCGCATACAAAGAGGCCGTAGCGGCGGGGTACCGTTTTTTCAGCTTTGGAGACGCCATGTTGATTTTATAGCGTTAGGGGGAAGTACACTTGCCTCCGGTTACCTTTACCCTGCAAAAAAAAGACCGCAATACCGGTGCCCGTCTGGGGCTTCTGCAAACGCCCCACGGTACCGTTAAAACACCGGTTTTTATGCCCGTAGGCACCCAGGCCACCGTCAAGACCATGACGCCCGAAGAAGTAGCCGAAGTTGGGGCGGAGATAATCCTGGCCAATACCTATCACCTGTACCTCCGTCCCGGGGCCGACGTCGTCCGGGAAGCCGGCGGACTGCATAAATTCATGCACTGGGAAAGGCCGATTCTTACCGACAGCGGCGGTTTTCAGGTCTTTAGCTTGGCCGGTTTAAGGGAAATAAGCGATGATGGCGTCACCTTCCGTTCCCATCTGGACGGATCTACCCATTTTATGGGGCCCAAAGAATCAATGGCTGTACAGGAAGCCCTGGGCTCCGACATTGCCATGGCCTTTGATGAATGCGTGGCCTATCCGGCCGGTCGCGAAGAAGTGGAAGCAGGGGTGAAACGTACCAGCCGCTGGGCGGAAATCTGCCTGGAGGTGCATCAAAGGGAGGACCAGGCGGTTTTTGGCATTATCCAGGGCGGGGTTTTTCCCGATTTACGCCGCCGCAGCGCGCGGGAGATTACCGCCCTTGATTTTCCGGGGTACGGTATAGGGGGGTTAAGCGTCGGGGAACCGAAAGAATTGATGTACAGCGTCCTCGACGAGCTCCAGGAATATCTTCCGGAAAACAAACCTCGCTACCTCATGGGCGTCGGTTCGCCGGACTGTCTCATTGAAGGGGTAAAAAGGGGAGTGGATATGTTTGACTGCGTTCTTCCCACAAGAATCGCCCGCAATGGGACGGTGATGACCACCTACGGCAAGCTGGTGGTGCGCAACGCCGCCTATGCCAGGGATTTTCGCCCCCTGGATCCTGAGTGTGCGTGCTATACTTGTCGCAACTACACCCGGGCTTACATTCGCCATCTCCTTAAAGCCGGTGAAATCCTGGGGTTGAGGCTCACCACCATCCATAATTTGTATTTCCTTTTGAAGTTAATGGAGCGCATTCGGCGGGCCATAGAGGCCAACGATCTAGAAGCCATGGCCGCCGAGTTTTATGCCAAATATAATTCGGGAAAAATTTAGAGCAGGGCAGGTTTTTACCGGGTGGACGTCGAATGTTTAGCAAGGCCAAAATAGTTAAAGATTAAGAAAGGATGGATGTCGTTTCATGCAGCAGTGGGCGGGAACCATATTTTACATGCTGGTTTTCTTTGCCATTTTGTATTTTTTAATGATTCGGCCGCAGCAGAAACAACAAAAGCGGCGTCAGGAAATGTTGAACAGCTTAAAGGTCGACGACCGGGTGGTTCTGGCCGGCGGCCTCCACGGGCGGATTACGAAAATTAAAGATAGAACTATCATGGTCCGCATTGCCGACAAGGTCGAGGTGGAAGTGGACAAGGCCGGTGTCGCTTATGTTCCTGGACAGGAGGAATAGTAGGTATTGGACAGGGTTACCCTGGAAGAGGTAAAAAGAGATCCGGAAGTAGATACGCTGATCGTTCAAGGTAATGAGCACCTCGGTGCCATGGGATTTACCGAACACAGTCACCGCCATCTGAATCTGGTGGCCAGCATAAGCTATAACGTGATAGAACACCTGGGATTCGACCGGCGGACGGCCGAACTGGCGGCCATCGCCGGTTATCTGCATGACATTGGAAACGTCGTAAGCCGGCAGGATCACGGCCAGACGGGAGCCCTGCTGGCTTACCGTATTTTGACCCGCATGGGCATGCCCGTACATGAGGTCGCCGTAATCATGGGGGCTATCGGCAACCATGAAGAAGAATACGGCCAGGCCGTCAATGCTGTCGGGGCGGCCCTCATCCTGGCGGACAAATCGGACGTCCATCGTTCCCGGGTACGCAACAAAGACATCAGCACCTTCGACATTCACGACCGGGTAAATTATGCCGTCAAGCATTCCTTTCTGCGGGTGGAGGCAGCTCGGCGCTCCATTACCCTGGAGCTAAACATCGACCTTTCCGTGAGCACACCCATGGAGTATTTTGAGATCTTTATGACGCGCATGATGATGTGTCGGCGGGCCGCCGCTTTCCTGGACTGCCACTTTGGCCTCATTGCCAACGGGGCGCGCCTGCTGTAGGCAAAAAACATTGACGGATAACTTTTACTAGAGTTATAATAGGTTGTCACATAATCGGATTTTTTCAAGGAGGCAGGAGAGTTTTGGCAGGGGGAAAAAGAGGAGGCGGCCTTCTTAAGGTCGCCGTCGTATTCATTGCCATTCTGGCATTGGGAGTCGGAGCCTTTAAACCCCTGTTGGGGGCCATGAAACTGGGACTGGACCTCCAGGGCGGAGTTTATGTCCTCCTCCAGGCCCAGAGCACGCCGGAACATGCGGTAACGGGCGAAGACATGGCCGCCCTGGAAAGGGTTATGCGCGATCGGGTCGACCAGCTGGGTATAGCTGAACCGGTAATCCAGCGGGAGGGTAGCGATCGCCTGATTATCCAGCTGGCCGGGGTCAGCAACCCGGAAGAAGCCATTAAAATGATTGGCAAAACGGCCATGCTGGAATTTAAGACCAGCGACGGCCAGGTAGTGGTTACCGGTAAAGATTTGAAGGACGCCAAGGCGGTTATCGATCAGCAGACCAGGGAGCCGGAAATTTCCCTGAAATTTAACGCCGAAGGCACTCAAAAATTTGCCGAAGCAACCCAGAAATTAGTTAACAGCTACGGCAGAGGAGATCCCAAGCGGCACATAGCCATTTATCTGGATAACCAGCTTTTGACCAATCCCCACGTTGATGAGGCCATCCCCAGCGGTGAGGCGGTGATCAGGGGCGGCTTCGCTTCCTTCCAGGAAGCGGCTAACTTGGCGGCCCTTTTGCGCGGCGGCGCCCTGCCGGTGCCGGTGCAAATAATCGAACGCCGTACTGTAGGACCGACCCTGGGGGCCGATTCCCTAGCCAAGAGCAAAACGGCTATAATTACCGGCTTAGTATTGATCGCCCTCTTTATGCTTGTTGTTTATCGTCTACCGGGATTGGTGGCCGATTTTTCCTTGATTATTTACGGTTTGATCGTTTTAGGAGTCCTTTGGGCATTAAAGGCAACCCTGACATTGCCGGGTATAGCCGGTCTCTTGCTGTCGGTGGGTATGGCCGTCGATGCCAATGTAATTATTTACGAGCGCCTTAAAGAGGAACTCCGCAACGGCAAAACCCTGCGAGCGGCAGTCGATGCCGGTTTTAAGCGGGCCTTTACCACTATATTCGATTCAAATGCTACCACGGTTTTGGCGGCAATAGTTCTTTATTTTCTGGGGAGCGGCACCGTGCGCGGGTTCGCCATTACCCTTTCCCTGGGTATTGCCGCCAGTATGTTTACGGCTATCACCTTGACGCGTTTCCTGCTGCACCTTGTAATCGGCGTTCCGGCCTTCCAAAGGTTATGGCTTTTTGGCGTTAAAGAAAACCAGATTCCAGTAGCAGCGAGGGGTGAGATTTAATGAGTTTCAATTTTGATTTTGTCGGCAGGCGCAAGTGGTGGTACGCCCTTTCGCTGCTAATAATTATTCCCGGTCTAATTGCCATGGCCTTGCACCGTCCGGTCCTCAATTTTGGCATTGATTTTACCGGTGGTAATATTATTGATGTCCAATTCCAGCAGCCGGTCAGCGCCGGTCAAGTACGCGAGGTGCTGGACAGCCTCGATTTAGGTACCAGCTCTATTCAGGCCACGGGGAATAACGAGTTTTTAATCCGGACTCCGGAACTCAATGAAGAACAGACGGACCGCCTTATTGGCGCCCTGCGCGATAAAATAGGGCAATTGGATTTAAAACGTAACGAAAAGGTCGGCGCTACCATCGGACGGGAGCTGACCATCAAAGGAATCGAGGCCATGGCCATTGCCTGGGTGTTGATGGTTATCTACATTACCATTCGCTTTGAATTTTTGTCCGGGCTGGCGGCCATACTGGCTCTCATTCATGACGTGCTGGTAACTGTGGGACTTTTTGCCGTCTTTCGCTGGGAAGTAGACAGCACCTTTGTGGCGGCCATACTCACGATCATCGGTTATTCCATAAACGATACCATTGTTATTTTCGACCGCATCCGGGAAAACCTGCGCCTGCGCCGGAAGGAAACCATTGAAGAACTGGTGAATCGCAGCATCAACCAGAGCTTGACCAGATCGATAAATACCGTCCTGACAGTAATCATCGCCCTTCTGGCTTTAATGATTTTGGGCGGCGAAACAACCAGGACCTTTGCCCTGGCCATGCTCATCGGCACCATAAGCGGAGCCTATTCATCCATATTTACCGCCAGCCCCTTATGGATAGATTTGCGCAACCTCAGCCGGGAGCGCCACCGCCAGGCGGCGACCTCCAAGGCAGCGACAAAAGCCAAGCCACGAAAAGCCCCTTCCCATTGAGGTGAACTGTGACAACAGGTTGTAGGAAAGCAGGCCTGCCCGCCAAATGGGCAGGCTTATTTTATAATGGGTTTGTGGCATAGGTTGACAGGTGACAACCTATATAATAAAATAAAGTTGGCAGTAAGGAGAGAATAAAAATGTGCGGTGTACAGGGTGAAGAACTGTCCCGTTACGAACAAATTGCGCTTATGATTGCCGGCGAGATAATACGGGGAACTTACAACGAAGGGGAAAAAGTTTCGGGAAGAACCATTTTAGCCGGGCAGTACGGTGTTTCGCCGGAAACTGTAAGAAAGGCCCTAGCCCTCCTTCAAGCGCGGCAGGTGGTCGATGTAGTTCCGGGGAGCGGGGTGATTATCCTTTCCCGCCAGGCCGCCAAAGAGTTCATCGAAGACTTTCATGAACATAATTCCCTTGAGGTTTTGGAGCGCCGTTTGGATAACCTAATCCGGCAGCGCAATAAACTTAACGCGGAGATCGATAAACTGGTTAAAGAAATTGTCCACTTTAAAACAAGCCTGTTGAAAAACATGCAGAATGCTGAAGAGGTCCTGGTTGCCCCGGATTCGCCCCTGGTGGGAAAAAGTGTGCAAGAGGCCCAGTTACGGACAGTTACGGGAGTTATCGTTACCGCTGTTAGGCGCCGGGGCCGCTGGTACGCTTCGCCAGGGACGGAACTGCGACTAAGCCCTGGAGATTTGCTCCTGGTAGTTGGGAAGCAAAAGGCAGTGGAAAGGTTGCGCCGGCTGGCTGAAGGTAAACTTGAGCATCCGGACGGTTAATACCAGGTCTTGATGCCTAGGACAAATCCTGTTGAAAGGAGGACGCCATGCTTACCTTCGAGCACGTCGCAAAAGTATATGACGGCAATCGAATAGCCGTGGCCGATTTTGATCTGGAAGTGGAAGCCGGGGAATTTATTGTGTTAATTGGCCCCAGCGGTTGTGGCAAGACCACCACCTTAAAAATGGTTAACCGCCTTATCGAACCCACCTCCGGGACTATCTACCTTAATGGTAAAGATATCCGGAAACAGAATCCCGTGATGTTACGGCGGCAGATTGGCTATGTTATCCAGCAGATCGCCCTGTTTCCTAACATGACTATTGCCCAGAATGTAGATGTGGTACCTCGTCTATTGGGTTGGCCGACCGAACGCCGGCGGCGGCGCGTCCGTGAATTACTGGAACTGGTGGGTATGGACCCTGATGAATACGCCGACCGGTATCCTTCGGAGCTAAGCGGAGGGCAGCAACAACGCATCGGCGTGCTAAGGGCCCTGGCGGCAGAACCACCCCTCATCCTTATGGATGAACCCTTTGGCGCCCTTGACCCCATTACACGGGAAAACCTCCAGGAGGAATTGAAGGCCCTGCAAGCCAAGCTGCACAAGACCATTCTCTTTGTTACCCACGATATGGACGAGGCCCTGAAACTTGCCGACCGGATTGTAGTAATGAAGGACGGCCACATCGTCCAAGTGGCAGCGCCCGAAGAGCTGCTGCGGCATCCGGCCAACGAGTTCGTGGCATCGTTTATCGGCAAAGAGCGATTGGCTTCCGGGCTGGAATTGCGCACCGTAGAACAGGTGATGATTGGTGAACCGGTGACGGTGCGACCCCATACGGGTATTGCCGAAGGAGTTGCCATCATGCGGCGTAAAAAGGTAGATACGCTGCTGGTTACCGATGCGTCAGGCCAGCTTTTAGGGGCGGTATCTATCGAGGAATTGGACCGCAACTACCAGCGGGCGCACCAGGTACAGGACTTGATGGCGCGCGATGTTCCCACAGTCCTTGAAGGAACACCGGCCCGGGAAGCTTTTGACTTGATTGCCCGGGAGCGACTAGAATACCTGCCGGTAATTGATAAGGAGGGGCGTTTGAAGGGACTGGTTACCAGGACCAGCATGGTCAATGCCCTGGCATCGGTAGTATGGGGGGATGAGGTTAGTGCTTAGCTGGAGAGACTTTCTGGCTGCCAAGGGTTCAAGTATCCTGGCCGCCACCGCTGAACACCTGCTGCTTTCGCTAGGTGCGGTGCTGCTGGGGACCATTATTGCGGTGCCCTTGGGTATTCTGCTCGCCCGCCATCAGCGAGTGGCGGCGGTGGTGCTGGGTATTTCCAGTACTATTCAAACCATTCCCAGCCTGGCGTTTTTTGGTTTTGTTCTGCCTTTTCTCGGTATTGGTGTAGTTCCGGCTATGACTGTATTGTTTCTTTACTCAATTCTCCCTATCCTACGCAACACCTATACCGGCATTCGCGAAGTAAACCCTGCCTACCTGGAAGCCGGCATAGGTATGGGAATGAATCAAAGACAGCTTTTAACCTGGATACAGTTCCCCTTGGCCTTCCCGGTTATCATGTCAGGGATACGCGTGTCTACTGTATATATTATCAGCTGGGCCACCCTTTCAGCTTTAATTGGCGCCGGGGGATTGGGCGATCCAATACTTGCCGGCATCCATACCTATGACGCCAAGCTCATCCTAGCGGGGGCATTACCCGCAGCCATGCTGGCGCTCCTGGCCAGCTGGTTGCTAGGGGCTATAGAGCGCATGGTAACCCCGCGTGGCCTGTGATAGCTGTTTCGCCTTTTGGTAAATAACGGGAAAGGAGGCGAAAGATGAATAGGGTCCTGGCTTTGAGCTGGCAACACCTCAGCCTGTCGGTCATGGGAGTAGCGTTGGCAGCTGCGGGAGGTATCCCGCTGGGGATATTCTTGACGCGGTACCGGTGGTTAGCCAAGCCCATCATGGCATTCATTGAAGTGCTCCAAACAATTCCCAGCCTGGCTATGTTAGCTCTATTGATGATGCTGTTCGGGCTGGGGGATACCACCCTCGTTGTATCTTTGTTCCTTTATTCCCTGTTGCCCATCGTGCGTAATACCTATACGGGGCTGTTAGGAGTAGATACCAGTTTGCTGGAAGCAGGTAAAGGCATGGGTATGACCAGGAGGCAATTGATTTGTCGGGTGCAGGTGCCGATTGCCCTGCCGGTGATCCTGGCCGGCCTGCGTGTAGCCCTGGTGACCGCTATTGGCATTGCCACCATTGGTGTGCTCATCGGCGCGGGTGGACTGGGGACGTTAATCTGGCGGGGTATTCAAACCAGGAACAATTCCATGGTCCTCATGGGAGCTGTACCTGCGGCACTGTTGGCCATTGTTACCGACGGTGTGCTAGCCCTCTTGGAACAGGCGTTGATCCCACGGGGGCTAAAGAAAAAGACTGTAAATGCATTATAATTTTTTTAAGGAAAGGGTGGGATATTTTGCATAAGAAAACTGCACGGGTGGGGGGAAAGTTTTTTGCGTTGGTTATGAGCTTCACCATACTCCTACTTGGCATTGTCGGTTGCGGCGGTGGTCCGGAGGTAAAGGATACGGTGGTGGTGGGTTCCAAGGACTTTACCGAAAATATTATCCTGGGGGAGATAATGGCCCAACTCATTGAAGCCCACACGGACCTGAAGGTTGAACGCAAATTAAACCTTGGCGGTACCCTGGTTAACTTTAACGCCCTTAAAAAAGGCGATTTAGATCTTTATGCTGACTACACCGGTACCGGCCTGGTGGCCATCTTGAAAAAGGATGTTATTAATGACCCCCAGAAGGCCTATGATACCGTCCAAAAGGAATATAACGAGCAGCTCAAGTTGAAGTGGCTAAAACCTTTTGGCTTTAATAACACCTATACCCTGGCAGTACGGGAGGAGGTTGCTCAACAGCGTAATTTACAAAAAATATCCGACCTGAAAAACGTGGCCAGTGAGATGGTATTTGGGGCCGAGCAGGAATTTTTCAACCGCCCGGACGGCTATGACGGCTTAATTGCAACATATGGGCTAAATTTCAAAAGCGCCAAGCAGATGGAAACGGGCCTCAAATATGAAGCCATTGGCAATAAAATGGTAGATATAATCGACGCCTTTTCCACCGATGGCCAATTGATTACCTATAACCTAAAAATCTTGGAAGATGACAAGCACTTCTTCCCGCCTTACTTTGCAGCACCGCTAGTACGTATGGATACCCTTGAGAAGTATCCCCAATTGGAAGAGGTCCTTAACAAGCTGGCCGGCCAGCTAAATGATGATGAAATGCGCCAGCTGAATTACCAGGTGGATGAAGAAAAAAAGGAAGTGGCCCAGGTGGCCAGGGATTTTCTAAAGAAAAAAAGCCTTATCGAATAACTTGATGCTGAATGATCCAGCTATTAAAGTGCCCACCGCTATTTAACCGGTGGGCAATAATATTTAAGCATAGTTAACTACGCCCTGGGGATGCTAAAAATATGGGTTTAATCATACTTTTTGTGGGAGGTCTAACCTGCGCCCTGGCTCTGGCGGTGGGAATGCTCAGGCCCTGGCGGGGCCTGTTGCTTCTCTGGATTTCGGGAGCAGCCCTTGGGCTTTTCGGCCGGGTACCGGGGCTTTCTATTGCTTATGTCACTGGGTCAGTTGTGATGGGAGGCGCTGCTCTGCTGGTAGACGAATTAATTATGCGGCGGTGGAACTCTAGTCATGAAGACGCCTTACAGGCAGGTAAAAAATTGATGACATGCACTTTGGCGGCCCTCATCACGGCAGGAGTTTTTCTTGGACCCTTGTGGGGAGTGCTTGTGGCGGGTATTGTCGGTACCATGGGAGGGACTTATTTTACCGACGTGGGCCAGCCGGCGTCCGGATTGACCCGGGGTGTTTTTTACCTGGGCATACGCGGGGCCGCTTTACTTATAACTGCTGCGCTGCTGACCGGGCGCCTGCTTGGACTTTTTTAATCAGAGCGGCTTGCAGGATGCCGGTTCGCGGTGTAAAATGTAAAAAAGATTGGTAAAAGGGACTTCATCGCTCCCGGATGAAGTCTAATTTTTTAATTTTACCATGACCGGGAGGTCTTGGGCCATGGATATGCGTACAAGGGCCGCCAGGATTTCCATATTATCCAATTCTTTGTTGGTGCTAAGCAAACTGGGCATCGGCTACTGGATGCACTCGGTGAGCATCATGTCGGAGGCCATCCATTCCGGGCTGGATCTGGCAGCGGCGGCTATTGCCTATTTTTCCGTACGCGAAGCCAGCAAACCTGCCGACGCCGAGCACCGCTACGGCCACGGCAAAATCGAAAATATTGCCGGAACCATTGAAGCCCTGTTGATTTTTATGGCGGCTTTATGGATTATTAACGATGCTTTAAAAAGCCTTGTAAGGGGAGGGCATAGCGTCAGTGAACCCCTGACCGGCGCGGCAGTTATGGCCGGGGCCGGCATTATTAATTATTTGGTTTCCAGCTATCTCTTCCGGGTGGCAAAGGAGACGGACTCTATAGCACTGGAGGCCGATGCCTGGCACCTTCGTACTGATGTATATACTTCCTTCGGCGTAATGGCGGGCCTGGCGGCCCTGTACATTACCGGCTTTCATTGGCTAGACCCCGCAGTGGCCCTTATCGTAGCCGCCATGATCATCAAGGCCGCCTATGGCTTAATGAAGGAGGCTCTGTTACCTTTAACAGATGTTAGCCTGCCGGATGAAGAAGAAAAGATAATAAAAGAAATTATAGCGCGCCATGCTGATGAGTATGTAGAGTTTCATAAACTGCGTACCCGCAGGGCCGGCCGGGAACGTCAGGTAGACTTGCATCTGGTGGTGCCGCGCTATCAACATATTGAGTACGTTCATGACCTATGTGAACACATTGGTGACGAGATTAAGGCGGCCCTCCCTTATACCGAGGTTTTAATTCACGCCGAACCGTGTACTAAATCTGCAGACTGCCCGGTGTGTGCCTCCTGTCCGGAGAAGGAAAAAAGCGTCCCAAGGCGAAATGATTAGGGTTGAAACTTTTAACGGGGGAGTTTAAAAATGCAGTTTTTTACCCTGATGGCCATTCTTTTTGCCTTGTTGGTGGCCGTATTCGCCCTCCAGAACGCCGAACCGGTGGAAATTAATTTTCTGTTCTGGCAGTTTCGCCACATCTCCTTGGTGTTGGTGATCCTGGGTTCTGCGGCCTTTGGCGCCCTGGCGGTATTTTTACTAGGAGCGGTAAGGCAGGTGCGCCAGGCCCGGGAGATTAAAGAATTAAAAAATAATCTCAAGAAACTGCAGGAAGCCGGTATCTACTATGAAAAAGAAGCGGCGGCCGGCACAGAGGGAGGCAGGAAGGAAGGGACCGGACGGGCTTGAGTAGTATAGGTTGGACCGAGCCTCCATTAAATGCCGAGAGGTTGGCCCTGGCGCGGGAATTACATATCTCGCCGGTTACGGCGCAAATCCTTTTAAACCGGGGAATAGACACGGCGGCGAAGGCACGGGCCTTTTTGTATCCGGATCCGGTCAACCTCATTTCCCCCGAAGAGCTACCCGGATTGACTGCGGCCGGTGAACGAGTGATTCAGGCCATACAAAAAGGAGAAAAGATTTTAATCCACGGCGATTATGATGTCGACGGCCTGGCGGCCACGGCAATCATACTGGAAACATTGGCGCGTTTGGGAGTTGAAGCCGAAGCGTATATCCCCGAACGCCTCAGTGAAGGTTACGGTTTAAAAGAGAAGGGCTTAAAAAAGGCCCTGGAGTTAAACTGCTCTTTGGTCTTAACTGTGGACTGCGGTATTACCTCCGTAAAAGAAGCCGGCATTGCCCGGGAACAGGGTCTGGACCTGATTATTACCGATCACCACCGGCCAGGGACAAGCCTTCCGGAGGCCGTGGCCGTTGTTAATCCCTGGCTTACACCGGGGCTACCTCCATTATGCGGTGCCGGGGTGGCCTTTAAATTGGCCCAATTTCTGTCAAAGCATTTCCACCTTCCGGCTCCTGATGGGGTTGCCGCCGGCTGGGTCCTGGATCTGGCCGCCCTGGCCACCATTGCCGATGCCGTACCGCTTGTGGGGGAAAATCGACTTTTAGTTCAGCTGGGTTTAAAGGCGATGGCCAGGTATCCTCGCCCCGGCTTGCAGGCTTTGGGCGAGGTGGCGGGTCTGCCCGCCGGGGAGTGGACGGCCAGGGAAGTGGCTTTCGGGATTGTGCCGCGCCTTAATGCCTGTGGGCGTCTGGGCAGCGCCTTCCCCGCCCTGGAAATTTTACTGACTCCCTCCCCTCAGCGGGCGTGGGAACTGGCCCGCCATCTCCAGCAGGAAAACCAGAGCAGGCGTTATATGGAAGAGAGTATTGCCGCTGAAGCCGAAACCATGGCCGTGGCGGCTATGGCCGAAGGGGCGAAGGGGCTGGTTCTGGCGGCAGAGGGGTGGCATCCTGGGGTAATCGGTATTATTGCTTCCCGGCTGGTGGAAAAATATAGATGCCCCGTTGTTTTAATTGCCGTTATGGGCGATAGGGGCCGGGGCTCTGGCCGGAGCCTGCCGGGAATAAACCTCAATGAGATATTTGCCGGGTGCAGTTCCCATCTTTTAGGCTTCGGCGGCCATGCCCTGGCAGGAGGATTGGAAATCGAAAGGCGGCAAATACCGGCCTTTCGGGAAGCATTTGATAGAATCGTGGCGTCGCTTATGGCCGAAGCCCCGCCGATGCCGGAAATAATGCCGGATGCCGCAGTGCTTTTCAGCCAGCTCGATTGGGAACTCTTGAGGGAGCTGGAAAGCCTGGCTCCCTTCGGCGAAGGTAATCCCCCTCCCCTTTTGGTCTACAACAACGCCAGGATAAAGACGGCACGCCAGGTGGGGAATGGCGGCGCCCATTTGAAATTGACGCTTTCAGGAGAAGGCAGGCAAATGGAAGCCATTGGCTTTAACCTCCAGTTGCCGCCGGAAGTATCCCCCGGGGATCGGGTGGATCTGGCTTTTTACCTGGAACGCGACAATTACCTGGGAAAGGAAGGACTGCGCCTTTCCCTGGCGGCCCTTCGGCCCTCCCAACCTGTGCCGCTGGCGACCTGGTCGTATAAGGAGCAGGTTGCGGCCACCGCAACGGCCACCTGCTCCACCTGGCCACGGCAGCTGACAGATGCTCTGGCCGCCGCACCGGTTGCGCGCATCATTTTGGCTAACAGTTCTGCCGTCCGCCAGTGCTATAATGGTTTGAAACGCTGGGAAGGTACGGAAAATAATTTCCTGCCCATACCTCCCTGGATTGGAGGTAAAAGTCTTAACAGGCTTTTAAACGAAAGGCGCTCCCTCATTACCTGTCACCCCTTTTGGTCTTTCGAGGCTGTTCGTGGCAGGGAAGCCTCGGTGGTTTCCTTTCTGGTGCAGGGAATCGAAGAAAAGCGGTCGTTAATAAAGCTTCAACCCCGGTGCGCCCCGGAACAGTTGATGTTGTTCCGGGAACCTTTACCCCTGCTGATGGGGCTTTTGGCCGAGGGCCAAAAGGTTCTTCTATATGAAAGGGACGGGGTGCAGATGGTTGAGGCGGCTAAAAGGTTACGGGGAGAAGTGAAGGATGTGAGTGTGGCCGTGGATGCCTTTTCCGACCCCCGTCACCTCCTGCTGGCCAGGGAAGAGGCCTTGAGCGGCCGTATGCCCCTCCTGATTGCCAGAAGGGAAGTGCCGGCGTGGTTTTATCCCGCCGACGCCGTCGTTTTTAATTATTTTCCCGACAGTCTTGAGGAAGTGGAACTGGCCCTGCCGTTGGTTGAAAAAACGCCCAGAGTATATATCCGTACTCTGGAGGAGGATTGGCGGCCGACAGACTGGCGCAGGGAACTCATATTTTTTTACCGGCAGCTCAAGATAGGGACTGGCAACGGCAGCAGGCTTTACATAATGAATAATAAGGGTTATCATTTACGATGGTATCTGGCTATTTTTGAAGAGCTCGGCCTTATCCAAGTAGAAAATCAGGGAACCGACTTGGCCATAAAACTTATACCGGTAACCGGCAGGACTAATTTAATGGATTCCCGCCGTTACCGCCAGCTCCTGGCGGAAACGGAAATAAGCAGACAGTTTTATCGGCAAATTGCAGGAGGGAGGTGATTGTTCGTGGACCTGGAGGAACTGAAACAACAGATCAAAAGTTATCAGCCGGACGCGGATCTGAAACTTTTAGAAGATGCCTATCAGTTTGCCGCCGTCGCCCATCGGGGACAGAAACGCCGTTCCGGTGAAGATTATATTACCCATCCTTTGAACGTAGCTGCCATTCTGGCAGAGCTCCAGCTTGATGTGGTTACCCTGGCGGCAGCCCTCTTACACGATGTGGTGGAAGATACCCCCATCAGCCTGGACACTATCAAAGAGCTTTTCGGTGATGAGGTGGGCCTGCTGGTCGACGGCGTCACCAAACTCAGCCGCCTGGAATGTAAGACGAAAGAGGAACAGCAGGCGGAAACGCTGCGCAAGATGTTCCTGGCCATGGCCCAGGACATCCGCGTCATTTTGATTAAACTGGCCGACCGCCTGCATAACATGCGCACTTTAAAGCATCATCCCCCGGAAAAGCAAAAGGAGATTGCCAGGGAAACCCTGGAAATATTCGCACCCCTGGCTCACCGCCTCGGCATTTTCCGTCTGAAATGGGAACTAGAGGATCAGGCCCTGCGCTACCTTGAACCGGAGCGCTACTACGAACTGGTAAACAGCATCAACATGAAGCGCAGGGAGAGGGAAGAATACATTCAGCAGGTGGTAAATATCTTAGGTGAAAAATTGGCCGAGGGGGGTATTAAGGCCGATATCCAGGGGCGGCCGAAGCATTTTTACAGCATTTATAATAAAATGGTAAAACAAGGAAAAGAGTTAAGCGAGATATACGACCTCATTGCCGTAAGGGTTATAGTCGACAGCGTCAAGGACTGTTATGCGGTGTTGGGCTTGGTTCATGCCCTGTGGAAACCCATTCCCGGCCGCTTTAAAGATTATATTGCCATGCCCAAACCCAATATGTACCAGTCCCTGCACACCACCGTTATCGGCCCGAACGGGGATCCCTTTGAAATACAGATTCGTACCTGGGAAATGCACCGTACGGCCGAATACGGCATTGCCGCCCACTGGCGTTATAAAGAAGGGGGCGGTACTTCCGACCCGGATTTTGAAAAAAAGCTGACGTGGCTGCGGCAGCTTTTGGATTGGCAGCGGGAAATGCGCGACCCCCGGGAGTTTATGGAATCCTTAAAGATCGATCTTTTTTCCGACCGGGTCTACGTATTTACTCCCAAAGGCGACGTGGTAGAATTGCCGGCCGGGTCGGTACCCATAGATTTTGCCTACCGGGTTCATACCGATATAGGTCACCGCTGTACCGGGGCCCGGGTTAACGGACGTATTGTGCCCCTGGATTATAAATTAAAAACCGGGGACATTGTGGAAATTATAACCACCAAGGGCAGTCGTCCCAGCCGCGACTGGCTGCACATCGTCAAGACTTCCCAGGCCAAAAACCGCATTCGTCAGTGGTTTAGAAAGGAGGAGCGGGACAACAACCTGGCCAGGGGAAGGGAAATGCTGGAGAAAGAATGCCAGAAACAGGGCCTTGATCCGGAGGAAACGTTAAAGCCGGCTTTGCTCCAGGAAGCAGCCCGCCGGTTTAATGTGGTAAGCCCTGAAGAGCTGTATGTTTTAGTGGGGGAGGGGCAGCTAACTCCCGCCCAGGTACTGGGACGGATGAAAGGAGAAGAAGAAAACTCTCAGGTGGAAGTTCTTAAAACGGCCGTCAAACCGTGGCAGGGCCATGTTAGGACTTCCGCCGGCATCAAAATAAAAGGAATGGACAACCTGGATATCCGTCTGGCCCACTGCTGCAACCCCCTTCCGGGCGACGCCATTCTGGGCTATATAACCCGCGGGCGGGGTGTTAGCGTTCACCGGAGTGATTGCCCGAACCTCCATCACCACCTCACGACGGAAAAGGAGCGCATTATAGAGGTGGCCTGGGAAGATACTCCCGACGCCACCTACCAGGTGCATATCGAAGCCCTGGCCCTGGACCGACCGAACCTGGCCATGGACATCATGGCCGCCGTAACTGATACCAAGACGATAATCAATTCCGTCCATGCCAGGGCCACCAGAAATGATCAGGCTCTGGTAGACTTAAAAATTGAAATTAGAAGTCTAGAACATTTAAATTATATAATGGATAAAATACGCCGCATCCGCGATGTAATGGAAGTCAAAAGGGTAATTCCAGGATAAAGGCTTTTGTGTTAAACTGGAAGGCAGGTGACGAGCATTAGGGCGGTTGTTCAGCGCGTTAAAAGGGCACGGGTCACGGTAGAAGGCCAGGAAGTTGGGGCCATAGGTCCGGGATTGTTAGTTTTTTTAGGCGTCGCCCGTGGAGATGACGAACGGGACGTGGCCTATATGGCCGATAAAGTAGCCAATTTGCGGATCTTTGCCGACGGGGAAGGCAAAATGAATTTATCGGTACGCGATACCGGGGGGGAGGTCCTCGCGGTCTCCCAGTTCACCCTTTGCGGGGACTGCCGTAAAGGACGGCGCCCTAGTTTTACCGAAGCGGCCCCCCCAGAATTGGCCCGAAAACTATACCAGGAATTTATTGCCTCTCTCAAGAGCTATGGGGTTAAGGTGAATACCGGCCGTTTTCAGGCAGAAATGCTCGTTTCCCTGGAAAACGACGGCCCGGTAACCATGTTACTGGATAGCCGCAGGTTGTTCTAGCGACGCAATATTGCGGGAAGGAGTTGCCATATGTTTTTAAAGACCCTGCTGGTTGGCCCGCTGGGGACCAACTGCTATCTACTGGGATGCCGGGAAACAAAGGAAGGCGCTGTAATCGATCCGGGGGCTGAAGGGGAGCGTATCCTCGCCGCCGCCCAGGAAGCGGGGATAAAAATAGCCTATATAATCAATACCCACGGCCATATAGATCATATCGGCGCCAACGGCACCATAAAAGAAGCCACCGGCGCCCCCGTCCTAATCCATAAAGACGACGCCCCTTACCTGACGGAACCGGGACGCAACCTTTCTCTGTTCATGGGCAGCCGGGATAAAAGCCCCGAGGCCGATCGTTTTTTAAAAGAAGGAGACACCATAAATATCGGTCGTACCATCACCCTGACGGTGATTCATACGCCGGGACATACGCCGGGGGGTATTTGTTTAAAAGGAGAAGGCTTGATTTTTACCGGAGATACCCTCTTTGCCGGGTCTATCGGCCGTACCGATTTACCAGGCGGCTCCTATAACCAATTAATCAATGCCATCAAAGAAAAACTCTTTGTCCTTGATGACGACTTGAAAATCTATCCCGGCCACGGCCCGTCGTCCACCATCGGCGCCGAACGGGTCGATAATCCCTTCTTTTAATTATTAAAACGGAGGCCAGTTATGCTGACAACTCGACCAAGGGGTACGGAAGACATACTGCCGGAAGAAGTAGGCCGCTGGTATCGGTTGGAAGAAACGGCCAGACGGGTAAGCCAGTTGTATGGTTACCGGGAAATCCGTACACCCATATTTGAACATACCGAGCTCTTTGATCGGGGTGTGGGAGATACCACCGATATCGTAGAAAAGGAAATGTATACCTTTAACGACCGCGGCGGACGCAGCCTGACCCTGCGTCCTGAAGGTACGGCCCCTGTAGTACGGGCCTTCCTGGAACACCACATGGAAGGGGGAGGTTTGCCGGTAAAGCTCTTTTACCTGGGCCCCATGTTCCGTTATGGAAGGCCCCAGGCCGGCAGGCTGCGGCAGTTTCATCAGTTCGGGGTAGAAGCTTTTGGTTCGCGGGATCCGGCTCTGGATGCCGAAGTAATTGCCCTGGCCATGGATTTTTACAACCGCCTGGAACTGGAAGACCTGGAACTGCATTTAAACAGTGTCGGCTGCCGGAAATGCCGTCCCATGCACCGCGAGAAACTCCAGGATTACCTGCGGCCGCACCTGGGCGATCTCTGTCCTACCTGCCAGGGCCGTTTTGAACGCAATCCTTTACGCATCTTCGACTGCAAGAGCCCCGTGTGTCGGGAGATTGTGGCCGGAGCACCGACGATCGCCGCCTCCCTCTGCCGGGAATGCGGGGAACATTTTGCGAAGGTCCAGGAATATTTACAGGAACTGAAAATTGCTTATATCCTGGACGAGCATCTGGTCCGCGGATTGGACTATTATACCAATACTGCTTTTGAGATTATGGTTAAAGGCATCGGCGCCCAGAGCTCCATCGGCGGCGGTGGACGTTACGACGGTCTGGTGGAAGCCCTGGGAGGGAAACCAATACCAGGTATTGGCTTTGGCCTCGGCCTGGAAAGGGTTCTTCTCGCCATGGAAGCTCAGGGCGGAAAGCCGTCATCTGTCGGGGGCATTGATGTTTTGGTGGCAACGGCAGGTGACGGGCTGGACAAGGCGGCAGTCCGCCTTTTGTCCGCCTTAAGGGCGGTCGGGCTGCGGGCGGACAAAGATTACCTGGGGCGCAGCCTTAAGGCGCAGATGAAGTACGCCAACCGTTACCCGGCTAAAATGGTTATAATCCTGGGGGAAGAGGAATTGTCCCGCGCCCGGGTCTTAATTCGTCGTCTGGACACGGGGATCCAGGAAGAAGTTTCCCTGGACGAGGTTGTTAATTATTGCCGTCAGAAAAAGGAGAGTGGCTTTAGTGCTTGAGGGCATTGCCGGGCTGCACCGCTCCCACGGCTGCGGTGAGCTCAGGGCGACAAATACAGGTGAAGAAGTTACTCTGATGGGTTGGGTGCATCGCCGCCGCGATCACGGCGGCCTCATCTTTATCGACCTGCGGGACCGGTCCGGCCTGGTCCAGGTCGTGTGCGATCCGGAAAGCGGGGAAGCATTTAAGAAAGCCGAAGAAGTGCGCAACGAATATGTGGTGGCCGTGCGGGGCAGAGTAAGGCAGCGGCCTGAAGGAACGGCCAATCCCCGCCTGGCCACCGGTGCCATCGAGGTCGAGGCCAGGGAGCTAAGGATCCTCAACCGGGCGAAAACTCCGCCGTTTTACATTGAAGACAATATTGGCGTCGATGAGGCCCTGCGCCTGCGCTATCGATACCTGGATTTACGCCGCCCGGAGATGCAGGAGATCTTGCGTCTGCGTTACCAAACGACCAGGGCCATTCGCGAATTCCTCGACGGCCGTGGCTTTTGGGAAATCGAAACCCCCATGCTTACCCGCAGCACCCCGGAAGGCGCTAGGGATTTTCTCGTGCCGAGCCGGCTGCGGCCGGGAGAATTCTTTGCCCTGCCCCAGTCACCCCAACTCTTTAAACAAATCCTGATGGTGGCGGGTGTCGAACGTTATTTTCAGATCGTTCGTTGTTTCCGGGATGAAGACTTAAGGGCCGACCGTCAACCTGAATTCACCCAGCTGGATATGGAAATGTCCTTTATCCAGAGGGAAGATATCTTAAATCTGGTAGAAGAATTGATGGCCCATATTTTCCGGGAAACCCTGGGTGTGGAGATTAATTTGCCCTTGCCGCGGCTGACTTATCAGGAAGCCATTACCCGTTTTGGTACCGATAAACCCGATCTCCGCTTCGGCCTTGAGATTCAGGACGTTTCAACGGAAGTTAAAAAGTGCGGTTTTAAGGTTTTTCGTGATGCGGTGGCCACGGGAGGTGTGGTGCGCGGCCTATGTGTGAAAGGCGGTGCCGCCTTCTCGCGCCGCGAGTTGGATGAATTGACAAAACTTGCGACTACATATGGGGCCAAAGGCCTGGCATGGATGGCC
The DNA here is from genome assembly GCF_039233145.1 of Moorella humiferrea. NCBI lineage: Bacteria > Bacillati > Bacillota > Clostridia > Neomoorellales > Neomoorellaceae > Neomoorella > Neomoorella humiferrea. Next base: position 1,743,634 of record NZ_CP136419.1, on the reverse strand, counting down.
ATAACTACGGAAGGCGTCCGTTCACCAATTGCCAAGTTTTTCACCGCTGAAGAACTTCAGGAATTGATGAAGGTAATGCAAGCCAGGGAAGGTGACCTCCTTCTGTTCGTTGCCGATAGTGAGACGATAGCGGCCGGCACCCTCGGGGCGTTACGCCTGGAGCTGGGCCGGCGGCTGCGCCTCTATGATCCCGGGCAGCTGGCCTTCACTTGGGTTACCGATTTCCCCCTCCTGGAATACAGTCCGGAAGAAAAACGTTTCGTGGCCGTTCATCATCCCTTTACCATGCCCATGGAGGAAGATTGGCCTCTGCTGGATACGGATCCGCTAAAGGTACGTGCCCTGGCCTATGACCTGGTTTTAAATGGTGTCGAATTGGGCGGGGGAAGTATTCGTATCCACCGCCGCGACATTCAAGAAAAAATGTTTAGCCTCTTAGGTTTTTCTCCTGAGGAGGCGCAGGAAAAATTTGGCTTCCTGTTGGAGGCCTTTGAATACGGCACCCCGCCCCATGGCGGTATTGCCTTCGGCCTGGACCGCATGGTAATGCTAATGGCGCGGCGGGATACGATCCGTGACTGTATCGCCTTCCCCAAAACCCAGAGCGGCACTTGCCTACTGACGGGAGCGCCATCTCCTGTTGCTCCGGAACAGCTCCTGGAACTCCATTTAAGAACCGTCGTTAGATCCGCCGATCGACAGGGCAAAGCCGTTCAGGAATAATCACGTACTTGCAATTTCATTAAGTTTGTGTTAAGATAATGCCTGCAAGGAAAAGAGGATAAGATAAAAGGTTACCCTGCGATGTTCGTGTCGCACCGTGGAGTTTTGAGCCAACACCAATAAAAAGGGAGCCCACCCTCTGGACGTGGCTTGCAGGCCCCCGCGGCAGGGGAAGCAAAAAGCGCCCAGGGAGGCACCCACCTGCTGAGAGCGGGTTCATTAAACACACGGTGAGCACGGCATTTGTGGGGTTTTATTTTGTTGGGTGGGTTAAGTGGAAAGTTTCTGGTCGCGGACGGAAATGCTGATCGGTCCTGAGGGACGGGCCCGCCTGGCGCAGTCCCGAGTGGCGGTCATCGGCACCGGAGGTGTCGGCTCCTTTGCCGTAGAAGGCCTATCCCGGGCGGGAATAGGCTATCTAGAACTGGTTGATCCCGATGTGGTGCGCCCCAGCAACATCAACCGCCAGGTGCCGGCATTACATACAACCATCGGTCAACCGAAGGTAGATATCCTGGCTCGCCGGTGCCGTGAAATTAACCCCGAAGGGGTGGTGGTAGCCAGGCAGGAAGCTTACAGCCCGGGAACAAGCGATGAGTTTATTCGTGCAGACTTAGATTTTCTGGTGGATGCCATTGACAGTGTAGGTGCCAAAATCGACCTTCTGGCCAAGGCCAAAGGTAAGGGGATACCTGTAGTCAGCAGCATGGGAGCAGGTAACCGTTTGGATCCTGCTCGCCTGAAGGTGGCCGATATCAGCGCCACCCGGGGGTGCCCCCTCGCACGGGCCGTGAGGCGCGGCTTAAAAGCTAGAGGTATAACCAAGGGAATAACGGTTGTCTATTCGGAAGAACCGCCGCTTCCTCTACGCATATTGCCTCCCCTGGCACCGGGCGAACGCCGACCGCCGGGCAGCATGGTATTTGTCCCGGCGGTGGCGGGTATGATATTGGCCAGCCTGGTAGTACGCCATCTTCTTTCCCGGGCCGATTATTAGTTGCCCGGAGGGGAATAATCCTGTATACTGGGTTAGGGTACCCCCGGGAAAGGAGGAATGGAGAAGTGAGCAGGAGGCCGGGAGAAGAGAGTTCCTACGCTCCCCAGCGTGACGATTTACTCCTTCGCCTGCGGAAGATAGAAGGCCAGGTTAAAGGCATCCACCGCATGATAGAAGAGGACAAGTATTGTGTCGACATCCTCATTCAGATCGCCGCTGCGCGTGCCGCTTTAAAAAAAGTAGGCACCATGATTTTTGAAGCCCATGTTAAGGGCTGTGTCCGGACGGCCATTGTTAACCAGGAAGATGGGGAAATTATTAATGAATTAATCGATGTTTTAAACCGTTTTATGAATTAATAAAAGGGAAGGGAGAGGCAGGTTTTGGCAAACGCAAATATTATTACCCTTAATGAGGCCAATTTTAAAGCGGAAGTCCTTGAAGCCCAGGTTCCGGTTCTGGTCGATTTTTGGGCTGTTTGGTGCGGCCCCTGCCGGATGATAGCCCCCCTGGTGGAAGAACTGGCCGAAGAATACAAAGATAGAATGAAGGTAGGCAAGCTGAATGTAGACGAGTACCAGGGCCTGGCGGCCGAGTACGGCATTATGAGCATACCTACCCTCCTGCTTTTTAAAAACGGACAAGTCGTAACCCGCATGGTTGGGTATCAGGCGAAAAACAAACTGGTTCAAGTCATTGAGAAATACTTGTAATTATTTATTTTTACGCCTGCGTTGTTGCCAGAACGTCTTTAGTTGACCTTCGCGACCGTAGTCGGTAGGGTGGTAGAATACCCTTCCCCTGAGATTATCCGGTAGATACTGTTGTTCCACCCAGCCGTTGGGGTAATCATGGGGATATTTATAACCTTTACCGTGTCCGAATGCGGCTGCGCCCGGATAATTGGCATCCCGCAGATGCAGGGGTACCGGCGCGGCCGTTTCTTTTTCCACTGTGGCCAGGGCGGCGTCAATGGCTTTAATGACGGAATTGCTTTTTGGCGCCAGGGCAATATAAATGGTGGCTTCCGCCAGGATGATGCGTCCTTCGGGCAGACCCACCCGCTCCACGGCCTGGGCTGCGGCGCTGGCGATAACGAGGGCCTGGGGATCGGCCAGACCTACGTCTTCGGCGGCGTGGATGAGGAGGCGGCGAGCGAGGAAGGCCGGATCCTCTCCGGCATAAAGCATCCGCGCCAGCCAGTAGAGGGCAGCGTCGGGATCGGAACCGCGCATGCTTTTAATCCAGGCCGAAACGCAGTCGTAATGCTGGTCGCCGTCCCGGTCGTAAAGGAGGGCACGCTGCTGGATTGCTTCCTCTGCAACCTGCAGGGTAATGAAGCGTCGCCCTTCTCCATCCTGCGGTGTGGTAAGGACGGCGAACTCCAGGGCGTTTAAGGCCACGCGGGCGTCGCCGCTGGCCACCCGGGCCAGGTGCTCAAGGGCCGCCGGTTCCACCTCAACATTAAATTTTCCCAATCCGCGCTCGGGGTCCCTTAAGGCACGCTGAAGTATAATGAGGATATTTTCTTCGGACAAGGCCTCGAGACGAAAGATGCGGGAACGGGACCGGAGGGCGGCGTTTACGGTAAACATGGGATTCTCAACAGTGGCGCCGATGAGGATGAGCAGCCCCTCCTCGACACAGGGGAGGAGGGCGTCCTGAATATTTTTTGCCCAGCGGTGAATTTCATCGACAAAAATTACCGTTCTTTGACGGTAATATTTTTCGCGCTCCCGGGCTTCGGCAACGACCCGGCGAATGTCATTGACGCCGTCTAAAACCGCATTCAAAGCTTCAAAATGGGCTTTGGTCATGCGGGCGATAATGCGGGCCAGGGTAGTTTTGCCGCTGCCCGGCGGGCCCCAAAGGATAATGGAACTCAAGCTGTCATTTTCAATGGCCCGGCGCAGTAGAGTCCCGGGCCCGACTATTTTTTCTTGACCGACAAACTCGTCCAGGGTGCGCGGGCGCATCCTCACGGCCAGGGGTGCTCGCGCTTCGCGATTTTCCAGACTGGCCTGTTCAAAAAGATCCATGGTGATCACCTCTATTACATTTTAGCAGGTTATATTGTTGAGTAAATTACCTTAATTTAATTGACATATGACCGCAAAAGAGTATAATTTATTTCGAGAGGTGAGGGTATTGACTACAGGTACGTGCGAAACCTGCAATCCTAGTACCTGCGATAAGACTTGTGAGGCAAAGGGACCGACTACCATTCCGCCCCATGAGCTTAGCAACATCAAGCGCGTAATCGGTATCATGAGCGGCAAAGGCGGCGTAGGCAAATCGTCGGTAACGGCTCTGCTGGCCGTGGCCCTGCGCCGGTCCGGTTTTGAAGTCGGCATTCTGGATGCCGACATTACGGGTCCCAGCATACCCCGGATGTTCGGCGTTCGACGTCCGCCGGAAGGTACAGGCCAGGGTATGATCCCGCCTCAAAGCCCTAAAGGCGTCAGAATCATGTCCTTAAACCTTTTACTGCCCCATGAGGACGATCCGGTCATCTGGCGGGGGCCCCTTATCGGTGGAGCGATTAAACAATTCTGGACCGACGTCATCTGGGGCGATCTCGATTTCCTGTTAATTGACTTACCCCCCGGCACCAGCGACGCTCCCCTGACGGTACTCCAGTCTTTACCTGTGGACGGATTGATCATTGTCAGTTCGCCCCAGGAGCTCGCCCAGATGGTCGTCCGGAAGGCGGTAAAAATGGCGGCCTTGATGAATGTAAAGATTCTTGGCCTGGTGGAAAATATGAGCTACGCCGTTTGTCCCGATTGCGGTAAGGAAATCTATATTTTCGGCCCCAGCCGTGCCGAAGAAGCGGCGGCCGAAGCCGGTATTCCCCTATTGGGATCTCTGCCACTGGATTCGGAACTGACTTCCCTGTGCGATCACGGCCGGGTGGAGGAATATCGCGGACCCTTGCTGGAAAGGGTTATGGAGTTTGTCAAAAAGATGGACCGGCAAGAATAAATTTATACTTGTATCTTTTCCGGCCCCGGGTGAAATCCCGGGGCCGGTGTGATCCAGGGTGCGGGTAACCGGTGCCTCGATGGAGCGGGATTGGCAACTTTTATGAACAGGGATATAATAAGGGCTGTAATGACTGAAGCGGAGTAGGTCTAGATGGCTGTTAAGCGTACTTATAGTAAGTGGTTTTTGACTCCTGTCAAAAGGGCCAGTAAAAGGTATGGCATGATAACACCCGGCGACAGGATAGCGGTGGGGGCTTCCGGGGGTAAGGATAGTTCTGCTCTGCTTTATATCCTGTGGGTTTTAAAAAACTACTCCTTTCTCCATTTTGACTTTCGAGCCGTCTTTCTGGATATGGGTTGGCAGGTTGATACCGAACCCCTGGCCGCTTTCTGTCGGGAGCACGATATACCCTTTCACGTCGAACCTGCACCTATAAGGGCGATAGTCTTTGAGCACCGCCGGGAGGAGCATCCCTGCGCCCTCTGTTCCCATCTGCGTCGCGGTGCCCTGAACGAAGCGGCCCGGCGCCTCGGTTGCAACAAAGTGGCCCTGGGGCATCACCTGGACGACCTCTTGGAGACTTTCCTTATGAACTGGTTCTATAACGGCCGGTTCGCGACCTTTCTGCCAGTAACTGATTTGAGCAAAAGCGGCCTGAAGGTGATCCGGCCCCTCATCTATCTTTCTGAAGCTACGGTATCAAGTCTGGCACGGGTGGAAAACTTGCCGGTACTGTCCAATCCCTGCCCGGCCGCGGGTAAAACGAAACGTCACGAAGTAAAAGCCGTTGTAAATCTTTTAGCTAGGCGTTATCCCTACCTGCGTGAGCGTTTTCTGACGGCCCTGGAAGCAGTCGGGTGGCTGGAATAAACCGCGGTAAATTTTGCCTTGGCGGTCCTCTGCGACCGCTAATATTATTTTTTGCTTTATGCTATATAATATTGACAGCGAAAAAGAACAAACGTATTATAAAATTAAAACCGAAGTGGAGAGTGAGAACCATACATGAACAGGCGTGAATTTCTAAAACGCACCGTTGTGGCCGGTATTGCTGGCGGGATAGCCCTCACCGGATTGAACAAGGTTGAAACAGCATGGGCGGCAACCATAGCGGTAGGTACGATGATAGATTTAACCAAATGCGACGGTTGTACCGGCAAAGATTTACCTGCCTGTGTGGCAGCTTGTCGGGAAACCAATCGCGATCGTTTTCCTCGACCGCGGCCTGAAGACATACGACCCTACTGGCCCCAGAAAAAATTTGAGGACTGGTCCCAAAAGCAAGATGTAACCAATCGCCTGACTCCTTATAACTGGACTTTTGTCCAAAAAGTTGAAGTAGAACACCAGGGTAAAAAGGCAACTGTGTTTATCCCCAGGCGGTGTATGCATTGCGATAATCCTCCTTGTGCCAACCTTTGCCCTTTCAGCGCCCAGGAAAAAACGCCCGAAGGACCGGTGTTGATAGATCCCAATACCTGTTTTGGAGGGGCAAAATGTCGCGAAGTATGCCCCTGGCATATTCCCCAGCGCCAGGCAGGAGTAGGTTTATATTTAAAAGTAGCTCCTAAATTCGCCGGTGGCGGTGTTATGTATAAATGCGATCTATGCTATAACAGGATTATCAACGGGGAACTACCGGCTTGTGTCGATGCCTGTCCAAAAGGTGCAATAGAATTTGGCCCCAAGGAAGAAATGCGTAAAAAAGCCCGCGCCAGGGCAGCCGCCATTAACGGCTATATATATGGGGAAAAAGAAAATGGCGGTACTTCTACCTTTTATGTTTCGGCAGTACCCTTTACAGTCCTGCACCGGGCTTTAATGGAGCAAAAACAGAGCCCTGGCTTACCTGTGGAAGTAGAAAACTATCTTGAAACTGCTAATGGGCTGGCCCAGGGGTTGCTGCTGGCGCCGGTAGCCGGTGTCCTGGCAGCTGGCCTGGCAGTATACAAAGGCATGAAAGGTGATGGGAATAATGAATAAAAACGGGCGCATTAAAAGGCATAGCCTCGCGGTACGGTTCGTGCACTGGTCAGTAGCCGTTTCTACCTTTCTCCTGATCTTCAGCGGCCTGGGGCAATTACCCCTTTACCAGCGCTATATGGTTGATAAGATTCCGGGCTTAACCTGGTCCTCTAATTTCCACATTACCCTTACCCTGCATTATGTAGCGGCTATCTGGCTGGTATTTGCGGCTGCTTTTCATATCGTTTATCACAGCTTGCGCCGCGAGTTTACTATCCTGCCCCGTCGCGGCGATGTCAGAGAGTCTTTAATCGTTATCAAAGCCATGCTGGGGTTTGGTGAAGAGCCTCCTGCTGATAAGTACCTGGCTGAGCAACGTGTGGCCTATGCTTTTATTGCCTTTAACCTACTCTTGCTTATTGTTACCGGATTCATTAAAGTGATTAAAAATTTCCCGGGCATAACTTTTTCTGATACTCTTCTTGACTGGGCTACCAACCTGCATAACCTGGGAATGGTAATGATTATAGTCGGCATTATTGCCCACCTGGCGGCCTTTATCTTTAAAGCCAACCGGCCCCTTTTGCCCGGTATGTTTACCGGCTACGTAGATGAGGAGTATGTCCGTAAGAGGCATTCTTTATGGTATGAAAAATTGCAAAAGAAGTTAAGCAGCGATTAATACCACCCTGGCCCTGGCAGTAACCTCCGGGGCTATTTTTTATGCGGCCCTGTATGGTATATTTTCTTTCCACCCGGGGTAATTTAAAAAGCAGAGTAAAAAAGTCAACTTTAACATTGACAATATCCGAGTCGGCTGCTAAGATATTATTACCGAGCAAACCACTAGGGATTGGAGGTGGTGGGGTGAAACTCTCGACGCGGGGTGAATACGGACTACGCGCCATGTTCGACCTGGCCCAGCATTACGGCGAAGGCCCCATCCCCATTAAAAGCGTGGCTGAAAGGCAGGATATTTCCGAGCACTACCTGGAACAGCTAATTGCCGTTTTGCGGAAAGCCGGCCTGGTAAAAAGCGTCCGGGGCGCCCAGGGCGGTTATATCCTGGCCCGTGAACCGGAGGAAATTACCGTGGGGGATATCATCCGCGTGCTGGAGGGTCCCATTGCTCCGGTTGATTGTTTGAATGACGGGGAAGGTGACTCCTGCGAGCGGGCAGAAACCTGTGTCACCAGGGGCATCTGGGAAAAGGTGCGGGACAGCATCAGCAGCGTCCTGGACAGCTTTACCCTAGCCGACATGGTCGATAAAGCAAGTAAAATGCAGCAAGACGAAAAGCATTATATGTATTATATCTAGCGAAAGAAAAGGGTGGAATTATGCGCAGGGTTTACTTAGATCATAGCGCTACTACACCGGTGCGGCCGGAAGTCCTGGAAGCCATGCTGCCCTTTCTTAAAGAAGAGGCCTTTGGCAACCCTTCCACCATTTACAGCTACGGTCGGGAGGCCAAAAAAGCCCTGGATGAAGCACGGGAAAAGGTGGCAGGCCTGATTGGGGCCAGACCTGAGGAGATCGTTTTCACCAGCGGCGGCACTGAGGCCGATAACCTGGCCCTTATCGGCACGGCGGCGGCTAACGAGAAAAAGGGCCGCCATATTATAACCTCCAGTATCGAACACCACGCCGTCTTGCATACGGCCCAGTATTTAATGCGCCAGGGTTTCAAAGTAACTTTTCTGCCGGTGACCCCGGAAGGCCTGGTACGGGTGGAGGATGTGGAAGAAGCCATTACCGACGAAACCATTCTTATCAGTGTCATGCACGTCAACAATGAAGTAGGTACTATCCAGCCCATTAAAGAAATAGGGCACCTGGCCCGGGAACGGGGGATTGTCTTCCATACCGACGCCGTCCAGAGCGTGGGCAAAATCCCCGTTAATGTCGATGAACTGAATGTGGACTTGCTCTCGGCCTCCGCCCATAAGATATACGGGCCCAAAGGCGTGGGATGCCTTTATATCCGTAAAGGCACAAAGATCACCCCCATCCTCCATGGGGGCGGCCAAGAACGCAAGCGCCGGGCCGGTACGGAAAATATGCCGGGCATTGTGGGCTTCGGTCGGGCGGCGGAACTGGCCAGACAGGAGCTCCCGCAGGAAATGCCGCGGCTTAAAGCCCTGCGGGACAGGCTGATAAAGGGCATCCTGGAGCGGATTGAGGATGTGCAGGTGAACGGTGACCTGGAGAAACGCGTGGCCACCAACGCCAACTTCAGCTTCCGCTATGTGGAAGGCGAATCCCTGCTTTTAAGTCTGGATATGAAGGGTATTTGCGCCTCCAGCGGATCGGCCTGCACCTCCGGTTCCCTGGACCCGTCCCATGTCCTGCTGGCCATGGGCATACCCCATGAAGTGGCCCACGGTTCGGTGCGTATGACCTTGGGTCGCGGCAATACGGAAGCCGATATAGACTACGTCCTGGAAGTGATGCCCGAAATAGTAGCCCGCTTGCGGGCCATGTCTCCTTTATACAACAAAAAATAAAAGGAGAAACAAGGGAGTGAGCATGGTGTATTCCGAAAAGGTCATGGACCATTTCACCAATCCGCGCAATGTGGGGGAAATTGAGAATCCCAGCGGCGTTGGCGAAGTAGGCAACCCCGTTTGCGGCGACATTATGCGCCTTTATATCCTGGTGGAAGACGGCGTTATCAAAGATTGTAAATTTAAAACCTTTGGCTGCGGTGCGGCCATTGCTACCAGCAGTATGGTGACGGAAATGGTTAAGGGAAAAACCATAGAGGAAGCGCTGCAGATAACCAATAAAGCGGTGGCCGAGGCGTTGGACGGTCTGCCGGCCCAGAAGATGCATTGTTCCAACCTGGCCGCCGATGCCCTGCATAAAGCCATCGAGGATTACCAGAATAAGAATAAGAAGGCCTCTTAAAAAGGGAGAAAATTAAAGGCAGGGGGTGGCCAAAGCGGCCCACAAGGCAAAGGTAATGGTAGCCATGAGCGGCGGCGTGGACAGTTCTACGGCCGCTGCTTTACTGAAGGAAGCCGGTTACGAAGTCATCGGCGTTACCCTCAACCAGTGGCCGGAAGATTTGCCGCCGCCGCAAGGTGAAACGGGATGTTGCAGCCTGTCCGCCGTGGAGGATGCCCGCCGGGTCGCCGGTATCCTGGATATACCATATTATGTCTTAAACTTTCGTGACGTCTTTGAACGTAAAGTTATAGATTACTTTGTAGCTTCATATCTGAAGGGGGAAACTCCCAACCCCTGCATCGTTTGCAACCGCAAGGTGCGCTTTGACGTGCTTTTAAAAAAGGCGCGCGCCCTGGGGATGGATTATCTAGCCACCGGCCATTACGCCCGCCGTCTTTATGATGCCGAGGGGGATCGGTATTTCCTGGCTAAGGGCCGCGATCGTGAAAAGGATCAAAGTTACTTCCTCTATTCCTTTACCCAGGAACAGCTGGCCCATACCCTCCTTCCCCTCGGGGATTATACTAAACGAGAAGTACGCGAGCTAGCCCAAAAATACGGACTCCCGGTAGCTCAAAAAGCCGAATCCCAGGATATTTGTTTTATCACCGAGGGAGACTATCGCCATTTTCTCCGTACCAGGGCGGCGCGGGATATAAAACCGGGCCCCATTTTAGACACGGAAGGACGGATAATCGGGCGCCATGAAGGTCTTCCCTATTATACCATCGGTCAACGCCGGGGCCTGGGACTGGCCATGGGAAAACCTTGTTTTGTGGTGGCCCTGGACCCGGAGCGTAACGCCGTGGTGGTAGGCGATAAGGAAGACCTGGAGCAGCGCGTCCTTTATGCGCGGGACAATAATTACATCCTGTGGGAAAAGCCTCCCACCCGGGTGCGGATAACGGCGAAGATTCGTTACCGGGCCCCCGAGGCGGCGGCAACATTATATCCTATGGAAGGGGGACGGGCTAGGGTAGAATTTGACGAACCCCAGCGCGCCATTACCCCCGGTCAGGCTGTTGTTTATTATCAGGGTGAACTGGTGGTAGGCGGCGGTACCATCGAGGCAGTCTCGGCCCGGGAATGAAGGGCATATTGGTAACCTTCCCTGGTTATACTAGAGGAAGGTTATCTTTTTTGGCGGAGGTTTGACCATGCCCAAGGGGAGGGAACTGGTGGGGCTGCCGGTCCTCAACCAGGAAAGGGGAGAAGAAGTGGGCCGGGTTCAAGATCTGCTATACGACGAAAAATCCGCCCAGGTAAAAGCCCTGGTCCTGGCTGAAGGCGGCTGGCTGCAGCAGCCCAGGGTAATAACCTTTGACAAGTTACAGTCACGGGGTCCTAAAACCTTTACTGTTGCCGGGACGGACTCCATCGACAGTGAGTTGCCGGCCGGGTTGAGACGATGGCAGGAGATAAAAGGCCTGCGCCTTTTAAACCGTGACGGCCAGGAACTGGGCCTGGTAGAAGATCTGGTTGTTGACCTTCCTTCCGGCCAGGTGAAAGCCCTGGAAGTATCAACCGGCCTGGTCAACGACCTGCTGGAAGGCCGGCGGGAAGTTCCTTTGACAGGCGACTTTAAATGGGAAAGCCAAGGAATAATTATTTGGTAGTTTTTACCCGGGAGTGATAACGATGATAAATTGTCCCCACTGCGGCAGCAAATCGGTCGGTAAAATCGGCACGGATCAATATTACTGCTGGGACTGTTTTGTAGAATTTAACGAGCGTCGGGAGATTTTTAATGTTGCCGAGGATGGAACTTTAATATCCCTGGAAGGGTAGGAGGGACAAAGTGGCCTTGAGTTTCTGGCGGGGTTTTATCACCGGCGGGATAATGGGGGCCATAATCGGCGTCGCCTGGAAAAGTTCGCGGGAAACCTTTATTAAGCCTTCCCAGGAGCCTTCGACCTTTATGGAGCCGGAGGAACCTGCGCCCCTTCGTTCCAGGGGAGTCGTCCGCCGCCGCACGCAAATTTAGGTTGGAAGTAACATGACGGCAAAGCGGGTCATGAAGATTTTACGCCTGGTAGGTGCCGGGCTTTTTTTAACCGCCGCCTTGTATTTTCTCTACCGGGTGCGCACCGTTTTAACTCCCTTTTTCCTGGCGGCTTTCCTGGCCTATCTTTTGAAGCCGGCCATGGTAAAGCTGGAAAAAAGGGGATTGAAGCGTCCTGCGGCCATTTTACTTCTTTATTTCCTTGTTTTTATTCTTTTCCTGCCGGTGCCTTTATTTATCTTGCCCAAGCTGGTACGGGAATTAAATGAATTCCTGTTACATCTGCCTATCTTCACGACCGAAGTGGAAGGACTATTAGGGAAATTTTACCAGAGATACAATGAAGTGGCGCTGCCTGCTGGCCTACGCCGCTTGCTGGATGATTCCTTCATTGGTTTAAGCAATACCTTTCAGCAGGCCGCCCGGCGGGCCCTGCAGGGGCTCCTTAACCTCCTAGCGGGAGCCCCCAGCTTTTTATTAGCGCCTGTTCTCACCTATTACCTATTACGCGATAGCGAGCAAATCGGCCGGGCGGCCGGTCATTTGTTACCCCTACAGATAAAAGAAGACGTTTTCGGTTTATGGACGGAGATAGATCGGATACTGACTAGCTTTATCCGCGGCCATCTTCTGGTATCCCTTATCGTTGGCTTTTTGACCGGCATCGGGCTGGCCTTAATCGGTTCGCGATATGCCGTAATTCTGGCAGTAGTGGTAGGCCTGGCCGATTTAATTCCCTATTTTGGACCTATAATCGGGGCGGTCCCCGTATTAACCCTCACCCTCTTGGAAGGGAAAAGGACGGCCCTTTATGCCTTATTTGTTATGGCTGTCGTCCAACAGATCGAGGGCAGCTGGCTGGCACCGCGGATCCTAAGCGGCAGCGTCGGCCTCCATCCCCTGGCGGTTATTTTCGTCCTTCTAGCCGGCGGGGAACTCTGGGGGGTGGGAGGGCTGCTCCTGGCAGTACCTCTTACGGCCATTGGCAGCACTGTAATCAAATTTATTTGGGCGCGTTTAGTTAGCAGTTAATTTATACGAATCTTTGCCGTCGCGGCAGGAATTTTGCAATCGGTGTGGAAATAACTTAACTGTAGGTTAAAAATAGCGACTCAATTAAAGTAAAATTAAGATGCCGGGAGGAGGAAGCTCGATGCACGAGGAGACCATCAGAAAGATTAAGGCGGAAGTCGAAAAATACCGGGAGGATATCATTCAGTTTTTACGGGACATCGTCGCCATTCCCAGCCCCAATGGAAACATCAAGGCGGTGGCCGAACGCATCGGCCAGGAAATGAAGAAGCTGGGTTTTGACGAAGTTTTTCTGGACAGTATGGGCAATATCGTCGGCCGTATCGGCAACGGTTCCAGGGTTTTGCTTTACGACAGCCATATTGACACGGTGGATATAGCCGATTCCGACCAGTGGCAATGGGATCCTTATCAAGGCAAGGTGGAAAACGGCATCTTCTACGGCCTGGGTGCCGGGGATGAAAAAAATTCGACGCCGGGTATGGTCTACGGCCTCAAAATTATAAAGGACCTGGGCCTGACCCAAGACTTCACCCTGTACTACTTTGGTAATATCGAAGAAATCTGCGACGGCGTGGCCCCTAATTCCCTGGTGGTTACCGATAAAATTAAACCGGACTTTGTAGTTATAGGCGAACCCACGAAGATGAACATCTACCGCGGGCACCGCGGCCGCGTGGAGATGAAAGTTACGACTAAAGGGCGTACCTGTCACGCCAGCGCCCCCGAGCGGGGGATTAATGCCGTTTACAAGATGGCGGAGATTATCAAGGGTATCAGCCAAATGGGCGATGAATTCATTGACGATCCCTTCTTGGGGAAAGGATCCATTGCCGTTACCGACATTCACTGCAAGACTCCATCCATCAACGCCCTGCCCGACGAGTGCTTTATTTACATCGACCGCCGTCTTACCTTCGGGGAAACCCAGGAAATGGCCGTGGAGCAGGTGCGCAAAGTGGCGGAACCCCACGGCGGTGTGGTGGAAGTGCTGGAATTTAATGAACCCAGCTACACCGGTTTTGTCTTTAAAGTCGATAAATACTTCCCGGCCTGGGCTCTGCCGGAGGATCACCTCCTGGTTAAGGCCGGCCTCAAAACATATGAAGAGCTTTTCGGCAAGCCTACCGGTGTAGGCAAGTGGGTTTTCAGCACCAACGGCACCTACTGGGTGGGTAAAGCCGGTATCCCTGCCATCGGCTTCGGACCCGGCGATGAGGTATATGCCCACTCCGTCCTCGACCAGGTGCCCATTGAAGACGTTGTGCGTTCTACCGAATTTTATGCTTTCTTCCCCACGATTTTAAGTGAAATGCTGGCCAAATAAAGCCCGGACACAAAAAGAAACGCCCCTCTCGGGAAAAAGGGAGGGGCCTTTAATTTTAACAAAATTGTCCCTGGAAAAATACCTGCAAAGGGATAAAATAGGGGCAGAGGTGATTTATTTATGGTAAATGCGGAAACACCCCTATTTCAGCAGGCCGACTTCTGGGAAAAGGCCTGGCAGGAGGAGCGCCGGCAGTCCCTCTACGGCCGGCGCCGGCCGGATCGCGAAGGTACCGGCTACTGGAACCGGCGCGCCGGCCATTTTGCCCGCCTGGCCGGTGGGGAAGAGGGGAAGCAGAGGGTGGCCCGGGTCCTCTACTGGCTGGGGCACCACGGCGGTTTGGACCGGAATCTAGAGATACTGGATATCGGTTGCGGTACGGGCAATTATGCCCTGCCCCTGGCCCGCCGGGCGCGGCGGGTGATAGCCCTGGACCCGGCAGAGGAGATGCTCGCCCTCCTTAAAGAGCGGGCCGCAAAAGAGGGCGTAACCAATATTGAGGCAGTTCAAATGACCTGGGAAGACGTAGATCTAGACAAACAGGGATGGCGCGGCCGATTTGACCTGGTGCTGGCCCTTATGAGCCCCGGCATTAAAGATACAGACACTTTGAAGAAAATGATCGCCGCTTCCAGTAACGCCTGTCTGCTGGCCGGTCACCTGCGTCAGGAGATCAGCGGGCGTGAAGAGTTGTGGCGGAAGCTGGTAGGAGGCGAAATGCCGGCAATACCGGCAGACGTTTTATATATTTTTCATATTCTTTACGCCTGGGGATATTGCCCCTCCCTGGAGGTGGAAAGGATTGTAAGCACCCGGGAAATGGAGCCGGAACAGGCAGTAGAAGAATTTGAGATTTTCTTTTATCCCCACCTGGAACTGACGCCGTCGGTGCGCAGGACCATAATCGATTATGTCCAGAGCCGTTTAGTGAACGGTCGTTACCTTTCCCGCCGGGATATGACCGTAGGTTATCTTTTCTGGGGGTTGAACCTTCATTGACAACCTTCGGTCCTTCAGGTATAATGTAGAAAAATTTAGCCGAGGGAACCTCGTTCACCGCCCCGGGGCGGGGGCGAGGTTTAGTTTTGACGAGGAGTTGACGTTGTTTGACGGGAAATGAACTCCGGCAGAAATTCCTGAGTTTCTTTGCCGGAAAAGGCCATACCATCGTCCCCAGCTCTTCCCTGGTGCCTGTCGACGATCCTACCCTGCTTTTTACCAATGCCGGAATGGTCCAATTTAAAGACGTTTTTCTGGGCCTGGACCGGCGCCCCTATAAGCGGGCGACGACGGCCCAGAAGTGCGTCCGGGCCGGGGGAAAACACAACGACCTCGATACCGTAGGGCGCACCGCCCGGCATCATACCTTTTTTGAAATGCTCGGTAACTTTTCCTTTGGTGATTACTTTAAACGTGAGGCCATCGCCTTTGCCTGGGAATTTTTGACGCGGGTCTTGGAACTACCACCGGAACGCCTGTGGATTACCGTCTTTCAGGAAGATGCAGAGGCTTTTCAATTATGGCAGGAAGTAGCCGGTGTGCCGGCAGAAAGAATTGTGCGCATGGGCGAAAAAGATAACTTCTGGGCCATGGGCGATACGGGTCCCTGCGGACCGTGCAGTGAAATCATTTACGATCGCGGTCCGGAGCATGCCTGCGGTGCGCCCCTTTGCGCCCTGGGCGCCTGCGATTGCGATCGCTGGCTGGAAATTTGGAACTTAGTTTTTATGCAGTATGAACGTGACGAAGCCGGGAATCTCACGCCTTTACCCCGGCCCAGTATCGACACCGGTATGGGGCTGGAACGAATGGCTTCGATTTTACAGGGTGTAGATAGCAATTTTGACACCGATCTATTGCGACCTTTAATTAACGCTGTAGAAGCTTTAAGCGGCTTGCCCTACGATCGGGGAGAGGCCGGCTTTCCCTTCCGGGTCATTGCCGATCACGCCCGGGCCTGCACCTTCCTGATTGCCGACGGTGTTCTGCCCGGCAATGAGGGCCGCAACTACGTCCTGCGTCGGATTTTACGCCGGGCCGCCCGTTACGGTAAAGCCCTGGGAGTAGAGGAACCTTTTCTTTACCGCCTGGTAGACACGGTAGTTGCTATTATGGGGGAGGCCTACCCGGAGGTAGCGGAGCAAAAGGAGTATATTGCCCGGGTAATCCGCCAAGAAGAAGAGCGCTTCCATGAAACTTTAAACGAGGGTATGAAGGTTTTAAACGGTATTATGGAGCGGGCCGGGAAAGAAGGTCGGTACACCATCGGCGGCCAGGAAGCCTTTACCCTTTATGATACATACGGCTTTCCTCTGGATCTGACCGAGGAGATCGCCGGCGAAAAGGGATTTAAGGTAGACCGCGCCGGTTTTGAAGAGGCCATGGCGGCCCAGCGGGAGCGGGCGCGGGCGGCGCGGGAAGATACCAGGGCCTATGAGTTTGCCCTGGCCTTTGCCGGCAGCTTAAACGACATTAGCGGGACGGAGTTCACGGGCTATGAGCGCCTGGAGGATACGGGCAAAGTTTTGGCCCTGGTACGGGGGGAAGAACGCGTTCCTTGTCTTAATGCCGGTGAAAGCGGGTACGTTATCTTGGACCGGTCGCCCTTCTATCCCGAGGGCGGCGGCCAGGTGGGCGATCAGGGCAAGATAACCTGGGACGGCGGAGAAGCGCAGGTTAAGGACACCAAACGCCTGCCGGACGGGAAGATCCTCCACCAGGTAACAATAGCGAGGGGAAAACTAGCCTGCGATGAGGAAGTTGAGCTTAAGGTAGACCGGGAACGCCGCCTGGCAGCGGCCAGGAACCACACCGCCACCCATCTGCTGCACCGGGCTTTAAAAAACGTTCTGGGAGAGCATGCCAACCAAGCCGGCTCCCTGGTAACACCGGAGAGACTGCGATTCGATTTTACCCATTTTGCCCCTTTAACTGAAGAGGAATTGCGGGCCATAGAAAAAGAAGTAAACCTTAAAGTGTTAGCCAATCTGCCGGTAACAATCCTGGAAACTACCTTAAATGAAGCCAAAACGATGGGAGCAACGGCCCTATTCGGGGAAAAATATGGCGAAAAGGTAAGGGTAGTGAAAATAGGCGACTACAGCATGGAACTATGCGGTGGCACCCACCTTCATTTTACTTCCGAAGTGGGGTTCTTCCGCTTAACGAATGAAAGCAGCATCGGCGCCGGCGTACGGCGGTTGGAGGCGGTAACGGGGACGGCCGCCCTGGATTTGGTTACCCGGGAATATCAGGAGCTGACGGATATTGCCGCCCTGCTCAAAGTGCCTACTTTCCAGGCGAGCGGGCGGGTGCGCCAGGTCCTGGAGAAGAGTAAGGAAATGGAGCGAGAAATTAACCGCCTCCGGGACCGTCTGGCTGCCTATACCGTAACCGATTTATTAAAGCAGGTGCGAGAAGTGGCCGGTGTACCGGTACTGCCGGCCCGGGTAGAGGCGGCCGACGCCGAGGCATTAAGGGAACTGGCCGATAAGGTGCGAGACAAAATGGGCTCGGGCGTGGTGGTCCTCGGTTCCCAGCATGACGGTCGCGTCAATTTTGTAGCCATGGTAAGCAAAGATCTGGTGAAACGGGGCGTACATGCCGGCAATTTACTGCGCGAGGTAGCACGAATCGCCGCCGGCGGCGGTGGTGGACGCGCAGATATGGCCCAGGCCGGAGGTAAAGATCCGAGCAAGCTGGATCAGGCCCTGGCCTACAGCCTGAAGGTAGTGGCTCATCAGATCGGTCAAGGTTAAAGCCGGGAAACCGCAAGGGGGTTACAGACAATGGCCGGTGACATGCAGGAAACAATGATGTTTAAAGTCGACAAAGAAGAGAAAGTACAGGTACGGGACGTCCTGATGGAAGTTCAGGCGGCCTTAAAGGAAAAGGGATATGATCCCATTAATCAGTTAATCGGTTACCTCCTGTCGGGAGACCCGGCATATATCACCAGCCACAAAGGGGCTCGTAATTTGATCCGGCGTGTCGAACGGGACGAGATCATTGCCGAGTTGCTTAAGAGTTATTTAGGTTAGAATAAAAGGAGGACGGTACCCATGGCCCTGTCGGATGTTGAGCTGACGGTCAACCTCTATACCGAAGGCGATAAGTTTTTTGACCTCCTGAAAGCCGCGGTGCGAGATTGGCAAGGGGGTTGGGGCCACGAGCGGGAACGGGCCGCCTATGCCATGGAGCTTTACGAGCGCAGCTTAAAACTCATGCGTGCCCATCTGGAAGAAGCCAAGGCGAAGGCCGAAGGTGGCTACTTTACCGATCAAGACCGGAAGATTTTAAACCGCACGGAAGAAAAACTGGTGTACTGGGAGAAAAAACTGGAGGAAATCCGGAAATAAATGCTTTACACCACCCTAGGCGCCAGTGGCCTCAAGGTTTCCCGTCTGTGCTTTGGGACGTTGACCATAGGGCCGCTCCAGGTAGGTCTAAGCCTTGAAGAGGGGGCGAGGCTTATCCGCCATGCCCTGGAGCTCGGCGTGAACTTTATCGACACGGCCAAGAGCTACCAAACGTACCCCTATATTCGGAAGGCCTTGAAGGGATGGCCGCAAGAGGTAGTCATAGCTACAAAATCCTATGATTATACGGCGGAAGGCATGGCGGCAAGCCTGGAAGAAGCTAGGCGGGAGCTGGAACGTGACGTTATCGACATCTTTTTGCTTCACGAGCAAGAAACGGCCCTAACGCTGGCTGGCCACCGGCCGGCCCTGGAATACCTCCTGAACGCCAAAGAACGCGGTTTGGTGCGGGCTGTGGGCATATCGTCCCATGCGGTGGCGGCGGTAAAAACGGCCGCCGTGATGCCGGAAATCGATATAATCCACCCCCTGTACAATCGAGAAGGGCTGGGGATAATCGACGGCAGCAGGGAAAACATGCTGGCCGCAATAACCCTGGCCCATAAAAATGGCAAGGGTATTTATGCCATGAAGGCCTTGGGCGGCGGTCATTTGCAGGCCCAGGCGCGTCAGGCCCTGGAGTTCGTGCTGGCGACACCGGTAATTGATGCCGTTGCCGTAGGCATGCAATCGTTGGAAGAAATTGAAGTAAACGTGGCCTGGTTTAGCGGCAGGGAGCCGGCGCCCGAGCTCGTGACGCGTCTTATAGGGAGGAGACGCCGCCTTATCATAGAAGACTGGTGCTGCGGCTGTGGCAACTGCGTTAAACGATGCCATCAGGGAGCCTTGAAACTGGCTGGCGGCCGGGTAATGGTTGACCCCGGCCGCTGTCTTCTCTGCGGATACTGCGCCGGTGCTTGCCGGGATTTTTGTATTAAGGTGATTTGAATTGCGTATAATGGGTCTCGATGTCGGCACGAAAACCATCGGGGTGGCCGTCAGCGACCCTTTAGGATGGACGGCCCAGGGCGTGACTACCTTAAGGCGTAAAAATAAAAACGCCGATTTGGCCGCCCTCAAAGAAATAATAGAACGTTTTGGCGTTGAAGAAATAGTCGTCGGCCTGCCCCGCAATATGGACGGCACCTTTGGACCCCGGGCAAAGGAGGCCAGTGACTTTGCCCAGGGCTTAAAGGCGGTACTGGGTCTGCCCGTCCACCTTTACGACGAACGTCTCACTACCGTTGCCGCAGATAAAGTCCTTTTAGAAGCCGACCTTTCCCGTCGCCGCCGGCGGGCCGTGGTCGATCAGGTGGCCGCCACAATAATTTTACAGGGATACCTTGACCGCCGGGGGCAAAATGGGTTATGATAGGCCTAACCTGGAAAAAGGAGTGAGGATATGGCCGACCAGGAAAATACAATCATCCTGACGGATGATGAGGGCCAGGAGCATGAATTTTTGGTCGTAGATATCCTGAATGTCGAAGACGACGAGTATGCCGTCCTTTTACCCGTAGAAGGGGACGGCGATAATGAAGCTGCCGAAGCCATTGTGCTAAAGATCGGTGTAGACGAAGACGGCAGCGAGGTCCTCTATGAAATTGAGGATGAAGATGAATGGCAACGCGTTGTTGCAGCTTGGGAAAACGCCCTGGAAGAAGCCGAAGAAGATTGAAATTAAAGCCCGCCATCTAACTGGCGGGTTTTAATTTGCAAGTGTTGTACAATCTTGACGAACTTGGTATAATGAAAAAAATAATTTTGGGAGAGAAAACGTGGGGTTATGGAGGAAGAGACAGACACGAAGCGCCGGATAGCAATTTTTGCTGTGTTATTTAGTATTATTTTATTCTTAATCGTCGGCGTCTATTTTTATAACCTTTTATTGCCCCCAGAAAAACCCGGTGCGCCGGCCGTTGAGGTATATGTTGCTCCGGGGGCTACTTCGGCGGTTGTTGCCGCGGAGCTCGCCGGCAAGGGAATAATAAAAAGCCCCTGGGCCTTTCGCCTGTTGACGTCAATTACCGGGCTGGACAGGAAGATAAAACCGGGGTATTATTTAATTTCACCGGGCCTTTCCCTTCGGGAAATCCTGGATTTATTGGCTGCGGGAAAGGTAGAGGAGATTGAGTTTACCGTTCCCGAAGGATACACGGTACGACAGATAGCCGCTATGCTTCAACAGAAGGGTTTGACAGAGGAGGAAGAATTTTTACAGGCAGCAGTACGCCATTATCCCTTTGATTTTTTGCCCGATGATGTATCTGGTCCGGAAAGGTTGGAAGGTTTCCTTTTTCCCGATACCTACCGGGTGGCCAAAGGTACCCCTCCGGAAGAAATCATAATGATGATGCTCAGACGTTTTCAGGAGGTTTATCAGGAAATCAGCCGGGAGAAAGACCCCGGATTAAACTTAGATACAAAGCAAATCGTTATTTTGGCTTCCATTGTGGAAAAAGAGGCCAGGGTCGATAGCGAACGTCCCCTAATCGCCGGTGTGTATGTAAACCGCCTAAATAAAGGCATGCGCCTGGAGGCCGATCCGACGATTCAATATTTATTGCCTGAACCCAAGCCGGTCCTGACGTACAAGGATTTGGAGATCGAATCTCCTTATAATACATACCGGGTCAACGGCCTGCCGCCCGGGCCCATTGCCAATCCGGGCAGGGCATCGCTTTTGGCGGCTTTAAGGCCGGCGAAAACGGATTACCTGTACTTTGTGGCCAAGCCCGACGGCACCCATTATTTTAGCCGTACCCTGGATGAGCACAACCAGGCGGTAGCCCGTTATCAGACCCGTTAAAAATAAAATAGCCAAAGCGAGGTAGATTACAATGCCCTTTCGGATTAAAATACCGCGTTCTACCATTGAGCGCCTGCCCCTTTATTATCGCTGCCTTAACTTAATAGAAGAGCACGGCATAGAAGAAATATCTTCCCAGGTCCTGGGGGTCAGGGTGGGCGTAGACCCTTCGGTAATCCGTAAAGATCTGGCCTGGTTCGGCGAGCTGGGCAAACGCGGCGTTGGTTACAATGTAACCTACCTCAAAGAAGCCATAGCCCGCATCCTGGGCCTTGACCGGGAGTGGCCTTTCATCCTGGTAGGTGCCGGCAAGCTGGGCATGGCTTTAGCCGAGCACAACCGTAAATACGGCCGGCATTTCCACCTGGTGGGCGTTTTTGACCGGGATCCGGCAAAAATCGGCCTCGAAGTAGGCGGCATGCAAATCAGGCCCATGGAGGATATGCCGCTATTGATAAAAGAAAAGGACGTCAAGATCGCCATGGTGGCCGTACCGGCGGAAGAGGCCCAGAAGGTGGCCCACGAGCTGGTCAAAAACGGTATTAAGGGGATCTTGAGCTACGCGCCCATCACGTTAAGTGTGCCCCCTGACGTCCTGGTCTACAACGCCGATTATAACCTGGATCTCCAGCGCCTCGCCTATTATATCAGTAACGAAGGGGAACAAACCTGGGGAGAATAGATAGCCTTCGCTATAACTGGCACCCTTTTGGAAGGGTGTTTTTTATATTTGTTCCAAAAAATTTTTCCTTCCAGCAGGAAAACTCTTAATGACGGCGAAATATTATTTATGAATAGCTAACATAAAGGAAAGTTGGAACGAGAATATATTTCAATATGTATTATTCGTGAGCGTAGATTTTAGTATATATTATTCTGAGGTCACAATATATTTATTAATACAAAAGTTTAATTAATGTAGCAGATAAAAATTAAAATTAAACAAAAAAGGGGGGCGATAAAGCCTTACAAGTGAAGGTGGTAATGAGCGCTAGAGGGAGGTGAAGGGCCGCGGGCAATACAGCGAGTTAGGGGAAGAAAACAGAAAAGGTGCGATGAATTAAAGACTTTAGGGGGGAACAAAATGGTCCAGGAAGGTAAAGGTGCGCGCTCGCCCCTTTTAAGAAGCGAGGATTGGTGGGCGCTGTGGATCGGATTATTTATCTTTTTCCTCGGTTTTCTAAAAATAGGTGGCGTCGATCTCCTGGGCTGGGCGGTTAAAACTAACATGTGGCTCGATTTGTCCAAAGCCCTTACGCCCGTATCCGACGTTTACAAAGGCCTGCCTGGCTTTATAGCCCTTATCTTGACGTATATATTCTTGACGGTAGTTCTAAGCATCGGTGTGGCTTCTATGGGCGGCAACGTGCCCCGCTTCATCGGCGGTTTTACCATTATCTTCTTCATCACCTATATCTGCTGGATGATCGGAAACTATGCCTATATTGCCGCCACTCCCGACCAGCTGGCGAAATTGAATATCCCCTGGTCATTGCGTATGACGGGAGAATCAGGATTTATCATCGCGTTGATTGTAGGTTTGATCATCGGTAATCTTTTCCCGGGCCTGACCCGTTACTTACAGGAAGCGACAAAACCGGAATGGTTTGTCAAAACAGCCATCGTTATCCTCGGCGGCCAGATCGGCCTCAACGCCCTGCAATCCACCGGTTTGACGGCCCAGGTTGTCTTCCGGGGACTCTGTGCCATTATTGAAGCTTATCTCATCTATTGGCCCCTCGTTTATTTCATCGCCCGCCGTTACTTTAAATTTACTCCGGAGTGGGCCGCACCCCTGGCCTCGGGCATTTCCATCTGCGGCGTTTCCGCGGCCATTGCCACGGGAGGCGCCATCAAGGCCCGTCCGGTCATTCCCATTATTGTCTCCTCCCTGGTTGTTATCTTTGCCGTAGTTGAACTGATTATCCTTCCCTTTGCCGCCCAGGCCTGGCTTTACAAAGAGCCCATGGTGGCGGGCGCCTGGATGGGTCTGGCCGTCAAAACCGACGGCGCCGCGGCCGCCAGCGGAGCGATGGTCGACGCTTTGATCCGCAGTAAGGCCATCAGCGCCCTGGGTGTCAAGTGGCAGGAAGGCTGGATGCTCATGGCGACGACGACGGTGAAGGTTTTCATTGATATTTTCATTGCCATTTGGGCCTTTATCCTTGCCATTATCTGGTCCTGGAAGATCGACCGGCGGGAAGGGGAAAAGGTGAACGCAGGCGAAATCTGGCTGCGCTTCCCGAAATTCGTTCTCGGCTACGCCGCCCTGTTTATCCTGGTCATATTGATAGGTAAGAGTGTAGGTAAAGATACATTGAAACTTTTGAATGCCGGTATCGGTCAGGCGGGCAACTTCCGCGGCATCTTCTTTGCCTTAACCTTCTTCACCATCGGCTTAATGTCCAACTTTAAAAAGCTTTGGGAAGAAGGCATGGGGAAACTGGCTGTTGTATATGTGGTATGCCTCTTCGGCTTCATCATTTGGATCGGCTTGTTGATTTCCTGGTTGTTCTTCCACGGCATAACCCCGCCGCCGGTGGCTTAAAAGGAGGGAGCTAGAAATGGCCGAACAGGAACGCCTGCCGCAAGAAGAAGAATGGTTTGATTTGATGCCTGCCGAGAAAAAGCTGATAAGCTTCAGTTTGGGATTGGGAATAGTGCTCCTTGTAGTGCTGCTCCTGGTGACCCATACTTTATAAGCGATAATTTCTAGTCAGTAGGAGGGGACGTTGTCCCCTCCTACTGATTTTATAAATACCAAAAAAATTTTTTGCCGGCAGGAGGAAAACCGCCCTTTATAGCGAAATAAATACCATAATAACTAATGATATTTTATAAATATCATAGTCGTTCTTGCGTGAACGTAGACATTCTTGAAGGGAACTATAAGGAGGGCAGATTATGACTTTCTGGCAATCATTCATCGGAGGCGTACTGCCGTATATAGCGATTGCCGCCCTGATCCTGGGGCTGGGTTACAAGGTGGTTTACTGGTTAAAAGCCCCGGTTAACCTGCACTGGGAGCTTTTTCCGTATCCGCGCACCCTGGGGGGACAGATAAGTGAGCTTTTGATGGAGGTATTTACCCTTCGCAGCCTCTTTCATCACAACCGCAAATTATGGTTTCCTTCCCTGGTTATGCACTGGGGCATTTATACCGTCGTTTTTTGGCTGTTTTGCCTTGTAGTAGGGCTGCCGTTTGCCGTCTATTTAGGCGTTGTAGGGGGAATACTTGCGGTTTCCGGTTCCTGTCTCTTGTTTCTCCTGCGCGCCATTGTACCTGAATTGCGCCAGATATCCACACCTGTAGAATACTTGAATCTTCTATTCATTTTCTTCTTAGCGTTTACCGCCTTGATGAGCGGGGCCCTCAGTGATTTTACCTTTAGGAGCTATTTCATCGGTTTATTGACCTTTAAGCCCCACTTGCCTCTACCGGAAAACTATTTAGTCTTTTTGCTGTTGTTGTGGCTTTTTATGATCTACATTCCCTTTACCCGTATGGCGCACTTCGCCGTCAAGTATTTTACCTACCACAAGGTCAAGTGGGGTGAAATGGAATAATGCGCAAGGTCTTTGACGATTACCGGGTGCTATCCGATGAGACCCTTAGGCCCGAGGAACCGCGGGTGGAAAAATTTCTGCAGGCCATGAAGAAATCTCTCCAGCAAAGGGATAACTGGACCTTTTGGCTACCCTATACATTGTCCCTGGATACTTGTATGAAGTGCGGCACCTGCGCCGAGGTTTGCCCCGTATACCTGGCAAGCGGGCGCAAGGAAATTTATCACCCTGTTTATCGTGCTGATATGTTGCGTAAAATCTATAAACGCTATTTTACCCTTCCCGGCAGGCTCTTCCCCAAATTAGTTGGGGCAGAAGACCTGACGGAAGAAAAACTCGATGCCATGGCAGAAAACATTTACCGCTGCACCATTTGCCGTAGATGCGCCTACGTCTGCCCGGTGGCCATCGATAACGGCGTTATCGCCAGGGAAGCCAGGAAAATTTTTGATGCCATCGATATCGCGCCCGACGAGCTGAAGAAAAACGGTACCCAGAAGCAGTTAAAATTAGGCAACGCCACCGGCACTCCGGCCAACGCCTTTTTGGATATGATCGAATTTCTCGAGGAAGAAATTGAGGATACAAAGGGCTATAAGGTTAAAATACCCGTTGATAAGGTCGGTGCCGAATACCTGCTGATGCATAACGCCGGCGATTACCTGGCCTTTGCCGAAACGGTCATGGGTGCGGCCGAGGTGATGGATGCCGCCGGGGTGGACTGGACCCTGAACTCGCCGGCCACAGGGGTTAACGATGCCGTTAACTATGGAGTATTTTTCAGCGACGTAGAATTTACGGCAGTCGTTAAGGCCCACGTGGAGACGGCTAAAAAACTCGGCGTCAAGACCCTGGTTGTGGGCGAATGCGGCCATGCCTTTGAAGCGTTAAAGTATTTGATGCAGAGGCTTATACCGCCGGAGGAAAGACCCTTCGAGGTCAAGAGCATTTTAGAACTGGAAGACGAATGGATCCGCGAAGGCCGCATCAAGGTTGATCCTGAAAAAAATCCGGAGCCGGTTACCTACCATGATTCCTGCAAGCTGGGGCGTCTGGGAGGGCTTTATGAAGAGCCGCGCCGGATTCTTAAAGCCTGTTGCAAGGATTTTCGCGAACTGGAACCCAACCGGGAAATGAGCATCTGTTGCGGCGGCGGCAGTGGTTTTGCTATTATGGAAAAGGGAGATTTTCTTAAATTCCGCATGGAAACCTACGGCAAGCTTAAGGCCGAGCAGATAAAGGCGTCAGGGGCCAGTATAGTTGCCCTGGCGTGTTCCAACTGCAAGGGCCAATTTCGTGAAATCATCAATTATTATAAGCTACCGGTACGCTTTGCCGGTATTAGCGAATTAATCGCCAACGCCCTCGTTCGATAAAATTGTTATTAGCCTGTAGCCTAAACCTAAAGGCACAGGTATAATAAAATCTAGCAGGAGGTGCTGGTCATGCCAGTAATTAATGTTGGCGGCCTTGAAATTGAAGTCGATGAAGACGGTTTCATTGCCGATCCCAGCAAGTGGAATGAAGCCGTAGCCAAGGCCCTGGCCGAGACGGAAGGAGTTACCGAACTTACTGAGGACCATTGGAAAGTGGTTAACTACCTGCGCCAGTATTATCAACAGTTCGGTATTGCTCCCATGATCCGGAAACTTTGTAAAGAGACAGGATTCAGCTTAAAGGAAATCTATGATCTGTTCCCCAGCGGACCGGCTAAAGGGGCCTGTAAGATTGCCGGGTTACCCAAGCCTACCGGTTGCGTGTAAAAAAAGTCGAGGGGCCAGCGCACCAGTGCTGGCCTTTATGTCAATTCAAGGGGGATGGTAGAAGGTGCTGTTGACGGAAGCCCGAAAAAAGGAAATAGCCGAGCGGGCCAGGGCGCGGGGCATTGACTTGGGCGACGACCACTGGAAATTGATAAATATTAGCTTTGAGTATTATGAAGGGCACCGCACCATCTGTACCCTGCGCAACCTAATTAAGTTGAGCGGCTTGGAAAAAAAGTATATTTATAAACTTTTTCCGGGCAATCCTATCGGCGAAATCAGCCAGATAACCGGCCTCCCCATGCCGAAGGAGTGTTAGATAATGCCGGAGGAAGATCAGGGGTTTTCTTACTGTCGTAAGCTTTTAAAAGGACCTTCGCCCAGCCATGTCCGGGAACTGGAGAAGAGCCGCTATCCCCTGGCCATGTATGAGCACGGTCTTACCGCCGGGGAGAGCGCTTATGAACACGGCGGTTACATCAACATCCCGGAACTACCCTCGGGAGTAGGGGTGCGCAGGAGTGGCCGTCCTGATATAATTGAAGAATCGGCTTATCTGCGCATTCTCCAACCGGCGGGGGGTTGGTTAGCGGCGGATACCTTGGAAGCGTTGGCCTTTTGTGCCGAAACTTATGGTAAAGGCCTTGTTCACTTTACCAGCGGCGGCACCATTGAAATATATACCACAAGAGAGCAAATGGTACCCATGGTCAGGGAACTGAATGCCGCCGGATTAGATGTCGGATCGACGGGCAATGATTTGCGGTGTCTTACGGCCTGCTGCGGGCCGTTGAGGTGCGACGCGGCCCTCATCGACGCTCCGGCCCTGGCAACTTATTTGGGGCAGCGTTTTATTGACGAACAGCAGTATCCCGGTTATCCCCAGAAGGTTAAAAGCGGCATTGCCGGGTGTCCCAATGACTGCATCCGGGCCATGATGCAGAAAGACCATTCCTTTATCGGCGTCTACCGTGATTTGCCGCAAATAGACGACGAAATCTTAGCCTCCTGGCTGGCCGACGGTGGCGACATCTCCGTTCTCGTCTCATCCTGTCCGACCGGCGCGTTGGCATGGACGGGTTCGACTTTAATTATCGACCCTGAGAAATGCTGGCACTGTATGGTTTGCATCAATCTCTGTCCCGCCTTGCGTCCCGGCCGGGAACGCGGAGTGGCCTGG
Source organism: Moorella humiferrea (assembly GCF_039233145.1). Taxonomy (NCBI): domain Bacteria; kingdom Bacillati; phylum Bacillota; class Clostridia; order Neomoorellales; family Neomoorellaceae; genus Neomoorella; species Neomoorella humiferrea. Next base: position 1,715,971 of record NZ_CP136419.1, on the reverse strand, counting down.
GTGGTGGGGGGAAAGTACGGTCACCGTGGTCCCCAGGGACCCATGGTCGGGTATGTACTTGTGCCCTTTATCCCCATTAAAGATGAAGATTATGCGCCGGTGGGTGATTTGTTCGGTGCCTTTCTAGAACTTTGGGCCGATAATGCCCGCAAAAAGGAACGCATTGGCGATTTTATCGCCCGGGTTGGGCCTTTATGGGTACTGAAGGAACTGGGGCTGAAAACAGAGCCACAGATTCTCATAAGCCCCAAAAGAAACGGGTTTCAAAGGTAAAACTGAAGGAGGCACGGCAGTTGAACCAGCCTGACCTGCCGGCGGGTATAATGCCTGATTATCGCCGGCAAATACCGGAGGATTTGCTCGCTCGACGGGGAAGTTGGGTATGGCATGAGATTTTACAGCCCGGCGTTATCCGACATGTGGCGGTAGACGGCAGTGCCATACTGACCGTTCGCGTTCTATTGCCGCCCAACGGCCTCTTGAGCGCATCCACCTTAAGGCTCTTTGCCAGCTGGATCCGCGTCTATGCCTTAACCGGGCGGCGGACAAGTCGCCAGGGGTTTGAATTTGTCGGGGTACGCCCCGAGAAACTTACCGAGTTTCTGGGAAAGCTACGGGACGCCGGCTTTCCGCCTGGAGGAACGGGCCGCTCCTTGCACCAGGTAAAATGCTGTACCTCCTTTATCCACTGCCAGAACGCTGCCGTCGATGCGCCGAGTATAGCCAAGGCCATAGCCGACCATTTTTATGGGGAATTTTTTCAAAACGATCTACCTGCCCCTTTAAAGATATCTGTGGGAGGATGTCCCAATCAATGCGGTGGCGGTATAGAAGCCGACATTGGCATTATGGGTTTGTATGAGTCCGTACCCGAAGTCGATATCGAGAAATTTCTGGCCGCCAATATCGACATAGGCCTTTTGGTTTCCTGGTGCCCCACAGGCGCCATTCGTACCAAGACGACGCCTAAAGGGACGTTGGCGCTCATCGACAGGGAGCGCTGTGTGCGCTGCACTTCTTGCGTACAGGTGGCACCGGAAGGCATCCGCCTGCAGAAAAAAAGTTATGTGGCCATAGCTGTGGGAGGTCATGGGGGAAATGGGGCAAGGGGGCCTGAAATGGCAGCCGTCGTTTTTCCGCGGGTTCCGGCCCGGCCCGTGGAGTATGGGGCTATACTTAAGCGCGTGGCTGGGATTATCGACTGCTGGCACCGCGAAGGATTACCCGGAGAAAGGCTGGCGGCTTTTATAGAACGTATTGGCTGGGGCCGTTTTTTACAAAAAATCGGTGCCGACACCGTAGAAGATTTGGGCGAAAAACGCCCTCCTTATAATAATTTTCGCCGTGACCTGCATTTTCGTTATTAATTTAGGGGAGGAAAAAAGGTGCGCCTGGTCATCGCCGCGCCCCACGGCCGGTCGGGGAAAACAACCGTTACCCTGGGCCTGATTTCTGCCTTAAGACAAAGGGGATTGGTGATCCAGCCCTTTAAAAAGGGGCCTGATTTCATCGACCCCAGCTGGCTGACTCTGGCCGCAGGCCGTCCCTGCCGTAACCTTGATTTATATTTTCTGTCACCTGAACAGCTAAGGTCACATTTCTCCGCCTGCTGTCGTGGTGCCGATATGGCCCTCATCGAAGGCGCCATGGGCCTCTTCGACGGCCTGGATTTGGAAGGAAGCAACAGTACGGCGGCCGTCGCCGGCACCCTGGGATGTCCCGTGGTCCTGGTCATCGACGCCGTCCGTATGACCAGGAGCGCGGCGGCTCTGGTGCAAGGCTTTCAGAATTTTGACCCCCGGGTAAAGATAGCCGGCGTTATTTTAAACCAGGTTGCCCGTCCCCGCCATGAAGACATGCTGCGTCGCTCCATTGAACATTATACGGGATTACCTGTTCTAGGAGCACTACCAAAAAAGAGGGATTTTCTCATTCCGGACCGCCACCTGGGGTTAATACCGGCGGCTGAAAACGAAAGCCTCCATACCGCCCTGGCAGCAACCGGCACGGCCGTTGGCGCCAATATAGATTTGGACGCCCTACTGGCCATTGCCAGCCAGGTACCGGAACTTACATCATCGGCGGAGACGCCGCAGCTCCCTCCGCCGCGGGTACACCTGGGTGTCTTTCAGGACCGTGCCTTTACCTTTTACTATCCGGAAAATCTAGAAGCTCTGGCCCAGGCGGGGGCCACCCTTGTACCCATAAATAGCCTGGAAGATGCCGGTCTACCGATAGTCGATGGGCTGTATATAGGGGGCGGGTTTCCAGAAGTATTTGCCGCCCGGCTGGAGGCCAATGTAACTTTGCGCCGTGAGGTTAAAAAAGCCGTAGCCGAAGGAATGCCCGTATATGCCGAATGCGGGGGATTAATGTATCTCGCCAGGCGCCTAAATTACAAGGGACGCTGGTATGAAATGAGCGGAGCCTTGCCCTTTGATGTCACCATGTCCTCTCGGCCCCAGGGTCACGGCTATACGCGCCTATTAGTGGAAGGAGAAAATCCCTTCTTCAGCCAGGGAAGCATCATCAAAGGCCACGAGTTCCATAATTCCAGAGTGATTAATTTAGAACGCACAAACGTTAAATTTCTTTACAGCGTCCAGCGCGGCTTTGGTATCGACGGCCGGGTGGACGGTATCCTATACAAGCACGTTCTGGCCGGCTACAATCATATTTACGCGCCCACCCATCCCGAGTGGGCTGCCAACCTGGTAATGCTTGCGGCGGGAAAGAGATAGATTTGTCTAGGACCGGATGTGGGGGAAACAAGGAGGGGCTTTTTTCAAAATGACGATAGGGGAAAAACTAAAAAAGTTGAGGGAAGAACGGGGTATGTCCCTGGAAGAACTGGCAGACCGCCTGGATATTGCCCCGGATTGTATGGTTGAGGTAGAAAAAGGGATCAGGCGTCTCTCCATGGCCACCCTTACAGAGATAGCCGGAATTTTCAACGTTGATATTAATTACTTTACAGGGGAAAATGGGAACAGTGACAAAAATACCATTGGTGCCCGGCTGCGGCGCCTGCGTGAGCAAAAGGGAATAACCTTAAGCGAGTTAAGTCGGCGCTCCGGCGTATCCCTGGCCCATATCAGCGAGATCGAACGCTCCCGCTCGACGGCCTCATTAAAAACCTTAGAGAAACTAGCGGCCGTTTTGGAGGTATCTCCCAGTTCACTATTGCGCTCCGGGCAGGAAGATACCCTGGGGAATAAACTAAAACGCCTGCGTGAAAAAATGGGCCTCACCCAGAAAGAATTGGCGCAACAGGTAGGTATTTCCCACAGCCTCATCGGGCAGATCGAGACCGACCGCATACAACCTTCTTTGGCCACCCTGAGCAGCCTGGCAGAGGCCTTAGGGGTGTCGACCTGCTATTTCCTTATGGAAGAAGAGGAGGAAGATCTCTACCTGGATTACCGTCTGTCGGCCGACGTTAGGGAAGCCCTGCGGCGCCAGATTCTCCAGGAAGTGGTCCGTGCCCTGGCCGGCTGGGAAGAAGGGGAAATACGGGGATTACTGGATTTTATCCATGCGTTGAACGAAAACCGCCGTCCTTTGCAGGGAGCTGCGGAAGAACAGTATCAGGAAATACGCCGCTTTTTGAGCCGCAGCGGGGAAGAGGAACGAAATCTTGTAATTAATTTAATCAAACTCTTACAGGGCAATTTGAGGGAGGAAGAACCTTAGTGACCCGGAAAATACTGGACTGCCGGGGCATGAACTGTACCGCACCGCTTATGAAGACGGCCAAGCAGATGCAGAAGCTAAAACCGGGCGAACTGCTGGAGGTATGGGTGGACGATCTGGCGGCAGAGTTCGATTTGCCTGCATGGTGTCAGCAGGCAGGTCATACTATTATCAAAAAAGAAATACGCGAAGACTATTATTCCTACTTAATTCGCAAGAAAGCGCCTTCTTAATATATCGGTCCCATACGGGGCTTTTTTATTATGATTAATTGTTATACATGGGATAGATAGGGACTGGTAAAATAAATGAAAAAGGAGGTGGCAAAAATGGGACAAGCCGATAAACCTAAACTAACCCAGCTTTCATGCAGCTCCGGGTGAGCGGCCAAGGTGGGTCCGGGGACCCTGAATCAGATACTCCAGTACCTTCCGGCAATGGAGCATCCCGATCTCCTGGTAGGCATGAACAGCGTTGACGATGCCGGCGTGTACCGCCTCACGGACGACCTGGCCATTATTCAAACGGTGGATTTTTTTACGCCCATTGTCGACGATCCCTACCTTTACGGCCAGATAGCAGCGGCCAACTCATTAAGCGATGTCTACGCCATGGGCGGTACGCCCCTGACGGCCATGAATATCGTAGCCTTTCCCACCAAGAAGGTTGATATAAATGTGCTGGGGGAGATCCTTAAGGGCGGGGCTGAAAAGGTCCTAGAAGCCGGCGCCGTTTTAGTCGGCGGTCACAGCATCGAAGATGAAGAACCGAAATATGGACTGGCCGTAACCGGCATCGTTCATCCTGAGAAAATAGTAACGAACTGCGGAGCCCGGCCGGGCGACCGGCTGATTCTTACTAAACCGCTGGGTACGGGTATTATAACTACGGCCATCAAAGCCGAAATGGCAACGCCCGAACTGGAACAGGAAGTCAGTCGATGGATGGCCACCTTAAACCGTGATGCGTCTGCGGCCATGGTGGCCGTCGGCGTCCATGCCTGCACGGACATTACCGGCTTCGGGCTTTTGGGTCATGGACTGGAAATGGCCAAAGGAAGCGGCGTGAACCTGGTGTTCCATGCAGGAGCCATTCCCGTCTTTCCCCAAGCCCGGGAGTTTGCCGCCATGGGCCTGATACCAGGTGGGGCTTATAACAACCGCCGTCACATTGAAAAGGATGTAAAGGTGGGGGCCGGCGTCCCCGAGGACCTTTTTGACATCCTCTGCGATCCCCAGACATCCGGGGGCTTATTAATCGCCGTGGCGGAAGAAAAAACGAAAGCCTTACTGGCGGCTTTAAAAGAAAGGGGAGTTACGGCGGCCGCGGTTATCGGTGAAGTAGACCACGGTTCGGGTGAGATAGTTGTCCTACCATAAATAGACTTGAGGCGGCAGCTTTACGGCTGCCGTCTTTAGCCTTTATCATAAAGGTTTATAGAAAAAAATTTGAGGGCTGGCAGGAATTTTAAGAGAAATAGCGAACTAAATTTATAAATAGCAAAAGTGTTCCCTTCGACAAGATAAAAGTCGGCCTATTGTGAAGAAGGGAGAGGGAATTAAAAAATCGCTTTGGGATTGTGTTAACTATTCCTTGTTTAATTTGTTGCCTTTCAGAAAGGGGGCGAGGTTAGAGAGCTGCCAAACGCAAAATTCCTTTACTTCCTCGTTACGGGAGCGGGTGGATAATTAAAAAATAAAAGGGGGTATTGCCATGGAATTTAAACCCAAGCGACCGCAAAAGGAAATAAAGTATGAAGAACTGCGTATTTACACCGACGAAGAATTGCATAATTATAGCGAAGAAGAGTTAAAGGATTTTAAGATCAAACACAGTATACCTATGTTGGAAGAATTAGAGAAGGGGCCTTGGCCGAGCTTTGTCACCGATGCCAAACGCGAGGCGCTGCGGCGCAAAAAGCTCCCCAAGGACCGCCTCATGCTTGACCAGGATGTAGTGGACGACCTCCTGGGGCAACTGGAATTGTCTTTTGAAGACGGGGAAACCCATTGGAAACATGGAGGTATCGTCGGCGTATTCGGATACGGCGGTGGTGTAATCGGGCGTTATTCCGACGTGCCGGAAAAATATCCTTCGGTGGCCCATTTCCATACCATACGGGTAAATCAACCGGCCAGCAAATTCTATAAAACTGATTTTCTCAGGGCCCTATGCGATCTCTGGGAGTTCCGGGGCAGCGGTCTCTTTAATATGCATGGGTCTACGGGCGACATTATTCTTTTAGGTACCACCACCGAACAGCTGGAACCCATCTTTTATGATTTGACCCATGAGCTCGATCAGGACCTGGGTGGCTCGGGCTCCAACCTGCGCACGCCTTCTTGTTGCATCGGCAAGGCTCGCTGCGAGTTTGCCTGCATTGACACCCAGAATTTGTGCTACGAGCTGACCACCCATTACCAGGACGAGTTGCACCGCCCGGCCTTCCCGTATAAATTTAAAATTAAGATTGACGGCTGTCCCAACGGTTGTGTGGCTTCCATCGCTCGTTCGGATATGTCTTTGATCGGCACCTGGCGGGACGAAATTCGTATCGACCAGGAAGCGGTTCAGGCCTATATCAGAGGGGAAATCCAGCCCAACGGCGGTGCCCACAGCGGCCGCGATTGGGGCCCGTTTGACATCCAGAAGGAAGTTATAGATCTTTGCCCCACTGGCTGTATGGCTATGGAGGACGGCAAACTAGTAATCAACAATGAAGAATGCAACCGCTGCATGCACTGTATTAACGTCATGCCCAGGGCTTTAAGGCCCGGCGTCGATACGGGCGTTAGCGTGCTTTTCGGTGCCAAAGCGCCTATTTTAGAAGGCGCCCAGCTATCTGTATTGACCATCCCCTTCATGAAGGCCGAACCCCCTTACGACAACATTAAAGAGCTCCTCGAAAAGGTCTGGGATTGGTGGATTGAGGAAGGTAAAAACCGTGAACGCTTGGGTGAGCTAATCCAGCGGAAGGGACTACCTAAATTCCTCGAAGTCCTCGGCGTACCGGCCGCGCCGCAGATGGTTAAAATGCCGCGTACCAACCCTTATATATTCTGGAAGGAAGAAGACGTCCCCGGCGGCTGGAAACGGGATATCAAAGAATACCGGCAGCGGCATAAACGCTAAAAGGAGGATGTTGACATGGCTTTATCACAAGAACGCCTTGGCAAGTATAATCCGGAGAAACCGACGGAAAACCGCATAACCGACATCGGACCCCGGCATTTCTGGGATTTCTTCCCCCCTGTTATTCAAAAGAACTATGGGAAATGGCTGTACCACGACATCCTGGAACCGGGGATCATGGTCCACGTCTCTGAAACGGGAGACAAGGTTTTTACCGTTAGATGCGGCGGTGCCCGGTTCATGACGGCCGAAAACATTCGGGAGATCTGCGATATCGCCGACAAGTACTGCGACGGCTACGTCCGCTTTACCACCCGTAATAACATCGAATTTATGGTGACCAGCTACGAGAAACTGCAGGCATTAAAACAGGACCTTTTAAGCCGGAAATATATTACGGGAAGTTATAAGTACCCCATCGGTGGTACGGGCGCCGGCGTAACCAATATCGTCCACACCCAGGGCTATATTCACTGTCATACCCCGGCTACCGACGCTTCCTCTATGGTGAAAGCCCTCATGGACGAGCTTATGGATTATTTTACGGGTATGACCCTGCCGGCCCACGTTAGAATTTCGGTAGCCTGCTGTTTGAACATGTGCGGGGCCGTCCATTGCTCAGACATCGCCCTGCTTGGAATTCACCGCAAACCGCCCATTGTCGACGACAATATCGATTCCGTCTGTGAAATTCCCCTGGCCATAGCCGCCTGTCCGGTGGGGGCCTTGTCACCGGGTAAAACGGAAGACGGCAGGAAGACCATAAAAGTTAAAGAAGAACGCTGTATGTTCTGCGGCAACTGCTATACCATGTGTCCCGCTCTGCCCATTGCCGACAAGCTCGGTGACGGCGTTGCCGTTCTGGCGGGAGGAAAAATTTCCAACCGCATCAGCGAACCCAAATTTTCCAAGGTCATAGTACCGTGGCTGCCCAACAATTTCCCCCGCTTCCCGGAAGTAGTGGCTACGGTGAAAAAGATCATTGAAGTATACGCCAGTGAGGCCAGGAAATATGAACGTATCGGCGACTGGGCGGAGAGAATAGGCTGGGAAAAATTCTTTGAGAAATGCGATCTGCCATTTACCGAGCACCTGATTGACGATTATCGCCTGGCTTACGATACCTACCGCACCAGCACCCAATTCAAATACACCAGGGCGGCCTGGGAGGTATCTAAAGCTGCCGGGGGTATCGACGAGTAAAAACGACCTGTAGTAAAAACCGTACGAGGGAAGGGGGTAGGTTATTGATGATGGAGGAAATAAAAAAGGCCATCCTTGAATTTGCCGAAACCAGTAAAAAGAGCAAGTTTTATTTCAAGGATTTGGAAAAGGCTGTGCAGGCCAAAATACCCGAGGCTAAAATGAGGGACATTAAAAAGGCTGCCACGGAACTGGTGAACGAAGAGAAATTGATTTATTTCTCGACTGGAAGCACAACTATGTACGGCTTAAAAGGAAGGGGCATAACAGAAGACCAGTAGAAAGGTTAAAGGAGGGGCTGCCGGTAGCAAACAGCAGTCCCTCCTTGTCTTAATTGCCGTATGTGGGGAGATGAGATTATGGCGGAACCTCGCGATTTTGAAGCCTTTATTGCCGAGCAAAAACGAATGCTGGCGGAAAATCCCGAATGCGCCACGGCCCTCTACAACCTGGGGGTTTCCTATATGCAGCAGGGCAAATGGGATGAGGCCATAGCCGCCTTTGAAGAAGCCATTGCCAACAGCGGCCGCATGTTTGAAGCTTATGTAAATTTAGGCTATATTTACTGGCAGCGGGGTGAGATGGAAAAGGTAATAGCCGCCAATAAAAAGGCCATCGCCATTGAACCGCGCTATGCCCGCGGTTACGCCAACCTGGGTTTTGCCTATTCCCAAATGGGGCGGACAGAGGAGGCCATTGCCAACTTGGAAAAGGCCATTGAACTTAACCCCAGAATGGTACAGGCATGGAACAACCTGGCCAATTGTTATCTGCAGCAGGGGGACGTCGACAGGGCCATCGCCACCGGCCAGAAAATGCTGGAAATAGCGCCCGACTTTGGCCTGGGCCACAACAACCTGGCCTATGCCTATTATTTAAAGGGGGACTTTGCCAGGGCTATTGCCCATGTCGATCGCGCCCTGGCCCTTGGTTTTGAGGTGCATCCGGATTTTCTTGAAAAACTGGCGCCCCACCGCAGGGATTAAAAACCTGCAGTTTGGCCAGGGCTGCAGAAGCCAGCTCACCTACCGTCGTGTATTGCAGGGAGCCGTTTGCGTACAGAACGACGGGATGGGCGTCAGTACGCAAAGCGAGGAGTTTATCCCTGGCGGCCGTCGTACCAAGGTTGCCCAGGAGCCGGGCGGCGTATCCCCGAGTTGCCGGATCGGCATCTTCAAGAAAGGGGAGGAAACGCAAAGCCGCCGGGCGGATGGGGTCGGGCCGTGCTTCCGCAATGGTGCCCAGGGCGCGTAATGTTTGGGAGCGGAGACCGGCATCGAGAAGTAGCTGGTACAGAAAGGGAATGTAACCGGCAAAGGTGTGGGGGAGATGGGCGATGATAGCACCGGCGGCATCTATTGCCCCCCATCCGCAGGCTCCGGGATCGGTAACGGCATTTAAAAGCCGTTGCAAGAGACCGGTGATAATTTGGGCATCACGGACGGCAATTACGGCCGCCGCTTTACCCAGTATATCGGCGGCCCGAAAGCGCATTAGAGCGTCACTGCTGTAGAGCAGCCGTTGCAGACGCCTGATTATTTGCAGATCGGTTCGGGCTATGTCCAACAACGCCTCTACACGAAATTCCCGCACCAGCTCTTCGATCTCTTTGTTGGTATATTTCCTTGCGGGCCGAGTGGCCTCAATAGTTCCCGCAAATCTTGCTTCTGGGGGTAAGGCCTGCGTCTTTTTTTGTCGCTTCCCGTTTAAAGTTACTTCGAGGATGTCGGGCTGCAGTTTAATAAAATAAAGGGCGCCGCTGACTTTTCTTCCTTCATAGAATCCCCCGGGTACTATTAGATGGGTATCAAAATCATATTTTTCAATCACTTTTTCTTGATAATCTTCTTCCGGTAAAAGCCCCCACGCCAGATCCCAATCCATGTTACAGCTATAGACCAGGGCTTCGATAAAGGCCGCTCCCAGGTTGTGGCCCGTTAGGTCGCATGCGTAGACGGCACCGCAGGGACAAGAGCCAACGGGCATTTCGTTGGGGCGGTGGACGGTCTGCTCCTTAGGCCTGGCGATGGGTAAGCCGCAGAAGGGGCAGGTGGGTGTCAGGGTAAGTGGGCGATCTGCCATTAATCTTCCGGACCGGGGATGTCCAGGGTCATGCAGCTGGTGCCGGGGCTGCAAGATTTAGTGGTTAGGGTCGGTTTCTTTACGCCTGCACCCGAGCGGCTGATAAAATTAACACGGCTGATTACCCTTTCCAGAGATTGGGAACGGCAAGCGGGGCATTCAAGGTCAACCTTTTCTTGATAGCTGGCAAAATGCCTTTCAAAAAGTTTACCACAGGCTAAACAGCGAAATTCATAAATAGGCACGCTATTTCCTCCCCGGAATAACTGTTATTATTGTAACAATCTCCGCCCCTTGACGTCAACAGCACGTTTAAATATAGCTGTGTACGCCGGGAAGGAGGAGTGAAACGCCAAAAAGGGTAAACAGAACTGCCAGGAAGCCTACGACGGCCATAATAGCCGCCCTTCTACCCCGCCACCCGTGGGTTTTGCGGGCGTGGAGATAGGCGGCATAAATCAACCAGGTTATCAACGCCCAGGTTTCCTTTGGGTCCCAACCCCACCACCGGCCCCATACCTCCTCGGCCCAAATGGCTCCCGTGATCAGCACCAGGGTCATAAAGAAAAATCCTATAGCTACCACGCGGTAAAGGAGATTGTCGATTTTAGCCTGAGGGAGGGCGGTTTCTCCCAGACCTGTAAATCCCTTTTCTTTTAGGATGTAGATAAGCCCCAGGCAGAAGGATAAAGCGAAGGCGCCGTAGGCAATGACGGCCGTAAAAACATGAATTTGCAGCCAAATGCTCTGCAGGGCCGGTAAAAGGGGCCGTGGGTCGGAAATTAAGGAGCGGCTGAAGGAAAGGATGAAGGTCGCCAGGAGGGTTATGATAACCATCGCCATTTCCGATTTGATAAACCTAAAGGAAATAAAATGGGACAGCAATATACCCCACGTAAACAGAAGGGAAAATTCATATAAGTTGGCGAAGGGGAGCCTTCCGGCGGCGACGCTGCGCATTATTAAAGCTGCGGTCATGGTAACAAAGGCCAGGAATAGGAAGGCGTGGATCGAGTAAGAAAGAAGTTTATTTAACCGCCACAGGGAAAAAAGGCCCAATAAAACGGCCGCTATTAAGAAAATATAAGTTATAAAGAGTAAACTGCCTTCCATTTATTTATCCACTCCCTGTCTTTTTTCAGGGCTTAAGTATCTTAAAATCAGCCCCACCAGAAGGACGATAAAACCGACGTAAAGCACACCAATGCCGGGATCCTTTTTTAACGTCAAACCACTGTAATAACGATAGTCGAAAAAGGTAACTGCATATCCGCCGACATTTTTTGTCTCCTTTTCCGCCAGTATTTCCCGGGCCAGTACTTGTTGCTCCCGGAAAAGGGTGACGATCAATTGAGGGTTGCTGGGCAGGGGCGAGGACGGATGTATCCCATCGGGAATAAAGTAAAAAACAAGTCTTTCGTTCTTATTGGGGTCGACGACAAAGGCCCGGCCGCTTTTTAGATCGAAGGGCTGCCAATTGTCCTTTACTAAGACTTGTCCCCGGACCAGCCAGCCGTAGCTGGTTTGATAAATTTTCAGGTCACCGACCTTTAAGGGCCGGTTCACCATGATTTCTCGGGCAAATTCGTCGCCTTTGGCCGTGATGAAGGAGATGGCGCTGATATATTGTTTAGGCTGCATGTTTTCGTAATATTCTATTCTGAAACCCTTTAACTGAAGACTATAGCCCGGGAAACCGTAGGCGCCGAGATCAATGACGTCTCCGTTACCGATTTCGATATAATTGGAGCGCCCCAGCAGGCCGGAAATAAAGGCTCCGGCGAGAATTACCAGGATGCTCAAGTGCAGGATTATGGAGCCCCATCCCTGCAGGCCGGGCACCTTTTTAATCCGCTTTATGGAGCAGGTTAAAAGGTTGACGGTCAAAAGGGCGCCTGTGACAATGAACCACCAGCTTCGGTATACATGATCGAGGCCGATAAAAGTTATTATCCTTCCAGAAAGTGCGCCGTAGTAGGCCTGGTAAAACTGCGGCGGTTGAGCCTGGGGAACCAAGCTTCCTAAGGATGCCATTCCGCCCAATATGAGCAGCAACAAAAGGCCAAGTTTCATGGACGATAATCCTGAAAAGAACGAGGGTTTGCGGCTTTCAGTAGGCATGGAATCACCTCAGTTAAAACGAGTATACAATACCTGCGGTAAGGCGGTCAACTTGAGGTAAAAATATTTACGCCGACGGCAGGAATTTTGAGAGAAATAGCGAACTAAATTTATAAATATCAAAAGAAGTACTGTGATTAACGAAGGGTTACAGGAGGATTTTGTGAAAGGCGGCAGAAACGCTATGGCACCAGAAGGCATGGCGGTTTTACGCAACAGGAAAAGGGAAATTGTGCAAAAATGGTATCAAGCAGTTTTAGCCTCTTACCCGGCGGAAACGGCGCGCTTTTTACGGGAAGAAAAGGATCCCTTTGCCAACCCCGTGGGGAATACGATTTATGAAGGATTGACGGAGCTTTACGAGGCAGTTGTGGGAGAAATAGAGGGTGAAAGGTTAAAAGCCTGTCTCGATGAAATTATAAGAATCCGGGCAGTCCAGGAATTTTTGCCTTCCCAGGCCCTTGCCTTTATATTCCAGTTGAAACCCATCCTGGAGGAGGAGCTGCATGCCTATTCCGGTAAAAACGATGCATTAAAGGAATTGGAGGCGCGTCTGGAAACGGTAGCCCTCCTTGCCTTTGACGTTTATATGCAGTGTCGGGAACAGTTGTGGAAAATACGGGTAGAGGAGTTTAAAAACAGGACGGCCAGGTTGCTACAAAGGGCAAACCTGAATATAAGTTTACCTTAAGGTGAGAAGGTGGGAAAATGGCCTCGTTACCAAAACCTGAGGAGCTATTAAAAATTAATTACACCCCCCCGCGAACGGGATGGATGGACACCCCCGTGAATTTCCGGCGCGGGACTTATCTTTACGGCGCCAAGCCCAAAAATTTGGAAGCCGTCGGCCTTCCCAACCCCAGGGAATGGGCACCGGAAGACGAGGACTGGAAGCTCCCCGAGAACTGGCGGGAGATCATCCTGGAAGGCCTTAGGGAACGCCTGGGACGCTTTCGATCTTTACAGATTTTTATGGATGCCTGCGTGCGCTGTGGTGCCTGTGCCGACAAATGCCATTTCTTCATTGGAACAGGCGATCCCAAAAATATGCCGGTTTTAAGGGCCGAACTCCTCCGCTCGGTTTACCGTAAGGATTTTACCACCGCCGGAAAGCTCTTGGGCAAACTTTTTGGCGCCAGGGAACTGACTATAGATGTTCTCAAGGAATGGTATTATTATTACTTCCAGTGTACCGAATGCCGGCGTTGTTCCATTTTTTGCCCCTTTGGCATCGACACTGCGGAAATTACCATGATCGCCCGGGAACTCTTAAATCTGGTCGGCTGCAACATCGACTGGATTGCCGCACCGGTGGCCAACTGTTACCGTACCGGAAACCACGTCGGCATAGAACCCCACGCCTTTAAAGATATGGTGGAGTTTTGTGTCGACGAAATTGAAAATATTACCGGCATCAGGGTGGAACCGACCTTCAACCGTAAGGGGGCCGAAATCCTTTTCATCGCGCCGTCGGGCGACGTTTTCGCCGATCCTGGTACTTACACTTTGATGGGATACCTCATGCTCTTCCATGAAATCGGCCTTGATTACACCTTCAGCACCTACGCCTCCGAAGGCGGCAATTTCGGCATGTTCACTTCCCATGAAATGATGAAAAGGCTTAATGCCAAAATGTATGCCGAAGCGAAGAGGCTGGGGGTCAAATGGATACTGGGTGGTGAATGTGGCCACATGTGGCGGGTCATCAACCAGTACATGGACACGATGAATGGTCCGGCCGATTTTCTGGAAGAACCGGTGTCACCCATAACCGGCACCAAGTTTGAGAATGCCAAATCGACAAAAATGGTGCATATAGTCGAATTTACGGCCGACCTTATTCGGCATAACAAAATCAAGCTGGATCCCAGCCGCAACGACCATTTAAAGGTAACCTTCCATGATTCTTGCAACCCCGCCCGGGCCATGGGCCTTTTTGAGGAACCACGCTATATCATCAAAAACGTCTGCCGCAACTTTTATGAGATGCCGGAAAACACCATCCGTGAACAAACCTTCTGCTGCGGCAGCGGGGCCGGCCTGAATTCCGACGAGTACATGGAGATGCGGATGCGCGGCGGGTTTCCCCGGGCCAATGCGGTTAAATACGTACGTGACAAATACGGCGTAAACCTTTTAGCTTGCATCTGCGCCGTCGATCGCGCCGTCTTCCCGGCCCTTATGAGCTATTGGGTGCCAGGGGTTGAAGTGGCCGGCGTCCACGAATTGGTCGGCAACGCCCTGGTAATGACCGGAGAAAAGCCAAGGGAAACGAGTCTGCGGGGGGAACCTTTGCCTCTAACGGAAAAGGAGGAGAATGGCGGTGAATGATTTTCGTTACATCCTCACCGGTTTAATCGTCTTTGTGGTGCTGGTGACCCTGCCCTTTTGGGCCAGGGCGGGGAAGGCGGCTTCCCTGCCAACCCCCAGCCTTGATACGCCGGCAATACAGGCTTTGCCTCAAAAAGAGTGCATAGAAGATACGGAATATATGCGGGCCAACCACATGAAGCTGCTGGAAGACTGGCGCAACCAGGTGGTTAGAGACGGCAACAGGACCTATGTTGCCAGCAACGGTAAAGTTTACGAGATGAGCCTGGAGAAAACGTGTTTTCAATGCCATTCCAACAAGGCCGAGTTTTGCGATCAGTGTCATAACTATCTGGACGTCCAACCCGATTGCTGGACCTGCCATATTGAACCGAAGGGGATATAAGCCATGAAGACGAGCAGGAGAAATTTCATAAAAGCAGGCGGCGTCCTGCTGGTGGGGCTTACCATCTGGCCCGCAGTTAAAACCTTTGCCGGGGGCAATAATGACTTAAAAATTGCCCCGGGGGCAGACGCGGATAAAAAATGGGGTTTAGTCATCGATATGAAGAAATGCTGGCCCCGATATCAAGAAGGATGCCGGCAGTGCTTCGCGGCTTGCCAGAAGGCCCACAACATACCGGCCATTCCCAATAAAGAAGAAGAAATTAAATGGATTTGGACAGAACCCTTTGTCAACGCCTTTCCTGAACAGGAAAATGAATACATTACCGCCGGTATTAAAGATAAACCCTTTATTGTCCTCTGCAACCATTGCGAAAACCCGCCCTGCGTAAGGGTCTGCCCCACAAAGGCTACCTTTAAACGTCAGGACGGCATTGTCATGATGGATTATCACCGCTGCATCGGTTGTCGATATTGCATGGCCGCCTGTCCTTATGGCGCCAGGAGCTTTAATTTTTGCGATCCGCGGCCGTATATAAAGGAACCGAATGCCGACTTCCCCACCCGGGAAAAGGGCGTGGTGGAAAAATGCAATTTCTGTGTCGAGAGAATAGATAGGGGTGAGACGCCGGCGTGCGTTGCCGCGTGCCCCGGCGGAGCCCTTATTTTTGGCGATCTCAATGATCCAGGTTCAGAGGTAAGAAGGATACTGGCTGAACGCTATACCATCCGGCGCAAACCGGAACTTGGGACCCACCCCAGTGTCTTTTACCTCATATAAACAAGTAAAGTGGTGAAAAAACTGAGGTGGAGGAAGTAAGAATATGCTGGTCAAGGCGATAACTGGAAGCAAAAAATATTGGGCATGGCTCATCTTTCTATTGCTTATAATCGGAAGCGGATTTAGCTGTTACCTCTGGCAGCTAAATAAGGGCCTAACCATTACGGGCTTAAGCAGGGACGTTTCCTGGGGGCTTTACATCAGCCAGTTCACATTTCTCGTAGGTGTGGCGGCATCGGCGGTTATGGTAGTACTGCCCTACTACCTGCACAACGTCAAAGATTTCGGCAGAATTACCGTACTGGGAGAATTCTTGGCCGTTGCCGCCCTGATTATGTGCCTGTTGTTTGTAATAGTTGACGTCGGTAAACCTATGCGCATTCTTAATATGATTTTTTATCCCACCCCCCGTTCCATGTTTTTCTGGGATATGATCGCTTTAAACGGCTACCTCCTTTTAAATATCATCGCCGGCTGGCACGCCCTGGAAGCGGAGTATAAAGACGTTCCGCCTCCAGCATGGACGAAAATATTAGTTTACATTTCCATTCCGTGGGCGGTCAGCATCCATACGGTCACGGCTTTCCTCTACGCCGGCCTGCCGGGCAGGCACTACTGGCTGACGGCCATTATGGCGGCCCGTTTCCTGGCGTCGGCCTTTGCTTCCGGACCCGCCCTACTAATTCTTTTGTGTTACATCATCAGGCGTTTCAGCCGCTTCGATCCCGGCCGCGAAGCCATACAGAAGCTGGCGGCCATAGTGACCTATGCCACCATAGTAAGCGCCTTTTTCATCGGGCTAGAATTCTTTACCGCCTTTTACAGCCAGGTACCTGCCCATGGTATATACACCCTAAAATACCTCTTCGTCGGGCTGGAAGGGCACGGCAGGCTGGTGCCGTTCATGTGGACCTTCGTTCTCCTGATCATTGCAGCTTTAGTTATTTTACTAAATTCGTCTACTCGCAGAAAGGATGGGCTGCTCCAGCTGGCCTGCGCGGCGGTCTTTATCGCCATGTGGATCGAAAAAGGAATAGGTTTAGTTATCGGTGGTTTCATACCCAACCCCTTTGAAAGGGTCGTGGAGTACGTACCTACTTTACCGGAAATTATGATAGCCTTGGGCGTATGGGCGGTGGGCCTTCTGGTGCTTACTCTACTTTATAAAATTGCCGTCAGCGTCAAGGAAAAAGCGGCATAAGGAAAAGAGGGAAAAGGGATGGGTTTGGCATTCTCCTTTTTCATGGTCGTCATCTTTATAGCCCTGGTCGTTTTAGGCGTGGAAGTTGCAGGCCTGCAGTACCTTTTTGGGATTATAGTTCCTTATATAGCCTTCGCGATTTTTTTGCTGGGGATGGCCTATCGGATACTGAAGTGGGCACGAGCGCCTGTGCCCTTTAGAATTCCGACGACGGCAGGCCAGCAGAAGTCCCTGCCGTGGATAAAGGCCAGTCCTTTGGAAAACCCCTCAAGCACTGCCGGCGTCATCGGCAGGATGGCCCTGGAGGTGCTATTCTTCCGTTCTCTCCTGCGCAACACGCGGATGGAAATGCACAAAGGGCCACGGCTGGCCTATCACTGGGAGAAATGGCTCTGGCTGGGGGGCCTCACGTTTCACTGGTCACTTGTGGTGATCCTTCTGCGCCATCTACGCTATTTTACTGAACCGGTACCAGCCTTTGTATCATGGCTGGAGGGCGTCGACGGCTTCTTCCGCATAGGTCTGCAGGGTCTCTATATTACCGATGTATTGATTTTGGTGGGCATTACCTATCTCTTCCTTAGGCGGGTTATTATACCCCAGGTGCGTTACATCTCCCTCCCTGCCGATTATTTCCCCCTCTTTTTGCTCATGGGAATAGCAGGGACGGGCGTACTCATGCGTTACTTTTACCGGATTGATGTTATGGCCGTGAAGGAGCTGGCCATGGGCCTTATAACCTTCCATCCAATCATACCGGCCAATGTAGGCGTGTTGTTTTACGTCCACCTGTTTTTAGTATGCGTTTTGGGGATTTATTTCCCCTTCAGCAAGCTGGTCCATATGGGCGGTATTTTCCTGAGCCCGACAAGAAATCTACCCAATGACAGTCGGGCCCGCAGACATATCAATCCCTGGAACTATCCGGTGAAGGTTCACACCTACGAGGAATACGAAGAGGAATTTCGCGATAAGATGAAAATGGCCGGCTTACCTGTAGAAAAGCCCTGAAAATAAAGGGGTGTAAGGAAATTCCCTTGCACCCCTTGTATTTTATTAAAATATATGTTAATTTTTTGTTAAGGTATCCCATATACCAAAGAAGGGAGCGTCATCAATTAAACTAAACAATTGAAAGAGCGAGGTGGCACTTTATATGGAAAGCATCCTTGAACCAATTGATCTGCAGAATTACCAACCCGTGCGTCAGGAAGCCTATAACGCCCTGCGGGAAGCCATCCTCACCGGCCGCCTTGAACCGGGAACCCGTCTGGTGGAAAGGAAAATTGCCAAACAGCTGGGGGTAAGCCGGACACCGGTTCGGGAGGCTATTCGCAAGCTGGAGCTGGAAGGGCTGGTGGAGCATCTCCCGCGGCGGGGAGTGGTGGTTGCCCGCATGTCTGTGCGGGAGGCCTGGGAAGTTTACAGTATTCGGGCCGTTTTAGAGGGCCTGGCCGCCCGGCTGGCGGCAGAGAGAATCAATCCAATGCAATTAAAGAAGTTAAACGAGCTGGTGAGCGCCATGGAAAAGGCCTGCGATGAGGAGGATTATGTCAAACTACAGGAATTGCATCTAGAGTTTAACAGCATCATTTGCAAAGCTGCTGAAAGCCCACGCCTGCATCAGATGATTGACAACCTGGTAGATTATATAGTTGGATTTACAAAAATCGGCTACAGCGTTCCC
Source organism: Moorella humiferrea (assembly GCF_039233145.1). Taxonomy (NCBI): domain Bacteria; kingdom Bacillati; phylum Bacillota; class Clostridia; order Neomoorellales; family Neomoorellaceae; genus Neomoorella; species Neomoorella humiferrea. The sequence continues at coordinate 1,697,356 of NZ_CP136419.1, read as the reverse complement.
GGGCGCACACGGGCCGCCACCAGGGAACACAGGGAGTTATTAGAAGCCCTCATGAACGGCGACGGCGAAAAGGCAGAAAAAATAGCCCGGCAGCATATAGAAAACTCCCGCCAGGCGTATTTTATGCAGCTGGCATTAAGGGATCAAAAAAATACCAATATTTAACGTAAAAGAATTTTACAACCAGCAGGAGTCTCCAAAGAAACGTCGAATAATTTAAAACGAAACCAAAAGGTATACCAAAAAGAACTTATAATCAAAACGCTTTACCTCCCAAAGTTCTATAAAATTCGACATATATTTAGTAATGACGGTGTTGCAAGAGGTTCTATTCAGCTTCCTGAAAGCATACCGTATACCATAAAAAAGGCATACCGTATACCAGAATAAAAGAACGGCGAGGGAAGCATATGCCGGTGGAAGGTATTAAACTCCGGGTTTCAGAGGGCATGGTGGAAGACGCCCGCAAAGGTATAGTCAGGGTGTTATCTGATGTAATGGAAGTATTGGAACTTCAGCCCAACGATGTAGTGGCCATAACCGGTAAAAGAACGACGGTGGCGCGGGTTATGCCTGCCTTTCAAAATGTCTGCCCGCCCGGGAATATCCAAATGGATGGAATAGTAAGGCAAAATGCCGGTGTCGGTATCGGCGAAGGCGTTACCGTTGTTAAACAGGAATGGCAGCCCGCACGTACGGTCATTCTGGCACCGGTTCTTCCGGGTTGGACACTGCCCGGAGAACACGAAATAGTTTATTTGAAAAAACACTTAATCGGCCGTCCGGTAGTGCCCGGCGATCAGGTGACCATTCCTCAATTTACCGGCGGTGATGAAGCTTTTACTGTAGAAGGGGTGGCCCCCAAAGGTGCAGTAGTCATTACGCGCGACACCGCCGTCCGTTTTAAAGGCGGTGAAGACACGGAAAGGCGGGGCCAGCGGGTTACTTATGAAGATATCGGCGGGCTGGCCAAAGAAGTACAGCGTGTTCGTGAAATAATAGAATTGCCTTTAAAATACCCGCAGCTGTTTCACCGGTTGGGCGTAGAAGCACCTAAAGGAATCTTGATGTACGGCGCGCCTGGTACGGGTAAAACCCTTATCGCCCGCGCTGTTGCTTCGGAAACTGACGCCCACTTCATCCACGTCAACGGCCCGGAAATAATGCATAAATACTACGGTGAGAGTGAAGCCCGTCTGCGGCAGGTTTTCGATGAGGCCAGGAAAAAGGCGCCGAGCATTATTTTCCTGGACGAGATCGATGCCATAGCCCCCCGCCGGGCCGACGTCCACGGCGATGTCGAAAAGCGTGTCGTTGCGCAGTTGTTAGCCTTAATGGACGGTCTGGAGTCCCGGGGCAATGTTATCGTAATTGCCGCCACCAATATTCCCGATTTAGTAGATCCTGCACTGCGGCGGCCGGGACGTTTTGACCGCGAAATCGCTATCAACGCCCCCGATCAGCGCGGCAGGAGGGAGATTTTGCAGATCCACACCCGGGGCATGTCCCTTGCTCCCGATGTTTCCCTTGATCGTTTGGCGGCTATTACCCACGGTTTTGTAGGTGCCGATCTGGCTGCTCTCTGCCGGGAAGCCGGTATGTATGCCCTCCGCCGTGGATTGGCCAATTATCAATTAAGTGAAGGTTTTGTTGACGACGATCTGCAGTTAAAAGTTACGATGCGCGACTTCCTGGATGCCCTGGCGGAAATAGAACCGTCGGCCACCCGCGAATTTGCCATGGAACTGCCGACTACCGGTTGGGACGACGTCGGCGGATTGAAAGATATTAAAGAACGCCTGCAAGCAATGGTCCAGTGGCCTTTACAGTACCCCGATCTTTTCCGCAAATTTGATCTACCAGCCCCTAAGGGTATACTCCTTTCTGGACCGCCGGGAACGGGCAAAACCCTGGTCGCCAGGGCACTGGCCCGGGAAAGCGGGATCAACTTTATTCCTGTTAACAGTTCCCTCCTCTTTTCCCACTGGTGGGGGGAGGCGGAAAAAACCTTACATGAAATTTTCCGTAAGGCGCGACAAGCCTCTCCCTGCCTGCTATTTTTTGACGAAATAGATGCTCTTCTACCTGCGCGCAGAAGCGGCGAAGGAAGTAATATGGGCAGCCGCCTGGTATCCCAGTTTTTAATGGAAATGGACGGGCTGGAAGATCTGCGCGAAGTAATCGTCCTGGGAGCAACCAATAGAATAGATATCTTAGATCCGGCGGTTTTGCGCCCGGGACGCTTTGATCAAATTCTCGAATTTCCCTACCCGGATCAAGAAGCGCGCAAAGAGATCTTTGCAATATATCTCCGTTCACGTCCGGTGGAACGAGGCGTAAATTTGGACCACTTGGCCCGGGCGGCCGAAGGCCTTGTAGGTTCGGAGATTGAGGCTGTGTGTAAAAGGGCGGCGCTGTTGGCCGTCGCCGAAATTGTGAAACATAATGGAGAAATTGAAGGAAACAACGGCGCTATTAAAGCCCGTCATTTAGAACAGGCCCTGGCGGAAATCCAGCAAGAAAAGGAGCAGTCAAGGATCGGGGCGGACAATGTGCCCAACCGTCCCGTCCGCAATAATGTTGTTTCTGGTGCAATAAGCCGAATGGGGAGGTGATATAAAAAGCGTAATACCAATAAAATACCATGGAATACGCTGGTTAAAATCAAGGGACTTTGAAAAGGCGAGAAAGGAGGAACGTCACTTGTCCACCCATGAACTTTTTGCCGAGCCCAATTTAATTCAGATTACAGTATGGGCCCGCGGCGTCGTGATGAATAAGGACGCCCGCGACATCGTGGTAGCGTTAACTGAAGCCGCCGCCAAAGAAGGTAAATATGTACAGGCATGGGAAAATTACGTCGACCTTCCCGACCGCATATACGTTCCCGTTCGCGCGTATGCCCGTATAAGCAGCGATCCTATTGAAAGCAAATATGTATACGAAAACGAAAACCCCGACATCGTCGTCGTTGTAGAAGAAACACTGGTGAAAGGCGTTCCTATTCTGAAAGGCATTAAGCCTGGAAGCACTTTGGTGGTAAATACCAGGCGCAGCATCGACACCATCTTGGAATTTTTGGGCGACACCGGCAATCTAGCCAAGATCGTGACTGTGGATGCCAACAGCATGGCCGAAGCGGTAATGACTTTATCGGGTGCTGAAGGCGCCACCGACGCCACTGGTATCGGTGCCGGGATTGCAGCGCCCATCGCCGGCGCCGTAGTCAAAGCGACCGGTATTGTTGACATTGAAAACCTATCGTCCGTCGTTAAAAATCCCACAGCCATGCGCCGGGGTTATGAAGAAGCCCAGATAAGGGAGCTGCCGGCCCATGAAGTAGTAGAAGAAGTAGCTGTAACGGCCAGGGAGCTCTTGAAGCAAATGCCCTTTGCCGGAACCGTTCCTTCGCCCCAGGTTGAAAATGAAGGGATGGTTACTGGTAACTGGCGCATCCAGCGACCCGTCCTCAACCAGGAAGCTTGTACCCAGTGTTGGACCTGCTGGATTTCTTGTCCCGATTCCTGCATTACCATGACCGACGATGGGCCGACCTTTAATCTCAAATATTGCAAGGGTTGCGGCCTGTGCACGGCGGTATGTCCCAGCGGTGCCATATCCAGGGTACCCGAATTAGATTTTAAAAATTAATCTTTTCAGGAGGTGAATAAAATGGGTAAGGTAAGAAATATTTCGGGATGTGTGGCAGTTGCCCACGGCGTTCGCCTGGCTGACGTTGACGTAATTTGTTCCTACCCCATCCGGCCATATACAGGCATCATGTCGGAATTGGCTCGTATGGTTGCCGATGGAGAACTTGATGCCGAATTCATCCACGGTGAAGGTGAGCACGCCCAGCTGAGCGTTGTTTACGGCGCTTCGGCAGCGGGAGCACGGGTATTTACCGGTAGTTCCGGTGTGGGTGTTACCTATGCCTTCGAAGTCTATTCTCCAATTTCCGGCGAGAGGTTGCCGGTGCAGATGGCCATCGCCGACCGCACCTTGGATCCTCCGGGTGACTTTGGTGAAGAACATACCGACGCGGAGTGCTGCCGGGATCAAGGATGGATCCAAGGATGGGCCTCTACACCCCAGGAAGCCCTGGACAACACCCTTATTTACTACCGGGTAGGGGAAGACCCACGGGTGCTGCTGCCTCAGTACGCCTGTCTCGACGGTTATTTCGTCAGTCATATCTTGGGACGCGTCGATATCCCCGATGAGGCCCAGGTAAAGGAATTTCTGCCGCCTTATAAGAACCATCATGTTTTAGATCCCAGGAATCCTCAGATCATCGGACCTCAAATTGAACCGGCCATGGGTCCGCCGCTACAATATCAGCGCTACCAGGCCGTTAAAAACGTACACAAAGTTTTAGAAGAAGCCTGCGATGATTTCGCCCGTATTTTTGGCCGTCGTTACGATCCTTATATTGATGAATATTTGACCGATGATGCTGAAATCATTATGTTTGGCCAGGGTGCCCACATGGAAACGGCCAAGGCCGTGGCCCGGCGCCTGCGCAACCTGGGCGAAAAGGTCGGCGTGGCAAGGCTGAGGACCTTCCGGCCCTTCCCAACGGAACAAATAAGGGAACGTCTGTCGCGCTTTAAGGCTATAGGCGTTCTTGACGTATCGGCCAACTTCGGCATCTCCTGCAGCGGCGGCGTGCTCCTGTCGGAACTCAGGGCAGCCCTGTACGACTACGGCGATAAAGTCAAGACTGTAGGCTTTGTAGCCGGACTGGGCGGCGAAGTCGTAACCCACGACGAATTCTACCGTATGTACCAGAAGCTGAAGGAAATTGCCAAGACAGGCAAGGTTGAACAAACCGCCTACTGGATCCCCTTTGAATTATAACGTTGACCTGGAAGGAGGGAAATATCTAATGCTGGAAAGGATTACATCTTTAAAAAAGGCTCCCGTTGAAGAGTATTATGTCCCCGGTCACCGGACATGCGCTGGCTGCGGTCCGGCCCTGACCTATCGTCTCGTAGCCAAAGCAGCCGGTCCCAACACCATCTTTATTGGGCCTACCGGTTGTATGTACGTGGCCAACACAAGCTACGGCTGTGGCCCCTGGCGGGTACCATGGATCCACGCCCAGATTACCAACGGCGGTGCTGTAGCTTCCGGTATTGAAGCAGCCTTTAAAGCCATGATCCGCAAGAAAAAGACCGACGCCGAATTCCCCAACATTATCGTCATGGCCGGCGACGGCGGCGCTGTGGACATCGGTTTGCAGGCCCTTTCCGCCATGCTCTACCGTGGTCATGACGTTCTCTTCATCTGTTACGACAACGAATCTTACGCCAATACCGGTATCCAGACGTCGCCAACTACGCCTTACGGCGCCCATACTACCTTTACACCGCCGGGGCCGGTAGTTCCTGAAGGTAAAAAACTATTCCCGAAGGATAACCCCAAGGTTATTGCCCACGGCCATCCGGAATTGAAGTACGTGGCCACAGCGTCTATCGGGTGGCCAGTAGATCTCATGAACAAAGTACGTAAAGGTTTGAATCAAGAGGGCCCGGCCTACATCCATATTCACGCCCCCTGTCCCAAGGGCTGGCAGTTCCCGGCCGACAAGACCATTGAAATGGCCAAACTGGCAGTACAAACGGGCATGTTCCAGCTCTACGAATATGAGAACGGCGAATACAAACTGTCGGTGAAAATCGACAAACGTAAGCCCGTCAGCGAATATTTGAAGATGCAGGGACGCTTCAGTCACTTAAAACCCGAACATATCGCCAAGATGCAAGCCTTCGTCGACGCCAGGTGCGCCGAAGTTGGTATTACGGTACCCGCAGTGGCAGGTGCTTAAAGAAGATATTATCCCGGTGTCCCATTTTACGGGACACCGGGATAATTCAAACGAGGTCGACACCAACGGAATTGCAGAAACGTTTATATATCTACAGAGCTAAATTTAGACAAATTATAAGTCAATAAATATAGCTATAATAATATCGAACATTATGGCCGCGGATGTCAGAGATATCTTCCTTGCTGCACGTAAAGAACACAATTTACCGACACCAGGAGTTATATCACCAATAAGAGCAGCCACACGTTGGTGCCCCCGTTAAAAAAATAAACCAAGGGGGAAGGAAGAATGGAAATCCCGGTCAATTTTTTTACATGGATTCTGGCTTTAACGCCAATTTTAGTTATTTTAATACTTATGGTAGGTTATAAATGGAGCGCGGCTAAAGCTGGGCCTGTTTCGTGGTTTGTGGCGCTAATTGTCAGTATTGCCGTATTTAAGGCCGATTTCAAACTACTTGCCTTTTCTAATGCCAAAGGCATGGTTATGGCTTTTTATGTGTTATACATCATCTGGGGTGCATTATTTATTTATCATGTAGTTGATGAGGTCGGCGGCATTGAAACTATAGGGGCTACTTTTATGCATATGACCCGCAATCGTGTCTTCCAGCTCATGATGATCGGCGTCGCTTTTGTAACTTTCCTTCAGGGCGTTGCTGGTTTCGGTGTACCAGTGGCCGTTGGCGCACCCCTATTAGCCAGTTTGGGATTCGATCCAGTCATCGCCGTCGCCGTACCGTTAATCGGCCATTCCTGGTCGGTAACCTTTGGCGATATGGCTTCGTCCTTTGCTTCTATCCAGAAAGCAACGGGATTGAACGGCGCTGATCTGGCGCCATGGGCGGCAACTTTCACCGGTCTTGCCGGGCTTTTCGGCGCCTTTTTTGCAGTTCATTGTTTCGGTGGATTTAAGGCCATAAAACAAAACTGGCTGGGTATCTTCATAATTGCCTTGTCCATGTCCATTACCCAATTTTTAGTCGCTTTATGGGAACCGACGCTGGCGACCTTTATTGCCGGTATTGTTGGCATGATTGTAACTGCTGTTATCGCCAAGCTGCCAATGTACAATACGCCTGAAATGCAGTATGCAGGAGAAGCGGCAACTACCGCAGAAGCGCCGGTAGGAAAAACGGTAACAGCTAAAATGGGTTTTAATTTGGCTTTTGCCGCTTATTATGCATTGATAATCATAGTTGCGGCTGTAGAATTTATTTCACCTTTAAGCCACTTTTTGAAGCGTTTACCCACTTTAGTCCTAAAATTTGACAAGTATGCTACTGGATACAATTGGGTAACTCAGGCTGGTAGTTCAACTTCTGTAGCCCTGTTTGGACATCCCGGCGCTTTGCTAATTTATGCCGGAATTGTCGGGATTATTATTTACGCTGCTGCGGGTGTTTGGAAAGGTGAACACCTGGGCAAAGTTCTCAACAAAGTTGTCAAAGATGGTGTTAATTCCAGTATAGCCACTACTTCCATGGTATTAATGGCTTTTATGATGGTAGAGTCAGGAATGACCTTCACCCTGGCCAAAGGTGTAGCTAATACATTGGGGATGATCTATCCGATTCTAACTCCCTTGGTGGGTGTGCTGGGAGCCTTTATGACCGGAAGCAATACCAACTCCAATGTAATGTTTGGCGCCTTCCAGACACAGGTGGCCAAACTCCTGGGAGTTAGCACTTTGATTATGGCTGCTGCCCAAACTGCAGGGGGTTCCATAGGCAGTATGCTGGCACCGGCGAAAGTTATTGTCGGTACTTCAACTATGGGACTAACGGGTCGAGAAGGTGAAGTTATTGGTAAGACTCTAAAATATTGTGTAATTCTAGCCCTGCTTTTGGGCATTTTAGCCTGGTTAATGCTCTTTATCTTCTTCCGCCACATTTACTAAGGGAGTGAGAAAACATGGCAGAAACCAAAGCGAGTGCCAAAAAAAGCAAAAAATTATGGTGGAACAGTACCTCACTGCTATTAATGCTTCTGGCACCGCCTGTGTTGTTGTATCCAGGTGCAAAGGGTAACCCGGGGTTAGAAATCTTAGGTTATATAATCCTGATAGGAGCGATGTTAATACCTTTGTTAAATTAAAATATTTAATCGGGCGATATTTAAATATCGCCCGATTAAATATTATCTAAAATAGGAGGAAAGCACCATGCAAATTCTAGTGGCCGGAGGCGCGGGCGATGTCGGGCGCTACCTGGTCCAGGATTTATGCTATCACGGGCATCATGTGCGGGTTCTGGACCGAGCCTTAAGTTTTCTTGATGTTCTTGCCGGAGGACAGGTAAATCTTTATGGCGGCGATCTGCGGGATAGAAACCTGGTGGCCAAGGCAGTAGAAGGTGTCGAGGCGGTTATCCACCTTGCCTGGAGTTTCAGTGACGAGCCCATGGACGTTTTTGGTGGTGACCTGGTCGGTCATATAAATTTATTGGAAGAATCCATTAAAGCAGGGGTCGGCCACTTTATCTATACCAGTACGGCTACCGTTTATGGGAGGGCTACTACCCGCCCGGTAAAAGAAGACCACCCATGCCTTATTGAAGAAGCCCGTAAACCCCTTTATGCTTTGGGAAAGTTTGCGGCTGAAAAATTGTGCCATCACTATTTTCGGGAACGAGGACTGCCGATCACAATTTTTCGCTTCTGGTGGGCATTCGGCGAGGAAATAGGAGGTCGGCATCTGCGTAACCTGGTACGGACTGCCCTGCGCGGCGAAACTATTCAGGTGCCGGCCGGGGCGGGCGGTACTTTTGTGAGCATGGCCGATCTGGCCCGGGCCTGCCGCCTGGCTATAAGCACAAAAGATTCAGCAGGACAGATATATAACCTGGGAAGTCTTTATTTGACCTGGGAAGAAATAACCGGCATGCTAGTGCAAATGGCGGGTTCCTCTTCAGAAGTACAGATAATTTCTGCAGATGAATGGACGGGACCGGCCTTTTTAAACGAAGTATGGGACCTCAGCTGGGAAAAGGCCGCCCGGGAGCTGAATTACCGGCCAAACGACACCGGAGAAAGGGGGCGACAGGCCTTTAGCAAGGCCTTGATTGCCTGTATTAACAAAGTTAGAGAAAAGGAGGGCGGCTAATTTAGAAAGGGAGGGTAAAAATTTATGTGAAGGAGTGGTATAATGGAAAGGAACGGAATGGGCATGTGGAGGCAAGGGAAAAAGTGCGCAACGAAATCGCCTTGGTTAAAAAACATTCTCTATATGATAATCTGGCCATAACACGGTATGACTATTATTTACGTTTCCTTCTTAAAGGGATTTTATCGGGCATAGTTGCCGGAATGGTAGGCGTGGCCTTCCGTCTTGTGCTGACGGAAGGGGATATGTGGCGCAACGGCCTTTTAACTTGGGCGCGAAGCGTACCCCTTTGGGGATGGCTGGTCTTACCATGGTTGGGGGCCGTTGCCGGGGCTTTTGCCGGTTGGTTGACGGGTTTGGCGCCAGAAGCTGCCGGAAGTGGTATACCCCACGTAGAAGCGGTACTTATAGGTCGAAGGGAGTTAGTATGGTGGCGGGTAATCCCGGTAAAATTTATAGCCGGGGCCCTGGCTATTGGAGCGGGACTTTCCCTGGGCCGGGAGGGGCCGACGGTACAAATGGGTGCTGCCGCCGGCCAATTGATAAGCAAATATTGCAGTCGTTCTAAAACGGAAGCACTAAATTTAATTGCCTGCGGCGCAGGGGCCGGCCTGGCGGCGGCCTTTAACGCCCCCCTGGCAGGGGTAATTTTCGTCTTGGAAGAACTGCGGCGCAATTTTTCACCATACGTACTCGGTGGGGCTTTCGCTGCCAGCATTACCGCCGATCTAATATCCCAGAAAATTCTCGGTCCCCTTCCTACCTTTCGTTTAAAGGAATTGCTGCCCGTCCCTTTAAATACACTACCGCTATTTGTGATATTGGGGATTTTGACGGGAATATTTGGCGTTTTGTTTAATCGTACCCTTAAAGGATCCCTTGCTGCGGCGGACCGGCTAAAATTGCCCCGATGGTTAAAGGCCGCTGTACTGGCTTTCATGGCGGGTATCGTTGGCTATTTTTTACCCCAGGTCCTTGGCGGCGGACATCAGCTGGCGGAAGAAGTACTCTGGGGCCGTGTCCCGGTGAATATTATTCCCCTTCTCTTTGTCGTTAAGTTTTTGCTAACTATGTTCAGTTACAGCGTTGGCGTACCGGGCGGCATCTTTCTGCCTCTTCTGGTTCTTGGGGCTTTATTAGGCTCTCTGGTGGGTCAAGTGGGCGGCCTTTTTGTTCCTTGGTACCAAGGACTAGGCCCTGCTTTCGCCGTTGTCGGCATGGCCTCTTACTTTGTAGCCATAGTTCGTTCACCTCTTACCGGTATCGTTCTTATCATTGAAATGACAGGCAGCTACCAACATATATTACCTTTACTTTTAACTTGTATGATTTCTTATTTGGTCGCTGAGGCCCTGGGATGTTTGCCGGTTTATGAAATGCTGTTGGAAAGGGATTTGGCAAAGGAAGAAGGAAAAAGCCTTGCGACAGAAAGTAAAGAGATGGTGGCCTTTGAAGTCGCCGTGGAAAGTATGGCCCGGGCCTGTGGCCTTCGGGTTAAAGACCTAAATTTACCCGATGATTGTTTGGTGGTTGCCATACGCAGGGGGAGCAGGGAACTTATACCCCGGGGCAATACCAAGCTTATTGAAGGCGATCATATAACGGTCATCGCACCGGAATATAAGGCGGCAGCGATAAACGAAGCCCTGATTAAAGCCACTCGTTGCAGGATTTAAACTAATAGAGCCGGCCTTTTACGTGAGCCGGCTTTTTTATTGCCCGAGCAGGCGGCGGATTTGGGGCAAATTGTTCCTCGTTTCTTCAACACCTGCGGCTATTAAATTGGCGAATTGGCCGACGTCCCAGGAGGCGACGGGTTTTTTAATGGGTTTAATAACCAGATCGGCATAGAGCCGGAGGGTAAGGGAAGTATTTCGCCGGCCGATAATTTCCAGACACTGAAGGAGAACTTCCCCGACATGCCGGAAATTGCGCCGGGGACTATCGCAGTCGAGATCGACGGCCACTACTATGTCGGCCCCCAGGTAGCGGGCAATATCGACCGGTACATTATCGGTCAGGCCGCCGTCGACCAATAGACGGGAGCCGATTTTATAGGGCGCAAAAAGGCCGGGGATGGAGATACTGGCCCGCACCGCCTGCCAGGCAGGCACGTCGCCGCCAATTACAATATCAGAAGGTAAAGGTTTAATCGGTCTGACAGCAGTATAGACTACTGTTTCACCGCTATTTAAATCGCAGGCTACGGCAGCCGTAAGTGGCTGGAGTTCTGAAAGTAGGCGGTTACCCAGGGCGCGTTTCAGCATTATTTCAACGGTACCGCCGTTAATCAACCCCAAGGGTAATCCGGTAAAGCGGTAGTTTTCAAATGTAAATATGTTGGCGAGGGGGAGGTTACCCATGGCAGTTACGGCGGGCAGCAGGCCCGCACCATAAAGGGCGGCGGCAATTGAACCGGCGCTGGTGCCGACGACGATGTCGGGTCTAATATTGTTTTCCTCCAGTACGCGTAAAACCCCCAGGTGGGCGGCACCCTTCAAGCCCCCTCCACCCAGGGCGAGGCCAAAACGCATATAGAAAACCTCCTCGCAAAATCCTGCAGAGTATTGTATGCTGAGAAGCCGTGTTTAGTGCCACAAAAAAGATTTAATTGATGCGGCAGGATTTCAATTTACCGCGGCGAATATTTATTATTGTAAACCATTGTTTCATAATATGAACCGGAGGTGGGTCGGTATGCAGAAGCTAAAGGTAATGCAGCGAATTATCGACTGTGGAATTGTGGCCGTAGTTCGCGCGGAAAACCCGGAACAGGCCATAAAGATTGCTGAAGCGGTAAAAGCGGGGGGAGTGGAGGCCATCGAGATCACCCTTACCGTACCGGGAGCCCTAGACGTTATTAAGGAACTGGCGGCGACGTATCGCCGGGGAGAGATTCTTATAGGCGCCGGGACGGTTCTGGATGCCGTTACGGCCAGGATGGCGATATTAGCCGGGGCCGAATTCCTTGTCAGCCCCTGTCTGGACGTGGAGATGGTGAAGACCTGCAATCGCTACCAGAAGGTCTGCATGGCAGGTGCCATGTCCGTTCGCGAAATAGTTGAAGTAATGGAAGCTGGCAGCGACTTCGTCAAACTATTCCCGGGCAGCGCCTTCGGGCCGGAAATGGTAAAAGCCATTAAAGGGCCCTTGCCCCAGGCGCCGATTATTCCTACCGGCGGAGTGAGCTTGGAAAACGTAGGCCAATGGATCAAAGCCGGCTGTGAAGCAGTAGGGGTCGGCGGTGAACTGACCAAAGGGGCCAAAACCGGCGACTACCAACTGGTAGAAGAAACGGCTCGTCAGTTCGTAGCCGCCATCCGGGCTGCCCGGCGCAATTAAATATAGAAGGGAGTTTTTCGTGTGGCAAAAGTAGTTACCTTCGGCGAGATTATGCTGCGCCTGTCGACACCGGGTTATCAGCGCATCGTCCAGGCGGATTCCTTTGACGTTACTTACGGCGGGGGGGAGGCTAACGTCGCCTGCTCCCTGGCCAATTACGGTGCGGAAGCCGTTTTCGTCACCAAAGTTCCGGCCAATCCCCTGGGTCAGGCGGCCGTCAACCACCTGCGCCGTTATGGAGTGGACACCACCCATATCCTCCGGGGCGGCGAGCGCTTGGGGATCTATTTCCTGGAAACCGGTGCCTCCCAGCGACCTTCAAAGGTGGTCTATGACCGTAAATACGCCAGCATTGCCGGGGTGCAGCCGGGCGAATTTGACTGGGCGGGGATTTTTTCCGGTGCTTCCTGGTTCCACTTTACCGGGATTACCCCCGCTTTAGGAGAAAATGTGGCCGCCGTCACCCTGGAAGCCGCCCGGACGGCGAAAGAGATGGGCCTCACCGTGAGCTGCGATCTCAATTACCGCAAGAACCTGTGGGCGCCGGAGAAGGCTCGGGAAACCATGACGCAATTAATGGATTATGTCGATATTGCCATCGGCAACGAAGAAGACGCGGAAAAGGTTTTCGGCATAAAAGCGGCAGCCTCGGACGTTACCAAAGGAGAAATCAACGAAGAAGGTTACCGGCAGGTGGCCCGGGAGCTGTTAACTCGCTTCAACCTCCAGAAGGTCGCCATAACCCTAAGGGAGAGCTTCTCCGCCTTCGACAACGGCTGGTCGGCCCTTCTCTATGACGGCCGGGAATTTTATCGCTCGCGGCGCTATCAGATCCATATCGTCGATCGTGTCGGCGGTGGCGACGCCTTTGCGGGCGGTTTAATATACGCCCTCACTGAAGGCTTCGGTCCGGGGGAAGCCCTGGAATTTGCCGTGGCCGCCTCCTGTCTGAAACATACCATCCCCGGCGACTTCAACCATGTTACCAAGGAGGAAGTAATGACCCTCATGCGCGGCGACGCCTCCGGCAGGGTGCAGCGGTGAGCAGAAATCCCTGGAGTTTTTAAAGCTCCAGGGTATGTTTTAATTTTATTTAGCTTTCAGGGGAGGAAATAAGAATGGAATTATTCCCCATTATACCGGCAGGCGGGATCCTGGCCCTGCTGGTAGCCCTCTACATGACCGGAAGTGTTTTAAAAGAAGACACCGGACCCAGGGAAATGCAGGCCATTGCCGCGGCCATCAGGGAAGGGGCCATGGCTTTCTTGAACCGCCAGTATCGCACCATTGCGGGCCTGGCCCTTATCGTAGCCGTGCTCCTGGCCCTCCTCACACGCCAGTACCACACAGCCGTCGCCTTTATTACCGGAGCCTTTGCCTCGGCCTTATCAGGTTATATCGGCATGTACGTGGCAGTCAACGCCAACCTGCGGGTGGCCGCCGGGGCGCGTAATAGCCTCAATAAAGCCCTGACTGTTGCCTTCCGCGGCGGTGCCGTTACGGGTCTGGCCGTTACCGCCCTTTCCCTCCTGGGGGTCACCTCCCTCTTCTACGCCTTTGGTGGGGCCACCAATCCCACCCGGGCTCCCCTCGATATTGTCGGCTTTGGCTTTGGTGCCAGCTTTGTCGCCCTTTTTGCCCAGCTGGGCGGTGGTATTTACACCAAGGCTGCCGACGTAGGGGCCGATTTAGTGGGTAAAGTAGAAGCCGGCATACCCGAAGACGATCCGCGCAATCCGGCCGTCATCGCTGACCTGGTGGGTGACAACGTCGGTGACTGCGCCGGCCGTGGTGCCGACCTGTTTGAATCTACGGCGGCAGAAAATATAGGAGCCATGATCCTGGGCATCGCCCTGGTGCCGGTCTTCGGGGTCAAAGGCATTATCTTTCCCCTGGTAGCCCGCGCGGCAGGGATTATTGCCTCTATAATCGGCATGTTTTTCGTCAGGGCCGAAGAAAACCAGGACCCCATGGCCGCTTTAAACCGGGGTTATATCGTTACCAGTATCCTGGCTATAATCTTTCTCTATCCTATCAGTCGCTATATGTTGAGTGGCCCGGGGGTTAACTTCATCTATTTTTACGGCGCCGGGATCATCGGAATTGTTTTGAGCTTCATCTTTGTCCTCATTACCCAGTACTATACTTCCTACGACTACCGTCCGGTCAAGGAGATCGCCCGTGCCTCTATAACCGGCCCGGCGACGAACATCATCTCCGGTGTAGCTGTGGGCTTTGAGAGTACGGCGCTGCCCGTCGTCTTTATTTCCCTGGCCATCCTGGGTGCTTACTGGCTGGGACTGAAAAGCGGCCTTCCCGGTGGCGGCCTCTATGGCACCGCCGTGGCAACCATGGGTATGCTCAGCACGGCGGCCTACATCCTGGCCATGGATACCTATGGTCCCATTACCGATAACGCCGGCGGCATTGTCGAAATGTCCGGCGCTCCGGAAGAAGTCCGGCTGCGCACCGACCGTCTGGATGCCTCCGGCAATACCACCAAGGCCCTGACCAAGGGTTATGCCATCGGCAGTGCCGCCCTGGCGACCTTCCTCCTCTTCTCGGCCTATATCGACGAAGTCAAAATAGCCCTGAATATCAAAGGCAATTTCCCCGTGGATATCGGCAAACCCGAAGTCTTTGTCGGCGCCTTCATCGCCGCCATGATGGTCCTGCTGTTCAGCTCAACCGCCATCCGTGCTGTTGGCAACGCCGCCCAGTACGTCATCCTGGAAGTCCGGCGCCAGTTTAAAGAGATTCCGGGTATTATGGAAGGTACGGCCAAGCCGGAGTATGGCGCCTGCGTGGACATAGTCACCAGGGGAGCCCTGAAGGAAATGGTCCTGCCGGGCCTGATAGTCGTCATTACTCCTATTATTGTCGGCCTGGTGCTGAAGGCCGAGGCTGCCGCTGCCTTTCTCATGGTAGGGACCATCACCGGCGTCATCGTGGCCCTCTTCCTGAACAACGGCGGCGGCGCCTGGGATAATGCCAAGAAGTACATCGAGCTGGGCAACTACGGCGGCAAGGGTTCGGAGGCCCATAAAGCTGGGGTTGTCGGCGACACCGTTGGTGATCCCTTTAAAGATACCGCTGGGCCGTCCCTGCACGTCCTGGTAAAACTTATCAGTACCATCACCCTGGTCCTGGCACGCTTGTTTATTTAAAGTTTATTTAAAGTGTGTTAATCTACCCATAAAGGAGAGAGAAAAAATGGGCACTTTTTTAAGGTTCAAGGTGAGTGAAGACCAAATATACCAGGGGATATTAGAA
Source organism: Moorella humiferrea (assembly GCF_039233145.1). Lineage (NCBI taxonomy): Bacteria > Bacillati > Bacillota > Clostridia > Neomoorellales > Neomoorellaceae > Neomoorella > Neomoorella humiferrea. Next base: position 1,681,806 of record NZ_CP136419.1, on the reverse strand, counting down.
GATGACAGGGTATTCCCTATAGAGGGCGATATTTATACCCGTTGGACAATTGGTAAACAGGGCTTACCTCTCGATGCTATAAAAATTTTAGCACCATGTATTCCGAGTAAAGTTATCTGTGTAGGAACCAATTATCGGTCCGTTCTGGCCGCAAAAGGGCAGGCCGTTCCGCCGGAACCGGTCATTTTCCTTAAGCCCCCATCTGCTATTATCGGCCCCGGAGAAGAAATTATTTACCCTGGTGGGGTGGAAAAGCTGGGGTATGAGGTTGAATTGGCAGTGGTAATAAAAGACAAGGTAAAAGCTATACGTGCCGAAGAAGCATTAAACCATGTACTGGGTTATACAATAGCCAATGATATTACCGCTAAAGATTTTATGACTGGAGGACCATGGACCAAAGCAAAAAGTTATGATACCTTTTTGCCCCTTGGACCATGGATTGTGTCAGGGTTAGATCCGGATAATTTACACATTATGATGCGCGTTAATGGAAAAATAACTCAAGATGCCAATACCAATGATATGGTTTTTAAAGTTACCGACATTATTGCCTACGTTTCAAATATCATGACTCTGATGCCCGGCGATGTAATTATTACAGGAACACCTCCCGGAGCCGGCCTTTTGCAGCCTGGTGTTATAGTAGAGGCCAGCATTGAAGGAATCGGTACTTTGGTTAACAAAGTAGTCTTACAAAACCAAGAAAATTAAAGAGGACATGATTATATAAACAGGCCGCGACATCCTACAGGAGTGGCCTAGCTTATGGTCTGATAAATACAGCCCTGGGCATTGCTTATTAGCATTCCCGGGGCTGATGATCTAATTGAAGGCTATTTTAGTCTTTGTTAAACTTATGAACTTTGCGCGGGTATGTATGTCCTAAACTTAAAAACTTTTTAGGGTTATAGCAGGAATTATACAAAAAACGGCGAAATAGAATCTACAAACGATTGCACAATGGATTGCACAAAGGTTTGCAGCAAAGGAAGCTCGAGCATGGTCAATATCAAAGAAGTTGCCGAGAGGGCCGGGGTTTCGCCCAGCACCGTTTCCCGGGCCTTAAGCGGCCGGGTGGCGGTCAGCCCGGAAACGAAAGAAAAAGTCATGCGCGCCGTACGTGAGCTTAACTACCAGCCTAATGCCCTGGCCAAGGGTTTGAAAGAAGGGCGCTCCAGGACCATCGGCCTGATCATTCCCAATGTACGGAATTTGGTTTTCCCGGCGGCCATCAAAGGGATAACCGATGTGGCCAAAAAGTATGGCTATACCGTTATCCTGTGCAATACCGACGAAGATATAGAAACAGAGAAGGCCTATGTCGACAACCTGCGCAAGAGGCTGGTCGACGGCCTGATCTTTTCCACAGCCACGGCCGCCAGCACCCACATTTTGGAACTCAAAGAGCAGGGTTTTCCGGTAGTACTCATGATCCGCCACCTGGAAGACAAGGTGGATGCCGTCATAGTCGACAACTTCCGGGGCGGCTATGAAGCCACTAAATTCCTCATCGAGCGCGGTTACCGGCGTATCGCTTTTGTCAACGGCACTTTAGAGCTGGACCTTTACCGCCAGCGTTTCGCCGGATACCAGGCGGCCCTTGCGGAGGCCGGTATAGCCTATAACGAGGACCTGGTTGTTCACGGTACTCGGGACTGGGAAGATGGTTACCGGGCCATTCTCACTATCCTGGAGCGGGGCCAGCGGCCGGATGCCGTATTTGCCGCCAGCGATCCCAAGGCCCTGGGGGTTATCAAAGCTCTAAAGGCAAAGGGTCTGCGGGTACCGGACGATATTGCCGTCATGGGTTATGACAACCTGGACATGTCAGAACTAATGGACCCTCCCCTAACCACGATGGCCCAGCCCTTTTACGAGGTTGGCCAGAGGGCGGCGGAGCGGTTGATCAAGTTGATTAACAGCAAGCGGAAAAATAAACCTGTGGTTGAAAGGCTACCAGCCCAATTACTGGTGCGATCTTCGGTAGATTATGGACTGGCCGGCCAGGTTATTGCTACTGGCAAATAACACAGCCATCCTCTCTGTGAATGCTGGAGTATAGGTGTGGCTTTGAAAGGGGGTGTAAGTAGGGAGACAGCCAATCTGAAGGTATTTTCTCGGATAATGCATGAAAACCAAAAGCAAAAAGAAAAAAATGGAGGTACTGAAGGCATGAAAAAGTTAGTCTTGTCTTTCATGGTTCTTGTCCTGGTTTTCTTGGTGACTGCCTGCGGCCAGGGCACTTCTGCCAAGGGCAAGAGCCAGGCAGGCGGCGGAGAAAACCAGGCAAGTTCCAGTGAGGTAATTGTCATCGGCAACCTGCAGGATTTAAGTTCTACCACCTCGGTCTGGGGCAAGATGGTTACCAATGGTGCCCAGCTGGCCATCGACAAGATCAATAAAGAGGGCGGCATCAATGGTAAAAAACTGAAGCTTGTTACCTATGATACCAAAAATGACGTCCAGGAGGCAATCAACGCCTACAACCGCCTGGCTACCCAGGATAAAGCCGTGGCCATAATCGGCCCGCCGGTCAGCAATATTGGAATTGCCCTGGCACCTATTGCCGAAAACGCTAAAGTGGCTATTCTCGGAAGTTTTATTGACGAGAGGGCGACAACGAAAAACGACGGTAAACCATGGGCCTATAATTTCTTGATCCAGCCTAGTAGCGTCCAACAGGCCGAGATAGTCGCCAGTTATACCTTGGAAAAACTGAATTTGAAAAAAGTAGGGGTTCTGTACAACCAGGCCAATGCATATTCTGTATCTCTTGCCAAACCTTTTATTGACTACATTAAGAGCCATGGCGGGCAGATAGTATCCGAACAAATGTACAAGACGGGTGATAAAGATTTCAAAACCCAGCTGGCGGCAATTCAAGCGGCCGGGGCCGAAACTATTTATATCCCCAACTATATCCAGGAAGACGTCCTGGCAGTACAGCAGGCACGGCAGATAGGCATCAACGTCCCCATAACCGGCGGCCTGGATTTTGCCCCGCCCTTTGCCAGCCTGGCCGGCGAGGCCGCCAATGACATTTATTTCCCCAACAATATCGCCGCGGAAGATCCGCAGATCAAGGAGGTGGCGGCCGCTTACAAGACAGCCTATAATGACGAACCTCTGAATAAGGTTTTCATCGGCTATGACAGCATCCTGGTCATTGCCGACGCCATTAAGCGGGCCGGTGCACCTGACCCGGTCAAGGTACGGGACGCCATGGAACAGACAAAGGACGTCAAGGGAACAACGGGCAATATCAGCATATCTCCCAATACCCATCGTCCCTATGGCCTTTCTATGGTGATGATTAAAATTGAAAAGGGCCAGTATATCACCAAAGAGCGTTATATTACCAAGGAACAGCAGCAGCAATAATATGGAGGGATGCCGGGACGGGTATAGGTCTGCGGAGCCGTCCCGGCCATCCCGTAAAGGATCTTAAAGGAGCGGCAAATTATGACGGCACAATTGATAATTAACGGCATTTCCCTGGGTGCGGTATATGCTTTGATCGCCGTGGGGTTTGCCATAATATTCAATATATTGAAGTTCAGCAATTTCGCCCACGGTGGTTTCATGACCGTAACAGCCTACGTAGGTTTCCTGGCCACAAGGTTCTGGCATACATCGCTGCTCTGGACCCTGCTTATCGCTTCCCTGGCAGGGGGGATGCTGGGGATTATAGCAGAATTAGTTGCCTTCCGCCGTATTCGCAATAATAAAGGTCCTGTGATCTACTATTTCGTATCTTCTATCACCCTGGGCATGCTGCTGGAGAACCTGATGACTATCTTTTTCAGCACCAACTTTTATGCTTATCCTAATTTCTTCCCTGTGGCCACAGTGAAAGTGGGTCGGCTACTGCTGGGTGTCCCGGAACTTATCATGTTCTGCATCTCATCCTTAGCCTTGATAATCCTGGCGGTGCTGATTTACAGGACCAAGCTGGGAACCGCCCTGCGTTCCGTTTCCTATGACGTCGATACTTCCGGTTTGATGGGTATCAATGTCCTCAGAATTATCCAGCTGGCTTTTTTCCTGGCGGGTTTCCTCGGCGGAATCAGCGGCGTCTTTTTAGGCATCAGTTATACCCTCTATCCCCAACTCGGCCAATTGGTGGTCAAGGGTTTTATCGCATCAGTGATTGGTGGCCTGGGCAGTCTGCCCGGGGCGGTTATCGGCGCCTTTCTTTTAGGAATAATTGAGATTTTACTTATCCGGCTGGTCGGTTCGGGTATATCACCCGTGTTCATCTTCGTCATTATGCTACTTTTTCTCCTGGTGCGGCCGCGGGGTATTGCTGGCAGCCATATCCAGGAAAAAGCTTGATAGGGGTATGGCCATGGAACTTTTAGCTTCAGTGCTAACCTTTACAGCTATCAATGTAGTAGCCGTGACCGGCGTCTTCATTCTTACAGGGTTAACCGGCCTCTTTTCTTTGGGCCAGGGGGCTTTTATGGGTATTGGCGCCTATGTGGCCGGGTTGATGGCTGTGAAATATAATTTTTCCTTTCCTTTGGCGGCAGGCGGAGCCGTTGTTGTTGGCCTGATAGCAGCCGTGATAGTTGGCTTGCCAACCATCAGGTTACGCCGGGACTACATCTCCCTGGTAACCTTCGGCTTTGGCGAAGCCATAGCCGCCCTCCTCAACCAGTCAGTAAATATTACCGGCGGCGCCATGGGACTCTCCGGCATTCCCAAGCAGACGACGCTTCTCTTAGCAGTAACTTCAGCCGTGATCTGCCTGTTCCTGGTCTGGGGTTTTAAATGTTCGCGCTACGGCCGCCAGTGCCTGGCCTTACGAAGTGATGAACTGGCGGCCAGGTCCATGGGCATCAATGTCAACCAGGTAAAAATGGTGGCCTTCCTTTTATCGGCGGCTATTACAACCTATGCCGGCGTCCTTTATGGATTTTATACGACCTATGTCGAGCCGGTGATGTTCGGCTGGACCAAATCGGCCGAATGGATTATTATGGTGTTTTTCGGCGGCATCAACAGCCTGACCGGGGCCGTCGTCGCCAGCGCCCTGCTTACAGGTTTGCCGGAAATCTTACGGGCCGCAGCCGAGTGGCGCATCGTCGCCTACTGCGTGATTGTCTTATTAATCCTGAACTTTAAACCTACCGGTTTATTCGGTGAGTATGAAATCTCCCTCCTGTCCCTGCTACGGCGCCGGGGAAACAGGATAAGGGAGGGTGAGGGGTCGTGAATATTTTAGAAGTCAAAGGGCTTAACAAAAGGTTCGGCGGCGTCCAGGCGGTTGCGGATTTTTACCTCGACCTGCCGGAAAAGGGTATCGTAGGCATTATCGGGCCCAACGGGGCCGGCAAGACGACGATTTTTAATGTTATCTCCGGCGTTTATAAGGCCGATAGCGGCCGGGTGCTGCTGGCGGGCCGGGATATTACCAATCTGGAACAGCATAGAATAGCCGAAGCCGGGCTGGGCCGCACTTTTCAAAACATCCGCCTCTTCCGCGGCCTGAGCGTGGCGGAAAACGTCATGACAGCTATCGACCCCCTGACGAAGTATAATATTTTTTCCGCCCTCCTGTCGCTGCCGGGGAAATTTCGTGCCGAGCGGGAAGCCCGTGAAAAAGCCTTACACTACCTGGAAGTGGTGGATTTAATTGCTTACAAAGACTGGCGGCCGGAGAACCTACCTTACGGCCTCCAGCGTCGCCTGGAGATTGCCCGGGCCCTGGCGACCGGTCCCAGAGTATTGCTGTTGGATGAGCCAGCGGCAGGATTGAATCCCAAAGAAGTTATCGATCTGATTGAGCTCATCGCCAGGCTTAATAGGGATTTAGGTCTGGCCATCCTCCTGATTGAACACCGGATGGAGGTAGTAATGCAGCTCTGCCAGTACATTTATGTCCAGAATTTCGGTAGGACCCTGGCCAGCGGGCCACCGGCTGCCATTCAATGCAATGAAGAGGTCATCAAGGCCTACCTGGGGGACGAGGAATGAGATGTTGACGATTAAAAACTTGAGCGCCGGCTACGGGGCGATTATGGCCCTGCACGAGGTCAACCTTGAAGTTAAGCAGGGTCAGATTGTCAGTATAATCGGGGCCAACGGCGCCGGCAAAAGCACCCTTTTAAATACCATTGCCGGTCTGGTGCGACCGCGCCGGGGTTCGATCCTTTTTATGGGGGAAGAGTTGCCGCGGCAGCCCCACCTGGTGGTCAGGCGGGGGATAGTCCAGGTGCCGGAAGGCAGAAAAGTCTTCGCCGGCCTGACGGTGAAGGAAAACCTGCTGATGGGCGGTTACCGGCTTAACGGCCGGGAAGCGGCCAGGAATTTAGAACATATATTTACTTTGTTTCCGGTCCTCAAAGAACGCCAAAACCAGTACGCCGGCACTTTAAGCGGCGGCGAACAGCAGATGCTGGCCGTAGGGCGGGGCTTGATGTCCAACCCCAAAGTTATGCTTTTTGATGAACCTTCCCTGGGCCTGGCCCCACTGGTGGTCAACACCATTTTTAATATTATCAGCCGTATCCGGGAGGAAGGGGTTACCGTCCTGCTGGTGGAGCAAAATGCCCGCAAAGCCCTGGCCCTATGCGATCACGCCTATGTTTTAGAAAACGGCAGGATTACCATGAACGGGCCGGGCAGGGAATTGCTGGCCGATCCCCGTATTCGCAATGCTTATCTGGGCGAGCGGGTAGAGCCCCGGGTGGACAGCAAGAGGAGCAGATGAAAGAAGGGAGTAATTGTGGGTGGATTTTTTAACAGGGATAAAATTCCTTTCGTCCCTGTGGTGTATGAACATGCCGCCGCCTTAATCGGGGTAACGCCTTCAAAAATGGCCAGGAGCGCGGAACTGATCGTGAAAGGACAGCTCAGGGCTTATGAGCTGTACGGCCATGACCTGATTACGGTCGGCATAGATATCTATAACGTCGAAGCCGAAGCCCTGGGCTGCCCGGTGCAGTATTTCGACGACGAAGCCATTCCGGCCATTGCCGGCCCCATCGTTTCCTGCCCAGCCGACCTGGCCCGCCTGAGGGTACCCGATCCGGAACATGACGGTCGCCTGCCTTTACTCCTGGACGCCGCCAGCCGGGTGAGGGAGGTTATCGGCAGTGAGGTGGCCGTAGGCGCCGCTATGGTGGGACCATTTACCCTGGCCGCCCTGCTCCGGGGTTATGAAAACTTTATATTAGATTTGTTGACCGCACCGGACTTTGCCGGCGCCCTGCTGGATTTTGCCGCCGAAGTAGGCCTGGCAGTAGGCACGGCCATGATTAAACGGGGGCTAAGTATATCGATTAACGAATCCTGGATCACGCCGCCTTTGCTTTCGCCGGAACTCTACCAGCGCTTTGCTTTTCCCCGGGAAAAAGGGTTAATTGCTTCCTTAAAGGCCGCCGGGGCCGCCAGCGTTGGTTTAATTAGCGGCGGCAACACTACCCCCATTGTCGACTGGCTGGTGCAGACAGGTTCCTCCATTCTCATGGCCGACTACGGCACCGACCTGGTGGCCTATAAAGCAAAGGCCCGGGCGGCAGGTATCGTCCTGCGGGGCAGCATCCAGGCACGGGTAGTGGAAACAGGTCCCAAAGAGCTGATTGCTGCTCAGGCCAGGGAAGTCCTGGCTAAAGGAGCACCTGGCGGCGGGTTTATCCTGGGATGCGGCGTTGTCCCCTACGGAGCCCCGCCGGAAAACGTGCTCTACCTGAAACAAGTACTGGCAGCATACATGGCAGAACACGGGGGAATAGCATGAAAGCTCAAGCCTATGTTTTAGAAGCGTTTAATGAACCTCTGACGGCACGGGAAATAAACATTCCCAACCTGGAGCCGGGGCAGGTGCTGGTAAAAATAAAAGCCGCCGGTATCTGCGGCTCTGACCTGCACATCTGGCAGGGAGAGGACCCGCGCGTCAAGTTACCTATGATTTTGGGCCACGAAGGCGTTGGCGAGGTGGCCGCCATTAAAGGAAAAAAGCTAACGGTAGAAGGTGAAGAACTGAAGGAGGGCGACCTTATTTTCTGGAACCGGGGTGTTTCCTGCGGCCACTGCTACTACTGCGCCGTGTTGCGGGAACCGTCTTTATGCCCCAACCGGGTCGTCCAGGGGATTAATATTGCCACTACCGAACCGCCGTATTTAAACGGATGTTATGCCGAATATATCATTCTGCAACCCGGCGCGGACATATTCCGGGTGCCGGTGGGGGTTGACCCCGCGGTGCTGGTGGCGGCCTCCTGTTCAGGGGCTACAGCGGCCCACGGCTTCGACCTGGTGCGACCCGAACCTGGCGACACGGTGGTTGTTATCGGACCCGGGCCTTTAGGCCTGTTTGCCGTAGCCTTTGCCCGGGCCTATGGAGCAACTACAGTCATCGTGAGCGGTGGCTCTAAAACACGCCTGGAAATGGGACAGCAATTCGGGGCCACTGTTACCCTGGACCGCCATGAAGTTCAGGATGAGGAGCGGCGGCAGGTAATCCTGGACCTGACCCACGGCCGCGGCGCCGATCTGGTCGTCGAGGCTGCGGGCAATGCTGCAGCTTTGCTGGAAGCCATTACCCTGGTGCGACCTGGGGGGGCGGTCCTTAGCATGGGTTTTGGCCAGCCGGGAGGGACCTTCGCCTTTGACGGTTACCAGCACCTGGCCCGGCGCAATATCCGTTTACAGGGGGTGTGGGTCAGCGACACCCGCCATGTTTACCGGGCCATGGCCATGATCCTGGCGCAGCCTGAACTTTTTGCCCGGATGATTACCCACCGTTTCCCGCTGGCCCGGGTTAATGAAGCATTAGAGGTGATGGCCTGTAAAGAAGCCGTGAAAGCAGTACTTATGCCATAAATATTGACCTTGTAGTTAGGAGCAGGAATAAGATGGAACATTATAATTGCGATGTCCTGGTTATCGGCGGCGGCGGGGCAGCCCTGCGGGCGGCCATCGCCGCCCAGGAGTATAACCCTGATTTAAAGGTAGTCCTGGCCACAAAGGGGAGGCTGGGCAGGAGCGGGGTGACGGCCACGGCCTGCTCCGATCGCATGGCCTTCCACGCAACCTTACCCCATACCCCGCCGGGGGGGCCAGACGCGTGGCGCTACCATGCCGAAGATATTTACCGCCTCGGCGGCCTGGTCTCCGACTGGGATCTGGCCGTAACGTTAGCCCGGGAAGCTGAAGCTGCATTTAACTACCTTGATGCCCTGGGTGTTCCTTTCGTGAAAGAAGGGGGAAAGGCCCGCCAGTTTGTAACCGATGGCTCCGACTTCCCCCGGGCCTGCTATACTGGCCCCAAGACGGCTATTCATATTGAAGAAGCCCTGGTGGAGCGTTTGCGCCAGTTGCCGGTACAGGTCCTGAATTTTACCATGGTCGCCCGGTTAATTACCAGCCAGGGAAGGGTAACCGGCGCCCTGGCCCTGGATACCCGCCAGCACCATGACCCGACTGCCGCCCTGAAAGTTATCTCCGCAAGGACGGTCATCCTGGCCACCGGCGGTGCGGGCCAGGTTTACCGGACCAATGTTTTTCCCGGCGGCATGACCGGTGACGGCTACGCCCTGGCCTACGCCGCCGGCGCCGAACTTGTCAACATGGAATTTATCCAGATCGGCCTGGCCTCCCTGAAGACAAAATTAAATTGTTCGGGAAGCATGCTGCGCGCCCTGCCCCGCCTGGTTAACGACCGGGGCGAAGAATTCCTGGGACGCTATTTCCCGCCGGGTACCCCGCCCAGGGTGGTAATGAACCTGCTATTCCGCAAGGGAGCAAGCTGGCCGGTTACCTACGAGCATCCCACCCACATCATTGATGTGGCCGTCTACCAGGAAATCGCTGCCGGGCGTAGGGTCTACCTGGACTACAGCCGGAACCCGGCCGGATTCCAATGGGACGAACTGGTGGAAGAAAATCGCCGGCGTTATTATAGCGAAATTACGGTCGACCTGGGGACGGAAAGGCGCCTGGCCAGCCCTTTACAGCGCTTGAAGGAAATTAATCCCGAAAGTATCGCCTGGCTAAAGGAGCGAGGGCTGGCCCTGGAAGCCGGCGTCATGATTGAGGTGGCGCCCTGCATCCAGCACTTCCAGGGCGGGGTGAAAATCAGTCAGGCCGGCAGGACGGCTGTTGCCGGCCTGTATGCCGCCGGCGAGGTGGCCGGCGGCCAGCACGGGGCCAACAGGCCGGGGGGCAACGCCCTGCTGGACGGCCAGGTCTTCGGGCGCCTGGCCGGGGAAGAGGCTGCCAGAGAAGCCGTCAGCGTACCCCCTGTAGAAGTGCCGGCGGCCGAGATTGAGGGATTTCTTGCCCGGATGCAGAATATGCTTGATAAAGGCGACATACCGGCCGGGGAGTTGCGGCGGAGGTTGCAGGATCTGATGAACCGGGCGGCCAGCGTGGTGAGGACAGAGGAGGGGCTGCGGCTGGGCCTGGAAAAGCTATCCGCGCTGCAGAAAATGGCGCAGCGGGTCGACGAGCACGGCCTGGCCTACGCCCTGGAGAACGAAAACATGCTGCTGGTGGCGGAAATGATCCTGCGGACGGCCCTGCAGCGGGATGAGAGCCGCGGCCCCCATCTGCGTTTTCTTAAAGCAACCGATGTTACCCCGGTATCCCGCCGGGACCCGGAATGGCAGCGCTACCTGGTCATCAGCCGTAAGGACGGGCAAATGGTGTTGACAGTGCGCGAGCCAGTGCGGCCTTAGGAAAAAATTTACCCTGCTTTTGCCTGCCGGCAGGGATTCATAATTACCAGGATGTGCCATTAAATTATACTTTACTAAACTATAGTTCATAAGACGGAGTGGGATCGGAGTGGGTATGGAGATGGTCCGGTTAACTACTTAAGTCATATTTAACCGCCTCTCCAATTGTCTTTGTTTGGATCACCTGAGCGAAGCGCTTCATTATCAATGGCGGTCGCAACACGATCCTGTTCCATCCAAACGAAACAAGAAGAACCTGATTCATAATAAGGAGATGGCTTTATGGCTCCTTTCAGTAAATTTAACTTCAAAAACCTTATGCAGTTAAAAGAAAAGATAGCCGAACTAAATCTGGATATAGAACTCACCGAAGATTTGCGTCCCCTGGCCCGACGGGCAAAGATCGGCGGCCGGGAGTTGCCCAATTCCCTGGCCGTCCATCCTATGGAAGGATGTGACGGCAGCGAAGACGGCAGCCCGTCCGAACTGACATTCCGCCGCTACCGGCGCTTTGCCCGGGGGGGAGCGGGTTTACTCTGGTTCGAGGCTACCGCCGTCGTCCCAGAGGGCCGTGCCAACCCGCGGCAGCTTTATATCAACCGCAGCAACGTCCATACCTTTAAGGAGCTCCTGGAAACGGCCCGGCGGGAAGCTGGAGACAGCATGGGGGCCGGCCACCGTCCCCTGTGCATCCTGCAGTTAACCCATTCCGGCCGCTACAGCAAGCCTTACGGCAAGCCGCAGCCGGTAATCGCTTACCATGACCCTCATTTAGACGCCAGGGCCGGGGTTTCTCCTGACCAGGAAGCAATTACCGACGCTGAACTGGAACAGCTGCAGGATAAATATGTGGAAGCAGCCCTGCTGGCGCAAGAGGCCGGCTTTGACGGGGTAGACATCAAGTCCTGCCACCGCTACCTTTTGTCGGAACTGCTGGCCGCTCATACCCGCGCAGGCAGGTATGGCGGCGATTTTAACAACCGCACGCGTTTTCTCCTGGAAACAATTGAAAAGGTACGGGCCAGAACAGGCAATGACTTTATCCTGGCCGTTAGGTTAAACGCCTACGACGCCCATCCCTATCCCTACGGCTGGGGCGTTGATCCTGAAGATTATACCCGCGCCGACCTTTCCGAACCCATCCGGCTTGTGCGCCTCCTCAAGGAGAAGGGGGTAACACTGGTCAGCATTTCTGCCGGCAATCCGTATTATACAAACCCGGAAGTCACCCGCCCCTTTGATACTCCGCCCAAGGGGGCGGGCCTGCCGGCGGAGCATCCCCTGGAGAGCGTCGCTCGGCTTTTTAAGATTACCCGGGAGATACAGGAAGCCGAACCGGGACTGGCCGTGGTCGGCAGCGGCTACAGCTGGCTGCGGCAGTTTTTCGGCCACGCGGCGGCCGCCAATATCGCCCGCGGCGCGGCAACCCTGGCCGGTGCCGGCAGGCTTGCCTTTGCCTATCCCGATTTCGCCCGGGACCTGCTCACCAATGGTCAGCTGGATGAGCGCCGGGTCTGCATTGCCTGCAGCCGCTGCACCCAGATTATGCGCGACGGCGGCAGGACCGGCTGCGTCGTAAGGGATGGGGAGGTATATATGACGATTTATAAAGAATTATCTTCTGCTTCATAAATAAAGATAGGTCGAGAGCATCTATTTATATTAAAGCGGAACTGCTACCAGTTCCGCTTTTTTAATGACGGACCTTATACTCTCAAAACTGTTGGGTAAAGCTAAAAATTTTTTTAGTAAGCAGGAAAATAAAAATTAGCGTCGAACTTAATAAAACGAGTTAAAAAAGTAAGTTATAATAACAATGTATATCGGGATAATATCGGGATATAAAAGCCCAAAAATCCCTATAAAAATTAAAAAGCTTAATAAAGGCTAGGAACGAGGTACCACTTGTGAACAGAGAGACAGGCAATCTCGAGTACGTAAAAAGATTGAACCGCGTCAACGTCTTAAATATTATTCGAGAAAATAAAAGTGTTTCTCGGCAGCAGTTGGCCAAACTTACCGGTCTTACTCCTGCAGCGATTAGTGGTATCGTACGGGAACTTGTAGCAATGGGATTTATTCAAGAAACGGGTCTAGGCAAGTCCAGCGGTGGACGCCGCCCGGTTAAATTGCAGTTTAATCCAGAAGCAGGATATGTGGTGGGTGCAGAAATTACGCGTAAAAAAACTACCATGGGAATAGTTGATTTGCAGGCAAAACCGGTTGTAGTAAATGAGGCTCAAATTGATATGACTGAACCTGAAACAGGATTAGCCACTTTGGCGAAAGAAATTGAGCAGTTGATTAGAACAACAGGTATTCCGGAAGGTAAAATATTGGCAGCCGGTTTTGCCGTTCCGGGCCTTCTTGATACCCGTACCAAGATTGTTAAGCGTTCTCCCAATCTTGGTGAGCAATGGCATAATATCCCGGTACAGGCAACGTTAGAGAAATACTTCCATGTCCCGCTTTTTGTAGAACACAACTCCAATGCTGCCGCATTGGCCGAACATACTTTAGGTAGAGGGAAAAATAACCATAATTTGTTATATATTAATTTGGGCGAAGGTTTCAGTGCGGGAATCATTATGAATGGAGAGATTATTTACGGTTATAGCGGTCATGCCGGCGAGATGGGACATTTAGTGATAATGGAAGACGGACCTCTATGTAATTGTGGCAACCGGGGTTGTCTGGAAAGTTTGTATGCAGTACCGGCCATAGTGCGTAAAGCCAATAATGAACTATATCTTTGTCCAGATAAAGACCCCTTGAAACAAATTTGGCTCGAAAAAGGCGAAGTAAATATTAAAGATATAATGGCCTGCGTCCGTGAAGCTGGTTCTTATGCCTGGCAGCTAATAAGGCAGGCAGGATGGTACATCGGTATTGGTATTGCATGTGCCATAAATTTTTATAACCCAGAGGCCATTTACCTTGGTGGTATTTTGGCAGGGGCCAAAGAGGTCCTTATGGAGTCACTTTTAGAAAGTGTTTACCGCCATGCCTTTCCGGCTATAGCCCGGGCTACACGAATTGAGATATCCGACCTCGGTAGCGACGCAGCTTTTTACGGTGCCTGCCTGGGGGCAATAAAGCAATTGTTTGATGTCGAAAGGGCGGAGATATTGAACCGCTAGGGAATTGTTTTAGGATTTATCTTGTTGGAGGGGTAAATAAATGGTTGCTCATTATAACGTGCGCGCATTAGAAATCCATGATCGTGTATGGGATCAAGAACACATAAAAGAAGTCCTAAATTTTATGAGCCGTAACAATCTCAACGTTCTAGTCTTACACGCTAATAACATAATTGATGAAGTAGTATGGCCAGCTAGATATTACGGTGTTAAAACACCCGGTAACTTATATGAGAATTACAGGATAATTTTTAAAGAGTTGTATAGATATTCCGCTCGAAGACGTTATATGCCCCTTCAACGGCGTGATTTTTTACGATGGGTTATTAGTAAAGCAAAAGGAAGGGGTATCAAGGTATATCTGGAAAATAAAGAACTTTGGTTTCCGGATATTGTTGAGACAATTCATCCTGAATTAAGGAAAAAAGGTTATCTATGCTGCAGTGAAATGTTTTGGTGGGAATTCCTGCGTACTAAATATGAAGAATTATTTGCTGACCTTTCGGGGTTAGATGGTATTATTACATCTCCTGGGAGCAGAGAAAGCAAGCTATCGATAAGTAGTAATCGCTGTACATGTAAAAGATGTCAAAATCTAAACGCTTCCGAATGGTACTATAACCTTATAATGAGTATTTACGAACCTACAAAAAATGCCGGTAAAGAGCTTGTTGTTCGCGATTTTGTATTTGATCCCCAGTCTCATGCCAGTTTAGCTGAGGCGATGGAACGGTTACCGGAGGACATAATCTTTTCTTTAAAAAATACACCACATGATTTTTATCCTACATTTCCCAATAACCCCCAGTTAGGACGAATAAAGAGGCAAAAAATATGGATTGAATACGATGTAATGGGCCAGTATTTTGGCTGGGGCATAGCCCCTAGTATTATGGTACGGGATATCGCTCGAAGACTGGCTTACGGCCGGGAAAAAGGGGCCAGTGGTATTTTGATACGTACTGATTGGGAGGGTCTTCCCGGACATTCTTGTTTCGATACGGCTAACATAATTAATTTATATGCGGCAGCCATGTTTTCCGAAAATATTTCCACGAGGATCAAAGACGTATATTATCGCTGGCTAATTGATCAAGGTTTCCTAGAAGAAAAACTGTCTGCAGAACAAGAAGAGATATGTATGGATTGGATTATGGGGATTTTTGAATCAACATGGGACATTGTCCGGAAGACCCTTTTTATAAACGATTGTGTTTTTAGTGACAGCAGTACTTTTCCAGTAAGTATAGAACATGCTTTTTGGCTTGCTGAGGAAAAGAATAGCCTGCGCGATTGGGATATTACTAAAGCTGAGGCTCTAAATCCCACAAAAGAGAATGTCCAAAAAATATTAGATGAAAAAGATGAAGCTTGGAAGCAATATGAAAAGATTAAGGAACAATTGTTTCTTGCAAACAGGGGGTTGGTGAATAATATCTATGAAAAATTAAAAAGGGAGTTTGAGATTTATGGTTTGTATATAAGGGGCTTTCAACTTATGGGGAAAATCGCGATTTTAACCCGTTATCTTAGTCACCCTGGAAATAAAGATGAATTATTTTATAATCATGCCCATACTATGCTTGTTGAAAATTTGCACCAACTGAAACTCTATATTAACCAACTTATAGATTTTAATAATAGAGAAACAGTTTCTTATCCGGTTTTCGCGTTGCTTAATCCAGAAAGGGCCATTGTGTTTTTTGAAGATGTATCTTCCAGGATCAAAAATGAATACCTCATTAAAGCTCATTAAATTTAATGAAAGGTGGTGAACACATTGGTAGACACAATATTTACGATGGTAATTTTAGTGCTTAGTATAATTTATTTGTTTATGACTAGGGATTTAAAGATAGGCACATTAACCCACCCGGGGTCAGGCTTTTTACCGCTTATTGCGGGTAGTGGTGCTGCAATAACATCTTTTATTATCCTGGTATCTAGACTTAAAGAAAACCTTGCAAGAAAAGACACACATATTGACATAAATTGGAAAAAATTTGGTGCCTTTTTTGCCGGTTTAATTATTTATGTATTTGCTTTAAAGATTTTAGGTTATGAGATTGCGACATTTGCCATAATGCTGTACTTGTTTAAAGTATGCGGTGTGAAGGGATGGGTTGCACCAGTAGTTATTGCCCTGGGAATTTCTTTTGGGTTCTATTACATTTTCTCAACTTTATTAGGTGTTACTTTACCTTGATGAAGGGGGCGATATCTTGTCGACTTTATCAATGATAGCCCATGGATTCAGTGTTAGCTTGACTATCCAAAATCTCATAGCATGTATAATTGGTGTAATTATTGGCACCTTGACAGGAGTTCTTCCCGGTCTGGGAGTTACGGGTGCAATAGCTTTACTTTTGCCTCTTAGTTATGGTATGGATGCAACGTCTGCCTTAATCATGTTTGCAGGTATTTATTATGGAGCTATGTATGGAGGATCGACCACTTCTATTCTCGTTAATTTACCTGGAGAAGCAGCTTCGGTTATTACTGCTATCGATGGACATGCCATGGCGAAAAAAGGCCGGGCGGGAGCAGCTTTGGCTATTGCTGCGATTGGTTCCTTTGTGGCAGGGACTTTAGGGCTCATTGGCTTAACCCTTTTTGCCCCTCCACTAGCTAAAGCAGCTCTGGCTTTCGGACCACCTGAATTTTTTGCTATAGCAATATTAGGGCTAATAATACTTAGTAATTTAACTGGAACATCGGTTTTAAAATCTATTTTAATGGTGTTCGTAGGGATAATGCTAGGAACAATCGGGACAGATACAATTGCCGGGGTTAATCGATTTACTTTCAATATAGACGAATTACAAAGAGGAATAGACTTTGCTGTTTTAGCAATGGGCATTTTTGGAATACCGGAAGTTATTTCTGCAATTACTGAGCCATCTCAGGACGCCATCATTCAGAAAGTGAGATTTCGGGAGCTTTATCCAAATAAAGAAGAAATAAAACGCTCATTAGCTCCAATGTTCCGTGGGGGAGTAGTTGGCTTTCTTTGCGGTTTAATACCCGGACCATCAGCCACTATCTCTACCTTTCTGTCCTATGCTTTAGAAAAAAGATGGAGCAAACACCCTGAAGAATTTGGAAAAGGTGCTGTGGAAGGTGTAGCGGGACCGGAGTCTGCTAATAATGCAGCCACATCGGCTACAATGATCCCTCTTCTATCATTAGGTTTACCCTTTGCTCCTCCTTCAGCGCTATTACTGACAGGTTTTATAATTCATGGTATCACTCCAGGACCAACATTAATAACCCAATATCCATCTATATTTTGGGGTCTAATAGCAAGTATGTATATTGGCAATATCTTATTATTAATTATTAATCTGCCGTTAGTAGGTGTTTTTGCCTCACTCTTAAAGACGCCAATTCAAATATTGATGCCTGTCATTACTATAATAACTTTAACTGGTGCTTATGCTGTTAATAATAGTCTTTTTGATTTATGGCTGTTAATCCTGTTTGGAGTAACAGGATATTTTATGAAAAAAGGAGGGTATGAACCTGCACCTTTAGCAATAGGACTTGTTTTGGGACCTACTTTAGAAAGGGGGTTGACACAAGGACTAATCATGGGAGATGGTAATTTATTGTACTTCTTTATACGACCTATATCCGGTACAATTCTTGTCATCACTTTATTGATCTTGAGTTTCATTGTCGTTAGATGGCTAGGAATAACATTAAAAAAGAGAACTGCGGAGGTGAAATAAATATATGTAAACATAGCTCAACGTTATCCTCTGGAAATAGTTAAACAATAATCAATAAGGAGGTAGAACTATCAATGAAAAGAAAACTAGTTTGGGTTACATTTCTACTATTATTATCAATTATTTCCTTATTAATTGCAGGGTGTGGGCAAAAAGAAGGCAACAATGTTAATAAAGGTGCTGTTTCAGAAAAATACCCAACTAAACCTATTACCTTAATAGTACCGTTTTCTGCCGGTGGAAGTTCAGATATGATAGCCAGAGCAATGGAAAAAGTTTCTGCAAAGTATTTAGGACAGTCATTAGTAGTCGTAAATAAACCTGGTGGCTCAGCTACTATTGGATGGAATGAACTAGCTTCTTCTAAACCTGATGGCTATACCATAGGCATTACAAATATCAGTATTGTTTTACAGCCCCTTTATGGTGGAACGAAGTACAACTACCCACAAGATTTAGAACCTATTGCCCAGGCCGCTTCGATCCCAGTTGTATTAGCTGTAAGAGCTGATAGCCCGTGGAAAAATGTTAAGGAATTTATTGAGTATGCCAAAAGCCACCCTGGAGAAATAAAGTATGGCCATGCAGGAATTGGGACTTCAACGCATGTTGCTGCTGAGATGTTTGCAAAAGAAGCAGGGATTAAAATACAGCAAGTGCCTTTTCAGGGAGGTTCGGAAGCTCTTACTGCTTTTTTAGGAGGCCATGTACAAGCATTATTTGCAAATCCTCCAGAAATAAAATCATATTTTAACGACGGTAAAATAAGGATACTGGGAGTTGCTGATGAAAAAAGGTATCCAGACTTTAAGGATGTTCCTACTTTTAAAGAACAGGGATTAAATGTTGTGCTCTCAATTTGGCTGGGCGTAGGGGGACCCAAAGGCTTGCCAGAAGATGTTAAAACTAAGCTTGCGGAAGGATTTAAGAATATAATCAATGACCCGGAGTTTAAAAAGGTAGTAACTGACCAGGGTATGATCGTTGATTATTTAAGTCCTCAAGAATTTGGAGCCAAATGGAAATCCGAAAGCGAGCGTTTTGCAAAATTAATTAAAGAGACAGGTATAGGAGAACAGATAGCAAGTCAAAAGAAATAAAAGTTAAATTATGCGGCTGGACAAAAATAAAAGTCCAGCTGCATAATTTTCGTTACGATCATGAGAGATTTTCTTTTGTTTCCAGGGAGGTAATAAAAAATGTATAAGCTCCATCATGAATATGACGTCGTTGTAGCGGGTGGTGGTACGGCCGGGAGTATTGCAGCTATAGCTGCTGCCAGGACAGGGGCCTATACGTTACTGGTTGAACAATATGGAGATCTAGGAGGAATGCTAAACTGCGGCATGGGTTTTAAAGGAGTTACTGATGGTGAGGGTTATCTGGCACTTGGTGGCATAGGAGGTGAATTACTCGCAAGGCTTAAAAAAGAAGGAGCTATCACAGATTACAGCCTCGATCCCCTATTTGGTTCAATTACAACTCACGACCCTGAAATGTTACGTTATTTGCTTTTGGAAATGGCGGTAGAAGCTGGGGTTAACTTCCTGTTCCATGCCTATATTTCAGATGTACTAGTTCATGACCGCACGGTAAAAGGCCTTGTTGTACAGACAAAGTCCGGCCGCGAGATTATACCATCAAAGGTTGTAATTGATGCGACGGGGGATGCCGACGTTGCCGCTTTGGCTGGAGCTGAATTTATTAAAGGTCGCCCTGAAGACGGTAAAATGCAGCCCATGACGCGGATGTTCAGGGTTACAAATGTTGATGTTGAAAAGTTGTTTGCTTATCTGGAAGCCAACCCCGATGAAATGGGTGTTCCTGAAGGTTGGAGTGGGAGCCGCTGGACCCCAGAGCATATGCGTAAAACGCCAGGGTTTAATTTTGAGGGATTAACCAGGATAATTAGTCGGGCGCGTGAAGCAGGTGATTATACGATTCCCCGCGATCGCATAGGTATTGACACAATGAGAGGTCGCAATGAAGTCACTATCAATGTTACCAGAATACATGGTGTAGATGGTACTAATTCAGAGGATCTTTCCCGTGCGGAGGTAGAATTACAACAGCAAGTAATTCAAGCTTACCGACTTCTTGTTAAATATGTCCCCGGGTTTGAAAAAGCCAAACTTGCTAATGCTCCGTATCAGGTAGGTGTCAGGGAAACGAGGCATGTTATTGGTGAATATATCCTCAACAAGGAAGATATATTGACGGGAAGGGATTTTAAAGATGGAATTGGTCGCGGTGCCTACCCCTTGGATATTCATGATCCAGGCGCCAATGAGGTAGTGTTAAATCAAAGGGTAGGTGGTGGCGGTGTAACTTTATGGGTAATCAAAAAGTCCTACGCGATTCCCTACCGTTGTCTTGTACCAAAATATACTAATGGCCTTCTGGTAGCCGGAAGGGCTATATCTGTAACCCATGAGGCTGCTGGCTCGGTAAGAGGACAGGCAGTTTGCATGGTCACCGGACATGCTGCTGGTACTGCTGCTGCCCTAGCGACACAGAAAAAAGTTGAACCACGAAATATTGCAATTGATGAACTACAACAGCTCCTTTTAAAACAGGGAGTGGTACTTAAGCGTAATCAAAAAATTTTATAGCAAGTATTGGATTAATTTATGAAATAAAGTTCAAAATTCAAGTCTGCCTTATTTAGGATCTGGGGGAAGTTTTAATGCAGTTATATTACCCGTATGAAAAACATCACGGTTGTCAGGATATCATTAAACCGGCTGAAAAGGATATTATGGCTTTTAGTTTACTTAAATTAACAAATAAAACTATATATACCAGCCAATCAGGTGATTATGAAGTTGCCATTGTTATTTTGGGAGGCATAGCGAGTGTAAATATAGATGGATTTCAGTTTAACAACCTGGGTCAGCGGGCTGATGTTTTCTCTGGTAGGGCTACGGCGGTATATATTCCCCGGGAAAGCAGTTATGAAATTCATGCATTGAGTGATAATTTTGAGGCTGCCCTTTGTCAGGTGCGAGCTGATAAAAAGTATATACCTTTTGTTGTTCGGCCGGAGGAAGTGGTCGTCAACCACCGCGGTGCCCATCTCTGGCAACGGGAAGTCCACGATATTATTGTTGAAAATGGTGACGGAAGGGTTGACAGAATTGTTGTAGGAGAGACGTACAGTGCTTCTGGTAACTGGTCAAGTTTTCCCTCCCATAAGCATGATCGTCATCAGCCACCAGAAGAAACAGAGCTGGTGGAGATCTACCACTATCGTATAGAACCTGCCAATCTTTTTGGTGTCCAGCTACTTTATACTGAAGACGGTAAAGTAAACCAGGCCTTTATGATCAGGAATGGGGATACTTTCAAAATACCTTACGGTTATCACCCCGTTGTCGCCCCGCCGGGTGTCCGGCTTTATTATCTTTGGTTCTTGGCCGGACCCCACGGCCGGCAGATGATACCTTACGATGACCCGGCCTTTAGCGATTTAAGAAAATTGGAGACAACCTGACGCTTTTCTTAGGATAAAGATACAATAAATGAAGAGGAGGAGATGAGTTGCGAACTTTAAATAAAACCCTGCTCACCGGCCAATTCAGCTTCCCGCCCAACCTGGAGGCCGGGCCCTACCCGGATAACTTACCGGAGCGGGTCCTCCAGTTCGGGGAAGGTAACTTCCTGCGCGCCTTTGTCGACTGGATGATCCATCAGCTAAACAAAAAAGGATTGTTCCAGGGCCGGGTGGTGGTGGTGCAGCCCCTGGCCCATGGCCTGGTCGACCAATTAAACCGGCAGGACGGCCTGTATACCTTGATCCTGCGCGGCTACCAGGACGGCCAGGTTGTAGAAAAGCGGGAGATTATCACTTCCATCAGCAGGGGTATAAACCCTTACGAAGACTGGCAGGCCGTACTGCGCTGTGCCGAAGACCCGCAAATCGACATCGTCATCTCCAACACCACCGAAGCTGGCATCATTTACGACCCTGAAGACAGCATCACGGCCGCCCCGCCGCAGTCCTTCCCTGGGAAGCTCACGGCCTACCTCTACCACCGCTATAACCATTTTAAAGGCGACCCGGATAAGGGAATGCTCATTCTTTCCTGCGAACTCATCGACAGAAACGGCGACAACCTCAAAGCCATCACCTTAAGGCTGGCCGGAGAGTGGGGATTACCGGAAGGGTTCCAGCAGTGGCTAAAAGAAGCCAACCTGTTCCTTAACACCCTGGTGGACCGGGTAGTACCGGGTTACCCCCGCGAAGAAGCAGAGCAACTGGCCAGGGAGCTAGGATATGAAGACGCCCTGCTGGATACCGGCGAATTGTTCCACCTGTGGGTAATCGAAGGCCCTACGCACCTTAAAGAAAAGCTCCCCTTCCATGCAGCCGGCCTTAACGTCATCTGGACGGACGACTTAACCCCGTACCGCACCCGCAAGGTACGCATCCTAAACGGCGCCCATACCGCCACGGCAGCCCTAGCCTTCCTAAGCGGCGTCGACACGGTGCGGGAAGCGGTAGAGCATCCCCGGATCGGCCCCTTTATGGAAGAATTAATCTATAACGAAGTCATATCCGTCACCGACTTGGATAAAAGAATGCTAACCGAATTTGCCGGGGAAGTGCTACAGCGCTTCCGCAATCCCTATATCGTTCACCGCTGGCAGAGCATTTTGCTCAACACCACCTCCAAATACAAGACGCGGGTGCTGCCGTCATTACTGGACTACGCGGCAAAGAACAAGGCCGTACCGGCAAAGCTCACCTTCTCCCTGGCCGCCATGGCGGCCCTGTTTAAAGACGGTCGGGTTAACGGCCGGCAGTTCCAGGGGAAGGGGCCCCAGGGAGATTTCATTATCGAAGACGATCCTGGGGCCCTGGCCTTCTGGCAGGCAGCCTGGCAGCAGTATCAAGGAACAGCGGAGAGCGCGCAGGAAACAGCAAAGTATATCCTAGGTAACAGCGCCATCTGGGGCCGGGACTTAAACAACGTTCCCGGCCTGGCAGAGAAACTGGGAGATTATCTCCAGGACATTGTTTCCCATGGCCCGGCGGTAGCCCTGGAAAAAGTGCTGGCTTAGAAGGAGAAGGGGTATGAAAAAAGCAATACAGCTACATGAACGTGACAATGTAGCCGTTGCTTTAACGGACATAAAAGCAGGAGAAACCCTATTAATAGCCGAACGGGAGATAACCTTACAGGAAAACATCAAAGCCGGCCACAAATTTGCCCTGGCAGATTTGCCCGCCGGCCAGGAAGTAAGGAAATACGGCTATGCAATCGGGATAACCACCCAGCCGGTGAAAGCCGGGCAGTGGGTGCACAGCCACAATTTGCACAGCGGGCTGGGGAAGCTAGAAGAATACACCTATAACCCCCTCCCCATAACGCCGGTTGCCTTTGAAGGGAATACGACCTTCCGCGGCTACCGGCGACCAGACGGCCAGGTAGGAGTAAGAAACGAGCTCTGGATTATCCCCACGGTGGGCTGCGTCAACCAGCTGGCCGAGAACCTGGCCCGGAACGCCGCAAAGGAACTGGAGGGTAAAAGCGCAATAGACGGCATATACGCCCTCAAGCATCCCTACGGCTGCTCCCAGCTTGGTGACGACCACCATAACACCCAGAAGCTCCTGGCCTCCCTCTGCCGCCACCCCAACGCCGGCGGGGTCCTGGTCCTGGGTTTAGGTTGCGAAAACAATAAAATCCCGGCCTTCCGGCAGGTGCTGGGAGAGGTAGACCCAGGGAGGATTAAATTCCTGGTGGCCCAGGAAGTAGAAGACGAGATGAGCGAAGGTTTAAGGCTGATAAAAGAACTAACACAACAGGCCGCAAGCTGCGAACGCGAACCCTGCCCAATAAACGAACTAAAAATAGGGTTAAAGTGTGGCGGTTCCGACGCCTTTTCCGGCATCACCGCCAATCCCCTGGCGGGAATGGTAGCCGACCGGATAATAGCAGGGGGCGGCACGGCGGTACTCACCGAAGTACCGGAAATGTTCGGCGCCGAAACCATCCTCATGGACCGGGCCGTGGATGAAGAAGTATTTCAAAAGATAGTAAAGCTGATCAACACCTGGAAGCAATACTACCTCGACCACGGCCAGCCGGTTTACGAGAACCCCTCACCCGGCAACAAAGAAGGCGGTATAACCACCCTGGAAGAAAAGTCCCTCGGCTGTGTGCAGAAAGGCGGCACGGCGGCAGTGGTAGACGTCCTGGAATACGGCGAAAGGTGCCACAGGCAGGGGCTCAACCTCTTAAGCGCGCCCGGCAACGACCTGGTATCCGCCACGGCCTTGGCGGCGGCCGGCTGCCAGATCATCCTTTTCACCACCGGCCGGGGCACCCCCCTGGGCACCTGCGTGCCCACGTTAAAAATCGCCAGCAACACTGGCATTTTCTCTAAAAAGCCCCGGTGGTTCGACTTCAACGCCGGTAGGGTCCTGGAGGGCGAGAATATGGCGGAACTGGCAGGAGAATTACTGGAGCAGGTTCTCCGTGTAGCCTCCGGAGAACCGACCAAGGCGGAAACCCTGGGCTCCAGGGAGATTGCCATATTTAAGTCCGGGGTAACTCTTTAAATTAGAATAATGCTGCAAAATCAAGGGCTGTTCCCAAAATATTGGGGCAGCCCCTTTTTATGCCTTATTTCAGCCGCTTCAACATGAAAATTTCTTCTTCCTGTCCAGACAGGCGCTTTTCAAGTTTTTGATATCCTCCCATACCCCGTAACGCCACTCTTTTCTGATACCCATGGTAATTTTCACGATCATTGCAATGCTTCTTGGCCTTGCCCCGAATTTACAACATAGATTCTCCCTCAAGCAAAATGGTGCTACAATAATATCTATGGTGCTACAATAATATCTAAAGATGTTTTGTTTCTGGAGTGAACGGCCTTGCCACAAAATGAAGGATACGTTCTGTCCCTAGAGAAGGCACTCAAAATATTGGAAGAACTGGCGACTGTCGGTGGGGGTATAGGCTTGAGCGAACTCAGCCGCAAGCTGGGCCTCAATAAAAGTACCGTTTATAGGATGTTGACTACCTTTAAGGCCTATGGTTACGTTGACCAGGAACCGGTTACAGGGAAATACACCCTCGGCTTTAAAATCCTGGAGCTAAGTAGCAGCCTCCTGGAACGCCTCGATGTCCGGGCCGTTGCCCATCCCTACCTCAAGGAACTGGCAGAGAGTAGCCGGGAAGTGGCCCACATGGTGATCAGGGACGGCGGGGAAGCCGTTTATATTGATAAGGTAGAAGGCAACCGCACCATCCGCATGTACTCGCAGATTGGCCGCCGGGTTGCCCTCCATTCCACGGCGGTAGGCAAGGCCATACTGGCCTTCCTCCCGCCGGGGGAACTTGAAAAGATAATTGCCGGCAAGGGTTTGCCACGGTTTACTTCCCGGACGATTACCACCATGGCAGCTTTGCAGGCAGAACTGGCCGAGGTAAGGGAACGTGGGTATGCCGTAGACGACGGAGAAAACGAAGAAGGTATTCGCTGTGTTGGTACCCCCATTTTTGATTACCATGGGCAGGTGGTGGCAGCCATTAGCATTTCCGGTCCCGTCCTTAACGTTACGCCAGAGCGGGTGCCCGTCCTTGGCCGGCTCGTACGCCGGGCCGGCGAGGAGATTTCGCGCCGCCTAGGTTACAAGGGCTAATAACAGGCTTTTTCTTTTTAGGACAAACACCTATACGGCCGCGCTTCCATAAAATATAAAGAGCAACGCTATCCTACCCGGGGGGATGGATGATATGGAAGCCGGCTTTATCGCCCTACTTGCCCTTTCTGTTTTAAAGGGCATCAGCCTTCTTTTGTCTTACATTACCAGCAACGCCTTTCCCCAACCTTTAAGTGAAGAAGAAGAGCAAAAGTATCTTGAACTGTGGCGTCAAGGGGATCAAAAGGCCCGGAACATTTTGATCGAACATAACCTGCGCCTGGTGGCCCACATAACCAAAAAATTTGAAAACACCGGTGAGGATAGTGACGATTTAATCTCCATCGGTACCGTCGGCCTCATTAAGGCGATAAATACTTACAATATGAATAAAGGCACCAAACTGGCCACCTATGCCGCCCGCTGCATTGAAAATGAGATCCTTATGCACCTGCGCGCCACAAAGAAGAACCGCAGCGAAGTGTCCCTGTATGATCCCATCGGTACTGATAAAGAAGGGAATGAAATCGCTTTGATTGATGTTCTGGGGTCGGATCAGGATGTGGCGGAGATAGTGGAAAATTCTTACGAAAGGCAACGGGTTATGCAAAAAGTGAATGTATTGACGCCGCGGGAGAAAAAAGTCCTGGCCATGCGTTTCGGGCTATTCCAGGGCCTGCGGCGTACCCAGAGGGATATAGCCCGGAAAATGGGCATCTCTCGCTCCTATGTTTCCCGGATCGAGAAGTCTGCTTATATACATACAACTTCATGATACCCGCAAAAACCAAATAATTTCTCAATAAGTATCCCTGATGGCGCGGCATTACCCGCGCCTTATTTTGTGCCCCGGTATGGGTGTTAACTAGGTGGTGGAAGTCCACTGCAGGCGAGGCAGCACGAATCTGCTAGCCAAAGGCAAGGGTGCCCATCGCGAGGTGGGATCCGAAGGAAGCCGGAGGTAAAGCCACGGCCCGATGAACAAGAACCCCATAGGAGGCTAGATCATCCGGATGAGCTGGCGAAACACAGCGAAATCCCAGGGTGCCAAGGGACGGCGGAGTATATGGGGCGGGCGCGGGGCGAAGGTTAACGCTCTTACCCTCGGAGGCCTGCCGGATAAGCCAAGGAAAGCTGGTAACCCGTGTCGAAAGGCACGGCTGAACCGGCAGGAGTCAGCAGAAGGCATAGTACCCTGGAGGTAATGAACTCCAGGGGAAGGCCCGAACATCAAGTCAGAGGTGAGACCGATGTGTTCGCGAGAAGGGCGAAGACAGCAGAAAACCCCGGAAGGTGCCTGCCCGCGGGAGGAAGTGGTGAAGCCACAGGGGACCGCGGGAGGGCCGAATTCTTCTCCGGCACGAAGCGGGGCGTCACCTTGCGGAGGCCAAGATAGCGGCCAGAAGAAACAGGTGGTGGAAAGAACAACATGCTGGCCGCGCTGAAGCGCGTAGAGCAGAACGGAGGCGCATCCGGTGTGGACGACACATCCCGACGGAAGCCGATTTAAGCTTGTAACCAAATGAAAAAGTCGGATAGAAATCTGCTTATTAACTCTACCAAAAAGGAGATGACGGCAAATTGAAATTTGTTAGCAAAGGAACCGGCTCCTTTTTCCTTTTGGGAGCTATCATGGCGGCCGCCGTGGCTGGGTTCTTTGCCTTGCAGGCGGTGCGTATGGCCGCACCCACGGTGCCAGTTCTTGTGGCCAAGACGGACCTAAAAGTTGGAGAAAGGCTGACGGAGGATAAAATCGAGGTAATTAATTTGCCTCCGGCGGCAGTACCCCAAGACAGGGTGAATGCCGACAATTTCGACAAAACGGTGGGGTATCACTTGAAGACAGCCCTGGCGGCCGGAACGCCGATACGGACGAGTTATATCGCCGAACTTTCGCCTGCCGGGGGAACGCTGGCGGCCAGGTTAGCCCTTACCAGCCAGGGGAACTGGCGTGCCATAGCGCTGCCGCCTGAAGCCACCAAAGGGTTGCCGGTAGAAGTGGGCGACAGGGTGGATATTATTGGCGTAACGGGCGAAGGCCCCAACGTCACTACGGAGGTCCTGGCTGATAACGTAATGGTAGTTGAAGTACCACCACCGCCCAAAGATGACTCCGAGCCAGGGAGCGCGGTCGTGGCCGTGCCCCTGGAAAAAGCCCCGAAGGTGGTACTTGCTATTACAAAAGGGAAAGTGCTGGCGGCCCTGCGGCCGGTAGAGTAAAAAATGAAGAGGTAGATGCGGAAGGGAGAGAAGAGGAGTGTATTTTGAAGCGGACAACCTCATCCGGCTGCTGGTGGCGGATGATGACTCTGAATA
Source organism: Moorella humiferrea (assembly GCF_039233145.1). Lineage (NCBI taxonomy): Bacteria > Bacillati > Bacillota > Clostridia > Neomoorellales > Neomoorellaceae > Neomoorella > Neomoorella humiferrea. The sequence continues at coordinate 1,654,274 of NZ_CP136419.1, read as the reverse complement.
CAGAGACCGCATACGCCGGGCCTTTGAAGGTCACCCGCGCATACGGGTTACGGCCCTGGCTCAGTCCGGTCGCGACGCCATCGGTATGGCGCGGGACGGCGCGCCGGATGCCGCTTTGATAGACCTGGGACTGGTGGATATGAGTGGCCTGGATGTGGCTGAACAGGTAGCCAGGGTGTCGCCGGGCACGGTGGTTTTTATTGCTACTGACAATCCTTCCATGGATTTGTACCGGCGGGCCATGGCGTTGGGCGTCCGGCAGGTGTTCACGAAAAACATGACGGCCGCCGATATTGCCGGGATGATTGAGCAGGAAGTGGACGCCATAAGGGAAGAGATGCGGCGACAGGCGGAGAAGCTGCCCCTGGTGGCCCCGGGCAGCGGGCCTTTGGGCCGTTTTGGCGGCCAGGGCGCCCTTACCCAGGTGCAGAGTGTGCGCCGGGAAGTCATCGCCGTCGCTTCGCCCAAGGGCGGCGTGGGCAAAACTACGACGGCCGTGAACATGGCCTGTGCCGCGGCTGCCCAGGCCAGTTTGAAGGTGAAAGCGGCCATTGTGGATCTAAACGAGTTCGGCTGCGTTACCATCCAAATGAACATGGGCACGCCAGAAAAAGCCCTGGCTGGAGATATGGGCTACAGGAACATCCTTAACTGGCAGTATATATCTAACAACCCCTCCCCGGAGGAAGTGCAGGAGTTCATGTTCCGGCACGTTTCCGGAGTCTGGGTAGTGCCGGCTGTGCCCCTGCCGGAAAAAATAGCGGAAGTCAACCAGGCCCTGATCACTAAGGTGATAAGCATTTTACGCAATAATTTCGACCTGGTGGTAATCGATTTGCCGCCTTCGATAACGCTGGACGTCTCCTGGGCGGCGGCGGAAGCGGCGGACCATATCCTGGTGGTGGTCACGCCAGACGTGCAGGTAATACCCGGCATGAACCAGCTTAACACCACCTTGAGGGCCCTTGGGGTGGCCTCCAAGTGCTACCGCATAGTTAACCGCTACAACATCCCCGGCGGGCTGAAGATAAGCGAGCTGGACCGTTACGTTCCTTATCCTTCCCTGGGGGTTTTCCCCGACGAGCCGGGCATCATGGAGGCCATTAAGCGGGGCGAGCCCTTTGTGCTTTCCCACCCGCAGGCGGAATTCAGTTTAGCGGTAAAAAGGGCTTTAAACCAGGTTTTCCCGGTCTTTGTAGAGAGCCTACAGGGGACATCGAAAAGAAAAGGGGGGTTCCTTGGGCTGTTTAAGAAACGCTTTGCATGATTTAAGAGGTATTGGGAGGGAGAGTGCTTATGCCTTTGGGCAACCGGCCCATGAGCGGCCTGCAGGAACGGCTTTATGCCAGCAGGGAAGGGAGAGATTACCAAGAGGCTGTTGGCATTTTTAACAAAGAAGAGTTTTTCAACCAGATCCGGCCCCAGGCCCAGAAGCAGATCCAAACCAGGTTTACCCTTCAGGAACTTGCCGACCGCCATTCTCCCGTTTTGCGCCAGAAGGTGCGGGCGGTCGTTCTGGAAATGGTCGAGGGCTCCTGGATTAATCTTCCCAAGCCTACGCTTATCAACCTGGCGGAAGAACTGGTGAATGACCTTTTAGGCTACGGGCCCCTGGAGCCCTTCTTTACCGGGGAAATGGCCCAGAGGGTCACGGAAATAAAGGTGTTGCGCTGGGACCTGATCCGCATTGAAATCGACGGTAAAGAGATGATTGCCACCGATGAGAACGGCAGGCCGGTAAAATTCCGCGATGAGCAGCACTGCCGGGACGTGCTGGAGAAGATGCTGGCCCCAACGGGCCGCCGGGTAGACCTGTCTAGTCCGCGAGTGTCGGCCAGGCTGCCGGACGGCTCCAGGCTCATGGCTCACATCCCGCCAGTGGCCGTCGAGGGGACGACAATGAGCATCAGGCGGTTCCGCATGGATATGACCATGGATAAGTTCCTGGAGTACGGGACTTTAAACCGGGAAATGGCCGACTTCCTGGCCGCCTGCGTAAAGGGCAGGTTGAACATTATTGTGTCCGGCGGCACTTCTTCCGGCAAGAGCACGTTCCTCAACGTGCTGGCATCGTATATCCCGGAGGACGAAAGCATCATCACCATCGAAGACCCGGCGGAGCTGCGGCTTCAGCATTCCAACGTGCGGCGCCTTGAAGCCCGGCCGGCCAACGTCGAAGGCCAGGGGGAGATAACCCAGCGCGACCTGGTGGCCGACGCCCTGAGAATGGCGCCGAAGAGGATAATCGTCGGCGAGTGCCGCAGGGGCGAGGCCTTCGACATGATGCAGGCCATGGGGACGGGCCACGACGGTTCGATGACCACCCTGCACGCCAACAGCGCCGAAGAGGCCGTCAACCGGCGGCTGGTGAACATGATTCAGATGGCCGACATGGGTCTGCCCTACGAAGCCATTCTGGGGATGATCGCCGGGTCGGTTGACCTGGTGGTGCAGCTTTTGAAAGACAGGACCGGCAGGAGGAGGGTTGACCATATCTGCGAAGTGACCGGCCTGGAGAAAAGGGACACCGGGCTGGCGGTGGGGATCAAAAAAATCTATACCTGGAACCCAGAAAAAGGTGATTGGGAAAGGACGAAGGAGAAGTTTACCAAGACGGACCGCCTGGCTTTGTATGGGGTGGAACTGCCGCCGGGCGTGAATTGATCCGGAGTTCGATGATGAAGGGAGGGATTGGCGACGGACTTCGGTTTTTTGGTCGGCGCGGCCGTGTTTGCGGCCGTGCTGCTTTTTGCGCTGGGCATCAGGAAGGTTAAAGCACATTCCTCCTGGCTGGAAGCCAGGCTGCGTTCCCACCAGGAAGCTGGTAGAGAAGAAGGTTGGAAGAGCTCTCTCCAGAAAAAAGCGGCCCAGGCGGGATTCGATATCCCCGCGTCGCATATAGCGATTGCCGCCTTGGTGGGAGCCCTCGGAGGAGCTGTGGCGGTCCTGGCGCTGACCGGGAAGCCCCTTTTAGGTCTTTTTGGGCTGCTGGCGGGCATATATGCTCCCCGGGCCTGGGTGGAACGCCGCATCCGGGGACGCGCCCTGCTGTTCGAGGAGCAGCTGGAAATAATCCTGGGGCAGATGGCGGCTTCTCTCCGGGCCGGGCAGTCTGTCCAGCAAGCGATTGAACAGGCGGCTCTGTCCTCCGTCCCGCCGGCCAGGGAAGTCCTGGGCAAGATCGTCCACAATCTTCGCAGCGGCGACAACACTATGACCGCCATTGAAAAGGCCGGGCAGAGCATCAAGTCGCGCGACCTGGAGGTTATAGCGGCGGCCACGGGACTGCATATGCAGGTCGGCGGCGACCTGGCCCTGGTCTATGATCAGATAGCGGACGGCATCCGGGATAGGAGGGCTTTTAGAGCCCAGCTTGGCTCAATAACTTCTGAAGGGAGGCTGACGGCCAACATCCTGGCCGTCCTGCCCTTTGTCGCCGTAGGTGGTATGCGTGTCCTCCAGCCGGATTACATGGCCCCGCTTTTTAACACCACCACGGGGTTGGTGCTTCTGTTTGCCGCATCGGGTTTGATACTGGTGGGCTGGCTGGTCATTAAGAAGATAATCTCAATTGAATATTAACGTTCTGGAGGTGATGGCGATTAACGCTGCTGTACCGGCGCTGCCGGTAGGTTTTTTTACCGGCGTCGCCGTGCTGTTTTTTGCCGTTTACCTGGACCTGAAGCGCCGGGGCAGGTTTTCCATCTTCGCCGAAATGGGCCGCAGCGCGGCCGCCGGGATGGGACAGGCAGGCGTGAAGGAGCAGATAACTGGCGCCCTTTTGCCAGTCGTTTTGGCCGCTTACCCTGATGACGTGAGGGAGACGACGGAAAAAAAGCTGGTTTGGGCAGGCATTGAGAACCTCAACGCCCTGGAGTTCCTGACGGTTAAACTCGCGGTGGCTATAGGGGCTTTGGTTGGCGGCGGGGCTTTAAGCCTGCTTTTTAATATTCCTTATTTCTGGTTTCTGCTCCTGGGCGTGTTCGGGTATGTCGCCCCTGATTACTGGCTGCAGGGCAGGATTTCCACCCGCCAGAAGGAAATACGCAGGGATATGCTGGAGTTTTCCACCCTTCTGGCCACCGTTATCCGCGCGGGAGGAGGTGATGTCTACGGGGCCCTCCAGCAGGTAGGGAGATGGTTCGGCGGCGTCCTGGGCAAGGAGGTGATGCTTGCCGCCCACGATATGGCCTCCGGCTCGCGGAGGGCTGACGCCTTGCTGAAGATGGCTGAAAGGTGCGGCGTTGATGAACTGTCGCAGTTAGTTCAGGTTATTATCCAGGCTGACCGCTACGGAACGCCTATAGCCGAGGCGATCAGCGAGCATGCCGCCCAGATGCGGGTTTTGAGGCGATACGCCGCCGAAAAACAGGCAGGCGAAGCCGTGGTTAAGATGACTTTACCTTTGCTGGTGTTTATTATAGGCCCCTTGCTTTTTTTGTTGATTTTTCCGGCGGCAGTCCAATTTAGCCAGATATTACGATGACCTTAAATTTAAAAGCAAAATTTTAAGGATGGAGGTAATAGCTTATGCGAAACATCTTGAAGCGGCTGTATTTTGACCAGCGCGGCCCTACTATATTAGAATATGCTGGTATGGCAGTGCTGGTACTTCTTGCAATCTGGGGTATAACCCAGGCATTAGGTGTTAGCGTCGGCAATGTTTTCAATGATATCAAAGGTAAACTTGGGCACTGAGCGGTTTTTTTGCCCGGCGGGTCAATACTGCCGGGTTTTTCTTTTTGGTTGGAAGGGGTGTGCAGAACAGCGCAAAAGGAAGGAGAGAAAAATATTGGCAAGATGTGTTACATAAGGTAGAATACTGTTCGAGGGGAACGATAAACCGGAGAAAAAAAGGCCCTACCTGCCGGGGGATATTTTCCCGAAGGGAGGTGGGGCCGGTGATTACAGTATCCGAGATGCTTCAAATCATCGGAACTCTGCTGTCTCTTCTGACCCTGATGGTGGCTATCACCATGCTGCGGAAGTAATTGAAAACCCTTGAGGCTGTTGCCGCAGCTTCAAGGGTTGTAGATGAACCCCGGTTGGTGGGGCTCCCTGAAGGTCACTCCGGTTATTTTTGTTCCCCTTCTACTAAAGATTATCCTCAATTGGGTCATCTTAGTCAAGGATGTTTCGCAAAAATTATTGGTACGGCAGCAATCGTAGAAAGCAATCCGGTTGCAGGCCGGTTTTTTTATTTACATGGGGGGTGATGTTTTTGCAAAAAGAAGTTCTGACGTCGGAAGAAGTGGAAGAAATTTTGCGGGAAGTAAATAAAAGGTTCGGCGAGGGAACAAATATGCCCCAAAATCCATCTAAAATAACTAAAAGGAGTTGATTTCCATGTTCAAGAAGCTGGCCTTTTTTGCCGCCCTAGTGGTAATGCTGTTCTCCTTTATCGTTCCAGCCCATGCCGAGATGGAGTACCGTTTCAGCGATAAGGATACCATCACGAAAGACTTTTCCTGGGGCCAGGACGACATCATTGAAGCCATCGACTTTGAGCTTTACGCCGGTTATCCGGATCACACCCTGGGGCTCAACAACAACATGACCCGGGCGGAGTTCGCGGCCGTATTGAACCGCATAGTGGACGCGGGCGGTACTCCCGGGCCGAACTGGTACGACGGGGCCGTAGACGGCCTAGTGAAGGCCGGGGTGATCCCCGACAAAAGCGGGAATTGGGATGCCGCTATTACCCGGCTGGAGGCGGCGCAGTGGCTGGGCCGCCTGGCTAAAGTCTACCAGGTGGCGGTGAAGGACCAGGGCGCGACTTTCAGCGACACCTCCGACGCGGACGCCATTTACGCAAACAAAACCGGGCTAATGAAGGGTATCAGCCCTGGCGTCCTGGGTGCCGACCAGAACCTGCTCAGGGGCGAAGCGGCGGTCCTGCTGCTCAGGGTGGCTAAGAGCGTGGATAATAATTTGCCGAGTGACGATGAGTTGAAGCAGGCGATGATGGAAGCTATAGGAGACGTTAACGCTGATATAGCAGACTTTGAAGCCCGGCGTAATGTAGATTTGAGTTTTTATGATAAGCTGCCCTACAAACGGGTGACCAGGGCTTACTTTGAGGGCGCACGGAGGTTTATGTATGACAACCGAAATGATGGGAGGAAAAATTATCAGGGTAAAATTGACGAAACCAAAGTGGCTGAAAAACATAATGCTATCGCTTACGCCGTTTGCAAAATAGAAAATGAGAGTGGTTATAAAGGCATTATTATCGCACGTTTAAAGAAAATTGACGGTCGTTGGATGTTGACCCAAGGCGGGACGCCTGATAACAGGGATTTAAAATACCTGCGGCAAGTAGGCTATATGAAATAACTTTAAAGGAGCGGATTTCTCATGCTGCGTAAAGCCTTTTTCAGGGCTTTTTTCTTTTTGCTTCTCATGGCGGCATTGGCCAGCCCGGCTTTTGCTTTCGTTGAGGGTGAAGGATATTCTAAAGGCGCCCCTTCCGACTCCCAGGCCCCCCTCTCCAACGGCATGACCTGGTTCGTCCGCCGCGTGCCGGTGCTGCTGTATAACCCCAATTCCGTTACCGCCAGTCTGGAGGGAAATAAGGGTGAAATCAGCCTGAGCGACGTGGATCTGGTTTGGGGTGAGCTTTGGACCAAGCCGGGATGGGCGCAGGAGGGAAGCCGGTACGGCCTGAACGAGCTTTACATCCCTATTAACTCCAACATGACCCCGGCCCCGGCGTCCGGGACGAAAAAAGTCATCCTCCCCGACGCAGATTTTGACGACCCCGACGTTGTGAATTTCCTGGCGGATTATTTTGATGTGTTACCGCAAGTACGTTATATAGACAAAGGCAACGCCTGGGCCGGAGACGCTTCTTCGGGCATATTCGTGAATGTCCCCATGCCGTCACGGGAAGACTTCTTGGCACAAGAGGCGGGAATGAACGATTCTTTAGCGGCGAAGTGGAAGCCCTATTTGGCAAACAAGGCATATTCTGACGGGTTGATACCTTCCGCCGACGGGAGTACGCAATACCTGCGGGCCTTAGACGCTTTCGACCACGGCGCTACTTTTTACTACCATCTGCTTCTTAATCCCGGGCCGCAGAGTGCCAACTGGGCCGTGGCGGCAGAGACCAGCCCCAATTATGACGAAAACGCCCCGGACGGGATAGGATTTTACCGCGGCAAAGACTGGAGCGACCAGCTGAAAAACAGTCCTGCGTCGGTGCCGGGCTTCATCGGGGCGGTAACGCCGTGGGCGAACTTAAAGCTGGAGGGTCCGGTTGAAATAACCGGTGCTCCGGGAGAAGAAAAAGAAGCCCAGTACACAATTACGAATGAAAGCTCCGCTGACCTGGCGCCTGACGTGGCGGTGAAGCGTGAAGGCGGCACGTACGTCACGGCTGCGGCCGGTGTTCCGGTGAAGGCATGGGACAAAACTCAAGTAACGTTAAAGTTTAAAGTAGAGGATAAGCCGTATAAAGTACGGGTGGCGGTGAATCCCTTTGGGGAATTGCTGGAATCCACCTATAAAGACAATTACGTGGACGTTACTGTTAAACCCATCGCCCCCGATATGTACGTTAAATTGTTGGACCCCGGCGCTTCGGAAGCCGAGCCGGGTAAAGCATACACCGGGACTGTAGTCTACGGGTTGGCCGCGGACTACCCTGTGCCGGTCAAGGCGACTTTATCGTTGACTAATAACGGCTACTACGCGACGGCATCCAACGGTACGCCCTTGAACGACCAGGTGCCGGTGGAGTTCCAGCCTGGCGAAGAAAAGACCTTCACCTTCACATGGCACGGGGATGCCAACGGCAATACCCTGGTGGCAAAAATCCACCCGGTGAACCCGCCGGATGACAGGGATTGGAGTAACAACAAGAAAGAAACCTACGTGCCGCCGGCGGCGCAGTGTACGGATATAAGCGCATCTTTGACCTATTCTCCCCGCCAGCAGAGGTATGCCGGCATGAATACCGCCCTGGTTGCTACAATCAGCCGGGACAATGAAGGCCCGGCCGGGCCGGTGCAGGTAAAGGTCACCATATCCGGCAACGGCATATATGACACCAAATATATTTCCCTGAACCGGGGCGGCAGCACAACATTGAGCTGGGTGATCAGGCCCAACACGGCAGGCAGTTATACTTTTAAAGTGACTGCTGCTCCCATAGGGGTAGAAGACTGCAGGCCGGGAAACAACAGCGACACGGTAACAGTTCCCGTAGGCAGCCTGCCCGGCTTCAACCCGCCGGACAGCAAGATAAGTGTGGAGTTGATAAGCTAGGAGTTCCTTCTTTATCCGGGCCGCCACAAGGCGGCCTTTTTTGATGGGAGGGATTTTATGAGACTGCATAAAGATGAGCGCGGCAACGTGATACTGGAATTTGCTCTGGTTTTCCCTATATTTATTGCCCTGGTCCTGGGGACAATCAATTTCGCCATCCTGCTCAACAACCACATTGTGGCGGCCTCTGCCGCCAGGGATGCTGGGCGGACGGCGGCAGTCACCGGCAGGCTGGCGGACGCCTTGAGCAAAGGGCAAAAAATCCTTGAAGCGGCAGGATTGGGACAGGGGAAGGGAGATGTCCGTGTGTCTGGCCTGGGAAGCCGAAACGAAAGGGTGACGGCAACGGTTACATACAGAACTCCGGTATTTGCGCCGGGGATCGCCGCCTTTCTTGGCGGCAAAGCGATGGACAACGAAATCACCCTGGAGCAGCAGAGCAGCTATTATGTGGAGTACCGCAACCGGACGGAGCCAGATCGTACCAGGCCCGTTTGCGTGGGATGCTCCTGCAGTGGAGAGTGCTGGTAAAATGCTGAAGCGTCTTTATAAAGACTGCCGGGGTCCCGTGATGCTGGAGTTTGTTCTTTCCTGTATCCTCCTTATCGTCATTTTGATGGGTATGGTAAACGTTTCTCTCCTGCTAAAAGACAAGCTGGGGGCGGTGGCGGCGGCCAGGGAAGCTGGGCGTACTTATGCCGTGACGTTGAATGCAAATAAGGCCTCCCAGGTGGGGTATGAAGTTTTAAGCGCGGCGGGGATAAGCCCGGCCAGGGCGCAGGTGGTTCTTACGCCTAACTCTCCCGGGCAAAACCTGGTGACCGCCGAAGTTGCCTGCGATTCTCCAGTTTTCCTGCCCGGGATAACGGCGCTTTTAGGAGGTGCTCCATGGGAAAAGAGCATAAAGGTAAGCGGGTCCGCAGTATTCAGATACGAACCCTGAAGAACGATGAGCGCGGCGTGGTGCTGCTGATGACCGTGATGATCATAGCCCTTCTTCTTCTCCTGGCGGGACTGGCTACTGATTTTGCCAGGCTTTACGTGGCCAGGGAAGATCTGCAGACGGCGGTGGACGCGGCGGCCCTGGCGGGGTCCACCCAGGGGGTGCGCTATGTGACCATTACCGTGGGATATGGCCATTGTGAGACATGCTGCGGTCTTGATGGGTGTTCCTGCTGCTGCGTGTGCGATCCCCCGGTGACCCTCACCGGGCCGGAAAAGAAGCTGGTTGAGGAAGGCGGCTGGAGACGCGGCACTTGCTGTGACCGTTTTTTAGGATACGAAGCCAGGTGGATCGAATATCCATCTAATACCACCGCAGTTGCCAATTCAGTCCTGGATATAAACTGGCCGCGCTTTATGAGCCCGGAATACGGCGGTAGCAAGCTTGATAGCAAAATAGATGTTTACAGCAGCGGCCCTTATTACCCTTCGGTTGTGGTCAGGGCTGCCGGTATGATTAAAACGACGTTTCTCAAGCTGGCCGGTATTCAGGATGTAAGTTCAAGCCGCTGCGGGCAGGCGGGAACTTTTTATTCGGTTATAAGGAACGGTTGGCTCCTGGGCAGGAACAGCGCTCCCCAGGATGCCTGCTGGTGATTTTAACTACCATAGGTTTTTTGTAGAAACCTTATTATACTACGCGCTGTAGGAAATAGCATTGGTGTCGAAGAAGCGTAAGACAGATATGAATCCTTTGTCTCCCCGTCTGCAAGGAGCGTTTCTTCTAGCATTGCCCTTTGAATAGCCCAGAATACTGTGGGGGTGGTTAGCAATAGCCCAATAAATACCCTGCCCGTAGTAAGGCTCATTCCAAGATGAAGCAATATGTATGCAAGATAAATAGGGTGCCGTACTAATTGATATGGTCCATCGGATACTATGGTTTGTCGCTCTAATATCGCTGGTTCAGCATGGAACATTTGTTTAAGGGTAAGGAGAGAATGTAAATGCAAAAGCAATCCGACGTTTATCAGCCAGAAAGAAAAGCGAAGTATATTTCCCCTGTAGATAATTCCTTTGCAGGTTGCAAAGAACAACCCCAAAGTACATATCAGGCCCAAAGTAAATATGGTAGATACCCACCATTTTACATCCGTGCGTTTAAGAAAAACCTTTTTTTGATGACTATAACGAAACATTATTATAGGACTAATAATGATCAAAATCGTGAGCACCAAGAGGACAATAGGCATAGGAACGATCAAGGGGATTATGACCACAAAAGGCCACAAAATCTTAAACAATTATCAAAACGCCTCCTTGAATGGATATCAGTATATGACATTTTGATAGGATGGGCACTTCTTTGCGCGGGTGTTTCTTTTATTATCTTGGTTTACTGTTACTATCTTCTTAAAGCAATGTTATAGAGCAGATAAGAAACTTTTTTATTTTTAATACTCCTATTAAGACCTTTTTCCTGCCAAAATTAGGGGGAATACAAAATGCTTTCTGGATTAATTTACCTGCTTTTAACTCTGGGTTCTTTTTGCTTATGGTCAATCGGTTTTAACCCTTATAGTTGCCCATCCTCGGCCTGCAGTGCCGTAAGCTATATCTTCGGCCGCCCCCTGCTTCTCTGGGGGGCGGCTTATTATTCCCTCTCCGCCGTCCTCTGCTTCGGCGGTTTTACTGCGACTAAAAAGAAGGCCGCACTTGCAATTATCTACGGTGGGGCGGCCGCCCATGCCTTACTTCTTTTCCTGGCCTGGCGGGGGACGGGGGAGCTCTGCCCTGTCTGTCTGAAATTCCTGCTGGTAGAAGTCCTTCTGGCTGTTTATGTTACGATTTACCCTCCCAGGCGCGTTTTTCTGGTGCCTGCCGTTCTTGCTGGGGCCGGGCTGATAATGGTTGCAGGCCTTTTGGCTTTTAATCCCCGGGTGGTCCCTGCCGCGGCCGCGCCTGCTGTGCCGCCGGAGAAAGTCATTTCTTCCGTACCGGCTGAAAAAGAGGAGACGGCTAGTCTGCCAAAGCAGGACTTTGTAGAAAAAAAGATATCAACAGGCTCAAAAAGCCTTCCATCCAGCGTTAAAACTGATACAAATAAGCATCCCGGCCTTGTGGTCACAACAATGGATAACAGGCCGGTAACCCTGGACCTTGCCGCGCGCCCGGCTCTCTTTGTCGCCTGGTGGTGCCCACACTGCGACGAGGCCCTTCAGGAGATGGCGCAGCTGCCGGAAGACAGGCAGCCTTACCTGGTGTTTACTTACCTGCGGGGAAATGATCAGGGGGATATTAAGGCGAAGCTTAAAAGAAACGGATTAGAAGGGGCAACGGTGTACCTGGCTTCAGAGCCTCCTGAAGGTGTTAAGGGGGTTCCCGCCCTGGTGTTCCTGGATAACGGCCAGGTAAGCCACGTCGAGGGCGTTAAAGCTGTTGAGGAGAAATTTGATTGAGGGTAAAGCCGATAGATGAAAAATTATGATGCAGGAAAATATGCTGATTTGCCTTGGTGGCGCGTCGGGTTTTTACTTCCAAAAATAGACCTCTGATGGAGGGGATGTTATTCAAAGGTTTCTATATATGACCCATGCTTGATTTGTTGAAACAAGAATCTGGAAAAGTGAAATAGCTACCAGGATTATTGGTAGTTGCGTTTGTTCGTTAATACTAACTAATATAAGGGGAAAAAGGATTAATGGCATTAAAAATACGATATAGTGGGAAATCCTTCTTTTTTTTATTGTAACTAATGCGAGCATAGAGGCCAGATTAAACAATAGGGGTTGAACATATATAAGTAGTTTGGTGGTTTGAGGATTTAAAACTGCTAGCAAGCTGAGTATGGTGGGGGAAAAGAGGTTTGTAAACATAAATGAAAAAGGAGTGCTTGTGTTTTCTTTAATCTTATCCGGATTTTTAAAGTGAAAAGAGAAAGCCACAAAAGCCAGTCCAGTAAGCGTGGCGGATATTTGTGAAATAGCAATTAACAATGTATTTACGATAGTATCCATTATGTGTTACCACCCCTTTTTATAAAAATAACATATTTCGGGAGGGGATAAATAATGTTTTTTAAATCGTTAAAAAGATTTCTGGCTAAAGTTCCCTTATGGAAAGAAGCGGTGAAAGAGGATGATGAATTTATGTTTAGTTTATTCATGTTAGCTGTCGTGATTGGCTTTACCTGGATAATATTTCAAGCGATTAGATAGAAGATTAGAAGGCGCGACGGTGTACCTGGCTTCAGAGCCTCCTAAAGGTGTTAAGGGGGTTCCCGCCCTGGTGTTCCTGGATAACGGCCAGGTAAGCCACGTCGAGGGGGCTAAAGCCATTGAGGAAAAATGATTGGTTAGGGTGACATCCTCCCCACCCCTGAATAGGGGAGGATGTAAGTTGGGGGTACAAAATAGGTTGCCAAGGAGGGGTTTTATTTGATGCCAAAATACGGTTACAAAGAGCATAAAAGCTACCGGGAGTTTGTAAGGGACCAGGGCGTATGGATCCTCTTGTTATGGCTTTTTTTTATGCCTATCTTTTTGCTGGCATTGCCTTGGCCGGAAGCTGCTATCGATTGGCGTTCGTTTCTTTTGCGTATTTTTTTACATATTTTAGGTGTAGCGATATTGGTGGCTTTACTGGCGCTGGCTATTGTGGTGGTCGCCTGTGCTGTAATATGGTTTACTGTAGTAACACATAATATGGCAGGAATTCCCGGAGCCAAAACGAAAATTCATAAATTGACTTTAAGGGAAAGATTGGGAAGGTATATTGATTTTAGGGGGTTTGGTTGATTGATGGAGGGTTTAACGCTGTCGTTAGCTTTATCCTTTCTTTTTGTATTAATTCCGGGATATGCGGGATTGTGGGCGGAGGGCAAATTAGAAGAAGCGCGACAGAGGTTTTATCCAGCGCTATATAAAGGGGTAATAAATTTTGGTTTGGTTACTCTTGTAGTCTTGATATTTTTCCCTGAAAAGTACAGGACCCTTTTAAATATTTTATCGGGAGAATTGGCGGAATTGACTTGGTTACGATTGATAGGGTGGATGGCTGTCTTCTATCTTCCTGCTGTATTTACAGGATTAGCGAACCATTTGGGTTATTTGCGTTTTGTCTTCTCTTTGAAGGCCAGCCGTGCGTGGTGGCGTTTTCTGATGGGCGATGCTGTTATTGAGGTTTCTCCCCGAGAAGACATGTTCTGGGATATGTTTTTGTGTTATCGCGCGATAGGTAAAAGGCCGATAATCAGCGTTACGCTGGATGGAGGCGAGAACGCTTCAGGTTCAATAGACGGAGAAGTGCTGAAAGTAAGCTGCGGGATAAAGCCAGGCATTCTTTTGGCCGACATGGATTTTCCCCAAACCGTGACTTGGGTCTCTTTGCACCATGTCAAAGCAGTAACGTTTAAAAATCCTGGTGTGCCATCTGATTGCGGGTTGATTGACTCTAAGGTGAGAGAATTGCTCAACCTTATGCATCCTGGATATGGAGACGAAGTTGAAGAAAAATACACTAAAGCTCGCGATTTGTGAACTACCCTCTCCCTAACCCCTCCGGGTTAGGGAGAGGATTCGGTATAGCTTCCTGCTTCATCGTAACCCCAACGTAAAAAGATAATATGATTTTCTTCTGCGTATGCTAGAAATTCTCTTCTGTTGATAGGAAGAAAAATCATATTTTGGGGGTGGATCAATTGACCTGGCCGGCATGGCTATTTTTTTTAGCAGTCACGCTAGTCGGCGTAACCGACTTTATTAGCCACTACGTCCCTAACTACATTACCCTGCCCTTACTGGGGGCGGGGTTTCTTTATCATGTATGGGCGGGCAACTGGGTTGCAAGCCTTATTGGCGCATCAGCTTGCTTTCTCCTGGGCCTGGTTATGTTTGCTCTGGGCGGCATGGGAGGGGGTGATGTCAAGCTCATGGCCGCCATTGGGGCCTGGCTTGGATTACACGGCGCCCTGGCCGTTATCTTCATAGCTTCCTGCATCGGGGCGGTCTGGGGATTGGGCAAGCTGGCAAAGCAGGGGGCTCTCAAAGAGCGCCTGCTCTATTTAATTCAGGGAGCCTATCTTACCTTTGTGGGGGGCATAAAAGGAGCCCTGGCGCTAGAAAAAATACCCGAAGATATAAACGCTCCTATACCCGAAGATGCCATTCCTTTTGGGACCTGCCTGGCGGCCGGGTTGTGGGTGTTTATGTTTCTGGCTTCATTTTAGCGTGGGAGGTGGTTGAAAATCTTCGGCAGGAACAAAAATTACGGTTCCGGGCGTTCGATACCTGTCCCGGTTATCCTGGCCATTATTTTCGGCCTGGGGGTGGCCGTAACTTCGGGGTTATATTACCAGCGGTACATCAACACCCACCAGGCGATGACCCAGGTTATAGTTCCGGCCCACAACATCAACGCCTACAGCCTGATCAAAGCCGGCGATCTTACCTGGCGACAGGTACCGGTGGGCGCCGTTGAGCCTGGAACGGCGCGAAAACCGGACGATCTGATCGGCAAGGTGGCTTTGGCGGAGCTGTACCAGGGCGAGCAGGTGCGCCTGGAACGGGTAGGAGAAGCTGCTAATGAAGACAGGCAGGTGATCGCCGTCAATATTGACCTGGCCAGGAGCGGCGGGGGATATTTCTCTCCCGGAGACCTGGTGGACGTGTACTTTGCGGAGACGGAAAATGTGCCCGGGGCCATGCTGGCAAGCAACGCCAGGCTTCTCCAGTTAGTAGACGTCCAGGGTAACCCTATTGTTCCCAACCAGCAGGCGGGGCTGCTGCAGCAGGCGGCGCAGGCGCCGAAGACGCCGGCCGTCGCCGTGCTTGCGGTAAACCCTTCAGACGTTGCCCAGGTAGTCCGGGGGGCGGCCACCGGGTCGAAAGGGATTGTTCTGGTCAAAAAAATGAAACCGTGAGGTGGAAAAGATGCTTGGCATTTTTAGAGGCGAGAGGGTTGAGAAAGCGGAGGAAAAAGAGAAGAGACAGGAGTTCAGGCTGGGCAAACGCACTTTGAAAGAGGCTACGAAATTCGTCCAGGACGTCATTACCAACAGCGAGGTGTGGGGAGAAGAAGCCTTCCGGCATAAAGAAATACTTGAAGACGCCCAGGCAGGGCTACCCGGGGCGATAGAAAAGGCCAGGAAGCTTATACAAGAAATCCTGGAAAAGTACCAGGTGGAAGTAGAGGGGATGACGAGGGAGCAACTGGCCAGGGAAATATTCAGCTATGCCTGGGGGCTGGACGTGCTGGAGCCGGTGTACTACGACCCCGAAGTGGACGAGATCCGGGTCAACGGTCCTTCTGCCGTTTTTATCCAGAAGCGGGGTAAAAACTTAAAGACCGGCATTAAATTTAAAGATACCGAGCACGTCAAAAAGATCATCGCAAGGCTCCTGTTCCACGACCGGGGCGTAGCCCTGACGGCCTCAACGCCCATAGTCGAGTCCATCCGTAAGGACGGCACCAGGCTGACGGCCACCTGCCCGCCCGTAACCCGGGAGTGGACCATGGTCTTAAGGAAGCACGACACCTTCAAAATGACCCCGGAAAACCTCATCAGGGCAGGCACTTTGAACCAGGAACTGCTGGACCTCTTGATCACCCTGGTCAAGGGCCGGGCCAACATCCTTATCTCCGGCGGCGTCGGCAGCGGCAAAACTTCCTTGATGCGCTTTTTGATCAACTATATCCCCGAGGCATTGCGATTAGTAACTCTGGAAACAGACGTGGAACTGCGCCTATGCGAGCACTACTGCGGCCGGGACATAATCGAGCTTGAGGAACACGCCGATTTAAACTGCGATATGAAAAAGCTTTTCCGGACGACCCTGCGTTACTCTCCGGACATCATCATGGTGGGCGAGATCCGGGGTATGGGCGAGGCGGTGGAGGCCATCAAAGCCTGCACCCGGGGCCATCACGGCTCCATGGCGACGATCCATTTCAGTTCGCCATATGAAGCCGTGACTGGCTGCGCCAAGATGATGCTGGAGGAAGGACTGAACCTTCCCCTGGAGATAGCCGAGACCTGGGTGGCCGACGCTTTTGATGTGATTATCCAGATGTTCGCCGACACCACCAAAGGGATGAAAAAGATCGTCCAGGTCACCGAAGTGTGGACGGAGAAGGCAGGCGTCAAGTTTCGCGATCTAGTCGTCTGGCGGCCCGGCAAATATGACTATTTTGACGGCGATTGGGAATTTGTCAACCCTCCCAGCGAGCGCTTGAAGGAGAAGCTGCGCATGTTCGGGGTAAACATTTCCCAGTTTCCTGCCAGGGCGGGGGTGGCCTGATGGATTACATGCGACTTGCCGCGGCGACCGTTTTTGGCGCCGGGCTGGGTTTGAGCGCCGGCGTTTTCAGCTACTATATCCTGCGCCTGGCGAAAATTCCGCACCTGGCCCTGCCGCGGCGGGAAAGGGAGGAAATGCCGCTGGTCCTGCGCCGTTTTTTGAGCAAAGAGAATGAGGAAGACGAACTTCCTCCGTGGCTGAAGCGTTGGTCGGAAAGGACAAGCTTTATGCTCAAGCGCTCGGGAGTACGGATCCCAGTGATGCGCTATCTAGTGGGGCTCCTGGTCGGTGGTGTTGGTGGCTTTGTTGCCGGCGTAATCCTGATGAAAAACCTGCCGGCGGCCGTTATCCTGGCCCTGGTCATCGCCCTGGCCCCGGACGTGGTGCTTATCGGCCGGGTGCAGAACAGGCGCAACAAAATCATCGAGCAGCTGGCAGTGGCTGTGAGAATTTTTGCCGCCGAGTTCGGCGACACCCCCCAGGTGCCCCGGGCTTTAAGCATTACCGCCAGGAAGGTGCCTTCTCCCCTGGGGGATATCTTGCGGCAGGCCGACACGGACCTGGCGGCCGGGAAAAGCATAGACGAAGTTTGTCTTTTCCTTATGAAAGAGCTGGACTTTGAATACGGCAGGATGTTCGTCCAGCTTTTAAGGCTTGCCTGGGACGACGCGGCCGTGCGGCCGCTGTTTACCCGCCTGGCCGGGCGGATCTCTAACCTTCAGGGGTTAATCTACAAAAACGCTTCCGGGATGGCCTACAGCAGGTTTATGGGGATGTTCGTCAATGCCCTGATCCTGCCGGAGTTTTTGCTCATGCGTTCCCTGATCCCCGAAACGGGATATTTCCTGGTCTACAACCCCATAGGCAGGCTCTTGGTGGTGGTCTGCTTCCTGTCCATCCTGGTGGGGATGCTTCTGGACCGGGCGTTAAGCGGGGTGGAAACGTGAGCCTTGTTTTACCCGCCTTTTTCGGCGGCGGCATCGGCCTGGCGGCGGGAGCGCTTTTGCTGCTAATTCTTCGCCTGACCCCTTCAGCCCGGCTTAAAGCCCGGCTGTCTGGTCTGGTAGTGGCCAGGAAGCCGGGAATAACGGCTAAAAAGAAGGAAGAAGGCGGCGGCCGCCGGTTTATCGTCCCCACCCTGGGCGGGGCGGTTTTTTCGGGCTTGATTGCCGGCAGGATGCCCTACATGCTGGCTGCCGTGCCGGTAGGAGCGGCCCTTGGTTTTCTGGCCGGCAAGCTGGCCGTCAAGCTGTACCGGAGCCGCACGCATTTCCAGAGACTGCGGGAAGCCGCGGTGCTTTATGAAAGCATCGACCTCTTCACCCGGGCGGGTTTTACTCCCCGCCAGGCCATGGAGCTCAGTTTGCCGCTGCTTACCCTTTTGAGGCCGGCGGTGGAGAGGTGCATTGCCAGTTGGAGCGGCGGCGCGCTTAGGGCCATTGAGCAGCTGGGCAACGACATTAACCTCAAAGAGGCTGATGTTCTGATTGCAGTTTTAATGCAAATAGTGGAAGGGGGGGTGGCGAAACTCACGGGGGTAATGGAAGAAGAAGCGCTTCGCCTGGACGAACTGCGGCAGAGCCTAGGCGAAATGCGGATCGCGGCCAAGCCTGTTTACTCGACGGTGTACATCTTCCTGCCGGTAGCCGCGCTGGTGGGGATGCTGCTGGGGCCCCTGGCCTTCAGGGCCATCAGCATGATCAACAGTTTGCGTGTTGGTTAAATTTTAAAGAGGAGGTATTTTTAACATGCTTAAAGGCATTGTCGAGTTTTTGAAAGGCGAGAGGGGAGCGGTGACTACCACCGAGCTTATCGGCTACAGCCTGATTATCGCTGGAGGGGTGGCTCTGGTGGGCTTTGGCGCCACGGCCCTCTTCCGGGGCAAGGCCGGGGCTATTTTCAATGCTGTAAAGAACATGAAGGCGATGAGCGGGGCGGTGAGTGACACCTCGACTTACAGCGCCACCCTTACTACCGACAGCGCCACCGGAATTGCCACGGGTGCCACTGGAAACTAAACTTAACTGCGGGCCCCTCCCTGAAAAGGAGGGGCTTTTCTTTTTGATGGGAGGTGTTTTCGAGATGTTCAGGGCTGTTAAGAATTTTTTGCTGGGCGAAAGGGGCGCAATTTTAACAATGGAAAACATCATCTGGGCGCTTGTAATTGCAGGGGCTGCCGCGGGAGTGGGATACGGCGTTTCGGCCGCCCTGCGGGGGCTGGCCGGCAAGAACGTGCTGTTCATCAAATGCTCTGATCCGGCCTATGCCAACGATCCGAGGTGCAGCCAGTTATGATCTGGTGGCCGAACTTCATAATAATAGCTGTTGCGGCGACTGCGCTGTATACGGATTTAAAGACCGGCCTGATCAAAAACTGGCTGACCATTCCCTTCTTCCTTGCCGGGCTGGTGAAAGCTGTCCTTATCGGTCCCGGCGTACTACCGGCCCTGATGGCCGGGCTGGCTGCCATCCCGGCCACCTTTATCTTTCTAAACCCTGGCGAGGGTGACATCAAGCTGGCCGCCGGCATGGGGGTTTGGCTGGGGTCGGAACTGATGCCGGTGTATTTTGTAGGCGCTGGCCTGGCGAGATTGGTTACGGCCCTGGCCGTCAGGCTAAAGATTTATGACTGGAATGTCGCGGCCATGGTGAAAGGCACCTGGATCAGCGAAATCCGTCTGGGGTGTGTGCCAGCCCTGGGATATAAGAACTTCAGGGTGTTTCAACAGGCGGGAGAAATGGCCGGGGCCAATACGGACCTGCCTGTGGTCCCGGGGGCGATATTCGTTTTCGGCGGCGCCCTGGCTGTAACGTTGTTGCATATCTATCTTTACCTAGCAGGGGGAATTTAGATGTGGCGGCGCTTAAAAAGTGTAGTAAAAGACAACCGGGGCTTTACTTTGCTGGAAGCTTTAATCATTGGATTGATAGTAGGCGGAGCGGCACTGGCCATAACCGCGGCGTTGAAGGGCCAGCTGGCGGCGACCCACAACTCGGCCGTCAATACTATTCAAAACTTGACGGGCGGCGGCTTTTAAAGGATGTCCGGGGATCTGTCCTGCTGGAATTTTTGATCGTGTTCCTTGTCCTGGTATTCCTGACCTTCGGCGGGGTGGATTACTGGGTCATCCTGACCAAGCACCAGTACGCAGAACACCTGGTCAATTACTACCTTCAGCGTATGGAGGTTGAGGGTTACCTCTCGATTGCCGACGAAAACGATTTAAAGGCCAGGTTTAACGCCTTTTCCTGCCCGGTGCAGGATATCCAGGGGCCGCGGCAGTCCCAGGGCGCGGCCAGGGTGTTGAGGAATCTGGCCGACCTGGACGCCAGTACCCTCTCCCTTCAGGTCACCTGCAGGCCGGAGCCCCAGCCGCTGCTTATCGGCAGGATTATCGGCGGGATTGTGCCGGGCGGGTTTACGATTAAAGTGGGGGGATCGGCTTTAAGCGAGCGGGTCAGCCCGTAACCACGGACGCGATTGGAAGGGGAGTGGCCGATATGCTGAAGCGGTTGTTAAAAGACAGGTACGGCGCGGCGTTGATATGGTTCTTGATCTTTTTACCCCTACTAATGCTGGCGATGGCCTATTTGACCGACTATATCCAGGCGACGACGGAAAGCGACATCGACGTGCAGCGGGCGCTGGAGATGGCCGTCCGGGCCGCGGCCATGCAGGTGACCCCGGACAGCCAGGCGAATGGGCGACCGCGGATAAACACGGCGGCGGCCCACGCTGTTTTTAGAAGAAAACTTGCCGAAAACCTGGGCCTGGACCCCAATACCCTAACACCTTTAAAAGGTTCGGCTATGAAAACAAGGCCGGACTACGTGCTGGTGGTTTATAACGGCGATGATGCTTATGCCGCCGGCGGGGCGCTGGCGGCCTATAAGTATGTTTTCAGCGGCGGCCTAACGGGCGGCGTGATGGCAGCCGCTGGGTTTCCCTATACTTTCGGGATTACCTCCAGCGATGTTTTGCCTGGAGGCGGAGGCACTTTGCAAACTTCTCTGGATATGCCGGGAGTAGTAGCTGTTATCAATACCTCTGTCACCAAGATTTTAGGCAAAAGTTCAATCACGCCGGTAAGATGGGCGGCGGCGAAAATAGTTTGCCCCAATGGAAGATGCAGGCCGTAAAAATTGTTCACTCAAAGGGGGATGAGGTCGTGCGCTTAAGTATTAGCCAGCTTTTACTGTGTATAAGCGCTATATTGACAATTACTCTTAATACATTTTTTAATGGTTTTCTTCATCTGGTTTCATGGCAGCTGTATGTTAATGTCATAAATTCGATTTTTGCCGGTTTATTGTTGGTAGTTTTGCTGGTATTTGGCAAGAAGAAAAAAGCTGCTGCGGTGTTTGCTGTTGCATGGCTAATATCGTCTTTGCCGTTATTGGCGATGAAAATGTTTCATCCGGTTTTTCCCATTTATAAGTTTTTGCTTAGCATCTGCGTGTGTTTTGGGGGGCTAGCAGGCTGGTTTCTTTGGGTTGAGGATTCGTCCTGCAATAAAAAGTGGCAAGCTCTGCCGGCTGCCGCATTTTTAATTTTGGTGGCTTTTTGTGGAGGTTACATACCTACAACAGATACAGCTACTGGAAATCAATCTGTTGATGTTAAACATGGTATAATCCAGGTTTTGCCTGTAATTACGGCGCAGGGTGACCCATTTTCCCTTGATCTGCGCCAAAAACCGGCAATCCTAATTGCGCCTTGGAGTGATGAAAGCGATAAAATTTTGCAGCGTATTGGCAGTATTGATGCAGATAAAAGACCTTATATCGTAGGAGTATATTTGGATCAGAAAAATCTTCATGCAGATATGCAGAAACTGGAAGAAAAAATCAATGATTTTGCTAAAGGTTCGGAAGTGTACTTTATGCTAGAGCCGCCGCCTTTCAAAGGAACGCCGGCCTTTCTTTACGTCTATAACAATGAGCTTATGGCGGCAAACACTGCTTCGTCAGTCAATGGCATGCTGGAGCTTTGGGATAAAGTGCTTTCGAGCGGCAGCCGAGCAACCAAATGAGCGGAAAGGAGTGGTGCTATGAATTTTTTTACCTAAAATTAAAGAAGCTGGCCCGGACTTTAGTTTCTTTTTTTGTTGCTTTACTTTTGCTTTTACAAATGCCTTCTCTCGCCTGGGCTAGTTGTTATCCACCTTCGGTAATGGCTATTCCTCTTATTTTTGCAGACGTTTCTGGACCATCCCGTGCCCATTTTGGAGACAGAATTTCTATGCGTTATTCCTGGGATGTCGAAATAACTATTTATGTGATGCAGTATTGTGAAAGCTGCACTTATAACCCCTGGCTGGGGTATTGGTGCATGCCTTACTTTAATAACTACAGTTATTCTTCACACGGAAAAGATACTTTTAGATATGACCTGGAAGCCAGATGGTACGATGGCAATATGTTTTATTCTTTTAATATGGAAGATAATGGGACCTGTTATGTACCGCTAACGCCCTATGACGCCAGCGGCTGGTGTGATGTTCAGCTTTTAATTCCAAGTTATATGCCTGAAGGGAATTACAGCATTCTCTTTTATTGGGCTGGAAGTTACGATGTCCCATCAGACTCCTATTTTGGGGGCACAGAAACGGAATATTACGACACTTTAGCGGCGACTAATAAGACCATCACAATTTACAATAACGCTCCGACGCTTTCACTTCAGGCGCCATCTTCAGCTTATTCAGGACAGGTTATAAGAATATGGGCTACCGCAACGGATCCGGACGGTGACCCGATAAATTCCTACAAATGGATTATAGATGGCAAAGACACGTCGAGTACCCAAACGCCTTATATAGATATTTCTTGGGCAACGCCAGGGCAGCACAGCATATCGGCTCAGGCGCAAGATATTTACGGCAAATGGAGCTCGCCAGCTAACGCAACAGTGACCGTCACGGCCAACCGCCCGCCCGTGGCAGTGTTGAAGATAGCAACTCCGGCTATATATGCAGGAGGTACGGTCACGACCGACGGCACAGGATCCTATGACCCTGATCCCGGAGACGCCATCGCCGTCGCCATGTGGTATTATCAGAAGCCTGGCGGTAATTGGGTCGGACCGGTGACGCAGAGCGTCCAGGGGTCTTCCGGCCTCACCTGGACGTTAAATCCAGACGTGAGCGGCCAGTGGAACGTTAAATTGATCGTCAAGGACTCGCACGGTACAGAATCTGCCCCGGCCTACGCCTCGTTCGACGTCCTCGACGTGCCGCCGCCCATAATCGATGGTGGAGGTTCGTGCTACACCACGCCTACGCCCAGAATAAGCTGGACTTTCTCACAGCCGCAGAGTGCCTATCAAGCGGTAATCCGTTCGAGTAGCGGTAACGTTGTTTACGACACCGGCAAAGTCATAAGCAGCCAGAATTCCTTCAACGTGCCACCGGGTGTACTCTGGGCCAGCGGCGACTACCGCTTCACCGTCCAGGTGCGGGCGTGGAACGCCGCCGGCTACGCATCAGGGTGGTCGGCCCCGGCCGGGTTCTGCGTTACGGCTTTCGAGCGGCCGCGGGTAGTCGAGATAGTCAATCCTCCGCCCGGGCAAACGGCGCCGACACTTTCCGGCCCAATCTTGATCGCGCCTGGCACCAGAGCCGCAAATCTGCCGAGGATTCAGGCCGGTAGTAAAGTGGGCGTTGAGGTTGACGGCATAGGGATCGATTCCCTTGTCTCGGCTGTGTTCCCATACCTGAATCGGACAGCCGTCGTAGGCAGCGGGACGCCGCGGGTGACGAGCTGTATTGGGACCAATAAGACCTGGCTGATCGAGTTCTGGACGGACGCCAGCAAGGCCGTTGTACCTGACGGGATAATAGTTAAGATGCAGCTTGACGGTCGCGGCGCGGACGGAGGGGCCGTCAATTTCGGGCTGCCGCCTTACGCGGACGGCGTGGCCGTCATCTCAGACACCGCCTACAGTGATTGGTTTGTGGTGCTACAGGGAAGAAATACGTACTAAAATTTTCAAGCCGGGAGATCGAGTTCCCGGTTTCTTTATTTTAGGAGGCCGTTAGATACTTTAAAGGAGCGTGATTTGATGCTTGCAATTCAAACCGACCCTCAACCGGCGGCCCTGGCCATCGACGTTGGCTTCGGTTATACCAAAGCGGTATCTTCAGCAGGCGGTAAAGTTATTTTCCCTTCAGTTGTCGCCCCGGCAAGTTCTCCCGACGCCTTTGACAGGCTGGATAAAAGCGATACCGGCTACCGGGTAAGGATTAAAAAGGGTATAGACGGTCCTGTAGAGGAATGGCTGGTAGGCGAACTGGCCCTGAAGGAGGGGCGGGAGGTGCAGTATTTCCAGGACTGGGAGAAACACAGCCACCCGGCCCATGACGCCGTATTGCTGGCCGCCGCTGTTTTAACCTGGAACTGGCCCCGGGCCGGTAGCGGCATAATGGGGATCAGCAACCCTGCCCTGGTAGTAGGGCTGCCGGTGGATATCTGGCGCGACGAGCTGCAGCGGGAAGGTTTGAAGAAGCACTTGGCGGGATTGGTAGCCGAGGTGAGCGTCAACAGGAATGACCCGGTACGGGTGACCTTCAGCAGGGTTTATGTCTACCCCCAAGCGGCCGGCGCTTTCCTAACCGTCCCCGATCTTCCCGATAGCGGCATCGTGGCCCTGGTAGACGTGGGGCAGAAAACCACCGACAGCGCGGCGATAGAGATTGCGGGCGGCCGGCAGAGGCTGGTGAAAACCATGTGCTTCAGCATCAATAAAGGCATGGCGGCCCTGGTGGAAGCTGTACGGGAGGAATTCCGGCGGCGGACCGGGGCGCCCCTGCCGCCCCAGCAGGCCTGGGAGACGGTAAAAAGCGGTTCCCTCTGGTACCGAGGCAAGCAGGTTGATATGACCCCGACGATTAACAAGGCCCGGGCGGAGATAGCCCGGGCCATAGCCGACCAGGTGCTGGCCGGGTGGGGCGAGAGGGCCGACTTTGTCAGGAAAGTATACCTGGCCGGCGGCGGAGTATTAGACTTGCCGGATTTAGAAAATATGTTTCCGACGGCTGCGGTGCTGCCCGATCCCCAGTGGGCCAACGCCCTGGGGTTCTTAAAAGTAGCGCGGGGACTGGCAGGATAATAGGCCTGTACGTACAGCACAAGTCCAAGTATCTCAATGTTTTAAGCCTTATTTCATGGCTTAAAAAACGTACAAATAGCGGGGGGCTGGCAGGCCGGGTGACGGTGTACGTACAGGAGGGGCAAAAATGGTCCGTGAAGGCATGAAAAGACTGGACATATGGCTTCCGTACAACCATCCTATATGGGATTACCTGCCGGGCTTGAGAGCAAAAAAGGCCAGGGAATGGCTGGACATTGCCGCAATGCTGGAGACGCGCCTGGCAAGGCTGGAAGAAAAAATCGATGCGGTACTGGAACATGGTGCCGGGAACCCGCCGGTACAACAAGCAGTGGAGAAGGAAACAGCTATTGACCCCGGTTTATTTCTAGACTTGTGAGAGGTGGTGGACGAATGTGGGGGAGAAGAACCCGTTTGTGCCGGTACATGTGCAGGTATCGGGGCTGGTCCTTATACCAGAAAGCGAGATTATGGTAATGAAGCTGCCCGGGCAGCCGCCCGTAACGGTTTACTATATCGGTCCCGCCCAGATTGAAAAGGTGGAAGAATACTTTGCCGGCGAACGGAAACTGTACAGCCCCTGGCGGGAAGGCGGTGATTCCTTTGCTCAAAAAAGGAGACGTCGAAGCGGTAATAAGGCACCCCGAAAGGATACGGGTCTACTACCAGCCGGTGGTGAACCTTACGTCCGGGCGGCTTTGGGGATATGAGGCTTTGGTACGGGGTGAGGGAATTCTTACCAAACCGGGGCGGCTCTTTAAAAGCGTCGCGGCCTGGGGGCTTTTGGGAGAGCTTGATACGGCCTGCTTTAAGGCGGTCCTGGCCGGCGGCTACCCGCCGGAGGGTTACTTAAGTGTTAACGTGACGGCGGCAGGGTTGGTTGATATTGACGCTGGCGACTATGCGAACCCCCGCCTGGTCATCGAGTTAACCGAGTATGGCTGCAGAGATATACAGCAATTGACGGGAACTTTGAGCGCCTGGCGGGGAAAGGGAGCAATGATAGCCATAGACGATGTTGGGCCGGATATAGGCCAGCTTAGGGCGGCGCTGCACCTGCGGCCTGATTTTGTAAAAATAGACCGTTCACTGGTGAGGGGTTGCGACTGCAATGCTTCCAACCGCCTGCTGCTGGCCCAGGTTCTGGAGGTATGCCGTTACCTGGGGGCAGAGGTAATTGCTGAGGGTATCGAAAAGCCGGGCGAGTTAAAAGCATTAAGGGACCTGGGCGTAGAGTACGGACAGGGCTATCTATTGGGTAAACCGCAACCTGGCTGGGGGAAGGTTTGCGTTATGGCCGGCGGGGTTTGACGGTGGAACC
Organism: Moorella humiferrea; assembly: GCF_039233145.1. Taxonomy (NCBI): domain Bacteria; kingdom Bacillati; phylum Bacillota; class Clostridia; order Neomoorellales; family Neomoorellaceae; genus Neomoorella; species Neomoorella humiferrea. The sequence goes on along the minus strand of NZ_CP136419.1, from coordinate 1,628,332 downwards.
ATGGGGGCCGCCGCAACGTTTACGCCTTTACGGGCTAGCGTAGCGGCGGTCCCGTAAAAGGCAGCAGAGGTTAGCAGCAGGAACGATAGAGCGTACCTGCTGCTTTGATTTAAAGCCTGGCCTTCCGGCCGGCCCAGGCTTGTACCGCCGCCCCGGCCGGTCCGGCAAGGGTCCGGCCTGCGGCATAAACGGCCTCCGCCCCGCCCTCCGGGCGGGTCCCCTCCATTTATTCCTCGGCCCGGCCCTGCGGGCCGCCCTTGCCTCCCGGCCGGGCGGCAAGCTTGTCTGTTAAGGCCGGAAGGCCAGGGGCCGAAGGCCGGATAAAAAATAGGGAGGCGATTAAAATGTTGGCAAGTAAATGGATGGAAGGACCGGGCAGGATGAGGATAGGGGTTGACATTTGCAATACCATTGCCAATGTCAACGCGGAAATTTTGAGAAGCTATGATGTATCCCTGGAGGTATATCCTTTCCCTGAGCTGCCGGCAGGCTTTTTCTCCACCCCAGAGGGGCTAACGCTGTTGGCCCGGGCGAAACCCCTTGCTGGCGCGGTGGAAGTTCTGAAGAATTACGCACTTCATGGACACGAGATTATATACATTACCAGCAGGCCGGTCATAGCAGCAAATATAACCCGAGAATGGCTTGCGGTCCACGGCTTCCCGCGCGGTTCTATTGTTTTCCTGCCCAGGGGATATAAAAAAGTGTTTGCGACTCATTATGGGATAGGACTGTTCTTTGAAGACGACCCTATAGAGGCGGCGGGACTTCAGGAAGCAGTAGGGCAGGTCTATATGCCGGCCTGGCCCTACAACAGGAATGTTAGGGAACGTTACATACAGAGGTTTACCTCATGGAAGGATATGCAAAACCATAGCGATTGCCATCTGCGGCTCCGTATGGTACTATAACGTATGAGGGTGGAAAAATATGTTATCAGTTCGATATGCATATGAGACATGGAAATAGGCAGAGCCATAGCCGGGGCAGTAACGAAGAGGAAGGAGGGATTTTTCGATATGGATGGAGGGGCTGCTTACAGCCAATATCTCAAAAAAGAACTGGACCGCATAAGCGGGATTATAATTGAAAATTGCCGGCCGGAAAAGATTATTCTTTTCGGTTCCCTGGCACGCGGGAAAGCTAATGAGTACAGCGATCTCGATCTAGTGGTTGTCATGGACACAGATATGAGATTTATGGACAGGTTATTGTTCTTGGCGAAACTTACCAATCCCCGGGTAGGAGTAGATTTCCTGGTATATACACCGGAGGAGTACAGGCGGATGCTGGAGAATGACAACCTGTTCTTGAGGGAAGAGGTAGAAAAAAGGGGAGTTGTGGTATATGACAGGGCGGGAACAAGAATACGAAGCATGGCTTAAGTATGCCGACGACGATCTCAGGGCTGCGGCTGAACTTATCAAGGCGGGGTTATACAATTTGGCTTGCTTTCACGCGCATCAAGCTGCCGAGAAATACTTGAAAGCCTTTCTCGTCAGGCATAAAGTTAACCCTCCCAGGATTCACAAATTGCCCACATTGATAAGCTTGTGCCGGCAAATAGCGGGGGAATTTGAAGGGCTTCAGCAAAATGCCCTGATGCTTGATATGTATTATATTCCTACCAGGTACCCAAATGCTCCGGTTGGTAGTTTACCTGAGGGCTTGCCTAATGAAGCCGACGCCCAAAGAGCTTTTGATATTGCCAAGCAAATCCAAGACTTTATCAAATCAAGAGATTGAATATCGTTTTGGGGGGGCCACAATGACTGGCATGTATGGTAAACCTAGCAAGAAAGCTATAGATATTGTTAAACTATATGCAGAAACTTTGAGAAGGAAGAACCTCCCCGTTAAGTCGGTAATCCTTTTCGGCTCCCAGGCAAGGGGAGACTACGAACCGGACTCTGATATTGATGTTCTTGTGGTTACTGAAAAGCTTGATAAAAAAATCCGTGAAACTATCATAGACGAAGCATTCGAAATTAGCCTTAAAGAAGATATACCGGTAATAGCCCTTGTATATGATCTCCAAGAGTTTCAATCTCCCCTGTTCCGGGCCGGGCCCTTTTATCAAAATATAAGCCGGGAAGGGATTAATATTTTATGACCGATAGCGACCTGAAAAAATTATTTGCCCGGGCTAAAATGGAAAAGGCATGGGAAGCCTGAGATGAAGCGGAATGGGCTTTCAAAGGGCGCAGCAGGTAGTCACAAAGTCGGGCGTAAGGAGCAGCAGCCGAAATGAACGAACTGAACATTTGTCCCATATGTGGTGGAACTTTTGAAGAGAAATCTATCCAGCTTGATTTTCGTTATAAAGGCCGGCTAATCGTGATAGAAGGAGTACCGGCCCAGGTTTGTAAAGACTGCGGCGAACAATTAATTTCCGCCAGGACTTCCAAGGATATAGAGGCTCTATTGGATTCGGATATCAAGCCAATTAAACAAATTAATGTACCGGTATTGCCTTTCCGCCATATTGCCCAAGCTTAAGAAAGTAACCTCCTCCTTGCCGGTGGCCTAAAAGCCGCCGGCTTTTTTTATTGCAGGCAGCGGACAAGGAGGGGGCAATTTGGAAAAGACCTTAATAATCGACAGTCCCGTACTCAAGAAAGGCTTTACTTCGGCGCCTAATGCAGTTTTATACGATTCTTCCCTGTCAATAGGGGCGCGATGGCTTTATATCATTCTTTTGTCTTTCGCCTGGCAAGAAAATGAGTGCTGGCCAGGGCACGAGCGGTTGGCCCAGATTGCCGGCTGCCATAGAAACACAATAGAGAAATACCTGAAAGAACTTAGGACCGCCGGTTTAGTAAGCTGGAAGCGGCGGGGGTTAAACCAGACGAATATATATTACCTGCATGATCCCTCTCAAGCCTTGAAAATAAAGGATGCACACGTAGGTGTGCATCCGGATGCACAAGGACTTGTGCATCAAGATGCACAGCAGCTTGGGCATAAAGAATACTCAGATGAAGAATATGTTGTTGTTGTTAAGGCGGCCTCCGGTCAAAACCCGGCTGGCGAGGGAGGCCAACAAGAAATTGCTAAATGCGTTAGTACGGGAACTGGCGTAGCTGGAGGTTCCGGAACTGGGGGGCCGGAGGTTTTCCCCGTAAATGCCGAAGGAACCGAGAAGAAGCCAGAAATTCCCGTCGGCTGCCAAGCTCGGCCGGAAAGCCCGGTGGTCCTGGAAGCGGATGCCAAAGTCAAAATACAAGATTTATTTATAAAAACCGTAGGGTACCCATTGCCTGAAGCCGTACTTAACGAACTGGTAGGTTACCCGCCGGGATACGTGGAGCAGAAAATCAAGATGCTTGAGAGCGGCAAAGAAAAAGCAAATACGGTGGGCTGGCTGCTGGAGGCCTGCCGGGAGGACTATCGGTATTTGCCGGGGCCGAAACCGGTCAGGAAGGGAAAAGGGAAGTTGCCCAGGCCGCCGGGAACCGGCAAAGAGCATGACAAGTACCGGGAATTATACAGATTAGTCTAATTTATGGCGGGAGGTGTAAGGAGGATGAATACCCATCACAAGTTCTTCCTTGGTGATGCCCTGGAGATCCTTAAAGGGCTGCCGGCAGAAAGCGTCAACTGTTGCGTTACTTCCCCGCCCTACTGGGGACTGCGCGATTATGGGATGGAGGGCCAGGTGGGAGGGGAAGAAACCCCGGAAAAATATATTGCTAGGCTAGTAGGTATTTTTTCCGAGGTCAGGCGGGTGCTCCGGCCAGACGGGACTCTCTGGTTAAACCTGGGCGACTGCTACGCCAGCCCGGGTAAAGAGGGAAAGTGGGATGAAAAGAGGTGCCAGAAGGGGACCGGGCGCCGTCTCTATCATATGCAGGCGAACAGGGGCAGGGTTCCTGGTCTGAAAAACAAAGACCTGGCGGGTATTCCCTGGGCGGTGGCCTTCGCCCTCCGCAATGCCGGCTGGTACCTCCGCAGCGATATTATCTGGTACAAGCCCAACGCCATGCCTGAAAGCGTGGTTGACAGGCCTACCAAGGCTCACGAATACCTCTTCCTCCTGAGCAAATCCGAGAGGTATTACTACGACTACGAGGCTATCCAGGAAGATGCCGTCAGCGGGGATCCCGACAGCCCGCGGGGTTCGGCAGCGGTGATAGGCATTCCCCACAACGGCCGCAGGACACAAGCTGAAACAGGTAACCGTCGTTATACCGGCTTCAATGCCCGGTATCAACCCAGGGAAAAGCGCAATAAACGCTCAGTGTGGATTGTACCGACCAAACCTTTTTCGGAAGCCCACTTTGCTGTTTATCCTCTCGACCTGATCAAACCGTGTATCTTAGCAGGTTGTCCCCCTGGAGGCACGGTCCTGGATCCCTTCGGCGGGTCCGGGACCACATCCCTGGCGGCAAAGCAGTTGGGGAGAAACAGCATTTATATTGACCTGAACCCCGCCTACCTGGAAATGGCGGTCAAGAGGATGCAGTTTGAAGTGCAGGAGTTGTTTGCCACCCACACTTACGAGGTGATATGGGGAAAAAGGCTAGAAACAGTTGCTACTTGATCAAAGCCCATGGAGGTGGCGGGACATGGACACAAAAACTGGACCCGGGGGTACTGCAAAGGCTTTACAAGCACCGGGGGCCAAAGTATGCGCTGCCTGCCGGCATTACTGGGGCAAAAAACGCGGACATTGCGAGATTGCATCCAGAAAAGTTAACCCTTACGGGGCAGCCTGCCGGTTTTTTAAAGAGCAAGGGGATAAGGGAGGATAGGGGGCCGCCGCAACGCCTAAGCCCTTACGGGCTAACGTAGCGGCGGCCTTATCATAAAGACAACAGCGGTAGGCAGCAGGAGCGCTAAAGCGCACCTGCTGCCTTGATTTTAAGCCTCCAGGCCTTCCGGCCAACCTCGAATTATACCGCCGCCCTGGCCGGTCCGGCAAGGGTCCGGCCTGCGGCATAAACGGCCTCCGCCCCGCCCTCCGGTCGGGTCCCCTCCATTTATTCCTCGGCCCGGCCCTGCGGGCCGCCCTTGCCTCCCGGCCGGGCGGCAAGCTTGTCTGTTAAGGCCGGAAGGCCAAGGGCCGAAAGGCCAAAAAGATAAGGAGGCGATACGGATGGCTGTAAAACTGGAGGAAAGCAAGGTCAAGCAGGCAGTGAATAGTTTACTGGCCATGTTTCAGAGTGGGGAACTGCCGGAGAAGGCGGCGCGGACCTTTATCAACGCCCGGGCGGGCTACGGCAAACCGAGCGATAAGTGGAGCCTGGGCAACCGGCTGCTGATGCTCATCGCCGGGACGGAGGACGCCCGGGGCTACCAGCAGTGGCGGGAGGCCGGCAGGCAGGTGAAGAAGGGAGCCAGGGCCTTTTACATTCTGGCGCCGATGACCAGGAAGGTTATCCAGAAAGTGATAGATCCGGAAACCGGGGAAGAAAAACAGGAGGAAAAAATAATCGTAACCGGCTTCCGGGGAGTGCCGGTCTTTAGGTACGAAGATACGGAAGGGGAGCCGTTGCCGCAAGCTGATTATTCCCCGCCGGAACTGCCGCCCCTTTATGAAGTGGCCAGGCGGTTCGGGTTAGAGGTGAAATACCAACCCTTTGCCGGCCAGGCCGTCGGCGCTTTCCGGCCCGGGCAGAAGCAGGTAATCCTTTATTCCCACGACGTAGACGTATTCTTCCACGAACTGGCCCATGCGGTCCATAACACCATCCGGCCGCTAAAAGGAGGCCAGCACCAGGACCAGGAGATAATTGCGGAAACGGTGGCCTGCGTTTTATGCGAGCTATACGGGGCGAAAGGGTACCTCTGGCACGGGTGGGAGTACATCAAGCATTACGCCGGCCGGGACCCAAAGGCGGCCCTGAAGGCGATCATGGCAGTCTTAAGCGAAGTGGAAGAAGTGCTGGAGCGCATATTCAACGCGGCGGGCATGGCGGCGGATAAGGTGGCATAAAAAATAGCAGGCCGGACCAAACCCTTGCCTCCCGGGCAAACAGCCTACCGCCCGGGATACAGGGACTAAAAAGGAGGTAGCAACAATGCCACAGTACGAAGTCAAGGCTCCGAGCGGGAGAAAACTGGTTGTGGAAGCCAAGGATTCCAGCCAAGCGAAACGCCTGGCCTGCAAGAAGTGGGGCATCAAGCCTTCAGATTACTGGTGCGGCGTTACCTCCCTTAAAGCCAGAAAGGTTGACAGATAAAGCCGTAAGCAAAGGAGGAGAGGAGAAATGGGAGCGGCCAGGCTAGAGCTAGAGTATGAGAGTTTTAGAAAAGCATCGCGTCGCGAGCCCTGCCCAATATGCGGCAAAACGGACTGGTGCGGGTTTAACAGCTACCTTTGCAGCTGCATGAGGGTAAGCGAAGGAGCTTTTAAACATATCATCCTCAGCAACGGCCAAGTGGCCCACCTGCACCGGCTGGAGCCGGGAAGGGTCGCTCCCGGCAAGCAATGGGAGGAATTTTTAAACCCGCAAGTCCAGCCGGCGCCGGTAGAAGCGCGCGACAGGGTTTACCGCCATTTTTTAAGGCTGTTGGACCTGTATCCCCGGCACAAAAAGGAACTGTTGCGCCGCGGTTTAAAGGAGGAGGATATCAAGAGAAATGGTTATAAATCCATACCCGAGCATGTAAATCCCTGGATAATATGCAAGAAGTTAATCCACAGCGGTTTGGACTTAGCCGGCATACCCGGATTTTACCGGGCCGAAAGCAAATACGGCGGCAGTTACTGGACGTTCAATTCGTCCCCAGGTTACTTTATTCCCATCCGGGATGCCCAAGGGCGGATCCAGGCCCTCCAGCGGCGGATGGACGACATCAGAAACGGGAAATATATGCTGTTTAGCGGCCACAGTGATCAGGGCGGCTGCTCCTGCGGTACTCCCGCCCATGTAGCCAGGCCTATAGAAGTAAAGGACAGCCGGGTATGGATTACCGAAGGACAGTTAAAGGCGGATATTGCCGCGGCCTACCTCGGCGCGGTGGTCATAGGCGCCCAGGGCGCCACTTCCTGGAAACCGGTGGTCCCGGAGGTGCTGGAACTGGGGGCAAAAGAAGTAGTTATCGCCTACGACAGGGACCAGGAAACCAACAAAGAAGTGGCCAGGGGCAAAAGAATGCTGGCGGCAGAATTAAAGAAACTGGGTATAACGGTCCGGGAGGCGACATGGAGAGCCACGTCGAAAGAGGAAAAAGGGATAGACGACGCCCTGGTGGCAGGGCTGGAGATAAGAGTTGTTTGATTGATTTTGGCGATATCATATGGTACTATGTTTTTGGAGTGGAAAAAGCTGTATATAAACCTGGACAGGTGATTTTATGAAAAAGCAAGCCGAAGCATGGTTAAAAATTGCCGCAGAGGATTTAGATACCGCAAAATATAACTTTGAGGGGAAACGATATTTATGGGCAATATTCCTCTGTCAACAAGCCCTTGAGAAAGCGTTGAAAGCGGTATATTATGAGCGGTATGGGAAAGTGCCGCCGCGCAAACATGACCTGGTAGCTCTTGCAAAAGCCGCCGGCCTTCTTGAGGAATGCGATAACGACATGATCGATTATTTACGACGATTAACGGTATATTATATTGAAGCTCGTTACCCCGAAGAAAAGGCCGAATTAAGCGCCAAATGCACAGAAGAACATACCCGAGACATTATTAAAAAGGCGGAGGAAGTGTTTCAATGGCTGGCAAGCAAGTTGAATTGACGGTAAAAGAGTATGTAAAATTACTCAGGAAAAGCAAGATTAACGTCGCTACCGCCATCCTTTTTGGCTCTTATGCAGAGGGCCGCGCCGGCGAAGATAGCGATATCGATGTGGCCATTATTAGCCCTGACTTGGGGAAAGACAGGATAGAAGAAACCATTATGCTAAAGAAGCTCGCGGAACAAATTGATTACGACCTGTCTCCCCGCCCGTATTCCCTTGAACAATACCGTAATGCCAAGCAGGGGGAGTTCCTGCATGATGAAATCATAAGCAAAGGAAAAGTAATATTGTAATGCACCTGGTAGTAAAACCTGCCGAGTGTTTTTATTTTGCTAGGTGTAAGGTTGCCGGCCTGGTACTACAACAAAAACGTTAAGGGCCGTTACATACAGAGGTTTACCTCTTGGTCTTGGAAGGATATACAAAACCATAGCTATTGCCATCTGCGGCACCATAAGGTACTATAACATTTGATGGTGGAAAAATATGTTATCAGTATAGTATATTCATGAAAGCAGGGGGATAGGCAGAACAAATCAACCAGGGAAGTGATGCAATGTCTCAAGATAGAACTGCAGTCGAGAAGATAATAAAGGACTTCCTCCAGGCGGTAACCTCGCAAGGCATTAAAGTAGACAGGGCTTTCCTTTACGGATCCCACGCAAGGGGCGAGGCCAACGAGAATAGCGACATAGACATTATAGTAATCTCCCGTGATTTTTCTAAAATGCCGGCCTGGCGCAGGTGGGAGGTCCTTGGTAAAGCTGTTGCCCGCATCATGGAGCCGGTAGAACCATTAGCCTATACTCCCGAAGAAATTGAAGCCTTAATGAAACGGGAAGGAAACTTTATCCGCCATATCTTGACCCAACCGGAAACAATAGAGTACCACCTGTAAAGCACCCGGTAGGTGTAAACCTGCGGGGTGTTTTATTTTCTCCAAAGGGACTTTATTGTGCGGGGCAGGACCCGCCAATAATGGACACCCAAATTGACCAGGATCACGTTACCAAAGGTTGGCCTGCTAACGCAGGCCTTCCTGATTCTAGCGGGTCACCTAACTACCAGGGAGGAGCGTTACTTTCCGGCGATGCCGGCGCGCTCCTCCCTGAAGGCAGGTTAAGCGGGCAGTCGCCCGCGATTACACATGCCAGGCAGAGCCTGGCAGTTATTTATAATTCGTGTAATGCTTTTTGTATTTCTTTTTGTGGTTTCTGTCTTTTCTTTGTACTACATTTCGCCTGTCAAATTTTTGTGTTCCACAGATTTTTTGTAATGGAGGTGCGAATACATGAGCAGGTTTTCTAAAATTATCCAAATTAGGGTTACAGACGACCTGGATAAGCGATTGCGTGCTGAAGCTACCAGGAGGGAATTGTCGGTTGCAGTTTTAGTCAGGGATATTTTAGAAAAAGCCCTTAACGAAGAAGCCGCCATCGACGGCCGCGAGGCCCTTGACCGGGCGATACGCCGGGCCATCAAAAAGGATGTAGACCGGCTGGCCGGACTGTTGGTCAAATCCACCATGGCCGGGGCCACGGCCATGTTCCTTAATGTCCAGGTACTTAATGACCTGGGCAAACGCGACGCTGCCGATATTTACCATATTGCCAGGAAGAAAGCGGTTGAATATCTACGTCTACCTGAAAATGATAGTGAGGTTGACCAACCATGAGCAAGAACGTGGTTGTTGTCACCGTGGCCTATTACCAGTTCGGGATTAAAAAGGTGGGCGACAACTATAACTATATCCGGTGGAGAGCCGGTTCCTAACTAAAAAGAGAAGGGTTAGATTGGTGGTGCTAACATGAACCGACAACCAAAACTCATAATAGTACCCTGCACACTTGATGAGGCTAACGCTTTTATCAAGCAATACCATCGTCATCATGGACCAGTTAAAGGACATAAATTTTCTATCGCAGTAGCTGATGAGAAAAACAATATCCGGGGTGTGGCCATAATAGGGAGGCCAGTATCACGGGTACTTGATGATGGATGGACTTTGGAAGTTAGACGGCTGGCTACAGATGGATGTAAAAACGCTTGTTCCGCCCTTTATGCAGCGGCATGGCGGGCAACACGGGCGATGGGATATCGGCGATTAGTAACATATATTCTTACTACTGAGCCGGGTACAAGTCTTCGCGCAGCTGGTTGGCGTTGTATGGGACAGGCTGGAGGCGGGAGTTGGAATCGCCCGAGCAGGCCCCGCGTAGACAAGCATCCGTTACAACAGAAGTTACGGTGGGAAGTATCTGATGGTCCAATAGGAGATTTACTTTTACCCGAGGAAGGCGGCGGGGTTAACGGATGAGCAAAAGCGTGGTCATCGTCAACGTGGCGTACTACCAGCCTGGCACCAAAAAGATGGCCTGTAATTATAACCATATCCGGTATATTGCCACCAAGCCCGAAGCGGACCGGGGCGATCCGGAAGCCTACCGCGTCGGGGATGAAGATTTCCCTGTCGAACTGGGCACCGCTGCCGGACATGTAAAGTACGCGGCGGAAAGGCCCGGGAGTTCCGGCCTTTTCGGACCGGAAGGAGAGCCGGTTCCCGACTGGCAGGAAGTAGGGAGCAAGCTGGACAGGCATAACCTGCCTGTCTGGCGGGTGATAGTTTCCCTGCGGCAGGACGACGCGGAACGCCTGGGCCTGGTGGAGCGGGAAAAGTGGCAGGCTGCCATTGAGAACGGCGTTAACAACGCCATCAAGGCCATGCACCTGGACCCGGATCATGCCCGCTGGGTGGCGGCCTTCCACCGCAAAGAGGGTCATCCCCATTGTCATGTGGTTATTTGGGAGGAAGAACATGGCACCGCCAGGAGGCAGGGCTACCTGGAGCCGGGAGAAAGAAAAGGGGTTTTCCGTTCCTTTGCCCGGGAGGTTTTCCGCGAGGAAAGGGACCGCCTTACGGCAGAAAAGACGGCCATCAGGGACGCGATCAGGGAGCTGGTAGGTAATGATATAACGAAAGTGACAGGGTTTATGCAAGAGGTGCAAATGGCCCGACTGGAAGCCAGGGCTTTTTTGGGCTCCAGCCCCAAGATGCCGCCCGTCCTTACCCCCGGTAGAGAAGAATTGCTGGTGAGGATGCTGCAGGACCTGGCCAGGATTATGCCCGGTAAGGGCCGTATAGCCCTAGCCTATATGCCCGCCGAGGTGAAAGCCCAGGCCAGGGAAATCGCCGACTGGATACTGAAGCAGCCCGGTTTTAGCCAATCCGCTGGGCGCTACCAGGAATTAGCCAGGCAAATCGCCTCCCATTATACCTTAAAACCTGAAGCTCTGGACGAGGCGGCCCGGAAGGCTTATGAAGATATCCGTGACCGTGTGGCCCAGGTGGTGTTGAAAGGCGCGGCTGCTATAAACCGCCTGGAGAGGGAATTAGAGTTCAAAGAAAAAGGGGAAAGCAGGCAAATCCAGGTTGAAAAAAGCCGGATAGCCAACAGCGTCTGGAAGGCCGCCTGGCGGGCCCTGGAGCGCGAGCGCACCCGGGCTGAGGCCCAGGCGCAGCTTTTGGCGGAAAGGGACCTGGAACGCCGCCGGCGCCGGGCAAGGGAAGAAGGAAGGGAGATGGGGATGTTGTGAAAATTAAATTCCGCCATGTCATTTTATTGCTCCTGGTTTTATTGGACCTGCTATTGGTTCCGTTGGTGCTAAAGCTGCCCTTATTTATCAAAGTCCAGGGCTTTAAGCCCGGCCTGGAAGCCTGGAAGAAAGAAACCCTGGCCCGCCCCCTGGCCGGGCCGGCAATACTGGTGAAGGATGAAAAGATGCGTAACACCTGGATATGGCTGCAGCCCGCTTTTGGCGCTGCAGCCATATCCATTTTGTGGCCGGCTACCAGGCGGAAAAGTAAAGCCAGAAATGATATAGGCGGCCCGGAGGCGGCCGGCCAGGGCCAGCACGGCACAGCCCGGTGGCGGACCAGGAAGGAGATCGCCACCACTTTGACCCTCTGGGATCTAACCGGCAAATCTCCGGGCGGCTTCGTGGTAGGGGCGGAAGAGGGGAAGGGGTTTATCGCTTGGCTGGACGCTGGTGATACCCACTGTCTGGTCATCGGGGCCACCCGGAGCGGCAAATCCCGGCGGATCATTATGCCCACCATCTGGACCCTGGCCAATGCTGGGCAATCAATGCTGGTCACCGATCCCAAGGGAGAGCTTCATACCATGACTAGCGGGTATCTGAAGCGCCAGGGTTACAGGGTAGTACTTATCGACTTGCGCCAGCCTTACCGCGGCAGCAGGTGGAACCCGCTGGAGCCGGTGAGCAAGGCCCTCCGGGAGGGGAATATCCCGGCCGCCAGCCAGGCGGCCTGGGATATAGGCAATATAATCACCCACCAGCAGCCCCACTACGGGGACAGCATCTGGCCCCAGGCCCAGGAGAGCCTGACGGCGGCCCTGGCCCTGGCGGTGGCGGACCAGGCCCCCGAAGGAACCAAGCACCTGGCCAGCGCCTACGCCCTGCTGACGGAACTTGGCAGTGGCGGTGGAGAAAAGCTGGACGAATACTTCCGGCGTTTCCCCCAGGGCCACCCGGCCCGGGCGGCCTACGGCGTGGCGGCCCTGTCCGAGGACCGGCTGCGTTCCAGCATCTTTACCGGCACGGCGGCACAGTTGAGGCTTTGGGCCGACCCGGAGGTGGCCTGGCTGACAGCAGCTCAGGACCACGACATAACTATCCTCGGGCTGGAAAAAGCAGCGGTGTTCCTGGTGGTGCCCGACGAGAGGAGCACCAGGAACGTCCTGGCCACCCTGTACATCAGCCAGGTTTACCAGGCCCTGGTGGATACCGCCTATAGTTGCGGCGGCAGGCTCCCGGTCCGGGTTAATTTCCTCCTGGACGAGATAGGAAACCTACCTCCTGTACCTGATTTTGACCACCGGCTCACGGTTGCGGCCGGGCGGGGGATGCGTTTCCTCCTGGCCATCCAGGATTTATCCCAGATTAAGACCAAGTACAAAGAGGCGGCCGGGACCATTACCGGCAATTGCGCTACCTGGGTTTATTTATCTACGACCGATGAAAAGACTGCCGAGACAATCAGCAATATGACGGGCAAATACACGGTGCGGACGGAAAGCTACTCCAGCCAGGTGCGGGCCGCTGATTACTCTTCCGGGACTACGGAAGCTTTAACCGGCAGGCCTTTGCTCCTGCCCGACGAGGTGCGGCGCTGGCCAAAGGGATGGGCTTTAATTCTTCAGGCCAGGGAAAACCCGGCTCGATTGCCCTTGCTGGACCTCTCGGCCTGGCCCATTGCTGGCTATTTAACGCCTGCCGCTACAGAAAAACCTGATCAGGGGGTGATAACGGCCCCGCCGGTGTGGTTACCCGGGCCGATGGCGGGGAGGCAAGAGGCCGTTACAGTTGACCCCGGGGACAATGACGCAGATGTTATCTCTAATCTCTAAAAGGGGGACGAGAAACCATGTTGGAAAAGCTTGCCGGTGTCCTAAAGAAAGCCGGCCCGTATGTGCCCGTCATCCTGCTTGCCTTTGCCAAAGCCGCCTTTGCCGCCACCAGCGGTGGCCAGCCCCAGATTGTCACCGGAGCAATAAACCTGCTTAACGACGTTACTTCCTGGCTGCTAGGCATTATCCCTGCCGGGTCCGGGGCGGCCATCGGCTACCACGCCCTGATGAAGCAGATGTCCGACGGTGACCCGGCCACGGCCGCCGCCCACAACCGGGCTATGCGGAACGTTTTAATTGGCGGCGCCATTGGCGAATCGGCGGTGGGTATCACCAAGGTCTTTTTAAGTTATTTCCAGGGTTAGGTTTATATAGCGCAGGCCCGGCGATACCGGGCCTGTTCCCTTTATGGGGGAGGGAGAGAGTTTGGATATAGTCGCTAACCTCATTATCAATGCCATCAATAAGTTCCTGGCAGGTATCATGGAGAACGCCCTGACTACCTTCGCCGCCTTTGCTGGCAATGAGATGGCCCTGGCGTTACAGATTTTAGACTCGGTATACGTGCAGAGCGCCGTCCACCTGGCCCAGGCAGTAGCCGGGAGCCTGCTGGCCGTCAAGGTGGGGGCCGAAGCATTACAAGTCTATATCCTGCATACCCACGGCGATCCGGGGGCAGACCCGGGAGGGCTGTTAAAGCGCACCGCCATGGCTGCAGCCGTCATCGGCGCCGGGCCCTGGCTGGTGAAGACCGTTTACACCTGGGGCAACGACCTGGCCCAGAGCGTGGCCAACCTCTCGGCAGTGAATCCCAACCCGGCCAACTTTATCGACACCATCGTTTCCGTGGGCACGACGCCCTTCCTGATCATGATTACCGCTATCGCTGCTATCGTTATTTGGGCCTTGATCCTCATCCAGACCGGCATCCGGGCGGTCGAGGTGGCCGCCCTAGCCGCCGTGGGACCGATTATGGCGGTGGGTTTGACCAGGGCCGATGAAGGGGTGGCGGCGGTGTGGTGGCGGGAATTGGTGGTCCTGTCCAGTTCCCAGGCCCTGCAGACCTTCATGATGAAGGGGTTTCTCGCGACCACCATGACCTTTACCTTTAACTCCGACGTGTTGAAGTTGTTCCTTCTGATCGGCTGGCTTTGGGTGGCCTTCAAGACCCCTGCCGTCCTGCGGCAGTTCGCCTACCATACCGGTTTAGGAGGGGCTATGAGCCACGCCGGCCAGACGGCAGGGACCATGTATATCATGCGGAGGGTGTTCATGAGGGGGTAGATTAGCGATGACTGCTCTTTTCGGCGCGGGCGCTCTATTATACCTGATTTTTGTTGCTGGAATATCTTTACTCCCGGGTTATTCCCTCTACCGTTACAGCACCTCTATCATGCGTATATTCTTTGACGGGCTTTTTGCCTCTTTCTGGATGGTATTAGGCGCCGTTTTCTTTGATTTAATGAATTATTCCTTTGGTCCCGGCCAATTTGTCTACAGCTGGCTTACTGTCGCTTCAGGTGGTCTTAGCTCACACTACGTTGCATGTGCCAGCGCGGGCGCTAAATACTGCGGCATCAGGTTTAAAGAATGGGTGTGGCGCTTTTCGGCAGCCTTGCCAGGCCTGGCCCTGGGCTTGCTGATAGGCAGGTTATGGGGCAAGGCATGGGGAGTAATGTAAAAGTTTAAAGGCAGGAGGTGTTAATTTAACGCATGTACCTGATACCCAGAAATGTATCGGCTAAATTCGAGTTTTTCCCCGGCTTCGGCTGGTTTGAGCTGGCGGCAGTAGTTGCCGGGGCTTTAGTGGGTTTGGCGTTGTTTTTCCTTTCCGGCTTGTTTACCAAATCCGTAGTCCGCTTCGTCCTCTTCGTCCTGCCGCCGGGACTGGCCTTCTTCGTCACCAAACAGGGGCCGAACGGCCTGAGCCTCCTGGACCTCATCCAGCAGTGGCGGCGCTGGTCTATGGCCCAGCGGCGGTATCTATACGTGACCAAAGGAGAGTGAGGATATGGCTTTCAAACTACCGGTGAAAAAGAAACCTCCCAAACAGCAACAGGTTGATAATACGGCGGCCAGGAAAGCGGTCCAGGACTGGCTGCCCTGGAAGGACATTGCCGGCGGGGTAATAACCAGGAAAGACGGCCAGGTGGTGGCGGTCTTGAAGGTTGAGCCCTTCAACCTGGCCTTGAAATCGGAGAACGAGAAGATGCGCGTCATTACCGCTGTCCACGAAGCCCTGAACGGCCAGCGGGAGGCCTTCCAAATCCTTTCCCTGGGCCGGCCGGTGGACCTGGACGCCTACCTCAAAGGCTTGCAGGACCTGGCCCGGGAGACTGGCAACCCGGCGCGGAAGAAGCTCCTGCAGGAATATACCCGCTACGTGGCTACTCTAGTGGCCAGCGGGGAGGCGCTGGAAAGAAGATATTACATTTTGCTTCCGGGGAAGGAGCAGGTAGAAGTCCTGCAAAGGGCGCATGAACTGGCAAGCAACCTGGAACGGTCCGGCTTAAAGGTAAGGGTATGCAGCGACCAGGAAATCATTGACCTGCTCTTTGTTTTTACCCATCCTGCCCAGGCGGCTTTTGAGCGGCCGCCTCTATTCGCCGGTCCCTACCTGCCGCCAGTGCTTAGTGGGTGATGATAATCAGTTCCTCCATGGGGTAATGCCTGTCATTTGCCGTTACCAGAGCCAGGTTGTTGCGGAGGGCTACGGCCGCTATGAGGGTATCGGGCAGGCTAAGGGTGATGCCTTTTCTGGCATAAGTGTAACGCCAGCGGCCGGCCAGGCGGGAGGATTCGTAGTCTATGGGGTAAAACTTCAGGCTGGAGAGAAACCGTTCTACTACGAGGAGCTCCTTTTCCCGGGCCCCGGAAAAAACTTCGGCCACAGTTATGGGGCAGGCGGCCAAGGGAGCCTTATCTTTGAGGACTTCAAGAAGGGCGATGGTGTGTTTGTCGCCGCGCAAGAAATCAATTAAGGCCGTAGTGTCCAGCAAAAAGCCTTTGACCGGGGTTTTATTTTTCATCTCGCGACCACCTGGCCAGCCTTTCTTCTGCTTCCTGGCGCAAGTTTCTTACCCATGCTTCGATGCTTTCCCGGTCTCTAAATTCAGGGTATTCGTCAGGGGTAAATACACCCTGGTACTCCTTAAGGGCTTTCGCCTGCTTCAACCGCAGGAGAGCTTCTTCGGTGGCCCTGATAATGAAGTCGCTTTGTTTGCCCCGTCTAACGTGCTTGCTTAAGTCCCGGACGAGGTATTCGGGAAATCTTATAGCTTTGAGACGTGTTTTTTCGGTCATATTAAGACCTCCCGGGAATTTGCTATACATTTAGTATAACATACAGGGGTGATTCGGTAAATGAGCAAGTATAAAGCGCAAACCCAACAAGCGCCCACATTCTTTGGTCTTCTTGATGTTCTGGCTCCACAGGCGCTTGACTTTGGTCCCAGGCAAATAACTTTCGGTGAGCAGCTGGCCAGGGTGATGGTCATAACTGATTATCCCCCGCGGGTAGGCCCGGCGTGGCTGGCCCGGGTGGCTGGGATGCCGGGAGTGGTGGCTTCCATCCACGTGACCCCTACCGACCCGGCGAACCTGGTATTAAGCATCAACAGGGCCATAGGCGAGTACACTGGTCGGCTGGAGCTGGGGGGCAACGCCCTGGTGATGCAGCGCACGGAGCAGGCTCTGAAGGACGCCCAGGAGCTGCTTAGAAAGATTGACCAGGAACAGCAGCAGGTTTTCTACGTGACTGTTGTTCTCCTGGTCCTGGCCCCGGACCAGGAAGCCCTGGACCGGAGGACCAGGCAAGTGGAAGCGGCCTTGGCCGCCGCCGGGATGCGGGGAAGGGTGGCCGTATTCCGGCAGGAAGAAGGATTGAAGGCGGTAGGGCCTTGGGCTTTATTGCCTCCAGGCATCAAAGACGCCGGGGCGAGAAACATGCCGGCGGAGACGGTGGCCGCCAGTTTTCCTTTTACTGCTTCCGGCATTAACGACGTCAGCGGCGTGGTCCTGGGCCGCGACCGGGACGGCGGACTGGTGCTGGTGGACATCTGGCAGCGGGGCGGTGACAGGACGAATTCCAACTGGACCGTCCTGGCCAAGCCCGGGGCGGGTAAATCTTTTGCGGTGAAGATGCTCATTTTGCGAGAACTGGCCCGGGGGGCCAGGGTGATCATCATCGACCCGGAACGGGAGTACCGGGAGATGTGCCGCCTCCTGGATGGGGCCTGGATCAACTGCGCCGGGGGGAAAGGGCGCATCAATCCCCTGCAGGTACGGCCGGTACCCCTGGACGACGAAGAAGGGGAGGAAGAAAGGGTGACCGCCAGGGGACCCCTGGCCCTGCACCTGCAGACTCTGCGGACCTTCTTTTCCCTCTACCTGCGGGATTTAAACGACCTGGAGAGGGCGGCCCTGGAAGAAGCCCTGGTAGAGGTCTACCGCCAGACGGGTATCGGCTGGCAGACCGACCCGGCGGATATACCCGCGGAGAAATGGCCCACCACCAGGGAACTTTACGCCTATGTCGCCGCCCGAGCGGGAGAAAGCCCGGATACTTACGGCCGCCTGGCGGTACTCCTGCGCCGGGCGGCAGAAGGGGCCGACGCTTCCTTATGGGCCGGGCCGACCACGGCATCTGCCGACAGCGACCTGATCATCCTGGATGTCCACGACCTGCAGAACGCGGATGATGCCGTCCGCCGGGCGCAGTACTTCAACGTCCTGTCCTTTGCCTGGCACCAGATTGAAAAGGACCGCCAGGAAAGGACCCTACTGATCGTGGATGAAGCCTGGCTGTTGGTGGATCCCCAGACGCCCCAGGCCCTGGCCTTCCTGCGGGACACCTCGAAACGCATCCGCAAGTACATGGGCGGCCTGGTGGTCATCTCTCAGAACGTGATCGACTTTCTGGCCCCGGAGGTGGCCCGCCACGGCCAGGCGCTGCTTGATAACCCTACCTATAAGCTGCTATTGGCTCAGGGGGAAAAGGACCTGGAAGCCATCACCACCCTGATGAACCTCTCGGAAGCGGAGCATGACCTTCTGGCTTCGGCCAAGCGCGGCGAGGGCTTACTGGTGGCCGGGACCCAGCGGGTGCAGGTGCGGATCGAGGCCGCGCCTTACGAGATGCCCTACCTCACGGGAGGCGGCCAGTGATGGCCGCCCCGGCGGGGATGATTGCCCGGGCGGCCCTGGCCCTCCTGCCGGAGCCGGAGAAGGCCGTCAAGTGGGTGCTAGTTATAATTCTTGTGCCGGTTGCCATATTGACCCTGTTTTTTGCAGGGCCAATCACTATTTGGGAACGGGTGCCCATCGCTTCCCCGGAGCAGGTGATGATTTACGTTAATGCGGC
Organism: Moorella humiferrea; assembly: GCF_039233145.1. Taxonomy (NCBI): domain Bacteria; kingdom Bacillati; phylum Bacillota; class Clostridia; order Neomoorellales; family Neomoorellaceae; genus Neomoorella; species Neomoorella humiferrea. The sequence continues at coordinate 1,609,846 of NZ_CP136419.1, read as the reverse complement.
CAAGGTGGTAAGCGACAGCACTAAATCCCCCTGCGACCCGGGGGTTACCGTAGACTGGCAGCCTTTGCTAGCCATTGATGCGGTGCGGTTGGATCAGGACTTCCGCAAGGCCAATTCCGGCAGGGCGGAAGAATTGGCCCGGATGTTTATCGAAAAGTCCGGGAGCTGCCAGGTGTGCGACGGCGGCGACTCGCCGAGTTGTACCAGCTACCCGACCTACCGGCTGCGTTCTCTGGATGAAGTCCTGGATGATTTAAGGTTTAACGCCAAGCAGCGGGAGAAGGTGAAGAACATCCTGCAGGTGGACCTTTCCTTCCTCCTGGGTACGGAGCCGGATGTACCGTCCGGGTGGACGCCAGTGGAGGGAAGCCTCAAGTGGCCTGCGCCGGGCATCAACACCATCACTTCGCCTTTCGGCTACAGGATAGATCCTGTAAACGGCAATGGCAGCTTCCACACCGGAGTGGACATCGCCGCGCCCCTTGAGACACCAGTCCATGCCGCCGCCGACGGTGTAGTGGTAGTGGCCGGGTGGATGGGGAACTTCGGTTATGCTATCTACATTGAGCACGGTGACATGGTAACCATCTACGCCCACCTGTCCCAAATAGCCGTCCAGAGGGGGCAGCAGGTCAAAGCCGGCGACGTGATCGCTTACAGCGGCAGCACGGGCAAGAGCACAGGGCCGCACCTGCATTTTGAGGTCAGGGTACACGGCCAGCCGGTCAACCCGATTAATTACTTTAAGTAAACGAATGGAGGGTGAGAAGATGAATGAGGCAAGCAAATATGAACATACCGTCCAGGTTTATGCCGCCCATCTGGAGGCGGTAGACCTTGCCAGGAAAAACGCCGAAGTGGCCAGGCAGGCCCTGGCCCTTGTAGACCCAGGAAACCTGGCGCTGAAGGTGCCTATAAAGGAATATGCCTTGCTCAAGGCTCAGCGCCTTTTGCTGCTGGCGGAAATTCTTTTTGGAGGGAACCGGGAGGTCTCCCGGCAGGTTATCACTCCGGAATTGGCCCTACTGGCCGGGGCGGTTGCCGTAGGGCAGGGGTATAGCACGGAAAGGGTAATTACGGTGGTGAAAAGGCTTATAGAAAGGGAAAGAAGGGAGTTGTAGGGGTTAAATTCATAGTAATTTTTTGATTGACCCCGATTGCCGCATGGAATCACTGAACTTACAAGAATACCCGTTTTTTTTGTAGAAGTGAATCTGAATATCACGGTTTTCAATGTCGGCAGGGGATAGCCAACCAGTAATCTTTTTAACGCCGAAATTACTGACTATTTGTTCCATTAGATTCAGCAAGAAACTTCCTATTCCTACCCCCTGCTTTGTAACAACAAGATCTATGATGTGAACAGTTTCTCCAGCGATCTCGAAATATAACTGGCCTACCCTTTGTGAGGGGAAAAGTGGGTTAATTACTTCGACTTCACAATCGTCAAAATAGGATGGAGTGTTTGGATGGCCGATCTTTACAATTGCGAGATATAGGGTTCCTTGCTTATCTGTGAATGGGAAAATTCCATAGAAATGAAACCAAGAAAAGCTGTTCTTCAATAGTTTTTCGGTCGCCTCTTTAAATAGTACGGCGACTTCCTTAGTATATTTGGCTCTTTCTTCTAATCGACACTTAAAAGAGGCTTCATAGGTTTTGGTAAAAAGATCTTGCTCAGTATAAAGGCCTAAAACTTTCGCAACCAGTTTTTTGAAAGTATCCTTAAAAATATTTAATTCCTCCCTGGAGGTGACAAAGTGAAGTTGGGCGAGATTTTTATAGGCGAAGTTAGCATTGGCTGGAACAGAGCTACCCATCGGGTATTTTGCTGTATTGAAGATGATTTGCTTGGTAAAGTGATGCCAACTCTAAAACAGACAATAACCCAATACGCTTGTGAAAACCAGGTTCCTTTGATTGCTTCCACAGCAAAAAAAATTACTTTTGCCAACCATGAGTTTACTTTAGAAAACTTTTTAAGGTATATCGACGACACCCACCCAAGTAACGCTTTTATTTTCTTAATTGAACCGGAAAGCGTAATGGATGAAAATAAGGCAAGGGTTTTGTTGGCATTATGGAAGCGTTCGCGAATATTGGCTTTTCCGGCGTTCGCTATATGTCCAATACCCATAGATAACTTTTTCCTTAAACGCTTTAAGGACGGCGCCTTTACAGAGTGCTGGTTTTTTAGTTCTAAGACGCCTTTACCGCTGGGGTTATGGGCGGAAAAAGGATATTCCCAAGTAATAACAGGATCTTTTTGCGCGGGTGTTAATATGGCCTGTATAATGCATTTTCCTGGAAACGGATTAACCCCCGCAGATTGGACATATGCACCCGACATTAAGCTCTCTCGCAATTTTTCTTCAAGTTTTAAAGGGGCAAAGGCTTTCGAATACGCACCAATTTACGTCACACCCTCACGGGATGTCTGGGCTGCAATCCTGTCTCGATATGACGACGGTAAAACTTGGCCGGCGACAGGTAGTGCAAACTGGAGTGCAACCGGCGGTTGTTGTAACGGCTAACGAATTCTACGACCGCCTGATATGCCTCCGCATAGGTCCCAAACTCGCCCATCGACAAGCATTCATCCTCAAGAAGCCGATGGTACGATTCGATATATGCGTTCATATTCGGTGTCTTGGGCGGTATTCTCTCGTGTAGGACATTCCATCGCTCACACTCCGATTCAAACAGATGACTTACAAACTGGGGTCCATTATCCGAACGGATGATGGGTAATGGTAAATTCCTTTGAAGAATCTGACGTTTCCATAATGCTGCTCGAAAAGTTTCAACGGCATGTCTGGCTTCACAGGTTAGACCAATATGATAGCCCACAATCTGCCTGTCATAGACGTCAATGTACGACAGCACAAAGAAAAACCGGTCTTCTCCTGCAATGTACCCGTACTTCACATCGACCTCCCAGAGCTGGTTTGGCGCTGTGATAGTGCGGTTCTGGGCCAAATTCCGCGGGTGTTTCCGACGGAGGTTCCGTTGTGGCCGCAGAATATCCAGTTCCTTACACAGGCGGTATACCTTTTTCTCGTTCACCACCAGCTCATGATCTTGTCGAAGCATATGAGTGAGCTTACGGTACCCGTAGGCGTAACCATCACCGGAAATAGACTCCATAATCCATTCCTTAATCTGTTCATCACTTACCTTGCGGCCGCCCATAGTCAGTGAATGACCAGGAAACGGACGTCCACCTGAAGTGGTATGCGGTTTTGGTTCATTTGTTAATTGATAATAATAGGTGGATCGGGAAACCCCCACTATGCGCAGCACGAGAGTAGCGTTGTACCCGGCTGTGATCCACTTGTGCGCAATGGCTACTTTATCTGCAAGTGAGGGTTGGCTTTTTTTAATAGGTCACGTAATATAGCAATTTCAAGGTCTTTTTCGCCCAGAAGTTGCTTTAGATGGGTATTCTGTTTGTCTAACTCACGGTTCTCTGCAACGAGTCGGGCGTGTTCCTGCTGAGTAACGTGGGTGGCGTTTCCCTTTGGGCTACTGCCTTGCATGGGTTGGCCGGCTTTGTACTGACGAACCCATCGGCTGACAATATTCGGCCGGATATCATACTTCCGAGCAACGACAGAATTATTTCCGGCAGCGATGGCCTGTTCGACGACCTGGCGCTTGAACTCTAGGGTAAATTTCCGACGTTCCACTTGAACAACCTCCTGACCTTATAGTCTCATGAATTTGGAAGATTGTCCAATCTAATTTCGGGGCTTAAGAGGAAACACGTAAATAAAAGACTTATTTAATTATATTCGTCATTCATCGTTCCACATCCTACCAGAGAAAATAAAAAACCTCTAGGGAAATGGTAAAAGTGCCGGAGCAACCCTATATGGCTATAGTGCCTATCCGAAGATACAGGTTTTTACCGGGCTTTATTATTTTTTGATGTTAATTTAGGTGAATGAAAGGAGTAGTTATTATGATACTTGCTTTAATCCTTACCCCGGCCAGGGCGGAGCAGGTGAGAAAAGCCGTGAAAGAACACGGCGAAGTGGTATACGACCAGGCCGGGACTATGGATTCCTTTGGCATTCGTAATGCCCTCCAATCTGCCGCCAGGGTGGCGGCTGACGCCCTGATCCTCGATATAGATGCCGGCCCGGGGCCGGACCTGGTGGCCGCTGTCCAGGGTTACCGCATAGCCAGGCCCTATACAAGGATATTCTTGCTGGCGCCCGGCAGGCAGCCGGGGGATGCGACGGTGGCAAGGCTTGTCGGGCTGGGGGTGTATGACATAATAGACGGCCCGGTTGAGGCCGACTGGGGAGATTTAGTCGCTCAGTCTCTTACTAATACCCCGGCTACTTATGCCCAGGCTGCCAGGTGGCATATCATGACTGGCTTAACTGAAGAAGAACAGGTAAAGGAAAAAGTGGTCATAGAGCAGCGACCGGTAGGGGTGGTGACTATTGCCGTGGCCGGGGCCGCGCCGGGTTTAGGCTGCACCCATACCGCCCTGGCCATAAGCGCTTTTTTAGCCAGGCAGGGCCATAATGTAGCCCTGGTGGAAGACAGCCAGGAGCCGGTAATGCAGGATTACCTAAAAATTATCAAGGCAGGACCCGGGCGGGTAAGCAAAGCCTGGCGTATAAAAGGCTTTGATGTGTTTCCTTTTGCTAAAACCGAGGTTGACAAATTCATAGAAGGGGATGGTAATTTTATATTTGATGAGCTTTTGGCGGAGTTGAGCGCCGGGAGGTATGAATATATTGTCCGCGATTTAGGTGTAGCTGACAAAAAGAGGGCCAGGGAGGCTTTTAGATCCAACCTGGCCGTCCTGGTAGCTAGCGCCGCCAGGTGGCGCTGGGGCGACTTGCTAAAAATTGAGCCGTTATCTTCATTCCGCCTGGCCCTGGTTGCCCCGGCGGAACGGGATGTAAAGGAAATAAGGAGAATCCCGGAGTTAAAAGCATATGTGATGCCGTACCATCCCGATCCTTTCTGTATGCCGGATGAAATACTTACAGAACTTTTGCGGCCGGTATTGCCCCAGGCCAGGGAGAAAAAGAAACCGTTTTGGGTAAGGTGGAGGGTGGTCGCCGTAACGTCTAAACGGCCTTCGGCCTGACGTAGCGGGAGCCCTTTTGTAAGGCAACAGCGGTGGGCAGCAGGAGCGGCTTGCGCGCACCTGCTGCCTTAATTTTAGCCTCCGGGCCTTCCGGCCAGCCTTAGATTATACCGCCGCCCTGGCCAGTCCGGCAAAGGTGCGGCCTGCGGCATAAACGGCCTCCGCCCCGCCCTCCGGGCTGGTCCCCTCCATTTATTCCTCGGCCCGGCCATGCGGGCTGCCCTTACCTCCCCGTTGGCCGACTGTACTTTGCATTTAAGACTGGAAGGTCATAGGTCGAAAGCCAAAACAAGAAGGGGGGTATCTAACATGGCTAAGTATGAGGTGCGGGACTTTAGCAGGTAGGAAGTTAGTAATGGAGGCCGACACTCTACCCAGGTTAAGAAGCTTGCGTGTAAGAAGTGAGGTAGGAAAGTTTCAGACTGTAGGTGCGGGATAACGTCCTTGACGATTAGGGAATTTAAGGAAGCTTGATAAACTGGTAGCCTTTGGCTAAAATGGAGGTAAAGATAGGGGAGCGCAGTGCCGGAGGAAATTGCATAAGCAATGAAACGTTATGCATAGGGAGGGAGTAAGTTGTCCGATGTTATTAAGGCTATTGAAGAAGCAAGGGAAGAGCGTGAAAAAAGGCGAGTAGCTGAACTTCTAGACCCTTTAATCCAGAACGACTGCTATGTAGGAGAAGTTGTTTCCCTATCATATGATGAGGCAATTGTACAAGTTCACGACCATTACCGAGAGCAAGTAGGTGGTTTGCCAAGTCAGTGTTTCCTGGTGGCTACAAGAAAACAACTGGGGCCTACCTACGAATGGAACAATGAAGATGCGAGTGTAATTTTACTCCGGGTTCAAGGCCCCGCTTCTTTACCGCACGACTCAGAAGCTTTTAAGATCCGGGTTGAGGCGGCCCAGCGAACAGCTGAGCAGGAACGTTACTGGGATCGCGATCAGGTTGATTTACATACGCGAAATATACTATCTTTTGCAGGTTTAAAGTGCCGGGTACTGGGTACATTTTACGTGGACCGCCTAGATAACGGCGATCTGGTACGGCGTTTTGGCTCAGATATTTCTAATTACTACGCCGCGTATGCCCTGAAAGTCTACAAAGCTACAAAAAAGGCTCTTGAGATTATTGCCAACTACCGCGATCCAACCCGTCTTGCTGATCACCCACTTCGCGAGGAGAAAGTGGAGATTGGAAGAGTTAGATACGCATCTTCAGACCGCAAGGGACATGGGATTGATGAGGTAAGGGTCAACCTCAATCCGACGGATTTGCTCCGTCAAAAAACCGCTCTCTTTGGTATGACGCGTTCGGGCAAATCAAATACCGTTAAAATCATGGTTAGATCAGTGTTCGAGCTACGGTACAGGAATCTGGATCATGGCAGAATCGGCCAAATTATCTTTGACTATAACGGAGAGTATGCGAACGAAAACGTTCAGGACCGTGGGGCGCTAAAGAACCTATGGCAACTTCATCCAAGTGGTGTAAGAGAAGACATCGTAACGTATGGTACTGAAGCTCATCCTAACGACTCTGATAGGCGGTTGATGAAAGTAAATTTTTATGAGGATAGGATGCTTGCTTTGGGAAAATCGATTATTGATAACGAACTAGCCAGTGAGAAAGGGATACGCTACGTAGAGGCTTTTAGAAGTGCATCGCTGGAGGAACCAAGAGAGGGAGCTGATCCCGGTACGGTGACTAGGTACCGACGCCGGTGTTTGGCATATCGTGCTCTACTCGCTAAGGCTGGATTCGCTGTCCCCAGAAATCATATTCCCCGTGGAAAAGGATTATTCGGAAGCGATTTTATTAAAGCTATGAAGCAGAGCGAGAAAGAGCAAATTGCGAAATTTGCCGCGACGGTGCTTGAAAATGTTAGCAGAGGTGATAGAGTTACCTGGGAGCAACTTGCCGAAGCACTGATTTTTCTGTACGAGTTTATTGTGCATGATCCGATATATAAGACCTTCAACAATGAGTATATAAATAAAAGCTCCTCAGGTTCTGCTTGGGCGGAAGAGGACCTTCTCGGGATTCTAGGAATGTTTGCACAGAAGAATGGTCCAATGTTGGTTCGCCGTGCCATGAAGTTCCATACTGATACTGTTGACCGAGACTTTGCGGAAATGATTATAGATGACCTCCACAAAGGACGGCTGGTAATTATTGACCAATCTCTTGGTAACCCTGAGTTTAACCAAAGGCAAGCTGACCGCGTAATGGAGAGCCTCTTTCGAATTCACCAGCAAATTTTTTCCACGGGTAAAAATCCGCCAGATGTAATTGTATATGTGGAAGAAGCACATAACCTTCTGCCGAGCGGTGCAGAGTTTGACCCGCAGGACCCACGGAGCATATGGCTCCGTGTGGCTAAAGAGGGGGCAAAGTTACATATAGGGTTGGCCTATGCGACACAGGAAGTTTCGAATATCCACAAGAGTGTTCTAAAAAATACCAGTAATTGGTTTATCGGGCATCTCAATAACACTGAAGAAGTAAGGGAACTGGCGAAGTTTTATGACTTTGCAGATTTTCAGGCGTCCATCCTGAGGGCGCAGGATCAGGGTTTTCTGCGGCTTAAGACGCTCTCTAACCCTTACGTAGTACCGATTCAGGTTGACCGGTTCACAGTACCTTAAAGGGTGGGTTAGGAAGAAACCGGGAGTACAAGTATTTTAAGCAGGAGTTGAGTGGTAATGCCTTACGAGAGCGAACACACTAGTTATATCGCTCTCTCGAGAATAGCTAACAGCGAAAAGGTTCAAGGATTTCTTGGGCAGTGTATTGTTCGCCCGCCTGAGCAAAGAGCACTTGCAGATAATGCGGAAGGATTAACTCGTGTAGAAGGGTTGCATCCCGAGTGCCTTCCGCGTTTTGTTGTTGCAATTGATGGAAGCTCAACGAGGGTACCTGTAGAAAACGGCTTTCCAGGAGCGGAAGTAGGCTTTGTATCGATAGCTTTGGTCCTTTTGGATCTTGAACAAATTAAGTATTTGTCCGAGGAAAAGTTTCCGCCGCCGCCAAGAGTCGATCGAACGGTGCGAACGGGAGCAGGTGAGTTTGTATTACCTGGCTGCAATGTGCACCGCAGGGACGATCTGGACCCCAAACACTCTTTTCGTCGCCAGCTTTTCGAGGCATTGAATGATATACGGACGGTTGAAGAAGGCGAGTCCTTACTCGAAACCTATCAAGCTCTACTTGAGTATAAAAGCTACACCAGAGATGCTCAGTGTCCATATGAAGATTGTAAGAAAGAGGATCGGACGTTGGAACGTAAGCCCGGTGCCTACGTATGCTCCTGTAGCTTAAATCGTCCCCTTTATTCTACGGATGGACTTCGGATCCATGAAGCCTTTAATCCCACAGGGCCAAGTGGCGAAGCATATGGCGAGGTTATGCAGGTTGTGGAACGGCTTCTTCTGGTTAACTTCCTGAGAACTTTGGAGCAAAAGGGCTGGCTAGATAGTTTGTCTCAGATCGCTCTTATAATCGACGGACCACTCGCGGTATTCGGGCATCCGGCCTGGTTGAAAGATGCAATTACTAAGGAACTTCGGCGAATAAACGAAGTGGTTAAAAAAGTTACTGGCTTTGATCTTTTGCTCTTGGGAATCGAGAAATCCGGTGCTTTCATGGACCATTTTATCCGTCTAGATACACACGTCGGCGGCTCACCGGGACTATTTCCTCCAGGAACAGCCTTGCTTCTGACCGACCGATATATTAAAACTCATATAGTCCTATCCGGGAGTGAGCGGCCGTATGGATACCAGACTTACTTTGGTAGGAAGTTCTTTTATAAAACGCGTTCGGGGGCGCGGATTGTTGGAATGACACCATTTTTCCGGGAAGCTGACGCCGATCTTTCGGTGGCCCGCGCTGAGCAGTTTCCGAGACTTGGAGAGGTACTTGCGTTGCTAGACCTTCTGGTGTCGTCACGATATCCTGATGCTCTGGTACCGCTCGTAGAAGCACATGCACGGGCAACAATTGCTAGGGGACTAGGAATGCGCGTCCTAGAGGAGTTAGTTAGGGGGTTGGTGTGCAGTCATGACTAGACTAGAAACGCCAACTGTACCACGTAGCGCTGCACGTTGGCTTTCTTTCGGCCCCTATTACGCGATGTTTCCGGTGGACTTCGTATTAAGAATTGTGCATTCCTACACTGCACCAGGAGACGGGGTTCTTGACCCTTTTGCCGGGCGGGGGACAAGTGTATCTGTAGCTATGGCATTGGGACGTTGGGGGTTCGGTGTGGAAATCAACCCGGTTGGATGGTTATACGGTAGGGTTAAAATTGCTCCTGCGGATGTTGAAGCAGTTATTCGGCGTCTTGAAGAGGTGGGGATGAAGGCGGGAGAATACGAGGAACAGGCAGAGGCACTACCCGAGTTTTATCATTGGTGTTTTTCAGCGCCCGTTCGTCGTTTTCTCTTAGCGGCCCGGGATCTTCTCATATGGAGGGAAGATCCCGTTGATTGCACCTTAATGGCCTTTATACTTCTTTACCTCCACGGCAAGCGCGGCCAAGCTCTTTCTAACCAGATGCGCCAGCAAAAATCCATGGCACCGGATTACTCGATTCGCTGGTGGAAAGAGCGTGGGATGCAACCTCCTCAGTTTGAACCAGTGGAATTCTTGGCTAAGCGTATTCGGTGGCGCTACGCGTGGGGCACGCTTAAAGGGTACGGCACAGGCGAAATTCAATTGGGGGACGCGCGCGATGTCCTACCAGCTCACACCCCTCCTCCAGGAAGAAGGTATCGCTTATTGCTTACCTCGCCTCCATATTACGGCCTTACCTGTTATTACTACGACCACTGGCTTCGATACTGGTTGCTGGGAGGGCCACAGTTTCCTAGGGAGGTCAGCGAGCAGTGGGCAAAAGAAAGCCGGTATAACAACCAAAAAAAGTACCGCGAACTTCTGCAAACTGTATTTGCGGCCGCGGCAGAACTTCTTGCCCCAGATGCTGTCATCTATGTGCGTACAGATGCCAGAGAGTTCACTTTGCAGGTAACAGAAGAAGTACTGCGGGAAATTTTTTCTAGAAAGCGTATCCACCGGATGCATGAGCCATTTATGCGTCAACCTCAAACAGCTCTCTTCGGGGATCACGGACCAAAGCCGGGTGAGGTAGATTTAATTCTAACAGATTGACGCGGTTGGCAGCAGGAACGCTAAAGCGTACATGCTGCCTTAATTTAAAGCCTGGCCTTCCGGCTGGCCTCGGATTATACCGCCGCCCTGGCCGGTCCGGCAAGGGTACGGCCTGCGGCATAAACGTAAGCGTCAAATACAACCCACCTTGGCATCATACCCAACTTTAGGAGATAATCCTCTTCAGAAAATACTCTGAGGAGGTTATTTATTATGACCAAAGCCGAACGGCAAAAGTTGTGGGAGGACCGGATAACCGCGTACCAGAAGAGCGGACAGAGTGTCAAGGAGTGGTGCGCCACACAAGAAGGCGTCAGCCCCAGGCAATTATGGTACTGGCTGCGGAAATATAAAAACCAGAATGAAGTTTCCCCGGTGATAACAAACCGGTGGCTGCCGGTAGAAATAAGCCAGAAAGGTTCCCGAGAACAAGCTCTATTGGTCAAAATAGGACCGGCCACCATTGAGGTAAGACCCGGCTTTGATCCCACCCTGCTTTCTCAGGTGATTAAGGCGCTGATAGCATTATGCTAAACGAAACAGGCATCGACCGGGTTTATCTCGCCTGCGGTGCCACAGATTTACGCAAGTCCATTGACGGGTTAGCGGTGCTGGTCAAGGAAGGGTTCGAGCTGGACCCCTTCTCTTCTTGCCTTTTCGTTTTCTGTAACCGCAATAGGGATAAACTAAAGATCCTCCACTGGGAGCACAATGGGTTCTGGCTTTATTACCGCCGGCTGGAGAAGGGCAAATTCCTATGGCCGGGAGGAACCGCTTCTTCCACCATCACCATAAGCCGCCGGGAACTCCGCTGGCTGCTTGACGGTCTCCCCTTAAAACAGCCTAAAGCCCATCCCGAGGTAAAAGCACGCACCATCGTGTAATAGGAATCGCCAGAAAGAAATATTTTCACTTTGTGGTTGATTCTAGAGGAATTCGACGAGTTTCGTCGAATTTTTTATTTATGAATACTACTTCGCAATCTATCGCTGCCATGACTATAGAAGAGCTGCAAGAGCGCTGTGTTCAGCTGGAAAAGCTATGTATGCAGCTGGAACAACAAAACGCGGAACTGACCGCCAAGCTAAACTGGTTTATGGAACAGTTTCGTTTGAGTAAAAAGCGGCAATTCGGTGTTTCCAGCGAACGGACTGAACCTTTACCTGAGCAGCTCTTGCTTTTTAATGAGGCGGAAGTGGAAGCCCGGCCGGAAGAAAGAGAACCTGATTTAGAAACCATCACCTACCAGCGCCGTAAAGGGCGTACCCGCCGGGAGATGAACCTGGAAGATCTGCCGGTAGAAGTAGTAGAGCACCGCCTGCCGGAAGAAGAGCAGGTCTGTCCTGCCTGTGGCGGTCCTTTACATGAGATGAGCACCGAGCTCTTAAGCCCCGAAATTAGATTGGACAATCTTCCAAATTCATGAGACTATAAGGTCAGGAGGTTGTTCAAGTGGAACGTCGGAAATTTACCCTAGAGTTCAAGCGCCAGGTCGTCGAACAGGCCATCGCTGCCGGAAATAATTCTGTCGTTGCTCGGAAGTATGATATCCGGCCGAATATTGTCAGCCGATGGGTTCGTCAGTACAAAGCCGGCCAACCCATGCAAGGCAGTAGCCCAAAGGGAAACGCCACCCACGTTACTCAGCAGGAACACGCCCGACTCGTTGCAGAGAACCGTGAGTTAGACAAACAGAATACCCATCTAAAGCAACTTCTGGGCGAAAAAGACCTTGAAATTGCTATATTACGTGACCTATTAAAAAAAGCCAACCCTCACTTGCAGATAAAGTAGCCATTGCGCACAAGTGGATCACAGCCGGGTACAACGCTACTCTCGTGCTGCGCATAGTGGGGGTTTCCCGATCCACCTATTATTATCAATTAACAAATGAACCAAAACCGCATACCACTTCAGGTGGACGTCCGTTTCCTGGTCATTCACTGACTATGGGCGGCCGCAAGGTAAGTGATGAACAGATTAAGGAATGGATTATGGAGTCTATTTCCGGTGATGGTTACGCCTACGGGTACCGTAAGCTCACTCATATGCTTCGACAAGATCATGAGCTGGTGGTGAACGAGAAAAAGGTATACCGCCTGTGTAAGGAACTGGATATTCTGCGGCCACAACGGAACCTCCGTCGGAAACACCCGCGGAATTTGGCCCAGAACCGCACTATCACAGCGCCAAACCAGCTCTGGGAGGTCGATGTGAAGTACGGGTACATTGCAGGAGAAGACCGGTTTTTCTTTGTGCTGTCGTACATTGACGTCTATGACAGGCAGATTGTGGGCTATCATATTGGTCTAACCTGTGAAGCCAGACATGCCGTTGAAACTTTTCGAGCAGCATTATGGAAACGTCAGATTCTTCAAAGGAATTTACCATTACCCATCATCCGTTCGGATAATGGACCCCAGTTTGTAAGTCATCTGTTTGAATCGGAGTGTGAGCGATGGAATGTCCTACACGAGAGAATACCGCCCAAGACACCGAATATGAACGCATATATCGAATCGTACCATCGGCTTCTTGAGGATGAATGCTTGTCGATGGGCGAGTTTGGGACCTATGCGGAGGCATATCAGGCGGTCGTAGAATTCGTTAGCCGTTACAACAACCGCCGGTTGCACTCCAGTTTGCACTACCTGTCGCCGGCCAAGTTTTACCGTCGTCATATCGAGACAGGATTGCAGCCCAGACATCCCGTGAGGGTGTGACGTAAATTGGTGCGTATTCGAAAGCCTTTGCCCCTTTAAAACTTGAAGAAAAATTGCGAGAGAGCTTAATGTCGGGTGCATATGTCCAATCTGCGGGGGTTAATCCGCGAGGTGCGGCAAGAGCTCAAAATTATCCCGGCCCAGGTGAAAGTGGTCAAACATGTGCGCTACGTCTATTCCTGCCGCCGCTGCGAGAAAGAAGAGATAAGTACCCCCGTTGTCACGGCACCGATGCCGGCGCCTGTACTTCCCGGAAGCCCCTTATCTCCCTCCCTCCTGGCCTATATCATGACCCAGAAATACGGGGTAGGCTTACCCCTCTACCGCCAGGAGCAACAGTTTAAAGGTTTGGGTATAGACCTTTCCCGGCAGACAATGGCCAACTGGGTACTTCATGGAGCTAACACCTACTTAACCCTTATTTACGACCGTCTCCATGAACACCTGCTTACAAGAGACATCCTCCATGCCGACGAGACCACCTTACAGGTGCTGCAGGAACCCGGGCGGGAAGCCACCACCAAATCATATCTCTGGCTTTACCGTACCGGGCGGGAAGGACCGTCAATTGTCCTTTATGATTACCAGACCACCCGGGCGGGCAAACACCCCTGCCGGTTTCTCAAAGGTTTTAAGGGCTACTTACACGTTGACGGCTATGACGGCTACAATGGACTTACCAATGTCACCCTGGTGGGTTGCTGGGCCCATGCCCGGCGCAAGTTCGACGAAGCTCTAAAGGCTCTACCGGAAGATAAACGTAACAAACCGGTAGCCGCCCGGGAGGGGCTGGAGTTCTGTAATCGCCTTTTTGCCATAGAGCACGAACTTAAAGACAAAACTCCGGAAGAACGCCATCATCTCCGCCAGGTGCGCAGTAAACCCGTCCTGGACGAATTTTTAACATGGCTTAAGAAGCAGAAAGCGCAGGTGCTGCCTAAAAGTGCCTTTGGGCGGGCGGTTTACTATTGTCTGGACCAATGGGATAAACTCGTCGCCTTTTTACAGGACGGGCGTCTGGAACTCGACAACAACCGCAGCGAACGCTCCATCAAGCCCTTTGTCATCGGCCGCAAGAACTGGTTGTTTGCCAACACCCCGCGGGGTGCTAAAGCCAGTGCCATTACCTACAGCATTATAGAAACGGCCAAGGAAAACGGGTTAAATCCATTCCACTACCTCATTTACCTCTTTGAAAGACTTCCCAACATGGACATTAAGGACAAAGATGCCCTGGATGAACTCCTACCGTGGTCGAAAACCCTGCCTCATGTCTGCCGGATGGATAATTAAGCTTGTTTGCCCCCACTTAGGCAAGGTGGGGGTTATTTATTCTTCGGCAAAAGGTGGGTTGTATTTGACGCTTACGCATAAACGGCCTCCGCCCCGCACTCCGGGTGGGTCCCCTCCATTTATACCTCGGCCCGGCCCAGCACTAAATTTCCTTGAGTGCTGGGTCGCCATTGCCTCACGGCCGGGCGGCAAATTTTACAGTTAAGGCCGGAAGCAAAGGACTGAAGGCTTGGATGGGAGAATGGATGGTAAAAGGCAGGGGTTTATAAGATCAGGGGAGTATAGCAGGTAACGTTGAGGTAATGTTGATAAACTGGTAGACCTGGGGTAAAATGGTGATGAGAGAGGTTGCACTTAATGCTCCTGGCCTGGGAGGGAACAATTATGGATGAAAAATTAGTACAGTCTATGGTGAAACGTATACAGGAGAAATTTAATCCCGAAAAGATAATAGTTTTCGGCTCCTGGGCGAGGGGAGAAACTGGACCTGACAGCGACGTAGATATTCTGGTCGTTATGGACTGCGCCCGGGAACAAAAACGGCAGATGCAAGTGGCAATTCGTAAAGAACTACGGGATTTTAAAGTGCCTAAAGATATTATAGTTGCCAATCCTGCTGATATTAGCAGGCATAAAGACTCGTGGTGGACCGTTTATCATCCAGCCCTTAAAGAAGGGGTGGTGCTGTATGAACAATGAGGAAAGGAAACAGGAAGCCCTTAGATGGTTGAAAAGGGCCAAGGGAGACTTACGGGTAGCAAGGCTAACATTAGGGGATGAGGAAGGGCCTGAATATGGTTTGGCCTGCTACCTGGCGCAACAGTGCGCTGAAAAGAGCCTGAAAGCAATTCTTATCAGCATGGGGATAAAGTTTTCATATAAACATGACCTGGAGTATCTTGTCGAAATTTTACCGGCTGAAAATAAGGCTGCCTTTTCCGAAATGGAACTTGAATGGCTAAGTAACTGGGTTACTGAAGGACGTTACCCTGGCGACTGGCCTGAAGCAACTCAAGAAGATGCAAAAAAGGCCATTGAAATGGCGGAAGCCATTTACAACAACATTTCCGAGAATTTGAGAGATGAATAAAGTACCGGTGCGCCGGTGCTTTGTCATTGAAATAACACATAAAGCCATCAGTGCCGGCAAAAGTAGACTGAGCGATGGAAAATTTTTTAAGCTTTCCTATCGTGGGAACCTCGGGACGTTACGCCTGTGGAGCTAACCCGTTGGGGTTACGATGAAGCGGGAGTTACTACCGAAACCCCTCCCTAACCACGGATGTGTTTGGGAGGGATAGTTCACGGAAGGGAAATCTGATGCGTGATAAAACATTAGATTACTATCTTAACCTCAACTATGAGGTATCCCTTCGCCGCCTTAAAGAGGAGGAGGGCGGCGGATGGCTGGCCAGCATACCCCTTTTGCCAGGTTGTATGTCGGACGGGGAAACTCCGGCTGAGGCCCTGGCTAATCTGGAGGATGCCAAAAGGGGTTGGATAGAAACCGCTTTGGCGTTACAACGAGATATTCCCGAACCGGATAACAATGAAAAATATAGCGGTAAGTTTACTGTACGCCTTCCTAAATCCCTCCACAGGGCTATTGCCGCCAAGGCGCAAGAAGATGGTGTTAGCCTTAATCAAATGGCTATTTATCTCCTTTCTTTGGGGCTAGGTAAATCGGCAAGAAGAAGGCGGGCAAAATAAAGGCCAAAATACAGGCGGCTTTTCTATAAAAAAATATAAGAAATTCACTTCTGGTAACATAAAATATTCCCCTAACTAAACATATATACTTCAATAAGGTAAAAATTAAGGGTGACAATTTAGCTCGCTTATATTAAACTAAATGAAAAAGGTTAAGGAGGCCAGGGCAATGAATGCTTTAAAAAAAAGAAGCATTTATGTCGTGGCTATAACAATTATTTTAGGGTTAGTAATTCTAATAACGCGTTATCCTCATTGGTTCCTGGAAAATGGAACACTATTACTAGGGTGGATACTTTTTCTTTTTAATTGGCTTTATTATCATGTGGATCAAATTTACTGGTTAGTCCAAAAAGGCAAATATACTATTATAAATCCAGATACAACTTGGGATTTATCAATAAGATATAGTGTGAAAAAAATAGATCCTATTACTATATCTACGCTACAAAAGCATATTACAAAAGCTGCTATCCTAGATAGAGCAATTATTAGAACATTAAGCTTAAACCGGTTTGAAGTTAAAGCTGATGAACTTAATATTGAAATTTATTTTGACATGGATAATTCAACTATAGAAGTTCTTTTTAGTAAAATTCCTGTTTCGTTTCGGGGGTCCCAAAGAACAATTGAAGAGCGGATATTACCTATTATAGAAAACCTTGAAAATGACTTGGCTGTTATTACCAAAAAATACTGGCTAACTGTTTATTTTGGGGAACTGAATCCATATTTTGGATTATATATGAGGCGCTTACATCAAAAAAACATTTCTGAGATGCATGTTAAAATAAATGATAATAATAAAGGAACACTGGAATTATCCAAACAAAAGTTAACCATCATGACAGAAACTCTTAATACGCTTAATGAGAAGGCCCGTAAATACCTTACTCTATCTGAGATGCCTGTGTAGGAGCAATAAAGGTTTCATAAACATGTGTTACTAGCGATATTTCGTCTTCTTCAAACTCTAAGTTTTTAGATATAATGATTGCCCCTTCTTTTGTTATACCTACTCGAATTTCTGGACCTCCTGGGGGCCATGAAGTATTGATATAGAGAACACTTATTTGACCGCTGCTGGCGGCCTTTTTAAATTCTTCACTTTTGTCTACATGGTTTCCGAAGTAACCTGCACTATGGACATATTGTTGCTTTAATTCACAAAACCATGCTCCAGTTATAGGTGGAAGAAGTGAGGCCATATCTGCATAGTTAATTTGAATGGGTGGCCAATACTTATCGAAACCAGTATCAGAAAGGAAACCATGTACAACATGCTTTTTGGCGCATATATAAAGTAATGAATGTTTATGGATGTGGTAAAAAGGAAAGTCGTGAGGTTCATAGTAAAAATTAAATGTTTGCCCGTTGGCCCGTCCAAATTTCATTACTTTTAATTCGTAGTGAGCCTTATATTTATCTACTCCATCCATAAATGAGGGTTTAATAAGTTCATAGCTAGCGTTTGAAGCTTCATCACTTCCGGGAATAACTTCTTGAACAGGCAAATAAAAGGTTTCTTCTGGCCGGTATTTTTTTATTATCCTAATAGCAAAGCTTTTTGGCAACTAATGACACCTGCCTTTAACTCAACTTTATCCTTATTTATGGGCCAAAAGAAGTGGCATAAATCTGGTTTTATCCTCGAAGGGGTACTTCATGCCCACCTCTAATCTCGCTCTACTCGAATGGCTCAAATCTTAGACAGAAACAGAATGAGGTAACACCTGTTTGCCGTTTCATCCGCCGCACGCATAACTATAAAAAATTTAGGCATCTCCCCTCGCTGGACCTCAATCCTTACCGACAAATAAATACATATGCACCCTGGAGCCCACCAGCCGGCCGGCGGACTTGCCGTTAAAAATATCGGCACTGGGTAACATACCTACTTACAGTGGTTATAAGAAAGGCAAGGGCGGCGGCAAAAAAACCTCTCCAATTAAAACGGTAAATCTTCTTCGCTAATTTGTAAGTCATCTTCTTCGGTTTTTGCTCTTATTGCCAGCAAGTTGCCCTCCTGATCAAACTCCGTCACTACTTCCCGCGAAAGAAGTTCCTCCAGCATTATGTATAAAGTAGCATCATCGCAAGGCTTTAGGATACCTGCCTTAAAAAGTGTTGTTTCGTTTCCACAGTATTCGCAGTAGCGGGCATCGGCGACATTGTGGGCATGGCACTCGATACAATCATTATATAGGTATAGCCCGCACATTTTACAGTAAGATGCACCTTCCGAGAAATCCGTATTGCCGCATCTAGGGCAAATAGTGAATCGCATATTTTCGTCAAGGTTAATTCTCAATACGTCTTTTTGCATGGTATAAACCTGCCCTTTCTCTTCGGCTACTGCTACCGTAGCTATGGCCATCGCAAGTTCCTTTTTGGCGCGTTGCTGTTCACAAAATAGCTGTTCAATTTTGGCTTTGGGATAGATATGTAGTTCATCTAATCGATTTATTACAGCTTGCCAGGATACTTTGAAGATATTCTTTAACCGAGCTATTTCGCTAATAGTTAATGGAAATCTTACGGCTTGACGAAATTTATCTTCAGGCATCAAATATTCCGAAGTAAATATATTGGCCTCCCGGTTTAATATCCAGTGTTCAAAAGGCAGCAGGTTGTCAACATCGAATTCTTCATGATGCTTGAGCACAATATGTGCCGTTTCATGGCCATAAGTCCAATTATCGCGACCTTCAGGAAGATCGCGATTGACATATACCTCGTACTTCCCATTTCCCAAGGAGCGGGTAAATCCTTCCTCATGAATAAAGTCAGGGTCTTGGGAAGAGCTAAAAATCTTTAACACTGCGACACGCTTTAAAACCCGCCTGGCGTCAATGCCATTGTATTCTACTAACCCTAGTTGTTGCCGGAAAAATCTGGCGGCTGCTATCGCCCGTGCCTTCCTAACCCTTCTTGGTCTTTTCTTACCCATCAAATATCATCCGTATCCTCTATTGCTGCTTTAATGATTCTGGCAATGCGCCGGCGTTCTTCAGGTGTTGGTTTCTTCCCGCAGCGTCGCAGCACGTCTGTTACTTCGGGCCAATCTTCTTCTATAGTAGAACGATGCTGGCCAGGGTTAGGGTCGTCTGTCCTACCTAAGAGGTAATCCACGCTGACGTTAAAAAAGTCGGCAAGGAGTTGAAGGGTGGTAGGATCAGGAACAGCCCTATTAATTTCCCAGTTAGCTAAGGTGGCTCTATTTACATGGATGATAGAAGCCAATTCATCTTGGGTTAAATCCTTTTTCTTTCTTAATTGTTTAATCTTATCACCTAATGTGCTCATAAGCCACACCTCTAATTGCATAATAAATCTTTTTGTGTAACCACACAACTTATGTGCAAAACTTAAACTTTTTTTCAAAAAAGCTATTGACTTGTGCAGATGATACACTATAATAATGTGTAGAAGGCACACAGAAACAGGTGATGAAAATATGAGAGTGGAGCTTTTGAAAGCCAGAAAGGCAAAAGGATTAACCCAAGAAAAAGTAGCCCTCGCAGTTGGAATAGACCGAACAGTATATACGCGTATTGAACGGGGGGTTCGAATACCCACTGTAGATGTGGCCATAAAAATAGCATCTTTGCTAGGGAAACAGGTAGAGGAAATTTTTTTACTAGAAGATGTGCATGAGACACACAATTCTAACGGCACCCTAATTCCCTCTGGTACAGAAGGGAAATAAAGAATCAAGCAACTTGAGTTTAATTGTGGTTATATTCGCTGTTTCGCGTTCCATATCCTTCCAAAGGAAAACATAATGTCATCAGGGAGAGGATTAAATTGCCGGACCCGCCCTATATGGTCGTAGTCTGCCCATCGGGAAATGTGAAAAACCCCGTGGCAGGCCGCTCCTTGTAGACCTAGAGAAGCTTAAAGATTTCCATGCCGCAGGGATGACCGATGTTGAAATAGCTGATGAATTAGGAGTTAAACGAAGTACAGTAGCTACGGCCAGAAAACGTCTGGGACTTACTGCTACCGTAGGGTTGGCGAATATGGTAGTACCACGATATGAAAGTTTTTAATAACGCCGGGGATCATCAGAGCGGCCAACGAGGTAGTCGAGGGAGACATTGAAGAAGTCGGCTAAGGTAAGTAACATATCAATACTAGGTGCTTTTGTTCCACGTTCAAGATTACCGATTGTACTCTTAAGTGAGCCGATAGAGTCGGCAACATCTTTGAGTGAAAGATTTCTGGCCTTTCGTAGCAAACGTAACCGTTGTCCAAAAATAATTTTATTAAACACCGGAAATTACTCCTTGATGGTGTTCTACAAGAACACTATAATAACTTTAGGTAGGTGTTCTATAAGAACATCACCACAAAGTGATAGATATGGTAGTAAAAATGCGTCAATTACGCATAAAACGGGGAATGTCGCTATCACATACAGCAAAACATATCGGGATAACAAAAAATGTATACGCCAATATAGAATCAGGTCGTCGTAACCCCTCCTGGGAGATGGCCCAATGCTTGGAGCAATTTTTGGGTATCCCGGTCAGTAAATTGTTGGCACGGGAAGAGGAAAAACATCATGATTTAATGATTAAATGATAATATTCTCCACGACAGGCAACAAACCTCTGGGTAATTTGCCTAAAAGCATAAAAAAATATCTAGGGAGAGGATTAAATTGCTGGAAGAGCATTATATGGGTGTAGTGTGCCCATCGGGAAATGTGAAAAACCCCGGCGGCCGACCGCGGGTGATAGACCTCGAAAAACTCAAAGAACTCCATACTAAAGGAATGACCGACGGTGAGATAGCGGCGGAAATAGGAATGGAGCGGACAACAGTGGCTAAAGCGCGTAAGCGCTTAGGCTTGCCAGCTAACAGGAAGGTAGGGGGGCATGGGAAGGTAGGAGTAGCGTACAACGAAGAAGAGGCCGCTATCATGGCCTGGCTGCAGTACCAGCAAGCCGTAAACGCCGCAGAGATGTCGGCCAGGAGGGTGCAGGTGGGCGGTGGGGACTGGCTTAAGTGGGCAGGGAGCGCATATGAACTTGACAGTAACCGTAATAAATACATATGCACACTGGAGCCGACAATCCGGCCGGCGGACCTGCCGTTAAAAATATCAGCACTTGGTAATATACCTGTAGCCACCGGGTTCAAGAAAGGCAAGGGCGGCGGCAAAAAACCTATCCTTCCATAAAATACCGGGTTATACCCGGTTTTTTGTTTTTCAGGACATGCCGGGCGAACAAGCCGTCGTGCATATTTTCATAGGGAAAGGGGGAGTGCTTATGCAAATAGGGCGGCCTGTACCCAGGATAAGAGTTATTCCCGTGGGGAATGTTTCCGATCATAGAAGGGCCTATGCCCGGGTGGTTGATATTATACGCCAGGCCTGCCCTGACAGGCAGGAAAATCAGCAAGATATGTTGAAGGAAATAAACATGAAACCTACTTTGGGGAAGAAGAAAGATGAAGGCCGTGATTTACGCTAGGGTAAGCACCCAGGACCAGGCTCTCGGTTTTTCCCTGGCCACCCAAAAAGAACTCTGCGAGAAGAAGGCCAGGGCTTTAGGGGCTTTAGAAGTCGAAGTCGTAGAAGACGCCTATACAGGTACGGAATTAAACCGCCCTAGCCTGGATTATGTGAGAAAGCTCGTAGCTGCCGGAAAAGTGGACCTGGTAGTTGTCTATGACCCCGACAGGCTTTCCCGCAACCTTACAGATTTGCTCATCCTTTGCCGGGAATTTGATAAGGCAGGGGTAAGGTTGGAGTTTGTTAACTTTGACTGGCAAAAGACGCCCCAGGGTATGCTCTTCTTGCAGATGCGGGGGGCCTTTGCCGAATTCGAGCACGCGCTCATCAAGGAGCGTACCCAGAGGGGCAAGGCTAAAAAAGCGGCCAGCGGCAAGATCCGCTGCTACGCCAAGCCTTTTGGTTATGACTGGGACGCCGAGGGGGATACCCTGGTAATTAATCCCCAGGAAGCCGCAATCGTCAAGCAAATGTTTGAGTGGCTAACGGACCCCCTGGAACCCTTAACTCCCTGGCAGATTACCCAGAAGCTGGGCCAGGTGTACCCCCAAGGTCCCAGGGGCAAGGGGTGGGTCCACTCTTCGGTGGTACGGATGCTGAAAAATCCCGTATATACCGGCCGGTTGAGGCGCAAGGATGAGCAACCTGATTGG
This sequence comes from Moorella humiferrea, assembly GCF_039233145.1. Taxonomy (NCBI): domain Bacteria; kingdom Bacillati; phylum Bacillota; class Clostridia; order Neomoorellales; family Neomoorellaceae; genus Neomoorella; species Neomoorella humiferrea. The sequence goes on along the minus strand of NZ_CP136419.1, from coordinate 1,587,654 downwards.
AAACCGGTCCTTGTGCCGGCCATAATTGACCAGGAAACCTTTATGAGAGCCCAGGAGATGCTTGCCAGGTCCAAGCGTTTTAACCCTAAAACTACCAGGAGAAGATTCTTACTACAGCGCCTGCTGGTATGCGGGGAGTGCGGGAGGAGGCTTACGGTCGTTACCCATAACAATCCCCAGAGGGCGAAATATAGCTATTATACCTGCCCCGGACGTTACCCAACCAAGTTTGACGACCAAGGCCGGGTAGGCAGGTGCGGGCTCCCACCCTGGCGGACGGAAGAAATAGATAAGACAGTATGGGATACTATAGCTTCTATAATTAAGAACCCGGAGCTTTTTTACCAGTATATTACCAGCGAGAAGCTTGAAACAGCCAGCATACCCCGGAGGCGCCTGGAGGAAGCGCGGAAGAGGCTAGAGCAAGTGCAACGGGTGATCGAGCGAATTGACCGGGCTTATTTTATCCTGGAGGCGTTGCCCGAAGAAGACTACAAGCGTTACCGGGCGGAACAAGAAGGAGAGCTAGTAAGAATAGAAGAAGATATCAAGAGGCTCGAAGCCGTAATTAACGCCCAGGAACAGGTGCAAAAAGGTGTAGAATTCCTGCGCCAGTACGCTGAAAACCTGGCAAGGTCGGTGGATGAACTAAACTTTTTTCAAAAGCAGAATATCACCCGTGAGCTGGTGCAGAGGGTAAAAATATATGCTGATGGCAGCCTGGAGATAGAAGGGTATTTTAACCTCCCCTTTACCGGGCCGGGCAAAAATCTCCCGGATCATTGCGAAGAACTTACAATATTAACCCCTCAGAAACACTTAAAGGAACCACTTCCCAGTAGTGTTTTAACTTGCACACATCGAGAAAAAGGCCATTCAGAAACTCCTTAAGGAACTATCTGCCGAAGGGTGTAAGTAAGGTTTATCGGCAGAAATCCCGTGAAAATGGTAAGCTGGTATGGTATAATTTTACCGCTCCCCTTTAGGCGAGCGGTAATTATAGGCGGTAATATCCTAAAGCTACCCAGCACTACCGCTGTTTGCCTTTTGCTGGGTGCATGGAAGACGCTGGTGGTTTAGTTGGCACGAGTACAGCTGCGGCGGGGTGAAGAGGGACGCCTTCAAAGGGGCCATCCCTGGGTTTACCGGACGGAGATTGCGTCCATCCATGGTACTTACACACCTGGAGACATAGTTGCTGTAGAGGACTACCGCGGCAGGTTTATTGGCCGGGGGTATATCAACCCGGCCTCCATGATTACTGTCCGCATCTTAACTAACGACCGTGATGAAAAAATCGATAAAGTTTTCTGGCGGCGGCGTCTAACAGCAGCCGTGGATTACCGCCGCAGGGTTTTGGCCGGTGCAGGAACGGACGCCTATCGTGTTGTCTTTGGGGAAGCGGACTTTCTGCCCGGGTTAATTGTCGACAAATTTGGCCCCTACCTGGTAGTCCAGACCCTGGCGTTAGGAATTGATCGCTTTAAAGAAACTTTAGTAGAAATCCTGGATGAGTTACTCCAGCCCGAGGGTATCTATGAGCGCAACGATGCGCCGGTGCGGGAACTGGAGGGCCTGGAGTTACGGTCAGGTTTCCTGAAAGGGCCCTTTGACCCGCAGGTGATTATCCAAGAAAACGGCTTAAAATTTTATGTAGATCTGGCCGCGGGACAGAAGACGGGTTACTTCCTGGACCAGAGGGAAAACCGGGCCGCCCTGCAGTCGCTTGTCAAAGGAGCGCGGGTGCTGGATTGTTTCTGCCATACCGGCGGGTTCAGCGTCCATGCCGCCCATTATGGCGCCCGGGAAGTCCTGGGCCTGGATATCTCCCCAGAAGCCATAGCTATGGCGCGGCGCAATGCCGTCCTTAATGGTTTTGGTAACCTATGTTCTTTTGAGGAAGCCAATGTTTTTGATGCCCTGCGGGAATTTGAACGCCGTAAAGAAAGGTTTGATGTAGTAATCCTGGATCCCCCGGCATTTGTTAAGGCCAGGAAGGCCCTGGAAGGGGCCATCCGCGGCTATAAAGAGATAAATTTGCGGGCGATGAAGCTTTTATCCCCGGGCGGCTTTCTGGTGACTTGCTCCTGTTCCTACCACATGCCCGAGGATCTCTTTTTAGAAGTTATCCAGAGCGCAGCCATGGATGCCCGGCGCCGCCTGCGCCTGCTGGCCAGGCGTGGCCAGGCCCTTGATCACCCGGTGCTTTTAGGTTACGACGAGTCGCGCTACCTCAAATGCCTGCTATTGGAGATAATTTGATTTAAACTAATACCGCTGCCGGCGAAAATCGAATAAAGTTTCTCCCGGCAGTTTATTTGTGGTATAATAACCTGTAAGTGCCTAACCTAAGGAGTGAAACATGCTCAAACTGCTGCAACCTGACCTCTACGTACGCTCCCTGCGGGATATACCCCTAGCAGCTTTAAAGGCCCGGGGCATCCGCGGCTTGATTATTGACCTGGATAATACGGTGACCGAATGGGGACGGGCAACCCTGGACCGGGAAGTTTATCAGTGGTTTATGGATTTAAAGAAGCAAGGCTTACGAGCATGTCTGGTTTCCAACAATCGGGATGAGAGGGTTAAAAAGATAGCCTCCCACCTTGGTATTCCCGGAATTTCCCGGGCCGGTAAACCCCGGCGGCGGGCCTTTTACCAGGCCATGGCCGTCATGGAAACGGCAGTTGGTAATACTGCCGTCATCGGCGACCAGGTTTTTACCGATGTGCTGGGGGGAAACCGCCTGGGGCTGTTTACGATCCTGGTGATGCCCATAAATAAGCGCGAGTTCTTTGGCACCAGGCTGATGCGCCAGTTAGAAAAATTGATAACTAAACACCTTGTGATCAGCGATTTAAAGGACTTATAAAAACTAGTTTTAAATATCCCGATTATTAAAAGAAATAGCGGGGCAGGCCATGTTACAGGTAAAAGCTTCAACGCGTCTGGTGGCCCTTCTGGGTTATCCTGTAGAACATTCTTTATCGCCTTTAATGCAGAACGCCGCCTTTACCAACGCCGGATTGGACTTGGTGTACCTGGCCTTTGCCGTTACTCCTGCCGACCTGCCGGCTGCCCTGGCCGGGCTTAAAGCCATGGGGTTCCTGGGCGCCAATGTTACGGTACCCCATAAAGAAGCAGTTATTAAATACCTGGATGCAGTTGACCCCACAGCGGCCCGGATTGGAGCCGTGAATACTATAGTCAATGAAGGCGGGCGCCTCACCGGCTACAATACTGACGCCAGCGGCTTTCTGCGCTCCCTCCAGGAGGCCGGTTTTGACCCGGCCGGCAAGAAAGCAGTCATCCTCGGGGCCGGGGGAGCGGCCAGGGCGGTGGCCTTTGCCCTGGCGGGGGCCGGTTGCGCTACGCTGACCATTGCCAACCGCACCGTGGAGCGGGCCGGGCACCTGGCAGCCGCTCTGACCGGTTTGGGGGTTCCCGTTAGGGCTTGTACCCTGCAAGAAGAAGAGCTGCGCCCTAGGCTAGAAGGGGCCGACCTGGTGGTAAATGCCACCAGTGCCGGCATGGCCCCCATGGTGGGAGCCGTACCCCTGCCGGCCGCCTGGCTCAACGCCGGGCAATGGGTCTACGATCTGGTCTATAACCCCCTGGAAACGAAGCTTTTGCGGGAAGCCCGGCAGCGGGGTTGCCATGTTGTATCCGGCTTGGGGATGCTCCTGTACCAGGGGACGGCGGCTTTCACCCTGTGGACGGGAAAGCCGGCACCGGCAGAAATTATGGGACAAGCATTGCGGAAAGCCCTCCAAGCTTCTCAGGTTGCTAAGTAGGCCTTATATCTTGATAACAGGCGAAGCCGGAGGGTAGGCAGCCTGCAGCTAATCCGCGGGCTGGACGGCAAGGAAATAGAATTCTGGGATATTTAGGAGAGGTAGGAGATATATTGCTGCGTTATCTTACCGCGGGGGAATCCCACGGGCGGGGTTTAAGTGTAATAATAGAAGGGCTGCCGGCCGGGGTACCCCTGACGGCTGCGGAGATAAACACGTGGCTGGCCCGCCGCCAGGGCGGTTACGGCCGCGGCGGGCGCATGGCCATTGAACGGGACCGGGCGGAAATCCTGGCCGGAGTGAGGGGCGGCTATACCCTTGGCAGCCCGGTAGCTATATTTATCGCCAACCGAGACTGGGCCAACTGGCAGGAAATTATGGCTCCGGGACCGGAGGCCCGGGCCGAACGCGTCGTCACCCGGCCGCGTCCGGGGCATGCCGACCTGGCGGGGGGCTTAAAGTACCACCAGGCGGACCTGCGCAATATCCTGGAACGGGCCAGTGCCCGGGAAACGGCTGCCAGGGTGGCGGCCGGGGCTGCGGCTGCTGCGTTGCTCAAAGAACTGGGGATTGAACTGGCGGCCCATGTGGTCCGGATCGGACCGGTTGCAGTCAAAGGGGCGGTAGAATTGAGTGCCGCCCGGCAGGCATGGGAGTCGCCCGTCTACTGTGCCGACCCGGAAGCGAGCCGGGCCATGGTAGCCGCTATTGAAGAAGCCCGGCAAAAGGGGGATACCCTGGGAGGGGTGGTGGAAGTCCTGGCAACCGGGGTTCCCGCCGGGCTGGGCAGCCATGTTCACTGGGACCGGCGCCTAGACGGCCGCCTGGCCCAGGCTTTAATGAGCATCCCGGCCATCAAAGGGGTAGAAATCGGAGCCGGTTTTGAGCTTGCAAGTATTCCGGGAAGCCAGGCCCACGATGCCATCGCCTACCGCGAAGGGCGCGGCTTTTACCATCCCACCAACCGCGCCGGCGGCCTGGAAGGCGGCATGACCAATGGCGAAAATCTTGTCCTGCGGGCAGCCATGAAGCCTATCCCCACCCTGATGCAACCCCTGCCCAGTGTTGATTTCCTAACCAAGAAACCTGTCACGGCGGCAGTTGAACGTTCTGACGTCTGTGCCGTCCCGGCGGCAGCAGTGGTGGCCTGGGCGGCGGTGGCCTGGGTCTTGGCCGGGGCCGTGCTGGAAAAATTCGGGGGCGATTATTTGCCGGAAATCCAAGGGCGAATGGCCGCTTACCGGCAGTATTTAATGGAAGGCCCGGGGAGAGAAAGCAAAGGACGGCCGAACCCATGGCAAGGAAAGGGGGAAGGCTGACACCATGCCGTGTAATATTGTTTTGATCGGCTTTATGGGTAGCGGCAAAACAACAGTAGGGAAGATTCTGGCAGCCAGCCTGGGCTGGCCTTTCCTGGATACCGACACCATGATCGAAGAGGATGCCGGTTTGTCTATTAAAGCAATTTTTGCCCGCTACGGAGAGCAATATTTCCGGGAACTGGAGCAGGCGGCAGTTGCCCGGGCAGCCGCATCCCGGCGGGTGGTTATCGCCACCGGCGGGGGGGCCGTCCTTTCCGGAGTCAATGTCCAGCGCCTGCGGGAAGGCAACAAAGTCGTCTGGCTCCAGGTAGGGCTGGAAACGGCCCTGCAGCGGGCCGGAGTGACCGGGGACCGCCCCCTCCTCCAGGGCCGGCGCCAGGAAGAGGTGGCAGAACTCATCAAGCACCGCGAGCCCTATTATGCCTTTGCCGACGTTTATGTTGAGACAGATGGCAAAAACGCAGCCGCCGTGGCCGGAGAAATAAAGGAGGCTTTAAAATTATGGCTGGCGAACTTAAAGTAGACCTGGGTGAACGTAGTTATAAAATTATATGTGGCTCCGGGCTGTTAAAGCAAACCGGATCCCTGCTTAAAAACCTGGACCTGGCCGCTCCCTGCTTGGTGGTAAGCAATGCCATTGTAGCTGGCCATTACTGGCCCACCCTGGAGCAAAGCCTCAAAGCAGCCGGTTTTCAGCCGCATCTCGCCCTGGTTCCCGACGGGGAGGAGGCCAAAACCCTTAAAGTTGCGGCTGAACTATATGATGCTGCCCTGGCAGCCGGTATCGAGCGCGGGGCAGCCATCATGGCCTTGGGCGGCGGCGTGGTCGGAGATGTAGCGGGGTTTGTCGCCGCCACCTGGCTACGTGGGGTTCCTTTTATCCAGATTCCCACCACTATCCTGGCCCAGGTGGACGCCAGCGTAGGGGGTAAGGTGGCCGTCAACCATCCCCGGGGTAAGAACCTCATCGGCGCCTTTTACCAGCCGGCGGCCGTCATAGCCGACCTGGCAACCCTGGCCACCCTGCCGCCGCGGGAAGTCCGGGCCGGCCTGGCAGAAGTCATTAAGTATGGTGTGATCATGGATGCCGGCTTTTTTGCCTACCTGGAGGATCACCTGGAAGGCGCCCTGAATGGAGAAGAAGGTGTCCTGGAAACCATCGTTTTGCGCTCCTGTGCCCTGAAAGCAGAAATAGTTTCCCGGGATGAGCGGGAAAGTGGGTTGCGGGCTATTTTAAATTTTGGCCACACCATCGGTCATGCCGTAGAAGCCGTAACAGGATTTGCCGCCTACCGTCACGGTGAAGCCGTGGCCATGGGGATGGTAGCTGCCGCCCGCCTGGCCGTCCGGCGGGGAATGTTTTCGGAAGAGGAAACCAACCGCCTGGTGCGGTTGCTGCAGCGGGCGGGCCTGCCGGTTGATTTGCCGGCCGTCGAACCTGCTGCTTTCCAGGCGGCCCTGGGCCATGATAAAAAAGTCCGCCAGGGCCAGCTGCGCATGGTCCTGCCGGAACGGCTGGGCAGGGTGCAGGTTACCCCGGTTAGTTTAGAGGAGATTATGGCGGTTATTTGCTGAGGAATTTCCGGAGGTTAGCCACCCTCGCCTGCTAAAGAATGAATGTTGCGGGAGGGGAGCAAGATGGATACCCGGCGGCGGTTGGGGGATCTTTTAATTGCGGCCGGGATGATCACCCCGGCCCAGCTAGAGGAGGCCTTGCGGGAACAAAAGCGTACCGGCGAACGCCTGGGAAGGGTACTGGTGCGGCTGGGTTTCATCACCGAAGAGAGCATCCTGGAAGTCCTGGAATTTCAGCTGGGCATTCCCAAAGTCGTCTTGGCCGACTACCACCTGGACCCGGAGGTGGTGCGTCTGGTGCCGGAGGGCTTGGCGCGGCGCTACCAGGCCATTCCCATTCGCCTGGACGGTAACCGTCTCCTGGTAGCCATGGCCGACCCCTTGAACCTGCTGGCCCTGGACGACCTGCGCCTGGCTACCGGCAAGGAGATCATGCCGGCTATAGCTGCTGAAAGGGAAATTGAAGAGGCTTTGAGCAGGTTCTGGCAGAAGGAAACTGCTGCCAGCATGAGCGAGGCGGCCGCCGCTGCCCTGGAAGCTCCCGGTGCCGGCGGTACCGAAGGGGCACCGGCTGTACGGCTGGTTAACAGCTTTATCCAGCAGGCAATCCAGATGCGGGCCAGCGATATCCACATCGAACCCCAGGAGGGGGAGGTGCGCGTACGCCTGCGGGTGGATGGCCTGCTGCGGGAGTTAACCCGCCTGCCCCTGGGGGTTCTAAGCAGCCTGATCTCCAGGATCAAGATCATGGCGGGCATGGATATTGCCGAAAAGCGCCTTCCCCAGGACGGTCGATTTCAGTTTACCCTGGGTAAACGCAACGTCGACCTGCGGGTTTCCAGCCTGCCCACAGTTTACGGGGAAAAGATCGTTCTGCGCTTGCTGGACCAGGAGGCCATGCTCCTCTCCCTGGACGACCTGGGATTTTTGCCGGCCATAAAAGAACGCTTTGAGAATCTCATCCACAGTTCCTACGGCATGCTCCTCATTACCGGTCCCACTGGTAGCGGTAAGACGACGACCCTCTATGCCACCCTTAACATTTTAAGCTCGCCGGAAAAAAACATCATTACCATTGAAGACCCGGTAGAATACCTGCTGCCCGGCATCAACCAGGTGCGGGTCAATCCCAAGGCAGGCTTGACCTTTGCCTCCGGGCTGCGGTCTATCCTGCGCCAGGATCCCGATATCATTATGGTAGGAGAAATTCGCGACCGGGAAACGGCAGACATCGCCGTCCGGGCGGCGACCACCGGCCATCTGGTGTTCAGCACCCTTCATACCAATGACGCTGCCGGGGCCGTCACCCGCCTCTTAGATATGGGCGTTGAACCTTACCTGGTCAACTCTTCCCTTATCGGCGTAGTGGCCCAGCGGCTGGTACGCCGGCTCTGCCCCCACTGCCGGGAGATTTACCGGCCCGAACCGGGGTCTTTGGAAAAGACCTGGCTGCCAGCAGTAGAAGAACTCTGGCGGGGTCGGGGTTGCCAGCGCTGCAGCTTTACCGGTTATGCCGGCCGGACGGCCATCCAGGAGGTACTGGTGATGAATGAAGAACTCCGCAGCCTGGTGACCGCCAAGGCACCGGCCATGACTCTGAAAGAGGCGGCCGTAGCTGCCGGTATGGTGCCTTTAATCGAGGACGGCTTGGAAAAAGTCCGCCAGGGAATTACCACGGTAAGTGAAGTCCTGCGTGTTTCCCTGGGCGGTTTGTAAAGACCAGACTGTACTGTCCCGGGTGGCATATACTTCCATTGATCTTGAATTCATAGTCCTGCCCTTTGCAGTTAGCCCGGCACCATACGTTGTTTATTAACATTGGTAGCAGTTGGCTATTAAAAATCCTTGCGTTTGTTATCCTGGCTTTATCCGGGAGGATTAAAATGTTCGACATTGAAACCATCCTACGGGCGGCGGCTGCCGCCGGGGCCTCCGATGTCCATCTCTCTGTTGGCCTGCCGCCGGTTTTCCGGGTCCACGGCGAACTCCAGGTTCAGCGCCAGTGGGAGCCCCTTGATGCCGGGATGACGGCCGCCCTGGTACGGCCTATGGTGGGCGAGAGGTGGGAGGTATTGCAAGAGCGGGGAGAAATAGACCTGGCTTACTCCCTGCCCGGCGTAAGCCGTTTCCGGGTCAATGTCTTTCACCAGCGGGGGAGCGTTAGCGCAGCCATCCGCCTTATACCCAGGGAAATACCCAGCCTGGAAACCCTGGGATTACCGCCGGTGGTGGCCGAGCTGGCGGAACGACAGCACGGCCTGGTCCTGGTGACGGGGCCGACGGGTAGCGGCAAGTCCACCACCCTGGCGGCCATGGTGGATAAAATCAACCGGGAACGCAGCTGCCATATTATTACCCTGGAAGACCCCATCGAATACCTGCACCAGCACCGCCGTAGCATCGTCAACCAGCGGGAAGTGGGTTCAGATACCCGTTCCTTTGCCAGTGCCCTGCGGGCCGCCCTGCGTCAGGACCCGGATGTTATCCTGGTCGGCGAGATGCGCGATCTGGAGACCATTGCCACGGCCATCACGGCCGCGGAAACGGGCCACCTGGTCCTGGCGACTTTACATACCAGCAGTGCCATCCAGAGCGTGGACCGGATCATTGACGTTTTCCCGCCCCACCAGCAGGGACAGGTCCGTATCCAGCTGGCTGACACCCTGGAAGGGGTTATCACCCAGCAGCTTTTACCGCGGGCCGATAGGAAGGGTCGGGTCGCCGCCGTGGAAGTGCTGATTGCTACCCCGGCTGTCAAGAATCTGATCCGCGAGGGTAAAACCCACCAGATTGTTTCCAGCATGCAGACGGGAGCCCGCTACGGCATGCAGACCATGGACATGGCTCTGCGGCAGCTGGTCACCAGAGGGGTAATAACGGATAGAGAATTAAACAATGGTTAACGGAGCCAGGATTAGCAGGAACTTGCCTTTTTATGACGAATTAATGTCCATATATCCTCGTTCAAGGCAAACCTGGCGAAAGCCAGGGGCGCAAAGCTACGGGCCTGTAGACGCTGTCCATGGCCGCCGGGCTGCCGGGGAAGAGTTCTATCTTTCCCTGTTGCCGGTGGCTATTTATATTTTGGAGGGAAAGCATGAATTTTGCCTACCGGGGAAGGGATGCCAGGGGGAATGCAGTTAGCGGGACAATTGAAGCGGAAAGCCAGGAACTGGCCATCAGGGAACTGCGCCGGCAAGGGATTTTTATTACTTACTGCCGGCCGGCAGTTGTAACCCCAGCGAGGGACTGGCGGCGCCTTCTCCGGCGTCCGGTATCCCGTCGCGACCTGGCCCTCTTCAGCCGCCAGCTGGCGACCATGCTGGGGGCTGGCCTGCCGATTGTGACGGCCTTGCATATTTTACAGCGACAGGCAGAAAATCCTTCTCTGCGAGAAAGTATCGGTATGCTTCTCCAGGACCTGGAGTCCGGGGAGGCCTTTTATCGGGCCCTGGAACGGCAGCCCCGGGTCTTCCCGCCTATTTTCATTCACACCGTAGAGGCCGGTGAACTGGGTGGGGCCCTGGACGAGACCCTGGAGCGCCTGGCCGGGCACCTGGAACGGGAACATGAGGTAGAGGAAAAGGTCAAGTCAGCCCTGACCTACCCGGCGATAGTCAGCATGGTTGCCCTGCTGGTAGTTATTTTTCTCCTGACTTATGTCCTGCCTTCCTTCCAGGTCATGTTGAACAGCTTGCAGGTGCCCTTGCCCTGGCCGACGCGCCTGGTTATGGGGCTAAGTGAAGGGTTACGGCGCTTGTGGCCTTTTCTGGTCCTTTTCCTGGCCGGCGCCAGTTACGGGTTTTACCGCTGGCAGCAAAGGCCAGCGGGGCGCTACCAGGTCGACCGTTTGTTCCTTCGTTTACCAATTTTCGGTCCCCTGCATCATAAGGCGGTTCTATCTCGTTTCAGCCGTACCCTGGGTACCCTCCTGCACAGCGGTGTACCGGTCCTGCTGGCCCTGGAAATAGTGCGGCGTACGGTGGGCAATGCTGTGGTGGCTGGCGCGGTGGAGCGGGCGGCAGAAAGCGTTCGCGATGGGCAGAGCCTGGCGACTCCACTGGAAGCGAGCGGCGTCTTCCCTCCCATGGTGGTGGAGATGATTACGGTAGGCGAGGAAACTGGGGCCCTGGATGCCATGCTAGAACGAGTGGCGACTCTTTATGAGCAGGAGTTGGAGGCGGTCGTGGCCCGCCTGGCCTCACTCATAGAACCAATCCTGATTGTCGGGCTTGGTGGCATTGTGGGGGTGATCGTAATTTCGGTCTTTCTGCCCTACTTTCAGATGCTGGGCGGCATAAGGTAGAGGCGCGGGGGTATCTTTTTTCTCGTTTTGCCGGTGGCTATCCTAGCAGCCTGCCCTCATGACAATGCCCTGGCCGGCGGTTCAATGTCGAGGAGTGCCAGGATAACTCTGCATCCTGCCGCGTTTGAGATCGGGGATAATAATGCGGGTAAGAGGGGGGTGATTTACTTGTAGGTTTCCCCGGCGGGCTGGCAGCAGGAAAGCAAAAAGCGCAGGCAAAAAAATCAAGGAGGTTGATTTATTTATGTGGCAGAGACTGAAAAAGGCGCGGGACCAGCGGGGTTTCACCCTTGTCGAGCTTCTGGTGGTCATCGCCATCATCGGCATCCTGGCCGCCATCATCGCACCCAACGCCTTCAAGGCCATCGAAAAGGGCAAGGTGGCGGCGGCGGAAGCGGATTATAAGGCGATTAAGGCAGCGGTGCTGAATGCGTATACAGATACCGGGACTTGGCCGCCGTCGTCAACAGATTGGGGTGTAGATCCTGGCCTTGTGGACAAAAATAAGTGGAGTGGGGGTGCCCCGTCTACATGGAACGGCCCCTACCTGGAAAGGTGGAAGGACAAGAACCCTTGGGGCGGAAAATACTATTACGGACAGGGTGCTCCTCCTGACGGCAGCTGGAGTTGGGGAACAACAGCTAGGTGGCTTCAGTTGGAAAATGTGCCAGGTGTTAAAAGTGACGGTACCCTTCAAGATGGCAGCTCTGCAATGATTTTACAACAAGACCTTGGTACAGATGTTGTAAAAGCAAAATCAGGTAGCACTGTCCTTTACATTTTGATTTCGAAAGACGAGTAAGGTTTCTTTAATAAAGAAAACAGACGGGGTTTTTAGCAAGACAGCAGGAGTTCTGGCCTTAACGGCCCAGAAAGAGCGGCAGCCTCGGTGTGATACGGTGCCGGGGCTGCCGCAGCACCCTGTGCAACATTAGTGGCGCGGGTGGTATGACTTAAGAAGGTTGGCGGTAGTAGCCAGCTGGTTACCGTGATGTCGAAGCCGACTCTGGTATACGCGAATGGCGCAAATGATAGGAGCAAGACTTTTGGTTTGCAGTTGCTGCGCTGTCGGCGGTCCGCGTGTTTTGGTGGAGGAAGGTGGGCAAGTGAATGTGGGCTTAACCTGTCTTCGCCGGGACAGCCGCGGCTTCACCCTGGTAGAGCTTCTGGTAGTTATCGCCATCATCGGCATCCTGGCCGCCATCATCGCCCTCAATGCTTTTAGGGCAGTGGAGAAGTCTAAAATTTCCAGAACGATTCGGGATATGACCGCCTTAAAGTCGGCGGTGCTGGCCTTTTATGCCGATGTGGGTTTCTTCCCGGCTGACCCGGAGCCCTGGCACCAAGATCCAGGTCTGGGAGTAAAACCGGACACTGTTACTTATAGGGCTGATACAATCGCGGCTATGGGCTTGACGGAGCAGGAATATCGAGATAGACTTAATTCCCGCTGGCAGGGACCTTATCTAGATTTCTCCCTAACCCAGAAGACCGCCTGGGGAGGCAGGTACGATTATGAGTGCTGGCCCGGACAGGGAATCTTTGTAACTATTCATGAAATCCCCGAGGCCAGCGCCGACAAACTGGCGGAACTGAGTCCCTTTGAAGTTTATTATAAGGGGCAAGATGATGTTAATCCTAGTTTGCACAAAGTTACCTTAAAGATTACCGATTGGATTTACTAAGCGGTGGCACCGCAATGGTAAGGCCAGGACAGCAGCGGGTTGCTTAACAAACTGCCGTCCGTCTTTATTTAGACCTGCCTGAATTATGCTCTTGCTGGCATTTTTTCAGGGGTCCCCCAGCCTAAACGAACAGAAAATGCAGGGTGCATTTAAAGTGTTTTATATTCTAAGGCAAAAACTGAACAACCAACGTGGCTTCACCCTGGTGGAGCTTCTGGTGGTCATCGCCATCATTGGGGTGCTGGCGGCCATCATTACCCCTAATGCGTTCAGGGCTATAGAGAAGAGTAAGGTTTCCAGGGCGGTTGCGGATCTTCGAGCAATCAGTAACGCGGCAATGACCTACTACGCCGATGTGGGAGACCTTCCGGGATCTAAAGGACACCCTCCTGGTGAGCCTTTGCAGAATGGAAGCGATCCCGGATTCGTTCGCAAGCCTGATAGCTCGTGGCAAACGGATAATCCCAATGTTGGTTATGGAGGAAACCTGGCTGCGTGGGATGGCCCGTACCTTGAGAAGTGGCCGTCACATCATCCCTGGGGTGACGTCTACACCTGGAATTACTGGCGCGATTACCCTGTACCGGGAACAGGCATGACGGTAAGCAAGGTGGGAATTGTAACGCTGGAGGATTACGGTCACATTCCTCGTGAATCGTTGGAGGCGATTGACAGGATCTTGGATGATGGCGATTTATCGAGGGGCTATGTGTTTTACCAGCAGAGTGGCGGTGGTGTTGATTACAATGGTAACGGTTACCTCCAGGTAGTAGTGGCTACGCAATAAAGAGGGGTTAATAGTGATTAATTCATCAAACTTGCAGCGAGACAACCGCGGCTTTACCCTGATAGAACTAGTTAAGATTTGGGAGCAGATGTTGTCAAGTTTAACAGCAGTATTACCTACATTTTGATTCTACATTTTGATTTCTAAGGACCAGTAAGGGGCTTGTCGTGGCGTAAGATTGACATAAGATTATTCATGGATAAGCAAAAAGTGATTAAGCAATTTTTGTAGGAGTAAAAGGAAAAAGTCATGCTGGTGTTTTTTTTCTTAGCGGGTCTTTTTATCGGTAGTTTCCTCAACGTGGTCATCTATCGCCTGCCGCGCGGAGAAACGGTGGTCTGGGGCCGTTCCCGCTGCCCGGCTTGCGGGCGTGCGCTGGCCTGGTACGACCTTATACCCGTATTAAGCTACCTACTCTTGCGGGGCAGGTGCCGTTACTGCCGCCTGCCGATTTCCCCTCGATACCCTTTAGTCGAGCTTGTCACGGGCGTGGTATTTACCACCCTTTTTTATAATTTCGGCCTCTCCTGGCTCCTGGTAAAATACCTTTTTCTAAGCGCCGTGCTGGTAGCCGCCAGCTTCATCGATCTGGAGCACTACCTGATCCCTGACTGCCTCGTGGTGACCGGTGCCTGCGGTGGTATTCTTTTAAGCCTGCTGGCGCGGGATGTGGGGTTCTGGGCTGCGTTAGGGGGAATTGCTGCGGCAGCAGGATTTTTGCTGCTGGTTGCCGTAATTAGTAATGGTGGCATGGGCGGCGGGGATGTCAAGCTTGCAGGTATGGTGGGGCTTTATCTAGGCTGGCCCCTGGCATCTCTGGCTCTTTTCCTTTCCCTGGTCACAGGTGGCCTGGCGGGCGTTTGCTTGCTGGTTTCCGGCCGGAAAAAGCGGCAGGACCCCCTTCCTTTCGCGCCTTTTATCACCATAGGGGGACTGCTGGCGTTGTTTTTTGGCGAGAAAATGTTGCACTGGTATCTTGTTAGGTTTATGTAAAGTAATGAAAGGCGAAGCGTGAGCAGTTTATATAGCGGCGGTTGATATGGCGGGGACGGAAAAATATGGTTCCACACAGGCGGTGCAGAGAGATCGCGGTTTTACCCTGATAGAAATGGTAGCTGTCATGGCCATCACCGGGCTCCTGGCTATGGTGGTCCTGCCGGTAGTGGCTAAGAGTTTGGCATGGTGGCAGGTGCAGACGGCGGCCTGGCAGCTGGTAAGCGATATCCGAGAAGTACAGCAAATGGCCATTAGCGGCGAAGATTACCACCGCACTATTCTCTTTGATACCGTTAATAATTTGTACCGGGTCAGAAAAGATACAGAGATTGTAAAAGAAACCAAACTTCCGGCGGGGGTATCTTTTGCCAGCGTGGCCTTTCCAGGCAGCAAGCTGGCCTTTAACCTGGAAGGTGTTCCCTCGGCCAGCGGCGACATCGTCTTAAAGGATCGCTACGGTCGCTATTACTATATTACTGTCCTGCCGGTTACAGGCCGGGTCAAGGCGGGGAAAACGACGTGAAAAAGTGTTGGTGGCCTGGTAACAACCGTGGTCTAACCCTGATTGAAGTCCTGGTGGCAGCAGCCTTGCTGGCGGCTGTGCTAGTACCAATGCTGAGTATGTTTACTACCGCCGCCCGGAGTTATACCAGGGGTGGTCAGGAGACCATAGTTTTGAATCTGGCCCGGGAACGCATGGAAACCTACCTGGCAGGCGGTTATAATGGCCTGGCCTCCCTGCCTGCAGCTGGCGGCACCTGGCAGGCTTATCCCGGCCGGCCGGGATATGAGTACCAGATAACTATAACAGATTATGACCTCGTCCTACAGGTGAAGGAAGTGATGGTGCGGGTGCGCCCGGTGAATGACCCGGCGGGGCAGGTGGAACTGGCAACCCTGGTTGCCAGGTGGCCTTGAAGTGGCGGCGGGCCGGCTTTACTTTAATTGAAACTGTAATTGCCGCCAGCCTGATGGTTCTGGTCCTTATGGCTTCCTTGAGCATCCTCCAGGCGGGTTTAAAATGGTGGCAGCGCGGCTGGGACCGCATGGATGCCCAGCAGAATGCCCGCGTGGCCCTGATGCAGATGACCAGGGAGATCCAGGCGGCCGGCCAGGTGGTTAGCGGTTCGGGGAGATATACCCTTATAATTGCTGACGCGGCCGGAAACCAGTTTAAATATGAGCTGAGCGGTAGCGATCTCCGGCGGGCTGTTAAAAATAAAGGATCTTTAAGCTTCAGCGGCTATAATCTCCTGGCCTATGGGGTGCAGACCCTGGAATTTTTTTATGACCATCCAGAGGCGCCGGAAAACAGTAAAATCGTAACCATTCACCTGGTTACGCGGGACGCCGAAGGACGGAACTTTGACGTAACTACCGCGGCGGCCCTGCGGCTCAGGGTGATGAACCCTGGAGGTTAGCGTTTAACTTGCTGGTAAAGATTCTGGTAATGATTTTTATTGCAGGTGATATTCTTTGGCCGGCACCTGGCGGCGGAGTATAGCTACAGGCAAGGGGAGAATTGATGGGGTGGGGTTGTCGGAGAGATGCTGGCACCGGCGCGGCAGCGCCCTGCCGGGGGTCCTGTTGGCCATCCTGGTCCTTTCCCTCCTGGGGGCGGGGCTCCTTTCCCTCTCCCTGGTGGAGCGCCAGGGCGCGGCTAATGAAGTCAAAATTACCCAGGCCACTTACCTGGCCGAAGCCGGCATCAACCTGGCCCTGGCAAGACTACGCCATAACCCCGGCTGGCGGGACGGTTTGGGAGAAACTTACCTGCCTCCGGCAAAGGGACGGATCATCAGCGTAAGCGTGGTGTCGCAGGCTGCAAGTTATCGCTTGCGTTCCGTTGGGGAAATAGATGGGGTCCAGCGAGCCATAGAGGTTGATCTGGCCCGCCCCTTTTTTAGTTATGCCCTGGCCGGCGCCGGGGACATAACCGTAAAGAACCCCTTGACCATTAACGGCGATCTTTTTGCCACAGGCAGCATTTACCTGCAAAAGGGGGCCAGCGGCAACGTTGCTACCGGGGTGGATTTAACCATTCAAAATAACACCACCGTCCAGGGCAGTGTGGTTACCGGCCGCTACCTATATAATTACGGCACCATCCGCGGCGACGCCACCGTGGGCCAGTTTACCGACAAATACGGCAACGACCCCAATTATTACGGCCGGGTAGACGGTCAGATTATCAAGGGCCTGGGCTTTTCCTTCCCTGCCTGGCCCGGTGACCTGGTGGCCCCTTACACCGGCGGGTATCCCCTCCCGGCGGGGGAATACACCCTAGCCAGGCTCCAGGACTTTGTCGATAATGCTCCGGCAGGAGATAACGGGATAAAGATCCTGTATTGTAACGGTGATTTAATCATTAGTAACTGGGATCACGGCAATGGTAAGGGTGGAGGTAATGATACTGATTTTTATACCGGCAAAGCCATTATTGCCGCGGCCGGGGATATTACCCTGAACAAAGATATACGGGCAACTGCCAGCAGCGACGCCTGGGCTTTTGTGGCAGGAAATGATATAATCCTGGATGGCGGTGTAACGGTTGATGTTGTCCTCGTGAGCGAAGGCTATTTTTACAAGCAGGGTGCCGCCAGTACCATTAACGGCAGTCTTGTGACAGGCGGCATTGAAGAGATAGACGAAGATGATGGCCACGGTAATGGCGATAACCAAGGTGAGGACCATGGCAACTTCAATAATGAGGGCCGTGGCAAAGGTGGTAAAAAAGGTAGCGGCCATGGTCACATCAAAGGACAGCTGGAAGTTATCTATGATAATAACCGGGTACAGCTCCTGAGCCCGGCTCTGGCCGCAGCAGGTTGGCAGATCCTATCCTGGCGCGGGGCTTCCCTATATTAAAGAGCTGTTTGGAGTTGACTGCTGGATGCGCTGGCCAAGATTCAGGAGACAACCCCAATACCTGGGCATCGACCTCGGTACAACTGCCGTCAAGGCGGCTGTTTACCAGGGCCGGCAGTGGCTGACGGCCAGCGTCCCGTCTCCCCAGGGTGGCCTGGCTGATACCCAGGCCATGGTGGCGGCCGTTGCCGAGGCAGCCTCCCGGACCGGCTGGCGCGGTCGCCGGGCCGTGACGGCCGTCAGTGGGGAAAGGGTGATCGTTCGCTACCTACGCCTGCCGCGGATGACCCCCGAGGAACTCAAGAGCGGCATGGCCTATGAAATCGAAAACTACCTGCCCACCGGGGCCCGGGACATGGTAGTGGACTGGACCATCCTGGATGCTGACCCTGGTACGGATGCCGGCCAGATGCCGGTTCTCCTGGCCGCGGCGCCACGGGAACAGGTGACCAGCTTATACCAGCTTTTCCATGCCGCCGGCCTGGACCTGGTGGCCATTGACCTGGTGCCCCTGGCCCTCTGCCGCGCCCTAGCCGGAGAGGCCGGCGATAGCACGGTGATAATCGACATCGGCGGCCGCTGGAGCAACCTGGTCCTGGCCCGGGAGGGACGACCCCTTTTCAGCCGGGTAGTAGCCATTGGCGCAGGAGAACTCAGCCAGCCCGGTATAACTGGTAGCAGCCGTATGGCCGAAATGGTCCAGGAGATCCGGCGTTCCCTGGAGTTTTACCGTTCCCAGGCCGGGACGGCCTTTAACCCGGAGCGCATCATCCTTACCGGAGGGGGAGCGCAGGTGGAGGGCCTGGTCGATTACTACGGGGAGGAACTGGGAGTAACGGTAATTATCGGCCGCCCGGGGACAGGCTTCAATGGGTCCCCAGACCCGGCCCTGGCCGTAGCCATGGGCTTGGCTTTGCGGGAGAGGGAAATATGAGTGTGACTATTAATTTACTACCCCCGGAGTACCTCCCGCGGCGGCGGTCGTTGCCCAGGAGAACTGCCATTGCCCTGGCCCTGACAGGATTTCTCGTAACCCTTTATTTTATCTTCCTGGTCCAATGGGGGCTGACGGCCAGGCGCGTTGCCGGGGTGGAGGCGCAACTGGCTCTGTATGAACCACAGGCGCAGCAGGCAGAGACCAGTAAAAGCGCCATTAGTGAATGGCAGCAGAAGGAAAGGGAACTGCAGCGTTTGGTAAAGGAAAGGCGGCGCTGGCAGCCGGTCCTGGCTGCAATAAACGATGCCCTGCCGCGGGAGATCTGGCTGACCCGCCTGGAAGCAAACGAAGCCAAAGGAGAACTAATCCTAGCCGGGGGTAGTACTTCCCTCCAGGCCATCGGTAATCTTTTAAATAACTTGCAGACAAGCGGTCTGTGGCAGGCCGTCAATCTTCAGGAAGTGAAGGGTAATGGCAGCAGCCTTACCTTTACCATCCAGGCTGTTTTTAAAGGTACGCGGCCAGAGACGGGCCAATCAGAGACTGCAAGAGCAGTTCCCGCACCAAGCGATGCAACAAGAGCAACCCCGGATTCCATAAACGCAAACAGGGAAGGCAACAGTAAATGAAATTTGGTACCTACCAGTTCAGCCGCCGGGAAAAAATATTGCTGGTTTTGCTGGTCGTTGTCGTAGGGATTATTTTCTTCAACTATGTAGTTTTAGGGCAGCAGTTGCCGGCCTACCGGGACCTCAGGGGAAGGCTCAAGGCAGGCCAGGAGCGCCTGGCTGCCGCCCGGCAGGCAGCAGCATCTGCAGCCGAGCTGGCCAAAAAAGCCGATCAGGCCCGGGCCGCATGGGAGGCTGCCAGGCTCCACCTGGGTTTTACCCTCCGGGGTACAGCACCCTTCCTGGAGGCTGCTCAGCCCCGGGACCAGTCCCTACAGGTACTGGCCTTCCGGCCCCTGCCTGTGGAAAAGAGAGACCCCTTCCGGGTCTATCCCTATGAAGTAACCGTTAGCGGCCCCTACCCGGCGCTGCAGGATTACATAAGTCAGCTGGAATCCCTGCCGGCCCTGACGGCCATCCATAACTTAAAGATCCTGGCGCGCCAGGGCAACAACGCAGCAGTCGAGGCCAGCTTTATTATTGACCTATACGACCTAGGGGAAGGCAATCCCCTTCCGGCGGCCGTAGCCCTTTTTCCGTCCGGGCGGGTCGATGGTTTCACACCTCCGGCAGGGGCGGTTGCTGCCGGGGATGGAGCTAATGGGGCAGGAGCTTCTCCCGGCCAGGGAGAGACCGCCGGGAACAAACCCGCTAGCCTTTCGACAGCTTCGGTTTCAGGAACAGTGCCTCAAAATTTGCCCCCTGCATCCCCTGCACCTGCGGGTAACCCGGGAACAAATCCGGCAACCCAACCTGTGCTTGCGTCCCCGGCAGATGTAGGACAGGCGCCTCAATATACCTTACCCCGACTCGCCAAGGATGGCCTGGTTCCCGGCCCGGCCTTCCAGGAACCCCTGGCCGGCAACGGGGATGTCTGGCTGGAAGAGTTGCGGGTGCTGCGCAATGTAGGGCCCTTCTATGTTCTGAAGCGTCCGGCGGCCCTGGCCGGTATGAACCTGGGCCGCAGCATAGGCGTAACACTAAGCAAAGATAAAACTAAAGCCGAATTAAAGGTCGATCTCCGCGGCCGGTATACTCGTCTCCAGGGGTATGCCGGCATCGACGATAGCTTTGCCAACAGCAGCGGTAAAGTTAAAGTCACTATTTTTGCCGACGGCCGGCAGCTTTATCAGGGAGAAATCAGGCCGGGTGATTACCCCCAGTACTTGGATTTACCCCTCTTCCTCGTCCAGCAACTGACCTTCAGCCTGGAATGGCAGGCTGGCGGTATTGGTGACTACGATCAATTACTGGCCACCCTGGCCAGCCTCCATTTTTCGCCTGCAGATTAGCAGGAATATTTTCCCGCCCCTTGAATTATACTTATAAGAAGTTATATAGAAAGGGTGGGCAGATGCTTTTACCAGAAGGGGATCTCAAAGCCATCCTCGAGGCCGCACTGGCCGAAGGCGGCGATTTTGCTGAAATTTTTCTTGAAAGGCGGCGGACGACCAGCATTAGCTGTGAAGATAATAAGATTGAACGGGTCATTTCCGGCCTGGAACAGGGGGCGGGCATCCGCGTTATTGCCGGGGAAAATACCGCCTACGGATACAGCAATGACTTGAGCCGGGAGAGCCTGATCCAGACGGCAGCCTTGGTGGGCAAAGCCCTGAAGGAGCAGAAACGGTCGGCAGGAAGAAAGGGCCAAATTAGTTTCCATCGTCCCCGGCCCGAAGTAGAATTCAATATAAAAAAACGTCCCGATCAAATACCTGTAGCCGAAAAGGTCGCTCTGGTGGAGCGGGCCAATGCGGCCGCCCGATCCGTAGACGGGCGCATTACCCAGGTGACCATAGGTTATGGAGACGTCATCCAGGAAGTAACCATTGCCAACAGCGAGGGCGTTTTAGTTGACGACGAGCGGGTACGCTGTCGTTTCGTTGTTAATGCCGTGGCTTCTGATGGTAAAGTTATCCAAACGGGCTTTGAATCGGCCGGGGGACACCAGGGGTGGGAACTTTTTGAAGAAGTCAACCCAGAGGAGAAGGCGCGGCAGGCGGCCCGGCGGGCCGTCATGATGCTGGAGGCCCGACCGGCACCGGCCGGCAAGATGCCGGTGGTCATGGCCGGCGAGGCCGGCGGCACCATGATCCACGAGGCATGCGGCCACGGTCTGGAAGCCGATTTGGTCCAGAAGCAGCTCTCCGTATACGCTGGGAAAAAAGGTCAGAAAGTGGCTTCTGAATTGATAACCGTCATCGACGACCCCACCATCCCCGGCAAATACGGTTCCTTCCGTTTTGATGACGAAGGCACGCCGGGGCAGAAAACCGTCCTCATTGAAAACGGCATCTTGAAGGAATACATGTACGACTATTTAACGGCCCGCAAGGAGGGTCGCCGTTCCACCGGCAACGGCCGCCGGGAATCTTACCAGGATCGTCCCATTCCCCGCATGACCAACACCTATATTGCCCCCGGTAAAGACGATCCCGAAGCCATTTTACGGGAAACCAAATATGGCCTACTGGTCAAGCGCATGGGCGGCGGGCAGGTCAACACGACCAACGGTGACTTTGTCTTTGATGTAGCCGAAGGTTATCTCATCCAGGACGGCAAGGTCGGTCCGGCCGTCAGGGGCGCCACCCTCACCGGCAACGGTCCCGAGGTGCTTAAAATAATCGACAGGGTGGGCAACGACCTGGGCTTTGCTTTAGGTACCTGCGGCAAAGACGGCCAGGGAGTACCAGTCGGGGATGCGCAGCCCACGATTCGCATTCCTGAGATGGTGGTCGGCGGCATCCTGGACGAGGAGGATAAACAATAATGGATTATCAGGCTTTACAAAAGCAGTACCTAGATTTGGCTACTCAGGTGGTAGAAAAGGCCGCCGGCAAGGGGGCAGTTGCCGAGGCCTACATAAGCGCCGGCGAGAGTTTAAGCATCGAAGTGCGCGACCAGGAAGTCGAGGCGTTAACTACGGCCCGGGATCGAGGTTTGGGTTTAAGGGTGATCGCCGACGGCCGTGTGGGCTTTGCCTACACCACCGATTTCTGCCCCCAGGCCATCGACCTTTGCGTGGAACAGGCCCTGGCCAACGCCAGGATAGCTGCACGTGATGAGCATAACTGCCTGCCGGCCCGTTATCCAGAATATCCCGGGCTGGACCTTTTTGATCAGGAGATTACCGCCACCCCTGTGGAGGAAAAGATCGAGCTGGTGCGCGAAATCGAACGCCAGGCCAGGGCGTACGATCCGCGGGTCAAAATTACCGAAAGCTGCACCTATAATGATTCCCGTTATTTGGTCGTCATCGTCAACTCCCAGGGAATAGCGACCGCCTACCATGCCGCCTACTGTGGCGCCAGTACCTTCGTTGTAGCCGTGGAAAACGAAGACAGCCAGACGGGTTTCGGCTTGGCCTATAGCCTCCGCTATAAAAATATCGATCCGGCAAAAATCGGCCGGGAAGGAGCGGCTCGGGCCGTGCGCATGCTCGGCGCCAAAAGGATCGCCACCCAGCGGGCTCCGGTTGTATTCGATCCCTATGTGGCCACCAACTTCCTAGGGGTCATCGCTCCGGCCTTGACAGCCGACGCCGTGCAGAAGGGCAAATCCCTTTTCCGGGGGCGGGTAGGACAGCAAGTGGCGTCCCCAATAATAAACATCGTCGACGACGGCCGCCGGGCGGACGGCATTGCCTCCGCCCCCTTTGACGGCGAGGGCGTCCCCACCCAGCATACGGTACTGGTAGATAAAGGGACGCTCAAGGGCTACCTGCACAATACTTATACGGCCGCCCGGGACGGAGTGAAGTCCACCGGCAACGGCGCCCGGGGAACCTTTAAGACGACTCCGGAGGTAGGGACGACCAATTTTTACATCGAAGCCGGCAACCGTACCCCGGAAGAAATTATCAAGGAGATCCCCCGGGGTCTTTACGTTACCGAGGTCATGGGCATGCATACGGCCAACCCCATTTCCGGCGATTTTTCCGTCGGGGCCAGCGGCCTGTGGATTGAAAACGGCGAGTTGACTAGGCCGGTCCGCGGCGTGGCCATTGCCGGCAACATCATCGGCCTGCTGGAGAACATTGATGCCGTCGGCAATGACCTTACCTTTTTCGGGTCCACCGGCGCGCCGACGATACGCATTGCCGCCATGACCATCAGCGGTTAAGTGCACTCTACCCAAGTGAACAATAATATGGTAAAATGCAGCCATGAAGATTTTAGTGCTAAACGGCCCCAATTTAAACCTTTTAGGCACCAGGGAACCGGAAATTTACGGCAGGACTACCCTATCCGATATTGAAAAAGGTTTAAGAGAGCAGGCGAAAGAGGCGGGCGTAGAACTCGAGTTCCACCAGTCCAATCATGAAGGGGTTCTCATTGACCGTCTCCATGAAGCCCGGGGGCGGGTAGACGCTGTGGTCATCAATCCCGGGGCCCTGGGACATTACAGCATCGCCCTCCGGGACGCCCTGGCGGCCCTGGATTGTCCGGTAGTGGAGGTCCATCTTTCCAATATTTATCGGCGTGAAGAATTTCGCCATCATACGGTGACGGCGGCCGTGGCAAGCGGCCAGATCACCGGCTTTGGACCTTTAAGCTACCGTCTGGGGCTGGCGGCCGCCATCGAACTGGCGCGCTCGCAACGTAAGGGGTGAACTTTTATGACCATCAGACTGGAACGTCTGCGGCGGCTTATGGCGGCGGAAGGCATTGCGGCTCTATGGGTGCGCCAGGAAGAAAACCGGCGTTACCTCAGCGGTTTTACCGGCGACAGCGGTCAGCTCCTCATTACCGCGACTTCCCAGTATATATTGACCGACGGCCGCTTTATCGAACAAGCCCGGGCGGAAGCTCCAGATTTTGAAGTGGTGGACCTTGGCAACAAGCCCTGGGAAAAATTAGGTAACACCCTAGCTGCCGCCGGGGTAACGGAATTATACTTTGAAGCCGAACACTTCTCCTACGCCACCTATGAAAAGTTTTTGGAGGAGGCCAGGGGCTGGCCGCACAGAGTGGTGTTGAAACCGGCCAGGGGCCTGGTAGAGAGACTGCGGCAGATTAAAGACGAAAGAGAACTACAGCTCCTGCAAAAAGCCATCGATCTGGCCGATGCGGGTTTCCGCCATATCCTGGGGATTTTACGTCCCGGTATCAGGGAGCGGGACGTAGCCCTGGAGTTGGAGTATTATTTAGGCAAACAGGGCTCCAACGGGCCTTCCTTTACCACCATCATTGCCGGCGGTTACCGGGCCGCCCTGCCCCACGGCGTGGCTTCCGACCGGGTGTTACAACCAGGCGACTTGGTGGTGATGGATTTCGGCGCCGTTTACGAGGGCTACCATTCTGATCTTACGCGGACGGTGGCCCTGACACCTGTAGATCCGGAATGGCGCCGCCTGTATCACCTCGTCCTGGATGCGCAGGAAAAGGCCATTGCCGCCGTCCGTCCCGGCTTAACGGGGCGGGAAGTCGATGCGGTAGCCCGTGATTATATATCCGCGGCAGGTTACGGTTCCCATTTTAGCCACGGCCTGGGCCACGGGGTGGGACTGGCCGTCCATGAAGAACCCACACTATCCAGCCGCAGCGAGGAAAAGCTTGCGCCGGGAATGGTTGTTACCGTCGAACCGGGAATTTACCTGCCGGGACGCGGCGGTATCCGTATAGAGGATGTGGTCCTGGTGGGAGAGGACGGCCCCCGGGTTTTATCCCGGGCGCCCAAGGAATTTATAGAGTTATAAGAGTTTAGTAGGAGGTATCCCCCTTGATATCCACCAATGATTTCCGTACCGGTCTTACCATCGAAGTCGACGGAGAAGTTTACCAGGTAATTGAATTCATGCACGTCAAGCCAGGAAAAGGTTCGGCCTTCGTCCGCACCAAGTTGAAAAACAGGCGCACGGGAGCGGTAATTGAACGGACCTTCCGGGCAGGGGAAAAGGTCAACCGCGCCCATATCGAACGACGGGAAATGCAGTATTTATACAATGACGGCGAAAACTATTATTTTATGGATACAGAAACCTACGAACAGATGTCCCTACCCAAAGTCCAACTGGACGATGCAGTAAAATACTTAAAGGATAATATGAACATTTACGTCCTCCTATACCAGGGGGAAACCATAGGCATCGAACTGCCGAACTTTGTTGAGCTGAAGGTAGTAGAAACAGAGCCGGGCATCAAAGGCGACACGGCCACCGGCGGTTCCAAAAACGCCGTGCTGGAAACCGGAGCCGTTATCCAGGTCCCCTTATTTATCGAGGCGGGGGATGTCGTCCGCATCGATACCCGTACCGGTGCCTATATAGAACGGGCCTAGTTTAAGTCCGGCAGGGGCCGGTAATAATAAAAGGTGGAAAGGGAAAGGAGTGGAGATGATGAGTGACGTTCGCAAGAAGGTAGCTTACCTGAAAGGGTTAGTGGACGGCATGGATTTAAACCCCGAAAACAAGGAAACCCGCCTCCTGAAGGAAATCGTCGAAGTCCTGGAGCAAATGGCCGAGGCCATCCACGACCTCCATGAAGACTACGAAGAACTGGAAGAGTACCTGGAAAGTATAGATGAAGATCTCTACGATTTAGAAGACGAAGTCTATGCCGGCGACGAAGACGAGTACGAGGAAGATGAAGACGAAGATGAAGAAGATGAGGAAGAGGAGGAAGACGAAGGCGACTACATTGAAGTAGAGTGCCCGAAATGTCATGAGATCGTATGTTTCGACGCCGATGTCTTAGATGATGAGGACGTCGTGGAAGTCACCTGCCCCAACTGCGAAACCGTCGTCTTCGTCAACGATGAAGACGAAAAGGCCTCCGCAATAGAAGAAGAACCTCCGGACCCCAAAGATACCGACGATATTTAAGCCAGGTTTTTTCAATACCCTTTCAATACCCGACCCCAGCCATGGGGTCTTATTTTTTTGCATAAAATTGCCAGGCCCATAATAAGCATAATGCAGGGGGATGAAAATGGGGAGCATAATGCCGGTCAGCTTAGCCGGACGGGAAATAAGAGGACAGGCCGGAAATGCAGGTAGTTTGGCCGACCTCTTGTCCCTATTACCACCGGCTATCTCCACTTCCCTGGACGCCCTGCCTGTGGAGGTAAAAAACGCCCTGGAAGAAATACGCCTGCGGCGGGAACGACCCCTGCAGGTGCGCTGGGATGCCGGTGAAGGCTGGGTGCAGGCCGGCGGCGCTTTGACATCCGTACCCGACCGGGCCTATATCGTAAGCGAAAACGACCTCAACCTGACCATCCAGGCCCTCACCCGCAGTTCCCTTTACGCCCTGGAGGAAGAATTGCGCTCCGGATATATAACCGTGAGGGGTGGGCACCGGGTGGGGCTGGTAGGCGAAGCAGTAGTGCGCCAGGGTGAAGTGCAAACCTTAAAGAATTTTTCCGGTCTGAATCTGCGCCTGGCCAGAAGTGTTCCGGGATGCGCCCGGAATTTAGTTCCCTATCTTCTGGAGCAGGGTCGCCCGTTAAACACCCTTATCCTTTCACCACCTCGCTGCGGCAAAACGACATTGCTGCGCGATATTATCCGGCTATTCAGTAGTGGTATGGCAGAGTTGAGATTTTCTGGTGTTACCGTAGGGGTGGTGGACGAGCGTTCGGAAATAGCGGGTTGCTGGCTGGGGGTTCCCCAGCTGGATGTCGGCTCCCGTACGGACGTCCTGGATCGTTGCCCCAAGGCGGCGGGGATGTTAATGCTCCTCCGGTCCATGGGGCCGGAAGTCATCGCCACCGACGAGATTGGCCGCCCGGAGGAACTGGCGGTTTTGCAGGACGTATTGAATGCCGGGGTGTCCATAGTGGCCAGCGCCCATGCCGGCAGCATCGAAGAGTTAAAAAACCGCCCCGGTTGGCGGCCCCTCTTGGAAAGGGGTTTCTGGCAGCGCTTGATTATCTTAAGCCGCGCCCTGGGTCCCGGTACCATTGAGGGGCTTTTAAACGGCGAGGGCCATACTTTGCGGCGCGGGCCCTGGCGGGGGGAGGGGGGACCATGTTAAAAATCCTGGGTGGGACTTTAATAATTATGACCTGCGGTATTATCGGACTCGAAAAGTCCCGTTCTTTTAGCGCCCGCATAGAACAGCTGCGCCTTTTAAATGCCGGGTTAAAAATGCTGGAGACGGAGATAGTCTATGGCTCCACCCTTTTACCCCTTGCCTTTGCCCGTATAGGAGAACGGTTTGAGGGGCCGGTGGCTTCTTTTTTCCAGACCGTAGCCCGCAGGTTGCAAGAAGATGTCGCCTCCGGAGCCCTGGGCGCCTGGCAGGAGGGGCTGCAAGAACTCGAAAGAAAAAGTTCCTTACAAACACAGGATATAGAAATACTCCGTGCCCTAGGTCCCATGCTGGGCAATTCCGGCGTCGGCGACCAGGTCAAAAACCTGGAGTTGATCCGCCAGCACCTGGGACAACAATATTTAGCCGCCCTGGAAGAAAACAATCGCAAGGGGAAAATATGGAGTACTATGGGTTTCCTTGTAGGGATCACTCTAGTGCTGCTGCTCTATTAAAAATTTGGAGGGAGAAAAATGCTGGGGGTAGATGTAAGCCTGATATTTAAGCTAGCGGCCCTGGCTATCATCATTACAATTTTTTATAGCTTTCTGAAACAGGCCGGGCGGGATGAATATGCCTACATGACCATGCTGGCCGGCCTAGCTATAGCCCTTCTCTGGGTCATTCCTTTGATTATGGATCTCTTCAGGGCAGTTCGGTCTGTCTTCCAGCTCTATTAGAGGGGTGGCCCCGGCATGGAGATTTTCCAGATTGTCGGCCTGGCCTTAACGGCAACTCTGATGATCGTCCTGGTGCGCCAGGCCCGGGGCGCGGATGCGGCCCTTTTCATCAGCCTGGTGACGGGAGCCATTATTTTTCTCCTCCTCCTGGACCGTATCGGTACGGTGGTCAAGGTACTGGCCGACCTCTCGGCCAGGGCGGGCATCAACCAGTTTTATCTAGATACCGTGTTAAAGATCATCGGCATCGCATATGTGGCCGAATTCGGCAGTCAAGTCTGCCGGGACGCCGGTGAAAACGCCATCGCCGGCAAAGTCGAATTGGCCGCCAAGGTTTTGATTATGGTTCTGGCCATTCCCATAATTGTTGCGATTCTGGAAAGCATTATCCGTCTTCTGCAGTAGGGCAGATGGGGCAGCAAGGTTGTGATGGTATGCATCGAGCTGCTTTTCTAAGATTAAGGTATTTCCTTTTTATTATTACCCTGGTTGTTTTAAATCTGGGCATTGCCCTCCCTCCGGCCGAAGCCTATTACCTGCCACCGTCTGCCAACGAAAAGACGGCGGCAGTCATGACCCTGGACGAAAGGCTGAAAAGCCAGATGGCCGAGCTTAACCTCCAGGGTATAGATACCTTCCTTAATGAGCTGGAACAGGAAGTAGGCGAATATCTGCCCCATTTAAGCTTTCAGGAAATCCTGGCCGACCTGCGCCAGGGGAAATTGCCCCTGGATCCGGCCGCCGCCGGTCGGGGTCTGTTAAAATATCTTTTTCATGAGCTCCTGGCCAGCGCCGCCCTGCTGGGACAGCTCTTAATCCTTGCCGTCGCCTGCGCCGTGTTGCAGAATCTACAGGCGGCCTTCAGCGGGGCAAGTGTGAGTACCGTGGCCCGGGGTGTCGCTTTTTTAGCCTTAATAACCCTGGCCCTGACCTCCTTTACCCTGGCCGTGCGCACCGGCGGGGAAGCCGTTGACCGGATGGTAACTTTTTTCCAGTCCCTTTTGCCGGTCTTGATCACTTTGCTTACGGCGACAGGCGGCATTACCGCGTCAACCCTGCTACACCCGGTGCTGATATATGCCGTGACAATCACCGGTACACTGATGCACAATGTACTTTTTCCTTTATTGTATCTTACGGCCTGCCTTACGGTAGTCGGCCGCATTGCCGATCGCTTTCAGGTTTCCAAGCTGGCCGGCCTCCTGAAACAGGTCGCCATGGTGGCCCTGGGACTGATGATGACCGTCTTCACCGGGATATTGTCCATTTACGGCATCGCCGGTTCGGTGGCCGACGGGGTGGGTTTGCGTGTCGTGGAATTTGCCACCGACACCTTTTTACCAGTAGTTGGCGGCATGCTTTCCGAAGCCGTGGAAACCGTTGCCGGGACCACCCTCCTTTTAAAAAGCGCCGTCAGCGTGGTAGGGGTAATCATTATTTTTTTCCTGGCCGCCTTTCCCATGTTAAAGATCCTCTCCCTGGTGATTGTTTACAAGGTTGCGGCGGCGGTAACCCAGCCCTTCGGCGAGGAACAACTGGCCGAAGCCCTGGACGGTATCGGCGGAGCCTTAACCCTGGTCTTTGCCTGCGTGGCAGTTACGGGGTTGATTTTCTTCCTGGCCATAGCAGTAATCGTCCTCCTGGGCAATTTGACTGTAGCTTTAAGGGGGTAGCGGGGAAATTGCTGGCAAAAATCGGCGAGATAGCCCGTCAGGTGGCCTTGATTGCCTTGCTGGCAGCCTTCCTGGAAATGCTCCTGCCGGAAAAAAACATTACCCGTTATGTTCGCTTAGTGTTGGGACTTTTTGTGGTGGTAGCCATCTTGACACCGTTGGTGGAAGGATTACGTATCGGACCGGAGCTGGAGCTAGCCGCCTGGGACCTGCGCCTGGATCAGGTAACCGCCGCGCCGATACAGCAGGGTAAAGAATTGGCCAGGACCAACGAAGAAGCAGCCCTGGAAATTTACCGCAACCGTCTGGCCGGGCAAATCAGGGCCCTGGTAGCCCTGGTACCCGAGGTAAAGGAAGAAGAAGTAATTGTGGAAGTAGCAGGCGACGGGGAACGCCTGGGAGCCATCCGCCGGGTGGTCATTACGGCTTTCCTTGCAGCCGGAGAAAAGGATAAAGGGGGTGAAGATTTTGCATCTTCCCCTGGGGATGACCAGACTGGAGAAAATAAAGACGCCGGGGCAAAAGTGATTCAATCCCGGATTATAAACATGATTACCCATTTTTATGGCCTGGAACCCGGCCAGGTAGAAGTGAAGATAAATGGGAAATGAAAAGCTCCCTGTCGAGGAGGTTGAGGAGGTGTTACCCAGTTGGAGAAAAACAAGTGGACCGCCTGGCGCTTTTTGCCCCAAAAACCGCCCTGGTATCTATGGCTGGCCGTCGGCGCCTTTATTTTGGGGACTATCTTTATCAGTATCGGCAATATTAACAACTCTCTCCAGCGCCAGGGGGCAAAGACTAATGGGCAGATGCCCGGTCAGATCGGAATAGAGAGGCAACAGACGGAATTGATGGTCACTGCACGGGAGATGGAAGAGGAACTCCAGGGCATTTTGGGACAAATCGCCGGGGCCGGCAGGGTGGCGGTGCGCGTATCTTTAAAGGCCAGTCCTCTAAAGGAATATGCCACTAACACCAGGACCAGCAAACACAGCGTGGAGGAAAAGGAACAAAGCGGCGCCACCAGGATTACTACTGATACCAGTGAAGATGCGCAACTGGTCATGGCCAGAAACGGCCAAATTGGCAGCGGCGAAGGGCCGGTGGTGGCCCGGGAAACCCAGCCGGAAGTTTTGGGTGTAGTTGTGGTGGCCGACGGTGCGGGCGATCCTCAAGTTAGGGCGCGATTTATCCAGGCGGTGCAAACCCTGTGGGGCCTGGCACCCCATCAGGTGCAGGTTCTGCCCATGAAGGCCGAAGGGAGCAGTAGGTAATATGACTGTAATTTTAATTAAACTGTCAAAGATGGGGAGGGGAAAAAAGATGCTCAAGGTAGGAGAAAAAGGACGAGTGATAATTGCCCTGGTGCTGACCTTTGGGGTCCTGGCTTACCTGGTCCAGGGCGAGCCTAAGGGGACCAAGACGGCTGGTATCGATCTGCCTCCGGAACGGCCGGTGCAGCAGGTCAACCAGACTAATGCCGGCGAAGCCACCAAGGTAGCTGCTCCGGCCAAGGGACAGACGACAACTAATACTGCTGTCACCGATCCCAAGGCGGAAGATATTCTCAAGGAGGCGAGTTCCAAAGCTGAAGGAGGAGCCGCCTTCTTTATCGAGTATCGCCTGGAAAGGGACCGCCAGCGCAGTCAGCAAATCGCCCTGCTCAAGCAGATTATCGATAACCCCAACGCCGGCGGCGAAGGTAAGCAGGAAGCCCAGAAGCGGCTGGTGGAACTGACCCAGCAGATGGACCTGGAGATGCAGCTGGAAAAACTCATCGTCGCCAAAGGTTATAAGGACGCGGCGGTGTTCATCCAGCCCAATGCCGTAAACGTCATCGTCATGGCCGACAACTTCGGCGACGAGGACGCCAACAAGATCGGCGACCTGGTCTCCCGCTCCACCGGCCGCCCCCGAGAGCAGATCAGTATGATTCATAAGAAATAGATAACGCTAATTAAATAAAAGTATAACAAATAACCGGGCTGAGAGCATATATGCTGGCCCGTTTTTTATTTAAAAAAATTTTTTATCCCTTAGGAGGAATTCAGGCAAGAATGTCGAATAAGATAATACAACCGGTATACAAGAAGGATACAAAAGGAACACAATTCAGGGTGGTATTTTTATGGAGACCCTTCGAGGATTGGATGTCATCCAACCTGTAATGGGGCAAAAAAAAAAATTTTTTTTTTTTTTTTTTTTTTTTTTTTTTTTTTTTTTTTCTTTTTCTTTTTTTTTTTTTTTTTTTTTTTTTTTTTTTTTTTCTTTTTTTTTTTTTTTTTTTTTTTTTTTTTTTTTTTTTTTTTTTTTTTTTTTTTTTTTTTTTTTTTTTTTTTTTTTTTTTTTTTTTTTTTTTTCTTTTTTTTTTTTTTTTTTTTTTTTTTTTCTTTTTTTTTTTTTTTTTCTTTTTTTTTTTTTTTTTTTTTTTTTTTTTTTTTTTTTTTTTTTTTTTTTTTTTTTTTTTTTTTTTTTTCTTTTTTTTTTAAAAATTTTTTTTTTTTTTTTTTTTTTTTTTATTTTTTTTTTTTTTTTTTTTTTTTTTTTTATTTTTTTTTTTTTAAATTTTTTTTAAAAATTTTTTTTTTTTGGTAAAAAATTTTTTTTCCATTTTATTTTAATTTTTATTTAAAAAAAATATCTTTCTATTTATATTATAAATTTTGGTAATAAGGCTCTCTATATTTAATATTTTGGATTAAATAGGGAATTATTTTTCTAACCAGGATAACAAGAATAGAATTGAAACGTCTTTCCCTCAACACCTAAAAATCCTGGAAGCGTTAAAACAAAGGGATCCTGCGGCGGCGGAAGAGAATATGCGCCAGCATATGCAAAGCATAAAAGAATACTACTATGATTGGTTTGGGTTTAAAGAAGCGAATTTATAGTAACTAAATCGGTTAAAAAATAAAAAGAAAAATAAAAGGTACTCACGATGTTAAGTAATGTTAAATAATAAAATCAGATAAATGATAAAAAATTACTTATAGTTTTTTATAACCTAAATACATAAGAAATACACTAAAGGAGGGGGCGGCCTTCGAGTAGTATAAGTGAGATTAAAATTTCAGAAGCATTGCGTCAGGAAAAGCAAAATATGACAAAATATGACAAGGAGGTTATTTAAAAATGAAGTTAAAAAGATTAATTATTACCCTATTAGTTTTTATAATTAGTGCAAGTTTGCTAATTGGTTGCGGAAAAGGAAGCAATACAGCAGACAAAGAAGGTTCTAAAAATACAAATGCTACTACCACGTCTACTAAGAAAAAAGTGATAGGCGTTATGATTGGAGATATGAGCAACCAGTTTCAATCTTATATTATGGATGGTATGAAAGCTGAAGCAAAAAAGTATGAGGATGAATTTGAATTTGTTTTTGTTGATGGAAAATTCGATTCCAATGTTCAGTTATCACAGGCAGAGAACTTCATTTCACAGAAAGTAAATGCCATCGTTTTAATACCCGGAGATAAAGAGGGGTCAAAACCAATAGTTGATCGAATCGTTAAAGCAGGTATTCCTCTTATAGGTTGTAATACTAAAGTGGCAGATATGGAAAAATTAACGACTTATGTCGGGTCCGATACTATCCAATCTGGAGAGCTTTTAATGCAAGGTATTGCAGATAAGTTAGGTGGTAAAGGAAATATCGTCGAACTCCAAGGTTTTTATGGGCATGAACCTCAAATAGAAAGACATAAAGGCATTCAAAATATACTAAGCAAATATTCCAATATAAAGGTTCTCGCAGAAAATACAGGGAAATGGAATAGAGCCGAAGGAATGGCAGTAATGGAGAACTGGTTAAAATCAGATCTAAAAGATAAGATTAATGCTGTTGTTGCCCATAATGATGAAATGGCGATTGGTGCGATGAAGGCAGTAGAGGCAGTAGGGTTGTTAGATAAAATTATTATTGGTGGGATTGATGCTACACCTGAAATGTTAAAGTATTTAAAAGAAGGCAAAGTAGAAGTTACAGTTTTCCAAGATGCAGTGGGTCAAGGTAAAAAAGCAATAGAATGTGCGGTAAAAGCTGTTAAAGGCGAGAAGTTGGAAAAGGAATATATGATCCCTTATGAATTAGTAAAACCAGAAGACGCCGATAAATATCTTGCAAAGTACCCAACCAAATAATACTACAAAAGGAAAATGCAGAACAGATATCAATTTTGATATCTGTTCTGCTAATTCTGCGAGTTAATAAAAGGCGGGTAGAAATATGCAAGAAAATTATATCTTAGAAATGGAAAATATAACCAAAACCTTTTCGGGTGTGAAAGCATTAAATAATGTTAAATTAAAAGTAAAAAAAGGAACCGTGCATGCATTAGTAGGTGAAAATGGTGCTGGGAAGTCTACGTTAATGAAAATCTTAATGGGGATTTATAAACCAGATAGTGGCATTATTAAATTTAAAGGAAAGGAAGTCAGTTTTCAAAGCCCACGAGATTCATTAAACCTAGGTATTTCTATGATTCACCAAGAATTATGTTTAATACCTTATATGACAGTCGCTGAAAATATTTATTTAGGAAGAGAACCGTTGAGTTCCACAGGCTGGGTAAATGAAAAAATAATGTTTCAAAACACAAAAAACTTATTAGATAGTTTAGATATACCTATCGAACCCACAGTAAAAATAAATGAACTTAGTATTGCTAATAGGCAATTGATAGAGATAGCAAAAGCTATATCCTATAATGCTGAACTAATTATTATGGATGAACCTACTTCTGCCATTACTGATAGGGAAGTCAATAACCTATTTAAAATTATTAGAACACTGATAGTTAAAGGTATATCTATTATTTATATTTCACATAAGTTGAATGAAATATTTGAGATAGCGGATGAAATTACTGTTTTAAGAGATGGGCAATATATAAAGACAGATTCAATAAAAAATCTTAATAAAGAAATGGTAATTGAAATGATGGTAGGGAGGGAATTAAAACAATTATTTCCCAAAAAAGAAGCAAAAATAACAGATATAATTTTAGAGGTAAAGAACTTAACCCATAAAAGGAAATTTAAAAACATCTCTTTTAAACTTCGTAAAGGTGAAATATTAGGCGTTGCAGGTTTAATGGGGGCAGGACGAACGGAGTTAATGGAAAGCATTTTTGGCTTAAGAAAACTTGATGAAGGGGAAATTTATATAAATGGTAAAAAAGTGGAGATTAAATCGCCAAAAGATGCTATAAAAAATAAAATAGCATTTTTAACCGAAGATCGTAAACGTACTGGATTATTTTTGGAACACTCTGTTGAAGACAATATGATCATCAGTAGTCTAAAGAACTATTTAAAAGGGAAAATAATTGTAGACCATAAAAAGATAAAAAATATATGTAAGAAATATATAGAACAATTAAAGATTAAAACACCAAATGAACAACAAATAGTTAAGAAGTTAAGTGGAGGAAACCAGCAAAAAATTTTAATAGCAAAATGGTTATTAACCGAACCAGATATATTTATACTTGATGAACCAACGAGAGGAATAGATGTAGGAGCCAAAGCCGAAATACATTCTTTAATGAGTACTTTAGCCCAAGAAGGAAAAGCCATCATTATGATTTCCTCTGAATTACCAGAAATTCTTGGAATGAGTGATAGAATTATAGTGATGCATGAAGGAAGAATTACTGGTGAATTATCAAGGGATGAAGCTAATCAAGATTTAATTATGAAATATGCAACTGGAATGTTTTTTAAAAACTAAAGATAAAACTTTAAAGATAAAACAAAGAGGTGTTTAAGACTTGAATTACAGACATATTTTAAGTCGTTATGGTATAACAATAGTTTTTGTAGCCATGGTTATTGTAGCATCAATACTTTCACCCTATTTTTTACAATTAGGAAATATAATCAATGTACTAAGACAGATTACTATTATAGCTATAGCTGGTTTTGGTGTTACTTTCATAATAATAAGTGGTGGCATTGATTTAGCTATCGGTTCAATTATCGCATTAACAGGAGTTATAGCAGCTAGTTTTGCCCATCCTAATCAATTTCCAGTTATTGTACCCATTTTAATAGGGCTTTTGGTAGGGGCATTGACAGGTTTAATAAGCGGATCAATTATTGTATTTGGAAAAATACCCCCTTTTATTGCCACGTTGGGTATGATGATCTCGGCAAGGGGATTAGCTTTAATATATACAGAAGGAAAACCTATAACCAATTTTTCAAAGTCATTTGATTTTATAGGTGAGGGCTTAGTATTTAATATCCCTTTTATGATTTATATATTATTAATCACATTATGTGTTTCCCATTTTATTTTGAGACATACTAAAATAGGTAAATATATTTACGCTATTGGGGGGAATGAACAAGCTGCTATTGTATCTGGTATTAATGTAACTAAAACTTTACTTTTCGTTTATTCGTATGGGGGATTGTTATCGGGACTTTCAGGAATTTTACTTGCTTCAAGGATAAGTGCAGGACATCCTACAGCTGCAGTAGGTTATGAATTAGATGCAATTGCTTCTGCTGTTATTGGAGGAACTAGTCTATCTGGGGGAATTGGTACAGTTTGGGGAACGTTAATAGGAGCGCTTATTATTGGGGTTTTAAATAATATTTTGGATTTACTTCATGTATCTGCATATTGGCAACAAGTTTTAAAAGGTGTTATTATCGTTGGTGCTATTTTATTAGATAGAATAAAGACGCTGAATACAAATGAAGATGGTAGATAATTTTATTTAAATTAATTAAGTCACAAGAAGGAATTAAGCTAAAAATGTAGAATAAAAATTTGTGTTATAGGTATACCCTAGGTATACAATTAGGATCCAATTTAATAAGGTGGTGGTCGTGAATAAGAGTAAAGTCTAAAAGTAAAAAATAGAAGCTAATAAAGATATAATCAAGGAAGGAGATTTGTATGAATTCGAGAGAACGAATAATTGCTTCTATTAATCATAAGCAAGTAGATATTGTACCAATAGATTTGGGTTCGACAACGAGTTCTGGAATATCTGCAATAGCTTATAATAATTTAAAACAATATCTTGGTATTAATAAAGGTTACACTAGAGTTTATGATATAGTACAACAACTTGCTCAACCTGAAGATGAAATATTAGATATGTTTAATGTTGATGTTCTAGATGTAGGTAGAGTATATAATACCGAGGAAAAGGATTGGTATGATATTACGCTTCCAAGCGGCCATATAGTACAATTTCCAACCTGGTTTAAACCTATTCGAGATGAAGAAGGTAATTTAAATGTTTATTCCGAAGATGGAATTCTGATATCAAGAATGAAAAAGGATGCATTTTACTTTCATCAAGAATATTATCCTTATCTTAATGGTTATCCCGAAAATTATGATAATATAACAGAAGCGATGAATAAAGTTCAATGGTTTAAAATTGCTGTCAGCCCATGGGATCATTTAAATGATACCAATTTTTGGGAAGATCTGCGTGAAAAAGCTTTAAACTTACGGGAAAACTCAGATCGTGCTTTAGTAATTTCTAGTGGATGTAGTTTATTAGAAAGTGGAAATTACTTACGACGTATGGATAATTTTTTAATGGATATTTATACTTGTCCGGAAGAAGTAGAACGTTTGCTTGATGTTTTAGTAGAACAGCATTTAGCTTTGTTAGAAAAAGTATGCAAAGCAGTAGGAGATGTGGTAGATATAATCCGTTTTTCCGATGATCTAGGAATGGATCAGGGCCCGCTTATGTCACCTGAGGTATTTCGTAAAATTTTTAAACCGCGGTTAGCATTATTGTGTGATTATGTAAAAAAACATAGTAATATGCATACCTTTTTACACTCCTGCGGTTCTATCTATAAACTCCTTCCAGACTTGATTGAAGCAGGTATTGAAATAATTAATCCTGTTCAGACTACCGCCAAAGATATGGAGCCTTATAGGTTAAAGAAAGAATTTGGAAATGATATTACCTTTTGGGGAGGTGGATGCAATACAAGGAGCATTTTAAACCGAGCTACGCCAAAAGAAGTAAAAGATTATGTAAAAAGACAATTGGAAGTGTTTGCTCCTGGAGGAGGATATATTTTTAATCAAGAACATAATATTTTACCTGACGTGCCTCCTGAAAATATTATTGCTATGTTTGAAGCCGTGCGTGAATTCTCTTTTTAAATAAGTTTATTTTGTAAAGTTATGGAGGAATATGCCATGGTAAGGCTTGGACTGATCGGTGCTGGTAGAATTGGAAAGGTACATGCTGAAAACATAGTATCTAGAATACGTGAAGTTGAGCTTAAAACCATAGCTGATATCTACCTAAATAATGATATTAAAGAATGGGCTCACAGCATTGGTATTAAAAATGTCACTAATGATGCTGGGGAAATTTTTAGCGATCCTGAAATTGATGCAGTGTTAATTTGCTCTTCTTCAGATACTCATGAGCAATTTATAATTGAAGCAGCGAAAGCTGGTAAACACATCTTTTGTGAAAAACCCATTGGAAGTGATATTGAAAAAATTAAAGAGGCTCTTGAGATAGTTGAAAATAAAGGAGTAAAGCTACAAGTTGGTTTTGTAAGGAGGTTTGATCACAATCATAAAAAGGTCCATGATGCAGTAAAAGAAGGTAAGATTGGTGAACCCTATCTTGTTAAAATAACCTCAAGAGATCCACAACCACCACCCTTAAATTATTTAAAAGTATCTGGTGGACTATTCTTCGATATGACTATTCATGATTTTGATATGGCAAGATATCTATCCGGCAGTGAAGTGGAAGAAGTATTCGTACATGCAGCAGTTCTAGTGGATCCCGCTATTGGGGAGATAGGTGACTTTGATACGGCAATTATAACTATGAGATTTAAGAATGGAATGCTTGGTGTCATTGATAATTGTCGAAAAGCAATATATGGCTATGACCAAAGAACGGAAGTACATGGTTCCAGAGGATGTATAATGGTAGAGAATGATAGACATAACACGTCAATGTTGTTAACCAATGAAGGTACTCTAAGTGAAAAACTACTTTGGTTCTTTTTGGAAAGATATAATGATGCTTTTGCTATGGAGCTTAAGTCTTTTATCGATGCAATTATAAATGATACTCAGCCCCCCGTTACAGGTATAGACGGACTTAAGGCGGTCTTAGTTGCTGAAGCGGCAGCTATTTCAGCTAAGGAGGGTAAACCAATAAAAGTAAATGAAATATAAGAGATTTAAAAACTCCAGTAAAGGGGGGCCTTCATAGGATATATGACATAGAAGGATAGATTAACAAATATGCAATTAATTATATTTAGATAGGGGTTGATTATTACGAAAAAATCAGTATGCATAGAAACTATATTTACAGAAGTACCTTTTGAAGAAAGAATTAAATTAGCTAAGGATTTTGGATTTGAATATATTGAGTTTTGGACTTGGAAAGACAAAGATATTGACAAAATAAAAAGTATATGTGAAAACCTTGAAATCAAAGTTGCTAGTTTTTCTGGCGACCAGGATTTTTCTTTAATTAATGAACAAGAAAGCAAAGAATATATCTCTTTTGTAAAAGATTCTATTAAAACCGCAAGATATTTAGATTGCCAATACCTTGTACTTCATTCTAATGCCTTAGGTAAAAATGGTGAGGTTTTGAATCCACACCATGAAATTAGTGACTATAAAAAATTCTATACTATGGTTAATGTATTAAAGGATTTAGCACCTATAGCTGAAGAAGCCAAAGTTACACTTGTGTTAGAGGCGCTAAATACAAAAATAGATCATGTTGGAAATTTTTTGGCTTATACAAAGGATGCTGTTGAAGTAGTTAAATTGATAAATTCTACCTACATCAAGATATTGTATGATATATATCATATGCAAATTATGGAGGGTGATTTAATCAATACTATTAAAAAATATATCGAAGTAATCGGTTACGTTCATATAGCAGACGTTCCGGGTAGACATGAACCTGGAACAGGGGAAATTAATTTTATAAATGTGATTGAGACGTTAAAATTGTTAAATTATAACGGAATTATAGGTTTTGAACTATATCCATTAAAAGATTCTAAACAAGCTGTTGCTATTATAAACAGCTTATAAATTCTTAAGTAGCTTGCGAGGAATAACGGCAAACTCACATTACAAATTGCAACGAGATACAACGAGATAATGTAATCCTTTGATTACAAAGTTTATGAACGCTTATTTTTAAATAAAGGGTATACCAGCAGAATACCAAAGGAACTCCAAAGCTGGTTCGCCAAATTATTAGTTTAATAAAATTAAAAATAAAAGGGGAGTGTTTTTATGAGCACCAAAATGCGCGCCGTAGTACTTCATGCCGATTGGGACCCCAAACCGGAATTCAAGTTGGGGCCCAAGGACATTGAAGGCCGGCAGACCTATCTGGGTAGCAAGGTATGGCGCAATCCCAGGGTAACTATCGAGGAAAGGGATGTTCCCCAGGCTGGACCTGGCGAAGTAGTAATTGAAGTTAAAGCCTGCGGTATTTGTGGTAGCGATGTCCATATGGCCCAACCGGATGAACAAGGTTATATTTTATACCCTGGGCTAACCGGTTTCCCGGCTGTTCTGGGTCATGAGTTCTCCGGTGTAATTGTTGATGCCGGGCCGGGTGCGTTCGATAAACGGACCAATAAGCCGTTTAAAGGCGGCGAAGCGGTTTGTGCTGAGGAAATGCTCTGGTGCGGCGCTTGCCAGCCCTGCGCTGATGGATGGCCAAACCACTGCGAACGCCTGGATGAGCTCGGATTCAACGTCGACGGCGCCATGGCCAAGTATATAAAAGTTCCCGCCCGTGTAGTCTGGAGCCTTGAACCCTTGCGCGAACATTATTCAGACGAAGAAGTATTTTTGTTGGGGAGCCTGGTGGAGCCTACGTCGGTAGCTTATAACGCCGTGATTGAGCGCAGCGGTTGGGGTATACTGGGTGGTATCCGGCCTGGCGATAACGTGGTCATTTGCGGCGGTGGACCGATTGGTATCGCAGCCTGTGCCATTTTGAAGCGCCAGGGCGCGGCTAAGGTTATTTTATCCGAACCCGAACCGTCCCGGGCCGAATTGGGACGCAAGATGGGGGCGGATTATACCATTAATCCCCTCCAGGAAGATTTCACCGAAAGGGTCCTGGAAATTACCCACGGCTATGGCGCCGCCCTATACCTGGAAGCCACCGGTCTGCCGACGATAGTCTATCCCCAGATTGAAAAAACGATTTGGGAGCAAAAGACGCTGAATGCCAGGGTCATGGTAGTTGCCCGCGCGGATGCCAAAATGCCGGTGACCGGGGAAGTCCTGCAGGTGCGCCGGGCGCAGATAATCGGTGCCCAGGGGCATTCCGGGCATGGTACCTTCCCGCGGGTTATTGAGAGCATGGCCGCCGGGATGAATATGTTGCCCATGATCACCAAGCAGATCACCCTCGATGAGGTACCCGAAAACCTGGTGACTTTAAGAACTGACCGGAAAGAATGTAAGATTACCGTGCGCTTGGATAAAGAATAAGTTTCACTTTCAACCGGGGCAATTTTACTGTCAAAAAATACAAAGCAAAGGAGTAAAGCATATGGACCAAAAAATATGCAAAGGATGGCTATTAACCGATCACCCGGCCATTATCTTTGAAGACAACGAAGTCGGCCGCCTGAAGAAACAAATCTGGGAGGCCTCCGAAGAAGAAATCGACGCTATCCTGAAAGAATACGAGATTCCTTCAGAACCTGAACTGGGTAAACCCGGTACTTATATCCAGAATACCCCCCGGGTCAAGGTAATCGAAAAGCGCAAGAAAAATGACATAGTGTTTGTGCCTATCGGCTGTACAGAAAACCACGGCCTTCATGCCAACAGCGGCCTGGACACCTTCATGGTCACCCAGATTTTAGAGGGTGTGCGTCGTTATACGGCCAAGCAAGGACGAGAAGTGAGCCTGGCTTTTCCGCCTCTGAATTACGGCGGCCATCCCTACCACCATCTGGGTATGCCTGGAACTGTAATCATGCCCAAAGAAGTCGTTGAGGAAACCGTAATCTACACTATGCTGGGCTTATGGAACGATGGCTTCCGGAAGATTATCCTGGTCAACAATCATGGTCACCTGTGGATGCTGGAATCCGCCATCCAGGAGTTTATGAAACGCTTCCAGTTGCCGGGTGTCTTCCAGGTAATTGATTGGCACCGGGCTGTAAGGGAATTCTTCTTCCCGGTAGATAGAGAAGATAGCCTGCAAACGGATTTCATCCACGCCGATGAATCCGAAACCTCGGTTGCCCTGCTGCTATTCCCCGGCATGATCGATATGAGCGTGGTGCAGGACGCCCAGGGAGAAAGCTTCCTGCCTCCGGGACACTTTGATACTTCAGTGGACCCCTACCGGCGTCCCCACCGCTGGTCCGAAGGAGAAGGGCATGCAGCTATTGAACGGGCGGCCACTCCCCAGGGCGTGGTAGGCAAACCCAGCCTGGCTTCCGCCCGGAAGGCCAAACGGCCCATCGCTGCCATTTTGAAGTATCTCACCCTGCTGCATGACCACATCCTGGAAGCATTCCCGCCCGGCACTGTACCGCCGGTTGAAAAGGTAACCTTACGGACGGAAGAAGAAATGAGGCCTTTCCTGAAAGAACCTTTAAGCGAGGGTTGGAAATCTGCATATGAACTGCCCCTTATCGGGCCGTTCTATAAACTGTAATTTTTAAGCGATATAGCTCTAAATTTCATGCGGGCTTCAAGGCAGGCAAAGGCCTATGCCTTAGCCCGCCTTTTAAACAGAAGGGGATTACAATTATGCCTGAAAAGATAAATCTGAACGACCAACAACCGCCTGTTACTGGCAATGACGGCTTGCAGCCTGTTTTAATCGGTCTGGCAGCCAAGCAATCACTGGCCGAAGGCAGGCCTGTTCCTGTTAAATTACCTGCAGGCGGAGGTCTATAAAAATGAAATTAAGTGTGTCCCTCGCTCAAAATGTATCTGATAGCGCCCCCTTTATCCTCAGGGGGCCTTATCTTGATAACATTAAAAAAGCCGCTGAACTGGGGTATGATGCTGTAGAGATCCACGTGCGCGACCCGCGCGAACTTGAGGTGGAGCAGATTTTAAAAGTTTGTCAGGAGGAAGGAATAACTGTTTCTACCCTGGGGACGGGCCTGGGATATGTGGTGGATAAATTAAGCCTGACCCATCCTGAGGCTCAAATAAGGGAGAAAGCTGTTAAGCGTATTTTAGACCATATTGAAGTTGCCTCATGCCTGGGGGCGGGAGTTATTGTTGGCTCAATGCGAGGAGTAATACCTGACATTGGCCAATTTAAACAATATGAAAATTACGCCGCCGAAGGCCTGGCTGTTTGCCTGGAGAAAGCTAAAAAATGCGGCGTGGTGCTTTTCTTAGAAGCTATCAACCGCTATGAAACCAATTTTCTCAATACGGCAGCTGATACTTTAAACTTTTTAGCGCGGTTCAATACCCCTTACCTTAAGGTCCATCTGGACACCTTTCACATGAATATCGAAGAGGTTGATCTTGACGAGACTCTGAAAAAGACGGGGGAAGCACTGGGCCATATTCATTTTGCCGATAGCAATAGATTTTATCCGGGACAGGGACATCTTGATTTTAAAAAGATAATAGAAACCTTGAAAAATATGGGTTATCAAGGTTATATCGCCCTGGAATGCCTCCCCTATCCTGCTCCTGAGGAGGCGGCAGCGGGGGCTATAAAGTATCTGAAAAGCTTACTCGATGAGAATTGAGCCATAAAAGGTCTACTGGTTATCAGGGTTAATTGCCGGGAAAGACGACGTGTGCTTTAAAGAAACGGCGATTTTTTTCAGGGGAAAATTTCTGAAATTAGTGCCCGGGAAGGAGCAAAAGAAAATGCTTGCACTAAATAAAGCCCTGCTCACCGGTGATTTCAGCTTCCCACCCAATCTGGAGGCAGGCCCCTACCCGGATAACTTACCGGAGCGGGTCCTCCAGTTCGGGGAAGGCAATTTCCTGCGCGCCTTTGTCGACTGGATGATCCATGAACTGAACAAAAAAGGGTTGTTCCAGGGCCGGGTGGTGGTAGTGCAGCCCCTGGCTCAGGGCCTGGTCGACAAGATAAATAAGCAGGACGGTCTGTATACCTTAATCCTGCGCGGATATCAAGACGGCCAGATGGTAGAAAAGCGGGAGATTATTACTTCCATCAGCCGGGGTATTAACCCTTACGAAGACTGGCAGGCCGTCCTGCGCTGCGCCGAAGACCCGCGAATCGACATCGTCATCTCCAACACCACCGAAGCCGGCATCATTTTCGACCACGGCGACAGCTTAACGGCCGCCCCGCCGCGGTCCTTCCCCGGGAAACTAACGGCTTATCTTTACCACCGCTATAAACACTTCCAGGGCGACCCGGATAAAGGGATGCTCATTCTTCCTTGCGAGCTCATCGACAGGAACGGCGACAACCTCAAAGAAATAACCTTAAGGCTGGCCGAAGAGTGGGGGTTACCGGGAGGATTCCGGCAGTGGCTAAAAGAAGCCAACATATTCCTCAACACCCTGGTGGACCGGGTTGTACCGGGTTACCCCCGCGACGAAGCAGAGCAACTGGCCGGAGAGCTAGGCTATCAAGACGACCTGCTAGACACCGGCGAGCTGTTCCACCTCTGGGTGATCGAAGGCCCTACGCACCTTAAAGAAAAGCTCCCCTTCCATGCAGCCGGCCTCAACGTCATCTGGACGGACGACATGACGCCGTACCGCACCCGCAAGGTACGCATCCTGAACGGCGCCCATACCGCCACAGCCGCCGTAGCCTTCCTAAGCGGCGTCGACACGGTAAGGGAGGCTGTAGAACATCCCCGCCTCGGCCGCTTTATAGAGGAAT
Source organism: Moorella humiferrea (assembly GCF_039233145.1). Classification (NCBI taxonomy): domain Bacteria; kingdom Bacillati; phylum Bacillota; class Clostridia; order Neomoorellales; family Neomoorellaceae; genus Neomoorella; species Neomoorella humiferrea. Next base: position 1,543,454 of record NZ_CP136419.1, on the reverse strand, counting down.
TAATATATAACGAAGTCATCCCCGCGACCGACCTGGATGAAGGAATGCTCACCGAATTTGCCGGGGAAGTGCTACAGCGCTTCCGCAATCCCTATATCGTCCACCGCTGGCAGAGCATTTTGCTCAACACCACCTCCAAATACAAGACGCGGGTGCTACCGTCATTACTGGACTACGTAGCAAAGAAAAAGGCCGTACCGGCAAAGCTCACCTTCTCCCTGGCCGCCACGGCAGCCTTATTTAAGGACGGCCGGGTTAACGGCCGGCAATTCCAGGGGAAGCGGCCGCAGGGAGAGTTTATTATCGAAGACGACCCCGAGGCCCTGGCTTTCTGGCAGGCAGCCTGGCAGCAGTATAAAGGAACAGCGGAAAGTGCAAGAGAAGTAGCCCCATATATCCTGGGTAACAGCGAACTGTGGGGCAAGGACTTAAATAGCGTTCCCGGCCTGGCGGAGAAACTTGGGGTTTACCTGCAAGAGATTGTAACCGGCGGCATGGCGGCAGCCCTGGAGAAGGTGCTGGCAGAAGGAGAAGGAGCATGAAAAAAGCAATCCAGCTGCATGCCCGGGATAACGTAGCCGTAGCCCTGGTGGATATAACAGCAGGAGAAACCATAGCTATCGCGGGCCGGGAGATAACCTTGCAAGAAAACATCAAAGCCGGCCACAAGTTTGCCCTTTTAGACCTGCCAGCCGGCCGGGAAGTAAAGAAATACGGCTATGCAATCGGGATAACCACCCAGCCGGTGAAAGCCGGGCAATGGGTGCACAGCCACAATTTGCACAGCGGGCTGGGGAAGCTAGAAGAATACACCTATAACCCCCTACCCATAACGCCGGTTGCCTTTGAAGGGAATCCGACCTTTCACGGCTACCGGCGACCAGACGGCCAGGTAGGAGTAAGAAACGAGCTCTGGATTATCCCCACGGTGGGCTGCGTCAACCAGCTGGCCGAGAACATGGCCCGGAACGCCGCAAAGGAACTGGAGGGTAAAAGCGCAATAGACGGCATCTATGCCCTCAAGCATCCCTACGGCTGCTCGCAGCTTGGTGACGACCACCATAATACCCAAAAGCTCCTGGCCTCCCTCTGCCGCCACCCCAACGCCGGCGGGGTCCTGGTCCTGGGCCTGGGCTGCGAAAACAACAATATCCCGGCCTTCCACCAGGTGCTGGGAGAGGTAGACCCGGCGAGGATTAAATTCCTGGTGGCCCAGGAAGCAGAAGACGAAATGAGGGAAGGTTTAAGGCTGATAAAAGAACTAGCAGAACAGGCCGCAAGCTGCGAACGCGAACCCTGCCCAATAAACGAACTAAAAATAGGGCTCAAGTGCGGCGGTTCCGACGCCTTTTCCGGCATAACCGCCAATCACCTGGCAGGCCTGGTAGCCGACCGGATAATAGCAGGGGGCGGCACGGCGGTACTCACCGAAGTACCGGAAATGTTCGGCGCCGAAACCATCCTCATGGACCGGGCCGTGGATGAAGAGGTGTTTCAAAGGATAGTAAAGCTGATCAACACCTGGAAGCAATACTACCTCGACCACGGCCAGCCGGTTTACGAGAACCCCTCACCCGGCAACAAAGAAGGCGGTATAACCACCCTGGAAGAAAAGTCCCTCGGCTGCGTGCAGAAAGGCGGCACGGCAGCAGTAGTAGATGTCTTGGATTACGGCGACAGGTGCCAGAAGCAGGGGCTCAACCTCTTAAGCGCGCCCGGCAACGACCTGGTATCCTCCACGGCCCTGGCGGCGGCCGGTTGCCAGATTATCCTTTTCACCACCGGCCGTGGTACACCCCTGGGCACCTGCGTGCCCACGATAAAAATCGCTAGCAACACTGGCATTTACTCTAAAAAGCCCCGGTGGTTCGACTTTAACGCCGGCAGGGTCCTGGAGGGTGAGAATATGGCGGAACTGGCAGGAGAATTACTGGAGCAGGTTTTGCGGGTAGCCTCCGGAGAACCGACAAAAGCGGAAACCCTGGGTGTAAGGGAGATCGCTATATTCAAGTCCGGGGTCACCCTCTAAAAGTCTTTTGAAAGAACTCCTTTACTCTCAAGTTAAATTTTATTTTATGATCCAAACGTCCGTAAAACGGAGTGGGTACGGAGAGGGTAGGGGGATAGTAGGGGGTCGCTAGTTAAGATATATTTAAAAAAAGCCCTGCCAGTTATAATTCTGCAGGGCTTATTTTTTCACAAAGTATTGGTGATATTGGCGGCAATAATTTCTACCTTAGCGCCGTCGGGTACCTTCTTTAGCAACTCCGGATCGCTTAAGATGCGTCCCACTTTATTTACCGGGCTGGCGGCGCGGGGTTTGAGGCCGGTGCTGGCAGGCGTGGGACCGAAGAAAAGGCAGAAGGCATGTCCCGGCGGCCAGTAAGCAATGTCACCCACTTCCATATCCGCCGTAGCTCCTTTTTCCAGTCCGGCTTTTACAGGGATGGAAAAGTAGATTTCATCGCCCCACGTATTCACCCGGCCGGTTATGGGCAGGGCGGCCTGGATCTTGCGTGCGGTTTCGCTGTCGTTTAGCTCGGCAGTCACGGCAATATCACCGAATTTAATAACAATTTCCATGGTTGCAACCCCCGGTAGCATTTTTAGGCATATTTTAGCATACATAAGGTCTGACCTGCAATAATATATTTTAAACTGGCGTAAAGGGAGTTGAAGGTCTGGTTTGAGCCGGCGTGTTTATTTTTTACTGCTATTACCTGCAGTTTTAATCACGATAGGGGTGATCGGATTGAACAAAAGGGCCGTCCGCTTACCACCGCCGGAAAAACCCGCAGCGCCACAACCGGCCCGGCAGAGTTCCTATTATGTCCGAATCCCGGTGGCCGACGTCCGCGCCAACCCCGATGGAGGGGCGGAATTGGTCACCCAGGCCCTCCTGGGAGATGAGGTAAAGGTGCTGAAGGAGGGAGGGGAATGGCTCCAGGGGCAGGTACCTGACGGCTATATCGGGTGGTTGAAAACGGCCGATGTAGTGCGCGATACTTCACCGGCGGTGCGTGATTTGGCGGTGGTAAAAGTTCCCCGTACTTTGCTGTACGGCCGCCCGGGTGGAGGGGATACAAAAGGTGAAGCCTTAATGGCCACCGATTTGCCCCTGCTGCAGCAACAAGGGGATTGGCTGGAAGTATGGCTTCCCGGACAGGGAACGGCCTGGCTGAAAGCCGGGGATAATGAGGTCTGGCCTCAGGGCAAACTGGCAGGCAACCGCAGCGGGGAAGATGTGGTTCGGACGGCCGAACGCCTGCAGGGGGTGTCATACCTCTGGGGCGGGGTGACCCTTTACGGCATTGACTGCTCCGGTTTAGCTTATATTGCCTATTTTTTAAATGGCATTAGACTCCCCCGGGATGCCGACATGCAGTATCATGTCGGAAAAGAGGTGGCCAGGGAGGAACTCCAGCCGGGCGACCTGGTCTTTTTCAATACGGAAGGCACGGGAGAACTGCCGACCCATGTGGGTATATATAGCGGTAATGTAGAATTTATCAATTCCCGTTCCGGCCGGGGCGTGATAACCAGCCGCCTGGATGAACCGCTCTTCGTCCGGGGATATCTAGGAGCGCGGCGTTACCTGCCGTAGATGAGTGGGGGAACCTTTTAGGTTCCCCCTGCCGATTTATTTACCGCCGTTAAAGAATAGGTTTAAAAATATGGCCGCAAGGGAACCTAAGGTAATGCCGCTGTGGAAGATAATTTGACACCAAGATGGAAATGCTTTAAAGAATTCCGGAGCTAACGTTGGTATCATGCCGATGCCGATGCTGATGGCCACGATAAAGAGGTTGTGAGGATTTTTTTCAAAATCGACCCGGGAAAGGGTCCTGATGCCGTTGGCAGCGACGATCCCAAACATGGCGATCCCGGCTCCGCCGAGCACGGCGGAAGGTATGGAGGCAACGATGGTGGCCAATTTGGGAAAAAGGCCGAGGGCTACTAAAATGATACCGGAAGTCGCCACTACAAAGCGGCTTTTTACACCGCTTAAAGCAACAAGCCCCACGTTCTGGGCGAAGGCAGTATAGGGAAAGGCATTAAGAATGCCGCCCAGCATAGTGGCAAAACCATCACCCCTCAGACCTCGGGCCACATCATCTTCGCTTATTTCTTTGCCGACGATTTCACCCAGGGCAAAGAAATCGCCCGTCGATTCTACCATGATAACCAGCATTACGAGGATCATGGAGATAACTGCACCTACGTTAAAGGTAGGAAGGCCAAAATAAAAGGGAGTATCGATTTTGAGCCAGGGAGCCGTATTTAAACCGGACAGATTCACCATACCCAGGGGGATGGCGACGACCAGACCGATAAGCAGTCCCAGCAGTACTGAAATATTAGCGATAAATCCTTTAAAATATTTTTGCAGCAACAAAATGGAAATAAGAACTAGCGTCGCCACCATGAGGTTGGTCGGTGAACCATAATCGGGGCTGCCCGTGCCTCCGGCGGCCCAGTTTATACCTACCGGCAAGAGGGAAAGGCCGATGATAGTAATTACACTGCCGGTGACAATAGGGGGAAAGAAATTGATGATTTTGCTGAAGTAGGGGGCGAAAATAAAGGCGAAGAGTCCTGCGATAATTACCGCTCCATAAATACCCCGCATACCCATAGTAGAGGCGATCATTACCATGGGGGTAACAGCGGCAAAGGATACGCCTTGAATAATAGGCAGGCGAATGCCGAGTTTCCAAAACCCAATGGTTTGAATTAAAGTGGCGATACCGCAGGTGAATAGATCGGCATTAATTAAAAAAGCCGTCTGTTCCTTTGCCAGGTGGGCGGCTCCGGCTATAATGAGGGGAACGGCGACCGCACCTGCATACATTGCGAAAACGTGCTGCAACCCATAGAGGAAAAGCTGGCGGCCGGGAAGTATTTCATCTACTGGGTGTTTACCTTGCATTTAGCATCCCACCTTGCACAGTTAGGTTTATTGCCTTAATTATTAAATTATCTCCTGCTAGTGCCTTTTTATAACATCACTCCTTTTAATTTAAATTTAGATTAAATTATTGAGTGTTTATTTGATGATATTATACTCTTAAAAAAACAAAGACCGCTATATGTAAATTACTGTTTAAGATGAATTCCTGCACAGGGTCGTAGACAAGGTCTGGAATAAGCTCCGGGAGTTGTTGCAACAGCTCGATAGGGCGTCGGTGATCCGCGAAGTGCTCGGGGTGCATGAAGCCGTTATCCAGGACCGTGACCACTGGCGCCGTACCGCACAGGCAGTCCTTGCCTTGTATGCGCCGGAGGAGGACGTCTTCGCTGTCGCGCAAAAGCGGGAATCGGATCGGACCAATGTTTCGTTGGCGGCCCGCACTATCCTGGAAATGGCTATCTGTGAGTGTCCAGAGGTAGGTGGCCGCCAGCTCTCCCGGTGGGAACTGGATGAACTATTGGCCAAAGCGGCACTGCTAGTCGAAGTTGCAACGGACTCTGACGCGGTCAATAGTGACCTGATTGAACCCCGAATCGACTTGCACCCGAATGGCGAGTACACCATCGATCGCGGGTTCCATAACACCGTCATCAAACCTTTTTTGACCGCTTACTTCCGTGAAGAATTCGAAGCGGCGGCAGGGGAGTATAGTAAATTGTATCGAAATGAGCGCCCCGGCGAACGAAAGAGCGCTGACGAGGTATTTTCTGCCGATTTTATTCGCGCATTTCGGACTGAGTTCGGTTTAACGCCGGACGAAGCGGTTGACGGTTTAGCGGAGCTTATGGATTTAGCGGTCGAGCGTGACAGCGTCGTCGTGGAGACAACGCTAGGCGCCCTCAAGAAGAGATTGACTAAGGCCCGTGGCCTGTCACTTGATGCCAGCAAAGCATTCATCCGTACTTTCAGCATCTTTCATCGCCCGGCATGGGACAAACCGCCGTCAGGATTCAGGAAACAGGACCTTTACCCCTGGCGATTCCGTCGCAGGCTTTCTGCAACATTCAGGCCTATTCTTGTCTTTGGGGAGCAAGATGACGACAAAGTGTTTTTCGGAGCCGGCTTGTTGTGGCTTGGAGTCGGATACCTGCTGGAAAGGGCAGAGAAAGGACATCTGCCGAAAGAGTTTTTCACCTCGCAGGAGATGAAACAGTACATCGGGAGGGTAAACAGCGAGAGGGGTCATGCATTTGCTTGGCTCGTTGCCGATCACTTTCGCGAGAACGGATGGCAGACGCGGACCAACGTACAGATGACCGAGTTGGGTGGTCCCGCCGAACTCGGCGATGTCGATGTCCTGGCGTGGAGGCCAAGTGGAGAAATTCAGATCATTGAGTGCAAGCGCTTGCAGCTTGCCCGGACTGTTGCCGAGGTTGCTGAAATCTGCCGCCGCTTTCGAGGAGAAGCGAAGGATGAGCTAGATAGGCATCTCCGGCGGGTTAACTGGATAAAGGCTAACCCTGCAGGTCTGCACGGTATTGTCGGATTCGTGCCGGATCCAACTTGCATCGATGATAGGCTTGTAACTAACACACACGTACCGATGATGTACCTCACTTCGTTGCCGCTCGAAGCTGACAAGATAGGTCCACTGAAGTATTCAAAGTAAACAATTAGCGGTTGGGCGTACGTATGTCTCGTTTCCTCACCCATAGGCAATAGCCAACTCCAAATTACGCGAGGGATGAAAGTTGCGATAGCCGCACGGATGACGACGAATTCCTCCTCGTCATTCACGCAGCTTTGGCTATCTGCCATTCCAAATCCTGGTTGAGGGCGGCAGAAAGTTGCCGCCCAAATTCATTACCTAGGGTGGGATTTCAGTGTCCCTAACCGCCCTAGATAAGTCCACAAAACTCCTCACTTGGTTACCTCACGCTATCCCTGATTACCTCCTACCCCAAGACACTCCCAATGCGCAGAATCCATCTTTGTCCTTTTCCTTACAGTAATCTATGCCTTTACCTTCATCCTACCGGCCGTAGCCCAGCCCACGGTCACCGTCGACGGCCAGACGCTTGCCTTCGACGTGCCGCTGACTGTCGAGCAGGGTCGCACCTTGGTTCCATTGCGGGCCATCTTTGAAGCCCTGGGCGCGGACGTAAACTGGGATGCCGCCACCCAGACGGTCACCGGGACGAAGGGTGCCACAATCGTTAAGCTCACCATCGGCTCCACCATCGCCTACGTCTCTGGCCAGGCCGTGCCCCTCGATGTTCCGGGCAAGATTCTGAACGGACGCACCCTGGTCCCACTTCGCTTCATCAGCGAAAGTCTCGGTGCAGAGGTTGTCTATGACAACAGCCGGATTACTATCCGGTCTGGTGATGCAACATTCGTGTCTCCCGATCCGACGGTCGGTGTCAAGGTCCACTTCATCCGTCGGCTAGGGCGACGCAATCTACATCGAACTGCCAAACGAGGTGGACATCCTGATTGACGCTTGGGACACGGGCTACGGCTCCAAAGTCGTTAGCTACCTGCAGAACAGAGATGTGGACGATATAGAAATCCTTATTGCCACGCATCCCCATGCAGACCACATAGGGGGTCTGCCGGCCGTTTTTGAAGCCTACAACGTAGAGACCGTCGTCGACTCCGGCGTAAGCCACATGAGCCAGACCTACCAACGATACTGGAGCGCCGTCCAGGCGGAAGGCTGCGATTACCAGAAGGCAGCCGGACAGTCCTGGACCTTTGGAAACTGCCAGTTCGAAGTTCTGGGGCCCACTACCACCTACCAGAACCTGAACGACAACTCGGTGGTTGCGAGGCTCACTAGCCTGGGTGGAGCGTTCTTGTTCACCGGCGATGCCCTAGGCTGAAGCTGAGGGCGCGATCCTCCACAAGAACATGGACGCCAACATACTGAAGGTCGGTCACCACGGGAGTAGAACCTCGACCAGTGACGCCTTCCTGGCGGCGGTGGATCCTAAAGTCGCTGTTATTATGGTCGGAGAGGGGAACCGATACAGCCACCCACACGGAGAAACTTTATCCAGACTGGCCGACGCAGGTGTTGAGATTTACCGGACGGACCCTTCATGGCACGATATCCGTCTCGTTGACTGACCGCGATTATACCGTTAGTACCGAAAAGAAGGCGACGGTAAAGCCAATTACCTAGCCGGCACCGTCTCCCGACCCTGCTCCGGGCGATCCGGCTCCAGGGAAGGTGAACATCAATATCGCCACGGTAGAAAAACTACAACAGATCATCCACATCGGACAGAGCAGAGCACGAGATGAAAAATAACCTCCGAACGGTTCGGCCCGATGGAGGTTTACTGTACTATACCCTTCTTATATTTGATACTCAACAATTTTCTGTCGTGTCAGGACGTCATAAAGAAAGCTAGCTTTGCTTAATTTTTCTAGCTGTATCTCCTCTGGTAGGCAGGCTAAAGGTTCTATAGGTTCCCTTACTTTTGCAATAGCCGTACCCAGAACTTCAAAACGCCGGTGATAAGGCATTTTTGCAAAGTCAGATGAGACAACCAGCAGGTCTATATCACTATCTTCCCGGGCATCTCCCCTGGCCTGAGAGCCAAAAAGGATTATTTTGTCCACCTTGAGCCCTTGTTGTTTAAGGGCTTCGGCAAAGTTTCGGATTATGACGTCAATATTGGATTGCTTTTGAGACATTCTAGCACCTCCCTTGTCTTGGCAAGGTACTCCTTTGCAACTTTTCTTGAATATGCTTTGAGGGCCGCCTCGAGATCTTTGGGATAGCGGGTGTTTGGACCTATAGCATCCAATATTCCGAGAAATTTGAGGTGATCTTCTACCATGGTCAACTGAGCTATTTCTGCCAGGTATACTAGCTTATGGGTCTTTGGTGGCGCCTGTCCTGTTTTTTGAACTATTATGGCTTTAAGAGCTTTTTCTAAAGCTAACTGTCCCATGAAGATGGAATAGATGTATTTCCTGGCTTTAAACATGGCCTCAGCAGTGGAAAAATCGTATTCAGCTTGTTCCAGCCATTCCAGGGCTTCCGGTATCACAGTTTAACACCTCTAAAAAATGATACCACATTTTGTAAGAAACGCCAACTTTAAATTTGTAAAAATCAAGGATTTCGAGGGTATATACAAATATATTGTATACTTGCTCAAGAAATATTGCGTAAGCCGGCTCTGGTTTATATAATAAGGCAAGGCGGTTATATAAAATAAAGGAAAACCGCTCTGGTAAGCAAACCAGAGTTTTTCTATATCTGGGAGGAGAAACATTTTGAGCCGGCTAAAAATTACCGATACAACCTTACGGGACGGACACCAGAGCCTTTGGGCCACGCGGATGACCACTGCCGATATGGTGCCCATCCTGGAGAAGATCGATAGCGTCGGCTATCATTCCCTGGAGGTCTGGGGCGGCGCCACCTTTGACGTCTGCATGCGTTTCCTGGACGAAGATCCGTGGGAACGCCTGCGGACCATTAAAAAATACGTCCGCAAGACCCCCCTGCAGATGCTCCTCAGGGCCCAGTCCCTGGTTGGTTATCAGCTCTATCCCGATGATGTGGTAAGAGCCTTTATCGCCAGGGCGGTGGCCAACGGCATCGATATCATCCGCATTTTTGACGCCTTAAACGACCTGCGTAATATGGAGGTCCCCATAGAAGCAGCCAAAAAGGAAGGAGCCCACGTCCAGGGAACGGTAGTCTATACCATCAGTCCCGTCCATACCACCGAGCACTACCTTAAAACGGCCCTGGAACTGGAGGGCATGGGCGTGGACTCTATCTGTATTAAAGATATGGCCGGCCTTCTCGCCCCCTTTGAAGCCTATGAGCTGGTGAAGCTTTTTAAAGAAAAGCTCCGCATCCCCGTTCAGCTCCACAGCCACTATATCGGCGGCTTGGCCGTAGGCGCATACCTCGAGGCCGCCCGGGCGGGGGTAGACGTTGTTGATACGGCGTCAGTCCCCCTAGCCTTCGGTGCTTCCCAGCCGCCTGTGGAAACAGTGGTCCGGGCCCTGGCGGGGACGCCTTACGATACCGGCCTGGATTTAAATCTCCTCTTTGACATTGCCCGCTATTTCGACGACCTGCGCCGGGAGTTGGGATACGAACGCGGTGTGACCCGCATCACCGATATGTGGGTCTTCCAGCATCAGGTACCGGGCGGAATGATATCCAACCTGGTAAGCCAGTTGAAGGAACAAAAAGCGGCCGACCGCATTCATGAAGTTCTGGCCGAAATTCCACGGGTGCGAGCCGATCTGGGTTATCCGCCCCTGGTGACGCCCACCAGTCAGATTGTCGGCACCCAGGCAGTACTTAATGTCCTTACGGGACAGCGGTATAAGATTGTACCTGGGGAAGTTAAAAATTACGTCAGGGGCCTTTACGGCCGGCCGCCGGCGCCCATCGACGAAGAAGTACGCCGGATAATCATTGGGGATGAAGAACCCATTCAAGGCCGGCCCGCCGATGCCCTGCCGCCGCGTTTAGATGAAGCCCGACAGGAAATCGGCGATCTGGCCGAGAATGAAGAAGACGTCATCAGTTACGCCTTGTTCCCCCAGGTAGCCCGGAAATTTTTAGAAGATCGCCGCGCCGGACGTTTGCGGCCCGGTCGCCGTACTACAAAACCCCAGGTCGGAGATAAGGTTGAGGCAGGAGGTAAAAGAAAGATGGATCTTAAGGACATCACCCAGCTCATAAAAGCCCTGGACGAAACGGGGATTACCGAACTGAACCTGGAAAGCGAGGGGGTCAAAATCGTCATCCGCCGCGGCGGCAACCGGGAAGGGTATACGCAGGTTGAAGAAAGGCGTAGCCCCGAAGATACACCGTCAGTCCAAGAGCGGGAAGATATAGTTGAAGTCAAGGCACCTATGGTCGGCACTTTCTACCGGGCTCCGTCTCCTGACGCGCCACCCTTCGTCGAAGAGGGTACCAGGGTTAAACAGGGGCAAACCTTGTGTATAATAGAGGCGATGAAGTTAATGAACGAACTGGCGGCGGAAACCTCCGGCCGGGTGATAAAGATCTTGGCTGAAAATGGCCAGCCGGTAGAATACGGCCAAGTCCTCTTTCTAATAAAGAAGGAATAGAAACTAAAACAGTCGTTTAACTTTGTTTTCTGCGGAGGAAAAGAGATGTTCAGGCGTGTGCTTGTTGCCAATCGCGGTGAGATTGCGGTGCGGATTATCCGCGCCTGTCGAGAAATGGACATTGAGACGGTGGCCGTTTACTCGGAAGCCGATCGGGGAGCTCTTCACACCAGGCTTGCCGATAAAGCTGTGTGCATCGGACCGGCCCCGGCCAACCGCAGCTACCTGCATATTCCCAGCATTATTGCCGCCGCCCAGATGAGCGGTGCCGACGCTATCCATCCCGGGTACGGCTTTCTTGCCGAGAATCCTTATTTTGCCGAGATGTGTGCCACGGCGGGCATCACCTTTATCGGCCCTTCTCCCCGTGCCATGCAGCTAATGGGCGCCAAAGCTACGGCCCGGGCCACCATGATGGCGGCGGGGGTACCGGTAGTTCCCGGTTCCGAAGGGGTGGTAAAAGACCTGGATGCCGCCCTGGCCATAGCCAAAGAGATAGGCTATCCCGTGCTGATTAAGGCTTCGGCTGGCGGCGGCGGTCGCGGCATGAGGGTGGCCCAGGGGCCGAAGGAACTGCGCCAGGCCCTGCAGACAGCCCAAAGGGAAGCGGAAGCGGCCTTCGGCGATTCCGAAGTGTATTTGGAGAAATATATAGAAGAACCGCGCCATATTGAGTTCCAAATATTAGGGGATACCGAAGGTAATCTCATCCACCTGGGCGAGCGGGATTGTTCCCTCCAGCGCCGCAACCAGAAAATTCTGGAAGAAGCTCCTTCGGTGGCCCTGACGCCGGAACTGCGGCGGGAAATGGGGGAAGTAGCCCTGAAGGCGGCCAGGGCCGTCGATTATTACAGCACGGGCACGGTGGAGTTTTTATTGGATAAATACGGCCGTTATTACTTCATCGAAATGAACACCAGAATTCAAGTGGAACATCCTGTTACCGAAGCTGTGACGGGCATTGATCTGGTGCAGGAGCAGATTAAAATTGCCGCCGGCGAATCTTTAAAAATCCGCCAGGAGGACGTTGAGATCCGGGGACACGCCATTGAATGCCGCATCAACGCCGAAGACCCGGAACATAATTTCCGGCCGGCCCCGGGACGCATCGAACGCTATCATGTGCCAGGCGGTTTCGGCATCAGGGTGGACAGCGCCGTTTATAGCGGTTACATTATTCCACCTTTCTATGATTCCCTGATTGCCAAGGTCATAGCCTGGGCCCCTGACCGGGACAAAGCCATCAGCCGCATGGCCGGGGCTTTGAAGGAAATGATCATCGAAGGAATACCGACCACCATTCCTTTCCATCAACAAATTCTAGAAAACGCCTTCTTCCGGCGGGGCGAGATTTATACCAATTTCATCCAGAGACGCCTGCTGGCAGGTTAAAATTATTTTCGGAGGAACGGTTGTGGTGGCTCCCGGCCTCTGGTATAATATAGAAACAAAAACGGAGGTGGATACTGGTGGAAAATAATTTGGAGCAACAAGCGCATACCGAACTAGGTACTATAAGAATTACCAACGAAGTTGTAGCCATTATTGCCGGGCTGGCCGCCACGGAGATTGAGGGCGTGGCCGGTATGAGCGGCGGCATTGCCGGTGGCATTGCCGAGCTTTTGGGACGGAAAAACTTGAGCAAAGGCGTAAAGGTGGAAGTAGGGGAAAAGGAAGCGGCCGTAGACCTGTACCTGGTCGTTAATTTCGGCGTGAGGATTCCCGACGTCGCCATCCGGGTGCAGGAAAACGTCAAAAAAGCGATAGAATCCATGACCGGCCTGCGGGTGGTGGAAGTCAACGTCCATGTCCAGGGTGTCGTTTTCCCCCAGGAAGAGAAGGAAGAAGAAACCAGCCGCGTGAGGTAGGAGGGTAACGGGTTGTCATTGCTCGACCGGGCCATCCTGGCCCTCTTTGCTTTACTGGTGGCGCTCTTATCCCTGGCCTTTCTGGCGGTCATTGCCGGGTGGACGGTACCGTTGGACCTGTTTGAATTGAGCCTGGTCCGCAGTGACTACCGGTTGCTGGCCGGAGCAGGCGCCGCGGTTTTATTGTTGCTGGCTTTACGCTTTTTGTTGGCAGGCATGCGCCCAACGGCCGCAAGGGAGGAACAGGCAATCATCAAGGCGGCCGATTTGGGAGCGGCCACCATTTCCCTGGCCGCCCTGGAAAACTTGGTGGTGCGGGCGGCCCGTCAGGTCAAGGGTGTGCGGGAAGTGAAGCCGCATCTTAAAATCCTACCGGAAGGATTGGCGGTGAAGCTGAATATTACCGTGTCGCCCGACCGTAATATCCCGGAACTAACGACGGCGCTGCAGCGGCAGGTCTATGATTATATCGTGTCTACGGCGGGTTTGGAAGTCCCGGAAGTCCAGGTGCGGGTCACCGGCATTTACCAGGAAGGCCCGCGCCGGGTCGAATAGGGGAGAAGAATGACGTGGAAGACATTATCGCCCTTTTGGGGTATCTCTGGCGGGAACACCGGGGAAAACTAATGGGCATCTCATTAGGCCTGATTTTTGGCATTTTGACGGCCGTATGGGGTTTTGGGAAGGCCCTTTTTATCGGCCTCTGTGTGGCTGGAGGATATTTTATAGGTCGCCACCTTGATCAGGGGCGCGGTTGGGAAGATCTGTGGAAAAAGCTTTTCGGTCGTTGGTAAGGAGGAACCTTAAATTTGCAGAGAAGGGAAGCCAGGACGAAGGCCCTGCAGGCGCTTTTTGCCGTTGATGTGGGGCGTATGATGCCGGAGCAGGCATTGGAGGAAGTCTTGGCCGAAGGGGAGCTTGCCCCGGGTGCAGAGGACTTTGCCCGGGACTTGGTTTTCGGGACGATTAAGGCACGCGAAGAGGTTGATGCCATCATCAGCAAATACGCCATAGGCTGGCGCCTGGAACGTCTGGCGGCCGTTGACCGTAACATCTTGAGGATGGCGCTGTATGAAATGAAACACCATCCGGAAACGCCGGTCAGCGTAATTATCAATGAGGCCATTGAACTGGCTAAGACCTTCAATAACGAAGAAGCAGGCAAGTTCGTGAACGGCCTGCTGGACAGCGCCCGCAAGGAGCTGGGAAGGTAAAATGGCTGTACTCGGTATCGATACCAGCGCTTATACCTGTTCTGTTGCCATAGTAAAGGCCTCGGGAAATGTAATTCACGCCAACCGCCGCCTGCTGCCGGTGCCTGAAGGGGAAAAGGGACTGCAGCAGGGAACGGCGGTTTTTCATCATGTTCAGATTTTACCGGAACTGCTTGTAGAAGCCTTTAACTCGGTACCGCCCGCCCAAATAAAAGCCCTGGCGGCAGCCACCAGACCCCGTCCGGTGGCGGGCTCCTATATGCCGGTTTTTACCGTAGCCTCCGGACAGGGAAGGATATTGGCGGCCGCCCTTAAGGTTCCCTATTTAGAGACGACCCATCAGGAGGGGCATATAGCAGCCGGACTGTGGTCGGCAGGATGGGAGCCTGAAGGACCTTTTTTGGCCGTACACCTTTCCGGCGGTACCTCGGAGGTGCTAAAGGTGATGCGAAGGAAGGGCGGTTTTCACATCGACAAGCTGGGCGGTACTTTGGACCTCCATGCCGGGCAACTTGTAGACCGGGTGGGGGTCCTCATGGGTTTTCCATTTCCGGCGGGGCCCCATTTGGAGAGAATGGCGAGGGAGGCCGAGGGGGCCGGAGTGAAAAAACTGTCATTGACCTCGGCGGTAAGGGGCTACAATTTCAGTTTTTCCGGCCCGGCAACCCAGGCGGAACGATTATTGGCGGCGGGGGCGGATAAATCCGCCCTCGCCAGGGCGGTGGAACAGTGCATAGCCAATACCCTGGAACGCGTCCTTCGAACCGCCGTGTTTGATACCGGAATCAAAGACATTCTCATCGTCGGCGGTGTAGCGGCAAATTCGTATATACGCAGTCGGCTGCGCTACCGTTTGGAACACCGGGCCGTAGGGGCCCGCCTCTATTTTGCTTCTCCTGAACACAGTTCCGACAATGCCATTGGGGTGGCCCTGCTAGGACGAGATTTACTTTAGCGTGCCGGTGTCGACTGGCGGCGGAAATCGGGCAGGGGCAGGGCCAGAAGGACGGCCAGGGCCGGCAATACGGCCAAAAGGCGGATAACAGTAAGGACGCCGTAAGCATCGGCTATACCGCCCAAGAGAAGGAGACCCAGACCGCCGGTACCGATGGCAAAGCCCATCATCAGGCCGGAAGCCATCCCTACATGTTTGGGCATCAAAGACTGGGCCATGACGACGGCCGGAGCAAAGGTGGATATTACGCAGAAGCCGCTCAAGGCCAGCAACACGGCCACCCATGCCCCCTTAACATATGGGAAGGCCAGGACCAGGGGAATTAAAATTAACATGGAAGCCAGGATCGTTCTTTTGGCTCCCCAATTATCGGCGATGCGCCCGCCCACCAATGTGCCGACGGCGCCGGCGATTAGAAATATGGAAAGCATGGTGCTGCCCATGGTTGCATCGCCGTGAAGATACTGCTGGTAATAAAAGGGTATATAGTAAGTGAGGGCGGTATGCAGCCAGGAACGCAAGATTACTATGAGCACCAAAAGGATTACGGCCGTAGCTGAGGTACGGCCGTCTACTGCCGGTTCTGCTGCGGACGCCGCCACCCGCCTGCCGGAGTCGGCGGCGCGGCCGATGACAGGCATGGTCTGGATGAGCAGGGCTACAGTGATAAGCGTCGGCAGCACTACCAGCCAGGAAGACCTTAAACCGCCGTGGTTAAGTATAAAAGAAGCAAAGATCGGGCCCAGTCCGAAGCCCAGGTTGCCTCCTACGGAAAAAATGGCCATGGAGCTGGCCTGCATGGGACCGCTGACATAATGGGCCGATTTGGAGGCTTCCGGGTGGTAGGCGGCCACCCCCAGACCGCTGATGAAAACAAGGGCTATAAGGATATAGTAGTTGGGTATTAAGCCGAAGGCACCCATGCCCAGGCCGGCCAGGAGGCAGCCTGCGGGTAAAAGCCAGCGCAGCTGGTATTTATCCGACAGGTAACCGAAGACGGGCTGGATGACGGAGGAACTGATGTTGGACAGGGCGGGAATAATGCTCGCCACTACATAGGTCAGGCCGAACTGTTCTTTATATGCCGCCAGGAAGATGGGTAAAAGCCCCTGATTGACGTCGGTTACCAGGTGACCGAGACTTAAAAGGTATAAAATACGTTTTTTCACTGTCAACCCCCCAATCTCATCATATCTTAAACCTTGCCGCAAAGGTGGTCAAGGTTTATAAGCAGGAATATGGGCCTTAACGGCGAATATAGTAAAAGTTATATGCTTTATGCCCTTAATATTTTTAGCAGGTCATTTTTTAAGGGGGTTGAGGACGTCCGTGTATCGCATTGTACGCAAAGAAGTCATGTCACCGGTTATTAAATTAATGGAAATAGAAGCCCCGGAGGTTGCCGCCAAAGCCCGGGCGGGGCAGTTCATCATCCTGCGGATAGACGAAGAGGGAGAACGTATACCCCTTACCATAGCCGATTTCGACCGCAGCCGGGGAACGATAACTACTATTTTCCAGGAGGTGGGGTATACCACCCGCCGTCTGGGGGCCTTGGAAGAGGGCGATACCCTGACCGACTTTGTAGGCCCCTTGGGACAGCCTTCGGAGATCGAGAATTACGGCCGGGTAGTTTGTGTGGGCGGCGGCGTCGGCGTAGCCCCGATTTTTCCCATAGCCCGCGCCTTGAAAGAAGCCGGCAATGAAGTGATTTCCATTATAGGGGCGCGGACAAAGGAACTCCTTTTCTGGGAAGAAAAAATGCGTGCTGTTTCCAGCGAGCTGCTGGTGGCCACCGATGACGGCAGCTACGGGCATAAGGGTTTTGTAACGGACCTTTTAAAACAAGTACTGGAAGAAAGGGGCAAAATCGCCCGGGTCTGGGGCATCGGCCCGGTGGTTATGATGCGGGCCGTGGCGGAGACGACCAGACCTTTTAACGTGCCGACCATTGTCAGCATGAACCCCATTATGGTGGACGGCACCGGCATGTGCGGCGCCTGCCGGGTCAGTGTCGGCGGGGAAACGAAGTTTGCCTGTGTGGACGGGCCTGAATTCGACGGCCATCAGGTGGACTGGCAACTGGCCCTGCGGCGCTTGAACATGTACCGGGAAGAAGAAAAGAGAATCATTGAATTCCATGAGGGGGGTGGCTGCAAGTGCCATTAATTCCGCATAAAACACCCATGCCGTCCCAGGATCCTAAGGAGCGGATTCGTAATTTCAACGAAGTCGCCCTGGGTTACACCGAGGAGATGGCCCTGGCCGAAGCCGAACGCTGCCTCCAGTGCAAAAAGGCCCCCTGCCGCCAGGGCTGTCCCGTGGAAGTGGATATTCCGGCCTTTATCAGTCTCATCAAAGAAAGGGATTTTGACGGGGCCATTGCCAAAATAAAAGAGAAAAACAACCTGCCGGCCATCTGCGGGCGGGTTTGCCCCCAGGAAAACCAGTGCGAAAAGTACTGTACCGTGGGCAAAAAGCATGAATCGGTTGCCATCGGCCGTCTGGAACGCTTTGTCGCCGATTACCAGATGGCCAAGGGTGATGCGTCGGCGGTGATCAAGGCGCCGGCCAGCGGTTTTAAAGTGGCGGTGATAGGTTCCGGTCCCGCCGGCTTGACGGCTGCTGCCGATCTGGCCCGCATGGGCCACCAGGTTACGATTTTTGAAGCCCTGCACGTTCCCGGCGGGGTGCTGATGTACGGCATACCTGAGTTCCGGTTGCCTAAAAGAATAGTCCAGCAGGAAATCGATTATATCCGCCGTTTGGGGGTCGAGATCCGTACCAACGCCGTGGTGGGCAAAGTCACCACCGTGGACGAGCTCCTAAGTAGCGGTTATGATGCCGTCTTTATAGGCACGGGAGCCGGGCTGCCCTATTTCATGGGTATTCCCGGGGAAAACTTGCTGGGGGTATATTCGGCCAACGAGTTTCTTACCCGGACCAATCTTATGAAGGCCTATCTGTTCCCCCAATATGCCACCCCCATTAAGGTAGGCAGACGGGTGGCGGTCATCGGCGCCGGTAACGTGGCCATGGATGCGGCCCGCACCGCCCTGCGCCTGGGAGCCGAAGAATCATATATTGTTTACCGGCGTTCGGCCGCCGAAATGCCGGCCCGGAAAGAAGAAATAGAACACGCCGAAGAGGAAGGGGTGCAGTTCCGCCTTCTCACCAGTCCGGTGAAAATCTACGGCGACGAAGAAGGTAATGTCAGGGGCATGATCTGCCAGCGCTTTGAGCTGGGTGAACCGGACGCTTCGGGACGCCGCCGTCCCGTGCCCATTCCTGGTTCTGAGTACGAGATGGAAGTAGATACGATAGTCATGGCCATCGGGCAGGGCCCCAATCCCCTGGTTTTACAAACGACGCCGGGCCTGGAACTTACCCGTAAAGGCACTATAGCTGCCGACGAAGCCACAGGAGCCACCTCCAGGAAAGGCGTTTTTGCCGGCGGCGACATCGTCACCGGAGCGGCTACCGTAATCCTGGCCATGGGGGCGGGCAAAGCTGCCGCCAGGGCCATTGACAGGTATTTAAGGGAGAAATAATCAATTCCTTAAAGGAGGTCCAAATCCATGGCGGCCCAGATCTTAGACGGCAAACAGATTGCCGCGGCAGTGCGGGAAGAAGTCAAAGCGGAGGTGGCCGGTTTAAAAGAACGGGGCATTACTCCCGGCCTGGCCGTCGTCCTGGTCGGCGACGATCCGGCTTCCCAGGTGTATGTGCGCAATAAACACAAGGCCTGCGAGGAAGTGGGCATTTACTCGGAAGTCCACCGTCTGCCGGCGGAAACCACCCAGGAAGAACTTCTGGACCTCATCAAACAGCTCAACAATGACCGCCGCATTCATGGCATTCTGGTTCAGCTCCCTCTACCCGAACACATCAACGAAAAAACCGTCATCGACACCATCGCCCTGGAAAAGGACGTCGACGGTTTCAGCCCAGCCAATGTGGGCAATCTGGTAATAGGAGACAGGTGTTTTTATCCCTGTACGCCCCACGGCTGCATGGTGCTCCTGGACAAGACGGGCATAGATATTAAAGGCAAAAAGGCGGTGGTTGTCGGTCGCAGCAATATCGTGGGCAAACCCATGGCCATGATGCTTCTGGCCCGCCACGCCACGGTGACCATTTGCCATTCACGAACTAAAAATTTGGCCGAGGAGTGCCGCCAGGCTGACATACTGGTGGCGGCCGTGGGCAAGCCGGAGATGATCACCGGCGACATGATTAAGGAAGGCGCGGTAGTGATCGATGTGGGTATAAACCGGGTAGGCGAGAAAAAACTGGTAGGGGACGTCCACTTTGAAAGCGCCGCCCAGAAGGCCTCCTGGATTACCCCGGTGCCCGGCGGTGTCGGTCCCATGACCATTGCCATGCTGCTGAAAAATACAGTCGAGGCGGCCCGGCGCTAGTGGTCGGGCAGCGGGTGCTGGCGGTGAGGGAACTCACCGCCTATTTGCAACGTATGATTGGCAGCGACGGCCTTCTGGCCAACGTCTGGGTCAAGGGGGAAATCTCCAATCTACGCCGTCCGGCCTCAGGACACCTATATTTTACCTTGAAAGACCAGGTGGCCGCCCTACGCTGCGTAATGTTCCAAAACCGTAGCCGCAATTTAAACATATCCCTGCAAGACGGCCTGGAAATAGTGGCAAGGGGCCATATCGCCATCTATCCCCGCGACGGCGTTTACCAGCTTTATGTAGCCGAGGTTTTTCCGGCCGGCGTTGGTATGGCCACTTTGGCCCTCAAGGAGCTGGCAGCCCGCCTGGAGCGGGAAGGCCTTTTTGCCGCCGAACGCAAACGCCCCCTGCCCCTCCTGCCGCGGCGGGTAGGACTGGTGACCTCCTTAAGCGGTGCCGCCTTAAGGGATATGGTTACCGTCAGCCGGCGCCGTTTTCCCGGAATTGACCTGGTACTGGCACCGGCAACCGTTCAGGGTGACGCCGCTCCCTTTGAATTGTCCAGGGCCCTAGAGCTTTTAGGAAACCTGGGTGGGGTAGACGTCATCATCATCGGCCGCGGCGGCGGTTCGGCCGAAGATTTAAGCGCCTTCAATACCGAAATTGTCGCCCGGGCCATTTATGCTTGTCCGGTACCGGTCATTGCCGCTGTGGGGCACGAAACGGATCTCACACTGGCCGATCTGGTAGCCGACCGCCGGGCTCCGACGCCATCGGCGGCCGCCGAGATGGCCGTGCCGGTGAAAAAAGAGCTGGAAGAACGCCTGGAGGTCTTATCCCTCCGTGCCCGCAAGGGTATAGAGCACCGTCTGCAGATGGCCCGGGCCAAGCTGGAACGCCTAATTAAAAGCCGGGGCTTGGCCCGGCCGGAGCAGGAACTATACTACCGTCAGCAGTATTTAGACGGCCTGGAACAGCGCCTGCAGACCTCCTGGCAGCGGCAGGTCACCTCAAGGGAACAAAGGCTGCAGCTTTTGACGGCCCGCCTGGAAGCCGCCAGTCCTTTGGCAATATTAAGCCGCGGCTATGCCGTCTGCCGTCGGCCAGGCGGCCCCTCCCTGCGGCGTAGCCTGGAGGTTGTCCCTGGCGAGAGGGTGGAAGTCGTATTGAGTGAAGGGCGCCTTCAGTGCGAGGTCAAGGATGTAGAGGGGGAAACAGATTGTGTCTGAAGGTATAAATTTAAAATTTGAAGAGGCTTTGCAGCAACTCGAGGGCATCGTCCGCGCCCTGGAAGGCGAAAACCTTACCCTTGAAGAAGCCCTGGAACGTTATCAAGAAGGCGTAAAACTTGTCCGCCTATGTCGCCAACGCCTTCAAGAAGTAGAGGGCAAGCTGCAGGCCATCTTTGTCCAAGAAGGGGAAGTCGTCCTGAAAGAAATTTCCCTATCCGGGGGTGAAGGTAACGGAAATTAAAAGCTATCTGGCTTCCCGCCGGGAGTTAATTCAGAAAGCCCTTGAAAGCTGCCTGCCGCCGCCGGAGAGTTATCCACCGGCAGTGCATCAGGCCATGCATTACAGCCTTTTTGCCGGCGGTAAAAGATTGAGGCCCCTTCTGGTCCTAGCGGCAGGTGAAGCTGTGGGTAGCCCGCCGGAGCCTCTGTTGCCGGCAGCTTGCGCCGTAGAGTTAATTCATACCTATTCCCTTATTCACGATGACCTGCCGGCCATGGATAATGATGATTTTCGCCGCGGGAGGCCTACCTGCCACAAAGTGTTTGGCGAGGCAGTGGCCCTGCTGGCCGGCGATGCCCTGCTCACCCATGCCTTTGCCGTATTAAGCCAGGTACCGGAAGGCGTCCCGACGGAGAAGGTCCTTCAGGCCATTGGCGAGCTGGCCTGCGCCGCCGGCAGCCAGGGGATGATCGGCGGCCAGGTGGTGGACATGGAGGCCGAAGGGCGGCAGGTTACTCTGGAGACGGTAAATTACATCCATACCCATAAGACCGGCAGCCTTATCCGCGCCTGCCTGCGCATGGGCGGCATTCTGGGGGGCGCCGATGAAGAGCAATTAGACACTTTAACCCGCTACGGCGAAAATCTGGGCCTTGCCTTTCAGATAACAGACGACATCCTGGACATAGAAGGCGATTTTGCCAATATGGGTAAGAAAGGCGGCGTGGATATGGCCAGAGGTAAAGCAACATATCCTGCCTGTTTAGGATTGGCACAGGCAAAAGAGATTGCCGGCCAACTTTGTAAAGAAGCCCAGGAATTGGCGAGGAGCCTAGGAACGAAGGCAGAACCCTTAATTTACCTTGCCGGTTATGTTTTAAATCGTCAAGGATAGTCAAATCAAGAGCATTATGGGGACCGGGTCAGGGAGAAAAGGCATACCCGCGCTGGCTGCCAGCAAGACTTTTAAACGGTCCGAGGTAATCCAGGGCTTTTGCCTACGGCCCTTGCCGTTTTGGGGCAAATAACTTATAATACATTCTACCAAGGACAGAATTTTTGTTTAGCCCATAAGGTGGGTGGCGCAGTATTCTAGTCAGAACCACCATCTTTGAAGACGGGCCTAAAAATCCGTCAAGGGCACACCGATGAAGTTCCTGGTGCTGGCTGCCGACGCCCAGTCGGGGGTTGGTACTGGGAGTTAAGGAGGGGGGGCGATCTACAATGGCATGTAGGCGTGGACCCTCCCTCCGTGGAGACCCAGGTGCGTGGGAAAGTTCCTCCGGCAGGAATGAATACTATGGCCTGGGGTAGAAACCTGCAGTCGGTACGGAGGGTGCTGGCTGCAGCGTAGCCTGCCTTGAGCGGTAGTGGTGGATGCGGGTGGCAAACGCCCGCCGGGGTCTTCGCCGAAGATTTCCGGCTCAAGCGGAAACCCCTACTGCAAAAGAGGCTAGAAGATGGCTGGTTCTGCCGAGGAAAACTCCTAGACTGTTTACCGTCCGGTAAGGCCGGTCGGGGATTAAAGTATGCGCTAAGTGGTAATCCAGTCCTGCCACCGGCGACGGCGCAGGATACCCTTTAAAGGGAAACCGCCACGGCGGCGACGCGTGGTAGGGTATCGGGAAAACCTACTGGACCTAAGCCATAACGTTTACCCGAGCGGCTGCCACCCACCGGGGAATACATAATATTTCAACATGGAGGCAGAAAATAAGTTTGGCCAGAAACCTAGGACGTTCCTCCTGGCGAAATGCCCTGACTATGGGCGGGGGGACTTTTTTTATAGCCCTGGCCGTGGGGTATGGCTCC
Source organism: Moorella humiferrea (assembly GCF_039233145.1). Classification (NCBI taxonomy): domain Bacteria; kingdom Bacillati; phylum Bacillota; class Clostridia; order Neomoorellales; family Neomoorellaceae; genus Neomoorella; species Neomoorella humiferrea. The sequence goes on along the minus strand of NZ_CP136419.1, from coordinate 1,520,709 downwards.
CAGGCCTTTTTGGGGAGCATAACCTCCATTGTTTTGTCTTTTTTCCTGCTCTTAATAATCATCCTGGCCGGCATAGTTTTTGATATTATCGGCGTGGCCACGGCTGCAGCAAGCGAGGCGCCTTTAAACGCCCGGGCGGCCAGAAAGATACCCGGAGCCCGCCAGGCCTTAGGGCTGCTGCGCAATGCCGAAAGGGTGACCAGTTTTGCCACCGACGTGGTGGGCGATGTGTGCAGCACTTTAAGCGGTGCCGTCGGGGCGGTAATTATTATCCGCCTGGTAGGGCGGCATGGCGCCGAAGACATGCTGGTCAGCACCCTCATGACGGCCGCCGTTTCGGCCGTAACCGTTGGGGGAAAAGCCCTGGGCAAAGGATTTGCCCTGCGGCAGGCCAATGATATAATTTTTTTTGTAGGCCGTTTATTATATGCCCTGGAAAGGGTTACCGGATGGTACCCCTTTAATTATCCATCCCAGAAAGGACGGCGGCCATGAATGAACCTGCTGGATAAAATAAGGGAGCCGGCCGACGTAAAAAAATTAAATAATACGGAACTTGAGAAGCTGGCCGCAGAAATTCGCAGGGAACTCGTCCGGACGGTGGCGCGCACCGGCGGCCATCTGGCTCCTAACCTCGGCGTGGTTGAACTTACTTTGGCCCTGCACAGCGTCTTCGACCTGCCCAGGGATAAAATTATCTGGGATGTCGGCCACCAGTGTTACGTACACAAAATCCTCACGGGCCGTCTTTCCCGTTTTGCCACCCTGCGCCAATATGGCGGGTTGAGCGGTTTTCCCAAACGCGCCGAAAGCCTTTATGATGCCTTCGATACAGGACACAGCAGCACCTCCATATCTGCCGCCCTGGGCTTTGCCTTGGCCAGGGATTTAAAGGGTGATGACTACCAGGTAGTCGCAGTCATCGGTGACGGAGCACTGACCGGCGGCATGGCCTTTGAAGCCATGAATCATGCCGGTCACTTGAAGACCAACTTGATAGTCATTCTCAATGACAACGAAATGTCCATTTCTGCTCCTGTTGGTGGCATGGCGGCCTATCTTTCCCGCATGCGCACAGACCCCATGTACTCCAGGAGTAAAGAAGAGCTGGAAAACCTTTTGAACCGCCTTCCCCACGTTGGCCCGCGGGTTTTGAAGGTCATTGAGCGCCTTAAAGACAGTTTTAAGTACCTGGTCGTTCCGGGAATGCTATTTGAAGAGCTGGGTTTTACGTATTTAGGACCCATTGACGGGCATAACGTCGCCCTGCTAAAGGAAGTGCTGCAGCGCGCCCGGGCTACCCGGGGACCGGTACTGGTCCACGTGATTACCACCAAAGGTAAAGGTTACCGTCCGGCGGAAGTCAATCCCGGTCGCTTCCACGGCATCGGCCCCTTTGACCCGGAAACGGGTGAGCCTTTAAAGAAAGAAGGACCCCCAACCTATACTTCCGTATTCGGCGCCGAAATGGTACGCCAGGGAGAAAAAAACAGCCAACTGGTGGCCATTACGGCGGCCATGCCCGAAGGTACGGGCCTTATGCCCTTCGCCCGGCGTTTCCCCAAACGTTTTTTTGACGTGGGTATTGCCGAACAGCACGCTTTGACCCTGGCCGCTGGCCTTTCAGCTGCAGGTTTTAAACCCGTAGTCGCCATTTATTCTACCTTTTTACAGCGGGCCGTGGATCAGGTAATCCACGACATTGCTTTAATGGGACTGCCGGTCGTTCTGGCCATCGATCGCGCCGGCGTGGTTGGTGAAGACGGCGAAACCCACCAGGGCCTTTTCGATCTGGCCCTTCTGCGCTGTGTTCCGGGCATGGTAGTCATGGCTCCCAAGGACGAGCAGGAACTGCGGCATATGCTGGCCACGGCCATCCAGTATAACGGTCCGGCGGCCCTGCGATATCCGCGGGGTGAAGGGATCGGCGTTCCCCTGACCGGTCCCGCCCAACCCCTCCCCATCGGTAAGGGTGAAGTTTTGCGCCAGGGGAAAGACGTTGCCATCCTGGCCCTCGGCCCCCTGGTTTATGCCGCTCTGGCGGCCGCGGAAGAACTGGCCGGCCGGGGTATAGAGGCGGCGGTCATCAATCCACGTTTTGTCAAACCCCTGGATGCTGATTTAATTCTTACCTGGGCCGATAAAACCGGCTGCCTGGTAACGGTGGAAGAACACGTCCTGGCGGGCGGTTTCGGCAGTGCCGTATTAGAACTCCTGGCAGCCATGGGCAAAACGGGCGTCAGGGTGCACTGCTTGGGCATTGACGACAAATTTGTTGGACATGGTAAGGCGGACGTTTTGCGGGAACACTTAGGTTTGACACCCGCGGGCATCGCCGCATCCGTTCAAGAAGCGCTGGCGGGACGAAAGAAAACTGTTGCGCGTAAACTTAGCGCCAGGGAGATCTCCGGTGGTTAAACAAAGATTAGACGTTCTGCTGGTGAGTAAAGGGCTTTTCCCCAGCCGTCAGCAGGCCCAGGCGGCGATAATGGCCGGCGAAGTGCTGGTAAATGACGTTCCTATGGACAAACCGGGGGCGAAGGTTCCGTTGGAAGCGGAAATACGCCTGACGGGCAGGCCTTTACCCTATGTGAGCCGCGGCGGTTTAAAGCTGGAAAAAGCACTCCGGGATTTTAATATAGATTTGAGGCAAAAAGTAGTTTTAGACGTAGGCGCCTCTACTGGGGGCTTTACCGATTGCGCTTTAAAACATGGTGCCTCAAAGGTTTATGCGGTAGACGTGGGATACGGTCAACTAGCCTGGTCATTGCGCAGTGACCCGCGGGTAGTAGTTCTGGAAAGGACCAATGCCCGTTACCTGGATCGGGATAAGCTGGGGGAACCGGTCGACGTCGCCACCATCGACGTTTCCTTTATCTCCCTCGTGAAGGTCATGCCCGCCGTTCTGGGGTGCTTAAAACCGGAGGGAGAAGTTATTGCCCTGGTCAAGCCCCAGTTTGAGGCTGGTCCCGACCGGGTGGGCAAGAAAGGGGTGGTGCGCGATCCCGCCGTGCACCGTGAGGTTTTACAAGAGGTAATAAGTGCCCTCGCAGGATTGGGCCTAAAGATATACGGCTTAACCTGGTCGCCAATAAGCGGCCCGGAAGGCAATCTGGAATTCCTCCTCTGGATGGGTATGAAGGGTGTCGGCCTGCCACAGGAAGAGTGGCCGGCCTTGATTCAAAGGGTAGTTGCTGCTGCCCACAATGAAGTTCAGTAAGTCGTGAAATGGGGGAGATAATTGCAACAGATAGGTCTGGTGGCCAACCTGGAAAAACCCAGAGCCAGGGAAGTTGCCCTGGAAACTATGGCCTACCTGGAAGGCCGTGGTGTAAAGGTATTGGTTTCTAGAGCCAAAGCGGTACATCTGGGTTGCCCAGATAAAGGCGTAGCGGAAAAGGAACTGGCCCAGGCCGACTGCCTGTTGAGCCTGGGCGGCGACGGTACACTCCTAAGGGCGGCGCGCTTGGTTGCCGGCAGTGCTACACCCATTCTGGGCGTCAACCTCGGGCATCTGGGATTTTTGACTGAGATAGAACTGGCCGAACTTTATCCCTCCCTGGAGAGGCTCCTCCACGGCGATTACCGCCTGGAAGAGAGGATGATGCTCCAAGGGAGTGTAAATAGAAAGGGCAGAGAAGTAATTAGCTGCCAGGCTTTAAATGACTTGGTCATTACCAAAGGGGCCTTTTCCCGCATGCTCCGTCTGGAAGTATATATTGGCCCGGCCTACCTGGATACTTATCCGGCCGACGGCCTTATTATCTCATCCCCTACGGGTTCAACGGCATATTCCCTATCGGCGGGCGGCCCTTTGGTTTCACCGCGGCTGGAAGTAATGATCGTGACCCCTATTTGTCCCCATACCCTTTACAGTCGCCCCCTGGTAGTTCCACCGGAACAGCCCATCAGGGTTCACGTCCATGCCCAGGGTGCGGAAGTCATGCTGACCGTTGACGGCCAGCAGGGATGGCATCTGGCCAACGGCGATGTGGTCGCCGTTACCAAGGCCCAGGTACCTACACGCCTGATACGTTTAAAAAATAATACCTTCTACAGCCTGGTGCGGGAAAAACTGCGGGAAGGGGGGAACCGGCAATATGACGAAGGCCAGGCGCCAGCAACTGATATTGGAAATTATAGCCAAGAAGCCGGTGACTACCCAGGAACAGCTGGCCCGGGAACTCGTTGAACACGGCCTTAAAGTAACCCAGGCGACCGTTTCCAGGGACATTAAAGAACTGGGGTTGATTAAAGTGCCTGCGGGCGAGAACCTTTACCGCTACGCGCCTCCGCCTGGCCAACCCCCAGTGAACGTTTATGGTCGGTTACAGCGTCTCTTTGAAGATTCTGTTGTTAAGATTGACGACAGTGAAAATTTGATCTTGATTCGCACCCTGCCGGGTACGGCCCATGCCGTCGCCTCTTGTCTGGATAACGTCGCATGGCCGGAAATCATCGGGACAGTGGCCGGCGACGATACAATACTGGTTATCGTAAAGCCGAAAGAAGCGGTACCTGAGGTTTTGCGGCGCTTTCAAGAGCTCAGGGAAGGGTGAGGCCATGCTCCAGGAATTGCATATTGAAAATTTGGCCCTGGTGGAATCCCTGGAGTTGGAATTGGAACCGGGATTGACGGTCCTTACAGGGGAAACCGGTGCCGGAAAATCCATTATCGTCGATGCCGTTGCCCTTTTGGTAGGCGCCCGCGCTTCTATGGAATACATACGTGCCGGTGCCGAAAGAGGTATGGTGCGCGGTCTTTTTCGAGCAGGTGACGTACCGGGACTGGCAGAAATTCTGGCCGAATTCGGCGTACCGGTGGAAGCAGACGGCAGCCTTTTACTCAGTCGGGAAATCACCCGCAGCGGGCGCCACTCCTGCCGCGTCAACGGGCGCAGCCTAACTTTAAGCATGTACCAGCAAATCGGACAGATGCTGGTAGACATCCACGGCCAGCATACCTATCAATCGATTCTACGACCGGCGGCTCAGATGGATCTCCTCGATGGCGCAGCTGGATTAATGGATTTGCGGCGCCGGGTAAAAGAGCTATATACAAAATGGCAGGGCCTGCTCAAAGATTTAAATGATCTGGGCGGGGACGAAGGGGCGCTGGAACGGCAGCGGGACTTGTTGAACTACCAGTACCGGGAGATTGACGCGGCCAATCTATCGCCCGGGGAAGAAGAAGAATTGCTGCGGAAAAGGGAAATTCTAAAAAACGCAGTCAGGTTGGCCGAAGGGGCTGCAGCCGTTTACGCCGCCCTTTTCGGAGAAGATGGGGCTTATGACCGTATCAGCCGGGCGGCAACGATACTATCCAACATAGCCGGGATTGATGATGCTTTAAAATCATGGCAGAGTTTACTGGAAACGGCAGCCGTGCAAGTAGAAGAAGTGGCCCGCAGTATTCTCCGTTATCAAGAGGGATTGGAGTACGATCCCGCAAGGTTACAGGAAATAGAGGAACGTTTGGAGGTGATTAAAAATTTAAAACGTAAATACGGCGGCACAATCGAGGCAGTGTTACAATATAAAGAACAGGTGGCGGCGGCGTTAGAGGATCTGGATCGGATGTCCGGGCGAATGGCCGCCCTGGAAAAGGAAATAGCGGCGGCCGAAGCCGAGTATCGGGAAGCGGCCATAACTTTACGCCGGCGACGACTGGAGGCGGCCCGGGATATAGCGGATGCGATAACTAAAGTTTTACAGGAGATGGCCATGCCGGCGGCGCGGATTACAATAGATTGTGCGGAGGCCGGTCGGCCCGGACCTACCGGTTTGGATACGATAACCTTTCTTTTCCAGCCCAACCCCGGCGAAGGGAGCCGCCCTTTGGCCCAGATCGCTTCGGGCGGAGAAATGGCACGGGTTATGCTGGCATGTAAAAGTATTCTGGCGGAAGTTGACGCCATTCCCACATTGATTTTTGATGAAATTGATGCAGGAATTGGCGGCGCCGCCGCCCGGGCGGTGGCTAAAACCCTGGCGGCTATCAGCCGGCGTCATCAGGTCTTATGTGTCACCCACTCGGCACAGTTGGCCGGCGCGGCCGCCCACCATTACCGGGTGAGCAAAGTTGTCCGCGAAGGGCGGACCTTTACTCAAATTGAAAAAATTACCGGCGAAGCCCGAATAGAGGAATTAGCACGACTGCTCTCCGGCGAAACGACGGCGATAGCTAAAAGCCATGCGGCGGCGCTATTAGAAAATAACCCTTGAAATCTTCCTTTTACAGGCTATATCTCCTCCTCAGGTCGTTTTTAACAGCATAAAAGCTGCGGCCTGGGGTTATTTTATGTTTTGAAGGCAAAAAAATTTCATGGAGGTGATGCCCTTGAAACGCCTTGGGCGCCAGGTTGTAGGCCTGGTGCTGGCGTCATTGCTGCTATATGGTGGACTACTTCCGCCGGTACGCGGCTTTTTTAGTCTGCCCCCGGTAATGCGCTTATCAACCGAAGCTCCATTACAGCTGCATTGGGATTTACCGGCAGGGTTGGTTCGTCAGGTGGAAATGCAGGTGGATCGGGAAGAGCCAGGGTGGCGGCAGTTACAGATAAAATTGCTGGGTTTTATTCCCTTGAAAAATATTACCGTCCAGATGGTGCGGCCGGTGTGGGTTAACCCCGGGGGACAGGCAATAGGAGTTTTGCTTAAAACTGAAGGAGTAATGGTCGTCGGACAGGCCGCCGTTACCGATGAAATGGGCAATAAGCTTTATCCGGCGCGGCAGGCAGGTCTGGAGATAGGGGATGTCATTGTCGCCATAGACGGCGTCAAGGTAGAGAACGATCAAAAGGTGGCCGACCTGGTGGACGCCGCCGGCCGGGCCCGTCGCCCTGTAAAGTTAAGCGTCCAAAGGGAAGGGCGGTTGTTAAATTTAAACATCCAGCCGATTTACTGCCGGGAAACGAAAAGATACCGTATTGGAATTTTTGTGCGGGACAGTACTGCCGGCGTCGGTACCTTAACCTTTTATGACCAGGAAAAGCATATTTTCGGCGCCCTCGGCCATATGGTGACGGGCGATGGACGAAATGGGGGAAATATCAGCGGCGGGAGGATAGTCGCTGCGGCCATTCAAGGCATTCACCAGGGCCGTCGGGGTCAACCCGGAGAAAAAATCGGCGTGTTTCTGGAAAATAGCAAGTTTAGTGGCATTATACAAAAAAATACAACAGTAGGCATATTTGGGACTATATCTGGAGAGATACCCGCCTTTTATACTCAACCCTTGCCGGTGGCCCTGGCCGAAACGGTTCACCCGGGACCGGCCGAGATTTTAACGGTGGTGGAAGGGGAAAAGGTGGAAAGCTTTCAGGTGGAAATTGAACGGGTTATGCTTAACCAGCGGACAAGCGGACGGGGGTTGATTTTACGAATTACGGATCCCAGGCTGCTGTCCTTAACCGGGGGAATCATCCAGGGCATGAGCGGCAGCCCTATCATCCAGGACGGGCAATTAATAGGTGCCGTGACGCATGTTTTTATCAACGATCCTGCCAGGGGCTACGGCGTCCTGGCGGAATGGATGCTGGAAGAGACAGATCTCGTTGCGCCGACCAGGGGAAGTGCCGTCGAAACCCCTGGTAAATTACATATAATGGAAAACAATGTTGGATAACCAAAAGTTTTGCCTCTTTTTGCGATTGGAAGGATTATCCCCTCCTCGCGTCGAAAACTATTTCGACCAACTGACACGGAGCTTTAGGAGGCGGGATGAAATACTATGAAAGAACCGATTAAAGTGTTGATTGCCGATGATAATCGGGAATTTTGCGAGGTTCTAGAAGAATTTTTTAATGAGCAGCAGGATTTTGTCCTATCGGGAATAGCCCACAACGGCCATGAAACCCTGCAGCTCATCCAGGAACAGGAGCCGGATGTGGTAATATTAGATATTATAATGCCACATCTCGACGGTATCGGCGTGCTGGAAAGATTAAACGATCTAAATTATGAACCGCGGCCGAAGATAGTTATTTTAACGGCTTTGGGCCAGGAAAACATGACCATGCGCTCTATAGAGCTCGGAGCCGATTATTACATAATAAAGCCCTTTGATCTTGAGGTTCTGGGCACCCGGCTCCGCCAACTGGCCAACGGCCATACACCGCCGGCGGCGCCGGTACAGGTAAATCGCAACGGCCGCAATTTAGACGTCGAGGTTACCAAGATTATCCATCAAATGGGCGTTCCGGCCCATATCAAGGGATACCAGTATCTACGTGAAGCCATCCTCATGGTGATCGAAGATGTGGGCCTTTTAGGGGCGGTTACAAAGGAGCTTTATCCTCTGGTGGCGCGTAAATTCATGACGACCCCCAGCCGGGTTGAACGGGCCATTCGTCATGCCATAGAGCTCGCCTGGGACCGCGGTAATGTGGACATGATGAATAAATTCTTCGGTTATACTATCAATGTTGAGCGCGGCAAACCTACCAATTCAGAATTTATAGCCATGGTGGCCGACAAGATCAGGATTGGGACCAAAGTAAGTTAAACTGGCGTAATGCCAGTTTCTTATATTTTAGCTGTGGAGGGACGGAAATGGATCTTACAGAATTAAAATTAAAAAGCGAACGCATTTATGAAGGGCGGATCATCAATCTGCGGCGCGATCTGGTAAGGCTGCCCAACGGGAGGGAGGCTAGCCGGGAGGTCGTTGAGCATCCCGGCGCTGTGGCGATAATAGCCCTGGATGACGAGAAAAACGTATTTCTGGTACGCCAGTATCGATATCCGATTAACCGGGAAACCCTGGAAATACCGGCCGGTAAACTCGACGTCGGTGAAGATCCCCTGGAATGCGCTCAAAGGGAGCTAGCGGAGGAAGTAGGCCTAAAGGGTAAAGAATGGCGGCATCTTTTAACTTTTTTCACCACGCCGGGCTTTTCAAACGAAATTATGTATCTTTTTTTGGCCACCGGCCTGGAAAATCACAAAAAAGATGCGGATTTTGATGAATTTATTGAGGTGGTCCGCATGCCTTTAGACGAGGCTGTTTCCCAAGTATTTAAAGGTACCGTCCAGGACGCCAAGAGCATGGTCGGTTTGCTGGCAGCCGCCCGCATTTTGTAGTTATAAAAATAGGCGGCCGGCATACTTATTTAGGAGATAAAGATTTATTTTAAACGGAGGGTCCGGGGGGTAATGGGGTGGAAAAGCTCCTTGCCAGGCATATCAAGGACAACCTGGGAATATACATGGTCATATTTTTCTTTTTCCTGGGCGGGATCGTTTTTGGAACAATTTCCCTTAATTTTCTTGGGGAACAGCAGCTCATACAGCTGGCCGCCTACCTGGATAACCTCCTTAGGCAATTTAATACCGGAACAATAAAAAGTGATAACCTCTTCTATCATGCCGCCCTTGACGCTCTTCAAGAAACGGGACTGATATGGTTTTTAGGTTTAACGGTAATCGGCATTCCGTTAATTATAATCTTTGTGTTTATTAAGGGCTTTGTACTTGGATTTACTGTAGGTTTTTTGATTAAACAAAAGGCCGTCCATGGGTTGGCATTATCCTTGACGGCCGTCATGCCTGCCAATCTTCTGCAAATTCCGGCCTTATTTCTGGCTGCCATGCTCGGCATTTCCTTTTCTACCGGTTTAATTCGCGGAAGAATATGGGAAAGGGGGATTTTGCCCGGCCTGTTAAACTATTCCCTTTGTATGCTTTTGGTAGCGGTGCTCCTGGCTGGCGGGGGGCTGGTTGAAGCATACCTTGCCCCGGTTTTTATCAGATTGGTCCTCGCCTATATTTAAATGATGGGGGGATAGTTGATGATTGTAGTAACTATCAGCAGGTGGCGGCAAAAACTGGTCTTAATTTTGGCGGCGATCCTGGTGGCTGCCGTACTATTGGGTCAGCTGGCACGCGGCGGGAATTCAAAAACGGCGGGGCAGAGGGAAACATTGCCTAAAATTCAGCAAACCCAACAACCGGCAGTCGCCCCTGCCAGCGGCACCGGCCGTTCCCTGGAGGGATTACTGGAGAGATTGAGGGGTTTTTACCGCGGTGAATAGAACTATCACCCCCGCCTCTTGGAGGCGGTTTTTTATGGCTTTTTTTGGTTGGGGAATGGAGGAGTTTTGTCTTTCTATGTGGAAATAATTTGGTAAAACGGTAAGAAGAATGGTGGTGCGCCGTGCGTGAGCTGGTGGACGAGTTCCTATACTATCTGGTGGTGGAAAGGGGGCTGGCGGAAAACACCCTGGCCTCATACAACAGCGACCTGCAGCAATTTCTTCAATACCTGGAAAGCAGTAAAATAAAATCTTTTCGTGACGTCAACCACGGTTTGCTGGTGGCCTATCTGGTCAAAATGCAACGGGAAGGCAGGGCGCCGGCCACGATTTGCCAGCACATGGCCGCGATAAGAGCGTTATATCAATTTCTGTTAAGGGAACGCCTGGTAGACAACGATCCTACCGTCAATCTGGAATCCCCAAGGCAGGCTAAGAAACTGCCCCAGGTATTGACGCTGGAAGAAGTGGAAAGGCTCCTCAGCCAGCCGCGTGTGGACACCCCGGCGGGTTTAAGGGATAAGGCCATGCTGGAACTCCTTTATGCTACAGGCCTGCGCGTTTCGGAACTGATTGCCCTTAATGTGGACCAGGTTAATCTGGAGGGCGAGTTTGTCCGCTGCCTGGGCAAAGGAGCCAAAGAAAGGGTGGTTCCCATGGGGCAGATGGCCTGTTTTTATGTAAGGACATACATAGAGAACGGCAGGGGAAAATTAATTAAGAAAAAGGCGGAAACGGCCCTGTTCGTCAACCAGCATGGCCGCCGCCTTTCGCGCCAGGGCTGCTGGAAAATTATTAAAGGCTATGCCCGGGCGGCAAATTTAAATAAAGAAATTACTCCCCATACCCTGCGCCATTCCTTTGCCACCCATCTGCTGGAAAACGGCGCCGACCTACGTGCGGTGCAGGAACTTTTAGGCCATGCCGACATCGGTACGACCCAGATTTATACCCATCTTACCAGGAAGAAAGTCCGCGAGGTTTACGATCGGACTCACCCCCGGGCATGAAGCCCAAACAGGAGGCGTTAAAAATATATGGTCATCGACCGCGTAATAATAATAGTCCTCGACAGCGTCGGAGTCGGTGAACTCCCTGATGCCGCTGCATTCGGCGACGCTGGCAGCAACACCTTGGGCAATATCGCCGCCCGGGTAAACCTTAAATTGCCCAATATGGCCCGGCTGGGCCTGGGCAATATTATCCCTTTAAGGGGGATCGCGCCGGTAGGCTCCCCGACCGCTGCCTATGGTAAAATGGCTTCCAAGTCGGCCGGAAAAGATACCACCAGCGGTCACTGGGAACTGGCCGGGCTGATTTTAGAGAAACCCTTTCCCCTTTATCCCCATGGGTTTCCGCCGGAAATAATTGAGCCCTTTGAAAGGGCCATCGGCCGCAAGGTGCTGGGCAATAAACCCGCTTCGGGTACGGTGATCATCGAAGAGCTGGGAGCCGAACATATGCGTACCGGCTACCCCATTGTTTATACGTCGGCCGACAGCGTTTTCCAGATAGCCGCCCATGAGGACGTCATCCCCGTGGAGGAGTTGTATCGTTACTGCAAGATTGCCAGGCGGCTTTTGACGGGCGAACACGCCGTGGGACGGGTAATCGCCCGGCCTTTTATCGGAGAACCGGGTCATTTTATCCGGACGGACAGGCGGCAGGATTTTTCCCTGGAGCCGCCCAGGCCTACTCTGCTTGATGCCGTCGTAAATGCAGGACTGCAGGTTATGGCCGTCGGTAAAATTAAAGATATTTTTGCCGGTCGCGGTATAAGCCGCTGGATCCATACCCACGATAATATGGATGGCATCGACCAGACCTGCAACTTCATGCGTGAAGGCGGGCGGGGCCTCATCTTTACCAACCTGGTGGATTTTGATATGCGCTACGGCCATCGCAACGACGTTACCGGCTATGCCGGGGCCCTGGAAGCCTTTGATCGTCGCCTGCCGGAGCTCATTGAGGCTTTAAATGAAGGGGATGTTCTGGTCATTACCGCCGATCACGGGTGCGACCCTACAACCCCCAGTACCGATCATTCCCGGGAGTACGTACCGTTATTAATTTACGGCGATAAGATAAGAAAGATAAACATCGGCGTGCGCCCCACCTTTGCCGACCTGGGAGCTACGGTCGCCGAAATGCTGGATGTACCCTATGATTTGGCCGGGGAGAGTTTTGCCCGCCGCTTGTTAAAATAGTCTTTCATATTTTTTCCCCTTCGCTAATATAGTAAAGAAGAGCAAGCCTGGCGAAGGGGGCGGTGGGGGTGCGTAAAACAGGATTTTTAATACTGGCGATCATCCTGGGAATATGCATGCTTCAGGTTTTTCTGCCGGCATCAGAGCAGGCATCCTTTGCCGCTGGCGACCTTTCGGCGGATGCCCGGCCGGTAGAGGCTACAGCGGGTAGTGAAGCGGCAGCGGCGCTGAATTTGGATGCCAAAGGTGCCGTTCTTATGGATCCCCAGACTGGGGAGATTCTTTGGGAAAAAAATGCTCATGCCCGTTATTTTCCGGCCAGCATGACTAAACTGATGACCATGGTTGTGGCCATGGATATGGTGGCCAACGGCCAGGCGCGGTTGGATGAACCGGTGCAGACCAGCGAAAGGGCCGAAAGCTTCGGCGGTTCCGAAGTTTTTCTGGCGGCCGGAGAGACCTTCCCTCTGGAGCAGATGCTCATCGCCATCGCCGTAGCCTCGGCCAACGACGCGGCCGTAGCGGTGGCCGAGCATTTGGCCGGTTCGGAAGAAGCCTTTGTTGCCATGATGAACGCCAAGGCCCAGGAGCTGGGATTAAAGGATACCCATTTTGCCAACTGCCACGGCCTTCATGATGAGCAAAACTACACTTCCGCCTATGACATGGCCGTTATCGCCCGCTATGCTTTAAAATACCCAAAAATAAGGGAATGGACTTCCATCAAACGTTACACCTTCCGTAAAGAACCCCTGTCCATCCTGGACAATACCAACAAAATGCTCTACTGGTATCCGGGAACTGACGGTTTTAAAACCGGTTTTACCGATGCCGCCGGTCTGAATCTCGTCTCCACCGTGGAAAGGGAGGGCTTAAGGTTAATTGCCGTAGTAATGGGGGTGGAGACGCCCAACGGCCATTTTACCGATTCCATGAAACTTTACAACTGGGCCTATAAACAGTGGGCCTTCCAGCGCCTTTACGATCAGGGGCAGGTGGTGGCCACGGTACCCGTCGGGAAGGGCCGCCTCGAACAGGTAAATGCCGTTGCGGCGGCGCCGATAGGGGCGCGGGTCAGCCGCATCCGGGGCAAGGGAGAAAAGGTAAGGGCTGAAGTGGAAATACCGCCCATTTTAAATGCCCCCATCAAGAAGGGCCAAAAAATCGGCCAGGTAACCGTCTATCGCGATACCGTGGCCGTGGATCATGTTGATTTGCTGACGGCCGAAGAAGTATCCAGAGCTTCCCTGGGCCAGGAAGTCGTCAGGGTTATGCGCGCCGTTTTCACCGTTCGACAATAATTTTGCCATTATTTAGCAGGAAGTCGGCCCCTCAAGGGCGAATAAACCCCTTCGTAGAATGTGGCGAGGGGGTTTTGCTTTTGCAAGTATTCTTTAGTAGCGAAGGTAAAGAATTATGGGCGAGGGTAAAGGGGGAGGTTGATTTGGAGAACGCCGACCTTTTGCGCCGGGAACTGGAAGCCAGCCTGGACCACGCCCGCCCGCAAGTTTTGCTGCTGGATTTAGAGGGAGTGACTTTTATGGATAGCTCCGGTTTGGGGGTAATTTTAGGACGTTACCGGCGGCTTAAAAAAGAAGGCGGCCGGGTAGTGATCTGCCGTCCCCAGCCCCAGGTAAGGCGGCTGCTGGAAATATCCGGCCTGAGCAAAATTATGACCATCCATCCCGAAGGACCGGAAACCCTGGGGGGGATAAAGGATGGCCGGTGAAATGCAGGTCAAAAACAGCATGGCCCTGGAGTTTTTGAGTCTCCCGGAAAATGTTGGGCTAGCGAGGGTGGCGGTGGCTACCTTCGCCGCCCAGGTGGATATGACCTTGAATGAATTGGAAGAAATTAAAGTTGCCGTTTCCGAGGCAGTGTCCAATGCCATCATCCATGGTTATCGTGGCGAGCCTTCGGGTATAGTAAGGGTGGCGGCGGAGCGGACGACAACGGGGCTGGTAATCATCGTGGAGGATAAGGGCTGCGGCATACCCGATATTGCCCTGGCTATGCAGCCGGCCTATTCCAGCGATCCCGAACGCATGGGTTTGGGATTTTCTTTCATGCAGTCTTTCATGGACGAGCTGGAAGTCACTTCAGAGGTCAATCGTGGCACGCGCGTCAGGATGTTTAAAGCCTTTAAAGGAGAGGCCGGTAAGTAACCAGGGTGGCGATTTAAATGCGTTTGTCAGAAATGAATCTACCCCGCTTTCCTCTCCTGTCGGAAGCCGAAACCGAAGAATTGCTGCGCCGGGCCAAAGCGGGGGATAAAGAAGCCAGGGAGCGGCTGATTAACTGCAACCTCAAGCTGGTATTCAGCCTTGTCCAGCGTTTTGAAAATCGCAACTACGACCTGGAAGATCTTTTCCAGATCGGCACCATAGGTCTCATTAAAGCTATAGATAAATTTGATTTAAATTACCAGGTGCGCTTTTCCACCTATGCCGTGCCCATGATTCTGGGAGAAATCAGGCGGTTTTTACGGGATGACAGCGCCGTAAAGGTGAGCCGCTCTTTAAAGGAAACTGCCTTCAAGGTTAACCGCGCCCGCGAAGAAATGGCTAAAAAACTGGGCCGGGAACCATCCATCAGCGAAATTGCCGAAAACCTAGACTTATCCCGTGAAGAAATAGTAGCCGCCATGGAAGCCGTCCAGATGCCCGGATCCATCCACGACACCATTTATCAAGATGACGGCGATCCCATATATGTTTTGGATCAACTGGCTGCCGAGGAAAGGGATGAGCCTGCCTGGCTGGATAAAATAGCCTTAAAGGAAGTCTTAAAAAAACTTCCGGAAAAACATCGGCGGGTGCTGGTCATGCGCTTTTTCCAGGATAAAACCCAGGCCGAGGTGGCGGCCCGCATGGGATTGTCCCAGGTGCAAATTTCCCGCATTGAGCGCCAGGCCCTGCAGAAAATTCGGGAAATGCTCCTGGCAGAAGGAGAAAAAGATGTACAGACGCAATAAGACGGAAGGGGATAAAAAGGTATAAAAAATGGGAGGCGGGACCTCCCATTTGTTGTTATTTCCTTGTATATGGTTGTATTGCTTTTTACGCGCTGCGGTAAAGTTTGGTCAGGATGAATTCTTTATGGTTAAGGGCTTCGGCGCAGGTGTAGCGGCCATTGAGGGTGCGGATAAACTTCTCGAGAATGGCATCGCCTGCTCCATCTAAGTCCATTTCGCGACGCAGCAGTCCGGTCAGGTCGACATCGATATGCTCGCTCATGGTGCTGACGGTTATCGGGTTGGCCGAAATCTTAATTACCGGGATTATGGGATTGCCGACAACGTTCCCTTGGCCGGTGGTAAAGAAGTGGAGCACCGAGCCGCCGGCGGCGAAAAGGGTAACGGCTTCGGCACCGGCAGATGAGGTTTCCATATACCATAAGCCTTTACCTTTAGGAGCTTCAGCCGGTTGGAGGACACCCTGGATCATAGCCCTTTTACCGATTTTCTGGATGTTGCCGAGGGCTTTTTCCTCAATGGTGGTCAGGCCGCCGGCAATATTGCCTTCCGTTGGCTGGGAGCCGCAGAGATCGACGCCCTGGGAGATAATAAAGTCGCTGTAGGACTTAAAGCTCTGCATGAACTGTTCCCGGACTTCAGGCGTGGCGCAGCGGGCGGCTACCAGGTGTTCGCCGCCGGTAAGCTCAGAGGTTTCGCCGAAGAGGACGGTCACGCCCATATCGACCAGGCGGTCCACTACGTTACCTATGGAAGGATTGGAGGCAAGACCGGAGGTGGTGTCGGATTCGCCGCATTTAATGCTGACGACCAGCTCGGAAATGTCGCATTCCTCTTTCTGCAGCTCAGTGGCATACTGGACGAATTCGATGGCCTTCCGGGAGGCCATTTCAATGACCTTCAGGTCACCGTAACGCTCAATGGCAAAGCCGGCTACGGGCTTGCCGGTTTTGGCGATGCCTTCCACCACGCGGTTGGTCCAGTTGGGTTCAATACCGATAACAATGCAGGCTGCCACGTTGGGATTGGAACCGGTCCCGATTAAGGTGCGGAAAAAGAGCTCCAGATCTTCACCGAATTGGAGGCGCCCATACGGATGGGGCAGGGCGATGGTACCGTCAATTAGCTTGGCCACTCCTTCGGCAGCCGCATTGGAAAGGTCGTCCAAGGGGAGAATAACTACGCGGTTGCGTACACCGACGCTGCCGTTTTCCCGACGATAACCCCAAAATTTGGTTTTAGTCCAGGTCATCTTTACCACCTCGCAGTTTTTAGATTATGAACATGGACGTGCTCGCCTTTGGCAATGGGGGCGACGGCTTTGCCGATGGGTTCGCCGTACTTAATTACCGTTTCGCCTTTAGCGATGTCTTTGAGGGCGATTTTATGGCCGAGTTTAATGTCGCTTATGGCCGTTACGGTTACGATGGAGTTATCTTCCATCACCCAGCCGGTTACCGTTTCACCGGCCTGGATGTCGGCCACGGCCACGCCCACGGTGTCCCGTTTGTCATGGACAAAGAATTTTTCCATTGCAGGTTCCCCCTCCCCAGGTGTGTAAGTAAGCCTTTCTTCAAAAGGCATAAAGTGTGAGGTCGGTGGTAGGACCACTTTTATTTTACGGCCAACCCCATGTGATGTCAAGGAAAAAATTTAGGAGGAAAACCCCAAACAAAAAACAAATAAAACTTACAAAAAAATTGTAAGAGGCAGCAGGAAATTTTAAAGCTACGGCGAATAATAATTACCACAAGAACAATAAGCCGTGAAAGGATGATGCAAGGTTGAAGTTCAAAAACGTAATTGCTACCGATGACGCACCGGCAGCTATCGGTCCCTATTCCCAGGCCATTAAGGTTGGCAATATAATTTTTACCTCTGGACAGATACCCATTGATCCGCAAAGCGGCCAGGTAGTAGAAGGCGGTGTCGCCGTTCAGGTGACCAGGGTTATAGAAAATTTGCAGGCCGTGCTCGCCGCCGCCGGGGCCAGTCTTGATGACGTTGTAAAAACAACCCTGTACATTAAGGACATGAATGATTTCGGTACCATTAATGAAGTTTACGGACGCTACTTCACCAAAGAACCTCCGGCGCGTTCCTGCGTGGAAGTGGCGCGGCTCCCCAAGGATGTTCTCGTAGAGATTGAGGCCGTCGCCGTCGTTAAAGAGGGTTAATTTATAAAAGGAGGCTAAAAGTTATGAGCTTTGTCCGTGAATTGGAGTGCCCGAAATGCCACAGTACCTATAACGCAAATGAAGTGCACAATCTCTGCCAGTGCGGTTCGCCTCTTCTGGTACGTTATGATCTGGAACGGCTGGGCCGGTCAGTAAAGAAAGAAGACTTGAAGGGACGGCGGGCCGACCTCTGGCGTTACTGGGAGTTTTTGCCACTGGAACATGAAGAAAACATCGTATCGTTGGGAGAAGGCTTTACCCCTATCTTTAATACCGACAACTTAGGACGCGAACTGGGGTTTAAGCATCTTTATATCAAAGATGAAGGATTAAATCCCACAGGTACCTTTAAAGCCCGCGGCGCGGCCCTTGGCGTTTCTAAAGCTAAAGAACTGGGCATCAAAACCATTGCCATGCCCACTGCCGGCAACGCCGGGGGAGCCTGGTCGTCCTATGGTGCTAAAGCGGGTATGGAAATGATTATTGCCATGCCGGTTGATGCTCCCGATTTGGCTAAAAAAGAATGCGTTGCCACCGGAGCTCGGACTTATCTAGTGAAAGGATTAATTTCCGACGCCGGAAAGATCATCGCCCAAGGAGTGAAAAAATACGGCTGGTTTGAAGCTTCGACTTTAAAAGAACCATACCGTATCGAAGGCAAGAAGACCATGGGGCTGGAAATTGCCGAGCAATTTAACTGGGAATTACCCGATGCAGTTCTTTATCCTACCGGTGGCGGAGTGGGAATTATAGGTATCTGGAAGGCCCTGCAGGAGCTCCAGGCCATCGGCTGGATTAAGGGTCCTATGCCTAAAATGATAGCGGTGCAGGCGGAAGGGTGCTCTCCCATCGTTAAGGCTTTCCGTGAAGGTAAAAAGGAATCAGAGTTTTTCCATGGGGCCCAGACTATTGCCGGCGGGATCCGCGTACCCAAGGCCCTGGGTGATTTCCTGGTGTTAGAGGCGGTTTATGAAAGCGGTGGAACGGCGGTAAGCGTAAGTGATGCTGAGATCCTGGAGGCGGTAAAACTGGTCGCCAGGACCGAAGGCATGTTCATCTGCCCCGAGGGCGCCGCCGCCGTGGCCGCCGCCCAGAAACTCTTGAACAGCGGTTTCCTCAAACCTGAAGAAAGGGTAGTTGTTTTAAACACCGGCAGCGGCTTGAAGTATCCGGAATTGGTGGATTTAGATTTGCCGGTACTGGAGAAAGAGGCGGAGATTTAGGTAATAAAACTATGCTAGTTGGATGCTATTTGTTGATAATAGCATCCAACTAGCTCAATAAATGCATTCGTTAGGGGATGTTGAGAAATGACAAAAAAAGTTCTCGGTATAATAGGTGGAATGGGCCCGGAGGCTACTGTTGACTTTATGGATAAAATTATTAAGGCTACACCGGCGAAGGATGATTGCGACCATATCCATATGCTGGTAGATAATAACCCACAAGTACCTTCAAGAGTTCAGGCTATTTTGGGTTCAGGCGAGAGTCCCGCACCTGTACTAATACAAATGGCCCAAAATCTAGAAAAATGGGGTGCCGATTTTTTAGCTATACCATGCAATACAGCTCATATTTATTATTCAGAAATAAAAAATGCTGTAAATATACCTGTATTAAATATAGTTGAAAGTGCTCGTAACAGGATTTTAAGTGAACTTCCACACATAAAAAAAATTGGTTTACTTGCAACTAAGGCAACGGTTGTTACAAAACTTTATCACAATGTTTTTAATGAAGATAATATAGACCTAGTAACCCCAGATGAAGAACAACAACAAAAGGTAATGGAAGTTATTTTTGCAGTTAAAGCCAACCAATTAACAAATAATCATTTGCAAGATTTACGAGAAATAATAAGTCAGCTAGTTGCCAGAGGTGCGGAAGCAATATTATTTGCCTGTACTGAACTATCCGTTATAGCAAAGAGTATCAAACATATTAATGTTCCAGTATTTGATGCCGCACAAATCCTTGCTGAAGAGGTGGTTCGTATTGTGAAAGGATGAGAAAATATTTAACGATCTAATCGATGCAGGAACATTTTGGTACTCAATTAATCAATAGGCGCTTACAAAACTGAACTTTAAAGGGAGGCGAGCAAATGGTTAATAATACAAATAATAGCAGAAAATTGGAAATGTATGGCGGGCTATTAGGTGGTTTGATTCCTATATTAGTTTTAATTGCTATTTTAATTTGGTTATCGATAGCCGAAAGAGGTGGTACCCAGGCCTTTTGGGCAGGGGGTTGGTTAGCAATAGTAGCCGGATTACTTTTCGCTAAAGACAAAAATAAATTTTGTGAAACAGTAATGCGTGGACTAGGTGATAAGAATGGCATTGTGATAGTTACTGCTTGGCTTTTTGCTGGTGTATTCGGCAAGTTAATGGTTGCTGGCGGCTTGGTTGAGGGATTGCTCTGGTTTGGTTTAAAAACTGGGGCGCAAGGAGCTATTTTTACCCTTTTAGCTTTCATCGCTGCTTGCTTATTTTCTTTGGGTACTGGGACGAGTACAGGTACAGTGCTTTCCCTTATTCCAGTATTATATCCTGCAGGTGTTTATTTGGGGGCCAATCCACCTATGCTGGCAGCTGGTATATTAGCTGGTGCTGCTTTTGGCGATAATTTAGCCCCCGTTTCAGACACAACCATTGTTTCTGCTTATACGCAAGAAGCGACTATGAGAGATGTGGTCCGTAGTCGTTTTCCTCTTTCAGTTTCAGCAGCAGCAATTGCAGGTGTTATTCTTCTAATATTTGGTGGTGGTGGAAATATTGCCGGTTTGCCCGAGTTGACTGCTAAAGTTGATCCCCGTGGTCTTTTGATGCTGGTTAGCTTTGGTATAGTCGTAGGGTTGGCTCTTGCAGGGAGACATATTGTTGAATCATTAATTTGGGGCAATATTTCTGCGGCGGTTATTGGAGGTTTAATAGGTAAAATTCAGTTGACCACTCTCTTTCATATACCAGAAAAACGTGGAATGTCAACGGGCTTGATTGAAGATGGTATATCCGGTGTGGTTGGAGCGATAATCTTTGCTTTATTAGTGCTAGCAGTTACGCAAATCTTAGTAGAAAGCGGTGTCATGGACAGTATTTTGCGTTGGGCGGAAAAGACCATTGCCCGAAATGTAAAACAAGCAGAATTATCAATTATATTTGTAACCATTTTGGCTTCTATTCCAATTGCAGCTAATGCACCAGCGGAATTGCTTGTCGGACCAAGCTTTGTTAAACCTATTGGTGAAAAGTTTAAACTCGCTCCAGCTCGAAGGGCTAACTTGATGGACTGCTCTGTCTGTACGCTTTTCTTTACTCTACCCTGGCACATTTGTGTTATAGTCTGGTATGGAGCTTTGACTTCTGCTGCTCAGTCTTTTAATATACCACTACCTTCAATTTGGGTTGCTATGATGAACCCCTATACCTGGACACTACTTGCGGTATTATTATTTTCAGTTTTTACTGGTTGGAACCGTAAGTATATCGAAAGATAAAATAGAATCTCCCCAAATTTAACAAGGAAAAAGGGCTAACTAAAAGCCCTTTTTTTAAAGGCCTATACTAAAAGCGTTATGAAAAAACCAATCTAAATAGCATGTATTATATAACCAAAATAGTAATGACATCTAATTTACAGGAGAGGATTTCGATGTTAGGAAGAAAGGAAAACCTGCGACGACAAATAGCTAGGAGCTTCTAATAGTGACCCCGGACCAACCTATGTTGATCTTCGAAAGGTATATCAGATTATCAAGAATCATTGACCTAATTTTTAGTTCGGGTTTCTATGATAATATCCAAGTTAAATTATACGAGTAGGGAAGAAAAATGGCAGCAGAAAAAGGAACATGGACGGTAAAGAAAGGCCTGGCGGAGATGCTCAAAGGCGGCGTCATTATGGACGTAACCACTCCGGAACAGGCAAAAATAGCCGAAGAAGCCGGCGCCTGCGCCGTCATGGCCCTGGAACGGGTACCGGCCGATATCCGTGCCGCCGGCGGGGTGGCCCGCATGGCCGACCCGACGGTTATCTTACGGATTATGGACGCCGTAACCATCCCGGTGATGGCCAAAGCTAGAATCGGCCACTTCGTAGAAGCCCAGATTTTAGAGGCCCTGGGTGTCGATTACATTGACGAAAGCGAAGTTTTAACCCCAGCCGACGAAGAGTTCCATATCAATAAACATGAATTCAAGGTGCCCTTTGTCTGCGGCGCCCGTAACCTCGGCGAAGCCTTAAGGAGAATCGGCGAAGGGGCGGCCATGATCCGCACGAAGGGCGAGCCCGGCACCGGCAACGTCGTAGAGGCCGTGCGGCATATGCGCCGGGTGATGAGCGAGATCCGGCGGGTGCAGAACCTACCCGACGAAGAGTTGATGACCTTTGCTAAAGAAATCCAGGCCCCCTATGAACTGGTCAAGCAAGTCAAGGAACTGGGGCGGCTGCCGGTAGTCAACTTTGCCGCCGGCGGCATCGCCACCCCGGCCGACGCCGCATTAATGATGCAGCTAGGGGCCGACGGCATTTTTGTAGGTTCCGGCATCTTTAAATCCAGCGACCCCATGAAACGGGCGCGGGCAATAGTTGCGGCCACCACCCACTTCCGGGAACCGGAAGTCCTGGCCGAGATATCGAAGGACCTGGGGGAAGCCATGCCGGGTCTGGATATTGCCACCATCAGAAAAGAAGAACGCATGCAGGAACGAGGTTGGTAAATTAAACAGCGAGGCGAGATAAAAATGAAGATCGGTGTGCTGGCCATGCAGGGCGCCTTTCGGGAGCATATTACCTCCCTGGCGTCCCTGGGTGTTGAAGGCATAGAAGTCCGGCGGGAGAGACATCTCGAAGGTATAGACGGCCTGATTATTCCCGGCGGCGAAAGCACAACAATCGGTAAACTCCTGGTAGAATTCAATCTTTTAGAACCCATCCGCGAACTGGCAGCGGGGGGTATGCCCGTGTTCGGCACCTGCGCCGGAATGGTACTTTTGGCCAGGGATATAATCGGCAGCGACCAGCCGCGGCTGGGACTGATGAACGTAAAGGTGAAACGTAATGCCTTCGGCCGCCAGGTGGACAGCTTTGAAGTTGATCTGGATATTCCGGTCCTGGGTGAAAAACCATTTCGTGCCGTCTTTATCCGCGCACCCTACCTTGAGGAGGTAGAGCCCCCGGCCGAATCCCTGGCCACCTTTATGGGTAAAAGCGTAATGGCCAGACAGGGAAACCTCCTGGCGACGGCCTTTCACCCGGAACTGACCAACGATCTGCGGATACATCGCTATTTCCTGGAGATGATAAAATAAGAGGGCGATATCAGCCCTCTATTTTTGTGCGCCCGGCATGGGCGTTAACTTGGTGGTGAAAGTCCACTGCAGGCGAGGCAGCACCAGTCTGCTAGCCAAAGGCAAGGGTGCCCATCGCGAGGTGGGATCCGAAGGAAGCCGGAGGCAAAGCCACGGCCCGATGAACAAGAAACCCATACGAGGCTAGACCGTCCGGATGAGCTGGCGAAACACAGCGAAATCCAAGGCAGACATAAGGGCGGTAGAGTATATGGGGCGGGCGCGGGGTGAAGGTTAACGTTCTTACCCGGGCGGGGACCCACCGAAGGTGGGTGTTGCCGGATAAGCCAAGCGAAGCTGGTAACCCGTGCTGAAAGGCACGGCTGAACCGGCAGGAGGAAGCTTTGGGCATAGTACCCTGGGGGTCATGAACCGCAGGGGAAGGCCCGAACATCAAGTCAGAGGTGAAACCGATGCGTTCGCGAGAAGGGCGAAGACGCGAGATTTCCCCGGAAGGGGCCTGCCCGCGGGAGGAAGTGGTGAAGCCACGGGGGACCGAGGGAGGGCCGAGTTCTTCTCCGGCACAAAGCGGAACGTCACCTCGCGAAGGCCAAGGTAGCGGCCTGATGGAACAGGTGGTGGCCAGGAGTAACATGCTGGCCGCCCTAAAGCGGGTAGAGCGGAACGGAGGCGCACCCGGCGTGGACGGCATCCCGACCGAACGGTTGCGGGACCAAATTCGCGCCGAATGGCCGCGCATCCGGGAAGAACTGCTCGCGGGAACCTACAGACCGATGCCCGTACGCCGGGTCGAAATCCCGAAACCCGGGGGAGGCAAACGGCTACTAGGGATACCCACCGTAATGGACCGCCTGATCCAGCAGGCCCTTCTGCAAGTATTGACGCCCATCTTCGAACCGCAATTTTCAGAGGCAAGCTTCGGGTTCCGACCCGGAAGGAGAGCCCATGACGCGGTAAGGAAGGCGCGACAATACGTGGAAGAAGGATACGAATGGGCGGTGGACCTGGACATCGAGAAATACTTTGACCGGGTAAACCATGACATACTCATGGCCCGGGTGGCCCGGAGAGTAACGGATAAGAGGGTACTTACCCTTATCCGCCGCTATCTCCAGGCAGGCGTCATGGTGAACGGGGTGGTCATAGAGACGGCGGAAGGGACGCCCCAGGGCGGACCAATAAGCCCTCTTCTGGCCAACATCCTCCTGGACGACCTGGACAAAGAACTGGAAAAGAGGGGCCACAAATTCGTCCGTTACGCCGATGACTGCAACATTTACGTCAAAAGCAAACGGGCGGGAGAAAGGGTCATGGCAAGTATCCGCAAGTTCCTGCAGGAACGGTTGAAGCTCAAGATAAACAAGGAAAAGAGCGCGGTAGACCGGCCGTGGAAACTGAAATTCCTGGGGTTTAGCATGTATAAAGCCAGAGCAGGGCAAATCCTTATCCGCCTGGCACCGCAGACCCTCGACCGGGTGAAAACGAAAATCCGGGAAATAACCTCCCGGAATAAACCCGTAAAGATGGCGGAACGCATAGAACGCCTGAACACCTACCTGGGTGGGTGGATAGGATACTTCGCCCTGGCCGACACGCCCAGTACTTTCAAGAACATAGAAGGCTGGATGCGGAGGAGGCTGCGCATGTGCCTCTGGAAGCAGTGGAAGCGAGTACGGACCAGGTACCGCGAACTACGAGCTTTAGGATTACCGGAATGTATAGTACACGAATACGCCAATGCCCGCAAAGGGCCATGGCGAATGGCCCACGGGCCAA
This sequence comes from Moorella humiferrea, assembly GCF_039233145.1. Classification (NCBI taxonomy): domain Bacteria; kingdom Bacillati; phylum Bacillota; class Clostridia; order Neomoorellales; family Neomoorellaceae; genus Neomoorella; species Neomoorella humiferrea. The sequence continues at coordinate 1,496,229 of NZ_CP136419.1, read as the reverse complement.
TGAATAGAGCCCTGGGGAATGCCTACTGGCAGTCCCAGGGCCTGATGAGCTTAACCGAACGCTATCAAAGTCTTCGTCAAGCTTGGTGAACCGCCGGATGCGGACCCGCATGTCCGGTGGTGTGAGAGGACGGGGGCTAGCCGCCCCCTCCTACTCGATGTGCTCCCGGCATGGGTGTTAACTAGGTGGTAAAAGTCCACTGCAGGCGAGGCAGCACGAGTCTGCTAGCCAAAGGCAAGGGTGCCCACCGCGAGGTGGGATCCGAAGGAAGCCGGAGGCAAAGCTACGGCCCGATGAACAAGAACCCCATACGAGGCTGGAACGTCCGGATGAGCTGGCGAAACACAGCGAAATCCCAGGCTGCCAAGGGACTATAGAGTATATTGGGCGGGCGTTCTCTTTACTCTGTGTCCTACAAATCGGGGGGATGGTTAAGAAGGCTGGATGCGGAGGAGGCTACTCATGTGCCTCTGGAAGCAGTGGAAGCGAGTACGGACCAGGTACCGCGAACTACGAGCTTTAGGATTACCGGAATGGGTAGTACACGAATACGCCAATACCCGCAAAGGGCCATGGCGGATGGTCCACGGGCCAATGAATAGAGCCCTGGGCAATACCTGCTGGCAATCCCATGTCCTCATGAGCTTAACCGAACGTTATCTTAGTCTTCGTAAAGCTTATTGAACCGCCGGATACGGACTCGCATGTCCGGTGGTGTGAGAGGACGGGGCTAGCCGCCTCATCCTTAAGCCCAAGGATATACGTAAATATCATGGATATCTGGTTGCCGTCGGCCTACATACGTGAAGGTTTCCTTGAGGAGCCATGTGCGTTTATTGCGCAAGCATGGTTCTGTGAGAGAGGTATGCCTCGAGGCATACCTCTACTCAATCACCTTAATTCTTGATGAAAAAGAAAGTAGCGAGGAGTTTTTAAGATAATGGAATACTCCATTGGAAACAAGGTGACAAATAACTAGGCCGGACTTAAAGACGATATGCGAAGGCCAACTCTACATTTAAAAGCGAATATTTATGTTTATTAACCACCAAAATTAGTGTAAGCATAACAAAAAAATTATAATATAATAGCAGGAAATTTTAAAGCTATGGCGAATAATAATTACCACAAGAACAATAAACAGTGAAAAAATGATGCAAGGTTGAAGTTCAAAAAGGTAATTGCTACCGATGACGCACCGGCAGCTATCGGTCCCTATTCCCAGGCCAATAAGGTCGGTAACATAACTTTTACCTTCGGACAGATACCCATTGATCCGAAAAGCGCCACGTGGTAGAAGACGGAGTCGACGCCCAGTTGGCCTAAAGAATAAGGAGGGCAACCAGTGGATTGCCAAGGGAATGGTCGATCTCTTCAATGTCTACGTAATCGGTGCGCATTTTCAGTTTATCCTTGTTTGATGGCGCGTTCAAATTCTTCATTGAGATCACAAAAAGAAATTTGCTTATATTTAGGCATTGGGATTCACATCCAGATAATTTTTTCCAAGTAATTCAAATAAAACTGAAGGGAACCCTGCTTTAAAAGCCTGCAAATTCCCTTGTATCTCAATCATTCTGGGGTTTTGCAGGGGGCTCCAAAATAAAAGTAATGGAGGTGAATATCATTAGTGAATATAATCACTTTCAAAAACTATTGAACGAAAGTTATATTGAAGAGAGGTGAGGAGCTTGAAATTACCGCAAAAATTGGCTATCGGCTTTATTCTTGGTATTGTGGCCGGATTAATTTTTCAGTTTACTGGTTGGAATGCAAAAATATTACAACCATTTGGAGATTTATTTATTCGTTTAATCCGAATGGTGATAGTTCCCTTAGTAGTCTCTTCCTTAATTGCAGGCGCGGCCGGTATGAGCGATGCTGCCAAGTTCGGACGGGTTGCAGTTAAAATTCTTGTTTATTACTTTTTTACCACCGCAGTTGCTGTAACCTTAGGTTTAATCGTAGCTAATATTGTTCATCCAGGCATTGGTGTTAACCTGAGTACAACCGGATTAAAGGCCCAAGAGGTAACACCACCTTCAATGGTACAAACGTTGCTTAATATTGTTCCTATAAATCCTATAGAGTCTATGGCTAAAGGCGATCTACTACCAATGATCTTCTTTGCCATAATCTTTGGCTTCGCCTTAAGTTCCCTTGGCGAGGCCGGGCAACCGGTCTTAAAGTTCTTTGAAATTGTAATGAATGTCATGATTAAAGTTACAGGTTATGTAATGGAATACGCTCCCTTTGGTATCTTTGCTTTAATTACTGTGACGGTTGGTGTTTATGGAATAGGGGTCTTATTGCCACTATTTAAATTGATTATCGTAATGTATGTAGTCGCCTTGCTTCATATTTTATTCGTGTATACTCCATTTATTACGTTAATCGGCAAAATGCGACCTGGTACCTTTTTTAAAGGCGTAGCGGAGCCATTGTTGGTAGCCTTTACAACGTGTTCAAGTGCTGCTGCATTGCCGCTTAATATGCGCTCGGTAGAAAAATTAGGTGTGCCCAAATCAATCAGCAGTTTCAGTATTCCCCTCGGGAATACCATTAATATGGATGGAGCGGCTATTTATCTAGGGATTGCAGCGGTCTTTATCTCTGAAGTGTTCGGAATACATCTCAGCATTAACCAGCAGTTAACTATTATTCTCATGGCTATTCTGGCTTCCGTGGGTTCCGTTGGTGTACCTGGCTCTGCTTTGATTGTTATGACTATGGTCTTTCAATCTGTAGGCCTCCCTATAGAAGGTATAGGCCTGGTGGCCGGTGTTGACCGTATTTTAGACATGGCCAGGACGCCGTTGAATATTTTAGGTGATGCAGTAGGTGCAGTAGTAGTTGCTCGTTCTGAAGGAGAACTAAAATCAGAACAACTAAATTCTTAAGCAGATATAACAATTTAAATGTTGTAAGGCCAGCTTTGCTGGCTTTTTTCTTCATTAGACAGTTATTTTTTTGTATAATACTGAGTGTAAAATGAACTAACCTTAAAGGTGTGCAAGGGGGCTAACTATGGGAGAGGCTAAAATCCACCCGGCCCTGGAGGCTATGAAACCTATAGCCCAAGGCATAGCGGCAACCTTCGGCAAAAACTGCGAAGTCGTTCTCCATGATCTCAGCGAGCCGTCCCGATCCCTCATTTTTAAAGCAGGATCGGTTACTAATAGAGAAATCGGCGCGCCGGTTACTAATCTCGTGCTGGAAGCCCTGCAGCGTTACGGCGACGCTACTGAAGATCTGATAGGTTATCTTAACCGTACTAAGGACGGTAAAGTTTTGAAGTCATCGACTATCTTTATCCGCGATGACGCCGGTAAAATTATTGGCTGCCTCTGTATCAATTTTGACCTTACCGAGTTTCAGGTGGCGAAAAATATTTTAGAAGAATTCTGCCAACTGAAGGACCTGGCGGAAGCAGGTTTTGAGCGAACCCAGGAGCAGTTTGCCCGGGACATCAACGAAGTGGTTGACAATGTGGTGGAAAGCGTGCTGCAGGAATTGGGCAAACCGGTCCCGGTCATGACCAAGGAAGAAAAGGTAAAGGCCGTGGAAATGCTCGATGACCGGGGTATTTTTTTGGTCAAGGGAGCGGTGGATGTGGTGGCCCAGGCCCTGGCAGTTTCCAAGTACACCATTTATAATTACCTGGAAGAAGCAAGGGCTTTGAAAGGCAACCGGCGGGCCGTACTATAGGACAACAAAACATGGTTGACGATAGTGATAATGGTGGGCAGGGACACAGGCCCTTAAGAAAAAGACAGTATGGTTTCGGTAGCAATTTTTAGGGAGGCAGGCCAGGATGCTTTTTACCTTTGATCTTCAGACGCCGGGCAAAGAGGCCATGGTTGACATCACCCATCTGGCGGTAAAAGCAGTACAGGAGGCGGATGTAAAGGAAGGCCTCTGCCTGGTCTACGTACCCCACACGACGGCCGGGGTGACCATCAATGAAAATGCTGACCCGGATGTGGTGGCTGATATCCTATCGGCTCTGGCCAGAATTGTCCCGGCGGGAGGTTACCGGCACGGTGAAGGCAATTCACCGGCCCATATTAAAGCGTCTCTCGTAGGCGGCAGCCAGACGGTAATTGTCCATAATGGCAGCCTGGTGCTCGGGACCTGGCAGGGCATATATTTTTGCGAATTCGACGGTCCCCGTCGGCGCAAGGTGCATATTAAGGTATGGCATGGATAGCGATAAAAGCCGCTCGACATGGTGGGAGGTCGATGGTATAATATACCTATAACGTAAGATAATAGCAGAAATGAAGCGGTGAGTTAAATGGAAAATACCTCCCTTTCGCTGGAAGAACGCTTACGGAAGGCCCTGATAACTAGACAGGAAATTATATTCGCTTATCTCTTTGGTTCCCACGCCAGGGGAACGGCAAATAAATTGAGTGACGTCGATGTGGCCGTTTTTCTGGATGAACTCCGTTTACCGCCGGTCGGTCACTTTGGTTATAAAAGTGAATTGCTTGTTGTCATGAGGCAGAAGTTGCGGGAACCGCTGGATTTTGTCATCCTTAATGAAGCCCCTTTACCCCTACGTTTTCGTGTTCTGCGGGATGGAAAACTCCTATTCTGTCGTGATGTCCGGGCTCGGATAACTTTCCATGAAAAAACCATGCGGGATTATCTTGATTTCCGACCTTTGCAGAAGATACAGGAGCAGGTTCTGTATAAGAGATTGGCCGCAGGATTTGGAGGTTTAGGTGATGGTTGATGCTGCCGTTATCAAACGAAAATTGCAGCAGTTGGAAAGTTATCTAGGTCAACTTGAGAAGTATAAACATGTTAAAGCTTCTGACCTAGAAAAAAATATGGAACTAGCCTGGATCGTAGAACACGGTTTGCAACTCAGCATTCAAGTTGTGCTGGATATAGGAACGCATATCCTGGCTGAGGAAGGAATTATTGTGGATGAATACAGCAATATTTTTGGTGAACTTGCCGAACTAGGGGTTTTACCCGAAAAATTCGCTCAAGATATTTCCGGCATGGCAGGTTTTAGAAATATATTAGTTCATGAATATGGCAAGGTAGATATGGAAAAAGTGGCCGATATCATGAACCATCACCTTGATGATTTTCGTCAGTATGCCCGTTATATTGTTAAGTACCTGGGTTGGAGTTTTTAACTGACATTAAGCCCCGGCGTTTACCGGGGCTTTTCAAAATTATTTATAGATCGGCACTGTGATCGGCATAAGCTATTTTCACATTGGCCTTGAATTCGGTTAATTTGCCGTCTTTAACATTGGCAGTGAGGTTATAAACCTCGACGCCGGAAATGTTTTTTACCTCCCGGCTGGCTTCAGCAACGGCCTGCTGGACGGCATCCTTCCAGTTATGGGGCGATTCGCCCACAAGTTCCACTACTTTAACGTGCAAAGAAAAAACCTCCTTTCCTTGCTTTAACTCAATCCTGCTGCTTTTATTATTCCCCGGCGAGATGAAATAATTAAGGGACGCAATTTTTTTTAAAACCGGAAGGATTTCTTCTTCAAAGTTTGAACTAAAATAATTGAGTTGAGCCCGCAAAAATAAAACAAGCAGGAGGAAAAATTTATGGTAGAGAAATTTATACGTTTTACCACGGGCAAAGAAATCTTTTACGGCCGGATAGATGGCGAGACGATTATCGCCCTGGAAGGGGATATATTTGGTGAATACCGGGAAAGCGGCCGGCGTTTTAATTTAAACGAAGTTTCTTTTCTGGCTCCCTGCCGGCCCAGTAAAGCTGTATGTGTAGGTCTTAATTACCGGGACCATATACAAGAAATGGGTGATAAAGTACCGGATGAGCCGGTTATCTTTATAAAACCTTCAACCAGTGTTATTGGCCCAAATGACAATATAATTTACTGGCCCATGGTTAAACGCCTTGATTATGAGGCAGAACTCGCCGTGGTCATAGGCAGTAGATGCCATAACGTTAAAGAAGAAGAAGCCTGGGAGTATATTTTCGGCTACACCGTGGGAAACGACGTTACGGCCCGCGATCTGCAACAGAAAGACGGCCAGTGGACACGGGCGAAAAGCTTCGATACGTTTTTGCCCCTCGGACCCCATATTGTGCGGGGTATCGACGCCTCTGATCTTCGCGTCCAGTCTTTTTTAAATGGGGAATTAAGGCAGGACGGCCGTACTTCCCAGTTAATCTTCCCCATTCCCTTTTTAGTGAGTTTTATTTCCCGGGTGATGACTTTATTACCCGGAGACGTAATTTTAACTGGTACGCCGGAAGGCGTTGGGCCCATGCAGATAGGGGATACCATTGAAATCAGGATAGAAGGGGTAGGAAGTTTAGTTAATCGAATTGTTGGCGTGGAAGGGTAAAAAATCCTTTACAAAGCCAAAGAGAGGATAAATAATAAAAATAACATCAATGCTGGAGGGATTCACAGGTGGAAATCGCCCGGCGGGCTGCCGGCATTAGCCCATCGCCTACCCTGGCCATTGACGCCCAGGCAAAGGCCATGAAGGCTAAAGGGATTCAAGTGATCAATTTTAGCGCCGGTGAGCCCGACTTCGACACGCCCGAACATATTAAAGAAGCGGCCGTTGCTGCCCTAAAGGCCGGCTTTACCCGTTACACGCCGGTGGCCGGCATTCCTGAACTGCGCCAGGCGGTCTGTGATTGTCTTAAAGCCCGCGGTTTAAGCTACGAACCCGCAGATATAGTCGTGTCCTGCGGGGCCAAACACTCCCTGTACAACGCCATGCAGGTGTTACTTAACGAAGGGGATGAGGTAATCCTCTGCGCCCCTTACTGGGTAAGTTATTACGAGCAGGTTAAACTGGCCGGCGGGGTTCCGGTGGTAGTAAATACCGATGCTGCTACGGATTTCAAGTTAACCCCGGATGCCCTCAAGGCAGCCTTAACTCCCCGCACCAAACTTTTAATCCTCAATTCGCCCTGCAATCCAACGGGAGTAGTATACTCGCGGAGTGAGCTGGAAGCCCTGGCCGAAGTAATCTTAGCCCACGATTTGATGGTTATCTCCGATGAAATTTACGCCGCCCTCCTTTACGACGGCCTAAACCACACCAGTATTGCCTCCTTGGGGCCGGAAATTAAGGAGCGTACCATTGTTATCGACGGTGTATCCAAGACGTACGCCATGACTGGCTGGCGCATAGGATATGCCGCCGCCCCTCGAGCGATTGCCACGGCCATGACCGACCTGCAGAGTCACTCGACTTCCAATCCCACTTCCATCGCGCAAAAGGCGGCACTGGCCGCCCTGACCGGCAGCCAGGAACCTGTGGCGGCGATGCGTAACGAGTTTGCCAGGCGGCGCGATCGCATCCTGACAGGACTGCGGGAACTTCCCGGGGTTGAATGCAACCAGCCCGGAGGCGCCTTCTACGTCTTTCCCTTTATCGGTAAACTCCTCGGCCGCCGCTTCCGCGACCGGGTGTTAAACAATTCTACCGACGTGGCTGCTGTTCTTTTGCAAGAGTATCAGGTGGCCGTAGTTCCTGGCGTTGCCTTTGGCACGGACCCGTATCTACGCCTGTCGTATGCCACCTCCATGGAACAGATTGAAGCCGGCTTGGAACGACTCGCGGCCTTTGTGCGGGAACTGCAATAAGGTATAAAAATGCCTTCTTTAGGGGAACTGGTATATAATAGGCATTAAAAGCAGGGGAGGGAAAAACGTGAAAGTAACTGTATCCTGGACCGGTGAAGGCATGGCTCTTCGTGGTACCGGAGGTTCTTCCGGTCAAACGGTGGTAATGGACGCCGCTCCCGAGCACGGCGGTCAGAACCTGGGAGCCAGGCCTTCCGAGGTTCTGCTTATGGGAATGGCCGGATGCACGGCCCTTGACGTTTTAAGTATTCTCAAAAAGAAACGCCTGTCCCTGGATTCTTTTGCCATCGACGTCGAGGCCGAACGGGCAGCCGAGCATCCAAAGGTCTTTACCGCAGCTACCCTCATTTACCGCCTGAACGGCCCCGAGCTTCCCGAGGAACAGGTAAAACACGCCATCGAGCTTTCCTTGAGCAAATACTGCGGCATGGTCAACACCCTTAAAAAAGCCATGCCCATAAGCTATTGCTATGAAATCAACGGCAAACGCAGCCCGGTAACGCCTGCGCCTTAAAACGGGCGTTAATGCTGCCAAGGGAAGGGCGGGGACTTTACTAAAGAAGGCCTGGGATTAATCCCCGGCCTTTTCAGGTAGGTTTCCGGGGAGGGAAACGGCGGTGGGCATGTCCGAACCTTTTATCCATGCTGAAGAAAAGGTTTTAACGGAGGGAGATAATCGCCGGCAACAACTAGAATATTTGATGCGGCGTTTCGGCGACAAAGTCCTGTACCTGGCTTATTCTTACTTGCGCGACCGCCACTGGGCCGAAGATGTTGCCCAGGAGGTGTTTATCCGGGTCTTTACTAATCTGGATAAATTCCGGGGTAATAGCTCTATTTATACCTGGATTTACCATATAACCGTCAACCTCTGCCGGGACGAACTGCGGGCCAAGAACCGGCGCCGCGACCTAGAACCTGTAGAAGGTGAGGATTATGTTGCCACCGAAGTTGAAGAGCAAGTGTTGGCAAACCTGCAGCAGCAGGAGGTATGGCAGGCTGTTTTAAATTTACCGGTCATTTACCGGGAAGTAATATGGCTTCATTATTACGAGCAATTGAGTTTGAAAGAGATTGCCGAAATTTTGGGTATTTCCCTGCCGGCCGTTAAAATCCGCCTTTATCGCGCCCGCGGGCACCTGCAAAAACTTTTAAAGGCGGGTGAGGGCAATGCCTGAACGGCGGTCTGACTTGGATAAGCTCCTTGCCGGACTGGCGGGAAAAGTGCCGCCGCCTTTGGCCGGCTGGCATTTTACGGCCGTTATGCGGCAACGGGTACAGGAAAGGGTGGCTTCCTTACCTATGACGGGGGGGACTACCGTATCTAGCCGGCAGCGACGGTTGAAATGGTCCCTGGTCGGGACGGTCGTCTTGGGGCTGGTCCTTTTGTTCCTGATCTGGTGGCACAGGCCGACTCCTGTCCCTGAGCCCCCGGCGGGATTTAAAGTTACGCCCATGCAATACCACTACATGGTTAGCTTGAACGGCCCGGAGCCCGATGCCCTGGTAAGCATTGGCCAGGTAGAAGCTTTTAACCAGTTCCTGGTTTCCATCAGCAAGCGGCGGCCTGCGGGCTGGCAGCTTATCTACACGCAGCCCCTGGATGCCTACCTGGTCTTACCCGTGCAGGTGATACGTTCGGATACCAGCAGGAACGCTTTGATTCTGATTACCTACCAAGCGCAATGGGGGCCGGAATACCGCTACCTAATTTTGGAGTTCGACGGCGACAAGGTCATACCCTACCGGGAGCAGGATAAGATTACGGGGACGGGGCGCTAAAAAATGTAACCACCCCCTTTAGCCGGACGTCTATAGTATTAGGATTTATTTACTGATATCGCAGATGGGGGGAATCGTTTTGCTTCGTCACCGCTTAAGGTTAGCCCTGACAACCCTTTTATTTTTCCTGACCCTGGCCTTCAGTCCCTTTATAGGAACGGCCAGGGCGGATAATGGTCTGCTGCTGTCTACGGCCTTTCCGGGCATAGAAGCCCAACCCGGGGAAACGGTAACCTTTCCCCTGGAGCTAAGCAACAGCGGGGCACCCCAGAAGGTCGATCTAAAGATCGTTTCGGCCCCGAAGGGATGGCAGGCCCTCTTTAAAGGGGGCGGTATGGTTGTCAGCCAGGCCTTTGCTTCTACAGATAAGCCGGCAAATGTGGATTTTCAGGTAGAGGTACCAGCCGACGCCCAACCCGGTAAATACGCCTTTGTGGTCCAGGCCGCCGGTCCCCAGGCCACTTCTCGCCTTGAACTGCAGGTGATTATAAAAGAGGTGGCCTCCGGCAGCGACAAAATGACCACCGACTATCCGGTATTGAGCGGCACTAGCAGCACTAGCTTTCAATTCCGGGTGACCCTGACCAACAATGGTGCCCAAGAACGTTCCTACAGCCTCGGCGCCCAAGCCCCTCCCGGCTGGCAGGTAACCTTTAGCCCGGCCTATGACAGCAAGCAGATAGCCAGTTTAAGCCTCGGTCCAGGCAAAAGTCAGGACCTGGATGTAACCGTTAAGCCTCCCCAGGACGTTAAGGCGGGGACCTATAACATCCCTGTCGAGGCCATAGCGGGAAGCAGCAAAGCCGGGGTGGTACTGAAGGTTAACATAACCGGCACTTATAGTTTGGAATTGACCACACCTACTGGGCGGTTGAATGCCGATGCCATCGCCGGAAAGGACAGCCCGGTAACCCTGGTGGTAAAGAACAACGGGAGCGCCGATCTGGCCAACATTACCTTTGCCGCCAATGCGGCCAGCGGCTGGGCGGTAACCTTTAAGCCGGAGAAGATCGACCTCCTGCCGGCCGGCGCCAGTCAGCAAGTTACGGCCTTTATCAAACCGTCGCCCAAGGCCATTGCCGGCGACTATGTGGTGAGTCTCACCGCCAGCACCCAGGAAACGAGCGGCACCGCCGATTTGCGCGTAACGGTGAAGACTTCGACCCTGTGGGGCCTGGTAGGTGTGATCCTGGTTCTTGCCGTTATTGGCGCCGTAGGGTGGATTTTCCGGAAGTACGGACGGCGATAGCCATGGCAACACAAGAAGCAGTCATTGTCACCAAAAACCTTACCAAGCGCTATGGTGCTATAACTGCCGTCCAGGATCTCAACCTGGAAATCAGAGAAGGGGAGATATTCGGTCTCCTCGGCCCCAATGGCGCCGGCAAGACGACGACGATATTAATGCTTCTTGGGTTGACCGAGCCGACGTCCGGGCAGGCCCTGGTAAAGGGCCTGGACGCCACCCGTCACCCCCTGGAGGTTAAGAGGATAGTGGGCTATCTCCCCGACAATGTCGGTTTCTACGACGACCTTACGGCCCGGGAGAACCTCCTCTATACCGCCGGGTTGAACCAAATTCCCCCGGCAGAAGCTGAAAAGCGCGTGGCCCTGTGCCTGGAACAGGTGGGCTTAGGCAATGAAGCTAACCGCAAGGTGAAGGAGTTTTCGCGCGGGATGCGCCAGCGGCTGGGGATTGCCGACGTCATGGTCAAGGATCCTGACGTCATTATCCTCGATGAGCCCACCTTGGGTATAGACCCCGAAGGGGTGCGGGAGCTGCTGTCCCTCATTGTGCGCCTGTCCCGGGAGGGAGGTAAAACGGTCCTCCTTTCTTCCCATCTCCTGCACCAGGTACAGCAGATATGCGACCGGGTAGGAATATTTGTAGGCGGCAGGCTTCTGGCGGTTGGACCGGTGGCTTTATTGGGACAGCAAGTTATGGCCGGAAAGCCTCTGGAGGTCGAGCTTCAGGCCGCTCCTGACGACGACGGGCTCATGGCCGCCCTCGGCTCCCTGCAGGGGGTAACCGGCGTCGAGCGCCAGGGGGCCTATATCCGCCTCCGCTGCGCTCCCGGTTGCGACGTCCGTTCGGAACTCACACCCTATCTCGCAGGCAGAGGCTATACCCTTTTATACCTTCGGGCACGGGGTTATGATTTGGACGACATTTACCGCCAGTATTTCCAGGGGGAGGGATATAATGACGGTCTGGCATAAGGTGCGCGATTGGCTCCACTGGTTCCGGGAGCAGGAATGGTCGAGCGGTGGTTTGCAAACCGTATTTCGCAAGGAACTGGCGGACCATTTGAGCAGCACCCGTTTTACCATCTTGGTTTCGCTGGTGGCCGTAGCAGGTATAGGTGCCTTTTACGTTGCAGCGCAAAACATTCGCTCTGTGGCTGGGGAAACAGATCCGGAATTTATCTTCCTCCGCCTGTTTACCACCGGTGGCGGTTCCTTGCCCCCCTTTGTCACTTTTGTATCGTTTTTAGGCCCCTTGTTAGGGTTGGCCCTGGGCTTTGACGCCATCAACGGCGAGCATAATAAACGCACCTTGAGCCGGCTCCTGGCCCAGCCGATTTACCGGGATGACGTCATTAACGGCAAGTTTCTGGCCGGGCTTGCTGTTCTTGCCGTGGTCATCCTGGCCCTGGGATTTCTAGTTGCCGGATTGGGATTGATGCTAATCGGCGTACCACCTACGGCCGAGGAATTGGGGCGGCTGTTGATCTATCTTCTGGTAACCATAGTTTATGTAGCCTTCTGGTTGAGCGTATCCCTGCTCTTTTCCTTGTTATTCCGGCAGACGGCTACTTCGGCCCTGGCGGGCATTGCCCTGTGGCTCTTTTTTGCCCTTTTTGTTGGAATGCTGGCAGGTCTTGTCGCCGACGGCCTTTTGCCGGCGAGCGAAGATGCCGCACCGGCCCGCATCTTGCAAAATGCCGTTTTAAAACAAAATTTAAGCCGCCTTTCGACGACCAACCTCTATGATGAAGCCACGGTAACTCTCTTAAATCCAGGGGTGCGGACCCTGGGGCCCGTCATGGTGGAACAGCTGGAAGGAGCCATACCAGGCCCTCTGCCCTTGGGTCAGAGTCTGCTCCTCATCTGGCCCCATATGGTAAGTCTTTTAGCGGCCACAATGTTGATCTTCGCCCTGGCTTATTACTACTTTATGCGTCAGGAAATAAGGGCAGGATGAGCCGGCGAAACGCCTTCGCCGGCTTTCTTCTTTTTCGTTAAAAACTGTTGACAAATGTCGTCAAGATATAGTAAATTAAAAAACGCTTGCCAGCGTTTTACATACCTGCAGCCGTTACCGCTCAAGGCAAACCCGTCGAAAGGCGGGGGCGCAAAGCTACGGGCCTAAGTCCCTTTTTTAGGGGATAAGGCAGCCGGGCCGCCGGAGGCTGGTTCTCGGCGGCCGCCTAGAGGGGCGGCCTTTAAATTTTGGTAAAAGGGGGGATAGGTCGTCCCCGGGAGCCAATTTTGCCCTTGGGGGAGAACGACCATTTTAAACTTATGAAGGGAAAATCGACAGGAAGCCTGCGGATTAGAATGACCCTCTTTTTTGGGGCCATCGTGCTGGTAGGCTGTCTGGTGCTGACCCTGGTGAGCCAGAACCGCGCGAGTTTAACTCTGGATGCCGCAGCCAGGGAAGCTATGGAAAAGATTATTGAGCAGGCCGCAGCAACCGTGAACAGCCGTGTACAAGCAAGGATGTATGTTGTGGAAACCATGGCCAATATGGAGATAATTCGCGGCCGTGTCGGCGAACGGGAAGCCACCCTGGAAGATAAGCTTAAAGCCCTGCAGCAGGAGTTGAAGGCAACAGAAGGCATGGGCTTCAGGCGTTTCGGCATTGCCGATAAAGAGGGAAACGCCTTCTATACCGACGGCAGCAAGGCCAACATTGCTGATCGGGAACATTTCCGGGCTGCTCTGGAGGGTAAGACCTTCGTTTCCAGCACCATTGTCAGTAAAATCGACAAATCCGTCATCTTCGCCTACACCACACCCATTCGCCATTATGCCACCAATGAAATAATCGGGGTATTAATCGGTATAGTTGACGCGTCCCAGTTCAGCCAGCTCATCAGCGATATTACATACGGCCGCAGCGGGTATGCCTTTGCCGTAGATAAAACAGGCAAGACTATCGGTCATAAGGATCAAGAAAAAGTTGCCGCAGAAGAAAATATCCTGAAGGCGAGCCAAAGCGATTCCTCCCTCGCTTCCCTGGCGGAAGTCATCGCCAGGATGGCGCAAGGGGAAAAGGGGGTAGGGGCATACACCTACCAGGGACAGAAGAAAATGGTCGCCTTTGCGCCAGTCAGCAGCACCGGGTGGTCCCTGGCCATCGCCGCCCCCGAAGTCGAGGTGCTGGAGAGAACGGCCGGCCTCAAATGGTACCTTATGACGTTATCATTGATAATCATTGCGGCGGCCCTCCTTTTGACCTTTATTATGGCGCGGGCCATAACAAATCCGATAAAACTGGCCGTGGATGAGCTGGGCCATCTGGCCGCCGGCGACTTCACCCGGACGGTGCCGGACAGGTTTTTAAAGATGCGGGATGAAATCGGCCGGCTCATGGTGGCAGTTAATACCCTGCAGACCAACCTGAAACCCCTCCTGGCCGGGGTAAAGGAAGAGGCAAAAACCCTGGCCGGCAGTTCCGAAGGGTTGAATGCTGCCGCCGAAGAGATTGCCGCTTCTTCCGGCGAGGTGGCCAAGGCTGTTCAGCAGGTGGCCTCCGGAGCGTCCGAGCAGGCAGGTCACCTGCAGGAGATATTGGGTCTGGTGGAAAATATAAATTCCAACCTTGAAAAGGTATACAGCGCCGTGGGCAGCGTCAAGGCCAACACCGAAGAAACCTCCAGGCTGGCCGGGGAGGGCAAGGCGGAGCTGGACGTCCTTATAAATTCTATTAAGGGCGTACGGGAGGCCTTTAACACAGTTACCGATAAAATTACAGGGCTCCAGGGGGCGGTAAATCAGGTAAGCGAGATCCTGGCCGTGATCAACGGCATTGCCGAGCAAACCAACCTTTTGGCCTTGAACGCAGCCATCGAGGCGGCGCGCGCTGGAGAAGCCGGGCGCGGGTTTGCGGTGGTTGCCGAAGAGGTTCGTAAGCTGGCGGAACAATCCCGTGCATCCTCTGATAAAATCGGGGAACTTTTGGCAACCATAACTTCCGGCACCGACGAGGTTGTAAGCACCTCGGAGGAAGTAAAAGGGCAAATAATGGTGCAGCTGGATAATGTAGAAAAAACGGTGGCGTCCTTTGACCGCATTTTAAGTTCTGTAGCCGCCGTGGCCCCCATGATCGAAGAGACCTATCGCCAGGTCGACGGCACAGTGCAGGCCAAGGACGTTATGCTCGACCGCATCCAGAGCATCAGCGCTGTGGCGGAGGAAACTTCTGCTTCGGCCGAGGAAATATCGGCTTCCGCCGAAGAACTGTCGGCCTCTACCCAGGAAATAGCCTCCACCGCCCAGGATGTCCTTAGGATAGCCAAACGCTTAGAAGAACAGGTGGAACGTTTCAAGGTATGAAAAAAGGAGGCAGTTTTGCCCGGCGCCCTGCGACTTTAACGGTTAGGCGCCGGGCAAAAATTCAGTTGCACAAGCCCTAGCGACCACTACCGGTTGTTTTATTGTTTTAGCCCGGGAAGAAGCCAGGCTGGCCAAATTTACCAGATATTTAATTATGTAGTCGGCATCGTTATGGGCGCGGCGGAGTTCTTCACAAGCGCCGCCCGCGATACCGGCAGAAACGGTGACCTCTATCTTGTCCGGCCAGTTTTCGCCGGCAAGGGCCGATGTCATCTCACGGGCCAATTTTTCTGCTTCAGTTAAGGAACGGCAGGTGGCGGCGGCAAACTCATCGCCGGCGTAGCGGCACAGGGCTTCTTTTTTAACGTCCATTAGATTTTTTAATACTGCTGCCGTCCGGATCAAAACCCTGTCGCCGAAGATGTGTCCGTATTCCTTGTTAATAAAGCCGAAGTTGTCCAAGTCCAGGAAGATCACCGCAATCTCCTGGCTATTTTTTAATATCTCCAGGGCTTTTTCGCAAAAGATCTCTGCTTTATACAGCCCGGTGAGACTATCGGTATATTTGGCCATTTCGGCGGAAACCTGGGAACTGGTAATAATGCCTACGACATGTTCGTCCTGGACGACCACCAGACGTTCCACGTTATGCTTAACCATTAACCTCTGGGCTTCCAGGAGGGAAGCCGTGGGTGAAATGGTGATCACTTGACGGGTCATGGCATCGGCCACCAGACGGTTGGGATGGGCCCTACGAATGTCCCTGGAAGTAACTATGCCCACCAGTTTGCCATCATCTATGACCGGAAGGCAGCCTATACCGTAATGTTCCATAATATAAGCCGCCCGGGCTACGCCGGCGAGGGGTCCGATGGTGTAAAGCTCCCGGCTTATCAGGCCTTCCACCTTAGGCACTAAATATCCACCGTCCTGCTGATGTGGATGGTAATATTGATTTGAGCCTTTACCACCATGCCCTCGTCGGCGATGCGTGTTCCTTCTTCGACTACCACGGGTAGGAGTTTTTCCTTGGGTAGAAGCCTTAAAAGGGATTTTTTTACCACGACGGCTTCAAAGACATCGTGATTTAGGCGGACAATCTCATATTGCTCCGGCGAAACTGCGTCCACCATTCGCCTGACGGCTTCGGGGCCGATGGGAGCCCTTTTACCTACTAGGAGAATATCCTGCATTGGTGGAATCTCAAATTCTGACAATTTTATGTTGATATCGGCCTTGCGCTGGGGTTCCGGCGAGCGTGAGGTTTCCTGGGACAACAAAAAAGCCCCTCCTTTTTTGCTCGAAGTCACACTAAAAATTATTATATACCTTTTTTCGTCATTTGCCCATGAAATTTTATATTAAATATTATGCCAAATATATAAGAAGGCGGCCTAGTTAACGGGATTGGCCGCATACCCCGGCAGGGGCCCCCGGGGGGTATAGTAGGTGTGCAGCAGCTTTTTGGCTTTTTCGCTTAAAGGAGCGCCCAGGAACTCGGCGTATATTTTCTGGACCGCTGGGTTTTCATGGGACAGGCGGATGCGACGGGAATAATCGATGCGGTAAAGGGCATCGGCGCGGTTGTGGCGGTAGTCAAGGGAGATCTCTTTATGTTCCCGGCTGCCGAAAATGGGCTGTCCGCCTCCGCCGACGCAGCCGCCCGGACAGGCCATGATTTCGACGTAATCGAACTGCTCGCCGGCCTTCATGCGGTCAAGGATTTTACGGGCGTTGCCGGTGCCGTGGGCGATGGCCACCTTAATCTTTCTGTTTTTTAACTCCACCCACGCTTCTTTGACCCCGCTAATGCCCCGGAACTCTTCAAAATCGATTATTCCCATTTCCCGGCCGTGGGTCAGGGAATAGGCCGTCCTGACAGCCGCTTCCACGACACCGCCCGTTGCGCCGAAGATGGTGCCGGCGCCGCTGGCCATTCCTAATGGCGCGTCGTATTCTTCATCCGGCAGCTGGCGGAAGTTGAGTCCTGCCTGGCGGATCATCCGCGCCAGCTCCCGGGTGGTGAGGACAAAATCGACGTCCTTCCAATCACCGCTGCTCATTTCCGGGCGGCTGGCTTCAAACTTTTTGGCCGTGCAGGGCATGATGGCCACTACCACAATTTTTTTAGGGTCAAGCCCCTCTTTCTGGGCGAAATACGTCTTGGTGATGGCCCCGAACATTTCATGGGGGGATTTGCAGGTGGAGAGGTTGGGTAGAAACTCCGGGTAAAAATGTTCGCAGAACTTAATCCACCCTGGGCTACACGAGGAGAGGAGGGGAAGGGGGCCGCCGCGGCCTTCCAGCCTTTCTAAAAGTTCATGGGCCTCTTCCATAATTGTTAAATCGGCCGTAAAGTCGGTAGCGAACACCCGATCGAAGCCCAGGCGGCGCAGGCTGGCTACCAGTTTGCCCGTCACTACGGTACCTACCGGCAGGCCGAAGACCTCGCCCAGGGTTACCTGAATGGATGGAGCCGTCTGGACGACGACATACTTGTCGGGGTCGGCCAGGGCCTGCCAGACCTCGTCAATAAACTCCTTCTCCACCAGGGAAGCCGTGGGACAAGCGATTACGCACTGGCCGCAGGTTATGCAGGCCACTTCCGCCAGATCTTTCATAAAGGCGGGGGCAATGACGGTATTAAATCCCCGGTTCTGGGCCGCGTAGACGTGGACTTCTTGTACCTTGCTGCAGATGGCCTCGCAGCGCCGACATTTGATGCATTTATTATAATCCCTGACGATAAAAGGGTTTTTATTGTAGATGGGATAGTTGGGAGTTTCCCCCGTGTAGGGAATGTTGCGGATGCCCAGGGTATCGGCCAGGTGCTGCAATTCGCAGTTGAGATTGCGGATGCAGTTGGTGCACTCCCGGTGGTGGTCGGAAAGGAGAAGCTCTACCACTGTACGGCGGGCCCGGAGGACCCGGGGAGTGCGGGTGTGAACTTTAAGGCCCGCTGTGACGGGATAGACGCAGGCGGCCTGGAGGTTGCGGGAACCTTCGATCTCAACCAGGCATACCCGGCAGGCGCCGATTTCATTGATGTTTTTAAGGTAACATAGACTGGGTATTTCGATGCCTACCCGGTGGGCTGCTTCCAGGATAGAAATTCCTTCCTCAGCAACCACTTCCCGCCCGTCTATCCAAAAGCGTACCTTTTTGGCCGGGAAGGGACGGGTGTTTTTTTCCTCCGGGCTGACGGGGGAAACGGGATCAAAAGTAAGGTTGTCCGCAGGCATAAAACTGCTCCTTTACGCAGGGACTTTAATGTAAAACCGGCCGCCGCGTTAAATTGGGACAAACCCCGGCCGGGCAGTATTTATCGCGGACGTGGGCCTCGTACTCGTGGCGGAAATACCGCAGGGTAGAAAGGATGGGATTGGGAGCCGTTTGGCCCAGACCGCAGAGGGAGGCTTCTTTAACGTCACGGCTTAAGTTTTCCAGGAGTTGCAGATCGTCCATGGAGCCTTCTCCGGAGGTAATGCGCTTCAAAATTTCCAGCAGGCGTTTGGTGCCTACGCGGCAGGGAGTGCAGCGGCCGCAAGACTCATCCTGGGAAAATTCCAGATAAAAACGGGCGATGTCCACCATACAGTCGCCTTCATCCATGACAATCAGCCCGCCGGAGCCCATGATGGAGCCGGCTTCCGCTAAAGCTTCATAATCGACGGGAGTATCCAGCATTTCCTCCGGCAGGCAGCCCCCGGAAGGGCCACCCGTCTGCACGGCCTTAAATTTTTTACCGCCGGGGATACCGCCACCGATATCGAAAATTATCTGGCGCAGGGTGGTACCCATAGGCACTTCGATAAGACCGGTGTTGTTGATGCTTCCGGCCAGGGAAAAGACCTTGGTACCTTTGCTGCCGACGGTGCCCATAGAGGCGTACCATTCCGGCCCGCGGCGGATGATTACCGGCACATTGGCCAGGGTTTCCACGTTGTTGATGACCGTGGGTTTACCCCAAAGACCCGCCTGGGCCGGGTAGGGCGGCCGCGGCCGCGGTTCGCCCCGGCGCCCCTCAATGGAGCGCAGGAGGGCCGTTTCCTCGCCGCATACGAAGGCGCCGGCTCCTAGGCGTATTTCAATGTCAAAGGAAAAGCCTTTGCCGAGGATGTTGTCCCCTAACAATCCCGCGCGGCGGGCCTGGCGGATGGCCCTTTCCAGGCGGTCGACGGCGATGGGATATTCGGCCCGCACATAGACATAGCCCTGACGGGCTCCGGTGGCGTAACCGGCGATGGCCATTCCTTCCAGAACGCTGTGGGGATCGCCCTCAAGGATGCTGCGGTCCATGAAGGCGCCCGGATCACCTTCGTCGGCGTTGCATACCACGTATTTGGGCTGCCCCGGCGCGGCGGCCATCAGCGCCCATTTACGGCCGGTGGGGAACCCGGCGCCGCCGCGCCCCCTTAAACCGGAAGCGGTGACGGCGGCGATTATTTCTTCCGGCCGGCGTTCCAGAGCCATGGCCAGGGCCTGATAGCCGTCGCGGGCTATGTATTCGTTTATGTCTTCGGGATTAATAACGCCGCAGTTGCGTAATGCGATCCGCTGCTGGGCCTGGAAAAAGCGGATTTCTTTCAGATGCCGCACCGCTTTTTGGGTGGTCGGGTCGCGATAGAGGAGACGGTCGACAATGCGGTTGGAAGCCACACCTTCCACCACGTCGGCGGCGTCTTCCTTTTGAACACGGCAGTAAAAGATACCTTCCGGATAAACCACGGCAATGGGTCCCAGCTTGCAGAAACCAAAGCACCCGGTCTTAAAGACCTTTACCTTTCCACCGAGGCCCAGCTTCTCAACCTGTTTTTTTAATTCCTCACGTAAAGCATGGCTTCCCGCAGAACTGCACCCGGTGCCGGCGCAGACGAGGATGTGACGTTCCTCTTTAGCCTTTTCCCTGTTCAGGCGGGCTTCAATGAGGGGGAGGTGCTGCTGCCGGATCCTGGTAAGTTCGCTGACGCTCGTAATCATCTGCTAACTCCTTTTTTCGGTACCGTGATATAATGGCGGCGACATCTACAGCTTTAACTTGGCCGTATATATCATCATTAACGGCCACCACCGGCGCCAGGCCGCAGGCTCCCATGCAGCGGGTCGACCTTAAGGTGAACAGGCCGTCCACCGTGGTGTCGTCGTCATCGAGATGCAGTTCGTTTTTAAAGGCGCGGAAAATTTCCTGGGAGCCTTTAACATAGCAGGCCGTCCCCAGGCAGATGCTAATGGTGTATTTACCTTTGGGTTCGGAATTGAAAAGGGAATAAAAGGACACCACCCCGGCGATTTCTGCCAGGGGAAGATTAAGCCTGGCCGCCAGGTAGGCCTGAACCTCCGGGGAAATGTAGCCGAAAATTTCCTGGGCCTGTTGCAGGATGCGGATCAGCTGTCCGGGCTGGCGGCTGTAAACTTTAATGACTTTATCGAGACGGCCGTATTTGTCGAGCATGAATTTTACCCCCGCCTTTATTTTTAAAAACTGACGGTTTTTTTATACCAGCGGCGTATAACGAACGGTTATATAAAAATGACAGGGTATTCATGTAAAGGAAAGAATATTATATAAAAGCACCAATTAAGCCTTTAGAGGAGCAACAAAGCCATGATTTATTTAAACAATGCCGCCACTTCATGGCCAAAGCCGGAAACAGTCTATCAAACGGCCGATGTTTTTTTGCGCAACCTCAGCGGCAGCGTCAACCGGGGCGTTAACAAGGGGGCGTTAGACGCCGGGCTGGCCGTCCTGGAAACCCGTGAACTGCTGGCTGCTTTTTTTAATATCCGCGAACCGGAAAAAATAATCTTCACCGGCAATGCCACCCAGGCTTTGAACCTGGCCCTCCAGGGTCTTTTAAAAAAGGGCGACCATGTAATCATCAGCAGTATGGAACATAATGCGGTGGTACGTCCCCTGTATGCTTTGCAAGAAAAGGGAATAGATTTCTCGGTCGTATCCTGCAGTGCCGACGGCACTCTAGATCCCGGGGCGGTAGAAAGGGCCATAGAACCCCATACCAGGCTCATTTGCCTTACCCATGCTTCCAATGTAACGGGGACCATCATGCCCATTGTAGAGGTGGGGGAAATCGCCAGGCGCCATCGTCTTCAGTACCTGGTAGACACGGCCCAGACGGCCGGGGAAATTCCCATTGACGTAGAGGCGGCGGGCATTACCCTGCTGGCCTTTACCGGCCACAAAGGGCTTCTGGGTCCGCCGGGAACCGGCGGCCTATATATTCGCGATCCGGACGTCGTTTCTCCCCTGATTTACGGCGGAACGGGTAGCCATTCCGAACTGCCGGAGCAGCCGGAAGTACTCCCCGACAAATACGAGAGTGGTACAATAAACGCCCCGGCCATAGCCGCCCTAGGGGCGGGGATAAAGTTTATCCAAGAAACCGGCCTGGAAAAGATACGCCGGCATACATTAGAACTTACCGCCATGCTTTTAGAGGGGCTTAAAGGTATGCCGGGAGTAACCGTGTACGGTCCGGCGCAACCGGAAAAGAGGGTGGCGGTGGTGTCCATCAATATTCGCGGTCTGGGGGCAGGGGAAGCCGCCATCTGGCTGGCTGAACATTATGATATTGTAACCCGTTCGGGGCTCCATTGTGCCCCCCTGGCCCACCGGACTATAGGTACGCTAAATACAGGGACCCTGCGGTTGAGTCCGGGCTACTTCAATACCCCCGCGGAAATAGAGACCGCCCTGGAAGCGATTAAAAAATTAATTGAGGTGGTTGGCGGTGCCTGAGGTAGTATTGCTAACCTTTCCTTCAACCTACCAAGCCCTGAAGGCGGAAAAGGTCATTCAGGGAGCGGGGCTTACGGGACGCCTTATACCCATGCCCCGGGAAGTTAGTTCTTTATGCGGTTTGGCACTGGAACTAGATCCGACAGTTGACGAGGAAGCTGCAAAACTTTTGATAGCAGCAGGTGTTAAGCTGGAAAAAAGGGTGAAGGCTCAAAAAGAGCGCGGCCGCTTTCTGATCCTCGAGGCGGATTAGGAATAAAAGCAGGCAATGGGTTTGTGGTCCTGGGTTAATCCCAGGGCTTTTTTTAAGGCCTCGCCGGCATCACCTCGTCCCTGGCAATAAAATTTTCCCTGTCGGTTTAAAAACAGGGTAACAATGCCCCGGGGGGCGGCATAGCCTGATATCAGAAAGTTGCCGGCCGGCAAGGGATTGTGGAGCAAGCAAAAATATGGACGCCGGGCAATAGCCCCTCTGGGGGAACCCCGGCGGACAGGTATGAGGGAAAAGAGGGGAGTGCCAATGGGGGCAGTTACCAGCCTCAGCGACCTCAAGCCGGGCAGTACCGGGGAAGTTGTTTCCTTGCAGGCATGGGGCCTGACCCGGCGCCGCCTCATGGATCTCGGGCTGGTACCGGGTACCAGGGTGGTAGCCTTACGCCGTAGTCCCAGCGGTGATCCTACCGCCTTTTTCATCCGCGGGGCTGCCATTGCCCTGCGGCGGGAAGAAAGCCGGCAGGTTTTGGTGCGGCCGGTATAAAAAGGGGAGTGACTAACATGGGGCTCACCAGGCAGGCCACCGGATTTTTCACATTACAAGAAAACTTTCTCCCGGCCGGGAGTAATGGTTACGTGGTTGCTTTGGCCGGGAATCCCAATGCCGGTAAGAGTACGATTTTTAACGCCCTGACCGGCTTAAAACAGCATACCGGCAACTGGCCGGGAAAAACGGTTTTACAGGCCCGGGGTAAATTTACCCACCAGGGGCATAGCTTTACCCTGGTGGACCTCCCCGGCACGTATTCCTTATTAGCCAGCTCCGTAGAGGAACAGGTGGCCCGGGATTTTATTTGCTTCGGCAGGCCCGACGTCACGGTGGTGGTGGTCGATGCCACCTGCCTGGAACGCCATCTCAACCTGGTCCTCCAGGTTACGGAAGTAACAAGTAAAGTGGTAGTCTGCCTGAACCTTATGGATGAAGCCCGGCGGAAAAAAATCGTTATTGATGTCTCAATCCTGGCCAGCGAGCTGGGACTACCGGTGGTGCCGACGGCGGCCAGAAGGGGAGAAGGCTTGACCAGGCTAAAGGACGTAATTACCGCCGTGGCTACGGGCGCCCTGCAACCGACACCCAATCCCATTGTTTATGATGATGATATTGAAGCGGCCGTAGGCCGAATGGCAAAGGCACTGGAACCAATTTTAAGGGGCCGCCTCAACGCCCGCTGGGTGGCCCTGCGTCTGCTGGAAGGCGACGACAGCATAATTGATGCTATCAAGAACTTTTTAGATACGGAGTTAAAATCTCCAGGGATAAAGTTGCAGCTAAAAGAGGTGCTGACTTAATGTGCGGCCGGACAAATGACCGGGCTTTTGCGGCAGCCCGTCATCCGCAAGGTTATATAGATACTTCCTACCGCGACCGGATGGTCACCGCCCTCTATGCCCGGGCAGAAGCCATTGCCTCCCGGGTCGTTAAAAAAAACGCCAGCGGATTTTTTGCACTTGAGGAGCGGTTGGATGCCATTGTCACCTCCAGGGTCTGGGGTTACCCCATCATGCTGGCCCTGCTGGCCTTTGTTTTCTGGTTGACTTTAAAGGGCGCCAATTACCCTTCCGGCATCCTGGCCAATTTATTCTTTGCTTTCCAGGACGTTCTTTCCGCATTTTTTTACCACCTGGGGGCCCCTGATTGGCTTCACGGCATCGTCGTTGCGGGCATGTACCGTACCCTGGCCTGGGTGGTCGCCGTTATGTTACCGCCCATGGCCATCTTTTTCCCTTTATTTACTCTGCTTGAAGATCTGGGTTATTTGCCGCGCATCGCCTTTAACCTGGATAGTTTCTTCAAAAAGGCCGGGGCCCACGGTAAGCAGGCTTTGACCATGTGTATGGGCTTTGGCTGCAACGCCGCCGGCGTTGTCGGCTGCCGTATTATCGATTCGCCTCGGGAAAGGCTCCTGGCCGTTCTGACTAATAATTTTTCTCCCTGTAACGGTCGTTTTCCCACCCTCATTGCCTTGAGCGGTATCTTCATGGGCGGTTTTTTAACGACGTGGTCAGGTACGATGCTGGCCGTTCTCACCGTCACCGCAATTATCGGGGTGGGGATCCTCCTTATGTTTTTTACCACCTGGTTCCTCTCCCGCACCGTCTTGAAAGGGGAGCCGTCTTTCTTTATCTTGGAACTGCCTCCTTATCGACCGCCCCAGGTGCTGAGGGTAATCGTCCGCTCCCTCCTCGACCGCACAATTTACGTCCTGGCCAGGGCCGTTCTGGTGGCCGCGCCAGCCGGCGCCTTCACCTGGGTACTGGCCAACTTGCGCCTTAGCGAGGGCACCATTATCGACCATCTTGCCTGCATTTTCCAGCCCATCGGAAAAATGATGGGCCTTGACGGCTATATTCTCCTGGCCTTCATCCTGGGACTGCCCGCCAATGAGATCGTCCTTCCCATCTTACTAATGAGTTATCTTTCAGCGGGTATGCTCATGGAGGTGGATGGCTTGAGGGCCCTGGGAGAGATATTGATGGATAAGGGGTGGACACTGGTTACCGCCATAAACTTCATGCTCTTTTCCCTGCTGCACTGGCCCTGCGGCACTACTCTGCTGACCATATATAAAGAAACAAAGAACTGGAAGTGGCCGCTGCTGGCGGCGGCCGTTCCTACGGTAATAGGGTTTGCCTTATGTTTTCTCGTAAAACTCCTGGCGGGGCTTATGGGAATAATGGCGGCAGGATAAGGGCATTTAATCGCAGCTATGGCGGAAAAGCCAGGCCCTCAGCTCCTCCAGCTTTTCTCCTTCTGGATATTTATTCAGCTTGCTCATTGCCTGGACTTCTTCCAGGCCTTCAGGATGGGCGCGGAAATACATGATTAGGTTGCGGATCAGGCACATGGTAGGCGGCGTAATGTAATGCTCGATGCCTTCTACCTGTTCTTCAACACCTACCTTAGCGTTGAGAAGGGTCAAAAACTCTTTCAACACGGTATCACGCCAGACTAGGAAATACCCCAGTCGCCGGCCTTTATCCGTAAGGGCGATGTGACGATATTTTTCGTACTGGATCAAGCCTTCTTCGCGAAGCTTCTGGATCATTCTGGTAACAGAAGACGGCTGGACGTTCAGGGCCTCCGCCAGGTCGACGGCCCGGACGTATCCTTTTTCTTCGTTTAACCTATAGATCATTTCCAGATAATCTTCCATGCTTTCTGTAAGCACGGCACTCCCTCCCGGCATTTTGCTTCCATACTAAACTTTATGCCGGGAGGTAATTTTTTTGCCTTAATTCTGGCCGCTATAGATCATCCTTCAGGTTTAATCGGGCCTTACGGTCTCCTTCTTCCGCCAGGGCCTTTTCCCCGGACTTAACCAGTTTGCGCACCATATTACCGCCGATTTTTCCGGCCTCCCGGGTGGTCAATTCATTGCCGGCGTTTGCCAGATCGTCGTCGAGGCCCAGCTCTTTGGCCGTCTCCCATTTTAGCTTGTCGAGCTGGCGCTCTGTACGTAATTGATCGTTATCCTTTTTGTGCCCCATTTTATCACCCCGGGTTTTATTCTTCCGGAATCGGCCGTATATTATACTTTATTTAGCGTATCCTTCCTTTAACGTTACGTATTTTAGCCACTAATAGCAATATAGCGGGATAGAGCAGATAGGCAGGTAAGAAATAAAATGCAAATACGCGGCTGGCAAATAACATCATTTGGGCAAAATTTTCGTAAAGACTGAGGCTAAAAAAGGCCAGTAGCAGACCCGTCGGCAGCACCAGGGGACGGTAGTCTTTAAGGCCCCAAAGCTGGGCCGTACCTATAACGAAGGCATAATAGACGATGATTAATTTTAATAATATGGTAAAGCTCCAAACGAAGATGATGACCGGCTCCATGCGCTGTAAAAAATCGCCGATGTTGATCATTTGAATGGCAATGAGGCTGGGAAAATTAAGGCGTGTAACCTCGGCGGCGCCGAGGACGATAATGTTTCGAACTAGCACCATGGTGGTAAGCAGGGTGGCCGTGATTATAGCGGCAGCAAAGGGGAGAAAGCTTTTTTTCGGCTCGGTGGTAAAAGGTAAAATGAATAGAAAAAAAGCTGTTTCCCCGAAGGGAAAGGCTAGGGGCGGCACAGCGCCGCGGAGGACGGGCAGCACTCCCCTTTCCATCACAGGTAGAAGGGCTTCCCAGTGAACCAATCCCGGGATGGCTACTGCCATTATGGTGAGGATAAAAATGGCGATAAAAACCAGGGGTATCAAGAGCTCGCTCAAACGGGCCGGTACTTCAATTCCCAGGCGGACGGCGTAAGATGCAAGGCCGGCAAAAACCCCGGCCACTACCACCGTCGGTGTTTGGGGGAGAATCGCCAGTTTATACAATTCAACGACGTTGCGCAGCACCAAGGCTGAAAGGTGCAGGGCGTACCAGAGGAAAATAGCATTGCAGAAGGCAGCGACCCACCTTCCCAGGATCCGCGCGGCATATTGGACGGGGGTTTCCCGCGGGAAACGGCGGGCCAGGGCGCAGTAAATATAAGCCTCTCCCAGACCTATTGTTCCTGCCAGCAGGTATGAGATCCACGCATCTTGCCTGGCCGGTCCGACGGGAACGATTAACGTAGAAGTTCCAATCAGAAACCCTGAAAATAAAACAAAAAGCTGCCAGTGGGAAATCCTGCCCTTTTCCATCATGACCCATCCTCCCCATCTAATATTTCCCACGACCGGTAAGATATGCGGGTGGGTACGGCGGTATATTACCCCTGAACTGGCATCATAATAATTCCAGGTTAGATTAAAACAGGAAGTAAAGAAGGTGCCGGCCCTGTACCCCATGTGGCGCTGGCTGCGCCGCCGGAAAAAGGGGGGTGGTGGGGAAATTTCCCTGCCAAAAGGGAGGCAATCCTCCCAACTCCTCCATCCCCGGCTGGACATCAACATTGCCTATATCAAAGAAGCTTTCGGCCCCAGCGAAGACCTGGTAATCAGGGAGATTGAACTCTACGGCAGGCAAACAGCACTGATATATATTGAAACCCTGGTCGACAGGGATGTGGTCCAGCGGGACATCCTCCGCTCTTTAATCACCCTGCCGGCCGCTACCCTGGTGAAGGATGAGGCGGTACTTTTCCGTTTAATCCGCGCAAAGCTAGCCGTAGGCGATTTAGAGGAAGAGGTTTTAAGGTCTAAGGTCATAAACGGCCTCTTAGACGGCAAAGCGGCGTTATTGGTTGAGGGTTCGACGCGCTGCCTGCTCCTCAGCATTGAGGGGTGGGAAAAAAGGCCGGTGGAAGAACCGGTCAATGAGGTGTCCGTGCGCGGCCCCCGGGAGGGCTTTGCCGAAAACCTCGCCACCAACATTTCCTTAATCAGGCGGCGGTTGCGTACCCCTGACCTCTGTTTTGAAACTCTGAATATCGGACGGCGCACCCATACTAAAATAGCCATCTGCTATTTGGAAGGGCTGGCGTTGCCCGAGATTGTTGAAGAGGTCCGCCGGCGTCTAGAGCGAATTGACATCGACGGCGTTCTGGAAAGCGGTTATCTGGAGGAACTTCTGGAGGAGGCCCCCTTTTCCCCCATGCCCCAGCTGAACCGCACGGAAAGGCCGGACAAACTGGTGGCCGATTTGCTGGAAGGCAAGGTGGCCATCCTGACCGACGGCACCCCCTTCGTCCTGGTCCTTCCCGGGAGTCTTGCGGACCAAATGCAGGCCCCCGACGATTATTATGAACGCTGGCCCCTGAGCATGGGGGTGCGCCTTTTTCGTTATCTGGGCCTGTTGATTTCGCTGCTGCTTCCCTCTTTGTACGTAGCTTTGGTTTCCTTTCACCAGGAAATGATACCTACACCCCTGGCCATATCCATTGCCGCCCAGCGGGAGCCCGTGCCCTATCCGGCCGTGGTGGAAACCTTAATCATGCAGGTCCTTTTTGAAATACTTATCGAGGCCGGCATCAGGCTGCCGCGAGCCATCGGCACGACCATCAGCATCGTCGGCGCCCTGGTCATCGGGGAAGCGGCCGTTCGGGCGGGGCTGATGTCGGCGCCCATGATTATTGTGATTGCCGCCACGGCCATCGCCTCCTTTACCGTACCCACCTTCAGCCTGGGCCAGGCCGTGCGGCTGTTACGCCTGCCCATGATTTTTTTGGCCGGCACCCTGGGTCTGTTGGGCATTTTCGCCGGCCTCATGATAATTTTGATTCACCTGGTGAGCCTGAGAAATTTCGGGCAACCATATTTAACCCCGCTGGCCCCCTTTATATGGGAAGGGCATAAGGACCTCATTGAAAGGGTGCCGTGGTGGGCCATGGTAAGACGCCCCCTTCTTACCGGCCGGCGCAACCTGCGGCGTATGGCTATCGGGCTTAACCCCGCAGTCAACGCCCGGGAAAGAGAACCCGAAGAAGAACTGGAAACTTTTTTAGGGAACGGCAACGTAAAAAACAGCTACAGAAAAGGCAGAAAGCGCAAAGGAAGGCCGAAGAGGTAGATGGGTAAAAGGGGAAAAGGTTTTACAAGGCCATTGGTGCTGGTGGCCGTAGTGGTGGCGATCTGCGCCGGCGGCTGCTGGGATCGGCGGGAGATTAACGAACTGTCTTTTTTTTCCTCTGCCGCCTTTGATTTGGAGGGCCAGGAGCGGGTTTTAACCGTTGAATACATCAAACCATCCCCCGCCGGTGGCGGGGGAGAAGGGGGCGGCAGGGAAACCCTGCCCCAGCGTCAAGCAATTATAGATAGCGAAAAGGGAGCTACTTTTTTAGAGGCCGGTCGCCAAGGAGCCCTGGGCATGCCCCGGCGGGCCTATCTGGCCCATGCGGCCGCCATACTCATCGGGGAGGAAATGGCCAGATACGGCATTAAAGAGGTTCTGGAACACATCGACCGCATCCCGGAATTCCGCCGCACCACCCTTATTTTATTAACCCGCGGCCCCGCCCGGGACGAAGTGATTATGGCCCAGAGCGGCCTGGAAAAAAATTTGGGGAGGGAAATAACCGGGCTTCACAAATGGGTCCAGGTCAGCGGCTACGGTTTTATTCCCAATGTAAACCACGTTTTTTACGACCTGTCGGGGGAGGCGGGGAGTACCGTCCTGCCGGTGCTGGAACTGGCCCCCCAACCCTATCCACCCCTTCTGGGGCGGGGAGGCACTGCCGGCGGTACTGGAGGCGCAACGGCCCCAAAAGCAGAAACGCTGCTGACGGCGCGCCTCAATGGCGCCGGCCTTTTTTACCGTGACAAACTGGTGGCGTGGCTAAACGCCGAGCAGACCCGCGGCTGGTCCTGGGTGCGCAATAAGGTGAAAAATGCCGTCCTGACCCTGAGCGACCAGAATGGTAGTTTGGTATCTTTAAATATAACCGACTCCCGTGCAAAAACAGAAGTAGAATATCGGGATGGCCTAATCCGGGGGAATATTAAGGTTAAGGTGGAAGGTAACCTCCTGGAAGAGCAGGGATACCAGGATTTTACCAAAGAAGAGGCGGTGAAATACCTGGAAGAACAGGCCGCCGCCAGGATAAGGGCGGAAATCACTGAGGCCCTGCGGGCGGCACAGAAGGCGGGTACGGACGTCTTCGGTTTCGCCGGCGCCCTGCACCGCCGCTATCCCAAAGTGTGGCGTCAGGTGGAAAATAACTGGAGGGATGAATTTCAACGCTTGCCTGTAACCATTGAAATTGAAGCAAAGCTGAGGCGGACGGGAATGACGGGCCGGCCCTTAAAGCCCGGCGGGGGCAGTTAAAATAAGGAGTGCGCAAATCCTTTATGGGTAGATTGTTGATTTTGGTAGCCTTATATTTAATTATATTTTTTTTGGAGGTCCCTTCTCTGGTGCGGCGCCAGTCCTGGCGGGAACTTCTGGCCTTCGTGATAATGTCCCTGGCGGCCTTAGGTTTAAGCGTTCCCTGGTCCCTGGGGCATAAAATATTCTTTCCCTCCGAGGCGCTAATCAAGTTTTTTGAACCTTGGGCGCGGCTGCTTCTGGGTCCCCCGGAATAGGAACAAAAAGAGACGGCAATTAAAAATAAATATTCTGAGGTTCCACTTTTATGGTAATATAGATGTTAAAATATGGACGAAAATATCTCCTTGAGGTGGATTCTGAGTGGACCTCAGTACCCTGGACTTGATTATTAAGGAAACAATCGTGGCCATTGAGCGCAGCCAGGCCCAGATTTATGAGATTGCGGAAAATACCAGGTTAGAAGCCGATGCCGTCGGTAGAGAGCTGGCGGCGGTCAGAAACGAGCTGGAGGCGGTAATGGCCGAGGTAGACAAACTGGAAGTGGCGGAAAAAAAGGCGCGTCTGCGTTTGGCCGAGGTCAGCAGGGAATTTAACCGCTATACAGAACAGGACATCAAAGCCGCCTATGATAGAGCCTATAATCTCCAGATTGAACTAATTAAGCTCAGGGAAAAGGAAAAGGTACTCCAATATCGACGCAACCATTTGGAAATAAGCCTGCGCCGTCTGCGGACGACCTTGGAGCGGGCCGAAAAACTCATCTCTCAGGTGGGGGTGGTCCTCGCCTATTTGAATGACGGACTCCATGATTTGAGTTTAAAAATAGATGAACTGCAGGAAACGCAGCAAATGGCCTACAACATCATCCGGGCCCAGGAAGAAGAGCGTAAGCGCGTGGCCCGGGAAATCCACGACGGCCCGGCCCAGTCCATGGCCAACTTGGCCATGCGGGCCGAGTACTGCTTGAAACTTTTGGATAAAGACCCGGCAAAGGTAAGGCAGGAACTTGCAGACCTTCAGAATATGGTTGCAATTAGCCTCCAGGATGTCCGCAAGATTATTTTCGATCTCAGGCCTATGGTTCTCGACGATCTGGGACTGGTGCCTGCATTGAAGCGATTTTTCACCATTTATAATGAAAAGTACGGGTTGGAAATCGAATTTATCTTTTTTGGAAAAGAGCGGCGTTTAGAAAGCACGGTGGAGATAGCCTTATTCCGCATCATCCAAGAGGCTATTAACAACATTAAGAAACACGCCCAGGCGACAAACGCCAAGGTCAAAATGGAAATACAACCGGATAAAGTGATGGTCTCAATAAGCGATAACGGCCGGGGATTTGATCTAAGCTCCGTTCAGGACAGAAAAGACGGCAGGGGATACGGACTTGTCAGCATGCGGGAAAGGGTTCAGCTGTTAAACGGTGAAATGGTAGTCGATACTGCCCCGGGTAAGGGAACCCATATTAGCATTATAATTCCCTTACGACAGCAATAGACCTTTAAAGCACAGTCTAAGATAAAAGCTAATGGATTTTTTGCAACACCGTTTTGTAAAGCATCTTAAAAAAGCTTGCAATATTAGACGTCGTAACTCGCTGGTCAAAAACACGGGCCATTTCAATAAGCTCTGGCTCAAAAAAGTCGGGTATGGCCCGGGCAATGGTTTCGCGAATTGCATTTTCATTAATAGCGTTGCCCATTGCTGCGACGTGTTTACGGACAATCCCTTGCAGGTGTTTCCTGGCCTTCTGGCGTAAGGTTTCGGCTTGTTCCTTCAGAAACTCCGCCATTCGTTTCCTTTCCCCGGCCAGGAGATCTCCTAGAATGACGCGTTTTTAAAATGGCCTGTCAAGGTGAAAGAAATTGACAATTACTATTAAAAATATTATGGTTAGACTAAGATAGAAACGAGGAGGGACATTTTATTTATAATGAAAAGCATACCGGCTAAACGTTTGACAATATACGTTGGCGAAGGTGTTAAGTGGCAGGGCAAGGCCCTTTATCATGCCCTGGTATTAAAATTAAAAGAAGCCGGTTTGATAGGGGTGACTGTTAGCCGGGGCATTGAAGGCTACGGTAAGCGAAATAGCATATATGCCGCTCGAATTTTAGATCTTTCTTACGATTTACCTGTAATCGTCGAGGCAGTTGATACTCCTGAAAAGATTGCTTCGGTCTTACCGCAGGTACAGGCCATGGTATCCCAGGGGTTGATAACGGTGTCTGATGTAGAGATGATTTTACCGGGTTAATTGCATTAGCATTCCACTTAGAGCATGCCCGGCCAGGGCGAAGAGGAGCCCCAAAATGAGTGTGCCTGTTAAATAAGTCAATGCATTTACAATTTCCCCGTCTTCTGCCAAACGGACGACCTCATATGAAAAAGTAGAAAAAGTCGTGTAGGCACCTAAAAAACCTGTGGTTATCGCCAGCAATAAGCCGTTGCCAAATATATGGGCAAATGCCGGTGTGCCTAAAAATAATCCCAACAAGAAAGCTCCGGTCAGGTTAATTATCAGGGTGCCGGTAGGGAAGGTACCCTTGCTTCTTTTTGATAATGCCTGGCCTAAAGTAAAACGAACTATTGCACCTAAAAATCCGCCCAGCCCTATATATAGATAGTGCATTTCGATTTTCGCCTACCTGTTATTTTCCAACTCAGTTTCCTGTCCCTTAAATACCAGTAAAATTGGCATTCTAGCCAGGACTGTTCCTGCCCTCACCGCTATTAATCCCCCAATAGTAGATACCAGCATATACATTATGGCAGAAGTTATTAGGCCCCCGAACAAAAGGTTTATCGTCTCTACGCTAAAGGTGGAAAAGGTCGTAAAGGCGCCTATAAAGCCTGTAGTTAAACCCAATCTTAATTCAGGACTTAAGGTCAAACGTTCCAAGCTGTAGGTAAGGATTAAACCCATGGCAAAACATCCTACGATGTTTATAATTAATGTTCCTAAAGGAAAAGTTGAAGGCCAAAAAGCGGTAATAAAGCGACCAAGCTCAAACCTGGCTATGGCTCCCAGAAAACCGAAAATCCCGATATATATGTAGACCAACTTAAACTCCTCCCCCAGATTAGCAAAACCACAAAAAATCCTACCTCTCAGGCATAAAGATACCCTTCGGGGTAGGAGTCATCACTGCGATAACGCAGATTTAAAGGCGAACTCCATCGCCTAGACGTTATATATTACATAATACTATAGATGAAGGGATACGACAAGAGGTAAAAAATCCAAATGTGCTTGGCCTTGCTTTCCAGGAGAAGATTCCGTCCAAAGTCTGGCCATATATTACAGAACGTAGGGTAATGCCCTTTGGAAGGAAATGCAAAACCAGGATGATTGCCTTCTGCGATACCTTATGATACTATAACATATATGATGGAAAAATATGTTATCAGTAGTATACCGGTTAGGCAGGGTATAGGCAGGACATTATCTACCGGCGGGCGAAGTTTAAAGAAGCCGAAAAGAGGATGGTGACCATGAAAAAGACTATATCCGGTAGGAACGATAAGGCTATCAAAGATTTTTGTGAACTTTTGAAGCAACAGTTGGGGGAAAAATTCTAGCAACTCGCCTGTTTGGTTCGGTGGCCCGGGGTACTGCTACACCCGAGTCGGATATTGATATACTTGTCGTTGTAGAAAACGAGGATAAGCCAACGAGGGAAATAGTAATCGACGCGGCAGTAGAAATTAATTTAAAGTATGACGTGGTAATCTCACCAATAATCATGTCAGCGGCTCGTTATTCAGGTCCACTTTTCCGGGAAACATTATTCTATAAGTCCATCCAGGAAGAGGGGATACCTCTGTGAGTATTTTTGGTAAACGTAAAATAGCCCCCACCTGCCGGAGGCGGTAGGGAAGCTGGTAGCTGGCAGAGTGGGGCGATAACCGGGAACGTTACGAAAATGCGGCTATAGTTCAGGTTATAGCGGGCATCTCCCCATCAGGGCGCCACCTCCTGGAAACCGGTGGGCCCAGAAGTACTGGAACTTGGGTAAAAAAAGTAATTATCGCTTATGACAGGGACCAGAAAACCAACAAAGAAGTGGCCAGGGGTAAAAGAATGCTGGTGGCAGAATTAAAGAAACTGGGTATAACGGTCAGGGACGCTATATG
This sequence comes from Moorella humiferrea, assembly GCF_039233145.1. Taxonomy (NCBI): domain Bacteria; kingdom Bacillati; phylum Bacillota; class Clostridia; order Neomoorellales; family Neomoorellaceae; genus Neomoorella; species Neomoorella humiferrea. The sequence goes on along the minus strand of NZ_CP136419.1, from coordinate 1,462,399 downwards.
GAGAGCTAGATCGAAAGAGGAAAAGGGATAGATGACGCCCTGGTGGCCGGGCTGGAATGAAAAATAATTTAACGACATGACGAATTTGAAAATACTGGTATGCAGTTGTAGTCATAGTGTATAATAGTGGCAGGGGTGATTACTGACGTGGTCGTTGAGAACAAGAGCAACCCGACAAGCTCCCGAGTTATTCGCCACTACCCAAGCGATGAGGGACAACGCTTATTAGAACGCTGCCGTGATCTTATTCGCGAAGTTGTTCCCGATGCAACAGTAATCCTGTATGGCTCCAGAGCTCGTGGTGATGCCGAACCAGATTCGGACTATGATATACTAATCCTAACGAAAGGACCTGCTAATTGGCACCTGGAAGAGGTGATCCGCGAGAAACTTTACCCGTTGGAGTTAGAGACAGGAGCAGCTTTATCTATAGCGGTTTTTAGCGAACAGGAGTGGAATTCCCCTCTATACCAGGCCATGCCTTTCACCCAGAATGTAAGACGTGAGGGGATAGTTCTGTGAAAGAAGAAATTAAGCAGTTATTCCTATACAGGATGGAACGCGCTAAAGAAGCTATAACTGAGGCGGAATTGCTTTTTTCAGAAGGCCATATACGTACTTCCGTTAACCGGTTATATTATGCCTGTTTCTACGCCGTTTCTGCCATTCTCCTTGCCAAGGGTTACTCGTCAGCCAAACATTCAGGTATCCGTTCGCTTTTCCACCAGATGATCGTAAAACCTGGTTTGGTTAACCCATCGGCCGGAACATTATATAACAGGCTGTTCGATGCCCGCCAGAAAGCTGATTATGCCGACCTGGTTAAATTTGAAGCCGATATTGTTGCTCCCTGGTTTGATGAAGTAAAATCTCTTGTCGATCAGATTGAAATTCTGGTGGTTAAAGAGATACGTAGTCTTGGTTAATTTATCCAGATTTATCATTACCATCATCCGTTCGGATAATGGCCCCCAGTTTGTAAGCCATCTGTTTGAATTGGAATGTGAGCAATGTGATGTTCTACACGAGACAATATCGCCCAAGACACCTAATATGAACGCATATATCGAATCGCACCATTGGCTTCTTGAGGATGAATGCTTGTCGATGGGCGAGTTCAGACCTATGCGGAAACATATCAGGCAGTCATAGAATTCGTTAGCCGTTACAACAACCGCCGGTTGTACTCCAATTTACACTACCTGTCACCGGCCAACTTTTACCGTCGTCATATTATGACTAGTAGAATTATTTCTACAACGTCGCGAATTTTTAACATGAGACCTCACCTTCCCTGGGATTTTGTGTATGGGCGGTTGTCCTAGAAGGACAACCGGTGAGGTTTTTTCTTCTTCGACCCCTTTTTCTCATACTTAAATTTTACACGCTCAAAATCAAATATGACGCCGGAGAAATGGCTTCTAGCGACATTTTTTCTATGGGGACCAAAGTAAAATTAAATGAAGGAGCGTCACGCTACGGCCGGTGCCGGTGCGCTCCTTCCTGAAGACAGGATAAAACGGGGTACCCCGCTTAGTAATACTTTTTCCGCTCCAGATACTCATGGACCAGATTTAATGTTTCGCCGAAGCGCTGGAAATGGACAACTTCCCTTTCGCGCAAGAACTTCAAGGTATCGCTGACATCCGGGTCGTCGGAGAGCTGGATCAGGTATTCGTAGGTAGAACGGGCCTTCTGCTCGGCGGCCATATTCTCATAGAGGTCGGTAACCGGGTCGCCTTTGGACTGGATGTAGGCGGCCGTCCAGGGAGCTCCCTCGGCGTTGACGAAATAGAGGGCGCGGTCGTGATCGGCATAATAGCCGTCCAGGCCGGCTCTTTTTATTTCTTCAAGGGGCGCGTCTTTGATCAGGTTATAGACCAGGGCGGCGACGATCTCCATGTGGGCCAGCTCTTCCGTGCCGATGTCCGTCAAAACTGCTTTGGCCTGGGGTATGGGCATGGTATAGCGCTGGGTGAGGTAGCGCAAAGAAGCGGCCAATTCCCCATCCGGCCCGCCATACTGGGTAATTATAACCTTGGCCAGTCGCGGGTTGGGGCGACTGACGCGGACTGGGTATTCCAATTTTTTTTCATATATCCACATTTATTATCCCTCCGTCTAGAAAGTTCTCTCCCACGGCCAGGGTTCTTCGATCCAACGCCAGGCCTTGGGGCTGGGCGAGCTACCGAAGTTTGTCAACGGACCATATAGACTTTCATACTGTTTTTTGGCGGCAAGCAGTTCTTCGCAGGCGGCATTATAATCGGCTAAAGCCCGGTAATCCTCCGGGTGGGTATCGAGATAAAGATTAAAGTCTATGCAAGTGAACTCTAAAGCCATGATTTTCTTTAAAAGATTGATGCGCTGGATGTCCATCGTTTTCCCCCCATTATTTTTTAAGGTGTTCTATACGGTTGATAGGGCATATAGAGTTCCGGGAAAATCGTTCCTTTGGTAAGTCCTTCTAATGGATCCCAACGATTGGTATAACGCTGCCAGGGTATATATGCCCGGGCTAACTGGTAAGAGAATGATTGTTTCTCGAGAACCTCTTTATCTTGATTGGTGGACATAACAAAACCCCTTCCTATTAATGGTTATTTTTATCTTATGATGGAATGCAAAGTATTGGTTACCAAAAAGGTTCCATTTTACACCTTTCTTTTTGTGCTTTTATATAATTACGGAGACTTATATTTAGGCTTAAAAACAAAGGAGAGCAAAACCTGTGTGTCGAAATTCGTGAATGCGCGTGCATATTGTAAAGGAGGGAACGAAAGATGAGCGAAAACGCCAAATTATGGCTTAAACCCATTTCCAGGCGTAAGTTTTTAGCCTTGGGTGCAGCGGTAGCCGGGGGCGCTGCCGCCCTCACATCCCTGCCTTTAGGAAGAGAGGCGGTGGCAGCCGGTGAAGCTAGCAAAGCGGCTGACGAAAAAATCATTCCTACCAGTTGCGTTCATAACTGCGGCGGCCGCTGCCCTTTGTATGCCCATGTTAAAGACGGTGTGGTGATCTGGTTTTCTCCGGATCAGGAAGGGAGCGACAGCCCTGAATTTCCTCAAGTACGTGCCTGCCTAAGGGGACGTGGATAAATATTGCTTGGGCTTTGATGAAGAACACATGCCTCCCGGCATTCCACCCGGCAATTCTTATAAAAGCTATGTTTTAGGATTGGGTGAAGATAAGACTCCCAAAACACCGGAATGGGCGGAAGCCATTACCGGCGTTCCCAAAGATACTATTATAAAACTCGCCCGTCAGATTGCCGGCATAAAACCCTGTTGCCTCCTTCAAGGGTTGGGATGGCAGCGCCACGCCTACGGCGAGCAGCCCGTACGCGGACTTCCGGTTTTGGCCGCAATGACTGGAAATATAGGCATTAAAGGTGGGGGCCCCGGTTTGCGTAACGGCGGTCACGGGGTAACTGTAGGCTGGATGCCGGCCGGGCAGAATCCGGTAAAAGCCTCCATTCCCTGCTTTATGTGGCCGGAAGCCGTAGAACGCTGGCATGAGTTGACTGCCGCCGACGGCGTCAAGGGAGTAGATAAGTTATCGACGGATATAAAAATGATTTGGAACTACGGTGGCAATACGTTGTTAAATCAACATGCAGATATAAATAAAACTGCCAAAATCCTGGCGGATGAGAAAAAATGCGAGTTTATTTTAGTTCATGATGTCTTTATGACGCCGAGCGCTAAATTTGCCGATATTCTTTTACCTGATGTAACTCATTTTGAACGGGAGGATATTGTTACCTTTTCTTCAGGCATCGGTTATGCCATTTACCATCAAAAAGTTGTTGAGCCCATGTATGAGTGCCGCAGCATCTATGAAGTCTGCAGCGAATTGGCCAGGCGCTTAGGCTTTGGCGATCGTTACACCGAAGGGAAGAGCGAGCAGGACTGGCTGCGGGAAGCCGTGGAAGTAGCCAGGCAGAAGGACCCCAATTTCCCGACCTTTGAAGAGTTTCGTCGTAAGGGGATTTACAAAGTTGCCCCTAAAGAACCAGTTGTGGCCTATGAAAAACAGATAAAAGACCCGGTAAATAACCCCTTCAAAACTCCATCGGGGAAAATCGAGATTTTTTCAACCCAACTGTGGGCCATGAACAAACCCAAGGAAATTCCGGCCATTCCGAAATACATTCCGGCGTGGGAGGGACCCCAGGACCCCTTAAGGGAGAAATATCTGCCCCTACGGCGCGCCCCAGTACAACCCCAAGACGGGTAAGGTAGGCAAATGCGACTTTTGCCGGGATTTACTGGCGAAGGGAGAAGCGCCGGCATGTGTTGCCGCCTGCCCCATGCGGGTGCTGGACTACGGCCCGATAGAAGAGCTCGAGAAAAAATACGGCGGCACCCGGCAGATAAAAGGGATACCCGACCCCAACATCACCAAACCTTCGCTATTAATAACCCCCCACCGGACGGCGGCCGTGGGGAAATAGAGGCAAAAGGAGGAAAACGAAATGGGAAAAGAATGGGCACTGGTGCTATTCACCCTGCTGGCGCAGGCGAGCGTAGGGTTGATGGTCGTGGCCCAGGCCTTAAACGCCAAAGACAGAACCGGGCTTAAAGCAGTGCTGCCGTGGGTAGGCATCCTCATGGCGGCCAGCATGCTCATCTCCCTGGGCCACCTGGGCAGTCCCCTGGGGGCGCCGCGGGCGATACTAAACCTCAAAAGTTCCTGGCTGAGCCGGGAAATCTTCTTTGCCGCCTGGTTTTTCGTACTATGGGCGCTAAACTACGTACTCGAGACGCGGAGCCAGGCAAGTGACGGGATAAAGGCGACGACCGGGTGGCTGGCGAGCCTTTGCGGGGTGGTGGCGGTAGTAAGCATGGCCAACATCTACGTCCACACCATTCTGCCGGCATGGACGACGGCCTACACCCACATCGCCTTTTACAGCACGGCCCTGGTGCTGGGGGCGGTACTCTATGCGGTGCTGACCCACCGGGCGGGGGAGGAAGGACGGTTCAAACAGGCGGCGATGCTGGCGATTATCGGTATAGCCCTGCAGCTGGTGAGCCTGCCGCCGTACCTGGCATATCTAGGGGCGGGGCCGGTAGCCGCCCAGGAGACGGCCCGGCAGCTGACGGGAGCGGCACCGGTGCTGATTTTGAGCCAGGCCCTGGCGGTCATAGGGGGCATTTTCTTCGGCGTCTACGCCCTGAAAGGGGGCGAAAAGGGCGCGGCGGCGGGCCAATGGGTGTACGGGGCCCTGGCCCTCCTCGTCCTGGCCGAACTGGCCGGCCGCTACCTCTTCTATGCCACCGGCGTCAGCATCATGGTGGGCCAGTTATAGCTTGATCCTTAATACGAAAAAGTGGATAATATTTAATGAGAAATATAGAGACGGGCTTTAACGGCCCGTCTCTTTACCACATTAGGAAACGGGGGTGGGGAAACTGGATCTAGAGTCCATCGCCAATTCCCTGGCAGGGCTGGGGCAGGTACGGCTAAAAAGTGATGCCTGCATCAGGGGAAAATCGCCGTGGGCAACATGTAATTACTGCCGGGATGTGTGCCCGGTTGGGGGAATTGAGCTGGCAAAGGGTTACCCGGAAATAAGGGAATGTCAGCGCTGCGGTCTTTGTGCCGTAGCCTGTCCTACGGGCGCCCTGGCCGATCCAGAACGTACCCATTCCTTTTATTTGGCCCGGGGCCAGGAAAGTATTGCCGCCACCGGGCAGGCCTGTTTTACCTGCAGCCGTCAAGCGGAAGAGCAGAAACGTGATGAGTGGATCGCGGCGTCATGTTTGGGAGCCGTTGCCCCGGAAGTTATGGTCGCCCTGGCCGTGAAGGGGCAGGTGGCCTTTTCCTATCATACGGATAGGTGCGCCGCGTGTCCCTGGGGACCTAAAGGCGAAGAGGTTTTTTTGGCTTCCTTTAACTGGGCCAAAAAAACCATTGCCTCTATGGGACTGTCAGAACAGCGCCTTTATAAAGGTTCTACCTTTGCAACACTTTCCTCTAACCGAAAGACTCCAGGTAAGGGCACGGGTTATGCTTATGGTACGGCGGCCATGGGGCGGCGCGAATTTTTTCGCTCCCTGGTGCGTGGGCTCAAGCTTCAGGGAGTAAAGGTTGAGCTGGCAAGTTCTCCATCCGCTCAGTTAGTCAACGTTTCGAGGACCGCCATCTTGCAGAGGGCCGTGATGGAAGCGAGACCCACCGGCGGCTATAGCGCAAACGCCTGTCTTGAACTGGCTTCCCTGGAGATAACCGGCCCCTGCTATTTGTGTAATATTTGCAGCCGTCTGTGCCCAGCAGGAGCCTTGCAGCTAATTGAAGGAGAACTTAAGTTTTACCCTGCCCGCTGCACCCACTGCGGCCTTTGCCAGGCGGTTTGCCCCCACCACAGTCTGACCTGGGGAGAAAACCTCTCCCTGGAGATGGTAGCTACAGAAGGGTGCTGCATCCTGGCCACGGCAACAAAACACAGGTGCAACAAATGCGGGGAGACCTTCCGAGCCAACCTTTGGGCCGAGGAATGCCTGCGCTGCGCTTTAAACCGTCAGCTTCCGGGCCGTGGAGCTGGGAAGGAGGGCGGTTGATGGCGTCCAAATTTTGCCGGCATATATGCCCCCGCAATTGCTACAATACTTGTGGGCTGGTATCCCTAGTAGAGGATAGGAGAATCACAGGGCTATATGGCGATCCCGCCCACGGCTACAGCCGGGGACACCTCTGCCGCTTTGGTTATCGTTATCTCGACTTATTTTATCATCCTGAACGGGTAATTTATCCTTTGCGTCAGGTGCCCCGTGGTTCGGGCAACTGGCGGCGTATATCCTGGGATGAAGCATATGAATTAATTGCCGGCAAAATGCTTGTAGAATAATACAAAAATAAACGGTGAAAATTGTATGGAACCACAAAAATGGTGTAAATTTATGGAACTGGCTGCTGCGGGAGATCAGAAACCTGTGGCCGTCCGGCCATCCTCTGTGACCTGACCTTACGCATCCTGGTCGGCAATATACCTGACCATAATACGCCGGCAATTGGAGATTATTTCATTGTACAACTTCCGGAAAAACCGGTAGAAGACATTTTTTACAGCGGCTCTTTCCGAGAAGAAAGCCGGGAAATACCCTTTCTCATGGTGACCGTAGGAGAAACCGTCCCGTACGGTTATATTTTCCTTTTGGGAGTTGATGCCGACTGGCACTTATACCGGGAGCCGCTGAAAGCTGCTTCCCTGGCGGCAATGATCGAACTGTCGCGGATGGTTATCGCCAGGGAAACGGAGAGGCGTTATCGCAACGAGTTCATCTACGATATATTATACAACAATCTACCGAATAGGGAAGCCATGGTTAACCGGGGACGCCTCTGGGGATGGGATTTAACCCGGCCCCATTTAGTGGTAGTGCTATCCCTGGACCTGGAAGAAAGAGGGCCCGAAGACGAAGCCCTCTGGGAACGATGGCGTCAGGTTGTACAACATCATTTAAAACAGAGGGTATCGCGGGCCATTCTTGCCGACCGCAGCGACCAGTTAATTCTTTTAGTCCCCGTAGCTTCTGGTGAAAAGGGAGTTAGTAAAGGTCAGGTCGCCGGCTTAGTTGACTTCCTGCAGAAAACGACCTCCTCCCATCTTGAGGGAAGGACTTTTTGCGCCGGGGTGGGGCGTTTTTATGAAAATGTGGCCGATCTCTACCGTGCCTATCAGGAAGCCAAGGTGGCCCTGGAGATCACCCGCCTTTTACGCCGACGGGGGACTTTGACCTTTTATGACGAATTGGGGGCCCTGCGTTTGATTTTTAACAATGGGGAACAGGAATTAATGGACTATTACGAGGAAACCTTGGGGGCGATTCAAAAATACGACGACGAACACAACACCAATTTAATGGAAACACTGGCAGCATATTTATATTCCTCCGGTGACTATCAGCGGGCGGCTAATAGCATGTACATTCATGTCAACACCTTGCGCTACCGTTTGAAAAAGATCGAAGAGATACTGGGTCAGGATTTACGGCGTATTGATGTTCTGGTAAATTTATATACGGCCTTCCAGGTTAAGATTATGCTTGAAAAATAAAAAACCACTTTTGCAGAAAGGAGAAACTATGAAAAAGGAATTACTGCTGGAATGGCTTCAGGGACGAGAACTTGTTTATCGATTTTTTGCCAGGATATATCAAGAAGGGCCGGTCATAGAACTTTTATCCGCCCTGAGTGGAGAACCTTTTTTGGAAGAAGTGGCCGCGGGTAGCCAGAACCAGGACATCATAGAAGGGTGTCGGGAAATGCAGGTTGAAATTGCTTCCCGGTCCGGCGACCTTAAAGCCTATCAAGATGAGCTGCGGGAAGATTACCACCGACTTTTTGTTGGCCCCGGCCACTTGGAAGCCCCCCCGTGGGAATCGGTTTACCGTTCTAAGGAGCATCTCCTTTTTGGGGAAGAAACGATGGCGGTAAGGGAATTTTATCGTTCCTTCGGTCTGGAGAGCAAGAACAAAAATAGAGAACCTGAAGATCATATAGGCCTAGAAATGGAATTTATGGCCTATCTTAACCGAGAAGCGGCGGCAAAGGCCGCAGCCGGCGAAGGGTTCGCTGAATTTTTGCAGGGGCAACGGCGTTTTCTAAAGGAACATCTGCAGCAGTGGGTACCGGCCCTGTGCGGTGATATCCAGAGGGCCGCCCGTACCGCATTCTTCCGGGGCCTTGCCGTATTTACCCGAGGATGGCTGGAAGCCGACGGCGTGGAGCTGGAAGTTGTAATCGAAGAAAACGACAACTAGACATAAATATAGCACAACCAATACCGGCAGATGGTATGAATAACCATCTGTCTTTTTTTACGTATAAAGGGGGTTCTCCGCGGTCGATAATATAAGCCGAGGGATAAAAATAGAGGTGAAGGTAATGGCCGACAGTACCAAACAGCCGGGGCCGCCCAAGAAGCCGTTGACCCTAGCGGAACAGGTTATGCAACAAAAGCAGACCTACGACCAGCAGGCCTATCAGCGCCTGGCCAGCAGCGTAAAGCCCAAACCGCGGGTGATAATTAACGCCATAAACGCCTTTTGGGTAGGAGGAACTATTTCCGCCCTGGCCCAGCTCATTACCATTATCTTTACTTCCGCGGGCATGTCGACCCGGGACGCCGCTTCGGCAACGGTAATCGTAATGGTGTTTTTGGGAGCCTTTTTGACGGGTTTAGGGTTGTATGATGAAATCGGTAAGATCGCCGGCGCCGGCTCCATTATTCCCATAACCGGGTTTGCCAACTCTATTGTGGCTCCGGCCATGGAATTTAAGAGGGAAGGCTTTGTCTTCGGGGTGGCGGCGCGGATGTTTAACATCGCCGGGCCGGTACTGGTTTACGGCTTTATAGTTTCCGTATTAATAGGTCTCATTGCCTATTTCGTGAAGTAGGGGTGAAGATATTTGCAGGCACCCAAAAGGGTAGGTCAGCATACCATCCAGTTTGCCAACCCGCCGGTGATTGTGGCTACGGCCTCCATTGTTGGTCCTAAAGAAGGGGAGGGCCCCCTGGGCAATACCTTTGATATGGTTATAGATGATACTTATTTCGGTGAAGAAACTTGGGAAAAAGCCGAGCGGAAAATGCTGGAAGAAGCCGTGAAAATGGTTATTGCCAAGGCCCAGTTAAAACCCCAGGATATTGATTTTCTTTTAGCCGGTGACCTTTTAAACCAGACCATTTCCGCCAATTATGCCGCCCGAAACCTGGGAATACCCTTTCTAGGACTTTATGGCGCCTGTTCCACCATGTATGAAGGGATGGCCTTGGCCGCCATGCTCATTGACGGAGGCTTTGCCCACCATGTTGTGGCCGCCAGCAGCAGCCATTATGATACAGCAGAGCGCCAGTACCGTTTTCCCACCGAGCAGGGCGTGCAGCGTCCGCCCACATCCCAGTGGACGGTTACCGGCGCTGGGGCCGTTTTAATGGCTCCGGCCGGCAATGGTCCCCGGATCACCCATGCCACCATCGGCCGGGTAGTTGATGTGGGTATTAAAGATCCCAATGATATGGGATCGGCCATGGCTCCGGCGGCTGTCGACACCATCGTCCGTCATTTCCAGGACACCGGCCGCGGTCCTGCGGATTACGATCTGATTATTACCGGCGACCTGGGCCGGGTCGGCCATGAGATCGCCACCAAGCTCCTGGGCGAGCAAAGGTACGATGTCTCTAAGAATTACAACGACTGCGGCATTTTGATTTACGATCACGAACGCCAGGACACCCATGCCGGAGGCAGCGGCTGTGCCTGTTCGGCGGTAGTTTTTGCCGGCCATTTAATGGGTAAACTTAATGAAGGCCGCTATAAGCGCATCCTGGGGGTAGGCACCGGGGCCCTGTTAAGTCCGACGGCAACCCAGCAGGGGGAATCCATTCCCGGCATCGGTCATGGCGTGGTGATAGAAAAGCTGTAGGCAAATTTACAAAGCGGAATGGAGGAAAATATATGAGCATCATAATGGCCTTCCTTATAGGGGGGCTAATATGCCTGGTAGGGCAGCTCATTATGGAATTGACGCCATATAATGTGACTCCCGCACATATTTTGGTGGGTTTTGTGACGGGGGGCGCACTTTTAAGCGCCGTGGGTCTTTATGGGCCGCTGGTGAAAATCGGCGGTGCCGGGGCTACCATTCCGATTAGTGGTTTTGGGCATACCCTGGCCCAGGGAACCCTTGAGGCAGTTCAAGCTAAAGGTTTTTTAGGTGCCTTCACCGGAGGCGTTACCGCCGGTGCCGCCGGTATAGCTGCGGCGGTTGTCTTCGGTTTTTGTATGGCCACCCTTTTTAATCCCAAAGGTTGAAGGGAAGAAAGGTAAAAATGACCATTTTAGGTGATATTGTAAAAGTCGATAATAACCTAGACGTCAACGTCAAATGGATAATGGAGGAACTGGGAGTAGGGCAAAGCTTTGATGTGATCCGGCGTGATATAACCCTGGCGGGGAGAAGGGCCACCCTTTTTTATATCAACGGTTTGGTAAAGGACGAAGTTATGACCTATATCCTTACCGCCCTTGCCGATCTAAAAGAGGAAGATTTGACCCCCGACGCCTTTTTGCAGTTATATAACAGGTATGTAAGTTACATTCAGGTCGAGGATGTCGACGATCTCCATAAAGCGGTTGACAAGATCGTCAGTGGCGAAATCGCCTTAATTGTCGATGGGTTTAAGAAGGTGATCTCCATTGACGTACGCAAATACCCCGCCCGGATGCCGGAAGAATCGGATCTCGAAAGGGTGGTACGCGGTTCCAGGGATAACTTTGTTGAAACCATTTTGTTTAATGCCAATCTCCTTAGGCGCCGGGTGCGTGATCCGAAATTAAGGATGGAACTGCTTCAGGTAGGCAGTCGCTCCAAAACCGATGTGGCTGTAGTTTACATTAAGGACATTGCCAATCCCGGTCTGGTGGACATTATTAAAGAGAAAATCAAAGCCATTAAAATGGACGGCCTGCCCATGGCAGAAAAGTCGTTGGAGGAGTTTATCGGTTCGGGGAGTTACTGGAACCCCTTCCCCCGCGTGCGTTATACAGAACGCCCGGATGTGGCCGCCGCCCACCTTTTTGAAGGCCATGTATTAGTTTTAGTAGATACATCGCCCAGCGTTATGATTCTCCCGGCCACCCTTTTCCATCACCTCCAGCACGCGGAAGAATTCCGCCAGGCGCCTTTAATCGGCACCTTTTTGCGGATTGTACGCTTTTTGGGGGTTCTCATTTCCGTATTTTTACCCCCTATTTGGCTGTTGCTTTCCCTGCAGCCGGGATTGTTGCCGCCGGGCCTGTCATGGATCGGGCCTAAAAGTTTAGGCGCCATTCCTTTATTCTGGCAATTCCTTTTTGCCGAACTGGGCATCGATCTCATGCGTTTGGCTGCCATCCATACTCCTACGGCTTTGGCTACGGCTCTGGGATTAATTGCCGCCGTATTGATCGGCGATATTGCCGTGGCGGTGGGCTTTTTTAACCCGGAGGTAATCCTTTATATGGCCATTGCTGCCGTGGGCATTTTTTCCACGCCGAGTTATGAACTGGGAATGGCCAATACCTTGGTTAGAATTGCCCTGTTAATCGGTGTCGGGCTGTTTCGTCTGCCCGGCCTGGTGGCCGTCACCCTGGGAACCTTTTTGTTGCTGGCCACCACCAAATCCTTCGGTTTGCCTTATTTATGGCCTTTGCTGCCTTTTAACGGCAGCGCCTTAAAGGACATCTTAATCCGACCGCCGGTACCCCTGCAAAAGGTGCGTCCCCGGGTCCTTCATCCCCTGGATGTGGACCGACAGCCCTATCCCGAGCCGGCCCGCAAGCCCATGATACGAGAGGAAGACATCTGGCGAAGGGAAGGGGAGGAAAATGATGGGACTAAAAAATAAAAAATGGCGTCTGGGTGTGCCGCGCGCCCTATTTTACTATTACTACGGTTCCTGGTGGGAAACATTTTTTCACCACTTGGGGGTCGAAATAGTGGTATCCCCTGCCACCTGCCGGGAGATTATGGATTTGGGTGTGGAATTGGCAGTGGCCGAAGCCTGTCTGCCGGTAAAGGTTTATTACGGCCATGCCGCCTGGTTGGCTCCGCGCGTTGATGCCCTTTTTGTTCCACGCCTGGTAAGTGTGGAAGACAAAAGCTATATCTGTCCCAAGCTCATGGGTCTGCCGGATATGCTGCGGGCGGCCTTGAAACCCTGTCCGCCTATTATAGATACAACCGTAGATCTTGCCCGTCGACGGGAAGAGGGATTGCAGTCTGCCATAAAAGGGATGGCCAAGGCCTTGGGCATGGGCGCAAATCGTGTCGTAGAGGCGGTGGCTGCAGCAAAAGCCCGGTACAGGGAACAAATCTTTACTCCTGACGGTTTAAAAGAAAATACCGCCAGGCAGAAATTAACGGTGGGGATTATCGGCCACGGATATCTCCTCTATGACCGCTATCTCGGTATGGATGTTCCCGAAAAGGTGGCCCGCATGGGCGGTAAGGTCGTATTTCCTGAACATTTGACAGAAGGTGAGGTAGAAGAAGCCTGCCGGCAGTTGTCTAAACGTTTGTACTGGACGCTGGGGCAAAAAATTATGGGTGCAGCTCTACATTTCATGGATAGAGACGATATCGACGGTATAATTCATTTAACAGCCTTTGGCTGCGGCCCCGACTCTTTGGTAGGGGATCTGGCGGAGCGTTATGCCCGTCGCCGGGGGAAGCCCTTTTTACTGTTGACCCTGGATGAACATACCGGTGAAGCGGGTCTAAACACAAGGATAGAGGCCTTCATGGATATGCTCTACCGGAGGCGAACGGCATGAAGGTTACTTTTCCCCATATGGGTCATCTGTGGGTGGTTTTAAAAACCGCCCTTGAAGGTATAGGTTTAGAGGTGGTGGTACCACCCCCCTGTACCCGCCGTACCCTGGAACTCGGCGTGCGCCATGCCCCGGAATCGGCCTGTCTACCCTTGAAAGTCAATCTGGGGAATTTCCTCGAAGCCAAGGAGCTGGGCGCCGATACCATCGTTATGGCCGGCGGGGTCGGGCCCTGCCGTATTGGTTATTACGCCCAGGTACAGCGGGAAATTCTACGGGATATCGGCTGTGAATACGAGATGGTGGTCTTTGAACCTCCTGATGTTCATTTTTCTGAGGTCTTAGAGAAAGTTAAATACTTAAATCGTCGTCCCTGGCAGGAAGGGTTGCGAGGGGTGATGCTGGCCTGGCAGAAGGCCTGCGCTTTAGATTACCTGGAACAGAGGGTACAACATCTAAGGCCGAGGGAAGCCCAGCCGGGCCGGGTTGATGCCGTCTTTCAGCGGGCTTTACGGGAACTGGCTGCCGCCGCAAGCCGCAGGGAGATTAAAAGAATAGTTAGACAGGCAGAGAGGGAAATGGCTACATTACCCCTCCATACAGGACGGACGGTTTTAAAGATAGGCATCGTCGGCGAGATTTACACCGTCCTCGAACCCCTGGTCAATCTAAATATCGAGAAGCGCCTGGGAACACTGGGTGTCGAAGTGGTAAGGGGACTTTTTATCAGCCGCTGGATTAACGACAATCTTTTTAAAGGGCTCCTGCCCCTACCCAGCCACGACCCGGCGAAGACGGCTCCGCCTTTTTTAAATCATTTTGTCGGGGGTCACGGTTGGGAATCGGTGGGGGATGCGGTAACCTTCGCCAGGCATGGTTGTGACGGCGTCATTCAGCTCGCACCCCTTACCTGTATGCCGGAAATAGTAGCCCATTCCGTCATGCCCGCTGTTCAAGAAGCCGGTGGTGTACCCGTAATGACCCTGTATTTGGACGAGCAGACCGGGGAAGCCGGCCTGCAGACGCGCCTGGAAGCCTTTGTAGATATGCTGTATTGGAAGAAAAAGAGGGACAAGGAAAGGAGAAGTGCCGGGGCATGGGGGTATTTCTTAGGAGTCGGCAGGGGGAGTTAAAGTTATGAAGGCAGTTTACCTAGGAATAGATGTAGGCTCGGTCAGCACCAACGTTGTCGCCCTTGATGAACAAGGGAAGGTACTCCACACCGTTTACCTGCGTACGAAGGGTCAGCCCATCCAGGCCATTCAGGAAGGACTGCGTCAGTTGTTAACGGCTTTAGGAAAGGACCTTAAAGTAAAGGGTGTAGGGACTACGGGAAGCGGTAGATCCTTGGCGGCCGTTATGGTGGGTGCCGATGTGGTGAAAAATGAAATTACGGCCCACGCCGTCGCTGCCAATTTTGCCGTGCCGGGGGTGCAGACGGTAATTGAGATAGGCGGGCAGGATTCCAAGATTATCATTCTCCGCCACGGTATAGTCACCGATTTCGCCATGAATACCGTCTGCGCCGCCGGTACCGGCTCCTTCCTCGATCAGCAGGCGGCCCGCCTGGGGATTCCGATTGAAGATTTTGGCCGTCGTGCCCTGGAAGCCAGGAGCCCCGTACGTATAGCCGGGCGCTGTGCCGTTTTTGCCGAATCTGATATGATCCACAAACAACAACAGGGCCATCCCATTGAAGACATTATTGCCGGTTTGTGCGAGGCTTTGGTACGCAATTACTTGAACAACGTCGGTAAAGGAAAAGAGATTTTGCCGCCCGTCGTTTTCCAGGGCGGGGTAGCGGCCAATGCCGGTATGCGCCGGGCCTTCAACCGGGCCCTGGGCACCGAAGTTATAGTCCCCGAACATTACGGCGTCATGGGCGCCTTTGGCGCCGCCCTGCTGGCTAAGGATATGGGTCTTAGAGAAAGCGCCTTCAGGGGTTTTAATCTTACGGAGATGGAATTTAAAACCGGTGGCTTTGAATGCCAGGGCTGTGCCAATCACTGCGAAGTAGTGGAACTCCGCGAAGGGAGCCGCCTACTAGCCCGCTGGGGCGACAGGTGCGGCAAATGGAGTAACGCCGTAGCAGTCTAGGAAGTGCGCTGCTGAAGAAGGGCGGTAAGATACTCCCGGAAAGGTTTCGCCAGGTCAGGACGTGCCAGGGCGAATTCCACCGTAGCCTGAAGGAAGCCCAATTTATCGCCGATGTCGTAACGTTTGCCCTCGAAACGGTAGGCGTAAACCCGGCGTTCCCGGGCCAGCAGGCGCAGGGCATCGGTGAGCTGAATTTCACCCCCGGCTCCAGGCTTGACTTCGGCCAGAAGGGGGAAGATTTCTGGGATCAAGATGTAGCGGCCGATGACGGCCAGGTTGGAAGGCGCCTCTTCTGGCCGCGGTTTTTCTACCAGATCCTTTACTTCAATAAGGCGCCCTTTGATGTCCAGCGGTTCAATAATACCGTATCGATCGACTTCTTCCCGGGGTACCTCCTGAACGGCAATGATTGCGGCCTTGACTTCCCGGTAGACTTCCAGCATTTGTTCAAGACAGGAAGGGCGATTGACGATAATGTCGTCTCCCAAAAGAACAGCGAAGGGGTCCTCCCCGATAAATTTACGGGCGCAGTAAACGGCGTGGCCTAAACCCAGCTGTTCTTTTTGCCTGATATAGTGGATGTCCGCTAACTCGGACACTCCTTCTACCAGGGCCAAAAGTTCTTCTTTAGCCTTTTCCCGCAGGAGGTTTTCTAATTCCAGGGAACGGTCGAAGTGATCTTCAATGGCCCGCTTGTTTTTACCGGTTATAATTAGAATGTCTTCCATTCCCGCAGCAACGGCTTCCTCTACAATAAACTGAATGGCCGGTTTATCGACGATGGGGAGCATTTCTTTAGGCTGGGCTTTAGTGGCCGGTAAGAAGCGGGTGCCCCAGCCTGCGGCGGGAATAACTGCCTTCTTTATAAGTGCCACATCTTACCACCTCACTAAAAAATGCTAAACCAAGTGGGCTAAAAGTTCGACGACTTCTTTCGCCGAAGGTAAAAAATAGGGAGTTTCAGTGGTAAGTACGTTGCCGACGCGGACTGCCAGGCCGTTCGGGGGCAGGGCGGAAAAAGCGTCGGCGTCGGTTTTGTCGTCACCCAAATAAACCGGCAGCGCCCTGGGCCATTTTTTGATAAAGTAGGTTACCGCTAGGCCTTTATTGATACCACGACGGCGCACTTCGAGGACTTTGTTTCCTTCAAGGAATTCGATGCCGAAGATGTGATATGGCTCCATGGACCGCCGGAACTCATGTAAAACCGACGCCGCCGTTTTGGGAGGGACCAGCCGGTAGTGGATGGCTACGGCCTCGCCTTTATTTTCTAGATAAAATCCCGGCAGGCCTGCCGTTAACTTTTGGGCCAGTTTAAAAATTTCCGCCCAGGGGATTTTTTCTTTACCTGAAGGAATAAGGCTTACAACCCGTTTGTCAGGGGTTAACACGTACGCCCCGTGCAGACCGGCAAGATAAAGACCTGCAACGGGCAGGAGTTCCCGCAATTCGTCAAGGCTGCGGCCGCTGATTACGGCCATATGTAAATGGGGCCTCATAACAAGGCGCCGCAGCAAATCTAAAAGATGGGGCCCGGGTTGGGCTAAACTGGGGTGCGGGGCCAGGGGGACAAGGGTACCGTCGTAATCGCACATTAAAAGCACTTCGCCGCCGGCGCGAATTTTAGCTGCCAGTTGATTCGGAGACATGGGAAATTTCCCTTTCGGCGGCCATCATGGCTTGATAGAAACAGCCCAACCACCAGCGGATGTCGTAACGGCGTACCCTTTCCTGCATTAGACGCATCCTTTTTTCCTGTTCTTCGCGATCCATATTTAAGGCCCTGGTAAAGAGGGCGGCCATACCGTCGAGGTCATAGGGGTTGACGAGGACGGCACCCTTCAATTCCTGGGCGGCACCGGCGAAACGGCTTAACACCAAAACCCCGCTGCCGTCACGTCTGGAAGCTACATACTCTTTGGCAACCAGGTTTAAGCCGTCGCGCAGAGGGGTGACCAGCATGACGTCGGCGGCAAGGTAATAGGATACCAATTCCTGACGAGGTATCCCCTGCCAGAAAAAATGTACGGGACGGTAGCTTCCTTGGCCGAAGCGATGGTTAATGCGCTGTACCACGGCTTCGACTTCTTCCTTTAGTAATCGATAAGCCGGTACGGCGGTACGGCTGGGCACCGCAATTTGAATCAGGGAGGTCCGGCCACGCCATTTGGGCGATTTGTCCAGGAAACGCTCCCAGGCGAGGAGTTTTTCCACTATACCTTTGGTATAATCCAGCCTTTCTACGCTCAAAGCCAGGCGTTCTACATTGAATTGACTGCGAAGGGCCATCGCCCTGGATACAGTTGCCGGATCCATGGCCCGGCGGCGGAAGTTGTGGTAATCGATACCCATAGGCCAGGCCCCTACATAAATGCACCTTTGTTGCCAGTAGACGGTATTATGTTCAAAATCCACTTCGGCGTCCAGCAGGGACGCGACTGCATTAAGGAAGTTGTCGGCATACGACCGTAAATGAAAACCCAGCACATCGGTTCCCAAAAGACCGCGCAGGATATGGGACGCCCAAGGAAGGGTAGACAGAAGATCGTGATGGGGGAAGGGGATGTGCCAGAAAAAGAATTGTTTTGCCTTGGGTTGACGGTTACGAATGATTGAAGGAACGAGGGCCAGGTGATAGTCGTTTACCCAAACAACATCGCCCTCCGTTGTTTCCAAGAGAGCAGCTTCGGCAAATTTGTTATTAACCTTAACATATGTCTCCCATTCTGCTGCTTTATAGCTACATTTTTCTAAAAAATAATGGCACAGGGGCCACAGGGCGCCGTTGCTGAAACCATTATAATAAAGTTCTATTTCCTCGGCAGTTAAAGGAACTTCCTGAAAAGAATACAGCGGATCGTCCTGGGGTACTGGTAACCGTAGGCCTGTGGCGTTTTTCCGTGGAGCCTCACGTCCACCCCAGGCTATCCACACGCCTCCCTTTTCTTTTAAAAGAGGTTCAACTGCCGAAACGAGGCCGCTGATGGCCGGTACAGGACGGATACCGCTTTCAGTGGCTTGAAGATTGTACGCTCCCCGGTTGGAAACCATGATGATTTTAGCTGTTTGTTTTTTAGCCACTTTGGCATACCTCCTTTTTTTGACCTGTGCCGTTGTCGAGATACCCTCAACTCCTTTAAAATAAAGTTAAACCCCGGGGGAACCGGGGAAATTCAATAACAATATATACCCTCCACGCTTACGAAGTTAGCTGACGGGTTCGGACGTAAAATTTATACGCCCTACTCGCCGGCCGCTGCCGGCAAGATTCACCCCCGAAAAACTGGTTCCCCCGCTTACGGTTGTTTTACCGCAATTCAGCGTGATGGGATATATACAGACTATATTATATCATAATGGTAACAAAATGCAAATATTCCTCTACACTATTGGTAATATATAACAAAAGAGACCCGCGGTAAAATGTCAAGACCCTGAACTGGAAATTTTAATGTCTCAAAATGTAAAAAAGGCAATAAAAAACCAAGCCGGCAAACCGAGACAATAATTGCCAGCACAAACACTAAAAGTAAACTTTAAAGAAAGTTTAACCCAACCTCCTTTGCCGGTAAATTTGGCCCTCACTCAGCAGCGTGAAGACCATGCGCACGAGCTTGCGGGCAGTCAAGACCAAGGCACGTTTATGGTGATGATGCCTGGCTTCGGTAAATTTCTTGCGGTAGAACGCGGCGTATTCCGGCTCCCGCACCCGGACGGAATTAGCCGCTTCAATGAGGTAGTACCGTAAGTAATAATTACCGGACCTGGTTAAGGGGATATCCTCGGCAGAAAACTTGCTAGACTGATGCTGCCGCCAGGTCAGGCCCGCAAATTTAGCAAGGGCATTGTGGTTCTTAAACCTGGAGATGTCACCAATTTCGGCTACAATGCCGGCAGAGTAAACTGGCCCGATACCAGGAACAGTATCTAACGTTTGGGGAATGGCTTTAAGTTCTTTAGCAATGACCTGGTCGATTTTCTTCTGCTGGGTTTCAAAGAAGCGGATGGTTTCCAGGGACATGGCCAGGGTAACATCAACAGCATCCCGCATTTTAGGGTTTAAACGGTAGGAACTGCAGGCCGCCTGTTTAATAACTCTGGCCATCTCCGGGACATCCTTCAAGCGGTTATTACCGTGCTCAAGCATCATATCGACCAGTTCTTCCACCGGCATATTAGCAATTTCATCAGGGGTGAGGTTGCCAACGACGGCCCGGGAGGCCTGCCCGAACAAATCGGAGAAGGGGCACTCCTTCTGGTAGGTAGAGAACTTAAGGAATATCAGATTGAGGGCCCTATTCTTCTCACGAGTGAGGTTACTGACCAGGTGATAGCGAAACCGGGTAAGCCGTTGCAAAGGAGCATAGGTCATATCAGGAGGAGGTGTTGGACGTACCCGTCCAAACCGCAAGCAATCAGCAATAACCCGGGCATCCAAGGAATCGGTCTTAGCCATATCCGGATAGATACGCTTAAAACCATCAATTACCTTAGGGTTAATCACCGCTATTTCCGCATCAAAAGCCGAGAGTTCAGGGGCCTCATGCAGGGCCTGGGAAAGGTGCCACCAATACAGGTTAGTAGCTTCCATGCCAATCTTAACCTTATCAGCATCAATGAGCTCAGCTTCAGTAACAATCCTTTCCACAAGCCTTTCAGCTCCGGGAAGGTCGTTGGAAACGCTAAAACCGCAGACATCTTCGCCGGTATCGTCGAGGATGCGCACCACATTGGTGTCGGACCCTATATCGATACCGACAAAAAGAGTTTTTCCCATAGCAAAACACCTCCTTTCCCGGGGAAATAGCAAACCAAAATTGGGGTATCCCTGGGAACCTGACGTAACAGCAACCTTGCTGATGAGCACCGACCCTTAAGAGACTGGTGCGTAGCTCCTTGCTGAAGGGAGAACCTCTAAAGGGCGTGCGACCCGCGCGTAAGCGGTTGCCGTCAGGCCCGGGGAGCAGTCTCAAAAAGCACTTGAAAGTGCAGGAGGGAGAAAACTGCCCCGCCACGGTTCTACCGTGATTGTCCCAAAGGATACCTCAAAGGTCAAACACTTTTTATGACAAAATAAATGACCAACTGGAAATTTAACCGTTGGTCATATCATACAAGGAGGGGGAGATATGCTGGAAACTTCTTTAGATTTACGAAACAATCCTTGTGTTATGGAGCCGCGGACCGAGGTTTTAAAGGAAGGGAGCATGTTTTTTGTTTTTTTACCGGACGGTTCCCTAAATGACGCTGAAGGCGGCAGTTTGGGTCTGTACTATAACGATACGCGCTATCTCCATTTCATGGAATTTACCGTTAATGGATGGCGGGCCGTTTATCTTTCTTCTACGGTACGCGACAGCCACTTCAGCCAGATTGAGCTCACCAATCCTCCTTTTACCCTGGCAGATGGAACCTTGGTCCCCGCCCAGACAATTCACCTTCGCCTTTTAAGGTTGATTAAAGGTGCCCTTTACCAGCGGCTGCGCCTTATTAATTTTAACGCCTTTCCCGTCAGCTTGACACTCCATTTCACCTTTGCCGCCGATTTTCGTGATATTTTCGAAGTGCGGGGTAGTAGGCGCCCGCGCCGGGGGGAACTGCAGAAGACCGAGGTTCATCCTTTCGGTTTCATCCTTAACTACAAAGGGTTGGATAACGTCTTCCGTACAACCAGCATTACCTTTGAACCGGCGCCATGCAGCATTATAGGACAGCCCGGCCGTGGGGAGGGCACCTATGAAATAGTTCTCCCCCCTAAAAAAAAGATATATCTTTACTTAAAAATAGAACCCGACGGTCGCGGTGTTTTCGACGGCCAAATCAACGGAAGCTTTGCCGCGGTATCCATTGAGCTGGCCGCATCTTACCGCCGCTGGCAAAAGCAATGCACTCAGATTTGGACGGATAACAATTTTATTAACGATATGTTTAAAATAGCGGTCACCGACCTCAAGGCTTTGGAAATCGAGTTTCCTGATGAAGGCAAGATTATTGCCGCCGGCATACCCTGGTATACGGCACCCTTTGGCCGGGATTCCCTCATCGCTTCCTGGCAGGCCCTGGTCTTAAATCCGGAAATAGCTAAAAACACCCTGCATTTCCTGGCCCGGTATCAAGGAAAGGGAATTGACAAATGGCGAGAGGAAAGGCCGGGAAAAATCCTTCACGAACTGCGACGCGGCGAGATGACTCGCTGCCGGGAAGTGCCCCACAGCCCTTACTACGGTTCTATAGACGCCACCCTTTGGTTTGTAATCCTTTTAGGCAACACCTACAGGTGGACCTTGGACGGCGAAATGCTCTGGGAAATGGCCGCTCCTTTAAAGGGCTGCCTTAATTGGTGCTGGCGCTACGGTGATTTGGACGGCGACGGTTACCTGGAGTACTGGCGAGAATCGCCGGCAGGCTTAACCAATCAAGGCTGGAAGGATTCCTGGGACGGGGTGGTGGATAAAGATGGCCGCATTCCCGAAGGGCCCCTGGCCCTGGTTGAGGTGCAGGCTTACTACTACCTCGCCCTCTGTGAAGGGTCCTTCCTTTTGAAGGTACTGGGGGAAAAAAGGGCGGCCTTGGAGCTGGAAACTCGGGCCCAAAAATTGAAAGAACGTTTTAACCGCGATTTTTGGCTCGAAGATGAAGGTTATTTGATTTTTGCCCTCGATGGTAAAAAAAGGCCCATTACCACTATGGTTTCCAATGGCGGGCATGCCCTCTTTACCGGCATCCTCGCGCCGGAACGGGCCAGAAGAGTGGCCAGGAGGCTTCTTTCCGACGACTTTTACTCAGGTTGGGGTATTCGCACCATGAGCAAAAACGAAAAGGCATATAACCCCATGAGCTATCACAACGGTTCTGTTTGGCCCCATGATAATGCCATTATCGCGGCCGGGCTGCGCCGTTATCAATGTCTGGAAGAGCTGGCACGATTGGCCGACGGTCTGTTTGCCGCCGCTTCCTTCTTCAATTACCGCCGCTGGCCTGAACTATTCTGCGGTTTTACCCGTCGGGGGTTGAGCGGACCGGTGCGTTACCCTGTTGCCTGTGATCCCCAGGCCTGGGCGGTGGGAAGCCTCTTTACCTTTTTGCAACATTTACTCGGCTTGGATTTACGGGAAAACACCCTTTATATATCACGGCCTATCCTTCTGCCGGGCACTAAAAGGGTAGTTCTCAGAAATTTAGCCATTGCCGGGAGCAGGTTGGATTTGGCCTTTGAGGAAGGGGAAGGCAAGGTCTTTACCAATGTTTTAAAGAAAGAAGGGGAAATAAAGGTAATTATTGAAGCATAAGCAACTTTGTCCTTTATTGATTTTTCCCTAGCCCCTGGCTAAAATTAAATCTGGTATATTTTAACCTAAAAGGAGGCTGATGTAATATGCGTATTGCCATGTTACACTGGGCGTTTCCGCCGATTATCGGGGGAGTGGAATCCCATTTAGCCCTACTCTGCCCCTACCTGGTACGGCAGGGACACCAGGTGAGCCTCCTAACGGCTACGGCCCAGGGGGTGCCGGAGAGGGAAACCTGGCGGGGCGTGTCCATACTCCGTTCGCCCTTGCTCGATTTAAACTCTTTGACACCCGAAAGTATAGAATCCCGGGCTGAAGACATAAAGCGGTTGCTGGAAAATTTCTTGCTGGATTTTAAGCCCGACATTGTCCATGCCCACAACTTCCATTACTTCAGCTACATCCATGCTGCCGCCCTCCAGGAAATTTGCCGCCGCCACGGGTGGCCTTTGGTACTTACGGCCCACAATGTTTGGCAAGACGATTTGTGGGTGCAAATGAATACCCTGGCCGAAGGATGGGATCAGGTGATAGCCGTCAGTAATTACATCCGTCAGGAGTTAATGGTTGACGGCTATCCGGCCGAGAGGGTAACGGTAGTCTATCATGGCACCGACACAACTACTTTCAAGGCGCCTTCCGGGGCTGAGCTGCACTCGATCTTGGCCGCTTACCCGGAATGGCAGGGCCGGCGCATTATATTCCACCCAGCCCGGATGAGCCGAGCTAAGGGTTGTGACGTGAGCATCAAAGCCATGGACCTTGTGCGCCGGGAATTTCCCGATGCTTTACTTATTCTGGCGGGCACCACCAACACCGTCGACTGGGGGCAGAAACAGCCGGCAGAAGTAACTGAGATGTATCGCCTTATCGCCGATTTGGAACTGGAGAAAAATGTTTTCGTACGCTTTTTCCCATGGCATGAGATGCCGTCGGTCTACAAGGCCGCCGAGGTGTGTATTTATCCTTCGGCCTTCCAGGAACCCTTCGGGTTGGTAATGCTGGAAGCCATGGCTACGGCTAAACCCCTTATTGTCAGCAGGGCCGGGGGGATGCCGGAAATCATTGTTCCCGGCCATAACGGCTTTCTAGTTACCATGGGTGATTATAAAGAGTTGGCCCGGTACATCACCTTCTTATTACGCCGCCCGGAGGTGGGGAAGGTTATCGGTCAGAACGGCCGTAAAATTACCGAAGAAAAATTTACAACGTCCGTAATGGCCCGCAATACCCTGGAGGTATACAGGGAGCTGCTGTCCCTGCCCAAAGCCAGTTAGGGAACCGGTTATGGTTCCCTTAATTTAATTATTCTAGACATGGAGGGCGCCGTTGGTTAAAATGAGTATATATATGTTTGGAGGGGAGTAAGGGTTTTTAATGCACTTACATGGCACCATGCACATCGATGCTAAAGGACACCTCACCATCGGGGGATGCAGCGTTGTCGAACTGGCCAGGGAATTCGGCACCCCCTTATATATTTTTGACGAAGATTGTATACGCGATAACTGCCGGAAGTTTATCAGGGCTTTTGCCGTTGAGGAAGGTTTAGGCAAGGTAATTTATGCTGGCAAGGCCTTTTTGACCATGGCCATGTGCCGGATAATCGCCGACGAGGGACTGGGTCTGGATGTAGTTTCCGGCGGGGAGTTGTACACCGCCCTGGCGGCCGGTTTTCCTGTTGAAAATATTTACTTTCACGGTAACAACAAAAGTTATGCCGAAATTTGCCAGGCCCTGGAGGCGGGTATTGGCAGGTTTGTGGTAGATAATTTCGCCGAATTGGAGCTGTTGAGCCGCTTAAGCGCAGAAAGGGGGGTTAAGGCACCGGTAATTTTAAGGGTGACGCCGGGCATTGAAGCCCATACCCATGATTATATACGTACCGGTCAGATTGATTCTAAATTCGGTTTTACCCTGCCCAACGGTCAGGCCCTGGCAGCCGCCAAAAGGTTGAAAGAACTACCGGGCCTGGAATTTAAAGGCTTACACTGCCATATAGGCTCCCAGATTTTTGAACTGGAGCCTTACAGGCTGGCGGCGACGGTTATGATGGAGTTGGCCGCGGCTATCAAGGAGGCGACGGGTTTAATAACCTCCGAGCTTGATCTTGGAGGGGGGTTCGGCATATATTATACTGCTGAGGACCATCCCCAGCCCATCGGTGCCTATGCCGAAACCATCTTTACTGCAGTCGAGGAGGCCGCCCGGAATTTAAAAATCCCCCGTCCCCTGATAATCGTCGAACCGGGCAGATCCATTGTGGGACCAGCCGGGAGCACTGCCTATACCGTAGGCACAATTAAAGAAATTCCCGGCGTGCGTAAGTACGTTGCCGTTGACGGCGGCATGGCCGACAATATTCGCCCGGCCCTTTACGGTGCCAAATACGAAGCCATATTGGCCAACAAGGCCGATCGTTCAGTTGTCGAGAAAGTAGCTATAACCGGCAAATGCTGCGAGTCCGGTGATATGCTTATTTGGGAGGCAGAGCTACCTCAGGTAGAGACAGGAGACATCCTTGTCATACCTTGTACCGGCGCTTATGGCTATGCTATGTCCAGCAATTACAACCGCCTAGGCCGACCGGCTGCCGTTTTAGTAAAGGATGGAACTGCCGATTTGATTTTAAAACGGGAAGATTACAATGACCTGCTTCGCAATGACGTGATTCCCCACCGGTTGGTTTGTAGGTAAGAATACATCGGGGTAAAATGATTACCTACCGGAAATTTTTTCACCGCGTTCAACAGCGCATCTTATCCCAGGCAAGAAAAATAGCCACTGCCAAGGGTTTGCGCGTTTACCTGGTGGGCGGGACGGTTCGCGATCTTTTTCTGGGCCGTCCGGAAGTCGATTTAGATCTGGCCGTGGAGGGTGACGGTCTTTCCTTCGCCGGGGAGCTGGCCCGTCAGCTGGGAGGGCGGGTGGTTTTTCACGAGCGCTTTTTGACGGCCACCGTCTACTGGAGTGGAGAAAGGGTCGATGTAGCAACAACCAGGAGGGAGTTTTATCCCCATCCAGGTTCTTTACCAGAAGTAGAGCTGGCGGATCTGGAGGCGGATCTGGCCCGCCGCGACTTTACCGTTAACGCCATGGCTCTGCCGCTGAATGCCGGCGATTTAAATGCCATTGTAGATCCGTTTGGGGGTCGTCTCGATTTAGACAAGCGGATATTACGGGTGCTTCATGAAGACAGCTTTAGTGATGATCCGACCCGCCTTTTAAGGGGTATTCGCTTTGTAACTCGTTTAAAGTTTACTCTGGAAGAAAAGACCTATTGTTTGGCGCGTCAGGCCTTAATGGATGGTTATCTGGAACGTATCGCAGCGGAACGATACTGGCAGGAATTTTTCTTGCTGCTGAAAGAACGGCGGCCTGTAGCGGCATGGGAGGGTTTAATTGAGCTGGGATGGAGGGGCTTTCCTGAAGCCGGACTGCCGGATATGGTAGCCGGGCGCCGGGTGGAAAAACTCCTTTACCAGTGGAAGTGGTGGGGAAAAGGCCCCCTGGATCCCAGTTTGGTTTATTTTTTGGTAGCTACGGCAAGATTAAAGGCGGAAGAACTTGAGGATGTTCTTGAGTATTTAAATTTTGGCCGCAAAAAACGAAACAAGGTATATGCCGCCAGGAGACTTCTACCCGTATTAACGCCCTCTCTTATGGGCAGGCAGTTGCCCCTATCGAGAGAGAAGGGTATGGCTCCGGAAGTTGTAATATTTGCCCTGGCTATGACGGGGTGGAGTCAATTACCGCCCTGGGTTTAAGCCACGGAAAGGGGAAAACCATGCACCTTAAAAGCCTGAGCCAGCTGGTCTTCGGCATCCCGGCCATTTTGATAGCCCTGACTTTTCACGAATACGCCCACGGCAAGATGGCCTATATTCTGGGGGACCCGACGGCACGGAATCAGGGGCGTCTTACCTTAAATCCCTTGGCCCACCTGGATGCCCTGGGAACGCTGCTCCTTATTGTGGCGGGGTTTGGCTGGGCCAAACCGGTGCAGATCAACCCTTACTATTTCCAAATGGATCGTCGTAAGGGGATGATGCTGGTAGGCCTGGCGGGTCCGGTTATGAATCTTGTGCTGGCATATTTGGCTGCCGTTGCCTTGCATATTTTTTTACGGCTAGATATCGGCAGTTATTGGCTGATTACTTTTTTAAATCTACTCGTTGGTTACAACGTAGTTCTGGCCGTATTCAACCTGATTCCCATACCTCCCCTTGACGGGTCCCGCGTCCTGGCGGGTATAATACCCCCGGAAGGGGCGGCGGCTGTTTATCGTATGGAAAGCTACGGAACCCTGATTTTGCTTCTTCTTATCGCCACGGGTATTATCGGTCGGATTATGGGCCCACTGGTGACGTTGGTCCTTAACTTGATTATTTCGGCCAGCGGCCTGGCCTTTATATAATTTTTGAGGAGTGTTGCGGTAAAATGCGTATTTTGAGCGGTATGCGCCCCACGGGGCGCCTGCATATCGGTCACTTGAGCGTACTGAAAAATTGGGTGCGTCTTCAGGAAGAAAATGATTGTTTTTATTTTATCTCCGACTGGCATGCCCTCACCACCGCCTATGATGATACTTCAGAGCTTAAGGAAAATATCCGGTCCATGCTCCTGGACTGGCTGGGAGCGGGTCTGGACCCGGAGCGCAGTACAATTTTCGTACAATCCCATGTTAAGGAACATGCCGAACTGCATCTCCTTTTTTCCATGATTACTCCCCTGTCGTGGCTGGAGCGCGTTCCCACATACAAGGATCAAATCCAGCAGCTCGGCAAGGAGGGTAAAGACATCTCCACCTACGGTTTTTTAGGTTATCCATTATTGATGACTGCCGACATCCTGATCTATCGGGCCGACGGCGTACCAGTAGGTGAGGATCAGCTGCCCCACCTGGAGTTTTGCCGGGAGGTGGCGCGCCGCTTTAACTACCTGTATAAAACCGAACTTTTTCCCGAACCCCAGGCGTTACTAGCGGAGGTAGCCATGTTGCCCGGCGTTGATGGCCGTAAAATGAGTAAAAGTTATCATAACGACATTCCCATGTCGGCTTCACCGGAAGAGGTTTTTGAAAAAGTACGGATGATGGTAACCGATCCCGCGCGGATTCATAAAACCGATCCCGGGCATCCCGAGATATGCCTGGTCCATCGTTATCACGAAATATATAACGGTGAGGAAGTGGAAGAAACCAGGGTAAGCTGTCGTGGCGGCCGTATAGGTTGTGTGGCTTGTAAAAAGCGCCTGGCGGAAAAAATAAATGCCTTTTTAGAACCGGTACGGGAAAGACGGGCGTACTGGACGGCGCGGCCAAATTACCTGGAGGAGATATTGACGGCCGGCGCCGCCAAAGCCAGAGCCGCGGCACGCCAGACTATGGCCATGGTGCGGGAGGCCATGGGAGTGTAGTTAAAGTGGTGTGGGGCGTATGATCGGCAATGTCCGGCTCGATGTATTTCAGGGCCCCCTCGATCTCCTCCTCACCCTTATAGAACGCCGGGAAATTGACGTTCAGGCCATATCTGTCGCCGAAGTAACCTCCCAGTACTTGGAATATCTCAACGAAGTAACAGAGCTCGATCTTGACTGGGCCAGTGAATTTTTAGTCCTGGGAGCAGAGCTCCTGGCCCTTAAAGCCAGATTCCTTCTGCGGCACCCGGGCGATAATGAATTGGAGGAGGAAGAAAAGGACGGGAGCGAAGAACCGGGAGAGGTTTTGGTCGACCGGCTGCTGACCTACCGGCGTTACCGGGAGGCGGCCCGCAAGCTGGCCGAGATGGCCGCCAAGGGGGGGCTTGTATACGGCCGTCCTCTGGATCAGGATGCCGTTGCCCGGGCATTGGCCGGAATTAATCCCCTGTCCGGAATAGGGCCGGCGGACCTTTCCCGGGCCATGACCAGATTGCTGGCGAAGGTTTCAACCCCTTCAAAGCCGGTGGTAAGTACCCTTACCAAGCCGGCCTTTACCCTAATAGGACAAATTCGCGTTATCCTAAGACGTTTGAAAAAAACGGAAACCCTCACCCTTGGCGATTTTTTAAGCCCCCAACCTACGCGCCTGGAAGCGGCTTTGACTTTCCTTGCCCTTTTGGAACTGGCGCGTCGGGGCAGGGTAAACATCTACCAGGAAGAGGTTTTTGGGACCATAACGGTGACGGCAGCAAAGCGGTGAAACTGCCTCTTCAAGGAGGTGAACCCTTTGCCTTTATTTTTTAGGGAAGAAAAAAAAGCGGCCCTTGAATGTCTCCTTTTCGTCGCCGGGGGGCCGGTGACTGTTGAAACCCTAGCTGCCTCCCTGGGATTAAGTAATGAGGACGTAATAGAGCTGGCTTTAGAGTTAAAAAAACTTTATAACGAAGAAGGGCGGGGACTGCAGATTAGGGAGGTAGCCGGCGGCTACCAAATGTGTACCAGGCCCCAGTATGCCCATTATATTGAAACCTTTCTGCGGCCCGAACTGCCTTCCCTTTCCATGGCCGCCCTTGAAACCCTGGCCGTCATCGCCTACCGTCAACCGGTCACGCGGGCGGAAATTGAACACATTCGCGGAGTTAAAGTAGATGGGATTTTAACTAGTCTTTTAAATCGCGGTTTAATAAAAGAAGCCGGCAGGAAAGACGCCCCGGGTCGCCCCATCCTTTACGTTACCACCCCGCGTTTTCTCGAATTACTGGGTTTAAAGGATTTATCGGAACTACCGCCTTTAGAGGAAGCAGCAGACGTCCGGGAATAAGTATATAAGACGTTCCCGGTGGGAAAATAGGGTCAGATTTACTGCCGGGGGGCGTAACTGTTGTGGGCTTGGACGGCAGGATTTTTTACAGCTTGCCTCCTGATGCTTTTATTACCGGTGCACTTGGAAATTACCTTCCGGCAAAATAACGGCAATACCGATCTTAAATTGCAACTAGGACTGCCGGGAGGTTGGGGCGTCTGGGAGGTTAACGTCGCTTCCTCGCGGCAATGGTGGGCTATTTTTTTGCAGAATGGCGTCGGAGGGGCGTTATGGAACGATAGCGACGCGGGGACCGGCAGGGACAGGAGAAGGCGGGTAAGCCGGCGTTCAACCTTCCGGTTCCATAAATTGAGGAAAATTATTGAGATATGGGGGCGCTTCTTTAACCTGGTGACCTGCCGCCGGTGGCGCCTTTTTTTGACACTGGGCACAGGGGACCCGGCAACTACAGCTTTCACCTGTGGTGCCGTTTGGGTGGTAACGGGTTGGATGTACCGCAATTTAAAACAACACGCTTGTTTGGATTTTTTTACACCTGAATGGCATATACAGCCTTCCTTCGATAAGCCGACAATAACTGTCGATTTCAGGTGCATATTCGTCCTGAGGTTAGGTCATATTATTAGTGCCTGCCTACAGTCCCTGTGGCTGGTGTTAAAGGAAGCACGGCTGATGAGGAGGGGCAAAAGTTGCCCGAGCATCCCATAGAGGCTTTGATGAAGACGGCAATGGAAAGCATCAAAGATATGGTAGATGTCAATACCGTAGTCGGCGAACCCATAGAAACCCCTGACGGCCATGTAATAGTTCCCGTATCCAGGGTTTCGGCTGGTTTTGTCGCCGGCGGCAGCGAATATGAACCGCCCCAGGAAGACGGCGGAGGAAACGGTAAATCTTTGCCCTTCGGCGGCGGCAGTGGTGCCGGCGTTTCCGTCCAGCCAGTTGGTTTCCTGGTGGTAGGGAAGGAGCAAATTCGCCTGCTGCCGGTCGACGGCAATGCCGTCGTCGACCGTATAATTGATGTCGCCCCCCAGGTACTGGAGAAGCTTCAGGAATTTATGGGAAAAAATAAAAAGGAAAAGGGAAACGGCGATAATGCTCCTGCCGCCGGGCGGACGAAGATGGTTATCCGGCCCCAGGGAGGAGAATGACATAACTACCATAGGTTAATCTTCCCCGGTTTTAAATGCCGGGGTTTTTAATTTTTCAGGGCCAAAGGGGAGGGTTCTAGATAATAACCCCCCTTCATAAATGTTACCAGGAAGGTAAATTATGGAGGGAAAGGCAAATGGTTAATCTTATCTGGCTTTTGATGCTCCTTTCCGGAATTATCGTAGCCGGCTATAACGGTCGTATTGAAGTAGTTACCGAAGCGTCCCTCGAGGCGGCGCAGACGGCCGTAAATCTGGCCTTTGAACTTATAGGTCTTATGGCCATGTGGCTCGGTCTTTTAAAAATCGCCGAGGAAGCCGGCCTCGTGGGGCTTCTGGCGCGGTTGTTACGCCCCTTTACCCGGTATCTTTTCCCGGAGATCCCTCGGGATCACCCGGCTATAGGTTCCATTATCATGAATTTAAGCGCCAATATCTTGGGGTTAGGCAATGCCGCTACCCCCTTTGGCCTTAAAGCCATGCAGGAATTGCAGACTTTAAACAACCGTCCCGAGGAAGCTACCCCGGCTATGTGTACCTTTTTGGGGTTGAACACCGGTTGCCTGACTCTCATTCCGGCGACAATTATCGGCATCCGGGCCGCCGCCAATTCTACCGATCCGACGATCATCGTGGGACCGACGATTTTAGCGACGGGGTTTAGCATGATAGTCGCCGTGATTGCCGATCGTTTTTTACGCAAGCTTTACAACGGCTTCAGGGGTGACGGAAGATGACCGAAATTATCCTTGAGGTTTCGCGCTGGGCAATTCCTCTAGTTCTTTTTTTTATTCCTTTATATGGATACCTGCGGGGTGTGCCGATCTATGAAACCTTTGTTGCCGGTGCGGAGGACGGTTTCAAAGTGGCAATAAAAATCATTCCCTTCCTTGTGGGTATGTTGGTGGCCATTGCAATTTTTCGTGCTTCCGGTGCCATGGATCTCCTGGCCCGGAGTTTGAACCCGCTACTTCGGCTTATCGGCGTACCGGGAGAAGTCCTGCCTCTGGCCATTATGCGTCCCCTTTCCGGAGGGGGAGCCTTGGGGATCGCGGCGGAGCTGATTTCAAACTACGGTCCGGATTCCTTCATTGGCCGTCTGGCCTCCGTCATGCAGGGCAGCACAGATACGACTTTTTATGTACTTACGGTTTATTTTGGGTCGGTAGGCGTGCGGCGTTATCGGTATGCCCTTGCCCTGGGCCTTTTGGCCGATATTTCCAGTCTGGTGGCCGCGATTGTCATTTGCCGGTTGATGTTTGCCTAGTTTTTACGTGCTTTGCTTCAAAATTTAACAACCACTCCTTGATTTTCAGGCCGCCGCCAAAGCCGATCAACTGGCCGTTTTTCCCAATCACCCGATGACAGGGTATAATAATACCCAGGGGGTTGCGCCCCACGGCCTGTCCTACTGCACGGGCTGCTTTGGGCCTACCTATTTTTTCGGCTATATCGCCGTAACTTAAAGTAGTACCATAGGGGATTTCGCGTAGTGCTGACCATACTGTTAACTGAAAAGGCGTGCCATATAATTCCATGGGTATGGTAAAGGAAAATCGGCTGCCGCTAAAGTACTCATCCAGCTGATTTATTATTTCCCTGCAGGTACTGCCGCCTTCATCCACATTAATGGTCGTACCGGGTAATTTACG
The DNA here is from genome assembly GCF_039233145.1 of Moorella humiferrea. Taxonomy (NCBI): domain Bacteria; kingdom Bacillati; phylum Bacillota; class Clostridia; order Neomoorellales; family Neomoorellaceae; genus Neomoorella; species Neomoorella humiferrea. The sequence continues at coordinate 1,430,143 of NZ_CP136419.1, read as the reverse complement.
TTTTAGGTCACTCATGATCCCTTCGTGTTCCTCTCCGGGAAAAGCCAAGCGGCATAGCTTCTCCCCCGTTGTAACTACTGTTAACCGGCCGATGGGGGAAGGGTAAAAGGTAAGGAACAGTGCTTTATTAGGCATAACCAAACCTCCCGAAATATTATTTTTCTTTCCACCAGGCCAGGAAAATGGCGAAGATACTTGTTCCGGCGGCATATCCCGCCAGGATGTCGGTAGGATAATGAACGCCAAGGTAAATGCGGCTATAGCCGAGGAAAAATAAAAAAATAACAGTAACAGGTGGGATAACGCGGCGAAGGGGAAGGGGGACTTTTTTAATCAACCACAGGGCCAGTAGGGCAAAAAAAACGGTGCCCATCATGGCGTGGCCGCTGGGAAAACTATAACCCGATGCCGTCTGTAACGGGTCCAGGGCGGGTCTGTTACGATGAAAAGAAAGCTTGAGGCCTTCCATGATTATCCAGGAAGCAACCATGGTGATTATTACCGCTGCAAAACCTCGCCATTGACGCCAGAAATAATATATAAGGCTTAAAATAGCCGTTGCGGGATAAAAGAATGCCGGCGTGCCGAAAAAGGTTATAAACTTAAAAAAGCCAGTAGCGGTAGGAATGCGTGTGGACATTACCACTTTAAGGAGAAAAACATCGATGTTGGTGGTACGGGGTATTGCCGCGGCAAAAACTATAAAGATAAGAAGGGAAATAACGGCTAAAAAGATAAATTTATTACGCATGACGGCCTTCTTACCAATAAAGGTTTGGCTAAAAATAGTATAGCACTATTGCTTTTTTAGAGGCAAATATGTTAGCATAATAACGTTGCCGGAGGTTCGTATGCGCCTACAAAAATACCTGGCCCATATGGGAGTGGCCTCGCGACGTCACGCTGAAGATTTAATTCGCGCCGGACGGGTTAAGGTTAACGGGCAAGTAGTTACCGTCATGGGCTTTAAAATAGAGCCGGGCCGGGACGAAGTAACGGTAGACGGGAGGCCGGTTAACGAACCAGAAAGAAAAGTCTATGTATTATTATATAAGCCTTCTGGTTACGTAACAACAGTTAAAGATCCCCAGGGGCGGCCTACGGTACTCGATCTCCTGCGGGACGTACCTGGGCGCATATATCCGGTCGGACGTCTAGATTATGCAACGGAAGGCCTTCTTTTGCTAACCAATGATGGAGAGCTCACCCTAAGGCTTACCCATCCCCGCTATCGCATACCGAAAACCTATTTAGCCCTGGTAGAGGGGGTCCCTGGAGCTAAAACCGTAGCACGGCTACGCCGGGGCGTTGAACTGGAGGACGGCCCCACATCTCCGGCGGAAGTGGAAATTCGACGCATAAAAAACGGACGGGCTCTATTAAAATTGACTTTGCGCGAGGGTCGTAAACGGGAAGTAAGACGAATGCTGGCTGCGGTTGGTCACCCGGTGAAGTGGCTCAAACGTATTAAATTCGCCTTTCTCACCCTCGGCGATTTAAAACCGGGAGAATACCGTTATCTAGCCCCACATGAAGTCGCCCGGCTGTATCAAATGGTTGGTTTAAGTTCACCTCAATATAAAAACTAATGGTGTGGTAAAATAGGGTAAAAGGAGGGAGACGCAGTGGGGCTAGAAAAGGGGCTGGTGCAGGTCTATACCGGTGATGCCAAAGGAAAGACGACGGCCGCCTTCGGACTGGCCTTAAGGGCCTGCGGGCACGGGTTGAAGGTGTTGATCGTTCAATTTATGAAAACCCCCGATTACGGCGAACACAAGGCCTTTAGACGACTGTTGCCGGAGGTGGAGGTAAAAACCTTTGGCCGTAAAGGTTTCATCCACCGCGAAGGTGCCAGGCCGGAAGATTATGAACAGGCCCGGGCGGCCCTGGCCTACGCCAGGGAAGCGGTATTAAGCGGCAGAATAGATATCCTCATCCTGGACGAGATCAACAATGCCCTTTATTTCGGCCTTTTAGCGGAAGACGAAGTTTTAACTTTTTTAAAGGAAAGGCCGCCCCAGGTGGAAGTTATCCTCACCGGCCGCAATGCTCCGGCCGGTATCGTGGCGGCTGCCGATTTGGTTACAGAGATGCGCCAGATCAAACACCCTTATGAAAAAGGAATAAAAGCGAGAAAAGGGATAGAGTATTAATTTAATCAGGCGTAACAGGCAGGAATTTCCCTTTAAGGTGCGAATAAGTAAGTTTAAAACTTTTTACAGGAGGTGAATTCCCGGCCGCATTTAAGACCGGGAAGAAAAATTGGCGGTAGTATATTATGAGCATGATGCCGATCTCAGCGTACTTAAGGGCAAAAAAATTGCTGTTATGGGTTACGGCAGTCAGGGTCATGCCCAGGCCCAAAACCTGAAGGATAGCGGTCTGGATGTAATTGTCGGCTTGCGCCCGAACAGCCAGTCCCGCCGGGCGGCAGAGGAAGCGGGGCTACAGGTTACGACAGTGGCCGAAGCCGCTGCGGCTGCCGATATAATCCAGATTCTTCTACCGGATGAGACCCAAGCGCGTGTCTATCGTGAGGAGATCGCTCCCCACCTTAAGGCCGGTAAGGTTTTGATGTTCTCCCATGGATTTAATATCCATTTTAACCAAATAGTTCCACCACCCGATGTCGACGTCGTCATGGTAGCTCCCAAAGGCCCCGGCCATCTGGTACGCCGGATGTATGTGGAAGGCCAGGGGGTACCGGCCCTTCTAGCAGTGTATCAGGATGCCAGCGGCCGGGCTAAAGAGATTGGCCTGGCATACGCCAAAGGCATTGGTGCCACCAGGGCAGGGGTGATCGAAACAACTTTCAAAGAAGAAACGGAAACGGATCTTTTTGGTGAGCAGGCCGTTCTCTGCGGTGGGGCTACCGCCCTTGTCAAAGCCGGTTTTGAGATTCTGGTGGAAGCCGGCTACCAGCCGGAGATCGCCTATTTTGAATGCCTCAACGAGCTAAAGCTGATTGTTGACCTTATGTATGAGGGCGGCATCAAGTACATGCGCTACTCCATCAGCGATACGGCCGAGTACGGCGATGTTACCAGGGGGCCCCGGATTATCGACGACCACGTGCGGGCTAACATGAAGGCCATTTTAAAGGAAATCCAGGACGGTGTTTTTGCAAAAGAATGGATCCTGGAAAACCAGGCCGGCAGGCCGAGCTTCAATGCCCTGAGGAAAAAGGAGCGTGAGCACCTCATCGAACAGGTCGGCGATTCATTAAGGGAAATGATGCCCTGGTTAAAGAAATAAAGAAGTGGTCATATATCGGCGGGCAGGACAAGCCCCGGGGATTTCCTGGGGCTTTACCTTATAAAAATAATACTTGAGGGGAGTGGTAGCTATTATTGTTTAGCAATAATTTAAGCTAAATCAAACAATTCTATAAGGAGTGGAAGAAAGGTGGAAATTTTAGCGCCTGTAGCAGGGATCTTGGCCCTTTTGTTTGCCCTATATCTTTCTAACAAAATAAACAGGGCCGATCCGGGGAATGCGCGCATGCAGGAGATTGCCGCTGCCATCCAAGAAGGCGCCATGGCCTTTTTGATGCGAGAATACCGTACTTTGACCTTTTTTGTGGTAGGTATGGCGGCTTTAATTGTAGCTGCCGGGCTTTTGACCAAGGGCGCTGAAAGCATGCAGCCTGTCACGGCCGTTGCTTATGTCGCCGGTACCCTTTGTTCAATAGGGGCAGGCTATATCGGTATGCGGGTTGCAACCAAGGCCAACGTCAGGACGGCCAACGCCGCCCGCCAGAGCTCTAACGCCGCCCTGGATATCGCCTTTTCCGGCGGTTCGGTCATGGGTATGGCGGTGGTCGGGTTGGGCCTTTTGGGCCTTGGTATAGTTAATCTTATATTTAAAAACCCCAGCATCGTCAACGGTTTTGCCCTCGGGGCAAGCTCTATTGCCCTCTTTGCCCGGGTGGGCGGGGGAATTTACACTAAAGCGGCCGACGTAGGCGCGGACTTGGTTGGTAAAGTGGAAGCCGGCATTCCGGAAGACGACCCCCGCAACCCTGCAGTCATTGCCGACAACGTCGGAGATAACGTGGGGGACGTTGCCGGCATGGGCGCCGACCTTTTTGAATCCTACGTGGGTTCTATCATCTCCGGTATTGCCCTGGCGGCGACCCTGAATATCCCCAATGGCACCCTGGTACCCCTTATGATTGCCGCCGCCGGGATAATCTCTTCAATAATCGGCGCCTTCTTTGTCAGGACGGGCGAAGGGGCCAATGCCCAGAAGGCGTTAAACACCGGTACTATGGTGGCCAGCATTCTGGCCATTATCGGGACATACCTTGCCACTCAGCTATTGCCCGCGCAGTTCGTAGTCGGTTCAACAATTTATACTTCCATGGGTGTATTTATCGCCACCATCGCCGGGCTTATTGCCGGTGTCCTTATCGGGCGTATAACCGAATACTACACCTCCGGCGACTATGAACCGGTGAAGGAAATCGCCAAGGCATCTCAAACCGGCACCGCTACCAACATTATTGAAGGTCTGAGCACAGGAATGTTAAGTACCGTTTTGCCCATTTTAGTAATTGTCGTGGCCATCCTGGCGGCCTATCATTTTGCCGGGCTGTACGGTATAGCCTTGGCGGCCGTAGGTATGCTGTCGACAACCGGGACCACGGTGGCCGTTGATGCCTATGGACCAATTGCCGACAATGCCGGCGGTATTGCTGAAATGGCCGAACTGGATCCCAAAGTCCGTAAGGTAACAGACGCCCTAGATTCCGTTGGTAATACTACCGCGGCAATAGGCAAGGGGTTTGCCATCGGCTCGGCCGCTTTGACGGCTCTGGCCCTCTTTTCCGCCTATACAACGGCCGCCAAAATAACGACTATCGATTTAACCAATCCCAAGGTTGTCGGTGGCCTATTTATCGGCGGGATGCTGCCATTCCTTTTTGCAGCTTTAACCATGAAGGCCGTCGGGCGAGCCGCTTTCCACATGATCGAAGAAGTGCGCCGTCAGTTTAAAACCATTCCGGGACTAATGGAAGGCAAGGGACGGCCGGACTACGCCCGCTGTGTGGCCATCAGCACAGGAGCAGCTTTAAAAGAAATGATCGTTCCCGGTCTCCTGGCAGTTGCGGTTCCCCTGGCGGTGGGCCTCATTCCCGGTCTGGGCAAAGAGGCCCTGGGAGGCCTCCTGGCAGGAGCAACCGTGACCGGCTTTTTACTGGCCGTGATGATGGCCAACGCCGGAGGCGCCTGGGACAACGCCAAGAAATACATTGAGGGCGGCAACTTTGGCGGCAAAGGTTCGCCGGCTCATGCCGCGGCCGTCAACGGCGATACCGTAGGCGACCCCTTCAAAGACACGGCGGGCCCGGCCATGAATATTTTGATAAAGCTCATGACTATTGTAGCCCTAGTATTTGCCCCCTTATTTATGCAGTTATAAATGTGTTATATAAATGAATGGGTAGCGTCACCCTTAACCTGCAAATGGTTAAGGGTGTTGTTTTTTATGGCAGAATATAATATAATCGGTGCATGGGAAAAAACGGGTAGGTGCAGAGGTCATGGAAATGGGCAGCAGAAAGGTAGCGGCAGCGGCCCTCAGGATGGCCCTCAGTGAAAACCGGGAAGAAGAAGGGCGCTTAAAAAAAGAATATGCGGCCAGCGGTATAAAGGCAGTGGCAGTCGATTATGGCGGCGAATTCATCAATTCCATGCAGAAAATCGTGGAACGGGCCGTGGTAGCCGCCAAACGTGAAGGAGTCATCAAAGAAACCCACCCTGAGGAAGGCGCCGTCGCCGGGGCGACCAGGGAAGCCTTATCCCAAATTATGCCTAAAGCCCTCGGTTTGAACGTAGGCGGCAAAATCGGTATTGCTCGCTGGCAGGACCATTTGAGCGTGGCTATTTTTTTCGGCATCGGCCTGCTACATCTTGATGAGGTCGGGATCGGTCTGGGACATCGAGCCGTATAACGGCAGTATGGCAGGTTTTCAAAAAATAAAGCAGGACGGTAGGGGAGGAACATGATGACTAAGGTAAGGGGTTTCCGCGGGGCGGTTGATGTAAAAGAAAATAAGGCGGCGGCCATCCTCGAGGCTACCGAGCGCTTGCTGCGAGAGCTGCAAAACCGAAACCGGCTGGCCGTAGAGGATATAATCAGTGCCATTTTTACGGTGACACCGGATCTTAATGCCGCCTTTCCGGCCGAAGCCGCCAGGCGTTTGGGCTGGCACAGTACCGCTTTAATGTGCGCCACCGAGATCCCTGTACCGGGAAGCCTTCCGGGAATAATCCGCGTTTTAATCCATGCCTACAGCGACCGGGAACCGGTTCACGTTTATTTGGGCAGGGCCTCCGAACTGCGTCCCGATTTGGCTTAACAAAAAACTATTGACAGTTATTTACTTCCCGTGTTATGCTGTTACCAACAAGGGAATATAGCTGAGTTGAGCCGAGGAGAGTTGGAGTTGAGCCTGGAGGAGAGGTAAGGAGCTAAGTTGTTATACCGACCAGGGCTCGCTTGAGCGCTGGTTTTTATTTTGCCTAAAAGGGGGAGGGGTATGATTATCTGGCCCGATCGGCAAACCTACCTGGATTTATCGATATCTACACGTGTTCCCTATATACCGGTATGGACTGAAATCCTGGCCGACACGGAAACCCCAATTTCCCTGTACTTGAGGCTGGCCAATAAACCCCATAGTTTTCTTTTGGAAAGCATAGAAGGAGGCGAGAGGCTAGGACGTTATTCTTTAATCGGCTATGACCCTTTAATTACCTTTATTATACGAGCCGGGAGGGCGTATATCACGGCGGGAAGGAAAACCGACCTTCTTCCGGAAAAACCCTTGACGGCTTTACGCCGGTTGCTAACACGACTTAGCCTGCCCTTTAATAATAGTTCCCGGTTTTCGGGAGGATTGGTCGGCTACCTGGGCTACGACCTCGTACGGGAAATTGAGAACCTGCCCCAACATACCGTAGATGACCTGCAGTTACCTGATGCCTATCTGACCCTCCACAGAACTTTTCTCATTTATGATCACCTGCGCCGGACGGTGCGGGTGGCCTGCCTGGGGCAGGGTGGCGAAGAGGCCGCAAGGAGTTATGAAGAAGCCGTTGCCGTAATTAATTCCCTTGTGAAGAATTTAGAACGTCCTGCCAGGATAAAGGGTGATAAGGACAAAGGGGTGGTCAGCGGCGGTTCTTGGCAGGCCAACATGACACGGAAGGAATTCATAGCCAAGGTCCAAAGGGCCAAAGATTATATAGCGGCCGGGGACATATTTCAAGTAGTCCTGTCCCAGCGCTTAAATTCCCCCTTTCACGGCGACCCTTTGGCCGTCTACCGGCGCCTCCGCGTCCTCAATCCATCTCCCTATATGTTTTATCTTAACTTACCGGGAGTTCAGCTGGTAGGGTCTTCTCCCGAAATGCTTGTCAGGGTGGAGGGAGATAGGATCGACTATAGTCCCATAGCCGGAACAAGGCCGCGGGGTCGTACCCCCAAGGAAGAGCAGCATTTAATGCAGGAGCTATTAAACGATGAAAAGGAACGGGCCGAACATCTAATGCTCCTCGATTTGGGGCGCAACGACGTCGGTAAAGTGGCCGTTCCGGGCAGCATCCAGGTACCGCGGCAAATGGTCGTAGAATATTACTCCCACGTCATGCACCTAGTATCCAGCATAACAGCCCGGCTGGCACCGGATAAGAAGGCCCTGGACGCTTTGCTGGCCTGCTTTCCGGCGGGAACGGTTACCGGCGCCCCCAAGGTACGGGCCATGGAGATCATCGCCGAACTGGAACCGACGGCAAGGGGTCCTTACGCCGGTGCCGTCGGGTACTTAAGCCTCAACGGCAACCTGGATACTTGCATTGCCATACGCACGATTATTTTTACCGGCGGGAGGGCCTTCGTCCAGGCCGGTGCAGGCATAGTCGCCGATTCCGAACCCGCGGCCGAATACGAGGAAACCCTGAATAAAGCCCGAGCCATGCTTCAAGTGCTGGACGCCGGGAGGGGTGACGACTGTGCTGCTAGTGATTGATAATTATGATTCCTTTACCTATAACCTTGTCCAGTATTTTCAAGAACTGGGACAGGAAGTGCTGGTACGGCGTAACGACGCCGTCACCCTGGCAGAAATCTTCGCCATGCGTCCGGATTACTTAGTTATTTCGCCAGGTCCCTGCACTCCTGCCGAGGCCGGTATTTCTCTGGCGGCGGTAACGGCTTGTGCCGGAAAATTTCCCATCTTAGGGGTGTGCCTTGGCCATCAGAGTATTGCCCAGGCTTTTGGCGGGCGAGTAGTACGGGCCGGCAGGTTGATGCATGGTAAAACTTCGAACATCCGCCATGACGGCAGGACGATTTTTCGTAATCTACCCAATCCTTTTACGGCTACTCGTTACCATTCCTTAATTGTTGAGGAGGAAAGCCTGCCGCCGTGCCTGGAAGTGACGGCACGCAGTGAGACAGGAGAATTAATGGGTCTGCGTCACCGGCAGGTGGCGGTGGAGGGGGTGCAGTTCCATCCGGAATCTATCTTAACGTCTGTAGGAAAGGAACTGTTGCGTAACTTCCTCGAGGTATATGCCGGGTTCACCCGGATAAATGTATAGAGAGCAATTATTTTTCAAGGGGAGATGAGCAGAGTGTTTAAGTCCTTGATTTCCCAGGTAGTGACCGCACGGGATTTAACGGAAGCCGAGGCTTTGCAGGCGATGGATATAATAATGGCGGGTGAAGCCACCCCGGCCCAAATAGCCGCTTTCCTCACCGCCCTCAGGTTAAAGGGGGAAACGGTAGAGGAAATCACCGGTTTTGCCCGCGCTATGCGCCGTCGAGCCGCCGTTTTATCCACCCGTCACACTGTTTTTGTTGATACCTGCGGTACCGGCGGCGACGGCCGCCATACCTTCAATATATCCACTACGGCGGCCTTTGTCATTGCCGGGGCCGGCGTTCCCGTGGCCAAACACGGCAATCGTTCGGTATCCAGCCGTTGCGGCAGCGCCGATGTGCTGGAAGCCCTGGGCGTCAAGGTTGAGCTGCCGCCGGCGGCTGCGGCCCGTTGTCTGGATGAAGTGGGGCTGACCTTTCTTTTCGCACCTGTATTTCATGGGTCCATGAAGCATGCCGCCGGTCCCCGCCGGGAAATCGGCATCCGCACTGTTTTTAATCTCCTAGGTCCTCTTACCAACCCGGCCAATGCTCCTTATCAACTTGTCGGCGTTTATGAATCTTCTTTGACGGAAAAGATGGCCGCGGTTCTGGGGAGATTGGGGTGTAGACGGGCTTATGTCGTACACGGCGACGGATTGGATGAAGTCACCACTACGGGACCAACGCAGATAACAAGCCTTGAGGGCGGCAGCATTAACACATATATCTTTTATCCTGAGGATGTAGGCATTGCCAGGGCTCGCTTAGAAGACCTGGTGGGGGGCACGGCAGACGACAACGCCGCCATTACCCTTGCCGTTCTTAAAGGAGAAAAGGGCCCGGCCCGGGACGTGGTGCTTCTGAACGCCGCCTTCGGCATCTTGGCGGCGGGAAGCGAGACTTCTTTGCCCGGCGCCCTGGCGGCGGCGGCAAGAAGCATTGATTCCGGTGCCGCCCTGGCCAAACTTGAATCCATGAAGTCTTTTATAGAAAGTTGGGCCGCCTGATGCTGGCAGAAATTCTGGCTTATAAAATCAAGGAGGTCGAGGCGGCTAAAGAAGAAAGGCCCCTTGCCGACCTCGAAAGGGAAGCCCAAAAATTACCCTTAACACGGGATTTTGCCGCCGCCCTGCGGCGTCGGGGATCTCAACTGCGACTTATCGCCGAATTGAAGCAGGCCTCGCCTTCCCGGGGATTAATCCAGGCGGATTTCAAACCTGAAGGGCAGGCGCAACTTTATACGGCTGCCGGTGCTGCGGCAATTTCGGTGCTGACGGACCATAAATACTTCAAAGGAAAACCTGAGTATTTACGGCTGGTACGTGGGGTGACACCCCTTCCTCTTCTCCGGAAAGACTTTATCATTGATCCCTATCAGATCTACGAGGCCAGGGTCCTGGGGGCCGATGCCGTTCTCCTTATCGTTGCCGCACTGACACCTTATGAACTGCAGGATTATCTACGCCTTGCCGCGAAACTTGCCCTCGCGGCTTTGGTGGAAGTGCATACGGCAGAGGAGGTCGAGATTGCCTGCCGTGCCGGGGCGCAACTAATCGGCATTAACAACCGGGATTTACGCACGTTTCGCGTTGATCTGCAGACCACCATTGAATTACGACCACTAATCCCCCCGGGACCGGTGGTAGTCAGCGAGAGTGGCATTAAAAATAAAGGCGATGCCATTAAGGTGGCCGCAGCCGGTATCGACGCCATTTTAGTTGGAGAGGCCCTGATGACGGCGAAGGACGTCGTTGCCAAAGCCCAAGAGTTGTGTCTGAAGTAAAATAGTTTAAGGAAGTGAGCCTTTTTTAATAATGATCAGGATAAAGATTTGCGGCATACGTAGCTATGAAGAAGCGCGGATGGTCCTCGACGCCGGGATCGACGTTATGGGTTTTGTCTTTGCCCCAAGCCCCCGCAGGATAAACCCGGAAACCGCCAGGGAGATAATTCAAAGACTCCCACCTTTTACGACGACGGTAGGGGTTTTCGTAAATGAACCCCGTTACAGCCTTTTAGAAATAGCTTCTTTCTGCCGTTTGGACGTCCTGCAGCTCCACGGCGACGAACCGCCGGAATACTGCCGGGGCATTTCCCAGCGGGTTGTCAAAGCCTTAAGGGTAAAGGATGCCGGTTTTCTTCAGGTTATGGACCATTATCCCGATGTCCATGGTTTTCTCCTCGATACCTATGTCCCCGGTGTAGCCGGCGGCAGCGGTCGTTCTTTTAATTGGGAGCTGGCAAAAGGAGCCACTGCCAGGGGTAAACCCATCATCCTGGCAGGTGGTCTAACACCTGAGAATGTCGGCAAGGCCATTCAAATAATACGCCCTTATGCCGTCGACGTCGCCGGCGGCGTAGAAACTGACGGTCGCAAGGATTTAAAGAAAATACTTTCTTTCGTGCGCGCCGTGCGGGAAGCTGAAAAACGCCTTATGCTGTAAGTAAATCAAATGGCGCGGAGGTAGCAACATGCATTTACCCGATGTAAACGGTCATTTTGGCTCTTACGGTGGGCGATTTGTACCGGAGACCCTGATGCCAGCCCTGGAGGAAATTGAAAAAGCTTACAGGGAAGCCAAAGAAGATGCCCTCTTTATTAAGGAATTAAATTATTACTTTGAACAGTATGCCGGACGGCCGACGCCCTTGTATTTTGCGGCCAACCTCACTAAATACCTGGGCGGTGCCCGCATCTATTTAAAAAGAGAGGATTTAAACCATACCGGCTCCCACAAGCTCAATAATGCTTTGGGGCAAGCTTTACTTGCCCGGCGTATGGGCAAAAAGCGCGTGATTGCTGAAACCGGCGCCGGTCAGCACGGCGTGGCTGCCGCCACGGCAGCCGCCCTGCTGGGAATGGAATGTGTGGTTTACATGGGGGAAGAAGACACCCACCGCCAGGCATTGAACGTCTTTCGCATGGAACTCCTCGGGGCTAAAGTGATACCCGTTACGGCCGGCAGCCGTACTTTAAAGGACGCCGTCAATGAAGCCCTGCGGGACTGGGTTACCAACGTTGAAACCACCCATTACCTTATCGGTTCCGTCGTCGGTCCCCATCCCTACCCAATGATCGTCAGGGATTTTCAAGCAGTTATTGGTCAAGAGACCCGCCGCCAAATCCTAGAAGAAACCGGACGCCTCCCCGATCACCTATTTGCCTGTGTCGGCGGCGGCAGCAATGCCATGGGCCTCTTTTATCCATTTATCCAGGACGACGGCGTTAAAATGTGGGGTGCCGAGGCCGCCGGCCTGGGTATAACAACCGGCCGTCATGCCGCTTCTCTAACGGCCGGACGGCCGGGCGTTTTTCAGGGGGCTTACAGCTACGTCATCCAGGATGAAGACGGCCAAATCGAACCCGTTTACTCCATCTCGGCTGGCCTTGATTATCCCGGTGTAGGGCCGGAGCACAGCTACCTAAAGGATACGGGCCGGGCCGTCTATACGGCCATAAGCGATTTCGAGGCCCTGGAGGCATTTCAGTTGTTGAGCCGCACCGAAGGCATCATACCGGCCCTGGAAAGCGCCCACGCCGTAGCCCTGGCCATGAAAATTGTTCCCGGGTTGTCCCCGGAAGAAATCGTCGTCATCAATATTTCCGGACGTGGCGATAAGGACGTCGAGCAGGTTCAAAGGGTGCTGCGGAAGGGAGAGAAAATCCGTGGGAGTTGAAAAAATCGACGCGGTTTTTACCAACAGGAAGCAGGAGGGGCGCCGGGCTTTGATTGTCTACCTTTGTGCCGGCGATCCTTCCCCGGAAGCCGTAGCTACGGCCGTGGAACACCTGGCAGAGATTGGCGTCGATATTATCGAGCTGGGGGTGCCTTTTTCCGATCCGGTAGCCGACGGCCCGGTGATCCAGGCCGCCAGCGCCAGGGCTCTGGCCAATGGAATGAACTTGGAAAAGACCTTACTGCTCGTACAAATGCTACGGGTGCGGTTAAATCAGCCCTTGGTCCTGATGAGCTATTATAATCCCCTCCTGCAATATGGCCTAGATAAACTGGCGCGCGATCTGGCGGAGTGCGGTGTTGACGGCCTGATCGTACCTGATTTGCCCTTTGAAGAGGGGGGGCCTTTACGGGAAAAATTAAAATCAAAGAAGATAGCTGCCATACCCCTGGTGGCACCGACTACAACGCCGGCGCGCCTTAATAAAATCACTTCAATAGGTGAAGGTTTTGTTTATTGCGTGTCGCTGACCGGAGTAACCGGAGCGCGGGATAGCTTGCCCCCCGGCATTGCGGCCTACCTCGAAAGGGTGCGTAAGGTGACCGATCTTCCCCTGGGGGTGGGCTTCGGCATCAGCAGCCCCGACCAGGCGGTAATGTTAGCCCCCCACTGCGACGGCATCATCGTCGGCAGCGTTGTGGTTGAAACAATTTATAAAAAAGGGCTGGCCGCGGCGGCAGAGCTGGTCAGGGAGTTACGCCAGGTTATATAAAATGGAAAATGCCCCTTGCCAGGAGGGGGGCGCTGTGCTATATTCTAAATTGTAGTATGGTAGTATGAAATGGTTTAATCTAAATGGTAGGACGGTAGCACGGCAGGAGGGAAAGTAAATTTTAGGCGTCACTCCTGGCGGGGTGACGTTTTGTTTTTTTGGGGGGATAAAGATGATAATTATCATGGAACCTGGAGCAACACCGGAAGAGCAGCAGCAAGTAATGGCACGCCTGGAACGGGAAGGATTTAAAGTACATCTTTCCCGAGGAGTAGAGAGAGTGATAATCGGGGCCATTGGCGACAAAACGCGTTTAAAGGCCGAAACTTTGGCCGCCATGCCGGGAGTGGAAAAAGTGGTTCCTGTACTACACCCGTATAAATTGGCCGGTCGCGATTTCCATCCCGAGGATACCATAGTGCCGGTAAGGGATTTGCTTGTTGGCGGACGCCGGGTACAGGTGATTGCCGGTCCCTGTGCGGTAGAAAGCCGGGAGCAACTTTTAGAGACGGCCATGGCCGTCCGTGAAGCCGGAGCGACCATGCTGCGAGGTGGGGCATTTAAACCACGTAGTTCCCCTTACACCTTCCAGGGCTTGGCCCTTAAGGGATTGGAATATCTGGCCGAAGCCCGGGAAGTTACCGGCCTGCCGGTGGTGACGGAAATTACGGATCCCTCTCTTATAAAGGAAGTGGCCGAGGTGGCCGACGTGTTACAGATAGGTTCCCGGAACATGCAAAACTTTGCCCTCCTACAGGCCGTGGGCCGCGTCCAAAAACCGGTCCTCTTGAAGCGGGGTCTTTCGGCGACCATCGAAGAATGGCTTCTGGCGGCCGAATATATTCTCGCCGAAGGTAATAACAAAGTCATCTTGTGTGAACGGGGCATTCGCACCTTTGAGACGTACACCCGTAATACCCTGGATTTAAGCGCCGTACCGGCGGTAAAACATTTGTCCCACCTGCCCATATTAGTCGATCCCAGCCACGGGACGGGACGACGCTGTATGGTAGCGCCCATGGCACGGGCCGCCCTAGCCGCCGGCGCCGACGGTTTGCTCATTGAGGTGCACCCTAATCCCCAGGAAGCCCTCTCCGACGGTCCCCAGTCTCTGACACCGAAGGAGTTCGCCCGTCTGATGGAGGAAATCCGACCGATAATCACCGCCGTCGGACGCGAAATGGGGCGTCTACCTGTATGAAGACCATTGCGTATCTAGGCCCGCCGGGAACCTTTTCCCATGAAGCGGCGGTCACCTGGAGGCGGCGCCTGGAACCTGAACGTGAGAAAGAAGTAGAGGAGCTCCTGGCATGCCCCGAACTGCCGGGAGTCGTCGATGCCGTAAAAAACCACCGGGCGATGGCCGGTATTCTGCCTGTGGAGAATTCCATTGAAGGCGCCGTCAACCTGACTCTGGATCTCCTCCTTGAAGAAATGGAACTGCAGATAATCGGGGAAGTGATACTGCCCATCAACCACTGCCTCTTAAGCCAGGCAGACGACATAAATGCCGTGCGGGAGGTCTGGTCCCATCCCCAGGCCCTGGCCCAGTGCAGGCGTTACCTTGCCGCCGTTCTTCCATGGGCAAAAATTAAAGCCGTTACCAGTACGGCCGAGGCCGCCGGAGAGGCTCTTAAACGCCCAGACCTGGCGGCCATTGCCTCCTCTTTCGCCGCCTCGTTGTACCGCCTGCCGATTTTGGCGCAAGATATCCAGGATTATTCAGGAAATAAAACACGGTTTTGGGTCGTCGGCCGGGAGGCGCCATCTTTAACCGGGCCTTATAAAACCTCCTTGGTGGTGGCCGCCCCGGCCAACAGACCTGGAACCCTTTACACCATCTTAAAGGATTTTGCCGAAGCCGGTATAAATTTAACCCGCATTGAATCGCGACCCACTAAAAAAGAGCTGGGCGAATACCTTTTCTTTATTGATTGCGAGGGCCGGTGTGACGAGGCGCCGTTGAATGAGGTGCTGGCTGGTCTAAAATCCCGCACGGTTTTGCTACGAATTTTGGGGACCTATGCTTTAGGATAGGGGTGGGTTTTGTGATGGAACAAGGTTTAGCCTACCGGTTGCCTCCTGGAAGCCCTCCTGTGGCAAGGGCGGCTATTATCGGCCTGGGGCTTATTGGAGGTTCCCTGGGGTTAGCCTTGGTACAGGGAGGCCTGGCCCAGGAGGTAGTGGGATATGACCGCGACGGGGAGGCAGTACAAACGGCAGTACGGCTCGGTGCCGTAACCCGGGCAGCTTTCAGTTCGGAAGAGGCAGTCGCCGGTGCCGAAATAGTTTTCCTTGCGGTACCTGTGGGAAGCTTAACTAAAGTCGCCGCGGCCGTCGCGCCTTTTACGGCACCGGGGGCTATAGTGACTGACACCGGCAGCGTTAAGGGAGATATTGTTTACGCCATGGAAAACATCTTCCATTCCCGCGCCTTTTACATCGGCGGCCATCCCATGGCCGGTTCTGAGAAGGCCGGGATTAAAGCTGCTGATCGTTACCTTCTGGAAAACGCCGTCTATGTACTTACGCCTACACAAAACACCGATTCCGGCGCGCTATCCCGTCTTCAAGGGCTTTTAAAAGCCCTGGGGGCCAGGGTAATCACCATGGACCCGGAAGAACATGATCTGGTAGTGGCCGGGGTCAGCCACTTACCTCACCTGTTAGCCGTCAGTTTAATGCAGACGGCGGGTGAGCTTTCACGGGAGCACCCCATCACGTTAATGTTGGCCGCCGGGGGTTTTCGGGATACGACCCGCATTGCCGCAGGAAACCCCGAGATGTGGCGGGATATTTTTCTCTCCAATCGTCAAGCCATCCTTAAAGTGTTACAGCTCTGGCGGCGTCAGGTCGAGGCCCTGGAAGGAGTGATTGCCAGGGAAGACGCTATGGAACTGGAGGCGGTTTTACAGCACGCCCGCCATCTAAGGAACCAGGTACCTGCCCGCCAGAAAGGCCTGCTGCCCACCCTACATGAGATTGTTGTGACCGTGCCCGATCGTCCGGGGGTTATCGGCCGGATGGCGAGTGCTCTGGGAGGGGCGGGCATTAACATAATAGATCTGGAGATCCTCCGGGTAAGGGAAGGAGAAGGAGGCAGCATTCGCCTGGCCTTTACCACTGCCGAGGCGGCCGCCGGTGCCCTGGAGATTTTACAGGGCATGGGTATCAATGCCCGCATATTGTGATACCCTTGACAATATTGATGGTTCCTGGTAGTTTGAAAGGAGAAAATCAGGAGGACGAGGATGCAGCTTTTTATCGAGCCGCCATCTTCCTTGGCGGGAACGTTAAAGCCACCGGGAGATAAATCCATTTCCCATCGTGCCGCCATTATCGGCGCCCTGGCCGAAGGCACCACGGTTATCGAGGGCTTCCTGGAGGGAGACGATTGCCTCAGTACTTTAAGGTGCCTCCGGGCCCTTGGAGTTAACATTGAAGGTCCCCACCGGGGCCATGTCACAATTTACGGTAAAGGGATGTTTTTAAAGGAGCCCGAAGATGTCCTCGACGCCGGCAACTCGGGTACCACCATGCGCCTTCTTATGGGGGTGCTGGCCGGACAGCCCTTTTACAGCGTCATCACCGGGGACCCTTCGTTGCGGTGGCGGCCCATGGGGAGGGTAACGCGGCCCCTAAAAACCATGGGGGCCCAAATTTGGGGACGAAATGGGGGAGAACTGGCACCCTTAAGCATCCAGGGCGGGAATTTGCAGTCCCTTTCCTATACATTACCTGTAGCCAGCGCACAGGTAAAATCGTCTTTATTGCTCGCCGGGCTTTTTGCCCGTGGGGAGACGATAATAAGCGAACCTTTTCCCACCAGGGATCATAGCGAGCGCCTCCTCAAAGCGGCCGGGGCAGCACTGGATGTTGAAGGTCAGACCATCAAAATCTCCGGTGGGCGGCCATTGAAACCCCTGGCCGTTGTCGTTCCGGGAGACATTTCGGCTGCCGCCTTTTTCATGGTGGCCGGCTGTATCCATCCACATGCGGATATTATCTTAAAAAATGTTAACTTAAATCCTACCCGAACAGGCATCATAGATGTTTTAAAGGCAATGGGAGGGCAAATAACGGTAATACCCCGGGGAGAAAGCAGCGGGGAACCGGTCGGCGACATCCACGTGGCCTCCAGCCAGCTCCACGGGGTGGAAATAGGCGGTGCCCTCATACCCCGGCTGATAGATGAAATACCGGTTTTGGCCGTCGCGGCTGCGGTGGCCTCGGGGGAAACACTGATACGTGACGCCGCCGAACTACGGGTTAAGGAAAGCGACCGCATCACCTTGGTGGCCAGGGAGCTAGGTAAAATGGGGGCCTCTATCCAGGCCCTGCCAGACGGGTTTTTAATTCAAGGAAACAGGGGAGGCGACCTCCGGGGAGCGATTGTAGACAGCCATGGCGACCACCGCCTGGGCATGGCTCTGGCCATTGCCGCACTAGTTGCCGATGGACCGACGGTGATTAGAGGCGCTGAATGCTTGGCCGTTTCTTACCCGCAGTTTTCCGCCCATATGTCTATCCTGGGGGTTAAAGTAAAAGAGGAATGAAGGAAAAATTGTCTGGTAATGTAGCCATCGACGGTCCCGCCGGAGCGGGAAAAAGTACGGCGGCCAGACTTCTGGCACAAAAACTCGGGTATCTCTATATAGACACCGGAGCCATGTACCGCGCTCTAACATGGAAGGCACTAAAACGGGGTATAAATGTCTTCGCCGAAAAACAGCTTGTCGCTCTGGCGGAAGAAACTAACATTTATCTGGAAAGTACAACAGGCGGGATACTTAAAGTTTACTGTGATGGCGAAGAAGTGACTAAGGCCATCCGCCAGGAAAATGTGTCCTGCCATGTTTCCGCCGTCGCCAGGGTGCCGGAAGTGCGGCGACGTTTGGTTGAACTACAACGTAAGATGGCCGCTTCCAACCGCGTGGTTATGGATGGGCGCGACATCGGCACCAACGTTCTACCGGAAGCTCCCTATAAGTTTTTCCTGACGGCGTCCCTGGCTGAGCGGGCGCAGCGGCGATATCAGGAACTTCTGGCCGCGGGTCAGCCGGCCGCATTGGAAAAGATAAAAGAAGAAATACATAAGCGTGATGTTCAGGATAGTCTGCGGGAAGTGGATCCCTTGCAGCCGGCACCTGATGCCGTAATCATCGATACTACCAACCTCTGGATAGAAGAAGTGGTAGACAAGATGCTCAGTATAATTTATGAACGCCATAATTTTGGTACCGGCGGCGCAACTAACTCCGGTTTATCGGTATAGCGACTTGGAGGGGGCGGGGCTGGGGTGTTCTATTATTTTGCTAAATTTGTCTGCTATATTTTTCTTCGTTTTTTCTGTCGCTGGAAAGTTGTAGGAAGGGAAAATTTTCCCCTTGAAGGGCCGGTTATTGTGGTTGCCAATCATATTTCCCTTTTGGACCCGGTAGTAGTAGGGGTGGCGTCTCCCCGTATGGTACGCTTTATGGCCAAGGAGGAGCTTTTTCACATTCCTGTAGTTAAATGGATTATCAAGGGTCTTCGGGCCTTTCCCGTGAGACGCGGTCGTTCCGATCGGGGAGCTTTAAAGACAGCCCTGGAAGTGCTGAAGGCCGGTCAGGTTATCGGGATATTTCCCGAAGGTAAAAGAAGCAGAGACGGACGTCTGCTACCTTTTCAACACGGTGCCGCGCTGCTGGCACTAAAGGCGGGGGCGCCCCTTTTACCGGCAGCCATAAAAAATACCGATAAAGTTTTTCGCGGCGGGAGAATTACGATAACCTTTGGCAAGCCTTTAAAATATCATATTGATGGTCCGAGTCCCCCCCACCAGGTGGAAAACCTGACGGCCGCCGCATATCAAGAAGTTGCCAAAATGCTGGCTTAAGGGCCGGCTTTTTTTTACGAGCGGCAGGAATTTGCTTCTTTTTCGCGAAATGTAAATAATGTTTGGCTGTAATTAGCAAACTAGATTTTAGCTTAAAAGTCGGGAGAAGAATTGTTTTTGGAAGTGCTGGTTGCCGATTATGCAGGTTTTTGTTTCGGCGTCACGCGGGCCGTAAAAAAGGCCAAAGAAGCTCCCAAACCCATCGCCTCCCTAGGTTCTTTGATCCATAACAGGTTGGTAGTGGAAGAACTGGCTCGAGAAGGAGTAAAGCCCGTTGCTTCCCTGGAAGAGGTAGACTGCGGGCGAGTCCTAATTCGTTCCCACGGAGTATCACCGGATGTTCTAGAGGTTGCCAGGGAGAAAGGGTTGGAGGTCATCGACGCCACATGCCCCTATGTGGCGCGGGCCCAGCACCTGGCCCAGAAGCTGGCCCGGGAGGGTTATCAAGTAGTAATTGTCGGCGAAGCTTCCCACCCTGAGGTCAAAGGATTGCTGGGCTGGGCCGGCCCGGGGGCGGTCGTCGTTTCCGATAGAGAAGAAGCTGAACTTTTGCCATATTATCCCCGGCGGGCGGTTTTGGCCCAGACCACCCAGCCGGAAGAAAAACTGGCTGAAGTAGCCGCTGTTCTGCGTACAAAAACGGATACTCTGGTGGTACACAATACCGTATGCCATGCTACCCGCAGGCGCCAAGAAGCAGCAGTGGACCTTGCGCGGAGGGTAGACGTAATGCTGGTAGTCGGCGGTAGAGAAAGCGCCAACACCCGTCATCTGGCAGAGCTTTGCCGGACAACGGGTACGCCGACATACCACATTGAGACGGCGGGAGAATTGTGTCGCCAGTGGTTTATAAATGCCCGGAGGGTCGGGGTTACAGGTGGCGCTTCGACCCCAGCGTGGATTATTGAGGAGGTAGTTGTAATGCTGGCTGAACAGGAAAAGTTAATGGTTCCTGAAGGGGAAAGGGAACCGGAAAAGGGACCGGAAGGAGCTGAATTGGCGCCGGCCGGGGAAAATAATGCTGTTGAGGTGAAGCCGGAAACAGAGTCCGGGGCGACAACCGTGGAGGCAGGGGAAACTGATGGAGCTATAGAAAATACTGCAGCTCCAGAAAAGCAAGAAGAACAGAAAAATGAAATACAGCAGCAAATTGAAGCCAAAATGCCTGAGCTACGGCGAGGAAGCATTGTTACGGGAACTGTAGTTCAGGTTAATGATAATGAAGTGCTGGTGGATGTGGGAGGCAAATGCGAAGGCATCATTCCTTTGAATGAACTCTCTCACCGTAATATCAGCGACCCCCACGAAGTGGTGGCCGTTGGTGACACGATCAATGTTATGGTGGTCAAGCCTGAAAACGAAGAAGGGCATCCCGTGTTGTCCAAAAGGCGTGCCGATCGTCGCATTGCCTGGGAAAAATTAGAGCAATACCTGGCAAACGGCACTGAAATTCAAGGAGAAGTTATAGAAGTAGTTAAAGGCGGTTTGTTGGTCGATGTAGGGGTAAGGGGTTTTGTGCCCGCCTCCCTTATCGAAAGGGGTTACGTCGAAGACTTAAACGCTTATCTGGGAAAAACCCTGCGTCTCAGGGTTATCGAACTGGACCGGAGCAAAAATAAAGTGGTGCTATCGCAAAAGGCCATCCTTGAAGAAGAATATGAAAAACAGCGCCAGGCTACATGGGAGAGCCTGGAAGTAGGCCAGGTTCGCAAGGGCATCGTCCGTCGCTTGACCAACTTCGGGGCCTTTGTAGATCTGGGTGGCGTCGACGGCCTGTTGCATGTTTCGGAGATTTCCTGGGGCAGGGTTGAACATCCCCGCGATGCCCTGCAGGAAGGCCAGGAAATTGAAGTTAAAGTTTTGGGCGTCGATCGGGAAGAAGGTAAAGTATCCCTGGGGCGCAAACAGCTTCTGCCCAATCCCTGGGATACGGCTGCCAGCCGTTACCCCGTTGGGACGATTGTGGAAGGTAAAGTGTTGCGTCTAGCTCCCTTTGGCGCCTTCGTGGAAGTAGAGCCGGGTATTGAAGGGCTTGTCCATATTTCCCAGCTGGCTGACAGGCACGTAGAAAAACCCGAAGACGTTGTTAAGGTGGGGGATGTTATTCCCGTTAAAGTGCTGGGAGTGGATCAGGAGGCCCAGCGTATGAGCTTGAGCCTGCGTCAGGCCTTAAGGGATCGCGCCAAAAAGCAACCCAAACAGGCCGAAAAGAGTCCGGAACCCCAGGAAGAAAGCGGCGTTAAGCTGGGGGATCTTTTCGGTGAACTTTTTGAAGAGGTAAAATGAGAGTGCGAGGAGCAAGGAATGCAAGAAAGCATAGCAGGAAGAGGCCGGCGCAAACTGGAGCACCTGCGTTTCTTCCGGCTTGAAGGTAAAGGCACGAGCGGCCTCGAGGATGTACATTTGATACACCAGGCCCTGCCGGAACTAGATTGGCAAGATATCGATCTTAGCTGCCGGTGGCTGGGGAAAACCCTGGCCGCCCCTTTTATTATAAATGCCCTTACCGGAGGGCCGCCGGAAACCCTGGAGATCAACGCCGCTCTGGCCAGGGTGGCCAGGAGAACGGGGATTGCCATGGCCGTAGGTTCCCAGAAAGCGGCCATTGAGAACAAGCAGTGGGCCGATACCTTTGCCGTCGTCCGTCGTGAAAACCCCGAAGGCCTCATCCTTGCCAACCTGGGAGCTGGTAATTCCCTGGAAGCCGCCCGCGAAGCAGTGGACATGATTGCTGCCGACGGTTTGCAGATACATTTAAACGCCGCCCAGGAGCTGGTTATGCCGGAGGGCGACAGAACTTTTCGCGGGTGGTTGCAAAACATCCGAGAAATGGTAGAATACCTGGAAGTGCCCGTCATTGCCAAAGAAGTTGGATTTGGCCTATCCAGGGAAACTGCCCTCAAGTTATACCAGAGCGGCGTACGTATTTTTGATGTCGGCGGTCGCGGTGGTACAAATTTTGCCCTTATAGAAAGCAGCCGCCGCCAGCGCGAGGTAACGGCTTTATCCGAATGGGGGCTGACGACGGCGGTAAGTATATTGGAAATAAAGGCTTTGGGTCTGCCGCTAGATATCATAGCCACCGGCGGTATCTCCAATCCCCTGGACGCAGCCCGGGCCCTGGCTTTAGGGGCAAAGCTTGTCGGCGTTGCGGGTTATTTTTTAAAAATCCTCCTGGAACAGGGTGAAGATGCTCTAATTCAAGAAGTGGTGGGCTGGCAGGAAGATTTAAAACGCATTTGCCTTCTAAGCGGATGTACCCGCCCAACTGAGCTGGCAGATAAACCCTTAGTCATAACAGGAAAAACCAGGGAATGGTTGAAAGAAAGAAATATAAGCATCCACCGGTCACCGTAAGGTACCGGCGGATGCTTTTTGTTTTTTACCCAGACTGACGGTATATTTCTCACTTTACGGGGAAAATCTAACCCCGGAAGGTGATTGAAGTATGATGGGATATACGGCAGGAGTTTTGCTTTTAGTAATCGTCTTTGCCCTAGTGTATTTCGGCCTGGCCCATAGGGTTTTAGACCGCCTTTATTTAAGCGACAGGGCGGCCCTCATCTTAATTGTAGCCATGATTTTAGGCAGTTTCATCAACATACCGCTGACCGGCGGCAGGCTGGTTACTTCCGTCAATGTGGGGGGCGCCCTTATCCCTTTGGGTATAGCCGTGTATGTACTTTACCGGGCCGGCACCCCGCGGGAAGTAGGGAGGGCTATGCTAAGTGCCGTTTTTACTGCCGCCGTTCTTTACGGAATTAGTCTTCTAACCCGGGGACGGGAGGCCTGGAACGTTTACGCCTTAAGTCTGTTGGATCCTCTTTTTTATTATCCCCTTATCGCCGGTGTAGTTGCCTATCTGGTAGGTCGTTCCCGCCGGGCAGCTTTTGTCGGAGCCATTTTGGGTGTTCTTTTGTTGGACGTTGTCGACTTGATTTATTATCTAAGACGGGGACTGCGCGGGACGGTGGCCTTTGGCGGTGCCGGTATAATCGATGTGACCTTTTTGGCCGCCGTCGTGGCAGTGCTTCTTGCGGAAGTAATCGGCGAAACCCGGGAAAGGCTTCAGGGGGGGCCGGAGGTTTCTAGGCGACCCCGGGCCCTGCTGTCCGGACTTAAAGGGGCATCATTGAAACCTTTTGCAAATAACGAAGTAACCAAAGGTGGTGATCAAGGTGAAGGGCAGGATAAAAATGAATAAAAGATTGTTTCTTCTATTTATCTTTGCGGTTCTGGCACTCCTCTTTGTTTTCCAGGAAAGTCAACGGAATAGGGTTGTGAAGGTTTTTACTCTGGAAAATTTGCTCGTGGGCCAGGCCCATACGGAAGGGGAGTACTCTATACTCGTTGATGAACAAGGCCGGGTTTTAGATATGATGGCCCGCCGGGTCTACGTTAACGACGAGTTTATCTCTGCCGACAACCGGCGCTATAAAGTGATACGGGTGGAAGGCAATCGCGCTTATTGCCGTCAAATAGGAATAGAACAGCTGTCCTTTGAGGAAAAAGTAGAAAAGGTAATGCCCGCCCAGGCTGGAGGCTCCCAGGTAATCGGTGTATATTATTCCCACGATGACGAATCGTACGTACCGACCCAGGGAACGGAAAGTATACCTGGACGCGGCGGCATCCTCCAGGTTGGTAATACCTTTGCCAACCGCTTGCGGGGACTAGGGCTAACAGTGATCGAAGATCAAACCTCCCATGCCCCCCATGACGATAGCGCCTATCGGCGCTCGCGCCGCACGGCAATGAATTTGTTGCAAAAGGGAGCAGCGGCAATCTTTGACGTCCACCGTGACGGCGTTCCCGATCCAACTTTTTACCGTCGAACAATCAACGGTCAGGACGTAACGATGATTCGTATGGTTGTCGGCCGGGAAAATCAGAATATGGGTTCCAACCTGGATTTTGCCAAAAGGCTTAAAGCTGCCGCCGATGCCCGCTATCCCGGTTTAATCAGGGGAATTTTTATCGGTGCCGGAAGTTATAATCAGGATCTGTCACCAAGGGCCATGCTCGTGGAAGTCGGTACCCATACTAACACCATGGCCGAGGCCGAAAGGGGTGTCACCCTCTTTGCCGATATCGTACCCCCTGTATTGGGTGTTGCGGCCAGGCCGGCAGCCGCCCAGACACCCAGCACGGCTGCCGACTGGAAAGGGGTCCTGTTTGTCATCCTGGCTTTAGTAATTGGCGGCGGCGCCTTCCTGCTTATCTCATCGGGCGGCTGGGATAAAGCGGTAGCCAGACTTAAGGAGTTTACCTCGATAGAATGGGTAAATTTAATAGGATGGCGACGTAAAAAAGAAGAAGAAAATGCTCAACCTAAACCTCGTGAAGATAAAAGGGAGTTTCAATTAAACGAAGAAAGGGCTGACTGGCAGAAGGATTAACATGATGGTCATATACCACTGTTTTGGTGGTTCCCACTCTTCAGTTACGGCAGCGGCCATTCATCTGGGATTGCTATCCCGTCACAGGCTGCCTACGGCAGCGGAGCTTTTGGCCCTGCCGTATTTTGATGGCCGCAGCCGGGGCGAAGAAGGGGATCTCAAATACATGGGTACCGATGCTTACGGTAACAAAGTTTATGCGGTGGGAAAGAAAAATTTAGGCGCCCGTTTTGAAACCTTTCTATATAATTTAGCGGCCGTTATAGGTATACCACGTAGAAATATACTCCTTTTAAATACTTCCCCCTTAGTTAACATGTCCATGCGTATCGGCGGTTTCATTTCGCGCCGGATGGGCCTTACCTTTTTGGGGCGTCCGTTGGTTGTTTGGGGTACGCGGCGTGCCTTTCCTCGTCTTGGGCTTTTTGTCGCTGAAAATCGTAACCTTTGGCAAAACAATAGAATTACACCACTGAAGCCGTCAATAAAAAGAAATATTATAATTTATGCTTGTTTCAGCGGTACCCATGCGGCAGTTGTTGCCGCCGCCCTCCACGCCGGGCGCTTATCTTTCCATCATCTCCCTGATTGGAAGGAGTTAAAAGAGTTGCCCCATTTTGACACTCCTGAAGGGCAAGGTGGACTTCGTTTTTTCGCTTTAACACCTTCCGGTCATGCAGTTTATACCGCAGCCGTTGGGCACGACGGCGAAACGGCAAAAAGGGCAGCGGCAACTTTCCTCGCAGCCTGGGATGGGGAGCCGGAGCGGGTTCTATGGATTGACGTTTCCGGAAGGGTATCTTTTTTCTGGCGGATAGGCGCCTTTTGTCGTCGTTATAATTATCTTGGCTGGTTGGGGCGTTTGTTTCTCCGTTGGTCCCTGGCGCGTGATTATCATGTTATAGGCGATATTGTAAAAAAGACAAAACGTCAGGAAAGGGGAGAATAACTTGACGGCCGCCGTAATATGTTGGATAATTAAGGCGAAACTTGGGTAAATACTTACGGGGACGGAGATTTCTTGACGGAAAAAAGGGCAGTTATTACCTACGTCCGGCCGGGCAGTATCGCGGCTGAAATGGGCATCTGCCCGGGAGACATTTTGCTGACCGTTAATGGGGAGCAGGTTACCGATTTTATTGTTTATCGTTACCTTACTGCCGATGAAAACCTGGAGGTCGAGGTCGCTAAACCGGACGGCGAAAGATGGATACTGGAAATAGAAAAGGACTACGGCGAAGACCTGGGGTTGGAATTTGCCTCTGCCACCTTCGACGGCCTGCGTCGCTGCCGCAATAAATGTATTTTTTGTTTCGTCGATCAAATGCCCCTGGGATTAAGATCGTCTCTTTATGTCAAGGATGACGATTTTCGTTATTCCTTTCTCCACGGAAATTTTATAACCCTAACCAACCTGAAACCCGAGGATTGGGATTATATTTTCCGCTGGCATATCAGTCCCTTATATATTTCCGTGCATACGACAAATCCCCTGTTAAGAAACAAATTGTTGGGCAATCCCCGGGCAGGGGAAATAATGACGCAGCTGAAAAGGCTAGCGGCAGCGGGAATTGTGATGCACACTCAGATCGTCCTCTGTCCAGGCCTTAACGACGGCCCGGAGCTGGAACGGACGATAAAGGATCTTGGCGGCTTGTTTCCGGCCGTACAGTCCATCGCCGTAGTACCCGTAGGCCTGACTTCGTCGAGGAAACATTTATACCCTTTAAGGCGCGTAACGCCGGAAGAAGCGACGGCGATCATTGACCAGATAGAAGTCTGGCAGGCATCTTTTCGTAGACGTTACGGTTGCGGCCTGGTATACGGCGCCGATGAATTTTATTTACTGGCCGGTCTTCCCCTTCCACCGGCTGCCTACTATGACGAATTTCCCCAGGTAGAAAACGGCGTCGGCCTGACACGTCTTTTTTTAGACGACTTCGACGCCGCCCTTGCCCATGCTGAACCGAGGCCGGACGGGCCGCGGCGGATTGCAATAGCCACCGGCACTCTAGCGGCACCGCTTTTAAAGGAATTGCTTCCTAAAATTAAGGCCAAAGCGGGCGAACTTGAGCTAATGGTGGTCCCCGTAACAAATCATTTTTTTGGCCCGGAGGTTACGGTGGCCGGCCTGTTGACGGGCCGCGATTTGATAGAGGGGTTAAAGGGGACAGTTTCATGGTTACGGGGTAAAGAGGGATGGGTTCTCATCCCCGACGTCATGTTAAAGAGGGAAGCGCTGATTTTTCTCGATGATCTGACGCCGGAAGTTGTGGCAAGGGAACTTGGTGTTAAGGTAGAAGTGGTTCCCACTAACGGAAAAGGGCTGATCGCCGGATGCTGCGGTATTGAAATGGAGGAATCCTTTTGCCCAAACCAGTAGTTGCCATTGTCGGACGCCCCAATGTCGGCAAATCGACGCTTTTTAACCGCATTACCGGAAGCCGGATAGCCATTGTAGAAGATACTCCCGGAGTAACCCGGGATCGTCTTTACCATGATGCCGACTGGCGGGGCTGCTCCTTTACCCTTGTTGATACAGGCGGTATTGCTGTGGGGAACGACGATCCACTGATAGTTCAAGTCAGGCGCCAGGCGGAAGCCGCCGTTGCGGAGGCCGATGTCATTCTCTTCGTCGTCGATGCGAGGAACGGTTTGACCGCCGATGATGAAGAAGTGGCCAATCTTTTACGCCGTTCTGGGCGGCCGGTCATCCTGGTGGCCAACAAAGTCGAAGACTTCCGCGATCCCACCCCCGTCCATGAGTTTTACCGCCTGGGCCTGGGTGATCCCGTACCCATTTCCGCCATTCACGGATTAAATATAGGTGATCTCCTCGACAGGATCGTCGAGCTTTTACCCCGGTTTCATGAGGTAGACGATGGTGAAGCCCTGCGCGTGGCCGTTGTCGGACGCCCCAATGTCGGCAAATCTTCAATAGTAAACCGGCTGCTGGGCGAAGAGCGGGTGATCGTCAGCGATTTACCGGGAACCACCAGAGATGCCATCGATACATATATCCGCCGGGACGAAAAGGAATATGTATTAATCGATACTGCCGGTATGCGGCGTAAGAGTCGTATTGTTAATGCTACGGAACACTACAGCGTTTTACGTACGTTAAAGGCCGTGGAACGGTCCGACGTCGTGCTGTTAATCCTGGATGGCACTGAAGGCGTTACCGAACAGGATAAAAAAATAGCCGGTTATGGTCATGAACTAGGGAAAGCTTCTATAATAGTAGTAAACAAATGGGATCTCGTACCTAAAGATGATAAAACTGTGGTCCGCTATGAGGAAATAATTCGTCGTGAATTGAGCTTTATGACCTATGCACCTATTCTGTTTATTTCGGCTTTAACCGGCCAGAGGGTGGCCCGTATTTTGCCTACCGTTGATGCGGTGGGTGCCGCCGCTGCCCGGCGTGTTGCTACGAGCACTTTAAACGACGTGGTACGGGAAGCCATCATGCTGACGCCTCCGCCTGCCGTCAAAGGTCAAGCGGTGAAAATCTACTATGCCACTCAGGTTAAAGTAAAGCCGCCCACCTTTGTCTTCTTTTGCAATCGTCCGGATGACGTACATTTTTCCTATCAGCGCTATTTAGAAAACCAGCTGCGTCAGGCCTTCGGTTTTGAAGGTACGCCGCTGCGCCTGCTGTTCCGCCAGAGTAAGGGATAAAAATTAAACGGAGGGGAAAATATGTGGCTTCTGGCCTTGGCACTGGCCTATCTTATCGGTTCTATTCCTACGGCTTATGTAGTTGGGCGCTTTGTTTACGGATTTGACATCCGGAAACGCGGCAGCGGCAATGTAGGTGCCACAAATGCCTTGAGAACTATGGGCACTGTCCCCGGCCTAGTTGTACTGGCGGTGGATGCCTTGAAGGGCGTGATTGCCGTTTGGCTCGGTCAGGTTGCAGGCGGTCCATGGCTGGCGGCTGTTACGGCCCTGGCGGCCATTATCGGACACAGCTGGTCGTTGTTTCTTGAATTTCAGGGGGGCAAAGGAGTAGCGACCACGGCAGGAGCGGTGCTGGCTATGGCGCCGGCTGTAGTCCTGTGGGCGGGACTCTTATGGCTTGTCATAGTTGTTTTGTCAAGGTATGTTTCATTAGGCTCAATCATTGCGGCGGCCGTGGCTCCCTTTCTTATGCTTTTTTTCCATCGTCCCTGGCCGTACACCCTTTTTACCTTAGTAGGTGCCGCCTTGATTATTTACCGCCACCGTTCGAATATAAAACGGCTTTTAACGGGCACAGAACATAAACTGGGGGAGCGGAGTTAAGTGGGGGGTACTATAGCAGTCATTGGTGCCGGCAGCTGGGGTACGGCCTTGGCCGTCTTGCTGGCCGGAAAAGGTTTTTCGGTCAATTTGTGGGTCAGGCGAAAGGAAGTAGCCCGCGAACTGGATGCCAAGAGAGAGAATATAGCCTACCTGCCGGGAGTGACACTTCCCGACGGTATCCGCCCGATGGTCGAACTGGCAGAATGCGTTAAAGGTGTGAAATTAGTCGTTTTAGCCGTGCCTTCCCACGTCGTGCGGACGATTGCCCGCCACCTGAACCCCCTTCTGCCCAGGGAGGCAGTTATCGTAAACACAGCTAAAGGACTGGAATTAGATACCCAGAAAAGATTATCAGAAGTCCTTAAAGAGGAAGGTTTTGAACGGATAGCCGTCCTATCAGGCCCGAGCCACGCCGAAGAAGTAGGTCGTGGGCTGCCTACCACCGTAGTGGTAGCCGCGGTTGATAAGAAAGTGGCCGAATACGTTCAGGATATTTTTATGACACCCGCATTTAGGGTTTACACCAATCCCGATATGATAGGGGTGGAATTTGGCGGCGCTTTAAAAAATATAATCGCCCTGGCCACGGGTATTGCCGATGGACTGGGCCTTGGCGACAATGCGCGGGCGGCTTTAATGACGAGGGGAATAGTTGAGATCGCCCGCCTTGGTGTGGCTCTAGGGGGCAGACCCATGACCTTTGCCGGTTTAAGCGGCATCGGCGATTTGATTGTTACCTGTACCAGCATGTACAGCCGCAACCGCCGCGCCGGCATTGAACTCGGTAGGGGCAGACCCCTGGATGAAGTTTTAGCCGGGATGGGTATGGTGGTTGAAGGGGTGCGAACTACGGCGGCGGCCCGAGATTTAGCCCTGCGGCACGGTATTCCCATGCCGATAACTGAAGAAATTTATCAAGTTCTTTATAAAGGCAAACCTCCCCAGGAATGTGTGGGGGCCCTTATGCAGCGTCCCCGGACTAATGAAATGGAGGCCAGTGTATGGCAGATATAAAGCCTGCCCACAGGGGCGGGTTATTTTATTTTCCCCCGGTGCATATATTTGTAAAAGGTTAAACACCCGGGGTATTTTCGGTCATATTCCGGCGGCAAAATCATATAGATGTATTGTTAAAACATACCATCTTTGAACGGGTAAATTAAGGCCTGGGGAGGGAGATTAAGGGGTGGAAAATCGGGATATTTTCCGGGACATAGCCGAACGTACCGGTGGTGATATTTATCTCGGCGTGATGGGCCCGGTACGCAGCGGCAAATCGACTTTTATTACTCAATTTATGGAAAAGCTGGTACTGCCAAATATTAAAAACCCCAATGAACGGGAACGGGCCAGGGACGAACTGCCCCAGAGCGGCGCCGGTCGCATGATTATGACCACCGAACCTAAATTCATCCCCAACGAAGCGGTGGAGATCACCGTTCGTGAGGGCCTGAAGGTGCGGGTGCGGATAGTTGACTGCGTCGGTTATACAGTACCCGGCGCCCTCGGTTACGAGGAGGACGGCGGGCCCAGGATGGTCCGAACGCCGTGGTTTGAAGAGCCCGTACCTTTCCAAGAAGCGGCGGAAACGGGAACGCGTAAAGTAATTACCGATCACGCCACCATAGGTATAGTCGTCACCACAGACGGCAGTATAACTGAAATTTCACGGCAGGATTACGTTGACGCCGAAGAAAGGGTCATTTGGGAACTCAAAGAATTGGGCAAACCCTTTGTCGTCCTTCTCAATTCCCTTCATCCTTTGGCCGAGGAAACGGTGACGCTGGCCGGGGAACTTGAGGCGGCCTATGATGTTCCCGTCCTGCCGGTGGACTGCCTGCATTTAGAGGAAGAGGACATCCTGCACATCATGGAAGAAGCCTTATATGAATTTCCGGTGGCCGAAGTAAACGTCAACCTACCCCGCTGGGTTGATGAACTAGCAGGGGACCACTGGTTACGCCGCCAGCTAGAAAATACCGTCCAGGAAGCCGTGGGCGAGGTGCGTCGCTTGAGGGATATTAACGGGGTTGTGGAGAAGCTCAACAATAACGAATACGTTGCCCGGGCGGCCCTGAGGGATATGGACCTGGGTACGGGTACTGCCCACATTGACCTGACGACGAAAGAAGGTCTTTTCTACCAGGTTTTGCGTGAGGTCAGTGGTCTGGATATCGGCGGGGACCACGACGTCCTACGCTGGATTCGGGAGCTGGCCGGCATTAAAAAGGAATGGGATAAAATCGCCTACGGCATCCAGGAAGTACGCAATACCGGCTACGGCGTCGTTACACCCAGCGAAGAAGAAATGGAACTGGCGGAACCGGAACTTATCAAGCAGGGCGGCCGTTCCGGCGTGCGGTTGAAGGCCACAGCCCCATCTTACCATTTCATCCGCGCCGACATCACCACCGAAGTAACGCCCCTCATCGGAACTGAAAAACAGTGTGAAGACTTGGTGAAATATATTATGGAAGAGTTTGAGGACAATCCCCAGAAAATCTGGCAGACCAATGTTTTCGGCAAGTCTTTAAGCGAATTGGTACGGGAAGGCATCCAGAGCAAGCTCTATCGCATGCCTGAAAGCGCTCAAATAAAGCTTCAGGAAACAATAGAACGCATTGTAAACGACGGCGGCGGCGGGCTAATATGCATTATAATTTAACCGGGGACTGCCCCGGTTTTGTTTTTAAGATAAAACCCGGCAGCTCTCCGCTAAATTGACCGTCCTGGTAGATGACCCGGCCGTTAACGATCACTGCTACAATACCGCTCGGAGGCTGAGCGGGTTTCTCAAAGGTAGCGCGATCACCTACAGTTTCCGGGTCAAAGATTACCAAATCCGCATAATATCCTACTCTAACTTGACCGCGTTCTTTTAGGCCAAACCTGAACGCCGGACGAGAGGTCATTTTGGCCACCGCCTCTTCCAGGGTAAAGAGCCGACGTTCCCGGACATAGCGCCCCAGAACCCGCACAAAGGTACCGTACAGGCGGGGATGGGGACGTTCGCCGGAATATATGCCGTCGCTGCCAACGGTTGTCTGGGGATGCTTTAAGATCATTTCCAGGGTTTCTTCACATCCGTGTTTAGTAGCAATGGTAAGGGAGGCACCCTCCTCCAGCAGGAGATCGAGGAGGGCGTCGGCAGGATGGCATTGCCGCCTATCCCCTATCTCGACCAGATTTAGACCGACGCAATCGGCATTCTTCCTTCCCCCAACGGCGCTGATAATCAAACCTTCATAACCCAAGGATCCCACCATATTATCCCATCCCGGCAGGCCTTCCTGCCAGTTTATTTTTATTTGCCGCCGCATCTCGGGGTTCCTTAAACGGTTTTTTATTTCTCCTTCCCCTCCGGCAACAGCCCAGGGTGGGAGGAGAGAAGAAGCCGTGGTCGAACCGGTGGTGTAGGGGTAAACGTCCCAGGTGACGTCTTGCCCTTTTTCCCTGGCCTCCGCTAGCATGGCCAGGGCTTTGGAGATTTTAGGCCAGTTGCGGGGGCCGCAGGCTTTCAAGTGAGATATATGGACGGGTATGCCTGCCTCACGGCCGATCTCCAGCGATTCTTCAATGGCTTCCAGGACGCCGTCGGATTCGTCACGGATGTGGGTAACGTATATACCGCTGAAGGGTTGAATCACTCGGCATAGGGCGATCAATTCCCCCGTAGAGGCATAGCAGCCAGGGGGATAGAGAAGTCCGCTGGAAAGGCCGGCTGCCCCTTCGGCCATGGCCTGACGGAGGAAAGAGGACATGGCATCCAACTCTGCTTTTTTTGCCCGACGAGGTTCCATACCCATAACCGCAAGGCGTATGGTGCCGTGGCCGACCAGGATAACGCAGTTAACGGCCGTACCTCGGAATGCTAAGAAAGATAGGTACTCCTCCAATCTTCCAGGGCAGAAAGTGTCTGGTATTTTACCTAAAACTGGTGCGGCATAAGAGGCCAGCAAAGGAAGACTGCCCCTATGGCTGGGCACAAGGGACATGCCGCAATTGCCTATAACCTCACAAGTAACACCCTGGGATACCTTGGCCGGATCTTCAGGATACCTCAAAAGCTCAGCGTCGGCATGACTATGGATATCGATAAATCCCGGTGCAACTGCCAGGCCGTCGGCATTAATAACGCGGGCGGCAGGTGTTTTATCTAAAGCACCCACGGCCGTAATTTTCGTTCCCTGAATGCCGACATCGGCCCGAAAGGCCGGGCGACCGGTGCCGTCGACCACCAGCCCGTTTTTTATTAACAGGGAAAACACGGCACCCCTCTCCCGAATATAAAGTTATACTAAAGTAATTCTAATAATATTTATATATAATTACAATAGCAATATAATAGTTTATGGCATTTACGCCTGACGTAAATTATGATAAAATAAAGAGGTAAGACCACTTGTTACTAGATATAGGAGCGATAACCATTGCGTGATTCTTCAAAGAAAAGGCTTTTTCAGCCCATCAATCCCAACCCCAAAAGCGTTTACCACCGTGTCGTGGATGAAATAAAAAAAAGCATTTTTGAAGGACGAATGAAGCCGGGGGATCGCCTGCCGGCCGAGCGGGAATTGGCTGAGATGCTGGGAGTGAGTCGTACTTCCGTAAGGGAAGCCTTAAAAATGTTGGCCGCCGAAGGCCTGGTAAGCATTCGACACGGGCAGGGGGCCTTCATCAGCGAGCAGGATCCCGACGAGTATTTGAAACGTTTTGCCAGCCATCTGCCAGTAAGCAAAGATACGGTACTGCATTTGTTCGAAGTACGTAAAGTCCTCGAGCCCCGAGCAGCCCTCTGGGTGGCGGAGAGGGCGGGGCAAACCGATATAGAAGAATTGGCCGCCATGGTGACTACCACGAGGGAACACCTGGGACACCTGCATAGCGGCCGTCTATCCTTACTTGCCAGTCACGACAGCAATTTTCATTACCGTTTGGCCCAAGCCACGGGAAACACGGTTTTGGTGCGTCTGATGCACAGCATGCTTGATCTTCTGGCCGACAGCCGTTCCAGGAGTCTGGCCATACCCGGTCGCGGCGAGCGCTCGGTTGATGAGCACTATGAGGTGGTAAAGGCTTTGAAGGAGCGTGACGGTCAAGGGGCGGCGGCCGCCATGTTACGACATCTAGAAAACGTTGAAGAACAGATAATAGCCAGCTGGCGCCAGGAATAGATTTAAAAAAGTGCTTGACACATAAAAAAACAGGGTTTATAGTTGATATCAAGCTGGAGCAATTAAATACAGGAACGAAACTCTTATCAAGAGTGGTGGAGGGACGGGCCCGATGAAACCCGGCAACCCGCGTTCCGTTTATCGGGAGCGCAAGGTGCCAATTCCTGCAGGACGCAAGTCCTGAGAGATAAGGGGGGTAAGAAAACTAGTGCCTCTTCCTTATCGGAGAGGCTTTTTTATTCCCCCGCGGCCAGCTAATTTTTAAAGAGAGGGGAATACTTCCTATGTCCAGGCAGTATCGTTTTGCCACCCAGGCCATTCATGCAGGCCAGGAACCCGACCCGGTTACGGGTGCTCAGGCTGTACCTATTTATCAGACTACCTCCTACGTCTTCCGGGATGCCGAACATGCGGCGCGGCTTTTCGCTTTAGAAGAAGAAGGGCATATTTACACGCGGATTACTAATCCTACGACTGAGGTATTTGAAAAACGGATGGCCGCCCTGGAAGGCGGGGTGGGTGCCCTGGCTACTGCTTCCGGTCAGGCGGCAATAACTTTGGCAGTTGCCAATATCGCCAACGCCGGGCAGGAGATCGTGGCTTCCACCAGTCTTTACGGCGGCACCTTCACCCTCTTTAATTACACCTTGCCGAAATTCGGTATTAAAGTCCGTTTCGTCGACAGTACCGATCCGGAAGATTATCGCAAGGCCATTAACGACAACACCCGCGCCATCTACGTAGAAATCCTGGGCAATCCCAAGCTGGACATACCCGACTTGGAAGCCCTGGCGGATATTGCCCATGGGGCAGGTATACCGTTGATTGTCGACAATACCTTCGCTACGCCGTATTTATGCCGGCCTATAGAATTTGGTGCCGACATCGTCGTCCACTCAGCCACCAAGTTTATCGGCGGCCACGGTACATCTATCGGTGGCGTTATTGTGGATTCCGGTAAATTCAACTGGGACAATGGCAAATTTCCCGGACTGGTCGAACCGGATCCCAGCTACCATGGTCTCAGTTATGTAAAGGCTTTTGGAACGGCGGCCTACATTGTCAAGGCCCGCGTTCAGCTTTTACGGGATATGGGGCCGGCCTTAAGTCCCTTTAATGCCTTTCTTTTCCTCCAGGGGCTGGAAACCCTACATTTACGCATGGAGCGCCATGTTCAAAATACCCTTCAAATTGCCCGCTGGTTGTCCGAACATCCGGCCGTGGCCTGGGTAAGTTATCCTGGCCTGCCCAGCCATCCTTCGTATGAACGGGGACGAAAGTACCTGCCGCGGGGTACGGGGGCTATTTTAACCTTTGGCATCAAAGGCGGTAAAGAAGCGGGGAAAAGGTTCATCAATAGCCTGAAGCTTTTCTCCCTCCTCGCCAATGTGGGAGACGCCCGGTCCCTGGTCATTCATCCGGCCAGTACCACCCATCAGCAACTTAGTCCAGAAGAGCAGCTGGCATCGGGAGTAACGGAAGATTTGGTTCGCTTGTCCATCGGCCTGGAAGACGTTGAAGATCTTGTTGCCGATCTGGAACAGGCTTTGAACAGGAGCAGATTATAAGCATGGGCGATGTAGGTATTGTAGCCACCCGGTTTTATGAATGGCCGGGTAAATTACAATTGGAAGGAGGGGCCCACCTGGGCCCCCTCACCATAGCTTATGAAACGTACGGCGAATTAAATGCCTCAGGGGATAACGTTATTCTTGTACTTCACGCCCTGACCGGCAGCGCCCATGTTGCTGGTCGCCATTCTCTGGAAGACCGGTTGCCCGGCTGGTGGGATCCGTTAATTGGACCGGGAAGGGCTTTGGATACCAGGCGGTATTTTGTTGTTTGCGCCAACGTACTCGGCAGCTGCTATGGAACTACGGGGCCGGCGAGCATCAATCCGGATACAGGCAGGCCGTACGCCTTAGATTTTCCCGTGGTTACCATACGGGATATGGTCAGGGTCCAGAAAATACTTTTGGACCATCTCGGCGTAAAACATCTGGTCGCGGCCGTCGGCGGTTCCATGGGAGGCATGCAGGTTCTGGAATGGGGCTTCCTTTATCCAGAAATGGTCAGGGCCATCATTCCCATTGCCGCATGTGGACGCACGACGCCGATGCAGATTGCTTTTAACAACGTCCAAAGGGAAGCCATTTACGCCGACCCTGAATGGCAGGCCGGAAATTATTACGGTACACAGGGACCTCAAAGGGGTCTGGCTTTGGCCCGGAGGATCGGGACAATTACTTATAAAAGCGACATTTCCTGGACCATGAAATTCGGACGCACAATAGTCGATGAAAAAAAATACTTTCACCTTGACGGTCAATTTGAAGTAGAAAGCTATCTATCTTATCAGGGGAGGAAGCTGGTGCAGCGTTTTGACGCCAATGCCTATATATATCTGACCAAGGCCGTTGACCTTCATGACGTCGGCCGAGGCCGCGGCAACTATAATGAAATTTGGTGCAACGTGCCTGTATGTCTGGGAATAGGAATATCCAGCGATTTTCTTTTTCCGCCCCAGCAGGTTAAAGAAATCGTTCAATTAATTAATGCCGCCGGCGGCAGGGCTCTATATAAAGAACTTAAATCACCCTATGGCCATGACGCCTTTCTCATCGAATTTAAACAGCTGGAAGCCATCCTCAAGCCTTTTCTAGATGAAATAAGTCGGCAGGTTTAAAAAGTATTGCCCTGTACCGAAGTATAAGGTAAAATTGAGAAGGTGCAAGGAGCGTGAAGAAGTGTCAGGACCAGTGAATATCGGCCTATTGGGATTAGGGACGGTCGGCAGCGGTGTAGTTCGTCTGCTGCAGCAAAACGGTGCCCTTATTACCCAGAAACTAGGACGTCCCTTAAAAATCAGCCGCGTTCTGGTGCGGGAGCGGAACCGTCCGCGACAGGTCGAAGTCGATCCCGCCTTGCTGACTACTGACGCCGACGGGATAATAAACGATCCCGACATTCATATAATAGTTGAGGTAATGGGCGGAACGGATGCCGCACGGGAATATATCCTCAAGGCGATGGAACGGGGTAAAAGTGTAGTTACGGCCAACAAAGATCTCCTCGCCCTATACGGTAAGGAGCTTTTTGATGCTGCTGCGTCAAACGGAGTAGATCTTTTTTTTGAAGCCAGTGTGGGCGGCGGCATCCCCATTATTCGCCCTTTAAAAGAATGCCTGGCCGGCAATAAAATCCGGCAAGTAATGGGCATTGTCAATGGTACTACCAATTACATCCTTACCAAGATGAGCCGGGAAGGCCGTGATTTTCAAGAAGTTTTGCGGGAAGCACAGGATTTAGGATATGCCGAGGCCGATCCCGCCGCCGATATTGAAGGTGACGACGCCGCCAGGAAGATGGCCATACTGGCTTCCATCGCCTTTAACACGCGGGTGACTTATAGAGACGTTTACCGGGAAGGCATCAGTCGCATTACGGCCCAGGATATTAGTTATGCCGCCGATCTGGGTTATGTCATTAAACTTTTAGGAATAGCCCGAGAAGATGAGGAAGGTATTGAAGTACGCGTTCATCCCGCTTTATTGCCCGGCAACCATCCCCTTGCTTCTGTGAACGACGTATTTAATGCTATTTTTATAGAAGGGGATGCCGTCGGTGAAGCAATGTTTTACGGCCGCGGCGCGGGTTCTATGCCAACGGCCAGCGCCGTGGTGGGTGATATAATAGAGGCGGCTCGTAACCTCAACTATCAAACACGGGGCCGCATAACCTGCACCTGTTTTTATGACAAGCCCATTAAACCAGTAGGGACCATCAACACAAAATATTACTTGCGTTTACTTGTGGTGGACCGACCCGGGGTGCTGGCAGCCATTGCCGGTGTATTCGGGGACCGTGAGGTCAGTCTGGCATCGGTAATCCAGGAACGCATGCTGGGAGAATTGGCCGAGCTGGTGCTAATCACCCATCGCGTCCGGGAACAAAACCTGCAAGATGCCCTAAAGGTTTTGGCCGGTCTGCCAGTTGTTAAAGAAATAGCCTGCGTTGTACGTGTAGAAGGAGGAGAAAACGTTTGAGCTGGCCGGGGGTAATTCGAGCTTACCGGGAGTTCCTGCCGGTAACGGAGGCAACTCCCTTGATTACTTTACAGGAGGGTAACACCCCATTGATAGCCGCCGGGAACCTTTCCCGGGAACTGGGTATAAAATTATACTTTAAGTTTGAAGGCCTCAATCCCACTGGTTCTTTTAAAGATCGCGGTATGGTGATGGCTGTGGCCAAGGCTGTGGAGGCCGGTTCCAAGGCCATCATGTGCGCTTCTACGGGGAACACTTCGGCTTCCGCCGCCGCCTATGCCGCCCGCTGCGGCCTCAAGTGCAGCGTACTTATTCCTGAAGGGAATATAGCTTTAGGAAAATTGGCCCAGGCCCTTTTTTACGGTGCCAGGGTAATTGCCATTCAGGGTAATTTCGACGACGCCCTGGATCTCGTACGCCGGATAACGGCCAAGTATCCCATCACCCTTGTCAATTCCATCAATCCTTTCCGTATCGAAGGGCAAAAAACGGCGGCCTTCGAGGTCTGCGACTGGCTGGGTGAGGCACCTGATTATTTGGCCATTCCTGTGGGCAATGCTGGTAATATTACCGCCTATTGGAAAGGATTTAATGAATATTACCAGGCCGGCCGCAGCCATCTTTTACCCAAAATGATCGGTTTCCAGGCCGAAGGGGCGGCGCCCATTGTTCGTGGAGAAATAGTGCCCAATCCGGAAACGGTGGCCACGGCTATCCGGATCGGCAATCCGGCCAGCTGGCAGTCGGCCGTACGGGCGGCAAAGGAATCCGGAGGTTTTATCGACTGCGTGAGCGACGAAGAGATTCTTGCTGCCCAGCGCCTCATGGCTTCTGCCGAAGGTATTTTTGCCGAACCTGCTTCGGCCGCCTCCCTGGCCGGGGTGATCAAGTACGTTAAAAAAGGTTACTTCCATCATGGCGATAGGGTGGTTTGCGTTCTTACCGGAAATGGCTTGAAGGATCCTAATATTGCCATTAAGCAGATCGGCGAACCCCTTTCCCTGCCGCCGGAAGAAGCGCGGATAGTTGAGGCTATTCTATAGGCGGAAATGACGAAACGAAGGTAGAAAAATTATGCCGCTGGTACGGGTTCCGGCTACAACAGCCAATTTGGGACCGGGGTTTGATACTATAGGCATGGCCCTGGACCTTTATGATGAAGTGTATATCGAAGTTTCGCAAAACCTGGAGATTAATGTAACCGGTGAAGGTGAAGCTACCATACCCAGGGGCCCCGAAAATATAGCGTTTCGGGCGGCCATGGCCGTTTTTGCCCGAACCGGGCAACGAGGGGTTAATTTAAAAATAAACATGCACAACAACATTCCCGTAGCCCGGGGATTAGGATCCAGTGCGGCGGCCCTGGTGGGGGGATTGGTTGGTGCCAATGTCCTCCTCGGTGAACCCTTAAGTAGTGAAGAACTAATAGAGCTTGCTACCCAGCTCGAAGGCCATCCAGATAACGTTGCCCCTGCTATTTTAGGCGGCCTGGTGGTGGCGGCGAGGGAGGGGGAGAAAGTTTACTGCCGTCGTTTAGAGCCGCCGGTCGGCCTGACGACAGTTGTGGCCATTCCCCATTTTACCCTTTCCACCAAGGTATCCCGAGGCGTCCTACCTGCCAAAGTGGATCTCGCAGACGCCGTTTTCAATTTGAGCCGTGTAGGTCTATTCTTACTGGCCGTTCAAGCCGGCGACCTGGAGTTAATGGGTAAAATGATGGAAGACAAATTGCATCAGCCCTACCGTTTGTCCCTGGTACCGGGAATGGCGGAGGTCTTCGGCGCTGCCCGGGAGGCAGGGGCTTTGGCCGTGGCTTTAAGCGGTTCCGGTCCTTCGGTAATCGCTTTTTGCCGAGGGCGCAAGCCTAAAGTAGGGGAGGCCATGGCGGCGGCCTTTGCCCGCCACGGGGTAGCCTGCATAATTAAAGAGCTTAATCCCTGTAAGCGGGGAGCCTTTGTAGTCAATTAAGGAGGTTCACTAATGGCCCTGATAGTACAAAAATATGGCGGAACTTCTGTTAACGGACCTGAACGGGTGAAAAACGTTGCCCGCCGGGTAGTTGACACCCGCCGAGCGGGTAATGATGTGGTGGTGGTCGTTTCGGCCCCTGGGGACATGACCGATGACCTGATAGCCATGGCCCATGCCATTAGCCCGAATCCGCCGGCAAGGGAGATGGACATGCTCCTGGCTACTGGTGAACAGACGTCCATTGCCCTGATGGCCATGGCCATCCACGAACTGGGCGAACCGGTGATTTCCCTTACCGGTCCCCAGGTCGGTATTTTAACCGACAACGTTCATACTAAAGCCCGCATTCTTGATGTATGTTGTGACCGTCTGCGGCAGGAATTAAAACAGGGTAAAATTGTGATTGTGGCCGGATTCCAGGGGAAAACGGAGGATAACGAGATTACGACA
Source organism: Moorella humiferrea (assembly GCF_039233145.1). NCBI lineage: Bacteria > Bacillati > Bacillota > Clostridia > Neomoorellales > Neomoorellaceae > Neomoorella > Neomoorella humiferrea. Next base: position 1,389,836 of record NZ_CP136419.1, on the reverse strand, counting down.
CTGGGACGGGGCGGTTCGGATACCACGGCCGTGGCCGTTGCCGCCGCCCTCAAAGCGGACGTCTGTCAAATTTATACCGATGTGGACGGAGTTTATACGGCGGATCCCCGTATAGTTCCCAAAGCGAGAAAGCTACCTGTAATTTCCTACGATGAAATGCTGGAGCTAGCCAGCCTCGGCGCCCAGGTCCTCCAGCCGCGTTCAGTGGAGTTTGCCAAGCAAAATAATGTAGTTTTAGAGGTTCGTTCCAGTTTCAATTATAACGAAGGAACATTGGTGAAAGAGGTGGCGGAATTGGAAAGGAAAATGGTGGTCAGCGGAGTGGCCGGAGATCGCAATGTAGCCCGTATCGCCCTTCACGACGTTCCCGACCGGCCGGGTATTGCCAAAGTGTTATTCGTGGCCCTGGCCAAAGAGAGCATTAATGTCGACATGATCGTCCAGAGCGCCATGCGTGATGGGATTAACGATATCGCTTTTACCGTAGGCCGAGACGATTTGCAAAAGGCCGTAGCCGTCACCGAAAAGGTGCGGGCAGAGATCGGGGCGAGCAAAGTAACGTTTAATGACAAGGTTGCCAAGGTATCTATCGTGGGGGCCGGCATGATTACCAATCCCGGCGTGGCCGCCGATATGTTTGCCTGCCTGGCCGAAGAAGGGATAAATATTCATATGATCAGCACTTCAGAGATTAAGGTATCCTGTATCATTGATGAAGAGTACCTTACCAGGGCTGTACAGGCCCTCCATACCCGTTTCGGCCTGGATAAAGAATAAACCTGCCGGTTTCAATTTTCAAAGCCCGCGCATAAGATACAGAAAAACCGCCAAGGGGTGATTATGCGTGGGCTTGATGCAAATACCCTGCCCCTCCGGCCGCTACTGGCGGGTGGAGCCGGGTGATACCCTGTATCTTATAGCTTTACGTATCGGGACGACCGTCGCCGAGTTGGAACGCCTGAATCCCGGGATAGATCCCTATAATTTGCAAATCGGTCAGGTGTTGTGTTTACCGCCTGAACCGCCCTGCCCTTCAGGCGTTTACTGGGAGGTTGCCCCGGGCGACACCCTTTATAGTATTGCCCGGGCCACCGGAACGACGGTAGAAAGGCTGCTTGAACTAAATCCCCATGTCAATCCCTACAATCTCCAGGTCGGCCAGAAGATCTGCCTGCCGGGGTAGGGGTAAAGGTAAAAAAAGGCGACGGGATAGAAACCGCCGCCTTTAGATTGCCCCTTCTCCTTGCTCACCGGTGCGGATGCGGATGGCGTTCTCCACCGGGTAAATAAAAATTTTACCGTCGCCGATTGCCCCGGTACGGGCTTCCCGGCAAATGATAGCAATTATTTCCTCGAGCCGGTTATCGGGGATAACAATTTCCACCTTTACTTTGGGCAACAAGTTGATGGTATAGAGATTGCCGCGATAATACTCCGTTTGCCCCCGCTGCAGGCCGCAGCCAAGGACGTGGGTTACCGTCATGCCATGGATATTGTTTTTCCCCAGGGCTTCCTTCACTGCTTCCAGGCGGGAGGAGCGGATAATGGCTTCAATTTTCTTCATAAAGACCCCCTCTAATTGCGAACCGGTATTTCCTGCCGGCGGGGAGCGTAAGCAGTTTGCCTGGCAGGTGCCGGTCCCGGGCTGTAGGTATCGTTAAAGGCCAGGAGAAAGTCAGGGTAAGCCAGAGCGCCCATTTCGGGGATGTCCAGGCCCTGTTCTTCAGCTTCGGGGTTGGCGCGAATACCAATGACCTTGTCGAGAACCTTGTAAAAGACATAGGAAGCACCAAAGCCCCAGATGAAGACTGCCGCCATATTGATTAGCTGGGCTACCAGCTGGCCGGGATCGCCGTAGAAGAGGCCGGTAACGCCCTGGCCAGCAACTCCCAGGTAGGTGTCAGCACCAACGCCGTTCCAGCCGGCGCCATAGGTGCCGTCAGCAAAAAGCCCTACGGCGAGTAAGCCCCAGAGGCCGTTAACCAGGTGGACGGATATGGCGCCTACCGGATCGTCGATCTTGAGGACGTGATCGAAGAAGTAAACGCTCCAGACAACCAGGACTCCGGCTACGGCGCCAATCAGGCAGGCTACCGGTCCATTGACAAAGGCCGCAGGAGCGGTAATGGCCACCAGGCCGGCCAGAACACCGTTACACATCATGGAAGGATCGGGCTTGCCCTGGCGCCACCAGGTATAAAGCATGGCGGCCAGGCCGCCGACGGCTCCGGCCATCATGGTATTGACGGCTACCACCGCGATGCGCAGGTCGTTGCCGGACAGGGTACTGCCAGGGTTAAAGCCGAACCAGCCGAAGAAGAGGATGATAGTACCCAAGATGGCCATGGGAATATCATGGCCGGGCATAGCTACCGGCTTGCCGTCCCGGTATTTACCGAGACGTGGTCCTAGGATGAGGGCCCCGGCCAAACCGGCAGCACCGCCGATGGAATGGACTACCCCGGAACCGGCAAAATCCACGGCACCGTGACCCAATCCCAACCTGCTGCCAAGCTGGGAAAGCCAGCCTCCGCCCCAGACCCAATTGCCGAAAATGGGATAGAGGAACATGGCAATAAAGAAGGAACCTATGACAATAGCGCTGAATTTAACTCGTTCGGCCATGGCTCCGGTAGGAATGGTCACGGCCGTATCCATGAAGACCATTTGGAAGAGGAAAAGGGCAAAAACACCTACATCATAGGCGTCACCATTTAAGAAAAAGCCCTTCAGCCCCATCAAACCCCACCCGCCGACTGTTAATTCACTGGTCAGGGGCGGGGTACCGCCCAAGTTAGCCACGGACCCCACGCCGCCGAACATCAGACCAAAGCCCAGGACAAAAAAGCCTACAGCGCCAACCAGGAATACCATAAGATTCATGGCCATGGTATGAGCGGCGTTTTTGGCCCGTGTGAAGCCTGTTTCCACGAGGGCAAAACCGGCCTGCATAAAGAAGACCAGGAAACCGGCAAGGAGGGTCCAAACGAAATTAAGGCCGATTTTCAACTTACCGGCTGCAGTCGCCAGCTCTACTAAAGAAGGATTACCTGTTTGCGCCGCCGGAATGTCGGCGATGCCGCCGGTGGCAGCACCGGTTGGGTCGCCGGCCCAGGCGGGCAGGGCCTGGCTCAATAACAACATGAGGGCCAGGATTAAACACGCATAAAGAACGGGTAACCTCAGGATTTTCATGTGGGAGCCTCCTTTTTGGGAACTTTGATGTTTTTGGCGGACGGCGTTGCCCACAGGTAAAAAAGCACCACCTCCTTAAACAATAGGGGCTCCGTACGGGCAAAAACCCATACAGAGCCCCGTTGCTCCGAGGGATAAAGTAAAAGCCCCGGTACTTTGCAGTACCGGGGCTCCTTTACCCCACAACCAAACTCCTTTGCTTGATTTTGATATTTATTATACTAACATTCCGGCGTCTGTCAAGGGTGATCTTTTGTTTAGCGCACTGCGATTTTATATTCCCGCATCCACATGTCAACCTGGATCAGGTAGGCAAGTAGCTGTGGTCTACCCATGAGCTGGCCGAACCATGGTAGACTGGAAACCTCCCGCGATTGGACCAGGGCCTTTACTGCCGGTACATCAATGAACGATAGAATTGGCGAAGTAGGATCCTCCAGGATTTCCAGCATCAAGGCGCTAACCGCCTCCAGGTAGGCCGGGTTATAAGTCTTGGGATACGGGCTCTTGCGTCTGGCAATTACTTCCGCGGGCAGGAGGTCCTCTACAGCCAGGCGCAAGATGCCTTTTTCCATCTTACCGGCAAATTTCATATCCCAGGGGATGTTCCAGACGTATTCCACCAGGCGGTGATCGCAATAGGGAACACGTACTTCCAGTCCTACGGCCATGCTCATCCGATCTTTACGGTCAAGCAGCACCGGCAGGAAGCGTGTAAGGCTCAAGTAGGAAATCTCCCGCAACCGGGCTTCCCGCTTATTTTCGCCGGGCAGGGCGGGTACTTCCTGCAGGGCTTCCCGGTAGCGTCGGGCAATATACTCTTCCGGCTGTACCGCTGCCTTTAATTCCGGCGACAAAATTGACAACCGCTCCCGACCCGCCCTGTTCCAAGGAAATGAGTTGAGGGCCAGGGCCTTTTCGCTACGGAACCAGGGATAGCCGCCGAAAACCTCATCGGCAGCCTCACCAGACAGGGCAACGGTGGCTTCCTTTTTAACTTCGCGGCAAAACAGGAGCAGGGAAGAATCAACGTCGGCCATACCCGGCAGGTCCCGTGCCTGCATGGCCGCCTTCAGGGATTTGACCAATTCCGAGGTATCCAGATAAACGGAGTGGTGGGTAGTTTGCAGGTATTCTGACACCAGCTTTATCCAGGGACCGTCTGGACTGGGCTGAAAGTGACTGGGTTGAAAATAACGATCGTTTTCGATATAATCGACGGACCAGGTGTGAAGGGAACCACGGCTTCTAGAGTGAAAAGCCTTGACGGCAAGGGCGGTCACGGCGCTCGAATCCAACCCGCCGGAAAGGAGGGTGCAGACGGGCACGTCGGCCACCAACTGACGTTCAACTGTATCCGCCAGTAAATGACGCACCTTGGCCACGGTTGTCTTCAAATCGTCTTGGTGAGGATGGCTTTCCAGCGACCAGTACCGTTGCAGGTGCAGGCCCCGCCGGTCGTATAATAAATAATATCCGGGTTTTAACTCGGCCAGGTTGCGAAACACACCGTGCCCCGGTGTACGGGCCGGGCCCAAGATGAAGACTTCGGCAAGGCCTTCGGCATCCACTTCCGCCTTGACCCATGGATGGGCCAACAGGGCTTTCAATTCCGACCCAAAGAGAAAAGAGTTATGAAAACAAGTATAAAAGAGGGGTTTAACCCCCAATCTGTCCCGGGCTATAAAGAGACGTTCCCCGGCTGTTTCCCATACGGCAAAGGCAAAGATGCCATTGAAACGCTCTACACAAGCAGGCCCCCATTCCATATAAGCGGTCAGTAACACTTCCGTATCCGAATGGCCGTAAAAAGTGTAGCCCTTAGCCAAAAGCTCGCGGCGGATATCCTCGGTGTTATAAAGCTCTCCATTATAAGAAATGACAAAAGTTTGTTCCCCCCGGCGGCGGACCATTGGTTGGCCGCCCCCGGCGGGGTCGACGACAATTAAGCGGCGGTGCCCCAGGGCCGCGCGGGGCGTTACCCAGGTGCCGCCGGCATCGGGCCCCCGGCAGGCCAGGGTAGCGGTCATAGCCTCCAGGATACGGCTTTGCTGTGTTAGGTCAAGTTCCCAGTCTACCCATCCTGTGATCCCGCACATGCTAAAATTCCCCCCAGCAGGCATGGTGAATAAGTTAACCCTTGCTTGAAACCCGCCTTTTATCGGACGCCATTGCCCGCCGGAGTTACGCCTTTGCAACCCCTTGCAACCGGGTTCCAATATTGATCTTATGCCAGGGTCGACGAAAAGTATCTCTTTCCTTGTAGAAGGTACTAAAGAGAAAAGGTATTTGGGGATGGGCTATGGGCTAATTAGTGCTTGCCAAAAAAGCAGTTATGGTATATATTAATAACAAAGGGCGAGGACGTCCTTGGGCAAAAGCAAAATGGTACGGCGATGTTGCCGGATGAGCAAAGACGCTCCGAGGGGTAAACCCTAAAGGGAGCGTTTTTCTTTTTGCGCAGTATTATTTAGATTAAATTACGAAAGGGGTTTATCAAGGGTATGACGGCAAAAGAAGTCCTCGCCATGGCCAGGGAAAAAGGTGTTCAAATGGTCGATCTAAAATTTATCGACCTGCCCGGCACATGGCAACATTTCACCGTCCCCATAGAGCAGTTTGGGGAAGAGGTTTTTACCAGCGGCGTAGGTTTTGACGGTTCCAGCATCCGCGGCTTTAAAACCATCAACGAGAGCGATATGATCCTCATTCCCGACCCGGAAACGGCCTTTATCGATCCCTTTTGTGAAATTCCGACATTGAGCCTCATCTGTAACGTCTATGACCCTGTTACTGGCAAAAACTACAACCGCGATCCCCGCTTTATAGCCCAGAAGGCGGAGGCCTATCTCAAGGAAACCGGAATTGCCGATACCAGTTTTTGGGGGCCGGAGGCCGAATTTTTCATCCTCGATCACGTCCGCTTTGATCACAGTCAGTATGCCGGTTACTATTTTATCGATTCCATAGAAGGCTTTTGGAATTCCGGCGCGGAAATGAACGGGCATCCCAACTTGGGTTACCGGCCGCGCTATAAAGAAGGATATTTCCCGGTTCCTCCTACCGATACCCTGCAGAACCTGCGTACGGAAATGGTATTACTGCTCAAAGAAATGGGAATTGCCGTGGAGGCCCATCACCATGAGGTGGCCACTGCCGGCCAGGGCGAGATCGATATGAAGTATGCACCCCTCACCCGTATGGCCGACCAGTTGATGATGTTTAAATATGTGGTCAAAAACGTAGCCATCAAACATAACAAAACGGCTACCTTTATGCCTAAGCCGGTATTTCAGGATAACGGTTCGGGGATGCACGTCCATCAGAGCCTATGGAAAGAAGGCCGGCCGTTGTTTTTTGACGCCGATGGTTATGCCGGTTTAAGCGAACTTGCCCTGTACTATATCGGAGGACTTTTAAAACACGGTCCGGCCCTGGCGGCCTTCTGCAGCCCTACCACCAATTCCTTTAAACGGTTGGTCCCCGGCTTTGAAGCCCCGGTGAACCTGGTTTACTCCCAGCGTAACCGCAGCGCGGCCATCCGCATACCAATGTATTCCAATAGCCCGAACTCCAAAAGAATAGAATACAGGCCGCCCGATCCTTCCTGCAATCCATACCTCGCCTTTGCCGCCCTTTTAATGGCCGGTATCGACGGGATTAAAAACAAGATCCATCCGGGCGATCCCCTGGATAAAGACATCTATGATTTATCACCGGAAGAAGCGAGTAGGATAAACTCCCTGCCTGGGTCCTTGGAAGAAGCCCTCGCCGCCTTGCAAAATGACCATGAGTTTTTACTTCAGGGAGGCGTCTTTGACGAGGATCTAATCAAAAGCTGGATTGAATACAAAACAAAGAAAGAAATAAGCCAAATTAAACTCCGGCCCCATCCTTACGAGTTTGTCCTGTACTACGATATTTAGGCAAAGTTCTTCCCCCCTGCCCTGCCGCCAGTAAGGGCGGGGGTTTTTTGTCCCTTTAACTTAATAAAGATGCGGCCAAGGCTACCAGGAAAATTCCGTCAAAAACGCCGGCGCCGCCGATGCTGACCACCTGGGAGCGCAAGCTACGGATGGCGCCGAGGTTTAAAATATCTGCCCCTAAAAGGGTTCCTAGAGCACCGGCAACGTAGGCCACCGGAGCGGAATTATGAGGGGAAACGATAACGGCCGCTAGGGCGGCAGCAATGGGGGGGATAAATGTAGGTATGGTAATACCTACCCCCGGAACTACCCGGGAAAGTGCTTTAGTCACAATGGTTACGATTAGAGTAGCCTCCAGGGATGGCAGCAGCGGAGCCCTGGTGGTCAGGAGGTAGAGGGAAAAAAGTACGGGAATTACCGCTCCACCGACGTTGACGCACAGGAATTGGTAGCTAACCTGGGGAGGGTAATAGAAAAAGAAAGGGAAACGACCGAATTGGAGCTGTTCAACATAAAAACGTCGGCGAGAGATGGGAATGTTGATGAAGCCGCCGATAATCGAAGCTGCCAGCAAGGTAAAGGCTCCCGTCGGTGTTAAACCCAACCGGGCAAAGGAAAATACGGCTAAATTTAAAAATAGAGAAGCCAACAGCATAGGAATAAAAAGAAAAAGGAAAAGAAGCGACCATAACATTTTTTTCACCTCGCGTATTTAATTTTAGATTATTATAGCAGGCAGACCGGTTATCGAACAGGCCATTGGATTAAAAGATTAAAAAAGGGAGCTGCCTCCTTTAAAGAAGGCGCCCCCAATAACCTTTAACCTGCCAGGGCATGGTTACCGGAAAACTCGGCGGCATAGTTTAAAATCCGCTGCAGCACTTCCTGACGTTTGGCATTGATCGCTTCGAAATTCATGGCTGGGATATAGAAGCTTTCTATATAATCATGGGTTAATTTGGCCTGGCGGATGTAGGCCACGGCCCGGTCCAGGCAGGCCTGGTAGCGGTAGGCGGCGCTACTGATCTCGTGGGCATAAGTTCCCAGCTTATCCCGGTCGATATAGGCTGACAGGTTTAGTTTCATGGCCATAAGCTCGGGCAAGGACGAAGGATCGTAGGTATGGGGCGGTTGGACGTTCATGGCCGCCGTTTTTATTTCCGGAATGATTACCAGATCAATATTGCGGGGGTTAAAAGGACAATGGTAGATTTCGGTGTGTAGCCCTTTTTCATGGGCTAGCTCGGCGATCCTAGCCAGCACCTGGGCTACGCCGGAACCGGGTTCGCCGGAAATGGTATATAGTTGTTGAACATCCTGTAGCAGGGATTCGACATGGCCGGTAATGATGCCGTCGGGAGTTATGGCCGTGGCAAAAAGATGGCGGGTTTTGGCCGGACGGTCATAGCGAGGTGCTACACCGTTAAAAATTGCTTGGAGCAGGTTGGCAACGGCTTTGTTTACCTGACTTTCAATCATGCATTCGGAAATATAGCTTTCCCATTCGTCGCGGATGACTTTTGCTTCCCGGAGGGCGCTGTAGGCTATCTGGAACAAGCGTGACACCCGGGTATTGGCTTTAATGATCTCCTCCTTGTGGGCGGCTATTTTACTTTCATCCCAGTAGTCTCCCAAATGGATAATTTCATCTACAGCACCGGGGTTCTTAGGATCGACTATGTGGGGGGCTGTGCCATCGATTAAAGCTACTTTGATGGCGGGAATGACCACGGCATCCAGGGAGTTGTTGTCGGAAGAGCAGCAATGGAATTCCACGTCATAACCTTTGGTCAGCATAGTTTCGCCGATTTTGCGCATAAAAGTTGACTTGCCGACACCGGGACCACCTTTAACGACAAAGATCCTGTTTGCATCAGGTTCGATAATGTAATCATAAAAAGAATAAAAGCCTTCACAAGTATTCCCACCGGGAAAAACTCTTCGCAATTTACCCTGGCTCATATTTTAACCCCCCTGAAAACTAACTTACTTAAATCTTATGCTTATGGTCCTAAATCTTTACTGGTCCGAGAAGAATATGATGCTGGGTTGCCGATATGACATCGTAAAAAGGCTCTTCCTGCTTTAAATATGGAAAGGTCCTGTGGAAGATCCAATTCGTGAGGCACGGGGGATTTTGAAGGGAAAGGGCTTTAACGTAGAAAAATAACTGCAGTCCAAGCAACTGGAAAAGGATAGGTGCCAGCCTTGTAACTGCGGATCACTATGAGTTCGAACTTATTACTACCAGGGAAGATATCGCTTCCCGCAGAAGTCAATAGATAGGAAAGAAAAGGCAAAATACATTATAAATGATAACGGTGATTGCGGCAGCCATAAACATCAGCCGAGCAGAAAGACTGCTTAAGCGAAAACAGCTTCCCGGTCTTTTCCGGACTTCGATTTTAAATCGATCCTGCTCAAAGCGGCAGCCATCAGGTTTACACCATAGGAGAGGTGGCCCAACACTTATGCAGCATCTTGGGAAATGCCAAGGTACTGCCTACTCCCGCCCTCGTAGAGGAGCTGGCCAAGGTGAAATTTGTGCAGCGTCTCTTCGAATCTCCCGCGAGGGAAGTCCAGGAGCTTACGAGAGCTGTCCTTGGAAGGAGTGAAAACCCGTGAAAATAGTGTCTACCGTCAAGCTTCACAAACACCACTCTCCTGGTTACTATTGTACCATGATTTCTATCACTAGAAACTCACAGGGTTAAATAACCGTATTACTTCACTACTTACCAGCGGCGGCACGGGCACAGCTACCCATTCCTCCGGGAGTCGAATTCTTGGGCTGGCGCTCACACCATGCTGTCTTTTTGCAGGGTTATCCTGCCAATTGGCAGGATTTTCATGTTTTCTTGCCGAATAAGTCTCCATATCCAGTTTTCCACACTTCCTGGCAGGTGGTTTTCTTGGTCCAAAAGAAAATTTTTACACCTAAAATGGGACCGAAAGGCGATAATTATTCCCGCCAGCAAGAAAGATGGATTTGGGGAAGCTACTGAAAGCTGATGTTTTTAGTGGTTATCCAGGGGATAAATAGGCAGGTGCTGGGATTGCCATGAAAACAGATGAACTCAAAAAACAAATAGTAGCAGCCCGGTCGAGGTATTATCGACTGGTTTTACTGGTCGGGTCAGCTGCAACCGGAAAAACCAAAATTCTTGTTCAAATAGCCAAAGATGAGGGTTATCCCTATATTAATCTGAACCTCATGCTGAGCCAGAAACTCCTGGAATATCCCGCTAAAATACGAGCGTTACGCCTGCCGAGAATAGTGGAGACGATCATAGGCGAAACGGAAAAGGACACTGTCCTTCTGGATAATACAGAAATACTTTTTGATCCTGTTCTTCAACAGGACCCTTTACGTTTACTTCAACAGGTAAGCCGCAATCGAACTATCGTTGCCGCATGGAACGGCAAGTTCGAAGGTGGTGCGCTGATTTATGCCGAGCCGGATCACCCGGAGTACAGAAAGTATTATGAAGTCGATGCCCTTGTTTGTCCTTTGGGGTAAAGAGATTTCAGGAAAAGGTGGGAAAATACGGTGAAATACGCTGACCTGATACATTTTGAACCGGTCGAAACTATAGTGCAGTTACGGGAAGCTGATGCCAAAAGCAGGGCCGGTGAGTTGGTAAAAAGCTACGTGATCTCGGAACGGATGGCCGAGCAGATTACTGAAGTTGTCTTTCCGCAACTCCAATACGAACATCCCCAGGATAATAAGGGGCTTTTGATCGTCGGTAACTACGGTACCGGCAAATCGCATTTAATGTCGGTACTATCTGCTATAGCCGAATATCCAGACCTGGTCACGGAGATACGGCATCCTGCTGTGGCTAAAAAAGCGGAGGTTATCGCTGGCAAGTTCAAGGTTATCAGGACCGAGATCGGTTCCACCACGATGTCCCTCAGGAACATTATTTGTGCTGAGCTGGAAGAACAGCTGGCTAATCTTGGGGTGAAATACCGTTTTCCTGAAGCCGATAAAGTTACCAACAACAAAGACCCTTTTATAGAGATGATGAATGCTTTCCAGGAAGTTTACCTGGATCACGGGCTCTTGCTGGTTGTCGATGAACTCCTGGACTACCTGCGTACGCGCAAAGATCAGGAGCTAATCCTCGACCTGAACTTTTTGCGAGAAATCGGGGAGGTTTGCCGGCTCACCCGGTTTCGTTTCATGGCCGGTGTGCAGGAAGCCATTTTCGATAGCCCACGCTTTCAGTTTGTGGCTGAAACCCTGCGCCGGGTCAAAGACCGCTTTGAACAGATACGAATTGTTCGTGAAGACATAGCCTACGTAGTTGCCCAGCGCCTGCTGCGCAAGGATGACCGGCAGAAGGCTCTTATAAGGGAGCACCTGCAGCGTTTCACCAAATTATACGGCACCCTGGCCGAGCGCATGGACGAATTCGTCGCTCTTTTCCCCGTGCATCCGGCATACCTTGAAACATTTGAACGGGTCTATGTAGCCGAAAAGCGCGAGGTTCTAAAAACCATCAGCGCCGCCATGAAAAAGCTCCTCGACAGAGAAGTGCCGGAAACTGCTCCCGGCCTCATCGCTTATGACTCTTACTGGCAAAACTTAAAGGACAATCCTTCTTTCCGCAGTGACCCGGACATTCGCGAAGTGATTGAGAAGAGCCAGGTGCTGGAAAGCCGTGTCCAGCAGGCTTTTACAAGGCCGCAGTATAAACCTGTGGCCTTCCGCATCATTCACGCTTTAAGCGTTCACCGGCTGACAACAGGAGATATTTACGCTCCCATAGGGGTCACGGCTGAAGAACTCCGCGACGACCTCTGCCTTTACCTGCCCTTGCCGGAAGAGGATGCTGAGTTTCTTAAAACCACCGTCGAATCAATCTTGCGCGAGATCTTAAGGACGGTGAGCGGCCAGTTTATTTCTTTCAACCAGGACAACGGGCAGTACTACCTTGACCTGAAAAAAGACATTGATTTTGATTCGCTAATTGAGCAGAAAGCCGAGACACTTACCTCGAACCAGTTGGACCGTTATTATTTCAGGGCCCTCGCCCGGGCCATGGAGTGCCCCGAAGCCACGTATGTTCCCAATTTCCAGATCTGGGAGCACGAAATTGAGTGGCGCGAGAAAAAGGCTACCCGGTTAGGGTATTTATTCTTCGGGGCTCCCAACGAACGTTCTACGGCCCACCCGCCCAGGGATTTTTACCTCTATTTTCTGCAGCCCTTTGACCCGCCGCCCTTTGAGGATGAGAAAAAGCCCGATGAAGTGTTTTTCCGGCTGGTGCAGCGTGACGAGGATTTTGACCGTGCCCTGAAGTTCTTCGCCGGCGCCTGCGAGATGGCCAGCACGGCTTCGAAAGGAACGCGGCAGGTTTATGAAAATAAGGCTAACGATCAGCTAAAAAAGATAGTCGAATGGCTGCGGAACAACATCACCACGGCTTATGAAGTTACCTACCGGGGAGCAACTAAAAAATTCGTCGAGTGGGTTAAGCACAGTGCCACTCCTCATGTGTCGGTTCGTGATCTGGTAAACTTGGTGGGTTCCTCGTGTCTCGCGCCCTGCTTCCAGGAGCTGGCGCCCGAATACCCGGCCTTTTCCATCCTGGTTACCGTAAAGAACCGGCCTCAGGCAGCCCAGGAGGCGATAAAGTGGATCCTCGGCAGCATCAGGACCAGGCAGGGGGCTGCCGTCCTCGATGCCCTGGAGCTTCTGGACGGAGATAAGTTAAGGCCGCAAAATTCCCGTTATGCCAAACACATCCTGGGACAGCTGGACAAAAAGGGCCCGGGTCAGGTCTTCAACCGGGGCGAAATAATTACCGATTTTCGCGGTGTGGAGTTTGAGCCCCGTTTCAGATTGGAGCCGGAGTGGGTGGTCGTCATCCTGGCGAGCTTGATCTATAGCGGCGATGTTACTTTAAGCATGCCGGGGAAGAAGATAGATGCTTCCAACCTGGAGGAGCTGGGCAAAGTTCCCCTGGAGGAACTTATCAAGTTCAAACACATCGAGCGTCCCAAGGATCTTCCCCTTGGTCCCTTGCAGGTTCTGTTTGAATTTTTGGGGCTGCCGCCTGGGCTCATCGTCAATCAATCTACTCGTGAAGAAGGGGTAAGGCAGCTTCAGGAAGCAGTGGATAAGCTTCTGGAACGCACAGTGGAGGCCCAGCAGGCGATCCAGCAAGAGATATCCTTATGGGGTATTTCTCTCTTCGATGAGAAAAAGAAAACCGGTTTAAGGGATGAACTGGCCGGTTTCAAAGGGTTTCTGGAGTCACTCCGGGTTTTTAACACTCCCGGGAAGTTGAAAAACTTCCGCTACTCCGAGCGGGATATAAATAAGCAGAAGGCGTACCTTGCCACCCTGAAGAGGGTTGAAGAACTGGCCGGCCTGGCCAATGAGATTCAGCCTCTGCTCTCCTACCTCAGTACCGCCGAAGCCGTGCTTCCTGCGGATGCCGGTTGGACGGCAAAAGCCAGGGAGCGGCGTGAAGAACTCAAAGGAAAACTATCCGGTCTTGATGAAGTATCCGTTCCTGACCTTCGCCGGGAGCTCGTGCAGGTGCTCTTAGAGCTCAAGAATTCTTACATTGAGGCCTACCTTGAGGCCCATACCAAAGCCAGGTTAAATGCGACTGGAGATCAGAAGAAATCCGGGCTTCTCAAAGATGAGCGGTTGAGCAAACTCAGCAGACTGGCCGGTATCGAGTTGATGCCCCGGGCCCAGCTTACTGACTTCCAAAACCGTCTGGCGGAGCTGAAAACGTGCTTCAGCCTCACCAGAGATGATTTGGAAAAAACGCCCATCTGTCCTCACTGCAACTACCGGCCGGCACAGGAGCAGATTAAGCTTCCGGCTGACGCGGCGCTCAGGCGGTTGGAGGACGACCTGGAAAGGCTATGCGAGGATTGGGAAAGGACACTGGTCGCCAACCTGGAAGACCCGACGGTAAAGGAAAACATCTATCTTTTGAAGCCGGATCAGCAAAAAGCACTGGAACAGGTGATCAAAGAACAGCAGCTGCCATATATGGTGGACGCATCGTTTGTAAAGGCTGTTCAGGAAGTGCTGTCCGGCATGGAAAAGGTTTCGATCACCGCAGCCGACTTAAAGAAAGCTCTGGCACAAGGCGGAACGCCCTGTACAGTCTCTGAGTTAAAGCAGCGCTTCGAGGATTATATCCAGTCTCTCACGCGCGGCAGGGATCCGCAGAAAGTGAGGATCGTTCTGGAATAGAGGGGTGAAGAGTTATGGCCAAAGAAGAGCAACTTTTCATAGATACACCGGAAAGGAACAAAGAAGGAAGGGAATGGCAAGAACGTTCACGTTTCCGGCTTACCAAGGAACACCTGGACCTGGTCAGGCATATCGAGGGATTCCCCATTGCCAAAGATGAGGACATCATCAACCTTTCCGACCCGCCCTATTACACGGCCTGCCCGAACCCGTTCATAGGGGATTTTATCAAAGAGCACGGCAAGCCGTATGACCCGGATAACGACGCTTACCGCCGGCAGCCCTTTGCGGCAGATGTATCAGAGGGCAAGAACGATCCCATTTACAATGCCCATTCCTACCACACCAAGGTGCCGCACAGGGCCATCATGCGTTATATCCTCCACTACACCGAGCCGGGAGACATCGTCTTAGACGGTTTCTGCGGCACGGGCATGACCGGCGTTGCGGCGAGTTTATGCGGGGACCGCAAGGCCGTAGAATCCCTGGGTTACATTGTGCAGGATGATGGCACTATCCTTGATGAAAAAGGCCGGCCCTTTTCTAAGCTTGGAGCACGCAAGGCTATCTTAATCGACCTCTCCCCTGCCGCCACCTTCATTGCCTACAACTACAACACGCCGGTGGATGTCCGGGCTTTTGAGCGGGAAGCCCGGCGGATTCTGGACGAAGTGGAAAGAGAATGCGGCTGGATGTACCGGACGCAGCACGTGGTGGATGGGAAAGTGCAGAAAGACGCCAAGGGCAACCCCATTATGGGGAAAATCAACTACACCGTCTGGTCCGACGTGTTTATCTGTTCCAGCTGTTCCGGAGAGCTTGTCTTCTGGGAAGTGGCGGTAGATAAAGAAGAAGGTAAAGTACGGAACGAGTTTCCCTGCCCCCACTGCGGGGCAGATCTCACTAAACGGACCCTGGAGAGGGCCACGGAAAGGGTGTACGACCGGGACATCGGGGAGTTTATCACCCGCGCCCGCCAGGTGCCGGTGCTGATAAATTATTCGGTGGGGAATAAGAGGTATGAAAAAGAGCCCGACGATTACGACCTGGAGCTGATCCGGAAGATCGAGGAGAGCGAGATACCGTACTGGTATCCTACCGCCCGCATGCCGGAGGGCTACAATACCGAACAGCCTAAAGTATCACATGGGATTACTCATGTTCACCATTTTTACACCAGGCGGAATTTGTGGGTATTAGCTGCTTGTATGAGTAAACCAAAATCATTAGGTAATTTGCGTCTAAGAAACCGTCTACTTTTTCTCGTTGAGCAGCTTGTGCTTGGGATGTCCAGACTCGCCCGGTACGTTCCACGTCACTACTCTCAGGTTAATCAATATCTTAGTGGAACATTATATATAGCTTCTCAGGTAGTTGAAGTTTCTCCTTGGTATATACTCAACAGCACTAAAATAAAGAATTTGACCAGGGCACTTTTAAAGGAGTATGTTGGAGCCTGCACCACTTATTGTTCCTCAGCCGATAGCACCCTGCTTAGAGATGCCTGTATTGACTACATCTTCACCGACCCACCCTTCGGCGGCAATCTCATGTATTCCGAGCTCAACTTCCTCTGGGAAGCCTGGCTCAGGGTTTTTACTAACAATAAGCCCGAAGCCGTTGAAAACAAAGTGCAGGGCAAAGGCCCCCGGGAATACCAGGAGCTCATGGAAAAGTGCTTTGCTGAATATTACCGTGTCTTAAAGCCCGGCCGGTGGATGACGGTGGTGTTTCACAATTCCCAGAACCGGATCTGGAACGCCATCCAGGAAGCCATTCTGCGGGCTGGGTTCGTTATTGCCGACGTGCGGACTCTGGACAAAAAGCAGGGGACCTTCAAGCAGGTTACCTCGACCACCGCGGTGAAGCAGGACCTGGTCATCTCCGCCTACAAGCCCAACGGCGGCCTGGAAAAGCGCTTTCAGCTTGAGGCGGGGACCGAAGAAGGAGTCTGGGATTTTGTCCGCACCCACCTCAAACAGCTGCCGGTCTTTGTGGAGAAAAGCGGCAAAGCGGAGGTCATTGCCGAGCGGCAGAATTTCCTCCTCTATGACCGGATGGTGGCCTTCCACGTCCAGCGGGGAGTCACCGTACCTATGGGGGCGGCGGAGTTTTACGCCGGTTTAAAACAGCGCTTCCCGGAAAGAGACGGCATGTACTTCCTCCCCGACCAGGTGGTGGAATATGATAAGAAGCGTTTTATGGTCCAGGAAATTGAGCAATTATCCCTTTTTGTAACCGATGAAAAGTCTTCCATCCAGTGGCTGCGCAGTGAACTCGAAAAGAAGCCGCAGACCTACCAGGAGATCCACCCCAAATTCCTGCGAGAACTGCACAAAGCGCCGCACGAAAAGCTGCCGGAGCTGGCAGAGCTTTTAGAGCAGAACTTCCTTAAAGACGATAACGGCCGCTGGTACGTCCCCGACCCCGGCAGGCAGTCTGACCTGGAGAAGATGCGCGAGAAGGCCCTCCTCAAAGAGTTCGAAGAATATAAAGAAGGCAGAAGCAGACTCAAAGTGTTCCGTACCGAAGCGCTGCGGGCGGGATTCAAGGCGTGCTGGGCTGCTAAAGACTACAAGACCATCGTAGAGGTGGCCAGGCGCATACCGGACACCGTCCTCCAGGAAGATACCACCCTCCTGATGTACTACGACAACGCCCTGATGCGGCTGGATGAATGATTTATCTGCCGGTGAGGTGTCAATTTTGAGTCGGGATGGTATATGGCGGCCTGGTGATTGGGCCTGGAGCCGGGAGTACCGTGAACCGGTCAAGGTTATCGAAGCCCTGGACCTGTGGGGAAAGAACGTCTACCGCGTCTGGGTACCGGGCCGGGACGCGGTTTTGCGCCTTCAGGAAAACGAATTATCCTCGATAACAGAGGCAGGCTTAACCAGTCGGGAGAGGCTGATTTATACCGTCGCCGCGGCCCGAATCGCTGAAAGCCTGGCCCGGCCGGATATCCTGCTGGCGCCTCTGGAAGGCTGCGTCACTCCTCTGCCCCACCAGCTCTACGCCCTCTCCCGGGCTGTTTCCGGCAACAGGGTCCGCTATCTTCTGGCTGACGAGGTCGGCCTCGGCAAAACAATAGAAGCCGGTTTAATCATGCGCGAGTTGAAGCTCAGGGGACTCGTCAGGCGCACGCTGGTGGTGGCGCCGAAGGGCCTGGTGATGCAGTGGGTGCAGGAAATGGAAAACCGCTTTCGGGAACGCTTTCACCTGCTGATGCCCGCCGAGATCACAACTCTATCGTGCTTTGAATGGGATGCCAACGTCTGGCAGCGGTTTGACCAGGTAGTCGTTCCCATGGATGCCGTAAAGCCTTTGGAATCGCGCCGGGGGTGGAGCAGGGACCAGGTAAGCCGCTATAACCGGGAACGCTTCGAAAACCTTATCGCTGCGGGTTGGGATTTGATTATTGTCGATGAAGCTCACAGAATTGCCGGCAGCACGGATGCCGTGGCCAGGTACCGCTTAGGCCAAGCGCTGGCTGAAGCGGCACCGTATCTTCTCCTTCTCACGGCGACGCCCCACCAGGGGAAGACTGATTCCTTCCACCGGCTCATGGCTCTCCTAGATAGGGAGGCTTTCCCCGGCGTCGAGTCCATAAAGCGGGAGAGAGTGGCCCCGTATGTAATCCGCACCGAAAAACGCCGGGCCATTGATGAGAAGGGTCAGCCGTTATTCAAACCGCGCCGCACCCAGCTGGTGACCGTAGTGTGGCAATCCCGGCACCAAAAGCAGCGGGAACTATATGAAGCGGTGACGGAATATGTGCGGGAAGGATACAACCGGGCGCTGAAAGAAAAGCGAAACTATATCGGCTTTTTGATGGTTCTCATGCAGCGCCTGGTAGCCAGCAGCACCAGGGCAATCCGGACCGCCCTGCAACGGAGACTGGAAGCGATCGAACAGGAAGCTCCTTTTCAGATTAACAGTGAAATAGAGCTGGAAGAAGACTGGTGGGACCTCGACGGGCAGGAGCAGCTCGAGCAAATTCTGAAGCACCGTTTAGTCGCCTTCGCCAGTGAACGGGAAGAGGTCAAGCGTCTTTTATCCCTGGCACGTCAGTGCGAGTCCCTGCCCGACGCGCGGGCCGAAGCCTTGCTGGAGTGGATGTACCGGCTGCAGGCCGAAGAGAACGACCCCGAGCTCAAATTTCTCATCTTTACCGAGTTCATTCCGACCCAGGAGATGCTTAAGGAGTTTCTGGAAAACAGGGGCTTTAGCGTCGTTTGTCTAAACGGGTCCATGGGGCTGGAAGAAAGGCGGAGGGTCCAGCAGGAATTTGCCGGTCCCGCCAGGGTGCTCGTATCCACCGATGCCGGCGGCGAGGGCTTGAATTTGCAGTTTTGCCACGTGGTCATCAACTACGACCTGCCGTGGAACCCCATGCGCCTGGAGCAGCGCATCGGCCGGGTGGACCGCATCGGCCAGGAACACGTTGTCCGGGCACTTAACTTCGTCCTGCAGGACACTGTTGAATACCGGGTGCAGGAAGTCCTCCAGGAAAAACTGGCCGCAATCCTGGCGGATTTCGGCGTTGACAAGATGAGCGATGTTCTCGACTCGGCTGAAGTAGCGCCGGATTTCGAGGACCTGTATAAAGAGGCTATCCTCAGGCCGGAAGAAGTTGAGTCCAGGATTGAACGGCTGGAAGCTGAACTTCGGCAGCGCATCCAGGAAGCAACTACGGCCAACCGGCTTTTGGGAGAAGAGGCAGAGCTCGATTCCCGGCTGGTGGAGAAAATTCCCGGCCATCCGCTTCCGTACTGGGTAGAGCGCATGACCGTTAACTTTTTGGTGAGCGAAGGCGGCATAGTAAAGCCCAAATTGGCCGGTTATGATTTAACCTGGCCCGACGGCTTCACTATGAAGGACGTGGTTTTCTCCCGGCAGGAAGCAGATAAGCACTCAATGTCTTATCTCAGCCTGGAAGAACCGAGAGTTCGCGGGCTGGTCTCCCGCCTGCCCCTAGCGGTGGCGGGTCAGCCTTTTGCGAAGGTCAGGCTCAAAGGACTGCCGCAGGAGATAAGCGGCTACTGGTCTTTATGGCGGATATCTCTTATGGCGGAAAACATGCGTGAGGTTCGGGTTCTACCCTTGTTCCATCAGGAAAAAGACGGCAAAATACTCATGCCCACCGCCCGCAGGATATGGGATTTGTTATTACAGGAAGAAACCTCCCTCGAAATCCAGGGTTATATTACAGGCGAAAAATCCGAGGAAATCTTTGAGAGGCTCCAGAAACAGGCTGTACGATACGGGCATAATCTTTTCCTGGAGCTCAAGAACCAGTATGAAGAGCACCTGCAGAAAGAGCGGGAAAAAGGCCGATATGCGTTCCAAATTCGCCGGCAGGCCATTATGAGGGTTGGCCTGCCCGCCGTGCGCCAGCACCGCCTGGCCGAACTGGAACGCCAGGAGAAAGAATGGGCCCTGCGGTTACAGCAGAAGGAAAAAATCTTGCCGGAACTAAGCGCGATTACCATTATTTACGTAGAAGGTGTAGTCCCATGAACTGGCGTGACCTTATCCTTCAGAACTTAAAGCCCTGCGTATCAAGGCTTACTTTAGTGGCTGACCCCGACGGCTTGCTCTTGGAAGAAGATGTTCTCTCGACCTTAGGGGAAATGGGGCTTGATGTCCTTGTTTTTAGTGATCCCATCATCTTTCGTTATGCATATGAAGCAAACTATCGCTCAAGGTGGGATCGGGGCGAAGCGGCACATTTAATAGTGGTGGTACAAGGCGGCCCGCAGGAACTGCGCCGCCTCCCCTTCGATGTATGGCAGAGGGGTCATAAGCTTTTCTTCAGCCTGGCCGATATCTTTCCCAAACTCAGCTATCCGGTAGTTGCGGCTGTGGAGAAGTCGGACATGGATAAGCTTTACAGGGCATACCAGAATTACAATGGTCCTGCGCTGGGGGAGAAGGCGACCAAGGATTTTATCCTAAAACGCGTTTTTGGCATAATACCCGACCTTATCAATTCACCGGTCGAACTGATGAAGATGCTGCTTTCGCGGCATTGCAACTTTGTGACTGTGCCAAGGGTTTTGGACGAACACCTTATCCATTGTTTAAGAGAAAAGAGCGTTTTTAAGGACTGGCCGCTGGAAGACATCATCCCCAGCAGGGAAGCCTTTTTTGCTTTTCTGCAAGAAAAATGGCGTAGATTCCTGGAAAGCACGGCCAGAGGAGAGAATTTCACCGAGGTCCCCTTTGACCATTATGACATACGGGTGTACATCGACAACCTGTTCTTGGAAGGCAGTTTAAGGCCTGTTCCGGTTGCGAGTACGGAAGGTATGCCCGGGTGGGTCCGGGCAGGTGTGCTCTTCGATAAGCAGGCTGAGGAAAGGCGCAGGACCAAGTGGCTGCTAGAGAAGATACGACAAGATTTGCCTGGAGAAACAGCGTCCCACAAGGATTGGCAGCGCCTGGCCGTTCTGTGGGCGGAATTGATTGTACTTAGCGGCGAACTGAATCAGGACATAAAAACTGGAAGTAAACCACAAATTGAAGAATTGCACGATCAATTGGAAGAGCGCTTTGCGAGCTGGATGGTCGTGCGCTACGGTTCTTTGGCCAACCTTTCTTACACGTCCAAACCAGTAATGGTGCATCACATACCCCGTTATCTGGCTCATCTGCGCGCCAAAGAAGGGGAAAAAAACATTGCTCTGCTCGTAATTGACGGCCTGGCGTTGGATCAGTGGCTGGTTATCCGCAATTTCCTGAGAGACAGGTGCCCGGTGTGGCGACTCGAGGAAAACCAGGTCTTTGCCTGGGTACCGACCTTAACTTCTATCTCGCGGCAAGCACTGTTCGCTGCAGAGCCGCCCTTGTATTTCAAGGACTCCCTAACGACAACCTCGAAAGAAGAACAGCACTGGCATAAATTTTGGGAAGACAGCGGGGTCAGGAAAGGAAATACCTACTACCATAAAGGTTTGGGTGATGAGTTGGCAAGTGAAATTGGAGAATTTTTAGGATCACAGTTCGAGATCGTGGGTCTGGTTATAGATAAAGTGGACAGAATCATGCATGGCATGGAGCTGGGAACAGCTGGTATGCACCAGCAAATCAGACTGTGGGCCGAACAGGGTTACCTGATACAGCTAATTGATCATCTCCTTAAAAACAAATTTGCCGTCTATCTGACTTCGGATCACGGTAATATTACGGCCAGGGGGAAGGGCCGTTTGCCGGACGGGGTCCTGGCTGAGTCCCGCGGTGAGCGGGCCAGAATTTATCATTACGACGTTTTTCGACAGCAGATGATGAAAGAAATAGAAAATGCCATCTGTTGGCCTGGTTTTGGTTTACCCCAGGGTTACTCCGTTCTGCTGGCCAGGGGCCGGTCGGCCTTTGTTTCTGAGGGTGAAGAAGTTGTAAGCCATGGTGGGATATCTTTGGAAGAGGTTGTCGTTCCTTTTGTCAGGATTTGGGAGGAGCATTGATCATGGCCTTAAATATCGGTTTTGACCGGAGAGTTAAGCTGGAATGGCTGGATGCCGCCGCCTGGAAAGCCGCAACGGAAACAGACATTGCTGAGGTACGGAAATACCTTGATGATTTCTTGCAGTCAGAATGCCAAAATAGAGAGGCACGCAGGAAGACCATAACCGTGTTAACTCGGATTTGGGTCAGGGTACCGCAGAAACATCGGTCATTACAGGAGCGGGCTTTAGGAATTTTAACCGAGGACGGCCCCGATACAAGACTCTGGTTGCATTGGGGCATGACGCTTTTGGCCTATCCATTTTTTCGCGATATAGCGGATATCATTGGTCGTCTGTTGACACTGCAGAATGAAGTTTCTCTAGAGCAGATTTACCGCCGACTGGCGGAGCGGTGGGGGGAAAGGTCAACTGTTCGCCGGGCGAGCCAACGAGTGGTACGTTCAATGGTAGACTGGGGCGTTCTCCAGGATACGGCCGTAAAAGGCGTTTATATCCCCACCGCCAAAAAAGGCCCGGCCAGCGCTAGTGTTCAGTTATGGTTTTTAGAAGCCCTTTTGTATTCGGAATCCACCCCAGCGGTGATCCTGCACCAATTGCCAAAGCTACCCTCAGCTTTTCCGTTTCACCTGGATATTTCGGTGGCAGCTATAAGACAATCTAAACGGTTTGAAATACAGCGTCAGGGTTTGGATTTAGAGATGGTCACAATCGCCCATAAGTAATGGTCGGGTCTGTATCTTTTTAGTGGTAAATTTGATGGTTTTACCACATGAAGATGCTGAGCCTGTTGAGCGATCGTACCCTTTGATACAAAGACATCTCTCACTTCTCTGGATGATCATGATAAGGAAGGAGATTATGTGGATAGGTAAAATTAAACTACCGGAAGAGCTTATTAATGCCCAGGTCGATGGGAGACTGGTTATATTTGCGGGCGCTGGGGTATCTATGAGTCCGCCGTCTAGCTTGCCCAATTTTAGAGACCTGGTCAGAAAGATTGAATCTAAGACAGGTAATCTATTGACGTGGGAACCCGAGAAAGAGGCCCCTGATCGCTTTTTAGGGCGGCTCAAGGAGAAAGGCCCCAGGGTTCATAAATTAGTCTGGGATATAATAAAGAATCAAGATTCAAACCCAACAGAGCTGCATTACGCTCTTTTATCATTATTTCGTAGCCCTCAAGAAGTCCGGATCGTGACCACTAACTTCGATACGCATTTTTCTACAGCTGCAGCCGAACTTTTTGGCGGTGAAGTTCCCATATATCGTGCTCCTGCCCTGCCCCTGGGGCACCGATTCAATGGCATTGTTTATCTTCACGGCTGCGTAGACCAGAAACCGGAAGAATTAATTCTCACCGACATTGACTTTGGGCGGGCCTATCTTACCGAAGGCTGGGCCACACGTTTTTTGGTGGGGATATTTAGTAGCTACGAAGTTCTATTTGTGGGTTACAGTCACAATGATCTACCTATGGAATACCTGGGGCGTGGCCTCCCGCCAGAGACTAAACGCTATGCCCTCATTCCTGAAGATGAGACTGAAAAGTGGAAGTTCAGGGGGATAGAACTAATTCCCTACCCGCGTAGCCGGGAAGACCGAAACCATAATGACCTTGTTGCGGCTGTAAAATCGTGGGCAACCCAAACCAGAATGGGTCTGGCCGAACACGAGCAACGCATCAAGGACATAGTGCAGTTTCCACCACCCCTTGACAGGGAACAAGCCAGTTATATCGAAGAAGCTATCAAAGACCCGGTAAAGGTGCGCATATTTACTAGATATGCCGAGACGGTGGAATGGCTGCGCTGGGTCGAGGAAAAGGGCGCTTTCAAGCCACTCTTCAGTTTAAATAATCCTTCTGATGAAATCAGCCAGACTTTTGCCTGGTGGTTTGCTGAGAAATATATTTGCCGTTACCCAGAAGATGCTTTAGCTGTGGTACAAAGGCAAGGTCAAGTGTTGAGCCCTTTGCTCTGGCAGATTATAGCTTCAAATCTATGGCGCTCCGAGCCACTGCCAGAGCCCAAGATTCTTGCCAAATGGGTGGCAGTTTTGCTAGCATCCCCTAACCGTCTTCCTTCCCAAGGAGATTATTTGGATTATTTACTACAAAAGTGTTGTCGTCCCGAATATGCCACTATAGCAATTCTTATTTTCAAATACCTTTCTACTCCATATCTGGTTTTAGAGCCGTCCTTCACTTTCTTTGCCGAGAGAGGACATGAGGGTAAGCAGGTTACCTTTGAAGTAGCGATACCGGCTGAACATTATTGGCTAGATAAGGCATGGAAGGAATTTTTCAAACCTAATCTAAAAAACTTGGTCCGCGACCTAGAGCCAATAATTACTGGCCACCTAAAGGAGGCCCACCGTTTGTTGTGCAGCGTGGGTTATGCCGACGATAAATGGGACCCGGTTAGCTTTACACGGGCTTCCATTGAACCCCACGAACAGGACCGATATCCCCGCGGCATAGACCTGCTTATTGATGCTGCCAGAGACATAATAGAATGTCTCCTCAAACATGATCCTGAACGAGCTCAGATTGTTATCCAAGAGTGGGCTTTATCCGAAACCCCGATGCTTAAGAGACTAGCAATTTATGGTATGACAATTGACCGCAATCGCAGCTCGAATGAAAAACTCCAGTGGCTCTTGACAAATAATTGGCTTTTTGTTTATGGACTTAAGCATGAAGTTTTTCAACTGCTTAAAGCTGCCTATCCCCAGGCTGACGAAGCGGTCCGCCAACGGCTTTTGAATGATGTTGAGATTTATTGGGCAGGTAGTGACAGTGGTGAGGAAGACCCTGCCGCTGTAAGAAGGCGAAGCTATGAGGTTTACAATCTTTTATATTGGTTAGTACAAATCGCCCCACATTGTTCATTAGCACGCCAGAAGCTCAGCGAGATTCAAGATAGGCATCCTGAATTTCAGCCCAGGGAACATCCAGACTTAGATTGGTATGGGTCGGAATGGGTCGGACCCCAAAGTCCCATAACCGTTGATGAACTTCTTTCCAAACCGCCTTCGGACAAAATTAACTTTTTGCTAACCTATCGGGGAGAGAAATTCTTAGGACCTGACAGAGAAGGGCTTATGTCCGCGGTTAGGGAGGCAGTGACGCGATCTTTTATCTGGAGCTCTGAGTTAGTTAAAGAACTAGAACTGAGGAGAGAGTGGAGTACTGACCTCTGGGATGCGATTATTTCAGGATGGCAGGTAGCCCATTTAACTGAAACCCAGTGGGAAGAAGTACTGCAATTCTTGGAGCGGCGCACGGAAATCTGGCAACATGGATATAAGATAGCCGAACTGCTGAAAAAAGTGGTCGAAAAGAGTGAAGGGGGCTTATCAGTCGCATTATTATCTCGTGCGGAGGCTCTTACAGACCGACTATGGCAAGAACTAGAGGATTACAATGAGAAAGAAATGGAGAATAATGACAATGACTGGTTAACAAGGGCCATTAACCACATTGGAGGGATAATTACTCAATTCTGGCTCTTAGCCCTGTCCAGGCGGCAAGCCGAAAAAGGAGGTGATTGGCAGGGTATACCTGATAAGTACAAGACTCGTTTTGAAAGGATTATGTCAGGGAAGTCTAGCGCAGCTGCAATGGGTCGGGTTATAATTGCTAGCCAATTACATTTTCTATTTTCCCTCGACCGCAGTTGGACCTGTAAAAAGATAGTACCTTTACTTAATTGGGATATAGATGTCCAACGTGCCGTACAGGCATGGGGAGGATATCTTTGGTGGGGAAGATGGAATGAGGCATTATTGCCAGAACTACTGCCCTTATATGAGCAGGCTTATAATAAGTTGCCGAGAGGCTTAAAAGTATTTGACCGGCTTTGTGACCATCTCGCCAGCATTGCTGTTCGTAGTTCAGTAGATCCCTTGCAGAATGGCTGGCTTGACAGGTTTATAGCTACTGTAGATGAGGAGACTAGAATAAGCTGGGCTAATAAGGTGGCCCATGAGCTTACCCGTCTTTCACCAGAAGCGGCCAAGGAGATATGGGATAAATGGATAAAAAATTACTGGTCCCGACGAATTGACGGTATCCCGCTTCCTTTGAGTCCGGCTGAGGTGGGAGTTATGGTAGATTGGGCTTTGGCATTGAAACCGGTTTTTTCTGAAGTAGTGGATTTAATCGTTACTGGTCCTATCCCAGTTCTGCGATTTTCAAGCATTTATTATAGGTTGGCTAAAGAAAAATTTGCTGAAAAGTACCCTGGGGATACAGCCAGATTGCTGGTTCACCTCCTTTCAGGGGAAAGTCGCCTCTTTGATTACTGTCACGAACTAAAAGAGCTTTGCAACGATATTTTCCAAAGTTTACCGCCAGACGGGATAAAACCTCTTAAAGATCATCTTATCCGCTTGGGCTGTTTTCCGTTAAGTTGAAAAGGGAAGCTAAACTTCCGTGAAACCATCGAGGTGGCGGTAAGATGAGGGAAGAAAGAGAAAAACTCAGGAACAATGTTGCTGAGCATACAAGAGAGAGGGTTTTTCTGGATTCAAGCGTTTTGTTAACCGCTGCCTGCCATGAGCATTCTGATTCAGCCAAACTATTGGGGCGATGCAAAGAAGGTAATATGTTAGGCAT
This sequence comes from Moorella humiferrea, assembly GCF_039233145.1. NCBI lineage: Bacteria > Bacillati > Bacillota > Clostridia > Neomoorellales > Neomoorellaceae > Neomoorella > Neomoorella humiferrea. Next base: position 1,363,397 of record NZ_CP136419.1, on the reverse strand, counting down.
CGTTTCCCAGACTGTTCTTAACGAATGCTATCGAAAACTAAATCGTCATCCAGAACTCCAAAGGAAATTCGATGAGTTAGCGCGCCATCTAGAAGTGGTCGAAGTTTCAGACAAGGATATAGAAAAGTATACTACAATAGCCGACCCGAATGATCGTCACGTTTTAGCTGGAGCTGAAGCCGGTTGTGCAGATTACTTGGTAACTTTGGATTGGAAGCATTTCCTATCCTCGTCGGCAAAAAAACGGTTGGCGGGCTATCCAATTCCGCGGGTCTTCCCAGGGATATTGACCAGCCCCTTTCGCGAAGAACAACTTCCGAGAATTGCAATTAGTATAACTGAAGGAACATTCGCTATAGGAGTGGATCCTCAATGGACCAGCAAGACTATCCAGCATGCTGGCCGCCCCTTCGTCGTTCTCGATTTCCCCGGGGTATTCAGTATTTGGTATGAACCGGCACGCTTCCAGTTGAAGATGCGTACAGAGGTATACGAGAGTCCTATAGTGCTTACATTTCATCGATACATAGATGACAGCGATGCCTTCCTATGCATTGCAACCTGGGACGTAGTCCAGGGATTTACTTGTATGCTGGATGGAAAATTACAGACGATCCGACGGCGCTGGCAGAAAGTTCCCGCAGAAAGCAGGCTTTGGATAGGCTCAGACCGAAATGGAGCCAATCAAATAAACGGCCTTGTTATTTTTCACGGCTGGCCACGAGCTTTGACCGAAAAAGAGATGAGGCGTGTGTTTGAAGGTGGTTATGTGATATTACCCGAAAAACCGGCGAGTTTGACCAATTCTATAGTTTGAATCCGACTTTAGTCCTTTAGTCTGGGTTAGTGCAAAATATGGATACAGGTCCCCTTCATACTCGGGCAGAAAATTGCCGTTAAGATTGTGGATGTGCTATCGGAGGAGTATTTTGAGGTCTTGGAGGTGGGAGCAAGATGATGCCACTGGAACAGGTATTAGAACTGGTTGGCGACCTTGATGACGCTCCAGGCGAGAAAACGCCAAGGGAACGCTTCCGCCGTTTCCTTTCCCAAAATCTCACTAGCGTTGGCGCTGTACGCGATTACGTGGAAGAGTGCCTGCGCAGTTCCGGGGAGCAGTATAACCGGGCCTTACAAGATCTGGTGAACCACTTGGGCCGCCTGCTGGGCTTTGACGTAACCTTTGGCAGATATAAGGGCGTCCAGGGGGAAATCGGGTTTGACGGCGTGTGGAAGTCCCCTTCCGGCCTTTATATCGTCGTAGAAGTGAAAACAACCGATGTTTATGCCATAAAAACGGCTACTCTCCTCGGCTACATAGACCGGCTTATATCCGAACAAAAGATACCCGACTGGGACCACGCTTTGGGCCTTTATGTAGTAGGGCGCAGTGATGCTGAACTGAAGCAACTGGAAAACTCCATCATTGCTGAGAAGCGCACCCACCAGTTACGGGTTATTACCGTTGATAAACTGCTTACCCTGGCTGAACTCTTAGCCGATTACGAAATGGAACACGAAGCTGTTTTAACTGTTCTCCGGCCAACGGGGCCTATAGTGGATTCCCTGATTGAACTGATGGCCGGCCTGGTAGCGAAAGAAATCCGCACTGCCGGCGAAGGCATACAACAGCCGCAGGAAGAAATTACTAATGAACCTTCATCGGAGCCCGAAGGTGTTGACGTTCAGTATTACCTCGCTCCGGTAGCGTCCGATGACACTCAAACCGCAGAAGAACGTATAAAAAAACTCCTTGGCGCAGGAATTTACGCCGTCAGCGAAAATTCCCTGGGACGAAAAGTTAAGCCGGGCGACTGGATTTGTTTTTATGCCACCGCGACGGGTGTAGTAGCACATGCCAGGGTAAAATCATCCCCCGTGCAGAAACATCACCCGCTGGTAAAGCATCCCGAAAAGTATCCTTACGTCTTCGAGGTGGATTCCGTCAGCATCTATACCGAAAATCCCGTTGTTTTAAGCGCCGAGCTAAGGGCGAAGCTGGATGCTTTCCAAGGGCGTGACCCTTCAAAACCCTGGGCTTGGTTTGTGCAAGGCACGGGACGTATCACTAAGCACGATTTTATGCTGCTTACCCGGTAAGCGAAGGTTGAGGTGGTATGATGAGCGCAATTTCTTTTCTTGATCAACTGTGGCAGGCTTTTGAGCAGTGCCGGGGCTACTCCAGTGCTGAATTTGTTGGGAAACGCTTGCGGCAGGAAGAGAACGAGCGATTTTACGAGGGTGACTTTTTTATAAAGGTATTCCCTGAAACCCAGAACATCTTGCGCCACATCCGGGAGGTTGGCTTTTTGCACCCACCGCAGGTGGACGCTTTTGAGTTTTACGTAGAGTATTACGATGAGTTGGAAGGTCGTTGGAGACGCTATTACCCAGACTTTATACTTAAACTCAAAAATAATGGATGGGCAGTGGTTGAAGTGAAACAGGCAGACCAAACGGCACACCCCCATGTGGTAGCTAAAGAGCAGGCCGCCCGCGAACTCTTTGAAAAACTGAATTCCATCCACTACATTATCAAACGGGATGATGAGATACGCCGGGGTATGTTCCAAGACATTATTGCAGCAGGCAGCAGTAACGGGTAATAGTCCCACCTGTCGTTGAAGCTTATTATATAGTCAATTGGATATATATGGGAAAGAACCCCTGGTGTTCCCAGGGGCGACTGCTGAAAGTACTTCGCATGCTGGGGAGGTGTGCTTATGCTTAGGAAAATAGTTGTATCCGGTTACGGAGAAGCTTCTGCAAGGCCCAATATTGCTGAAGTCGGGCTCAATATCACCTTTATCCAACCGGAAGCTAATCAAGCTCAGGAACTGGTGGCTGGTGTAACCCAGAAACTGTTGGCAGAATTGCTGTCCCTCGGAATACCGAACAAAGACATCGAGACTAGTAATTACTCATTATTCCCTCATTATCAATGGGAAAAAAACTCGCGTGTTTTCAAAGGTTACCAGGCTTCCAATGCTCTTCTGGTTAAGACCGGCGATCTGTCCCTGGTTACGCAAATTATTGATGCGGCCGTTAAAGCCGGAGTAAAAAACATAGACTACGTTAATTTTACGTACGAGGACAAATCAGCTTTGGAACAAGAAGCACTAACGAAGGCAGCCCAAGACGCGGTAGAAAGAGCCAAGGCTATTGCTGCAGGACTTGGAGTAAAGGTAGGTGCAGTTATTCGCGTTTCCGGTAATCGCCGTTCGTATGATAGCGGGTACTATATTCTTCGTGAAAGCTCCTCTTATCAAGCTGAAAGGCCAGAAAACGTTATTCCTTCAGATAAAATCAAGGTTACTGCCGAGGTAGAAGCTGTGCTAGAACTGGTGGATAACTACCCAGACAAATGACATTTACATAAAGAACCAGTATATCTAAAACATGGTGACTATCCTGTTAAAAGAGTGGTCACGACCTCGGTGGGTCTGGAGTAGTAGTTGGACCTAAGAAGGTTTACAAAACTTACCTCGTCCTCGATGGAAACGGATGGCACCAGTGGGAATAGATTGAGTTGCGAGATGAAAAGAAAATGGCAAACTCCTAAAAGTCGAAGGGCAGCCGGTTGATGAAAACGGCAACCCGATTGACCTCAAACCGGGCAAGTGACGCATTAAAACAAAATGAGTTCACGCCGCTTGTAAAATTAGATCCAGCGGCGCGAGTGATGTGGCGGCGCGAAGAAAATCTCACGCCGCCCGACACGAGCCGGCGTGACAAGAATCAGATGTTTTTTAACATAGTTGAGGTGTTCAAAACCAGAAACCGCCTAGCGAGCACAGGAGTTAATATGAATTATTAGCGATAAGGTGTTGTATCTCGTGAAAGACAGTTCATTTGGATTGCGGCCTCCTTTAATGCTGGCTATTGGGGTTGAAGTTCATGATGACTTGGTCGGCTTTCACGACACCAACCGTGGGCACCAATTCTTTGGGAAGCTTGTGAAGGAGACTAAGGGCGCGGAAGCGAAGGAAGGCAGTTGAGTTTGAGCATTCTACATGGTATAATCTTACAAAAGAAGCGGCGATAACCCAAATAAGTATTGGTAAGTGTGACCTTTTTCAAAGAAGAACTCCTATTTTTAGGGTGTAGTGGCTTTTTCTAGGACAAAAAAAGGGGGGCTCCCTGTGGAAGAAGTCCTTGATACAGTAGTCGAAAAGATAGTGAAGACTGTAAACCCCGATAAAATTATCCTTTTTGGATCCAGAAGCAGAGGGCAGGAAGGATCGCATAGTGATTACGATCTTTTGGTGCTGAAAAGAGGAATAAATAATCGCCGCGCTTTGGCCCACCAGATCTATAGAATCCTGGTCGATGTTCCTGCTGCCGTGGACATACTTGTAGAAACCCCGGAAAAACTAGAAAGGTACCGTAATTCATGAGGGTTCGTGTATGCTGAGGCCGCAAGAGGGCGGGTAGTTTATGAGCGATGAATTATGGCGCCTGTGGTTCCAAAGAGCAAAAAGTAACCTCGCAAGGGCCGAACTTGGCAGGCAAACCTCAGATATTCTCTACGAAGATCTTTGCTTTGATGCCCACCAGGCAGTTGAAAAGGCCCTTAAAGGTATAATGGCATTCCTGGAAATGGATATCCCGAAAACCCCTTCTATTGGGTACCTTTTGAAGTTAATTGAAGAGTCCGGGAAGGTTTAGGTTCCCGAAAGTCTTAAGGAAGCCGCGATTCTTACTGATTACGCTGTAACAACCCGTTACCCGGGAGACTGGGAACCAATAGATGAAGCTGAATAAAAACGGGCAGTCTCGCTGGCCCAAGAAGTTTACCGGTGGGCGTTATCCCTCACCAACCGGAATGGAGAAAAATAAGCACCGTATAAAACCCTTTATTTTAGCGAAAGTCTAAAAAAGAATCCGTGCTTCATTTACGGGTTCTATTTTATTTTATAATGAGGTTGGTATCAAAGGTAGTTATAACGAAGGACCCGCCGCAAACCTCATTTAAAAACCACTACCTCGAAGGCGGACAGACACGACCCTGTGGGGGGCTGTGCCATCGATTATGACGGGAATGAATATGCCGCAGTTCTTAAAACATTGCCTGGAATAAAAAAGACCTTCCTAAATTGAAACAGGAAGGTCATAACAGGGTCTAAGGTGTTTTTAATTTTAGTTGTTTAAAATTTAAGTCCGAACAGCTGATTGAAAGCGAAAAGGAGGAAAAAGGTGCCAAAGAACAAGGCATTTAATACCAGCATAATTTCGCGCCAGAGGGGTGCCCTAAATTCTTTTGGTATAAATTTCCGGTTAAGATAGATGGTCGTCAGAGCGGATAAGGCCAGGGTAAAATTAGCAATGTTACCGCTTAAGGCCACAAGCTTCAAAGGAACCGTGATTTTCATATATAGGAGACCCCAGATTGTGAAGATTAACAGCAGCAGGTAGTAAATTTTCCTGATATCATCCTTGGCCCAGCGCCGCACGGCCGGGGAACCGGACCAGGACATATCGGTTATCTGACGGCAGACTAGGTCCACATTACTTAGGGCCGTACTGAAAAGTATCCAGAAGCCCAAGCCCAGGGCAAAAAACCAACCTATCGGTCCGATTAAGCTTCTGAAAACCTCTCCTTGATAGGCGGCAACTCCCCACTGAGGCAAATCGCTTCCTCTGGGTATCAGGCCAGCCGCCAGGATGCCCGGCAGGAACATACCGAACATGCCGCCAACAAAGAAAACACACCATTGATCATAGCTTAAAATCTTAAACCACTGTTTCCAGGACTTCAAGTTATCTTCCGTAGGCGGTGCGACTTTACCGGAAGGGGAGACATGGACCATGGTACCGCCCACCAGTGCGGGGATGTATCCCACCTTGGCGCCCATTCCGAAACCTTTATCTCTATACCAGTTGGTAATAGCGTTGTTGCCGAAACCGCCGTACGCCGAATAGCCCGCAAGGGCGCTAAGCATGAAAATATCTACCCCTTTTGGAACATAGCCGAAGGAAACGAAGCCTTTCAAGCCTTCCGCCCAGACCCTTGCCGGCACAAAGGCAATGGCCAGCAGGCCCAAACCCAGAAAAACGATAATCATCATGGCCCAGTTGGCTATTTCCAGGGTACGTTCAACCTTACGCCCCACGGAAGTTAAAACGACGCAGGAAAGAAAAACGATGACGCCGTAGATCAAAACTAAATTTTTATCAGCATTGCCCGGAATTTTTCCTAATTGCAGTGCCGCCAGGCAGGTGGCACTGGCCAGGGCCCAGCCGGGCAAACCGCGTTCAAGGATACCCAGGAGGGACATAAGGGGGGCCCAGAATTTAGAACCGGGATTTAAACGCATGAAGCCAACAGTAATTGGTTCACCGGTATAAAGGGTGTAGCGGGCCATTTCGATATTGAGGAAAGTCTGCAGCAAAGTTGATACAGTGGTGATCCAGAGCAGGGCCAGGCCGTACTTTACAAACATGGACGGCCCGATTAACCATTCGCCGCTTCCCAGGGTACCGCCCAAAGCTATAACGCTCGGCCCCATAATAGCCAGCAAGCGGCGCAGGTTTAAAGGACTGGGTGGCTGGGGAAGGTCTTCTACCGTAAATTCGGGTCCACATCCAGGGGAAACGTTAAAAGCCCTATCATCTTTAAACATTATTGTACCTCCTTTTTTGTTATTATTATCACATCCTCTTTCTGTCTTTTAATGTTGGTATTATTGAAGGCATTACCCCTTTCTTTAAAAGTTTATGAAGAAAATGATTTAATGAATAACGTTAGACGGCATATCCCCCCCTTCAACATAATCATATGCCACCTCCCCATCTTGATATTAATTTATTTTCAGACCATATTTTTGTTGCACCGAGGTTCTGGGCCCAAACTGTTTCTCTATTAATCTACATAATAAACATTTTTTCTGCTCTATAGTAATTTTCGTTTATTTATTAGACTGATATAGTAACTAATGGGTTTAGAAAAGGATTTCATTATACGAAAATATTTATTGAAATGCTGTATACATCGGTTTTATCTATTGTCAATTTAGGGGTTTTCCTTTATAATTGTACCATACAAAATGAAAAATGATTTCGCAGGGCGAAGGGGTCCTTGAAAGTGCTACAACGGCGTAGCGCGAGGGGGCAGTGATGAAATTATATGCAACAGCCCAAAATTTTTATCGCCAGTGCCGACCCGGCTGCCCGGCAGAATTTAAAGTATTTATTGGTGCGGGAGGGCTATTTGATTGCCGGGGAAGCCCCGGACGGCAGCCAGGCCCTGCGGATGATCCGCACCCTGCAGCCTGACCTTGTAATTTTGGATAACGAGCTCCAAGGTACCACTCCTTTGGAAGTAGCCAGGATCGTCGAAGAAGATGGCGTAGCCCCGATAATTTTCCTGGCCTCTTCCTGGCATCGGAATTTGCTGGCCCATACCCACGAATTTCCGTTCTTTGCTTATTTAATTAAACCGGTGCAGGAGAACACCTTGTTACCTGCTATAGAAGCGGCCCTGGCTAATTACCAAAAAATTTGCCGCCTGCAGCAGGAAATCTTAAAGCTTAAGGAAACCCTGGCCGCCCGGAAAATAATTGAACGGGCCAAGGGGATTCTTATGGACACCATGGGATTAACGGAAGCCGAGGCCTACCGGCGCATGCAGCGTCAGAGCATGGATCGGTGCGTTCCCATGAAAAACATCGCCGAGGCGATTATCGTCGCCCACGAACTTCAGAGCGGCAGCAGTAAAGGTAAAAAGGTGGATTAACCCTTTAGGGCAACGGCGTCCTGAAGGAGAAGGGCTTATCTATCCTTCTTCGGCAGGACGCTTTTTAAGCGGTGCAAAAAGAATTTTTGTGAGGAGGATTTATATCGATGGAAGACAAAAACAAGGAAAAACGGGCGGCTGTCCTTAACCAGGCCGAAGAATGGGGGGTTAAATTTGTTCGCCTCCAGTTTACCGATATTTTCGGGGTCTTGAAAAATGTCGCCATACCGGTAAACCAGCTGCCCAAGGCTTTAAACAATGAGCTCATGTTTGACGGCTCTTCTATTGAAGGCTTTGTGCGCATCGAGGAGTCGGATATGTACCTGTATCCCGATCCAGACACCTTTGCCGTTTTCCCCTGGCGCCCCCATGATGGAGCGGTGGCCCGCCTCATCTGCGACGTTTATAACCCTGATGGTACACCCTTTGCCGGTTGTCCCCGCTGTACTTTGAAGAAGGTTATCGCTGAAGCAGCCGCCATGGGTTATACCATGAACGTCGGGCCGGAGGCCGAATTCTTTCTTTTCCATACAGATGCTTCCGGCCGACCAACCCTAACAACCCATGACCGTGCCGGTTACTTTGACCTCACCCCGGTAGACCTGGGGGAGGACGCGCGCAGGGATATGGTCCTAACCCTGGAGCAGATGGGCTTTGAAATTGAAGCCTCCCATCACGAAGTAGCCCCCGGTCAACATGAAATTGACTTTAAATACGCCGAGGCCCTGACCACGGCCGACCGCATCGCTACCTTTAAATTCGTAGTGCGGACTATTGCCCAGCGCCACGGCCTCCATGCGACCTTTATGCCCAAGCCCATTTACGGCATTAACGGTTCGGGGATGCATGTGAATATCTCACTATCGAAAAACGGACAGAATGCTTTTTACGACCCCGCCGACAGGCTGGGCTTAAGCCAGACCGCCTATCATTTCATCGCCGGAATCATGAAGCACGCCCGCGCCCTGGCGGCCGTAACCAACCCGACGGTCAATTCTTATAAACGCCTGGTTCCCGGATATGAAGCGCCGGTATATATTGCCTGGTCGCCGCGCAACCGCAGCCCTTTGATTCGGGTGCCGGCCAAACGCGGCCCTTCCACCCGCATTGAAGTGCGGCACCCGGATCCTTCCTGTAACCCCTACCTGGCCCTGGCGGTTCTTTTGAAGGCCGGCCTGGATGGGATCAAAAAGGGCCTGACCCCGCCGCCGCCTACCGATAAAAATATCTTTGCCATGACACCGGCTGAACTTCAGGCAGAAGGCATCGGCGTCCTGCCCGGAAGCCTTGATGAGGCCCTGGAAGCCCTGGCCGAAGATGAAGTTATCAAGGAAGCGTTGGGCCCCCACATTTATGAACGCCTGACCCTGGCCCAGAAACTGGAATGGGAACAATATCGTACCAGGGTGCACCAGTGGGAGATCGATCAGTATTTGACTAAGTTTTAATAGAACAAGGGAGTGAGCAACGATGCTCAGGGAAGGAGACTACCGGATACCTGCAGGATGCGCCATCAGCGGCTTTATCAATAAAGACGGCCGCAGGGTTAACGGTAATGCCATCATCCAGTCCATCGCTTTGATGCAGGAACGGTCTAACGGCCTGGGCGGCGGTTTCGCCGCCTATGGCATCTATCCGGAATACAAAGATTACTATGCCCTGCATCTCCTCTTTGAGGATAAGCTGAGCCGCAACCAGGTAGAGGAGCTGATTAAAGATAATTTTTATATTGAAGCCGAAGACCGTATCCCCACCCGTCACGTCCGGTCCATCGGCAAAGCGCCCTTGCTGTGGCGTTATTTTGTAACCCCCAGGCTGGCGAAAATCGAAGAAGCCCAGGAGACGGAAGCCGACTTCATGACCCGACTGGTCATGCGCATCAACGACAGCGTCAACGGTGCCTATGTCGTTTCCAGCGGCAAAAACATGGGAGCCTTTAAAGGAGTGGGTTATCCGGAAGATATCGGCGAGTTCTTCCGCCTGGATGAATACCAGGCCTATACCTGGATTGCCCACGGCCGCTTTCCCACCAATACCCCCGGGTGGTGGGGCGGCGCCCATCCCTTTACCCTGCTTGACTGGTCGGTAGTTCATAACGGCGAGATTTCTTCCTATGGTGCCAATCGCCGTTTTCTGGAAATGTACGGTTATAAAATGACCCTGCAGACCGATACCGAAGTAGTCGCCTACGCTATCGATTTACTAGTTCGGCGCCATAAACTGCCCCTGGAACTGGCGGCGAAGGTCCTGGCGGCTCCCTTCTGGCAGGTAATCGACCGCCTGCCGGCGGCAGAACGCGATCTTTATACCCGTCTACGGGTTGTTTACGGAAGCCTCCTGATGAACGGGCCCTTTTCCATCATTGTCGGATTCAGCGGCGGCCTTATGGCTTTGAGCGACCGCATCAAACTGCGGCCCCTGGTGGCCGCTTCCCACGGCGCCACCCTGTATGTGGCCAGCGAGGAAGCGGCCATCCGGGAAATCTGTCCCGACGTGGAACGGGTATGGTATCCGCAAGGAGGCGAGCCGGTCATCGGCTTAGTTGAGGAGGAATCCCAATGCCGACTCTCAGCCTGATGCCACCTGAATTCAGTGTGGTTCGCGACGATAACAAATGCATTAAATGCCTGGCCTGCGTGCGCCAGTGCGGCTTTGACGCGCAAAAGTACGACGCGGAAGACGACCGCCTCTATGCTATTGATGCCAACTGTGTCAACTGCCAGCGTTGCGTCAGCATCTGCCCGGCCGGGGCGCTGACTATTTATAAAAACCCGCCGCCCATGCGGCCCAATGCCCACTGGACGGAAGGACACTTACGCAACATTGTCAAGCAGGCGGAAACTGGCGGGGTGCTCCTCACCGGGATGGGGAACGACCAGCCCTTTCCTACCTATTTCGACCGGCTGCTCCTTAACGCCAGCCAGGTTACCAATCCTTCCATTGATCCCTTAAGGGAACCCATGGAGCTGCGGACTTACCTGGGCAGCCGTGCCGAGCCGGTAAGCCGAGAGGAAAGCAAGGATAAAACCAGCACCCCTCTGGTGCCCATAGAGACCCCAATCATGTTTTCCGCCATGTCCTACGGGTCCATCAGCCATGAGGCCTTTGAATCCCTGGCCCGGGCGGCAAAAGCATTTGGCACCCTGTTTAATACCGGCGAAGGCGGCCTGCCCGAGGATCTCTACGAGTATGCCGATCACGCCGTAGTCCAGGTGGCCTCGGGGCGCTTCGGCGTCCATGCCGGTTACCTGAATGCCGGGCGCGTGATCGAAATTAAAATCGGCCAGGGAGCCAAACCGGGCATCGGCGGCCACCTGCCGGGGGAAAAGATTACCGCGCCTGTGGCCGCTACGAGAATGATACCTGAAGGTACCGATGCCCTGTCACCGGCTCCCCATCATGATATCTACTCCATTGAAGACTTGAAGCAGTTAATCTTTACTTTAAAAGAAGCAACCCGTTACCAGAAACCGGTTTCCGTCAAAATCTCGGCCGTCCATAACGTGGCGGCCATTGCCAGCGGCATTGCCCGGGCCGGGGCCGATATCATCGCCATTGACGGTTTTCGCGGCGGCACTGGCGCAGCTCCTACTATGATCCGCGACCATGTGGGTATTCCCATCGAGCTGGCCATTGCCGCCGTGGACCAGCGCTTGCGCGAGGAAGGTATCCGCAACCGGGTATCCCTGGTGGCTGCCGGGGGCTTCCGCAGCAGCGCCGATGTGGTAAAGGCCATAGCCCTGGGTGCCGATGCGGTCTACATCGCTACCGCCGCCTTGATTGCCCTGGGCTGCCACCTCTGCCAGAAATGCTATACCGGCAAGTGCAGTTGGGGCATCGCCACCCAGGATCCCTATCGCAGCCGGCGCCTGAATCCGGAAATCGGCGCCGAACGCCTTTACAACCTGCTGCGGGGTTGGTCCCATGAAATCAAAGAAATGCTGGGCGGCATGGGCATCAACTCCATTGAAAGCCTGCGCGGCAACCGCCTGCACCTGCGGGGCGTAGGCTTGAACGAAGTGGAATTGAAGCTCCTGGGTGTCAAACACGCCGGCGAAGGAATGTAGCAGGGGAGGGAACATCGGTGAAAAAAGTTTATGCCCGGCCGGCCTATTGTATGAACTGTCACCTCTGCGAAGTGAACTGCATTGTAGCCCATTCCCGCAGCCGCGACCTTTTTCGGGCCTATAAGCGCGAAAATTTAAGGGGTACAGCGCGGCTGATTGTGGAAGAGCGGTTGCCCCTCTCGGTAGCCGTTCAGTGCCGCCACTGCGATGACCCCCGCTGTGTGGCCGGCTGCATCTCCGGCGCCATGGTCAAAGATCCGGAGACGGGAATTGTTTACTGCCAGGAAGATAAATGCGTGGGGTGCTGGACCTGTGTGGTCGGCTGTCCCTTTGGCGCCATTCGCCCGGGGGAGAAAAACGGCCGCCCCGTACCCTTAAAATGCGACCTCTGTCGGGAGGCTGAGGGGCCGGCCTGCGTGGCCGGTTGTCCCAACCGGGCCCTCGTCTTTGAGGAAAGGAGGGCAGGGGCATGAACTACGTCATTATCGGCAATTCCATAGCGGCCGTCAACGCCGTTGCCGGAATCCGGGAGTATGACCGGGAAGGCTCCATTACCATCGTCTCGGCGGAAAACTATTATGCCTATGGCCGGCCCCTGATTTCCTACTGGCTGGAAAAGCGGGTCCAGGACCAGGATATGCCCTACCGGCCGCAAGAGTTTTATGAAAAAAATTGCGTCCGCGTCATCCTGGGACGCCGGGCCGTAAAACTGGACCCGGAAGCCTGCCAGGTCCACCTGGATAACGGTGAGAAGCTTCCCTACGACCGTTTGCTCCTCGCCACCGGCGGTCGACCTTTTGTACCGCCCATCGACGGGTTGACGTCGGCTGACTATTTTACCTTTATTAATTATGACGACGTTCGGCGCCTGGAGGCTTTTGCCATCCCCGGGCGGGAAGCTGTCATTCTGGGGGCCGGGCCCACGGGCCTCAAGGCCATGGAGAGCCTGGTGCAGCGGGGCGTCAAAGTAACGCTGGTAGAGCTGGCCGACCGCATCTGGGCACCGGCCCTGGATGAGGAAGCGGCAAGCATGATTGCCACCTTCCTGCAGGATAAAGGTGTCAATCTTTATTTAAATGATACCCTGACGCGCGTCTACCGGGAGGCAGACGACCGCCTTCACCTGGAGCTTAAATCCGGCAGGGAACTCCAGGCCGACATCCTGGTGATGGCCATCGGCGTGCGGCCCAACGTTGAGCTGCTCGAGGGTTTACCCGGGGTGACCATTAACCGCGGCGTCGTTGTGGGACCGGACCTCAGCACCGGCTTACCCGGCGTTTATGCCGCCGGGGATGTGGTGGCCGGCAGTCCGCCTCTACTACCCCATGCCGCCATCCAGGGGAAAATAGCCGGCCGCAATATGGCCGGAGCACGGGAGATCTATCAACCCTTACCGCCCTATAACGCCCTCGGTTTCCTAGGACTGCATATTATCAGCATGGGTAACAGTGCTGCCGACGAGGGATATGAAGTCCTGACGGAAATAGACCCTGCCGCCCTGGTCTACCGCAAGCTTGTCTTAAAGGATAACCGCCTGGACGGCGTGCTGCTGATCAATAAAATCGACCACCGGGCCGGCATCTACCGCCAGTTGCTCGAAGAAGGCCTTGAGGTCGCGCCCTTTAAAGATGCATTGTTGCGGCCGGATTTCGGTCTCTTGAATTTGCCGGAAATCATCTGGCGGCAAAAGCTGGCAGAGTGAGGTGAAGGGAATTTTTATGAAAACATTGAATGCCAAGGGTCTGTCTTATCAAGCCTTGAATGATTCCATCAGGACCCTCCTGGATAACGGCTGTCGGGAACTGGTTTTAAAAAACGTCAACGGCCAGCGTTACATCGGTGCCGGGGTCCGGGGCCGGGCCAGGCTGGAGATTCACGGCGTGCCTGGCAACAACCTGGCGGCCCTGATGGACGGGCTGGAAATAGAGGTTTTCGGGAATGCCCAGGACGGAGTAGGCAACACCATGAACGACGGCACGGTAATTATCCACGGCAACGCCACCGACATAGTCGGTTACTCCATGCGCGGCGGCCGCATCTTCATCCGTGGCAATGCCGGCTACCGGGTGGGTATCCACATGAAGGCCTTCCGGGAGAAAAAACCTTTAATTGTCATCGGCGGCAAGGCCGGGGATTTTTTCGGCGAGTATATGGCCGGCGGTACCCTGGTCCTCCTGGGACTGGATTTGCAACCCGGGGAAGCCATGGTGGGTAATTATGTAGGCACCGGGATGCACGGCGGCGAGATCTTTATCCGCGGTCAGGTAGATCCCTTTTACCTGGGGAAAGAAGTCAAAGCAGTACCGCTTACGGCCGCCGACCAGGAACGCCTGCGGGAAATTGTGGGCGATTTTGCCCGTTATTTCGACCTGGAGGCCGAAAAGATTCTGGCCGAGCCTTTTACCAAGTTTATACCCTACAATAAACGGCCGTATGGTACCTTATATGCTTATTGAGTTGAACTATTTGCACTAAAAAGCCATCTGCCGACGCGCAGATGGCTTTTTAGTAATCCGGGGAGCGCAATCAAATTTTCTCGAAGGCATCCTTGCCGGCGCCGCAGATGGGGCAGGCCCAGTCGCCAGGCAGGTCCTCAAAGGGTGTACCCGAAGCAATGCCGTGTTCCGGGTCGCCCTGGGTCGGGTCATAGATATAATTGCAGATAGTGCACCGGTACCTGGGTGCAGCGGCTGCCGGCCCGCTTTCCACCCGGGCGGCCGCGAAGGTAGGCGCCGTTTGCGGGGTCGTACCGCGCTTGACCTGATGGTAGTAAGCATAGGTCATGGGCTCACCCTGGCGCAAGACGGCGGCGTCCCTCAAAGTGCCGATAAATATGCTGTGGGTGCCGGCGTCGACCGTCTGATTTACTTCAGCCTCAAGGTAGGCCAGGGTGTCCTCAGCCAGGTAAGGAAGTCCTCCCTGCGTTAACTTGTAGTTTAAGCCGGCAAATTTGTCTACCTCGCGTCCGGATTTGAAGCCGAACCGGCCGATGAGGGAAAGGGGGGCCTCCCTGGCCAGGACCGAGACGGCAAAGTTCCGTCCGGCCTGGATGAATTCATGGGTCAGGTTTTGCTTATTAATGCTGACGGCAACCGTCGGCGGTGCCGAGGAAATCTGAAAGACGGTGTTGGCAACCTGGCCGTTTAAGCGGTCGTCCTTTTTTGCCGTGACGATGTACAACCCGTAAGAGATAGTATATAGGGCTTTGGTATCCAAAATGTTCCCTCCTTGTTAATCCTTGATTCTGGTCGCCATTTCCCGCCCCAGTTCGTAGCAACGTTGCAGGTCTTCGGTCTTGGGAACCCACTTCACCGTGGGGCCGGGCTCGGCAAAGAGCTCGATTTTGGCGGCCTTCAGGCGCTCCTCCAGGATCTTCTGGGCGCCGCCGCCCCAGCCGTAAGCGCCGAAGGCCAGGCCGATTTTATTTTTTGGTCTTAAGCCTACCAGGTCATCCAGGAGGGGAGAAACCACCGGCAGGATGTCGTTATTGATGGTCGGCGAGCCCACCAGGACGGCGCGGGCATCGAGGATCTCCTTGATAATGTCGTTGCGGTCGGATACGGAGAGCTTGAAAAGCTTGACCTCGCAGCCACCGGCCACCAGGCCGTCCAGGAGGGCATAAGCCATCTTTTCCGTACTCAACCACATGGTATCGTAGGCAATAACGGCTTTCGCCGTACCTTTGCCTTCAGCCCAGCGGGTGTAGGCCTCAATGATTCGGTTGGGATTCTGCCGCCAGATAATACCGTGGCTGGGGGCAATAGTTTTAATATTTATGTTCATTTTCTGAATTTCTTCCAGCTTTTTAGTAATCAAGTTACTAAAGGGCATGAGGATGTTGGCGTAATACTTGGCTGCCTCATCCATGACAATTCCTACATCTACTTGATCGTCGAAGCGAACGCTGGAAGCGAAGTGCTGGCCGAAGGCATCGTTGGGCAGCAGCAGGGCCTCTTCGGGTATATATGTAAACATGCTGTCGGGCCAGTGGAGCATAGGGGCTTCAATAAATGTAAGGGTTCGTTTGCCCAGGCTGATGCTGGTTCCCGTTTTGACGATGGTATACTGGAAATCAAGATGCGGGTAATGATCCTTCAGGCTCTCATAACCACGCTGAGTACAGAGGACATGGGCGCTGGGGCAGAGGTCCATGATGGCCGGAAAGGCGCCGGCATGGTCGCTTTCAGTGTGGTTGACCACCAGGTAGTCGATTTTCATCGGGTCCTGGATCTGCTTCAGTTTGGCAATTAATTCTCCTTGAAAGGGTTCGTAAACGGTGTCCACCAGGGCGGTTTTTTCGTCGACAATATAGTAGGCATTATATGTAGTACCCCGGTGGGTGGAAAAGGCGGGGCCATGAAAGTAGCGGATGTTCCAGTCGATGGCCCCCACCCAGTAAATACCTTCCGCAATGGTAACGGGCTGGCCCATGGTTTCTTAATCATCCTTTCGGTTTATTTTTTGCAAGCATCGCCTGGCATAGGAGCCAGGTGCAACTTTATATTATCCGTAAGACAGGGGCGGCTACTTAATCATCCAGTGCGAGCTTTATTACCTCGGCTTTCACTCGGCCAAGGGCGTTAAGCTCATCCCTTAGCTGCTGGACCTGGACTTCGGGAGCGCATAACTGCAGGATAATCAAGCCTTCGTCACTACAGGCCTCAGTTTCGTGGAGGCCAAGGCGCACCCGAATAATACAGCCATACTTTGTTAAAATCTCCTGAACTTTAGTCGCCGTTTCACGCCGGCTATCAACCAGGATGGCCATACCACTCCTTAATAATTTTCCACGTGTAGTTCAAAGAACGCCTGGGGATGGGCACAGGCGGGACATATTTCTGGGGCCGCGTTGCCCTCGTGTATATAACCGCAGTTGCGGCAACGCCAGGTCACCTTTTCTTCCCGCTTAAAGACACGATTGTTTTCTATATTAGCCAGCAGGGCGCGGAAGCGTTCTTCGTGTCCTTTTTCAGCCCGGGCAATGGCCCGAAAAACGGCGGCTATTTCCTTGAAACCTTCTTCTTCAGCCACCTGGGCAAACTCTGGATACATGGTGGCATGCTCGTGATTTTCTCCATCGGCGCTGGCGGCAAGATTTACAGCCGTATTAGAGATAGTACCTGCCGGGAAAGCGGCGCTAATTTCTACTTCGCCGCCTTCCAGGAATTTAAAGAGACGCTTGGCATGTTCCTTTTCGTTATCGGCCGTCTCTAAAAAGATGGCTGCTATTTGCTCATAGCCTTCTTTTTTGGCCTGGCTGGCATAATAAGTATAACGGTTGCGAGCCTGGGACTCGCCGGCAAAGGCCGTCAGCAGGTTTTTTTCGGTGCGAGAACCTTTAATATTTGACATTTTACTCTTCCTCCTTATTTAGTTTTCGACGTCATTTTACCTTGCCAAAGTTAGGAAGTCAAGATAAGCTATTTTTTGTTAATAAAAAACTTTATATTTTGTTTTATGGAGAAGGAGAAATGAAAAAAATGGCGAATTAATAATTAAAAATAGTAATTTTTATCTTTAAGGGGTGCAAACATGACAGCAATCGGCCAAATTTATAAGTGCAACGTTTGTGGTAATATCGTTGAGGTTCTCCATCCCGGAGTTGGGTCCCTGGTCTGCTGCGGCAAACCCATGGAGTTGATGAACGAGAACACCGTAGACGCCAGCAAGGAAAAGCATGTACCGGTAGTTACTAAAGTTGATGGCGGTTTTAAAGTGACCGTTGGCAGTGTTCCCCATCCAATGGAAGAAAAGCATTACATTGAGTGGATCGAGCTCCAGGCCGGCGGCCAGGTCTTGCGGCAGCACCTGGACCCCGGCGACGCTCCCGAGGCAGTTTTTTGTACTGAATCCAGGAGTGCCACGGCCCGCGCCTATTGCAACCTGCACGGCCACTGGAAATCAAATTATGAATATGAGTAAACGATGGGAGGTTAGTAGCAGTTACCAACAGATTAATAAATAATGACAAAACATAACAAAAAGCTTACCATAAAGTTATGGAACTATTAACCATCAGCAAAGCGGCAAAAAAAATTGGGAGTCCATCCCAACAGCCTGCGCAACTGGGAAAAGCGGGGCTTAATCAAGCCTGTGCGTTTGCCTGGAGGCCAGCGCCGGTACTCCATGGATGAACTCAATAAGCTTCTACAGTCCGGCCAATTGACTGGCGAACGCGAGGCAGTCGTGCTGTACGCTCGGGTGTCCACCAAAAAGCAGGCCGACGCCGGCAACCTGGAACGACAAATGGAGCGGTTGCGCCAGTATGCCAAAGAACACGGTTTTGCTATCATGGCAGAATTTGCGGACGTGGCTAGCGGCTTGAACCAGAAGCGCCGTGGCCTGGCCAACGCACTCAAGTTAGCCGAGCAGGGTGAGTATAAGAAACTTATTATTGAGTACCCCGACCGGCTGGCCCGTTTCGGATATTCGTACATTGAGCGTCATTTAAAATATTGCGGCGTAGAAATAATCGCCATAGCGGAAAAAGAGCCGGAAGACGCTCAAAGCGAATTGGTGAAAGATTTGCTGGCCATAGTCACGTCATTTTCTGCCCGGTTATACGGGGCCAGGGGCGGCAAAAAAGTGAGGCAGGGGTTTCGGGAACTAATCGCGGGAGTGGAGCTGGATGAAGAAACAGCGAAAGAACAAAAAGAGAATGAGTGAACTTAACGGCGGTCTTAAGTATACCATCTGCGGCGAGTGGTTTCCGGAAGCTTACCCCGCTTACCGGTCCAAGAAATGGGGCCGGGGGGATGAAGACCCGCTGGATACTGAGATGCGGCTTTTCTGCGCCTGCGAGCGCTGGGCCTTCAACCGGCTTATGGAAGGCCGTTCCCGGGAAGAACTCAAACAAGAAGGCCAGCGGGTATTCGGCTTAAACTCCCGCTATTGTGACGACGCCATACTGAAAGCGAGGGCTATCATAGAATCGCAAAAGGAACTCCTAGCGTTAGAAATCGAGGAAACAGAAACCAAGCTGAGCCGGGCCAAAAAGAAATTCCACTGGGCTGCAAAGGTCCTGGACAAAGCGATCAAGGCCAAAGACCCGGCAAAAATCGAGAAAACCAAACGTATTCTCCACGGCCGCAAAGCCCGGGTCAAAAAGCTTGCCGCCAAACTGGCCGAACTCCAGAAACATGAAGCCAACGGCACTATCCCCAAGGTAGTATTCGGGGGACGGGCCTTATGGCGGCAGATCTGCCGGGGCAAGACCAGCCGGGAAGAATGGCGCCACACCCGGCAGAACCGGTTATACGCCCGGGGCGACGAAACAAAAGGCGGCAACCCCAACATGAAGGTGGCTTACCAGGAGGGGAGATTTACCCTGGCAGTCACTATTTCCCATTTATCCGAGCAAAAAGGTACTGACAGCAAAGGAAGGCCCATAATGACCAGGGCACCGCGGGTGGAAGGAGAGCTCTGGCTGCCGGAAAAACACCGGCTCAAGGTGTGGGGGTTGCTTCTTTCCGGCGCACCCTATAACGTTGAATTGATTAGATGCCGGGACAACCGGTACAGGGTCCATATCGCCTTCACCGTGACGGCGCCTGAATTGGTGACCGACCCCAACCGCGGCTACCTTGGGATAGACACCAACCCAGATGGGGTAGCTCTGGCTAACGTTAATTATTTTGGCCAGCCCGAGCCCTGGCCGGAAGGCTTCACTGTTCCTTATCCCAAAGCCTTGCACAAGTTTGCCGGAGAGTTTCAGACGATAGTACACCCGAACGGTTTCCTTTACCTCAAGATACCGGAACTGGCTTACAGCCGCAGTTTTAGACGTACTTACCTCATCGGCGTTCTGGCCCAGGTAGTGGTGAACATCGCCAGAGTTTTAGGCAAATCTATCGCTATAGAAGACCTGGGCTTCGGCAAAGACCGGCTGGACACCGATAAAAAGTTCAACCGCATGGCGGCCAATTTTCCTTACCGGAAGATAACCGAAGCTATTATCCGTAAAGCCTACAAAGAAGGCGTCGGCGTAAAGCCGGTCCGGCCAGCTCACACTTCCACCATCGGCTATTGGAAATACATGGAGCGGTACGGGGTAACTATCCACCATGCCGCCGCATTGGCAATCGCCCGCCGGGCAATAGGTTTTAAAGAACACATCACCAAAGAGTTAAAACAAAAAATCCAAGCCATTAAAGAAAAGCTGAACCAAAAGGCGAATTCCTTACCTGGGGAAGGAAAAGGGATGACCCGAAAGGTGAAGCAGCAAATCATGCGGCTGGGCGAAAAGGTTTCCGTTCATAACGGCTTAGACCGCTATAAACAGGAATCCTTTTATTCTGTCTGGCATGACTTGAAGCAGCTCGCTTTATCAAGTAGGTGACCCCGTTAGCCGGTATCGGACAAACCGGTAGGCCGCATCTAACAGATCGCGCGGAGGCGTCCGGCACCTGAAAGAATAAAGTGCTGGACCACTTGACGGTCAACGCAAGGCGGGAACTTTTATGGTTCTCCTTAAGGCCGCGCCTTGCGCCCGTGAAGTGCCGTTCTCCCGTCCGGGTGAGACTCCCGGGGCCGAGGTCTCCCTGTCGCGCAGCCTGCTCCCAGGGGCAGGCAAATCAAATCCGAAAGGAGCGAAAAGCCTGGTCATGGGGAGGCCGCCTAATAAGGATTGACATGATGTGTCAGTAATTGTTAGGTTTTTTGAACCAGGAATAAGCAATGGAAAAATACATTTGTACGGTATGCGGTTATGTCTACGACCCGGTCGAAGGCGACCCGGAAAACGGCATCCCTGCGGGAACGCCCTTTGGCGAATTACCGGAAGAGTGGGTATGCCCGGTTTGCAGTGTAGGCAAAGAACTGTTTGAGCCTGAAGCATAGACGGAGGTACATAGACATGAACAAGTGGCGTTGTTCCGCGTGCGGTTATGCCTTTGAAGGCGAAGCGCCGCCGGAGAAATGTCCTTCCTGCCAGTCGGTTTGCAGTTTTGTGGACGCCAACTGCTATATACCGGACTGCGGGGGCGGGTCCTTGTAGCACTTGCGAGGGTCAAGTGCGCTAGAAGACGATAAATACTATACCAGTAAAGGGGTGGCTTATGTTCCACGCCAGCGAAGTCTTCGCATTTGCCCGGGCCATTGAACAAAAGGGCCAGGCCTTTTATCAAGCTATGGCTGCCAGCGCCCGGGATGATAGAGCCCGCAAGCTTTTCCAACGTTTGGCCTTAGAAGAAGGCCAGCATATCCTGGATTTTGAGCAACTAGCTTCTAAAGCAACTCCATACGATCCCCCGGAGTCTTACCCGGGGGAGTATGAGGCCTACATGCAGGCCCTGGTGGATAGCAATGTTTTCCATAAGGACCTGCATCCTGAGACCCTAGCCAAGCAGATTACCAATGATGAAGAGGCCCTGAATTTCGCCATCCAGTTTGAAAAGGATGCCCTGCTGTTTTTCAGCGGCTTAAAGAACCTTGTATCTGTAACTGAGACTGCAATGATTGATGAGTTGTTACGCCAGGAAAGGCGGCACCTGTGCGATCTGCACAGCGCCTTGCAGAATAAATAATTTTACTTGCTCCGGGTTGCGCCAGAATCGCCCCTTGACAACGCCATTTGTCAGGTGTTATACTTTTCTTTGCACAGAGGAAAAACGGGGCGTAGCTCAGTTTGGCTAGAGCGCTACCTTGGGGTGGTAGAGGTCGCTGGTTCAAGTCCAGTCGCTCCGACCATTTTTACAGGACGCTGTAAAGGCGTCTTTTTTTATGTTCGTTTATTTATTACACGCTTGTTTCGGGTGTATAAAACGATTAGCCGCAAATAATAAGTTTGATAAAGGATTAAATTTTAAGGAGGATGCGATTTTGCGCGTTGGCTTAATAGGCTTAGGCAAAATGGGCCTCAACCTGGCCCTCAATATGCTGGATCATGGTCACGAAGTGATAGGGTATGCCCGTACGAAGGCTACCGTCGATTATGCTGCGGCGCAAGGAATTAAAGGCGCCTATAGTTTGGGAGAAATGGTAGACCTACTTAAGACGCCGCGTTTGGTCTGGTTGATGATCCCTGCCGGCCCAGCCGTGGATGAGGTTATCGAGCATTTGTTACCTTTGCTATCTCCAGGTGATATAATCGTCGACGGGGGTAACTCTCATTATAAGGACACCCTGCGGCGTTACGAATATTTGAAGGCCAGGGGTATTCGCTTCGCCGATTCTGGTACCAGCGGCGGGATGGAGGGGGCCCGCTACGGTGCCTGCTGCATGGTGGGGGCCGAGGATGAAGTTTTTGCCTACCTCGAGCATTTGTTTAAGGATATAACAGTTCCCGGGGGTTACCTGCACACCGGTCCTCCCGGCAGCGGTCACTATGTCAAAATGGTCCATAACGGCATCGAATACGGCATGATGCAGGCCATCGGCGAAGGAATGGAAGTTCTGGCTAAAGGGCCCTTTAAACTGGATCTCAGGGCCGTGGCCGGGGTCTGGCGTCATGGTTCGGTAATCCGCGGCTGGCTTATGGATCTTATGGAAAAGGCCCTCAGCAAGGACGTCACTTTGGAAAGCATTAAAGACATCGCCTATTCATCCGGTGAGGGTCTGTGGACGGTAGAAGAAGCCCTGCGCCTGAAAGTACCGGCACCGGTAATCACGGCAGCCCTGCAGATGCGTTACCGCTCCGAGCAGGAGGAGAGCTTCGCCACCAAGGTGGTGGCCGCTCTGCGCCATGAATTCGGCGGACACGAGGTGGCCCGAAAATAGCCCCTCAACTTTATCCGACAAGGCGCGCGATTTTTAGTTGACAATAAGGGGGAGTGGGGGTACAATTGGATTTGATTGATGTCATGCCCCACTTTTATCCTAGAGGAGGAATGATAATTGCGCGCATTGGGCCGTCATGTTTTAGCTGAGGTTTATGGTTGCAGCTTCGAGATTTTAAATGACATCAAAAAGATCGAGGAAATCATGGTAAAAGCCGCTCTAGAGGCCGGCGCAGAAATTCGCGAAGTCTGCTTCCATAAATTCAGCCCTCAGGGTGTCAGCGGCGTGGTGGTCATTTCCGAATCGCACCTGGCAATCCACACGTGGCCGGAGTTAGGGTATGCTGCCGTAGACGTGTTTACCTGTGGTGAAAGGGTAAACCCCTGGGATGCCTGCAGGTATTTAACCGAACAGTTCCAGGCCAGCGAAGTTCACGCTACCGAAATTGAACGGGGCGTCCTGGAACCTCCTCGGGCGGCAGCGGTAAATCTGTAGGAGGGATATTTATTTTATTACCTACATGTAAAGGTAGTAGCGAAGGTAGGTGCTGACAGGCCCTTGCAGGAAGGAAACTTGCAGGGCCTGTAGTGTTTTCGTAATCAAAACCAGCAGGAATATGTTTTAAAGTATAGAATAACTAAAAGATAATCATTTTCTTTTAGGAGGGCCGGAGTTGACCGCCCTATTCGAACTGTTGCGACCGGAACTGCAAATGGTGCATCTGCGCCTGGAAAGGGAAACCCGCCTGCAGAAGCAGGGGCTGCCGGCCGTAACTATGCCTGTTCTCAATCCCTTAGACGAAGATTTCCTGCCTGCCCTGGTCCTTTTAAGTGCCCATACCCAAGGATATTCCGGTTCTAGGGCTCTATCCCTGGCAGCCGTTTTTCAGTTTATCTTCCTCGCCTCCTTGATGCATAGCGACGTTAAAGATGAAGTAGCCGTGCAAACCCTGGTGGGCGATTATTTCTATGCCCGCTTTTTAGATCTTTTATGTCGCGACGGTAATCTCCAATTTTTAGTACCGCTTTCCCGGTTGATCTGCCAAATTCATCTTGATGCCGCCGGACGGCATGAAAAGTCTGTTTCCGCTGACGGGTCGCATTTGCGAGAATACCTGGCTACTATGGCAACTTATTTGGGCAGTCAGTTGGGTAAAGTCGAGCCCCAGAAGGTCGAGGCCTGGAAAGAAATCGGTATGTTTTTAGGCAAATTGTGGAACGGGCAGCCTGTTAAGGTAAAAGCCGGCCAGGCTATAGAAAAATTGGCACCCAAAGCAGTCAAGGACTTGCTGGTAGAACTGGTTTTTCATTTAAGCGAAAAACTACCTGCCAAACAGGTGATGGCCCTGTGACCGGTAAAGAAGAATATGTCCGCGGAATTTTTAACGCCATAGCCCCCCGCTATGATTTGCTCAATACTATTCTCAGTTTTAACTGCGATCGCAGGTGGCGCCGCTTTACGGTGGCTCAGACCGGCCTGAAACCTGGGTACAAGGCCCTGGACGTCTGCTGTGGTACCGGCATGCTGTCCTTAGAGCTGGCCCGGGCCGTGGCTCCCGATGGTCAGGTGGTGGGGCTGGATTTTTCCCCGCGAATGCTGGAGATCGCCTCTTCCCGTTTGGCCAACGATCCTAATGGACACCTGGTTCGTCTGGTGGAAGGTAATGCCATAGACCTCCCTTTTCCGGATAACTCCTTTGATTGCGCTACGATAGCCTTTGGATTGCGTAACCTTCCCGATATTAAAAAAGGGCTTGCAGAAATGAGGCGAGTAGTCCGTCCGGGGGGACGGGTAGTATCGCTGGAATTAGCCAAGCCGACATTGCCTTTTTTTAAACAACTTTATTACCTGTACTTTGATTACCTGGTGCCGCTAATAGGGCGCCTGGGGGTTGGTCTAGACGGCCCCTATAGCTATTTGCCACGATCCCTTAAGGGTTATCCCCACCAGGCGGAAATACTGCAATATTTCCGCGAACTGGGCCTTGACAACGCCCGTTATTTTGAATTGACAGGTGGGATTGTGGCTGTCCACGTGGGTATTAAGAGATAAGGTTGCCCTAAGGTTTTAGTGGGGTTATAATGTAATTATCCGAAGGGTATGGTGAAAAGGGGGTGGAGCTTTGGAAGATAAATCAATGACCCTCACCGAGCATCTGGAAGCCTTACGGCGGGTCCTTATAGTATCCATTATAGCTTTGGTAATTGCGACTGTTGCCGTTTATTTCGGTTTCCGCGCCCAGCTGCTGGAGTTGATTTTACGCCCCCTTAAATCATTGGGTATAAACCCCGTTTTTATCACACCGTGGGAGGCATTTTTTACAACCATTAAGATTTCTTTTGTAGCGGCCATCTTCCTGGCTCTACCGGTGATTCTCTGGGAGGTATGGAGCTTTATATTGCCGGCCCTCCACAGCCATGAAAGGCGCCTGGTTTATATGGTAATGCCGGCATCAATACTCCTCTTTTTCGGCGGGATTATATTCGGCTACCTCGTAGTTTTTCCGGCGGCCATTCGCTTTCTTTTGGTAAGTGCCAGCGAAGGTTTTACTCCGCTTATATCCATATCCCGTTATTTTAGTTTCCTGACGATGTTTGTTTTGCCCTTTGGACTGATTTTTCAACTTCCCCTTGTTATTATGCTGCTCACTCATCTTGGCCTTGTAACACCACGTTTCCTCGCCAAAAACCGTAAATATGCCGTTTTGCTTATTTTCATACTGGCGGCTGTTCTTACGCCTACGCCGGATATGATTTCTCAAACCCTGATGGCTTTACCGGTAATTGCCCTTTATGAAGTGAGCATTTGGATCTCTTATCTGGTAAGACGTAAAAGGGAAGAAAGGGCTGAGGAAGAAAGTATTTAAATTTAAACAAACCGGATGTACAATAATTTAAGCAGGAGGTGAGAAAGATGTTCGGTCTGGGAGCCCCTGAATTGATATTAATCTTAGTCCTGGCGTTGATTATTTTCGGTCCCGGCAAGCTGCCCGAGGTGGGCCGCGCCCTGGGAAAGGGCATTAGGGAATTTAAAAATGCCACCAGCTCGGTAACAGAGGAAATCAAAGAAGCGGCCAAGATAGACGAAGGCGACGGCTCGGCTAAAGAGAAGGCCGCTAAACACACCTCTTAAAGTTGTAAGCTACGGGAGATAAACTCCCGTTTTTTACTGAAAATCCCTTGCCTCGGCGGTCGGGAAATTTTTTCGGGAAGGTGAGGGAACTGTGGATACAACGCCAAGGGGTAACCGCCTGCATATCGCCATTTTTGGTCGCCGCAATGCCGGCAAATCCAGTTTGATCAACGCCCTGACCAATCAGGAACTGGCCGTAGTCTCCAGTGTTCCCGGTACGACAACCGATCCGGTCCTTAAATCCATGGAGATTTTACCCCTCGGACCGGTCGTTCTCATCGACACGGCGGGAATTGACGATGTGGGCGAACTGGGTGCACTGAGGGTCAAAAAGACCATGGAAGTCCTGCGGCGTACCGATCTGGCCATCCTGGTCCTGGACCCCGGCGCCTGCGTAGGGACCTATGAAGTGGAGCTTCTAAAGCGTTTAAAGGAGCAAAATTTACCGGTAGTTGTTGTTTTAAATAAAATAGACCAGGGCGGCCGGGAATTGTTGCCCGACCTGGAAAAAATCGTAGGTCAACGGGTCCTTCCGGTCAGCGCCCTCACCCGGCAGGGTATCGAAGAACTTAAGGGAGAACTGATTAAAGCCGCTCCTGCCGATTTTGAGGAACCCTATATCGTCGCCGACCTGGTGGGGCCGGGAGAGATGGCCGTTCTGGTGGTGCCTATTGACAAGGCGGCACCGAAGGGTCGCCTGATACTGCCCCAGGTACAGACCTTGAGGGATTTGCTGGATCATGACGCCATGGGCTTGGTGGTGAAAGAGCGGGAACTGAAGCTAGCCCTGACGAAGATCCCGCCCCCGAAAATCGTGATTACGGATTCCCAGGCATTCCTGAAGGTGGCGGCCGATACTCCCCCCGACATCTGGATGACTTCCTTTTCCATTTTATTTGCCCGGTATAAGGGCGATCTGGTGGAACTGGTACGGGGAGCCAAGGCTGTTAAAAACTTACGGCCTGGAGACAGGGTTCTCATCGCCGAGGCCTGCACCCATCACCGTCAGGCCGATGATATCGGTAAAGTGCAGATACCCCGCTGGCTGCGGCAGTATGTGGGCGGCGAGTTACAGTTTTCCTGGTATTCCGGAACTGGTTATCCGGAAGATGTGGCCAGTTATAAAGTGATCATTCACTGCGGCGGTTGCATGATCAACCGCCGGGAAATGCTCTACCGCATCCAGCTCGCTAAAGAAGCCGGCGTGCCGATAGTTAATTACGGTGTGCTCCTGGCCTTTATCCACGGGGTCCTGGAACGGGCCCTGGAACCCTTCCCCCTGGCCCTGATGGAGTGGCGGGAAGAAGAGTGAGAAATAATTGGCAGGAGGTTGGCGATTGCGCGCAAAGCAAGAACAGAATCCCGTTCAGGTACGCTACTGGCGGGTAAACGGCAGGCAGGGCTACGACCTGCGGATCGTCTCTCCGAAGGCCAGCGTGGCTGATTATATCGCCGCTGTAGAAGGGCTGGATCGTTCCCTCCTTTACCGCCCCTATACTGACGGCGACTGCCTTGGTTGCGATCATTGCTGTGGCGGGCGCTTGCCCCTGACGAGTATCGACTTATTAATTCTCCAAGAGGGCCTTTATGAGCTGACGGATAAAAAATTGTCCCTCCCGCAACTGCTGACAAAATACTGCCGGGTAAGGGTGCAAGGACGGGCCGTAGACATAACTCTGCGCACCGATGGAGAAGGTTACTGTATTTTTTTAGAACCCAACCTTCGGCGGTGCCGCATTTATAAATACCGTCCCCTCATCTGCCGCACTTATTTTTGTTGCCCCCTTACGCGGCGGGCAGGAGATTTAAGGGAAACAATCGTTAACCGTGGTGAAGATGAACTGGTACGCTATTGGCTTTCATTACAAAATGTAATACCGGCGGGGGTGCGCCGCTATGACTGGGGACCGACCCCTTTTACCGGGTGCGGGGATTTTGCCGAAGTTTCTTTACAGTCCCTTTGTCCGCCGGAACTATGGCGACAGCTCAAATATTGCGAGAAAAAGCACGGGGGATGATTAATGCGTATCGCTCTTATTGCCCACGACCGCATGAAAGACGATCTGGTCAATTTCGTTGACCGCCATAAACATATCTTTGCCGGGCACCGCCTGATAGCCACCGGGACTACCGGTACCAGGATAATGGAACGCACCGGCCTTAAGGTCCACCGTCTCATGTCCGGTCCCCTGGGGGGAGACCAGCAAATGGGCTCCCTGGTGGCCAAAAAACGTCTGGATCTGGTGATCTTTCTGCGGGACCCTCTGACTCCCCAGCCCCATGAGCCGGATATAAACGCATTGCTCCGCATCTGTGACGTGCACAACGTTCCGGCGGCCACGAACCTGGCCACGGCGGCCATATTTCTCGAGTATTTAAAAAGCAGAACAGAACATTTATGCACCGTTAAAGACTCACCTGTAGAAAAAGGATAAGATGGGGATTGGGCTCCTGTTAAAAGCGAGTAAAATTTATTTTTCTAGTAGAAGGGAGCTTCACTATGGCTAAAGTAAGGGTGGAATCTGGTATTTGTGGTTTTACCACCGAAGTTCTGGCGGAAGCACCGGATATGTTCTCCTGCAACCTTTCCGTTAAAACCACATGTCCCAACATCCAGAAAATTGCCGCCGAACTGGGCACCCTCAATCCCATGGACGAGATAAGTTTCAAAGGCAATAGCCGCCTGCGGGAATTATTCCTGCAACACTGCCCCCATGCCGCCTGCCCGGTACTCCCGGGTATGGTAAAGGCTGTAGAAGTAGCCGCTGGCTTGGCCCTGCCCCGGGATGCCCACATTTACGTACATAAATAATCTCCAGGCGGAACGGCCGGCGTTTTCCCTCGCCGGTCGCTTTTCAGTTGCCCGGATTTGCCGGACGTGGGCATTTTGCTACAATAGAGACTGATAGAGTTCAGACAGAGTTCAGGTTCAGAGGAAGGGAACGCCATGTCTACCCGCCGGGAACATGATTTCCTGGGAACCCGAGAAATACCGGCCGAGGCGTATTACGGCATCCATACCTTGAGGGCGGCGGAGAATTTTCGCGTCAGCCGACATCAAGTCCACCCGGAAATAATTAAGGCTCTGGCCGTCGTCAAGGAAGCCGCCGCCCGGGCCAACCTCGATCTGGGTTACCTACCCCGGGACAAGGGAGAGGCCATTATCGCCGCCTGCCGGGAAGTAGCCCGGGGAGAACTGGCCGATCAGTTTTTCCTCGACGCTTTCCAGGGCGGAGCCGGTACTTCGACCAATATGAACGTTAATGAGGTAATCGCCAACCGTGCCCTGGAAATCATGGGCCTCCCCAAGGGCGATTATGCTACCATCCACCCCAACGATCATGTCAACCTGCACCAGTCCACCAACGATGTCTATCCTACCGCCATGCGGATTGCGGCCATCCGCCTTTTACTGCCCCTGGCCGAGGAAATGGCCCGGCTCCAGGAGGCCCTCCAGGAAAAGGAGGCCACCTTTGCCGGGATACTGAAAATCGGCCGGACTGAATTCCAGGATGCCGTTCCGGTCACCCTGGGGCAGGAGTTCGGCGCCTACGCCCAAGCCGTGGCCCGGGATCGCTGGCGGCTGTATAAGGTGGAGGAGCGCCTGCGTCAGGTTAACCTGGGCGGTACGGCCACTGGTACCGGTCTCAACGCTCCGCTAAAATATATTTACCTGGTCAATGACTATCTGAGACGCCTGACGGGACTGGGCCTGGCCCGGGCGGAAAACATGATCGACGGCACCCAGAACATGGACGTCTTTGTGGAAGTTTCCGGACTGATAAAGGCCGCTGCCGTGACCATGCATAAAATTGCCGGCGACCTGCGTTTCCTTTCCGCCGGTCCAAAGGGCGGGCCGGCGGAAATCAACCTCCCGCCCCGCCAGGCCGGTTCTTCCATAATGCCCGGCAAGGTCAACCCGGTGATCCCGGAAATGGTCAACCAGGTGGCCATGCAGGTCATGGCCAACGACATGCTGATCGCCATGGCTGCCGGCCAGGGTCACCTGGAGCTGAACCCTTTTGCGCCCCTTATCGCCCACGCTCTGCTGGAATCCCTGGAAATGCTGGCGGCGGCGGCCCGTATCTTTCGTGAGGAATGTATCGACGGTATCACGGCCAATGCCGGGCGCTGTCGGGAGATGCTGGAACAAAGCCCCGTCCTGGTGACGGCCCTCTTACCCTATCTCGGTTACGATAGAGCCTCTGAGGTGGTAAGGGAAGCGGAAGCCCACGGCCGTCCGGTTAAAGAAATCTTGCTGGCAAAAGGTTTTTTTACGCCGGAAGAACTGGACGGCATCTTAACCCCGGCGGCCATGACGAAACCCGGTATTATAAAGCCGGTAAATAGACGGCAAGAGGAGCCGGAGGCGCGTAAATAGCAATTTACGCTGCTGGTCGGGTTTCACCCCCGGAACTTAAAATTACATTAAAAGCATATCTTAAAGCGGGGGTGGTTTTATTGCCTAAGATAGGTATTGATCCCGGCCACGGCGGCAGCGACCCCGGGGCCGTCGCCGCCAACGGTCTTCAGGAAAAGGTTGTTACCCTGGCCGTGGGCCTGCTGTTGCAGCAGTTGCTCCAGAAGGCAGGTGTGGCGGTGGTGATGTCCCGGACAGGGGACCAGGACGTTTCCCTTGCCGACCGGGCAGCCCTGTTCAACCGGGAACAGGTAGATCTCATCATCAGTCTGCACGTCAACAGTACAGGCACTCCGGAGCCGAACTATGTCAGCACCTTTATTTTGGCTCCCGGAGGCGAGGCGGAAAAGATAGCCCGCTTAATCCAGGCTGAAGTAGTGGCGGCCACCGGCTGGCCCGACGGGGGCGTCCGCCAAGCGAATTTCTATATCCTGCGGGAAACCGATGCTCCTGCAGTCCTGGTGGAGATGGGTTTTATCAGCAACCCCAGCGTGGCGACCCAACTCGCTACGCCTGCAATGCAGCAAACCCTGGCCGTTGCCATTTTCCGCGGCCTGGCCGCCTATTTGGGTCTTAAACCGGGAGAGCCCCGCGATATCCAGGGTCACTGGGCCGAGGAGGCCATTCGTCAAATCATGGCGGCCGGAATTATGAACGGTTACCCTGACGGAACCTTCCGGCCAGACCAGGCTGCCACCCGTGCCGAAGTGGCTGCGGCCGTGGCCAAACTGCTGGTCAAACTGAAACCCACCGGGTAAGCCCTGCAGCCCGGCATCGCCCTGGGAGACCTGTTAATATCTTGCGGTTCCATGAAGAATGAAGGCACTTCACGCTTTTATGTACCCGATGTTTTCCCGGCCGTTCCGGATATTGAATTTACCAGCACGCTCATTGCCACGGCGCGCCGGCTGCAGTCCGAGCTGGATTTTGGCCTCCACGTAGGCATCTGCGC
Source organism: Moorella humiferrea (assembly GCF_039233145.1). NCBI lineage: Bacteria > Bacillati > Bacillota > Clostridia > Neomoorellales > Neomoorellaceae > Neomoorella > Neomoorella humiferrea. Next base: position 1,332,375 of record NZ_CP136419.1, on the reverse strand, counting down.
CTCCGACGATAGTTTTTATGGCGAAACCCCGGAATGGATTGAAAAATTGTCCCGCCTGGGCGTAATTAATGTTGAGATGGAAAGCTCGGCCATCTTTACGGTGGCTTACTTGCGCCGTTGTAAAGCTGCCAGCATCTGTGCTGTTTCCGGGAACCTGGTGACGGGCGAAGTTATCTATGAAACGGAGAACAAGCGGCTGGTTGAAGGTTGGGAAAAGGAAATCAAGGTGGTCTTGGAGGCCATCTACGCTTATGAAAGGCAACGCCAAACGCAGCCTTAGATGAAGAAGAAGGTGTTAATGATGCAGGCGGCAGATTTTCGGGAGCTGTATGCGCTGGCCCTGAAAGAACTAAAGCAAAACTTGCCGGAATTTAATTGGGAACCCTCGCTGGCCGAGTCGCCTTCCACCGTAAATATCAACCTTCAAGAGCAGGATGTATGTCAGTTAATAGATCATACAGCTTTAAAACCTGAGACCACGGGGGCGATCATTGAACAACTCTGTCAGGAGGCCATAGAGCACAATTTCTATAGCGTTTGTGTACCGCCCTGCCGGGTGGAATTGGCCGCAAAATATCTACGCGGCCAGGGGGTGAAGGTCTGTACCGTCATCGGCTTTCCTCATGGTAACGCTTCGAAATTGGTAAAGGTCACAGAAGCCGTTGAAGCTGCAGCCAGGGGCGCCGAGGAGGTCGATATGGTACTGAACCTGGGTGCCCTTAAAGAACGTAACCTGCGGGCGGTCGGGGAAGAGATCCGGGCCGTGAAGGAAGGTATAGGACGGGAAAGGATACTTAAAGTTATCCTTGAGACAGCCCTCCTGGATGATGTAGAGAAAATCCTGGCAGCTTTAATCGCTGTAAAATACGGTGCTGATTTTGTCAAAACTTCCACTGGTTTTGCCGGTGGGGGAGCGACGGTAGAGGATGTGCGGTTGTTACGCTGGACAGTTGGAAAGGACGTGGGAGTAAAGGCTTCCGGAGGGATTCGCGATCTAGAGACGGCCATGGCCATGATCCGTGCCGGGGCCAGCCGTATCGGAACCAGTTCCGGCGTTCGTATTGCCGGGGAACTGGCGGCACGCCGAGGCGAAGGAATGGGGGAATTTGGGGTTGGCTCTGCTGATTAAAAACGCCGAATGGATAATCACCCTTGATGGGGAGGGCCGTCGCTACCGGCAGGCCGATCTTTTAATAGAAGGCCCGGCGATCAAGGCCATCGGCCGCAACTTGCCCGTCGACGAAGGTACGGAAACTATCGATGCCCGGGGCAAAGTCGTCCTCCCCGGCCTGATTAACACCCATCATCACTTATACCAGACCCTGACCCGCAATATCCCGGCAACCCAGGATATACCCCTGTTCCCCTGGTTGGTGACCCTTTACGAACTCTGGCGCGAGCTGACGCCCGAAGCGGTTCGCCTGGGAGCCCTGGTGGGCTTGGGGGAATTGCTGAAAACAGGCTGTACCTGCTCCAGCGACCATCACTACGTCTTTCCCCGCGGGCAGGGGAATGAACTTATTGATATTGAGATCCAGGCGGCCCGGGAACTGGGGATCCGCTTCCATGCCACCCGGGGCAGCATGTCCCTGGGCAAAAGTCAGGGTGGCCTACCACCGGATGAAGTGGTGCAAACAGAAGACGAGATATTAGCTGATAGCGAGCGCCTGATCCGGCAGTACCATGAGGCTGGTCACTTCGCCATGTGCCGTATTGCCCTGGCTCCCTGTTCACCTTTTTCTGTAACTCCCGAACTGATGCGAGATAGTGCCGCCCTGGCGCGCCGGTACGGTGTCATGCTCCATACCCACCTGGCCGAAACCCTGGATGAAGAACGCTTCTGTAAAGAAAAATTTGGCCGACGACCGGTGGAGTACATGGCCGATCTGGGCTGGCTGGGGCCCGACGTATGGTTTGCCCATGCCATACATTTAAACGACGCCGAGGTGGCCCTGCTGGGCGAGACGAAAAGCGGGGTGGCCCATTGCCCGGCTTCCAATATGAAACTGGCTTCCGGCGTCTGCCGGGTGAAGGACCTGCTGGCTGCCGGGGCCCGGGTGGGGCTGGCCGTGGATGGCAGTGCCAGTAATGACTCCTCTAATATGTGGAACGAAATGCGTATTGCCTATCTCTTACAAAAACTGGCTTACGGTAATAACGGCCTGACAGCAGAAGAAGTTTTGCGTCTGGCAACTGTCGGCAGCGCTGAAGTTTTGGGCCGCGATGACATCGGCTTCCTGGCGCCGGGAATGGCGGCGGACCTGATTATAATTAACTTTGAGGACCTGGGGTTTGCCGGGGGGCAGCATGATCCGGTAGCGGCTATTATTACCTGCGGTGATAGCCAGTTGGTGGATACGACCATTGTTAACGGTGAGGTCGTCGTTCGGGAAGGGCGGCTGGTGAAGGTTGATGAAACTGAAATCGTTCGCCAGGCCAACCGGATATCAGGTGAAATGCTGGCCCGGGCCGGAAGGCGTACAGGAATTGATTATTATACTTATTCCAAAAGGTAAGCACCATTAATAATTAGAGCGCCCTTTACCGGGCGCTTTTTCAGTCACCAGGAGCCGGCCGGTTTCATACCTTATACTAGCAAACCATGCCTTCAAGGAAAGGAGACCGGCCTTATGAGCGACGAAAGCAGGATAGCTGAGGCAACTGTAAGCGAGGCGACAGCCCAGCACATGGTGCCCCCATGTCCCCACGGCTTCCATTACACCGTCAAAAGCGGTGACACCATGTATTTGATTGCCCGCCATTTCGGTATATCCCTTGATGAACTTATAGCCGCCAACCCCCAGGTAAGGGATCCCAATCTCATTTATCCCGGCCAGGTATTGTGCATCCCTAAAAGAATGCCCGTACCCTGTCCCGGCGGTTTCCATTATACCGTCCAACCGGGCGATTCCATGTATTCCATCGCCCAGAAATTCAATGTCAGCCTGGATGCTTTGATAGCCGCCAACCCCCAGGTAAAGGACCCCAATCTCATTTACCCCGGCGAGGTGCTCTGCATACCGGGTAGACCTGGGGATCACTGCCCCCACGGCTTCATCTATATCGTCAAACCCGGCGATACTTTAAGCGGCATTGCCCGCATGTTCGGTACTACAGTGGATCAGATCCTGGCGGCCAACCCGCAAATTACAGATCCTAATTTGATCTTTCCCGGCCAGCGTATTTGCATTCCCATCATGCCTCACGTAATGCCCCGGCGCCACTGCTTTATGATGCATCCCACCCACCATTGTCCTGGTGCCATGGGCATGGGTATCATTGATATAGAAAAGCGGGAGTTGCTGGTTGTTGCCCGGGGGATTCCTGATCCCAGGCATTTCGGTATGGAGCATGTAGTTTTAATGGTTCGCTACCGGGAGATGGAGGAATTCAGGGTAGTTGAGATGATGCCTATGGCCCATGATATGATGATGTGGCATCATATGATGGATTCCGATATGGATAAAGACCCTGTTTTGTTAATTGGCGCTGCCCGCAGGTTCCCCTTCGTCTTTGGTCCTTTATTCCTGGGTGTGGTTGTGCCATTTATTATCTAAAATCATTGCTTAAAAGGAGTATTCCTGCTGTCGGGATTTACAAGGACCGCCCTGCACAAAGAAAAAAGAGGCTCAAAATTGATTACCAGGGGCCAGTCCGGCTCCAGACCGCTGATCTTGGTGAAAACCACCTGCCTGGTGGAGGGGCCATCTGGCCCCTCTACAGCTTTAATCCGGGCCGGAAAAAAGAAATAGGCGCTCTGGGGTGGTGGCCAGGTACTGCCGCCGTCCTGGGATAAGCAAAAGGCCAGGCGGCTGCTGGATGTCCAGAGGAAAAGCAAGGTTTTTTCCTTAGCCAGGAGTACCGGCCGGTCATCGGGAAGATCAACAGTTGTTCCCGGGCAGAGCCTCCGCAAGGTGTTTTTTTCCGGATCGACTACGTATAAAAAAAGCGAGTAGTCCTTTTCCCGGCTGTGCCAGGATAACAGGTAAAGATATCCCTCAAACCAGTAAGCATAAATTTTGTTACCAGGTTCTGCGCCAATGATGGGACGGGGTACCTGCCAGCCTGTGGCAGGATCAAAAATTGTTAAAAATACAAGCTGCCTTTCCCTGGAGGCGTCCTGCCCGGCAAAAAAAAGCCGCCCAAGGAGCAGGGGTTTGAATAGTAAGGGAGGAGCCGTAAGGTTAAAAGGTAAAAACTGCCTTTGCCAGCGGTTGCCATCAAGGTAGAGATGGACAATTTCCGACCTGCTGGCTTCCTCTAATAAGAGGTGCGGCTGCCGGCGGGAATCGAGGACAAAGCCCAGGACGGAACCATTTACCGGCAACTCACTACTTTCCCAGCGGTGACCCTGCCAGCGGGCATAAATTAACCGTTTATTAAGCAGTGTTGCCACTAAATGTAAACGACCGGCAGGATCGATAACGGCAGTACAGTCCTCCAGGCCGGCCATGGGCTCACCGGTAGCTATATAACCGTATTGTAATATGTTATGGTGCAAGACTAACTGCCAGCTATCACCCGGTGTAGCTAAATACTTTATCACGGCCATCACCTCCCTGGACCGCGGCTACCTAACTAATGCATATGCTTTCCTGGCAGAAAAATATAATTTTGATTGCCGGCAGCAAAATATGTTTTCCCGGTAACATCCACTCGTTGAGGTCAATATTATATACCAGGCATTAACCCGAAATATTTGCTGGCAAGGAGGTAAGTTCAAACATGGCTGATGAAGCGAGCGTCAAGCAGGCCGTCGTTGCTCCCGGTCTGTGCCCGCCGGAAGGATGTCCGCCCCCGACTCGTATCGAGTGTATTGTCGTTGACAAGGTTTATGACAGCTGTTTCCAGGTGGAAAGCCGTACCCGGGATACAACCGTAACGACGGGTCTTACTGGTGAGTTTGTTACCGGGACTTTTACCGTAGGGCAGGCTATCCCCTGTGCCCTGAATGGGACCATTTCCTGCAACGTGATTAACCGGGTACCAACTACCGGCAATTTTGCTACTTTGACCATAGTCGTCTCTGTTCCAATAACCCTGACCAACCCCAATGCTCCAGCTGAAACTGCCAATCGTGTCTTTACCTTCACCAAAGTCGTCACCCTTTGCGCTCCTGAAGGAGTAACCGTAGATTGCTCCGAAAGCACCTTGCTTTTCTGCAACTGCGTCGTCTCGGCCGTAGGTGTCGGTAACATCACCGTTACCTGTGATTTCCAGGTATGCGTTGTTATTAAGACCATCCTTTCCGTCCAGCTCCTGGTGCCCAGCTACGGCTTCTGCGTACCGGCTCCCTGCACTGTTGCTCCCGGCGTCTGTCCGCCGACACCACCGGCCCAGTGCTTCTAGAAGGCAGGAAGTACGAAGCACCGTCAAATTGACGGTGCTTCGCCGTTTAACGGTTGCCCCGGCCGTTCCGCCGCCAGGATGGCGGCGCTTAATTTTTTAAGCGCTTCCAAAGTATCGTTGTTTCCCGAACTGTGGACTGCCATACCAGATGTCGGTTTTGTCGTTCTATGATGAAGCCCATCGCCGTTAGGAAGTCCGGCCGGGGCCGTACCTGCAGAGGGAGAAGGCAGTAAAAGGCTTTGGAGGGGCAATGGCGCCATACGTTCCAGGACTTCCTGGGGAAAAACGGCTGGAAGCGGGCCGGCTTCCAGGGGGCGCTTAAAGATAAACACCGGGCCGTCGCCTGGGGGAGCGAAGGGGTTGCCCCGGTGTCGGTTTTTAACCCGGCAGGCGCCAGTGGAACGCTCCAGGGGTAACTGTTGGCGAAGGGTATTGCTGCCGGAAACCAGAGTACCGTCCGGCGGTTTTCCCCGGTCGGCGGCTGCTGTTGTTATATCCTTTACTTCGCCGGCCTGCCGCCTTGCACCTTCCGGGGTAACCACTTCCGGAGTTTCTTTCTGTTGCACTGTTACCCTTTTTTCTGGTGTACTTCCCCCGGCCTCCGCTCCCGAGGGTGTGATTGCCGCTTCCTCTGCAGGAACTGGGGGCGTACCTTCCTCGGTGCCCGCCATCCCGGACAAAACCGCGGCCTCCCCTTTCTCCTCCTCGACGGCCGCCTTACTTTCCGGACTTACTGTCGCGATCCGGCCCTGCGGTTCCATAGTTACCGCCTGAGTACCCGCAGGTAGAACTTTGCTTTCCCCGAAGCTGCTTTCCTTTGGCAAAGCCGGCGGCAAAAATTCGCGCAAACGTTGCAGGAGGGTTTGGAGCTTAAAAATTGTTTCTTCAGTAAGGGGCTTCTGGAAATACTGGGTTAAACCGCTAACCAACCATGTAGTTATGTCGGCAGTTACCCCATGGTCGAGGTTGATCTGGATAAATTCGATTAAAATTGCCGGTACTACGGTGGTATTTAAGAAGCGTCGGTAACGGAAATTTTTAAAAATTTCCCAGGAGCCGGGGATGCTATATTTCAGCGCTTTGCCTGAACGAAGCATGGCCTGAACCAGGGCGGCTATCAACCTCAGGCTTTCCTGACGTCTTTTGGAAGGATAAAAAAAGCGAAGAGCCGGTTCCGGACTGCCTGTTTCCCTGCGGGTGAAGGAAAAAAGGACCTGAGTCTGCCAGAGGGGCAAAAGCCGTTCATCGCCGGCTGCAGCGGGCACAATTAAAACATTTGCACCCCGTCGGCGCAATTCCCGGCTTATGTTCGCAAGAAGCATGTCAAGTTCTTGTACCTGAGACTCCAGGGAGCGTAAGACTATAGTCTGATCGGCCAGGGGGGGCGCGAGGATGAAGTTTCCTTCGCCGTCTTCCAAAAAGTTTATTCCCATACTGCGACAGAGAAGGGGGAGCAAGGGTTTAGCCTGGGCGTCGATTTCCCAGGGCGGTAGACTGCCGTCTCCCCAGAATACCTTGGTCATCTTTCACCCCTCATTTCATCCAAAATTACTTATTACAGCATATGTTGATGCAAGACGGAAGGGACCTAAAAAACAGGCGGCAAAAAGGGGGTCGTTGCATAGAATATATAAAGTAGGGAAAGTAGGGAGCTGGAGGTGGGCAAACATGGAACACAGGGTAAGGCTGTGGATTGATGCCCGCCAGGAACAATTACAACCCGGCCGGTATCAGGAAGTTAATTACGTTATATCCGGCATTAAAACACAGTCCATCCGGGAAACAATTTATCAGACCCTGGCAGTATTGGTAAAAGAAATCCAGATAGCCGAGGAAGAAGATTTCGAGAAGGTTAAAATAATTTACGATCCCGAAAGGATTACTCCTTCCTTTATCGATTATTTACTTTCGCAAAAGGGGGTCGAATTCCGGCGCCTTAATCCTTGAGGATAGGCAAGTGGGCAGGGTGCTCACCTGGCAACAGAAAGAAAAAATTGTAAGGAGGATGCAAAAGATGAGCTGGTACAGCCAACGGGCTGTTGAAATCCTGGGCGGGCAATTCCGGCAAATTTCACATTATGGTTATCCTACTGAACCCAGGCAGGTAACCGTCACCCTGATCGTCAGCGACATGCGTACAGGGGAAGATGCCAAGAAAATCAGCAGTGCCCTGAGCAGCCTCCCCGGGGTAGCCGGTGTCAATGTAATCTTAGAACGACGCTGGGTGGTGATCACCTATTATTTGCCCCAGATAAGCCTGGAAATCATTGGCGAGCAGATCACAAAACTAGGTTACCATTACATTCATAAATCATGAAGGAGTTGTTCTTAGGGCCGGTCAGGCCCTTTTGACATTTAGTCTCTTTAAAGGAGGAATAATAGGGATGCGGGTTTACATATCCGCCGATATGGAAGGCGTTGCCGGGATAACTATCTGGGAACAGGTAGAAGCTATGGGTGGGGAGGAGTACCATCGATCCCGGAAACTAATGACGGCTGAAATTAATGCCGCCATACGCGGCGCCCTTGAAGCCGGGGCTACCGGCATAACCGTCAATGACGCCCACGGCAGGATGCACAACATCCTCCCGGAAGACCTGCACCCCGGGGCACAGCTTATCAGCGGCGCACCGAAAAAGCTGGGCATGATGGAGGGGATAGAAAAGGGTTTTGCGGCCGCCTGCTTCATTGGTTATCATGCCCGTTCCGGCAGCGGCGGCGTTCTGGCGCACACCATCAGCGATATAGTTCACAGTCTGGAGGTTAACGGCAGGGAGATGGGTGAATTAGGCCTCAATGCCCTGCTGGCCGGTTATTTTGGCGTTCCGGTAGTTCTCGTGAGCGGCGATCAGTTTCTTGCCGATGAAGCCAAAAACCTGCTGGCCGGGGTAGAAATCATTATCGTTAAGGAAGCCCTCAATTATCATGCCGCCCGTTCCCTCCCTCCACGATTGGCCAGGGAAAAAATCCGCCAGGGACTGATCAAGGCCCTCAACAAAAGGAGCTTTCATCCCCTTGCGGCACCGGCCCCGGCAACAGTAACGATCAAATTTAATGACCCGGCCCGAGCGGCGGCGGCGGCAATATTACCCCGCAGCCAGCGTCGCGATGCCGTTACCGTAATTTACACCGGCGCCGATTTCCTGGAAGCCTACCAGGCGATAAGATGCCTCGTCGCCCTGGCAAAGAACTCCTGATGTGATGGCGAATGGCCGCTATATTGACGGCGAATTTTAAAAGTAGTATTATTGAAACAATAGAAGTTTATATGGAGGGATATACTTTGACAACGCAAGGGATGTACTATACGGTGGCCACTGATAAAGGGTTTGACGCTGCTGTCGCTTCCGTGGAAGAAGCTACTACTGCGCAAGGTATGAAGGTACTTCATATCCACGACGTCCAAGCAACCTTGCAAAGCAAGGGCTATGTTGTAGAACCCTTAAAAATCATTGAAATCTGCAATGCCCATTACGCTTATGAAGTTCTGGCTAAAGACGTAATGATCAGCTTGATGATGCCCTGTAAGATTAATGTTTTCACCAGGGAAGGCCAGACTTACATCAGTGCCCTACGGCCCACCATTCTCGCCAAGTTTTTTCCTGGAGCTGGCGTGGACGAAATAGCCCTGCAGGTAGACGCTAAAATCAGGGCCATTGTAGATGCAGCATCCCGGTAAACAAAAGCTTTTACTCCTCAAACTCAACGCCTGCTACAGAGCGGGCTTCTTTTTTTCGCCGGGCAGAGGCTTGCGCATCCAGGACCACAGCGAGTTTGATAACATCGCCTTCTTTGGCTGCCCGGGGCAGGAGGGAACGGAGTAAGGTAAAGGTGTGGTGGCCGTATTTAATCACGGCCAATTCATTTTCAAAATGATCAATGATTAGCAATTCCCGGCGCGGCATATTTTAAGTCATCTCCCATCAGCACAATTGCCCTGTCTTTAAGCATAGCACCCCAAGCCCTCCTCGTCAAAAAGATGATTATAAGGGGTTGGTCTTCCAGATATAGCCTGGTAGCAGGAAAAGGATAGGGAAGCGGCGAATGAATAGGTTAGAAATGACGTGGAAAGGGGTCTGGGGTATGGCGCGTAGTAAAAGAAAACCGGTTGAAACAAATACAAAAGAAGAAAACAAGAAGGGCAAAGTAATACCCCTGACAAGTGCCATTAAAAGCGGGAAAAAGCAAAAGGTGAATAACGAAGAAGGTAACAAGACTTTATTTTTCCTGGCCTTTGGCGGGCTAATGTTACTCCTCTTTTACCCGCCCTTTTTTCGCGGTCTCTTTTTCCCGGTAGAGCAACGCTGGACTTTGTTGTTCGCCGCCGTGTTGTTTTTCCTTACATATTTATGGAAGCTGTCCCGGCGGGAAGTAGCCTTTCTCAACCATCCCCTGGATTTTGCCGCAGCGGCCCTGGTAGTAGTTTATATCCTGGCTGCCGTCAAGCCGGCCAGCCGCAGCCTGGCCGTAGCCGAGGTGGCCAAGGTTTTCCTTTATTTTTTAACTTACTGGCTTGTTTCCCGCCTGGGCGGCCAGCGCCGTTCCCTTTACCTGCTTAACACCATGTATCTGGCCGCCGCTGGCACCGCCCTGGCAGCCCTGTTCAGCGCCACGGAAATTGTTTATATAAAAGACGGTTTTGTGGGAGGACGTTTTTACTCCACTTTACAGTATCCCAATGCCCTGGCCAGTTACGTCGGAGCCGGCAGCCTCATCGGTTTTTATCTCTGGGGCCAATCCGATAGTCGCCGTCGTTACTTGTACGCTGCGGCTAATTACCTGTTGTTAATGGTTTTTCTGGGAACGGGGTCCAGGGGGGCTTTATTAGTTTTTCCGGGGGCGGTTCTTCTCTTTTGGCTGCTGGCGCCTAGAGGCTATCGCCTGAATACCCTGGCTCATATCGCTGTCAGCGGTGGCGCCGCCCTGTTCGGTATTGCCCGATTTATTCCCCTGGCTGTGGCTAAAGCCTACGGACCCGCGTGGGGTTGGTTTATCCTGGGCCTGGTTGTTGCCCTAAGCGGTCAACTTGTAATTCAGGGGACAGGGCGCATCCTGTTTACCGCCCGGGCACGCTGGGCCGCCGGTATTGCCCTTCTTGTCCTTTTCCTTGGTGGTGGCTTTATCCTGGTCCAGCGCCAAATGTCCGTAAGTCCTGCAGCCGTAGAAGGCCAGACAAGCAGTCTATTGGCCCGCATCTTGCCGCCCCAAATAATGAACCGTCTGCAAGACATCAATTTAGAAACGAAGAGCAGCAAAGAACGTTTGTTGTGGACGAAAGATGCAATAAAAATGGTGCGGGAACGCCCCCTCCTGGGCTTTGGCGGCGGCGGGTGGGAAGCGGCATACCGCCAGTATCAGAGCTATTTTTATAATTCTACCCAGGTGCACAACGATTACGCCCAGGTGGCCGTAGAAACCGGCCTGACCGGTTTGGGCGTGCTGGCCCTGATTTGGTTGTTTTTCTTACAGGCCGCCCTTGCCAACTATCGCACTTTGAACGGCAAAGAGCGCCTTCAAGTAGCAGCCGTTGCTACAGCCGCTTTAAACCTCGGTCTCCACGCGGCCCTGGATTTCGACCTCGCCCTGGGGGCTATATCCATAATGCTCTGGGCCTGTTTCGGATTGATCCGTAATATGGAAGAACAACGCCTGGGCCAGGAAACAGTTATGGCCGCGGTAGAATGGAAAAACAAACGGGCGGCCTACGTTACGGGGGCCGGATTCTTAACGCTAATCCTTATACTCTTTAGCGTTTCCTACCTGGCCGGTGTGAACAGTGCCCGCCGGGCGGCAGTCGCCCTGCAGCGCAACAACCTTAATGCCGCGGCCTCTTATTTAGAAGAAGCCGGTCGTTATGACCCCTTTACCGCCTCGTACAACAGCGACCTAGCAGGCATTTTATTGCAGCAGGGGAAGAACAAGGAGGCCCTGACCTCGGCCCTGGCCGCAAGCTTTAAAGATCCATTTAATTTAAACGTATTAAACCGTCTGGCTGAAGCATACTGGCAGAACGGAGCCTTGGAAGAAGCCATCGCGACCATGGAACGCGCCCGCCAAATAGCGCCCTGGGTGGGGGCAGTGTGGGAGAATTTAGGGCGGGCCTATGCTACTGCCGGCATTAATTACCTCCAGGCGGGCAAGCAGGATCGCGCCCGGCAGATGTTCCAGGCGGCTGCGTCCTTGCCGGACGACGTACAGGAGAAGGTAAACACCCTTGGAGAATTAAAAGAACTGCACCAGCAGGGGGGAGTGGCCCTGACGCCGACCCTTCGTCTGCAGGCGGCCATCGGCCAGTATTTCCTGGGACTGACAAAAGAGGCGGCAGCCAATCTTAAGGCGGCAGCCGTCGACGGGCAGATAAAGGATGAAGTTCAGCTTTGGCAGGCCGTCCTTGCTTCTTCTCAAGGGGATGAACGAGAGGCATCCAGGCTTTTGGCGCAGGTAGACAAGACTAACGCCTCCCTGGCCCGGCAGTTTGATCAGTTAAAAAAGTTGCCGCAACTGGTCAGGTAGACCTTTTTGGCAGGAGAAAACACTCGGCAAGAATAGCTATAGGTGGTATAATGTAATCATGAAAGAGTTTCCCCTTTGGCAGGAGGTACAAGCCGATTTAGAAGCGGTCGAGGCGGAATTATTGCGCCAGGTTGAAGCCCCCGACCCCATCTTAACTCAGGCGGCCCGGCACCTGGTACAGGCAGGGGGTAAAAGACTGCGCCCGGCCTTTGCCATCCTTGCTGCTAAATGCTGCGGGGCCCCCCGGGAACAGATTCTTCCCCTGGCCGTCGCCCTGGAAATGATTCACATGGCCACCCTGGTCCACGATGATGTCATCGATGCTTCCCCTGTACGACGGGGACGGCCCACGGTCTGGGCACGGTGGGGCAAAGAGCTTTCTCTGCATACTGGGGATTATCTTTTTGCCCGGGCCCTTCTCCTGGTAGCCGCTTATGACGATCCCCGCATCCCGTCAATCCTGGCTTCCACCAGTGTTAAAATGGTGCAGGGGGAACTCTATCAGCTGGCCGGAGCCTTTGATATTGGCGTCACTTTACGGGATTATTTAAAGCGAATATATCGTAAAACGGCCCTGCTCATTGCCGCCAGCTGTCAGCTGGGGGCAATAGCCGCCGGAGCAAGCGAGAACTTAATCGGCAGCCTTTACCGTTACGGCCGCAATCTGGGTATGGCCTTCCAGATTACCGACGACGTCCTGGACATGGCCGCAGAGCCCGAGAAATTGGGTAAGCCGATAGGCAGCGATCTGCGCCAGGGGGTTATCACCCTGCCGGCTATTTACGCTTTGCGTTTTTCGCCTAAAAAGCAGAAATTGGCCTGTCTTTTAGCCAAAAGGGATAAAACTTCAATGGAAATTCAGGAAGTCATAGATCTTATTAAAAACTGCGGCGGCATTGATTATTCCCTGGGGCTGGCGGAGCGTTACCTGGCGAAGGCCAGACAGCATGTCCTTGCACTGCCGCCGGGAAGGGCGCGCGATATATTAGTTGGCCTAACGTATTTTGTAAGGACGCGTGGTATATAATGGGCCTATATTCTATGGTAGTGGAGTTATCAGGACGCCCCTGCCTGGTTGTCGGCGGCGGACGGGTTGGCGAACGCAAAGTTTTAAATCTCCTGGAAGCGGGGGCCAACGTTACCCTGGTTAGCCCGGAAGCTACCAAACGCCTGGCGGATTTAGCCCTGGCGCGGCAACTGGTGTGGTGGCGTCGCTGCTACCGACCCGATGATATTAAAGGCATGACGCTCGTCTTTGCCGTTACCGCCGATGCCGGGGTCAACGCCCGAGTGGCCGCCGACTGCCGGCAGGCCGGCATATTTGTCAATGTAGCCGATGCTCCGGAACAATGTACCTTTATGGTACCGGCCGTACTGCGGCGCGGCGACCTGCAAATTGCCATTTCCACCGGCGGTAAAAGTCCGGCCCTGGCACGCCAGCTGAAAAAAAAGCTGGAAGGAGAAATCGGGGCGGAATACGGCCCTTGGCTGAACTTTTTGGGAGAACTGCGCCCTTTTCTTAAAGAAATATGGCCTAATGACCAAAAAAGGCGGGAAGAAATGCTTAAACTTTTAACCGGCGATGAGATCTTGTTTCGCCTGGTTGCCCGGGGAAAAGAAGAATTGGCAAAGGAGCGGGTGAAGCATTGTTTATCGTTGCCGTCGGTTTAAACCATCGTACGGCGCCGGTGGAAATCCGGGAACAGCTGGCCTTTACCCGCTACAGTTTGCCGGAAGCTTTAAGACAGCTAAAGAACACAACCGGCGTTGAAGGCTGCGTAATTTTAAGCACCTGTAACCGAACGGAGATATATATAGCCTGCCGGCAGGAAGACGCGGGGATCAGGGAGGGTAAGAATTTCCTGGTAAAATACTGTCGGCAGGACGATCGCGAATTAGAAAACTACCTTTATACCCTTAATACGCGTCACTCCGTCCGCCACCTGTTCCGGGTTGCGGGCGGGCTGGATTCCATGATCCTCGGTGAAGATCAGGTACTGTCCCAGGTGGCCGAGGCTTACGAAATGGCCAGGACTACCGGTACGACTAACGGCATTCTCAACACCCTGTGGCAACAGGCCATCAACGTGGGGAAAAGAATAAGGACGGAAACCCGTATCGACCGCAATACGGTATCTGTAAGCTATGCCGCCGTCGAGCTGGCCCGCCAGGTCTTTCACGGCAACCTCGAGGGACGCACCATTTTAGTGATCGGGGCCGGAAAGATGAGCACCCTGGCTGCGCGATACTTGAAAGATAAAGGAGCAACAACCGTCCTTGTTTCTAATCGTTCTTATGAACGGGCCGTCGATTTGGCCGTCAAAATAGAGGGCCATGCAATACGTCTTGACCATTTAGAGGAATACCTGCCGCGGGCCGATATTATAATTAGCTGTACGACGGCCAGTCACTATATCATTCACCGGGAACAAGTGGCACGGGCCCTGGCGAAGCGGCCGGGAAAACCTTTAATGTTTATCGATATAGCCGTACCCCGCGATATCGAACCTTCAGTAGGAGAATTACCTGGGGTTAAGCTTTTTGATATCGACGACCTGCAGCAGGTGGTTCTGACCAATCTGGAAGAAAGGCAGCGTGCCGCCCGTCAGGCGGAGGCTATAGTTGCCGAAGAAGTTGAAGGGTTTTTCCGCTGGCTGGCAACCCTCTATGTAGTACCGACGATTACAGCCCTGAAGGAAAAAGCTGAAACTATTAAAGCGGCGGAGCTGGAACGGGCTTACAATCGTCTGGGTGAGCTGACGCCCAGGCAGAAGAAAATCGTAGCCTCACTTGCCAATTCCATTGCCAACCAGCTCCTTCACGATGTTGTAGTTAATCTGAAAAAGGCCGCCCCTACGCCGCGGGGACACTTATATGCCGAAGCCCTCCATGAACTTTTTAACCTATCTGAAGGGCAAGGCACGGAACACGGCGTCGACCGGAAAAGTCCGGCGGCGGCAGAAGGGAGAAATTAAAATCATGCGTGAGATAAAGGTGGGCTCCAGGGACAGCGAACTGGCACGCTGGCAGGCACGTTGGGTCATAGAGTCCCTTGCAAAGGCCTGGCCGGATCTCACCTTTCGTCTAATTACCTTTAAGACTAAGGGCGATAAAATCCTCGATGTGGCCCTGGCGCGTATCGGCGACAAGGGCCTTTTTACCAAAGAGCTAGAAGTGGCCCTCATGGACGGAGTTATCGATATGGCTGTCCATAGTATGAAGGATATGCCGACCTCCCTGCCGAAAGGCCTGAAAATTGGCGCTGTGGGACGGCGGGAAGAACCGGCCGATGTTTTGATTTCTCCTGCAGGATATACTTTAAACACTTTACCAATAAAGGCCCGGGTGGGGACAAGCAGCCTCAGGCGCAAAGCCCAGCTGGCCCATTTCCGTCCCGATTTGGAACTGGTAGATATACGTGGTAACGTTCCCACCCGCCTTGCTAAAATGGAGAGGGAAGGTTTAGCGGCCATCGTTCTGGCGGCGGCGGGGTTAAAAAGATTAAATCTCAATCGCATCCACGGGGAAACCCTGCCCTACAGCATATGTCTGCCGGCCGTGGGGCAGGGGGCCATCGGCGTCGAGATACGTGCCGATGATGAAGAAATGGCCCGGATTGTGGCCGCCATCAATCATGCACCAACGGCTGCCGCCGTATATGCGGAAAGGGCCTTTCTACGTTCCCTGGAAGGGGGATGTCAGGTTCCCATAGGCGCCCTGGCGACAGTAGAAGGAGAAGCCATGATTATCCAGGGGATGGTGGCCAGCCTGGACGGCAGAAGGGTTTTAAGGGATTTCGTTTCCGCAGCAACTAGCGCTCCCGAGGCTGCCGGCAGGGAACTGGCCCGCAAACTGTTGGACCGGGGTGCGGGGACTATATTAGAGGAGGTAAAATTGAAGGGTGGCAATGCCTAACGGTAAGGTTTTTCTCGTCGGTGCCGGACCGGGGGACCCCGGGCTATTAACCCTCAAAGGGCGTGACTGTCTGGCCCAGGCCGATGTCGTGGTATATGATCGCCTGATTAATCCCGCCCTCCTTGATTATGCTTCCCGGGATGCTGAAAAAGTTTACGTTGGTAAAGCGCCGCACCGCCATGCCCTTAATCAGGAAGAGATAAATAAACTTCTGGTGGATTTGGCCCGTCGCGGTAAAAAAGTGGTACGCTTGAAGGGCGGTGACCCCTTTGTTTTTGGGCGCGGTGGGGAAGAGGCCCTGGCCCTTAAAGCCGCAGGTATACCCTTTGAAGTAATTCCCGGCGTTACGGCGGCCGTCGCCGTACCTGCCTATGCCGGCATTCCCGTAACCCATCGCGGCCTGGCCTCTTCCGTGGCCTTTATTACCGGCAACGAGGATCCGGGAAAAGAGAATAGTGCTATAAATTGGGAGGGCCTTGCGGGAGCCGTTGATACTCTGGTCTTTCTCATGGGCATGGCCAATTTGCCCACCATTGTCGGCCGACTTTTGGCCTGCGGCCGTGAACCTGCCACGCCTGTGGCCCTTATACGCTGGGGAACCAGGGCCGAGCAAGAAACCCTTACCGGCACCCTGGGCGATATCGAAGCCAGGGCCCGGGAGGCCGGATTTAGCAATCCGGCCGTCATCGTGGTGGGACGGGTGGTTTCCCTGCGCTCAAAACTTGCCTGGCTGGAAGGGAAACCACTTTTCGGACGACGGGTGGTCGTCACCAGACCCCGGAACCAGGCGGAAACCATGGCCCAGGAATTGGCGGCTTTGGGTGCCGAAGTCCTTCTCTTTCCGGCAATTGAAATCCGGCCGCCTGCCGATTGGGAAGCCCTCGATGCCGCCCTTGCCGAAATTAAGGGTTTTGACTGGTTGATTTTCACCAGCGCCAACGGTGTGCGCTTTTTTTGGCAACGTCTTCAGGAAAAGCGTTTCGACGTGCGACTTCTGGCCCATCTAAAGATTGCCGCCATCGGTCCGGCCACTTCCAGGGCTTTGGAAGAGCGGGGCCTTTATCCTGACTGGCGGCCGCAGGAATACGTTGCGGAAGCCGTCGCCGCCGGCCTCGGTCCTCAACTAAAAGGCCGCAGGGTCCTCCTGCCGCGGGCCGATATCGCCCGGCCGTTCCTAGCGGAAAATCTCCGCAGGCAAGGGGCGGAAGTGGTGGAAATTGCCGCTTACCGGACGGTTAAAGCGACAAATGATGTCGACATTTTACGGGAAATGCTGGAAAAAGGTAAAATAGCGGCCGTTACCTTTACGAGCTCCTCTACAGTTCGTTCGTTTTTGGAAACCCTCGGGGATAAAGGCCTGCATCTGATGAAGAACGTAGATATATTCTGCCTGGGTCCCATAACGGCGGCTACAGCTATAGAGATGGGCTTAAAGGTAACGGCTACGGCCGCAGAATATACAGAAGAAGGTTTGATCCGGACCATGCTGGAATATTATATCAGCCGGGGAACGGGTGAAGCAAAGTGATAAGCCTGACAAAACTTCTTTTCAATGACGATTACTTTGGCGATTCTTTGCGCTACAGCAGGGAGGTTTCCGGCGCCACAGCCGGCGCACGCCGGGGCGCCGGTCCGGTGGTAGTATGGAACTGTACCCGCGCCTGCAATTTGAGGTGCCGCCACTGTTATGCCACCGCCGGTTCCCCGGCGGGTGAGGAAGAAATGGATACCAGGACGGCCCGGGATTTCCTTGAGCAACTGGCGGCTTTCCACGTCCCTGTACTCCTCTTATCCGGAGGAGAACCCCTGGTAAGACCGGATATTTTCGATTTAATGAACGATGCCGTACAAAAAGGCCTGCGCGTAACCCTTTCTACCAACGGTACCCTTATTGACCGCGGTACAGCCCGTGATTTAAAAAGGATAGGCATAAGCTATGTAGGCATCAGTGTGGACGGGGCGGAAGAAAAACATGACGCCTTCCGGGGACAAAAAGGAGCCTTTGCGGCTGCCCTGGAAGGCATCCGTAATTGCTTGGCTGTGGGCCAACGGGTGGGGTTACGGTTTACCTTGAGCCGCAACAATATCGATCAGTTGGAGGAAATCTTCTATCTTATCCGGGAAGAAAAAATTCCCCGGGCTTGTTTCTATCACCTGGTTTATAGCGGCCGGGGCAGCGAACTTGCCGAGGAAGATTTGACCCACGCCGAAAGCAGGGCGGCAATGGATATGCTCATAGAAGGAACTAAAAGACTGAAGGAACAGGGACGGGAAGTGGAGATTTTAACCGTAGACAACCATGCCGACGGTATATATCTTTACCTGCACCTGCGCAGCCGCGATCCGGAACGGGCGGCGGCAGTTCTGGAATTGTTGCGCCTTAACGGCGGTAACCGCAGCGGGATCGCCATCGGCGCCGTAGATTGGGCCGGCAACGTCCATCCCGATCAGTTTACCCTTAATCACACCCTGGGTAACGTTCGGAAACGTCCCTTTGGAGAAATCTGGACTGATTTGAATAACCCATTATTACGAGGTTTAAGGAATCGCAAGCCCCTCCTTAAAGGACGTTGCCGTACCTGCGCCTGGCTGGATCTGTGTAACGGCAACTGCCGTGCCAGGGCCGAGAGTTTGACCGGCGATTTCTGGGAAGCCGATCCGGCATGTTATTTGACTGATGCAGAAATCGCCGCTGAATAAATTAATTGCGGAGGTGGGCCGCCAATGACAGGTTTTCCCGTGCGCCGGCCAAGGCGTCTGCGGCAAAATGAAATCCTGCGAGCCATGGTCCGGGAAACAGAAATAAATATAAGGGATCTTATATATCCCTTTTTCGTAATCCACGGTAAGGGTATAAAAAATCCGGTGCCCTCCATGCCCGGCGTTTACCAGCTTTCCATCGACAATTTGGTTAAAGAAGCGGCAGGGGTTGTTGCTGCGGGCATTCCGGCCGTCATTCTTTTCGGCATCCCGGCAGAAAAAGATGAAGTTGCTTCCGGAGCTTATGACCCCAAAGGCATTGTACAGGAAGCCGTGCGAGCTTTAAAGAGATTCTACCCGCAGCTTTTAGTAATAACCGACGTCTGCCTGTGTGAATACACCAGCCACGGCCACTGCGGCCTGGTGGACGATGGCCAGATCTTAAACGATCCTACTTTGGACATCATCGCCAGAACGGCATTATCCCATGTAGAAGCCGGTGCCGATATCGTCGCTCCTTCGGACATGATGGACGGCCGGGTGGGCGCCATACGCAGGCTCCTGGATAAGGAAGGTTTTACTAATACGCCCATCATGGCTTATGCAGCCAAATACGCTTCTGCTTTTTACGGGCCCTTCCGGGAAGCTGCCGCTTCGGCGCCCCAGTTTGGCGACCGCCGCAGTTATCAGATGGACCCGGCCAACAGCGATGAGGCCCTGCGGGAAGTCGAGCTGGACCTCCAGGAAGGGGCCGATATCATAATGGTTAAACCTGCTCTTCCCTACCTTGATATCATCCGCCGCGTTAAAGATACCTTCAATGCTCCTTTGGCGGCATATCAGGTTAGCGGCGAATACGCCATGCTCAAAGCTGCCGCCGCCAATGGCTGGCTGGACGAAGAAAAAACGGTGCTGGAAACCTTAACGGCCATTAAAAGGGCCGGAGCCGACCTTATTATTACCTATTATGCCCTGGATGTGGCAAGGTGGCTAAAATGATGCTGTTGTCATGGAATACTACCAACCAATGCAACCTTTACTGTGACCACTGCTACCGGGATGCCGGTGCCAAGGTGGAAGATGAACTGAAAACGGACGAAGCAAAAAATTTAATCGATGAAGCTTTTGCAGCTGGCTTCCGGATTATGATCTTCAGCGGCGGCGAACCCCTTTTAAGACCCGATCTATTGGAGTTAATCGCCTACGCCTCCCAGCGAGGTTTAAGGCCGGTAGTGGGAAGCAATGGCACCCTCCTCACCCCAGAGCTGGCCCGGGAATTAAAGAGAGCCGGTGCCCTGGCCGTAGGCATATCCCTGGACAGCCTTGAACCCGTACGTCACGACCGACTGCGACGGAAGGAAGG
This sequence comes from Moorella humiferrea, assembly GCF_039233145.1. Lineage (NCBI taxonomy): Bacteria > Bacillati > Bacillota > Clostridia > Neomoorellales > Neomoorellaceae > Neomoorella > Neomoorella humiferrea. The sequence goes on along the minus strand of NZ_CP136419.1, from coordinate 1,312,535 downwards.
TGCGTGGGAACAGGCTGTAGCCGGCATGCAGGCCTGCCTGACGGTAGGTTTGCCCTTTCAGGTGCATACCACCGTGTTTGACTGGAATCAGGACGAACTGGAAAAGATAACCGATCTGGCAGTTGAAATAGGCGCCAGGGCCCATCACTTTTTCTTCCTCGTACCTACCGGCCGGGCAGCGAATATCGAAGAAGAAACTTTGAGGTCCGAAGCCTATGAGAACACTTTAAAACGAATATTAGAGAAACAACGTCAGGTAAATATAGAGTTAAAACCAACCTGTGCTCCTCACTTCATGCGTATTGCCAAAGAAGCGGGAGTCGCGCTGCGATACAGCCGCGGCTGTCTGGCGGGAATAGCCTATTGTATTATCAGTCCCAGGGGAGATGTCCAGCCCTGCGCCTACCTCAACATCCCGGTGGGTAATGTAAGGGAAAAACCCTTTAGCCGTATTTGGCAGGAAAGCGAGGTTTTCCGTACCCTGCGTACCCAGAACTACGGCGGAAGCTGTGGACGTTGCGGGTATAAAAAAATTTGCGGCGGCTGCCGCGCCCGCGCCTGGTACTACTACGGTGACTATATGGCCGAGGAACCCTGGTGCCTCCATCAGGAGCGAAAGGGGATGCATTTTGGACAGTCTTGACCGTCGTTTGCTAAACATGATTCAGGAAGATTTCCCTTTAACAGAAGAACCTTATGCCGAAATCGGGCGCCGACTGGGGTTGACGGAAAAGGAAGTTCTAGAGCGCCTGACAAGGCTTAAAAAACGCGGTATAATTCGCCGCATCGGCGCCGTGTTTGATCTGCGGCAGTTAGGGTACACCAGCACCCTATGTGCTATGCAGGTCCCGGCCGAACGTCTGAACGAAGTGGCGGCTGTAGTTAACGGCTTCCTCGGTGTAACCCACAACTATCTGCGGGAAGATACCTACAACATGTGGTTTACCTTGATCGGGCCCAGCCGAAAATATCTAGAGGAAGTAATGGCCAGTATTGAAGCCAGAACCGGCCTTGCGGTAATGGAACTTCCTGCGGAAAAATCGTATAAAATTCGGGTAAAATTTAATATGGATGAAGGGAGTTCCTAAAATTGTCGCGTCCCTTAACTCCTCTGGAAATAGAGCTGGTACGCATGCTGCAGGGAGACATCCCTCTGGTTTCCCGTCCTTTCCTACCTGTGGCGCAAAAATTGGGCATCAGCGAGAAGGAAGTTCTGGGTCATATACAACGCCTGCAAAGGGAGGGCATCATTCGTCGTTTTGGCGCCGCCCTGCGCCACCGTGAAGCCGGAATTACTGCTAATGCCATGATAGTCTGGCAGCTGCCCCGGGAAAAATTGGCCGCGGCCGGAGAAAAACTGGCTTCCTTTCCTGAAGTAACCCATTGTTACCAGCGTCGACCCCATCCCCAGTGGCCCTACAACCTGTATGCCGTGGTTCATTGCCGTACCCGGGAAGCCTGCCGTACGCTGGCGGCCCGTCTGGCTGCGGCCATAGGCTGCAACAATTATCGTTTACTTTTCAGCACCGACGAATTGAAAAAAGAAAGTATGCGTTATTTTATCCAAGGAACCTTTGAGGACGAAAGTTGGCAAGGAGGGGAAAAACGGTGATTACAGCCTGGCCGAAATCGGCGGCAGCATATGCCGAGGCTGTCGAACTTATGCCCGGCGGCGTAAACAGCCCCGTCCGCGCCTTTAAAGCCGTCGGGCTGACGCCGCCCTTTATCCAGCGAGGCGAAGGAGCTTATCTCTATGACATTGACGGTAACCGGTATATCGACTATGTGGCCTCCTGGGGACCACTCATCCTGGGACACCGCCACCCGAAGGTTATGGCCGCCCTGGAGAACACCTTACATAATATAGGGACCAGCTTTGGCGCTCCTACCGAACTGGAAAATGAACTGGCCAGAGAAATCATCGCCGCCGTTCCTTCCATCGAGATGGTGCGCCTGGTCAATTCGGGTACGGAGGCGACCATGAGCGCCATCCGCCTGGCCCGCGGTTATACCGGCCGGGAGAAAGTCGTTAAATTTGCTGGTTGTTACCACGGCCATGCCGATTACTTTTTGATCCAGGCCGGCTCCGGGGCCCTGACCTTCGGCGTCCCCGACAGCCCCGGCGTCCCCGCCGCCACAGCCGCCAATACCATCGTTGTCCCGTATAACAATCTGGATGCCGTGGAGGCTGTCTTTAAACAGGCTGGTGAAGAGATTGCCGCCGTCATTGTCGAACCTGTGGCCGGCAATATGGGCTGTGTCCCGCCGCAACCGGGGTTCCTGGAGGGCCTGCGGGCCATAACAAAACACTATGGAAGCCTGTTAATTTTTGATGAAGTCATGACCGGTTTCCGGGTAGCCTACGGCGGTGCCCAGAGCCGCTTTGGCGTCCGGCCTGACCTTACCTGCCTGGGTAAAATCATCGGCGGCGGCCTGCCGGTAGGAGCATACGGTGGCCGGCGGGAGATTATGGCCAGGGTAGCTCCAGTGGGGCCGGTCTACCAGGCCGGGACCCTGTCCGGCAACCCCCTGGCCGTCAGCGCCGGCCTGGCAACTTTGAAGGTCCTCAAGGAACCCGGGGTCTATGAGCGCCTGGAAAGCCTCTCGGCCCGCCTGGAAAAGGGCCTCAAGGAAGCTGCCGGTGAGGCCGGCGTACCCGTTACCTTTAACCGGGTGGGAGCCATGTTCACCGCCTTCTTTACCCCCGGCCCGGTAACCGATTATACTACGGCCACGGCCAGCGACACAAAGACCTTTGCCGCCTACTTCCAGGCCATGTTGCGCCGGGGCATATACCTGGCGCCGTCCCAGTTTGAAGCCGCCTTCATGTCCCTGGCCCACACGGAAGCCGATATTGACCGGACCATAGAAGCCGCCCGGGAAGCCTTTCGGGAGATCGCGGCCAAGTAATCAGGATTTACAAAGCCTTAAATTGCCATGGTGAGCCGAACATCCCATAAATTTTTGGCAACCATGTATAATATTAGCCTGGAAGGTTATAATAGGAATACACACTCACTTCTTCAAAGACCTCCTTGAGCCAGCAGGGCCTTGGGCAACGACGTTCAAGGCCCTGCCGGTTTTTTCAAGGCTCTTTCCCCGGCTTTAGTAAAGCCATCCAAGGCTTAAGCATCAGGGAAACCATCTCCCAGGCCAGTAAAAAACCGCCGGCAGCAAAGATGGCTCCCCCACCGGTCCGGAGTAAAAGGTAAGGGAGCAGTAAGAGATGAACCTGGGTGAAATCCATACCCAGCCCCCGCCAGAGGTAGGTTTGGAGAAAACCGGCGATTACCAGGCAGGCAGCCATCAGGGCCAGACCTGAATTGAGCAGGACAAGGCTTAATTTGATACGCTTGACATGGGTAGGGCTTAGCCTGCGCCGGCGGGTCAGGATATAGTAGCTGCTGGCCAGTACCAGGAAGCCGAAAAAGCCAAAGAGGGCCATGTGGGCATGGGCCGAGGTAAAGTAAGTGCCATGGGCGTAGCGGTTCAAGGGCGGGATGGCCAGGAGGAAACCCAAAAGTCCGGCTCCAACTACATTCCAGAATACGCTGGCATAAAAGAAATAAAGGGCCAGGTTGGGGGTGAAGTTACGGGGACGGTTAGCCGTAGTCTGCCAGGCTGTCAAAGCTAGGAGCACTACGGGCACTACCTGCAGGCCGCTGGCAACACTGCCAATTACTTTCCAGAAATCCGGAGTGCCGATCCAGTAGTAATGATGCCCGGTAGCTATAAAACCGGAAGTAAGGACCAGCCCTGCTTCCCAGAGGAGCAGGCGCTTTACTTTTTGCCTGCCGGCAACTTTGAGGGAAGCCAGGAGGGCGGCACCGATGGTCGTGGCTAGCAGCTCCAGGCTCCCTTCTTCCCATAGATGTATGACCAGGAAACGCAAAACGTCATCAACGGTGGGGTGGGTGACAAAGAATATAGTCGGCAGGTAGAGCAAAGGAGCAAGGAGGGCACCACTTAAAATAACTACTACCTCCGGCTGGACCAGGAGGCGGTTCTTGATGGCCGTAGCCAGCAGGTTGAAGGTAAAGGCCAGCAAGCCAGTTAAAAGGGCGATTTTTAAAAAGTAAGGAGCCTCCAGGTACTCCCTCCCGTCAGTCTTACCAAAGGCCAGGAAACCCAGGGTGGCCATGCCGGTGCCAAGGAGATACCAGAAGCCCCATCGGGCCAGCCTGATACTGAAAAGCTCCCGGTCTGTTGCCTCGACGAGGAAGTAATAAACCCCGCCCATGGTGCCCAGAAGAGGCCAGAAAATGCTTAAGTTGAGGTGCATGGCTCGCCCGCTGGCAAAGTTAAGGGGGGCCGGTAAATCAGGAAAGATAAGGTGCAGGGACCCGGCGGTAGCCAGAATACCCTGCAAGCCCAGAAAAAGAAAGGTGGCCAGGGCATAGGTATATGCAGCTTTTTGGGAAGGGCTGTCTTGTACGGGTGTTTTTTCCTGACGCCGGCGAGGAAAAAATAATTTTTTTATCATTTTAAGGAGTACCAGCAAAGTCTACTCCCCTTGGGCAGGATTAATGCGGGTAAAGGGAGGGGGCGGCCAGCCACGGGTGTCAATTTTACTAACCTGCTCCAGGTAGTCGAGTAACCTTTCTGCTTCCTCCCGGGCCAGGGCCGGGTGACGCTGCCGTCTGGCCGGGCGCATAACCGGCGGCTGGGTCAGGAAGGTTACCAATTCTTCGCGACCGGTAGTAGCGGTAATCCTGGTCAGGTCGGCGCCGGCATAACCCCCGTTACCCAGGAGGGCGTGACATTCAACGCAACCATTCTCCTGCCATATTTTCTTCCCGGCAATGGCTTCCTGGGGCCAGGTTTCTTCAAGGACCGGGCGGATGGAAAAATAGATGGCTGCCGTAAAAATCGCCAGGAATACCATTATGGCTGCCAGGTAAAGCCGAGCTACCCGCATATAGCTCAATGCCTCCCCGGGCTTATTATTCCCTGCGGGTTATTAAAATTGCCGGGAAGGGTAAATATAAAAAGCCCGGCTGAAAATAAACCGGGCTTTGTTTTACGCGGGGTTGATAATTTATAACGGCCGGATATCAACCCGGTGGTCGTAAAAGGTGCTGCCTCCACCCAGGTCGGTTAAATCGTCGCCAATAACGCTGTTAATGTCGCGTCCGCCGGGGGAATGCCGGCACCACCAGACTCCGGGAGCCACGGCGACACCCGGAGGAACGTCGCTGCTGGCCCGCACTTTGAGGAGGCAGGAGCCGCGCTGGTTGTAAACCTCAGCCAGGGTGCCATCCACCAGGCCCTTTTTACGGCAGTCATCGGGGTTGACGAGGATCTGAGGGCCCCCTTCCCGTTCCCGCAGGGAAGATAACTGTCCGAAATTGGAGTTGAGGGCAAAATGAGCCGGGGCCGTGAGGAGATGGAAAGGATAAAGTCTGTTCAGCTCATGATCGCCCGGCGGCTCGTATCCGGGTAGTTTGGCCCCGGCAGCCATAAGTTCGATTTTCCCGGAAAGGGTGACAAATCCCTGGGGCGGTTTTAATTTTACAGCCCTGCCGGCGGCCAGGGCTTTCCTGTCTCCCTGCTCCAGGGGAATCTCCTGGATTAAAAGCTCGACCATTTCCCTCTCGGAATGCCGGAAAATATCTTCGCTAAAACCCAGGGCTTGGGCCAAGAGGCAAAAGGTCTGCCAGTTGCTCTTCGCCTGTCCCGGGGGTGGTAGTATCGCCGGGCTGCGCTGGAGGTAATAGTGGCCGTAGCTGCGGTAGAGATCTTCCTGTTCTATAAAAAAGGTCGCCGGCAGGATGATGTCGGCGTAGAGGGCCGTATCCGTCAGGAAGCGCTCGTGGACCACGGTAAAGAGATCCTCCCGCCTTAAACCCGCCAGCACGCGGTTCTGGTCGGGTGCCACTGTGGCTGGATTGCCGTGATAGACGTAAAGGCTCATCACCGGTGGCTCCAGCGCCTCTGTTAAAGCCCGGCCCAACCGGACCATATTTATCGCCCGCACCGGCCGCTGCCGCAGGTCCGGCCGGGTCAGGACATCCAGCTTGACAGCGCTGCCGGTGCCGGAACTCTGCAGGGCACCGCCCCCAGGCTTGCCATAGGCTCCCACCAGGGCCGGCAGGGAGGCAATGAGCCGGACGGCCATACCGCCCTGGCGGTGACGGGACAAGCCGTAGCCGATGCGGATAAAGGGCGCCCTGGCCCGGCCGTAGGCCCGGGCCAGGTTGATAATCGTTGCGGGCGGCACACCGGTGAGGGCGGCCACCTTTTCCGGAGGATAATCGGGCAGGACTTTAGCGCGAAGTTCCTCATAGCCGGAAACGTGGGTGGATATATAGCCGCTATCGACCAGTCCTGCCGCCACCAGCACGTGCATGACGCCCAGAGCCAGGGCGGCATCGCTGCCCGGTCGAACCAGGATGACCTCATCGGCCACGGCAGCCGTCCGGGTACGGTAAGCATCGATAACAATCAACCGGGCGCCCTTCTGCCGGGCCTGCTGCACCAAGGAGAGGAAATGGATGCTGGTAGAGGCCGGATTCATGCCCCAAATGATTACCAGGTCCGCGTTAACAACCGTCTCCGGATCGCTACCCCAGGTGTAGCCTAGAACTTGCTGCCAGCCGGCCTCGGCGGCTGGTGAGCAGATAGTCCGCTGGAGTTCGGAAGCTCCCAGACGGTGGAAAAAGGCATGGCCGGCATTGCGCTGGAGCAATCCCATGACGCCGGCATAGGAATAAGGGAGAATGGCTTCGGCGCCATAGGTAGCTATAATTTCCTGCCAGCGCCTGGCGATGGTTTCCAGGGCTTCCGCCCAGGAAATGGGCGTAAAAAGGCCGCTTCCCTTAGGGCCGCTCCGCTTTAAAGGTGTCAGGACCCGTTCCGGGGAGTGAATTAGCTCTGGATAATGGCGCATTTTGGCGCAAGTATATCCCCTCGTGTAAGGGTGCTCCGGGTCGCCGCTGACTTTAGTCACCCGGCCGTCATTTACTTCAATGAGCAAGCCACAAGTATCGGGGCAGTCGAGGGGACAAACGGAATGATAGGTAGCCATAAGTAAAGCCTTCCTTTCAGCGCTGTATCAGGACCATAGCTACCATACCGGTCAAAATGGTCAGAGCCATGCTGCGGGTCTTCAGGGCTACGAACCCCGTGGGGATGGCCGCCAGCAGGTAGGGGTTGGCAGCTAACGACAACTTGCCATCGGGTAACAGCAGTCCCGGCGCCAGCAGGGCAGCCAGGACCGCCGCCGGAACATAGCTCAACCAGCGTAAAAAAACCTCCGGTAACCGGACCCGGCTTAAGACTACCAGGGGAAGCATCCGGGGCAAATAGGTTACCACGGCGGTACCGAGGATAATAATTAAAATTTGCTTGTCCATGGCTCTAAAAACACTCCTAGAGTGGCGGCTATAACCGTTGCCAGGATGATATTCCAGCTGCCGGGCCAGAGGAGGGCAAAAACTACCGAAAATAAGGCCGCCAGGGCAGCAACTATGAGGGTCTTTTTATCCTTTAACTGCATGACAAGCAGGATGATGAACATGGCCGGCAGGGCAAAATTGAAGCCGAAGCGGGCCGGGTCCCCCATCAAATTACCAGCCAGCCCGCCCAACAGCGAGGCTAGCACCCAGGAAAAATGGGCCGCCAGGTTGAGGCTGAAATGATAGGGAAGACTGGCCTCGTGGTCGCTGTAGTGATTGATGGCCACGGCAAAGGTCTCATCGGTGATTTCCGCTGCCAGCAGGGCCAGGGCTCCCGGCCGAAAACGCCGCAAATGAGGTACCAGGGAGGCGCTGAAAAGCAGGTGGCGTAAGTTTACCAGGAAAACGGTGAAAATAATGGCGGCCGCTGCCATGCCGCTACTAAACATGCTCACGGCAATAAACTGACCGGAGCCGGCATAGAGCAGCACCGACATGAGTACTGTTTCCCAGAGGTTAAAGCCTGCTTCCCGTGCGAGGACACCGTAGGCAAAGCCCAGGGGTAAATAGCCGAGGACGATGGGCATGGCCGCCCGGACACCCTGCCACATAAGGGGGGCAACCGTCACATTGCGGGGCACAATTTCATCCTGAGGTTGCATCGACAAATCTCCTCTCGGCAATGATTTTATAATACTTCTCCCGCTAGCGCAATGAGAAAAAACCTGCTGTCACCAATAACATCCCGGTAATAGCCGTCATAATCTATTACAGGAAATTCCTTTTATGGAAGGAGTAATATCAATGAACGGTTCTCATCATAAAACCAGAAGAGCCCTGGAAATCGACCTGGAAGAAATCAGGCTCATGGCTGAAGCAGCAGCGGCGGCGCCTTCCTTTGGTATCCGGCATACCCTGTTAAATCACATCCTTGGTGAAGTAGAGGAAGCCATGTTCTGGAACCATCACCTGGCCCATGTCATGGCCTACGAACCGCCCTATCAACCACCTTACCCGCCACCCTATAAACCGCCCCGGCCGCCTTACTACGATGACCCTGTCCCTTACAATGAAAAACCTGAGGAAAAAAAGTAATCGGAAAGGAGAAGGAACTATGCACTGGCTGGATAAACTGCGCCAGGTCCTGCGCCTTGATGAGGAAGAGTTTAGCCTCTGGCCGGAAATAGCCGCCACAGCTCCGGACGGAGTCAAGCAAATAATTAACAGTATGCTGGAGCGAGAAAAGAAAGAAATGGATGATATCAGAAAGATACTACAGGTGTACGGCGGTACGCCAGGCTATCCTGACCCCTATAGCGGCTTTGCCGAGGAAGGAAATAAATAGAGAGTGACAGTGACCCGGGTTTAAACATCCGGGTAAATTTTTGCTTTTTCCGGGCATGGCTGATTGCGACAGGAAAAGGCGACTTTTGCCGGTGAAAAGGAGGATTTTATCCGGACAGGGCGAATTTTTGGGGAGGAGGTGCTGCCATGGCTGAAAGTCCGGTTTTTGCCCTGGACGTGGGGACCCGTAAAGTCGCGGGCCTGGTGCTGGTTCCCGGGAAAAAGGGTTACCACATCCGGGCGGCAGCAATAGTTGAACACCAGCAGCGCGCCATGCTGGACGGCCAGATCCATGATATTCCCCAGGTAGCCCTGGCCATCCAGGCGGTGAAAGAGCAACTGGAAAAAAAGTTACGTATGCCTTTAAAAGAAGCTGCGGTAGCCGCTGCCGGCCGGGCTCTAAAAACCGAGCGGGCCACCGCCGGGGAAGAAATATCGCCGGCAACGGAAATCAGCAGCCAGGATGTGCTGGCATTGGAGGCCGCAGCCATCCAGGAAGCCGAAAAACGTCTCCTGACGGCGGGCGAAAACCAGGCGGCTTACCATTGTGTCGGTTACAGTGTGGTGGGTTACAGTCTCGACGGCCATCCCATCGGCAACCTAGTTGGCCAGCGAGGGCGGCGCATCGCCACGGAAGTTATAGCTACTTTTTTGCCCAGGGTAGTGGTGGATTCCCTGGTAGCCTCCCTGCAAAGGGCTGGCCTCTCTATGGCTTCCCTTACCCTGGAACCCATTGCCGCCAGCGCCGTAGCCGTGCCGGCAGCCATGCGGGGATTAAACCTGGTCCTGGTAGATATCGGCGCCGGCACTTCCGACATAGCCATTACCGGCCAGGGTACCATTACAGGTTATGCTATGGTACCCTCAGCCGGGGATGAAATCACCGAAGCCCTGGCAGAGGCCCTCCTTTTGGACTTTCATACAGCTGAAGCAGTCAAGCGCCAGTTATTAAAAAATGACAGTATAACGTTTACCGATATTGTCGGGCAAAAACGCACCCTGCCGGCAACTGCCATTGTAGAAGTTATTAAACCGGCGGTAGTCGAGCTGGCCCGGCAGATTGCCAACCAGATTATCCTGCTCAACGGCCGCGCCCCCCAGGCCGTCTTGCTGGTAGGGGGCGGTAGCCTCACGCCGGGACTCCCTGAGGCCCTGGCCGGCCAGCTGGAGATACCGCCGGACAGGGTGGCCGTGCGCGGCCGGGAAGTTTTAAATGGCATCAGCGGGGCGAAAAATTTGCAGGGCCCCCAGGCCATTACCCCCATTGGAATTGCCATTACAGCTTTAAAGCAGGAAGGCCTGGGACTGGCCCGGGTTATTGTCAACGGCCGGCCGGTACATTTCCTGGCCGGGCAGCAGGTGACTGTGACCCAGGCCCTGCTGGCGGCCGGCATCCCGGCACGAACCCTTTATGGCCGGCCGGGCAAAGGCCTAGGTGTGGAGGTCAACGGGCGTCTAACCTTTCTCCGGGGTCAACCCGGGCAGCCGGGAACCGTCCTGATAAATAATTCTCCTGCCACCCTGGATGCTACCGTAAGACCCGGAGATGAAATCCAGGTGATCCCGGGCCGGGATGGTGCCGACGCCTGCGGAACTGTAGGCGACCTGGTGCCGGAACTTGCTCCCATAACCATAACATTTAACGGGCGCCAGGTCACCCTGGAACCTCTAATTATAATGAACGACAACCAGGTGGATTACAATACTCCCCTGGAAGATAAAGCCCGCATAACCTATGAACCCTTAGATACGGTGGCCCATGTGCTGACCAGATTGGGGGAGCCCCTGGAAGGTACTATTCTTTTAAACGGCCAGCCGGTCCGGCCCGAAGCTCCCATCAAAGATGGCGACAACCTGGTCACAGGGGTAGAGGCTGCCGGTCAGGTTATAACTATCATCTTAAACGGCCGCCCGCTCACCCTCAAAGTCCAGGCAGACGATGTGTTATTTGCCGATATTTTTAACTACCTGGATTTCCCCTCAACACCGCCACCGGGCCGGAAAAGACTCGTTATGGAGGTTAACGGCCGTCCGGCTGAATTTACAACTCCTCTGGCCGCAGGAGATCAGGTTACTTTACGTTGGGACCCTTGACAGGTAGTCGGCAGGCTGCTATAATTAAACTTGCTCCGAAGAGGAGCGAAAACGTGCGGCAGTGGCGGAATTGGCAGACGCGCTAGATTCAGGTTCTAGTCCTGGTCTACAGGGTGGGGGTTCAAATCCCTTCTGCCGCACCAAAAAAATGAGGTTCTTGTAAGATTATTACAAGAACCTCATTTTTTATTGGGGGTAAAGTTTGGTATTTAGATAAAACCAAAAAATAAAAAGGAGATTTGTAAAGCGAGTAGAAATATAAATGTATTTATTTCGATCCAAATCGACAAGATTAGTCCGAAGAAGGGAGTATATATGCTGAAAACGTTGCTGGATCTTTTTATCGGTTTCGGCCGGGCCACACTCCTCGGCTACGGCGGAGGACCGGCGATCGTTCCCCTCTATGAACATGAGGCGGTAAATGTCTATCACTGGGTGACCCCGGAAGAATTCGGCCAGGCTCTGGCTTTCGGCAACGCCCTTCCAGGCCCGATTGCCACCAAATTAACGATGTATATCGGTTATAAGGTGGCAGGATGGTTAGGCGCTTTAGTTTCCCTGGTAGCGGTAACCTTTCCGGTATTTATTATCATGGTGATATTCTTCGCCTTCCTAGATAAATTTAAAGACAGCCCAACTATTAAAGGAATGATTGCCGGTATCCGCCCCGTGGTTTTCGTCATGCTGGCCATGCTAGCCATGGAATTTGCTAAATACGCCTTCGTGCCTAAAGAGACCGGTCCTTTAAGTTGGTTGCCCTTCGCCATTGCGGCGGTATATTTTATAATAGTTTATTACCTTAATTTAAGTCCCCTCCTTGGGGTAATAGCTTCCCTGGTTCTGGGAGGAATTTTCTTGCGCTAAAGGAGCGTTCTTTATCTGCAAATAATGCCTATTAATGTTATCCAGTTGGCGGTTCTGACAAGTTCGAGGTATAATATTTTGCCTTTGACCTCCCGGTGTAATTTGCGATGTCTTTTCTGCAGCCACCGGCAGAATCCACCCGGGGTAGAAACATGGTTTCTACCGCCACTAAAACTTGACGAGGTTGACACCCTTTTAGACTTCCTTGATGGTGAACGGAAAATTGTCATCGGCGAGTCGGCCACCCGTCTTATTGAAGGAGAACCCATGACCCATCCAGAGTTTCTGGAAATCCTGACCAGGGTGCGTCGACGTTTCCCTTCGACCCCTCTGGAGATTACAACCAACGGAACGTTTTTGACGGCAAAAGTAGCCGGGGTTATGGCCCAATTGGGCCCGTTAGAAATTAATCTTTCTCTTAACAGCGCAAGCCCGATAGGTCGTCGCAAACTCATGGGGGATAAAGAAGCAATAACGGCGATAGCCGCTCCTTTAGTTTTAAGGGAGGCCGGCATTCCTTACCATGGGAGCCTGGTGGCCATGCCGTGGATCACAGGCTGGCAAGATTTCCGAAAGACGATATTATATCTTGCCCGTTCCGGAGCCAGAACCATCCGCATTTTTCTACCAGGCTACACCCGATTGACTCAGCCGGAAATGCAAGTACCCCCGTATTTCCGGGAGCAAATGGAAAGGGAACTTGAGTACCTGCGAGGACAAACGGAAGTACCCCTGCTCCTGGAACCCCCTGAACCCAAAGACCTGTCTCCGGTTGTGGAGGGCGTGATACCGGCTTCACCTGCCCACCGGGCTGGCCTTAAAAGGGGCGACGTTATCTTAGAAGTTGATGGCCGACAACCCCGTTCACGGGTAGAAGCCCACCGTATGGTATCCCGGGAAGGAAACCGCCGGATAGTGGTATTTAAAAAGCAGGGCCAGATGGCTATCGCCCTTAATTTAAAGGTACCAAAGGACGGCAGCGGCCTTACCTTTACCTGGGATCTCGATCCCGATGTTCTTGATATATTAAATGAAAAGCAGCGACGTCACCGTGCCGGGCACATCCTCGTTATGACTTCTGAGCTTGCCTATGAAGCTGTTAAGGGAGGAATATCTTTACTGCCTGGAGAATGGGAAATAGTAAAGGTAAAAAACATTTTCTTTGGCGGGAATATAGCCTGCGCCGGTTTGCTTACCACGGAAGACTATATTGCCGCTTGGCGGCAGTGGTCTGCTGTAAATTTTAGACCGTTAGATTTAATTATCCTTCCAGGCATATCCTTTGATTTCTTTGGTAATGATTTAACAGGCCGACATTATAGCGTCCTGGAAACGGTCGCCGGTGTACCAGTGGAAACTTTGGATCCTAATATTTAACAAAAATGCCCCTCGAAGGGGCGCTTTAACTTGTGTTGATTAATTGTCGCCGAAAACTAGAAGAATTAAAATTAGGAACAAGATAAAAGCCACATTTCCACCGGGAAAGTTAAAACCGAGATTACTTTCTTGCGGGCTTTTTTTCGGGCCAAAAACATTGCCGCCTTCTTCAACCATCAGTTTCACCTCCAAAAGCCTTTGGTCTAATTTAGCTTATTCGTTAGGCGTCTATGTTGCTACTGCCTATAGTCAGATCGGTAGAACGGCATTATAATATATAAAGTGTGGGCAGCTTTAAATAATTTTTACCTGGGAGAGGAGGAAAATCCCTTTGTTAAAAGGGAACTGTGTCATAGCCCAATCCGGCGGGCCTACGGCCGTAATTAATAACAGCCTTCTTGGAGCCGTCGAAGCAGCGTATCGGAGTGAAGCTATCGGAGAAATATACGGCGCCCGCAACGGCATTATGGGTATTTTAGCCGAGAATTTCATTGATCTGCGTCGACAAAGCCCTTCTACCATTAAAGGGCTAAAATTTACTCCCGGGGCGGCCCTTGGCTCCTGCCGTTACCAGTTAAAAAAGCAAGAAGACTTTGAGAAGCTCCTGAATGTATTTCGTAAATACAATATCCGCTATTTTTTTTACATCGGCGGCAATGATTCCATGGACACTGCTTATAAGGTAAACAAATTGGCCCTGGAAGAAGGCTATGATCTTCGGGTCATAGGCATCCCCAAAACCATTGACAATGACCTTCCCTTGACCGATCATACACCCGGATACGGCAGTGCGGCCAAATATTTGGCCACCATTGTCATGGAGATGGGAATTGATCTTAAATGCATTGTTACCTCTACTAAGGTGGTTATTGTGGAAGCAATGGGGCGCAATGCCGGCTGGCTGGCTGCGGCAGCGGCCCTTGCCCGCCGTCGCCAGGAAGATGTCCCCCATCTGATTTATTTACCGGAAGTGCCCTTTGATACAGCTAATTTCCTTAACGATGTAGAAGAAGCCTATCGGCGGTATGGAACGGTGCTGGTGGTTGTTTCCGAGGGCCTGGTAGATAAAAATGGAAACTATATATTTAACGATACCACTACCGTCGACGTCTTCGGGCACCAACGCCTGGGAGGCGTGGGACAGTATCTTGTCAATCTAATCGAAAGTGAATTGAGCCTTAAGGGACGTTTCGTTCTCCCGGCCACCTGCCAGCGCAGCGCCATGCACTTGGCCTCCCGTACCGACGCCGAAGAAGCCTATCACGTCGGCAGGGTTGCCGTTGAAGAAGCCCAAAAGGACAGGACCGGCTGCATGGTCGCCATAAGGCGCCTGGAAGGGGCAGAAGAATACTCCTGTACGTATGAACTGGTGGCACTTAATGAGGTGGCCAACCGTGAAAAAAAGATGCCCCGAAGCTGGATAAACGAGGCAGGAAACGATGTTACACAAGCCTTCATTAACTACGCCCGTCCTTTAATTCAGGGAGAAGTTGCCATACCATATCACAACGGCTTGCCTGCCTATGTGGATATTGTATAATTAAAGAAGAAAGGGAGTAGGTAAGTGTCCACCGCCAGGAGGATTGCGAGAGGTGCCGTTATCGCCGCCTTATATGCCGTAATTACTATTATCCTTAAACCCATTAGCTTTGGATATCTTCAGGTACGGGTAGCCGAGGCATTGACCCTTTTACCGATTCTTTATCCGGAAGCCATTCCCGGGCTTTTCCTTGGATGCTTGATTAGCAATATTTACGGCGGTCTCGGCCCCATCGACATCATCCTGGGCAGCTTGACCACCCTGGCGGCAGCATGGTTGACCTATATCTGGCGCCGGAGCAAACTTGCCTACCTATCACCTGTTGTTTTAAACGGTCTTATAGTTGGCGGCTATCTTTCTTACCTGTTGCATGTAGGCTTATTCATTTCCATAGCCGCCGTTTCCATCGGGGAAGCCATCGCCGTCCTCCTAATCGGTATTCCTTTGTTAAACCAATTGCGTAAGTTAAATTTGCATTAATCATCAGAGGGATAATTAAAAAGCAGGGGTGATAACCGATGGTTATTACCTTGCTTAATTTTGATAATACTTTAACCTGTCAGGAAGAACTACGACGCTTTCCTTATAAGGTAGTGGAAATGGGAGACATACCGGGTACGCGGCTTTACTGCAGCCGGGATGCCCTGCGAGAGATCGCCGCCAGATTAAAAAAGACAAAAATAGGCATTACTTTGATAGGCAGCGGTGATTTTCATTATGTTTCTTATCTCCTTGCCTCTTACGTTAAGACACCTTTTGCGTTAATTTTATTTGATAACCATGCGGATCTGCAGCCGCTGCCCCGGGGCGTCGCTCTTTCCTGCGCTTCCTGGCTCAGGCGGGCAATAGAGTTGCCAGCTTTAAAAAAGGCCTTGTTAATCGGTCCTCGTGCGTTACCTGCCGGGGAAAAAATCCCCCCTCAATATTTAACTAAATTAATTTTTCTTCCTAAGGCCTATCATACAACCCTTGTCCGCGCATTAAAAGAAGTTCCGCCAAACGTTTATATAAGCATCGATAAAGATGTTTTAAGCCCGGAGGAGGTAATTACTAACTGGGACCAGGGGGCCTTGACACTCCAAGAATTATTGTCTGCGCTAAGGGAAATTGTGCGACAAAAAAATGTAATAGGTGCCGACATCTGTGGTGAACCTTATTTTAGTCCCGTGAGTATTTTATTGCCATCAACCCAGAAAGCCGTCCGCAAAAACTCCCGCGCCAATGCAATGATTCTTAAAACACTGATGCCGGCCTTTACCTATGAAAAGGCGTCTTAAAGTGTCGCTGCCTGTCTTTAAAGAATAGAGTTGTAGAGGATGAATAAAATAGCCTTAAAGGCAGAAAAAAAGGGGGCGGCTTGATGACGTCGAAGGCCGGATTAGTGTGGTCCATTCTCTTAATAACGGCAGGCATAGTAAGCCTGGCCTTTATCTTTTATACCCTTTTTCCAGGAAAAGTGCCTTCAGTTGCCGGGCAGTATTTTACTCCGTCCGAAATAGAAAGGGCCCGCCATTACCAGCAGATAATGCGCCTGCTCGGCGTCATGGCTTTCCTGGCTCAAGTTGTCTGCCTTGTTTGGCTGGTGGCCAGTACCAGGGCCATGGCATGGTCGGATACGGTTTTACGCATCACCGGAGGGCGATATTATCCGGCTCTGATAATATATTTCATTTTAATCTGGATCCTGTTAAAAGTCGTTGCTTTACCTTTTAACTTTTATGGTGGCTTTATCGTACAACATCAATGGGGTTTCTCTACCCAGAATCTCGGTTCATGGTGGATGGATTATTTAAAGGGCGGCGTTTTGGAACTGGTCCTTGCGGGAATAGGAGTAACCCTCCTTTTCTGGTCCAGCGGGCGCTGGCCCCACACCTGGTGGGCGGTCGCCGCCCTTTTTTTATCAGGCTGGCTTTTTATATCGACATTCCTTTGGCCGCTACTCGTCGCACCCCTTTTTAACCGTTTCCAGCCAATCGAAGAAGGGCCGGTTAAAACGACGGTGGACCGGCTAGCCGAACGCGCCGGGCTAAAGATCAAGGAAATACTGGTGATGGACGCCAGCAGACGTACAACTAAAGCCAACGCCTATTTTACAGGTTTGGGGAGCACCAAAAGAATCGTCCTTTATGATAATTTACTGAAGAATTACCCCTTAGAAGAAGTCGAAGCCGTAATCGCCCACGAGATGGCCCACTGGCAGCGCGGCCATATCTTCCGCAGTTTACTGTGGAGTGTGGGGGCTAACTTTTTACTTTTGGGAATGTTATACGCCGTGCTAAAAATAACCTTTACTTACGAAATAGCAAGACCGGGTCCATATCCGCCCCACCTGCTGGTTGCCACGCTCCTTTTTCTTCAGCTGGTTTCTTTTCTAGGTCAGCCGTTGCAAAACGCAATTTCCCGTCACTACGAAAGGGAAGCAGACCGAGTGGCCCTCCAGCTTACCGGTAACCCCGACGCCATGATCAGGCTTCACATCGATTTGGCGCGGAAAAACTTGAGTGATATTGCCCCGCCGCCCTTTATAACATGGCTCACCGCCTCCCATCCTTCACCCCTTGAAAGGATCAGGGAGGCGGAGGAAGTTACACGCTAACCCCTGGGGCCATAAAACCCGCAGGCCTGCCCTTCCGGTCGAACCTTCTCTACGGCTTTTAACAGGGCTTCTCTGCCGGCCAGCCAGATGAAGTCCAGGGCCTTAAGCTCTTCCGGCACCCGTTTTGTGCCTGTTAAATATCACTAGCGTTGCATAAAGAAAAAATAAACTTGTCAAGGGAAATAACGCCCAAAAAACAGCCAAATTCCTGAAATAACCTAGCCTTGCAAGAAAAAACTCCTTATACTAGAGATTGAGGGTAGTCCTTGCCCCAACCTCTAACATAAGGAGGCCCAAATGCAAGGTAAGGATACCACATTATCCACATTTCATCAACTGTTTGCTCCAGTTTCTAACGACTATTTTTGGCAGTTAACCGCCGGTATGGGGGTCGATAAGTACGCTAAGAAGCTAAATTCCCTTCAACTCATTAAACTAATAGCCTTCGCTCAGCTGGAACAACTTAATGGCTTGCGGGATATCAGCAATAGCTTCAATGACCCGCAATTTAGCCTGGCTATCAATTTAGAGAGTATCAGTTTCTCCCAGATAGCGCGCCGTTTAAGGGATTTATCGCCGCAATTCATCCGGCTATTATTCAGCCATCTCACCACCCGGATAGGCCGGGAAATCGGCTTTGAAAACTTAAGAAATACCGCAGGACGTATTTACCTCATCGATTCCACTATCATTAGTCTCTGTTTTACCCAGTACCTCTGGGCCGAGTTTCGTAGGACTAAAAGCGGGATAAAACTCCACCTGCGCTTAAAGTTCTGTGAAGAAGAGGTTCTACCTGATAAAGCAATTGTCACCCCGGCCCGGAAGGCAGATAAAACCCAGATGGATACCCTCGTAGTAGAGGAAGAAGAAGCCTTAAACGTCTTTGACCGCGGCTATGTCGATTACAAGAAGTTTGACAGATACTGTGAAGAAGGCGTCCGCTTTGCCAGCCGCTTAAAGGGTAATGCTCTGGTAGAAATAATCGCCGAGTTGCCGGTAAACCCTGACAGCAAGGTTAAAAAGGAACAGCTTGTTTACCTTGGCAAAGATGGAGTTACCAAAATGAAGCACCCTTTACGGCTGATAACAACCGAAGATACCCAAGGGCAACCGGTAATTATAGTCACCAATGATTTCGAGTTACCGGCGGAAGAATTAAGCGAGATTTATCGTAAGCGCTGGCAGATAGAACTCTTCTTCAAATGGATGAAACAACACCTGCAGGTGAAACATTTTTATGGTAAAAGCGAACAGGCTGTAGAAAACCAGCTCTTCATAGCGCTAATAACCTACTGCCTGATGGTTATGCTGCAATTAAAGGCCGGCTATCAAGGACCATTGCTCACTATTAAACGTTTAATCCGCACCTGTCTATATGAGCCCTTTACCTTCTTCGTCCAAAGCCTGCACCGTAAACCCAAACGAAGGTCTTATGGGCGGCACAAGATAGACTATGAAGGCATCTATCAGGATTTAGTAAAGCAAGTTTTAGCTGGCGAAGCTGATTATTTAAACGACGTAACTTATGACCCCTTAGTTCTTTAAGCAACTTTATATGGCAATATGTGGATAAGGACTACCCCTGATAACCTAAGTCCTTTGGCCAGTGAAGGAAGAAAATGCATGGTTGTATACACCATTAATGTTATTATATAACATATTCTGCCTTCCATATATTGCCTTGCACTGTGCTAAAAATTTTTATGCAACGCTAGTGGTTAAATATATGTCTAGGGTTGCCAGGCATGCCAGGCGCGTTTCTTCCCGGCCCACGATGGGCACACAAAAGCGGCATCCCCGGCAGGTCGCCGCGGCTCGTTCTCTGATACCGGGCAATATTATGCGGTGGCCTTCATAGAGAGCGTTATCCCCGCGCATAAAGGACACCTGCCCCCATCAGGGATGCCGCCCGGTAGATAATCCTTTCCCCATAGCGATTTTTTAACCGGTCGCAGGCCCGGTCCAGCCGGGCCTGTTTCTCCACTCGTCCGAAGAGATCTTCCTGGCGTGACACCGCAGGCACGAGTCCAGCCAGACTGACCCCCACAAGTCGTACCGCCCGGCCGGGCGGCCAGTGGCGGTGTAGAAGCTGCCGGGCCGCAGCGTAAATATCGGCGGCCGTATCGGTATAATAGGGCAGGGTGTAGGAACGTCCCAACCAGTTAAAATCGGCGTCTTTAAGACTGATGCTTACCGTGCGTCCCAGGTAATTTCCCAGGCGCGCTCGCCGGGCCACCAGCTCGGAAAGCTCCAGTAAAACCACCTCAATCTCCTGGTAGCTGTAGTAATCCCGGGGGAGGGTAATCTGGTGGCCGACTGATTTAACCCTGTCCAGGGAGTGGGGGTCTACCGGGCTATAATCTATACCATTAGCGCACTGGTGCAGAATACGGCCGACGACGCCGAAGCGCCGGACCAGGACGTCAACTGGGAACCGCGCCAGGTCGCCGATGGTGTGGATGCCAAGTTTGGCTAGATGCGCCTCCATGCGAAGGCCGACGCCGAAAAGATCCTTTACCGGCAAGGGCCACATCTTTTTAGGGACGTCCGGGAAATCGAGGACCGTCAGGCCGTCGGGTTTTTCCATTTCGGCCGCCATTTTGGCCAGGAGCTTGGTAGGCCCCAGGCCGACGCTGGTGGTAATGCCTACCTCAGTTTTAATCCTTTCCTTCAGCCGCCGGGCGATGGTTAAAGGCGGGCCGAAAAGATTTTCACAACCTCTAACGTCTAGCCAGGCTTCATCGATGGAGAAGGGCTCCACCAGGGGAGAAAACTCCCGCATGATGCGTAAGATGCGGGTGGAGAACTCGATGTACAGGTCGTGGCGGGGAGGGATGAAGACGCCGTCCGGGCAGAGACCTTTCGCTTCCCGGACGGTCATGCCGGTTTTGATGCCGTAACCCCTTTTGGCCTCGTAGCTGGCCGCCAGGACGATGCCGTGGCGGGTACTTTCCCGGCCGGCGACGATGACCGGCCGGCCACGCAAAGCAGGATTTAATGCCTGGTGGACGGAGGCAAAGAAGCTGTTGGCGTCACAGAGGAGGATGGTGCAGGAGGAAGACAATGCCTCCACCTCGCGAACAATTGTTTACTTATATTATAACTCCAATTACAAAAATAACAAGGGAATTTTACGAACAAATGTTTAAGCAGGATTTTAGCCGGTACTGGTCGAACTATAATTATTAACTTCGTATATCCTCAGCAATACGGACTGAGGGTCTCTACCAGGCAACCGCAAATTGCCCGGCTACGAAGGCGATTCTTCGTTGCCGAAAGCGCGGTTGCCTAAATTTTTATAACGGTGCGAGGAGTGGTTTTCCATGTCTCTCATCGGTACATCCCCGCCCAGGGTAGATGCCCGGTCCAAGGTCACCGGCCGGGCCCTTTACCCCGCCGACATCAATTTCCCGGGGATGATCTACGGCCAGGCCGTCCGCAGCCCCTACGCCCATGCCCGGATCATCAACATTGACACCTCGGCCGCCCTGGAGGTGCCGGGGGTCCTCTGCGTCCTGACTGCCCGGGATATTCCCGGCCATAACGGCCAGGGCGTCGTTTACCAGGACATGCCTGTCCTGGCCCGGGACGAAGTGCGCTCGGTGAACGACGTCGTCGCCCTGGTGGGGGCCACCACCCCGGCCGCCGCCCGGGCCGGGGCAGCTAAAGTAAAAATAACCTACGAGGAGCTGCCGGCCATTTTAGATCCTTTGGAAGCCCTTAAACCCGGAGCCCCCCGGGTTCATCCCGACCGGGACAATATTATTTACCACCTGCCCATCCGTAAAGGCGACGTGGAAGCCGGCTTTGCCGCCGCCGACGTTGTTGTGGAAAATACCTACCGCACCCAACTCCTGGACCACGCTTTCCTCCAGCCTGAGGCCGCCGTGGCCCGGCTGGACGAGCGCGGTCACCTGGTAATTTATGTGGCCACCCAGTACGTCCACTGGGATCGGACGGAAGTTGCCCGGGTGCTGGGCTGGCACCAGGACCGCATCCGCATCGTGGCTCCGGCAGTCGGCGGTGCCTTCGGCGGCCGGGAAGACATGACCCTGCAAACCCTGGTAGCCCTGCTGGCCGTTCATACCAGGCGGCCGGCAAAGATGGTCCTTACCCGGGAGGAATCTTTCCTGGCCCACAGCAAACGCCATCCCATGATCATGCGCTATAAGACCGGTGCCACCAGGGAGGGGAAGCTGACGGCCCTGGAAGCGGAAATAATCGGCGACAGCGGCGCCTACGCTTCCTGGGCCCCTAAAATCCTGCGCAAGGCTGCCATCCATGCCACCGGCCCATATGTTGTACCTAATGTCAAGATTGATGCCTATGCCGTTTATACCAACAATCCATTTACCGGCGCCATGCGCGGCTTCGGCGCCACCCAACCGCCCCTGGCATATGAAAGCCAGATGGATGAATTGGCCGAACGCCTGGGCATTCATCCCTTTACCTTCCGCTGGCTCAATGCCTTCCGCCAGGGGGATGTCACCGCGACGGGCCAGGTCCTGGAAAGCAGCGTCGGTTTAACCGCAACCATGCTTCAGGCAGCCAGGGCTGCCGGTTGGTCTCCGGCTGAATTAATACCGGGAGGGATGGAGGATGAGTAAAAAGCGCGGCACCGGCATGGCCTGTATTTTTTACGGAACGGGATACGGCAACGGTTTTCCCGACGTTTCCACGGCCACTGTGGAGATTCATGACGACGGCACGGCCACGGTGCGCAGCGGCGCGGTGGACTGCGGCCAGGGGTCCAGTACCATTCTGGCCCAGATTGCCGCCGAGGAACTGGGAATACCCTATGAATGGGTAACGGTGATTACCGCCGATACCGATACCACTCCCGACGCCGGCACGACGGCTGCTACCCGTCAGACCTATGCCTCGGGCAACGCCGTTAAAATGGCCTGCCGCCAGGCCAGGGAGGTCCTGTTTGAACATACCCGCCTCCTCTTAGGGGTCAATACCGTTGCCGGCCTGACGGCCCGGGAAGGTATAATTTACGTCAAAGGTTATCCCCAGAAACAGATATCCTATTCCGAGGCCGCCGCCCGGGCGCGCCTGGCCGGTTGCCGCCTGGTAGGCCAGGGAACCTTCATCACCCACACCACGGCCGTGGACCCGGAAACTGGCCAGGGGGCACCCTACTGGCCCTACGCTTTTGCCACGCAGATTGCGGAAGTAGAAGTGGATACGGAAACAGGGGAAGTACGGGTTTTAAAGCTGATAGCCGCCCATGACGTCGGCCGGGCCGTAAATCGCCTCGGGGTAGAAGGACAGATTGAAGGCGGCATCGCCCAGGGACTGGGCATGGCCCTTATGGAAAAGGTGCACCTGCAACAGGGCCGCATCGTCAACAATTCTTTTTCCACTTATCTCATTCCGACCGTCCTGGATATGCCCGAGATCCAGCCCTTGATTATAGAAAGCAATGAACCTACCGGTCCCTACGGCGCTAAAGGGGTAGGTGAGCCCGCCACCATCCCCACCGCGCCCGCCATCATCAACGCCATATACAATGCCGTAGGGGTGCGCATTAGGGAGCTGCCGGTTACCCCGGAAAGAATCCTGGCTGCCTTGCGGGAAAAAGAAGGAGGAAAGAAATGAGTATCTTAATTAAGAACGGTACGTTAGTTACAATGAATCCCCAGAGGGAAGTTTTCCAGGGAGATATCTATATTGAAGGCGATCGCATCGCCGCCATGGGCAATACTCCGGCCACTGCCGACCGGGTTATCGACGCCGCAGGTCACCTGGTCATCCCCGGCCTCATCCAGCCCCATATCCACCTCTGCCAGTCCCTTTTCCGCGGTCGCGCCGACGACATGGAACTTCTGGACTGGTTGCGCCTGCGGATCTGGCCCCTGGAAGGCGCCCACGACGCCGATTCCCTTTATTATTCCGCCCTGCTGGGTATCGGTGAACTTTTCTTAAGCGGCACCACGACAATCGTCGATATGGAAACCGTCCATCATACCGACGCGGCCATTGAAGCTATCGCCAAAAGCGGGATTCGCGCCCTTACCGGCAAGGTAATGATGGACTTTGGCGAGGACGTCCCGGAAAGCCTTAAAGAAACAACGGCGGCTTCCCTTAAAGAAAGCGTCGAACTGCTAGAGAAATGGCACGGCTACGATAACGGCCGCATCCGGTACGCCTTTGCGCCCCGCTTTGTAGTCTCCTGCACTGAAGAGTTATTATTGACAGTCAGGGATCTCGCCCGCCGCTACGGAGTTAAAATCCACACCCACGCTTCCGAAAACAGGGGCGAGTGTGCCCTGGTAGAAGAACTTTACAGCCGGCGCAACGTCCTTTACCTGGACGATATCGGCCTCACCGGCCCCGACCTCATCCTGGTCCACTGTATCTGGCTCAGTGAAGAAGAGAAGGAGATCCTGGCCCGTACCGGGACGAAAGTGGTCCACTGTCCTTCTTCTAACTTAAAGATGGCTTCCGGTATCTGCCCGGTACCGGATCTGTTGAGCCGGGGAACGGTAGTGTCCCTGGCCGCCGACGGCGCACCCTGCAACAACAACCTGGACGCCTTTATGGAAATGCGGCTGGCGGCCTTAATCCAGAAACCCCTTCACGGGCCCACTGCCATGCCGGCACCACTGGTCTTTGAAATGGCCACTCTGGGCGGGGCCCGGGCTTTAGGTATGGAAAAGGAAATCGGCAGCCTGGAAGTAGGCAAAAAAGCCGACCTGGCCCTGGTTTCCCTTGAGGGTTTCCATACCCAGCCCCAGGATGGCGTCGACGTCTACACCCAGCTCGTCTACCAGGCCAGGGGTACGGATGTCACTCTGACCATGGTTGACGGCAAAATAGTCATGGAGAACAGGCAATTGAAAACAATTGCTGCCGACGAAGTGAGAAAAAAGGCCAACGAGGCCGTCCAACGCGTCGCCCGTAGGGCAGGACTGGCATAGCATACCGCAAAGGGCGGTAAAAAGCCGTAGACATAACCTTTGGATTATGCTAAAATAAACTAAACTGAATATTGCCTCCGGCAAATCCGGGAAGTCAGTGTAAAGCTGACACGGTCCCGCCACTGTAAGGAGGAGCGAAACACCATCAGGCCACTGGGGACACCTGGGAAGGCGGTGCGGTAGCTATGATCCCGAGTCAGGATACCGGTTGCCGGGGAAACCTTGACCCCTACGATGGATAGGGGGTGGTTGGCCGGACTTACGGCAAGCATACCCTCTGCTGATGTAGGAGCAGAGGGTTTAAAATTACATAGGGAAAGGTGCGCGGTCTCGAGAAGATCGGGCTTAAATTTCGCCGCCGGCAGGGGAGAGGTTGGGCAAAACGCCGCGGAAGGCGGGAACTTGCCGCAACCGATGATGCCCGGCCAACAGGCAAGCCTGTTCTCCATCCACCAGGGTGAGAACCCGGGGAGGTGGTTTCTTTAGGCACGCCTGTTTTTGCGGCACCACGGCTTCCCCGGCAAAAAGCCGGGGATTTAAATTGTTACGGGGAGGATACCGCTTTTTGATTTTAGTAGTGGGTAGTACCGGCGAGGGAAGGCAATTAATACGTAGCCTGCGGCAGGAAGGCTATGAGGTTGCTACCTGGACCGACAGCACCTACGGCGAACAGTTGGCCCGGGAGGATGGGGCGACTTTTATTTTAACCGTCCCCTTAACGGAAGGCAATTTAGCCGCCCTGGAAGGCGGTCGGCAACCGGAAGCGGTGATAGACGCCACCCTTCCTTATCCCGGCAGGTTTTCCCTAGCCTTAGAGGCCTGGTGCCGGCAAAATTCCATACCTTACCTGCGTTTTTTACGCCCGGAAACGGAATTGCCCCGCGATAGCCTTATTCACCAGGTTACGACTTGGGAAGAAGCCGCCCGGGCTGCCGCCGACCTAGGAGACACAATATTTTTAACTACAGGCACCAACAACCTCGAAGTATTCGTTAACAATCCCCTGTTTAAAGATAAACGTATCGTGGTCAGGGTGTTGCCTGAACACAGGGTAATTAAAAAGTGCCAAGATCTGGGGTTGACACCCCGGGACATTATTGCTATGCAGGGGCCTTTTTCCAAAGAAATGAATAAGGTCATGTTTAAGGCATATAAGGCCGGTGTTGTCGTCACCCGGGATGCCGGACCCGCCGGCGGTACGGAAGCTAAAATTGCCGCCGCTTTGGCCCTGAAAATTCCGGTGGTGTTAATTAAGCGACCTTCCATTCGGTATCTGTATTCTGTTGCCACGATTGAGGAAGCCATTCTTCTATTAAAACGCTTAATACCTCGAAAATAGCATCCGAAGGAGGTACATATGGTGTTCCGGCGTACATCCATAATATTTATATTTTTCCTGTTGACCATGGCCGTTCTCAACCGGCCGGCCTACGCCATGCACATCGCCGAAGGATTTCTCCCTTTTAACTGGGCCGCTGCCTGGTATATCGTCGTGTTGCCCTTCTGGCTTTGGGGCCTGCGGTCCATCCAGCAAACTGTAAAAAGCAATCCCGGCCTGAAAATGCTCCTGGGCCTGGCCGGCGCCTATACCTTTGTCCTGTCGGCCCTGAAAATCCCTTCAGTAACCGGTAGCTGTTCCCATCCCACCGGGGTTGGTCTGGGGGCCATCCTCTTTGGCCCGGCAGCCATGAGTATCCTGGGGGGTATCGTCCTCCTCTTCCAGGCCCTTTTGCTGGCCCACGGCGGCTTAAGCACCCTGGGAGCTAACACCTTTTCCATGGCCGTGGTGGGTCCTTTTGTAGCCTACGGTTTTTACCGCCTGGTGCGAAGGCTCAACGGCTCAATTCCCCTGGCCGTCTTCCTGGCCGCCACCCTGGGGGACCTGATGACCTATGTCACCACTTCCCTGCAGTTGGCCCTGGCCTTCCCGGCCCAGCCCGGCGGGGTACTGGCGTCTATGCTAAAATTTATGGGCATTTTTGCCGTGACCCAGCTACCCCTGGCTGTCAGCGAAGGTATCTTAACGGTCGTCGTTTTTAATTTGCTGACCGCCTATAATAAAAACGAACTGCAGGAACTGTCTATTTTAGACGACAAAACCCTGGCGGCTGGCGGTAGTAAACTGGAGGTGCGTAAATAATGAGCAGCGTCCAGAAAAATCTTTTCTTGCTCCTAATCGTTATTCTCCTGGCAGCAGCCCCCCTCTTCATGCACCGCAGCGGGGAGTTTGCCGGTGCTGATGATCAAGCGGAAGAGGCCATTAGCCAAATCCGGCCTGATTATGATCCCTGGTTTAAACCCGTCTGGGAACCGCCCAGTGGGGAAGTGGAAACCTTTCTCTTTGCCGCCCAGGCTGCCATCGGCAGCGGTATTGTTTGCTACTTCCTGGGTTACAGCAAAGGAAAGAAACAGCGGGAGCAGAAGTAAATGTTCAGCATTGACCAGTATGCCTATAGCAACCGGTTAAAGAACGTCCACCCGGGCGAAAAAGTAGCCTTTGCCCTGGTAACCCTCCTGATCGCCCTGGTGGCGCCCCAGCCTTTAATCCCAGCCATCATCATAGCCCTGATGGCCGGGGCTACCATTGGGGTCGCCGGCATCCCGGCCCGTTTTTACCTGCAGCTTATCCTGGTGCCCTTTTCTTTTTTAGTCGCGGGGGTGGCCATGATCGCCCTCACCATTTCCAACCAGCCCCAGGCCGGTCTTAAGGGTGTGACCCTCCTGGAGTGGACCCTGGGTGTTACCCCAGCCGGCATGCACCTGGCCGGGAAAATTTTTCTCAAGTCCCTGGGGGCTACTGCCTGCCTTTATTTCCTTTCCCTAACAACTCCCATGGTAGATATCCTTACCGTCCTCAGGCAACTGCGCCTCCCGGCCCTGCTGGTGGATTTAATCAGCCTGACCTACCGCTTTATTTTTGTCCTGCTGGCGACCGTCAACGACATTTATACCGCCCAGGCTTCCCGCCTGGGCTATGCCTCCCTGCGCACTTCCTATCATTCCCTGGGCCATCTGGCGGCCAACCTTTTTATCAAGACTTACCGCCGCTCCCAGGAATTATTTACCGCCCTGACGGCCCGGGGCTACGATGAAGAGCTGCGCGTGCTGGAGGCTGTATATCCTTTCTCCTGGCCCTTTTTATGCCTGGCCGTCATCTTTGACCTGGCTTTAGTTATTTTAATGCTGCGTACATAATACCGGCCATCTGCAGACCGGCTCCTCCACGTACCTTTTATGTCCCCAATCAATGCCGACTACCGGAGGTGGACCTTTTGGCCGCCCTTTTAGAAGCAGAGAGGGTTTCCTTTACTTACCCTGACGGTACCCGGGCCCTGCAGCATGTTACCTTGAGCATCCCTGAAGGCAAGAAGATTGCCGTCCTGGGTCCCAATGGTGCTGGCAAGTCAACCCTTTTCCTTCATTTTAACGGCATCTTAAGGCCCCAGGAGGGGTGTATCTACTTTGCCGGAGTCAGGATTAATTACAGCCATAAAGCATTAACAGATTTACGCCGGCAGGTGGGCATCGTCTTTCAAGACCCCGACAGCATGCTCTTTTCGGCCAGCGTCCGCCAGGAAATTTCTTTTGGACCATTAAACCTGGGCCTGGGCAGGGAAGAGGTAGGGCAAAGGGTTGAAGCCGCCATGGCGGTAACGGGTATCGCCGACCTCCAGGATAAGCCGACGCATTTTTTAAGCTACGGCCAGAAAAAGCGGGTGGCCATTGCCAGCGTCCTGGCCATGGAACCCCGGCTGATCATCTTTGATGAGCCGACGGCCTACCTGGACCCGCGCTCAACCCGGGAGGTCATGGCCTTGCTGGCAGATATCAGCAGCCAGGGAAAGACGATTATTTTATCCACCCATGATGTAGACATAGCCTATACCTGGGCCGACTATATCTACGTCCTGGCCCGCGGCCAGGTAATCGGTGCCGGGACGCCGGCCGAAATCTTTAGCGATGCCACCCTCCTGGAAACTGCTGATCTGGCCCGGCCCTGGCTGCTGGAGGTCTACGAAGACCTGAAAAATAAAGGCTGGCTGCCGGCAACGGCGCCAGTCCCCAAAAATAAAGAAGAGCTCCTGGGCCTCATTCCTTATCGTTCCAGGTCTAAACTGGCCATTTGAGTTGGTCCACGGCCCGGTTCGTAAAACAGTTTTCATCATTTTCATCCCTGGGCGTTCTGATTTTTTTCGCCGGCAGGAGCTGTAAGGTGGCCATCTGGTTGCGCAAGCGAATATTTTCCTTGAATTCAATCAGGATCGACAGGATCTCATGGAGGAAGGGACTGCCAAAGGTAGACATCAGGCCTACAGCCACCATATTAATCAATGAATAAAGACCAGGATAAGCAGCCTTCAACCCGGTAAAGGCATTCAGTCCCAGCAGGGCAAAGACATCAATCGATGCCATGCCGGCCAGGAGGGCGGCGATAACGGCGTTAAATATAATTACCCATAGCTCCCGCTGTTTTTCCGCCTGGGGGTCATCCCTCGGCTCCCCCAGCCAGGGCCAGCGGGCCTTGACCTGGTCGGTAATACCTTTGGCCGCCGCAAAGACCGCGCCAATAACAGTGAAGAAGCGGCTGAGATCTTCCATCTGCATTCCCCCCTTTCACCGCACCGTTCCATATATCCTATGCTGTTTGCCAGCCGGAGGTCAGTAGGGGGGCATTTTCATCCTCTGCCGGCGACACGAACATTGCGGCGGCATGACAAAAAACGATTAAACCGGCGCGGTTAAATCTGACTTAAGTAGGAAACACGGACCATCCCCGGATCATCTCCGCTCCTTCTCCGTTTTTGGAATTATAGTTAAATAAAATGTAGCTTAACTACAGGGGGGGTAACCAGTTTTGTTGCCTTGGATAAAGGCTGCCATAGGCACCCTGCTGGCCTACCTGGGCGGGTCCTTGGCAGGTGGGCATATCGCCGCCCGCCTCTGGCACCGGGTGGATGTGCGCCGGGTGGGCAGCGGCAACGCCGGTACCATGAACGTCCTCCGCAACTTAAGCGTGACGGCAGGTATAACGACCTTCCTCTGGGATACGGCGAAGGGTTACCTGCTGGCGGCCATGGGAAGAAAATGGGGTGGTATAGAGCTGGCCGTCCTCATGGCCCTGGCGGCCGTGGCCGGGCACAACTGGCCCTTCTACTGGCAATTTCAAGGCGGCAAAGGCCTGGCCACCAGCCTGGGGACAACCCTGGCCATTTATCCGCCGCTAGTCCTGCCGGCGGCCATTGTCCTGGGCCTGCTGCTCGCCCTCACCCGCAATAGCGACCTGGCCACCCTCCTGACCTTCAGCGGCCTGCCTTTTTATTTCTGGCTGCGCGAAGGACCAGGCTGGTATTTTATTTTCGGCCTGGGCCTGGCGGTAATTATGCTACTACGGCATGGCCCCCTGGTAATTGGCAAGTTTGATTAACTGCCACAATCACTATGGCTTAATTCAAAGGGAACTTCTAATTCTAAAGGTCGTTTCGCCCTGTGGCTCTTCATACTGGATCCTGACTTCCTCGACTTCGGCCAAAGCAGGACCCCGCCGGCAGTGGTCCAGGAACTCTTTCACCCTTTCCGCCGGTCCTTCAACTACACCCTCAACGCTGCCATTTAAGCGATTCCGCACCCACCCGTTAAGCTGCAAAGCCGCCGCCTGCCGCAGGATAAAATAACGAAACCCCACCCCCTGGACCAGTCCTTTCACCCAGAAGTGCGCCCGCACAAGGGACAAAGCGAAGCCCTCCTTGAAAAAATCTTAGTAAAAAGATAGCATAGGCCCGGGGAAAGGACAACTCATAGTTGAGCAGGAGGAGCCTCCAGGTAGAGGTGCGGCGGCAAAACGGCTAAAAGTCAATAAAAACCATTTCCGGTTTGGCCAGGACCTTTAAATCCTCCAGGGGATTACCCCGGACGGCAATCAGGCAGGGCCGGTAGCCGGGTTTTACCTGCCCCAGTTCCCCGTCCAGGCCCAGGGCGGCTGCAGCTGTAACCGTAGCCGCCCGTAAGATAGCCGCCGCCGGGACACCGGCCCGGTGCCAGTACAGCAGTTCGTCCACATAAGATTCCCCGTGGTAGACACCGGGTGCGCCGGCATCGGTGCCTACGACCAGCTTCACTCCGAGCTGGTAAGCTCTAGCAATCATCTCCTGCTGAGATTCCCGGGTCCGCTGTATAATTTCCTTTTCCCTCTCCGGGTAGAACTTTTTCACGGTGGCAGAAAGTCGGTTGGCTATAGCGGCCACAGTCGGTACCCAGTATGTACCCCTGGCAGCCATAGTTTCCAGTTGGGCCGTTGTAAGAAAATAGCCATGTTCAATACTGTCCACCCCGGCGGCCAGGGCCAGGTCCACGCCGGCAGCCGAGTTGACATGGGCCATCACCGGCCTGCCGGCCGCATGGGCCGCCTTTACGGCGGTAGCCAGCTCGGCAGCGTCAAATTCCAGGCTGCCCACCTCCCCGTAGCGGTGGAAGGTAACTAAGCCGGAAACCACTACTTTAACCTGGTCAACGCCCCGGTTTACCAGGCCGGCAATCAACTCCTTGATGGAAGCCTGGTCGGTGGTGCCGGGGCCCAGGAAAGAACCGTATTTCCCTTTTTTCGTTACGGCCATCCCGGTTGCCACCACCCTGGGACCCGGGTATTTGCCTGTCCGGACCCATTCCCGCGCCAGGAGGTTGAGACCCTCCAGGTCGCTGCCGTCTCTTATGGCTACCAGGCCATGCTCCAGGGATGCCCGCAGGGCCCGGGCCAGGGCCGCTTCCCTGGCCGGCGGGTCCTGCCAGCGGGCCAGTGAGGCCTGAAAATCGAGGCCGTCCAGGGCTAGATGAACGTGGGCGTCGATTAAGCCGGGTAAGACCGTCAACCCGGCAAGGTTGATCTGCCGGGCATCTTTTTCTGTAACGGCCATATCCTGGGGACGGACAGCGGCGATGCGGCCCCGGCGGATGCTGATAACTACTTGCTGCCGGCACCCCTCGCCCCGGCCGTCCCACAGGTTGCCGGCCAGGAGGTCCAGGTCTGTCTGCTGGTTAATGTAGGCGAGCTTCATAGCGCCATACCCCCAAACAAAAACCATTCTACACCTTTTAATGGATTGGAGGCAATTTGCATTCTACCTATGCCATCGTTTATCTGTTGGCAGGATTCTCGTCTCCCGCGGCGAATATTATTTTGTCTTGGTAAAGTGATAGAGTGGTAGTGAAAGGAAATCCATAATTTAAGTGTCGCAGGAGGAAACGATGTTTGAAAGGATTATAGCCCCCGGTAACTACCGCCGAGGAGCGGGCGTCATTACGGCGTCCGGACAAGCCCTGCGAAGGATGGGGGCTAAGGCCTTCCTGGTAGGGGGGCACCGGGCCCTGGCGGCGGCGGTACCGGCATTGCATGAAGCCATGGCTTCTGCCGGGGTGGAACCGGTGGGGCAGGTCTGGTACGGGGGTGAATGTTGCCCGGAAAATATAGCCGCGGTAGCGGCGGCAATTAAAGAAAAGGGTGCCGATTTCATGGTTGGTGTCGGCGGTGGCAAGGCCCTAGATACCGCCAAAGGGGCCGCCCGGCAGGCTGGGGTGCCCCTGGTAACGGTGCCGACAATCGCTGCCACCTGCGCCGCCTTTACATCAATTGCTATTATTTATGACCGGGAAGGGCATTTTCAAGCCATATCCCATGAAGCCGTAAACCCTTCCCTGGTACTGGTTGACAGCCAGATAATCGCCGCCGCTCCTTGGCGCTACCTGGCCGCAGGGATGGGGGATACCTTGGCCAAGTATATCGAGCTCCGGGCTACCAGTACGGCGGTTTCCTCTTATCCGGCCCTGGAAGGAGCCGTGGCATTGGCCCGCCTCTGCTATGACATTATTTTGACTGCTGGCCCCGGTGCCAGGAAAGCCGTAGAAAAACAAATGGTCACCCAGGACTTAGAAAGGGTAATTGACGCTGTAATCCTCATCAGCGGTCTGGTCAGCGGTCTGGGCGGCGACGACGGGCGTACGGCCGGCGCCCATGGAGTTTACGAAGGACTGACTGCCTCACCGTTAACGCGGGGCTGCTGCCATGGAGAACTGGTGGCCTTCGGCAACCTGGTGCAGCTATTCCTGGAAGGGAGGGAAATAAAAATCATCGCATCCTTGGCCGCCTTTAACCGCCAGGTCGGCCTGCCGGTAACCTTAAAAGAAGTGGGTCTGTCGCCGGAGGATGGGCCGTCCCTGGAACTGGTTAGCAACGCTGCGGCGGCGAGCCCGGATATGGCCAATATGCCCTTTCCGGTAACGGCGGCCATGATTCGGGAAGCGCTCTTGGCAGCAGACCGCCTCGGGCGAGGGTTTTAAATTGCCTTTGGATTAGCTGTTGGATTAAAGGAGGATCTCCATGAAGATTAAGTTTAGCAAAATCATCACTTTCTTCTTAACAGGAATTTTAGCCGCTTTGTTACTGGCCGGTTGCGGAGGCGGCGGCAGCAAACAGCAAACCGCCGCTAAACAGGCTGCCGGCGGGGGACAGGAGCAACAGCTTACACCTGTCAAGCTCACCATGACCACCTGGTCGGGCTATGGACCCCTCTTCCTGGCCCGGGATAAAGGCTTCTTCAAGAAACACGGCCTGGACGTGCAGCTTATCGTTATCCAGGGCTTGGGCGAACGCAAGCAGGCCCTGGCCGGGAAGCAGGTGGACGGCATTGCTACCACCCTGGATATCGTAACCCAGATTGTAGATGCGGGTATCCCCCTGAAACAGATCTGGGCTCTGGATGATTCCTACGGCGGCGACGGCATCCTGGCCAAACCGGAGATCAAGACCATAAAAGACCTCAAGGGTAAAAATGTAGCCTATGACTTCGGCACCGCCAGTCATATCCTACTTTTGGCTATCCTGGCTAAAAACGGTATGACGGAAAAGGATATCAACCATATCCAAATGTCAGCCAGCGACGCCGGTTCGACCTTCGTTGCCGGCAAAGTAGACGCCGCCGTTACCTGGGAACCCTGGCTGAGCAAAGCGATTAAAGAAAATAAAGGCAATCTCCTGGCAACCTCCAAAGAGACCCCTGGGCTGATAATGGATACCGTCGCCCTGCGGAGCGATTGGGCTGAGCAACATCCTGAAGCCCTCCAGGCCATGGTCGATGCCCTGGCCGAAGCAATGCAGTATTGGGAAAACAACAAAGCCGAGGCAAACGCTATCATGGCCAAGGGCCTGGGGATCAAGCAGGAGGAGTTTGAAAGCAATTTAGAAACCCTGCGCCTTTTCAATCTGGCCCAGAACAAGGAGATGTTTGGAACCCTCGACAAACCTGGCCCCCTTTACACCTCCTTGCAACAGGCCGTTGATTTCGGATATAACAACAAGGTAATTAAATCTAAACCCGATGTAAAAAGCATGCTTGATTCAACCTATGTCAACAATGCCAAAATCTAATCCCGAGAAATACGGTGTTGTTTAAATGCGCAAGTATCTAAAACTGAACACTCCCATCCCGGGTAAATTATACTTTACCTTGAGCATTACCGCCTTTGCCTTTGTCCTTTTATTGTGGGAACTAGGAGTAACGGTGGGGCAGCTGCCGCCTTCCCATCTACCGCCGCCCGGGGCTGTAGCCCGGGCGGCCTGGGACCTGGCGGCCGACGGATTACTGGGCGATATCGGCATCAGCTTTTTTCGGGTTACTAGCGGTTTTCTGCTGGCCGCAGCTATTGGCGTGCCTCTGGGGATACTCATGGGCACCTTAAAGGTTGTAGAGGCCTTCTTTGAACCTTTACTGGCCTTTTTTCGTTATATGCCCGCTTCGGCTTTCATACCCCTTACCATAATCTGGCTTAGCATCTTTGAAACCCAGAAAATCGGCGTTGTTTTTATAGGCATATTTTTCCAGATGGTTTTAATGGTCATGGATGTTACCAAAAACGTTCCTCAAGATCTGATTGATACCGCCTATACCCTGGGGGCACGTCCTTTAGAAGTGTTCCGGCGGGTTATACTGCCGGCAGCCTTACCGGGAATCATGGATACCCTGCGGATCACACTAGGGTGGGCCTGGACCTATGTTATCGTCGCCGAGTTGGTAGCGGCTAATTCGGGCCTGGGCTTCTTGATCATGAATGCCGGACGGCAACTTAATACCCCCGACATGTTTGTGGGTATTTTAACGATAGGCATCCTGGGAATTATCTGCGACATGGCTTTTAAAGCCTTTAATCGTCTTTTATTCCCTTGGATGGAGAGGGAGGTATAACAGTGGCCCTAGCTCCCGCTCCCCAAAGCCGGGTATATAAATTAACGGTTATGAACTTATCCAGGGTATTCAACATCAAACGGCAAAAGATTACCGCCCTGGACAATGTTTCTTTAGAAGTTAAAGAAGGAGAATTTGTAACCATTCTCGGTCCTTCCGGGTGCGGTAAATCCACTTTGTTGCGGATAATAGCCGGACTTGCCGAAGCCACTAGCGGGCAGGTGTATAAAGACGGACGTTTAATTCAAGGGCCGGGGGCAGACCGGGGTATGGTTTTCCAGAGCTATACCCTCTTCCCCTGGCTGACGGTACGCCAGAATATTGAGTTCGGCCTTACCCTGAAGGGGATGGCGGAAGCCCGCCGCCGGGAAATCGTTGATCATTATCTGGAAATTATCGGTCTCACGCCCTTTGCCGATGCATATCCCAAAAACCTTTCCGGCGGTATGAAACAGCGTGTGGCTATCGCCCGGGCCCTGGCCAACGATCCGGACATTCTCCTTATGGATGAGCCCTTCGGAGCCCTTGATGCCCAAACGCGCCTGGTTATGCAGGAGCTGCTTTTAAAGGTTTGGGAGGAAAGCAGGAAGACCATCCTTTTCGTAACCCACGACGTGGAAGAAGCTATTTTTTTAGGGGATACTGTATATATCATGACCGCTCGTCCTGGCCGCCTTAAAGCCCAAATACCCATCCCCCTTGCTCGTCCCCGAACTCCGGAAATGAAAAATACCAGGGTTTTTCTCGAACTGAAAACCCGTATCCTCGATCAAATCCGGGAAGAAAGCCTCAAGGCAGCCAATATGGTACCCGTAGAATAAATGGGGCCTCCCCTTTAGCTTTAAGGGGAGGCCTTAATATTATTAATGGAGCCAACGAGGGGATTCGAACCCCTGACCTACTGATTACAAGTCAGTTGCTCTACCGGCTGAGCTACGTTGGCAAAGTTTATGGTCGGGATGACAGGATTTGAACCTGCGACCCCCTGCTCCCAAAGCAGGTGCTCTAGCCAAACTGAGCTACATCCCGTATGCAACAAATATTTTAACATGTAGGTTACCTACAGGCAATACTTTAATTCACCTTTGACAGCAAATTATCACCCCTTACAAGGGAGGCGAAGGCCCCGGCAGCGGCCAGGCAGGCTCCTACTATAAAGGAGGCTTTTAATCCCGCCATAAAAGCCTGGGTGTTTCCGGCCGGGCCGAGAATCGCCAATTTAGCCTGCCGCTGCCAGGTAAAAACACCGCTGCTAACAGCTATCCCCAAAACCATGCCCACGTTGCGGACAGTTGCCAAAACACCGGAACCTATACCGAGACGACTACGGGGAACGCTACCCATGACCGCGCTGTTATTAGGTGACTGAAAGATTCCTGTCCCTAAACCAAAAAGGCATAAGCGCCAAACGATATCAAAGGCCTGGGAAGTAACCTGCAATCTTGACATCAAAAAGAGGGTGGCACTTACGGTAGCCTGTCCCAAAAAGGCCAGCCTGCGGGTCCCCACTAGGTCCGATAGGGCTCCGCTGATAGGGGCCACTAATAACGTCACCAGGGGAGACGCGGTAAGAATTAAACCGGCCTTTCCCGGAGAATAATTTAATATTTGCTGCAGGAAAAAGGGGATTAAGAAAATGACTGCATACTGGGACATAAAGTTCATTAGGGCTGCAAAGTTAGCGGCTGTAAAAACCTTGTTACGAAATAGACTTAAATCCAACATAGGCTGCTCTACCCGTCGTTCCCAGCGGATAAAGGCCCAAATGCCTACGAGAAATATAATTCCCAAAATAATGGTTAACGGGGAAGTCCAACCCCATTCTTCACCATAACTACCTGCCAGTAAAAAAGCGCTCAAGGAAATAAAGGCCAAAACGGCACCCATTAAATCAAAACGTTGCGGTTTAAGTTTTTCTACCTCCGGTACTACTTGACGGCACAAGATATAGCTGAAGAGGCCGATGGGTATATTTATCATGAAAATGGCCTGCCATCCGGCCACAGTAATAAGCAAACCGCCGAGGGTCGGACCCAAGGCCAGACCTGTGGCAACAATCATACCATTTGTACCCAAAGCACGTCCACGCTCATTGGCCGGAAAAACCGATGTTACTATGGCTGGACCCATAGCCATAAACATACCGGCACCTACTGCCTGAATGGCCCTAAAGAAGATAAGCACCCAGATGTTGGGGGCCAAAGCGCAAATACCGGAGGCGACGGTAAATATTATGATTCCCCATAAAAGTATCCGGCGAAAGCCATACATATCGCCAAGGCGTCCATAGGTCAAGATTAAGCTTCCTAAAACCAAAAGGTAGGCCATGGATACCCAACCTACCGTGTTTAAATCCACATTGAAAATCTTGCTAATAGTAGGTAAGGCGACATTTACTACACTCCCATCTATGGGACCCATTATACCGGCACTCATTACGGCAAAGAGAATTAACCATCGGCGGGGATGGGGGGTAGAAAGGGCAGGATTATCTAAAGGCATAACATCATCTCCCTTGGAGGTGCAGGTATGGATAAGATAAGAATATTATTTCACGCCCGGTTATATTAGGTCAATATAAAACAATTTTAAGTAATTACGGCTTGATAATATATTTATGGCTAGGTATACTTATAAATAATAACTTTTATTAGAAAGGCGGTACCATTGTGGCAGTCTGGCAGTGCAGTCAATGTGGTTATGAAAAGGACGCTCGCTGTAAGCCCCGTAAATGCCCTGAATGTGGCGCTAAGGATTCCTTCACCAAAAAAGATACCTCTACCCCTTAAGCTCCTTACCGGAGCTTTTTCCTTATAAAACATTGCATGTATAAATTTTTATTATCGATCCACAAAAACTTTTTAATAGCCGTGATTATTGACACCCTTCCTGCTTGC
This sequence comes from Moorella humiferrea, assembly GCF_039233145.1. Lineage (NCBI taxonomy): Bacteria > Bacillati > Bacillota > Clostridia > Neomoorellales > Neomoorellaceae > Neomoorella > Neomoorella humiferrea. Next base: position 1,275,271 of record NZ_CP136419.1, on the reverse strand, counting down.
CGTTAAGATTTATCAAAAACTAGAAAAGAGGGTATCGTATTGTGAGCACATTCATAATTAACAAAAATTATTCCATTTTTACGTCAAATAGTTTATAATACTGGTTAAACGGACAAAACAAAGGGTTGAATGGTAAAATTTTTAACGATTTGCCGTTGTTGCAGGTTTTTAGTACAAAATTTAAACCTTAACAAGGAAAAACTTTAGCAGGAAAAATAAACTTTGTGTAGAACTTCACTAATGTAGTCGGAAAAATGTATGTTCATTTTTATGAATCGAGGGATGCATAAATGAAATTAGCAATTTCCGGGAAGGGCGGTGTCGGAAAGACAACCATAGCCGCCGCTTTAATAAATTTTTTCGCCAGGGAAGGTTACGTGGTTTACGCCGTCGATGCCGACCCCGACACCAGTCTGGGTATGGTCCTGGGCCTCCCGGAAGAAAGTTTGGGTCTCCTTAAACCCGTCGTCGACATGCGGGAATTGATAGCCGCACGTACCGGCGGTGATGGCGCCTTTTTTTCCTTAAATCCTGATGTTGATGGTTTTATGGACGAATATACCATTAAAAGGGGAAATATCCTTTTTTTGAAAATGGGAGCCATTAAACCCGGTGGTTCTACCTGTTACTGCCGCGAAAATGCCGTCTTGAATGCCATGATAAACTCCCTAATCCTCAAACGTAAAGAAATGGTAGTTCTCGACATGGGTGCGGGCATCGAGCACTTAACCAGAGGTACGGCGCGCGGCGTAGATATCATGTTAATTATAACTGAACCGACTTTAGTAAGCATCCAGACAGCACGGGTCGTTCAAAAATTGGCAGGCGAACTCGGAATAAAACGGATAAAATTTGTCGGCAACAAAATACGCCGTCCCAGGGATGAAGAGTTTATCCTTGAACATCTTCCTCCGGAGGATGTTGTTGCCTTAATTCCTTTTCAATCTGAAATTTTAGACCGGGCAATCGGCATAAACGAAGAACCCCTTATTCCGTCAAATATTGACGATCTGGCCGTTGAGTTGTTAAGCCTGATGTCACCTGGGCATAAAGGGGAGAACCGGAGTTCCCCCGTGCAATTTAACGAGAACTATATGCCAAGGAGGTAAGTTTTATGCCCCGGTTTCGCGATTTAACCCATACATCCAGGCCTTCTGGGGCCCCGCGGGTCATGGAACCCAAAAGCAGGGAGCGCACCGTCGATCCGGCCGCCCTGGAGATGCTGGCTAAAAGCAGAGAAGACAAGGTGATTACCGCCTTTGATCGCTTTGTCGCCCAGCAGCCCCAGTGCAAAATAGGGTACGAAGGTGTTTGCTGCCGGTTTTGTATGGCGGGGCCCTGTCGTATAAAAGCCAGCGATGGGCCTGGCAGTCGCGGCATCTGCGGCGCCTCCGTGTGGACCATCGTAGCCCGCAACGTAGGTTTAATGCTTCTTACCGGTGCCGCGGCTCACAGTGAACACGGTAATCACATTGCCCACGCTTTAGTAGAGATGGCCAGGGGAAAGACCAAGGATTATTCGGTTAAAGACGAAGAAAAACTTAAGGAAGTCTGCCGGCGCGTAGGGCTTGAAGTGGAAGGCAAAGGCGTTATGGAGCTTGCCGAAGAACTCGGCGAAAAAGCTCTGGAAGATTTCCGGCGCCTAAAAGGCGAAGGCGAAGCTACATGGCTGATGACTACCATCACCGAGGGCCGTCGGGAAAAATTCCGTACCCATAACGTTGTCCCCTATGGTATACATGCTTCTATCTCCGAACTGGTCAACCAGGCCCATATGGGTATGGACAACGATCCCGTTAACCTGATATTCAGCGCCATTCGCGTGGCCCTGGCCGATTATACCGGCGAACATATTGCCACCGATTTTTCCGATATCCTTTTCGGTACCCCCCAACCGGTCGTAAGCGAAGCCAATATGGGTGTACTGGACCCGGATCAGGTAAACTTTGTCCTGCACGGACATAATCCTTTGCTCAGCGAAATCATCGTCCAGGCGGCCAGGGAAATGGAGGAAGAAGCCAGGGCCGCCGGGGCCAAAGGAATCAACCTGGTAGGCATTTGCTGCACCGGTAACGAGGTTTTAATGCGCCAGGGTATACCTCTGGTCACCTCCTTTGCCTCCCAGGAACTGGCCATCTGTACCGGTGCCATTGACGCCATGTGCGTAGACGTCCAGTGTATTATGCCCTCCATCAGTGCCGTAGCAGAATGTTATCATACGCGGATTATCACAACAGCCGATAACGCCAAGATTCCCGGCGCCTATCACCTCGACTACCAGACGGCCACGGCAATGGATAATGCCCGGACTGCCATTCGCATGGCCATTGAAGCTTTTAAAGAACGCAAGGAAAGTAACCGTCCCGTCTTTATCCCCCAGATTAAAAATAAGGTGGTTGCCGGTTGGAGCCTGGAGGCCCTAAAACAGCTTTTAGCCACCCAGGACGCCGAAAATCCGATCCGTGTCCTCAACAAGGCCATCCTTGACGGTGAGCTGGCCGGAGTGGCCCTTATATGCGGTTGTAACAACCTGAAAGGCTTCCAGGATAACTCGCACCTAATTGTCATAAAAGAACTGTTAAAGAATAACGTGTTTGTAATCGCCACCGGATGTTCGGCCCAGGGAGCGGCCAAAGCCGGTCTAATGGATCCGGCCAATGTCGAAACTTATTGCGGTGACGGCCTTAAGTCTTTCTTGAACCGTCTGAGCAAAGCGGCCAATATTGAAAGGGGACTACCGCCAGTCTTCCATATGGGGTCATGCGTAGATAATTCCCGGGCCGGCGATCTCTTAATGGCCATGGCCGACGATTTGGGCGTTGATACGCCGAAGGTCCCCTTTGTTGCCTCGGCGCCGGAAGCAATGAGCGGTAAGGCGGTAGCCATCGGCACCTGGTGGGTAGCCCTGGGCGTACCTACCCATGTGGGCAACATGCCCCCGGTAGAAGGAAGCGATCTCATTTACAGCATACTGACGCAAATTGCCAGCGACGTTTACGGTGGTTACTTTATCTTTGAAATGGACCCATATGTGGCGGCCAGGAAGATCCTCGATGCCCTGGAGTACCGTACCTGGAAACTTGGCGTACACAAAAATGTTGCCGAACGTTATGATACAAAACTCTGCCAGGGTTATTAAAGGAGGCTCAGACCGATGAGCGATTTTGATAAAATCTTTGAAGGTGCCATACCCGCGGGCAAAGAACCCGTTGCCCTTTTCCGTGAAGTTTATCATGGAGCCATCACCGCTACCAGCTATGCCGAGATCCTTTTAAATCAGGCAATCCGCACCTATGGTCCCGACCATCCCGTCGGATATCCCGATACAGCTTATTTTTTGCCCGTTATCCGCTGCTACAGCGGAGAAGAAGTCCGGAAACTGGGCGACCTGCCGCCCATCCTCAATCGCAAACGAGCCCAAATCAGCCCGGTGCTTAATTTCGAAAATGCCCGTTTGGCCGGAGAAGCCACCTGGTATGCGGCGGAAATCATCGAAGCACTGCGTTATTTAAAGTATAAACCGGAAGAACCATTACTCCCGGAGCCGTGGACCGGCTTTATCGGCGATCCCGTTGTCCGTCGTTACGGCATTAAAATGGTGGACTGGACCATCCCCGGTGAGGCCATTATAATGGGACGTGCCAGGGATTCGAAAGCCCTGGCGAAGATCGTCAAGGATCTTATGGGCATGGGTTTCATGCTATTCATCTGCGATGAAGCTGTAGAACAGTTGCTGGAAGAAAACGTCAAGTTGGGGGTTGATTATATAGCCTATCCCCTAGGCAATTTCACCCAAATAGTCCATGCCGCCAATTACGCCCTGCGGGCCGGAATGATGTTCGGCGGAGTGACGCCGGGCCTGCGCGATGAGCAGCGTGACTATCAGAGGCGCCGCATTCGTGCCTTCGTCCTTTATTTGGGCGAGCACGATATGGTAAAAACGGCGGCGGCCTTCGGCGCCATTTTCACCGGCTTCCCGGTAATTACCGACCAGCCTTTGCCAGAAGACAAGCAGATCCCCGATTGGTTCTTCAGTGTCGAAGACTATGATAAAATAGTACAGATCGCCATGGAGACCAGGGGAATTAAGCTCACCAAGATTAAACTCGATTTGCCCATCAACTTCGGCCCGGCCTTTGAGGGTGAGAGTATCCGCAAGGGCGATATGTATGTAGAGATGGGGGGTAACCGCAGCCCGGCCTTTGAATTGGTACGTACTGTTCCTGAAGGAGAAATTACCGACGGTAAAATTGAACTCATCGGACCAGACATCGACCAAGTACCGGAAGGCAGTGTTTTACCCCTGGGAATCCTGGTGGATATATACGGTCGTAAAATGCAAACCGACTTTGAAGGTGTCTTGGAGCGGCGGATCCACGATTTCATCAACTACGGCGAAGGTCTTTGGCACACCGGCCAGCGCAACATCAACTGGCTGCGGGTAAGTAAAGATGCCGTGGCCAAAGGGTTCCGTTTCAAGCATTATGGGGAAATCCTGGTAGCCAAAATGAAAGAAGAATTTCCAGCCATCGTCGACCGGGTGCAGGTGACCATTTTTACTGAAGAAACAAAAGTAAAGGAATACCTGGCCCTGGCCCTGGAAAAATACAAAGAGCGTGACGACCGCATGCGCGGCCTGACGGACGAAGCGGTAGATACATTCTATTCCTGCGTCCTGTGCCAATCCTTCGCCCCCAATCATGTCTGTATTGTTACCCCGGAGAGGGTGGGGTTATGCGGCGCCGTCAGCTGGCTGGACGCTAAAGCTTCTTATGAAATCAACCACGCCGGGCCCAATCAACCAATACCCAAGGAGGGAGAGATAGATCCAATTAAGGGTATTTGGAAGAGCGTCAACGACTACCTTTACACGGCTTCCAACCGCACCCTGGAACAGGTTTGTCTGTATACCCTCATGGAGAATCCCATGACCTCCTGCGGTTGCTTTGAGGCCATTATGGCCGTGGTGCCGGAGTGCAACGGCATTATGATTACCACCCGAGATCACACCGGGATGACACCGTCCGGCATGACGTTCTCCACCCTGGCCGGGATGATAGGCGGCGGTGTTCAAACCCCGGGCTTCATGGGAATCGGCCGCACCTATATTATCAGTAAAAAATTCATCAAGGCCGACGGGGGCATTGCCCGTATTGTGTGGATGCCCAAGGCTTTAAAGGATTTCCTCCGTGAGGACTTTATCCAGCGCAGTATTGAAGAAGGGCTGGGCGAAGATTTCATCGATAAAATCGCCGATGAAACCATCGGTACCACCGTTGATGAAATACTGCCTTACCTGGAAGAGGTAGGCCATCCCGCTTTGAGTATGGAGCCTATTATCTAACTCTGTTAAATAGGCCGGGTATATGCCTTCCCCCGTCTCATATGCCCGGCCCGGAATAATTATTTTGTTTAAGGAAGGGAGTTAGCAGTTATGGCTTTAACGGGATTGGAAATTTATAAGCAGCTGCCTAAAAAAAATTGTGGTGAATGCGGTACGCCGACCTGCCTGGCCTTTGCCATGAATCTGGCAGCAGGCAAAGCCAGTCTTGACTCTTGCCCTTACGTTTCTGATGCCGCCCGCGAGGCCCTTAATGCCGCTGCCGCTCCACCCATAGCCAAGGTAATTTTGGGAAGCGGTGCGTCGGCGGTAGAAATGGGGGATGAAACTGAATTATTCCGCCATGATAAGCGTTTTTACCATGAAACGGCCATCGCCGTCCAGGTAAGCGATAATCTAAGCGAGGAAGAATTATTAGCCAAAGTTTCCGCCATCAATGAACTTCAGTTCGATCGTGTGGGACAGCATTATACCATCCAGGCCATTGCCGTCCGCCACGAAGCCGCCGATGCGGCCGCCTTTAAAACTGCCGTTAACCGTGTGGCGGGCGCCACCCAGTTAAATATCATCCTTATGGCCGACGATGCGGAAACAATGAAGCCAGCCCTGATGGAAGTCGCCGACCGCAGGCCGTTGTTATACGCCGCAAATTTAGACAATTATGAGGCCATGGTAAGCCTGGCCAAAGATTTCAATTGTCCCCTGGCGGTATATGGCAACGGCCTGGAAGAGTTGGCCGGACTGGTTGATAAAATCGTAGCCCTGGGTCACAAACAACTGATCCTCGATCCGGGGGCCAGGGAAACATCCCGCGCCATAGCCGATTTTACCCAAATCCGACGCCTGGCCATTAAAAAACGTTTCCGTTCCTTCGGTTATCCCATTATTGCCCTAACGACGGCAGGCGATCCCCTGGCGGAAATCCTCCAGGCTACAAATTATATCTGTAAGTATGCGAGCCTCATAGTTTTACGGACTGCAGCCAAAGAGCACCTGCTGCCCCTCCTTTCCTGGCGCCAGAACCTCTATACCGATCCGCAGGTGCCTATCCGGGTTGAAGAAAAGCTCAATGAAATCGGAGCCGTCAATGAAAATTCTCCCGTTTATGTGACTACCAACTTCTCGCTAACCTATTACTCCGTAGCAGGGGAAATCGAAAGCACAAAAATACCCAGCTACCTGCTGTCGGTAGATACCGACGGCCTGTCCGTATTAACAGCCTACGCTGACGGCAAGTTTGAAGCAGAGAAAATCGCCTCCGTCATGAAAAAGGTCGGGTTGGAAAATAAGGTTAAACATCGGCGCATTATTATCCCCGGAGCTGTAGCCGTCCTCAAGGGCAAGCTGGAAGATCTGACGGGTTGGGAGGTATTAGTCGGTCCTCGGGAAGCGAGCGGGATTATAGCCTTTGCCCGGGCCCACCTTGCCTCCTAAAAGCATTAAGTAATAACAAAAGGAAAGGGAAGAAGCCAGTGAATCAGTATACCGTTACTTTTATGCCAGACAACATCGCCGTGCAGGTAGACAAAGGAACTAACGTCCTGGAGGCGGCCCAAAAAGCCGGCATACCCATAAAAAGCACTTGCGGCGGTGCCGGAACCTGTGGACGTTGCCTTATCAAGGTTAAGGAAGGACAGATTCACTTTAAAGGCGGACATCTTTCGGCAGAAGCACGGGAAGAAGGTTATTTCCTGGCCTGTCAGACGATTATCGAGGGCGACGTTATCGTTGAAGTCCCGCCAATTTCTTTACTCGGTAAACATCAGGTGCTCCTCCAGGACAAAGGGCGGCTGCAGGACGGGTTGGCTGATTTACCGGCTTCCTATTCCCTGGATCCCCACTGTGAAATAGCAACCCTGCACCTTAAAGAACCAACCCTGGAGGAAAACAACAGCGACCTCAACCGCCTGTTAATGACCCTCCGCAAGGAAAAAGGGGTAGAGGGGAGGGCAAGTTTAAAATTCTTGCAGGACCTGCCGGAGATACTGCGCCAGGCCGGGTGGCATGTTGATGTCACTTTAGCCAGGGCAGACGGTCGGCTTTTAAAGGTAAGCCCCGCCGGAACAGGTAGATGTTTCGGCCTGGCCGTTGATTTGGGAACTACTACGATAGTCGTTTCCCTCCTCGATCTATTAAACGGCCGGCGGATAGGTAGAAACGGCAACTATAATCGCCAGGCGATATACGGTGATGACGTTATATCGCGCGTTATCCACGCCACCGGCCAGCCCGGCGGTTTGGAAGAGCTCCGTCAAGCTGCCCTTACTACAATAAGTGAAATAACGAGTTCTTTATTAAACAAGTATGGGATCGCACCGGCAGAAGTTACGGTGGCGGCTGTCGCCGGCAATACCATCATGAGCCATTTGCTCCTCGGGGTAAATCCTAAGTATATACGCCTCCAACCCTATATACCGGCTGCCAACGAATGGCCGGACCTTACTGCCGGAGAAATCGGTCTGCCCATTAATCCCCTGGCTCCCGTTTATGTCTTTCCCAGCGTAGCCAGTTATGTCGGTGGTGATATCGTTGCTGGCGTCCTCTTTACCCGCCTTGCTATGGAAGAAAATTTGACGCTCTTTATCGATATCGGTACCAACGGAGAAATGGTTCTGGGGAATAAGGATTGGCTCATTTCCTGCGCCTGCTCGGCGGGACCTGCCTTTGAAGGAAGCGGGATAACCTGCGGTATGCGGGCCATGGAGGGAGCAATCGAAGGTGTCAACATCGATCCCCAAACCTTTGAAGTAGAACTGGACATAATCGGCGGCTGCCGACCGGCAGGTCTCTGCGGCAGCGGGCTCATCGACTGCCTGGCGAAACTGAGGCGTGCCGGCCTAATCGACCGGACGGGCAATTTCCAGGAGGCAGTTACCCCAAGATTGAGGTCTACCGATGAAGGGTACGAATTTGTTCTGGCCTGGGGAGCGGAAAGCAGCCACGGCAAAGATATAGTAATCACATCAGCCGATATTAAAAACCTAATACGCTCCAAGGGAGCCGTTTTCGCTGGTATCCAAAGTCTGCTTAAAACCGTTTCCCTCGAACTGGATGCCATCGATAAAATTATTATTGCTGGCGGTTTCGGCAACTACTTGAGCATTCCTAACGCCGTTGAAATCGGACTTCTACCCGATCTGCCTGCGGAAAAATACGTTTTTGCCGGCAACACTTCTTTGAAAGGCGCCGAGCTGGTCCTCCTTTCCAGGCAGGCATGGTTGGATGCCCTGGAACTGGCCAGAAAAATGACTTATATAGAGTTATCTGTAGGTAATTTATTTATGGAAGAATTTGTTTCGGCCCTGTTCCTGCCCCATACGCAGCTGGAGCTCTTCCCCTCTGTAACGGAACAAACAATTCCGGAAAGGGGGGAGCTATAGATGGCCATCCGCATAGCCGTCGCCGGTAAAGGGGGTACCGGAAAAACCACCTTCGCCGCCCTGATGATACGCTATTTGATTGAAAACCGCCGCGGCAGTATTTTGGCCGTCGACGCCGATCCCAACGCCAATTTAAATGAAGCCCTGGGCGTGACGGTTGAAAGAGTCATCGCCGACATCCTCGACGCCACTAAAAACCCGCGAACCGTACCACAGGGCATGAGCAAGGACATGTTTATCCAGTACCAGCTGGCCCAAGCCCTGGTGGAAACAAAGGGATTTGACCTGTTGACCATGGGTCGTCCCCAGGGTCCCGGATGTTACTGTTACCCAAACGACCTTTTGCGCAAACATCTGGAAACCTTAAGCGCCAACTATGACTATATGATCATTGATAGCGAGGCGGGTCTGGAGCACATCAGCCGTCGGATAATCCAAGACGTAGGGTTTCTCTTCGTAATTAGCGATGCCTCAGTCAGGGGAATCCGCTCGGCCGGTAGGGTGCGGGAGCTGGTGCAAGAATTGCAACTGGGCATCCCGAAAATGTATCTTGTGGTAACCAAAATTACCGGTGACCCCGGTCCCCTAAAAGAAGAAATAGAGCGAACAGGTTTACCCGTGGCCGGTTTTGTACCCTATGACGAACAAGTAGTTACCTTTGATGCCCATGGGCGACCATTATTTGAGCTTCCATCGGATTCGCCCATCGTCCAGGCAGTTACTTCTATCCTTAATAAATGTCTTATTTAACATTATTAATGAAAGGAGCGCTTTTTATGGCCGTTCAGATTTTACGTGAGCGTAACCGGGCAACGGTTCAAAAAGTTGTGCTGGGAGCCACTAAAGAACAAGGAGGCACCAGAAGTCACACCATAACCGTCGGCGGCGACGCCGCCCTGCCTTTCCATCACTTCGAAGGGGAAGTGAGCCGTCCCGTCATTGCTATGGAAGTCCAGGATATCGTTCCCGACTGGCCGGAGGTTTTAAAGGAACCTTTCAAAGATGTAATAAATGAGCCCGGCCGCTGGGCGCAAAAATGTGTAGAAGCCTACGGTGCCGACTTAATTTATTTAAAGCTCGACGGTGCCGATCCCGAGGGAGCCAACCACAGCGTAGAACAGTGTGTGGCCACCGTCAAAGAAGTTCTTCAGGCAGTCGGGGTGCCTCTGATAGTTGTCGGCTGTGGGGACGTCGAAAAGGACCACGACGTTTTAGAAGCCGTGGCCGAAGCGGCGGCAGGAGAAAACTTGCTCCTGGGTAATGCCGAGCAGGACAATTATAAGTCCCTGACGGCGGCCTGTATGGTGCACAAGCACAGCATCATCGCCCGTTCGCCCCTGGATATAAATATTTGCAAACAACTCAACATCCTCATCAACGAAATGAATTTGAGCCTGGATCGCATCGTTATCGATCCCTCCATTGGCGGCCTTGGCTACGGCATTGAATACGCCTATTCGATTATGGAACGCATTCGCCTGGGAGCCCTTCAGGGTGATAAAATGCTGTCTATGCCCGTCATCTGTACAGTGGGAAGCGAGGCCTGGCGTGCCAAGGAAGCGGTGGCTTCCGTCGAGGAATATCCGGGCTGGGGTAAAGAAGTGGAACGGGGTATACTCTGGGAAGCCGTTACGGCTACGGCTCTGCTGCAGGCCGGGGCCCATATCCTCCTTATGCGGCACCCGGAAGCTGTAGCCAAAGTAAAGGAAACCATCGACCAGCTCATGGTCGCTAATAATTACTAAGAGGGAGGTAATAGAATAATGCTGATTATTGGAGAACGGATAAATGGTATGTTCAATGATATAAAGAGGGCCATCCAGGAAAGGGATCCGGCCCCCGTACAGGAGTGGGCCCGGCGTCAAGAAGAAGGCGGTGCCCGCGCCCTTGACCTCAATGTCGGCCCGGCCGTCCAGGATAAAGTTAGCGCCATGGAATGGCTGGTAGAAGTGACCCAGGAGGTAACCGCTCTGCCCCTGTGCCTGGATTCTACCAATATTGCAGCCATTGAAGCCGGACTTAAAAAAGCCAAAAACAGGGTAATAATCAACTCTACCAATGCCGAACGGGAAAAAATAGAAAAATTATTTCCCCTGGCAGTAGAATATGGTGCCGCTCTCATAGGCCTTACCATGAACAAAGCCGGCATTCCCAAAGACAGCGATACCCGCCTGGCCTTTGCCATGGAGCTTGTCGCCGCAGCCGACGAATTCGGTCTACCCATGGAAGATCTGTATATTGATCCTTTAATCTTGCCGGCAAATGTCGCCCAGGATCACGCTCCGGAAGTCTTAAAAACCCTACAGCAGATCAAAATGCTTGCCGACCCTGCTCCCAAAACCGTCCTGGGACTGAGCAACGTTTCCCAGAACTGCCAGAATCGTCCCCTTATCAACCGGACCTTCCTGGCCATGGCCATGGCCTGCGGTCTGGATGCCGCCATAGCCGATGCCTGCGACGAGGCCCTCATGGAAACGGCGGCGGCGGCAGAAATTTTGCTCAATCAAACGGTTTACTGCGATTCTTTTGTCAAGATGTTTAAAACAAGGTAGGACTTTTACCGAGGACGTCGAACCTCATTACTTTAAAATGAAATTAAATAGGAGAGGTACCGGCGAAAGGCAGTACCTCTCTTTTTCGGCAAGAGAAAGGAGGAAGGGGGATGGCCGGGCAGCAAACCATCCCGTCTCAGGAGCTGGCGGCGGAAGTAGCCGCAGGGAGCGGGCAGATTGTTAACCGCTGCTACCAGTGCCACAAATGCACAGCGGGGTGTCCGGTGGCCATGGCCATGGACCTCATGCCCCATCAAGTGGTCCGCTATGTGCAGCTCGGATTGGAAGAAGAACTCATAAAAAGCAAAACCATCTGGCAATGCGCCGCCTGCCGGACATGCGTATCCCGCTGTCCCAACGGCATCGATATCGCCGCCATCAACGATGCCTTAAAACAACGGGCCCTGGCCAGAGGGGCAGTACCGGCCCTGCCGGAAGTAGCCGCCTTCCACCAGGCCTTTCTGGCATCGGTAAAAAGCAGGGGACGGGTGCATGAACTGGGGATGCTGGCAGCGTACAAGCTAAAGACAAGGACCTACCTCCAGGACGCCCCCCTGGGCTTTAAGATGCTGCGCCGGGGGAAGCTGCCCATATTTAGCGGAGGAATAAAAAACAAAGGCCGCTTCCGGGCCATGTGGGAAGGGTCCAAGGAGGAGCGAAGATGAAACTATCATATTACCCTGGTTGTTCCCTGCACGCCACCTCGGCCGAATATTCCGCCTCCACCGAAGGCGTCTTTAAAGCCCTGGAGGTAGAGCTAGAAGAGCTAAACGACTGGAGCTGCTGCGGGGCCACCTCGGGCCACTCCCTAGACAGTAATTTAAGCCATGCTCTACCCCTGTACAACCTGATACTGGCCGAAGCCGCCGGCAACGACCTGTTGGTACCCTGCGCCGCCTGTTACAACACCCTAAGGACCACCCAAAACTTTATGGCGACAGCAAGCCGGGAAGCAAAAGAACTGGGGCAAAGGGCCAAAGAAATCATGGGGCGAGAGTACCGGGGCACAATCAAAGTACGGCATGTAATCGAGGTACTGGCCGAACCCGGCGTTTTTACCGCCCTGGAAAGGAAGGTCACTAAAAAATTAGGAGGAATTCCCCTGGCGTCATATTACGGCTGCCTTTTAACCCGGCCACCGAAGGTAGCCAGCTTTGAAGCCAATCCCGAACAGCCCCGACTGATGGACCGGCTGTTAACCTTATGCGGGGCGACAGCGGTGAGCTGGAGCCATAAAAACGAATGCTGCGGCGCCAGCCTCTCCATACCCCAGCCAAAACTGGTAGAAGAACTGGTAGGGAAAATAGTAGAAGCCGCACGGTATGCCGGAGCGAAGGCCATAGTCACCGCCTGCCCCTTATGCCACACCAACCTGGAAAGCCGCCAAACAAAGGATGAAGAACCGCTGCCTGTCTTTTTCATAACAGAGATCCTCGGTCTAAGCCTGGGGCTGGACCCAACCCCCTGGCTAAAAAAACACCTAATCGACCCCTTTCCCCTTTTGCGGCAGTATGGGTTAGCATGAGCTTCCCAGGAGAAAGGAAGGTGAGACGCAAAAATGCAAGCACAGCAGGACAAAGAAAAAGCCACAGGGGCGGTACTGGTAGCAGGCGGCGGCATAGCCGGGATGCAAGCAGCCCTTGATCTAGCCAATGCCGGCTACCTGGTACACTTGGTGACTGAAAGCTCATCTTTAGGCGGGCGCATGGCCCAGCTGGACAAGACCTTTCCCACCAACGAATGCGCCATGTGTCTTCTGGGACCCCGCATGACGGACACCCTTACCCATCCCAACATCCGCCTGCACACCCTGGCCAGTATAGAAAAAATAGAAGGAGAAAAAGGCAACTTCACTGCCTATGTGCGCCAAAGCCCCCGCTACGTCAATAGCGAAGAATGCACGGCCTGCGGCGACTGCGAACAGGTCTGCCCGGTAACAGTCCCCAACGAATACAACCAGAATATGGGCAGCAGGAAAGCCATCCACAAAATGTTTCCCCAGGCGGTGCCCAATAAATACCTCATCACCAAGAGGGGCACTCCGCCCTGCCGCAGCGCCTGCCCGGCGGGGACCAACGCTCAAGGGTACGTAGCCCTGATCTCCCAGGGGAAATTCGCCGAAGCATTAGAAGTCATCCACCGGCGCATGCCCTTTGCCGGGATCTGCGGCCGCATCTGCCACCACCCCTGTGAGACTGAATGCAACCGGGGGCAGTACGACGACCCCATCGCCATAGCCACATTGAAGAGGGCGGCCTACGACTACGGCTGGGAAGAAGAAGCCGCCCGCGAAAAACAACAAAAAGCGGATATACCCGCCAAAGAAGAAAAGGTAGCCATTATCGGCGCCGGTCCTGCGGGTCTTACCGCCGCCCAGGACCTGGCCCTGGAAGGATTTCAGGTCACCATCTACGACGTCCTGGACAAACCCGGCGGCATGCTGCGGGCCGGCATACCCCGGTACCGCCTGCCCCTGGAGGTAGTAGAGCGGGAAACGGAACGCATCCTCGCCCTGGGGGTAAAATTTATCGGCAACATCACTGTCGGCCAAGACATCACCCTGGCCGAACTAAAAAAAGAATACGACGCCGTCATCATCGCCACCGGATTGCAAAAGAGCCGCATGTTAAATATCGCCGGAGCCGATTTAGGAGGGATACTACCCGGCGTATCATTCTTACGGGAAACGGCCCTGGGCGGCAGGCCTAAAGTAGGCAAAAGGGTGGTAGTTATCGGCGGCGGCAACGTAGCCATAGACGTCGCCCGCACGGCCAGGCGCCTGGGGGCCGCAGAAGTCCACCTGGCCTGCCTGGAAAAGAGGGAAGAGATGCCCGCCCACCCCTGGGAAGTCGAAGAAGCCCTGGAAGAAGGCGTCATCATCCATCCCTCCTTAGGACCCAAACGCTTCCTGGGGAAAGACGGCCGGGTCACCAGTGTAGAGCTCATGGCGTGCACCCGGGTCTTCGACGAACAAGGCCGTTTCAATCCCCAGTATAACCCGGAAGTCACCACGGTTCTAGCCGCCGACACCGTAATCTTAGCCATCGGCCAAGCCGCCGATCTTTCTTTCTTAAAAGAAGACGGTAGCATAACTACCAGCCGGGGGCTAATCGCCGCCGATCCCGTAACCCTGGCCACAGCTATACCTGGCATTTTCGCCTGCGGGGATGTAGTGAGCGGTCCCGCCTCGGTGGTCGAAGCCGTAGCCGGCGGCCACGAAGCCGCCGAAAGCGTAAAACGCTACCTGGAAGGAAAAGACCTGGCCGCCGGCCGTAAGAAAGAAAAACAACCCAGGCTGGACCCGCCGCCCAATGTCGTGCCCTTCCCCGGCAGGCGCCAAAAACAGGCCATGGCCACGGCCTCCGAACGTATACGGGATTTCCGCGAAGTCTACCAGGGCTTTACCCCGGAGGAAGCCATAGAAGAAGCCAAAAGGTGCTTAAACTGCGGCATCTGTTCCGAATGCCTCCAGTGCGAAACCGCCTGTAAGAAAAAGGCCATCGAGCACTGGCAGGAAGAGAAGGTCATCAAACTCCAGGTCGGCTCCGTGGTCCTGGCCCCGGGGTACGAGCTGTTTGATGCCGCTTTAGCCGGGGAGTACGGTTACGGCTACTACGCCAATGTAGTCACGAGTTTAGAATTTGAGCGCCTCCTTAGCGCCACCGGTCCCACGGAAAGCCATGTACTGCGGCCGTCCGACGGCAGACCGCCGAAAAAGGTGGCCTTCATCCAGTGCGTCGGCTCCCGGGACATTGATGGGGAAGGCAGCCCCTACTGTTCGGCCATCTGCTGCATGTATTCCACCAAAGAAGCCCTTATCGCCAAAGAGCACGACGCCAATATCGAGCCGACCATCTTTTACCTCGACATCCGCGCCTACGGCAAGAACTTCGACCGTTACGTCGAAGGGGCCAGAGCCGCCGGGGTACGTTTCGTGCGGGCCATGATCTCCCGGGTGGAAGAAGACCCGAAGACCAAAAACCTCACCATCCAGTACTACGCCGACGGCCGGATAAACCGGGAAGAATTCGACATGGTCGTCCTGGCGGTAGGGGTGAAGCCCCCGGCCGGGGCGGAAAAACTGGCGGCCGCCGCCGGCATTGAGCTTAACCCTTACGGCTTTGCCCGGACCCTGCCAATGGAGCCGGCGGCGACCACCCGGCCGGGCGTATATGTGGCCGGGGTATTTCAAGGCCCCCGGGACATACCGGAGACGGTGGTCAACGCCAGCGCCGCCGCCGCCCTGGCCGGGGCCGCAATATCTTCCGGGCGCAACACCCTGGTTAAACCCAAAGAGTACCCGCCGGAAAAAGACGTAAGTCACGCAGAACCGCGGGTGGGGGTTTTCATCTGCCACTGCGGCATCAACATCGCCGGGGTCGTCGACGTCAAAGCGGTAGTCGAAGCTGCGGCCAAACTTCCCGGCGTCGTCCATGCCGAGGACAACCTCTACACCTGCTCCCAGGACACCTTGAACAAGATAAAAGAAGCCATCCACGAATACAACTTAAACCGGGTGGTAGTGGCCTCCTGCACCATCCGCACCCACCAGCCCCTTTTCCGGGAAGCCTTGAAGGAGGCCGGCTTAAACCCCTTTTACTTTGAAATGGCCAACATCCGCGACCAGTGTTCCTGGGTGCACCGCAACGAACCGGACAAGGCCACAGAAAAAGCCATCGATTTGGTACGCATGGCCGTGGCCAAGGTCAAGCGCCACGAAGCCCTGCACCTTAAGCCCGTGCCCGTCGTCCAGAAGGCCTTAATCATCGGCGGCGGCATATCAGGGCTCACGGCGGCATTAAATATCGCCGACCAGGGGTATGAGGCCATCATCGTCGAACGGGAAGATGAGCTGGGAGGTCAGGTGCGCAATTTAAGGAAAACACTAGAAGGCGACGACCTCCAGGCCCTGTTAAAAGACCTCATCGCCCGGGTCCGGGAAAATAAGCGCATCACCGTGTTCACCAACGCCAAGATAGAAGACTTCGGCGGCCACCAGGGGCATTTTACCACCACCATCTCAGTAGCAGAACCGGGCAAAGAACATGTTCGCCGCACCCTGAAACTGGAACACGGCGTGGTGATTGTCGCCACCGGCAGCCGGGAGGTAACAACCACATCCTACCTCTACGGCCAGGACGAACGGGTGCTAACCAACACCCAACTGGAACAAAGCCTTGCCGCCGGCAAGTGGGAGGCACACAAAAACAAACAGGTGGTCTTCATCCAGTGCGTGGGCTCCCGGGATGAAGAGCGACCCTACTGCAGCCGCACCTGCTGCGCCCAGACCATTAAAAACGCCCTGGCCATAAAAGAAAGGAGCCCGGAAACGGCGGTTTACGTCCTTTACCGGGACATCCGCACCTATGCCTTCATGGAAGATTACTACCGCCGGGCCAGGGAAGAAGGCGTCATCTTTATCCACTACGACCCGGAAAAGCCCCCCGAGGTACGGCGCCGGGATATCGGCCTTCTGGAAGTGCTCATCACCGATCCCGATTCCGGCAAAGACCTGGTCCTCTGGCCCGACCAGCTGGTTTTAGCCACGGGTGCCGTAGCGCCTCAAGGTATAGAACAACTGGCCACCATGTTGAAGCTGCCCCTTAACGAAGATAAGTTCTATGTCGAGACCCACGCCAAGCTTGCGCCCATAGACTTTCCTTCGGCCGGCATATTCCTCTGCGGGGCCGGCCATGCCCCCAAGTTTGCCGCCGAGGCCATAGCCCAGGCCCAAGGGGCGGCGGCCCGGGCCTGCACCATTTTAAGCCGGGAGAACCTCATGGTGGGCGGCGTGGTGGCCGTGGTCGAGGAAAACAAATGCGCGGCCTGCCTGACCTGCGTCCGGGTCTGCCCCTACAGTGTACCGCGCATCAACGAGCGTAGCGTGGCCGAAATCGACGCCGTCCAGTGCATGGGCTGCGGCACCTGCGCCGGCGAATGCCCGGCCAAGGCCATCCAGCTCCAGTTCTACAAAGACGACCAGCTGCTGGCCAAGGTGGCCGGCCTCTTCGGGGAGGTGTAACCTTTGCAGGATTTTGAGCCGAAAATCGTCGCCTTCTGCTGCTACTACTGCGCCTACTCGGCCGCCGACCTGGCCGGGTCTTTACGGCTGCAGTACCCGGCCAATATCCGCGTGATTGAAATGCCCTGCTCCGGGAAGACCGACGTGCGGGTACTGCTGGAGGCCTTTGAAAAGGGCGCTGACGGTGTCTACGTCCTGGGCTGCATGGAGGGCGACTGCCATTTCTTGAAAGGTAATTACCGGGCCAAGCGCCGGGTTAAGCAAGCCAAAAAAATCCTGGACGAGATCGGCATCGGCGGCGAACGCCTGGAGATGTACAACCTCTCGGCGGCCATGGGCCCGCGCTTTGCGGAAATCGCCCAGGAGTTCACCGAACGGATTAAGAAACTCGGCCCTAGCCCGTTGAACAAAAACTATCCTCCTCCCCCAAAAGAAGGCGAAGGCCATAAAGGAAATTCGACGAAAGCAGGTGAAGGGGAATGATTATCGCCGAGGCTAAACCCCTGGCCGAAGTGGCAGGGTTAATCAATGATGCGCAAAAAATACTGGTGGTCGGCTGCGGCGGCTGCGTGACCGTGTGCCTGGCCGGCGGCGAAAAGGAAACGGGGATTCTAGCCGCTGCTTTGCGGATGTTAAGGAAAAAGGAAGGCAATCCCCTGGAAACGGTGGAAGTCACCCTGACCCGCCAGTGCGACCCGGAGTACGTCGACATGCTGGCTAAATATGTAACCGACGACATCGACGCCATCGTCTCTTTGGCCTGCGGCGTCGGCGTCCAGTTTTTGGCCGAACGCTACCCTAAATGGGTAGTGCCGGCCTTAAACACCAAGTTCGCCGGCGCAACTATCGAGCACGGCGTCTGGGAAGAACGCTGCGGCCTCTGCGGCGAGTGCATCCTCCATAAAACCGGGGGGATCTGCCCCGTTATCCGCTGCTCCAAAAGCATTCTCAACGGCCCCTGTGGCGGCTCCCAGAACGGCAAATGCGAGGTCAACCCGGAAACCCCCTGCGCCTGGCAGCTCATCTACGACCGGTTGAAGACCCTCGGTAAACTCGACCTCCTCCTGGAAATCCAGCCGCCCAAGGATTGGTCCAAATCCCGGGACGGCGGTCCCCGCAAAGTGGTACGAGAGGATGTGAGGCTGGCATGAAGACGGAAAGCAAACTGGAAAGACTCCTTTCCCAGGGGCATTTCGTGGTGAGCGGGGAAATAGGGCCGCCGAAACACGCCAACCCCGAAGGAATAAAAAAACATGCCGCCCTCCTTAAAGACTACGTGGATGCCATGAATTTGACGGACAACCAGACGGCCATCGTGCGCCTTTCCAGCATCGCCGCCGGCGTCCACGTCCTTGCAAGCGGGGGCGAACCCATCATCCAGATGACGGTCCGGGACCGCAACAGGATCGCCCTGCAGAGCGACCTTCTGGGCGCCTACAGTTTGGGTATGCGCAACGTCCTCTGCCTCTCGGGCGACCACCAAAGCTTTGGCAACCACCCGACGGCCAAAAACGTCCATGACATAGATTCCATCCAGCTCATCAAAATCGTCAAGGACCTCCGGGACGAGAAAAAGTTCGCCTGCGGGGAAGAGCTGAAAGGTAATGAGCCCCGCTTCTTCATAGGCGCCGCTGCCAACCCCTTTGCCGATCCCTTTGAGTTTCGGGTCTTACGGCTGGAAAAGAAAATCAACGCCGGGGCCGACTTCATCCAGACCCAATGCATCTTCGACATGGAGCGTTTCGAGAAGTTCATGGCCATGGTCAGGGAAAGGGGGCTTCACAAAAGGGCCTACATCATCGCCGGCGTCATGCCCTTAAAATCCGCCAAAGCCGCCCGGTATATGCAGCAGTCAGTGGCCGGGATGATCGTTCCCGAGGAAATCGTCAACCGCATGGAGAAAGCCGCCGACCCCAAAGCCGAAGGGGTGGCGATATGCGTTGAACAGATAAAACACCTAAGAAACATTGAAGGTGTAGCCGGCGTGCACATCATGGCCGTCATGTGGGAAGATATCATCCCCACCATCGTCAAGGAAGCCGGCCTCTACCCCCGCCCCAAAGTGGATTAAATCGGCTCCCCCGGGTTTATCCCGGGGTTTTTTCGCCCATGCCGTTCTTTTCAGATGGTTTAGAGCATATATTGATGGGAGAAAAGGTGCCGGGAGGTGGAGATGTTGCGCAATGAGCGGTTAGAAAATGAGATTCTTCAACGTATAGACGCCTTGATTCAACATGCAATCTCCGTAAACAATGAAGATGAAACCGCCCGTGCCCGGGATTTGGCACGGGGCGTCAATATGGTTGAGGAACTGGGTGATCTGCTTCTGGAAATCTTGGAAGGGAAAGAAGAACATCTTCAAGCCCTATTGGAGCAGCTCGTGGCCCAGCGTTTGCCCGAACGTCGTATCCTCCAGAGCTTCGGCAATTTCCCCGGGGATATTCACTATATAATCGGGGAAGGCGTTTCCCGCTACTTAAAAAAACGTCATGAAAATAAGCAGCTAGAAAATGACCCACCACCTGTTGAAGAAAAGGCGGCCATACCGGAACCTGACAGCTTTTCCGAGAACGCTACGGATGATACATCAACGCCGGATGATACTTCAACGCCTTCAGTTCCTCAGCCAGAGCCCGCTCCCCATGAGTTTACCTGTCAAGCCAGGGAAGCCCTGCGTCTGGCCCTCCTTCAAGCATATCCCGATGAAGAAATTATTGCCGACTATGAAACTAGGGGAGGGAAAATTGACTTTTTTCTGCCACGCCTGCAATTGGGGTTTGAACTGGTCGGCACCAGGTACGACTGGCGTCACGATTTTTACTGTCGCCGGCAGGGAATAAGCATTCGTAAGGTTGCCCCCGATGAACTGGCTAATCCAATATATTTGGCCCGGCGCCTGCGACGGGAGGCATACTGGCGCCAAACGACTTAATTTTTATTGACACTACGGTCGGACGGGTGCTACAATAACATTAAAATTGTTGAAGTTAAAAGGCAATGAAAGGGAAGAAGTAGGCAGGCTCCTGCTCAAAAAGCGAATCGGGGACGGTGTGAGCCCGGTAGCAGCCCTGCCGAAAGCCACCCCTGAGCCGCCGCCGTAAAGGGTAATTTCCTTAAGGCAGGCCGGTGATGGCCCCGTTAAAGGCCAGGGCGTCGTCATATTTGTGACGCTATAGAGCTGGG
The DNA here is from genome assembly GCF_039233145.1 of Moorella humiferrea. NCBI lineage: Bacteria > Bacillati > Bacillota > Clostridia > Neomoorellales > Neomoorellaceae > Neomoorella > Neomoorella humiferrea. Next base: position 1,254,793 of record NZ_CP136419.1, on the reverse strand, counting down.
TCGTACGACCAAAAAGGGTGGTACCGCGGGATAAAACCTCCCGTCCCTTTAAGGGGACGGGAGGTTTTAATATTAACGGAGGTTGAACAATGCGCCAAAAAATACTCGAGCTTCTGGAATTCAACGGTAAACTAACTGCTAAAGAAATCGCGGTCATGTTAGCCCTGCCGGTAGATCAGGTGGCAAAAGAAATTGCTGCCATGGAGCAGGAAAAAATCATTTTACGTTACCATACTTTGATCAACTGGGAAAAGGCAGGGGCAGAAGAAGTAGCCGCTTTAATAGATGTAAAGGTGACACCCCAGCAGGACGTAGGGTTTGATGAGATTGCCGCCCGGATTTACCGTTATCCGGAAGTAAAATCCGTCTTCCTTATGTCCGGCAGCTACGATCTTTCCGTGTTAGTCCAGGGAAAAAACCTTAAAGAAGTTGCTACTTTTGTATCGCAGAAACTCGCCACCCTGGAGCACGTCCAGAGTACTGTTACCCACTTCATCCTTAAAAGATACAAACAGGACGGGGTAATTTTTGAAGATCAAGAAGCCGATCGCAGGCAGGTGGTGCAACTATGACCATTACATGCGGTTTTGACGCCCAGCGTTATATTAACCCCGTAGTAAAAAATTTACCGCCATCAGGTATTCGGCGCTTTTTTGATTTGGTAGCCAATACCCCCGGGGTCATTTCCCTGGGCGTTGGAGAACCCGATTTTGTCACCCCCTGGCATATTCGCGAGGCCTGCGTCCGCTCCCTCGAGCGCGGTTATACCATGTATACTTCCAATTACGGGTTACCTGAACTGCGCCGGGCCATTGCCGATTATCTTGAAGAACGTTTCGCTTTGAATTACGACCCTCAAAAGCAAATAATGGTCACCATAGGTGCCAGCGAAGCCGTCGACCTGGCGCTAAGGGCACTGATCAGCCCCGGCGATGAAGTATTAATCCCAGAACCATGTTATGTATCCTATAAACCCATCACCCATATGGCCGGCGGTATACCTGTAACGGTGCCCACCACTATGAAAGATGAATTTCAACTTACGGCGTCACTGCTGGAAAAATATATAACTCCGCGCACCAAAATTCTTATTTTATGCTTTCCTAACAATCCTACTGGCGCCGTCCTGAAGGATTGTGAAATGGAAGCCATCGCCGCTTTAGTAAAGAAGTATAATCTGCTGGTCATCAGCGATGAAATTTACGCCGAGCTCCGCTATGACGGCCCGCCCCGTTCCTTTGCCGCCATTCCCGGTATGCAGGAACGAACCATTCTCGTCAGCGGTTTTTCCAAGGCCTTCGCCATGACAGGCTGGCGGGTGGGATACATTGCCGCCCATCCCGATTTCTTAGCCGCCATGGTTAAAATCCATCAATATACCATTCTATGCGCACCGGTAATGGGGCAAATGGCCGCGTTAGAAGCCCTGCGTAACGGTCGCCAGGATGTGGAGCGAATGGTGGCCGAGTATGACCGCCGCCGCCGTCTGGTTGTCAGCCGTTTGCGCGAAATGGGCCTGGAATGTTTCGAACCCAGGGGTGCCTTTTACGTATTTCCTTCAATTAAGGTTACGGGGATGACCTCGACGGAATTCGCTGAAGCACTTCTTAAAGAAGAAAAGGTGGCCGTCGTCCCCGGTACGGCCTTCGGCAATGGAGGAGAAGGTTTTATCCGTTGTTCCTATGCCACTTCCCTCGCCGAATTAACGGAGGCCATGAACAGAATGGAACGGTTCGTAGCCCGTCGTCTGGCCTTTAAAGACCGGGCCGTTGCCCACGCATGATAACCGGCTTCTAAAAAAAATAATGCAGGGAGAGGAAAAATGATTAATCTGCACTTTTACGGGGCTGCCGGCACGGTAACAGGGTCCTGTTACCTTCTTGATAACGGACATTACCGTATCCTCATCGACCGCGGTCTCTTCCAGGGTTCTAAAGCAATTAAAGAACGCAATTACGGGCCGTTTCCCTTTAATCCTGCCACTATAGACGCCTTAGTTCTTACCCATGCCCATATCGACCACTGCGGTTTAATCCCTAAACTCTATCTGGGGGGCTTTAAAGGACCGGTTTTTGCCACCCCCGCCACCATCGAACTAGCCGCCGCCCTGTTGCCTGATAGCGGCCATATCCAGGAAATGGAAGTAGAACGCAAGAACAGAAAAAATTCTCGCGCCGGTCTTCCCCTGTTGACGCCTATTTATACTGCCGCTCAAGCAGCGGAATGCCTGCAGTTTTTTCAATCCCTGGACTATCAAAACGAAAAGGAAATTCTACCAGGCTTTCGCCTGCGTTTCCAGGACGCCGGGCATATCCTGGGGTCGGCCATAGCAGAACTTTGGGTCAAAGATGGAGCGGAAGAAATCAAGATCACCTTTTCAGGTGATCTGGGAAATCCCGGTCAGCCCATCGTTAAAGATCCGACACCTATTGAAAGCACCGATTACTTGATAATGGAATCCACCTATGGCAATCGCCGTCATAATACCCAGGGTGATAAAATTGAACTTCTCAAAGAAATAATAAACAAAACCATGAAAAAAGGAGGCAACCTGGTTATTCCCGCCTTTGCCGTCGAACGTACCCAGGACCTCCTCTATTACTTAAATATTCTTCTTAACCAGAAGGCCATTAACGTCGATAATATATACCTCGACAGCCCCCTGGCAGCAGCGGCTACCGACATTTTCTGCCGCCATCAAGAATATTTTGATGCTGAAACTAAAGAGTTAAGTAAAGACGGCGCCTGTCCCCTCTTCCTGCCGGGATTGAAAATAAGTCGTACGGCCGAAGAATCCATGGCCATCAATAAAATTAAAGGAGGAGCCATCATAATCGCCGCCAGCGGCATGTGCGACGCCGGGCGTATTAAACACCACTTGAAACACAACCTCTGGAGACCAGAATGCACGGTTCTTTTAGTGGGATATCAGGCCGCCGGCACCCTCGGCCGCCGTCTACTTGAAGGGGAGAAAAGGGTGCGTATCCATGGTGAAGAAATTGCCGTACGGGCTGATATAATCAGCCTAGATGGCTTCTCCGCCCACGCCGACCGGGATGGTTTGTTAAAATGGCTTAAGTCTTGCGGCAGTCCACCCAAAAAGGTTTTTGTAACCCACGGTGAAGAAGAGGCGGCCAGAGACTTCGCCGCCCTGGTAACCGCCGAGCTGGGTGTGCCTGCAGAAGCCCCCCAATGGCTGGCCACAGCCAGACTTCTACCGGCAAAAGCAACCTTATCGTCGGTTCTGCCCGAAGCTCCGGCCGCTCAGGTTGCCGCAGCTGTCGAAGCCGAAGCCGTCTACCAGCGCATTCTAGTACAGCTCAAAGCAATGGTGGACGCCGGTTTTGCCAATCATGATTATGGGGGTGTTCAGCGGAAACTGCAACAAATTGCGGCCCTTTTAAACCATCAAATTTAATTCCCCGCACCGTAATATTGACGGCCTCGATTTCCAGGGCCGTCATATTTGTTATGGCAGCCTTTATCCGTTTTTGGGCTGTTTGTAAAAGTGGGGGCCAATAAACGCCATAGGGAGCGTTTACTTCTAAATTTAACACCAGTTTCCCCTCTCGGTTTTCTACCTGAACGCGGGGGTCCTGCAGACCGGCGGCGGTGGCCATGTAGGCGGCAAGTTGTGCCACGGCATTGGGAGCGATATAGAAATGCCCCAGGGCATTGAAGGTCGGCCTTACCGTCGTCTGTTCTACCCACAAATTTTTCTTTTTACCGGGAGGTGCTTTGCGGCGACGCAAAATAGTTTTTAAAGGCTCGATAAAGGTTCCCTTGAAACGCGGTTTGACTTCCATTGTTGGTGCAGGTATAACATGTTTTCCCAGCTGGTTGCGAATCTTCAGGGCGCGGGCTATCTCCTTTGGCGTAGCCACATCGGTAATATCCACCCATATAGAAGGGGGTGGTAATTCCAGTCGTCTGGTAATTCGTTCCGCCATTTCCCGGGACGTACTAAGGATTAACACGCGCCGGGGAGTAATTGCCGCCAATTTTTCTTTTACTTCGCGGGCATGTTCGGGATCGCTGAAGATAGCCGTGCGAATAGCTCCTACTCGGGTCGGCTGTTCTTTAGCCGAAACCCCTGCTAAAATACGGCTTCCCTGAATTAGTAGGCCGTCGTCAATTATCGCTTCGGCTCCATAATCTCTGGCCACTGCCAGGGCACGATGACTTTTCCCGCTTCCGCTAGGACCGATAAGGGCCACAACTTCCACAGTATTTTACCTCCACTTTAACTAAGATAATTATAATCCAAAAATTATTGAGGGCAACGTCTTAAACAAATTCTAATTAAATTTTACGGGTGACCAGGTAGAATGGTATAATGAAAGATACGCAAGGCGTTACCAAGGGGAGGAGAAATATGGTAAATAACGACGGCGCTCAGATGCTGGCAGTTTCTTTTTTAGAAGCCGGAGTCGTTGCAGTTCCCGACCTGTTAATCAAATATTACCATCGCCTGGGCCTTACTGAGGCAGAGATGATGGTTTTAATTCATCTTCTACATTGGCGTCAGATAGAAAACGAGCGTTTCCCAACGGCTGAAAAAATCAGCCAGTACATGAATTACAATATAGAAGAAATAAAGAATTTAATTGCCTCTTTAATTGAAAAAAAGCTCTTGTTAGTAGAACCGTATTTTCATCCTTCCCTGGGGCGTTGGCAAAATGTTTTCTCTTTTACACCCCTCTGGACAAAATTAATTCAAGTAGCGACGGAAGACTACAAAACATTCGCAGAAGTCCAAAAACCACTCAATGAAGCAAATACCCGCCTGGGGGAATTATACCAAAATTTTGAAAAAGAATTCGGCCGCCCCCTGTCGCCCCTGGAAAGCGAACAGCTTAAATCATGGTGTCTGGAAGACAATATACCTGTTGAATTATTGCAAGAAGCCCTACGGCGGGCCGTGTTACGCGGCATCGTAAATTTTCGCTACATCGATTCTATTTTAAAAGACTGGCGCCGCCATAACATCCGCACCCTTGCCGAAGCTTTAGCCTACGACGAGAAAATAAAAGGGAAAAAAAATCGTGCTCCTCGTGCGTCCTCCCAGCAGACAAACAGGCAAGATAAATATCGTGATTTATACCGGCTTACTCCATAACTCTTAAGGAGGTTTATTAGTTAAGGAGTATGGAGAGAATACATATTTCTTTATCGGAAATCGTTAAAGATAGGCCACAGGGAGAAAAAAGAGAAACGCCTGCATACCACTGCCCCATTTGCCAGGATAGAGGACTGGTTATCCGCGACGGCCGTGCCTATCGTTGTCGCTGCATGCAACAAAAGGCCTGGCAAAACCGCCTGCGGGCCGCCAATTTGGCACCCCAATTAACTAAATATACATTGCAGAACTTTGATCTAAAGTATTACTCGCGGACTATAAACGACGAACTTACCGGATTAACTTATTACGAAAGCGCACGCCGCTGTTTGGAAGCGGCCCGCCGCTTTATCGCCACCTATCGTCGAGAAAACCATGGGCGCGGCCTTTTTATTTTCGGTCCCGTAGGAAGCGGTAAAACCTTCCTGGCGGCCGCCATTGCCAATGCTTTAACTGCCGCCGGCCGTGAGGTGCTCTTCATTGTCGTTCCCGATTTTCTAGATGCGGTTCGCGCCACCTATGACCGCCGACCGCAGGAAGACACCCAGACAGAGTTGGAACTTATCGATACCGCACGTAAGGTAGCCATATTAATCCTTGACGATCTGGGAGCTCACAACTACACAGAGTGGACCTGTAACAAGATTTATTCCCTGATTAATTATCGTTTAATCAATGAGCTGCCCACGATAATTACGAGTAATCTAGATCTAAAAGCGCTGGAAGAATATCTTGGCGAACGGACAACATCCAGGATTGTGCAACTTTGCCAATCTTATCACCTACCCGTAGCTGAAGATATACGCTGTGTTATCAGCCGCGAAGGCCTCACTAAAAGGTGAGCTCTTTTTTTGCGATTCTATTGACACTGATTCTCATTTAGTTTAATATATTGATAGGCCTCATTGATAATCTTTATCATTTAAATATAAACATTGTTAAAGGGGAGGGAGAGACCATGACTCTTGCTGAAGCTAGAGAAGGACAACGTTTTCGCATCCTCTTATTACCGAACCGTGACATACGCGCCCAGGCCATTCGTTTCGGTATCAGTGAAGGGGAACAAGTTACCTGCACCGCCATTATCCCCGGCGGTCCCATTATCGTAACCAAAAACCGCCAGGAAATAGCCATCGGCCGGGGTTTAGCGCGAAAAATAGCCGTCGAACCTATAGCCAGCCCGTCTTCCCTCAAATCTCCGGTAAGGAGGCATTTCTATGGCCTGCCACGACCTTAACCAACAGCTAAATATCCCTCCGGGTGTGCGCAAGATTGTTCTGGCCGGCAATCCTAACGTAGGCAAATCAGTCTTTTTCAACGCTTTTACCGGTCTCTATGTTGATGTATCCAATTTCCCTGGCACCACCTTGGAAATTTCCCACGCACGGGTGGGGAATGATGTCGTTTTGGACACACCCGGCGTTTACGGCGTTTCCTCTTTTAATGAGGAAGAAAAGGTGGCAAGGGACGTCATCATGGAAGCCGATGTCGTCATAAATGTCGTCGATGCCGTCCACCTGGAACGCGACCTTTTCCTTACCCAGCAAATAATCGATATGGGCATTCCCATGGTCCTCGCTTTGAATATGATAGACGAAGCAAAGCGGCAGGGTATTAAAATCGACGTCAAAAAAATGGAGGAACTCCTGGGAGTTCCCGTCATACCTACCGTTGCTATAAAAAACGTTGGTTTGGAAGAAGTCAAAAAGGCAGTCGCCCGAGCCCGAATAGGCAACGCCCTTCCCGAACTGCAGGAGATGTTGCCCTTAGTGGAAAAAAAGACTCGCACCCGCGCGGAGGCACTTCTTATCCTGGAAGGCGACCCCTTTATCGCCGCACGTTGTCGGATGAAACCTTTGGACAGGCAGGAAGAAATTTATCTCGCCCGGCGGCGCAGGGTTGATGCCATAGTAGCGGCCGTTGTCCAGGAAAATCCATCCGGTGCTTCCTGGAAAACCAGCCTCAGTCGCTGGATGATGCATCCTCTGACGGGTATCCCCTTGTTAATTTTAACCCTGGGAATACTTTATGAATTTATCGGAGTATTTGTGGCGCAAACGGTAGTGAGTATTACAGAAGAAGGCATCATGCAGGGTTACTACGAACCCTTTATTCGTACTTTAATCGGCTCGATAATTCCGGCCTCATCTATACCGGGAACCCTTTTAATAGGTGAATTCGGCCTTCTCACCATGACCGTAACCTATATATTAGGGTTGCTTCTCCCCCTTGTTCTAGGTTTTTATTTAAGTCTTTCAGCCCTGGAAGACTCCGGCTACCTGCCGAGGATAGCCGTGCTTGTAGACCGGATGCTTATGAGGCTGGGATTAAACGGCCGCGGTATTATTCCGATCATCCTGGGGTTTGGTTGTGTAACTGCGGCAACAATTACCACGCGCTTGCTGGGGACGCCGCGGGAACGGCGCATTGCCACATTTCTGCTGGCCATGACCATACCCTGTTCGGCTCAACTGGCGGTAATTACCAGCATGTTGAGCCGTCTGGGTCCGGGATATACATTTTTATACGTCTTTTTAATAGCCGTCATTTTCGTTCTTACAGGAACCATTTTAAACTGGATCTTACCGGGGAAACCCAGCGATCTCCTAATTGACATTCCGCCATTAAGGTTCCCACGACCGATCAACGTTTTGAAAAAAACGGCTACACGCACCAAAAACTTTATCCAGGAAGCCACACCTTTATTTGCGGTCGGTGCCCTTTTAATCGGCACCTTGCAGGTTACCGGCCTTTTGGAAACGCTGCAAAATTGGCTCTCTCCAGTTACGGTCAACTGGCTACAACTGCCTAAAGAAACGGCCACTGCGTTCATTATGGGATTTGTGCGTCGGGATTTTGGAGCCGCTGGATTATATAGTCTTGCTTTAACGCCCGCCCAGTCAGTGGTGGCCCTGGTAACTATTACAATATTTGTCCCCTGTATAGCGTCGGCGTTAATGATATTTAAAGAACGGGGCTGGCGTGAAGGGATTATCATCTGGCCGACGATTCTCATCCTGGCATTTTTAATAGGAGGGCTAATATCCCAACTCCTAATCTAACTTGGCTCAGGAGGTAGAAGACCATGGCCTGTACTCAGAAATGTCCCCGCTGCGGCTATCTGGTAAAAAATTCTCCTCAGGTTCGCTGTCCGCGTTGTCGCGACCTTTTAATAGGCAGTTGCCAGGGTAACTGTACACGATGTCTTTTAAAGGATTTGTCGTTCAAAAAAGGGGCAAGTTAAATTTAAAATTGTGAATATTAACCATCCCCCTTGTTTTTTTCGCCGAACGGTTCTATAATGAGGTTGAACGGTAGAAAAACGGTTCCGAACGGTATATTCAAACGCCCGGGAAAAATAAGGGGGATGAGTTAAAATGTCAAAAGTCCTTCTCGAAGTGCCGGTTGGAGTATCCGGGCGGCATGTGCATCTTACAAAAGAACATTTTCAAATACTATTCGGACCGGGACAGGAACTTACCAAAATAAGGGATTTAGTACAGCCCGGCGAATTTGCCGCAAAAGAAACGGTGACCATAGTTGGTCCCAAAGGCGTATTAGAAAAGGTACGCATAATCGGTCCCTTACGTTCATATAGTCAGGTAGAACTATCGCGAACCGATTCTTTTAAACTGGGGGTCAATCCACCAGTACGCGATTCTGGCGACCATCATAATTCCCCAGGATGCGTCCTTATCGGACCGGCGGGAGTAGTAACCCTGACGCAGGGCGTTATCATCGCCCTCCGTCATATTCACATGCCCACCAATGAGGCGAGACGTTACGGTTTGAAGGATAAGGATAGGGTAAATGTGCAGGTAGGAGGAGAAAGGGGACTCATCTTCCAAAATGTCCTTGTCCGGGTTCATCCCAATTATCGCTTGGAGTTTCATGTAGATACTGATGAGGCTAACGCCTGCCTGCTGAACAACGAGGATATTGTTCAGGTGCTAGACCCCGCCGGGGAAAGGGCCCTTAGTATGGTAGGTTAGTAGTTTAAAAAGATTAACCATCAAGCTCCTTAAGAGGAGCTTTTTTATTTTTATTTTTACCGCCTATTATTTCCACCAGCAGGAACTCAGCAGGAACATAGCGTAATAATAAATTGAGGAGGTTCGGTCAAATATGAAGATACCAGTTTGTGACCGCTGTAAAGCCAAAGATGTTGAAGGTATTATCTGCCACCATTGTGATACAGCCTATTGCTATGACTGTTTGGAAATAAATCCCCCGGACATGCGCATTTGCCCTACATGCGGGCAATTTCTCTGTAACGAATGTTACGAGGGTATGATTAATTGCGACCTCGTCCACCGCAAATAACCCGCCGTAGCGGGTTTTTATTTTTCCCTTGACATGTCTCCCTGAAGCGAACTAAAATTAAAACATAATGAAAATCTTTTTCATCATTTAAAAAAGGTTTTAGAATTTCCCATATTAACCTTATATACCCTTTAAAGGAGATATTTACTATGGCCAGAGAAAAAAACAATAGTGAAGAAAGCAAGACCGTCCAGGCGGTAGAAAGGGCTTTGGCCATTATGGATGCCCTGGCCGAAGCCGGTGTACCTATGGCCATCAGCGACTTAGCAGATAAAGTCCAATTAAACATTAGTACTGTCCACCGTTTGCTGAGCACCCTTATCGTCAAGGGTTATATTGAGCAAGAGCCTGAAACAAGCCGTTATAAACTGGGCTTAAAACTCTTTGCCATGGGGAAAACAGCCCTTTATGCCCAAGACCTGCAAACCATTGGACGCCCCTTCCTGGAAGAACTGGTAAGGCGCTGTAATGAAACAGCCAATCTGGCCATCCTCGACGGCAGGGATGTCGTTTATATCGACCAAGTTGAATCAAACAATATTGTAATTGTTCGTATGTTTGCCAGGGTCGGTAGCCGGGGACCGGCCCATGCCACCGGTTCTGGCAAAATGCTTCTTAGTTCTTTAAGTGACGAAGAGCTTGATAAACTCTTTAACGGTGTCCAATTAGAACAATATACAAGTGAAACAATTACTGATGTGGCTATCCTGAAAAAGGAACTACAGCGTATCCGGCGCCAGGGTTATGCTATTGATCTGGGGGAAAGGGATGAAAATGTCCGCTGTGTTGCTGCGCCTATCCGTAACCATGAGGGTAAAGTGGTAGCCGCCATCAGTGTCTCCGGACCTGATACAAGGATTACGAACTATTATTTAAATAACGAGCTGGTAGACATTGTTCTTAGTGTCGCTCGGGAAATGTCTAAACGGTTGGGGTATATGGGTAATGATTAAATATAATGAAATTCGGTTTCATGGATTAAATATATTTTAGCTTATAGTTATTAATGTATACAGAATCCAGAGTACTTCTTTTTTTCATATAGTGAAAGAACCTTTCGTTGACAAGCATAATTTCCCCTACTAAAATTAATTCCGGAGGCTGCGAAAGCGACTTTCACCGTATGATACTTAGCATCAGAACGGTGGAAGCAAAATCAATTGAAAGTGGGGGACAAAAATAATGATTCAGTGGCCCAAACAGAATGATGTTCTCGGAACCGTCAATCGCGGTAATCCAGCAGAATCCGGTTTATGTACATTATGCCGGGCCGATTGCCAAGGAAAATGCGAAACCTGGATGTCGAGTATTGTCGGGCGTAAGCTCCTCTATCCCCGGGATTTCGGTGTCGTTACAGCCGGAAGCTCGAACACCACCCATATTGGTATATCTTACAACTCCTTAAGGATTATGGGATACAACTACGGCGCCTCCGGGCTAACAAATGGCCTCTCCAACAGTGCCGACGATTGTATTTTCCCCAATGTAAACTTGGAAACTGAATTTGGAAGTGAAGTGAAAACCAAAGTCAGGGTTCCAATTATGACGGGAGCCCTGGGTTCAACGTTTATCGCCGCCAAATACTGGGACTCCTTCTCTATTGGCGCTGCCTTGGTAGGCATACCCATCGTTGTTGGCGAAAATGTAGTTGGTATTGATAAGGAAGCCGTTATTGAAAATGGCAGGATTATTAAAGCACCTGAATTGGATCGGCGTATCCAGACCTATTTGAAATATTATGATGGGTATGGTGCCATCATTGTTCAGATGAACGTAGAAGACACCCGCAACGGCGTTGCCGAATATGTCATCGAGAAGTACGGCGATAAAGTTATCCTGGAGCTGAAGTGGGGTCAAGGCGCCAAGGATATTGGCGGTGAAATTCAGGTTACCGATCTCGACTATGCCATTTTCTTAAAAAACAGGGGCTATGTAGTCGATCCCGATCCAACCATTCCTGAAGTACAAGAAGCCTTTAAGAGCGGAGCCCTCAAATCATTTGCCCGCCACAGCCGCCTGGGTTATACTGACCTCAACAGCTATGAACAGATCAGAGAAAACTTTATGAAAGCCATTGAGTACCTCCGTGGTTTGGGCTACAAGCGGATTACTTTGAAGACCGGTTCCTACGGTATGGAAGCCCTTGCTATGGCCATCAAACTCGCCACGGATGCGAAACTTGATTTGCTTACCGTAGACGGCTCGGGTGGCGGTACCGGCATGAGCCCGTGGAACATGATGGAAACTTGGGGCGTGCCGTCCATTCTCCTTCATGCCAAAGCCTATGAATATGCCAGCCTTTTAGCCGCAAGGGGTTATAAAGTTGTAGATATGGCCTTTGCCGGCGGTTTGGCAAGGGAAGACCACATCTTCAAAGCACTGGCTCTAGGGGCCCCCTACGTCAAACTTGTATGTATGGGTCGTGCTTTGATGATTCCCGGTTTTGTCGGGTCCAACATTGAAGGCGTACTCCATCCTGAGAGACGCGCCAAAGTCAACGGCAATTGGGATAGCCTACCCAAAACTGTAGCCGAAATAGGCACTAAAGCCGAAGAGATCTTTGCCGGTTACTATGACGTTCAGAAGAAAGTCGGCGCCGAAGAGATGAAAAATATACCTTACGGTGCCATTGCTTTCTGGACCTTTGCCGATAAACTGGCGGCAGGATTGCAACAATTAATGGCAGGAGCCCGCAAATTCTCCCTGAACCAAATCAGCAGGAATGATATTGCTTCCGCCAACCGCGAAACCGAGGCTGAAACCGGTATTCCCTTTATTACCGATATCCAGGACGAATTTGCCCGGAAAATCTTGCTAAGTTAACTACTTTAATTAGAGATTTAAGCGGAGATCGAACTTTAAATTGGGGGGTGCGGACCGGTGACCAAGGTTAATAAAACAAAGGGCGTCCAGGCCGTTGACCGTGCCTTAGCCATCTTGGAAACCCTGGCCCGGGAAGGCTCCCCCATGATGCTTTCGGCCATCAGTGCAGAACTCCGGCTGAATATAAGTACTGTCCACAGGTTGTTAAATGCCCTTGCGGCCCATGGTCTGGTTGAGCAGGAACCTTACCAGGGCCGTTACCGCTTGGGAATCCGGGCCTTTGAGATTGGCAACCGCGCCCTTTACAGCCTGGACATCCGGGCCATAGCCAGGCCGGCACTACATCAGCTGGTAGATGATTTTAATGAAACAGCAAACTTGGCAATCCTGGATAAGTATGAAGTCGTCTATATCGATCAGGTCGAGTCCAGTAATATCATAAAGATGCTGGCCCGGCCCGGCACACGTGCACCCGCATATTGTACCGGTGCCGGAAAAGTCCTCCTGGCCTATTTAAGTGAAAAACAATTGAATATATTTCTTAATGAAGTTCCCCTTTATCCTTATACGGCCACAACCATAATCGACCCTGTACATTTACGAGAAGAGTTACAGCAAATTCGTCGCCAGGGTTTTGCCCTGGATCATGGTGAAAGGGAGGAAGGGGTTCGTTGCGTTGCCGCACCTGTATTTAACCATGAAAATAGGGTGATAGCAGCGGTAAGTGTTGCAGGCCCGGCCAACCGGATGCCTCCGGATATGATGGCAGGTAAACTGGCAACTGCTGTTGTTCAAGTTGCCCTCCAAATCGGCCGGCATTTAGGATATCAACATCGATAAACTAAAATTAGAGTTTAGCGGAGTGGTATTTTATAAGCTAAATTGGGTAATACTAACATCAAACCTAAAATTCTCTACAGGAGGGTTTGATGTTTAGTGGAAATTTATCGTGCCCGTCGATTTAACCGTAATGCCAAAGGTGACTTAAGCGTTTCCAGTAACGGTATACGTCTTCGCGGTGCGGCATTCCAGCATTTGCGCGGCAGTCAATACATTATGATTGGCGTTGATGGTAAGAAGTTAATCTTAAAGAAGAGCGAGGACCCGTCTAATTTAAAATTAAGGCTCGCCGCCCATGGTAAAATCGGGGAAATAGGAGGCAAACACCTGACCCAGTGGCTGCTGGAACGTGGTTTCCAAAAAGGCCAATACCAAGTTCAACTAGAAGCCGATCAAGTTATTGTTACTCAAGAACCGGCTTAATGCCAGCTCTGTAAGGACCCGCAAGGGTCTTTTTTTATGAACCCAAAAGGAAAATAGCCTTTAATGACGAATACGGTATACCATAAAATAAATAAGGAAAGGGGAGACGGTCATGACGGAAATTTTTGATCATAAAGCCAATGATTATGACGACTGGTACAAGCGTCCCCTGGGAGCCCTGGTGGACCGCGTGGAAAAAGAGCCTGTATATGCTTATTTAGAACCCCATGCTGGTGAACATATTCTCGATGTGGGTTGTGGTACCGGGAACTTTTCTTTAGAACTGGCACGGCTGGGGGTAAAGGTAACCGGTATAGACATTTCCGAACCCATGCTGGCCACGGCGCGGCGCAAGGCCGCTGCAGCCGGGCTGGAAATCGAATTTCTCCATGCCGATGCTATGAATCTACCCTTTGCCGATAACACCTTTGATAAGATAGTTTCGGTTACGGCCCTGGAATTTGCGCCGGATTTAAAGGCCGCCCTGGCGGAGGGTTACCGCGTGCTAAAGCCCGGGGGAAGGATGGTCATCGGCCTCATCGGCGGTAACAGCCTCTGGAGCCGCCATTATGAAGCCCGGGCCGCCCGGGAGCCAGACAGCCTCTTCCGGTATGCAAAATTTTATACCCTGCCTGAACTCCTGGCTGCCATGCCCGGTAAAAACGTTAAGGGTAAAGCCGTTCTCTTCTTCGGTCCCGACTTTGATGGCACAAAAGTAGAAGAGGCCCTGGCTATTGAAGCTGCCGCCGCTAAAGAAGGCCGTACCGATGGAGGGTTTATTGTGGCGGTGAGTTATAAAGACTAAAGAGGACAGGCAGTGATCATCAAAGTATTACCCCTTCTAGAATACTTCCACGGAGGGGTTATTTTTTTTGTCCTTTCGGAGTTATTTAACCTTGACACCTTTCCCGATCTGGGTTAGAATAATAGTGCACTAATGTATTAATGCACTTTTTCTATCTACATTGAAAGGTGAGGAGGCCGATGCAATTTGATAATTCCCGTCCCATTTACCTGCAGATTATTGAATCTATCAAGAAACAATTAGCCCGGGGCGAACTCCAGCCAGGCCAGAAGCTCCCCTCCCAGCGGGAAATGGCCGCGGAACTGCAGGTCAATCCCAACACCGTCCAGCGGGCCTACAGGGAGATGGAGACCATGGGCCTCTTGGAAACCCTCCGCGGCCAGGGAACATTTATATCCAACCGGCCCGGGCTGCTGCCGGAGATCAAGGCCGAACTGGCCGGTGGCATCCTCAACCGCTTTATCGTCGAAATGCGCTCCCTGGGTTTAAACGCCAGGGAGATTCTCAGTCTGGTGCACCAGGCGTTGGAACAGGAAGAGGAGGGTAAAAGATGATTGTATTTGAACGGGTAACTAAAACCTTCGGCTCCACCCGGGCCCTGGATGAATTTACCTTGGAGATTGCCGGCGGCAAGATCACCGGTCTCTTCGGGCCTAACGGCGCCGGCAAATCGACCTGCCTGAAGATGATAGCCGGCCTCACCCGCCCGGACGCCGGCCGGGTCCTCATTGACGGGGAGGCGCCGGGTATGACCACTAAAAGCATGATAGCCTACCTGCCGGAAATCGATTACCTGTACCCCTGGATGACTATCAATGACGCCGTCAGCTTCTTTGCCGGTTTCTATGAGGACTGGGACGGGGCCAAATACCAGGACCTGTTATCTTTCCTGCAACTGGAACCATCGATGATGATCAGTAAAATTTCCAAGGGGATGCGGGCCAAGGTGAAATTGCTCCTGACCTTTTCCCGGCGGGCCAGGTACGTCCTGCTGGATGAACCTCTCTCGGGCATCGATATTTTGACCCGTGATGCAATCATCCGCACCATCGTCAAGGACTACAGTACCGGCGAGCAGACCATCATCCTTTCCACCCACGAGATCCAGGAGGTTGAAGGGTTGGTGGAGGATGTAGTCTTTATTGACCGGGGGCGCGTTAAGCTGGCCGGTACGGCCGAGAATTTGCGCCAGCTGGAAGGCCGGTCCCTGGCGGCCATTATGAAGGAGGTTTTCCGCCATGGCAACGACTAATATCAGTGGCTGGCAGAAGCTGGGCCGCCTTTACCGCAAGGAACTGCGGGATTTGCGCCTGGAAAGTATGGTGGTGCTGGGGCTTATCCTGCTCTGGAATCTTTTCCTGTATTACAAAGCCGGCACGGCGACTTGGCCTCCAGGCACCCATCTGGTTTTCAGTTTAATGATGCTTGTTATAACTGGATTTTTGCCCCTTATAGAGTCCTTCAAAATCTGGGGGGATGAGTGGAAGAACAATACCGTTTACCTGCTGTTATCCCTGCCGGTGAACGGGCAACAGGTTGTCCTGGCCAAGCTCCTGGCAGTACTCACCCAGTTTATTCTTTTAAGCCTGGCAGCCCTCCTGGCCACAGGTGCTTTATTTAAGGCGACAGTATTAGACGCATATTTTGTGATGATAAATAATGAGATCTGGCAACTTATCCGGCAATACCGCCTTATCCTGGCGATAATCACCGTAAACGGGATACTTGAACTGGCCAACGTTGTCCTTCTCGCCTTCCTGGGCAGCCTTCTGGGCCAGTCGGTGCGGAAATTCTCCGGATGGTTAGCTGGAGCCTTTTTCTTGGCTGGTATGTACGTGTCAGGCAAGCTGGCCACCTGGCTGGCAAAAGTTTTGAATTACCTGCCCTGGCCGGCTATCAATATCCGCCTGCCCCTTAACTTTCACTCCCTGAGTATCTCTGCCAGTCCCGGTGAGATATCTATCTACGCTGGAACGGCGGCCCTGCTGCTGGTAACCATTCTACTTTTTATCACTACAGTGCTCTTTTACAACCGCCGGGTGGAACTGTAACGCTAGGCATAAAGAGGGGGCCCGGAGGCTGGAACTTAGCGATCGAAAATATCTTCTGAGCTGGCTCAAACCGCTCCATAGTAAAGTATTTATACCGCCATTTTCATCCTGCGATAGTACCACATGCTTGACGCTAACGTCTACCCTGCAGCTTATTAAGGCGGGCAGGTCTCCCGGCACTTTCAGCGTGAGATGGAGAGATGGCTCGCGCCGAAGATATCTTGACGCCACCGTTCAGGAAGTGGTATTAATTTAATTAGATAAACCGCCAAACGTCCCATGGCTTATCGCGCGAGGTGGAGGGAGTGCCCCGATGAAACCCGGCAACCCCGGCATTTAACCGGAAGGTGCCAGGTGCTGCAGGAAACATCTGGGAAGATAAGTTGGCCCTTATCCAACCTCTTCTTAATCCGGGAAGGGGTTTTTATTTTACGCCTGGTGAGGCGGATATCACCAAATATAATTATTATCGGGGATAATTTTTGCCCGGGACTAAGGGGGAGCGGTCCCCAGGGAAGGGAGTATATATGGGGGAAGCAAAATTTGAGCTAAATGAGGTAACCCTGAAGCGTCCCGGCCGTAATACCGCCGGGGACGTAACGACTGTCATTATCCTGCACAGGATAACTACATCCTTTCTTAAAGGGAAAATCACCGCTGTTCTCGGGCCCTCCGGTTCCGGTAAATCCAGCCTGCTCAGGCTTCTAAACCGCTTGGAGGATCCGGCTGCCGGCCGTATTACCCTGGATGGCCAGGACTTAAAGAGCCTCAATATATTTACCCTGCGCCGGCGGGTGGGAATGGTCTGGCAGCTGCCCACACTCTTTCCCGGCACGGTGCTGGAGAACATCAGCTACGGTCCTCGCCTGCGGGGCATCTCGCTGTCCCGGGCCAGGGCCGAGGAATTAATCCAGATGGTGGGCCTGGGAACAGAATTCCTGAACCGCCGGGCCGACAGTCTTTCCATCGGCCAGCAGCAGCGGGTTTCCCTGGCCCGGACCCTCGCCAACGAACCGGAGGTTTTGCTTCTTGACGAGCCGACGTCGGCCCTCGACCCCACAGCGGCGGCCAACATTCTGCACCTGATGGCCGATCTAAAAACTCGCCTGGGACTGACCATCATCTTCGTTACCCACCTTCTGGACCAGGCTCGCCAGGTTGCCGACGAAGTCCTTTTTCTCCATCACGGCGAAGTAGTCGAGGCAGCTCCGGCCCAGCAGTTTTTTACTGCCCCGCAAGACCCCCGCAGCAGGCTTTTCCTGTCCGGGCAGTTGGAGGGATAAGGATGCAGTATATCAATATCGGCTACGGCGATCTCCTCCTAGCCCTGATCCTTGTAGGAATCACCCTGGCCGTTTCCTTGTGGCAGCGTCTGGACCTCCACGGGGATCTATTTATCGGTACCCTGAGGACTTTTGTCCAGCTCACGGCCGTCGGTTACCTTTTGCAGGTGATCTTTAACCTTAACCGCTGGTACCTGGTGATACTGGCCTTAGGTATCATGTTACTGGTGGCTGCCGCCAACGCCTACCGTCGGCAACAGGAGCGCTGGCCGGGCTTATTTTTCATTATGCTCCTGGCCATCGCTCTGGGCGGGATTGTAACCCTGGCCATTGTCATCGGCATTGTTTTAAAGGTAAAACCATGGTATCAGCCCCAGTATATTATCCCTATCGCCGGGATGATTGTGGGCAACGCCATGATCGGTGCCGCTCTGGCCATCAACCGCCTGACGGGGGAAATCAAGGCCCACCGGGGGGAAATCGAGGCGGCCCTGTCCCTGGGGGCGACTGCTTACCTGGCGGTCCTGCCATACCTGCGTTCGGCCCTGCGGGCGGCCATGTTACCGACCATCAGTACCATGATGACGGTGGGCATCGTCCAGTTGCCGGGAATGATGAGTGGCCAGATCATTGCCGGGGCCAGCCCGGCGGCAGCCGTCAGGTATCAGGTGGTCGTCACCTATATGGTGGCCGCCGCCACGGCCCTGACTACCATTACCGCCACCCTGCTGGCCTACCGCTATTACTTTACGCCCAACCACCAGCTAAAACCACCGGTGCAGAATAACAAAATTTAAAAGCCAGATTAAAGGTACGCCGCCAGGAGGCCGGTGTCATTGCGGTTATATTTCAACCTGAGATAATGTACTTATTGACTTTCACGGCAATCTATACTATAATATCACTTGCAGTTGTTGAGCGCCCGTAGCTCAGGTGGATAGAGTAACGGAATCCGAGTCCGGAGGCCGCAGGTTCGAATCCTGCCGGGCGCGCCATATTTGCGCCAGTAGCTCAGTTGGTAGAGCAGCTGACTCTTAATCAGCGGGTCGTGGGTTCGAAGCCTACCTGGCGCACCATGTGTTGAGGTACCCTTTAAAATATGAAGGGTACCTTTTATCTTAAATTGCATAAATAACCCCTTGCATTTTCCTCGTTGAAGTGTTATCCTGAATTTAGAATGATGTATACAAAATACCCGAGGGGGCGGGGGTATGGATTATTTGCTCACCTGGATCAGCGGGGAAGAGGTAGATTATCGTTTCGTGAGTGCAGAAGAACTAGAAACTGTCTTGTCTTTAGAAAAAGAAAAGCACAATTTTATCGTTATTCCGTTACATTAGCCAACCGGCCGGTAGCAACCGGCTTTTTTATTACGTTAAGGGCGAAGGGGTGCAGGAAAATGTCCCTTCCTTATAACCTTGAAGTTACCCTAAATCTAGCGCAGAAGAAATGGGCGATGGTCGCTCCTGAAAAAATAGCTTTTTCTAAAGGAGCTGTCTGGGAAGAAAAGAAAAAGGCATTGTTGCTACCTTCGTTAAATGATTCTTTTTACATTTATCACCCGGATGGTGCTGTTACGTATAAAAATAATACTTCCGTTGAACCGCGTTTAAATGTTTTAATCCTTCATTATCTTTTAGGACCGGAGATCTCTCTAAAAGGGGAATGGATTTCCTTCAAAGAGTTACCCGGCGGTCCTCTTTATCAGCAACCCTTTTATGGGCGGGCTGTCTTTCCCCTTATCCGTAGTTTTGGACAAAATCCAGCACTGCTTGTTAAAGCCGGCATCTCCCTGGGAGGAATACCTATAAATCACGGTACGGCCACTGTTGAACTCTACCCTTTTCCCAAACTACCGGTCAGACTTGTCGTGTGGGCCGGAGATGAAGAAATCCCACCTGGGGGAACTATACTTTTCGATATCTCCGCCACAGAGCTTATGGCAACCGAAGATTATGCCGTACTTGCCGAATATCTTGTCAGGCGCTTGCAAAAACAGGCAGGGGAGTCGAATTAACCATAAAACACGTAGTCAGCGTTAGTTTAGGAAGCGCTAAAAG
Organism: Moorella humiferrea; assembly: GCF_039233145.1. Classification (NCBI taxonomy): domain Bacteria; kingdom Bacillati; phylum Bacillota; class Clostridia; order Neomoorellales; family Neomoorellaceae; genus Neomoorella; species Neomoorella humiferrea. The sequence continues at coordinate 1,235,066 of NZ_CP136419.1, read as the reverse complement.
AAACTATCAGTTGAAATTGAATTGCGGCCGGGAAACAATACTGCTCGAACGACGCGGTTGTAATGGCTGTATTGATACTGCCGCACGCTTTCTTCGGGAACTTGATGGCCGGGTGGATGCCCTGGGTTTAGGGGGAGCCAATTTTTTTTATCAATTGGGTTCCCGCCGTTATCCATGTCCGGAAGGCCAATATTTATACCGCCAGGTAAAAAAAACGCCCCTCGTTGACGGCTCTGGCTGGAAACAGTGGATAGAACCGTTGGCCGTAAGATTACTAGATTTTTTGCCTTTTGGCAGCACGGCACTGGTAGTTTCCGTCTTAGATCGTTACTGGCTGGCTCAAGCACTGCAGTTTAAAGGCTTTAAAGTCATCGCTGGAGATGCCGCCTTCGGTTTAAAGTTACCCCTTGGTTTTTCTTTGTCTTGCTTCAGGTTATTAGGTCATTTAACCATGCCTTTACTTGCCCATCTTCCCCTCGCTTACCTTTACCCCCATGGCAACGGCCAACAAAAATCCTACCTGCGTTTCAATCATCTTTTCACCAGGGCTAAAATAATTGCCGGTGATTGGCATTTTATCCGCCATAATCTACCCAATTCCCTTGAAGGTAAGGTCGTCGTCACCAGCGGCACTACTCCCTCCGAACGGCAGTTACTCCGCCGTGTTGGAGTTTTTTCGCTTATCACTACGACACCCATTTTCGCAGGTTTCAGCCCGGCGGCCAATGCCATGGAAGCTGTAATGACAGCACTAGGGTCTGTACCAGAGCAGTTCGCCGTCTTGGCCGGTGACTTTGGATGGTTGCCCACCCTTCACTTGCTACAGGAATAAATACAAAGGTATTCTTTTCTCTTCCGACCCCGCATATAGAATGTATAGAACGGGGGAGAGGAGAATGGTGCAAAATAGCGATAAGTTACAATCCTGTCAGATTAACTTTCATCTTCGGCATGCAGGTGAATTAAAAACAATAACCCTCCAACTGGAAATGCTACGTGGAAATATCCCTACCTTAGCCACTATTAAAGTGGAGGGCCATGTAATGACTATTCTGGGGCGGGGCTATGACGGCCGTTGCGCCCTTTGTCGTTCTCTACGAAGAAAATTAAAAGTTGAAGACATACATTTTACTTGTTGCTGTCCCCTGGAAATAGAGGACAATAACAGTAAACGGCGGGCTATAATAATAGGGAGTGTTTTATTCCACCAAGATTATCTCGAAGATAACAAAAATTACTTTTTATATCACTGCCGTGCAAGAAACAATCCCAGGGATCTGGAGGCCCATTTAGCCCTGGGAGTAATTAATGAATACCATGGTCGTTTCTCCATGGCCGTCGCCAATTATTGGAGTGCCTATGAACTGGCACCGGAAGATAATTTCATCGTAGAGCGCCTGGGGGAAATTTTAGGTTTCTTACAGCAACTTCTTTCGACACCAAAGACACTTACCAAAGAGAATAATGAACCCCATCCCGAATTTCACCAACAGGCTTGCGCCTCTACTGCTCCTATGGCAATATATAGTTAGCCAAAATAAGGGAAGATAGAGGGAGAATAAAAAGTTATGAATCTAAAGTCCTTAGGAGAGTTTGGGCTTATTGAACGATTGAAGGCGGGATGTGTAATTATTCCCGACAAGGTTGTCATGGGAATAGGCGATGATGCCGCGGTTTTAAAAGGAGAAAACGGCTATTTAACCCTGGCTTCCACAGACATGCTGGTAGAAGACGTTCATTTTACCCTGTCCACCGCTACGGCCTGGGAGATAGGATATAAAACCATGGCGGTAAATGTAAGCGATATTGCCGCCATGGGTGGTATACCAGAACAGGCCCTTATTTCCCTGGCCTTAAGACCGGAACAACAGGTGGAATTTGTGGACGAGCTCTATGAAGGCCTGCGGGAATGCGGTCGTCGCTTCGGCGTCAATATAATTGGCGGAGATACCGTTTCTTCGCCGCGGGCAATGGTTATAAATTTGGCCATTCTTGGAAGGGTAGAAGAAGAGGCCTGCCTTTACCGCAACGGCGCCCGGCCCGGGGATATCCTGCTGGTTACAGGAGATCTCGGGGGAGCGGCCGCCGCACTAGACGCTTTGTTCACACCGCGACCAGTACCGCCGGAAGCTTTAGCCTACGCCCGTAAACGCCATTTTCAGCCTACTCCCAGGGTGACTGAAATTCGCGCGGCGCTGCCGGTTAAAGGGCTGACGGCGGCGGACGATATCAGCGACGGGCTGGTTGCTGAAGTATATACCGTCGCCCAAGCCTCCGGTGTTGGTTTTATACTGGAGGCGGACGCCATTCCCATCGCGGCGGCCACCAGGGAACTCGCGGCCCTTTACCAGAAGGACCCTCTGGAATATGCCCTTTACGGAGGGGAAGATTTCGAGTTGCTCCTCACCTGCCGACCGGATAAAGTGGCCGCCGTACAAAAGGCCATTGCAGACGCCTGCGGTACCCCTGTTACCCCCATCGGCCAAGTAGTTCCCGCTGAAGAGGGTATAACTATTGTCATTAATGGGGAAAGAAGGCCGCTGCCTCCCGGCGGGTACAACCATTTTCAATAAAAATCGCAAATGCACCCGCTATATTAGACTTGCAAGCTACCCTTATTACCTGGTAATATAAGGAGGTAGGGAATAAATAAGGGGGATATTTTAATTGGGTGAAGACATGAAGGCTAAGCTTGCTGACCTGGAAGCCAGGCGCGCCGTTATTCTTGCCGGCGGCGGTGAAGAACGCATCGCCAGGCAACATGCAGCAGGTAAACTTACGGCCAGAGAAAGAATAGAACTGCTCCTCGACCCAGGAAGTTTTCTCGAATTGGATCAGTTCGTGCGTCATCGGGCTACAGATTTCGGCATGCAAAACATTGAATTGCCCGGGGAAGGAGTAGTAACCGGATCTGGAACTATAAACGGCCGTCAAGTTTACGTATATGCCCAGGACTTCACCGTTATGGGCGGTTCCCTGGGAGAAATGCATGCTGCAAAAATTTGCAAAGTATTAGACCTGGCGTTAAAAACCGGTACACCAATAATCGGTTTGAACGATTCCGGAGGCGCCCGCATCCAGGAAGGCGTAGCCGCCCTTAACGGTTATGGGGAAATCTTTAAACGCAATACCTTTGCTTCTGGCGTCATTCCCCAAATTGCTGCCATTATGGGCCCTTGTGCCGGCGGTGCCGTTTACTCTCCGGGCCTAATGGATTTTATTTTCATGGTCAACCGTACGGCCCAAATGTTTATTACGGGACCCCAGGTTATTAAAGCAGTAACTGGTGAAGAAGTAACACCGGAAGAACTGGGCGGTGCCGTTACCCATACGACCCAAAGTGGCGTTGCCCATTTTTATACCCTGACTGAGGAAGATTGTCTGCATTTAATTCGCACCCTGCTGAGCTATCTTCCGAGTAATAACATGGAAGATCCGCCGTATGTACCCGGTAATGATTCCCCTGAAAGGCTTTGCCCCAATTTACGCAATTTCGTCCCGGTGGATCCCAACAAACCCTACGACGTTAAAGAAATTATCCATGCTGTGGTGGACGATGGCCTTTTCCTGGAAATCCAGGCCCAATATGCGACCAATATAGTTATCGGCCTGGCCCGTCTGGGGGGATATACCATAGGTATTGTTGCCAATCAACCTCGACATCTGGCCGGCTGTCTGGATATTAATGCCGCCGACAAAGCGGCGCGCTTTGTCCGTTTCTGTGACGCCTTCAACATTCCCCTCCTCACCTTGGTCGACACGCCGGGATATTTACCGGGGGTAGAGCAGGAACAGGGGGGAATTATTCGCCATGGAGCCAAGCTCCTGTATGCCTTCGCCGAAGCCGTCGTACCTAAAATTACGGTAGTGCTTCGCAAGGCATACGGCGGTGCATATCTGGCCATGTGTTCCCGTTCCCTTGGTGCAGACCACGTTGTGGCCTGGCCGACGGGTGAAATTGCCGTTATGGGACCGGAAGGGGCGGCCAATATCATTTTTCGTGAAGAAATCAATAATGCCGCCGATCCCAAAGAAGTACGCCGGCAAAAGATATGGGAATACCGCGAGAAATTCGCTAATCCATATGTAGCCGCCGGTTTGGGTCTCGTCGATGCGATTATCGATCCGGCCCATACCCGTCTACACTTAATTCAGGTCTTATTGACGTTGCTTAATAAAAGGGAAACCCGGCCGGCTAAAAAACATGGCAATTTCCCCGTTTAATTCTTAAGTCAAGGCAGGTGATACCTGTGGCCCTTTTTTGCCAGCAGATAATTTTAGACAGGGCTGTCGCTCCGGAAGTCATAGCCGCCATCACTGCAGCGGTGGCGGCTTATATGCAGACAGAAACCGGCTGGCAAATCACAGCCATTCGTCCCTTGAAGGAAAACAATAAACGCTGGGTTCTGGCCGGACGCCAGGAGCTGATGGGTAAAGCAACGGTTTTCGAAAGGAGACGAAGGGCGGGATGAAACGCCATTTTCAGGTGACGGTCAATGGAGAAACTTTCAATGTAGAAGTTGAAGAATTGGGCAGGGGATTCGATTACCTGCAGCCCGTAATAAAAAACCAGTCCAAAAAATCGACATTTATTTACCATAACGATATACCTAACCAGCGCCCCCACATGCCCCAAAATGACTTTACTGTAACCGCACCGCTGCCGGGTACGGTAGTCGATGTATGGGTAAAACCCGGTCAGAAGGTATCTCAAGGACAGGTATTATTAATAATTGAAGCTATGAAAATGGAAAACGAAATCCAAGCGCCCTTCGATGGAGTGGTTCATGAAATAATGGTTCAGGCCGGCAGCAGTGTGACCGGCGGTCAGCCTTTGGTGCGGCTGGGACATTGACTGAGAAGGGGGCCTCGCGATGCTACCACATACCTACGTCGTCCTCGATGTAGAGACGACCGGTTTAGATCCCAATTGCGATCAAATCATTGAGATTGCCGCCATACGCCTGGAAAAAGGACAAATCACGGGTAGATTGCACACCCTGATTAATCCCGGCCGGTCTATACCACCCCATATTCAAAAATTAACAGGCATTGATGACGCTATGGTGCGTCACGCCCCATCCTTAACCGAGGTCCTTCCCCATTTACTTGATCTTATGGTCGATGCCATACCTGCTGGTCATAACGGACAGTTCGATTTGGCTTTTTTGAACAAAGCCTTTGGGAATTCGACCTGGCACCGTCCCCTGTTAGATACGCTGACTTTAAGCCGTATCCTCTATCCCTGCCTCCCTTCCTACAGGCTGGAATTCTTAAGTCGAAAATTTGCCTTTGCTGTAAATGAACACCACCGCGCCATGGAAGACGTTCTAGCAACCGTCCAACTGCTGGATGTACTCTGGAAGGCTACCCTGGGTTTGAAAAGAAAACTCTTGACCAGCATGGTTCAGTTGGCTCCAGAAGGACTAAAACAATGGTTTCAAGCCGCCCTAATGGCAGAATCCACACCGGTAGCCCATGAAGAAGCCGCGGCCGCAGGCCTCTTTGCTGTGGCCGCCTCTTTGCCCAAATCACCCGTTCCAGATTTTGGGACGGAAGACATTGTTGCCTTCCTCGCTCCCGGCGGGCCCCTAGCCGAAAAAATTCCTAATTATGAATACCGTCCCCAGCAGGCCGAAATGCTCCGGTCGGTAGTTAACGCCTTTGCTGAAAACCGGTACCTTATTATCGAAGCAGGAACGGGTACCGGTAAAACCCTGGCCTATCTAATGCCTGCAGTGTACTGGGCCTGTCACTCTGGTAAAAAGGTAGCCATTGCCACCCATACTATAAGCCTCCAGGAGCAGCTATGGCACAAAGACCTGCCCCTCTTAAAAGAAGTGCTTCCCTTCTCTTTTAAAGCAACCCTGGTTAAAGGGCGCAACAATTATCTCTGCCTTCGTAAACTCCGGGATTACCAAAATAATCCTCCATCTGGAAGGGAAGAACGGAATTTTATCCTCCGCGTATTGAGATGGTTAGAGTTTACGACTTCCGGAGACTGGAGCGAAATGAAGCTCAAACCCGAAGAGGAAGTGTTTAAACAATCCCTTGCCGCCGATAAAGATACATGTGTCGGTAACAGTTGTCCTTTTTACGACGGTTGCTTTGTCACCCGTGCCCGTTTAGAGGCTGAAACTGCAGATATTTTAATATTAAACCATTCTCTCCTTTTAAGCGATATCCGTTTTAATAACCAAATTCTACCCGATTATCCTTATCTTATAATCGATGAAGCCCACCACTTGGAAGAAGTCGCCGCCGAGCATCTGGGCCTTACCGTCAGCCAGGCTGCCGGCAATTTTTATCTTCGGTATCTAGGCGATGGAAATAATATAAGCTTTTTAGGTAGGATTCGAGCCCTCGCTGCCCGCTTGGACAGACAGGACAAGACGACGTTTTTATTATCTCTGCTCAATGATTTGGAAAAAAACGTGACAGCATTAGAAGGTGAATGGCAGAGGTTTTGGGAATGCTTAGCTGATCTAAATTCCGTCGCTCTATGGGAAAACAATAATGGCACGCTACGCTTTACTCCGCGGTTGCAAGAAACGCCTTCCTGGGACAATTTATTAAGCATATTTGGTCAGCTGGAGGAAAGCATAAACGCCCTAACCATGAGACTAGAACGTTTGAGCGAATTGCTCTCGGCATTTGGTGCCGAGGAAATGGCGGCGAGTGCCGCCAATCTAAAAAACCTTTTTGCCCAATACTGTCACGATATAGGGGACATTCTCACCGCCGAACCCGAAAAAGCTGCGTGCTGGCTGGAAAAAACACCTACAAACCAATACATACTGCGTTCGGCCCCTCTGGAAATAGGAACCATACTGGCAGATATGCTCTTTTCCCATAAACAGAGCGTAGTTCTGACGTCGGCCACTCTAACCGTAGCCAATAATTTTGATTTTTATAAAGAACAGGTGGGAATAAATAACTTAATCGACAGGAAAATAGATACATGCCAGGTGGCTTCACCTTTTGATTATACTTCCCAGGCCCTGGTCTGTGCCGTAAAAGGACTGCCGAATCCCGGGCAACTTAACGATAGCGCTTATGCTGAAGCAATAACCGCGGTAATAGCGGCATGTCTTCATGGAATTAACGGGCGGACTTTAATTTTATGTACCTCCCATCGTTTCTTGCAAGATTTATATAAACACTTAAGTTTAGCACTGTCGGGCAGTGATTTCAGCATCCTCGCCCAAGGAATCGACGGCGGCCGCGCCCAACTTTTAGAAGAATTCCGGCAAACTTCAAAGGCTGTTCTTTTGGGAGCGAACACATACTGGGAGGGAATCGATCTGCCGGGAGAACTCTTAAAATGCGTCATTATTCCCAGGCTACCCTTCCCTTCCCCTGGAATACCTTTACTGGCCGCCCGCATGGAAAATGCGGCCTCCAAAGGCAAAAATCCCTTCACCACATTATGCCTTCCCCAGGCCATTATTCGCTTCCGTCAGGGTTTCGGTCGCCTAATCCGGACGGCTAAAGATCGGGGGGTTATGCTGGTACTTGATCAACGTCTTCTTTCCCAGCGCTACGGACGACACTTTCTTCAATCCTTACCACCGGTTACTACTGCTGTAGTGACTCCGGCCGAATTACCCGAAAAACTAACATCATGGCTCAATGCTCAATAACCTCGCTCCCCGATAAACATGCACTTTTCCCTCCGGGTCTTAATAGTATATTTAAGGAGAACAGCCGGAGCGAGGTGAAAAACATGCGGGTCTATTTTATTCCTTTACCTGCTTTTTTAAAAAGGCTGTTAAAGAAACTATTACACCAGGAATGAGGGGGTAACCTCTCATCTTTTTTTAGCATAAAAGCCAGGTCCCACCATTACAATTAACCATGGGGGTGGGACTTAAAATGAGGAGCATAAAATATTTTTTAGGGGGGGTAATTCTCGGTATAGGTCTTACTTCGTGGTGGTTTTTATTTAATGAAAAGTGGATAAACAGTCCTCCTGCCCAAACTGCTCTGACAGTTAGCAACGAAAGACAGGAACCCTTCGCCGTCATTTATACCTTTTACCGCGCCCTGGCGGCAGGAAAGGAAGAAGAATTGGCCGCCGTTGTTACAGCTGACTTTAACGTCAGCGAAAAATATAATTTTTTATTAAAAGAATGGCGGCAACGGCGACAGCAGGACCCTACCCTACAATTTGTTTTCTTTTTGATTAAGGAACAGGAAATAGATTGGAAAAAAGGAATTGCCCATGTAAAGGGATATGTCGAATTGGTATCTTCCCGAAAGGAGGTTATTTCCATACCCCAGACAATTACCATTTTAAATGAGAAAGGTATATGGAAAATTCATGATATCCAGAAGGAAGAATAAAAAAGAAGGCCTATGGCCCGATTACACGATTTTGCAACAGGTTAGCTTGATATCTGTCGTTCATTAATACTAGCGTGTGGCTATCCCGGCAATTCCTCCGGTAGCACCGGCCAGAAGACAGAGCCCGAGCTTCTGGCCGGCGGCGTCCAGGGACATGAGAGTTCCGTTCCAATCGACGGCCACGGTAACGGCAAAAAACAGCAGACCCACCGCCAAACCCTGGACAAGTCCCCTTGAGGCCGCGCTCCGGGCAGCCTGCAGGCCGCCGCAGAAGACCGCCAGGGCCACTATAATGCTTGCCAGCAACGGCAGTAAACCTTCGGAAAGGGGAGTAAAGTACAAGCCCAAACCTAAAATTACCGACATACCCATTCCCAATAGCGTGGCATAGAGCAGACCCACCAAAACAGCTACCAACATACCCAACACCCCCAAAGCTATTCTCGCCTCACCTAAACCCTATGCCGTTTGCCATGATAAAATACCTCCTCTTGCTTTTGGTTTAGAAGGTATTTTTTAAAGAACGTCGAAATCTAGGTAGGATAGTAAAACAGGAGGAGTAATCTTGGCGTTACATATCGGTTTTCCGGCAGCTCTATTTTATTACAGCCATTTTCCTTTTTGGCTGGCCTTTTTTAATCGCCTCGGTATTGAAGTTGTCCAGTCTCCACCGACCACCAAGGCCATTTTGGATGACGGCTCCCGTGAAGCGGTAGCCGATGCCTGTATCCCTATAAAACTTTTTCACGGTCACGTTCTGACCTTAAAGGATAAAGTAGATGCCATTTTTATCCCACGTATGGTTCGGCTCAACAAATATACCACCTTTTGTCCCAAATTTTTGGGACTACCGGATATGGTGCGCGCCAGTCTTGCCAATCTGCCTCCTATTATCGATTTTAAAGTCGACGCCTGCCGGTGTATGGGAGGCTTTTGGTCTATCTGCCGCGGCCTTGCTGAGTTGCTGGGCTTCGGTCTGCGTCAGGCCTGGGCGGCCTATCTTGAAGCAAGGCACCACCAAAATGCCTATCAAAAGCTGCTCTTGGCCGGTTACCTGCCCCTTCAGGCCATGGCTAAACTAAAGGGAGAAGCAGTTGAAGGAACGGTACGCGAGGGAAAACTCAACCTTGCTGTCCTGGGCTACCCTTACCAGGTTTACGATCAATACATCAGCCTGGATGTGATTGGTAAATTAAAGAAAATGGATGTAAATGTATGGACTATGGAAATGGTTAACCCCTCTAGGCTATATCGCTTGAGCGGCCGTATTCCCAAACGCCTTTTCTGGCATTATTCCAATCTAGTTCTCGGAGCATCTTACCATTACCTCCAACAGCAAAATATTGATGGAATTATCCATATAACTGCCTTCGGATGCGGTCCTGATGCTATGGTGGATAAAATTATGGAAATGGACATCCGCAGGTTAAGTAACGGGCGACTACCTTTCATGTCCATAAGCATCGATGAACAGACGGGCGATGCCGGTATAACCACCAGGTTGGAAGCTTTTATCGATATGCTCCTTCAAAGGAGGGGAAACGGGTGAAAAGGGTGTCCTTTGCCCATATGGGATATTCTTATCTCGGTTTCCAACAGCTGGTGGAGGATATGGGTTTTGAGGCCATCGTACCTCCCCATCCCAGCCGTGCCACCTTAGACCGTGGCGTTACCTACGCCCCGGAATACGCCTGTATCCCCTTTAAAATGGTTTTAGGAACATACCTGGAAGTCCTGGAACGGGGCGCCCAGATGATTATAACCTCGGGTGGAGTGGGGCCCTGCCGCGCCGGTCTTTACGGCATGATGCACGAAAAAATCCTGCGCAATCTGGGGTATGATTTTGAGATATTTATCTTCGATCCTCCCCTGACCGGAATCTGGACATTTTTTCTTAAGCTAAGACGGGTCCTTAAAACGGCAGGGGTTTCCTGGTTGGCCTTTGTTGATATCGTTCGTCGTGCCTGGGCCAAGTTAAAGCTCCTGGATGAGCTGGAGCAAACAGCCACCGTTATCCGTCCCTATGAAATAAACAAAGGAGAAACCACTCGTCTTTTTCATCAATGCCTGAAATTAGTGGAACAGGCCCGCAGCATGAAAGAAATAACAGCCGCGCGGGAAGAATGTATCAGCCTCTTAAAAAATATCCCCCAAGACAGGACACGACGCCCCTTAAAAATAGGGATCGTGGGTGAGATTTATGTTCTCCTTGAGCCTTTTATGAATCTCGATATAGAAAAAACGCTGGGTGAGATGGGGGTCATAACCCACCGCTCCATATATTTGACCCAGTATACAACCACCGACGTTTTATCCCACGGTGCCCAGGACGTACGGCAACTTGCCCATCCATATTTGAACCAGTTCGTCGGGGGTCACGGCCAAAATAGCGTCGGCGAAACCATCCTTTACGCTCGAAACGGTTTTGACGGCGTAATACAGGTGGCACCTTTCACCTGCATACCCGAAATTGTTGCCAAGAGTATCCTGCCACGCGTAAGCCGTGATTTCGGAATACCGGTTTTAAGTCTAACCATTGATGAACAGACCGGCCGCGCCGGTGTCGAAACGAGGCTGGAGGCCTTCGTTGATCTTTTGCGCCAGCGTCGCGAACAAAGGGAGGCCAAGAGAGATGCAGCCCTGTTATTTGGGTATTGATGTTGGTTCCGTTAGCACCAACCTTGTGGTTATTACATCAACAGGAGAAGTTTTAAGCAGCCTTTATATACGCACCCACGGCCAGCCCATCCAGGCAGTACGTGAAGGCCTCCGTCGGATAAAGGCAAATCTGCCGGAAAACATAACTATTGCCGGGGCAGGTGCTACCGGCAGCGGTCGTTATCTGGCAGGCGCCATTGTAGGTGCTGATATAGTAAAAAACGAAATTACGGCCCATGCCGTCGCCGCCCGCCAGGAAATACCGGGAGTACAGACCATACTGGAAATTGGCGGCCAAGATTCAAAGATTATCATCCTGCGTGAGGGTGTAGTTACCGATTTCGCCATGAACACAGTTTGTGCCGCCGGAACGGGGTCGTTTTTAGATCAGCAGGCGGCCCGCTTGGGTATACCTATCGAAAACTTTGGCGAGCTGGCCTTAAAGGCGCGGCATCCCGTTCGCATCGCCGGCCGCTGTACCGTCTTTGCCGAATCCGATATGATTCATAAACAACAAATGGGACACAATATAGAAGATATCATAGGAGGCCTCTGTGAAGCCCTTGTCCGCAATTACTTAAATAACGTAGCCAAGGGCAAGGAGATACTCCCTCCTATAGTCTTCCAAGGAGGAGTAGCAGCCAATGCCGGCATTCGTGCCGCATTTAAAAAAGCCCTGGGGCAAGAAATTATTGTACCCCAGCACTTTGCCGTAATGGGGGCCCTGGGTGCAGCCCTCCTGGCCAGAGATTATATAAATAATAATCGTAAGACAAAATTTAAAGGTTTTGAGATAGCCGACCAGGAATTCCGGGCCACAAGTTTTATTTGCCAGGGGTGTTCAAACCTGTGTGAAATTGTTAATATAGAAGAAGAAGGAAGTTTAATTGCCCGCTGGGGCAGCCGCTGCGGTAAATGGGATACCCTCGGTGAATGAGAAAGGAGTGAAGGGGAGTGCGCGAAAGTACCTTTTCCTTCTGGCAGGATACGGAATTTAACGTCCTGCCGTCGAAACCCCTAACGCCGACCGACTATTCCTATCATGCTTCTACAGGAGAAGAAGAATGCTGGTTCTGGGAAGCCGGAAGTCCCGACGGCTGCTATCTCAACGTATCTTTCTGCGTGTGTAATAACGAGGGAAAAGCTCGCCTGATGGTGGCCCGACCTGGAAGAGACGTAATAGTGCAGGAATATACCGCTCCTATTAAAGCAAGCACCGACCACCTGGATATACAAATGGCCGGCAGTCGTATTTATCAGGCAGGCAATGATTTCTATCTGGAATGGCGTTCAGAAGAACTGCGCGTAGATTTGGTGTATAAACCGCTGCTCCCACCCTGGCAACCTGGCCAGGGCAGGATTAATTACGGTGAGAAGGGCGACAAATACCTTGTCTGGTCCGTACCGATACCGCGAGCCAACATCAGCGGCAAGATAGTCCATAAGGAACATGAAGAAAGTTTTTACGGCGAAGGCATGGGAGAATATCTGCGTTATAATTTCCCCTTATCCCAGGCCCTGGGAGGGGCATTAAAGGGTCGTTTTTACAGCGACTCCTATACCCTTTTATGGGCCGATTTCTGGGGCAATCTTCTATACAGCGGCAAACATGTAAGGGCCTTCTATTGTGCCCACGATAAGGATGTTTTGGCTTCGACCGGTAATCTGGAAGTACAGGTTCTGGAGCAAACAACAAAAGATAATCTGACCTATCCCGCCGAACTCTCTTTAGAAGCCGATATAACGCCCCTTGTCCGTTTAGATATTGAAAAAACAAAGACAGTTGGCCCACCGAGGCTCACCGTTATGGGCGGCAGCGCCATCCTATGTATTGGCGAAGGCAAATTAACGACGGCCACGGCTCCGGAAAAAAGAGCATCCGGCCGAGCCTTTATGGAAACATTGATCATTACCAGGGATTGATAAATGCAGGTGTTAAACAATGGAAAATACCTTTAACGCCATCTGTCAAAAGCTCCACCAGCTAGATTATAAAGTCACCCCCCAGCGCCAAGTAATTCTTCAGGCGTTCCTGGAAAACGCCGCAGAGCATTTAAGCGCCGAAGAGGTATATAATATAGTCAAAGAACGCTACCCTGAGATCGGCCTGGCCACCGTATATCGCACGCTGGATTTGCTTGCCGAACTGGACATTTTACAAAAAATCAATTTTGGCGACGGAAGAACACGCTATGAATTGGACCAACATGAAACTCATTATCATCACCACATGATCTGTTTGGAATGCGGCCGGGTGCAGGAGTTTGACGACGATCTGCTGGAATCCCTGGAAAAACTTCTAACACAACAAACGGGGTTTCATATTACCGATCACCAATTAAAGTTTTTCGGATATTGTCGCGATTGCGCCGCCCAAAAACTAAAAAGGTCGGATGTTGACGCTATTTGACGTACGATTTTTAACTGATATGGAAGGAATTGGTAATACGAAGGACGAAAATTAAAGGACAGGATGGATTTTAAAAGGAGCGATGTGCCGTGTCCAGTCCTGTCCAAAGTCCTTCATATAGTCAAAAGCAGCCGCCATTTTCCATCATTCGTCGTAAGGTTTCCAGCTTAGAATACCAGGCGTGGAGGTTGATGGAACAGGGGCGCTATGCAGAGGCAGCTCAACTTTATCAAACCGTTCTTACTTCGAAAAAACGCCACGCCGTCCTTTGGAATAATCTAGGTTACTGCCTTTTTAAAATTGGGAAGAACAATGAAGCCCTGAGCTGCTATCAAAGGGCCCTCAAACTGGCTCCCAGGGACGTGGATATTTTAATCAATGCCGGTCTATGCTACCAGTCCTTGAGGCGTTGGGAGGCTTCCTATCGCTGTTTCCTTCGGGCCCACCAGCTGGGGGTAAAAGAGGTCGGACTCCTCAACAATCTAGGAGTTTGCCTTGCTCAGCTCAACCGTGTAGATGAGGCCATTAAATTTTACCACCAGGCCCTCGAAATGGCACCAAACCAGGGGGAAATAATAGCCAACCTGGCGGCGGCCCTGGCTCAAGGGCGCCGCTGGTTGGAGGCAATTGAATGTATGGAAACGGCTCTACGCCTTTTACCAGAGGATTTTTCGGTCCTCAATAATGCCGCCTTCTTTTTAGAAAACCTCGGTAAACATTATCTGGCCGCATCACTGTACGCCCGGGCACTGGATATTAAACCTGATGACCTTCAGGTCAGGCAAAACTTCGCTTCTTGCTTGATTAAGCTGCGTCGTTTTACAGAAGCACAAGAGGTATTAGAAGAATTATTACGCCATTACCCTGGGCATAAAGAAGGGTGGCAGCTTTTAGGCCTTCTTTTTGAGGAAAAGGGCGATGGGGAAAAAGCAGCAGCCTGTTACAACCGGGCCTGGGGGTTAATTTCACACCAGGAAACGGAAAAGAAGGGATGATTCCAATGCGCCTCCTTGCCACTAAAAGCTTCAGTTGTAATGATGAACTATATAAAGTCGTAGATTTATTAAATAAAACCTTAAAGGAATATAACCTTATGTTCGGCCTATCCAAAAATACCGACGGACAAACTATGACACTTTCAATTTACGAGGTGTAAAATTGGTAATCCTGGTGACTAACGACGACGGCATCCATGCCGCCGGTATCAAAGCTTTAGGGGCGGCCCTGGCCTCAATCGCCAAGGTAGTTGTTGTCGCTCCCGAAAAAGAACGCAGCGCCATAGGTCATGGTATAACGATGCATAAACCCTTACGGGCTACCGAAATGCCTATGGACGGACCAATTGCTAGATGTTTGGCAATTAACGGCACCCCGGCCGATTGTGTTAAGCTGGCCCTTGACGCCCTCCTCGACGAGCCGGCAGCGGTGGTCGTCTCTGGTATTAACCGGGGAGAAAACTTAGGTACCGACGTCTTATATTCAGGCACCGTCTCGGGAGCGATAGAAGGTTGCATCAACGGCCTGCCTTCCCTGGCCGTTTCTTTAGCTGGCGACGATGAACAAGATTTTGACTTCGCCTTTGCCGCCGACTTTACGGTTAAAATAGTTCGAGAAATACTAAAAAGGGGACTGCCCAAGGGCACCTTGTTAAACATCAACGTCCCGTCTTTACCTCAAGAAGAAATAAAGGGCGTCGCCGTTACCCGCCTAGGTCAACGGCGCTATATAAATACCGTAAGCAGCCGTAAGGATCCCAGGGGAAGGGCTTATTATTGGTTGGCCGGTGAAAAAGAAGAACTCGACGCCGGTCCCGATACGGACATCGGTGCCATTCGGCGCGGTTATATCTCCATAACACCTCTACAGTTAGATTTGACCAACCATGCTTTTCGCGAAGGATTGCAGGACTATTTCCCGGCTTTATGGCCCATCCAGGGTAAAAAACAAAAATGATGGGTTTTAATTATTCCCAGGCTCAATAGAATTAAAAGATAAGCTGTTCCTCCACCGCCAATGGCCTGGATAAGACGCCAGGCTGGCGATATATATGTTAATTTTCCCCAAACCATGGAGGTAACTAAAACCAGACCACAGGACGCCACCACAGGACCGTAAACAAAAGAGCGAAAGTCGAGACGAAAAGGTGTAACCCTGATCAAAGCTAGCAAATTCAACACTGCCGTCGTTGCCGTGCCAAAATTTACCCCGAGGGCCGCTCCGCCTATGCCCAAAATCGGGGTTAAGAAATAAATCCCCAAAATGTCAACAAAGCCGCCAATGATGGTGTTCTTCAAAATAGTTGACATGGCGCCCAGTCCGTTGAGGATGCCCACGGTCGTTTGCTCCAAATAGATGAAAACACTGCCCCATGCCAGAACCCTCAAGGCGGTTGCGGCTGCAGGAGTGGAAAAAATAAGATCGCAGAGGGGCGTGGCCAACAGATAAAAAAATAAGGCAAAGGGCAAACCGCTTAAGACGGTAAGCTTTAACGCCTGTCGACAGCGTTTAGCCAACAGTTCGTAATCTCTGACCGCCTGGGCTTCCGCAATGGCAGGTACCATGGCTATTCCCACCGCCACCGTAATGACCATCGGCAGATATATAAGAGTAAGGGCTATACCCGCATACTGGCCGTAAATTGACGTCGCTTCTGCCACACCTGCACCCCAACGCTGAAGCTGGCGAGGAATAAGCATGGCTTCCAGGGTCAGCATAATTCCACCGGCAGCCCTGGCCAGCATAACCGGAAGGGAAAGGCGGGCAAGGGGTATTATGTCATCTTTTAATGGAGATTTCTGGTAAGGAGCAATATCGAAGTAAGGACGGGCTTGAATGAAAATAACAATGCTTATAACCAAACCCACAACTTCTCCTAAAACCATACCCATCGCCAGTCCCGCTGCCGACATAGCCACTCCGTAGGGAAGGAAATGAATACTAAAAAATAGACCGGCGCCTACCCTTACAATTTGTTCACATACCTGGGCTAGGGCTACTGGTTGCATAAGCTGTAGTCCTTGAAAATACCCGCGAAAAGCCGAACATATACATACGACCGGAATGGCGGTTAACATTACCATAAAAGTTTGGAAAACACGTCCGTCGGCAAAAAAAGTACTGGTGAGAAGGGAAGTTATAGAATATAAAATCAAGGCTGTTAATAAGCCGCTGGCACTTAAAAAATATAAGGAAAGGCGAAAAACGCTGCGAACTTTCCCCCAGGCCTGGAGGGCCACCCTTTCTGCCACGAGCTTTGCCAGGGCCACCGGCACGCCGGCTGTAGCAATCATTAAAACCATACTATAAAAAGGGAAAACCATTTCATAAAGACCCATCCCTTCAGCACCGACGAAACGTATCACCAAGATACGATAAGCAAAGCTAAACCCTCGATTTAATAAACTGGCAAGCATGAGTACAGCCGCGCCCTGCCAGATAGAGGCACCCATACTTTCACCCCTTCTAAATGTATGCCCGTCCGGAAATGTTTAGAAGAACCATATGTGGGGAAAAGTAGAAATGACATGGTCTAAAAATATTTGCATAGAAAAAGAGGATTTTTACAAAAGGAAAGCTAATATATACAGTGTTAAGCTTTTGTTAACAGCAGAAGGTGAGGAGGGCTTAATTTAATGAAAGTTTACCCCAGTAGCAGCATTCGTAACGTTGGCATCGTAGCCCACGGTGGGGCGGGCAAAACTAGCCTTACGGAAGCTTTATTGTACAACGCCGGGGCCACCAAACGCTTAGGCAGGGTAGACGATGGCAACACCGTAACCGACTACCATCCAGAAGAAATCAAACGCAAAGTGACTATTAATACCGCCCTGGCCTTTGCCGAGTGGCAGGATAATAAAATAAATATACTTGATACTCCGGGTTATAGCGATTTTTTTGGCGATGTCGTAAGCGCCTTAAGAGTAGTCGATAGTGTGATTGTAGTTGTTAGCGCCGTAGCAGGAGTGGAAGTTCAAACAGAAGTTGTTTGGGAAGAGGCGGAAACACGCCGGCTGCCGCGCCTGGCCTATGTTAACAAAATGGACAGGGAAAACGCCAACTTCCAAAAAGCCGTAGAAACTATGCGGGAACGTTTCAAAGGTCATATCGTTCCTGTCCAACTGCCCATCGGTGCGGCCGAAACCTTCAGCGGCGTCATCGATATCCTCGAACAGAAAGCCTATACCTATGACGGGAACGGCAATGAGAAGGTAGGCCCTGTCCCAGATGAATACAAAGATGAAGTGGCTTCTTTAAGGGAAACGATTGTTGAAGCCGCCGCCGAGGGCGACGACGAACTGCTTATGAAATACCTCGATGGTGAAGAACTGACACCGGATGAAATACGCCGCGGTTTAAAACAAGCCATCGCCGAAGGCAAAGTAATACCCGTTCTATGTGGTTCAGCCCTTAAAAATATGGGCGTCAAACCACTGCTGGACTATATCGTAAATTATCTACCTTCTCCCACCGACGCAGCCGGGAAAGAAGCATCCGAGCTGGAAAAAGAAAACCTGGCCGTCCTTGTATTTAAGACTCTGGCCGATCCGTACGTCGGGCGTCTGAGCATGTTAAGGGTCTATAGTGGGATCCTTAAATCGGACTCCAGCGTTTACAATGCCAACAAAGAAAACGAAGAAAAGATAGGCCAGCTTTTTACCCTTCAAGGAAAAAACCAGGCGACGGTAAGCGAACTGCGTCCCGGTGATATCGGCGCCGTAGCTAAATTGCAGTTCACCACCACTGGTGATACCCTTACCACCAAAGCCAATCCGGTCAAACTGGAAGGCATCGACTTCCCCGAACCGACACTTCCCGTAGCCATTCGTCCCAAAAGTAAAGGCGACGAAGATAAACTCAGTAACGCTCTGGCGAGGCTTCTGGAAGAAGACCCCACCCTGCGTCTGAGTAAAAACAACGAAACAAGGGAAACTATACTGACCGGTATGGGCGAATCCCATTTGGATATTACCCTGGAGCGCTTGCAGCGCAAATTTGGTGTCGACGTTGAAATGAGCACTCCCAAAGTACCTTATAGGGAAACCATCCGTACCAGCGTCACCAGGGTAGAAGGTAAGCATAAGAAACAAACAGGCGGACACGGTCAATATGGTCATGTTTTCATCGATATGTCGCCTCTGCCGGATAAGGAATTCGAGTTCACCGAAACTATTTTCGGTGGTGCAGTCCCACGGCAATACATTCCCGCTGTGGAGAAAGGCATCAGGGAAGCCATGCAAGAAGGTATTTTGGCCGGCTATCCGGTTACCAATATAAAGGTTAACCTGGCCGACGGTTCATACCATACCGTAGACTCTTCGGAAATGGCCTTTAAGATTGCCGCCGGCATAGCCTTCCGCAAAGCAGTCGAACAGGCCAAACCCGTCCTGTTGGAACCCATCATGAACGTTGAAATTACCGTACCGGAACAGTTTATGGGCGACATTATGGGCGACTTAAATAGCCGCCGGGGACGCATCCTGGGAATGGAAGCAAAAGGCAAAAACCAGGTTATCCGCGCCCAGGTACCCCTGGCCGAAATGTACCGCTACGCTATCAACTTAAAATCTATAACCCAGGGCCGCGGCCATTTTAAGATGGATTTTTCCCATTACGAAGAAGTCCCGGCCAATATCGCCGAAAAAATTATCCAGGAAGCCAAACGTGAACGCGAAAAAGAAGAGTAAATCAAAAAAGCTCCCTCGCAAGGGGAGCTTACATTATTTTGTGTCGGGTCTTCTATAAATGTAATAATAAATGATGGCCTTTTCAGGCCATCATTTATTATATCATATCATGGCAGGGGTGGCAGGACTCGAACCCGCAACCAACGGTTTTGGAGACCGCTACTCTACCAATTGAGCTACACCCCTATGGCATTTAATATTATATCTATATTTTACCCACCAGTCAAGAATATGTTTTTCTTCATTTGGAAGGTTTCTTGTTATATTAAACGAATATAGATAAAAATATACAGCTAAAAGCTAATAGTTTTCAAGGAGGAACATGCAAAGCATGAGAATAGCCGTTTTAATGGGCGGCCCTTCTTCCGAAAGGGAAATTTCCTTAAAAAGCGGTGAGGCCGTGGCCGAAGCCCTGACAGTCCTGGGGCACCAGGTAATAAAACTGGACCTGGATGCGGAGGTGATTGCGAAATTAACGTCTTTTAAGCCCCATTGCGTCTTCAACGCCCTTCACGGCAAGCCAGGTGAAGATGGTTCCGTCCAAGGTATGCTGGAGATATTAGGTATACCTTATACCGGCAGTCGTGTCCTCGCCAGTGCCATAACTATGGATAAAATCATGACCAAACGCGTTTTAAAACACGCCGGTATACCTACACCTGATTTTTTAAGCTGGACCGCCGAACAGTATGCCGCCGGCAAAGGAGATATAGAAAAAGGGATTATAAAAGACCTGGGACTACCGGTGGTCATAAAGGCGCCGACGCAAGGATCTACTATTGGGACCTTTATTGTCAAAGATAAACAGGAACTCACGCCGGCCATTGAAGCTGCTTTAAAATATGATCCCTGCTTTATGGCCGAGGCTTTTCTCCCTGGACCAGAAATAACGGCAGCCGTTTTAGGCAACAACAACCCCACAGTCCTTCCTTTAATAGAAATCGTTTCCCGGACGGGCTTTTATGATTATACAGCCAAATATACACCCGGTTTAAGTGAACACATAATCCCGCCGAGGCTGCCGGAAACTGTATTGGCCACGGCTGCCGCCCTTGCGCGTCAAACCTATAAACTCTTCGGCTGCCGCGGTTTCGCGCGAGTAGATATGATTGTGGCCAACGGTCGAGACCCCCATGTCATTGAAGTAAACAGTGTTCCCGGTATGACGGCTACCAGTCTGGTCCCCGATGCCGCCCGTGCCGCCGGAATGGATTTTAAGGCCCTGGTGCAAAAAATAGTTGACCTGGCCCTGGAACCGTAAAAAAGGAAGGGCACTCCCGGTTCTACCGGGATTTTTCTTTAATTAAAGAAGGAAAAAAGCCACCCCGGTGGCGAAGTATTTTTTACCCCCCCTTTTCAGGAGGTTTTTAATATGACCATTTTAAACCGCATAAGGATAGCCCTCTTAAGCATCTTTTTGGCAGGTTTTACCATCGTCTTTCTGGGTTCCCATTATATAGCAGACTGGTACTTTTTTAGCGAAGTCGGCCTCCGTCATGTCTTCATTACCAGGCTATTATCCGACGGAGGGGTGCGTTTGGCAGTTATATCTTTTTTCTTTCTGTTCTTTTTCCTCAATCTGCTTTTTAGCACCAGGAGTTTAAATTTTACACCCGTATCTTCCCGTGAGAGCTGGACCTTAAAAGAGTACCTCGTTAACCGCTTTATCACCAGACGGCGGTTAATCATCTTTTACCTTGCGGTGAGCCTTTTCGGCGCATTTTTCTTCAGTCCCCTGGCAGCAGGAAAATGGCTGCTCGTTCAACAATACCTCAAGGCTGGTAATTTTGGTTTAGCGGATCCCCTGTTTCACAGGGATATCGGTTTTTACGTCTTCAAGTTGCCTTTTTATCGTTTTATCCTCAGTCTGCTGGTTACGGCCTTAATAGGGGCCGCCCTGGTTACCGGTTTTTTCTACCTATTATTTGCTCCGAAAGAATTTCTAGGCTTGCGTCAGGGAGTCTTTTCCCGTCACCACGCCCATTTTTCCATTTTAATTGCCCTTTTATTTATAGTGCAGGCCTGGGGCTTTCGCCTTAAGGCCCTGGATTTGGTTCGTTCACCCAAGGGTTTATTTTTCGGTGCCGGCTATACGGATATCCATGTCCTTTTGCCGGGATACAATATTTTAGCAGCAATTTCCCTGGCCTGTGCCCTACTTATTCTTTTAAATACCTTGCGCCGTAATTTCAAGCTGGTCGTGGCGGGGATCATGGCGTTCCTGTTGGCATACATTTTGATTGTATTCATTTTACCCGCGACAGTACAAAAGTTCCAAGTCGAGCCCAATGAATTTGTACGGGAAGAGCCCTACCTGCGTTTTAATATTGAATATACTCGCCGCGCCTTTGGGTTAGATAGAATAAAAACACAGGAATTCCCGGCCCGTGACAGTCTTACCCCGGCGGATTTGGAACAGGAAAGGAGCGCCCTGGAAAATATCCGTTTGTGGGATTACCGCCCCCTGCAACAGACGTACAGCCAGCTCCAGGAAATACGTTCCTATTATAGCTTTAAGGATATCGATGTCGACCGCTATATTTTGGACAACAGACTTTGCCAGGTAATGCTGGCAGCCCGGGAGTTAGATCAGGAAAAATTGCCGGATCGAGCTAAAAATTGGATAAATGAAAGGATACGTTACACCCACGGCTACGGTCTGGCTATGAATCCGGCCAGCGCCATTACCTCTGGTGGCCAACCCCAATTTATTGCTGGCGATCTACCTTTTCAGAGCAACGTCGGTCTCCAGCTAAACGAACCGCGCATCTATTATGGTGAACTTACCGGCGATTATATCATCACCGGCGGCAGGGAAGCCGAATTCGATTACCCTTCAAGCAGCGGCGACAATTTTGTAGAAAATCGTTATGATGGCAGCGGAGGAGTACCCCTTAAAAATTACCTGCGCCGAGTCATTTTTGCTTTTCGTTTTAAAGATTACCGCTTAATAGCCAGTAAGGAAATAACACCGGAAAGCAAAATTTTATACTACCGACAAATTCAAGAACGAGTTCGCAAAATAATGCCCTACCTGCACTATGACAACGACCCCTACCTGGTTATAGCCGGCGGTAGGCTATACTGGATCCTCGACGCCTATACTTTAACTAATATGTATCCCTACGCCGAACCGGCAGAAGAAGGCTTTAATTATATCCGTAACTCCGTCAAAGTAGTTATTGATGCTTATAACGGTACCGTAAATTATTACCTTATAGATCCCGACGATCCGATAAGCCAAACTTTGGCGAAGATTTTCCCCGGCCTTTTTAAACCTATAACGGCCATGGATTCCGAGATTAAGCAACATCTCCGCTACCCCCCGGAGCTCATGACCATCCAGGCCAAGATGCTGGCCAATTACCATATGGAAAACCCCATGCTCTTTTATAATAAAGAAGATGCATGGAATATCGCCGAAGAAATGGTAGGCAACGAGCGCCAGGCAATGGAACCCTACTACACAGTCTTACGCCTGCCGGGTGAGGTGCGGGAGGAATATATATTAATGCTACCCTTTACGCCGGCGCGTAGGGTTAACATGGTGGCCTGGCTTGCCGCCCGTAACGACGGTCCTAATTACGGCCAGCTCTTGCTCTATACATTTCCTAAAAATCGTTCAATATACGGGCCTATGCAAATTGAGGCCCGCATCGATCAAGATCCGGTCATCTCCCAGCAACTGACCCTTTGGGACCAGCACGGTTCCCAGGTTATCCGCGGAAATTTACTAGTCCTGCCCATAAGGGAATCATTGCTGTATGTAGAACCACTTTTTCTTCAATCTCAGGAAAGCAAACTGCCGGAACTCCGCCAGGTGATTGTGGCATACGGGGAAAAAATCGCCATGGCCAATACCTTAGATAATGCCTTAAAAGCCGTTTTCGGTGAAAAGCTCCCTGCTCCTCCGATACAGGAAACGAAACCCTTCCTGCCTCCAAACGGTAATTTAGCAACTTTTATTCAAGAAGCCAATCGTCTGTATAATGAAGCCCAAGAAAAATTAAAGCAGGGAGATTGGAACGGTTATGGTGAAAACATGCAAAAACTGGGTCGCCTTCTTCAAGAGATGCAACAAAATATTCAACCTTAGTATTTATATAGAAGGAAATAAATGCATCTCGTGGTAAATTATAAGTTATAGTTTGGAGGTGAAGGGCCATGGTATATCCATTTCCCGAAGAAGATAAAGAATATTTAACTGAAAAATTGGCCATCGTCGGCGAGTTGGCTGCCGGTATGGCCCATGAAATACGTAATCCCCTGACCTCTATTCGCGGTTTTTTACAGCTGTTGCAGAACAAATTCGATCCTCAGGGTGTCGAGCGAGAATATTTTACTATTATCTTCGAAGAGCTGGATAGAATTAATAATATTATCAAGGAATTCCTGTCCCTGGCCAAACCTGCTCAACCCCAATTGCAATTTATAGCCTTTAACCAGTTAGTTGCTGAAGCTTTACTTTTAGCGGAACAGGAAGCTATAATGTATGATGTTAAATTAATACAAAATTTATCGCCGGAATTACCCCTATTATGCTTAGATCCAGGTCAGATGAAACAGGTTATTCTAAACTTGACTTCCAATGCCATCCAGGCAACCGGTCCGGGGGGGATTGTCATTATTAGTTCGTATTTTGATGCGGCCAACAGACAGGTAGTTACCACAGTAGAAGATAACGGGCCGGGAATCCCACCGGAAAAATTAAATTTAATTTTTGAGCCCTTTTATACCACTAAAGAAAACGGCACCGGTCTGGGCCTCACGTTGAGCAGGCGTATTGTGGCCAGCCATGGGGGTAAAATTTTAGTTACGAGCAAAGTGGGGGAGGGAAGTCGTTTTACTATATGTCTGCCCGTAACTTTAAATGGAACCAGTGGATAAAGTGCATAACTTTGTAGATAACTTTCTAAAATGTTATATCTTGGATGGTGACAAAATGGAATTAACTAACAATGCCCGAATCATCCTCGAAAAACGTTATCTTAAGAAGGAAAATGGTGTGCCGGTGGAAACTCCGGAAGAAATGTTTATGCGGGTCGCCCGGGCCGTAGCCGGAGCAGAGAAAATCTTCAATCCTTCTTTAACAGATGTAGAGATAGAGGAATATACCCGACGTTTTTACAATCTCATGACCGGCTGGGATTTTCTGCCGAATAGTCCCACCTTGATGAACGCCGGTCGAGAACTTGGACAACTGTCGGCCTGTTTCGTCCTGCCGGTAGAGGATAGTATGGAAGCCATCTTCACCGCAGTTAAAGACGCCGCCCTGATTCACAAAAGTGGGGGAGGAACGGGCTTTTCCTTTTCACGCCTGCGGCCCAAAAACAGCCCCGTGCGCTCAACCGGCGGCATTGCGTCAGGACCTGTTTCCTTTATGAAAGTCTTTAATGCCGCCACTGAAGCCATCAAGCAGGGAGGAACCAGACGGGGTGCCAATATGGGTATCTTACGGGTCGATCACCCCGACATCCTGGAATTTATCCGCTGTAAAGAGAATAACAACGAGCTGACCAACTTTAATATTTCCGTAGGGCTGACCAAGGAATTTATGGAAGCAGTAGCCCGGGATGAGGAATATGAACTTAAATTTGCAGGCAAAGTTTACGGTAAACTAAAGGCCCGACAGGTATTCGAAGAAATTGTCGATCATGCCTGGGCCAACGGTGAACCAGGTATAATCTTTCTGGATCGTTTAAATGAAGGCAACCCCACTCCGGAATTAGGAGAAATCGAGGCCACCAATCCCTGTGGAGAACAACCCTTATTACCTTATGAAGCCTGTAACCTCGGTTCCGTGAACCTAGCCAACATGGTTAGTGGGGGCGGCGTTGATTGGGACAAGCTGGCCGAAACTGTTTACTGGTCGGTCCGTTTCCTGGATAACGTTATTGAAATAAATGAATTCCCCCTGGAAAAAATAAAAACCATGGTTATGGGAAACCGCAAAATCGGGCTTGGCGTCATGGGATGGGCCGACATGCTTTTCCGCCTGCGCATCCCCTATGACACGGAGGAAGCTGTGGAATTAGGTCGAAGGGTTATGGCCTTTATCCAAAAAGAAGCCCGCCAGGCCTCCAGGAAACTGGCGGCGGAGCGGGGCAGTTTTCCTAATATCGACAAAAGCATTTACCGCGGGCAAAAACTGCGCAATGCCACATGTACTACCATTGCCCCCACCGGTACCATAAGCATGATAGCTGGTACGAGTTCTGGTATAGAACCTGTTTTTGCCCTGGCATATACCAAAAATGTTTTAGATGGCGAAAGTTTAATAGAGGTCGATCCCGTCTTTCGGGCCTATATAGAAGAAAATTTCGCCCCGGAGAAAGCTAACCTTATTTTTCAGCAGATAGCGGCAGGGAAAAGTGTACGCGAAATAGAGGAAATTCCCCCGGATATACGCCGGGTCTTTACAACAGCTCTGGAGATCGCTCCAGAGTGGCATATTCGCATGCAAGCGGCCTTTCAGGAAGGTACTGACAACGCCGTTTCTAAGACAGTCAACTTTCCTTCCTCTGCCACCAAGGAAGATGTACGCCGGGTATATGAGCTGGCCTATAAGCTAGGTTGCAAAGGGGTAACGGTCTACCGTTCCGGCAGTCGCGAGCAAGAAGTTCTGATCAGCGGCACCCAAAATAATTCCTCCCAAAGTAAGCCTGCCGCTAAAACCCATCCCCGGCCGCGGCCGAAACGCACCGTCGGCGTCACCGAACAGGTTAAGACGGGCTGCGGTAAAATGTATATAACCGTTAATTACGACCAAGAAGGTTTAATTGAAACCTTTATCACCACCGGTTCATCCGGGGGGTGCAGCGGTTTTACCGAAGGCGTCAGCCGTTTAATCTCCCTGGCCCTCCGCGCCAATATAGCTCCGGAAGCCATTATCGATCAGCTTACTTCAGTAAGCTGTCCCAACTTTCTAAGGCGAAGGGCTACAGACAAGAGTATAATCGGAAAATCCTGTCCCGATATCATCGGTCGCGTACTGGCCCAGGAACTTAAAATTTGGCAAAAACAGGGTATTTATTCGTTACCGGACGATTTTTACAATCGGGCACTGGCCGAGATTAGCGCCACTAAAGAAAATCTTTCGGTTGACTGCCATCCACTGAACCCGGCGATGGAAGAGGAATTAATAAAGAGGGGTATTTGTCCTGAATGCGGTTCAACCCTCCATTTCCAGGAAGGTTGTGTCACCTGCAGTTGCGGTTTCAGCAAATGCGGTTGAATTTAACCGTTATAAGAAGTGACATGGACCACGCGGTAACCTTCAGCCTCTAAAACCGGTAACAGGGCACTTACGTCATCCGTTGCCAGCCGCAGAACGACATAAGTATGAACATCGTCCTTCTGGCGGCTGGCAACATTAATAATATTGATGCCCGCTTCGGCCACCTTCCGGGAAATATTGGCAAGTACGCCGATTCTGTCTTCTACCTCCAACGTCACCCTCACTCCGGGACGGCGCAGGCCAAAAAGTTTAATCAATGCTTCAAAAAGATCAGTCTGAGTAATAATACCGACAAGTTTTTCGTTTTCCATAACGAGAAGATTATCTATTTTATGTTCGCGCATCAAGAGGGCTGCTTCTTCAATGGTCATCTCCGGAGGAACGGTAATAGGGCGTTTGATCATAGCATCCTTTACTGTCATTTTGGCTACCAGGTAATTAACTTCAAAGGCACTGAGGGTGGAAGCCGGCGAAGGAGAAACCCTTAATATATCCCGTTCGGTTACTAACCCAACCAACCTTCCGTTATGCACTACAGGTAAACGTCTTATTTTATGTTTTTTCATTATTTCCAGGGCATCAAGGACGGAAGTTTCTTTAGTAACGGTAATGGGATTGGGGCTCATGTGGTCGCGTACGAACATAACACCCACCCTCCTGACTGTACTTTTATTAAATTTATTTCTTTTGACCTTCTATAAATCCTGCTGCCAACCAGGAAGAAAATTATAAATTTTTTTGGGTGGGGGAAAATATATGGTAATATATGATCTTCCTGACCGCACTATAAAAATTAAAAATATAGTCTTGGACTTTAACGGTACCCTTGCCTGTGACGGCAGCCTCCTGCCGGGAGTGGAGCAGCGTTTAAAGTCTTTGGCTGAAAGGTGCAACGTATATGTTTTAACCTCCGATACGTATAATACCGCCGCCGCTGCCTGTCGGGGATTACCGGTAACCTTAATGACGGTGGATAAGAATGCCGGTGGACTGGATAAAGAACGAATAATCGACCGCCTGGGGCCGGAAAATACGGCGGCGATTGGCAATGGCGTAAACGATGCTCTGATGCTTAAACGGGCGGCGCTAGGGTTATTGGTATTGGGACCAGAAGGCAGTGCCGTCTCGGCGCTAAAGGGCGCCGACGTCATTTTTCCTGATATTCTGTCCGCCCTTGATTTTTTGCTCCATCCCAAGAGGGTAGTAGCTACCATGCGCCCGTAATGGTATAATTATAAACAGTGTCGAAGGGAAAGGCGGCTTTTAAAAATTGCATATAGGAATTTTCACCGATAGTTATCTACCATATACCAGCGGGGTAGTGCGCTCTATTATTGTCTTCACCAACGAGTTGCGCCGGCGCGGACACCGAGTATCAATTTTCGCGCCAACTTACGGAAACAGAAAGGAAAAAGAGGAAAACGATATATACCGCTTCCCCTCATTACGGGCCCCGACTTTTAAAGAATTTGCCCTGGCCATCCCCCTGGCGCCTTCTTTATCCAGGCGCCTCGATGATTTAAAAATAGACCTAATCCATGTTCATTCCCCCTTCATAATGGGTCGGGTGGGAGCGTATATGGCCAAAAGGATGGGGGTGCCGCTCGTATTTACATATCATACCCTTTACGAAGAATATGTTCACTATTTTCCCTTTATACCCCGTCTTATGCGTCATGCCGTTCGAAATTATACCATTTCTTTTGGCAACCGTTGCCAACTGGTAATAGCGCCTACAAATCCTATAGCAGAATATTTAAGGGAACATGGGGTTCATGTGCCCGTAATAACTATTCCCACGGGAATTGAATTGGAACGCTTTCAAAATCTCGATTCTACGTGGCTGCGACGGCATCTTAATTTACCACCGGAAAAAATTATCCTCCTCCATGTCGGGCGGCTGGGTAAGGAAAAAAATATACCTTTCCTCTTAAAATCTTTTGCCATGGTTCTGCGGGAGGAGCCGACCACTCATTTGGTCTTAGTTGGCAGTGGACCCTTAAAAGATGAACTTCAAAATCTGGTTTCGGCTTTAAAGATCAACCAGTCCGTAACCTTTGCGGGGCAATTTCCCTTCGAACAAATGCCAAATGTATACGCCGGGGCCGATTTGTTTATTTTTGCCTCGATTACCGAAACTCAAGGCCTGGTAATCGGCGAGGCAAAAGCAGCCGGCCTTCCTGTAGTTGCCGTTAAGGCATTCGGCGTCCAGGACATGGTGAAAAACGGCGAAGACGGTTTTTTAACACCCCACGATATCAATGCTTTTACCAACGCCGTAATTCAGCTGGTTAAAGATTTAAACCTCCGGCGCCAAATGGGCCGGCAGGCACGTCAAAATGCCACTGAGCTTGCCGCTTCAGCCATGGCCTGTCGCCTGGAAGCTCAATATAAATCACTATTAGCCCTTTAAAGATAGGAGTGTTGCTGCTTTGTCAAAAGTACGTGTGCGTTTTGCACCCAGTCCCACCGGCAGTCTACACATCGGCGGGGCACGGACGGCTTTATTTAACTGGCTTTTTGCCCGCCACCACGGCGGCACCTTTGTCTTACGAATTGATGACACCGATACAGAACGCTCAACAGACGTTTCGTACCGGGAAATATTAGCCGCTATGCGCTGGCTGGGACTTGATTGGGATGAAGGTCCCGAAAAAGGCGGTCCTTATGGTCCCTATCTACAATCCCAGAGGATGGAATTCTACCGCCGGGAAGCGGCCCGCCTTTTAAATGAAGGTAAAGCCTACCTTTGCTATTGTACCGTTGAAGAGCTGGCCGCCCGGCGTAAAATAGCCCAGGCTGAAGGACGTCCTCCCATGTATGACCGTCGTTGTCGTTATCTTACACCCGAAGATAGAACCCGTCTAGAAAAAGAAGGGCGGCAGCCGGTAATAAGGTTGGCAATTCCAGCAGGGACAACAACCGTAAACGATATCATTCGCGGCGAAGTAACCTTTGATAACGATACCATTGATGATTTCATTATCGTGAAATCTAACGGTATGCCGACCTATAATTTTGCCACCGTCGTCGACGATCACTTTATGAAGATTAGTCACATAATACGGGCAGAAGAACACCTTTCCAATACCCCGAAACAAATACTTGTTTATAAGGCCCTCGGTTATGAATTGCCGGCCTTTGCCCATGTCCCCATGATTCTGGCCCCCGACCGCAGCAAATTAAGTAAACGTCACGGGGCCACTTCGGTAGAGGAATATCGAGACGAGGGTTACCTACCGGAAGCCATTATCAATTATTTGGCCCTCCTGGGTTGGTCTCCTGAGGGAGAAGAGGAAATTATTCCATTGGAAAAAATGATTGCCGCTTTTTCCCTGGAGCGGGTTTCTAAAAACGCAGCTATTTATGATACCAAAAAACTAACCTGGATTAACGGTCATTACTTGCGGGAAGGCGATCTTGACCGTATTACACGCCTGGCCATTCCTTTTTTACAGGCTAAGGGGCTCTTGCCCGAGCCCTTGCCGGAGAAAAATTACAATCATGTTAAAGCGGTAGTAGCCGCCGTACGCGACCGGGTTAAAACCCTGGCAGAAGTAGCCGACGCCGCCAGTTACTTTTTCACCGAAGTGACCTCCTATGACGAAAAAGGAGTCCGCAAGTATTTCAGTAAACCCGGGGTGGCCGATCTCCTCGATGAAGCAAGGGAAGAGCTGGCATCACTGCCCCAGTTTACTGCCGCCACAGCGGAGGAAGCTTATCGGACCCTGGCCGAAAGAAAAGAAATAAATACGGGACAGCTCTTCCATCCGACCCGGCTCGCCGTGACAGGACGTACCATGGGACCAGGTCTCTTTGAGATCCTGGAGCTGTTAGGCAGGGAAACCGTTCTAACCCGTATGTCCCGGGCTGCCAAATGGATCCGGGAAAACTTAACTTAAGAACCTTAATATCTTTAAGGGGCCAGTATTAACAACGGGCTGGCCCCTAAAAATAAAATCCCCTTTCCATCATGGAAAGGGGATTTCCCAATGGCTGCGGGACCAGGATTCGAACCTGGGCAACATGATCCAGAGTCATGGGTGCTACCGCTACACCATCCCGCATTGCCCTGTGCAAAAAGTATATTATCATAAATACAGGTTAAAGTCAAGGGTTACAAGGGGTACCCTTGATAATACCGGAAACCATTTTAAAGAAGGTGATGATTTTTGCGTCCCCGTATTTTGGTCGTTGATGATGATGCCAAAATAACGTCCATGCTTAAAAGGGCCCTAACTTATGAAGGTTACGAGGTCGAGGTTGCAAGCACCGGACCCCAGGCCCTCGCCCTGGCGGCGAACCAACCTGATTTAATAATTCTCGATATTATGTTACCCGGCATTGACGGTTTGGCCGTCTGCCGGCAATTACGCACCCATAGTGATATTCCCATCCTTATGCTGACGGCCAGGGATGACACGGCCGATCGAGTCCTGGGATTGGATACAGGGGCCGATGACTATTTGGTCAAACCCTTTGCCCTGGAAGAATTGCTAGCCCGTATCCGCGCAATTTTACGACGCCGCTCCCGCGGCAAGGAAAGTGAAATCCTGCGTTACAGCGATTTATCGTTAAATACGGCCACAAGGGAGGGGAAAAGGGGAGAGCGGACCTTTACCCTTACCGCCAAAGAATACGAACTCCTGGCTTATTTCTTACAAAACCCTATGCGGGTACTTACCCGCGATGAACTTATGACCCATATCTGGGGGTATGATTTTAGCGGTGAATCCAACGTCCTCGAGGTTTACATAGGCTATTTGCGTTCCAAACTGGAAGCCGGTGGCGAACCGCGCCTTATTCATACGGTACGGGGTGTAGGATACGTACTTAAGGAGCAAAAGCCATGACCTTACGCTGGCGCCTTACCCTTTTAGTAACCTTTATCCTAACCATTGCCTTTCTTATCTTGGGAAGCCTGGTTTATTTCCTCATGGGCCGCTATCTCACGGGCTCCATTGATCGTTCCCTGGCCTTTCGGGCCCAGGAAGTCATCGGTTCCATTAAGGTAGAAAGCAGTTTCCTGCGGCAGCAGCGCATTACCCTCCCAGACGTCAACGTCTTTGCTGCTCCTGATATCTTTTTGCAAATCGTCGACCGCGAAGGCTTTATCGTTACCCGTTCCAGCAACCTGGGGCGCCAAACCCTTCCCATTCGGCCCCAGACGTTGATTCAAGCCAATCAAGGCAAAGATTTCTTTACAACAGAAGAGATCGACAACTACTCTTTAAGGATTTACAACGTCCCCCTTATGCTGGGAGGACAGACGGTAGGCATCTTACAGGTTGCCCGGCTCCTCAATCCAGTAAAAAAGACCCTCGGCAACCTCCGACAAGTCCTTATATTTTTAGGTCTCCTTGCCGTTTTTATCGCCACAGTTCTGGGATATGTTCTGGCTCGAACCGCTCTAAAACCCATCGAACGACTGACCCAGGTGGCGGCCCAAATAGGGGAGGGCAGGGATCTGGCTCAACGCGTTCCTTATCACGGTCCCATGGATGAGATTGGTCGCCTGGCAGCCACATTTAATGCCATGCTCGGCCGCTTGCAGAAGGCCTATACTCGCCTGGAAGAAGCGTACAGCGCCCAGCGTCGCTTTGTCGCCGATGCTTCCCATGAACTGCGTACCCCTTTAACTACCATTCGCGGCAATATCGACTTGTTGCGCAAAATGAAGGGTGCGGATATGGCCATACAAGAAGAGGCCTTGGCTGACATTGCCAGCGAAGCCGAACGCATGAGCCGCTTAATCAACAACCTCCTCACCCTGGCCCGGGCGGATGCCGGACTGGAAATCGTCCGCCAGCCCATGGACATAACCGAACTTTTGCATGAAGTAGCCCGTCAGGCCCCCCTGCTGGGAGAGGCTGCTTTTATAGTAAGGGGTCTTGATAGTATAAGCGGTTGTCAGGTTCTCGGCAATCGCGATTATTTAAAGCAGCTGCTTTTCATATTATTGGACAATGCCTTTAAATATACCCCCGGTGAAGGGAAGATTGAGCTAACGGCAAAAATAGACCCTAAAGGTTTTCTCCTCATCCGGGTTAAGGACACCGGAATAGGTATTGCCCCAGCGGATTTAGAACATATTTTTGAACGTTTCTACCGTGCCGATACCACGAGGAGCAGCAGCGGTACGGGCCTGGGATTGGCCATAGCCAAATGGATCGTCGAACAGCATCAGGGGGAAATTAAGGTCGAAAGTAGGGTGGGGGAGGGGACCGTATTTACGGTTGTCCTGCCCTTGTTGCAAAAAGGCTGATTCTTATCTTTTTCTCAGGAAGCTTTCAGCTTATTCTTAACAGAAGTGGTTAAAATAAACACAGGGAAGGAGGTGAAACATATTGAAAATGAAAAGGCGCTTCGTCCTGCTGCTAGTCCTGGTGTTGGTTTTAAGTCTGGCCGCTGCCGGTGTGGCCGCAGCCCAAGCGGGCTCTAACGGGAAAGTTGGCATAAATCTAAAACAGCTCTATCTAGAAAAGCTGGCCGCCAACCTCGGCATAGATGTCAGCCGCCTGCAGGAGGCCATGAAAACCGCAGGACAGCAGACCATTGAAGCCGCCCAAGCATCCGGTTTGATCGACGGCACCAGGGCCCAAAAGCTGCAGAAAAGTATAGAAAACGGCGCCTGGCCAGACTTTGCCGGATTCAGAAAACCGCCCCACGGTTGGGGATTCAATTTCAGTACTGAAATAGCCGGCATTTTGGGAACTACTCCCGAAGAGCTCCTCCAGGAACTAAACAGCGGTAAAACCCTGGAGCAAATCGTCACAGGCAAAGGTTTAACCCTGGACCAGCTCAAAGAACAATTAATTAACAATGTTAAAAGCAAATTGGATGAAGCCGTAAACAACGGCAAACTTACGAAGGAAAAGGCAGATGTGTTTTTAAAACACCTCGAACAGGTGGACCTGAGCAAGTTTCCCGCCCCGAAGCAACCTCGATAATCACCCAAAATAAAGGCCACGCCGCTTTACCGGGGTGGCCATTTTTTAAATAAGCTCTATCACAGTATTTTGCTCAAGAAAGCCTTGGTACGCTCATTCTGGCAGTTATTAAAGATTTGTTCGGGAGTACCTTCTTCAATAATCACTCCTTCATCCATAAAGAGCACCCTATCGCCCACTTCCCGAGCAAAACCCATTTCATGGGTTACAACCACCATGGTCATACCTTCCCGTGCCAAATCTTTCATGACCGCCAGTACCTCCCCGACCATTTCCGGGTCCAATGCCGAGGTCGGTTCATCAAAGAGCATAACCTTGGGCTGCATGGCCAAAGCGCGGGCAATGGCCACACGCTGCTGCTGGCCGCCCGACAGCTGTTCCGGATAAACATCGGCTTTATCACTTAAACCCACCCTGGCCAGCAGTTCCCGGGCCTGCTTTTCAGCTTGAGCGACGGGAAGACGACGTACCTTGATAGGCGCCAGGGTTATATTCTCAAGGACAGTCATGTGGGGAAAAAGATTAAAACGCTGGAATACCATGCCGACTTCCTGGCGCACGGCATTAATATCGGTACGGGGATCGGTAAGGGAAATCCCGTTTATAATAATCTCTCCGCGCGTAGGTTTTTCCAATAAGTTGAGACAGCGGAGAAAGGTACTCTTTCCGGAGCCGCTGGGACCTATAACGACAACCACCTCTCGGGAGGCAACGGTACAGTTGATGCCCCGCAATACCTCCAGGGCACCGAAGCTTTTATATAAATCCCTAACCTCGATCATGGTCACCTGTCCGGAGCCTCCTTTCTAGATAATCCACCAGACGGGAGATGGTAAAGGTCATGGCCAGGTATATAAGGGCAACGGCAAAATAAACTTGCAAAGGTTTAAAGGTAGCGGCGCTAATTAACTGTCCCTGTCTGGTCAATTCCACATATCCGATAACAGAAAGAAGGGAGGTATCCTTAAGCATGGCGATAAATTCGTTTCCTAGAGGGGGGATTACCCTTTTGAAAGCCTGGGGCAGAACAATATAGCGCATGGTCTGCCCTTCGGTCATGCCCAGGGAACGGGCCGCCTCCACCTGACCCCTATCAATGGACTGGATGCCGGCGCGAAAAATCTCGGCCACATAGGCACCGCTGTTAAGGCTGGTGGAAACGGTGGCCGCAACAAAGACAGGTATATGGGTGGTCTGCAATAGTTGGGGTAATCCAAAATGGGTGATTAAAAACTGTTGTACTTCATTGAGCAGTTGGGGAAAACCGTAATAGACGATAAATATTTGCACCAGCAACGGTGTACCCCGAAAAAAATCAACATAACAAGTAGCCAAAAAACTTGTCAGACGACGGCGTGAAAGACGGCCCATACCGGCAAACAGTCCGAAAATACAACCCAAGGTAACGGCAACCGCAGTTATTTTTAAAGTCTGCACGGCCCCCATTACTAAATAGGGTAAGGATTGGATAATAAGGCCCAAACAATTTCACCTCACTAGACCGATACAAACGTATGCGTAACACCGGTCGGTGTTACGCATACGTTTGTGTTCTATAGAGTTTATTGTTTCTGCTGGGGCGGTTCGCCGGGAAGAAAAGACGGTGGATCCTGCCCGAACCATTTTTTATAAATCTCGGCATACTGGCCGTTTTCCTTTAAGGTCTTTAAACCTTCATTAATCTTTTGCAGTACCTCGGTTTTCCCTTTGGGTACGGCTATCCCGTAGTACTCGGCCGCCCTCACATCGCCTACAATCTTGATATCTTTATTACCCTGCTGGATGTAATAGGCAGTTACCGGTAAATCGTTTACCACCGCATCGACACCGCCATTTTTCAGCTCCAGGAAAAGATCCGGCACCTTATCCAGTTCTGTAACTTTAGCTCCGGGAATTTTTTTGGCTTCTTTGGCGCTGGTGGTACCGATTTGGACGGCAATCTTCTTGCCGTTCAAATCGTCAAATCCTTTAATAGTATTGTTGTCTGTCTTTACCGCCACCACCAATCCCGATTGATAGTACGGCATAGAAAAATCTACAGCTTTCTTACGTTCATCATCAATACTGATGCCGGAAATGGCCAAATCGACGTTATTGGTCTGTAAAGCCGTAATGATACCATCAAAGCCCATTTCTTTGATTTCAACGTCAAAGCCGGCCACCTGGCCAACGGCTTTAATAAGGTCAATATCAAATCCGGTGAAGTCACCCGTCTTCATATCCCGGAATTCAAAGGGGGCAAAGGTCGCTTCCAAGGCTACGGTATATTTAGGTTTAGTGGGATTTGAGGTACCTGCAGAGGATGTGCCGCCGGAGGTTGCCGCACCCTTTTCCTGGGAAGCGCCGCCGCAGCCGGCC
Source organism: Moorella humiferrea (assembly GCF_039233145.1). NCBI lineage: Bacteria > Bacillati > Bacillota > Clostridia > Neomoorellales > Neomoorellaceae > Neomoorella > Neomoorella humiferrea. The sequence goes on along the minus strand of NZ_CP136419.1, from coordinate 1,199,423 downwards.
AAAAGAAACATTAAAACGACTACCAGCAGCAGGCCTAATCTTCGTAAAGGCTTCATAAATTTTTCCTCCTCAAATTTAATATTAATTTTAATGCCGGGCAACAATCTAATATTTATTCGCTTTAATTAATAAAAATCCTCCTTAAAGAGATCAAATTCTTGACAGCTTTTCGCACGGAACAGATAATAAAGTCGGTGATCTGATTGGCAAAACAACTTCTAGCCGATATGGCCCTTTTATTGGTGACTTTTATTTGGGGCACTACCTTTGTCTTTGTCCAGCGGGCCTTAACGGGAATTGGACCTCTATATTTTATTACCCTGCGTTTTGCCTTGGCTTTTATTTTTTTAGCTCTGGCAGCCGGGCGACAGTGGCTGAACCTCGACCGATTCACTTTACGCCATGGATGTCTCGTTGGTTTAATTTTGTGTGGTGGCTATATCTTCCAAACCTTGGGGCTCAAATTTACATCGGCGGCTACAGCAGGTTTCATCACCGGCTTATCGGTCATCCTTGTACCCCTTTTAAACGCCGTCTTTTATCGGGTTTTACCTGGCCCTTTAACTTTAACCGGTGCTTTGATCGCAACTGCCGGTCTGGCCCTCTTGACCCTTAACCCCGGCCTTAATTTTAATCCTGGAGATTTCCTGGTTTTCCTTGGCGCCCTTTGTTTCGCCGGCCAGATACTAATGGTAGAACGCTATGCGCGCCTTCACAATACCTGGCTTTTTACCAGCATTCAGTTGTTCACTGTGGCCATGGTTGCTTTTTTACTGGCCCTCCCCAGCGAAAAACTGCCGAATAGCTTCACTCCCGCCGTCTGGCAGGCCTTTATCCTTACATCACTACCGGCTACTTCCCTGGCCTATATAATTCAAAACAAGGTCCAGCAGTTTACTACCGCTATACATACGGCCATTATTTTTACCATGGAACCCGTCTTTGCGGCCCTGGCCGCCTATCTCTGGGGCCAGGAAACCCTGACCGGACGCCAAGTGGCGGGCTGCCTTTTTATCCTTTTAGGCATGTTTTTAGCTGAAATTAAAGATCATAAAAGCCAGCAACTAAATACCACCTAAAATTTTTCATCCTGAAAGAAGGTAAAAAATGTGAGATTGGGAGCCCACCTTTCCATTGCCAAAGGTTTACTAAACACCGTAACAATGGCCGCCGAAATAAAGGCAAATACCTTCCAGTTCTTCACCCGCAACCCCCGCGGCGGCGCGGCGAGAACAATCCCAGCGAACGAAATTACTGCCTGGCAAGAGGTGAGAAAAAAGTTCGATCTCTATCCCATCGCCGGCCACCTGCCCTACACCGTCAATCTGGGAGCGACGCTGGGCAGGCAACAGGAATTTGCCCGTATGGTACTTTATGAAGATACCCTCAGGGTAGCCGCCATTGGGGGGGAATACTTAATTACCCATCCAGGACACCATGACGGGGACCGCGAGGCTGCTTTAAAGAGGATTATCCAGTCGATAGAAGAGGCCTATTTAAGTATCCCCGATCCCGTACCCATGCTTTTGCTGGAAACCATGGCGGGTCAGGGAAAAGAGATCGGTTCCCTGGAGGACTTGCGTTTTATATTAGCGGGACTGGGCTGGCCGGAACGGGTAGGTGTCTGCCTGGACTCCGCCCATTTGTTTGCTTCTGGATGGGATCTGCGGACCCTTTCAGGATGTAGTCAGTTGGTAAAAGAGTTGGAAACAAGTTTTGGGTTAGAGAAGGTAAAGGTTATGCATTTAAACGATTCTCTGGTACCCTTGGGCAGTCATCGGGATCGCCATGCCGGCATCGGTAGGGGAGAATTGGGGAGGGAGGGGATAGCCAATATTGTCAACGATAGATTCTTTAGCACGTTGACCTTGATTTTAGAAACACCGGTAAAAAACTATAAGGAATACGGGGATGAAATTGCCCTAGTTAAACAACTAAATCTTGACGATGACGAGAAACCTGTGCTATAATAACAATCGGTTGAGGCCCTATCGTCTAGTGGCCTAGGACGCCGCCCTCTCACGGCGGTAACCGGGGTTCGAATCCCCGTAGGGCTACCATTGTTCGCGGCAGCCGGTTAAAAACCGGCTGCTTTACTATTTTATCGCTACCCAATAAAACGTCAATTTTTCTGCACGCCTGCGGGGACTAGAACGAATATATAAAAAGGAGGGGGGCTTAACCCCGCCTAGCTGGCAGGTTCTTGCTGCTGGCGTCGCCGCATCCAAATACTTAGCAGATAACCGTCCAGCAGACCCATGGGGTAAGCCAGCAGGGTGAGCCACCACGGTAAACCGCGCCCGCGGGAGCGCGATCCCATGGTAAAACGGGCTCTAAACACCTCCAATCCCTCCTTTAAAAGATATTATCGTACATAAAGATAATATCTATTCTTGCCTTTTTGTTAACATAATGCCCGGGAATTACCTGGGTAACGATATAATTAAGTACACAAACTAAGCTAAAGTTTTTTAAAGTTGTAAGGGGTGAAGGAGATGACCAAACGTTTTAAATTGAGCCGTAACGGCCCCAATCAAGATCGACGTTCAAAGGTTAGAGCCCGTGAATTTCATCGTATACGGGGTAATCAGGTAATCATCGATCCCGAAAGGGGTCCGGAAAACAAATAACAAGGCTATAAAACGAGCTGGTCCCGGATTTTTCCTGGAACTACGGGCCAGCTTTTAATTTAATTAAAATTAAAAACGAAAGAAAGGGTGAACGCAAAATGGCCCATGGAGTTTGCGGCGGCAAAGGACGGGAAGCCGCTACGGTCTGCCCGCGCTGCGGTGAAAGGGGGCAAAAGGTTGCTCCGATAACGATAGCTAGTTTACTTAATACGGAAGCGGCAGAATCCTTGGAGGACGTCCAGTATAATTTGTGCCTATCCTCTGCTTGTAATGTAGTCTATTATGGCGACAACGGCACCATTTTTACCAAGGAACATGTCCGGGTGCCGGTATGGTTTAAGGAAGAAACGCCCCGAATAATATGCTACTGCAATAACGTCACCGACAGGGAGATCCTCGAGCATATAGTTAACCGCCAATGCTGTCACAATTTGCAGGACATCCGGGAGCACACGGGTGCCAATGGTGGCCGTGAATGCCTTATCAAAAACCCGGCCGGAACCTGATGCAGTCCGGCGGTGCAATCGGTGATTGCCCAGGGATTAGCTATGCGCGCCGACAAATAATAATGTGCGGTTATTTACTTCCCTCATTAGTTAACATAATGATTATTATGGGAAGTTATTTTTCCTTAAGGTTTGAATGCGACGAACGGTTGTTTTTGGTAAAAAAATATGATACGATAAATTAAAGCCCAACGTGGAGGTATGGAGATTGACACCGGATTTAACTCCCCGACAGGAAATGGTTTTAAATTATATCCGCCATTTTATCGAAGTACACGGCTATCCGCCTACAGTACGAGATATTTGCCGGGCCACCGGCCTCCGTTCCAGTTCAACCGTCCACGGTCACTTGAGTCGTCTTGAGAAAAAAGGCTATATTCGTCGCGATCCTACACGTTCCCGGGCCATAGAAATCGTAGCTACAGCCCAAGGGTTGCCCCGTCCTAGCAGAAATATAGTCTCCGTACCCCTACTCGGTAAGATCACTGCCGGTCAACCCATTCTTGCCGTGGAAAACATCGAAGACGTATTTCCCTTGCCCTCCGAATTCGCAGGTAGCGAAAATGCTTTTATGCTACAAGTCCAAGGTGACAGCATGATCGAAGCCGGTATCCACGAGGGTGATTACCTCTTCGTCCGGCCTCAAGATCATGCTGATAACGGCGATATCGTCGTCGCCCTCCTCGGTGAAGAAGCGACTGTTAAATATTTTTACCGCTACGACGACCATATTGAACTGGTCCCTGCCAACAGCCACATGCAGCCTATCAGGACCGAACAGGTGAAGATACTGGGTAAAGTTATCGGCCTTTACCGACGTATTTCTTGAATCAATCCCCGTTTCAACAGCTCCTGAGCCGCCGTAAGAAGGGCCACACGGGTATAAGGATAGGATAGCCCCCCCTGCAGAAAAACGGCATAGGGCGGTCTTAAGGGCGCATCGGCGCTCAGTTCAATGGAAGATCCTTGGATAAAGGTACCACCGGCCATAATGATTAAATCCTTATAACCCGGCAGACCTGCGGGTTCCGGTATCGTACCTGCTTCTACAGGACAGCCCTTTTGTAGACCTTCACAAAAGGCCAAAAGGGCTTCTTGTTTTTCTGTTATGATACACTGAACTATGTCCCGTCTCGGTGTTTCCGGAAGGGGATCAACTATAAAACCAAGCTTTTGAAAAAATGCTGCAGCAACTATGGCGCCCGTTAGGGCTTCCCTCACTATAAGGGGAGCTAAATATAGGCCCTGATAGTAAAGGCGCTTTTCAGTAAATGCACCTACCTCGCTTCCCAATCCGGGGGCGGTTAGGCGCGCCGCTACTTTTTCCACCAAATCCTCCCGTCCCACAATATAACCCCCGCCGGGAGCCAGGCCACCCCCCGGGTTCTTAATCAAAGAACCGATGACGAGATCGGCGCCGACTTCACCCGGTTCCCTCTCCTCTACCAATTCTCCATAACAATTATCTACCAGGCATAAGGTATTACTATTGGCATTTTTAATTGTTTTAATAATTTGGCTGATTTCCTCTACTCCCAAAGCAGGGCGCAGAGAATAGCCGCGCGAACGCTGGATGAGGCAAAGGCGTGGGCGCAGGGTGGATACTGCCTCGCCTATTTTACCTAAATCCGGTTTTCCTTTAGGACCGAGGCTTACTTCTTTATACTCTATACCCCATTCCATAAGGCTGCCGACAACCCGCGGTCCGATGCCGATAACCGTAGCCAGGGTGTCATAAGGCCGACCGCATACCGAAAGAAGAGTATCACCCGGCCGTAAAAGGGCTCCTAGACCCAACGTTAGGGCATGGGTGCCGGAAACAATCTGCGGTCTAACCAGGGCGGCCCTGCCGCCGAAAATATCGGCATATATACGTTCCAGGGTAGTACGCCCTAAATCTCCGTAGCCATACCCCGTTGAATCCTGAAAATGAAATTCATTTACCTGGTGCCGTTGAAAAGCTTTTAGTACCTTTAAATGATTGCTAGAGCTAACGTCGTCGACGACGGCAATTGCCCTACGGCTTTCCTCTTCCGCTTCTTCCAGCCTTTCTACCAGCCATGGGGAAATGGAAAAAAGTTCGACTAATGCTTTGCTCCAGTTCAATTAAATTTAACCCCCGTGTTTTTAAAACTGTCAGGTGTTATTATAACAGAACGGCTATCCGACGGAAATGCTTCTTCCCCCGTCATGGTTGGCGGCAGCAGATCTTCCCTTTCAATATTCATTAAATCCTGGCGGGTGAGGTTTTTTTTGTTAATCAAACGAAGGGCCTGGCGACGCATGGCCCTTTCGATTATGTTGCGAACCAAACGGGCATTGCCGTTATACGGATGACCAAACAAAACTTCCCGGCGTAAAATTCTTTCCAACTCAACCATCGCCCCCGGCGTCAATACGTATTGTTTTTCTGCCACCATCAATTTGGCAATAGCCATCAATTCGGCAATAGTATAATCTGGAAATTCTAGCTGGATGGGAAAACGGGATCTTAAGCCCGGGTTAGTTTCTAAAAAATAATCCATTTCTTCTTTGTAACCGGCGAGGATAAGCACAAGATTATCTCGATAATCCTCCATCCCTTTAACCAGAACGTCTATGGCTTCCCGGCCGAAGTCCTTTTCCCCACCACGGGCCAGGGAATAGGCTTCGTCGATAAAGAGTATACCTCCTATAGCCCTTTTTAACTGTTCCCGCGCTTTATGGGCCGTGTGACCTATATATTCCCCTACCAGATCCGCCCTTTCAACTTCTATTAGGTGCCCCTGGGATAATACCCCCAACTCTTTAAACAGCCTACCCATCAATCTAGCAACAGTGCTCTTACCCGTTCCTGGATTGCCCTTAAAAATCATATGCAGAGTGCAGGTACTATTTATTAATCCTTCCCTTTGCCGACGGCGCTGGATTTCGATAAAAGCCCTTAATTCTTTAATTAAGTCTTTAATACTTTGAAGGCCGATCATCTTGTCCAATTCGGCCATAATGGCATCTACCCGCCGCCTGGTGGATAATTCATTTTCCCAGTTTCCCTTTTCCCTTTGAAGGGGCCTAATCAATGATTTACCGTTACCTTTGGCGCTGCCCGTCCCAAATTTAATCTGCAACTCCCTCACCCGCTTCCCCTGTTCTCTTAATTTTATTTATACGCGCACACATTGCGGGCAAGAAAAAAGGTCGGTAATCCCGACCTTGTTATTTCCTTCCTCTCCTAAACTTTACGTTTAAAGGTAAAACAGTTAGTGTCCTGACTCTCATCGGCGTTAACGCCGACGACGTCTATTTTTTTAGCTTGACAACGGTTCCCTTCCGTCCAGTAAGCGCAGGTATTTACAATACAGGTGACTGAAGGATAAAGTTCGCCTCCCGGTAAAAAGGTGTTGCTCAACAGACCGCCCCAGTTGACATTATCAAGGGAACCGAGCATATTGGCCAAACCCCGGCGGACATAAAAGGTCTTGCACTGGGTTTGTTCGGGATTTTGAGCCATTTTCCCCTCTTCTTCATGGGTTATATCTATATTACCTGCCGAGCACAGGTCACCGTTCATCCAATGGTTACAGGTATTCACCTTGCATTTTACCTTCGGTCCGTCCATTATCTTCAATTCCTCCCTGCTCATATTGTTCCTCTTCACTTTCTTGGTTTATACCCCCTTTTCTTGAGAACCAAAATAAAAGCCCCTGTTCCTCAAATAAGGAAACAGGGGTTTTTGAAATAAGTATCCTATTTATCTTCAGTCTTGCTCTCCGCCAGAAGGTTCACTGGACGTGAGGGCGTAATGGTAGAAATGGCATGTTTGTAAATCATTTGCTGTCTGCCGTCGGAATCTAAAACAACGGTAAAATTGTCAAAGCCCCGCACTATCCCCTTTAATTGAAAGCCGTTAATTAGGTAAATAGTGACGGGGGTATTATCCCTGCGCAAGACGTTTAAAAACAAATCCTGCAGGTTTCCTGTTTTGTTCATCTTTTACCCTCCAGGTTGGTATTTTTTGTTTAGTATAACCTTATTGTACATTAATATCAAGGTGCTCTGCAATATAACCCACAATCTTCTCTGCCATTTCCTCTATATTGTTAGGCTCTACTTCCAGCCAGTACAGGCGTTTGTCCCGCCTAAACCAGGTGAGCTGTCTTTTGGCCAGGCGCCTGGTGTTACGTTTCAATAACTCGATTGCTTCTGCCAACCCCATCTCTCCGCGGAGATATGCCCCAATCTCTTTATATCCCAATGCCTGCAGTGCTGGAAGTCGATAATCGTATCTTTTAAGCAGTCCGCGTACTTCTTCTACCAGTCCCTGGGCAATCATGGCATCTACCCTGGCTTCAATACGGCGATATAGCTTATGACGGGGCATGGTCAATGCCACTGCGGCCAAACGATAGGGGGATTCCTGTTTCCGCCGCCACTCCAGGGCTGCGGAGATGGGCTTGCCTGTCATGAGGTAAACCTCCAGGGCTCTAATCAAGCGGCGTCGATCATGAAGGTGAATGCGCTCGGCTGCCACAGGATCTACTTTTTGCAACTCAGCATACAGATACTCGTTACCATATTTTTGCGCCATCGCCTCCAAATTATGTCTTATCTTTTTATCACCGGGCATTGGCGTAAAAATATAGGGATCAACTACCGCCTGATAATAAAGACCCGTCCCCCCTACCAGCATAGGTAAATGGCCCCTTTGCAAGATAGATGTTATTGTCGTGCGGGCCATCTTTTGAAAATCGGCCACGCTAAATGGTTCATCCGGATCAGCTATATCAATTAGATGATGGGCGATCGGTACACCTCCGGGACCCACTCGTTCTTCCGGCGGTACTTTGGCGGTACCGATATCCATACCCCGATAAACTTGAGCCGAATCAACGGAAATTATTTCGGCCTTTAACCTGGCAGCCACATGGAGGGCAAGGACCGATTTTCCGGTAGCCGTAGGTCCGACAATGGCCGCCAGGGGCTCCTTGACAGCCAACCCCTTTCATCCTCCTTCAAGGGCTTCCATGTTGTAGTCTAGTCTTTAGCGTTGAAAATAACGGGCAATGGCGGACCACTCCAGACGGATCAAAGCCGGTCTACCGTGGGGGCAGGTATAAGGGCATTGGCTTCCTCGCAGCGCATCAAGAAGCTCCTGCATTTCCATGACACTAAGCACGTCTCCCCCTTTTACGGCTCCACGACAGGCAATTATTTTCAGCAGCCTTTCTTCTGCAGGCAGATCGCCCTCACTCAAGAAGTCTTCGAGAACCTCCTTTGCTTTATCAATGGGCATTCCCACCGGAACCGCCCTTAGCAAAAAGGTAGCGTTACCGAAGGCTTCTATAATAAACCCCATTTTTTCTAAAACCCCGATTTCCTCCCTGACTTTTATTGCCATGTCCGGTGATAAATGTAGAGTCTTGGGCGGTTCCAGCATTTGGGCCGGCCAGCTACCAGAATTTATTTGCCCGCACAGCTTTTCATAGCGACAGCGTTCATGGGCCGCGTGCTGATCGATAATATAAAGACCGTCTTGGCCTTCGGCCAGAATATATGTACTACCCAGCTGACCCAAAACCTTTAACGGCGGCAGGTTTTGTGCCGCGCCCTGATCGCTTTTTTCTATGGAAGGTTTTATATCTTTCGTTTCAATTTTAACCGTCTTTTTCTCTTCACGCCCGGGACTTTCCCTAAGGATATATTCTCCCCAAAAACCGGACCGTTTTTCCTTCTCAAAGGAAAGCTGTGGCTGCATGACAGAAGGTCTGGGTTGATGAGTTCTGGGGGAGGTCGACGCCGGCATAACGGCTCGAGGAGTATGTAAAGTTTTATTTATTGCGACGCCGATCTTTTGGGCCAGTTCGTGTTCCTGCTGAAATTTCACTTCTAATTTGGCCGGATGGACGTTGACGTCAATCTTTTGCGGATCAATGGCCAGGTGAAGGACAAAGATGGGATAACGTCCAGAAGGAATGACGGTGCGATAGCAATCTTCGACGGCCCTGGTGATGGTACGATTAAATATGTAACGTCCGTTTACAATTAATACTTGATGGCTACGGCCGGCTCTATGAAGCCATGGAGGCGAGATGTATCCTTTAAGGGCCCATCCTTCGCCCGTGTCAGATAAAGGTAATAGCTCCCTACCCATTTCCAGGCCGTATAAGGCAGTTATCACCGCCAGTAGTTCACCGTTACCCTGGGTAGCAAACAATCGTTTCCCTTCAAGATACATGGCAAAGGCAACCTCAGGATGGGCCAAAGCCAGTTTTTCAGCTATAGCCACTGCGGCCCGGGCTTCGCTTGTCGGTTTTTTTAAAAACTGCCGCCGCGCCGGTGTGTTATAAAATAAATCAGTAACCGTAACCGTCGTTCCCGGCGGACAGCCGACAACGTTAACTTCGGGCTCGCCGCCGCCGGCCACCCTTACCCTTACCCCTATTTTTTCGCCAACAGCCCTGGTATCCATTTCCACCCGTGCCACGGCGGCAATACTGGGTAAAGCTTCCCCTCTAAAACCCAGAGTGTTAATCTGAAACAGATCGCTGGCACGGCGGATTTTACTTGTAGCATGACGGGCAAAAGCCAGGGGGGCGTCTTCGGGCCTGATGCCTATGCCGTCGTCGCGCACACGAATTAATGTTAATCCGCCTCCCATGACTTCTACAGTTATATGCCGGGCGGCGGCATCTATGGAATTTTCTACCAGTTCTTTTACGACCGAAGCAGGTCTTTCGACCACTTCGCCAGCGGCAATCTGGTTGGCCGTCTCGACATCCAGGACTTTTATTCTGGGATAATCTTCAGGGTACATTATACTTTTTTCCTTTCCCTGTTGTTTAATATCTGCTGCCAACGAAATATTTGTTCCATGGCTTGGAGGGGTGTGGAGGCCATCAGGGCAAAGCTGGCCAATTCCTGCAGTACCTGTTTTTCTACTTCTGACAGAGACGTTTTAACCGGCATAATTGTATAATTATCTCCATTTTCAGGCATATTTTCCAGTAGATCCTGAGCTCTTTTAAGTACTGCGCTGGGTAAACCTGCCAGGCGGGCTACATGTATGCCATAGCTTTTATCGGTACTGCCGGGGAGGATAGTACGTAAAAAGGTAATATCTTCTCCTTCCTCACGTACGGCCACGCAATAGTTTTTTACTCCCGGAAGCTGATCAGCCAGTGTAACCAGCTCATGGTAATGGGTGGCAAATAGGGTCCTGGCGCCGATAACGTCATGTAGGTACTCCGTCACCGCCCGAGCAATACTCAAACCGTCGGCAGTACTCGTTCCCCTTCCCACTTCGTCTAAAATAACCAGGCTTTTTGCAGTGGCATGGCGCAGGATGTTGGCTACTTCCTGCATTTCCACCATAAAGGTGCTCTGACCGGCAAAGAGATCGTCGGCCGCACCCACCCTGGTAAAAATCCTGTCTACAATCCCGATCCTTGCCCTTCTCGCCGGCACAAAACTACCGATCTGGGCCAGAAGGACGATTAAAGCTACCTGACGGATGTAGGTAGATTTGCCGGCCATATTAGGACCGGTAATAATATGCACCCGCTGTTCTTGATCTAGGTACGTGTCATTGGGCACAAAACTCCCGTAAGTTTCAACCAATTCGACAACGGGATGGCGCCCTCCTTCAATGTGAATTACCATCCCCGTATCTACCTGGGGACAGGTGTAATTACGATCCACAGCTACAGTTGCCAGGGACTGGAGGGCATCAAGCACTCCCAGGGCACGGGCCGTACGCCGAATTTGGGGAAGGACTTTCAGTACTTCATCGCGCAGGGCTTGAAATAGTTCATATTCCAGTTGGATCAATCTCTCTTCGGCTCCCAGAACCTGCCGTTCCAGTTCCAAAAGGCGTCTGGTAACAAAGCGTTCGGCATTGGCCAAAGTCTGCTTACGTTCATAGTCTGATGGCACCTGGGGCAGGTTGGGTCGCGTCACCTCTATGTAATAACCGAAAACCCTATTGTATCCGACTTTAAGGGATTTAATCCCCGTACGTTCCCTTTCTTCGGTTTCCAGGGCGGCAATCCATTCGCGGCCGTGTTCCGCCGCCCGCCTTAATTCGTCAACTTCGGGATTATAACCGGCCCTAATAATACCTCCCTCGTTGACGTTTAAAGGCGGTTCGTCTACCAAGGCCCGGCCAAGGAGCGCTACGAGATCGCTTAAAGGGTCCAGCTGCCTGCTGAGCTCCAATAATAGCCCAGCCCGGGTGCCGGCCAAAAGGGTTAAAACCTCGGGCACTACCGACAGGGATTTCCTTAAGGCCTGGAGATCCCGTCCGCCGGCCGTACCGTAGGCCACCCGACCGGCCAGACGCTCCAGATCCTTCACAGACTGCAGCGCTTCCCGCAGCTCCTGGCGGAGAATAAAGTTGTCGACCAGATCCCCCACAGCCTCCTGACGTTTTTTAATGGCCTTAACGTCCACCAGGGGCTGGTCCAGCCAGCGTTTCAAGGTGCGGGCACCCATGGCGGTGACCGTTTTATCGAGAACCCACAGGAGGGAGCCCTCCCTCTTTTCTTCCCGACCGCAAGTAACCAGCTCCAAGTTGCGCCTTGTGGCCTGATCGAGTATCATCCGGCTGGCGGTGGCCGCCGGTGTTGGTACGTCCAAATGGGGCAGGGAACTCTGCTGGGTAGTTTTTAGGAAAGTTAAAACCATGGCTGTAGCCAGGTACACCGTCGGCGGTACGTCATTCCGGCAAAAGTTTTCTTCACCAAAATGGCGGCAGAGCTCCTGACGGGCTTCTTCAGCCTCGTGGGCTGCATCCCAGGTGGTAATTACACCTCGTGTAAAGAGCTGCAGACGCCGGCAAAAGGAGGTGTCCCCCGCCAGTTCCGGAGGCAATAGGTATTCCGCAGGCATTAACCGTACCAGCTCGTCGAGGAGTTCATCCACTCCCGGACAAAAAGTATATTGAAATTCCCCCGTAGAGGCGTCGACCCACGCCAGGCCGAAGCCGCTGTCATCTTTTACAATTGCCGCCAGGTAATTATTGCCGCCGGCCGGCAGAGCTTTTTCGTCGATTATCGTCCCGGGCGTAACCACCCGCACGACCTGACGACGCACCAGACCCTTTGCCTGGCGTGGATCTTCCATTTGTTCACAAATGGCGACTTTATAACCCTTCGCAATCAGACGGGCTAAATAGCCGTCGGCGGCATGGTAGGGTACCCCGCACATGGGGGCCGCATCTTTCCCGCCTCGTGTAGTTAAAACCAGATCCAGTTCTTTGGACACCAATTCGGCATCCTCATAAAACATTTCATAGAAATCGCCCAGGCGAAAAAAAAGAATACTGTCGGGATATTGGGCTTTAATCTGGCGGTATTGCTCCATCATCGGGGTAAGGGCCTGTCCTTTAGGCACGGCTTATTTCCCCTTTTAACAGCCAGGTTTGGGCTTTGGTAAGCCGCACATTTACCAGGCGGCCGGTTAACTCCGCGTCACCCGGAAAGATGACTAACTTGTTTGTACGGGTGCGCCCGCTTAACTTGGAAGGATCGGTCTTGCTCGGGCCTTCCACCAGCACCTCGACTACCTCTCCAACCAGGGCCTCGTTTTTCGCTAGGCTAATTTTATTTTGAAGCTCCATTAACCTTTTAAGCCGTTCCTTTTTTACTTCCTGGGGCAACTGTCCCGGAAGGCCGGCGGCAACAGTTCCCTTCCGGGGAGAAAACATAAAGGTAAAAGCATTATCAAACTCCACTTTGGCAACTAAATCAAGGGTTTCCTGGAAGTCTTCCTCTGTTTCTCCCGGAAAACCGACGATCAGATCTGTAGTCAGGCCGATTCCGGGAATGTGGCGGCGTAAATTAGTCACCAGCTCCAGGTATTGCTCCCGCGTATAACCGCGGTGCATAAGTTCCAAAATGCGGTTACTGCCGGCTTGAACGGGCAAATGTACATGTTCGCATACTTTTTCCAGGCGGCTGATGGTTTCCACCAGTTCGGTAGTAAAATCGCGGGGATGGGAAGTTACGTAGCGGATACGTTTTAAACCCGCAACGGCGTTGACCATAGTTAACAGGTCGGCAAAGGTAACTTTATTTTCCAGATCCCGGCCGTAGGAATTAACATTCTGGCCCAGTAGGGTTACCTCAATAACTCCCTGGTCGACCAAATCCTCGATTTCTTTCAAAATGTCTTCCGGTCGCCGGCTTCTCTCCCGGCCGCGGACGTAAGGAACGATGCAGTAAGTGCAAAAATTATTGCAGCCATAAGTAATGGTAACAAACGCCTGGGCACCCCGGGCCCGTCGCCGGGGAAGGTTTTCAACTACAGGACCCTCCCCTCCCTGAACGGCAACCACGGGCCGCCGCATCTTCCTGACTTCCTCGATCAGACGGGGCAGTTCCGCCAAATTGTGGGTCCCCAGGAGCAGGTCGACGTAAGGAGCCTGCTGGCGGATCCTCTCCGCCGCTCCCGGCTGCTGTACCATACAACCGGCAACGGCAATCACCAGATCCGGGTTGGCGCTTTTAAACTTTTCTATCTGGCCGAGCTTGCCATACACTTTATTTTCAGCCTTTTCCCGTACACAGCAGGTATCAAGGATAATCAACCCGGCTTCCGCCTCATCGTCCACCGGTTCATATCCCGCCGCCTGAAGGAGATCGGCCATCATTTCGCTGTCCCGTTGATTCATCTGACAACCATAGGTAACAATCTTAAAGGTTTTCCCTTGACCTGCCAATTTTAACCCTCCGGAAAGCTAGATATAGCTCCTTTTATTATACATGCTCACGGTCTCGGCTACAAATAAACCCGGCCTCTCTCCGGCCGGGATGGAAGTTTTTCATTCCATTAATGCAGGTGTTTTTTATCATCTTCTGGTTTGTTCTCTTCTAGCAATTGCTGCAGCTCTTCAGCCTGCTCGGCGCTAACTAAATCCTCGATATTCAAAGTGTAGGCAGCGACCTTTTCCGTTATATAAAGGGGGGCGTTAGTCCTTAAAGCCAGGGCAATGGCATCACTCGGACGCGCATCTACTACTATTTCTTTCTCCCCCTGCCGGAGGTAAAGCTCGGCATAATAAGTACCGTCGCGTATATCCTGGACCAGGACCTTGCTGACCTCCACCCCCAAGTTTTCACAGAGGGAACGCATCAGATCGTGGGTGAGGGGACGCGGCGTAAGGATACCCTGGAGGGCCAGGGCTATGGCCTGGGCTTCAAAGGGACCGACCCAGATGGGAAGAATCTGGGTTTCCTCTTGATCGCTCAACAGCACTACCGGGCTCAAGGATTGATCCAGGACTATTTGTTTTACCTTTACCGGTATGAGCACTATCCTCACCCCCGTTAAGGTAGGTCTCATTTCCATAAGTTTAACCCTGTAACCGGGTCGTAAACACGCTCCGGCGGCGCCGGCAGCTCGATTTCTTCTATAAAGACTTCTCCCGCATATACAATGGTACCCGGCAAAAGGTGGCCTCCGTGCACCTTGCCTTCACGATCGAGAAAAGTTACGTGGGCATGCACAAAGGGTTTACCGTCTTTTAAGGAAACATTGCCCAGGCCGCTTAAAATCTCCAGCAGCTGGTCAATCTCTATTGTTATAAAACGCTTCTCTTCTACCACAAAATACCCTACCTTTGCCTTGGAAACGCTGCCCAAAAAGTTGATGGAGCCGAAACGAATATCTTCTTCTTCCACTATACCCTGCAGGGCTTCCAGTAAATCACAGCCATAAGAAAGGCGATAGGCCAGATGCCGACCCGGTCTCCCTTCCAGCTTCTTAACATATAAATTCGCCATTTTTTTAAATCCTCCTGCTCCATGGTGTTCTTAAATCTTAATGAGCTTATATTCCCTTGTTCCTAGGCCTACTTCCTCGGCGTACCGCAGAAGATGCGTCCCGTCATAACCGCTGATAGCCTGGAATTTGTCCTTTACGTTATCCCTTCCGTCCAGGCGCGTTCCCGGCAAAGCGGGCTGAGCGTTGGCCAGGTCCAGGCTGGCCTGATCTAAGGCCACAGGGTCCCAGGAAGCCAGGATGCCGACGTCGGGAATAATGGCGGCGTCGTTCCACGAGTTACAGTCGCACTCGGGGGCAACATGGGTCAAAAAGTTAAAATAAACACATTTATCCTTTTTGTCTTTGACGGCCCCCAGGGCAAATTCAACGATTTTTTCCTGCAACACGACAGGATCGCTTTTGAAGCTGGCCTTAATTGCCCTTTCCGGGCAGGTTACAGTACATTCACCGCATCCTATACACAATCCGGCATCAATGCTGGCTTTTTCGTTTACGGTGATGGCTTCTGCCGGACACCAGCGCCGACATAAACCGCAGCCGACGCACTTTTCCTCCTGCACCTCGGGCAGAACGTCACTGTGCATCATTTGCTTGCCGCCGGGACTGCCGCATCCCATGCCGAGGTTTTTAATAGTTCCACCGAATGCCGTTAATTCATGGCCCTTAAAATGACTCATCACCACCATACTATCGGCGTGATAAATGGCGCTACTAATTTTAACCTGCCGGAAATGTTTGCCTTCGATGGGGACTTCGTAATAATCCTTGCCCTTTAAGCCGTCGGCAATGATTACAGGTGCGCCGACCACGGCATAGGCAAAACCGTTTTCAATGGCCGTCTGTAAATGTTCGACGGCGTTGGAGCGGGAACCGACGTAAAGGGTGTTGGAATCGGTAAGGAAGGGCATGCCCTTGCTTGCTTTCACCAACTCTACGATCTGACGGGCAAAAACCGGGTTGATGTAGGCAAGGTTACCTTTCTCGCCGAAATGAATTTTAACGGCCACCAAATCTTGGTCGGCAATAGCCCTTTTAAAACCGGCCTTCCGCCACAAACCGGCTACTTTATTCACCAGGTTTTTCCCTTTTTTCGTGCGCATATCAGCCCAAAAAACTTCTGACGCCATCCGTTTGCTCCTCTCCTTCAAAGCTATTCTATATCCGGTAATTAGGTGCTTCCTTTGTAATCATTACATCGTGGGGATGACTCTCCCGCAGACCTGCAGGGGTAATGCGGATAAACCGTCCTTTTTTCTGGAGCTCGGGAATATTTCTGGCGCCGCAGTAACCCATACCGGCCCTAAGACCTCCAACGAGCTGGAAAATAGTTTCGGCTACAGGCCCTTTATAGGGCACGCGACCCTCAATACCCTCCGGCACCAGCTTGTCTGCCTCTTCTTGGAAATAGCGGTCCTTACTGCCTTCTTTCATTGCCGCCAGGGATCCCATACCCCGGTAACTTTTAAAGCTGCGTCCCTGGAAGATTTCTATTTCTCCAGGGCTTTCTTCAGTTCCTGCCAGCAAGCCGCCGATCATAACGGTGCTGGCTCCGGCAGCCAGGGCTTTGGTGACATCGCCGGAATATTTAATTCCGCCGTCAGCAATAACGGGTACGCCAAAGGGCGCTGCCGCCCGCGCGCATTCGATAATGGCTGTAATTTGAGGTACGCCTATACCGGCAATAACACGGGTGGTACAGATGGATCCCGGACCTACGCCTACTTTGACGGCATCCACTCCTGCCTCACACAGGGCCCTGGCTCCTTCGGCCGTGGCCACGTTGCCTGCCACCAGCTCTATATCCGGAAAAGCGGCCTTAATCCGGCGTACAGTTTCCAGAACACTGCGGGCCTGTCCGTGGGCGGTATCGACAACGATGGCATCTACTCCTGCTCCCACCAGGGCTTCTACCCTGGCCATGGTATCGGCGCCCACTCCTACCGCCGCCGCAACCCGCAGGCGTCCCTTTTCGTCTTTGGAGGCCAGGGGATGCTTTTTCGTCTTTTCGATGTCCTTGATGGTAATTAAACCTTTAAGGTTGTATTCTTCATCTACCAGAGGAAGCTTTTCGATTTTATGGCGGCGGAGTATGGCCATGGCCTCATTCAAGGTAGTACCCACCGGAGCGGTTACAAGGTTGTCTTTAGTCATGACTTCCGCAATGGGTCGCTCATAGTTTTCTTCAAAACGTATATCTCTGTTAGTTATGATGCCCACCAGTTTCCCTTTTACGGTTATGGGCACCCCAGATATATGATAATGCTCCATTAAAGCCAGGGCGTCCCTTACTTTGTGATCGGGGGTAAGGGATATGGGGTCGGTAATAACCCCATGTTCTGAACGTTTAACCCGATCTACTTCTTTAGCCTGACGTTCGATGGACATATTTTTATGGATAACTCCTATACCGCCCTCCCGGGCCATACTGATGGCCATCCTGGCTTCAGTCACCGTATCCATGGCCGCACTCACCAGGGGGGTATTGAGACGGATATTGCGGGTAAAATTAGAGCTGATATCCACTTCCCGCGGCAGGACTTCGGATTCCCCCGGTATCAGCAAAACGTCATCAAAGGTCAACCCTTCACCTACAATCTTATCGGTAGTCAAGTTTAAGCCCCCTTGCAGGACCAGATTATTGCTTAATTATATCACAAAAACAGTTTTTTTTACCAGCCACCCCCCAAGGGTTCTCCCCAGAGGACTAAAACTAAATAGCCGGGAGTACCCGGCTAATCCTGTCCCATTATAGAGTGGATGCCATAACGCTCAAAGTGATCCCGCAGGTGATAAATAACCTCTGTTTCCACCCCGAATTCCGCCGCCAGCTCGGTGTCGGAGCGGTTGGCCGCCAGCCCGGCCAGAAAACGATCATAATCCACTCCAGCTTCAGCAGCCATTTCCTTTAAACCGGGCCTTGTACTCCAGGGCACTCGCGCAGGTTTAAAGGTCGCGTCCACGGCAAGCACCTCCTAAAAGGTATTTTGCCTTAATGGACGTTATTTTACGCCGTCACCATTACAATATACCGCTTTCGTTTGGACCGCCCAAAGTCTCGAGATGGTGGCTATCGTTAAGTAAAGCCAGGATAAAATCGCCATTATAACAATCGACGATACTAACCCCGGTATTGTCCAGGCGGAAACGCCATACAGCAGTTAAATCCATCCCCAAAACGGCACAGATAAGGGCCCTTAAACTACCGCCATGGGCTACAAGGAGAAGATTGTGTCCCTTCTCTCTTTCTACCATCATTCGGAAGGCCCGCCACACCCGCTCCTTAACCTGACGGAAGCTTTCGCCCCCGGGTATCACTACGTTGGCAGGGTCCCGTCGCCAGCTTTCCCATTCGTGAGGAAAAGCCGCCACTATTTCCTGATAGGTCAAACCTTCCCATGCTCCAAAATTGATTTCCCGGAATGCCTCGTCCGTTTTAACGTTAAGTCCATGGACGGCGGCGATAATGGCGGCCGTTTCCCGTGCCCGGAGGAGGTCGCTGCTATAAACGGCATCAAATGATATATGACGCAGACGCTCTCGTAACAGTTCCGCCTGCCGCCTACCCTGAGAACTCAAAGCTACGTCCGAGTGCCCCTGATAACGTCCCGAGTTGTTCCATTCCGTTTCTCCATGGCGCACTAAGTAAACCCTTGTTCCTTGCAATCAATTCTCCTCCACTATCTTCTTTAACGCCTGAAGTAACTTATGGTTGGCCGCCCGATCGAGGACGGCCGTACGAAAATAGGTCGGCCCCAGTCCGGGGAATGAAGAACAGTCACGGATTAAAATACGTTCCCGGGCCAAATGATGCGCCAGCTCGGAAGCAGTAAGGCCGCTGGCGGAAATATCCGTAAGGATAAAATTTACTTCGGGATGGAACGGCCGGAATCCTGCCAGTTCCGCCAACCCATAATAGAGATATTCTTTTTCCCGCCTGATTAATTCCTGGGTTTTGGTAAGATACCCTGTATCCGCCAGGGCCACGACGCCGGCTATCTGGGCCAGAATATTCACGCTCCAGGGATCCCGCCGTCCTTCCAACCCGGCCACCAGCTTTGGATGGGCCACGCCGCATCCCAGACGCAGCCCGGGAAGGGCAAAAATTTTGGTAAGGGAACGAAGGATTAAAATTCCTTCCTGCGCCGCCGCCGTGGCCACTAAAGATAACTCCCTCCAGTTATGGCAAAAATCGAGAAAAGATTCGTCTAAAACAAGAAAAACACCTTGTTGTCGGCAGGATTCCACGAT
The DNA here is from genome assembly GCF_039233145.1 of Moorella humiferrea. Taxonomy (NCBI): domain Bacteria; kingdom Bacillati; phylum Bacillota; class Clostridia; order Neomoorellales; family Neomoorellaceae; genus Neomoorella; species Neomoorella humiferrea. The sequence continues at coordinate 1,180,279 of NZ_CP136419.1, read as the reverse complement.
GGCATGCAAAATCCCAGTTTCCAGGAGCTTTCCGGTAGGATTGTTGGGGTTACATAAAAAAGCAAGATCAACCCCCGGTAGCTTTTTCCGCCAGCTGTCAATATCTAAAACAAAAGCCGACGCGGGTTCGAGTTCTAAGGTGACCACCTCGGCTCCGACCATTGCCGCGGACCGCTGATATTCGCCGAAGGTGGGCTCGGCAACCAGGACACGCCGCGGTCTCAAAGCCTGCACAATAAGATAAATCAATTCACTCGCCCCGTTGGCGGCAATAAGGGCGGCCGGATTAACCTGTAAATATTTAGCCAGAGCCTGCTTTAACTGCCGGCACTGGGGATCGGGATAACGCCGAACGGCCTTCAGGTTCTCCTGCAGGGCTGCAATTACCCGGGACGGCGGTCCCAGGGGGTTGATGTTGGAGCTGAAATCCAGAATCTCATCCGGCTGCCATCCGTATTTATCTACCGCCCCCTGCCAGTCACCGCCGTGAAAGGACCTACCCGATGCCTGTTCCATAAAAACCTTGTGCCACCAAAACATGATGCACGTCTAGCCTCCACTCCCCCGCCGGTCATCTTCGCCCGCAGAAAATTTACATGGGGAAAAACCGAACGAATCTTTACCTCCAGCCCCTTACAATCTACCTCGTGGGACCGGTAAAAGATGCCGATTACTGTGCCGCTATGTGCTATATTAACTCCCAATGCTCCCATGGTTGTCGCTATTTCAATCAGCGTTTCCAGTTCAGGTTTATAGAGTATCTCCTGGTTGGCCAGGGCGCTAATGGTAGCTCCTTCGCAGAGCAAATCTTCCCTGCCATAGGCCAGGCCTTCCCGCACCAGCTTCACCGCCCGGCGTACATTTTCTTCTTTGTTAAGGTTTAATTTTAATAAATCCCGGCGTCGGTTAAAAAGGACGGTGTCGACCGTACCTCCCAGATCGATAATCAATAAGTCCAGAGGAGGAGGCTCTCCCAAATATTCCCAGAAACGACCCTGTAGATGGTCGAACAGGACGACACCCGGCATAAAGGTGCCATCGCTCGGTTCAACGGCCAGAGCTATGTCTTTAATGTCTTCCAGGGAAAGCTCCGCTCCCAATGCTTTGGCCGTAGCCGCTGCCGCCGCCGCCACGTCGGCGGTACTGCTGGCCAAACCCTTACCCGGCGGCAGGGGGTTGTAAATTGACAGGCCTGCGCCCCAGCGTTTTTCTCCCAGCCGTTCCATGGTCAAACGGGCTGCCGCCAAAGCCTTGCTCTTTCCCGGAGGGGCCTCGAAGCGTCCTCCGGGAATTAAAGTAACGGTTACTTCGGCGTTGATGTCTATGGGGCAGGTAATCAAAAAATACCTTCCGTCGACTATTCCCTGGACTAATTCGCCGCAGGCACCATGGGCCCGGGCCACACCCCGCATGCTTCACTCCTCCCTCTACCAGGGGCGTAAATAATAAACTGTCAGGAAAAATACCTCAACAATTTCGGCCAAAGCACCGTAGGTATCGCCCGTCAACCCCCCCAGGAGCCGCCGGAGCCAGCTACACCATCCCAAGGACACCAGGGCCGTAAGGAAGAGATAAATTAAGCCCGCAGGGCCCATGATAAACCACGCCAGCAGGACGGCTGCCAGGGTGGCGAAAAAAAGGCTATAACGTCCCCGGCCGGCCTGAAAAAGGGAACCCAACCCTTCCTTCCGGGCGTAAGGAAAAGAGGTCAATGCCACGACCATGGCCCAGCGACCCAGGACGGGCATCAATATGAGCGACGGCGGCAGCCCCAGATCGCCCAGCCGGAGACGTTCAGACGGTAAAGCAGCTAACAGGCTAAATTTCAAAACCAGCAAAGTGACGACAGCTGTAACGCCGTGGGCACCCACATGGGTATCCTTCATGATAGTTAAAATGCGTTCACGATCCTTCCCGGAAAAAAGCCCATCCATGCTGTCGATAAAACCGTCCAGGTGCAGACCGCCGCTTAAAAAAACTGCCAGGGCCAGGACCAGTCCGGCCCGGGGAAGGGAGGGGACCAGTAAGCTCAATACCTGCCAGGCAACGGCCAGGATAAGACCTAAAACCAGCCCCACCAGGGGAAAGTAAGCTACGCTTTGCTGCCAGGCTTCTACAGTATTGTCGCCGCCCCTGATGGGTAGCCGGGTTAAAAATTTCAAGGCCACCAGAAAGGCATTTAAACCCTTCAACTATCCAGCGCCCCCGAAACCCCGGCCTGGCTGAAGGTAGCCATTTCATGATAGATTTTAATGGCCGCTTCGACTAAAGTCATGCCCAGGGCGGCCCCGGTACCCTCACCAAGGCGCATCGCCATGGTCAACATGGGTTTGAGGCCTAAAAGTTCCAGGACAGCGGCATGGCCGGGCTCTTCTGAAAGATGGGACGCCAGGATGTATCCCCTTGCCTCCGGAGCAAGTTTGACGGCTACCAGGGCGGCAGCCCCGGAGATGAAGCCGTCGATAATTACCGGCACTCGTTTGGCGGCTCCGGCCAGTATCACCCCGGCCATACCGGCTATTTCCAGGCCGCCAACCTTGGCCAGAACATCCAGCGGGTCGGTAGGATCGGGGCGATTTACTTCCAGCCCCCGGCGAATGGCATTGATTTTCAGCTGCAGGCGCTTATCATCCACCCCCGTCCCCCGCCCGGTTATCTTTTCCACCGGCAGACCGCTGAAGGCGGCAACAATGGCCGTGCTGGGGGTGGTGTTGCCAATGCCCATTTCTCCAATGCCCAAAAGTTCGCCACCGGCGGCAATTTGCTCGTCGGCGACTTCGATACCTGTTTCCAGGGCAGCGATGGCCTGCTCTCTGGTCATGGCCGGGCCCCTTGCCAGATTGGCAGTCCCAGGAGCGACCTTTCTTTTAAGCAATCCGGGAAGGTCCGGAAGTTCCACCGCGACACCTATATCCACCAGGACCAGCTCCGCCCCGGCATGGCGGGCTAGAACGTTGATTGCTGCCCCGCCCCTGGCAAAATTTAATACCATCTGGGGCGTAACTTCCTGGGGAAAGGCGCTTACACCTTCCGCCACCACACCATGATCGCCGGCCATAAGGATATGGGTCTTGCGGTTCAGTTGCCGCGGAACTTCCCCTTTTATACCGGCTAGTTGACGGGCAATGGCTTCCAGGGTGCCAAGGCTTCCGGGGGGTTTAGTGAGGTCGTCGAGGTGGGCCTGGGCACGGGCCATTGCCTCCCCGTTTAGGGGTTTGATGGCGGCCAGGGTTTGGTTTAATAATTGCATGAAGCATTCCTCCTCCGGTAGGCTTTTAAAAAGCGCTTACATGCCGCTATAAAATTGGCTGCAGCCTGCTTGTTACCCAGGAAATGTAAATGTATGTAGGAGGCCAGTATTCCCTGTGCGGTATAACCGTCGTAGTAAAAGCTTTCCCCCACCTGCCAGGAATAGGCGGGCGAGAAAGCATCGGCCAAAGGGGTCAGCGTCGAATAATGGAACTCGTGACCCCGGATGGTATCACCATTTTTACCCAAAATGTTGTCCCGGCAAAAACGGGCTTTCCGATAACCCAGGCCGGCCAATCTGGTCTGCATGCGGCAGTCGGCCGGTACTATCCCCGCCATCTCCCAGGTCCGGCCTTCGAGGTCGGTTATGCTCCTCGTCAAATACATAAGTCCGCCACACTCGGCATAAAGGGGCATGCCTTCCTTCACCCGACGTCGAAGGTCGACCAACAAAGACTTATTGTCGGCAAGGGACGCGAGGAAGATCTCCGGAAAGCCGCCGCCGATAATCGCCCCTGCCGCTTCTTCCGGCAGCGCGGTATCGTGTAAAGGACTGAAGGGCAGGAGTTCTGCCCCCAGGGCCGCTAAAAAATCCAGGGAATCCTGATAGTAAAAGTTGAAAGCCTCATCCCTGGCTACGGCCACCGGCACCCTCGCACCTGCTTGGGCGGTGGCCCTCGCAAAGCTCTCGCCCGCCCCTGGTGGTAAGGGTCCGGCCTTCCCGGCCAGAGCCACGATTTCCCGTAAATCGATGCCGGCAGCCACACCGGCGGCCAGTTCCTGAAGGATGGCCTTTATTTCCCTTTGCTCAACGGCCGGGATCAATCCCAGGTGCCTGGAAGGAAGGGAGGGCAGGGCATCTTTGAAAAGCCACCCCACCACCCTTACCCCGGTGTAATCTTCAATGGCCCGGCGGAGGAGCTGCAGGTGGCCCTCGCTGCCGACCCGGTTGAGGATGACCCCGGCTAGATGCAGCCCGGGATCAAATTCCCGGTAACCCAAGACTTCGGCGGCCGCACTCTGGCCCAGGGATGTGGCATCCAAAACCAGGAGAACCGGGGCGGCCAGCAGGCGGGCGATGGCCGCCGTACTGCCGCCGCCGTCTTCCTTATGGCCGTCATAAAGGCCCATGACCCCTTCGATAATGGCGATATCAGCATCAGCGATGGCCCGGGAAAAAACCTCCAGGACGTCGGCCGGTGCCGTTAAAAAGGTATCCAGGTTGCGGGAGGGCCGGCCGGTGGCCAGGGTATGGTAGCCGGGGTCGATGTAGTCCGGCCCGATCTTAAAGCCCTGGACCTTCAGCCCCCCGGCCGCCAGGGCAGCCATTAAACCGGTGGCAATACTCGTCTTGCCCACACCGCTGCGGGTACCGGCAATGACAATTCGCTTGTGGCTCATATAAATACCCCTTTTTAATACCAGCGCCCCTTTTGGGTCAAAATCAACCCGCCGGCCAAGGAAATGAGTAAAGTGGCGGCCGCCATAAGGCAGACGGCCCTGGTGATATGCTCTCTCCTTAAAGGCTGCCGGGCCTCGCCGATCAGGGGGCGCCGGGAAGGCCGTCCCTGGTAGTAGTTAAGGCCACCCAGCTGCACGCCCAGGGCGCCGGCAACTGCCGCCTCTGGAAAACCGCTGTTGGGGCTGGGGTGACGACGGGCATCGCGCAGCATAACCTTCCAGGCCTGTCTTCCACAGCCCAGCAGCACGGCCGCCGCACATAAGGCAAGGCCCGTCAACCTGGCTGGTAAATAGTTGGCCGCATCGTCCAGTCTGGCCGCCGCCCGACCGAAGTAAAGGTAACGGTCGTTTTTATACCCCAGCATGGAATCCAGGGTATTGACGGCGCGATAGGCCATGGCCAGTGGTACTCCCCCAAGGAAAAAATAGAACAGGGGAGCGATAACGCCGTCACAACTATTTTCGGCTACGGTTTCCACCGTCGCCCGGACCACTTCCCCTTCATCCAGGCCTTCTGTATCACGCCCTACAATCCTGCCGACCCGGCGGCGGGCCTGGACCAGATCGCCTTCCTCCAGGGCCCGGAGGACACCAGCGGCCGCCGCTGCCAGACCCCGGGGGGCGATGGTTGTCGCCAGGAGCCAGCCCCCCAGCAATACTCCCGCCCAGTAATTGAGCCGCCCGGCCGCCACCAGCAGTTCCCGGGTAATCAGCCATGCCGCGGCGACAATGATCACTGCTACCACCGCTCCTGCAGCCAGCAGGTAGCTCCGGGACGCCTTCGGCCGCCAGAGTAATTTTTCCAGAGCGTTTATTCCCGCACCCATGATCTGGGTCGGATGTACAAGCCAGGTCGGATCCCCCACCGCCAGGTCGAGGAGGAGGGCAAGTACCAGGACAAGGACGCTAGGATCCAAATCCTTCACCTGCCAGGGGCCGCTCCAGACCCATGATGGCCGCCAGTCGTTTTAAATCTAAATGCCTGGCCACCGCAGCCGCCAGAGCGTCAAAACGGCGCTCCAGATCGGCGGCAAATTTCAGGCTGCCCACCCTGTCTACAAAACCGCGCCTGGCCCGTAAAACGGCCAGTATCCGGTGGCGGAAGGCGTCATTGTCCCAGATGCCGTGGATGTAAGTACCCCACACCAGACCGTCGCTACTTTGGGCGCCGTCGTCGATATCCACAGGGGTGTTGCCGCGCTTAGTAATTTTAAAGGCCGGCCGACCTTCAGCCAGGCTGCTTGACCCCATGTGGATCTCATAGCCCTTTACCTCCAGGCCCTGCAGCGGCCCCAGAAAAGGCCCCGTACCGGTTACCCGGCCCCGAACGAGGTTGGTAGCCTTGGTGGGTTGAAAAATGGTACGCACCGGCAGAAGCCCCATGCCGTCTATGCCGTCATGGTCGGTTTCCACATGGCCGGGATCGGCAATTTCCAGCCCCAGCATTTGATAGCCGCCGCATATGCCCACCACCGGTGTGCCCCGTGATGCCAGCCCTTTAACGGCTTCTTCCAGGCCCCGCTGCCGCAGCCAAAGCAAATCCCCAATGGTATTTTTGCTTCCCGGTATGATGATGAGATCCGGATTGCCAAGGTCGTTTTTGTCTTCTACATAGCGCAGGTTGACGCCCTGTTCCCTTTGTAGGGCATCAAAATCGGTAAAGTTGGCGATGCAGGGCAGCTTTATTACGACAATTTCTACTTCATCAGGGGCGGTTGGACGATTGACTACTTGTTCCAGGGCTACGGAATCTTCCTCGGGCAGGCCGTGGGTCAGAAAGGGGATGACCCCAAGAACGGGCTTGCCGGTTTTTCTTTCTAAAAATTCTAGAGCAGGCTGCAGCAGAGCCACGTCGCCCCGGAACTTGTTGATAATCAAGCCCGCCACCAGCTCCCTTTCGTCTTCATCCAGGAGCTCAAGGGTCCCCACAATGGCCGCCAGGGCGCCGCCGCGGTCGATATCGGCCACCAAGAGTACCGGCGCCCTGGCCATTTTGGCCACCCGCATGTTGGCTATCTCCCGGGCTTTAAGGTTAACCTCCGCCGGGCTGCCGGCGCCTTCTATAACGATTACCTCAAATTCCTTATCCAGGACGGCATAAGCCTCCTCCACGTATCGCCACAGCTCCTGATTAAAGCTTCCATGGTACTCCCTGGCCCCTACGTTGCCGACCGGGCGTCCCAGTAAAATTACCTGGGAGCGGGCGTGGGCCGTGGGTTTGAGCAAAACCGGATTCATCTCCACCCGCGGTTCTACCCCGGCGGCATAAGCCTGCACCAGCTGGGCGCGTCCCATTTCCCCACCGTCAGGGGTGGCACCGGAATTTAAGGCCATGTTCTGGGATTTAAAAGGAGCCACCCGGAAGCCGGAGCGGTAAAAGATGCGGCACAGCGCTGCCGCCAGGACGCTCTTGCCGACATTGGAACTGGTGCCCTGGAGCATGATCGCCCGGGCCATTAATCATCACCTTCTTCGTCCCAAGTCAGATGCAGCAAGGCGTTGACGGCGGCCACCGCCACCGTGCTGCCGCCCCTGGTGCCCCGCACGGTGATAAATGGTACGTCGGCTTTCTCTAGGGCCGCCTTGGCTTCCGCCGCTCCTACAAAGCCTACCGGCGTACCGATTATGGCCGCCGGTGCCGCCCGACCGGCGGCCATCAGTTCCAGCAAGCGGAAAAGGGCCGTGGGAGCATTGCCGATGGCCACAACTGCTCCCGTCATCCGGGGCGCCAGGAATTCCATGGCGGCCATGGCTCTGGTAACCCCCCTGGCCGCCGCTGCCGCGGCCACCTCCCTTTCCCGGATGGCGCAGATTACCTGGCCGCCGCCCCTGGCAAGCATTGAGCTATTGATCCCCTGGCGCACCATTTCGATGTCGGTAATGATGTCCGCACCGCCACGCAGGGCGGCAGTAGCCGCTGCAACCAGTCGGGGGTGAATGACCACCAGTCGGGCATATTCCAGGTCGCCGGTGGCATGGATAATCCGGGTAACGATGTCCCTTTCCCCTGCTCCCAGTCCGAGAGCGCCTAGCCGCGCTGCGATGATGGCCCGGCTCTGGGCCTCGATGGCCCGGGGATTATTGAGGTACGACACCGGGAGCCACCTCCCTGATGCGCTCGACTATAACCTCGGCGATTCGCCGATCGGCGCCAAGGTTGGTACCGTAAATCAAGGTAACCCCGGGAAAACGCTCCCGTGCGGCCTCCAAAAGCTCGGGAATGTCCCGCTGGACGTGAAGACCGTTGCAGAAAAACATGGGTATGACGATGATCTGCCGCAGGCCTTCCTCCACCAGCATGGTAATTCCCTCTAAAAGATCCGGATGGGTGCGCATCATGTAGCAGGGCTGTACCCGGACCTCACCCAAAAACTCCCGCACCTGGGCTGCCAGCACCTTCAAATGCTCGTTGGCCTCGGGGATACGGCTGCCGTGGCCAAGTAATATAATACCTGTATTCATTTCCGTCCTCCTATCTTCCTATAGCTCTATGGCTTCCTCCAGCAAGGGGATGAGCTCCTCCAAAGACAGAGCGCCGGCTTCAGGCGGGCGGCGAACGACCACGACCGTTAGACCCAGGTCAAGGGCGGCTCGAACTTTTTCCTCAACCCCGCCAACACTTCCGCTGTCTTTAGTAACAACCACATCGGCATTGTATTGTCGATATAAGGCCCGGTTCAATTCATAGCTCAAGGGACCCTGGATGGCCACAATATCCCGGGGCCAGATCCCTAAACGCCGGCATTTAGCAAGGGAATCCTCTTCGGGCAACACCCGGACGACGAGTCTCTTCCCCTTCAGGGCCGGTGCCTCTGTAAAACACTCCAGATGGCGCGTCCCGATGGTGAGAAATATTACCCGGCCGCGGGCGGCCAGCACGGCAGCTTCCTCAAAACTTGAGGCCGGCAACAGGTACGGATGGGAAGGTAGTTGCACTTCCGGCCGACGGTAACGGAAATAGGGCAGTCCCAGGGAGCGACAGGTTTCCCGGGCAGCTTCGGTTATGGCGACGGCGAAGGGATGGGTGGCGTCAATCACTGCAACAATGCCGTGTTTTTTTAGATATTTTTCCAGTTCTTCTTTCCCCAGGGGGCCTGTGTGGACCAGATCGGCTCCTGCTTCTCCGGCCAGTCTGGCCCCGTACTCGGTAACAACGCTGGCGGCCACCCGGTAACCCTCTGACTTTAAAACACCGATAATTCTGCCGGCGTCTTTGGTACCAGCCAGTACCAGGATCACAACCGATACCCCCTGGGTGTCACCAGACGGCCGTCCAGCACCCTGGTCTGGCTGTTGCCGATGATTACCGTACTCACCATATCTACCGGTAAATCCAGAAAGGTGTTCAGGTCACGGATCCAGGCTTCTTCCCCTTCCCGCCCGGCGTTGCGCACCACCCCCACAGGGGTGGTCGGGTGACGGTATCGGAGGATAATGTCCCGGGCGCGGCGGAGATGATCTGGACGCCCGTGGCTGCGGGGGTTGTACAGAACAAGAACGAAATCTGCCGCCGCCGCATGCTCGAGGCGGTCGGCGATTACCTCCCACGGAGTTAAACGATCGCTTAGGCTGATTACGGCAAAGTCATGCATCAGGGGCGCCCCCAGGGCGGCTGCCGCCGCAGTGGCCGCCGTCACCCCGGGAACGACCTCGACTTTTATCTCTTTGCCCCGGGGGTGTGCGGCCAGGATTTCCAGAAGCAGCCCGGCCATACCGTAGACACCGGGATCGCCGCTGGAAACAACGGCCACACGGGCTCCGGCGGCGGCCCTCTCCACCGCTTCCCGGCAGCGGGCCACTTCCCCCGTCATGCCGGTAACCACTACCTCCCGTCCGGCCGCCAGGGAGGCTATTAAATCAATATAAGTGCGGTAACCGACGATTACTTCCGCCCGCTCCAGGGCCTGCCTGGCGCGGGGCGTCATCTCTTCCTCCCCGCCGGGTCCCAAACCCACAACCGCTATTTCGCCAGGGCCAGGGCGACCGTAACTCCCCGGTAGCTCTTTTTCGGCCATAATAATTCCCCCCCTCCTGCAGCCAGGATTGCCGCCGGCTCGCAAACCCCCGGGATGCCGATGAACCTTTTAACCCTTTCCGAGCGATTGAGATTGGGCCGGTGCTCCAAGCAACGTGCTAGCTCTTCAGAGGTAAAGGTTAAAAGCTTAACGTTAAGCCGCGCAGCCGCTTCTTTTAGGCCGGGCTCTTCGCCCTTAAAATCAACGCTGGCCAGGGCGGCCAGGCTGCGGCGGCTGAGGCCCGCCTCTGCCATGGCCAGGCCCAGGGCGTAAAGAATCGTCTTCGCGGGTGTTCCGCGGCGGCAGCCGATACCGGCGCTGATTACCCGGGGCCGCCAGTAGACCCACTGCGGCCCCGGCAGGGGCAGACGCCGCCACGTTACCAAAATCCCGGCTTCGGCCACACCTTCGGGAAAGCAGTTCTCCAGGGGTCGCGGTCTTAAATCCCGCAAGGCTCTCTCCACGGTCTTGAGCAAAGGCCTTTCCACCAGCACCTCCACCGGCACGCCGTTGACCAGGGCCGCCATCACTCTGCTAAAGGCGGCCGCCGGCCGGACATCCATGTTCAAATCGCGGGCTACCAGATCTAGGGGCGGAAGCCCCTGCACCTCGCTGGCGGTAGTAATGACCGCCCGGCCGTTCAGGACAGCCGCCACCCGGCGGGCCAGAGCGTTGGCTCCCCCAAGGTGGCCGGAAAGGAGGCTGACGGCATGTTGTCCCGCCACGTCCACCACGACCACCGCCGGGTCTGTCTTTTTTGAAACAAGGTGGGGGCTCAGCGCCCGCACGGCAATTCCTACGGCCATAACCATAATAAGTGAGGGGTAGCGGTGAAAAATTTGACCCAGGAACTGGGATAGAGGCCCGGCATAGCTTTTGATATTGAGTGTATTTCCATCCAATCTTCCTGCCGGTAAGCTCAGATCGGCGGGGATAAAGACGGTAATCTTCCCCGGCAAAGCCTGGGCCAGCCGCAGGGCCGTCTCATATCCGGGCCGGGTCAGGGTGACGATGGCTACTTCCCCGCCTTCATCCACCGGATTTCTCCCCCTTACGGTAGCCGTGGCTGAAGTTCGGATTGTAGAGGCAGGAGCGCCGGTAAGGGCCGGACAGGAAATCACCTACCAGAAGGAGGGCCGTCCGCTCGATGCCTGCTTCCCGGCTTTTAGCGGCGATATTCCCCAGGGTACCGTAGATAACTCTTTCTTCCGGCCAGGAAGCCTTGTAGACTACTGCCGCCGGAGTCTCGTTCCCGTACCCCAAGGCCAGCTCGGCCGTCGCCGCCTCCAGGTCCCGGCTGCTGAGGAAAAGGCACAGGCTGGCGCGGTGACGACTTAAATCGGGCAGGTTTTCCCCAGCGGGCACCGGGGTACGGCCGGTCCGGCGGGTAAGGATCACAGTCTGACTGACGCCGGGCAGGGTGAACTCCCTTTTGACGGCCGCCGCCGCTGCCGCAAAGGAACTGACGCCGGGCACGATCTCATAGGGGATACCCAGGCTTTCCAGGGCGTCCATTTGCTCCTGGATGGCACCGTACAGGGAAGGATCACCCGTGTGCAGGCGGACAACCCTTTTGCCTTCGCTCACCGCCTCCCGGATAATGGCCAAGACTTCTTCCAGGGTTAGGGAGGCGCTGTTATAAAGCCTTGCTTCCGGCCGCGCGTATTTTAAAATTTCCGGGTTAACCAAAGAACCGGCATAGATAACTACGTCGGCTTCTTCCAGGAGGCGGCGCCCCTTTACGGTAATGAGCTCCGGGTCTCCCGGACCGGCTCCGACAAAGTAAACCTTCATTGTTCAACCGCTCCTCCGAAAATAACTATGAGGCACCCACCGCCCTTTTTACTATAATCAATGACAAGTAATCCTGTTTTTTCCCTTTTTCCGCTGTAATATCCCGGCTGTAGCTTTCTCCGGGGCACCCGCAGCGGCTGGCTAGATAAGCCTGCCCAGCAACCCCTGGCCCAGCAACCCCTGCTTCTTCAAGCACAGAAACGATGGCGTCGTAACGCCGGGCGACCTTCATCAGGACGAGGTTGGGGAAAAGGGTTAAATATTCCTTCAAAACGGCAGGGTCTTTTAAAGCCGGGATAATGGCCAGGGGCTCGTCCCCTACCGCCAGAGGAACATTCAGTCTGGCGGCCGCCGCGGCAAAGGAGGTGATACCGGGCACGGTTACGATTTGCAAATCAGGTTTGAGCCTTTGCAGACGCTCCATTAAATAGCTGTAGGTACTGTAAAGAGAAGCATCCCCCAGGGTCAGAAAGGCCACGTCCCTACCGGCAACGAGGACGGTCAGCAGTTCAGCCGCCGCTGCATCCCATGCCCTCTCCAGGTAATCCCGGTCCCGGGTCATAGGCATAAAAAGATTCATTATTTCCTGGTCGGGCCTGGTAAAAGGGCGAACCACCTGGAGGGCCAGGCTTTCCTCGCCGCGCTGAGATACGGGTACCGCCAGAACCGGCACCTGTTCTAAAATGGCTTTCGCCTTCAAGGTCAAAAGTTCCGGGTCCCCCGGGCCGACCCCGAGGCCGTATAGGGTTCCACTCACCGCTCCTGCCTCCTATTCCTCATGCCCCAGCTGTATTGTCAGCTGCACGATATATACGGGGTTCAAAGGCCGCCAGATGTGGTAACGGCCGACCATTTCCAAGCGGGCCAGGTTCACGGCCAGGGCTTCCACCTGGTAACCCCTGCTGCGGCCCCAGGACAGGACCGTCCCCAGGGTTTCCACGGTAATGGCGTTGACAACGATAATGCCCCCCGGCCGCAAAACTTGATGGCAGTCTGCCAGAATATCTTCCAGATGCCCGCCGCTGCCACCGATGAACACCCGGTCCGGCGGCGGCAAACCCTTTAAGGCCGCCGGCGCCATACCGGTTATGACCCTGACGTTTTTGAGGCCGAAACGCCGAGCATTCTCCCGGACCAGGGTGCAGGCTTCCGGGTTGCCGTCCACGGCCAGGACTTCTGCCGGCGCCACCAGCCGGGCCGCCTCCACTGCCAGGCTCCCCGTACCCGAACCAATATCGTAAACCGTCATCCCCGGACCCAGCCGGGCTTTGGCCAGGGTCAAGACCCTGATTTCTTCTTTGGTCATTGGGACCCGGCTGCGACTGAAGCAGTTGTCGGGTATACCCGGGGTAGAATAAGGCCAATCAATCAGGTTCACAGCCGGCTATCACCACCCCTGGGCCGAGAAAATCACTGCGGGCCAGCTCGGCCGCCGTCAGCCAGGCCGTTTGCTCTCCGTCGCCGCCCAGTTCGATACCTACCCATACCATCAGGCCTTCGAGGCCGTGGTCGACTAAATATCTTCCTATAACCGGGGGGGTGTTGGCACCGCCGGTAAGAATAGCCAGTCGCACCTGGGCGGACTTCAACCGCGGCAAATAAGGCTCAAGAACCTCCAACGAACGGCCGTGACAGCTTAAAAAAACGACGTCTTCCCATCCGCAGGCCAGACGGGCGAAGGCAAGTTGTATGGAACTGATACCGGGAATAACGTTAATTTTTTCTCCCGGGAACTGTCTTTTTACCCAGGGGAGAAGGCTGAATAGGCCGGGGTCCCCAGAAACAAGTACAGCCGTGGGTCGCCCGCGAATCTTAAGAAGAAAATCGCGCAGTCTTTCTAGATCCCCAGTAATCAGCATTTTTTCGCATTCTAAATCGGCAAAAAGATCGAGGGCCTTTCGGCCGCCGATAAGAACCTCGGCCGCCGCCGCCGCCCTCCGTGCCGCCGGCGTTACATATTCCCCACTACCGGGGCCCACCCCTATTACCGTCAGCCAACTGTCTTTAAACACCTTGACGCAATTCCTCCATCATTTGGCGGGCCGTTGCGTCCGCGCCTATAAGATCACCCTGCAGGCTGAGGAAGGCAGTGCCGACAGCTAATTCCTTTCGGACAAAGGTTAAAGCCCTATGGCTCGCCCTTGCCGCCAAATCATCCCAGAAATCCCGCCCCAAACCTGCGGCAGCGATAATTTCTATGGCTCCTTCGACCGTTGTTGCCTGTAAAATCTTGTCTACATAAGTTGAAGAAGCGCCTTTTACAGCGGCCCAAGCGGCCAGGACTTCTTGGCGTCCGTCTGCCATTCGGCTATGGGTATAAAAAATACCCCCGGCTATTTTAATGAGCTTGCCGGCATGACCCCAAAGAAGCACTCCCCTGACTTTTCGTTCGACACAGGCCTCCAGCATATACCCGATGAAATTGCTCGTAAGAACTACCGCCCCGGGGGGCAGTTGATATTTCTCTTCGGCATAACGCTGCCCCAAACGGCCCGGAGTCAATATGAGGGTATTATAACCGGCGGCCAGGGCGACGTCTATCTGTGGCACAAGGGAGGCACGGTAGGCTTCTACGGACATGGGTTCGACAATACCGGTGGTACCCAGGATGGAAAGCCCGCCTTCGATTCCCAGGCGGGGATTGAGGGTACGCCGCGCCAGTTCCTCACCGCCGGGAATACTGATTTCCAGTTCCATCCCCCCTCCAGGGGGAATAAGATCGGCGACTGCCGCGGCGATCATTCGCCGGGGCACGGGGTTAATGGCCGGTTCACCCGGAGGTATGGCTAAACCCGGTAGTGTCACCCTCCCTACCCCGGAACCGCCGCGCAGTATTAAACCTTTCGGACATAGGCGAGCGCAAACGTGGATGGCGACACCATTGGTAACATCGGGATCGTCGCCGGCGTCTTTGATTACCACGGCTTCCGCCCGGTCCGCTTCCCGCCGGACGGTGACCGGTAGGGTCACCGTATCACCCGCCGGCAGGGTTAATGTAACTTCTTGGACCAAGCGCCTTTGGTATAAAGCCATAGCGGCCGCCCTGGCGGCGGCGGCAGCACAGGTGCCGGTGGTATAGCCCCGACGCAACTTTTCAGGCAAAAATAGTTCCTCCCCATTTTTTGCGATATTTTTCGAGAAGTCTTATTCAGATAAAAGGTCTTTTAAGATAAGGGGCAAACCGGCCATCACCAGATATACCCTATCGGCCCGGGAGGCGATTTCCTGGTTGGCCAGACCCAGGAGATCGCGAAAAAGCCTTCCCAGGGGATATGGGGGAACAAGGCCGAGGCCCGTTTCTTCGGTAACGATAATCACCCGCGCCGGAACCTCCCAGGCTGTCACGACGAGTTTCCGTACCAAGTTCATAATATTTTCAATTACGACATCATGGTCTTCCCCTCCGTCTGACGCCCCACCCTGCTGCAAGCCGCCCAAAAGGTTGTTAATCCACATACCCATGCTATCCAAGAGGATGGTGTCGGCGCGTTTACCCTCCCGGGCCATGGCTTCGGTGACGGCCAGGGGGGCTTCCACCGTCAGCCACCCGGGGGGGCGCCGGCGCCGGTGGGCCGCCACCCGGGCCGCCATTTCATCATCCCCTATTACAGCAGTGGCCAGGTAAACCACCCGTCCTCCCCCGGCGGCAGCCAGCTCCTCGGCCAACCGGCTTTTACCGCTTCTAGCTCCTCCGGTGACCATGATCAACGGCCCGCGTTCCATGTAAAACCTCCTAAAAGAAAAACTCCAGCCCCCACGAAGAGCTGGAGTCGTAATCTATACCCATAGGCCCCTTGACGCGAGGGTTTAATGAACAGGCAGGTTTCCTGGCTCCGGCTCCTTGCCCTGCTTCGCCTTCCCGGTACAGATACCAGTGGCTTTGAAGCGGGCTCCCCGGTTACAGTGGCGCGACCGCTCAGGATTTTCACCTGATTCCCTTTTAACCTTTTCGGCACCTGTCCCTTATTAAATTAATAAGTTAACTATAGTATAAACTTTGGCTACCTTTTCCGTCAAGGCCTGGGTAAAGGAAGGCCCTGCAATTTACCGGCCAAAAGGGCCAGCTCTTTATTCTTTTCCCAGAGCAACCGGGCATAACGGCGGTTGCGCACCTTAAGACTTTCCTTTTCCTGAAGCAGACGGTTGATCATTTCCCATTTCTCGTTCTCGCTCTTTTCCACCAGATGCATCAATACCCGGCGACTGATGCGTAGCTGTTCCACCTTGTCCTCCAGCTCTTGAATCCGCCGGTAAAGGGCGCCCGGATCGCCGTCGATCAACGCCCTCACCCCCTAGCTTTAAGGTTTTCTAAAATATATGCCCGGAAATCAAACCTTAGTCGTTCGCTCTTTTATCTTTTTCGCCCGTGCCTGCAGTTCCTCAACTTTTGCCATACTCACACAACAAGCACCCAGATCGCCGTGGCTTTCGTCAACTATGCCATGAAAATCCGATCCGCCGGTAACCACCAAATCAAACCTTGCTGCCAGTTCCAGGTAATGTCTGGTAACACCGGCGCTATGATAGGGGTAATAGACTTCGATACCTTGCAGACCTGCGGCCACAAGGTCGGGAATGAGGGGGTCGGCCTGGCTCAAGCCGGGATGGGCCAGAACAGGAACGCCGCCGGCCTTTAATATCACCTCTACCGCCCGGACAGGCGCGACTTTGGCCCGCGGTACGTAAGCCGGGCGACCCCGCGCCAGGAGAGTCTTAAAGGCAGTTTTGAGGTTGGGGAAATAGCCCCGGCGCACCAGGGCGGCCGCAATGTGGGGCCGTCCCACCGCCTCACCTTGAGCTTCCCGCTGCACCTCGCCCAAGTTAACGTTGTAACCCAGTTCCTGTAACCTTGTTACAATCCTGGCAACGCGCCTGCTGCGCTCCCGCCGCATTGCCTCTAAGAAACCCAGCAGGTTTCCTTCAAGCCAATCGAGGTAATATCCCAGGATATGGATCTCCTTTTCTTCCCATTCGGTACTCAGCTCGACGCCGGGCACCACCGTAATGCCGTAACTATTGCCAGCGGCCAGGGCACCTTCCAGGCCGGTCACCGTATCGTGGTCGGTAACGCCGATGGCCGCCAGCCCCTTTTCCTTGGCAAGCCTTATTAGTTCTTCTGGTGTAAACCGTCCGTCGGAGGCCGTAGTATGGCTATGTAAATCGGCAGCCCGGAAATCAGGATGTACCATAAAGTTGTAACCTCTGAATGGCCTCCGCCCGGCCGGTATCCGGATTGATATCGATTAAAACGGCTTCCAACTGAACGGGGCCGGTGGCAACTTCAAAGCGTACAGGCATTTGGGTGATAAATTTTTTTATGACGATTTCCGTTTTTACTCCCAGGATAGAATCTCTGGGGCCAGTCATACCCACATCGGTAATGTAGGCCGTACCGCCCGGCAGGATACGGGCGTCGGCCGTTTGAATGTGGGTATGGGTGCCGACAACTGCGCTCACCAGGCCATCTAGATACCAACCCATAGCAACCTTTTCCGAAGTTGCTTCGGCATGAAAATCCACCAAGATCATCCTGGTTGTGGCCCTGATTTCCTCCGCCAGAAGACGCGCCAAGCGGAAGGGACATTCCAGGGTAGATAAAAATATCCGTCCTGAGAGATTAATTATACCTACCTGAAGGTCTTCCTTAACCCGTATGATCGTATATCCCCGGCCCGGTGTACCGTCGGGATAATTGGCCGGTCGAAGGATCCGCGCCTCCTCTTCTAAAAGGTTTTCAGCCTCGCGTTTGTCCCATACATGGTTACCCATTGTTAAAACGTGAATACCTCTATTAAATAATTCAGCGGCAACAGGTGGGGTTATGCCGTTGCCGCCGGCGGCGTTTTCCCCGTTAGCCACTACCAAATCGGGCCGGTATTCATGAAGCAGATAAGGTAGAAGTTCCTGTACCGCTTTCCGTCCCGGCCGCCCAACGATGTCGCCGATCATTAAAACCCGCAACAATAAGGCTCCCCTCGAATGACCTTAAAAATATTATGCGATGCGGATTTATTTATTAAACACCATGACCCTTCCTTCTTCCCGAAAGGCGATAAGCCGTCGTTCCGGCACGGTGCCCCGGACGCTTTCCAGCATCCGGTCAATCAGCTCCTCCTGGATCATAAGCTCTTCTTCCATAATATTGTCGTTGTTCTCCGCCACAAGGGTTGAGTTAAAACCTTCCCGTACCAAAGCAATGATGAGGTCAATCTCATCACGGGATAGGGTAGCTACATCACGCTGTACCTCTAGAGAAGTAAGCTGGTCGTAAGGTGTATATTTAAGGTCGATTATCCGTGCTTCTCTATTTTCGAGATAATTATATACCTCAAGGGATTTGCGGAATTTCTCGGCGAATTTTTCCATCTTCTCCCCTGTTATGGGCTCAGAAAGCATAAAGGTAAAACGCAGTAATTGTTCAGCCGGTTCATAGTTAATGGTAGCAACTTCCGGATAACGCACCAGAATAGAAATCAATAACCCAATGGTATCAGACACTTCGCCGCCGTGTTTGTACTGAAGGCCCAAGGTTAACACCTGCCTTGTACTTTCATATATAACACACTACTTCTGCACCTTAAAGCAAATTCCTGCTTGTCTAATCTCCAGCTTGGCAGGAAAATTTAATGGCAGGGATGGTAGTATAAAACCTCCCTGCCCCTTGGCTATTTAGCGTAATCAACGGCACGGGTTTCGCGGATAACGACCACTTTAATCTGACCCGGATATTCCATTTCCTTCTCGATTTTCTTCACTATATCCCTGGCCAGATGGACGGCCATGGCGTCATCTACTTTATCGGGTTTTACTAAAATCCTTACTTCCCTGCCGGCTTGAATGGCATAGGATTTTTCTACGCCGGCAAAGGAATCGGCAATCTCCTCCAGCTTTTCAAGGCGTTTGATATACGCCTCCAACGTTTCCCGCCGCGCACCCGGACGTGCCGCCGAAATGGCATCGGCGGCCTGAACCAGACCGGCCTCAATGCTTCGCGGCTCCACATCCCCATGGTGGGCTTCGATGGCGTGGATTACTTCCGGGGATTCCTTATATTTCTTGGCCAGTTCGACTCCCAACGCCACATGGGGACCTTCTACCTCAAAGTCAACGGCTTTACCAATATCGTGGAGAAGACCAGCCCGCTTGGCCAGCTGAACGTCTACCCCCAGCTCGGCAGCCATGGCACCGGCCAGGAAAGCCACTTCCAGGGAATGTTTGAGGACGTTTTGACCATAACTGGTGCGGTACTTAAGTTTGCCAAGGAGACGCACCAGTTCCGGATGCAGGCCGTGAATGCCCACCTCAAAGGTGGCCTTCTCTCCTTCTTCCCGGATCCTTTGTTCAACCTCTTTCCGGGCTTTTTCCACCATTTCTTCGATGCGTGCCGGATGAATACGACCGTCAATGATTAACTTCTCCAGGGCCAGACGGGCCACCTCGCGCCTGATGGGATCAAAGCTGGAGAGTATTACTGCTTCCGGCGTATCATCAATTATCAGGTCTACGCCCGTAAGCGTTTCCAGGGCACGAATATTACGACCTTCCCGGCCAATTATACGTCCCTTCATTTCGTCGTTGGGGAGATTTACTACTGAAACTGTCGCCTCGGCCACATAGTCGGCTGCACAATGTTGAATGGCATGGGTGATAATTTCCCGGGCTCTCTTTTCCGCCTCTTCCTTGGTTTCTGCTTCAATTTGCTTGATCAACATGGCCGCTTCATGTCGGACTTCCTTTTCAACATTCTGCAGTAATATCGTCCTGGCCTCTTCCGTCGTTAAACCGGAAATGCGCTCCAGCTCGCTGACCTGTTTCCGGCGCAGCTCTTCCAGTTCTTCCCTGAGCTTTTGGTTGGCTTCTTCCTGGCGGTGGAGATTGGCCTCTTTGCGTTCGAGGGCTTCCGTCTTGCGGTCCAGAGCCTCTTCCTTTTGCAGCAGGCGACGCTCGAAACGCTGGAGTTCATTGCGCCTTTCCCGACTTTCCCGCTCCACTTCATTGCGGATACGGTGGGCTTCTTCCTTAGCTTCCAGGACCGCTTCGCGTTTCTTAGCCTCGGCTTCTTTTTGAGCTTCTTCGATAATGGCAGCTGCAGCCTTCTCAGCCGAAGCTATTTTCGCTTCGGCAAGATACTTACGCAAAGCGTAACCCCCGGCTGCCCCTGCCAGGAAAGCTATCAAGGCATACAGTATATACTGGATCGTCCCTCACCTCCCTTCCATAAAATAAAGCCGAGTAGAAACCCGGCTTAAAAATAGGCACACCAACCAAATATCCCCTTTTAAAACAAAACCAGGACTTCTCTGCCTGATATTTATTTTTGCATAGGAAAATATATTTCATCCAGGCTGAACCTGGTAGTGAAATCTATCCATAAAAGGGTTATGGTGGTGATCCTACACCTAGTTTCTCCCATCATATTTTATAGATTTCAATTATCTATGTCAATATATAAACCCTCTAACCTTTCTCCCAGCACCTGGCGCACTATTTCAAAATCGAACCCCCGCTGCCATAGAAAACGAGCAAGGCGTCTAGCGTATTTTTCCCGGTTTTCTCCCCGGCGTGGACGGTGTCTTTCCGCCAGGCTGCGGGCTGCTTCCAGTTCCTCTTCCCGAGGAAGGAGGTCGGCCACAACCGCCGCCGCCATTTCCGGTGAAACGCCCCGCCCTTGCAGTTCCTGGCGCAGCCGCCGGCTGCCGGAAGGGTGAGTAGCCATACGATAGGCAGCCCAATTCCGGGCAAAGCGGACATCATCCAGAAATCCCGCAGCCTTCAGGCGTTCTAATACTTTCGTCACGGCTTCCTCGGTAAATCCCTTAGCCAGCAGTTTTTCCCGTATTTCATATTCACTGTGACTGCGTCTTGCTAAAAAATACAGGGCATAGTCCCAGGCGCTTTTCGTCCGGGAATTACCTTTCCTCTGCACCTTCGGCCGCGTCCCCTGTTTCCACCTTCACCAATCCAGTTTTTATCCGAATCTGGTTTTCAATGGCCGCTGCCACTTCTGGATGATTACGCAGGTATTCCTTCGCCGCCTCGCGTCCCTGTCCCAGGCGTTCCTCCCCCAGTGAATACCAGGCCCCACTCTTCTTTACTATATCTAATTCTGTCCCCATGTCAAGAAGGCAGCCTTCCCGATCTATTCCCCGGCCGTAAATAATGTCGAATTCAGCCTGACGGAAAGGAGGAGCGACTTTGTTTTTAACAACCTTGACCCTGGTGCGGCTGCCGATTATCTCCGTTCCCTGTTTTACCTGGTCAAGCTTGCGTACGTCGAGGCGTACCGAAGCATAAAATTTCAGGGCTCGCCCGCCCGGAGTGGTTTCGGGGCTGCCGAAAAGGACGCCCACCTTTTCCCGTAGCTGGTTGATGAAAATGGCCACCGTACGCGATTTGGCGATAACGCCCGCCAGCTTGCGCAAGGCCTGGGACATAAGTCTTGCCTGAAGTCCTACATGGGCGTCGCCCATTTCACCGTCCAGTTCGGCACGGGGTACCAAGGCGGCTACGGAATCGATGACAATGACGTCGATGGCCCCGCTGCGCACCAGCGCTTCGGCTATTTCCAGGGCCTGTTCGCCGGTATCCGGCTGCGAGACGAGAAGATTATCAATATCCACGCCCAAATTTTTGGCATAAACTGGATCAAGGGCGTGTTCGGCATCGATAAAGGCCGCCGCACCCCCGTTACGCTGGGCCTCCGCTACGACGTGCAGGGCGACCGTCGTTTTTCCCGAAGACTCCGGTCCAAAAATCTCTATCACCCGGCCACGCGGCAGCCCCCCCACCCCCAGGGCCACATCCAGGGGCAGGGCGCCTGTGGAGATTGCTTCTACATTGAGGCGGGCGCCGTTTTCACCCAGCTTCATAATGGAGCCCTTGCCGAAGTGTCTTTCAATCTGAAGTAAGGCCGTTTCCAAAGCCCGCTGTTTATCTGGAGAAATCACTATGTAACTTCGCCTCCTGCCAATAAAGATTGACTATGTCGGAAAAGCCTGTGTCGCTTCAGCCTGCGGCAGGGGCACCGTTAGCACCGGACGATAAATGGCTCCCCTTGGCGTCAGACGACTCTCCATCAGGCTTACCGCCGTTACTTTCTCCTGTCCCCAGGAGTGATCTAACAAGCTTTTAAGCTTTTCCTCTACTGCCCCCAGGGTCGTCCCCGGCCGCAGGCGGCCCAAAGTCAGGTGGGGAGTAAAGGGAGTGAGGGGAAAACCCAGGGCCAGATATTCCTGGCTCAACTGTTGCTGTAAAATATACAGGGGCTTCTCCGAGTTTACTCCCACCCAAACCACCCGGGGACTACGCCATCCAGGGAAAACCCCCGTACCCTTTATTTCCAGGTGCCAGGGACCGAGCCCTGCAGCGGCCCGCTGGAGGGCGGCCCCCATTTCCTCAACTCCGGTGGGGGCCACTTCTCCCAAAAACTTGAGGGTTAAATGGATATTCTCCGGCGGCACCCATTTGATGTTAGGTGCCAGCTGCCGCAGTTCTTCCAACAGTTCCGCCAGGGCTTGTTTCAAGGTAGACGAAAAATTTATAGCCACAAACAACCGCATGTCCATCCCCCGGATAATAAATTTATTCGCTTTTTCTTCTTTATAATCCTGCTGTCGCGCGCCAAAATTTTCAAGAAGCGAGGGCGTTGTCCTGCAGCAGCGCCCGTAATTCCCTGCCGGTAACCGTTTCCTTTTCTACCAGCCGGGTCGCCAGAACCTTTAACGTTTCTTGATAGGGCCGGAGAAGGACCATTACCTTTTTTTCTTCTTGATTGATGATGGCCGACGAAGCGTTATGCATCTGCTCCTTAGTCAAATTTTCCTCAGCCACCACTCCTAAATCCGAAAGCCCGGCGGTAATAATAACCCGGGCCAGGCGTATGGCCTCTTTAAAATCGTTCAAAGAACCGGTACTGCGGTTTCCCAAAATCATGTCTTCGGCCACGGCGCCGGCCAGACAGATATCCATCTGTGCTTCCAGATAATCCCTGGTATATAAATACATATCATTCTCTGGTTTTTGCCGGGTATACCCCAAAGCCTGGCCGCGGGAAGTTATGGTCACGTGGGAGATCGACCGGGGTCTCAATAGTTCGCCGACTATGGCATGCCCGGCTTCATGGATGGCCAGCCGATAGAGCTCGTCGTCTGCCGGTTTGCGGCCCAGCTTTTCCCCCAACATGACTTTATCTACTGCTTCCATTAGATGTTTTTGGGTAATGAGGGGCGATTTTTCCCGCAAAGCCAGGATGGCGGCCTCATTGGCCACGCTTTCCAGGTGCGCTCCGGAAAACCCAAAGGTTTCGCGGGCGACGGCTTCCAGATCAACCTCAGGCGCCAGGGGTTTATTGGCCGTGTGCAGTTTTAATATGGCCAGCCTGCCCTCCTTGTCAGGCAGGTCGACTTTGACCTGCCGGTCAAAACGCCCCGGACGCAGCAGTGCCGGATCCAATAAATCAGGTCGGTTGGTAGCCCCGATAACAAGAATCTGGACGTCCTGACTGCTTTTTAAACCATCCATTTCCACGAGAAGCTGGTTCAAAGTCTGATCATACTCCAGATGGGAGGTGTGGCTGCCGCGTTTGCCTCCTAAAACTTCCAGCTCATCAATGAATATAATCGCCCGCTTTTTTTGTCTGCGGCGGGCCAGCTCCCGGGCCCGGTTAAAAATGGTCCGAACCCTCTGGGCGCCGACGCCGGCATACATTTCGATAAACTCGCTGCCGCTGGCTTCGAGAAATACGGCGTCCGTGTAGGTGGCGGCCGCCTTGGCCAAAAGGGTTTTCCCCGTCCCCGGCGGACCACTCAAAAGAATCCCCTTTAAGGGGCGGATACCCATAGCAGCAACTTCATCGCTGCGTAGCAAAAATTCTAATGCCTCTTTTAACTCCTGAACGGCAGTAGCCTGGCCGCCTACGTCGGCAAAGGTTACCTTCACCGAAGGCTCGTACCCTTTGCCGCCCAGGGTCGCCGGCAGGCCCGGCAGCCCCCCCTTTTTTTCAATTACCCAATAGGTGAAGAACCCCATTCCGGCCAAAAGGATTATGGGGGTAAGGTCGACTCCTTTGAGACTTAAAAAAATCAGCAAACCCAAGGCCGCACCGGCAACAATCTCTTTAAAATCTTTAAACACCTAACCCCTCCCCCCTGTTGAGGGCATCATTCCTGGGGATTACCTGGTAGAGGTAATCCTGTCCCCGGCTGAACTGCAGATAAATATAGCTGTCGTCTATATTGACGGCATATTGATCGACGCCCGCCTGACGTGCAAGCTCTGAAACGGTTGCCGCCATCTGGGTGAAGTTGCCGCGCACCGTCGCTTCGTAAACGGCGAACTGACTCTGGCGCCATAAATTTTCCAGGGCCGGAGAACGGTGATCCTGGATTATCAGTTTAACTCCTTCGCGGCCGTAATGTTTCGCCACCGCCTCCTGAACCTGGCGATATACCACGGGCAGATCAACCCCGGGACTCAAAATAACCCTAACTTCTAAAACCTCGGCCGTTCGGGTTACTTCCATCGCCTGCACAGCCGGGTTGGCCTTTAAAGTATCCGCCAGGGGTTTTTCCTGGCTGAAATGCAGGTAGACCCACTGCCCTCCAATTAATAAAACAAGGGTTAAAAGGGCTGCCAGAATAATAAAATGAAGGCGCCACCCTTTGAAGTGCAAGGTTCACACTCCTCTCCCACGGGTAACACCTTCAATTATAACAAATTTCGTTTAATCGGGCTTTATGAAACGCCTGGCAGGACTGCCACCTCAGGTTATTACCTGTCCTACCAGATCATAGGGGCCGCGAACCTTCGTAATCCTGGCGGTGATAAAGGTCCCGGGAGGGACATAACTCCCTTCTAAATAGATCAACCCGTCAATCTCCGGCGCCTGGCGGAAGGAGCGGCCAATGCCCGGTTCTTCCACAAGAATCGGCATTTCCCTGTCCACCCAGCGTTCATTTAGAGCTTTGGTAATGGTTTGCTGGGAAAGCATCAGCCTTCGGTAGCGCTCTTCCTTCACCTCTTCCGGTACCTGTCCGGGCATGGAAGCGGCAGCGGTACCGTCCTCCGGAGAATATTTAAAAGCCCCCACCCAGTCAAACCGTACGGCCTTTAAAAATTCCAACAGCCTGTAAAAATCTTCTTCCCTTTCTCCCGGAAAGCCGACTATGAAGGTGGAACGCAGGGCTATGTCCGGCATTGCGTTGCGCAGGAGATCGATGGCCTTGAGGCTCGCTTTTAAGCCGCCGGGTCTGTTCATGCGCCGCAGCACGTCTTCGCTGGCATGCTGGAGGGGCAAATCCAGGTAAGGTACAACTTTCTCCTCCCCGGCCATAACCTCCACCAATTGCGGTGTGATTCTGGTAGGGTAGGCATATAGAAGGCGCAGCCATTCTATTCCCGGGATGCGGGCCAGTGCCTGCAGCAGTTGTGGCAGGCGGTACTCGCCGTAGCAATCCAGGCCGTAAGCCGTGGTGTCTTGGGCTACAAGAATGAGTTCTTTAATTCCGGTCGCAGCCAGGGCCCTGGCCTCGGCAACGAGCCTTTCAACGGGACGGCTGCGGTAGGGGCCTTTGATGGCCGGAATTGTACAATAGGCACAGCGATTGTCGCAGCCCTCAGCAATTTTTAAATAAGCGTAGGGTTTACCCTCCACTGTGAGGCGGGGAAGTCCCTCTTCCCCTTCCGTGGAGGAGGATAATTCCAGCAAACGTTCTCCTTTTAACACCCTCTCGATAATTGCAGGAAGATGCCCGATGGCACCCGGGCCGATAAAAGCGGCTACTTCCGGTAACTCCTGCCATAGTTCCCGTCCATGCTGCTGCACCATACACCCAGCCACTATAATATAGGGTTTGGGTTCCCTGGTGGTCAGTTCGAAGATCGTTTCCAGAGACTCCCGTTTAGCGTCGGCAATAAAGCTGCAGGTGTTAACGATCACAACCTCCGCCTCACGGGTATCCCCCACAAGTATGAAACGATTTTTATCGAGAACGCCCAGGATATATTCACTATCAACCTGGTTTTTAGGGCAACCCAATGTTACAACAGCAGTCTTAATCATCTTTTCCTCGTTACCTTAGCCTGGGTGGAATCTTTGTCTGCTTCAAAGGTAACAACTTCGCCGACCCTTCCTAAAGAAGGCTGGAGCAGGCCGTTGACAGTCACTTCTACAGCACCGGCGCTGCCGAGGGTTACGACAATTTTTTCCTTGCCTTGTAGCACCCTGCTTTCGCCGGCCTTTAATATACCGGAAAAATCGTCTTTGCCGTCTACCGTAGCCCCAACCCAGCAGTTACCATTGGACTTTATGGTAACTTCAACACCCTGGAACCGGGGTGGAGAAGATACGGGAGGTACCACGCTTTGAGGCGGCTGCGGAGACGATGGCCCAGGTTCCGGCACCGTAACCTGGGGCTGTGTTGGCGGGGAAAGTTGTTCCAGGGAGGGCCGCAAATAGTTATACAACATGTTTATACACCACAGCGCTACAATAACTGCAGCAGCCACCAGCCAGTACTTCTTCGGGTTTCCTCTTTTAGGGCCTTCCGCCGGAAGACGCCCCTCGCTTCCCGGGCCATTATCTTCGGCGGCGGGATATTCTCGTTTAAACTGCTCCACCACCGCCTGAACGTCAAGGCCCAGATAGCGGGCATAGCTTCGCAAAAATCCCAGGGCATACACCCTACCCGGGAGGAGAGCATAATCGCCTTTTTCTAAGGCTTCCAGATAGCGGAGACGGATTTTCGTGGCCTCTTCCGCCTCCCTTAAAGATATTCCTTTGGCCTCCCGTGCGGAGTGGAGCAAATCCCCTACCTTTTCCACAGCCTCACCTCCATGGATAAAGTTCTTCGACACGGCTACGGGGAAATCCTCCCCCGTATCATCCTTCCTTGTGGCCAAATAATTCCTCGTATTCTTCCCAACTCGTAAGGATGGCGCGGGCTTTTGTTCCTTCATGACCGCCCACGAAACCCCTGGCCTCCATCATATCCATCAGGCGCGCCGCTCGCGTATAACCTATCCGCAACCGCCGCTGGAGCATGGAAATGGAAGCCTGCCCCGTCTCTAAAATCACCCTGACGGCGGCCGGGAAAAGCTCGTCTTCCGCTTCCCCTGTTTCGCCAGCAACCTCTTCTCCTTTAAGGAAATTCGGATCGTATTCGGGGCGTCCCTGCTGTTTAACATAGGTTACAAGATCCTCAACCTCCCGGTCGGATACGTAAACACCCTGAACACGAATGGGCTTGCTGGCTCCTATCGGCAAAAATAGCATATCACCGCGGCCTAAAAGCTTTTCTGCCCCCGCCATATCAAGAATGGTACGGGAATCAACCTGGGAAGAAACGGCAAAAGCAATGCGGGATGAAATATTGGCCTTGATCAACCCGGTAATGACGTCTACTGACGGTCGCTGGGTGGCTACGACAAGATGAATACCCGCCGCCCGGGCCATCTGGGCGAGACGGCAGATGGCGTCTTCCACATCGGCCGGAGCCACCATCATCAAATCGGCGAGCTCGTCAATCAGGACTACCACCAGGGGCAGAGCGCCTTGACCGTTGTTTTCTTTCTGCATTAAGCGGTTATAGCGGGTAATATCCTTAACCCCGGCGCCGGCAAAGAGTTCATAACGCTTCTCCATTTCGCTGACCATCCACTGCAGGGCCGTGGCGGCCTTTTTGGGCTGGCTCACTACCGGGGCCAAAAGGTGGGGAATGCCGTTATACTGGGTCAATTCTACCATTTTGGGATCGATCATTAAAAGTTTTAGCTCCTGGGGGGTGGCCTTAAACAGCAGGCTACAGATCAAGGCATTTAAGCAAACGCTTTTACCAGAGCCGGTCGTTCCGGCAATCAGGAGATGTGGCATTTTTGCCAAATCGGCTATTACCGGGTTGCCGGCGATATCTTTACCCAGGGCTACCGTTAGTTTGCTGTTAGACTCGAGAAAAGCGGGATCCTCTAAAACCTCCCGCAGGTGGACCACGGCAATCTCTTTGTTGGGGACCTCTATACCCACCGCCGCTTTGCCCGGAATTGGAGCTTCAATCCTCACCTGGGCGGCCGCCAGGCTTAAGGCAATATCGTCGGCCAGGCTGACGATACGACTCACCTTTACCCCCGGGGCCGGCTGCACTTCATAGCGGGTCACCGTTGGCCCGCAGCTTACTTGGGTTACCTTGACCTTTACCCCGAAGCTGTCCAGGGTGTCTTCCAGTATTTTAATCCTGTCGGTTATATCTTTTTCTAAACGCGGATTTTTTACCCTTACCGGACGGGTCAAAAGGCTTAAAGGGGGTAAAACATAAGGGACCGCTTCTGCTGAGGGATTACCTCCTTCTTCTTTGACGGCGGCATTATCTTCCGCCTGAAGGTTCACCCGGGGCGGTCGACGCCGTATTTTCTTTTCCTCTTCACCGCCAGGCGGGACCGGGCTTTCCGGATAGATTTTGGCCTCGACCGGCGCATCTTCTCCGGCCGTCGTCCGGACAATCGGCAGCGCCGGCGGCTCCGGCGGTTGATTTATAACTACAGGAATTACTTCCCGCTCCTGGGGAACGCTCCGTTCCCTTTCTTTGACTTTACGGTTTTTCTTTACCGGCGCCTTGGGCTCTTCTCCTTCTTCTTCGTCTACCTCGGTAAACAAAAAGGCCACAAGCCAGCCCTTAATGATATGAAAAGAGGCACTGCATACCCGTATGAGACGTGCCGTCATACGCGTTAAAGAAACGCCGGTAACCAGGAGAAAAGAGATAATGCCTAAAGCCACCAGGACAATCCAGGTTCCCACACGTCCGAAAACTGACTTAAAGATAATAGACACCACGGCGCCGATGAGGCCACCGCCCTGACCGGTCAACCCCATCGCCAGGATGTCTTTATAAGACGCGCTGTTTAAATAGGGCTGGTGCAGGGCGCTTAAAAAAGTAAGGAAAAGTAAAATGCCGCCCAGCAAACGCGGCCGGGAATCCTTGACTTTTCCCCCGGCGATAAGGCGGAGGCCCCAAGCCCCTAAAATTAAGGGAAAAAGGTATTTGCCTTCACCGGTCAAAGTTTTTAAAAAACCTGCCAGCAGACGGCCAACGGCACCAATGCTGGCCGCCGTGCTTATATAACCTAGATCCAGGACGTACAGCCCCGCCAGGCAGAGGAGGGCCAGGGCCACCAGGGCCACACCGATTATCTCGTTTTTTATCTTCTCGTTAATGGTCCTGGCCGGAGCCATTTTCCATCACCCCGGTTGCTACTATTCTACACCGAGGCTTGAAATTCCTTGCTTCCAAAATAAAAAGATGGATATGTATGTTTAAAGGCATTATTTCCTATAATAAGCCATAGTCAGGCTCAATTTAAGCAAGGGGGACTGCATATATGCCCAACCCTGACGTCAATCCCAACCCCGGGCCCCAGCCGGCCCCGCCGTCACCCCAGCCATCCGGGGAACCGGAGCGCGTCGTAGCCCGCCCTCCCGCCAGTCCACAGGTGGAGAGCATCAAAGAGCTGGGGCAAACAAACGTCGCCGAGTACAAAAGTGAAATTCAATGCGTGCAGATCGTAGGTCAGATTGAGGGTCACCTGGTCCTGCCGCCCCAAAACAAAACCACTAAATACGAACACATCATCCCCCAGCTGGTGGCCATTGAGCAGGACCCGGCCGTCAAAGGCCTGCTAGTGGTTTTAAATACCGTGGGTGGCGATGTCGAAGCCGGCCTGGCCATTGCTGAAATGCTGGTCAGTATGTCGAAACCGGTGGTTTCCCTGGTCCTGGGCGGAGGTCATTCCATCGGCGTCCCCATAGCCGTGGCCGCCAACCATTCCTTCATTGCCGAGACGGCCACCATGACCATTCATCCCATCCGCCTTACAGGCTTGGTCATCGGTGTTCCCCAGACCTATGAATACCTGGACAAGATGCAGGACCGGGTCATCCGCTTTATTGTTGAACATGCCAATATATCTGAGCAGGAGCTGCGGCGGTTAATGTTCCAAACGGGCGAGCTGGCGCGGGATATCGGTACCATCCTGGTGGGCAAAGACGCCGTAAAGGTGGGCTTAATTGATGAAGTGGGCGGGCTCTCCCAGGCCGTACGGTATTTAAAGAAGCTTATTGCTGAAGGTGCCCCCGGCCCGGGCAAGCTACACTGAGAAGGTGAAAATAAAATGTACATCTACAGTCCGATGCCGTGGGAGCTTATCTGGGAAGGAGCGGAGAATTTCTACCCTAACTATCAGGAAATTAAAGTGGGCCGACTCACCCTGGAAGTCGAACCTTTAAGCTTTAACCGGGCCCGGGTGGTGCGCCTGATCAGCACCGATCCTGCCGACTACCTGGACGGCCCATATCAGCCGGGAGCCGTCTTGGAGTTTGTCCCAAAGCGTGTATATTAGAGAAACGCCCTGCCAAAAGCAGGGCCCCTCTCCCGTGTCCCATTACTTATGTATTTCTGAAAGCTGC
This sequence comes from Moorella humiferrea, assembly GCF_039233145.1. Classification (NCBI taxonomy): domain Bacteria; kingdom Bacillati; phylum Bacillota; class Clostridia; order Neomoorellales; family Neomoorellaceae; genus Neomoorella; species Neomoorella humiferrea. The sequence goes on along the minus strand of NZ_CP136419.1, from coordinate 1,150,306 downwards.
TTGTCCCCGGTGCCAATATTATCCGGAGAATTTTCCCGGATCAGGACGATAAAGGCATGGGCAGGTATGTTAGATTAAGAATGGTCCTCCCCGGCTAAGTATAAAAAACGCTGACGCTATTTACCCGCGGCGCTTCTTTACTTTAATTATAGCCCTCACCAGTCGCCGAGCTAATCTTTTAGATAAATTACAGCGGGGTTTTGCTATTAACTTTCTCGAGGTACTATAATTGAGCTGGAAAACGGGGTTCAGAAATAAGGGGGGAGTTAACCGTGCTGACAGAAGCCAGGCGCCGCGAGGTGCTGGAATTGGCGCAACAGTTAGTTAGTAAGGATACCCAGCCTTTCCGGCAGAGAAAAGCAGGTGGCCAGGGCCGTTCGGGAGGGGATGCAAAAACTTGGATACGACGAGACGCGGATTGACAAGTTAGTTCTTCCCGGGAAGACCTCGCCCATATAACTGATGAGTACATTGAGCTGGAGCAGCTTTGGATCGCGGCAACGGGTTATTATGCCCTGGCCGGTGCTTCTGGCTCCTTAAGAAAAGTCCGGCCGTAAGGCGCGTCTGCCGCCCGCGGCCGGACCGCAACATAATTATTCCCGCCTTTTTACACCTTAAACCGCCCCACCTGTTCTTCCAGCCGCTTAGCCACTTCCAGCACCTGCTGGGCATTGGCCGCTATCTCCTGTGTGGAGGCCGACAGTTCCTCGGCTGACGCGGAGATCTCCTCGGCCGAAGCTGAAGCCTCCTCCGACACCGCGCTGACGCTCTGGACCCGGTCCAGCAATACGTCCTTGGCTTTCACCGTGCTATCCACCTCGCGGTAAGTCGCCTCGATCATGGGCGCGATGGCTGCCACCGCTTCAAGTATGTTGTCAAAGGCCTTGACCGTATTTTCTACATTCTCCAGCTGCGCGACTACCTGCTTGCTGACTTCCTCTGAAGTATGCACTACTTCATTGGTCTCCGAACCGATAGTGTTCAATAGCACCCTTATCTTATCCGACGAAGCGCTGGACTGCTCGGCCAGCTTGCGGACCTCCTCCGCCACCACCGCGAAGCCGCGGCCAGCTTCCCCTGCCCGTGCCGCCTCAATGGCCGCGTTCAGGGCAAGAAGATTCGTCTGTTCCGCTATCCCGTTGATCACTTCCAGGATCTCACCTATCTGGTTTACGGAACCGCTCAAACTCGTCAACTTCTCAGCAACCACCTTGAAGGCCTCGTGAACACCCTTGATGGAGGCAATGAGGACGTCCAGCTCTTTCTTGCCTATACTCGCCAGCCTAGAGGTCTCTTCGCTGTTAGTCTTAACGTGACTAAGTTCGGTATATACTTTCTCCAGACTTGCGGTTATGTTTTCTACGAGGCCCAGTATTTCCTGCAGATGGCTTGATTGGTCCGAGGCCCCCGCGGCCACCTGCTGGATGGCCTTGGCCACCTCGCCGGAAGATGAGGCGATCTCTTCTGAAGACGCACTTAGGTTCTCCGAGTTGCTGGCCAGGGTTTTAGCGTCGTCTCTAAGGCCCGAAAGCAGCGGTCTGAGGTTGGCCTGCAGGCGGTCGACGGCCTGGGCCACTTTCCCTATCTCGTCCTTCATGCGGAGGAAATTGTCGGGAACTGTCCGGGTGAAGTCGCCGCTGGCTATGAGCCCCAGAAGGTCAACCGCCAGGATTAGTGGTGTAGTGATGGTTCGAGTAAAGAAATAAGTGATTACGGCCAAAATCAATAAAACAATAATACTTATAGTAACCAAAGAACCGGAGAGTGCCTTCCTGGACTGTGCAATCTCCCGAGCTACATCATTTTTGGCAACTTCTACCATGGATAAATAAGTGCCCGTCCCAACCGCTAACTCGAGGTTACCAAGTTTAAGGGGGGCTATATAAGAGAGTTTTTCCTCTTCTTTGTTAGTTTTAGGGTTGAGCCAAAGGTAAGATACAAATCCCCCGCCGTTCTGGGCTGTTTTGATGAATTCCTGAACCACCTTCTTGCCGGATTTATCTGTTAGGTCCCAGAGGTTCTGGCCTTCCTGCGCCTTGTTTTCCGGCGCCACTACCCTAACACCATCATACCGGTAAGCAAAGAAATATCCTGAATCGCCATACCGGCTGGCATCCAGCGTTTTCCTTATAAGCTCAACAAGCTGATCTTCCGGTATAGTACCAGCATTCCTTTTATACATATCAGTTAAGGAGGAAACCATAGAATCGACTGTGTTTTTGAGGCCAGCTTGTACTTCACTCAACACGTGCTGTTGTGTTATTGACTGGGAATTAGTGGTGAGTTTTGCCAGGGAAATGTTAGAAGTAATCAATTGAATTACTACTGTTGCTAGTATAGCTATAAGCGTCAGCGCCATGATCTTGCTTCTTATGCTTCTCAGAGACATTCTCTATCTCCCCCCAGTAGACATAAAGTAATGGAACACGCATCTTTTTCATGGCTTCTTCGATAGCGGCGCTGGCCTGGATGGCGGCGCCCCGCTGCATCCCAAAGTCAGTATAATCTTCGGTTATCACCTCCCTATTGCATACGCTTAAGCATTTCCTTTTCTTCGACTTTGAGGAGCAGGTCCAGTTTGATTATGATGATGATCTTATCGTCCTTCTTGGCCAGCCCCTCCACAAAGGCGGCGTTTACTGTCGTGACATCGGGTGCAGTCTCAATAGTGCTTTCATCAACTGCCGCCACTTCTTTGACGGAATCAACAACCAACCCCGCTTCCTGCCCCGATATGTCTACAATGATTATCCTGGCATCTTTCGTCTTTTCCCCCTTTTCAAAGCCGAAGCGTTTCCTCAGATCGATTACCGGTATTATCTTCCCTCTCAAGTTGACGACGCCTTCTACAAATTCAGGCGTTTGCGGTATTCGAGTGACGAGCGTATCCTTGACTATCTCCCGGACATCGAATATGTCCAGGCCATAAAGTTCACCCGCCAGGTCGAAGACTACCAGCTTCCTGGCCATACACACTTTCTCCTTTCTTTAGCAGACTAAGCGTTCGCTTTGCTTTCTCCAGACCTGCTGCTCACCTCCCCGCCCCGTCCAATTTGCTACTAAACTAACTTGACCACCTCCTTTCTCTACTTTTTAGTTTACATAAAACAAGGCTCTAAGATAATTAATACTATTAGCAACTAATATTGATTGGTTTCAAGATTCATCCCCCTCTGCATCACATTGACGCCTTTCGACGGGTTTGCCCTTAACGGTGTCTTCTGTAAGTTATAAGGTTTTCAGGGTAGTTCTAATTTAACTCCCCTTTAACATGTGGCCTTACCTAGCTTTTTGGGTAAACAATCCACCATTTTCTTCCAAAAGAACCACAATTACCATCTTTTTCCTGTATAGGTAGCCGAGTGAGTGTCGGCACTTTGCCCTCCTTAATCTGGGCTATTAGTTCTTCGTACGCAGCCAACAGTTCGTTAATTTCTTCCTCGGTTAATGGGCCATCAACCATACTTTGCTCCCCCGTAAACAAATGTCCAATGATTTCTGGTGGTAGGCGTTGCCTGGTTTGTTACCCTACTGAAGGAAAATGTTTCCAGTAAAAAGGCAAAAACCTACGCGAATGGCGCTCAAACCCATGAAAGGGCTTTCGACCCATGGCTTTGCGCTTCTGCCTTTTGACTGTTTGCCTTGAGCATACGATACGTAGGGAAGTAAGTTTACCGGTTTAGGGGAATTATGGAAAAGAAGAATTATTTTACCGCGGGCGAGGCAAAGGAAAAGAAGGCTTAATAGAAAGAGGATGTAAAGAAGATTTATTTCCAATAACCGGGGGTTATGGTAATTGTACCCCCCCCCCCCCCATTTACATTTATTGGCAATTACAATTTCGCGATTCATCGCGCCTTCCCTTCTTTACTAACTGCTTTTTATTTTTAATTCGACAAAAAGTATATTTTATTTAGGCATTCAGCCATTAAAATGCAACTTTTTTCTTTCAAAACAGGGGTAGGTGTCCTCAATGCGCGGAGCCAACGCTTTTTTCGAAGGTAATCATTTAATATTGCTCTGGGTTAGAGACCGGATTTCGGCCTTTTGTTAGAATTGCCGTTTCAGCGTCTCAATTACAGACTGAGAAGAGACGCGGTTGGCGTGTTTGGCCACATTACATGTCTTTCTTCGCGCGCAGGGAGTCCCGATAGGACGCCAGCGCGACGCCTATTGTTAAAATAATAAGCAGGAAAAAGCAGTCATTAATTTACCGCGCCAGCTGCTAAAGACTGTTTACCTCTTTTTCCTCCTCCCGAGGGTGGATAAGGGCGTTTTCTGCCAGGATGCGGCAGAAAACATCCACTATTTCCGGATCAAACTGGCTGCCGGCACAGCGCCGCAATTCCTCCACGGCTTCATAAGGAGCCATGGCCTGCCGGTAAACCCGGTCAGTGGTCATGGCGTCAAAACAGTCTGCCACGCTTAAAATGCGGGCTTCCAGGGGGATGGCCGTGCCTTTCAAGCCCCTGGGATAGCCGCGGCCGTCATACCGCTCGTGATGGTACAGGACTGCCCGGGCAATGATTTGTTGATTGCCTGTTACTTTTTTGATTATCCTGTAGCCCAGTACGGGGTGGCGGCGGATGGCCTGCCATTCTTCTGGCGTCAACGCACCGGGCTTATTCAAGCAGGCGTCGTCAACGCCAATCTTGCCGATGTCATGAAGTAGCCCGGCCAGGTAAAGGTACTCCTGGAAGTGCGGCGATAAGCCTAAGCTGGCTGCTATCCAGCGCGCATATCTAGCTACCTGGCGCGAGTGCCGGCCGGTATACTGGTCGCGCAATTGTAGGGCCTCCAGCAAGGCTTCCGTTGTCAATTGCAGGTTGCGCCGCAATTGCTGGCGCTGCCGGGCCAGGCGCCTTAAGAGTTCGATGGTAACAGGAACGATTAGATAAAAAACCATTACTACTAGAAAATCGATATAATCGCTGGCCCTCATTGCCGAAAAAGCCAGGGGGTTCGTAATCATGCGCAGGCAGACGGCAATCAGGGCAAACGTCAAGCCTTCAAGAAGAGAATTCCAGGCGGCGACGGTCACCGGCCCGAGGTAGAGAAAATCAAGAACGATCTGGTAAGACAGGCTCCGGGCATGATTGTTTAACATTGTGACGGCCAGCAGTGATAAAACTGCTGCGCTCCGCAAGAGCATTTTGGCCGCAGGGGAGGTAAAAATAAGATTATTAATAGCCCATTTGTTAGCGATGCCCTCACTATACAGTCCTTGCCCTTTGCCCATTTTATGCGCCCCCTGCAAGTACCAGTATTACAGGGCTGCTGGATAATAAAGTCTCATCATTTCTGCAGTTTTTAGGGAACCGGTGTGCGGAGGCGCGCGCAGCTGGGACTTCCAGAGGGGACCGGCATTGCAAATAGCCCGGCTAAAAAAGTTTCCCTGTGGTAAAAAGTTGCAGGTTGGACTTTTGAGGAAAGCAGTTAAGCTGCGGCTGTAAAGGCGGGAAGGTTTGCTTTTTGCAGGTAATAGTATTAATTCTATTTTCTGGTAGTTATGGGGTAAATCCCCCCCCCCCCCCCCCCCCCCCGTTGGCATTTATTGGTATTAATAGTTTGGTCCTTCATCTTTCCAGCCTTCTTTATTTTAATTTTTATCTCTTTTTTATCCTTTTGTTCGATTTTATTTCTACTATTCGACAAAAGGTATTTTTCTCCTCCTTTGCCAACGATAATTAAGCAATAGCACCAACCAGAACCTTTATCCAAACTGCCGGATGACCCGGACAAAGCATTAATCTTGTCGGACTGTATCTTCTTTTTGGGTTTCCTGCGTGTTATAATAATTTTCGACAATTGGGTTGCCGAGGAGATGGTTTCGCATGGTAAGCCCGGTGTACGGCAATTACTGGTACCCTAATTACTGGCTGGTAAGTTATCTTTTAAATCCAGCGGCACCTTCTTACTATTCTCAACCTGTAGCCCCGATCAACATTGCCCAGGAAGCCTTATGGGTAAATAGCTGGACCCGGCAGCAGCCTTCCCTTTTGGCCAATAGCCTGGTCACTCTGAGTAACTATGCCCGCCAGCTTTGGGAGGCTTCCCAGCCATTGCAGCTTAGCACCAGCAATAACGTATTCTTGCAGCGAACAGCAACTTCATCTGCTCCTAACACCGTTACTGCCCAGGCCCAGCCAGATGCAACTTTATCTACTTATGCTATAAGCATAAGCCAGATCGCCACTGCCCAGCAAAATATAGGCATATCCCTGACCAGCGCCGCGGCTACCGGGCTTACGCCAGGTACATATACTTTGGACTTCCCCCGATAAATAGGACACCAACTTAAGCCACATTTCTCAGGTTCTCATAGTTTTTCTCGAATTCTTCCGGTGTCGCATACCCAAGGGAAGAATGTAACCTGAACCGGTTATAAAAAACCTCAATGTACTCAAAGATTTCCACTCTGGCTTCTGCCCGGGTTTTAAAACGGCGATGGTAGACGAGTTCCGTCTTCAATGTCTTGAAGAAACTTTCCATAGGGGAGTTGTCCCAGCAATCTCCCTTTCGGCTCATGGAACAGATAAAGCCATATTGCTGCAGCAATTGCTGATAATCATGGCTCGCATACTGGCTGCCGCGGTCGGAGTGGATTATTAGTCCCCGGCCCGGCCGGCGGTTGGTGACGGCATTGTTTAAGGCCTCAATCGCCAATTCCCGGGTTAGATATTTCTGCATTGAATAACCTGCAATCCTTCTGGAATAGAGGTCCATAACCGCCGCCAGGTACAGCCAGCCTTCTTCGGTAGGGATATACGTTATATCCGTTACCCATCTCTTATTAGGGCTACTGGCGGTAAACTCCCTGTTTAAGATGTTTTCGGCTACCGGCAGATTATGCCTGGAGTCGGTAGTCACCTTGAATTGGCGTTTTTGGATGGCCTGGATGCCCGCTTCGCGCATCAGCCGCTCTACCCTCTTTTTGCCGCAATGAATACCTTCCTTGCCGAGCTGTTTATGAATACGGGGACTGCCATAGGTTTTGCGGCTCTTGTTGTAGATATGCTCTGCTTTTTCTTTGATAATTTCATCCTGGATTTTACGCTGGCTTACGGGCTTTTTTAACCAGCGGTAATATCCTGTCCGGGACACCTTTAATACGCGGCACATCGTCTCGACACGGAAAGTTCCCGTGTGCTCCCGGATAAACCGATATTTCATCTCGGTGTTTTGGAGAAGATGGCCACTGCTTTTTTTAAGATGTCTCGTTCCTCCTGGACGATGGCCAGTTCTTTTTTCAGGCGGCGGTTTTCTTCTTCAAGTTCGGTGCCGCGCATCTGTTTCCCTAACCCGGGAAAAGCTCGTTCTCCATACTTTTCTTGTTCTCTGCGCCATCTGTTGAGCATGCTGCTGTTGATACCCAGGTCATAAGCAATCTGGCTGGCGGTTTTGTCGCTGGTGCGGCATAGCTCGACGGCATTGCGCTTGAACTCTTCGTCATATTTTCTTCTTTGCTCCCCCATGGACACAACGCCTCCTTACTCTGATTATACACTCTTAACTCTGTGTCCTACAAATCGGGGGAGGGTCACTTTCAACCTTCAAGCAGGCGGCAAGACTTACGCCATATCCTTTACCGTTAACCCCGGGGATACCAACCTGACTGTGCTCACTAACATGGCCAATGCCATAAATGCTACCGGCGCGCCGGTTAACGCCAATGTAGCTACCGATACTGTAGCCGGTACCAGCCGCCTGGTTTTAACTGCCAATAATACCGGTACCAGTAATGCTTTCACCTTAACCGATGTAACTGGCAATGCTGTCGCTTATACTGAGGCTAACACGGTTTCGGTTGCGGCAGCCAATGCTAGTTACACCCTCAATGGTGTCCCTTACACTTCCGAAAGCAACACCATATACCTGGACAACCGTAGGCTTACATTGAATCTCTTGGGTCCGGTAACTGGTGCTACTATTACGGTCACCCCTGATACCCAGGCCATAAGCAATGCCATCAACAATTTCGTGACGGCTTATAACAACCTGGTGACCTTTACGGCGCAAAATTCGCAGTATATCAGCCCGCAGTTGCTTTCTATTTTAAAGCAAAGCTATAGTTATCAAGCCTCGAACCTAGCCGCCATAGGCGTTACCCAGAACCCGGACGGTACCCTGGCCGTTAACCAAACTGTCCTTACCAGCGCCCTCCAAAATAACTTGGGACTGGTAGAGACTACTTTCAGTGGTGTCAACGGCTTGGCCGTGACAGCCGGGTTTAACGCACAGAAGATCTCCACCAGCCCCTTAACTACCTTTGCCAACCCTTTACCACAACTAAATACCACTTACCTACCCCCTTACAATTGGTGGGGGCTTATAAACACTGCAAGCCTTTGGTCTGTTCTGCTGCCTCCAGGGTCCTTTTTTAACCAGTTGGTTTAGTTGGTTTAAGACTCTTTCCAGTATCATGTTGGTTGCAATATATCCTCTTGCTATATTTTGGTCTGAGAAAAGCTAAAACTGGTAGCCTCCCTATCAACCCTGGACCTCTATTTTACGGGGAACGCCTGGTGGCTGCCCTATTGCGTCTTGGAGACTTTATCTGGCTGGCCGGTAAAGAAGCCCTGTCCAAAGCTGTGTAGAAAGTCCGGCTGGAAAAGCAGGCCTGTGGCTTCTACTGCCCAAGGGGTTAACGTGTTTCTGCTCTGCTAAAATCGGACGTTACCGGTTTTTGTGCAAACTATCGTCCTGCCCTAAAAATATGATATAATTATCTACTAGAAGAAGGTTTTTTTTCGCCAGAAAACGAAGAGCAGCCCTGTTCTCCCCACTACTCCCACGACAAGGGTTACAGGCAGCTCCTGGCCAACAAAAAGGTGTTCCTTGAACTGCTTAAGACCTTCGTCCGGGAAGACTGGGTGGAGGCCATTGACGCAGACGACCTCATCCTGGTGAACAAATCCTACGTCCTCCAGGATTTCAGTGAGAAAGAAGCCGATATCGTCTACCGGCTCAAGACAAAAAAAAGAAACGTCATCTTTTACGTTCTACTGGAGCTGCAGTCGACGGTAGACTACCTGATACCCTTTCGGCTTTTGCTTTAGATGGTAGAGATCTGGCGAGAGATTTACAACAGCACCTCGCAGAATGAGCGGGAGAACAAAAATTTTTGCCTGCCACCTTTCATCCCGGCGATGCTCTACAAGGGGGCAGAATCCTGGACGGCGGCCCTTTCCTTCAAAGAAATGCTGGACAGTTACCAGGATTTTAGCGGGCATCTCCTGGACTTCCATTACCTGCTGGTTGATGTCAACCGTTACAGCGAAGAAGAGCTTATCAAGGCGGCCAATCTAAGCGGTGGCGTTTTTATTTTGGACCAGAAGATACACCCGGAAGACCTGGTGGGACGTTTACAGAAACTGGCGGAGGTCTTAAGGCGGCTCACGCCTGATGAGTTCCGCCATATCACTACCTGGCTAAGAACGTCGTCAAGCCCAGAATGCCTGAAAATTTTAGGGAAAAGGTGGACCGCATCCTGGACGCAAGCAACCCCGGGAGGTGGAACGGATGATTTACAATCTGGAATTAACCCTGGAAGAGATGCAGCAGCAGGCTTTGTTGAAAGGCAAGATGGAAGGAAAACTGGAAGGCGAATTGGAAGGCGAACTGAAGGGCAAACGGGAAGTAGCCCGAAATTTGCTCCTGTTAAACGTAGATATTGAAACCATCATCAAAGCCACGGGTCTTGCCCCGGAAGAGATAAACGCGCTGAAAAAACAACTGGAGCAATGATTTTGGCCTGCCGTAAATTCAGGAAAAGACCTGCCTTATCTGCCAAGATTGTAGCGGTACTGGTACTACCGTTTACCATAAAGAGACCTCACTCCTTTTTGGTATTTTTCTTCCTATGAGGCCTCTTTTCTCTTTTTTGCTCTTTTTTGCTCCTGCCTATTGTAATTTTACACTAACGCCACCGGCCAAACACCGCTTTTCTTTATTACGGTACATAACTTTGTCGGCGAAACTTAGAAGCTTATCTATGGTACTACCATCTTCAGGATACACTGAGATTCCAGTTGATATAGTTAGTTTAATATTACCAAAGGTACCAAAGGCTTTGCATTCTATGGATTTTTTTACCCTCCTGGCTATTGCTTCACTCTGGATCCTCGAGGCTCCTGGACAGATAATTACGAATTCATCTCCTCCGAACCTACCCGCAATATCTGTCGATCTTAGATTTGCTTTAATCTCCCTAGCAACGATTTTAAGGGCAAGGTCACCTTGGTCATGTCCATGGATATCATTGATCTGCTTAAAGTTATCGATGTCTATAAATATAATTGACAGCGGAGTACCGGAGTTAGCAGCCTTATTAAGACAACGGTATAGTGTTCTCATCAATAGCCCTCTGTTAGCTACGCCAGTTAAGCAATCAAAGTTGGCCAAAGCGTTAATGCGGTCATAAGTGTATCCTATCCAGAATCCGATAGGAAAGTATAGTATTGGTAACCAATATAAACACCACCATATAGGAAATAAATAACATATAGTAATGCATAAACCTGACATAACTAGTCCGATAAGAGCACCGTATACTCTTCCGGTGATACCTATCTTACGCACGAACTTCACTGTTGGACCTCCTTATTCCGGCTGCTTGCTTCACGCGCCTTGCTGCAGCTCTAACAGGCCGGTAATTCCGGCTTCGTACTTCTCCCGGGCCTCCCGGTCAAGCGCCTGGAATTGCCGTTACCTCAAGACCCGGATTAATTCCGGGATAAAGTAACTGGCCTCTTCTTTTTCCCAGGGGATTTCCCCTACCCACCGGAAATTAGCACCTATTGATAACACTTTTAACTACCTCCGCAGGTATAATGGCCATCGTACTGGCTATAAAGGCGTAGACACCGCCTGCCACCGCATATAAAGGCATTATCAGCTTCAGTTTGCCTTCCTTGAGAGCCTGGTAAGCAGGTTGTGCTTTTCTCCACATATTGGCGTAGATAAAATTACCGTAAGCGGGATACTTGGCCAGGATCTGCATTATCTTCTGGCCAGCTTCCTGCTTCTCTTCATTTTCCTTATTTTCCTCCATAATTTCCTTTATCCTGGTCTCCGCTTCTTCCATCTCGTCCCCACTCACCTGTAATACGTCCGTACTGAATAACACCCGGCAATCGTCATCGACGGTCCAGCTCACACCGATAAGCAACATTTTTAGTTCATCATCGGTGTAGCTTTCATGGTGGAGGGATAAGTCCATGGAATCAATTCAGTAAATAGGCCGGGACCCGGATAGTGCGCAAATATTCTTTGGCAATGAGAAGCTTCTTGAAATGTCCGGACAGCACATGCAGCAAGTCCTTCTCTCCGGCATCTAACGCCTCCTCTTCTTCCCAGGCTTCTTTCAAACCCCCTGCCTATCCGGGCTGGGTTGGGATAAGTTCCCCCTTCTCCCATTGAGAGGCCGCACATAAAACCCAGGGTGGCAAGGATTTTCCGCCCTGTGGTGGTATATGTACCCGGCCCTACTACCTGGTTAAGGAGGCGGTTGGCTTCTTCCACCCGGGACAGGCAGCATTTCTTATATTTTCGGCCGCTGCCGCAGGGACAATCATCATTTCTTTGAAGCATCCCTTTAACTTTTTCGACAACGAAAGATGGTTTCCTGCCATCCAGGCAAGATTTCATTGTCGCTTCCAGTTCCGGGGGCTGCTTGAAGAAATACCATTAGGTATTTCCTGCTACATTTGATTACGCCGATGACGGAATATCCTTCCCTTCTGACTTCAGCCAGGGGTTAGTTGACTTTTCTTAATTCCACTTTACCCTGCCCTTTTACCTCTATCTTAATGTAGTCCTCCCCTTTCCATTTAAGCTTATCCAAAACTTTTCGTGGTAGTTGAACCCTTCCATCGGGTCCTATATAGGTCAAACATATTATTCTCTTCACGAAAAAGCCTCCTCAAGCCACTTGCTTTAACGTTAGTCGGCTTAACACTCTAAAAGTTAGGTCGTCGTTTGAATACAGGAGCCACCCGCGTCGTAGGGCTTCGCCAAGAAACCCCAAAGCACCACCATCAAGCTTTAATGTACCGGACATGAAGTCGAGGACTATGCGTTTTCCTTTTGATTCCAGTATACATCCGTATTCCTTATATCTCATCCAATCGGGTTCCCGGACTTCCACCATATACCTAACATCAACGTCCGTTACGTCCGGATATCCCGCTATACACTCATAGAGATCTTCTTCCTCGATGTCGCCTTCTACAACTGCTATTATGGCGTTGGGAACTACCTGCCCGTTGAGCAAGTCGTTCTCTGAAGGCCGTGAAATCTTCAATCTGCCTATATCTTCCAATCGTTTCAGTATCACAAACGCCCTGGCGGCACGCATTTCTGAAGCCAGGTCAAGCCCAATCCGTACAAATAATTTCATACAGGCGTTGTTATTATCCTGTACCGGGATAATATTCTCATCAGAGGCATGCTCAAGTTTGTTGATTATCGTGGTGTATTCCGGAGGAACATAATTCTCCAGCCCTTCCTCAACTCCATGTATTAACGCCCTTAAAACATCTCCCGATTGTAGCAAAAGGTTGCAAACGCTTTCGCTTATCACCACTTCTCCTTTCCGGAGGCTATCAAGTAAAGTTTCCATCTTATGGGCGAAATCTGCCACCTCTTTTAGTCCTACACAAGCCGCCGAACCTTTTAGGGTGTGGGCAATCCTGAAGATCGCATCAATAGTTCTATCATCTTTTTCCTCTAACTTTAAAAACAGTTGCTCTAACATATCCAATTGCTCGTGGGCTTCATTTAGAAACTCACGCATCAAGTCAATAGCCATTAGAGTTTACACCATCCTTCCAATGATACTAGTATCTAAAATCAAAGCAATGTCCCCGTTCCCCAGTATTGCCGCACCGGTAAACAGTTTCAAATGAGAAAGCTGGGTTGGTAGGTTCTTCAACACTACATCTTGTTCACCTAAAACTTTCGGTACGGCTACTGCGACACCTGCCAATAGGACTATCAGCGTAAGTTCATTGCCATCTACCCCCTCTACACTAGAGTCAAGCACACGGGAAAGCCGGAACACGGGGTATATGGTTCCCCTCAAGACCACTACTTCACTCTCTTTTAAAGAATGCAGCCTGGACGCTTCGACCTTTACTATCTCTTTGACCTCCCCTACAGGGATTCCATATAAACCGCCGCAATCCAAGAGTACAACCTTGGTAATGCTCATCGTGATAGGCAATTCCAGGGCTACCTCTGTCCCAACCCCCAATTCGCTGTGCACAATTACCTTGCCGCCTAACCGTTCGACCGTTTCCCGGACTACGTCCATACCTACTCCCCGGCCAGAAACCGTGCTGGCCTCGTCCTTTGTACTAAAACCCGGTATAAATATGAGCTCCAGCGCTTCATTAAAGCCCATCTTCTCGGCTTGCTCTTTAGTTATTAACCCCCGGCTAACAGCTTTACTCTTAACAGCTTCAACGTCGATCCCCGCACCGTCATCTTTTACTGCTATAACTACGTGTTCCCCCTTGCGTTCCGCTCGTAAAAGAAGTTCTCCTTCTTCCGGCTTTCCTGACCGTATTCTTTCTTCCGACCTTTCCAAACCATGATCAAGGGTATTGCGGATCAAGTGTAGTAAAGGTTCATATATAATTGCGGCAACGTTGCGGTCTATCGTCACGTCATCGCCAAGTACTTTAAATTGAACCTTTTTACCCAGCTCCTGTCCCAGTTCCCGTACCACCCGGCGAAACCGCTCAAATACAAAACCCACCGGCATAAGCCGCATTTCCATAATTACATCTTGTATTTCCCAACTGGCCCGGTTAAGCAACGACTGGTATTCTTTAATCTCCCTCACCATTTCAACCGGTAAACCTAAGTCTTCCAGACGTCTTACCAGATGAGTGAGCCCGTTGGTGCTAACTATAAGCTCGCCCGCTAGAGCTAGAAGCCTGTCAATTTTGCCCTGTTCTACCCTGACTGTTTGAGACTCTATCATCTCCCTCCCTACATCACGAGTTGTACGAGGTGTATCACCTAAGACCGTTTTGCCCTCGAGGTAATCCTTGACTAGTCGCTCGCAAAGTTCTATGTCTTGCTCAGGCCTGACTTCAATTTCCAGGCTGTATCCTTCCCCGCAATCCAGAAGATTTAAACGTTCAAGCCATCCTTTTTCCTCCATATCCCGTAGCAAAGGCCACACATCGCGGCTCCCAAGCTCGCCAGCCGTAATTCTTAAAGTTTTGGACCCCTTTTCCATATTACGCTCCCTCGCCGACATCATTGCCCTCGCCCTTCATAGGGCTGAACATTGTACATATCTGTTTTAGTTCTTCTGGTTTGACCGGTTTGACCATGTAAAGATCGGCTCCGGCTTTGTAACCTTCAACCATATCCTTAGAATCAGCTTCCGTTGAAACTACGATAATCCCCACTTTCTGGCCCCGCTCAATTCTGCGTATCGCACGCACCATATCGTAACCGTGCATCCTGGGCATATTAATATCTACCAGCACCACATCATAATCAGCCGCACAAAACTTTTCCAGGCCTTCATAGCCGTTGTCCGCAAAGTCTACCTGATGTCCATCCTTTACGAGAATGCTGGCATGATACGCTCGCACCGCACTCGAGTCGTCAACAATAAGCACGCGTGCCATGAGCCTTTACTCCCCCCTAATAGTATTACTTCTGGTAAATAATAGCATTTTTAAACCGTACCGGCTTAAACAGGGTGGTTATCCGGCTCATAGACTCCGAATGACCTAAAAATATGTACCCACCTGACTCCAAGGCCTGGTAAAATTGCAGGGCCACCCGGCGGCGAGAAAGGTCGTCAAAATATATCAAGACATTACGGCAGAATATGGCGTGAAAGCCCTGCATCTTCCGCATTCCCGCATCGTCTACAAGGTTTAAGTGGGAAAAAGTGACCTTTCGCTTAATCAAGGATGCAATAGCGTAATTATCACCCAGTCGAACAAAATAGCGCTTGAGATAGACTTCTGGCACCTGGCGGATGGCATAGTGATTATAAATGCCTTTCTCGGCTTTATCTAAAACCTCCGTATCTATATCGGTGGCGTATATCTCCCAGGGTATGTCCGGCGCCATCTCCTGCATCACGATAGCCAGGGTATAGGCTTCTTCCCCGGAGGCGCATCCCGCGCACCAAATCTTGACTCCCTGTCGTCCTACACCATTCTGGCACCAGAGAGGGACGATTTCTTCCGCCAGGCACTTTAACTGCTCGTACTCGCGGAAAAAATACGTTTCGTTAATAGTTAAACTGTTCAGTAGTTCCTGGCGCATCTTGCCTGTACTGTCAAATCTTAGGGCTCCCAGGTAAGCTGTAAAATCCTTAAACCCGTACTTCTCCATTTGCTGCTCAACGCGCTTTTCTACATAGTAAACTTTATTGTCTTCAAAGTAGATGCCCGACTCTCGATATATATAATCTCGCAAGCGTTCAAACTCTGCCTTGGTCATCGCTCTTCTCCTTTGAAACCCTTAGCTGGCAATTTTACCGGGCTCTCCGCCAAGGCGGATCAAGGCCCTCGCGACTATAAAATCAAGATACGGGTGATCAAACCTTTCCTTGCACTGCTGCACTAGTTCCACGTCCCCCCGCTCCCCTATCTCGCCTATGTATTCGACTGCGGCTCCCACTACGTTTATATCCTCGTCTTCGGCAGCTACTTTCCGCAGAAGACTTAAGACCCCTGGGCACCGGCTCCGGCCTAAAGCATGGACTGTCATTACCCTCACATCACGGTCAGCATCGTGAAGAAGGCCCTCAAAAATACCCAAAGCCTTCTCATCCGCCTTGTATGTAAGCACATCGAAAGCCATGCTCCGCTGGGACGCATCTTCGCTTTTCAAAAGAGGCACGACCTCCTGCATTACTTCTTCCGTGTCACACGAGAGAAGCGAACCCACAATAGCTTCCCTTACCACTACATCCCCCTCACGAGCAAACGTCTCAACCAAAACTTTCGCCGTACCGGGAACTCCCGAAGATCCTATCTTACAGACCAAATTTATGCGGTCAGCTACATCCCTGGCCTTCTCAAACTCTTCTATAAACGTTGTTAACTCTTCCATGGCTACCTCCCACCGACTTTCCGCCGTATAATGTCCGCTATCTGATAACTGGGGGCTACTACGTCCGCGCCCCCGCGTTCTATCGCGGCACGGGGCATACCCCATACTACCGCTGTCTCCTCGCTCTCAGCTACAGTCCACCCGCCGCGCCTCCTTAACTCTACCATCGCCTCTGCACCGTCGTCCCCCATTCCTGTGAGAAGTACACCAATGGTTCGCCTGGGGTCATAGGCTTTCATTAGCGCATGCAGGGTTACATCTACTGAAGGCCGGAACTGAGCGTCTTCCGGCTTAAGAGAGAGGCAGCATGTAAGGCCGCTGCCCTGCCGCCTGAACATAAGATGGTAACCCCCCGGAGCAATTACCGCCAGACCGTTGCTTAATTTCATTCCCTCCTGGGCCTCACATATATGCAGCTTGCTGTACTGGTCAAGACGTTGCGCCAGACTTGCAGTGAAACGCGGCGGCATGTGCTGCACCACTACCACTCCCGCCGGCAGATCCCCGGGCAGGTGCGGCAGTATGTCCTCCAGCGTCCTGGGCCCTCCCGTAGATACGCCTATCATTACTACCCAGTCCAGGCCCGCGACAGAAGCTGCGGCGCCTGGTTTTTCGGCGACCTTTTTTTCCACGCGGGGAACCTTTCTCCCGGGCGTTCTCCTGCGCACCCTAGCCCTGGCCGCCGCCCGGACCTTACCTATAATCTCATCCGCAAGCCTGCTTATACCCAACGAAATGGTGCCGTCCGGTTTTGCTATAAAGTCCACCGCCCCGAGTTCGAGTGCTTCAAACGTTATGAGCGCGTCCTCCTGGGTCAGTGACGAAATCATGACTACTTTGGCGGTTGTCTTCGAGGTTATATGCTGCAGGGCAGTAAGGCCGTCCATGTGGGGCATGTTGATATCCAGGGTGACCACGTCGGGCTGGAGGGTGATGGCCTTCTCCACACCCTCCTGCCCATCCCGCGCCACGTCCACTACTTCGATATCGGGTGCCCCCTCTAGTATTTGCCTTATAACTCTTCGCATGAACGCTGAATCGTCTACTACTAGTACCCGTATGGTCTTCATCCGCTGATATCCGTCTCCTCCACCACTTCCATAAGTTCGGCGCCCTCTTCCCAGGACATTACCCGCGCCGGGTCTAAAAGTATTACGTTACGCTCGTCGTTAAACTTGGCTATCCCTGCCACGAAAGACTGGATACTGTCCTTCACTAAAACTTGCGGTGCGGCTTCAATGCTGCTCACACTAATTTTGACTACTTCCTTTACGCCGTCGACCATAAGGCCCATCACCGAAGTATTCCCTTCGCAGATTAAAATTCGTACCTGTTCATCTATTTCTCTCTCGGGATAGCCGAATTTGCACCGCAAATCGATAATCGGCACTATGCTCCCGCGAAGGTTCAATATCCCTTTTACAAAATCAGGCGTCCTGGGTACGGCGGTTATACGCCCTGCGCGAATTATCTCGCGTACGCTGTCTATGGGCAGGGCAAACTCTTCTTCACCCAGGAAGAAAGTCACAAGCTGCCGCTCCTCTTCCAGCGTTTTATGGCTATATGCACTGACTTCATCTGCTCCGCCTTGTTCCCATTCCGTAAGAAATGTCACGTCGCGCAAAAGTCTGGAGGCTTCAATTGTAAATAACATGCGCTCGTCGGTTAGCCGGCAAATGGCGGCAAACTCGTCCCCGCTACGCCTCACAACTGCAGGCACAGGCTCCAATAAACGCTCTGCCACCCTCAAAACCTCGGCTACGCTGTCCACTACTAGACCAACCGCTACTCTCTTGCCTTCCCCCACGTACGCGACTACTATCCTGCCACCGGCCACTTCTCCTTCCGGAAGACCGAAAAGCCTTCTCATACTTATAAGGGGTAAAACCCTATCCCGCAATGACACCAATCCCAGTACATAAGGAGGAGCATCAGGAACCACATTCCAGTTTTCCGGTAAATGCACTATTTCTTGAACGTCGGCAATGTCCAAAGCATACTCTTCTTTTCCTACTTGGAAAGTCAAAAGTTGTTGCTCGTTTTCGTCGGCCTTACTTTCTTCTTCTTTCGCACCAAGGTTCTCGTACTCTTTAGTGTCTTTAAGGGAAGTCACACTGCTGTCGTTTAAACCAACATCTTTAAGCATCTGGTCCATTTCTAAAAGAAGGACGAGCTTGCCTTCGCCCACACGTGCTGCCCTGGTAACGTAGCCTCCAGTATCACCTTTTTTCTGGAATTCTTCTACGGCTTCTCCCGGAATATCTACAACGCCTTCTACCCGATCCACTACATAGCCCGCCTGCTTCCCTCCGGCATTAACCACTATCACCCGGTTGCTCTCGTCATCATTCGTAGCATTTATGCCTAACCGCAGGCGGGTGTCATAAATCGGGAGAATGTTGCCCCTCAGGTTGGCGAGCCCCCGCATGTACGGGGGCGTCAGGGGTACCTTCACCACGTATGGAACACGAATGATCTCCTGGAGGTATTCTATCGCTATGCCGTAGCTTTCCTGTCCCAGACGAAAGATCACGTACTGGTCAAGGCTTGCAACCGACCCACCGGCTATTGCCATATACCTTCCTCCTCGTTCACTCCGATTTCTTTAGCCCTGCTGGAGTTCGTCCGCCAGAGCTGCAATTTCCTCGATAGCCTGGGCAAGCTCTTTCATGCCTTCTGCTTGCTGGCGGCTGGCGGCTGCTGCTTCTTCTGCCGCTTTACTGGCTTCCTGGGCAGCCGTACTTATCTGCTCTACTCCTTTGGCTGCCTCTTCTACCCTTAGGAGGCTTTCATCTGCCTGCTTTTTAACCATTTCCACCCCCTCAACGACCACCCGCATATCGGTTTCAATAAGGTCAAGGTCGGCCGTTGTCTTTTGGGCTTTTTCCGCTTCCTTTTGAACTACATCTCCAATAGAAGTAATGTCCCGGAGTACGTTCATCACTTGTTCTTGAATACCCTTTACCATTTCCTTGATTGTAGATCGTAAAATAGAATTGACCCTAGATCGTCAAATAAAACTGACCCACCTAATCTTGTGATAAAATCCCCCCTGAGAGGGGGAGGAACAAGAGGTGGTCAGCATGTACAAATGGCAGCGCATCAAGGCACTGCATGCTCAAGGGGTCGGCATCAGGCAAATAGCCAGGGATGTTGGGGTGTCCAGGAATACCGTCAGGAAGTACCTGAAAGAAGCCGGCCCGCCCCAGTTTAAAGCTAGGGAGTACGTTAAAGAACTGGACAAGTTTCTGGAAGAAATCAAGATTATGCTTGCCAAGGGATATATCGGCACAAGGATTTACAAAGAACTGAAAGATAAGGGCTATCAAGGCTCCCTAGCCAGCGTCCACCGTTATCTTAGGTCCATAAAGGCAGAAGATAATGCAGCTAAATTAGCTACCACCCGGGTGGAAACCGGCCCGGGTAAGCAGATGCAGTACGATTGGAAGGTGTGGACGTTACCGGTAGACGGGAAGCCCCTGAAAATATATCTCCACGAGGTGGTCTTATCCTTTAGCCGGATGAAATTTTATACCTTCTCTTTAAGCATCACCACCGCCGACGTGATCCGGGTTCTGGTTGAGGCCATTGACTTCTTCGGCGGTTATGCCCCGGAGTTGGTGATAGACAACGGCAAGCAAATGGTCATCACCCACCAAAAAGACGGTATCGTCCGGTACAATGATGAGTTCCTCAAATTCTGCGGGCTATATGGCATCCAGCCTTCGGCTTGCGCCAACTACCGTGCCCGGACCAAGGGAAAGGTGGAACGCCCCTTTTACTATGTCCAGGAACACCTGCTACGGGGCCTGGAGGTGGGGGACTTGAACGAATTCGCTGTAAAGCTTTCCGAGTTCCAGGAAGCCTACAACAAGAGGCCCCACAGCAGCTTAGGCCGACCGCCGGAGGAGATGTTTGCCGAGGAAAAAGGATGCCTTCTCCAAATACCTGCTGTCGAACCGGCCTTCTTACACCATAAAGAACCCCGGAAGGTGAGCAATGACGGCTATATATCCCATGACGGCAATCTCTACCCCGTACCTATGCGCTACTGCTTAAGGAGGGTGTGGGTCGAAAACATCTACGGCCGGCGCCTGAAGGTATATGACGAGGCAGGTGCGCTTTTAGGGGAGTTCGACCTTGACCTTAAAAAACAAACCGCCCGTCCCCTTCACCCCGAACACGAAACCATCAACCGTCAATACCAGGAAAAGAAACTGAAACTGCGCTCGGCCCTGGTGGAGAAGTTTATCAGCGCCTTCGGCGAAGACGGCCAAAGGTATCTGGAAGGCCTGCGTGATAAGAACGGGGCCAACCTGTACTGGCACCTGGCAGAAATCTTAAGCTACCAAGACATATACAACCGGGAAGATATCATAGCAGCCATCAAAGAATGCTTGAAAATCGGCTCTTATCACAAAAACAGCGTAAAAAGGCTCTTAGAGCAGAAAGCAGTCGCCCCGCTTTCTTATACTTGTGACCCCGCAAGTGTCAATATGCCGCCAGGTAAAATCAAACGGGACCTCTCCTGTTATGCCCTAAAGGAGAGCGAGGTGGCGGCAGTATCATGAGCAACAAATTAACCTGTTATCTGGAAAATCAGATGCAGGCCTTAAAACTAAAGGGGATGCTCGCCCATTACCAGGAGGTAACAGAGAAGGCTTCGCAAAACAACCTCTCTTATACCGAATACCTCTCCCTCCTCTTTGAAGAGGAGTTAAAAAGGAAAAACGAAGGCACGGTCAAGACGAAAATCAATAAAGCACGTTTCCCCTTTATCAAAACCCTGGAGGAATTTGACTTTAGCTTTCAACCATCCATCCGGGAAAAAGAAATTATCGCTTTAGGCTCCCTGGATTTTGTGGAGAAAAAGGAGAATATCATCTTCCTGGGTCCCCCTGGGGTCGGCAAGACGCATCTGTCAGTGGCCTTAGGTATCAAGGCCTGCATGGCTAAATATCGGGTAGCATTTATCACGGCCCAGAAGCTTTTAGAAGAACTACTTTTGAGCGCCAAAGACGGCAGCCTCCTCGACAAGCTGCTGAGTTACTCCCGGCTGAACCTTTTAATCATCGACGAACTCGGCTACATGCCCGTAACTAAAGAACAGGCCAACCTCCTCTTCCGCCTGGTCTCCATGCGTTACGAGAAGGGGAGCATTATCCTGACCAGCAACTATAACTTCAACGAATGGGGGGAGATATTTTCCGACCAAGTGGTGGCTGCGGCCATAATTGACCGGCTTGTGCATCACGCCCGCATTTTCTATATTAACGGCACTAGCTACCGGCTCAAAGGTAAACTGAAAGCAGCCAACGACCGTTAATTCGGCAGCGAGACTATACCTTCATTCCCTTTGGCGCATGACTTGAAGCTTATTATTTTTGTTCCCAAGTGGGTCAATTTTATTTGCACATAGTGGGTCAATTCTATTGACAATCAACACTTGATCTGCTCGGCATTGCGGGCACTCTCCTGGGCAAGGTTCCGGATGTCTGAAGCTACTACCGCGAATCCCTTACCGTACTCGCCGGCCCGGGCTGCCTCTATAGCGCCGCTTACCGCCAGCATGTTGGTCTGGATGCTTACGCTCGCTATGGTGTCTACTATCTTGTCGATCATGCGGGCGTTCCGCTCAAGCTGGTTAACCTTCTGTACGTTCTCAAGGTTGGTGGCTGCCGCCTGCCTGATCCCTTTAATCAACTCATTTACCCTGACTTTGTTCTCAGCCAGCAAGTCACTAAGTTCCTGTACTGCAGTTTTAGACTCATCGGCCTCCTTCGCAATTACTCCCATCGATTTTTCGATCTGCTTGATGGCGGCGGAGGATTCCTCAGAAGCCGATGCCTGTTGCTCTGCCGATTTCGCTATTTGATTTAGGGCGGCGTTAATCTCTTCTGCCGAACGGCTGGCCTCCTCAATGGCCGAGGATAGTTCCTCCGCCGCTGCCGCCAGGCCCTCGGCCGATTTGACCACATCAGTCGAGTGCTTGAGTTCATCAGCCAGATCGGCTAAATTATTACTGTTATTGCTTATCTCCTCTAGTGCCCGGGCCTGTTGCTCAACCCCCTGCAAGGCCTGCTCAGTGGCGCTGGCCTGCTCCTCAGCAGTCGCAGCTATCTGTTCGCTACCTTTCTGGAACTCGGCTACCGCTTTTTCTACTTCCGTGACCAGCTGCTCAATCCTAGCAGCTCCTTCCACTACTTTGGCTACAGAAGTAGCAATCTTCTTAAGCTCTTCCGTGATAGTCTTACCTTTTTCCGCCTCGCCCCTGGCTACCTCAGCTGCCTTGTTGATGGCTTCAGCCACCGTGCGCACGTCTTCTTGCACATTGTCTACTATCTTCCGTATGTCGCTGGCCGCTTTCTCGGAAGTCTCTGCCAGGGTTCTTACTTCATCTGCCACTACAGCAAACCCGCGGCCGTGCTCCCCAGCCCGCGCCGCCTCAATTGCAGCGTTCAGGGCTAGAAGGTTTGTCTGGTCGGCTATCCTTACTACGGTCCGGACGATCTCGCCAATCTTGGACGCCTCTTCTTCCAGTTTGGCTACTACTCTAGCCGACTCCTCGTTCCTGGCTGCGCTGGCGTCCACCCCTTGGATCAAAACCTCAATATCTTCACTCGTGCGGCTCACAAGGTTCCTTATGGCTTCACAACGAGCAAGGGACTCCCGTGTCTGTTTTACCGAAACCTTGGCCCCTTCGCCAATAACCTGAATAGCGGACAGGGATTGCTGGCTAGCACCGCTGGCCTCCTGTGCCCCGCTAGCTATCTGCTCC
The DNA here is from genome assembly GCF_039233145.1 of Moorella humiferrea. NCBI lineage: Bacteria > Bacillati > Bacillota > Clostridia > Neomoorellales > Neomoorellaceae > Neomoorella > Neomoorella humiferrea. Next base: position 1,127,433 of record NZ_CP136419.1, on the reverse strand, counting down.
ATGGCAGTGCGCAATTCTTGTACTGCGCTGGAAGCCTCTTCCACACCAGAAGAAAGTTGCTCCGTCGCACTGGCAATCCGCTCGGCGATCTGTTGTTGCTTCGCAAAAGTCCGCGCCTGCTTCCGACGTGCTTCCATATCTTTTTTGTCACTTTCTTTGACTGCTCCACTTTTACGGGCATCGCCGTATATCCCACGGTTAGCAGAAGGTAAAGGCTCCAATGTTTTAGTGGCATTAACAGTCATGATTATTAACTCCTCCTTAAACTTTTTAGTATTTGTTTAGTTTATTGCCATTTCCTTTAGCTCATCAAGTAGTGATCTCTGCTATGGCTTCAGTGTTCTTTAACTTGTAAATATCTTTGGGCTCACTAAAAGGCCTTTTGATATTGATATGTAAATTGTTCCTACGTCGTGTTGTAACCTGAGTTCATGCAGCCACTCCTCCTTCCACCTTCTAGCAAAAAATTAAGGGAACAGGTTACCTGTTCCCTCTAAGAGCCAATACAATTCACTTCATCTCCCAGAAGGTTCACCGGCAACCTGACAACCATAGCTTATACAAGCCTTAGGCCCACGGCTTTGCGCCCCCGTCTTTCGACGGGTTTGCCCTTAACGGTGTCTTCTGTCAGTTATGGGGTTTTCAGGGTAGTTCCAATTTAACTCCACTTTAACATGTGGCGTTACTTAGCTTTTTGGGTAAACAATCCACCATTTTTCTTCCAAAAGAGCAGCAAGTACCATCTTTTTCCTGTATAGGTAGCCGAGTTAGTGTCGGCACTTTGTCCTCCTTAATCTGGGCTATTAGTTTTTCGTACGCAGCCAACAGTTCGTTAATTTCTTCCTCAGTTAATGGGCCATCAACCATACTTTGCTCCCCCGTAAACAAATGTCTAATGACTTCAGGTGGTAGGCGTTGCCTGGCTTATTACCCTACTTAGCATTTAACCATAGCCTTGAGGATTTTTCCTTACTGTTGCATGGTAAAGGAAAATAATGCCAGTAAAAGGCAAAAACCTACGCCAACTGGCGTTAAAACCCATGAAAGGGCTTTAGGCCCATGGCTTTGCGCCCCTGCCTTTCGCCAGGTTTGCCTTGAGTGTAAGATACGTAGGTAAAGTGAGTTTACTGTTGGTTAGGGGAATTATGGAAAAGAAGAATAATTTTACCGCGGGCGAGACAAAGGAATAGGAGGCAAAATAGAATGAGGATGTAAAGAGGGTTTATTTCCAGTAATCGGAGGTTATGGTAATTATACCCCCCCCCCCCCCCGTTTAACATTCTTTACCATCTTAAATCTCCTTCCCAATTCCTTAATTACTACCGTATTAGTTGTATATTCGCTGTTTCCTTCAAAATTCCTCCTAAAAACCACAATGAAATACAAATTTCATCACATTAACTAAAATCTCGACAGTAATAGCCAAGAACTCCCAACCCGGTAACGTCCGGCCTATCCTTTCTATCCATTTCGTCACTTTCCAGCGTTAGGCGCTGCGTCTCTTAATCTTCGGCAGTCGAGACCTTAAAGGTATTCGCGAAGAGGTTCTAGGGTGAGCGCTTCAAGGTTTTTAATTGCCTGTAGCGGTACAATCTCCCCATCGCCGTTTTCAAAAGCTCGGCAGCACCTCCCTGGACAGGAGAATTGTATATTTCTGTCAGAGACCCAGCCTTGCGCAGGTACGTCCCGCCCCCGTTTTCCCTCAACCACCGGCAAAACCCGCATGTGGCCGCCGGGCATGCGAACAAACGGGCGTTTTTCAACGTAATACCTCCGCACGCGGTCGTACCGGAACACTATGCTAAAGCAGTCTTCATAGATATTACCGCCTTTCCTCCCGCCTCCTTCAAAAGGCTGGAGGAAAGGCGGTTAAGACACCTTTTTTGAGGAAAAATAGCAAGATCGCCAGGAAACGCTGGTGAACACTAGGCAGTCTTCCGGCCTTCCGTTTTGGGTGAGCCTTTTGCCGTTTTCCGGTCGTACAGGCTCAAGCGGCCGTTTAAATGACAGCCGATGGAGCACAGATCGTAGTTCGGGTGCTTCACCAGGATCCCGCGCTTGAAACCGCAACTGCAGGTGCCGCCGTAAGGCTTCCGCACGCCACCTTTTTCCTGTTCTAACCGGTCAGCTTGCGACGTTGGAAGCGGAGGGGGACTAGATAGTGGAAACCGATGTGGTCCGGTTTTTCAGCCCCTGAAACGGAGGCCGCCAGAACCCAGGCGTCCACGTAGTGGCTGTAGACTATTTAGCTCCCTAACTACTTTGGACAAAAAGTCTTAAGTCTGCTAGATTAAAAGAAGGTTGGTCTATCTTCCAGCATGGTTAACCGTTGGATGCTTTGGCACTCTTCTCTTTCTCGCTGGCCCCTCTCCCGTGTCCCATTTTGCCTGTCAATATATTTTTACCCTTGCCGTAATTTATACTGATAACCCCAAGTGTAATAACTAAACGCACCTTTTACGGCTCATAAATCATCTTCCGGGTCATACCGCCGTCAATCACGAGGTTTGCTCCCGTAATGAAGCTATTTTCATCGGCCGTAAGAAAAAGGCATGCCCTGGCGATATCGTCGGGCCTTCCCACGCGACCTGCCGGGTGTTGAATATGGTCGATTTCCCGTAGTTTACCGTAATCCCCTGTCTCGATCCATCCGGGGCTGATGGCATTAACCCTTATTCGATCCGGTCCCAAAGAAACCGCCAGCGCATGTGTGAGGGCGAGTATGCCCCCCTTCGAAGCGGCGTAGCTTTCGGAATTGGGCTCGGACATGATTGCTCTGGTGGAAGCTATGTTTACTATAGACCCTCCGCCGCTTTTTCTCATGATTTTAGCCCCTTCCCGGGAACACAGGAATGTGCCGCGAAGGTTGGTATTTATGACGCCGTCCCACTCTTCCACCGTGAGGTCATAGGGAGACTTCCAGCAGCCGAACCCGGCGTTGTTTACGAGAATATCCAGTCTTCCGTACCTTTCTGCGGTCTTTTCCATTAATTTCACAACATCTTCAGGCTTGCTCACATCGACAAGGAGGGCAAGGGCTTCGCCACCTCCCTCCTTTATAAACCTCGCCGTCTCCTGTGCCCCCCGAAAATCTCGATCGGCTACGACCACGTTGGCACCATTGGCTGCGTACATCCCGGCGATGCTCCGCCCTATACCCCGACCGGAACCCGTTACCACCACCACTTTGCCTTTAAAATCCATACCTATGATCTCTCCCTGTCCTTATTATCTACCCGCGTTTACGGTAATTCTCGCTTTATAATTCGGTCTGCCTTGTGTCGACATGCGGTTTACGATAACAATCCCCAGGGCCACCAGGGCCAATCCCAGCAGCAGGTTCAGGGTCAGCTTCTCACCCAGGATCAGGGAGCTGAAGGTTACGCCGAATACAGGAACCAGGAAAAGGTAAACGCTAGTACTTCCGGCCGGGTAACGGGTCTGGACGGTGAGGAGGATGGCAAAGCCCAACGCCGATGTAAAAAGGGTCGTATAAGATATGATTCCCAATGCTACAGGCTCCCAGGAAAAATGAACCCCACCTTCGATTAGAGCGGCAACTAAAAATAAAACCACCGAACCGTATAACATTTGGTAAGTAGTTACCGCCAGCTTGTCATGCTCCTTAAACCGTGCCTTTAAATAAACGCTGGCGAGGCCCCAGCTTACCGCTCCGCATAAAAGAATGATTAAACCGGCTATTTCCGGCCCTGTTAAATGGGCCCGCCAGGGGTCAACGGCCAAAACCAGGCCGACAAAACCAAGCAACATACCCGTTATCTGCTTCCATGACAGGTCTTCCTTTAATAGTACAAATGCCATAAAAGTGAAAAAGAAAGGATAGCTATACAATACAACCGAGGTTAAACCACTTTTAACAAGACTTGACCCAAAATGCAGGGCCCCGCCCATGATGGTGGTCTGCAGGAGGCCCAAAAGCATTAAAGGTCCGAAATCCCGCCTTTTATGCCACACCTCGCCCCGGCGCCGCACCACCCAAAAATAAAGGCAGAGCGCCCCCAGGAAAAAACGCCAGGCACCGAAGGATAAAGGTGGCAAATAGCGGTTGCCTATTTTTAAAAGGGGAAAAGTCACGCCCCAGAAAAAAGTCACTAAAAGCAATAGTTGGACATCCCTACTTTTCAGGACCGGTCACTTCCCTTTGGCCATTTAAAACGACTGGGCTGAAGGAGCGCCAATTTCCAGATATAATTATAAGCCCTTCAACCTTTAGAAACAATTTCTAAAACCCACGTTCTGCGCCTTTAATAAACCGCCTCCCTCCAGCACCCTGCCCAAATCCAGGTAGTCCTTATACAGCCTACGATACTTGGCGGCATTTTCAGGGTCAGGGGTATACGTCTTGGCAAAGCCGCAGCCCATCTTTTCCTGGGCCGCCTCTACCGTCGGGTACAACCCGGCAGCGACGGCACCAAACATGGCGGCTCCCAGGGCGCAGGTCTGATCCGAAGCGGCGACCTTAATGGGCATGGCCAGCACATCGGCCAGGACCTGCATGGCAAAGTCGTTCTTCCTGGCAATGCCGCCCAGGGCGATGATTTCTTTAATTTCTAGGCCTTCTTCCCTAAACCTTTCGTTAATGGCCCTGGAGCCAAAGGCAGTAGCCTCTACCAGGGCGCGGAAGATCTTCGGCGCTGAACTTCCCAGGGTCAGACCGGCAATGGCTCCCTTGAGGGTCTGGTCCGCGTAAGGGGTCCGCCTGCCGTTGAGCCAGTCCAGGGCCAGTAAGCCCGTCGCACCAGCGGGTATCCTGGCCGCTTCTTCTGAAAGACGCTGGAGGAGGCGGCCTTCTATCTCTTCCTGTAGCTTCTGACCGGTTTCCTTATCTACTAAAAAAAAAAAAAAAAAAAAAAAAAAAAAAAAAAAAAAAAAAAATTTTTTTTTTTGTGGAGTAGGGGAAGAGGGGGTAAAGATTTGGTTTTTTTTTTATTTCCCTTTTTTTTTTTTTTTTTTTTTTTTCCCCCCCTTTTTTTCTTTTCCCGAAAAAAGGGGGAATGGGGTTTTTTTTTTCCGGGGGGATAGGAGGACCCCGGATTGTTTTTTCCTTTGCGAGAGTTTTTATTTTGTTGAGGGGATTTTTTTTTTTCCCCCCCCCCCCATAAGAAATAGGAAATGTGGATATTTGTTTTTTTTTTTTCCTTTTTTAGAGAGTGGGAAACCCCTTTTAGGTTTTTTTTTTAAGGTAGTTTTTTTTTGATTTTTTTTTTTTTTGGTTTTTTTCCCTTACAATTTTTTTTTTCTTTATCAACCTAGTGTATCTACTAGGGAGGTTTCCGGCAGCAGGACCTTCAAGGGCCAGGAGAGGAGGTCTTTGAACCAGGCATAGACGTCGCCGTAGGCTGACTGGCCCGCTTCCAGGCCGATGAGGCCGGGGATGACCGAGCCGTCTACCTGGCCGCAGATGCCGTCGATTAATTTAGCACCGATTGTTTCCTTAGGTGCAACCATTATGTCGCAGGTGGACGTGCCCATGATCTTCACCAGGGCGCCGGGGGTGATCCCGCCGCCTACGGCACCTACATGGGCATCCACAGCCCCTACCGCTACCGTGATGCCCGGTGGTAAACCAAGGCGCTCCGCCCAGGCGGGCGTAAGATTCCCGGCCTTGGTAGCGGCGGTGTACGTCTTGGTGTAGAGCCGGTCGCGCAGGCCCTGCAGGAGGGGGTCGATACGGACTAGGAATTCCTCCGGCGGCAGCCCTCCCCATTCTTCGTGCCACATGGCTTTGTGCCCGGCCGCGCAGCGGCTTCTTTTGAGGAGCCGGGGGTTTTCGGTGCCTGTGAGCAGTGCCGGGATCCAGTCGCAATGTTCTACCCAGGAATAGGCTGCCGTCCTTACCGCCGGGTCGTGACGTAATATGTGAAGAATCTTGGCCCAGAACCACTCGGAGGAATAGACCCCGCCTTCATATTTGGTGAAATCGGTGCCGCCCCAGTGGCGGGCCGCATGGTTGATCTCCCCGGCCTCCTCCACGGCGGTGTGGTCCTTCCAGAGGATAAACATGGCGTTGGGGTTCTCGCTGAATTCTGGCAACAGGGCCAGGGGGCGCCCACTGCCATCGACGGGGCCCGGCGTTGAACCGGTGGTGTCGATGCCGATGCCCACCACCCGTTGCGCCGCCCCGGGCGGTAATTTGGCCAGGGCTCCCTTGACGGCGGCTTCCATCCCTTCGAGATAGTCCCGGGGGTGCTGGCGAAATTGGTTCTTGCCGGGATCGCAGTACAGGCCTACTGCCCAGCGCCGGTAATATGCTACCTCACTGGCCTCCTCTTCCCCGGTGGCGGCGTCGACCACCATCGCCCGCACCGAATCGGTACCAAAGTCGAGGCCGATGACCAGGTTATAGTCTTGCTTCGCGCTCTGCCGCATCAGCTCACCAGCTTAACAAATACTTCATATTTTTCTTCCCATGCCCCTGTATTTTCCGGATCATAAGTTTTCAGGACAAAGGAGCGGCGCACTATCTCCCGCGCTTCAACCAGGTTTTTTATTTCACCCATAGCCATGGCCTGGACCAGGAGGTTGCCGGCGGCCGTGGCTTCCACCGGGCCGGCCACCACCTGACGCCCGGTGGCACCGGCGGTAAACCGGCAGAGGAGCTCGTTTTGCGTACCGCCGCCGACCATGTGGACGACAGGTAGCTTTTTCCCCAGGATATCCTCCAGCTTTTCCAGCACCCAGCGGTATTTCAGGGCCAGGCTCTCCAGGGCGCACCTGACGATCTCGCCCTTTGTCCCAGGCACCGGCTGACCCGTTTCCCGGCAGTAGGCCTGGATAGCCGCCGGCATGTCTTCCGGGTTCAGGAAGGAGGGGTGGTCCGGGTCGACAACTGCCTCCAGGGGCTTCGCTTCCCGGGCCATGGCCGTAAGCTCGCTGTAACTTAAATTTTCCCCCCGGCGCGCCCAGGTACGGCGGCATTCCTGGACCAGCCATAGGCCGGTGACATTTTTGAGGAGCCGGAAGGTACCACCCACCCCGCCTTCGTTGGTAAAGTTGAGGCTAAGGGTTTGTTCATTGATTACCGGTTCCCTTACTTCCGTCCCTACTAGAGACCAGGTGCCGCAGCTGATGTACATATAATCCGGACCTGCCGCCGGTACGGCGGCTACGGCGCTGGCGGTATCGTGGCTGCCGGGGGCGATAACTGGTATCTCCCCGGTTCCCGTTTCCCGGGCCACCCGGGGTAAAATCTGGCCTACAATCGTACCCGGCGGGTTGACGGCCGGGAGCAGGTTAACGGGTAACCCCAGCTTTGCCAGCATATCAGCGGCCCAGGCTCCGGTGCGGGGGTTGTACATCTGGGTGGTAGTGGCATTAGTAAATTCCCCGGCTTTTATGCCGGTAAAAAAGAAGTTGAAAAGATCGGGTATCATCAAAAAGGCCTGCGCCTGGCTTAACAGGTCCGGATGTTGCTGCCGCCAGGCCAGAAGCTGGTAAAGGGAATTGAAAGGCAGAAATTGGATGCCGGTCTGGGAAAAAATCTCTTCTCGCTGTACTATCTTGAAGGCTTCCTCCATCACGCCCCGGGTGCGGCCGTCCCGGTAATGGTAAGGATTGGCCAGGAGAATATCTTTATCCCCCAGGAGGCCGAAGTCCACGCCCCAGGTATCGACGGCCAGGCTTTTAAGGCCCGTCCCGTAGCGGGCCGCAGCCCGGCGCAGGCCTTCTTTCATCTCGTGAAAGAGGCGTAAGACATCCCAGTGCAGGCCGTCCGGGATCCGTACCGGTTCGTTGGGAAAACGATAGATTTCTTCCAGGGTGAGGCGGGCATCTGCCAGGGTGCCGATTATGGCCCGGCCGCTCTCGGCCCCCAGGTCAAAGGCAAGATAGCGCATGCTTGCCCAACTCCTTTTAAAGTATGCAGTCTAAGAAATTACGCCAGGCGAAAGGCGGCATCGGGTTATTTTGCAGCCAGCACCTTTATCGTTTCCCGGGCGATCATCACTTCTTCGTCGGTATGCACCACCAGGACCTGAACTCTGGCCTCCGGGTTGGAGATTAAGCGGTCGCCGCTCCCGTTTTCATTGCGTTCTGTATCCAACTTGATGCCCAGAAACTCCAGCCCGCGGCATACTTCCCGGCGCAGGCTGCTGCTCTTTTCACCGATGCCCCCGGAGAAAACCAGGACGTCAAGCCCACCCATGGCTGCTGCATAGGCGCCGACATATTTTTTGGCCCGGTAAGCCAGAACGTCCAGGGCCAGGCGGGCGCGTTCATGCCCCTGACGGGCGGCTTCCTCCACCGCCCGGTAGTCGTTGCTGATGCCCGAGATACCCAACCAGCCGCTTTTTTTGTTGATTACTTCCTCCAAGGTATCAGGGGTAAGGCCTTCCCGGCGCAAGAGGAAAATCAAGACGCCGGGATCGACATCGCCACAGCGCGTCGACTGGAGCAGCCCTTCCGTAGGTGTGAAGCCGGTAGAAACATCGATAGATTTTCCCCCGCAGCAAGCGTTGGCCGTCGTACCGCTGCCAAACATGAGGGACACAATTTTCAGCTCCTGCAGATCCCGTCCCAGCATTGCCGCGGCGCGGTGGACCATATAAGCGAAAGTTATACCGTGGAAACCATAACGGCGCAGGCCGTAACTTTCGTAGTATTCGTAGGGCAGGCCGTAGAGATAGGCCCGGGGCGGCAGGGTCAGATGGAAGGTGTTGTCACAGACGGCCACTTGAGGCACTTCCGGCAGGATTCGCGCCACGGCCTCGATACCGGCAATGTTGGCCGGGTTATGCAGGGGCGCCAGCTGGCAGCAAGCCTTTAAAGTTGCCAGGACAGCGGCATCAATCCGGGCCGGCCGCCGAAGGCTCGCACCGCCGTGAACCACCCGGTGACCGACGGCCTCTATGCGGTAAGGCCGCAATAACTTGAGGATTTCTTCCAGAGCTTCGCCGTAGTCGCCCCGGGGTAAATGCTTTCGATGCTCAGGCGCCCCGCCTGCTAAATCTTGATGTCGCAGGATGGTATCCTGCCCGCCGATACCTTCAACGCTGCCCTGGACTAATACTTTTTCTTCCGGCATGGAAAAAACCTTGTATTTTATCGAAGACCCACCGCAGTTCAAGGCCAAAACTTGCATCTTTTTCCCCCTTTAGGCCTTATTTTCTTGGGAATCACCCATGCCCGGAAGGGCACAAACGCTAAAAATAAGCTTTTGGTACCGGCGCCTTCCGGCACAAGATCAGCGTGGCAGTCCCTTGATGTCCCCTTCTACCTGGTCGATAATACCCACTATGGTCATGTCTACCGGAGCATGGGGGACACCCAGGCCCATCCTGGCGGCGCTTCCGGTGGCTACCAGCACCAGTTCTCCCCTGCCGGCACCCACCGTATCTACGGCCACCAGGGTTTCCCCGCGGCGGCCGCCATAAAGGGGCCGGATGAGAAGGAGCTTGCTACCGGTTAGGCTTTCATGTTTACGGGTGGCGACCACCGTGCCGGTAACTTCAGCAATGAGCATCTTCTCACCTTATTTCTACTTCGTCATTGCACTGCAGCCCGGCGGCATTGGCGTCGTCGGTGTCGATGTGCATGACTAGCTTGAACTTGGGGCTTACCCGCACCTGGACACCGCCAAAAATGGTGGGTCGTTCGGAGTTAACGGTGCGCACGGTAACTTCGTCGTTATCTTTTAGTCCCCATTTTTCCGCTTCGACCGGGCTCATGTGGATGTGGCGGTTGGCGATAATGGCCCCTTCGGGCAAAGTAACTGAGCCCTTCGGGCCCACCAAGGTAATGGGTGCGGACCCGGCTAGATCCCCGGAACGGCGCACCGGCGCCTGAATGCCCAGGAAGATGGCATCGGTGCGGGATATCTCCACCTGGGTGCGGTCACGTACCGGCCCCAGGATGCGGACGTTGGTCAGGGGACGCAGTTTCGGGCCTACCAGGGTGACCACTTCGTTGGCGGCAAATTCTCCCGGCTGGTAGAGGTCGTTCCTTTTGGTAAGCTGGTAACCGGGGCCGAAAAGGATATCAATCTCCTTTTGCGCCAGGTGGACATGGCGGGCCGAAACGGCCACGGGGACACGTTTGGCTGCCGGGGTGACAGGGGCAGAAAAGCCGGCCGCGGTGGTTTTACCCCGGCGTTCCCTTAGCTCGGCCAGGACTTCCCTGGTAATTAATTCGATAAGGGCGGTATTGGACATTTAGAGTTCACCTTGTTCTATGGGATTTTATTTTAGTTGCTCCCATACTTCCGGATGGGGCGAGGGAATAACGACGGCATCCACCAGTTCGCCTTCTTCTTTGAGGGGTTGCGCGGCAGCATTTATGGCGGCCTGGACGGCACCGACGCCGCCGGTAATAATGACCACCCCTTTGCCCCCCAGCCCGTAGGCGAGACGGATATCCAAAAGCTCCACAACGGCGGCCTTGGCGGCCGTATCGGCGGCCTTGATGGCGGCCGTGACGCTGAAGGTTTCGAGAACGCCCAGGGCACCTTTCGAGGGTACCGCAGCCACCCCGGCCAAGGCCGGCAGGACATCAGGGTGGAGGTTACCGAGGATTAAACTGCTAATTACCGTTATCCCGCCGGCGGTGACGCCGTGTTCTACGGCGCTGGTCACGGCGCCGATCTCGCCGGTTAAGATAATCAGGCTTTTACCAGGACAGGTAGTGCGTATTTTTACGTCTACCGGCGCCGCCTTGAGACAACTGTCGGCGACCATTAAACCCCGCGCCAGGCTTTTTACCTCGATGAGGCCGATGGCGATCCCCATCAGTCACCACCTCCCTCAATCACGATTTCATTATTGAGGGCTATAATGGTGCCCCCTATACTGGCGTGCAGGCTGGCCCCCAGGCTGCTGTCTTCTATGCATGCCAGGAGGTCGCCCTTTTCAACCCGGTCGCCAACCTTGACTACCGGCCGGGGAACGGCGCCAGCACCCTGCCTTAAGGGGAGGTGGACGCGGTTAACCGTAATGTTTTCTTCCCAAAAAGTTACCGGGCGGGCGGAATATTCTTTTAGGCCCAGGCGGTCGATCAGGCGTTGTGTGGGAACCTGCCGTCCTTCCCGGAGGGGGGACGGGGCGGCAGCCTGCCAGGGGCCGGCCCGGAACCCTCTTTGCCGCAGTTCGGCTTTTATTTTCCTGTTGACCTGCCGCGGGGAAAGGCCGAAGGGGCAGGCGTAAAGGTCGCAGAGGCCGCATTCGCTGCAAAGGAGGGCCTGGGGCAGGGTCGTATCGGCCAGGCCATAGGTAATCGCCCGCATGACCCGGTGGGGTTCCAGGGGATGGCCTAAAAGGTGCCGCGGGCAAAAGTCGCTGCACTGCATGCACTGGCAGCAAACCTTGAGGGCAATCTTCAACTCCCGGTCCAGATCCCGCCGGTAAGCCGCCGACAGGGGATGGTCCAGGGGCAGGACGATAAGGCCCTTGGTGGTTTTGGTAACCGGCGCATTTATGCTTATAACCTGGCCCATACAGGGGCCGCCGGCGATAACAAGGTATTGGTCTGCAACCGGCCCGCCGGCCAGGGCCAGGAGTTCCCGCACCGGGGTGCCAACAGGTATCCTGGCGGTGAGGGGCTGCCGGACGGCACCGGTGACGGTAACAAACTTATGGGTTACAGGTTTGCCTTCCAGGGCCTGGTGGATATTGTATAAGGTCTCGACGTTTAGAACTACCGCTCCTGCCTGTAGAGGTAGCCCCCCGGGCGGTATGGTCCTGCTGGTAACGCTATGGGTTAACAAGTGCTCGTCCCCCATGGGGTAGACGTCCGGCAGGAGGTGGAGCTTTAGGCCGGGGTAATTCCTTATTTCTCCGGCCAGGGCGGCATGGGCAACCCGGTATTTTTCTTTGAGGGCTATAACCCCTGTTTGGGCACCGGTGGCACGAACTACTGCGGCTAAGGCGGCCAGGAGTTCCGCCGGATAACGGGCCATAAGTTCCTGGTCTACTTTAAGTAAGGGTTCGCACTCGGCCCCGTTAATGATGACGGTCTGGATGGGGGTTGGGGTCTTTAGTTTAAAGGCGGTGGGGAAACCGCCCCCGCCAGCGCCGACCACCCCGGCGGCGGCTATTTTATTTATAACGAAGTCCAGTTGATTGCCGGTTGTTTCCTTCAAGGCGGTATTCACTCCGCTCGCGTTTCTTTTTCCTAATCTACCGTCCGCAGCGCTCCGACGATGACCGTTCGCTGCTCCCGGGTGTAGGTCCTGGGTGTGCAGATGCCTTCGCCCGTTGGGCTGGCGATGGTGTGGCTGAAATGCCCTTCGCCGCCGATATTTAACCCGGCAGCCGAGGAGGCGTTGGCCACCAGGATGTCGGTGCGGAGCCTGCGGGCATAAGCCGTAATGCGGCCGACGTCCTGGCTGTGGATGATGGCTGTGTGTTGGAAGCCGTGTTCCACCTGGGCGGCCAGCTCCAGGGCGGCGTCAAAGTCCGGTACTCGTACCAGGGGCAGGACCGGCAGCAACTGTTCTTCCTGCACCAGGGGATGCTCCGGGGGGCATTCCATAAGGACGATCCTTGTGTTTTCCGGAGCGCTTATGCCGGCTTGTTTTAATATAACGGCGGCGTCCCGGCCGATGAGGTCGGGATGGAAACGCTTGCCGTCGGGCAGGATGGTGCGGATAAGTTTTTCTTTATCGCTTTCATCCTGCACGAGATAGGCGCCGTGGTTCTGCAGTTGGAAGATGAGTTCGTCGGCTATTGCGGCCACGGCGATGATGACCTTCTCGGCTATGCAGAGGACGGTGTTGTCAAAGGCGGCGCCGTCGACGATACACCTGGCAGCGTAGGCCAGGTCCTTGACGGTTTCGTCGACGACTACCGGCGGGTTGCCCGGCCCGGCGGCAATGGCTTTCTTGCCGCTCCTTAAAGCCCGGTTAACCACTTCGGGGCCGCCGGTGGCTACAACCAGATCAACATCGGGATGGCTTAAGACCAGATCCAGGTTTTCCAGGCTAACTCTGTCGCCCACTACTAATAAATCTTCCGGCCCGCCGGCTTCCTGGATGGCGGTGTTGAAAAGGCGCACCAGGTACTGGGCAGTCTTGAGGCCCTTGGGATGGGGCAGGAAGATTATGCTGTTGCCGGCGGCGACCATGCTGATGGCGTGGTTGATAACGCAAGAGCCGGGATGGGTGGCCGGCTCGATGGAGGCGATAAGGCCGAAGGGCGTCCGCTCGATTAGGATAAGGCCGTTGTCGCCGCTGATGGCTTCGGTTTTTAAGTCTTCGAGGCCGGGAGTTAACCGGGCGGCGTAAAGCTTTTTCTGGATCTTATCTTCTATCCGGCCGTAGCCGGTTTCTTCGTGGGCCAGCCGGGCTATTGTTTCTACGTTTTCAATGGCCGCCCGGCGGATAGCGGCGACGATGTTGCCCCTGGTTTTGAGGCTTAACTTGACCAGTTCTTGCTGTGCTCTCTTGGCAGCATGGATGGCGGCATTTAAATCGCTGTATACGCCTTTGTCACCACTGGAGGTCTTGGAGCCGGCCTGACTGAGCCGCCCCTGCCCGGCACCGCCGCCTGCTGTTACCGGTGTGGTTCCTGCCGCCTGGGGCGACTGCTGCTGGATGTTTTTCAAAACTTCGGCCACAATGCTGGCGATAGTGGTCTCGTCGATCATTTCTACTCACCGCTTTAAGCTGGTAATATCCTGCTGAGGTCCATGTGGGGCCGCGGGATGACATGGACGGCAACAATCTCGCCTAAGCGACCAGCGGCGGCGGCACCGGCTTCGGTGGCGGCCTTGACAGCACCGACATCACCGGTAACCATGACGGTCACCAGTCCGGAGCCGATCTTCTCTATGCCGGCCAGCTCGACACCGGCGGCCTTGAGCATGGCGTCTGCCGCTTCAATGGCCGCCACCAGCCCTTTGGTTTCGATAAGCCCCAGGGCGCCGTCCTTCATGTTAATCCACCCCCTTAGCCGCGGCGTCTTTTTGGCCGGGCAGGATGCGGGCTACATCGGCATGGGGCCTGGGGATGACGTGGACGGCGATGACTTCCCCGAGCCTGGCGGCGGCGGCACCGCCTGCTTCGGTGGCGGCCTTGACAGCACCCACTTCGCCGCTGACCATGACGGTGACGAGGCCGGAACCGATCTTTTCCATGCCTATCAACTCGACGCCGGCGGCCTTGAGCATGGCGTCCGCCGCTTCAATGGCCGCCACCAGTCCTTTGGTTTCGATGAGTCCTAATGCGCTCACTATTGGTTTTCCCCCTTGCTTTTTTTGTTTCATACCGGGTTCTGCCTTAACTTACATGCCGCGCCAATTCTTCATGGGCCCGGGCGATAATCCGGCTGGCAAAAACGGTACTGACGCTAGCAGCCTGTTCCCTGGCGGCTTCGATGGCCGCCGTGACGGCGCTGACTTCACCGCTGATTTTTAATACCACCAGGCCGCTGCCTTTGGTCGGCTCATAGCCGAGGATGGTGACTGCCGCCGTCTTGGCGGCCGTGTCTGCGGCGGCAACGGCGGCGGCCAGGCCGCGAACTTCAATGATACCCAGGGCTTGGTTATTCATAATTAGCCTCCGAAACTCACTTGTACTGCTTATAATCAAATTAGCTTAAGGGATGGCGAAGCTGCCTTGCCCCTTCTTTACTGTTTCCTTTCTCCAAGGGAGGCCAAAACGCGCCGGGTGACGGTAGTGATGATTTCCTGGAGCTCTTCGGCCGTAAAACCTCCCGTTTCATTATGCGGCTGTCCAGATATTGTACAGGCACCACACCCCGTGCAACCCGGATGCCGGCCGCTTACCCCGAGTTTTTCGCGGATCTGCAGAAGCTTCTCTACTTCCTCGCAGGGGAGAACCCGTTCCCCGCCCAGCTGTCGGGCCGCCAGGCTGATCTTGGCAAAGTGCTCAATGGATTCCATCTTGTAAAAGGCGTTGTAGACATCCGTCCCCATGGTAAGGGCCCCGTGGTTCTCCAGCAGGACGGCATCGTATTTATCCAGGTATTCCCTGACCGCCAAGGGTATCTCCTCGGTGGAAGGGGTGCCGTACCTGGCGATGGGGACGGCTCCTAGGCTGATGATGATTTCCGGTAGTACCGGTTTGTCCAGGGGAATACCGGCCACGGCAAAGGCGGTGGCCACAGGCGGGTGGGCGTGGACCACTGCCCGCACATCCGGCCGGTGCCGGTAAACATCCAGGTGCATTTTTATTTCCGATGAAGGTTTCAGGTTAGCGTTGCCGGCGATTTTACGCCCTTCCAGGTCCACCTTGATGATCATGTCGGGCGTCATAAAACCCTTGCTCACGCCCGTAGGGGTGGTTAAAACCTCGTTTTCCCCGATGCGAACGCTGATATTGCCGTCGTTGGAGGCGACAAAACCTTTGGCATAAATGCGCCGGCCTACTTCACAAATGTCCTGCCTGATTTGATACTCGGAAGCCACAACGAAGACTCCTCTCTTTACTTACAGCCCTGGCTGTCAGGGCAAAATGTGCTGCCGGATAAAGCTCAAGGTAGCTATGGCATCGCCTTTAGCAATTAACTCGTCAAGCTTGGGGATACCCAGCCGGTTTACAAGGTTTAAAATACCTTGCAACGTAGCAATGCTCTCCCGGCATACCTGTACCGGGTCCTCCCGGTAGGGGAAGACGTCCAGGGAGTACCAACCGTCATAGCCTACTTTTTGCAGCCAGTAAAGCAGCTCAATATACTCGACCAGGTGGACCGAGCCTACCAGCAGGTCGTCGTCCCAGCTACGGTAGTTGTCATTGAAGTGGAAATGGAACATCTTGCCATGACCGGCCAGTAACGCCAGGGCTTCCGCCACATTTTCCCCGGCATTGAGGGAATGGCCGACATCAATGGTGACCCCGATATTGTCCAGTCCTACCTCCTGGACCAGCAGGAGGGCCTTGGCGGCGTTATTTATGAAAGCATGAGTCCGCGGCTCTTTAGGCTTATACTCAACGCAAACCCGGACATCGCTGCGGTAACCGGCTATCTCCTTCAGGCTTTCTACCAGCCAGCGCCAAGCCTTTTGATAATCCACCTGGAAGCAGTAATCAAAACCGTCCTGCCCCAGCCAGATATTGATCTGGTTCGCCCCCAGCCTGGCGGCCACGTCCATACCGCGCTGGGCCAGGATAACGGCTTCCCGGCGAATTCCGGGATCGGCAGCCGCCAAGCTGCCAAACTGCCACTTGCGCTGGCCGGTGTGGTCCACGCCAATAATGGAAGCCTGCAGTTTATTCGCTTTCAAGGCCTCTTCGACTTCATCCAGGTTGGCGTCGGTTACATCGGCCGGGTAGTTTAACTCTACGCCACTCAAACCGGGAATGCTGGCAGCTTCTTTAAGGCGTTCCGCCACGAGTTTGCCGTCGCGATAACCCCTTAACAGGAAGCGGTCGCCGCAACCGTCAAAGGCCCACACGCCGGCGGAAAAACGGATATCCACGCTTATCTCACCTGCCCGCAAGTAATTTAATTAAAAGGGGAGGGACAGGCCCCCGGCCCTCCCCTTTTTAAAGTTTTAGAAGTTAAATTGATCGACGTTGTCTTTAGTAAAATCGGTCGGCGGTCCCATAATGACCGTCTTGCCATCCGATTTGACCTGGATCTTGCCTACATTGGGCACTTCCTGGCCTTCGGTAGGTTGCTTGCCATCCAGCATATCTTTAATCAATGCCACTGTGAGATAACCCAGTTTAGCTGGTTCCCACAAAGTCGCTACATCGAGGGAACCATCCTTTAAGTAGGCCTTGGAATCATTGGGCAAAGCTGTTCCTACAACGCTGACTTTATCCTGTAAGCCCTTCTCTTGAACTGCCTGGGCAGCACCAATGGGAGCCGGTGTGCTGATACCAATTATCCCTTTCAGATTGGGGTAGGCCTTAATTAACTCCAGGGCTTTCTGGTAGGCAACCTGCTGCTTTTCGTCGGAGGGAATCTTATCGGTAACCAGTTTCAGGTTAGGATATTTGTTTTTGGCATACTCCAGGCCATAATTAATCCAACTGTTTAAATTGGCAGCAGAAAGACCTCCGGTTATAATGGCGTATTCGGCATTATCAGTGCCCATGCTTTGAACAAGCAGGTCCCAAATATGCTCTCCATACTCCTTGTCATCGATTTGGTGGATAGAGAGGTCAACCACCGACTTATCGGCCGGTGTATCCCAATCCACTACCAGGATGCCTTTATCCTTCGCCTTCTTGAGTACAGGGGTTAAGGCAGCCGGATCGTTAGGCGCCACAGCAATGGCGTCTACGCCCTGGGTAATAAGGTCTTCAATCATTTTCACCTGTTCAGCGGAGTCGGCCTTGGTGGGGCCAGTATAAATTACCTCTACACCGAGATCTTGGCCGGCTTTTTTGGCACCCTGTTCAGAAGCGTTAAAGTAGGGAATACCTACCAGTTTAGGCATGACTACAATCTTGTATTTTTTGTCCTTGTTTGAAGCAGTCTGCTGGCTTCCTTGCTGCTGTTGGGACTGGTTGTTAGAATTGCCGCTGCCGCAACCAGCTAAAAGGGAAACCATTAATATCGCCGATAATAGAAATAGCAATAGTTTTTTCATCAAAACTGTAACCTCCTTTTTTCTTTTGGCAAATTTAGGAATAAGAGAATATGATTGAATTCCTTCAATGCTTTTCTTTTCCATCTCACCTCCTGGGAGGGTCTTATTGCCTCCTCACCTTTTATGCAGCGATGCTTGTCTTTTTCGCTTCTTTTCTTACCCCCTTCTCTTGCTTTCTTTTACCAATAAAGTAGTTTAATAACAACACAGCAATCAGAAGGGCACCCATGGTAACATCAACTATAAATCTGTTTATACCAATTAAGTTTAAGCCGCTGGAGAGCACCTGAACGATACCTACGGCTACAACCGTTCCTATTACTTTGCCATAGCCTCCCGCTATATCGGTACCCCCTAGAACTACAATGGCCACGCTCTGTAATAAATACGACGAACCATAATCTACCTTGGCCGAATTATAACGGGAGATCATAATGATAGCGGCGACGGCAGCCAATATGGCCGCATAAAGATAAACAAACATTACTACTTTTTTCGTATTGATGCCCGAAAAATAGGTAGCAATCGGGTTGCAGCCAAACATGTAGACACTTCTTCCCCACGCTGTTCGTTCTAAAAGAATTCCGGTTACGATGGCAAAGACGATAAATATTAAAATTGGAACGGGAACAAATCCTAAATAGCCATTGCCAATCCACTGAAATTGCTCCGGGAAGCCTGATACGGCCCCGCCTTTGGTGAGCCAAACACTTACACCCTCAAAAAGGGTCATGGTCCCGAGGGTGACAAGGATTGGTGAAACGCCTACATACGACACAAGAAAACCGTTCAATGAACCGCACAGCAGGGCGGTAATCAAGGTCGCCAGGAGGGCCTTTATGATCAAAATCATAACTGCCGCACCCTCAATCCCCGCGTTATAACCGGTAGACAAGACTAGGGCGCCGGCTATTCCAGACAGGGCCGCGGTATACGTAATCGAAAGATCTATACCACCGGTAAGAATGACTACCATCATTCCCAGCGCTATTAAACCTAACTCGGGTAACTGCGTGGCCATAGACTGGAGATTCCCCAGGCTCAAAAACTTAGCAGGAGATATCGCTGCCATTAAGACAAAGAGGCCTATAAAAACATATAAAAGTATCATTTCTTTGCTCGTTTTAGACAAAGTTTCCACCCTCTTTAATATTCAACATCTACTCTAGGCAGGCTCTTCTCCATTCGTTTCCTTTGGATAACATCAAAGCTGACGGCCAATATAATAATCAAGCCAACAATTATCTTTTGCCAGAATGTCGGGATATGGGTTAGAATAAGCCCGTTGTTAAGGACCGCCATAAACAAGACACCTAGGACCGTGCCGATAACAGAACCGCTGCCCCCCGTAATGCTGGCTCCGCCTACCACTACTGCCGCTACCACTTGAAGTTCAAATCCTAAAAAGGCATTAGGATCAACCTGACGCATAATAGACGTATGGGTGACAGCCGCCACGCCGGCAAGGAAACCCATATAAGCGTACACAAATATTAAAGTACGTCCTATATTTATACCAACGCGTTTGGCCGAAACAGGATTACCTCCTATGGCATATACAGCTCTACCAATGAGGGTATATTTTAATAAAGCCCAGGTCAAAAAGATCATTATTAGGAAAATCACTATCTGAATAGGGATCCCCACCATATTTCCGCTAGCATCAGTAAACTTAAAAAAGGTGATTTTCCCGAAATCTATAAACCAGGTAGGAAGATCGTTAATCCAAGATCCATTAGTGTAATAAAGCATCAGACCGTTTATAATACTCATGGAGCCAAGGGTAACAACAATAGCAGGAATATTAGCCAAGGCAATTAAAGTACCGTTTATTATTCCAATGAGAATACCGCTTGCAATAGCGACCAAAAAAACCAGCAACAGGTTGCCGCTAAAGGTTACCATAAATTTACCGGCTAAAACAGTGAGGAGCGCCACTACCGCACCTACTGATACGTCTATGCCTCCTGTAATAATAACCAGAGTCATCCCCAAAGCCATGATACCCAAAACAGCATTGTTTTTGAGTAAATCGATTAAATTATCAGGTCGCAGAAACACACTGCTGCGGACACTTATCAAAACCGATAAAACAATTAACATTATAAATATCCATAGTTCCTTTGATTTGGTAAGTTGTTTCATCATTTCAACCCCTATCTGCACAACAGCTGGTTTAAGCCGTTGCCTTACCAGGCGTTCCCATAAATGCCTTGTTCATAATTTTTTCCTGAGTTGCTTCTTCAATCGCAAACTCGCCTACTAAACGTCCTCGACGCATCACTAAAACACGGTCGCTAACCGCCAAAATTTCGGGAAGCTCGGATGAAATCATAATAATTCCCATACCTTGTTCAGCCAACCGCTTAAGGAGTTTGTGGATTTCGGCTTTAGCGCCGACATCTATGCCATTTGTGGGTTCGTCTATAATTAATACTTTAGGATGGGTTGCCAGCCATTTAGCCAGCACTACTTTTTGTTGATTGCCTCCGGAAAGCTGCATGGCCAGCATATTAGGCAGACGCGGCCTTATGTCAAGAGCCTCCATATATTCTTCTACCAGCTGCCGTTCTTTGCCAGCATTCAGTAGGCCAAATTTGCTCCGCAGCTTTTTTAACACGGCAAGAGAAACATTTTGGGCTACCGATTGCCTCAACACCAAGCCTTCACGCTGTCTGCCTTCCGGAATATAGGCAATGCCTAAACCCATGGCTTCTTCTGGAGAGTGTATATTTACTTTAACACCCTCCAAAAAAATTTCTCCGCTTTCTGGTACATTAAGGCCAAACAAAGCCTGGGCTACTTCTGTCCTGCCTGCACCGACCAAACCGGTAAGTCCCAAGATCTCTCCTTTATGCAGGGTAAAAGAAATATCTTTAAAGTTCCCCTTTTTTGTTATGGATTTAACCTCCAGCAAAACCGGTCCCGGGGAACTTCGTGATTGCTTGACGAATTCTATCTTCCGTCCTACCATTAAGGAAATGAGCTTGTCTTCATTCAATTCTTCCTTAAGATAGGTACCAATATATTTACCGTCGCGTAAAACAGTAAATCGTTCGGCAATAGTAAATAATTCTTGTAGTCTATGGCTAACGAAAAGAATAGCGATTCCCTTCTCTTTCAAGGTGGCGATGATTTTAAACAGGTTCTCAACCTCACCACGGGACAGGGAAGAAGTGGGTTCATCCATGATAATAAATCTTGCATTAAAAGCAAGGGCGCGGGCAATAGCTACAAGTTGTTGTTTGGCTACAGGCAACCTTTCTAGTTGTAAATTAAGATCTAACTCGATCCCAAGCTCTGCAAGTGCCTTTGTAGCCGTTTCTTTAATCTCATTCCAGTTGACCAAACGCTTACCCAGACCAATTTCCTTTCCAAAACTTATATTTTCTGCTACCGTAAGGTTAGGAAAAAGGCTGAAATCCTGATAAATAACAGCAATACCTTGCTGATTAGCGTCAATGGGTTGCCGGATATTCACGGGATGTCCGTCAATTAAAATTTCCGCTCCTGGATCGGGTTGTTCTACACCAGCCAAAATCTTTATTAATGTTGATTTACCGGCTCCGTTCTCCCCCACTAGAGCATGAACTTCACCTGGTAGAATTTCTAGTTGGACCTCGTCCAAAGCACGAACACCCGGAAAAGTTTTACTTATATTTTTCATTTGCAGAAAAGGCTTTCGGCTCATGTAAAATTCCGTCCTTCCCTATCGCCCAATATGCTTATGCCAATCGCCCGCCCGGTGCAACGCTTGCCCCCTCAGCCACCACTACTTCCACCCCGGCTCGGCGAAATTTTTCCAATTCCTCCTCAGGCGTGCCCATATCAGTAATCAACTTGTGTACTGCCTTTACCGGCGCCACCGTAGCCAGGGCCGCCGTGCCGAATTTATCATGATCGGCCAGTAGAATGATCTCTTTGGCTCCGCGTACCATTTCTGCTTTCACCCTGGCCTGGACCTCGGTAGATTCAGTGATGCCTTCCTCCAGGGTAACCCCCTTACAAGAGATGAAAGCCTTCTTAATGTTGTAACTTGCCAGGGCGTTCTCCACTAGAGGCCCTACAAAGGAAAAGGTGCGCGAATGCAAGGTGCCGCCTGTACATATAACCGTAATATCCGCATTGCCTGCCAGGGCCATGACCACCTTCAGGGCGTGGGTGATTACCACCAGATCCTTTTTATCTTTAATAAAATTAACAAATTGTAGAGCGGTAGTGCTGGCGTCAACGGCAATAACGTCGCCGGGCTGAACCAGTTCGGCCGCCTTCCTGCCTATTAATTGTTTTTCATAGCGGTTGCGCATGTTGCGGATGTGGAAGGCGGTCTCTTCCTGGGTAGAGGCTATTTTTACGGCGCCGCCGTGGGTCCGCTTCAAATAGCCCTCGGCCTCCAGGCGTTCTAAATCGCGGCGAATGGTTTCTTCCGTCACCTGAAACAAATTGCTAAGTTCAGTAACTTTGACAATACCATAGTCTTCTAAATGCCTTATGATTTCTCGCCGCCGGTCTTCAGCCCGCAAGACCTCATCCCCCCCTTTCCGCAAACAAAAAAATATCTTTTTGTTTTGCTAATTTAATTCGCTATTTAAAAGCAGATTCCTTCTGGTTTAACATATTTTTTTGTTTAAAATTTGGTTTTACAAATTTGTATTTTGGTTTTCCCAAAAATCATCCATGTTTAATCTTGATACATTAGCAATCATTTGCACACCGCACTTTTCAAGGGGACTCCCCTTAAATGCTGGGCGTACCATATTTCGTGCCTCCCCCGGCGACAAAAAAGGCCGGCCGTAAGGCGCGTGTACCGCCTACGGCCGGACCGTAATATAATATACCTGTTCCTCCAGCTGCCTGGCTACCTCCAGCACCTGCTGGGCATTGGCCGCTATATCCTGGGTGGAGGCCGACAGCTCTTGTGCCAAGGCCGCTATCTCTTCCGCCGAGGCCGACGTCTCTTCGGCTACCGCGCTGATGCTCTGCACCCGCTCCAGCACTACGTCCTTGGCCTTCACCGTGCTGTCCACCTCACGGTATGTAGCTTCGATCATGGGCGCCAGCCTTAAGGCCGGGGCAGGTTTTCGGCAGCCGTTTCTACCCGTACAGCCTCCCCTTTAAGTGACGATCAGGGGATACAGGTAGGTGGCGATTACCTGGATCATTATAGTGGCACCCAAAAGAACCATCCAGGCATGGCAGCTCCCCGCCACGGCACCGTTCAGCAAGTAACCGCGCAGCAGTTCCACCACATAACTTAAAGGGTTAACTTTAGCCACCACCTGTAGCCAGGCGGGCATAATGTCAATAGGATAAAGGGCGTTACTGGCAAAAAACAGGGGCATGGTAATCACCTGGCCGATCCCCATGAACCGCTCCCGCGTCTTGACAAGGGCGGCGAATATCATGGACAGGGTGGCAAAGAAAGAAGCCCCCACAATAACCGCCAGGGCGCTGAAAACTATCCCGGTGATACTCCAGCGGATATCCAGGCGCAGCAAAAAGGCGAGGAAGAGAATAATAACCACCTGGCTCAAGGCGCGGATGCCGGCACCTAAAGCCTTGCCCGTGACAAAGGCGGCCCGCGGTACGGGCATGACCAGGAGTTTCTGTAAGATACCCTGGTCGCGGTCCCAGATAATGCTCAGGCCGTAAAAAATGGCGATAAACATCATCGACTGGGCCAGAATCCCCGGTGCCATAAAGGTTTGGTAATTTATGCCTCCTGTCGGTATGGCCCGGATGCGGGAAAAGGCCTGGCCGAATATCAGCAGCCATAAAACCGGCTGGACGGCCCTGGTAAACAACTCCGTAGGATCGTGGCGGAGTTTGCGGGCTTCCATTTCGGCCACCACCAGGGCGCCGGTAAGATAGGCCGCTATAGGGGAACCGGCACTCCGGGTGCGATTGCCCTCCTTAACAGATTTATCAGTTGAAACGCTGGACACGTAGGCGGGTTTTTCGTAACTCATGGAAACTCCCCCCTGTCTCCACCTGATCGCCGGTATAAAACGTAAAAACGTCTTCCAGGGTGGCATCCGGTTTGCCCGTCGCCCTTTTCAACTCTTCGGGCGTGCCCTGGGCTACAATCCGCCCGCGGTTCATGATTGCCACCCGCCGGCAGGTCGCTTCGGCTTCCTCCATATAATGGGTGGTAATTAAGATCGTCAACCCCGTCTCCTCGCGCAGTTGCTTTAAAGTGTTCCAAACGGTGTGGCGGGCCACCGGGTCCAGGCCCACCGTCGGCTCATCTAAAATAAGAATATGGGGCCGGTGCAGGATGGCCTGCCCAATCTCCAGGCGGCGCACCATGCCGCCGGAGTATTCCCGTACCAGCTTATGGGCGGCGTCCTGCAGATTGAGGAGGTTCAGGAGCTCGTCAATACGCCTCTCGCGTTCTCCCTTACCCAGGCGTAGTAACTTGGCAAAAAGCAGGAGGTTTTCATAACCGGTCAGAGTTCCGTCGGCCGAGAGGGCCTGGGGGACGTAACCGAGCAACCTTCTGACCAGGCCGCCGTGGCGGCGAACGTCCAACCCTTCCACAAATATTCTCCCCGAAGTCGGCGGTAGCAAGGTAGCCAGCATGCGGATGGTGGTCGTTTTACCAGCGCCGTTTGGCCCCAGCAGACCGAACACCTCGCCTTTATTTATACTGAAATTTATCCCCGCTACGGCTTCATAATCACCGAAGCGCTTGATCAAGTCCTGCACTTCTATGGAATAAACCATAACCTTTGCCACCCCTCTCAGTTCCGGAAGAACGCGCCCGTACCCGCACCGTAACGATCTAGACTGCTCCTGTTCCTCTATCGGCTTTGCAGCCCGTCTTGCAGGGAAATTGGTTTTTTAGGTTTTTTAAGATTAGGGAAAGCTCTTTATTAAGCCCCTCTATTGCACCAACGTCCAGGGCGACGAGGGCCTTTTCCAATACGGCCGCCCGGAACTGCAAAATTTCCTCCAGGAATCTTTCCCCTTCCGGCGTAAGGGCAAGAAACACCAATCGACGGTCGTTTTCATCCCGCCAGCGCCGGACCAGGCCTTCTTCCACCAGGCCGTCCACCAGGCCGGTAACCGTTCCCGGCGCCTGCAGCAGCCGTCGCTGCAGTTCCCCCATTGTCAGGGGGCGATCGGCGACCATGTTGCTCAAAACCCAAAAGCGGGGCATGGTTAATCCCCGCTCGGCAAGATAGCTGCGGGTAGAGTGGTTTATTACATGGTTGATCTGCCGCAGCAGATACTCCAATTCCCGCGTCGGCTCTTGCGGGCCGCCCAAGTTCTTTCGCCTCCCGTAAATTTCGGTTATCGAATTTCATTTTAACCAAGTTTTTCTTTTTGTCAAGTATTTTTCCTTCGCCGATAATTCCGGCCGCCGGCCGCGGTAAGTTATAATAACTAGGCCCGCCCCGGTAAATAAGGCAGGCCTCTTCCCGAATTCATGACCGGCAAATAATCACTGCTCCCGGAGAAAGCTAGCCTTAATTACATCAGCCTCTTTAGCATTACCACCGCCTCGACCCTGGCAGGGATGCCGGTGGGGATCACCCCCTTATCCCCCGGCGGTGAGGGTATAAACCATACCTACAACCGCCAGATACGACCATAAACCCTTGATGCGCACATATAACCCTCCTATCTCCGGGCCCGCCTGCAACGAGCATTTATAGGGGCAAATTTTGTTAACATCCAAAAGTCCACTTGCTATATTCGCCATTTTTGGTAATAATCCTACCCGGCAGACAAGCCGCCCGAAAATAACCACAAGTATGACACCACCCGTTACTTCCGGCACATACACAGAAGGGTCATGCAGGAGCCCCGCCAGCCACTGCCAGAACCACTCTTCCGGATGGCCCCGGGGGAAGCCCCAGCCGTACAGGGGCCAGAGGAAAGTAGCCGGATAGCGCCACATCCCGTCCAGCAGGTAGTGCATGAGGCTCCCCTCGGCCAGGACCATGCCCCCCGGCCGCCGGTAACGCCGCCACCACAGCAGGCCGGCGGCGCTGGCAAATAATAAAAAAACCAGGGTATGGGCGTAGATACGGCCGTTACCCAGGGTTTCCTTGAAAATTACCCCGCCCAGGGGCTTGTCGATAATGTCCGGCAGCATAGAACCGATAAGGACTATGCGATAATCCAGCGGACCCGGCGGTCCCGGCCCTCTGCCCGGCCTCTCCCTGCAGCCGGTAGCGTAAAAAATGGGCCGCACCGTGAATCTAGGGCTCTTCCTTGTTACCAGTGAAAAATTTGCCCATTGCCTTTAAATAAGCATCGAGATCTTTGAGCCCGTTCACTAAAATATTATAGAGGGTATCATTATCCACGTCCCAATAAATATGGACCAGCCTGTTCCTGAATCTAGCCATTTTAATGAGAGTAGCAGTAAATTCAGGAGGAAAAATGCCAACCTCACCCAAAACACGAAAGGTATCAGCGTAATCCTCCGGTATTCTCAAATTGTTTCTGGCGATAATATGATTGCTTAAATCAATGGCTGCTTCAATGGCCAGGATGAAATGATATTTAGCGCTGCCTATTTTATCAGGATCAGCCAAAAACTCCTCTTTTGGCAAGCGGGCCAGGTCTTGCAGCCGCTTTTGAGCCTGCTTGAACGCAGCAAGAAGTTTGCCGGCTTTTAAAGCATCAAATTTCAAGGCCAAGCGTCTCCTTTAAATAGCGTTTCCGAAACGGGGCAAAATCAAAATACCTGTCCAGCGTGTATTCCTCAAAATCAACTCTGATATTTGGGACATTCTCTATTAACAGGTAACCGTTTTTTAGAACGGTATATTTGAAGGATAAAGGAGCTCTATTAATAACCCTGACATCGATTGGGAAAGGAATGAGCTGCCGGAGGGAATCTTCCAACTGCATCTCATAAAGGAAGTAATCTGAATCTATCCCCTCATCATTGATATAAACGGCCAGATCAATATCCCTAAAAGGACCTTCACAGAGAAAAGAACCGTGAAGATAGGCAAAGGCTATCTCCTCTCTTCCTTTTAAGCAGGCAGCAATTCTTTGAAGCAGGCTATGCTTCTCCTCATCAGTCAAGGAATAGAACTTAAACCGTTCCAAACTCCTACCTTCCTTCACTTTGGGCGTCCTAATTTTTCTAAAGCGCTCGCCGGTATGCGCAGTTGCCGTCCATAGCGCAAGGCCGGCAAATCCCCCTTTTGCACTCTCCTCAAGACCGGGATTGGGGCACATCGGCAAAGAAACTGTAAATCTGGGCCGCTGTAAGCGGCTGCAATTTTTCTTGCAAATCAGCAGATTGCTCAATCCAGATGGAACGGGTTTAAAACCACTATCCCTTCGTAATGATGGCCGTTATTAAGGTCTTCTGTCCAGATGACATCGCAGCCCAACTTTTTGGCGCTGCAAATAATAAGCGAATCCCAAAATGATAGTTCATTCCGCTGCTGGATTTCAATAGCTTCCAGAACATCCTCGACATCAGGCACATGTAGCGTCCACTGGCCTAAATCGGCAATTATCCTTGCGGCCGTTTCCGGCGCAACCGGTTTTGCTACCTTTTGAACTATCGTCACGTAAAATTCTTGCAGCACCTGCAGACTAATACAGCCCTGACGGGAGTCCCACAAACTTAATATAAGATCCCTGGCCTTCTCATGTTTTATACCAGCCGAGGTATCATGAGCATAAACGAGGACATTAGTATCGACGAACTGGCGCCTTAAATTATCGTTCATGGATATCTGCTCTCCGCCAAGTAATTCTACCCTCGGTACCAAGGCAAACACCATTTCTTAACAAAGCAGTATGGCGTTCGCGAGCCTTGGCGTAGCTATCTTCTTGCCGGACGAGTTCCTCAAGGGTTCGAGCCAAAAGGCCTGACACAGAGGTTTGCCTCTCTATGGCTATATGCTTAACCCTTTGCAGTACCTGCTTTGGTAGGGATAAAGTAATATTTTGGTATTCCATTTTAAACACCTCCACGTAAATAAGTGTAACCCATATTTACGTGATATGCAAGGCCTTTCAGCTTCTTGCTACCCACGCCCGGATAGAAAACCTGCCCATCCTTACCGCCGATCCCCAAATCGCCCGTTAGACAGAAGGAGAACTACTTAACAGTTTCTTTATAAACTCTATTACATAGCCCCTGTTCAGTTTATCATGGCAATACTGGTTGGTATAATTGCGCAGGCAACCGTAGCAACTTGTGTTGGCCAGACTACCACCGCATTCGCATCTGGAGAGTATCGCCAACGTCCGGTGCAGAGCTCGCATCAGATTATCTTTTTCCGCAATCCGCTTGACATGGCCTGCGCCACCCGGCACATCATCAAATAATACCAGCGCAGGGCTGTAAGGATTGCCTGCATAGGGGTATAAAGTACCATCGACATCCTGGCGCTCAATGTCCAGTGCACTGCAGGCTCCCTCTAAAATGCCGTATAAGACAGACTCCCAGAAACCCTCACGTTGATCATGGTATTCCGGAAACCATAATCTTAAAACATCAGTGTAAAACTCGTAACCCAATGAATAACGGGCAGCTCTACCATTACATTTTATCCCCCAGGGCGTCTCGTGGGGACCCAGGGGCTCCCCGGTATTAACCTCAGCATAGCCGCAAGACTGGCAGATTTTAAACCCCTTCTTCCCGGCACTATTAATTACGGCCAGCCTGCCGGCGCCGGCTTGCAAATTGAGCTTGAAACCGTTTAAAGTAAAGGTAATTTCCTGTTCGATATTTTCTTCCTGAGCAAAGAATTTCCTGGTGGTATACGTCTTTTGTGGTTTGGTCATTGTAGGCGTTTCAGGCGGCCCGGCAATAAAGCCAAATTCCGGGACAATAAATATACCGCGATTGTTTCCTATTTTATTACCACAAATGCAGGTATCCATAGGGGTATTTTTTTCGGCTATATCGCTCTGGTAGTACCCGCAGTAATCACAGATCGCGTAGGCGTATTCCACAGGATTCCGGTCTGGAAGTTTTTTAATATACTTGCTGGTCCATAATTTGCCTCCTGCTATCACCTGACTCCCAGGTGCATATTCAGACAAAGCAACTTTGAGATCCCTATCCAGCTCCAGACCCCTGGCTTCTTCACCGTGATGGTAAATCTGTAATTCCACCACATCTACCGGAAAGCCATACTTGGGAATTACATTTTGTTGCGCCAGAAAATCTAGAATATAACGCTTTTCAATGGTATTAATGGTTTTATGGACGGCCTGGGCTTTCAAGTGGTTTTTGGTCCTGCTATACTCTGCTTCAATGGCTTTCAATTCGCGCAAATCCGCCATTACCTTCGCCTCTGCCTTGCTCAGTACGCCAACGGTTTCAACTAAAAGTCCGTCCAGCCAGCTCCAGTCATGAACCCCCAGTCTTTCCTGCATCTCGTTGGGAATAATCCTACTAAGACTTTTTTGTAATTCCCCGGGTTTATCACGCAACAATTTTCCTAACGCCTGAGAGGCCGTCTCACCAGATTCAGGGAAAAAGGTTTTGACCTGCCCGAAATACTCCGGCCTTAATTTCCAAAACATTGCCAGGGCGACGGCATACATATGTCGCTTTATAATTTTGTCATTGCTAATCTTTATATGGGGTGGCCGGATTTCGCCTTTAATAATTCGCAGGGGTTCATTATAATGAGAAAAGTCATGGGAATGACGCTGAGCAAAGGTAAGGACAAAGGCCGTAGAATCTGTTCTCCTCCCTGCCCTGCCGGCCCGCTGGATGTAATTGGTAGCCGAAGGCGGTACATTACGCATAAAAACAGTTTCCAGTTCTCCGACGTCAACCCCCAGCTCAAAGGTAGTAGAACAACTTAAAACATTAATCTGCCCATCATTAAATTTTTGCTGTATTTCAGCAGCCTTCTCTGTAGTAAGCTGGGCTGTATGTTCACTGGTTTGCATGATCAAGGGCAATATATCCAGATACAATTTTCGGTAGTGGTTGCCGGCCATTTCCTGAGCTGGATTGCAGGCGACCAACTGGCCATCACACCGGTAAGTCGGGCAAACACCTTTAATGTTATATAACGTCAGGCGCCGGCACCTGCTGCAGCGATACCAGGTAACAGTATCATCAACTACTGCCGGCAGCACCCGCCAGTATTCCGGTTTCAGGCAGTATACTTCCCCCAGGCCCTGGGACTCATGATGGCTGGAAAAATGGCCCTTCCACGGCGCCCTTTCACCCGTTAACAACCGGTTCCAAATTTGCACCAGCAGCTCTTCGACTTTTTCGCGGTCAATCCCGCCCTGCACAGCAGCCAGGCGTAATAAATAATCCATACGGGAGTTATTGCCACCCTTGCGGGTAGGAGTCCAACTGTAAACCCGGCCGGGGTAAGACATGTTTTCTTTAAAATAAAACTCTTTATTTCTAGGTGCAAAGAAAGGATCTCGGGGATCCACAACATCCGGAAAACGAACGGCGCCGCTTTTTCTGACCGTGTCCAGCAAAACCATGATTAAATCAGTAGCCTCTGCAACCGTAAAATTCCACGGTTCTTTACACAAAGCCCTGGGTGGGTTCCAACCCGGCGGTAATACCGGCTTAAAACCAACTAAACCCAGCCCTTCCAAGCCGATAATGCGATCGCTGACAATGAATTCATGCAACACCCATTTCCATGCTTCTATTTCCAACTGCTGCATACTCATTTGCGGGAACAATTGCAGATCATACAACATCCTTTTAACAAAGTTTGCCAGATCGTTTACCCGCCATTCATTGGCCACCACCTGGCTTTTATACTTCTCCAGCGTCATGATAATTAGGCGGCGCTGCAAAATTTGATTGTATGAGGCTTGCAAATAAGTAGAAAAATAAGCGGCATCCTGGCGGCTGTCGGAAAAAATAAGCAGGCGACGATTACTTTTGTGAAAGCTTATATTGTCGGGAACCTCCCAGTCGTCTGTTTCAGTATCATCATCTTGCATTACTTCCACCTGCTCCGGTATCTGCTGGTAAAGGGCAGTCGCCAGAACGCTGGTAACCGCCTCCGCACCGAGGACAAACCGCCGCACCACGGAACCGAGAGAATTAATGCTCCCGCAGGCCGGGCACTTATATACATTCCCGTTTTTAGCGGAGACTTTAATTACCAAAAATAAGCTTTTCTCACCACAACTACAAAGGGTTGCAGCATCAGTTTTAGGCCTGACGGCCCCGCACCCACCACATAAATGATATTCCTCTCCTGGCGGTATATCCTCACCGCTTGCCACTATTTCATCTTCATTCTCGGGAACCGGCATTTTATCGTCAAGGAGCAAAAAATAGACAAGGTTGTTATTGTCTTCATAGAAACGCCTGCCCGGCTGTTTAAGAATATCGTGTTCCCCTCCACGTACCACTTCGCCTACAAGATACAGCGCATCACATTGACGGCAGGTAGCTGCTTCAAATACAGGAAACATTTTACCATCTGCACCTTTAATCTGTTCCCGTCGTTCCAGATAAAGCCTCTTTTCAGGGAGCAAAGAAACATACGCACCTTCTAGTGCCCGGATAAATAAATGGTATCTGGCCGGCAGCAGGGATTGGCTTCCGGGTTCCAGCCTGGCCTTATTGGCCAGATAAACCAATGCTACCAGGCGGTTTTGACCGTCCTGGACCCCGGGAAATAATTCCCGGGCAACATCCTGTAGAAAACAAGGCCCCTGTTCCAGTCTCTGTTGCAGGGTAATAACCCTGCTGTCTCCCGAAAGTACCAGATAAATAAATCTGGACCATTCCCCCCGGCAATCTTTTTGCGCCAGAGTTAAAATATTTTGGGGAATACCTGATTCCAACCCGCCAGCTATTAACCTTTCAATCTTGTCTGGCTCATCGCCATCAATAACTTCCGACCATTTGCCGTAAAGCTCACTCCCAGGTTTGCCCCAACTGCTCTCAGCAACCTTTAAATGTTTTTTAAAGGCCACTACCACATCTTGCCGGGCAGGATTATCTTCGATCCATTCAAACTTTTCGCCAAAAAGCTTGGTTCCAAGCTCAGTCACTTCCCGGAACCCTTTTTCATCTACACCTAATGTAGCACTAGTACCTATACACTGCAGGGTGCCAGGCCTGCTTTCACAAACCCTATCTTTCAGCCTGCGTAGGAGCATGGCCATCTCTATTCCTTTAGCTCCGGAATAGGTATGGACCTCATCAATCACGATAAACCGCCAATCCCGGGCATATTCACCATCAAAAAAAACATTATCCTGGGGCCGCAGCAATAAATATTCCAGCATAGCATAGTTGGTAAGTAAAATGTGCGGCGGGGTTGCCTGCATTTGCTCCCGGGACAACAATTGATTGGGCAGCAAATCTTCCCGGGGATTCATTCTTCTGAACTGTTCAATTGCCTTTCTCTCATCCCTTTCTGTCTCACCAGTATAGCTACCAAAAGTAATAGCTGGATAATTCTTTAACAGGGTGCGCAGTCTTTTTAACTGGTCATTGGCCAGGGCATTCATGGGGTACAGCAACAAGGCCCGCACCCCCGGACCGAGGATACCCTCTTCCTGTTGCCGGAATAAGTAATTGAGAATAGGCACCAGGAATGTTTCCGTCTTGCCGCTGCCCGTACCAGTTGCAATAATGATATTCCTTCTATTTTCAACTAATTTGCGTATGGCAATTTCTTGATGTAAATACAGGGGACGCTCCAGCGGCAAAGCTGGTGTTTGTAGTTTCCTAAATTCTGGTGATAACACACCCTGCTCAATCAGCTCATCTATTGAGCAGCCGGTCTTGAAGGGGGGGATGGCCTCCAAGATAGGACCTTTGGCAAACTTTCCTTCCTTACTCAATTCCTCTGCCAACTGCCGACGCAGGTCCGTATCTTTAAAAGCAAAGGTCGTCTCTAAATAATCCAGGTATTTGCCGACTACCGCCTCAGTTGTCCGCAACGGATCCAGGCCCATTTTTACCTCTCCTTATCTGGACGAAAATATATTCAGGCAGAATTACTTGCCCTTGACGCCCGCATTCTTGATGAGCTATCTCCCAAAACAATACCCGGCATCTTTTGCAATATGTCGCCCCGTCCCTATCTCTATCTATCAGAAAAGGCAACCTGCTTAATTCATCTAAATCCAGATAAAAGCTTACCGGATTACAATCCAGGATAATCGTATTGCCGTGCTCATCAACAGTACAAATGTTGCCCTGGAACCGTTCCTCTCCCAGAAACTCGGGTTTTATAGCAATATCCTGGATCCAGTATAATCTTCCGGCCGGGATAATTTCGCCCTCACAGGCAAAAGATTCGATCAACAGCCCATTTTGCAATATATCCTGTAATATTTCCGCTTTATCGCCAAGCATTACATCTATGCAGTTTTCGCTTTCAGGATCCGGCAGTAAAACTTCATCTTCTTCCCAGGGATCATCGATAGTAAACTGCAGCCTGTAGCCGCCCGCCGGCAGCCGCCTGTAATGTTCCCTAATCTCCACCTTGGATACGCCGTCAGGGACACGGCGTTCAAGCATATCTGCCCCTGGCAACCCTAACGGCCACAAACGTACAATTCTATTGGTAACTACCCCGAAATCTTGCCAGGCCAGAACAACGATACGTCTTTCGCCCTCTAACCTCTGCACTATAGAAATATCGGCAACCTGCCAGCGCATCCGCACGCGCACCAAAAGACACGCCGGAATAGTACTATCCTGAAAACTTAGATATAAATCGTGAACCGGCAGGTTATCACTCCCCAGGGTGTCACTGAGCTGGCGCAAATTAAAGACGGCAACTCCTTTTCTTATCTGGCGGGAGATAACCTGCCGCCCATTGTCTAATGCCAATTTAACCATTCCCGAAATACACGCCGGCAATTTAACCTCGATTTCACCCAGTTCTTCATGCCAGATCTCTTCGACTTCCGCTTTCCAGGGAGTATCGGCACTTCCCCGCCAACGAACAGCGGGAATATCTATATAAACTTCCACCCGGAAGTCGTTATCTTGATCTATAGAATAACCCAATTGTCCAACAATCTGGTTTTGGCGGGTATCAAACTCAACCAGGGTCCTGCCGGGTGAGCTTTCGACCAGTTGCGCCGGGGGCCGGACGAAGAAAGTAAAATAATGCCGCGAACTTAATTCCAATCGCCCTGTTTCTCTTTTTCCATCTTGAGGGCTGTATATCACCCGATCAAACTCTAATGTCAAATCGGGCACCACGACACACTTTTGATGCCACAGGACGCTCTCCCGGTAAATCAAAGTAATCCCGCATACTCCATATACATCGCCGAAGAGAACGGCAAGGGGTACAAAAATAATATCATCCTTACTGATAACCGCCCCCGGGGTATCTAAAGAAACATATTTAGCAACCCCGGCCCAGTCCAGGCGCACACCATAAGAGCGCAGCTCTTCCTGCTCGTTTTTCGAGAACAAGAGCATCGGTAGTTTACCCCGGTAGACCGGTCCCTCCCTTGTTTTTACGATAACTATTTCTTCTCCTCCAAGTAACCCTGGTTCCAGTTTTTCCGGGAGCTTTTTAAAAACCGCTGCCTCTTTTTCATTCCTGACCAGCACTGCATCAATTCCATCTAGATCCAGATACCAGTATTCATAATCCGACCAGGAACCTGTCAATCTTTCCTGTTCTTTTACCGCCTCGACAGGCATCACCCTGCTGCCGGCAGGAGCAACCAGATAAGCACCGTCTTCCGGCAGCCGTTCGTCTTCGATCAGCTTTCTTTGCGAACTAAAAAGCAAGCAAGCATTATTGCCGTCGATACCGTTAATCTTCCAGGAGCGAAAAATTTCCCCGGCGCGAAACTCAAAGTGATAAACAGGTTCCGGCGGCTCGAGATTAACGTCAACAATTCCGGTCCTATACTGCCCTTCTCCCACTTTATGTACCGGGATATTGACCTCTCTTACAGTACCGCTTTTTCCCCGTATCACCAATGTTGCCCTTGCCGGTCCTCCCACCGTTTGTTCGGGGAATTCAACCTTGATGGATCTTGCGATAGTATCCAATTTGATAACCGGCCGCCGTAAAGTCACGCCGTACGACTCCCTGTCCTCACCCCTTGAGGAGCGCATTTTATCAAGCATGTCTTTACCCTGCTGGTACCACCACTTTTCCATAGCCCGAATAATCCGCGAGGGTAAGACAATATCGCCAATGGGTTCCTCACCTTTGTCGAGTTTTTGCATTAATAACAGGGAATGAAATACGAATTTTTCCGCCAGGTTCCCACCCTGCAATATAAATATACGGGTTGATTCATTAAGGAAATATAACGGTTCTTTAATTGTTTTAAGTTTTTCCAAGATATTATTTTCCTTCTCCCGGATAGCAATCAAGTCATTGAACAGGGAAGTTTCCTCAGGGTACTTTTCTATCAATGGCAATATAGCCACCAAGGAATCAATATCATCACGATTGAGTTCCGCCACAATAGTCTCAATTTCGCAGCGAATACTCCTCTGTTCAGACAGCTTCCTCAACCCTTCTTCTAAATCGCCTTTGCCCAGCCGGACCAGATTCATTTTATATTCGGCTATTTTTCTGTTCAGTTTAGTTAACCTCTCCTGCCAGAGGGCGATTTCTGTTTCGGAAATTCTATCAAGGGCAGGGCTGGTCGCAAAAATTCCCTGCTCTGCTTTACGAAGGTTCTCTAAAAGTATTTCTAACTTATGATAATCCCGTAAAAGCTGCTGTAGTTCCCGTAAAACCTTGGGCAAAGCCGGCCATGGATTAGCCATCAGCTCACTTCGCACAGGAAGACCATCAAGCTTTTCTTCAAGCATCTGCCGGCACTGCTTTACCTGCCGGTACCGGCGACGTAAAAGCAAACGTAATAGCCATACCCAAAAGCGACCTGATCCTACGAATACCCGATTGCCTTCCGTATATTCCCAAGCCAGCTTATTAATCTCATCGACCGGCAGGCCCTCTATCTTGCCTGCAAAACTATCATCCCAGTGGCCCATTATTTCTTTGCCGGCGTCTTCTATCGCCCTGTTTAACGCGTTAATCTCGACATGACCGGCTTCTTGGACGGCTGCAATCTCCTGCAAATGCTTCAATGAACTATAGTAGGCGTCGATTTGTTGCTGCAAGCGGCTCCGTTCAGCTTCAGCCTGTTCCAACCAACCTTCAGGAACAGCCAAAGCGGCCTTTAACTCTACGGAATCTTCAACCCCGGCCCGCAGGTCCTGCAACCGCTCCAACTTTTCTTTGTTTTTCCACATATCCATGGCCAGGGCCAAAGAACTTTCATGGCCTTTTACTTCGGCAAGTTCTCTTTCCAGTTCATTACGGGTATGATAGTCCCGGCGCCAGTTGGTCGCCAGATGGGCTATCTCGGCCTCCATCACCGGCAGTCCTGCTCTTTCCCTTTCGTAATATATGGCCAGCACCACATCGCTAAAATAGTCGTTCAGGTATGCATTTGGGACGATACCGTGGGCCAGGATAGGCATAATATAACGCAATTCATCCGAAAATGCAGGCAAATTATATTTCTCAACGGTTGCCAGAAAAGCCTCCCCTAACAGCCGCTGCCATTTAATCTGTCCGGGAGGCAGCCCGAGGGCGGTATATACAGGGGCCCAGAAGTTGTCATGATAATAATTCACACCCATGCCAACAAGAAAGACGGCGACACTTAAAGAGCCTCTTTGAGCAAAATCAGGTTTCCCTAATTCCCCAGCAATCAACTTCGCCAGGTGATCGAGTTCCTCAGGATTCAACTCGATATTCCCTAAAAGGGACAGATCTGCAGAGCCGGCTAACAATTCCTCAAAGTACCTGTCACTATCGCTCAAATGGCAACATTGCAACAGGTTCATTCTTACACCTTCTTCAACAATGGCCCCAGTGTCACCTAAGAACAAGCGAAGGGTTGTTCTCTTGTGCCCAAATCCGTACCCCGGAGCCGGCAGCGCAGTTGTTCGGAGCCTAAAAGCACCTACTGGAGGCCCCCGGCGATCTTTCCTAAAATAACTGCCCGCGCTTCTTCTATAGTATCAGCAGTAAACAGCTCATCTAGAATGCGGTCCAGGATTTGGACCTTTCATCTTTCAGGTCCTCTAATCCTGATTCGATCTTTTTGTACTATCCATAAATATCCAATAAGATTCTGATAACGTAGGTGGGGGATGACTTTTTTGAAAAGATTTATAACACTCTGTTTGCCTTGAGACGCTATACGAAGTAAAATTATTCCTTGATAATCTTCAGGTCTATACCTGCGAATATCCGAAAAATCCATATCAAGGGTAACTAGAACCCGCTTTTCATTCCGGCAAATACCTA
Source organism: Moorella humiferrea (assembly GCF_039233145.1). Classification (NCBI taxonomy): domain Bacteria; kingdom Bacillati; phylum Bacillota; class Clostridia; order Neomoorellales; family Neomoorellaceae; genus Neomoorella; species Neomoorella humiferrea. Next base: position 1,090,663 of record NZ_CP136419.1, on the reverse strand, counting down.
AAAGTTCAATATCAGAAAATCCTTGGATTTGTTCTGACCAGACAGTTTCAGCTTCATAACCTGCTTCCCTGAGAAGATCAGCAATCTCAATGGGAAGATTTTCATCGATTTTAAATCTCAGCATCTTTATTCCCCTTAATTTACAGGGCAATATGTCGTTCTTTAGCCAGCATAGCACCGTAAGCTATTGCTGCCTTAATATCTTCCAAGGATAAAGAAGGATAACTCTTCAGGATTTCTTCCTGGCTTATACCTTCAGCAAGGTTATCCAAAATAACACTTACAGGTATCCTAGTTCCTTTGATGCAGGCCTTCCCGTGACAAACCGAAGGATCAATTGTAATTCGCTCCAAAGGATTCATCTTTATATCCCCCGTATCATATTTGGATTCCAACTAGAATTAGGTTCTGCACCGCAGGGATAATTTAGGCGTACTCCTGAGCCGGCAGCGCAGTTGTTCGGAGCCTAAAAGCACCTACTGGAGGTTCCCGGCGATCTTTACTAAAATAACTGCCCGTGCTTCCTCTATAGTATCAGCAGTAAACAGTTCTTCCAGAATGCGGTCCAGGATTTGGAGGTCGCTTATTTTCTGCACCTTTTCTTGCAAATCAGCAGAGTGCTGCCCGAATTGTGGGAGAGGTACTTGCAGATAATCTCTTAGGATTTTTCCATCCGGCCTTCCATCCTGCCTTTAGTTTCCGCTTCTGCACGCTCTTCCCTTACCCATTCCTGGTAAATTGGCGACTGCATTACCATTTCCCTCCTTATCATTGAATAAACCAATTCTGCCGCGTATTTACCCCCGGCCAAGATTCCCATAACCACTAGAAGATCCTGCCGGAGAGCCTCATCCTCAATTTCGCTTACTACTGTTATACTCTGCTGTAAAACCTGTCTGGCCTCTTCTCCTTTTTCTCCCTTCATTAACGGAAGCAGGGGGTAAAGACCGATAAGTCCCCGCTCTATTACGGATTGCCTGGGCTCTTCCCAAACCCGAACTACCCGGTAGGTAAATTCCAGGGTCTTTAAGTTACCCCAGTAATCACTGAGCTAGTGGTAGCGCATCATCCGGGCCGGTAGAGCCGGGTCGTAATAGCCCATGGGCTCATGGCCTAATCCACTCTTCCCGGCATGACCGTTGTAGAAATCTTACCCAGTCACCAGCTCTTCGCTGGACCAAACGTTTGATCGGGAGATCGATTGAGGGCACAGGGATAATTCTCCTTTTTTATTTTACCATATAACATCCCAGGGCAACAGGCGCATCTCCATCACGTTCACCTGAACAAATTAAATTATACTTAACTACACAAGGGTGATCATCGCCGTACCATCTCCGTCCCCACTCAGTATTATGGACATAGATCTTATAAAGTAATATTTAATTAAACACCGGCCAACACGGGCTATCAGCTTTGCCACTGGGATATATAACTATAGAAATGAGTTTTATTCACTCACTCAAGCTATCCCATTTTCCTTGTTAATATTCTTTTATTTTAAAATTCTGATTTATAATGAAACACTTATATCATCACCATGGGGATTGGGTATGCGAAGTTTATGCCGGCCCCGGCGCATAAAATCGTGTTTAGAGCTTTACTTGCCATTTATGATTTAGATCTGCGCCGCCTAAAACAGGAATATCGTTGTCCCCATCCCGCAGTTTAAAAAGAAGCCATTCTTCCAGAACTTCCTGCAAAGTGGCTAGACATTCCTTTTCATCTTTTCCGTCAGCCCAAACGCCAGGGCACGGAGGTATTTCAGCGAAGAAAGTACCATCTTCTAGCCGTTCGATGACAGCTTCTTTCATTGCTGCCTGTATAAAAGTAGGGAACGCCCCTCTTCCCATTTTAGCCCTTCCTCTTTAAGCCCCTTTTGGGGAGGATGAGAACTTTCAAGAGTGGAATTTTTGCGGGCAAATTTATTAAATGTCGGCCAGGTTTACTTAAATAATAGCGGTCTCCAGAGGAAGCTCATTTATATTAACATTAGGTATAAGAAAATTAAGCTTTTCAAGGCCGATCACTTTCCCATTTTTGTCTTTGATTAAAATAACCTCTTCACCGCTTTCCTCACAAATATACTCTTTTTCAGGATCGTCAAACCACATATTTAATGTGTTTGCTTTGTCGTAATATAGCCTAATCTTTTCCATACAAGCTCACCTTCTTTAATTCCTGAACCTCTTTTTTCCTTCCCTTCATCGCTGGGTGTTTTTTATTGATTGCCCAGTACGTTTTCGTTGTTCTGATCCTTTTGCCCATTTTGCTGATGACTTCAAAATATGGATTATCCATGAAAAAGGTTCTTCTTTGTCCTCATCATAAAAGTCACGGATTGACTCTTTGCTGCACAAGACGATCAACGTCAGCTTTAGTTTGGATATGCATGAGATCAGCTGCATGGTTTCTGAGAAGATGCTGGAGCTTTCTCAGGCTGAGGCCAGCATATATCAAGATGCGGCGGCGCGCATACCGCTTCAACCTTCTCTCTTTTTCCAAGCCAAAATTGAGCCTCAAGAAGACAAGCTCATACTTTGAAATTAGTGCCATGACGTAAAGAAATGGCGTGAATAGCAAGGAAAGAAGCGGAGCCAATGCAATGCTTCTGAAAGTATCCAAACTGAGGAGAGTCTGGAAATTAGAAATGGCGCGGTTAACTACGATCGCCAAAATAACGAAGCTAATGATCATCTGCACCCACTTGGTTATTTTTGCAACCGCAGAGTACTTCTCGTCCGAACTCGCTATTACGTCAACCATCGCAATTAGAGTAAGTATCGGCACGAGGACAAGTTCAGTAGGGAGCGAAAATGTGTATGTATTGACAAGGAACTCAAGGACAATTACACTCTTGAAGCTGTCGGTTAGTACCTTCTGGAAGATATTCTCAGCATCGTCCGACGTAATGAAACGTATCATCATTGCCATCGCATTGACACATAACCATACGATGGTATCTTTGAGAAGAGAAACTTTCCATAGACCAATGGCAGCAAGTAGCCTCACAACGGCTAAAGTATAAAATACCATCAGGAAAACTGACAAGAGAATCTTAAATTGGCAGAATGCTCGCAGGACTGCCACGAACGATTTGCGTATATCGGCCTTTCGCAACGCGAATGCCAGGAATACAATAACCCAGAAGGCGGTTGCGATTTCGCGATTATTGAATGGACCCATGAGTCAATAAGCTCACCTCACCTCCATGGACCGCCCGGTTGGCCTCCAGGATATCGTTCTTCTTGCCCGTATCCAGCAACCCGACCTCTACCCTGCGGGCGGCTACGTTGTAATCCATATTCAAGTGTTCCTGGATGGCGTCGGTAATCTCCAGTTCCCCCCGACAGTAAGGCTTGACGCCCTCAATGGGAGATTTCTTTCCCGCTTTCATGCAAAGCCCGCCACAACGGCCCGGCGACCACTACTGCCACCACCGAATGGGCCATGAAGTAGGCTATACCGATGCCGTTTAAGCCGAATATCTCTAACATTAAATCGCCTAAACCCAGGGCCAGGACGGCCAGGGAAAGAGTCGGGTAAATAATCAAAAACACCCGTTTCTTTACCTGGTTGACGGTGATGTAAAGCTGGTTCACGCACTGGGGGATAACCGCCAGGGCTAAAAACCTTATCACTCCGGTCCCTTTTTCCGCGTATCCGGGGCCAAAAAAGTGTAAAAACCATCTGCTCAGGACAATCATGGCTATAACCGCGGGTACTGACAGCAAAAGGGCAATGCCCAGGGCACGCCGGCCATCCCAGCCGCCGCTGATCGTGGGACCCCTCAGCAAAAAGGGAAGAAGCCAGGCCCGAGGGGATAACCGAGAGAACCATACTCATCATCCAGGCTATATAAAAATAGGCGCTGTTTTCCGGGCCCAGGGTATTAAGCACCATTAGTGGGTAGATAAAGGCAGGGGGTGGTGGTTGTAACCGTAGAGATCAACGGTAACACCTCCCTTTTATTTTTTTGACGGGGGCTCCCTCCCCGTCTATTTTGGATTCTTTCGGCATAAATAGGAAAATTCCTCCTTGTTTTTGCAACCATATGCAGCGAAGGCCGGTTGCCCGGCGCTCCTGCCGGGACCCGGCCCTCCCTCATACTTCCATGATGATCGGCAAAATCATAGGGCGACGCCTGGTCTTTTCAAAGAGGAACTTGCTTAAGGAGTCGCGAATGTTACCCTTTATAGTCGCCCAATCCGTGATCCGGCGTTCTTCGCATTTGTCCAGGGTTTGACGCACCTTTTCTTTGGCTTCTTCCAGCAGTTCCTCGGCCTCGCGAACGTAGACAAAACCGCGGGAAACAATGTCCGGTCCGGCAACGACAGCTCCCGTGTCTTTGCTTAATGTCACGACGACGATTAACAGCCCGTCCTGGGCCAATTGTTTCCGATCCCGCAAAACGATATTGCCTACATCGCCTACTCCCAGGCCGTCAACGAGGAGCTTTCCGGCAGGCACCCGTCCGGTGATGGCGCCTTTCCGGCGCGTAAACTCCAGCACCTGGCCGTTTTCTGCTACGAAGATGTTTTCCGGCGGGATGCCGAGTTCTTCCGCCAGGCGGGCATGCTTGATGAGCATGCGGTATTCGCCGTGGACGGGGACGAAGAATTTGGGTTTGACGAGGCTTAAGACCAGCTTCAGCTCTTCCTGGCTGGCGTGGCCGGAAACGTGGACACCGTCTATGGCTTCATGATAGACGTCGGCCCCTTGGCGGAAGAGCTGATCCACCGTCCGCGCAACCAATTTTTCATTACCGGGTATGGGAAGGGCCGATATAATCACCGTATCGCCCGGGACGATCTCAATCTGGCGGTGATCGTTTCTGGCGATACGCGTGAGGGCCGACATGGGTTCACCCTGGCTCCCGGTGGAGATGATCACCGTCCTGTTTTTGGGCAGGGAGGCCAGTTCGCTTAAATCCACCAGGGTGTTTTCCGGAATGTCCAGGTAGCCCTGCTCCAGGGCGATGTTTACGACGTTGATCATGCTCCGGCCCACCACGGCCACTTTGCGGTTGTACTTATAAGCCGTCGATATTATCTGCTGCAGCCGATGGACATTGGAAGCAAAGCTGGCGACGATAATACGCTCCCTGGCCTGACGGAAGACTTCATCAAAGGTTGCGCCGACCACTCGTTCGGACATGGTGTAGCCGGGGCGTTCAACATTGGTGCTGTCGGACAAGAGCACAAGGACGCCCTCTTCCCCCAGCTGGGCAAATTTATAAAAATCAAATACCTCGCCGTCTATTGGGGTGTAATCGATCTTGAAATCGCTGGTGTGCACTATGGTACCTACCGGCGTGTGAATGGCCAGGGCCACCGTATCGGCAATGGAATGGCTGACGTGAATAAATTCTACCCTGAAAGGCCCTATGCGCACTGTATCCCGCGGCTTTACCATCTGCAGTTTGGCGCCGTTCACATTTCCCTGTTCCTTCAGTTTGGCCTGAACCAGGGCCAGGGTGAGGCGCGTGCCATAGACGGGTACGTTTAAATCTTTCAACACATAAGGCAGGGCGCCGATATGGTCTTCGTGGCCGTGGGTGACGATGATCCCCTTGACCATCTGCCGGTGTTCCAGCAGGTAGCTATAATCGGGTATGACCGCGTCTACGCCCAGCATTTCGTCCTCGGGGAAGGTCAGGCCGCAGTCGATGACCAGTATGCTGTTCCCGTACCTGATCGCCATCATGTTTTTGCCTATTTCGCCGAGGCCGCCGAGGGGAATCAAGTAAACTCTCTGCTCATTTTTCTCATTTTCGGCCATTAATCCACCTCCATGTTTTAACAATTAAAGACCGGGCCCCTTGCTCTCGGCCCGGTTTTTTAGTCCACGTTCTAAACCAGCTAATTTTATTATACCCCATCTACCAATGTTTCGCAATATTAATCAGCTAAAATGCCTGCTGCTTTGAGGGCCGCGGCGATTTTTTCTTTCTCCGCCGGGCTGGCCTCGACCAGGGGCAGGCGTACCGGCCCGGCCGGCAGGCCCATCATGTTAAGGGCTTCTTTGACCGGTACCGGGTTGGAGGTTATAAACAGGGCTTTAAACAGTGGGAAGAGCTCCCGGTGCAGGGCCGCCGCCCCGGCCACGTCGCCGCTGACAAATGACCTGACCATGGCCTGCATTTTGTCCCCAGCTACATGGGCGGCGACGCTGATTACCCCGTAGGCGCCTACGGCCATCAAAGGCAGGGTCAGGGAGTCGTCGCCACTGTATACAAGAAACCCCGGCGGTGCGTCCCTGATGATGGCCGTCGCCTGGTCCAGATCGCCGCTGGCTTCCTTGACGGCGACGATATTTTTAATCTCCGCCAGACGCAAGGTGGTCGCCGCTTCCATATTGCGCCCCGTGCGGGAAGGTATGTTGTAAAGGATTATGGGTAGGTTAACGGCTTCGGCAATGGCTTTAAAATGCCGGTACAGCCCTTCCTGGGAGGGGCGGTTGTAATAGGGAACCACGAGCATCAAGCCGTCTAATCCCAGGGCTTCTGCCTCCCGGGAAAGCTCAATGCTGGCGGCGGTGGAATTGGTGCCGGTACCGGCAATGACCGCTGCCCGGCCGCCCACTGCTTCCTTCACGGCTTTAAAAAGGGAAATTTTTTCCTCGTGGCTTAACGCCGGCGATTCCCCCGTGGTGCCGGCCACCACCAGTCCATCGCTGCCATGGTCTACCAGGTGGGCGGCCAGTCGCCTGGCACCGTCCAAATCTAATTTGCCGTCTGCGGTAAAGGGTGTCACCATGGCGGTAAGGATTCTACCCCACGGCATATGCTTTCACCTCGCCTGTATCTTCATCGTGTAGTTTAAATTCCCGGTGCAGGACCTGTACGGCCCGTTCCATATCCGCCTGGTCCACCAGGCACCAAATGGAGGTGTAGGAATCGGCGGACTGCAGGATCTTTATCCCCGCGCGATTCAAAGCGGTAACTATGGCCGCCATAACCCCGGGAACGCCGCGCATACCGGCCCCGACGGCCGCCACCTTGGCGCAGTTGGGCCTTACCGTAACTTTAAGACCCAGCTCCTCAATGAGCTCTACGGCCCTCCCGGCGACCGCGGCGGCGACGGTAAAGACCAGCTCACCGGGAAAGACGTTAATAAAGTCTACGCTAATATTATTTCGGGCCAGGGTCTGGAAAACGGCATCGGCCTTGTTGCCGTCGGGAACTATAACCCTAAGCTGGGTCAGACCGGCCATGTGGGCGATGCCAGTAATCACCCGGTCGCGGCTGATGTGCACGCCGCTGGGACCCGGCTGCCAGGCCACTACCAGGGTACCGGGCCCCTCGGTAAAAGTCGATTTTATCCTTAAGGGTATATTTCCTTCCCTGGCGATCTCTACGGCGCGGGGATGGATGACCTTCGCCCCCTCATAGGCCATCTGGCATATTTCCGTATAGGTGATGGTGCTCAAAGTCCTGGCTTCGCTCACGATACGGGGATCGGCAGTCTTGACGCCGTCGACGTCGGTGTAGATCTCTACCGCTTCTGCCTTCAGGGCCACGCCCAATGCCGCGGCCGTAGTGTCGCTGCCGCCGCGCCCCAGGGTGGTGATTTCTCCGGCTTCGGTCATTCCCTGGAAGCCAGCGACCACGACGACCAGACCTTGCTCCAGGTAGGACTCGACCCGCCGCGGTTCCACCCGGAGGATACGGGCGTCGTTAAAGCGGGCGTCGGTGATGATGCCAGCCTGGCCGCCGGTGAGAAAGACGGCCGGAATACCCATTCCCTGTAAGGTGGCGCTCAATACTACACCGGCGATGATTTCCCCGCAGGACAAAAGGAGGTCGCGCTCCCGGGGAGAAATGGGATTGTCGCCCAATAAATCCAATAAGGTGTCGGTGGCGTAAGGTGCCCCTTTGCGACCCATGGCCGATACGACGACGGCCAGGCGGTACCCGGCCTGACACGCCCTTTCAATATGGCGGGCCACCAATAAACGCTGCTCCGGGGTGGCAACCGAGGAGCCGCCGAATTTTTGCACCAGGACCTTCATAACCATCACCTCTCTTTTTTAGAGAAGGCCCTCCTGCACCAGGAGTTCAGCAATCTGGACGGCGTTGGTCGCCGCGCCCTTGCGTAAGTTGTCGGCCACTATCCACATATTGAGGCCGCAGGGGACCGTGAAATCTTCCCGGATGCGGCCGACAAATACTTCGTCGCGGCCGTCGGCATGGATGGCCAGGGGATAGGCTTTGGCCTCCAGATCATCCACCACCACGACCCCCGGCGCCCGGCGCAAAAGCTCCTTAGCCGCCGCTGCCGTAAGTTTTTCCCGGGTTTCTACGTTTACCGCCTCTGAGTGACCGTTGAAGACGGGTACCCGTACCGTCGTGGCCGTGACCTGGATCTGATCGTCGCCCATGATCTTTTTGGTTTCATTGACCATTTTCATTTCTTCTTTGCTGTAGCCGTTTTCCAGGAAGACGTCGATGTGGGGCAGGCAGTTAAAGGCGATCTGATGGGGAAATACTGAGCCCGTAACTTTTTCCCCCGCCAGCACCTGTTTGCTCTGGAGCCGCAGCTCGTCGATGGCTTCTTGGCCGGCCCCGGATACGGCCTGATAGGTGGAAACGACTATCCTTTTAATGCCGACGGCGTCGTAAATGGGCTTTAAAGCCACCACCATCTGGATGGTAGAGCAATTGGGATTGGCGATTAAACCTTTGTGCCAGCGGACGTCCTGGGGATTGACCTCGGGCACCACCAGGGGGACGTCTGGATCCATGCGGAAGTTGTTGCTGTTGTCGATCACCACCGCTCCAGCCTCAACTGCCGCCCGGCCGTACAGCTTGCTGGCTTCGCCGCCGGCAAAGAGGGCTATATCGATCCCGGCAAAGGCGGCCGGGGTAGTCTCTTCGATGACGTATTCTTCACCCTTGAAGTTTACGCTCTTGCCCGCCGAACGGCTGGTGGCCAGGACCTTCAGCCGGCCGACGGGAAAATTCCTCTCTTCCAAAACCTTAAGGAGGGTCTGGCCCACGGCTCCTGTTCCTACTACTGCGACGTTGTAAGTCTTCATAGGTTAATTACCTTCCTCCCGTTACTCCCGTCCCTTTGGCGGAGGACCCAGCAGAAGGGGCTGGAGCTGCCTCCCCTCCAGAGCCGCCAGGATGGTATCGACGATTAAATCCATACTGGCCACTAAAGAATTGGGCTTGTTAAAAGGGTCGTCCTGACCAAAGGGCACCAGGTAAATGTTTTTCATATTCATTACATGACCTAAATTTACAGCGTTGGCCCCCAGACCGTCGTTAGTGGAAACGGCAATCACCACCGGACGCAGGTTGCGCAAGTGCGCCTTAACAGCCATCAGTACCGGGGTGTCGGTAATACCGTTGGCCAGTTTGGCCAGGGTGTTACCCGTACAGGGGGCTACGACGACGACGTCGAAGAGTTTCTGTGGTCCGATGGGTTCTGCGGCTACAATGCTGTCGATGGCTTTCTGGCCGGTAATCCTTTCCACCTCCGCCCGCCAGAAGGCGCTGGTACCGAACCGCGTGTCGCTGTCCCTTACAGCAGGGGATAGAATGGGGACGACCTGGGCACCTTCAGCAACTACCCTGGCCAATTGCGGCACGACCGCCGCCAGGGTACAGTGGGATCCTGTGACGGCAAACCCTACTCTTTTGCCTTTGAGCCGCATTTTCAGCACCTCCATGTAGGGTTTACAGTCGTCCCAGGCACTTTAAAATGAGGGCGGGATAAATGCGGGCCAGAATCTTACCGGCCGTCTGGGGAGCCACTTTGCCCGGCAGCCCCGGGGCAAGCATGGCTCGGCGCTTGAGGTCCGCCGCGGCGTTGAAGTCCGTACCGCCCGGGTCCGAGGCCAGATCGATAATCAGAACCTCGGGCTTGGTGCGGGACAACACATCCCGGGTGAGGACGGGTGCTGGTACGGTGTTAAAAATGACGTCGGCTCTTGCGACCGCGGCCGCCAGTTCCGAGAAAGGAAAGGCCGGCCAGCCCTCGACATAGGCCCGGGCCCGGTCGGGGGCGCCCCTGTCGATTACCGTCACCCTGGCGCCAATCCCGTCCAGCATTCGGGCCAGGGTGAAGCCGGTCCGGCCCAGCCCCAGGACCAGGGCTTCGCAGCCGTGGATAGTGATGGGCATCTCCTGCATGGCCAGCATGATGGCCCCTTCGGCCGTAGGGATGGAATTTAAAATGGCCATTTCATCCATCTCGGCCGTCTCCACCAGCAGCCAGCCGCCTGCAGCTGCCATCTCCTTCAGAGGAGGCCGGGCCACCCCCACTAGGACCGGCGTCCCCGCCGGAATAGCCGCCGCTACTTCCTGTGAAAAATAAAGAGGCCGCCGCGCCCTTGGGGCGTAGATCAGACCTTCCCCCTTGATGCCCGGGACCGGTAAAATAATGACATCCGCCCCTTCCACGGCGTCGGCAGGGTCCTCGCAAATGGTGCAGCCGTCTTGCCGAGGTAGCTCCCCAAGTCCGGCCACCTTGATTTCGGCGCCCTGCCGCAAGAGCTCTTCGAGGAGGATGACTTCCCGGGCATCGCCGCCGAGCATCGCCACCTTTATACCTGACAACATCCCGCCCATGCCGGAACGACCCCCTGTCAAGTTAGTACACCTGTACTACTTGCAATATATGTGCGGCCGTTCCGGGAGGTGCCAGGTTTATAACTCCATCAGGTTTTCCAGGCCGTATACCACCCCCTTAAGGTGGATAACCCGTCTTATGGCCAGTAAAAGCCCCGGTAGAAAGGCCTCCCTGCCGATGGTGTCATGGCGGATGGTTAACAACTGCCCTTGCCCGCCGAAGATTACCTCCTGGTGGGCCACCGCTCCGGGTAGGCGGAGGCTGTGGACGGCCAGGCCGCGGTAAATTCCTCCCCTGGCCCCGGCGATTTTCTCTTCCCCTTTCGGCAGGGGCGGCACTGTTTCCATCTCCCCGGCCATGAGTTCGGCCGTTTTCATGGCCGTCCCAGAAGGGGCGTCGAGTTTTTGTTCATGATGGAGCTCGATAATTTCTGCCCGGGGAAAGTAGCGTGCCGCCTGGCGGGCAAAATGCATCATTAAAATGGCCCCTATGGAAAAATTGGGAGCCACCACCGCCCCGATCTGCCGCCCTTCGCACATCTTATGGAGCTCGTCCAATTGCTCCGGGCCAAGGCCCGTAGTTCCGATCACCGGGCTGACCCCTTCTTCCACGGCCAGGCGGGCGTTGGCCCAGGCGGCGGCGGCTACGGTGAAGTCCACCATTACCTGGGGACGGGCTTCTTTGATTACCTCTGCCAAATCGTCCTTGATGGCCACCCCTGCGGGTTTAAGACCGCTCAAGGTGCCGATATCCTCACCAACCGCCACTTGATCGACGGCCCCCACCACCTCTATGTCTTCCGTCTGCAACAGTCCCTTCGTCATTTCCCGGCCCATGCGGCCGGCGGCGCCGGTAACTATTACCCTGATCGTAGCTATCCACCCCGCTTAAAAAATTAAGGGAAACCATGAGCATCCCGCTCCGGTTTCCCCCGGATTACCAGAATACTCATCTCGCCCGGCCTCTTCGTGCGAGTAGCGCTCCACCATTATTTTATGGTGACAGTCCGGTCCTTTTTCAGAAACCGGCCCAGGGAGAAGGCCTCGGGTTCTCTTCTCCCTTCGGCAGCGTACCCTTTCTCGCCGTCTCACAGGTGCCCGAAACCTCACCGGCGGTACTCTTGCCCGCTGCACCTCTACCCCACTGCACACGAGATGAGTTTATGGCTTTGTTTATCTTATGATACCATCAAAATTAAAGTCCTGTCAATCTTTATCCCGCCGGCGGCTGTAGGTGGGGTCCATGCTGACGACCACCACTTCGGTGCCGACTTTATGGACGGCATCCCAGGGAATAATCAGTTCCTGGCGTCCCCCAAGTAAGGGTATCCATCCGCCTTTTACGGGAAGGATAAGGGCGGCAATGGTCCCTTGGGCTGCATCGAGGAGTAGATCGGCATCATTTAGATTTCCCAGACGGGAGCCGTCGTAAAGATTTATTATCTCCTTCCCCATGAGCTCTGAAAGGCGCATCGATCCCTACCGCCCTTTCAACCGCGGCCAGAGGCCGAGGATAAGGGGTTGGATGAGGGCGATTACCAGGGCGACAACGGCGAGGGGATCCACCAGGAAGCCGCCGATGGCTATCGTTTCCGGAAGGCTGATCTTTAAAAAGCTGACCAGGAGGACGAGGGAGAGGTAAATCCCACCGGCGATGGCTACCAATTCGGCCAGGGCCCGGGAAACGGGACTGGCTACGGCTTCGACATTATTGCTGCGGTAATTACCAACCTTAACCTTCACGGCCAGGATTAAAAGGAGAGCCAGGGCGAGAAATACCAGTAGCGCCAGCATCGGTTCCATCTCCCTTCATTACAGGATATGAAGGGAGATTATTGTTTTATGCCTCCTTGTCCTCCAGGCCGGCGGCATAGCCACGGCGGTTCGTCAAACCCTGCTGGCGGCGAAAGTTTTCTTCATTTTTCGCCAGATAGGCTTGGTAGAATTCTTCTGCTGTAATGCCGGCTTTCAAGCACATGCTGACGAGAAAGTGGAGGATGTCCACGAGTTCGCCTTTGATGGCTTCGCGATCTAAGGGATGGGGGTTTTTCCACCACTTGAAATTTACTTCTTCTAAGAGCTCGCCCAGCTCGGCGACCATGGCCAGGACTTCTTTTTGGATCCACTCCTCGACGCTATAATCGGGCAGCCGCCGCCGGCGGGCCAGGTCCTGATCGAAGCGCTCCTGGAGGGCAAAGATATGTTCTAAACGGTCCATCCGCTAATCCTCCTACACTCCGGCCTGGCGGGCACAGGCGGCCAGGTCCAGGACTTCGACTTCCGGACCCAGGGTAGTCAGGGTGAGGCATTCCGGCCGAAAAAGGCGTGCGGCCACGGCCTGGATGTCGTCGGCGGTGACCGCCTGCAGCCGTTCGATGATTTCTTCCGTGGTGACGACCCTGCCGTAGGTGAGTTCTGTGCGGCCCAACCGGCTCATGCGGTGATTGACGTTCTCTTGGCCCAGGAGTAAATTGCCGCGAATTTGATCCTTGGTACGCTTCAACTCCTGGGGTGTCACGCCTTTGTTTTTGATAGAGGCGATCTCTGCCAAAATAAGGGCCACTACCTGGCGGTAATTGTCCGGGCTGGTACCGGCATAAATGGTTAACAGGCCGCTGTCACTGAAGCCGGCGTGGTAAGAATAAACAGAATAGGCCAGGGCCTGCTCTTCGCGGATCAGCTGGAACAGGCGGGAGCTTAAACCACCGCCGAGGATGTTATTCAGGGCCTGGAGGGCATAAATGGCATCGTCATCCTGGGGCAGCCCCGGGACTCCCAGGCAGATCTGCACCTGTTCGGTATCCTTTACATTTACGCTTACTCCGGATTTACTGCTAGGTGGAAGATATTCTCCTGCCTTACCCGAGCAGTTTCTTTCCCCAAAGGCTTTTTGCAGCTTATCAACCAATTCGTCGGTATTAAATTTTCCGGCTGCGGCCAGGACTATGTTGGCGCTGTTGTACTGTTCTTTGTAATAGTTATAGATGACGTCCCTATTTAAATTAGAAACCGTTTCATAAGTACCGAGGATGGCCCGGCCCAGGGGATGTCCCGGCCAGACGGTCTGGGCAAAGAGGTCGTGGACCAACTCGTCCGGGGAATCTTCGTACATTTTTATTTCTTCCAGGATGACCTTTTTTTCTTTTTCGATATCTTCGGAGGTCATGAGGGAATTAAAAAACATGTCGCTTAACACGTCGATGGCTAAATCCATGTGTTCGGCCAGAACCCGGGCATAGAAGCAGGTATATTCTTTCGTTGTAAAGGCGTTGATTATTCCACCGACGGCTTCCAGCTCTTCGGCTATCTGCCGTGCTGTTCTCTTTGATGTGCCTTTAAATAGTAAATGTTCTAAAAAATGGGAAACGCCCTGGTTGGTAGCATCCTCATTGCGGGAGCCGGCGCGTACCCACACCCCCAGGGCTATGGAATTGGCAAAGGGAACTTCTTCGCTTACCACCCGGATACCGTTATCCAGGATATTTTTTTGGTACATCCCTTTCCTCCTAACCTCTGCCTGCTTTTATTGTTTAAACTGCGCCCACCATGACAGAGCGGCTACGTCCTGGGTGGATACCAGACTGGTATTGGCAACTTCCCTGCCCTTATACAAAATCAGCATCCGACCGAGGGTCTGTCCCTTCCTTACAGGCGCTTTTACCACCGCCGGGAGGAGAACGCGCTTTTCTAGAAAAGGAGCCTCTTCGACCGGTACGGTGAACCCGATCGTCGTCACCGGCGCTACCGTAACGCTTTGGAACTCTCCATTTTTGACAGATACCCGACCTACAGGCTCACCGACCGCGGCCGCTTCACTGTAAAAAGCGTTAAAGCCGTAATCCAGAAGGGCCTGGACATCGGCATAACGGTCTTCGCTTCCCAATACCACGGCAATCAGCCGGCGTCCTTCCCTGGAAGCCGAGGCGACCAAACACTGGCCGGCGGCATCGGTTGTTCCCGTCTTTACCCCGTCGGCACCAGGATAAGATTCTAGAAGCCGGTTGGTATTATATAGGTAACGTACCCCATCCGGCGCCGGGATTTGGTCTTCCCGGGTGGCTACCAATCGGCGGAATTCAGGGTTGCCGAGGGCATACCGGGCCATGAGGGCCAAGTCATAGGCGGTTGTATAATGTTCCGGCTCAGTCAAACCGTGGGGATTGGTGAAATGGGTATGATAGGCGCCTATTTGTTTGGCTTTACGGTTCATCAGCCAGGCAAAGCCGTTTTCTGTACCGGCAATACCTTCGGCGATGGCCACAGCGGCGTCGTTGCCGGAATTGAGAAGGGCCCCTTTTACCAGGTCGCCCAGGGTGAGCGTCTCGCCCGCCTTTAAATAAATGCTGGCTCCCGGGGTGGCGGCGGCATTTTCACTGACTTTGACAACAACATCCGGCCGAGCCAGTTCCAGGGCCAGGATGGCCGTCATGATTTTGGTGGTGCTGGCCGGCGGCCTTTCCTTCCTGGCGCCGCGCTCATAGAGGACCTGGCCGGTACTGGCTTCCATTAAAATAGCTGCCGGTGCCGTAAGATAGGGTTCACTGGCAGCCCTTGCTGTTTCCGGCTGGAGCAAACAGCCAATGATCAATACCAGCGCCAAAAAAACTCTTGCCAAGAGGCCTTCACTCCCCTGGATAAGTTTCATTAAACACGGCTTATTATATCCAGGGAAGGGCGGCCTTATAAAAACCTCGCTCTTTCCTTAGAGAACTTCGGAAACCGTTACCAGGGCGTAACCCCGTTCCTGCAATTTTTTTAGAAGCTCAGGTAACGCCTGGCTTGCCGGCTTGGTGGGGTGCATGAGGATGATGGCCCCGTTTTGACATTTGGGTATGACCGACGCCAGAATATCTTCGGGTGTCGTGTTGGGAAGATAGTCGCCGGTGTTGATGGTCCACATTATAAATTTATAGCCCAGGTCACCGGCCGCCGCCACCACCTGGGGTTTGCTTTCCCCGTAAGGAGGAGCGTACAGCTCCGGTTTTTTTCCCGTAATGGCCGTAAGCGTCGCTTCTCCCAACTGGATATCGCGGCGGTTCTCCTCCCGGCTTAAATTGTCGGGATGGGGGTGGCTTTGGCCGTGGTTGCCTATTTCATGACCGGCGGCCGCCATCTGCCGTACCAAGTCGGGATGCCGCTCGGCCCACTGGCCGGTAGGAAAAAAGGTGGCCCGCGCCCCGGCCTTTTGAAGGGCCTGCAGGATAGAGGGCAGGTATTCTTCCCCCCAATCGATAGTAAAGGTCAGGGCCACTGCCTTGCGCTCCGGATTCCCCTGGTAGATGGGCTGGATTTTCATGGTCGGCACGGCCCGTCCGGCCAGCCAGTGCCAGGCGGTGAAACCCAAAACGAGCAACAGTCCTACCGCCGCCATTATTCCCAGCAGCCGCTGCCGCCTGTAATAAAGCACATACATTGATCGCACCACCTTTATCGAGGGTACTGATCAATGTATATGCCTTTGCCGCCGCAATCAGAATTAACCTTAACGCTGGCGCTTATTGCCGGGGGTATGTCTGCCGCCGTCCCGTCCCTGCCGGCGCAGGTGACGCCCGCCGCCTTCTAGAGCAGGAGGGGGCAGGGCTTCTTTCCGGGACAGTTTAAGCCGTCCCTGGGAATCAAAGCCGATGGCCTTCACCAGAATATAATCGCCTTCCTGGACGACGTCTTCCACCTTTTCTACCCTCTCGTTGGCCAGCTGGGAGATGTGAACCAGACCTTCTTTGCCGGGCATGCCCAGGACTCCGGGAATGACTTCGACAAAGGCGCCGAAATCGGTAATCCTGGTCACTTTGCCGTTATATACCTTGCCGGTTTCTACATCCTGAGTCAGGGCCTGGATAATCTCCATGGCCCGCTGCCCCTTGGCGGCGTCGGTGGAGGCGATGAAGATGCGGCCGTCGTCTTCAACGTCGATCTCGACGCCGGTTTCTTCAATGATCTTCTTAATTATTTTGCCGCCAGGGCCGATGATATCCCGAATTTTATCGGGATCGATGGTCATGGTCAGCATCCGCGGGGCATAGGGCGACAGTTCCGGCCGCGGCGCCGGTATGGTGGCTAAAATTTTATCCAGGATGAAAAGGCGTCCTTTACGTGCCTGCTCCAGGGCCTTTTCTAAAATGGACCGGTCTATGCCGGGTATTTTTATGTCCATCTGCAGGGCCGTAATGCCGTTCTTGGTGCCGGCAACTTTAAAGTCCATATCGCCAAGGGCGTCTTCTATCCCCTGGATGTCGGTAAGTATAGCCACCTGATCCCCTTCCTTGATCAGGCCCATAGCCACCCCGGCGACCGGCGCTTTGATGGGCACGCCCGCATCCATAAGGGCCAGGGTGCTGCCGCAGACGCTTCCCATGGAGGTCGAACCGTTAGAACCCAGAACTTCGGACACGAGGCGAATGGCGTAGGGGAATTCTTCCTCCGGCGGTATCATGGGTTCCAGGGCCCTTTCCGCCAGGGCGCCGTGGCCGATCTCCCTGCGTCCTGGCGCGCGGATGGGCCTAGCTTCACCGACGCTGTAAGGAGGGAAGTTATAATGGTGCATATATCTCTTTGTTTCATCGACGCCGAGGTCGTCAAGTATCTGCTCATCGCTTATGGGACCGAGGGTCGTAACCGTCAGAACCTGGGTTTCTCCCCGGGTAAAGAGGCCCGAACCATGGGTGCGGCTTAACACCCCGACCTCGCAGGTGATGGGTCTTATTTCATCAAGGGCGCGGCCGTCGATCCTTACGCCCTGGGTAAGTATCATCTGCCGCATGATTTCTTTTTCGATTTTCGTGATCAGATCGTTTACCAACCGGGGTATATCCGGCTGTTCCGCCACCAGCTCTTCCTTACCGGTCAAAACCAGTTCCTTTATTTCCTCTCTGCAACTTTCCAGGCGTTGTTCCCTTTCTTGTTTGGCGAGCTTTAAGTCGCGACTGGTATAAATGGCTTCCTGGAGGCGCGGGGTGGCGATTTCACGTACCAGGTTTTCCAAATCAGGTGATAGATGCGGCTCTTCCACTTGCTGCTTTTCTTTGGCCAGCCCCATGGCTAGGGCTTCGGAACGAAATTCGTTAATAAAGGCGACGATGCGTTTAATCTCTTCATGGGCTGTAATGATGCATTCCAGCATCAGGTCTTCGGGAACTTCCTTTGCTCCCGCTTCGACCATCATGATAGCTTCTCCGGTGCCGGCCACCACCAGGTGTAACAAACTTTTTTCGTCTTCGGCCAGCGTGGGATTGATGACAGGTCGCCCATCGATCAGGCCGACGCCTACCGCACCTATGGGGCCCGCAAAGGGTATGGAAGAAATGGTGAGGGCCGCAGAGGCGCCGATGATGCCGGCGACATTGGGCGGGCAGTCCTGGTCTACCGAAAGTACGGTTGCGACAACATGGACATCATTGCGGTAGTACTTGGGAAATAAAGGCCTGATGGGCCGGTCGATAAGCCGGGCCGAAAGGATGGCCTTTTCGCTTGGCCGGCCTTCCCGTTTAATAAAACCACCCGGAATTTTGCCGGCGGCGTAAAGCCTCTCTTCATAATCGACAGTCAGGGGAAAAAAGTCGATTCCTTCCCGCGGTTCTTGAGAGGCCGTTGCCGTTACCAGGACCATCGTGCCGCCGTAGGTTACCAGCACGGCACCCCCGGCCTGGCGCGCCAGCCGTCCGGTTTCCAGAATCAAATCGCGGCCGGCAATGGTGAGGGTCTTGCGTAATACCCCTTGCATTAGTTCAAAGTAGCCTCCTTAAAACATTCCATTAATAAACTTTAACTCATTCGACATTTATTATAGTATTTCCTTCCAAAGTAAAGCTAAATACCGGGAAAATATCATTAAAAAAGGGAGCGGCCCCACCGCTCCCCGATGCGCTATCTTCTTAAACCCAAAGCGTCGACAATTTGCCGATAACGTTCGATATCGTTCTCCCGCAGGTAGTTAAGTAAGCCGCGTCGCTGGCCGACCATTTTCAAAAGGCCCCGGCGGGAGTGATGATCTTTGTGATGCACCTTGAGGTGCTCCGTCAGGTGATTGATACGTTCCGTAAGAATGGCAATCTGTACTTCTGGAGAACCGGTATCGTTTTCGTGCTGGCGGTAGCGGGCGATTATTTCCCGTTTTTTAGCTGGATCCAGGGGCATCGACTTCACCTCCTCTTCCTTAAAAATCCCCAGCGGGCCAAGAAAAGCGCCGGAGGCTCGCTAATCCTAGCCTCGGGTTCACTAACAACTATAATTATAGAGCTATTGCCCTGTAAAAGCAACTATTTGCCTATAATAGTGATTACCATCCGCCCTGCCGGAACGTCTTTCATCACCAGATCGAATGCCCGCCCGGAAGTAGCTAAAAAACCTCGAAAACGAGTGGCGGTAGGTATACGGGCGGTGATTCTCCGTGCCGCCTGCAAAACGTCGTTTTCGTTGATTTGTTCCTGTCGTAAATCCTGCAGGCGTTTCCTGGCATGGGCCGTGATTATTACCCGCATTGCTTCCAGCCCCAATCTGGCCATGGTAAATATCTGGATTCGCCGCAGTATATTTTACGTTCAGGGCTGGAAAATGGTTACCCTTACTCTGGGTCGGATAAAATGGCGCGCGCCCTGGTACAATCCGCCTCCATTTGGGCCACCAATTCACCAGCATTGGTAAACCGCCGTTCCGGACGTAAAAATGCGCGCAACTCGAGTTCTAACTCGCAGCCGTAGATGTCGCCCCGGAAATCGAGGAGATGAGCTTCGACGGTGGGCGGTAGGTTGTGGCCAAAGGTGGGACGGCGGCCGATGTTGACCACTGCTTTATACGCTCGCTCCTGAAAACGGGCCAAGCAGGCGTATACTCCCTTTGCCGGCAGCTTAACTTCCGGCGGTACGGCTAAATTGGCCGTAGGAAAACCGAGTTCGCGTCCGCGCCTGTCGCCGCCTACAACATTACCGCTCAATACCGGCCAGTAACCCAATAGTTCTTTGGCCATGAGGATATCCCCCCTGTCCAGGGCGTTGCGGATGACTGTGCTGCTTACGGTAACCCCTTTATGGGTCACTGGCTCCATTACTTCTACTTTAAAGCCCAGTTCTTCACCTAGGCGGTGTAATAAATCAGGCGTACCTGTTCCCTGGTACCCGAAGGTGAAATTAAAACCTACGGCCACCAGCCGGGGTTGAAAATAGGGCCACAGGATTTCCCGCACAAAAGCCGACGCCGGGAGACGGGCCAATTCTCTATTAAAAGGCAAGACAACTAAAAAATCTACCCCGAGGGCGGCTATTAATTTTTCCTTGCGAGCCTTTGTGGTTAAAAGTCCCGGCGGTTCTTCTTCGAGAATCTGCGCCGGATGGGGAAAAAAGGTAATAACAACTGCCGGACGTCCAGCCTCCCTGGCTCTGCTTACAACGCTGCCGATAAGTTGCCGGTGGCCGCGGTGGACGCCGTCGAAGTTTCCCAGGGCGAGGTAGCCGTCTCGGAGTCCATCCACTTCAGGGAATCCTTCGATTACCCGCATCCTTTTACTCCTTTTCTTTAAAGACCTTATCAGGTTTTAGGTATAGCCCTCCTTTTCCGGCCGTTACCCTGGCTACAGCTAAGAGATGGCCGTCTTCCCCTTCAAGACGGACCAATTGGCCTTGCTGAAGGGGAGTGTTGAGATTCCAGTCGTCGTCTTTTAGAGGGGTACCGTTTAACACCTGCTTTACGGCCCGTTCCTTAACGACGACTGCCGGGAGGTGGGTAAGGGCGGCAACCGGCGGCAGGAGGAAAGAAAAGTCCCCTGCCGCCGCCCGTTCCTGTATTTCTTCCAATGTCCACGCCTCGTCCAACTTAAAACCGCCAGCGCGGGTGCGGATAAGAAACGCCAGGGCCGCCCCGCACCCAAGGTAATCGCCCCAATCCGCTCCCAGGGTGCGGATATAGGTACCTTTGGAACAGGAGATGTCGGCCATTGCCCGGTAAAAAGCTCCGTCCGGCCAGGCTTTCAATATCCTAAAGGCATAGATTTTAACGAGGCGCTGGGGTCTTTTTACTTCTTGCCCTTCCCGGGCCAGTTCATAAAGACGCCTGCCCTTGTAATGGACGGCCGAAACCATGGGCGGCATCTGGGTGATGGTACCTGTAAAACGGAGGGCGGCTTTCTGAAGTTCCTCCAGGCTAAAACCCGAACAGCCGGGACGGGCCAGGATCTGGCCTGCGAGATCCTGGGTGTCGGTTTTTAGCCCCAGGATAAACTCCGCCCGGTAGGTCTTGCCGCCGGCCTGTATATATTCTAGCAGGCGGGTGGCCCGCCCTACGGCTATGGGAAGCACCCCAGCGGCCATGGGATCCAAGGTGCCGCCATGGCCGATTCGTTGCTCCTTTAGAATACTCCGCAAAGTCTGCACCACATCGTGGGAGGTAGGCCCGGGGGGTTTTAAGACGTTGATAAAACCGTTGATCATTTTATAACGCTTCCCCCGCCGCGGCAACAACCATGGCCGTTACGGTTTCAAGATCGCCTTTAACGGTGCATCCGGCGGCGCGGCGGTGACCCCCGCCGCCGAAGCGTGCCGCCACCGTGTTGACGTCTACAGTTTTTTTCGAGCGCAGGCTGACCTTGACCTGACCGTCAGGCAGTTCACGGAAGAGCAGACCTACCTCGACGCCGGCAATGCAGCGCGGGTAATTGACCAACCCCTCGGCATGTTCCGGTAAAGCGCCGGAGGCTTTAAGGGCGGCCGTGGACACTTTCATCCAGGCCACCCTGCCGCCGTAGCCTAAAGTAAGGGTGGGCAATACCTCCGCCAACAGGCGGATGGCGGCCAGGGGCTTCCTTTCCCACAGAAATTCTCTTATCAAAGGTAAGTCCGCCCCGAGCTCCATAAGATCTGCCGCCAGGCGCATAGTCGCGGCCGTACAGTTTTCGTACTGGAAAGAGCCGGTGTCGGTAGCCAGGGCGGTATAAAGGCAGGTGGCGATGGCCGGACTAATGGCAACCGGTATTTTTTTCAATACGGCGTAAATCAGTTCGGCCGTCGCCGCCGCCCCGCCGTCTACCAAATTCAGGTGTCCGAACCGGGTGTTGCTGACGTGATGATCGATGTTTATAATCATTTCGGCCTTTTCGCGCCAGCCGCTAAAAACCTCACCGCCCCGCTCCATGTCCGTGCTGTCAACCATTACCAAAAGGGAAGGTATTTCATCTACTTTTTCCGGCGAAACTATAGTTTCCCAGCCTGGTAAAAATCGGAAGGTTTCCGGGACCGGGTCGGCATTGATGGCTGTCACCTTTGCCCCGCGCTGGCGCAAAGCCAGGGCCAGCGCTAAAGTAGAACCCAAACAGTCGCCGTCCGGTATGACATGGGATACGACGGCGACATCGTTAGCCGTGGCCAGAACTGCCGCTATAGTTTCAATTTCCGTCATGTCCCTGCTCCTCTGCCTTAACACGCATAAGCAGCCTATTGATAAGGTCGCCGTGCTCAATGGAAGTGTCAAATTTAAAGGCGATCTCCGGTGTATAGCGCAGCTTCAAACGCTGCCCTATTTCCCGCCGCACGTAGCCCGTCGCCCTGGCCAACCCCTCCATCACTTCTTTTTTCTGGTTTTCATCGCCGTAAATGCTTACATAAACTTTGGCGTAACGGAGGTCGCTGGAAAGTTCCACTCCCGTAACCGTGACCAGACCGGCTTCCAGGCGCGGATCCTTTAATTCATCACGTAAAATCTGGGCGATTTCTTTTTTCATTTGTTCAGCAACCCGCTCAACCCGCAGCGCCACGGCCTTCGCCTCCCTACAGCTCCCGTTTTACTTCTTCTATTGCATAGGCTTCGATAATATCGCCGACCTTAATATCGTTAAATTTTTCCAGACCGACGCCGCACTCATATCCCTGGGCCACTTCCCTCACGTCGTCTTTAAAGCGTTTCAAGGATTCGATGCGTCCTTCAAAGACCACCACTCCATCCCGGATAACGCGGGCCAAGGCGCGGTTCTGAATCTTACCTTCGGTGACAAAGCAACCGGCTACCGTGCCCACCTTCGGCACCTTAAAGGTGGCTCGCACTTCTGCCCGGCCCAGGATTACTTCCCGTTTCTCCGGTTCTAGAAGACCAGTCATGGCGGCCTTTACTTCGTCGATTACTTCATAAATCACCCGGTAGAGACGGATCTCCACTCCGGCTTCTTCCGCCGCCCTGCGGGCGTTGGCATCGGGACGTACGTTAAATCCGATGATGATGGCCTTGGAAGCCGCAGCCAGCATGACATCGCTTTCGGTTATTGCCCCTACGCCACCGTGAATGATGCTTACCTTGACTTCATTGGTAGAGAGCTGCTCCAGGGCCGCCCGCAGGGCCTCCACCGAACCCTGGACGTCGCCTTTGACCACCAGGTTGAGCTCTTTAACCTCGCCGGCTTCCATCTGCTTGAAAAGGTCGTCGAGGGAAGTTTTAGCGGCCGCCTTAAATTCTTCCTGGCGGTGTTCTTCCTGGCGCAGGGCGGCTATCTGGCGGGCCAGTTTTTCATCTTCAACCACCTGGAAAATATCGCCGGCCTGGGGCAAATCGGAAAGACCCAGGACTTCCACGGGCATTGAAGGTTCGGCGCTCTTCACCCGCTCGCCCTTGTCGTCAAAGAGGGCCCGCACCCGTCCGTATACTGCACCGGCCACCAGGTTGTCACCCACTTTAAGGGTCCCCTTCTGGACCAGTACGGTGGCCACCGGCCCGCGGCCTTTATCCAGCTTGGCTTCGATGACTACCCCCCGTGCCGGGCGATCGGGGTTGGCTTTTAGCTCCATCATATCAGCCGTCAGCAGGGTCATTTCCAGCAGCTCATTGATACCTTCTTTTTTAACGGCGGAAACGGGGACCATAATGGTGTCGCCCCCCCATTCCTCCGGAATCAGGCCGTATTCGGAAAGCTGCTGCTTGACACGCTCGGGATTGGCATCGGGGCGATCTATTTTGTTGATGGCCACGACGATGGGTACGCCGGCAGCCTTGGCGTGGTTGATGGCTTCCACGGTCTGGGGCATGACGCCGTCGTCGGCCGCCACCACGAGTATCGCTATATCCGTTACCTGGGCTCCCCTGGCGCGCATGGCGGTAAAGGCCTCATGGCCCGGGGTGTCCAGGAAGGTTATCTTGCGGTCTTTAATTTTAACCTGATAGGCGCCGATATGCTGGGTGATACCGCCGGCTTCGGTAGCAGTTACATTGGTGCGCCTAATGGCGTCCAAGAGGGAGGTCTTACCATGGTCGACATGGCCCATGACGGTAACCACCGGCGGACGCTCCCGCAAGGTTTCCGGGTCATCGGGCTGATCTTCCAGAAGGGTGATGGGCTTTTCTTCTTTTACTTCAACAATCGCACCCATCTCCTGGGCCACAATGGCGGCCGTATCTATATCCAGCTCCTGGTTGATGGTGGCCATTATGCCCTGACCCATTAAAAATTTAATAACTTCGGCGGCCGTTTTGCCTAGCCTCTTGGCCAGCTCCTGGACGGTAATACTGCCAGTTAAGGTTAAGCGGCGGACGACCTTGGGTGCCTCCTGCTGAGCGGCCTTGGCCTTGCTCTTTTCTTTATCCCGGCGCAGCAGGCGCTCTTCCAGCTGCTGCTCGAGTTCCACCTTTTTACGGCTGCGGCCGTTTTCTTCCTGTCTGGCAGTCGGCTTGCCGGGACGTTCCCGACGTTTTTCCGGCGCTTCCTTTGTAACCGTCTCCGGGGGTTTCGGTATACGCAGTTGTTTACCCCGCGGCGGTCTACCGGCTCCTTTACCCGCCGGGCGCGGCGCGACCGTCTGGGGTGCCTGCTGATCAATCTTTTGAGGCCGCTCGGCCCTCTCCTGACTACGCCGTCCTTCCTGCTCTTGAACCTTGTTTTCCCGGCGGCGGTGCTGTTTTTGCTCGGGCCGCGCTTTGGTCTTGCCCGCCTGCTTTCCTGTTTGACGATCGTCCACCCGGTGCTGTTCCCCCTGAGCCGCGGCGGCCGGGGCGGTATCTTCTCCAGCCGGTTGCCGTCCTTTTTCCGTAAGAGCTTTGTTCGCAGCTTCGTTACCCTGAGGGGAACGCCCGGTATCGGTGGCGGTACTTGCGGGCGGGGTAACCATTGCTGCCGACCCTGCCGCCTCGCCGGCTACAGCCGCTGTTATCTCCTCGTGCCGTTCTGCAGGTTGTTCCTTCGCGGCTTCCGTTACGGCTCTTTCCTCCTTTGGTGCGGCCGCCTCCTGCTGCTTTAATTTGGCGGCCCGGGCCGCCCGCCATATCTGGCGGTAATGGTTGCGTATTTTTATAACTTCTCCGTTTTCCAGGACACTCATATGGGAACGGGTGTATATGCCCAGTTGGGCCATGGTGTCCATTAGATCTTTATTTGATACCTTTAATTCTTTGGCTAATTCGTAAACACGAGTTTTGGCCATTAAACCACCCCCATATTCTCATGCATCAACCTCCCGTACATGTTGCCGGATTAATCTCGCCAGTTCTAAATCAGTAATGCCGACGACGGCACATGGAGGTTTACCTAAAGCTGCTCCCATATTCTTTTTGTCACCTAAAACACAAACTTCGATGTCGGCCTCCCTGCAGGCCGCCAATATTTTACTGTGTAACCGCGGGCTGCCGTCCTCGGCCAATATTACCAGGGAAACCCTTCGTCTTGCCACATTCGACAGCACCGCCCGGTAACCCCACGCGACCTTTCCTGCCCGGTTGGCCAGACCAAGGAGGTTATAGACTTTGTTCATCGTCACCATCCCGGGCAAGGCTTGCTTCCAGGCCGGCCACGACTTCCGGAGTGAGGCTCACACCCAAGGCGCGTTCCAGGGCCCGGCTTTTAAGGGCCTTGCGCAGGCATTCCACCCTGGGACAGATATAGGCACCCCTCCCCGCCTTTTTGCCGGTAGGATCGAGGATCACCTCTTGCGCCGGTGTACGGACAACACGCAGCAAACTGCGCTTGTCGGCACGCGTCCGGCAGCCGACACACATGCGCATGGGCACTTTCCTGGGTTTAGGCAAGTTTATTCCTCCTCTACACCGCCTTCAAGTTCCAGATCGGTATCCCAGGCATCCCAATCTCCGGCTTCTGATTCGCTTTTTATGTCGATTTTCCAACCCGTTATCCTGGCCGCCAGGCGGGCGTTCTGACCCTCTTTGCCAATGGCCAAGGAAAGCTGATTGTCGGGAACAATTACCTGGCTGACCTTGTTTTCTTCATCCACAGTCACGTCCAGTACCCGGGCCGGACTTAATGAATTGGCCACAAATACTGCCGGATCGTCGCTCCATTTAATAATATCGATTTTTTCACCCCTGAGTTCCTGGACAACTGCCTGCACCCTGGAGCCTTTGGGCCCCACGCAGGCGCCGACCGGGTCCACCTTCTCGTCCCTGGAATGGACGGCGATTTTCGAACGGGCGCCGGCCTCCCGGGCTACCCCTTTAATTTCCACAATGCCGTCGTGAATCTCCGGCACTTCCAGTTCAAAGAGCCTTTTTAGCAGACCGGGATGGGTGCGGGATACTAGAATCTGGGGCCCTTTGTTGGTCTTACGCACTTCCAGTATATAAGCCTTAAAACGTTCCCCCTGGCGGTAAACCTCTCCAGGGCTCTGCTCGCTTGGAAGAAGTATAGCCTCAGCACGTCCTAAATCCAGGATAACGTTTTTGCCTTCGTGACGCTGGACAACTCCGGTGACGATGTCGTTCTCCCGGCCGATAAATTCGTCGTAGATCAAGTTTCGTTCGGCCTCACGTATCCTCTGAACGACGACCTGCTTGGCCGTCTGGGCGGCGATGCGTCCAAAATCCCGCGGCGTCACTTCCTTTTCTACAATATCCCCTATTTCATAATTGCTGTTAATGGCCCTGGCTTCGGCCAGGGAAATCTCCGTCCGCGGATCATTTACTTCTTCTACCACCTGCCGCTGGGCCAGGACCTTTATTTCCCCTGTATCGCGCTGGATTTCTACCCGGACATTATGTCCTGACCCGAAATTTTTCTTATAGGCCGATATTAAAGCCGCCTCGATGGCTTCCAAAAGGATGTCAACTTTAATTCCCTTCTCCTTTTCCAGATCATGCAGTGCCTGGATAAATTCAATATTCATCCTTAAGCCTCCTCATTTTCTGCCAGTTCAAACACCAGCCTGGCAGTCGCCACCTGTTCCATTGGGAGGGTCAGCCGACGGCCGTTTTCCAGCTGTAAGTGCACCTCTCCATCCAGGTAGCCTAGAAGCCGCCCCTGAAAATGCCGCTGGCCTTCTACGGGGGCAAAGGTCCGTAATTTGATTTTTCGACCGGCAAAACGCTGAAAATCGACTTCTTTCTTTAAAGGACGTTCCAGACCCGGCGACGAGACTTCCAGGTAGTAACTGTGGGGAATAGGATCTTCCCTGTCCAGGATGTCGCCGACGGCCCGGCTTACCCTTTCGCAGTCATCAAGGCCGATGCCTTCCGGCCGGTCGATAAACAGCCGCAGGATGTAACGCCCCCCTTCCCGGCCGTACTGTAAGTCGACCAACTCATAACCCAGTTCGATAAGCACCGGTTCCACCAGGCCCTGGATTGATTCCGTTAGTTTGCTCAAAATAGTAGCCTCCCAGGTTTTCAACATAAAAGAGTGGGCATTGACCCACTCTTTTCCAGCAAAACAACAATCGTAAATGGTTCTTGAAACAACCTGAAATAAGTATAGCACAGGTTGCTGGAAGCTGCAAGGATAAAACTTAAAATCCGCCGAAAAACGTTAATTGGTCGGAGGAAGGCAGGCCGGCTAAGGCGCCGTGCTTCACCAGGGCTTCGATGACCGTTTTGCTCACCCGGCTGCGGCGCTGGAGGTCCTCAATGGAAGTAAAGGGCCGTTCCCGGCGAGCGCGGACGATGGCCTCAGCCGCCGCCTGCCCTACTCCGGGCAGGGATGCCAGGGGCGGAAGCAGCCTCCCCTTGCCCACCTGAAAACGGCTGGCATCCGATCTCTTAAGATCGATACGCTCCATGGTAATGCCCCGGCAATACATTTCCCGGGCCACTTCGAGGATGGTGAGCATATTCTTCTCCCGGGCCGTAGCCTCATTCCCCTTTTTCTCTAATAAAGCGATTTCTTCCTGGATGCGGGGCAGCCCGGCGGCGACAATGTCGGCATCGAACTCATCGGCACGGATGCTGAAAAAGGAAGCGTAGAAGGCCTCCGGATAATAAACTTTGAAATAGGCGATGCGGAAGGCCATGGTTACGTAGGCCACGGCGTGGGCCTTGGGAAAGAGATAGCTGATTTTTTTGCAGGACTGGATGAACCATTCGGGTACCCCGGCGGCCCGTATGGCTTCTTCATACTCCTTTTTCACGCCTTTACCTTTACGCACGTCCTCCATGGTTTTAAAGGCGATGTCAGCGACCACGCCGTGCTGGATGAGGTAGTTCATGATGTCATCGCGAGTGGATATAGCTTCGCTTAGTTTCGCGGTGCCGCTTTTAATCAGGTCCTGGGCGTTGTTTAACCACACATCGGTCCCATGGGAGAAACCGCTGATGCGGACGAGCTCGGCAAAGGTCCGGGGCCGGGTTTCTTCCAGCATCTGGCGAACGAAACGGGTGCCGAATTCGGGAATCCCCAGGGTGCCCACCTGGGTGCCGATATCCTCCGGCCGCACCCCCAGGGCTTCGACGCCGGAAAAAAGGGACATGGTACGGGGTTCGTCCAGGGGAATTTCTCGGGCGTTGACCCCGGTGAGATCCTCCAGCATTTTGATCACCGTGGGATCGTCGTGGCCCAAAAGGTCCAGCTTCACCAGGCGGTGGCTGATGGCTTCATAGTCAAAATGGGTGGTGATGGTGTTGCTGCCGGTATCGTCGGCCGGCCGCTGGAGGGGCGTAAAGAGGTGGATGTCCACCCGCCGGGGAACGACCATCAGCCCCCCGGGGTGCTGGCCGGTGGTCCGCTTGACCCCTGTGATCCCCCTGACCAGGCGGTTGATCTCCGCCTGACGGGCTTTAAGGCCCCGCTCCTCCAGGTATTTATGGACAAAACCGAAGGCCGTCCGCTCGGCTAAGGTGGCGATGGTGCCGGCCCGGAATACATGATCTTTGCCGAAGATCTCTTCGGCGTACTGGTGGGCCCGGGGCTGGTATTCCCCGGAAAAGTTGAGGTCGATGTCCGGCACCTTGTCGCCTTTGAAGCCCAGGAAGACTTCAAAGGGAATGTCGTGGCCGTCTTTTAACAACCTGGTCCCACAGCGGGGGCAATCTTTCGCCGGCAGGTCGGCACCGCAGTTGACGCTGCCGTCGGTTATAAACTCGCTGTAGCGGCAGGACGGGCAGCGGTAGTGGGGCGGCAGGGGATTTACTTCCGTTATCCCGGCCAGGGTGGCCACCAGGGAAGAACCTACCGAGCCCCGGGAGCCTACCAGGTAGCCGTCTTCGTTAGATTTTAACACCAGCTTATGGGCAATAAGATACAGCACGGCAAAGCCGTGACCGATGATGGATTTCATTTCCTTGTCCAGGCGGGCCTGGACAATCTCCGGCAGGGGGTCGCCGTACCATTCATGGGCCCGGGAGATAACGATCTGGGTCAGCTCCTCTTCGGCGCCGGGAATTTCAGGTGGATAAAACTCGTCGGGGATGGGTTTTAACTCTTCCACCTGCTCGGCAATAAGCCGAGGATTGGTGACTACCACCCGGTGGGCCGTGGCGGCATCCAGATAACTGAACTCCGCCAGCATCTCTTCCGTCGTCCGGTAGTAGAGGGGGGCCTGGACCTCGTCGGCGTACCCCTGGCCGGCCTGGAGGATCTGGCGGTAGATGGCGTCCTCCGGGTTTAAAAAGTGCACATCGCCGGTGGCCACCACCGGTTTGTTAAGTTTCTGACCCAGGGCGACGATCTGCCGGTTCATGTCCATTAAGGCCTCACGATCAGCAAGTTTGCCTTCCCGAATCAAAAAATCGTTGTTGGCCAGGGGCTGGATCTCCAGAAAATCATAAAAAGAAGCGATTTCTTCAAGACGTTCGGCGCTTACCCCGGCCAGATAATTGCGGATTAATTCGCCGGCCTCGCAGGCTGTCCCTAAAAGCAGTCCTTCGCGATGTTCCTGGATTAAACGGCGCGGCAGCCGGGGTTTACGGTAAAAATAATCAAGATGGGCCCGGGAAACCAGACGATACAAATTCTCCAATCCCTGCTTGTTTTTTACCAGCAGGATGATGTGATAGGTCTGCTGACGTTCGGGGGGCTGGTCGTCTTCATCGAAGAGATAGCCTTCCAGGCCGTAGATGATTTTTACGCCGTATTTACTCCCGGCCTCGGCGGCGGCAGGGAAGGCCTGAAGGACGCCGTGGTCGGTGATGGCTATGGCGCCATGGCCCCACCGGGCAGCCTGTTTGACCGCCGCCGCAACATCGGTAACCCCGTCCATGGCGCTCATCTTGGTGTGGAGGTGGAGCTCCACCCTTTTTTCCGGCGCCGTATCCCGACGTTCTGGACGTATGCCACGGGCGATGCAATCGGCTATCAGTACTAGCTCCTGGCTGTAGCGATCGAGCTGAACCGGCCCCTGCACCTTAACCCATTCTCCGGCCGCCAGACCATTCTCCACTAGATAACCGTCATCGGCAAAGGCTTTGACGCTGATGGAATCCGTATAATCGGTAAGGTCAAAACTTAAGAGCCAGCGCCCGGATTTCAACTGTCGCGCCGTAACGTCTATAACTTCACCCTGAACGGCTACCTGTTTTTCCTCTTCTTGTATTTCTTTTAACGGGCGTAAGGGGACTGTAATTTTTTTCCCCAAAAGGATATCGCTTTCCCCGTTTTCCTTAAGACTTGCTTTTTTCCCTGTGTCTCCCCTCACGTCGTGGGTTTCCGCAACCGGGGTACATTCTTGCCGCACCTTGATTAAACGTTCTTCCTCAAGGCGGCGGGAAGAAGCCGCCAGCTCTTCCTGGTAATCCTTGTCGGCCACCAGTTCTACCCTTACTTGATAGCCGTACTCCCGCAGAACTTCGGAAAGAATCTTATCTCCCAGTCGTGTTTTTAAGGCTTCCACGGCCAAGGTCACCGGCAGAATGAGCTGTAAAGTTTCCCCGCAAGGTTCCAACCGCGCACCGGCCAGCCAGGCCGCCGCGCCGTTACCCAGACGGCGGGCCACCTCATCCAGGAGCGCCTCCTTCTGTTCCTGGCAAAAGGTGGCTAAGTCTACTGCTGCAGCCGGTTTAACGTCGATTATGAAATCGAAACCGGGAAACTGCTCCTTCAAGAACTGCCGGCAGGACTCTATATCCTCGGGCTCCAGATGAAAGGGCGGGCAGAGGAAAAGGTGGCACCTGGCCTTCTTACGCTCCACAGTAACTTTGCGGACGGCTCCCCGGCGCAGTATATCCTGCCACAACTGTTCCCTGCCTTCCAGGGTCATTAAACCTTACCCCATTCTGTTATCGATATTTTTCCATCTCCCGGCCCAGCATCTCTTTTACCCGGGAGACCAGGTTTTCGCGGGGCAGGGCAATTTCCCGCCCTTCATGACGCCATTTCACGTCTACTGTGCCCTGGGCCACGGTCTTTTTGCCCACGGTCAACCTTAAGGGGTAACCGATAAGGTCGGCCTCGACAAACTTCATGCCGGCCCTTTCATCGCGGTCGTCGTACACAACTTCTACCCCTGCCGCTATAAGCTCTTTATATAAGCTATCGGCAATTTCTCGTTGGGCTTCATCTTTTAAAGATGCGGGTACGATAACCACTTCATAAGGAGCGACGCTCAAGGGCCAGATTATGCCGTGCTCGTCGTGGTGCTGCTCGACGATGGCAGCCATGGTTCGGCTGACGCCGATGCCGTAACAGCCCATGACAATGGGATGCTCCCGGCCCTGCTCGTCGGTGTATGTAGCGCCCAAGGCCTGGCTGTATTTTGTTCCCAACTGGAAAATTTGACCCACTTCTATACCGCGGGCCTGGTTTAATGGGGAGCCGCACTGGGGACAGGGTTCTCCCGCCTCAACCTGGCGGAGATCGGCATAAGTATCAGCCCTAAAGTCACGGCCGGGATTGACGCCTGTAAGGTGATAACCGTCACGGTTGGCTCCGGCCACGGCGTTGACGAGATAAGGAATCTCTGCGTCGGCATAAATCGGCACGCCCTCCAGGCCTACGGGACCTACATATCCTACCGAAGCGCCGGTGGCGGCCGCCACCTTTTCCGGATCGGCGAGGGATAGCCGCCGGCATCCCAGGAAATTCTGGAGTTTTACTTCGTTCAGTTCCCGGTCGCCCCGTACCAAAACGGCGATCAGTTGCCCGTCGGCTTCATAAAAGACGGTTTTAATCAGCCTGTCGGGGGTAATGCCCAAAAAGGCGCTGACTTCGGCAACCGTCTTCTGTCCTGGAGTGGCCACTTCTTTAATGGACTGCGGCGTTTCGGCCACCGGCTTGGGCAGCGCCCTGGCAGCGGCTATTTCTACATTGGCGGCATAGTCGCATTCCCGGCAGTAAACCAGTACCGCCTCCCCCGTAGAGGCCAGGGCCATGAACTCATGGCTGTAGTTGCCACCAATGGCGCCGGTATCAGCCTGAACCGGACGGAAATTCAGGCCGCAACGGCGAAAAACGTTGGTGTAGGCCTGGTACATTTTAGCATAACTCTGGTTTAAACCTTCCTGGTCCCGGTCAAAGGAATAGAGATCCTTCATGATAAATTCCCGCCCCCTGAGGAGCCCGAAGCGGGGCCGCCGCTCGTCGCGGTATTTGTTTTGGATCTGGTAGAGGAGCAGGGGCAGCTGTTTATAAGAGTTGACTTCGCTCCGGACCAGGGCAGTAATAATTTCTTCATGGGTCGGGCCCAGGCAAAACTGGCGCTGATGCCGGTCCCGGAGGCGGAACATTTCTTCTCCGTAAACCTCCCAGCGGCCGCTCTCCTGCCAGAGTTCGGCCGGCTGGATAATGGGCAGGACCAATTCCTGGCCGCCGGCCCGGTCCATTTCTTCCCGGATGATACCTTCCAGTTTGGCCAGCACCCGTCTACCTAGGGGCAGATAGGTATAGATTCCGGCTGCGGCTTTGCGGATGAAGCCGGCCCGCAGCAAGAGCTGGTGGCTTACAATTTCCGCTTCAGCGGGGGTTTCCCTTAATGTCGGTGCCAGTAACTCACTTGTGCGCATCCTTGTCCTCCTCTTCCTCGGCTGCCAGGCGCCTGACTTCTTCTATGAGCACCCGGGCCATATCTCCTTCCTCTATTTTACGAACGGGTCGCCCGTGGCGAAAGAGCAGACCGAAACCGGGCCCGCCGGCAATGCCCACATCGGCCTGGCGGGCTTCACCAGGGCCGTTGACGGCACAGCCCATAACGGCAACTTTGAGGGGTTTTGGTATATCTTGGAGTTCCTGCTGGACTCGCGCGGCCACTCCTTCCACATCGATCTGGCAGCGGCCGCAGGTGGGGCAGGAAATGAGGTCGATGCCGCGGTGGCGCAGGCCCAGGCTGCTTAAAATGGCAAACCCGGCGACCACTTCCTGCACCGGATCGCCGGTCAAAGACACCCGTATGGTATCACCGATGCCTTCGCTAAGCAAAATGCCGATCCCCACGGCCGATTTTACGGCCCCTGCCAATCCCGGACCGGCTTCCGTTACTCCCAGGTGCAGAGGATAATCTACCACCTCGGCAATCCGGCGATAAG
Organism: Moorella humiferrea; assembly: GCF_039233145.1. Lineage (NCBI taxonomy): Bacteria > Bacillati > Bacillota > Clostridia > Neomoorellales > Neomoorellaceae > Neomoorella > Neomoorella humiferrea. The sequence goes on along the minus strand of NZ_CP136419.1, from coordinate 1,057,449 downwards.
CTTCCAGCATCAGGGGTACCTCTGCCGCCTTCAAGGAGATTTTTATATCATAAAAACCCATATCCTCCAGAATGCGGACGTGCTTTAAGGCGCTGGCCACCATGGCCGCAGCCGTAACCCCGCCGTGGGCGGCCATGGCTTCCTTTTCCAGAGAACCAGCGTTGACGCCGATGCGGATGGGCACCTGGCGGGCGGCCGCTTCCTTTACTACAGCCCTGACTTTCTCCGGTCCGCCGATATTTCCCGGATTTAGGCGCAGGCCGTCCACCCCGGCTTCCAGGGCGGCCAAGGCCAGGCGATAGTCAAAGTGTATGTCGGCGACAATGGGTATTTCCACCTGCTTTTTAATAGCTGCCAGGGCCGCTGCCGCCGCCGTATCCGGTACGGCCAGACGGACAATTTCACACCCGGCCCGGGAGAGCCTTTGTATCTGGGCGACTGTGGCGGCGACGTCCCTGGTATCGGTATTGGTCATGGATTGGACGGATATGGGCGCTCCTCCGCCCACGGCCACATGGCCCACATAAACCTGACGCGTTGGCCGGCGCCGGACGGCCATGTTCATATCACCTCAACTAAAAATACGTATCAAATCTTGATAGGTTATTAGAATTAGCAGACCCATAAGGAGGGCAAAACCGATGAGGTGGATCAAATTTTCCTTTTCGGCGCTTATGGGCCGCCCCCGCAGGCCTTCGAGAACTAAAAACACCAGCCGGCTGCCGTCTAAAGCGGGAATGGGCAGCAGGTTGATGAGGCCTAAATCCAGGCTTAAAACCGCCATGAAATTCAATACGTTGGCCAATCCGTAGGCGGCCGCCTGGCCGACCATCTGGATGATGCCTACTGGCCCCACCACTTCAGGCGCCGCCCTGCCGGTGATGATTTCCAGCAGGCTCAAGATGATCAGCCGCGTTACTTCATAGGCCTGCCTGAGGCCCAGGTTTATGGAAGTCCACAGCCCCTGCCGCTGCCAGCTAGGGCCGATACCCACCATACCATAGCCGGTCTGGGGATCTTTTATCGTCGTCAAGGTGATCTGTTGCTGCCTGCCTTCCCTTTCGATGATCATAGTGATTTTTTCATCGGGATGCCGGTAGATAACCTGGACCATTTCCCGCCAGGTGCTGACCGGAGTACCGGCGACTTCCAGGACTTTGTCCCCCGGACGCAGGCCGGCCTGGGCGGCCGGCATCCCCGGTTCGACGCGGCCGATGACGTTAATATCCGCCGGTATGCCAATGACCATAAAGACGAAGACAAAAATAAGGATGGCGAGCAAAAAATTCATACCCGAACCGGCGGCGATCACCGTCATCCGTTTGAAAAGGGGCTGACGATTAAAACCGCGGGGATCGTCGAGGTCCGGGCCTTCCATACCGGCCATGCGGTTATACCCGCCCAGGGGGAAGGCGCGCAGGGAGTACACCGTCTCCCCCTTTTTCTTCTGCCAGATGGCCGGTCCCATGCCGACGGCGAATTCTTCCACCTTGATACCGGCTCTTTTGGCCGCCAGGAAATGTCCGCCTTCGTGAACGATGATTAAAATACTGAAAACGATCAGGGCCAGGATAATGGTCACCGGACCTCAGCTCCTTAAAGAATATGGTTCTGCCAGAAATGGTTCCTTCTGGTGGGGATATGTCCCTGCGCCGCTCAGGAGTTACGCGCCGACAGGACAACGGCTCGGTTCGTACCGCTGCTCGTCGCCTGTGGATTGCCCATGAACAGGCTTTCTGCTCGCCGGCTTAGATCCTTCTATGCGATAGCACTATATTCCTAGCCAGGGTACGCTCAGGCGTCCTCGGCTCCGGCAGCGGTTGCCTCACCTCGCCTGTCCTGTTACCGGCGCTTCACTATTCGCGGCTCCGGGACATATCCCCACCCTAACGACCCGGCAAATTTTTATCTTTCGTATGTGCGGGCGTCAGCCCTTATGAGGGCTTCCCTTGCAAAACCCTTCCGCCACTACTTCCGCCCGTCGCCGCGCCCAAGAATAGGCGGCAAGAATCGCCTCAAGGTCGTCTGCCGCCGCCGGTCTGTGTTCCTCCAGAACCCTGGCTACCACCTGGCTGATAGCCGTCAACGGTATTTTACCAGCCAGGAAAAATTCCACGGCAACCTCGTCGGCAGCGCTCAATACCGCCGGGCAAGTACCCCCGGCCCGTCCGGCGTGGTAGGCCAGCTCCAGACAGGGAAAACGCTTAACATCGGGGTGGCTGAAGTCCAGGTGTCCCAGGTCAGCCAGGTCCAATTTGCGGACATTCAGTTCCCAGCGTTCCGGCCAGGTCAGGGCATACTGAATGGGCAGGCGCATATCGGCAGGGCCCAGGTGGGCGAAAAGGGAGCCATCGCCGTAGCGCACCAAAGCATGAACGACGCTCTGGGGATGGATGAGTACGGTAATCCGGTCATAGTCCAGGTTGAAGAGGTGCTTGGCTTCTATAACTTCCAAGCCTTTATTCATCAAGGTGGCGGAATCGACGGTAACCTTGGGCCCCATGACCCACGTAGGGTGTTGCAACGCTTCTTCCGGAGTGACGGCAGCCATTTCTTCTAAGGTTTTATCACGAAAGGGTCCACCCGAAGCCGTAATTATAACTTCCTCCACCGGGCCGCCCCGGTTCAGGCATTGAAAAATGGCTGAGTGCTCGCTGTCTACCGGAAGCACCCGGCGTTTCAGGGTATGGGCACGTCCCATAATCACATCGCCGGCGGCCACCAGCAGTTCTTTATTGGCTATGGCGATATCTTTGCCGGACTCCAGGGCGGCCAGAACCGCCGGCAGGCTGCGGATACCCACCATGGCGGCCACGACCAGTTCTACGCCTTCCAAGGTGGCGGCGGCCAGGACGCCTTCATCTCCCGTTAAGACCCGCACCCCCGTTCCCCGTAACCGGGAAGCAAGCTCCTGGGCTCCGGCAGGATCCAGGAGAACGGCAAGACGGGGATGAAATCGTTTTGCCTGGGCGGTCATTAATTCGACATTCCGGGCGGCGGCGAGTGCGGCCACTTTAAAGCGGCCGGGGTGTGCGGCCACCACCTCCAAAGTCTGGCGGCCCATGGAACCCGTCGAACCCAGCACGGTTATTTCCCTGGCCATCTATTTAGTCACCCCCTGCCGCGAACGGTAAAATGCCTTCAATACAACGAGTGTCAGGGGGCCAACTACCAGTCCGGCAACTCCCAGGAGTTTTAAACCGGCGTACAGGGCTATTAAGGTCGTCAGGGGGTACAGTCCCAGGCTTACGGCCACCAGCTTTGGCTGCAGGACCTGACGCAGGATAATTATGAAGGCGTAGAGGATTAAAAGGGCAAGCCCCATACCATAATGCCCCAAAATGAATTCCACCACAATCCAGGGAATGAACACCGTCCCCGGGCCGACAATAGGTAATAAGTCGGCAAGGCCTATTAAAAAGGCCAGGGTAAGGGCATAATCTACATTTAAAATTAAAAGGCCGATAATGCTCTGAGTCATCTGCAGGCTGACCAGTAAAATCTCGGCCCGCAGGTAGCCAATAATGGCCTTGCCCAGAGAACTGAATACCGCCCCCATCCTTTCCCGCCAGGCCGGCTGCACCACTGACAACAGGGCATGGAGAATGAATTCTTTGTCTCTGCTGAAAAAATACGTGGCAACTAAAGTTATAATAAAAGAAATAAAGAGCTCGGGCAAAGAGCTAATAAAGGTCAGCAACCATTGGGCCGCAAGGCCCAGGAGGTTTTTCAACCAGTTTACGCCGTTGTCCAGCAGGGACTGGAGGGTGTTTAAAACCTCAACGGGGAGGTTGCCGGTAAAATAAAAGTTCTGCAGACGAAGTAAATAATCCCTTAGAATAAGGCTCAGCTCGCGCGCCTGTGCCGGAAGATTCATGGCCAGGCTTTCCAATTCAACGATCAGGTTGGCCGCCAGGTAAAAAATGGCCACACTGATTACGGCCAGGACGGACAATAGGGTAAAAATGACCGCCCAGCCCCGGCCTATTTTTAGCCGGGTTTCTATAAAATCAACTACTGGATCGATGATTGCTGCCAAAAGGGCCGCCAGGGCAAAAGGAAGTAAGACAGGTACCAGGGCCTTGACGATTGCCCCGGCAGCAGGCAGTATGTAATAAAAAAGCAAAAGGAAAAGTAGAGAGGCCATGAGGGCCAAAAGCAAAGTTTTGAATGTTTGTTTAAAACGATCATTTAGGTCGCTCAAAAGGTTTCACTCCATTTTTGTTAAAAAGAAGGCCAGATAATAGTATACCACCGGAGCCACAAGGAGCAAACTATCAAAACGGTCTAAAATACCGCCATGTCCCGGTAAAATGGTACCGCTGTCCTTAACCCCGGCCTGGCGTTTAAAACCGGACTCTATCAAATCCCCCGCCTGGGCGGCAATGGATGTCAACAGGGCCCACCCTGCCAGCACCCAACCGCTGAAAAAGGGTAAAAGATGTTGGCCGAAAGTCTCGGCTACGGCCAAGGTTGACATTAGCCCCCCTATTGCCCCCGCCCAGGTTTTACCCGGACTTAAACTGGGCCAGGGATGACGGCGGCCGAAAAGCCGGCCGCAGAAATAGGCGCCGGTATCATTGGCCCATGTCATGATTAACGTAAGGATAAGAATTTCGACGCCGCGGGGCAAAAGACGTAGTAGAGGCAAAAAGGCCAGCAACCCTCCAACGTACCAGCTACCCAGGATAGTTACGGCCACATCCGCCGGCGTCATACGGGGGAAAAGGGCGAGAAAAAATACAAGCATACCTACAGTCAGTACCAGTCCGGGCCAGGCCGCAGGCCCATTATTAAAATATGCTGCTATGATAAATAGTAAGCCCCCGACAAGGCCCACCGGTATTAAAGGCTTTACCTTGAGGCGTTCGGCCATACGGTAGAATTCCATTAACCCGATAAAGGCCACCGCCATAACCAACAGAAGGAACCACCAGCCGCCTTTAACGGCCGTTCCCAAAAGAAGTGGGACGCCCAACGCGGCGACTAAAACCCTGGGGCCCAGCACTAACAACACCACCGAGCTTAAATTTTCAAACCGCCGAAGCGCCGTTCCCTTTGTTGGTAATCCAGGAGGGCCTGGCGCAAATTTTCCCTGCGGAAGTCGGGCCAGTAGATATCGGTAAACCAGAGCTCGGTATAAGCAAGCTGCCATAGTAGAAAATTGCTGAGGCGCATTTCTCCTGAAGGACGAATTAGGAGATCAGGATCGGGTAAATCCCCGGTATACAGGGCTTTTTTTAATACGTCGTCGTTTATATCCTCAGGGCGAAGTTCGCCGGCCAGAACTTTGTGGGATATTTCCCGGCAGGCGTCCACCAGTTCCGCCCGGCCGCCGTAATTTAGGGCCAGATTGAGAATCAATCTGCGGTTACCGGCCGTTTCCCTCCAGGCCCTTTCCAGCTCCCGACGGGCCTCAGGCGGGAGGGCTTCCAGGCGGCCAATGGCTCGAACCTGTACCCCTTCTTGCTTTAATTCCGGAAGCTCGCGACGCATGTATTCGACCAAAAGGTTCATTAATCCCTTTACCTCTTCTTGTGGCCTCTTCCAGTTTTCCGTGGAAAAGGCATATACCGTCAAGATGGGTATGCCCCAATCGACACAGGCCCGGACTATATCACGCAGAGCCTCTACCCCCGCACGATGGCCCGCCGCCCGCGGCAGCCCCCTGCTCCTGGCCCAGCGTCCGTTGCCATCCATTATAATGGCGACATGGCGCGGCATTTTTCCTGGATCTAACTCCGCTTCTTTGCCTTTCCTATCCGGTGCAAAACGGAACCATTTTTTGAGAAAACCGGCCACCAGTTTCCCCCCTATAAGCCGGCAACCTATAAAACAAACCCCCTCATGGAGGGGGGTTGTCGCCATCTATTCTTCCACGATGGCTTCATTAGGACAGGCTTCACGACAGGTACCACAATCAGTGCAGAGTTCCGGATCAATAACGTAGGTGTCTTCTCCTTCGGAAATGGCTCCCTGGGGGCACTCATCAGCGCAGACGCCGCAGGACAGGCATTCTTCCGTTATCCGATGGGGCATGGCTTTTTTACACCTCCTTTCGCTGGTGGTGAGTATTAACATAAGCCACAACCAGGTCAACCTGGTCGGCTCCCACCAGGCGTAAACGAACGACACGGGCCGCCTCTTCTTCCCCCGGAAGGGGGCGGAGGGGACCGGTAAAGGAGTATCTCCATATCTGCCAGCCACCGGCCGCCAGTAACCTTTTAGCCTCGGCCAAAGGCAGGCCCAGGCACTCGTCGAGGGACAAGGTTAGACCTCCATAATTTCCGCTTCTTTGTTAGCCAGGATTTTATCAATGGTTTGGATATAGTTATCCGTCAGTTTTTGCACCTTTTCCTGGGCCCGTTTGACCTCATCTTCGGAGGCAGTTTTGTTTTTCTCCTGAGCCTTTAACTTATCATTGGCTTCCCGCCGGACGTTGCGTACGATGACCCGGAATTCTTCCGCTTTTTTGCGCACCATCTTTACCAGTTCGTTTCGCCGTTCTTCCGTCAACTGGGGTATGACAATACGAATGACGGTACCGTCACTGGCGGGTGTCAGGCCGAGGTCCGATTTTAAAATGGCCTTTTCCATTTCTGGCAGAACATTGCGATCCCATGGCTGAATTACTAAAAGCCGTGCTTCCGGGGCAGAAATGGTAGCCAGCTGGTTGATGGGCGTCGGCGTCCCATAATAGTTAACGGTGACCTTTTCTAGAAGTGCCGGGTTGGCCCGTCCCGCCCTGATGGTGGCCATTTCCCGCCGCAAGCCCTCGACTGCCTTTTGCATCCTGCCTTCAGCTTCTTTTAAAATCTCCTCAAGCATCACTCTAACCTCCCGACAAAGGTGCCTATAGGTTCACCCATAACGGCTTTCAGGATGTTGCCCCTTTCTTTTATGCCAAAGACTATTATGGGAATACGGTTGTCCATGCATAAGGAGGTGGCAGTCGCATCCATCACCCCGAGGCCGCCGTTCAAGACCTCAAGGTAGTCGAGATCCGTATATTTTTTGGCATCAGGGTTTTTCTCCGGATCAGAATCATATACCCCGTCGACCCGTTTGGCCATCAGAATGACGTCGGCTTCAATTTCGGCCGCCCGTAAAGCCGCGGTAGTATCCGTGGAAAAATAGGGATTGCCCGTACCAGCGGCGAAAATCACCACCCGTCCTTTTTCTAGATGGCGGATGGCACGCCGGCGGATATATGGCTCGGCGATCTGGCGCATTTCAATGGCCGTCTGCACCCTGGTGTCCACTCCCTGGCTTTCCAGGGCATCCTGCAGGGCCAGGGCGTTGATAACCGTTGCCAGCATCCCCATATAATCAGCCGTGGCTCGGTCCATTCCCCTGGCACTCCCCTTTACTCCGCGCCAGATATTACCGCCACCGACGACTATGGCCACATCCACCCCCAGTTCCCGTACTTCCTTTATCTGTGCAGCAATGGTAGCCAGCACCTCTTGGTCGATACCGAAACCCAGGTTTCCAGCCAGGGCCTCACCGCTGACTTTTAGTACCACCCGTTTAAACTTGGGTTGCCCCATACCCGGAACATACCTCCGTAACTCCTGAATAGTTTCTACACGCTCGCGAAAATTCCTCTTTCCTTCTGGAAAAAAAGAGCACCGCTGTGCTCTTTTTAAATAATTTACTCTTCCGTCTTGAGACCCTCGCCCACTTCGTAGCGGACAAAGCGCCGAACAACGATCTTTTCGCCTAATTTAGCCACTGCTTCATTGATGAGATCCTGAACCTTACGGTCCATATCTTTAATAAAAGGCTGCTCCAGCAGGCAGTTGTCCTGATAAAATTTTTCCAGGCGGCCGGAGACGATTTTGTCGATAACTTTTTCCGGCTTCCCTTCGTTTAGAGCCTGCTCCCTTAAGATCTCTTTTTCTTTGTTCAGGACTTCTTCCGGTACGTCTTCCCGGCCTATATATTCCGGGCGGGAAGCCGCTACCTGCATGGCCAGGTCATGGACCAGTTCTTTAAAGGCGTCGGTCTTGGCAACAAAATCGGTTTCACAGTTGACTTCTATCAAAACGCCTATCCGTCCGCCGCCATGGATGTAGGCATGCACCAGCCCCTCGCTGGCTATTTTGCCGGCCCTTTTAGCAGCGGTGGCCAGACCCTTTTTGCGTAAATACTCGATGGCCTTTTCCATATCGCCGCCGGACTCTTCCAGGGCCTTTTTGCAGTCCATCATACCTGCACCGGTACGATTCCGCAGTTCCTTGACGTCAGCAGCCGATATCATAACCTCTCTCCTCCATCCATTGCTTTAACCGTTAGTTCCCGTGACGAACGCAGACAAACACTATGTAAGCGTAGGTGGCAAACCTACGCTTATAATCCTCCATGGGATAAGACTATTCTCCTACCGCCTCTTCCGGCTGATCCTGACCTTGGAGGCCTTCTAAAACGGCATCGGCGATTTTGCTGGTCAGCAGCCGTACCGCCCGAATGGCGTCGTCGTTACCGGGAATAACATAATCTATTTCATCGGGATCGCAGTTGGTATCAACGATGGCTACAATGGGAATACCCAACCGCCGCCCTTCGGCCACGGCTATACGCTCTTTTCGCGGGTCAATGATAAAAAGGGCGTCGGGCAAATTCCTCATTTCTTTAATGCCGCCCAGGTAGCGTTCCAGCTTTTCCTTTTCATGACGCAGCCGGGCAACTTCTTTTTTGGGCAGGACCTCGAAGGTACCTTCTTCCTCCATGCGTTCCAGTTCTTTTAAACGTTCAATGCGCCGACGAATGGTCTGGAAATTGGTCAGCGTACCTCCCAACCAGCGGACATTGACATAGAACATACCGCAGCGCTCGGCTTCTTCCTTGACGGCTTCCTGAGCCTGCTTCTTGGTGCCTACAAAGAGGATCTTGCCTCCGTTGCGGGCCAGATCCCGGACGAAGTTGTAGGCTTCTTCAATCATTTTAACGGTGCGCTGGAGGTCAATAATGTAAATCCCGTTGCGCTCCGTAAAAATATACGGGGCCATCTTGGGATTCCAGCGCCGCGTCTGGTGGCCGAAATGAACGCCGGCCTCCAGCAGCTGTTTCATTGAAATTATCACAAAACGCACCTCCTTAGTTTTTACCCGCCGCTACCTTCATCAAACGGAAGGACCGCCAGCGCGGCACTTCTCCCGCCTTCCGGTGCGTGTGTAATCAAGGGCCAGAGGTAAGTATAACATAATCCCCCGGCTTTGAGCAAGACATCTTTGGTCTACCGGCGTAGTTTTTCCAGCTCCTCAAGGAGATGGTCGTTCAAGATGCGGATATAGGTCCCCTTCATACCCAGGGACTTGGATTCAATAACCCCGGCGCTTTCGAACTTGCGCAGGGCATTGACGATCACGGAACGGGTAATGCCCGCCCGGTCGGCAATCTTACTGGCTACCAGAATGCCTTCATCGCCGTCCAGTTCGGCAAAAATGTGTTCTACCGCTTCTAGTTCGGAGTAGGAAAGGGTGGCCAGGGCCACATGGACAGCGGCCCGCTTGCGGGCTTCTTCTTCTATCTTATCGGCTTTGGAACGCAGGATCTCCATGCCCACGACTGTGGCCCCGTATTCGGCAAGTACCAGGTCTTCGTCGTCAAAGCGCACGTCGAACTTAGAGAGTATCAGCGTGCCCAGGCGCTGTCCGCCACCGACAATGGGGACAACGGTAGTCAATTTGTTATTGAAAACACATTTTTTGTCCAGGTCGAAAACGCAGGCGTTACCTACCTGGCAAAAATTGGCCTGGGTTTCGTCGATGCGCAGGAGCTGTTCGTTATACTGCTCAGGGAAACGCTCGGACTGGAAAACTATGTCTTCCATTATGTCGCAGGTGAAGCCTTCAATAAAGGCGTAGCCCAAAACACGGGCATGCCGACCTACGATATAAGTGTTGGCTCCCAACACGTCGCGCATGACATTGGCCATTTCTTGAAAGTCTACCGGATTTCCGGCAGCCCGCTGTAGCAGGCGGTTGATTTTTCTAGATCTTTCTAGCAAAGATTCCATTTCCATCTTCCTTTCCTGTTATAAAATGTAACTTTGTAAATCTTTTTGTTGCAGGATGTCTCCCAATTGTTGCCGGACATAAGCGGCGTCGACCATCACTTTACCTCCGGCAACGTCCGGCGCCTGGAATAGCAGTTCCTGCAGTACCTTTTCCAGGATGGTATGGAGTCGGCGGGCGCCGATGTCTTCGCCCTGATTATTTACAGTATAAGCAATATCGGCAATTTCCGCAATAGCATCGTCTGTAAATTGCACCTCGACTCCATCCACCGCCAGCAAGGCTTTATACTGGCGTAAAAGGGAGTTGCGCGGCTCAGTCAAAATGCGTCTAAAGTCTTCCTTCGTCAAACTTTTGAGTTCTACCCTGATGGGAAACCGCCCCTGGAGTTCCGGAATTAAGTCCGAGGGTTTGGCCACGTGAAAGGCTCCGGCGGCAATGAACAGGATATGATCCGTCTTTACCGGGCCGTATTTGGTCTGAACCGTAGTGCCTTCGACAATGGGCAGGATATCGCGCTGCACCCCTTCCCGGGATACGTCGGGGCCCGTCCCTTTTTCCCTTCCGGCTATTTTGTCTATTTCATCCAGGAATATGATGCCGTCCTGTTCCACCCGCTGGACGGCTATGGCCGTAACCTCGTCCATATCGATTAACTTATCGGCTTCCTGCTGGATGAGGATGCGCCGGGCCTCGGCCACGGTTACCAGACGTTTGCGCTTGCGTTTAGGGAGGAAGCTGCCCAGCATATCCTGGAGATTCATTCCGAGTTCTTCCAGGCCAAGGCCGCCCACCACAAAACCCGGAGAGGCGGTGTCCTCTACTTCCACCTCCACCATCATGTCTTCCAGTTCCTGGCGCCGCAACTTTTCCCGGAGGATGGCCCGCTGCTCTGCGGTATTTCCTTCGTCGACCGCCGTGTCCGCCGCGGTCCCCGAGGCCCCGCCAAAAATAACCTCCCATGGGGAACGACCTCCCCTGTCTTTTCCGGAGCGGGGAACCAACAGATCAAGCAAACGTTTTTCCGCCAGTTTAGACGCCTGGGTTTCTACTTCCGCCCGCTTTTCTATTTTAACCATTCTTACGGCATTTTCTACCAATTCTCTAATCATTGATTCTACGTCGCGTCCTACGTAGCCGACCTCTGTGAACCGGGTGGCTTCCACCTTTAGGAAGGGGGCTCCCACCAGGCGAGCCAGTCTCCTGGCGATTTCCGTTTTGCCCACGCCCGTGGGTCCGATCATAATGATGTTTTTGGGCAGGACTTCATCGCGCAGATCTTTATCGAGCTTCTGCCGGCGGTAGCGGTTTCTTAAGGCGATGGCCACGCACTTTTTCGCTTCTTCCTGGCCGACGATGTAGCGATCCAGTTCGGCGACTATCTGGCGGGGTGTAAGGTTCATTATATACCCTCCCCACGGTGTTAAAGTTCTTCTACTATAATATTGCCGTTGGTGTAAATGCATATGGAAGCGGCGATTGCGAGGGCTTCCCTGGCGATGGCGCCGGCCTCGAGATCAGTATGCTTTAATAGCGCCCGGGCGGCCGCCAAGGCATAAGGTCCTCCCGAGCCGATGGCGGCTACGCCGTCATCGGGTTCCACAATCTCACCATTCCCAGATATTACCAAAAGATGCTCGCGATCGGCCACGACCAGGAGGGCTTCGAGGCGCCGCAGGAATCTATCCATCCGCCATTCTTTACCCAGCTCCACGGCGGCCCGCTGGAGATTGCCCCTATATTCTTCCAGCTTGGCCTCAAACTTTTCAAAGAGGGTGAAGGCATCGGCCACACTGCCGGCGAAACCTGCCAGGACTTTATTCTGGTATAAGCGGCGCACTTTGCGGGCCTTATGTTTCATAATGGTATGGCCAAAGGTCACCTGACCATCGCCGGCCATGGCTACCCTGCCTTTATGGCGTACGGCAATCACCGTTGTCCCTTGCACAAGTACTACCCCTCACTTCTTCTAGCCCTGGGATGGGCCTCCTGATATATTTCTCGCAATCTGGCCTGGCTGATATGGGTATAAATCTGGGTGGTGGAAAGGTTAACGTGGCCTAAAAGCTCCTGAACCACCCGGAGATCTGCACCCCTTTCCAGCATATGGGTGGCAAAACAATGGCGCAAGGTATGGGGTGAAATACCGCCGTTCAGGGCAGCCCGGGCGACATAATGTTCCATGCGTTCCCGTACCCCCCGCGCCGTTAAGCGCCCCCCATGATGGTTCAGATACAGGGCCTGAGTTTCCGGCGGTCGGCGGCGGGCGGCAAGGCTCGGCCTTCCCCGAGCCAGATAGTCTTCGAGGGCTTTAACGGCATGGCTTCCCAAGGGAACAATCCTTTCCCTGCGACCCTTGCCCAGGACGCGGGCGTAACCGGCAGTTAAATCAAGGTTTTCTATGTTCAGGCTTACTAGTTCGCTAACCCTGATACCGGAGGCGTAGAGGGTTTCCAGTATGGCCCGATCTCGTAAGCCAAGGGGGGTGTCAACCGGAATAGCCAGCAGTTTTTCTATTTCGGCATAGCTTAAGAACCTGGGCAAGAGCTTCTCCCGGCGCGGCCCTGTCACCAGGGCCGCCGGGCTCTTATCTACCTTCCCTTCTCGTAGTAAAAAACGGTAGAAGGAACGCAGGGCCGCCAATTTGCGGTTCATGCTGCTCTTTGCCTGTCCCTTTTGATTCAGCCAGCCTAAAAAACGGCGTACCCACCAGGTGTCCACGTCGCCGGGTTCGGCTTCCGGGCCGCAACGTTCATATATAAAGGCCGCAAATTGTTCGATATCCTTTCGGTAGGCGGCTACCGTACAGGGCGAGGCGTTTTTTTCGCCTTCAAGGTACAGGACGTATCCCTTCAGACCTTCCTGAAAGGCCCTCCCGATCATACCCTCACCCCCGAACCCTATATATGCTAACACATCCATTTATTCAGTGCAAGTCAATTGCCGGAAAATTCACCGAGACTCGACCAGATAGCTAATGCCCGTTCGGCTAAGGCGCGGTTACGGGCTTCCCGATTTTTCACCCGGCGCTCGAGGGGCGGCAGCAGGCCGAAATTAATATGCATCGGCTGTAAAGGATCATGGGTGGGATCGGTGATGTAATGAAGAAGGGCGCCGTGGGCCGTTTCTGGCGGCAGGACTATTGGGTCTTTACCTTTAATTAAACGGGCGGCGTTGATTCCGGCCACCAACCCGCCGGCTGCAGATTCAACATAACCCTCCACCCCGGTAAGCTGGCCGGCCAGGAAAATTTGCGGATGTTCCTTCAACTGTAAAGTCGGTTTGAGGATCCGGGGCGAGTTTATATAAGTATTGCGGTGCATGACACCAAAACGTACGAATTCTGCTTCTTCCAGCCCGGGTATCAGTCGAAAGACCCTCTCCTGTTCTCCCCATTTCAAACTGGTCTGAAAACCCACCAGGTTATACAGGGTACCGGCTAGGTTGTCCCGGCGCAGTTGCACCACCGCATAAGGTTCTCTACCGGTGGACGGGTCGATAAGCCCGACCGGCCGCATGGGACCGTAGCGCAAAGTGTCTGGTCCCCTGGCGGCCATGACCTCCACCGGCATGCACCCTTCAAAAACTATTTCGGGTTCAAATTCATGGCGGGGATGGCGCTCTGCCGTAATTAAAGCTTTATAAAAGCGCATGTATTCCTCTTCGTTTAATGGACAGTTAAGGTAATCTTCTTCTCCCCGTCCGTAGCGGGAACCCTTAAATATTCGGCTGTAATTCAGGGAATCGGCGGTGACGATCGGCGCCGCCGCATCGTAAAAATACAGGTAATTGGTACCGGTCAAACTTTTTAAGCTCTCCGCCAGGGCCGGAGAAGTTAAAGGACCGGTAGCGATTATCACCGGCGTATGCTCCGGTATGACACGGGATTCCTCCCGGATAATAGTGATGTTAGCTTCAGCCTCAAGGGCGGCCGTAACCCTGGCGGCAAATTCCTCCCTGTCAACGGCTAGGGCCTTGCCGGCGGGCACGCGGCATTCTTCGGCCACATTAATAATAAGGGAACGGGCCAGGCGCATTTCCGCCTTTAACAGACCGGCGGCGTTCTCCACGGTGTCGGCCCGCAGCGAGTTGGAGCAGACCAGCTCGGCGAGGTACCCGGTACGGTGGGCCGGGGTCATTTTGCCCGGCCGCATCTCCCACAACTCCACCTTGATTCCTCGCCTGGCCGCCTGCCAGGCCGCTTCGCTCCCCGCCAGCCCCCCACCGATAACAATCAGTTTTTCCGCCAACTTATTATTCCCTCCGTTAGCAGCAAATTACCTGGCCTCCTGGACCATTTCCTCGTACGCACACTCTTTATTGGGACATATTAGACGTACGCCATGACGGGAGGATTTTTCCACCATACGGGTACCACAATGGGGACAGTCGCGGCCGGCAGGTTTCTCCCACGATACGTAGTCGCACTCCGGGTAGTTTTGACAGCCGTAAAATCTGCGCCCTTTTTTCGTTCTCCTGGCGACTATTTCTCCCCCGCATTTGGGACAGGTAACGCCTATGGTTTCCAGCAGGGGTTTGGTGAAGCGACACTCCGGAAAGCCGGGACAGGCCAAAAACTTACCGAAGCGTCCCGTTTTGACAACCAGGTTACGGCCGCAGAGCTCACATTTTTCTTCGCTGACTTCTTCCGGCAGCTCTATGGCGGCGATTTCCTTTTCAGCCCGTTCCAGAACGCGGCTGAAGGGGCCGTAGAATTCGGCCACCACCTGACGCCATGGGAGTTTACCGGCTTCAATTTCATCAAGCTGCTGCTCCATGTGGGCCGTAAATTCGACGTCAATGATATCGGGAAAATGTTCTTTTAAAAGATCCACCACCACACGCCCCAGTTCTGTGGGAATAAATTGTTTCTGTTCCCTAATTACGTAGCCCCGTTCCAAGATGGTTTCAATGGTGGGAGCATAGGTGCTGGGGCGACCGATCCCCAGTTCTTCCATTGTTTTTACCAGAGTGGCCTCAGTATAGCGCGGCGGCGGCTGGGTAAAGTGCTGTTTCGGCTCAAGAGACTGGAGACGCAAAACTTCTCCTTCGCTCAGTTCGGGAAGCCTTTGTTCCTGTTCCCTGCCCTCCCCATCGCTACCTTCCTGGTAAACCCGCAGGTAGCCAGGGAACTTTATCACCGAACCGCTGGCCCGGAACAGGCAGGGGCCGGCGCTAATATCCACAGTCGTAGTATCCATGACGGCGGCCTGCATCTGGCTGGCCACAAAGCGCTCCCAGATGAGGTTATAGAGGCGAAATTGGTCCCGGGTCAGGACGTTTTTCAAGGATTCGGGTTCCCGCCAAATGGAAGTAGGACGAATGGCTTCATGGGCGTCCTGAATGTCCGAACGTGCTTTAAACTGTCTCAAACCTTCAGGGACATATTCGGGACCGAAACGTTCCATTAAAAAATCCCTGGCCTCCAGCTGGGCCACGGCGGCAATACGGGTAGAATCGGTGCGGATATAGGTTATCAAACCCACTGGACCTTCGCTGCCGCCCAGGTCGATGCCTTCATAGAGCTGCTGGGCGACCTGCATAGTACGCCTGGCGGTGAAGTTAAGCTTGCGCGAAGCCTCTTGCTGCAGCGTGCTGGTGGTAAAGGGAGGTGCCGGATTTTTGCGCCGCTCCCGCCGCTTGATTTGGGTGACGGTATAGGCGGCTCCCTCCAAAGACGCCAAGACGGCCCGCATCTGGTCTTCGTTTTTTATTTCCGGCTCCTCGCCAGCATATTTATAAAGCTTGGCCGGGAAGGCCTCACCGTCGTCACCACTCAAAAGCCATGCCGTCAGGCTCCAGTATTCTTCCGGCTCAAAGGCCTCAATTTCGCGTTCTCTATCGACGATTAAGCGCACTGCCACCGACTGCACCCGGCCGGCGCTTAAACCTTTACGCACTTTACGCCAAAGGAGGGGACTCAGCCGATACCCTACCAATCGATCGAGGACCCTACGGGCCTGCTGGGCATCGACCCGGTTTTGGTCTATCTCCCTGGGTTTTTTTATGGCTTCCTGGACGGCGTTACGGGTAATTTCGTTGAATTCGATCCGTACCGGTCCCTGGGGCAGTTCTAAAAGATGGCTCAGATGCCAGGCGATCGCTTCGCCTTCCCGGTCCGGGTCCGTGGCCAACAGAATCCGCTGGCATTTCTGGGCGGCTTCCCGGAGGTCTTTGACAATGGCTCCTTTACCACGAATGGTGATATAGCGGGGTTCAAAACCGTGCTCTACATCGACGCCGAATTGACTCTTGGGAAGATCGCGGACGTGTCCCATGGAAGATTTGATTAAAAAGTTTCGCCCCAGAAATTTCCCAATGGTCTTGGCCTTGGCGGGTGATTCCACAATAACTAGCGTATGGGCCAAAAAGTCTCCCCCCTAACAGCGCAGGTAGAAACCTCCCGGCAAGCGCCGGATAAGCTTGCGCATTTCCAGCTGAAGCAGGGCGGTATTCACTTCTCCCGGAGGCAAACCGGTTGTAGCCAGAATGGCATCCAGATGAACAGGAACGACGCTGAGACCAGCCATTATTTTTTCCTCTGCGGCCGTTAAGCCGGCCTCCGCCCGGTATTCCTGAGGAGTTAACTGCCACAAACTATCTCTTTCATATTCGGACACATATTCGGCCAGAATATCCCCCGCTCCCGTAACTACCCTGGCCCCCTGTTTTATTAATTCATTGGTGCCCTGGCTGTAACGGCTGGTAACGGGCCCCGGGACGGCAAAAACGTCGCGGTTTTGTTCCAGGGCCAGGTCGGCTGTGATTAATGCCCCGCTTTTGGCCGCGGCCTCGACGACCACCGTACCCTTTGTCAGGCCGCTGATGATGCGATTGCGCGCAGGAAAATGACCGGCCTCCGGGCGCGTTCCCGGTGGATACTCGGAAATAATGGCGCCATGATCCATTACCTTGTGGTAAAGTTCCCGGTGTTCCGGAGGATAAACAACGTCTACCCCGCAGCCGAGAATGCCCCAGGTGGGGCCGTTGCCCTTGATGGCCCCCCGATGGGCAGCCGCATCTATCCCCCGGGCCAGGCCGCTGACAACGCCAACGCCGGCGGCCGCGAGTTCTTCCGCCAGCTGTTCAGCCACTTTAAGGCCGTAGGCCGTAGCCCTGCGGGTACCGACGATGGCGATTCTTAGCTCTTGTCCCGGCAGACGGCTCCCCCGCCAGTAGAGGACCGGGGGTGGGTCGTAAATACGCTTTAATTCCAGGGGATAAGCCTCATCCGCCAGGGTTAGAACTTTTATTCCGGCTGAATCTAGTTTAGCCATAAGTCTCTTCGGCGTTACCTGGCGGCGCCATTGCAGCAAGTTGCTTATAGCTTTACCGAGGCCTTCTATTGTCAAAAGCTCATTATCTGGCGCTTCCCAAACGGCCCGGGGACTGCCGAATATTTGAACCAGCCGTAAAAACCGGCGCGCCCCCAGGCCCGGTACCTGTTGCAGGGCCACCCAGAAAGACCTCTCGTCCATAGTTTCTCCCCTGCTGTAATTCCATTCTGTCGCCTGTCAGTGAAATACTACCGGTTTTTTTAAAGCATATCTATTATTTACCGTACCGTCAAGGGTGAAGGCAAATAGTTTATTGTCCTAAACTTTTTGCCAGAATGCCATATAAGTCGTCTAAAGTTGCGCGGCGGGCCGTAAAGGTCAGGCTCTCGGCATTGACTACCAGGGAGGCCATTCTTTCCAGCTCTGCCTTCGAAAATTGGGTCGCAGGTGGCAATAAATGGCGAATCAACTCCTGGATTTCTGCTACAGAATTCATTCCAAGGGCTTTAAGGAGAGTGTCCACTTTAACTGGTTCCGCAGGTTGAATGAACTCAAGGTATGCCGCCAGTAAATACCCGTTGGCCCGGCCGTGGGGTATGTCGTGGCTGTAGGTTAAAGGATAACCCAGGGTATGAAGAAGAGTAGTTCTGGTATGGGCGATGACCATACCCGCCAACGTTGAAGCGTACATCAATTCGTTTCTGGTAACCGGTGTTAATTCGTCCTCTAGCAATCCGTGTTTATGTCGGGAAAAAATTTTTATTGCCTCCATGGCCAGGGTATCGGTTAAAGGGGTTGAGCGCTTTGATAAATAGCCTTCGACAGCATGGCTCAGGGCGTCGAGGGCGGTATCTATGGTAACGTCCCGGGGCAAGGTATAGGTATAGCGGGGGTCCACCAGGGCCACTCGAGGAAAGCAACGGTCGTCGCTGAAACCTTTTTTAGTTTGCTTATCAGGAAGGGTAAAAACGGCGTTCTGGGTGACCTCGCTGCCGGTGCCGGCGGTTGTTGGGATGGCCACCATAGGCAAGGGCTCCACAGGGAGTTTGGCCTCGTACAATTCGGCCGCCTCCGCCCGGTTTGGTGCCAGAAGGGCTACGGCTTTGGCCGTATCCAGGGGCGAGCCGCCGCCAATGCCGATTACCAGGTCGACCTTCTCGCCACGCGCCAGGTCAATAGCTTTAGCCACCGTCTCCAGAGTCGGGTTGGCCGCTACCTCGTCGTAAATTATCCAACTTAATCCCAGACTTTTCGCCAATTCTTCAAAATCGGCCATGGCACCGCTGACAATGGCGCTTTTACGTCCGGTAACTACAAGGGCTCGTCTTCCTAGCCTACCTAAAAAATCACCATGTTCTTTTAATACCCCTTCACCAAAAAACACCCGGGTAGGCAGGTAAAAACGGAAGGTCAATTTTATCGCCTCACCAAAGTTTTTATAATAAATGGGCGCCCAGGGAAGGCCCTGGGCGTCAGGGGTCTAATAAACAGCTTAACGATCGAAATAAATATTTTTTCCTGTTGCTGCAATGGGAATGCCGGCGATAACGTCGGCATCCATAAGGCCCATCTTCCTGGCCACGACCCCGATACGATACATAATGCGGTTGTCGGCATTAAGCATCCCCGCCATTTTCGCGGCCGAACCCAGGGCTATCCCCAGGTCCATCAACCGCCAGGCGCAGATGGGGCCGGCAAACTCGGGACCATCATGGATCTGTTCCAGGTCGGCACAGCGGGGAACACCGCAGGCACCACAGTCCAGGCCAGTTTTAGCAGCATTTTTCAGCCCTACCAGGAGAACAGCATCAGAACGGCGGACATTATCGCCATCGCGATCAAAATTTTTCTTCCCACTCTCCTGGCCATAGCGGGCCATTGCCGCGGCCAGCTCCTCCAGGGTTTCCCCCTGGAGGATTTTTAACTCAATAAAGTCTTTCCCGCCGGCTTTGGGCGCGGTCCGGGCGGCAATGGCCATTAGCTCGGCGATTAAACCCATGGCTTGGAATTCAGGCATAATGGTTTGCCTCCTTTTTATGTTTGGGGTGGGCAGGTAAATTCTGGCTTTACGCCAAATAACATGCCCTGCCTTAAATAACTTTATAACTAACCACCTTGTTCCGGCTACTCAATAATAGCCGACAGCTTTTTTGTATAAGTCCGGTAGCCAAACCTTATTTACTAAATTACCGTATTGCCTGTTTCTCTTCGCCCCAGTCCAGGCTGCGGTACTGGATAGCTTCAGCCAGGTGGGCGGCAGTTATCAACTCCGATCCTTCCAGGTCGGCGATGGTGCGGGCCACCTTGAGCAGGCGGTCATGGGCCCGCATGGAGAGGCCCAACTTGTTGAAGGCATCGCGTAAAAGGGCGCGCGCCTGGTGTTCCAGGCGGCAAAATTGATGTACCTGGCGCGGGGTCATGGCGGCATTGCAGGCCACCCCCGTCCCCTTAAACCTCTCCCGCTGCTTCAGGCGGGCGGCCGTAACCCGCTCCCTTACAGCAGCCGAGTTTTCCGGCGTGGTCCCGGTTTCGACTTCATGGTAGGTCAGCCGGGGAACTTCCAGGTGCAGGTCTATCCGGTCCAGTAAAGGCCCGGATAACCTTTTCCGGTACTGGGCGACCTGGTGGGTGGTGCACAGGCATTCCTTGACCGGATCGCCATAGTAGCCGCAGGGGCAGGGATTCATGCTGCCGATCAATAGAAAATCGGCAGGATAGGTAACGGCGGCCGCCACCCGCGAGACTGTGACCACCCTGTCTTCCAGGGGCTGACGCAGGGCTTCCAGAACGTCGCGGCGGTATTCGGCCATTTCATCCAGGAAAAGGACGCCGTGGGTGGCCAGGCTCACTTCCCCGGGTTTAGGGATACGGCCGCCGCCGATAATGCTGGCCGTTGAAGCTGTGTGGTGGGGTGTTCGGAAGGGGCGCTCCGTTACCAGCCCCTGGCCGGGGGCCAGCAGCCCGGCGACGCTGTAAATCTTGGTTACGGTAAGGGCCTCTTCATAGGTGAGGGGCGGCAGGATTGAAGGCAGGCTCCGGGCCAGCATGGTTTTCCCCGAGCCGGGACTGCCGATGAGGAGGATATTATGGCCACCGGCGGCCGCTATTTCCAATCCCCTCTTGGCGGCAATCTGACCCTTGATGTCGGCTAGGTCGACACCGTTAAAAACCGGAGGCGGTATTTCTCCTGCCGCCGGTTTAACCTCGGGCAGTTCCCCATCCCCCCGCAAGAATGCTACCACCTGGGCCAGACTATCTGCCGCCAGCACCTTGATCCTGGAGGCCAGGGCGGCTTCGTTGGCATTGGCCGCCGGGACGATGAAGGTAGCTCCCGGCCGGAGTTCTTGTAGGGCCAGGGCCATGGGCAGAACCCCGGGTATAGGCCGCAGGCTACCTTCCAGGGAGAGCTCGCCCACCGCGTAGACAGGCACCGCCGGTCCGCCGCCCAGCTCTTCCGCCGCTATCAAAATGCCCAGGGCGATGGGCAGATCATAGATGGGCCCTTCTTTTTTAATATCTCCGGGGGCCAGGTTAACAATTATCCGACGTAAAGGGAAATCAAAGCCGGAATTTTTAATGGCCGCCCGCACCCGCTCCCGGGCTTCTTTTACGGAGGGATCCGGTAGGCCTACTATGTCACAAACAGGCAAACCGTTACTAATATCCACCTCTACCCGTACACTTTGGCCCTCCAGGCCCACGAGAACGACGGAATTGACAATGGCCAGCATTTTGAACCCCCAGGTGGTTTTATGTCCAATATTTGCTATTCGCCACCAGAACGGGAGTTCCTGCTAAGGTGGTGAAAAAAGAAAAGGCCTCGTGTGGAGGTCTATCTCTCTGCAGGCAGCTCAGGGGATGACTTTAATGTTCTGAAATATATTTTCCAGTTTATCGGGATACAACTATCTCCTACTATAATATCCTTCAAATCCGGCTACCCATCGGAAGAGGCTGGCTTATGCTGGTCTCGGAGTTGAACATCCCCTTCA
Source organism: Moorella humiferrea (assembly GCF_039233145.1). NCBI lineage: Bacteria > Bacillati > Bacillota > Clostridia > Neomoorellales > Neomoorellaceae > Neomoorella > Neomoorella humiferrea. Next base: position 1,036,161 of record NZ_CP136419.1, on the reverse strand, counting down.
GTCCCACCGGCGGGCTAATCCTTTCGGTCACGTACCGTTGGCGATATGATATACTGCCGAAGTCCATCCAGTCTAACTGGAAGAATTATTTCCAGTTTGAACCTGGACAAATGTGGGTTTATACTATAAATAATCTTTTAATGTTTTCGCCAAAATAACTATTATTAACCCACTTTTATGTCTACTAGCATTCAAGTCAATCTGCTTATATGGAGCCATGGTACAGCTATTTTTATTCTAGAGTAATTATTTCAGTTAGCCCAGGTATCTTTTCATAATGCTTTTTGTTATTAGTCAATAACGTTAGGTTGAAAAATATCGCTGTACAACCTATTAATAAGTCAAAATCGCTGATTGTTAACCCCTGTTTATGCAATTCCGCTCTTCGTTGACCGAAAAGGTGTGCTATAGGCGGGGAAACATTTATTATGGAAATGCCCTTCAGAAAATCGCGCAATGATCTTTCTTTTTCCTCTGGCTTTGCACTTCTAAAAACCCCTTCATACAATTCAGCGATGGTAACTACACTTATGGCCAGTCCTTTTTGCCTGTACTCTTTTAAAGTCGTTACGAATGGTTCCTTGCCCCGGAGATAAAAAACCGCCCAATCTGTATCGACCAGGTATTTTGCCATCACCATTCGGAACCTGTCCTGCCAGCGCTATTACGGCGATGGTAAATTTCTTCTATGAATCCGTCAGCATCGAAGTCGGTCCAGGAACCTGCTGCTCTTTCAAATGCTTTCGTGTTTTCATTGCCAGTATCCTCATTATCTAGCAGATGACGTAATTTTTCCCGCTCCGCGGAAGGGAGCCTTTTAATCGCGTTATAGATTTTTTCTACAGCCATAACCTCCCACCCTCTTCTTGATCTATCATGCTTTAAGTCAAAGGCGTTTGGGTTCTAGATAATCCAGCAACGCTTAATATGCAATGAGTTGATTCTATTATAACGGGAAAAAACGGTTTTGCCTATACATAATGGTTTGCTGGCGGCAATAAGCTTATACATTTCGTGTATATAATTTAACCAACACTCTCACAAACAGGCAAACCGTTACTAATATCCACTTCTACCCGTACACTTTGGCCCTCCAGGCCTACCAGGACGACGGAATTGACAATGGCTAACATGTTCAACCCCCTGGTGGTTTTTTGACCCACATTTGCTATTCGCCACCAGAACGGGAGTTCCTGCTAAGGTAGTGAAAAAGACTAATCATTAATACTGGGCGGTCTTATATGGCCATGAACCCGGTGGACCTCCTTCTCTGACTCGCCGAAGGGTGCATACCAATCAGTACCATATTTCCCGCCCAACCTGAGGCCCGGTATCTATTTCACTATGAATATTTTCAGGTTTAACCTGGGCTAACATTTGTTCCAAGCTGTAATGTTTGCGGCGGATAATTATCGCGTCGTCATCTACCTGTAAATCAACCGGTGTGCCTTCTCTAAGGCCTATTTTTGGGGCCAACAACAGAGGGATACGTATCCCTAAACTATTGCCCCACTTTTGCACATGAGGTTGCATAACGATTTTCACTCCTTAGCGGTAAGGAGAATCTTCGGTACCCCTTCCCCTATGTGACAGGCATATATTGACCTGATGCACGTTTTTAGACCGGGGCAGCTCCCGACGCATAAACGTCTTGTGGTAACCAATCCACGCATATCAGGTTGAGCAACCGTCGTATTCGCCCAACCCACCTATTGCCCCCTGCACCCTGGATAAGAGGTGATAACAAAACAGGGAAAAAAAGCGAGATCCGCTCGGCAGCTCCGGGATTATAGGGCGGGTCGCTACGCAGTGAAGGGTAAAGCCTGCGGCCCGCTACGCAGCCCTTGACAGGCTTGCTCCCCGCCAATGATTGGCTGTCAGAGCCGGGCGGAAGCAGCTAAAAACCAGTAAAAGCCCAACTTTGAATTACTGCCTTAAAGTAGTAGGAGGATACTTCTGTCCCAAAAACGGGTTTCGAAAAAATTTTTCGGAGGGGCCTGACATTGTCCTTCCATATCAGGGGGGTAGCCCCCCCTGGTCGTTTAGATACCAAAAAGTTCCTCAGCGTTGTACCTCGCGATCCGCGCAATGATTTCCGGGGGAGCTCCGTTCAGTTCCAGGTACCGCACGGCCCTGGGGACGCCCAGGGGATCATTGGGTTTGAGATTACTGTAATCGCTGTTCAGAACACCTCGTGGGAAACGTTCCAGGTGATTAAGCAATAAATGGGGAGTAAGCCCCTCCGGGCGGATGGTAAGCCCGGGAATGGCCCCAAAGTCTTCGATTAAGTTAATGATGTCTAAATTAGCGTGATCGATGATCATTTTTCCGGGTTCTATCCCAACGGTGGCGGCAATTTCAATCGTTTTTTCGGTAATTTCTACCCTGTGCTGGGGCGGAGTATGAATGATCACCGGAACCCCGTATTCCTTGGCTATCTTTAATTGCTCCCGGAGGACGTCCTGTTCCCGCTTATTCCCCTCATGCAGGCCGATTTCGCCCAAACCGACAACATCGCTCATATTAAGATAGGATGGAAGGGCGTCGATTACCCTGGGCCAGTTTTCCGGCGTTCCCATGGGGTGAATACCAACTGTAACGAAAAGCTTGATTCCATTTTTGGCGGCATTGCTCGTGGAAAGGGTTAACATCTGGTGGAAGTGATCAAAGAGTGTTTCCGCATATGTGGCCCCGAAAAACATGGAACAGCCAATAATCTTCCTTACTCCGGCCAGAGCCATACTTTCCAACCCTTCAAACGGAAGTAATGAAACATGTGTATGAGAATCTACAATTCCTTCCATACGATTTTACTACCCCCTTATTGTGCTGGATCGGGCCTTTTTTTATTGCCGTATGTTCAAATTACATTAAAGGGGAAGTTTCTCACTTCCCCTCCATGCGGACACATAATCAGGGCTTGATGTAGGCATACCCTTCAGCCTGTTTCGTGGCGATTTCTGTTATGCCGGCCGGTACAACTGTCAGAAAGTTGGGGAGGCTGTCCTCGTCGATAGACTGACCTTTGAGAGCGTTCCGACACGCTACAAAGTTTACTCCCATCTCCGATAACTTCTTCATCTGCTCTACCAGCGATCCATTAGCTGTCGTCCCGCAGCTTGCCCCCTGACCCTCACTTCCGGCCAGGAGGCACCTGTTCCCGAAAATAGAAACCGCCTCACCGTTGGCCACTACTTCGATGTCAGCATTTCCTTGCCCAACATCATTCAAAAAATTAGCGATGTTCACGAGTACTATTTGCCATCTGCCAGATTCGTTAACATGGAAAAGAACTTTCAATCTATTCATCCCAACACCCCTTCTCTGCTAAACTCAAATTGAAGTTATTTTAAAATACCCTTCCTTTTAAGATACTCAGGCAACTGATCCGTATTAGCAACATCCATATCGCCATTTTTATATACCCATAACCTGTCTTTCAAAATAACAATATTATAATCCGCTTCCTTGTCCACAGCACATGCGTTACCGCAGCCACTGATAGTGATATTTCCTTGTAAATTGCCGGAGGAGACTAGGCGCTCCGCCATAGTATGGACATCACCAACACCGTTTTTACAATACCGCGCGCCTATGCACGTCTTGATTCCTTCACTACTCCATGCCAGTGCTACCTTTAGGAAGGGCAGAAGGCCCATCCGGTTAATAACTTCAGCCAGTCGCTCGTTCTGGGCAACCTGAAGATAGCCCTTAACTATCCGTTCGACAGTTTCGACTAGATGCTCTTCCTTGATAACCATGTCCAGCCGAGTACCCAATTGGGGTTGACGTCCTCCTTTGCCTCCAAGGTAAAGCCAGTACCCGTCCTGGACAGCAATGATACCCAGGTCGTTTAGTTGCGCCTCCACGCATGAATTGGGGCAGCCATTCAGGGCCATCTTAAATTTTTTCGGCGTCGCCATTCCTGCGAGGCGCTGATTGATTTGCGCTGCCAGAGGAGTAACATCGCGGATAACGTGCTTGCAATACTGACTGGAACATACTTTGACATTTCGCACCACCGGACCGATATCAGCCAAAGGTAGGCGCACCTTTTCTAACTCTGCGGCCACCTGGTCAAGGTCCTCGGGTTTTATGCCGTAAATCATGATAGCCTCGGTAACCGTGAGCTTTGCCTTTCCGTATTGTTGGGTTAGCTTACGTATGGCCTCTAGCTGTTCGGGTTCCAGGTATCCATTGAGAGGATGAATTAAGACAGCGTAAGTACCATCCAGTTGTTGTATAAAGCCCTTGTTGGCGTACTTTTTAATCATAATTGCTCTTCTCCTTACTTTACTTCATTAAGGGTGTAACCTATAAAAAGAATGTAACATAGAAAAGATTGTACGTCCAATCAGTTTAACTTATACACGATATAAAGTTTTGCTGTGGCGAAAACTGGTTCAGGACACGACCTACTAGTGTTTTAGGCGAGCTTTAACAGTAGGGAAAAGGTCAAGGTCGGTGTGGGGGAAAAACAGGCCTGCGGTAAAATGGGCCATAAATTGCTGGCTATTGTTCATCTCCAGATACGTAACGCGCCGGGATATTTCTTCTAACTCCTGTGCCTTATTAATGTCAGTAAGGACCAGGCTGGCACCTGTACCAGAACTATTTCCTAAGCGTATGATATTTTCCCGCGGCAGGTCGGGATATAGCCCAATGGTAATAGCTGATTCAATATCTAGGTGATCGCCAAATGCACCAGCAGCATAAAAGTACTTAAGATCGGCAAAAGTACAGCCAACACTCTCTAGCAGCGTAGCCATAATGGCATTGGCTGCAGCTTTGGTGCGCAACAGCCGCTGGATGTCTACGGCAGTGAGCTCGATGGGATGGCCAGTAGCGCTTTCCTCTGCCGGCACAACCACTAGAGAAGTAAGCGGTTCACGTAATTCTCCTCGCTGATTAATGATCCCTGCTTGCAGCGCTTGAGCTATTGCATCCACAATGCCTGAACCACAAATACCGCGCGCGGGTACATCTTCAATAGTGCGGTAAGTCACCTTGCCTGTATCCGGATCTATACGAACCTGACAAACTGCACCAGGTTCAGCCCGCATGCCACAAGCTACTACCCCACCTTCCAAGGCTGGTCCGGCTGCTCCAGCAGCTACCACCAACCATTCTCGATTGCCTAAGACCATTTCTCCGTTGGTACCAATGTCCGCCAAAAGGCTGACCTCTTTTTGCCGGTGCATACCACTCGCTAAAATACCCGCCAGGATGTCTCCTCCTACATAACTACCTACGCTGGGTAAAAGGTAAACGAGAGCTCGTGGGTGGAGGTCCAGACCTATCATTGCTGCCGGGAAAAACCCCGGAGCGTTAACTACAGGCACATAAGGATTCCGGCAGATATTTGCTGTTGGTAGACCCAGTAATAGATGCACCATAGTTGTATTACCACTAATTACCCCTGCGGTAATATCCTGCGGTACTATGTTAGCCTGCTTGGTCACCAAATCAATTATCCTGTTTATACTCATGATTGCTAACTGCTGCAGTTCTGCTAGTCCCTGAGGAGTAGCTGCGTAATGAATACGAGTCAGGATATCTTCTCCAAGCCTCGTCTGTGCATTAGTCACACCATCAGCAGCGAGAAGTTTACCTGAACCTAGATCCCACAAATATCCTCCCACAGTGGTACTGCCCAAGTCCACCGCCAGGCCAAAAGGTCCTAACCGGTCAGAACCCGGCCCTACTTCCACTAACTCGGCGACCAGTCGTTCTAACCCCCACCCCGGAGGCCAGTAGTATCCTATAGTTACTGTTACCTTCCAATCATTCTGGCGTAACTTTTCCGGGATTTCCCTTAGTAACTCAAGAGGAATACTCACGGGACAGCCAATTTGGGTTTCCAGTGCTTGGCGTAAACGGTCTGCATCAGCAATATTATCGCCGTTTCCCGGAAACTTAAGCTCTAGTAAGTATTTTTCACTCAAGGGACTAGCTTTTAACTTGTAGCTCTGCTGCATTGTACTGGCCTGGTTCAAAAAACCTAACAATTCTTGATACATCATGTCAATCCTTATTAGGCGGCCTCCCCATGACCAGGCTTTTCGCTCCTTTCGGATTTGATTTGCCTGCCCTGGGAGCAAGCTTCGCGACAGGGAGACCTCGGCCCCGGGAGTCTCACCCGGACGGGAGAACGGCACTTCACGGGCGCAAGGCGCGGCCTTAAGGAGAACCATAAAAGTTCTCGCCTTGCGTTGACCGTCAAGTGGTCCAGCACTTTATTCTTTCAGGTGCCGGACGCCTCCGCGCGATCTGTTAGATGCGGCCTACCGGTTTGTCCGATACCGGCTAACGGGGTCACCTACTTGATAAAGCGAGCTGCTTCAAGTCATGCCAGACTGAATAAAAGGATTCCTGTTTATAGCGGTCTAAGCCGTTATGAACGGAAACCTTTTCGCCCAGCCGCATGATTTGCTGCTTCACCTTTCGGGTCATCCCTTTTCCTTCCCCAGGCAAGGAATTCGCCTTTTGGTTCAGCTTTTCTTTAATGGCTTGGATTTTTTGTTTTAACTCTTTGGTGATGTGTTCTTTAAAACCTATTGCCCGGCGGGCGATTGCCAATGCGGCGGCATGGTGGATTGTTACCCCATACCGCTCCATGTATTTCCAATAGCCGATGGTGGAAGTGTGAGCTGGCCGGACCGGCTTTACGCCGACGCCTTCTTTGTAGGCTTTACGGATAATAGCTTCGGTTATCTTCCGGTAAGGAAAATTGGCCGCCATGCGGTTGAACTTTTTATCGGTGTCCAGCCGGTCTTTGCCGAAGCCCAGGTCTTCTATAGCGATAGATTTGCCTAAAACTCTGGCGATGTTCACCACTACCTGGGCCAGAACGCCGATGAGGTAAGTACGTCTAAAACTGCGGCTGTAAGCCAGTTCCGGTATCTTGAGGTAAAGGAAACCGTTCGGGTGTACTATCGTCTGAAACTCTCCGGCAAACTTGTGCAAGGCTTTGGGATAAGGAACAGTGAAGCCTTCCGGCCAGGGCTCGGGCTGGCCAAAATAATTAACGTTAGCCAGAGCTACCCCATCTGGGTTGGTGTCTATCCCAAGGTAGCCGCGGTTGGGGTCGGTCACCAATTCAGGCGCCGTCACGGTGAAGGCGATATGGACCCTGTACCGGTTGTCACGGCCTCTAATCAATTCAACGTTATAGGGTGCGCCGGAAAGAAGCAACTCCCACACCTTGAGCCGGTGTTTTTCCGGCAGCCAGAGCTCTCCTTCCACCCGCGGTGCCCTGGTCATTATGGGCCTTCCTTTGCTGTCAGTACCTTTCTGCTCGGATAAATGGGAAATAGTGACTGCCAGGGTAAATCTCCCCTCCTGGTAAGCCACCTTCATGTTGGGGTTGCCGCCTTTAGTTTCGTCGCCCCGGGCGTATAACCGGTTTTGCCGGGTGTGGCGCCATTCTTCCCGGCTGGCCTTGCCCCGGCAGACCTGCCGCCATAAGGCCCGTCCCCCGAATACTACCTTGGGGATAGTGCCGTCAGCTTCATGCTTCTGGAGTTCGGCCAGTTTGGCGGCAAGCTTTTTGACCCGGGCTTTGCGGCCGTGGAGAATACGTTTGGTTTTCTCGATTTTTGCCGGGTCTTTGGCCTTGATCGCTTTGTCCAGGACCTTTGCAGCCCAGTGGAATTTCTTTTTGGCCCGGCTCAGCTTGGTTTCTGTTTCCTCGATTTCTAACGCTAGGAGTTCCTTTTGCGATTCTATGATAGCCCTCGCTTTCAGTATGGCGTCGTCACAATAGCGGGAGTTTAAGCCGAATACCCGCTGGCCTTCTTGTTTGAGTTCTTCCCGGGAACGGCCTTCCATAAGCCGGTTGAAGGCCCAGCGCTCGCAGGCGCAGAAAAGCCGCATCTCAGTATCCAGCGGGTCTTCATCCCCCCGGCCCCATTTCTTGGACCGGTAAGCGGGGTAAGCTTCCGGAAACCACTCGCCGCAGATGGTATACTTAAGACCGCCGTTAAGTTCACTCATTCTCTTTTTGTTCTTTCGCTGTTTCTTCATCCAGCTCCACTCCCGCGATTAGTTCCCGAAACCCCTGCCTCACTTTTTTGCCGCCCCTGGCCCCGTATAACCGGGCAGAAAATGACGTGACTATGGCCAGCAAATCTTTCACCAATTCGCTTTGAGCGTCTTCCGGCTCTTTTTCCGCTATGGCGATTATTTCTACGCCGCAATATTTTAAATGACGCTCAATGTACGAATATCCGAAACGGGCCAGTCGGTCGGGGTACTCGATAATAAGTTTCTTATACTCACCCTGCTCGGCTAACTTGAGTACGTTGGCCAGGCCACGGCGCTTCTGGTTCAAGCCGCTAGCCACGTCCGCAAATTCCGCCCTGATGGTAAACCCGTGTTCTCCAGCATACTGGCGCAGCCGTTCCATCTGCCGCTCCAGGTTGCCGGCGTCGGCCTGCTTTTTGGTGGACACCCGGGCGTACAGCACGACTGCCTCGCGTTCGCCAGTCAATTGGCCGGACTGTAGAAGCTTATTGAGTTCATCCATGGAGTACCGGCGCTGGCCTCCAGGCAAACGGACAGGCTTGATTAAGCCCCGCTTTTCCCAGTTGCGCAGGCTGTTAGGATGGACGCCCAGTTTCTTTGCCGCTTTGCTGATGGTTAATAGTTCCATAACTTTATGGTAAGCTTTTTGTTATGTTTTGTTATTATTTATTAATCTGTTGGTAGCTGCTACTAACCTCCAATAATTTGGACTTAAACGACCAAAACACACCTTGGTTCGCATTATTTCGCCGCTATTCTTTATAAAACCTTCATCTAGTCATCGGGCTAACCCTCTAATTTTAGACTGCCCCTAAAAATCATGGAAAGTATAACCAGGGATGTGGAATATAGGAACGTTAAGAGGTAGCAAAGCGTCGAGCAGATACTTCGCTGGATGGCAGCTTCTTATCCATCTTGGACCACTCCCGTCCGGAATTCTTTAAAAACTCGATGTTAGAAACAGATCCTGATTGAATCCTCATTTCAGCGGTTAATTGCATTCTAAGTATTTCTTTTTCCAGGGCTTCCTTAGTTATTGGTTGACTATTTACAAGGGCTACTACCTCCTCGATTACTTTTGGCGATTGAGAAGATCGGGCGCACGCTCTAAAGGCGAGGATTGCTAGCTCAACAGTAGCCTTCTTTCGCCGGTGTTCACCTTATCCCTTTCTTTCATGGCGTGAGGATATGAGTAAATCTTCCAGGGCCCCTGCTAACTCGGGATAGCGAAACTGGTAACCCTCCTGTAAAGCCCGGGCAGGGAGCACCCGCTGGCCGGTAAGCAGAAGAGCGGCCATTTCCCCTAATGCCATTTTCAGCACCCATGCCGGTACTCGCAAACTGGAAGGCCGCTTCAGCACTCTTCCCAGAACCGAGGCAAATTCCTCCATGCGTACCGGCCGGGGTGCGGTAAGATTTAGCGGTCCAGCCACGGTTGTATGCTCGAGGGCCAGTTTGATGATCCCTATAGCATCAGCAATGTGAATCCAGGAAACCCACTGCCGGCCGCTACCTAACGGGCCGCCAATAAACAAACGAAAAGGGGTAACCATACGCGGCAGGGTTCCTCCTTCCCTGCTCAGGACAATACCGGTGCGTATAGTTACTACCCTCACCCCCAATTCCCCGGCCCGGTTGGCTTCTTGCTCCCAAGCCCGGCAGACTTTAGCTAAAAAATCGTTTCCAGGTGACGATGCTTCGGTCAGTTCTTCGTCACCGCAAGGGCCGTAATAACCGATTGCCGACCCGCTAATGAATACCCGGGGAGGCTTACTCAACCCTTGAAAGCCCTCTACCAATGCCCGAGTTATACCCACACGGCTTTGCATAATAAGCTGTTTTCGCGAAGCAGTCCAGCGCCCGACGCCGATATTCTCCCCGGCCAGGTTGATAACCGCTTCTACACCTTCCAGGGCCGCCAAGGGTACCCTTTCAGCGCCGGGCTGCCACTGGATAAGCTGAACCCCGGAGGGTAGCCTGCCCCTTGCTGCCGCAGCGTCACGTGAAAGAACGATTGGATCATGACCTGCCTGTAGGAGTTTTGTACAAAGGGAACGTCCTAAAAGGCCTGTACCGCCGGTGATTAATATTTTCAAAGCCGACCCACCTTTATTAATTTATGGCGCTTCTGTAATGCTAAAAGGTTCTCGATCACGGTCGGGTATAATCTTTACACCAGAAGCACCCTCAGGCTCCCCGGTTATCATAACGGCAACCCCAGACATCTCGATAGCTGCCGGACTATGCTCCACCATCGGGCTCCGCCGGAGTAACGGCCAGGAGGTACATCCCCAGGAATCCCTGTCCGGCACTTCCACCGTTATATGATTTCAACTTACCAGCATCTACTATTTTCGTTAATATGGTAGTCATGACGCTTTTTGATGATTACGCCACGAAAACAGAAAATCCCGCGTAAACCGGGATTGATTTATTGGCTACCTCTGTCAATATTATAGCCGGGCACTCCAATCCAGGTTGAGTTATTGCTCCTGCTAAAGAATAAATTTTTGGTCGCCACACCACCGTCTGCTAAATTAATTTCTGCTTCTCTACTCTGTATCGTTCTGTAATCTATTTACCTGCCAGGCTACAGCCTTGACGATGTCATAACGGCGGACCAGTCCTACTAAAAAGTTTCCCCGTACTACAGGTATTTGTTTGATTTTATGTTCGGCCATCAGCCGGGCGATTTCAAGTATCTCCGTATCCTCTCCTACCGTTATAACCTGTTTGGTCATGAGGTCTTTTACCTTCATTGTCGACAGGGCCTCCGCTTTGACGGCCAGATCGACTTCGTCCCCGGCCGCCCATATAAAATTAAAAAAGTCTACCACCAACGGACGACGGCGCCTTACGGCGGCCATAATGTCGCCGTCGGTAATAATGCCTTTGACGGTATTTTTCTCGTCGACTACCACCGCGCTGGTGACGTTCCTTTCAACGAAGAGGCCCACCACGTCGGTCACCACATCGTCCGGGTGCACGACCGCCACGTCTTTAACCATTATTTCCTCAGCCCTGACCATAACGTAGACCTCCAATTTTCTTTTAATCGGCAGCATAAACCCCTGTCCGTGCAGCTATTACGGCGATGTGTCAAAGAAAGCGTATGTACTCCCCTCCAGGCGAGCCAGTAACCGTCCGAACGGACAGTACCGATTTTAATGTATATATACCGGAGTTCCTTGCGGGATATTATCATAAATCCATTTGGCATTTTCGGTAGCCAGCCTTACACACCCATGGGAGGCGGGCGTTCCCAGGCGGGCCGCTTCCTCAACAATTACCCTCTTTTCCCTGTCCATGGGCACGCTGTGGAAAAGGTAAACGCCCCAATCTTTAAAGGATACCCACCATCGTCCTCCTTGCTGATACTTTTCGCTAAAAAACCACTCACCGCGGTTTTGTATTTTAAAAACGCCGATAGGAGTGGGCTTGTCCTCCGTTCCGGTAGATACATCCCATTCTTTTATTAAATTTCCATCGTAATATATCCTTGTTTTTTGCTCATCTGTACTAACCTCGATCCAGTAGCCGCGCGCTGGCGGTACAAAAACCTTGGAATTGGTATTATTGGTTTTATTACTTGCGTTGTTATTACCTACCGTTGCTACAGGCGGTACATTGTTTGTGGTGTCTTCTTTCCGTTGTTCTTCTTTTTCTTGGGGTGCAGGAGGTATGTTTTCGTCATTTTGGCTCGTTTTCACCCTGGTTCCCGCATCAGTTTTTTCTCCTCCAACACCGGTAATGAAAAACATGCCTAAAATTATCAAGATCGTCAACCATAAACCCGCTTTCAACTTTCCCACCGGTACTCCTCCAATTTTAACATTTTTCAAGCTTTTATTTTCATTATTCGCCTACTTTCCCTTTTATCCTGCCTATCTGTTAATAATAATTTAAAGCTCCTCGAGTAATAATAAAAACAAGAAGGAGGAATACAATGTTTAAACACGACAAAAAGCTCCTGGAAATGGTACGTGTAGAACGCCCTAATCCGAACTATGCGGCTCTTTTGCAGGAGCAAATCGGAGGTCCCCACGGCGAATTGAAGGCAGGGCTGCAATACCTGGCCCAAAGCTTTCGTATTCACGACCCGGCTATCAGGGATATTTTCCTCGATATAGCCGCCGAAGAGCTCAGTCACCTGGAAATGGTTTGTACGGCGGTCAACCTCTTGAATGGCCATGAACCCCAGGCCATGAACGCCACCATCGGCAACGTACAGGCGCATGTAATGACGGGACTAAACCCTTTTTACAGCAACGCCTCCGGCCAAGTGTGGACCGCGTCATACATCGAAGCTACCGGCGACCTGCCCGCCGACCTGCTTTCCAACATCGCCGCCGAACAGCGGGCCAAGGTTGTGTATGAATACCTGCACCGGCAAATCGCCGACCGCTATGTACGTCAGATGATTGATTTCCTGTTAAACAGGGAAGAGGCCCACAACACCATGTTCCGGGATTGTTTCCAAAAAATTAGGGGCACAGGCTCTACCCGGGACTGGGGGGTGGACAAGGATGCCCGCCTCGCCTTCAACCTGTCCACACCCGGCGATTTTGTGGGTTCCTCCCTCCACAACCCGCAGCCGCCGTCCTTTGAACAGCCGCAAATTCCCCACCAATAAAAGAGTTTCTATATTTTAATAAATGCTCCCCAGTATTACCGCGGGAGCATTTTACATTAATGCAATAAATCCCAGACCTGCTTACCTACTAAAAGCAAGGTTATGGCGATAAACATCAAACGGACAAAGGCCGTCCCTTTAGTGATTGCCAACCGGGAACCGAGCAACGCTCCAATAACCATGGTAATCCCCATGGTTATACCATAACTATAATTTACAGCGCCCATTAGTATAAAAGTGGCCAGGGAAGCTATGTTGCTGGCAAAATTTAAGACTTTGGCATTACCTGCGGCAACCACAAAATCAAAACCGAACTGAAGAAAAGCAAAGATTAAAAATGACCCGGTTCCGGGGCCAAAAAAACCATCATAAAAACCTAGCCCAGCCGCCACAGCAGCACCCAGCCAAATATTTTTTTTGTTTCTGCCGGCATAGGTGGAAATAGAACCCCAATCTTTCTTGCGTAAGGTATAAATGCTTACACAAATGAGCAGCACAATTATTAGCGGTTTTAAAATCTGGGAGGGAATATATTTAACCATATGGGCGCCCAAGGTCGCTCCCAGCAGAGAAAAGGGGAAAAGATATTTAATCAGCGAGAAGTTTACCTTATCGGAAGCGGCAAAGGAAATGGTACTGGTTAAGGTAGCCATGGTCCCGGCGAGTTTGTTCGTTCCTAAAACCACACTGGGTGACACACCGCAAAGCAAAAGGGCCGGAACGGAAATCAACCCCCCACCGCCAACGACCGAATCGACAAATCCCGCTAGGAATCCGGCTGCCGATAAAAAAAAGAACACTAAAATTTCTACCACCGGCGTAACCATCACCCTTATTTCACATTTCAACAGTATTTTCTACCGCAATACTTTATCCTTGTCTAACCGTGCCACTATAGGTTCTACAACCATATAACATTTTCCTCCTTCTCCGACCAGCATCCCTAATCTTTTCGTAACTTGTCTTTACGCGCACCTCCCGCTTTAAGGGATCTTCAAGGAATTCAGATAGGGGGCGATTACACTTGAAAATTATTTTTGCATCAAATAAGACCACTTAAAGTGGTCTTGGTAGTTTAGGGTTGCTGATTAAACTTAATTGATTACAGGGCAGGAAAATAAGGCTATATACCGAAGAAAAAATATTGATTTTTTTGTTATAGATAAACCAATAATGCCTTTGTTAATCTTGGAGAGGATGTACCAATGACTAATATTCATTTATTTTCCCCAGTGAAAGTCAAAGACCTTATCTTACCCAACCGTATAGTCATGCCCCCCATGGCCCTCGGCATCGCTGCTTCCGAGGGCGAGATAACCCCGGAAATGCTTGAACACTACACCCTCCGGGCCAGGGCTTATCATGGTGGCAGCACCTATGACGCTGGACAAAAGTTTGCCGGGGCGAACACCCGCGCCGGTGTAGGCCTCATCATTGTAGAACATGCTTATATTAGCGAGGAAGGCCAGGCCCATCCCAAACAACTAGGTATTTACCATGACCGTCTCTTACCCGGCCTTACTAAGCTGGCAGCTAAGATCCGCTCCGAAGGTGCGATTGCCGGTATTCAAATCAACCATGCGGGTGCGAGAGTCCTGGAAAATGCCGTGGCCCCTTCAGGCATACCTCTCCCATTTCTACCACGCCGTTCCCGGCAATTGTCCCAGAATCAAGAAGATGGGCCTGGAAAAGCTGAAGAATTATATATCCCCTTTGAAGAACGCCCCCATGAACTAACAGTTAAGGAGATTAAAGAGTTAACAGAAAAATTTGCCCTGGCTGCCGCCAGGGCCAAGAAAGCCGGCTTTGACCTGGTAGAAATCCACGGCGCCCATGGCTATCTTTTGAACCAGTTTCTTTCACCCCTCACCAACCGCCGCCGTGATGCTTACGGTGGTTCCCTGGAAAACCGCCTGCGTTTCCCCCTGGAGGTCGTCCATGCCGTGCGGGAAGCCGTCGGTCCCGCCTATCCCGTTTTTTACCGCCTGGGTGCCGACGATCGCATGGAAGGTGGCCTAAATCTTGAAGAAAGTTGCCGGATTATCCCCCTGCTGGAAGATGCTGGGGTAGACGTTATTGACCTTTCTGGGGGACTGGGTGGCTATATGAAACAGGGACCGGAAGGTTTCTTCCTCTATATGGCCGCTGCCATCAAACCTGTAGCCAGGGTGCCGGTTATAGTGACGGGTGGCATTAAAACGCCCCAGTTTGCCGATATGGTTATCCGGCAGGGGCGGGCCGATCTGGTTGGCATCGGCCGGGCCCTGCTGGCCAACCCGGCCTGGGCGCAAAAGGCGTGGTTGGCCTTAAATGGACTACAGTTCTAGCTCCAGGCCGTCAAAAGCCAGGGAAACCCCGGGATAAGAAGCTATTTCTTGCTCCAGTTGACGCACGGTGACCGCCTGGCTGTAATGCATGGCAAGGTGGCTGAGAATCGTTTTCCCCGCCCCTGTTGCGCGGCCCAGGGCAATGGCCTGTTCTACCGACATGTGGCTATGGGGATACCAGTTTTCACCATGAAAAGTGGCGTCACAGATCAGGATGTCTACACCCTGTACCCGCTGCAAAGTTTCCGCCGGCAGGCCACAGGTGTCAGTAAAGTAGGCAAGGCTCTTTTTCCCCACCACGAGTATGCCTGCTGTTTCGATACTGTGGTTGGCCGGTAAGGGGGTAAGAGTCGCCCTGCCAAAGTCATAGCAACGTCCAAACTGCCATGGTTCAGGTACCAGGACATCCTGAAGGTGCGGAAAGGCGGCCTGATATTCCTCTACGGCGCTGGGCGGCAGGTAGAGGGTTAAAGGTTCATGACGTACCAGCCGAACATAGAATTCCACTTCACCCAAACCGCCAAAATGGTCGTAATGCCAGTGAGTGAGAAAAATACATGATAGCTCATCAATCTTTTCTCGCAAAAGCTGGTGACGTAAGTCCGGCGACGCGTCGATAAGAATTTTCTTCTCTCCCAAATCCAGGATAGCCCCGCTCCGTGTCCGGCTAAAGCGTGGATTTTCCCTGGCCTCCTGACAGGCAATGCAGTTGCAATAAAAGGACGGTACTCCCGGACCGGCGCCGGTACCGAGGAGTTTAAAGGTCGCCGCCATTCTTTCTCCCTCCCCTTTAACCGGCAGGATAGGCAGAAGGGGTGGCGCCCTGCCGCAGATCGTATCCGGCTTCAAAAAGTATTTCCTGACATTTCCTTACGCTCTGGCCCCGCCCGGCAGCGGTATCAGGCAGGACATCCCTGGGATTCGGCCCGGCTTCGGCCCAGATAAGGTTGGCACCCGCCATCAGGGCCGGCAGGTTGGGCTCATGGGTGCAGTGGGCAGTGGCCCGGTCGCCCATCACCAGGCGCGTAACGGCAATCAGGCGTGCCAACTCCCGGAAAGATATCTCCCCGAGGCCTGCCAGGCGTGTCCCCGGGACTGCCGTCCTTTTCATGGCACCGTTAAAGGTGGCGCCAATCTCTCTGGCCCAGAACATCTGCTCAACCATTTCTTCGGGAGTATGCTCCGGTCCTACGGGTTCAAGGCACACCTGGACAGCCAGGCCGACGGCTCTGGCGTTGGCAATTGTCTCCTCGCGCTTCGTTCTGGGAATACCGGTATCTGTCCCTTCCCTTAACCTGAGGGCATGATAAACGGCGGAAAAACCAACCTCCTTTAATTTTTGCGCCTGCTCATAATTAAAATCACCTATATTAGCTATTAACGGAATATCGTCCTCCACGGCTTCGCGTACTGCGGCAGCAATGGCGATAAATTTCTTGAATGGGTAATCAGCCGTCGTCATGAGGTAGATGCCGTTAGCCCCTGCTTCTACCATGGCCAGGGCTGCTTTTACAACTGTATCCGTATCCCATTCCAGGCGTTCCTTGACTACTCCTGCATCACGACCGAAAGAACAAAAACCGCAATTGCGGGAGCAAGGAGCATAATCAAGCCCGATCTGGGCAACGACATCGCCTTTATTGCCGAAGTGCTCCCGGCTAAGTTTATTAGCCACATAGCAAAGGGAATAAAATTCTTCGCTGTCCAGCTCAACCTGCACTAAGGCTATTGCCTCTTCCCTGGTAGGTATCCCACCGTCCAGGCATTTGTTGAGAATATCTCTGATTATAATTCTTTTTTCCAAAATTGCTGTCCCCTCCGTAGATAAAATTAACGTCTTCTTTTTACCTATGGACCGGTACCCCCCGGGATATACTATTGCTGCAAAACCTGGATAACCCCTGCCGGACACTGGCCTACGCAGGTGTAGCAGGCAGTACAACGCTCCGGGTTCTTGACAATTGGTACCGGGCGGCCGTCTTGTTCTTCCATAACGAACACGCCGTAGGGGCAAAAGTCGGCACACAGGCCTTCTCCTAAACAGTTGGCAGCATCGATGTTGATCTGAATCGCCGGGACATCCAAGGTATTCTTCTTTTGGACGCCTACTTTTTCCATAACGGGCGGCATATAGATTTTATGGCGCGCTTCAGGTATGCTTTTCTGTGCCAGTTTTTGCAGCGAACGAGCCACAATCTCCAGCTGGGCAGCCGGGAGAGAGAGATAAAGCTCAAAATCGCTTATGTCACTGGCAGCGCGGCTGCCGTAACAACCGAAGGAAATATTCATTTTCCCTGTCTGCATGGGCTGGACGGTAAGGTCGGCACAGGTGGAGTTATAACCCGAGGTGTTAAAGCCCTGCCGTTCACCGCTGTTATACGATTGGGCGCAGCAAAGCCACATGGCCTGCTCCGGCCACAGGGTGAAGATTACCACGTCGGCTTCAAAGTTGGCTTTACTCAAAGGTGCTACCAGGGTGGCCTCGTAGCTGCCGGCCGGAAAACAAGGCCGGACGGCGATCATCTTCCGGGCACATTCCAGGGTAGGCAGCTTTTTAAACAGGAGGTATAATTCACCCGACTGCAGTTTGGGCGGCATGGGTATGAGGCCCATAATGGCCGCCCCGTCGGGGCAGGCGTGCCGGCGCGGTGGCATATACAAACTCCACCCCCGCCTGGCAGCAATAATGGCCTGGCAGTGACGCAAGGTTGCCGTGGGTTCTGTAACCCCTGCGGGTATGGCCTCGCTGGGACGCAGTAACCGCACTGCTACCGGCTCCCAACGCAGGGCTAATATGTCTTTATAAATGCTAGCGAGTTGCTGGTTATCCACCGGTTTCTCTCCCTTTACTGCAATAGTTATTCCGCCATTACCCGCCGCCAGTTTTCTTCACCTTCGGGCCCGGTATAAAGAGCCTTTGCCCTTTTTTTAATTTCACTGTAATCCTTTTCCTGACCGAGCAACAAATCGAGGACATGGCGCACCTTGAGCCCGTTGGCATCGCGAGCGAAATTAAGAACGCAGCTCAAGCAGTATCCAGCCAGGATCCCGGCTCCGGTATTACCTGCCTCTTCCAGGCGGCGGTCGGTCAGGGCCATGGCCAGGTCAGGACGAAAGTGGCTTACCTGGCCGCCGCTGCCACAACAGAAGGTGTTCGCCCCGTAGTATTCCATCTCAACCAAGCGGTAGCCGCTATTCCTCAAGGCCTCACGTACCTGCCGGGCAAAGATGCCCTCATGGCGGTCAGGACAGGAATCATGAATGGTAATTAATCCTTTACCGGCCACCCCGAATCCCCAGTTCTCGTAGATGGTCCTGACCTCAATGCCGTCTGGTGCCAGCTGGTTACGCAGCTCGTAAAAACAGTTGGGGCAGGCGGTGATTAATACCTTTACAGCCAGTTTTTTTAGTTTATTTTTAAGGAAGGCAGTATAGTTTTCCCCGCGTTCCTTTAAACCCATCTGGTAAAGGGGTTTACCACAGCAGTCGGTTAAAAGGGTCATGCGAGGCCAGAGCCTCGCCAGGTGATGAAAGGCAGCCCTGGTTAAATCCGATCCATAAGTCAACATAGTGCACCCCGGGAAAAAGGCTGCCTCGCCTTCTTGATCAACGGGCAGCTCCTGGTAATGAATGTTGTACTTTTCGCGGTATAGTTTGCAAGTATTAAGCTCCCGGTCCGGGTAAAGGTAGCGATAATCGTATATAGGAAATTCTCCGTTTGCTACTGCTTCGGTGCGTTTAGCGGCAAACATGCCCGCCGGGGACAGGCCTGCCGGGCATACAGCGGTGCATAGTTCGCATAGGGTGCAGGAAAAAGCTTCCTCTACTGTTGCTCCCCGACCGGCAATCTCAAGGGGGGCTTCGCCAATCTCCTCCAATAGCAGGCATGAAGCAATACATTGACCACAGGCAGTACATTTTTCTGCTATTTCCCGGCGCGGCCCATCACCGCTGCCGGCGACCTCTCTGGCAACGTTCAAGTCATCCATCCTTTCCTTGATTTGTTAACTTGGTCATAATTTGTCTTTTTAATTAATGCGATCAATCACCAGACAATCCGCTAACGCTCCGGCGGCAGGGCGGTGGCTTCAAGACCCAGCTCCCTCAGGACTGCCATGGTGCGGCGGGGCACCATCACGTCAGCATCAGTCGCAGCGGCAAGTTCCAGGGAACGCAGTACGGGAATGATGCTTGCTAAATCGATGGGGATATCTATATCGGGAACCATCTCCAGGGCGGCAAAAGGTATCTTTTTTGCCACCGCTTTATTAACCAGCATATCGAGGGCCGTTATGCCATCGCTGTTGTAAAATACGCCGTAAAAATCAAAGGGTGTAGTCCTGGTATAGCCTACCAGGGAAAATCCCCCCTCCTGGCATGGCGCCTCGACAAGGGCCGCCCCCATGTCCGGTGTGGAATGGCTACCAGCCTGCCACACTGCTTCCCGTCCGGCCTCGCTTTGACTGAACCTGGCTAACGCGGTAAAAGCTTTTTTCAGGGTAACCGGCTGCAGCGTCGGTAAATCCCCGCCGATGATAATAACACTATCGGCCTTTCTTGTTTCCTCTTGCGGTTTGAGAATATAATCGGCAGCAAACTGCATGCAGTCATCGAAGGAACCACCCCTGTCGGCAAAGACACCCTTTACCTTTTCCGGATGGGCCAGGCTTTTAAGGAGGGATTGGAGGTAGGCGCCGTCGCCGGCGGCATCATGACAGATCCAGAGTTCGGCACCCTCGTCCTCGCAGGCCGCCATGGCAACTTCGATAACATCAAGGAGACAGGCCTCATAGAGAATTTTCGCTTCTTCGGGTGTTAAAATCCCGCCTTTTTCCTTTGTCAGACGGGTCTTAATATCACCTTTCCTGGGGACTTTAGTGAAGACAATTAATGCTTGGCGCAACTAACTAACCTCCTGTATATAAATCATGGGCACCGGCCGGCAAGCTTCCCTCTCCGGGCAACCGTCGCACTGCTCCTGGTAAGCTTTTGCTAGGTCGGAAAAAAGACAGTGGCGAAAGCCGTACTGGCGGTAAAACCCTGCCGCTTCCCCCCTGGCAATATTCGTAACGCGATAAGTACTAAACTTCCCGTTCAGCAAACTGCCACAGTAGGCCCAGGGCTTTTTTATTAACTCCAAAAGCAACATTCCTCCTAATCCCTGGCCCCTGGCTTCTCTCTTCACCGCCAGCAATTCCAGGTGAAAAGAATTTTCCCCCAGCCAGGTTATTTTACCTCCCGCAAAAATTCTCCCGTCCACCTTGATCACAGCGTGTTCTTCCGGTTCCCCGGCCAGGTCCATCCCCCAGTCCTGCAATAATGCCTGTAACTCCGGGCCGTCTTCAGGCCTGGCCAGGGTCACTTCCGCCCGTGCCCGCAAATTATTTGCCATTAAGCCAGGCCGCCCTTTCCTGCCATGTCTGCTCCAGACGTGCGGCCAGGACGGCTATTTCCTCTTCCTGGTACCACTCGTTATCTTCACCGGGAAGGCTTACCCGGACGCCGGCCTGGAGAAATGCAACTCGCAGGCAGACTTCCCCTGCCAGAACAAACAATGATTTTACCGCCAGGATACCAGCGCCGCTGCCACCGAAGTAAAGGAGGCAAGGGATGAGGTGACCACAAATAACAATCCCCCACCAGAAAATATTTTTCAACTTGCCGGTGAGGAGCATTGCCGTCGACCGGCGGGCTTCCTCCGGCGCCGACTGGCGCATCCCCAGGATATAAGTCGCGATTAAGATTATCTGGGTGATGATCAAGGCCAGGAGGACTTTATCCAGAATAGCAATAGTTGGTGCTGGCGACGTCCCGGTTACCGCCGCCACCAGGATTACGCCGGCCAAACCGGAAGTAAGGGCTGCCGCCAGCCACAGGGGCACCAGGGCGCTGCCGTTCCAGAAGGAGCGGCCCCGGGCTTCGCCCAGCTCTAAACCCGGGTAAATTACCAGGGCCACGGCAAAAATTATGCCCAGGAACCCGATAATCCGCCGCCCGGCATTTTCCCCGGCCCAGGGAAAGATATCAAACCAAAAGCTGGTATATATTGCCGCCAGTACTATGAAGCAGCTTAAAAACAGGGCGCCTTTAGTCATAATTGACTGCATACGGCTGAAAACTAAAAGAAATCGCTTTTTATTGCCCAGCTCGGCAAGTAATAACAGGCCGCCCAGGCCGGCAGCTACCAGGCCCAGGAAACTACCGGTACCACTTACCTCACCGGCAAGGGGCGAGGTTATAATATCCAGAAAAGCGATGACGGCAAAAACCATGGCCCCGAAGGCGGCGCAAAAGAAGTAACCGGCAGCCAGCCCGCCCCAAATTGCCTGTTTATCCTCCATAACAGCTACCTCCTAGGGAAAAATATAATACACCGAGGGTTTCGTACCCAGATATGGGTACAACGGCCGGGCATTAGCCTGTTTAATAAGTGCCGTCACTTCGCTGCCGGGGTCGTCTAAATCACCGGCATGGCGGGCTTTCAGCTGGCAGGTTTCGACACAGCGGGGCATTTCTCCCCGCTCCAGCCGTTCATAACACAGGTGGCACTTCTGCACGATGCCCTTCTCTGCCGCGAACTGGCGCACCCCGTAGGGGCATACCAGCATGCAGAACTTGCAGCCAATGCAACGCTCGCCGTGGACAATGATAATCCCGTCGGGCCGTCTCTGGCTGGCCCCGGTAGGACAGCCATCGACACAAGGGGCATCCTGGCAGTGCATACACGGCCGCGGCAAAAAGTGTGAGGTCACCAGAGGGAATTCCCCTTCAGGCCCTACGGTAAACACTTTATTCCAGCGTTCATTTAATGGCAGTTTATTCTCAACCTGGCAGGCAACGGTGCAAGCATGGCAGCCGATGCACCTGCGCAAGTCGATAACCATTCCCCAGTGCATTGCTTTCACCCTTCCACTTTAGCAATCCGGCATAAAATCGTTCTGGTGCACCAGCTGCCGCAGGCTGGATCGCAGGTATCCGGGTCGTCATCCAGGCAAACATTGATATTGGACTCCCAGATGCCAAACAGGTCTTTTACCCCTTTTTCCGGATACCACCATCCCCGTTCCGCCTGGACTACCCCGGGCGGTACGGCTGTAGTGATTTTAGCCCTTTGCTTGACTTTACCCTTCGGGGTTTCAATCCACACCCAATCGCCTTCTTTAATAGCAAGCTTTTGAGCCAGTTCAGGGTTAATGGCCACCCGGGGTTCCGGGTGCAGCAGACGCAGGCGCGTTATCTGGCGGTGTTCGGAATGGAAAAAGGGCATAAAGCCTCCGCCTGCGATGAGTATCAGAGGATAATCCCGGGCCAGCTCCGGGGTAGCTTCCGGACTGAACGGCGGCTCAACGTAATGGGGTAACGGGTCATAGCCCAGCGTTTCCAGTATTGAACTTTTCAGCTCCACCTTCCCGGAGGGCGTGGCAAAACCTTTTTCCAGGTACTTGTAGTACTCGCGCGGGGCAAAGTCGAAACGTACCCCCCTGACAAAATCTTCATAGGTTTCGAGGCCGTACCCCAGCGATTCCAGGCGGTACTGGAACACCTCTTCGTTGGTCTGCCACGGCCAGTATTCACCCTGGCCCATCTTGATACCCAGGGCGCGCCAGAAATCGTAGTCGGTTTTACGTTCGTATAAAGGCTGGATGGCCCTTTCCGAAGCGATGAGCCAGTCGGATACCCCATAGGTTGTCGTCAAGACCGGCCGTTCCAGCCAGGAGGCAGCCGGCAAGACATAGTCGGCCAGCGCGGCCGTGGGCGTAAGCCAGTAGTCCATGACCACCAGCAGGTCCAGCTTGTTGAGGGCTTCATATACCAGCCTGGAGTTGGCATAAGAGCTAAGGGGGTTATCAGCAAGGACGATCAGCGCTTTTACCGGATAGGGTTTACCGGTTAAGATGGCGCGCCACAGTACAGGTGGACTGGCCTCGCACATCCACTCGGCCGGCAGACCCTTTCCCCAGACACGCTGTAGCTGCTCATTTAGAAGCTTGTAACCCGGCCAGGTGCTGAGTTTAAACCTGTCCGCGCCCAGTTGCTTTGCCCGCTGCTCCTCGGGCAGCAATTCGTTGAGCTCCATCTCGACGTCAGTAATAAATGTAGGATGGGGGCCGGGCATGACATCACCGCCGGGAACGTCGAGGTTACCGCAAATGGCCCTCAACACCGCCCTTGCTTGGGCAACGGCACTGGTAGCCCTACCGAGCTGGTCGGTGGCTACCCCCCACTGGATACAAGCAGGCCTCGATGTGGCGTACGTCCTGGCCGCCATTGCTATCCTTTCGGCGGGCACCCAGGTCTTTGCTTCCGCCCATTCCGGGGTATACTCCTGCACCCGTTCCCGCAGTTCCTCAAAGCCCACCGTCCAGTTCTCGACGAAATCGGCGTCATAGAGCTCTTCATTGATAATGACGTTAAGCCAGGCCAGGGCCAGGGCGCAGTCACTCCCCGGGCGGATGGGTAACCAAATGTCGGCCCGGGCTGCCGTCTCGCTGTAACGTGGGTCAATGACAATGATTTTGGTACCGTTCTTTTCCCGGGCCTCTAAAAGCCCCCGCATTTCCGGTAAATACGAAGCACCAGGATTATGGCCCCAGACGACGACGCAACGGCTGCCCATAATCTCCGGGTCAAAGGCGCTCCAGCCGTAAATGGCCGTTTCTATTAAAAAATTGGGTATCCAGCAAACGGGTGAGGTGTGGACCACATTGGGGCTCCCCAATAGATTAAAAAAGCGGCGCCTGGCCCAATCGTCAGTACGGTTGGTGCCCCCGGCAGTGGCGATGCTTTCCGCACCATATTCCGCTTTGTATTTTTTTAGCCGGGCGGCAATGTCCTCCAGGGCTTCCTCCCAGCTGACACGCTTAAAATTACCAGATCCCCGTTCGCCGACACGTTTAAGGGGATAGTTTACCCGGTTGATGTGATTGAGGTGATCGATAGCCGAGGCACCCCGGGGACATTGTGCCCCCTGGTTAAAGGGATGCTCCGGATCGCCCGTTACTTTTTTTACGACACCGTCTTCAACGTGCACCAGCATGCCGCAGTTCATATGGCAGAAATAGCATGCTGCCTTTTTGACTTCAATGTTACCAGCCATTTTTTTACCTCCGCTCGAACAGGAAAACAATATAACACAATTATTTGTAATCGTCTTCCTTCCCAACTTAAAAAGAACTTGATAATCTGATTTATATATGCGATGATTAGTTATGGTATCGATCTTTTCACCTAAAGACCTCCATTCTATATGTTGTTAACCCTCCTAAACCTTAATCTTCTAAATCATTCATGCAAAAATCATGCCAGTAGCAGCGGCAAGATCCAAACCTCCGGATAGCGCTGAGGCACAATAATAAAAGTTAGCTATGACACTTAAACTAAAAATTAACGACCTAATGTTGTCCCTTTTTGATACTATGTATTCCCAAAAAAGAGACTACACGTAAGACCAATATTGTTCGTTTTATGCATTAATCAAAAATCAAAACTCAAAGATATCTTCTAATTATAATTGTGAAATGTATCACACATGCAATAGAGTTACTATCCGGGGGTGATTTAGCAATAAAGGGTGATTTATTAATAGGGTGGATTGTCTTCTAAAGGATCTGAACTCTGTTCCTTATTTACATATTTCCTTTTATTTCTTTGCTGCCAGATATTTATATGTAATAGGAGGATTGATATGGAAATCATCAGGACTGATATAGCCTGTTACGATAACCAGAGTAATTTTATATTAAATTCTGTGGACAATGATTTATTCCAACGCCGCTGGCAAGAGATTCGCCAATGTAAGCAAAGATTTATCTATTATAATGAAGACCCTCGGAATTTCCCTTGTTTAACCCCGGTAGTCGCCGATTCCTGGTTAAGATCATACAAATTTAAAATCGATCCATTTGCTAAAAAAATCGGGCATAACATATCGAAAGATGACCTGGAAGCTATCCTTTTAGAAAACAGTATGTTAATTTCAACTACTAAAACCTTGATAGATGCCTTTAAACATCTTCTTAAAATTTCCGGATACATGTTATGTCTCCATAATGCCAACGGCACCATTCTCTACCTCGATGGAGACGACAATGAAATTTCTTATTTCAAATCAATAAATGCAGTCATTGGGGCTGTGTGGAACGAAGCAACTTCAGGAACTATCGCCCACGGACTCAGTATGATCTTGAAATGTCCGGTTCAATTAATTGGCCCGGAACATTATTGCATAACCCTGGAGAATACAATCTGTTCTGCCGCTCCCATTATGGACGAAAAAGGTAACCTTATCGGTACCCTGACGCTGGTACAGGCATTAGGAGAACGGCCCTGGGAAAAAAATCTTAAAAACTTATTATCCCATACCCTGGGATGGGTTGCTTCCCTGGCAGTAGCTATAGAAAACAGTCTGAAACTAGAAGAAAAAAACCGCAGGTTACTGGTTATGAATAATACATTGGAAACAATTCTCTCCTGCATCGACGCTGGAGTTATAGCCCTCGATTGTGATAATAAGATTATTAAGGCCAACCGGGAGGCAGCCCTTATGCTTTCTCCCAGTGGCGACAAAGTCGAAGGCAGATACATTAGGGACTTTGTGGACGACAGGGTAATGCAGGTATTAACAAGCCAGAAACCTGTTAATTACCTGGAAGCAACTATTCGCAACTGCAAAAAGGAACGCCACTGCGTATTTAGCATACAATTTATACCAGGCCAGAAAGAAAAACGCACCGAAGGAGCCATTATCCGTGTCAACCTGTCTGAAAAAATCAATAACCTTGTTAATGTGCGAACTGGTGCAGTGGCCAAGTATCACTTTGATGATATTATTGGCAACAGCGCCTGCATAAACCATGCAAAAGACTTGGCCCGTAAGTTCGCCGATGCCGGCGAAAATATTTTATTAATAGGAGAGAGCGGCACCGGAAAGGAGCTATTTGCCCAGGCTATTCACAATCAATACCGGCCTGAAGGTCCTTTCGTTGCTTTGAACTGTTCTGCGATTCCCAGAAACCTCATTGAAAGCGAGCTCTTTGGCTATGAAGGCGGAACCTTTACGGGTGCCGAACGCAATGGAAGACCAGGCAAAATTGAGCTGGCTCACAAAGGGACGCTTTTCCTTGACGAAATAGGCGATATGCCCATTGAAACCCAGGCCACGTTGCTTAGGGTTTTAGAGGACAAGCGCGTAATGCGGCTGGGAGGCAGGAAGTATATTCCTGTTGACTTCCGCGTTATAGCTGCAACTAACAAAAATCTTTACCAGATGGTGCAAGAAAATCAGTTTCGTCTCGACCTGTACTTCCGGCTGGCGGTTCTCAAGCTAGAAATACCGCCCCTGCGACAGCGACAGGAAGATATCTTGCTGTTATGCCAGCATTTTATAGAATACTACTGTAAAAAGACAGGACATGTATTGCCAACTATAAGCCCGGCTGCTAAAAAAGTAATTTTGAATTATGAATGGCCAGGTAACGTTAGACAGTTGGAGAATGCTATGATTTATGCTGTCAACATGTCTCAAGATGGGATTATCGACGTACGCCACCTCCCTAATGAGATAGTAAGAGAGACAACCCAGAAAAATGCTGGTATTCGTAGCATTGAAGGGGTAACCTCAATGAAAGAAGCTGAAAGGATAGTTATTCAAAATGCTATGATTTATACAGGTAATAACATCCCTAAAGCTGCAAGACTCCTTGGTTTAGGTAAATCTACTCTATATAGAAAACTAAAACAGTATAACCTGGATAAAGCATATTAATATACATGCGGTTATTAAACTACAAAAACAGGCCCTTCCTGTTTACTGTAAGCAGAAGGGCCTGTTTATTATTTTCTAAAGTATAAAATATTAAAGTCCAGCCAGGCTCACTAAAAATGGAACAGCTAATGCAGTGAAGACAATTAGAAACAACGTCGGTAACCAGCCGGCTTTAACCATCTCAGTCATTGTGTAATACCCTTTACTGTAAGTGATAAGGGGCACCATATCAATAGGAAGTAAGAAGGTCACATTGGCCCATACAGTAACTATCATGGCCATAACGACCGGATTAACGCCTATATTCAATGCCAGGGCAGCCATAGGCGGTAAAGCCATGCCCACAACCGGTGGACCAGCTGGTACTAAAACGTGGAGAAACGCCATTATTGTGGAAGCTACCAGGAGTACCACAAAAGGATTCCATTGCTGCGCCCCGGCAAGCACGGTGTTCACAACCCATGTCGCACCACCGGATTTCAAAATGCCAGAAGTTACTGCTTGTATACCGCCTATCATAAGGATCATATCCCATGAGGCATCCCGATTGAATTCCTTCCAGGTCAGCAACTCTACTCCAGGTAAAAACATTACTATCAGTCCGCACAGGGCTACAAGGGTAGTATCAAACACGGGAAACCAGGTGCTGGCTATCCATAAAACTAACATTGTCAGAATAATAGCCACAACTTTCTTTTCCTCGGTCGACATGGGTCCCAGGTTACCCAGAGACTCATTGAAAGCAGCCAACGTCTCTTTCGTTATGGGCTCGGGTTTTATAACAGTTACCACCCAGAGCCAACATACCAATACTGTAAGCAGGCTAACGGGAATGCCGATTATCATCCACTGCAGGAAAGTAATCTTGATGTTGGTAGCATCTTCTAAAAGGTATAAAGCCATGATGTTATTTGGTGATCCGGCCGGCGTCATGATGCCTCCAACTACGGCGCCAAAGGGAATGCCAATCATGGCCGCTTTAACCAGGTTTGACTTATACATATCGGGTATACTTTTCTGGAGGGCGGTAATGGCAACCGCTGCACATAAAGCCGTAGTCGGAACGTTTGACATGATCGATGATAAAAGTGCAGTAGCTAAAATGAACCCCAGAACTATTTTCCTGGAGTCACCACGTGCCATCCTGAAAAGCACCGCGGTAAGACGGTTGGCCAATGGCGTTTTCATGATTATAGTAGTTAAGGCGAAGGTGGCAATTAGGAAGAAGATGGTAGGGCTTATAAAATCCTTAAACACATCAGCTAATTTTGGTGTGACTCCGTAAAAAGGTAATAATATCATTAATATAAAAGCGGTTATAGCTATAGGAAACACATCCAGCACCCAAAGAACAATCCCGCTTATTAATATGCCGAAAGCATTTTTTCCAGCAACGCTCATGCCGGCAGGCGGGGGCAGTAAAAAGGTAAGCACAAATATAGCTATACCTATTATGAGTCCAATAATTCTTTTATTATTCATTTACAAACACACCTCCTAATAATTTATGATTTTTTAAATTATCTGCTATGAGATAAAATGGAATAAAAACTCCTACTGTAAAAATAACCGGGACGGGTCCCGGGCAACCTCAGGACCCGTCCTGACTTATCGCATTGCTAGCTAATCAGGGTGCAAATAGCACCATTTTTTTACCCTTGGCCACCATCTTGGCCGCCAACTCTTCGACCGGACCATATTCCATTGCTTTACCCAAGCAATGATGAACGCACGCCGGATCTTTTCCTTTTGCTACCCTTTCTTCACATAGATTACAAAACTCCGTCGGAATTGGAACATAATCCATCTGCCAACGGTCAGGTGATAACTGCATAGGACCTATTTCTGCCAACTTAATCCCCCACTTACCTACTGGAAGATTAAGCTCTTTCTTGCAAGCCACCTCACAACTATGGCATCCGGTACAATATTCATAATCAATTAGTAAACCATTCCGTGACATCCCTTTCCCCTCCAATCTCTATTATTGGTGCGGGTTTCCGCCACCCTCTATTTTTACTCCTCAGCCTTGTAGACTTTACATATCATACTCTTTAAGGGAGATCCGAACCCTAGCTTACCAATATGCTTATGAGGTACTAGCAGATTTACATTGGCATCCCATACGCCGAAGAGATTCGGCTCGTCAGCCTGTTTCTCCGGGAACCACCAACCATGCTGGGCATGGACAACCTTCGGGTGGATGCCCACCGTCAGCTTGGCCTTCTGCTTACACTTTCCGTACATATTTTCGATGTAGACCCAGTCGCCGTCATTTATGCCCAGCTGGGCAGCGGTATCCGGATGGATCTCTACAAGGGGATCTGAATGTATTTCACGTATGGTCCGGATCTGACGGTGCTCAGAATGGAACATACCCCACATTCTAGCTCCCGTTGTTAGAATGAGCGGATATTCCTTCGCCAGTTCCGGAGTGCTATACGGGCTATAAGGAGGTTCTTCAAAGTAAGGCAGCGGATCGTCGCCCCACATCTCAAACAGCGTCGAGTACAGTTCAATCTTCCCTGAAGGTGTCATGAAGCCAGGCTCGCCGTCGGGCCGTAGCTTGCCTGTCTCATACTTCCGGTATTCGTACGGCGGATGGACAACAACCTGCTCCTTCAGTTCATCAAAGGTTATACCTAGCTCGGGCTTCAATTGGGAGGTGAAGAATTCTTTTACATCATTCCACGGCCAAGCCTTTGGGTTGAGGCGTTTGCCCAGTTCAAGGCAAATCTCGATATCGGACTTACACTCACCAACCTGCAGGGCCTTATTAATAGCTCCGACAAATATGGTATTCCGGCCGAAGTGGGTTAGCACAATGCCGTCGTGTTCGGCGAAGGTAGAAAGGGGCAGGAATATATCGGCAAAGGCCATGGCCGTAGGCGTCATAAAGGTATCAGTTGCTACAGCAAATTCCATATTTTTAAGAGCCCTGTACCACCTGTCGGGAGCAGTTGAACAAGTCGGCGAAATGAGATTGGTGCTGTTGAACCATGCCATCTTAATCGGGTAGGGTTTTCCAGTTTCTAGGACATCCAGTGTTACGTCAGGGTGAGTAGTTGCTAATGCATTGGCCAGTGCCGGATATTCTTGCGCTCCTATTCTCTTGTTCCACAGCTCTTCTGTTAACTCTAGCCGTGTCTCAACGCGCCATTTTCCGAGCAGCGCTGCCGGCGGTCCAATGGTGATACCACCAGGCACGTCTATATTACCAGTTACCGCCGCCAAAGATAGTACGGCGTGACCTACCTGTACTCCGTTGGGATTTTCATCCACCGCCAGACCCCAGGTTATGCTGGCAGGTTTGCTCCTGGCAAAAAACCTTGCGGCCTCCACAATTTTTTCCTTTGGTACCCAGGTTATTTCCGCCACCTTCTCCGGCGGGTATTCCTGAACACGCTGTTTCAAATCATCAAATCCGGCGCACCACTTCTCTACGAAATCCTTATCGTAAAGCCCTTCATTGATGATTACATGAAGCATTCCCAGAGCCAAAGCTGCGTCCGTACCAGGCCTCAGTTGCAGCCAGTATTCCGCCCGAGAGGCGAGCCAGGTCAGTCTGGGATCGACTACGATGAGCTTGGTGCCCCTCTTCATCATGTCCACAATGGCATGGCCGTACAAGCCATCGGGATTCGATTTTATTGGATCTTTGCCCCAGATAATTATACACTCAGGTAGCTTCCAGCCCGGGTGGTCATAGCGGTCCGGGTAGTAACCAGCAAAATCGATTTCTGGGTATCCCGTACCAAATACGTATTGTGTAATGGCGCACCTGGGGCCATAACAGGACCATCCGCTGAGAGGATAACATACATTTGGTGTGCCTAGGGCAGCGAAGCCGAGCGGATAATAGTATAAGCAGGCCTGTCTTCCGGTTCCACCGTACACTACTATCGATTCCGGACCATATTTAGCTTTTATATCCTGGACTTTATCAACTATGATGTCCCATGCTTCATCCCAGGATATGCGCTGCCACTTGTTTTCTCCTCTCTCACCAACCCTTTTCATAGGATAGATAATTCTCTGGGGGTGATGTACATATTCGGGAAGGCTTAAGCACCTGATGCAGAGCCGGCCCTGGCTGATTGGATGATCAGGATCTCCCTCTACTTTTACCAGCCTATTATCTTTAACATACAGCTTTAGGCCGCATCCTACAGGGTGGCATCCGGGCGGTGACCAGGCACAGGTTCTCGTTACAGTATAACCGTCTTCTTCCCAGGTCCACGGTTTCTTTGCGGTACTCATTGTTCTCTCCTCCTCTTTTTTAAAATTTTTGCTTATAATATAAACGAAATATAAAATTGGTTTAGATTTACGCTAATTTAGCTATATTTATCACCTCCTACGTTACCTTAATTCAACAAACATCCTTCGACAGCTAACTGTTTCCCGTACATTTATTTCTGGCCGGCAGTTTCTAGATCTGCTTTACAATGGGGACATTTTTTTTGCTTTATTCCTTCGAATATTGTTACTTCCTTTCCACAACTAGGACATTTAATCTTTCTAGATATGGCGGTAGGTCTAAAGCACATTAAAGCTACCTCCTCAATTTAATTTTTAATTAGTTCCTTTTTTATCCCAACAAATCAACCAACAAATCACCTCACCAATTTAAAACCCATTGCAATATTCGTGCCAATATTCACAGCCTTGAGCGTTACTTATTAAGCGAGATAAAATCTTATTTGAACAAACCTTTAAGGAAATGCTTTTTTGAATTTATAGCATACATTTTTCCATTTTGAAAATTATTGTCCCAGAAAGAGAACCTTTAGTACTGGCGTCGCCATTGTTGATACGGCTGTGCGCTAAATCATACCTCATTATACACATAAAAGAGCCCTGCCTTTTCTAAAAAAAACAGGGCTCTCATATATAGAAAATAAACATTTAACAGTATCTACTACTGCTGATAAAATCCAACCTGGCCCGTTGCGGCGGGGCTGTAAGCATTAATCATGGTACTTGTCGTTACATCCTTCATGGTCGGTACCTGGTAATAGCCTTTTTGGTTCATGTACTGCCATACTTCATAAGCCTGTTCGGCACAGTTAATGGCCCCCTGCTGGAGCATGCGCCGCAGCTCCAGGTCAGCACATTCTAAGGAAGCCATCATCCTAAAGGCTGCTGAAGCCTTATGGCACCCCAGCATGCCGCTCGCTACATCCCGGTCATCCATCTCATGCATAGAAGTATTGGGCCTCTGGGTTTCCGGGTTGTCCAGGCCGTAAACCGGAGCCGCCGTCCGGGGCAGACGGTAGGGTACCGCCTGGCTAATGCCGCGCTGGTTGATGGCCTGAACCATGTTGTTATACTCTTGCGTCATAAAGCGCAGTTGCTTGTCCAGGATGGATTTGAGCTGGGAATCTTTAACATGGGGACGGTACAACTGGAACTGATTGATCCCGTCAATTGTGTCGCTTAGTACCTCATGGAGTTCCATCACTTCGTGGGCACCGTAGTGGGCGGTCATAGACGATCTCCTCCTCTACATGTTATTAGTTACGGAGGTTATTATTTCCCTTTGCCGGATAAAATATATGACCTCAAATTCTTGTGAACGAGATCAGGCCTTCCTTTTTAAATAGCAAAGGATTAAAATACAGATAGTGTGTCAACAATCTAGAATAAAAGGAAGCGTCAAATGGTAAAATCCGGTACGATGCGGCTGGCCCACTCGGTAGCTATCATGAGCCTGGCTGCCGGCGTGTCAAGGATTTTAGGTTTTTTACGCAATACGGCTATTTCAGCCCTGTTTGGCCAGAACCAGCTAACCGATATGCTCAATACCTCCTTTGTTATCCCGGATACCATCTATTTAATCCTGGTGGGCGGCGGGGTTAGCTCGGCCTTTATCCCGGTGCTGGCCAGTTACCTGGCGGAAGAAAATGAAGAGGCCGTCTGGCAAACCGTAAGCATCGCCTTTAATCTGGTCCTGACCCTGGTAGGGATTGCCGTAACCCTGGGAATGATCTGGACTCCCTGGCTGGTACACCTGATAGCCCCGGGCTTTAATGCTGAACAAGTGGCTTATACCGCCTACCTGACCCGGATTGTACTCGTAGCCATCCTCTTTCACTGCCTGAATGGGGTCTTAATGGGGACAGAGTACGCCTACCAGTCCTTTATAGGAACGGCCATCGGCCCCCTGGTATACAACGCTGCCATTATAGTTTTCGGCCTCGCCCTGGCCGGGAAATACAGCATCGCCGCTTTTGCCATTTCCACCCTGATTGGCGCGGCCCTGAATTTTCTGGTACAGGTGTGGGGGGTATGGCACCTTAAGCCCCGCTACCGGCCGGTCCTGGACCTTAAGCACCCAGGCATCCGCAGGATTTTTAAACTAATGCTCCCTGTAACTATTGGCCTGTCCATTGCCCAGTTAAATCTTTTCTTTAACCAGACTTTCATTGCCTCTTTCCTGCCGCGCGGTTCTATCAACGCTCTGACCATCTCCAGCCGGGTGGTTTTAGTACCAATTCTCTTTGCCTCATCAATGGGCATCGCCCTTTTACCGGCCCTGACTCGTATTGCCATGGAGGGGGATTATCGTTCTTTTACCCGTTACCTGTCGGGATCGCTGCGGGCTGTGGTCTTCATCTCCATCCCGGCCACGGTGGGGCTAATTGCCCTGGGGCAACCGGTGGTCAGGGTGCTCTTCCAGCACGGCCGCTTTACCAGTGCCGACACCCTGGCTACTACCGAAGCCCTGGTCTTTTACTCCCTGGGGATAACGGCCTACGGTGCCTATGAGATTTTGAGCCGGGCCTTCTATGCCACCCAGGATACGGTAACCCCCCTAAAGATCGGTCTGGTCACCCTGGCAGCGGGCACCGCCATGAACTTTACCCTGGGGCCGGCCTTCGGCATCCGCGGCCTGGCCCTGGCCTACTCCCTAGCCGGCTGTGTCAACGTCGCCCTGCTGCTCTATTACCTGCGGCGCAAGGTACAAGCCCCCCTGGAAGGTCGCCGGTTACTGCAGACTTCTATGAAAAGTCTCCTGGCAGCACTGGTCATGGGCCTTCTCCTGAACCTGGCGGCCGGCCATCTTTTCCTCCCGGCATCCTGGCCCCGCCTGGTGCGGGAGGGAGTGGAGCTGGCCCTGCTGATTACCCTGGGGGTTTTGAGTTACATCGGCCTGGCCTGGTTGTTGCGTATGGAAGAGCTGGCCATGTTCTTAAGCGTCCTCAGCAGGCGCCTGCGCCGCAGCCAGGCCGCTGTGGGTTAAAGGAGGTTCCTGCAAATTGCTGCGTACTTTCCTGGCCCTCTGGGCCGGCCGCCTGGCAGCCTTTATATGCCGCCTTTTGCAACGGGGTGGTACCTCCCTGCCGGGCTATTTAGCCCTGAAAATTGACCCGTATTTAATGGGCCGTTTAGCCTCCAGGTATGAAAAAATCATCATCGTTACCGGAACCAACGGCAAGACGACGACCACCAACCTCCTGGCCTCAATTTTTCGGGCCGCAGGGTTGAAGGTGGTTCATAACAGCGAAGGGGCCAATATGCCCGCCGGCGTAACCACGGCCCTCCTGGCCCGGCGGGGAGAAATTGCCGTCCTGGAAGTAGATGAAGGTACCCTGGGCCTGGTGACCCGCCAGGTCAAAGCCCATATGGTGCTCATTACGAATTTACTGCGGGATCAATTAGACCGCTACCATGAGCTGGAGCAGCTGGCGGCAGCCATCAGCCGCGCCCTGGCAGCCATCCCGGCGGCCACCCTGATCCTTAACGCCGATGATTCCCTGGTCACTTCCCTGGGCCGGGGAAGGGAGAAGGTCCGCTACTTCGGCCTGGCGCGGACGCCCTGGAGCCAGGAAACAACCAGCGAAGTCCTGGAGGGCCATATCTGTCCCCGCTGCCGCCGGCCCCTGGAGTTTAATTACTATCATTACAGCCACCTGGGGGATTATTTCTGCCCCCAGTGTTCGTACAGCCGGCCACCTGCGGAGTATGAGGTCAGGGATTTAGAGCTAAATTCCGGAGGAGCCCGCTTTGACCTTGTTTACCCAGGCGGCAAACTGCCCCTTCGGTCCCCCATGCCGGGGATTTATAATGTCTATAATGTCCTGGCCGCTGCCAGTGCCGCCCTGCAATTAAAGATTGACCCGGCAACCGTCGGCCGGGTGGTGGCGTCTTTCCTCCCCGGCCAGGGCCGGGCCGAAACCTTTAGCCTGGGGAACAAACATTTGACCTTGATGCTGGTAAAAAATCCTACGGGCTTAAGTATTGCCCTGAAAACCCTGACTGCCGGCCGTGGCAAAGCGACTTATCTCCTGGCCATCAATGACCTGGCCGCCGACGGCCGCGACGTCTCCTGGCTTTGGGATGCCGACCTCAGTCCCTTGCTCCAGGCTCCTTACCACCGGATTATCTGTGCCGGCCTGCGGGCCGGCGATATGGCCATTTGTCTCAAATACCAGGGGGTAAAAGAGGCGAACCTCAAGGTTATCCCCGACCAGGAAGAAAGTGTCGACTTTTTACTGGAAGAACCGGTCGACGAAGGCCTCATTCTCTGTACCTATACCAACCTGGCCCTGTACCGCCGCATCCTTAAAGCAAGGGGGGCTGTCAGTGAAGTTACGCCTCTGCCATCTCTATCCGGAACTCCTTAACCTCTACGGTGACCGGGGTAATGTCTTAATCCTCTGCCGCCGGGCTGAGTGGCGGGGTATCGCGGTGGAAGTGACCCGGATCTCTCTGGGTGATAAGCTGGACCCGAAGGCTTATGACCTTTTCTTCCTGGGCGGCGGTCCCGACCAGGAACAGGGGGTGGCCAGTGCCGACTTACTGGCAAAAGGTCCCTGGCTTAAGGAAGCGGTGGAAGCAGGCGCGGCCCTCCTGGCCATCTGCGGCGGCTACCAGCTGCTGGGGGAGTATTACCGCACCAGCACCGGAGAAACGTTACCGGGCGTAGGCCTTTTTGCCGCCTATACCGAGGCCGGGAACAAACGCTTAAAGGGCAATATTGCCATCCAGGTGGAGGAGTTGGGTACGGAC
Source organism: Moorella humiferrea (assembly GCF_039233145.1). Taxonomy (NCBI): domain Bacteria; kingdom Bacillati; phylum Bacillota; class Clostridia; order Neomoorellales; family Neomoorellaceae; genus Neomoorella; species Neomoorella humiferrea. Next base: position 1,000,397 of record NZ_CP136419.1, on the reverse strand, counting down.
TGGCCGGTGATTGGTTTTGAAAACCACGGCGGCCGCACCTTCCTGCAAGGTACCCGGCCCCTGGGCCGGGTAATTTACGGCGACGGCAACAACGGTACCGACCAGACGGAAGGGGCCCGCTACCGGAACGCTATCGGCACCTACCTTCACGGGCCTCTATTGAGTAAAAACCCGCATTTGGCCGATTACCTCCTCCGGCTGGCCCTGCAGCGTCGTTATGGCGAAGTCGAACTGCCACCCCTCGATGATTCTTTGGAGCTGGCCGTTAATGAAGCAGTCTACCGGCGCTTTTTGCCCACAAAAGGTAAGTGGTAATGGCCAACCCTAAGCGGAGGTCTGTAGTCTAAGCCGAGAATTCCTGCAGGGGCTGCGTTTCCCTCAGGTATGGGTGCAGCAAACCCAAGGCCGGAGCTACCAGGTCTTGCAGTTTAACCCCGGGAACCAGGCCATATTCCAGCAACGACTGGTAGAGGATGAAATTAATAAATTGGCTGTATCTTAAACCGGCTGCCATGGCCATAGCCGTTAAAGAAGCCGCAGGGCTTAAAGAAGGCGTCCCGTTTACATCAATAATATAAAACCCTCCTTCACTGTCAGAACGCAGGTCAATCCTCAAGGCGTCCCTCGCCCCGGTGGCTGCCAGCACTTTGATGGCCAGGTCGCTTAAAAGTTGATAGCGTATGTCCTCTGGAAAAATGTGTTCTGTTACATCCTGTTTTCCCTTGATGGCAGAAGTCCTGATTTTCCGGGACAGAAAAGCTATTGGCGGTAGAATATAACAAGGAGAGCGGCCGATCAGGCCGACGGTAAACTCCTGGCCGGGGAGGTATCTTTCCACCAGTACCGGCAACTTGCCCAGGATCTCCAGGAGCGTTTTTACCTGGCACTCCAGCCGGGCAAAATCAAATACCACCGAAGCATCGCTGATACCAATACTGTTACCGCCGCCATTAGGTTTAACAAATAAAGGAAAACCTAGTTCCGCCACCGCCCGTTCCATCTGTTGTCGCAGTAAGCCCCGGCCCGGGTCAATCACCTTGTATGGTGGTACCGGCAAACCGTGTCGCTGTAAAACTTGATAGGTAAGGTTTTTGTGACGGCATATCTCCATGGTTTCCGCGGGAGAATGGCTGGCAGGAATACCATACTTCTGTAACAAAAACCGTACTTGAGCAGCTCCACTGCCGTCGTACAGGGTATGGGGTTCGTCGAGAAAACCTTCGGCCAGGACAAAGGCCAGGTGAGGAGCAGGCAGGCGGGAAAGGGATTTTTCCAGCTGGCGGCGGCTGCGGACATTCACAGGGTAAACATCGCTGCCGCCCTCCAGCAACGCCCGATAAATGTTAATTACCGTTTCCCAGGATAGACAATCGCTGTAGGGTCCCCGACGCTCCTGGGCGGGGACGGCATTGAAAAGAAATAATATGCGCAGCAAATAGTTCTTCCTCCCCGAGTTAACAGGCAGCCTGTTCTTGATAAAACAACCATATTATACCACATACATATTCCTTCTTAAATAGCTATAATACCTTAAACCTGTTCCCTTTCTGAAAGCCCCATAATTACCGGACAATAAAGGACCTGTCCGCAATTAATGGACAGGTCCCTTTTTAACAAGATACCAGGACCGGGGTAAAGTTTACATAATCGGCAGACACCAGGTGAAAGTTTATACCCCACGCCTTATCTGTCAGAGCCTTTTCGTGATCGGGGCCGTGTAAATGACCGTAATAACAATGGCTGACGCCGTAGCTCTGCATCAGTCTAATAAAATCCGTTACTTCGCCGTTAAAGGCCGGTGGATAATGCATCATCACCGCCAGGGGTTCTTCCCGGCGAAGATCCCGGATGCCTTTTAAGGCCATCTCCAGGCGCAGGACTTCCCTCCGGTAAACCTTACCGTCTGTTTCTTCATTAAACAAGGGGTGCTGGGGCACAAGCCACCCCCGGGTACCGCATACGGCAACGCCGTCAATTATCTCCGGTTTCAAAAGGGAAAATTCTCCATCGAGAATGGCTGTCTTCATCTTACGTTCCGTCTGCCACCAGTAGTCATGGTTTCCCTTTAAAAGCCTCTTAGACCCCGGCAGGGATTTTAGAAACTGCAGATCGGGGAGGGCGTCAACCAGGCGCATACCCCAGCTGATGTCCCCCAGGATTAAAACTGTATCTTCCGGTTCGACCACCCGCTCCCAGCGGGCGGCCAGTTTTTCCCGATGATTTTCCCATACCTTTCCAAACATGGACATATCACGACCCAGGTGCAGATCGGCGATGGCAAATAAAGCCACTCTTACCCCCCTACCCCTCCGCCAAGGGGTTAAGCCTTTTCCATCTGCCGGACGATGGCGTCGGCCATTTCGCTGGTGCCGGCTGTGCCCCCAAGATCATAGGTTAAGTACTTGCCTTCGGCCAGAACTGCCTCGATCGCCTTCTGTATCCGCACCGCAGCTTCCCTTTCGCCCAGGTACTCCAACATCATCACCCCGGAAAGGATGGTGGCCAAGGGGTTTACTTTGTTTTGCCCGGCGTACTTGGGCGCGCTGCCGTGAATGGGCTCGAATACAGCCGCGTTATCGCCGATATTCGCCCCAGGGGCAACCCCCAGGCCGCCGACCAGTCCGGCGCACAGATCAGAAAGGATGTCGCCATAAAGGTTAGGCAGCACCAGCACATCGTACTGTTCCGGCTTTTGGACCAGCTGCATACTCAGGTTGTCCACAATACGGTCGTCGGCCGTCAGGTCAGGGTAATCTTTGGCCACTTCATAGAAGGTCCGCAGGAAGAGGCCGTCGGTAAACTTCATAATATTGGCCTTATGACCGGCCGTCACCCTTTTGCGGCCGTTGGCGCGGGCATATTCAAAGGCCGCCCGGGCGATCCTCTCAGAACCTCTACGGGTAATTATTTTTATGCTTTCCGCCGCATCTTCTCCTACCATATGTTCAATGCCGGCATAGAGATCCTCCGTATTTTCCCTGAAAATAACCAGATCGACGTTTTGGTAGCGGGAAGGCACATTGGGCAAATTACGTGCCGGGCGAATGTTGGCATAAAGGTCTAGCTCTTTACGCAGGGCTACGTTAACACTGCGAAAACCGGTACCTACCGGCGTGGTTATGGGGCCTTTAAGGGCTACACCGTTTTTACGTATGGAAGCAAGGGTTTCTTCCGGCAATACGCTGCCGTACTTTTCCTGGGCCGCCTCTCCGGCTGCCATTACTTCCCACTCGATTTCAGCCCCGCTGGCATCCAGCACCCGCCGGGCCGCGGCAATCAATTCCGGTCCGGTACCGTCTCCGGGTATCAGGGTAACTACATGCTTCAAACAAAGCCACCTCCAGAAAATCTCATTCCCCATTATTATACGTTCTTGTCCACCCGGCGGACAAGTAAAAAATCGCCCTTAGTGGGGCGATGCTTTGCGGCGTTTCAATATAACTACGGGAGTTTGTTCGTCCTCATTGCCGAAAGGGTTGTCTTTCAAAGCTTCAATCACTTTATCCTTTAAACTCTTATCCGTAATGGCCAGAATATCGACACAACCCTTATCATTAACATCGGCAATCACGGCCTCTGCCCGGGTTGCCTTCTTTATATTCCACACCACCCGTTCCGGATCCTTTGGTCCCAGCACTATATGACGCTCAAATGGATACATGGTTCCGGCTATATCATCGATGAGGGCCAGCTGCCGCCCGGCCACTATGTAAAACAAACCTTTCTTTTTGAGCAGACGGCCGACTGCCGCCGCGGCACAACCGGCCAAAATGCGTAACGTCCCCACTTCCTCAATGGCCAGCTGCATGGCCGGCGGCGTGGCGAGGCTCCCGTCTTTGCCGGGAAAACGACTTAAAAAACGGGCCAGCCTGCCGGGGCGCACCGTCTCCGGCAGAACCGCCCGCCCCTGGGTAATAGCGACTACGCTTTCCGCCAGGCAAATAACGTCGCCAGGTTCGGCTATACCGACGCTGTATTTCCGGGCCAATTCTACTATATCCTCGTTTTCCATGATGATATGAGTACGGACGGGCACTTTATCATAGATTATTTTCCCTTTATTCCCGGCCATAAGTTCTATTCCCCCGCTGGAAATATTGTTTGATCGCCACGACAGTAGCCAGGGCTACCTTTTGATGGAAATAGGGGTTGCGCAATAAGCCTTCATCGACCCAGTTGGTTATGGCCACCGGTTCCAGCCTCAGGCCCGGCACCTCTCCAAGGCGGGTCAGTTCCTCATCGGCGGTAACACCCCGTGAAGGTGTCTTTACCCTCGCGACGATCCTTTCTAAGACCCGGACCGCCAGTTCATCGTTGCCCCGACAATTGGGATTGTAACGGACGGCCGTCCCCCGCAGACCGGCATCCGCCTCCCCGTGTTCATGGACGCTGATAAAACAAAATGTAGAGGCGGTAACTTTCTGCAGGCGTTCCTCCCAACTCGGATTTTCCTGTTCCCCGCGGGTCCAGAGCACCCTGGCTTTGAAGCCCTCCAAAATCTTCGCCAGGGCCAGGGCGGTCTTCCAGGCCATGTCCCGTTCCCAAAGGTTGACTGGCCCCCGCCAGCCGCCGTCACTCCCACCGTGGCCCGGGTCGAGGACTATCAGCTTATCACGGTAAAAATCTACCAGGGGCCGACGACTGAAACGGAGCACCACCCGACACGGCATGCCTTCCATCACTGTCAGATCTGCCCGGACGGCCGCATCAAGGCCGATGAGAAAGGAAACCTCATCATCACCCGCCACGACCGTTACTTCCCGGATAATGCCATCCTGGACATATAGGGAACCGGGATACATATTCAGGATGGCCCGTAAGGTAACTCGGCAGGTATCTGGTTGGGGATAGGAGATTGTTACGGGAGGTGGGGCAGTAGCTTCGATGGTTACGGTGCTGAACTGCTCTTCTTTGTCCAGGATAACCTTGCTATAGAGATTGGTTAGCCGGGGGGTGGTGGGCAAATCCTCTTCACCTCACTAACAGGTTCACCGGCATGGACGGACCGCCTGTTATTAATAGATATGCCGGGGTATCGTCTAAAAGACTTGCTGGTCTATTTTACAAGCTTAAATATACTATTTTTATTTTTGTTTTCAAGTTAAATTCTGTTAGCGAAAAAGAAACTTTACCACTGGCGTAATCCTTGCAACCTCCGGCTCGAAGTTCTAAAATAAACCTGGAGGCGAGGCAAATGTTTGTAGGATTGGATATGGGTGGTACCCATACCGACGCCGTCCTTATAGAAAAAGGGCGCGTTTCGCGCCACTACAAAACAGTCACCGACGCGGCCGATTTTGTCGGTACCATTCGCCGGGCCCTGGAAGCCCTCCTGGCAGGGATTAACCTTGACGCCGTCAGAAGCATTAATTTGAGTACAACTATCTGCACCAATGCCGTTATTACCGGGCGTACCAGCCCTGTCGGTCTCCTCCTGGAACCGGGGCCGGGCATGAATCCCGCCGTACTCACCTGCGGGCAAAAAAATTTTATCCTCTCGGGGTCCATCGACCACCGGGGCCGCCCCACAAGCCCCCTAGTGGAGGCCGAGATTAAAAACGCCGACCGGGAGCTGCAAAGGGCAGGAATCCGCCACCTGGCCATTGTCGGGAAATTTTCGACGCGCAACCCGGAACACGAAGTGGCCATAAAGGAGGCTTTATCGGTCGAGTACGACTTCATTACCCTGGGTCACCGCCTATCGGGACGGTTAAACTTCCCCCGGCGGGTTTTTACCGCCTATCTTAACAGCGCCGTCGCCGCCACCTACAGGTCCTTTGCGGCAGCCATAACGGATTTCGTCATGCAAAAGGGGCTGACCATTGCGCCCCATATCCTAAAGGCCGACGGCGGTACCATGACCATAGAGGCCTCCCAGGAAAGACCCGTTGAAACCATCCTCTCCGGTCCGGCCGCCAGCATCATGGGTGCCCTAGCCCTGATGCCGGTGGAACAAGATGCTGTCATCCTTGATATTGGCGGTACCACCACGGATATAGCCTTTCTGGCCGGCGGCGTGCCCCTTTTTGAGCCGCAGGGTATTACCCTTACCGGCTTTCCCACCCTAGTTCGTGCCCTCTTCAGTCATTCCCTCGGCCTCGGCGGCGACAGCTGCGTCAATAGTAAAGAAGGACGTTTAACCATCGGCCCCGAACGCCGAGGACCGGCCCTGGCCCTGGGCGGACCGACCGTCACTCCTACCGACGCCCTTATCACCCTGGGTCGCCTCGATGTGGGTGATAAAACCTTAGCGCGCCGGGGCCTCACCAAACTGGGTGACGAACTGGGATTGTCACCGGAAAGTGCGGCCACCGTCGTCTTACGTCAGATGGCGGAAGAAATTGCCCGCTGCTGCCGGACCCTCCTGGATAAGATCAACGACCGTCCCGTCTACACCGTTCGCGAAGTACTTGAAGGTAGACAAATAAAACCTGCACAGGTCATTGCCATTGGCGCTCCGGCACCACTTCTTGCACCGGAGTTGGAAAAGGCCTTCGCCCTTCCGGTAATTGTACCCGACCTGGCGGGCGTGGCCAATGCCGTCGGTGCGGCTTTAAGTCGTCCTACTACGGAATTGACCCTGTTAGCCGATACCGAAGAAGGTGTGCTTACCGTACCAGAAGAAGGTATAAGGGAAAGGATCCCAGGCAGCTATAACCTCGAACAAGCGAAAAAACGTGCCCTGGAGCTTTTGCGCAGCCGTTACACACGTCTGACTCGGGAGGTAGAAGAAGACAAATTGGAAATTATAGAAGAACAGGTCTTTAATATGGTATCCGGTTTTTACACTACCGGAAAAAACATCCGCATCAAGGCTCAAGTCAAGCCGCGGGTAATACCCCTGAAGGGAGATGGGGACCATGTATAAAGCCAGCCGCCGTATAGGCCTGGTATTCTTTCCGGCCTTTGACTGGGCCATCAGTCCCACCCACCCCGAACGCGAAGAACGCCTCCTTTACACCCAGGACCAGGTCCTGGAAGAAGGTATTTTAGATATCGAAGGCATTCGCGAGTACCGGCCGCATTTGGCAGCAGTGGCCGATGTGGAAAGAGTTCACGTCTGCGTCCCCGACGTCATGAGCCGTGTCACCGAATCCCACCTGATAGCCGCAGGCGGGGCCATTGTGGCCGCCGAGGCTGTTCTTAAAGGCGAGGTTGACAGGGCCTTTGCCATAGTCCGTCCGCCCGGACATCACGCCATGCGCATCGTCCACGGCGCCCGCGGCTTCTGCACCATAAATATCGAGGCAATAATGATCGAATATCTCCGCCGTCATTACGGTAATAAACGCATTGCCATCGTCGATACCGACTGCCACCACGGTGACGGCAGCCAAGACATCTACTGGCATGACCCCGATACCCTCTATATTTCCATCCACCAGGACGGGCGTACCCTCTACCCGGGCACTGGCTTTCTAAACGAGTTTGGAGGGCCCAACGCCTTCGGCTACAATTTAAATCTGCCCCTGCCCCCAGAGACGGGCGAAGAAGGTTTTCTTTATGCCCTGGAACACTGCATCCTACCCGTTCTGGATGATTTTAAGCCAGATCTCATCATTAATTCAGCCGGCCAGGATAACCATTATACCGATCCCATCACCAACATGCGTTTTTCCGCCCAGGGCTATGCCCGCTTAAACGACCGTCTGCAGCCCCATATCGCCGTTCTGGAAGGCGGCTACTCCATTGAAGGAGCACTTCCCTATGTTAATGTTGGTATTATCCTGGCCATGGCCGGCCTCGATTACACCTACGTCCGGGAACCTGACTACAACCCCGCCCGCGTTGCCCAGTCCCCTAAGGTCAGGGACTACATCGCCCGCCTATGCGAAGAAACCTATCAGGCCTGGCGGCGCCGCGATGAGCTGCGGGAAGAATTTATCCGTGATCAAAAAGAAATCAGCCGCAGGCGCCAAATCTACTATGATACCGAAGGTCTCCTGGAAAACCAGGAAGAAACAACCCTGGTCTGCCATGCCTGCGGCGGTCTCAGCTGGATTGACTCGCGTACCGATAGGGGCAGTCATGTTCTGGCCATATTTATCCCCCGCGATGCCTGCCCGCGCTGTCGTGAGGAAGGTCACAACCTCTTCGAACGTTCTTCACGCCAAACGTACCGGGACGGCGTCTTTCTTCAGGATCGGGTGGCCGACCGGTTGTTTACCAAATGAAAAAGGCCAGGGAATTGTTCCCTGGCTTTACTTTTCTTAAAATGCGCCTTTGATGACTTCGATATCAATAATCCTCTCCTGCCGGTCCATCAGCACGGCAGCCACATCGAAGCGGCAGGGGTGCCCGGACAAACCGCGTCCGTTCAAGTAATAAGCGGCCAAACGGCGGAGGCGCGTTTGTTTGCGTCTATCGACGGACTCCTGGGGAGTACCAAAAGCGTTGTTGGAGCGAGTCCGCACCTCGACAAAAACAATCTCATCTCCGTCGGCGGCAATGATGTCAACTTCCCCGAGGGGGCAGCGAAAGTTGCGTTCCAAAATGCGGTAACCCATATTTTCCAAAAAGGCGGCGGCGGCTGCCTCCCCCTGCAGGCCGCGCCGCCGCCGCGTCATGGTCATAGCGGTTCACCCCGGCGTGCCTTACGGCATAAAGAAGGCTACCGCCGAGTTCATGGCATAATTGGTCAAAGGCGTCGGGTAAATGCCGAGAAGGAAGAGGATCACCAGGGAGACGATCATGGCCACCTGCAACCCCGGTGCCACGCGTACCGTGCTGCTCCCCTCCGGCGGGCTCCCAAGGTACATGGCCTTGGCCACCTGCAGGTAGTAGTAGACGGACACCATGCTCATGAGGATGCCGAGGATGGCCAGCCAGATATAACCCCGGGATATGATGGCCATAAACAAGTACAACTTGCCGACGAAACCGGCCATAGGGGGTATTCCGGCCAGGGACAAAAGGGAGAAAAGCATGACCGCCGCCACCAGGGGCGACCGCCGGGCCAGGCCGGCGTAATCCTTAATCGTATCGCTCCCGTCGTTGTTGTAAAAGGCCGTAGCGGCCATAAAGGCCCCCATATTGCCGAACACGTAGAGCATGGCATAATACATTACGGCCCCGATACCCAGCACCGAGAAGGAAACTATACCTAAGAGGAGATAACCGGCCTGGGATATACTGGAATAAGCCAAAAGCCTTTTTATATTTGTTTGCGGAATGGCCACCAGGTTTCCCAGCACCATAGTAAGGACTGCCATGGCGATGAAAAGCTGCACCCAGAATTCATGCAGGTCCGGGAGGGCACCGAAGAAAACCCTGATCAGAGCGGCAAAGCCTGCCGCTTTGGAAGCCACCGATAGGAAACCGGTAATCGGTGTCGGTGCCCCTTCGTAAACGTCGGGCGACCACATGTGGAAAGGCACAGCCGTTACTTTAAAGGCAAAGCCGGCCAGGACAAAAATGGTACCCAGCAGGAGGGCCGGACCGGCGCCGCTGGCCGCCACCGCCTGCCCTATCTCCTTAATTACCGTGGTACCGCTAGCACCATATATAAGGCTTAAACCATAGAGGAGAATGGCCGACGACATGGCTCCCAGAAGGACGTACTTGACCCCTGCTTCAGCGGATTTGGCGTCGTCAAGGCGGTAGGCCGCCAGGATACAGAAGGTAATGGTCATCAATTCCAGCCCCAGGTACAGACTGATGAGCTCCCCGGCGGAAGCCAGGACCATCATCCCCAGGGTAGCCATGACCAGCAGAGCGTAATATTCACCCTGATTTAAACCCATCTTTTCTACATACTCAAAGGAGCATACTGCAGTTAGAAGGGCGGCGGCCAAGAACAGCACCTTGAAATAGGTGGCAAAGGGATCGATTATATAACCGCCCCAGACTACACCCGTAGCTTCGCGCATGCTGAAGGCAACCACCATAATGGCGGCCAGACCGGCGGCGGCTACATAGCCTATGCCCCTCCGGTCGCTTTTGGGTACCAAAAGTCCTAATGCCAGAAGCCCCAGCCCGAGAACCGCCGTTAATATTTCCACCGTTAGCAACTGCAGGTTTGCCATTAAAAGATACCCCCAATCGCCTTCGCAGCCTCGATTTTTGCCACGAGCGGGGCTATACCGCTGTTAATCACATCGACCTGGAGGGAGGGCAGCAGGCCAAAAAGGATGAGGGTGGCCACCAGAACGACAATGGGGACCATTTCCACGCCATGGGCATCCTCCAGGTGATCCCACTCGGTTTTGCGCGGGCCAAAGAAAGTGTTCTTCACAACCCGCAAAACATAGGTAGCGGTGATAACAATACCCGAAATGGCCAGGACCGACAAGATGCGGTAGGACAGGATACCGCCCATTATGGCCTGCTCCCTGGTGAAGGAACCCATAAAAATCAGGAACTCGGCCACAAAGTTGTTAAGGCCGGGAAGGCCCAGGGAGGCCAGGCCGCCGATGAGGAAACCGGCCGCCACCCGCGGCATCTGGTGGGCCAGACCGCCGAACCGGGCGATCTCCCTGGTATGGGCTTTATGGTACACATTACCGACCAGGGCAAAGAAAAGGGCCGTCATAATGCCGTGGGCGAACATCTGGGCCACTGCCCCATTGAGGCTTAAAGTGTTAAGGGAGGCTATACCTAAAAGGACGTAGCCCATATGGCTGACGCTGCTGTAGCCGATGACGAACTTCAGGTCTTTCTGCACCATGGCGATCATGGCGCCGTAGACAACGTTTACGATACAGAGAACGGCTATCAAGGGAGCCCAGTATTTGGCCCCTTCCGGGAAGAGGAAAATGCCCACCCTGATGAGACCATAGGCACCCAGCTTCATCAAAACGCCAGCGTGGAGCATGCTGACGGCCGTCGGCGCGGCCACATGGCCGTCCGGTGACCAGAGGTGCAGGGGCCAGATGGGTACCAGCACGCCGAAGCCGATTAACATGAGGAAGAAGACAAATTTCTGGAAGCCCAGATCGTATTTCACCGTGGCCAAGGTTTGAATGTCAAAGGTGGCATGGCCCAACTGCTGCGAAGCATACAAGAAAGTGGCAATAATGCCGATGAGGGCGAAGGCGCTGCCGACGAGGAGATACAGGGTCAGCTTCATGGCCGCGTATTCTTTCCGGGTGCTTCCCCAGATACCTATTAACAGGTACATGGGAATCACCGCTACTTCAAAGAAGAGGTAGAAGAAAAAGAGGTCGCGGCTAATGAAGACGCCAAATACGCCCGTCACAAGCATGAGGAGGAAAATGAAAAATTCCTTCACCCGTTTGGTCATGTCCCACGAGGCAAAGACGCCGGTAAAGATGACGATGGCCGTTAAAAGCACCATAGGCACGCTTATTCCGTCGACCCCGACGGAATAGTTGATACCGAAAGTCGGCACCCAGTGTACGTCCTGAAGAAACTGCAGGCCGCCTTTGCCATAGTCATAGAGAACGTAAACCACAACGGACAGCGCCAGGGACACAAAGGTAGCGACAGCGGCGGTGATTTTAATCGTCAGCTCTTCCCTTTCCGGAATCAGCAGGATGAAAAGGAGGCCTACCACCGGCGCCAGCATGATGGCCGTCAGAATGGGAAAATTCACTGGACTACACCTCCTAACACCGGCGCCGCCATCCAGAGGGCGAAGATAACTACTGCCGTAAAGATAACCAGGGCGTAGGTCTGCAGGTTCCCCGTCTGGATCAGGCGCAGCTGCCGCCCTGAAAGACGGGTGAGATCGCCGATGCCGTCAAAGATGCCGTCGACTACGTGCCGGTCGTTCCAATTAAAGGCTTCCGACACTCCCAACACGACGCGGCGGAAGAGCCACGTATAAATTTCGTCGATATAATATTTCTTTACTAGCAGGGTATAGATGGTACGAAAACGATCTGCCAGCTTTTCCGGTATGTCGCTGGGACGACCGTAGAAAAGCCAGGCCAGTCCTATACCCGCCAGGGCGACAACGATGGAAAGGAGCATAACGGCATAGTTGGGTTCTACGTGGTGCGGTTCGCCAAAATACACGAAGGTGCTGAAGCCGTGGCTAGTAAAGGGCGTTCCTACAAAGCCGGCTACTACCGAAAGCACGGCCAGGATAATTAGCGGCACTGTCATGGTCAAAGGGGATTCATGGCCGTGGAGGCCGGCACGGCGCTCGCCGAAGAAGGCCACAAAAATCAGCCGGAACATATAGAAGGCCGTTAGGAAAGCGACCAGGGTCCCCAGGATATAAAGGCCGGTATAGCCGTGATCAAAGGTGGCGGCCAAGATTTCATCTTTACTCCAGAAACCTGCCAGGGGCGGTATGCCCGCCAGGGCCAGGGCGGCAATGACAAAGGTCGTCGTGGTTATCTTCATATCTTTATACAGGCCGCCCATGCGGAAAATATCCTGCTCCTCCAGGGCATGGATGACGCTGCCGGCGCCCAGGAAAAGCAGGGCCTTGAAAAAGGCATGGGTCATGAGGTGGAACATGCCGGCCGTCATGCTGCCGACGCCCATGGCCATTACCATATAGCCCAGCTGACTCATGGTCGAGTAGGCGAGTATGCGCTTGATGTCCCGCTGGACCACGGCAATGGTGGCGGAAAACAGAGCCGTAAAGCCGCCGACATAAGCCACCAAAAGCATGACGTTCGGCAGGCTGGCAAAGAGGACAAAGGCCCGCGCCAGCAAATAAACGCCGGCGGCCACCATGGTGGCGGCGTGGATAAGGGCGCTCACCGGTGTAGGGCCTTCCATGGCATCAGGGAGCCAGACGTGGAGGGGAAACTGGGCCGACTTACCGATGGGGCCGACAAAAACCAGGGCCGCCGCCAGGGCTAAAAAGGCGGTGTTTTGATAGCCGGGTATGGCCTCGGCCAGTTCGCGGAAATTAAAGGTCCCGAACATGGCAAAGAGGAAGAAAAAGCCGAGCATAAAGCCGAAGTCGGCCACCCTGTTGGTGACAAAGGCTTTCAGACCCGCCCGTGCGGCTTCGGGTTTATGGTAATAGAAACCGATGAGCAAGTAAGAGCACAGTCCTACCAGTTCCCAGAAGAAAAAGATCATGAAGTAGTTATTGGCCAGCACCAGGCCTAACATGGAAGCGCTGAACAGGGACAGATAACTAAAGAAGGAGGAAAATCCCGGGTCGCCGTGCATGTACCCTACCGAGTAGATCTCGACCAGCAGGGCCACCAGGGTTACTACTAACAGCATTACTGCCGTTAGGGGATCGATAAGTACCCCAGCTTCGATCTTTAATATTTCGGGAATGTGCAGCCAGGGTAAAGCGTACTCTACTGGCTGCTCCATGGTTATGCCTAGTAGCAGCACTTCCCGCAGCACGCCTACGGCCATGACGAAGCTTGCCGCAATGGCGGCTATGGCCACCAGGGCACTTAGAGGACGCACTTTACGGGTAAGGAAGACGATTACAGGAAATGCGACGGCGGGAAATACTGGTATCAACCACGCATATTTGATCACGGGGTATCACCTGCCTTATGACAAATTACCATTTCAACCAGTCAAGGTCGTCCACACTGCTGTCCAGACGGCGCCGGTAAATGTTGATCACCAGGGCCAGGCCGACGGCCACTTCCGCCGCGGCGACAACGATTACAAAGATGGCAAAGATTTGTCCCGTTACCTGCGCCGGTTGGAGAAAATGGTTGAAGGCCACCAGATTGATATTGACGGCATTGAGCATGAGTTCAATACCCATTAAAACGGCGATGGCGTTCTTTTTAGCCAGGGCACCGAAAAGGCCGATGCAAAAGAGAAGACCGCCTACGGCAAGGTAGTGGGTCAGTGTAATCATTCTTCCCCCTTCCCTCCCCTCGCCACGAGGATGGCTCCGACCATGCCTACCAGAAGGAGCACGGCCGCTATCTCAAAGGGAATGGCCCAGGGGCCCAGAAAAGCCTCGGCTATGGCCCCGACGTTGCTTTTCGGAGGCTGGCCGGAGACACCTACCCAGGTCATGCGTCCTGTTGCCAGGGCGATTATGACAAACAGGGCCAGCGAAACCACACCCGCAGCTAGGTAATTGACGTTAAAGGGATTGCTCGCCCGGATATCGCCGCGACGGGTAAGCATCACGGCAAAGACGAACAGTACGGCTATAGCACCGGCATATACGAGAATCTGCACCGCCGCCAGAAACTCGGCGTTTAATAGGATATACAGCCCGGCGGTACCGACAAAGGTCAGCACCAGATATAACGCGCTGTGAACGATGTTCTTTAAAAATACGACGGCAAGGGCGGAGGCGATGGTGATAATCGCCAACAACCAGAATACAAGGGTGTTTACCTCAGGCACCTTTTTTCACCTCCGCTGCCGGACCGGCCAGGAGATCCTGTTCGGTATCTTCATTGCGATAACACGCCAGTTCAAAGTCGGGCTTCCAGTGCAAGGCGTCCTGGGGACAGCTTTCCACGCACAGGCCGCAGAAAAGACACTGGCCCAGTTTTGCCCGGTACCCGGTAAGCCGGCGCTTTTTTTGCTCATCGCGCTCGCTTTCAATTGTAATGACATGGTTGGGGCAGGCGCTGGCACAGAGGCCACAGGCAATACACTTTTCCTTTTCCAGATACAACGACCCATGGGAAGCCGGAGGCAGGTTGGGCCGCCGTTCCGGATACTGTTCGGTGATGGCTTTACCAAATAAGAAATGCCAGGTGACACTCAAACCTTTTAGTAAACCTTGCCCAAACATCCTACCACCTCCCCAGGGTCAACAGCTGGTAGATCTTGATTCCCACGCCCGTCACCAGGATGTTGGCCAGGGACAGGGGCAAAAGCACCTTCCAGTTAAAGCTCAGCAGGTGGTCAATACGAATACGCGGGAAGGTCCAGCGTACCCACATAAAGATAAAGATCATTATATAGACTTTGATCAAAAACCATAACCACGACGGCAGCCACGGACCGTGCCAGCCCCCCAGAAAAAGGGTCACGGCCAGAGCCGAGACGCTAACCAGGTTGGAGTATTCCGAAAGGAAAAAGAGGGCATAGCGCATACCGGTATATTCCGTATAAGGACCGGCAATAATCTCCTGCTCTCCTTCTACCAGATCGAAGGGAGCGCGGTTTATTTCCGCCGTGGCGGCAATGAAGTAGATGAGAAAAGCCAGGGGCTGCAGCAGAATATACCATACCTTTTCCTGGGCGGCAACAATTGCTGAGGTCTGCAGGGAACCGGCCAGCATTATTACCCCCAGTATGGAAAAGGTCAGCGGTATTTCGTAACTGACCATCTGGGCCACGGAGCGCATGCTGCCCAGCAGGGCGTACTTGTTGTTAGCCCCCCATCCTCCCATTAATATGGCGATGGTCGTGGTAGAAGCCACCGCCAGGAAGTAGAAGACGCCGATGTTCAAATCTACGGGGATCATGCCTTTACCAAAGGGTATAATGGCATAGACCATAACCGCAGGTATAAAGATGATAATCGGCGCCAGGATAAAAACCCACCTGTCGGCTCCCTGGGGGATAATATCTTCCTTTCCCAGGAGCTTGACGGCGTCGGCAATGGACTGAAACAGGCCGCGGGGGCCAAAGCGGTTGGGCCCCAGGCGCTGCTGCATATAGGCGCTTATTTTGCGTTCCAGGTAGATTAAATACAGGGCGTTAAGGAATATAAAGGCCAGGACGCCCACTAGATACAGGAGCCCCATCGTTATGGTCCGGGCCCATGACGGTGCCCCGGCCAGAAGCCCCTCTATAAAGGCGGCCGTGCCGGTGAAGATGTTTTCCATAGCCCATCTATCCTCTCCCTTAATGCAAAACTCTACTTACCGGTCGACTTCGCCCAGTACGATATCTATCGAAGCAATGTTGACTACAAAATCCTGGATATTACCGCCTTCGCTTATTTTAGGCAGGGCGCCCAGATTGACAAAGGAGGGGCTGTGAATGTGCAAACGATATGGTTTATTGCCGCCGTCACTTACGAGATAATACCCTAAAATCCCTTTGGCTCCTTCGATCTGGTGATACACTTCGCCCTTGGGCGGTTTAATCACCCGCGGTACCTTGGCCATCACCGGACCGTCGGGAAGCCCTGCCATTGCCTGGCGGATAATGCGGGCGCTCTGCTCGATCTCTAAAAGGCGAATGACGAAGCGGTCGTAGCTGTCGCCGTTGTTTAAAACAGGGATATCGAATTCAAAACGGTCGTATATGCCGTAGGGCCGCGCTTTGCGCAGGTCAAAGGGCAGTCCGCAGGCGCGGAGGTTGGGACCCGTTATGCCGTAGGCGAGGGCCGTCTCTAAATCGATTTTTCCTACCCCCCGGCACCGCGCCTGAAAAATTTCATTTCCCGTGATTAACCCGTTCACTTCGTCGATCATCTGGGGCAGGTCGTTTAAAAAGGCTTCCAGATTCGGTAAAAAGGCCGGCGGTATGTCGGCGGCCACACCACCGATACGCATATAGCTGACCGTGAGTCTGGAGCCGCAGGTCATTTCAAAGAGGTCGAGGATCCTTTCCCTTTCCCGGAATGGAGGGAACCATGCCGTCCACCCCGATAAATCCAGGGCCATTGAGGCGATCATAATCAGGTGGCTGGCTATCCGGGATAGCTCGGCCATGATGATGCGCAGATATTCGGCCCGCTCTGGCACTTCAACACCCATCAGCTTTTCCACCGTCTGGACATACCCCAGATTGTTGAGCATTCCTGCCAGGTAGTCCAGCCGGTCGGTGTAGGGAATAAACTGGGTGTAGGTGCGGTCTTCGGCCAACTTTTCTATTCCCCGGTGCAAGTAACCGATGATATTTTCTACCTTGACTACTTTTTCACCATCCAGGGTTAAAAGGGCCCGGTAGACGCCGTGGGTGCTGGGATGCTGGGGGCCCATATTGATCTCGATTTCCTGAGTCATTAGGTCTTTTTCGACTGCAGCCATCCCTTATTCCCCCCCTTCTTTACCGCTATTCAATTTAAAATCCTTACGCAGGGGATGCCCTTCAAAGTCATCGGGACAGAGAATCCGTTTTAAATTGGGATGACCTTTAAATACAACGCCCATGAGGTCGTATGCTTCCCGCTCCTGTACGTCGGCGGCCGGCCAGAGGGACGTCAGGGAGGGCACTTCTGCCTCGTGGCGGCTGAGGTTTACTTTGACCCTCAAAGCTTCGCCTCCGGGAACGGCCAGTAAATGGTATACCATTTCTATCCGGTCTTCTGCTTTAAAATCGACTGCCGTTAGGTCACTTAAAAAATTAAAACCGCGACGCTGCTTCAACTCTTCCATAAGCGCCAACAGCTGGTCGGCCGGTACAACCAGAGTCGGCATATCAATGCCTTCTTCCCCTTGCACTCCGGGAAATAGGCCCTTTAATTCCTCTATGAGCTTGTTCATTTTATTTCACCAGCACCGCTTTCGGGTTGATGACTTTCTTCTTTAATGTCAGCAGGCCGTTGATTAGGGCCTCCGGTCGTGGCGCACATCCGGGCACGTAGACATCTACCGGCACAATGGTGTCCACTCCCGGTACGACGTTATAAGAATCGACAAAGGGCCCGCCGCTAATGGCACAGCTCCCCATGGCGATAACCCATTTTGGCGCCGGCATCTGCTCATAGAGACGGCGCACCAGGGGAGCCATTTTTTTAGTTACCGTCCCGGCAACGATCATCAGGTCGGCCTGACGCGGCGACGGCCTGAATACTTCATAGCCGAAACGGGCTACATCATACCGGGCGCCGCCGGCCGCCATCATTTCTATGGCGCAACAGGCCAAACCGAAGGTCAGCGGCCAGAAGGAATGGGCCCGGCAGAAATTCAGCATATAATCCACCGTGGACAGGATGATGTTATCGGGAACCTGGGGTTCCGGCGGCCTTAATCTGACTACAGCCACTTCAAGGCACCCTCCTTCCATGCGTACCACAAACCAATTACCAGTATGGCTATAAAAATAAGCATCTCAACAAAGGCGAACAGACCCAGCATTTGAAAACGTACCGCCCAGGGGTATAAAAAGACTGTTTCTACATCAAACAATAAAAAAACAAGGGCATAAAGAAAATAGCTTACTTTAAACTGGACCCATGTCGGTCCCTGGGTTTCCAGGCCGCACTCGTAGGTGGCAAGCTTATCCCCCACCGCCTTCTCTTTTGGCCGCACTAGCCAGTTCATTGCCAGGGCGGCAACGGCCGTTAAGGCTCCTCCCACCAGAAAAACAGCTACTATACCATACTGCTGCAGCACCTTGATCCCCCCTTCCCATTTTAGGTCCAGGAATTTGAACTTAAGCAATACTCATTAACATATTCGCCATATTTATGGTAATTCCTGCTTTTGAATACTCCGGAATTTAAAACTTAAACGGTGTACGGCGCTCGGACCCCGGCAGGCAAGGGCGCGACGGTGTTCTTTTGTAGGATACCCTTTGTTTTCCGCCAGACCGTAACCGGGAAAAACATTATCATAGATGGCCATTAATTCATCCCTGGCCACCTTGGCCAGGATAGAAGCCGCGGCTATGGAGGCGCTCAATCCGTCGCCTCCTACCAGGGGCGTCTGGGGCACCCTTAGCCCCGGCAAAGGGAAGCCGTCTACCAAAACGTGTTCGGGTTTTAAGGGCAGGGACGTTAGAGCCCGCCACATGGCCCACCGGGAAGCAACCAGGATGTTCAAACAGTCGATTTCTTTCACCGAGGCCCACCCGATGGCCCAGGCCAGGCTTTTTTCTTTAATAATTACCGCGAGCTCCTGCCGCTTTGCCGGGGACAACTTTTTGGAATCAGCCAGACCGGTAATATTTATATCGGGAGGCAGGATTACGGCCGCCGCCGTAACCGGTCCCGCCAGGGGACCGCGACCGGCTTCATCAACACCGGCGATGAGGCGGACACCCTGGTACCACAGACGCCGTTCCCAAATGTAAAGGGACTGTCTTCCCGTCAAATCCCCCGCCACTTTTTTCACCTATATTAGCTTACCATCACTTAAACCGTGTTTCAAGGCGTAAAGGGCCGCTTGCGTGCGATCGCTCACGCCAATTTTATGAAATATATTTGTTAAATGGTTTTTTACCGTTTTTTCGCTGATATACAAGTCCCTGGCGATCTCCCGATTGGATTTCCCCAGGCTCACCTGGATTAAGATTTCTCGTTCCCTTGGTGTCAGCGGCAGTTCTTCCGATTGTAGGCTAAAAGACGCTTCTTTTTTTTGCAGATAATCCCTTACCTTGGGAGCAATGCCTGGATGAATTACCTGGTAGCCGCGGGCCACCTGCAATACGGCCTTTATTAGTTCATCGGCGCCGATGTCTTTAAGTATATAGCCGGTAACCCCGCACTTCAGCAATTCAATGATATATTCTTCATCATCATGAATGGTCAGGGCCAGAATGCCGGTACGGGGAAGCTCCCGGCGGATAATTTTAGTGATCTCAATGCCGTTTAAGCCTGGCATGTTTATATCGATTAAAATTACGTCCGGGCGATAGCGCCGGGCTAAAGCGACGGCTTCCCGGCCGTCGCCGGCCTCGGCTACTACATGGATATTTGGGTCTAACTCTAAAATCTTGCGGATACCTTCCCGTACCAGTGGGTGATCATCGGCAATTACTACGGCGATTTTTCCCTCCGGCACAATCTTCACCTTCCCTGTTTCATGGACCGGGTAAGTTTTTTGACTTTTGGCACATCATTTTTCAAAAACATTATAGCATTAAGGTCGCTCCAGGGTATATCGCCCTAACTGGCCTTCGCGAAAATCGTTAATCACGGCCATGGCGGTCCTTTCCTGATCGATTTTTTTTCCGGCCAAGAGAAAGCCCCGGCGCCGACCGATGATTTCAAGCAAATCGGCGCTTCCCATTTCTTCTTCAGTAATGCCGTACCTCTCTTGCAGGCGTTCCGGGGCTACTGTGAGTAAAAACTGTAAGATGACGTTGGCTGTATCCGTTGCCATGAGAGAACTTTCTGCGATACAGCCAATTGCCCCCAGCCACAAGATGCCCCCGCCTTCCTCGCGGCCTTTTCCTATAACACCAGGAGTATCGAGGATTTCTAATTCGTTACCCAGACGAACCCATTGGGGACCACGGGTTATCCCGGGGCGATCTCCCGTTCGGGCCGCCCCGCGTCCTACGAGGCGGTTTAAAAGGGAGGATTTGCCTACATTGGGTATTCCTACTACCATGAGGCGCAGCGGCCGCATTTTTAAGCCCCTGGCAGCAAGCTTTAACTTTTTTTCCCCGGCCATGGCGGCCAAATGCCGTTGTAAGGTAGCTATCCCCTCACCCCTACGGGCATCAACAGCTACCGCCGTCATGCCCTCTTTCTTAAAAATCTGCAGCCATTCAGCCGTTACTGCGGGATCGGCGAGATCGCATCTAGTTAAAACCAAAATCCGCGCTTTACCTTGCAAAATTTTATTAAGGCCTGAAAAACGGCTGGAAACAGGTAACCTGGCGTCGGCCACTTCCAATACAACGTCGACCACTTTAAGATACGGGAGGAAGGATTTGAAGCCCGACGGCATAATGCCACCTACCTGATAAATCCGATGCGGTCTAACGGCCAGTAGATGACGACGGCCTTGCCGATAATGAATTTCCTTTCCAGGGTACCCCATACCCGGCTGTCGGCACTGTTATTGCGATTATCGCCCATCATGAAATAGCTGCCCGCCGGCACCTTAACAGGACCGAAGTCGCTGTAAACGACACCCGGCGGCAGATAGTCTGCTTCATTTTGGGGCTTGCCATTTATATATAAAACATTATTACGGACCTCTACCGTATCGCCTCCTATGGCCACTACCCGCTTAATCAAGTCCCTGCTCGGATCGAGGGGGTAGCGAAAGACTACTATATCACCGCGTTGTGGGTCCCCAAGGCGATAGGCAAGGCGGTTAACGATGATGCGGTCCCCCGGGTAAAGGGTCGGTTCCATGGACGGGGAAGGGATATAAAAGGGTGTGAAAAGAAAACTGCGAATGATTAGGGCTAAGACGGCGGCAATCACCAGGGACTGTAATATTTCTTTCCACCAGGGCGAAGCTTTGCTTTCCGCCGTAGCCTTTTCGGTATCTTCCAACGGTTAACGCCCCCTATTAGTTAAACACGGGACTGATTAAATACCAGTCCCGTTGTGTGGCTATGTTATCTTTCCTCTTTAATCCGGGCGGCTTTGCCGGAAAGACCCCGCAGGTAATAAAGTTTTGCCCTTCTCACCTTACCGCGCCTTACAATTTCGATGCGTTCAATGCGTGGTGAGTGTATAGGAAAAATCCGCTCTACCGCCACCCCATAGGAAACACGGCGGACTGTGAAGGTTTCATTTATGCCCCTTCCCCGGCGGCCGATAACCGTACCTTCGAAAACCTGAATGCGCTCCCGGTTACC
This sequence comes from Moorella humiferrea, assembly GCF_039233145.1. Lineage (NCBI taxonomy): Bacteria > Bacillati > Bacillota > Clostridia > Neomoorellales > Neomoorellaceae > Neomoorella > Neomoorella humiferrea. Next base: position 979,088 of record NZ_CP136419.1, on the reverse strand, counting down.
CTCGATGACCTTAACATGCACCCTTACGGTGTCTCCCGGCCGAAAATCGGGTACGTCAGAACGCATTTGTTCTTTCTCCAGGGCTTCGATAATGTTGTTCACCGCAACCCCTCCTTTCCTGCACTAACACAGCGAATATTATACCATAGTTAGATCTCTGGAAACAACTTTAATAGGTTTTTCCGCTGTTTTCCCGGCTATTTTTAATAATTTCATCTAAAAGGCGCCGATCTTCGGGACTTAAACTCAACTTCGCCAGCAAATCAGGTCGCCGTCGCCAGGTTCGCTCTAATGCCTGCCGGCGCCGCCACTGCCTTATTTTTTCATGGTTGCCGGACAATAATACTTCCGGCACCTCCATTCCGCGAAAAGATCGCGGCCTGGTGTACTGGGGATACTCTAGAAGGCCCATGGCAAAAGAATCTTCCAGCGCCCCGACCGGATCGCCAAGTACGCCCGGCAATAAGCGGGTTACGGCATCAATGACGACCATGGCCGGCAGCTCGCCGCCGGTTAAAACGTAATCACCAATAGAAATTTCCCGGCTGACCAGAAATTGTCTGACGCGTTCATCTACGCCTTCATAATGGCCGCAAATGAGGATGAGATGTTTTTCCCGGGACAGTTCGGCGGCCAGCTCCTGGTTGAAAACTTCGCCCTGGGGTGACATGAGGATAACAGGCGGCCGCTCCGCCCCTTCTTGCGGTAACAGGCTTTCTACCGCCAAAAAAATCGGTTCGGCCATCATGACCATCCCCGGTCCGCCGCCGAAGGGATAATCATCGACGCTACGGTGTTTGTTTCTAGCGTAATCCCGGATATCGACCAGGTTTACATGTAAACGGCCCTGTTCCCGCGCCCTTTTGATGATGCTGGTATTTAAAAAACTGGAGAACATCTCAGGGAATATAGTAAGTACGTCAACCCGCACGGGAACCGCCTCCTAGTCAAGCAAACCCGGCGGCAGGGCGACGATGATTTCCTTCCGGGATACATCGATTTTAAGTACCACGTCTTTTAAGGCAGGCAAAAGTATCTCCTTATAGTTGTTACCTCTAACCACATAAACGTCATTGGCGCCGGTGGCCAAGACGTCGGTTAAAGTTCCCAGGAATTCGCCGTCGGTAGAATAGACCCGGCTCCCCAAGAGCTGGAATATATAATAATGTCCTTCCGGAAGGGGTTCCACCTCCCAGGGTTCCACTTTAAGCACCGCCCCGCGTAAAGCTTCGGCGCTATTACAGTCGTTTACTTCCTCAAGTTTGAGAAGTAAATGGCGCCCATGGGGACGCGCCCCGGCGACGGTCACCCTCCGGGTCTCCAGGCCGAGCTGCAGCAACAACTTAAGCCCGGGGCGGAAGCGCTCGGGAAAGTCGGTCCATGGTTCAACCTTGACCTCCCCGTGGACACCGTGGGGGGCCACGATTTTACCGACGCCGATCCTCTCTTCTGTCATTGTTACTGGATAATCTCCACCACGACGCGTTTGCCCTGGTGGGCTGCCGCGGCCTTGACTAAAGTGCGTATGGCCCGGGCGATGCGCCCTTGTTTGCCGATTACTTTGCCCATATCTTCTTGGGCCACTCTGAGTTCAAGGATAACCGATTTTTCTCCTTCCACCATGTTGACGCTGACCTGCTCGGGATGATCTACTAAGGCCTGAGCCAAAGTTAACAACAGTTCCTTCACCTAAACTCCCCCTCTATTTGGCTTCCCTGGCAGCAATAAATTTCTGCCACACACCAGCTTTTTTCAAGAGAGCGCGTACGGTTTCTGAAGGCTGCGCACCGGTATTCAGCCAACGCAGGGCTTTTTCTTCGTCGACTTTAATTTCGGCAGGTTGTTTAACGGGATTGTAGTAACCGATCTCTTCAATCACCCGGCCGTCGCGGGGCGAACGTGAATCTGCGACTACCACCCGGTAAAAAGGCGCTTTTTTGGCCCCCATGCGTTTTAAACGTATCTTGGTCGCCACTGACATCACCTCCTTCTAAAATGGAAAGGGCAGGCGGCCTTTCTTTTTCATTTTACCACCGCCTTCTCCCAAAAAGTGCATCAGCTTTTTGGCTTCTTCAAACTGGCGCAGCAGGCGGTTTACGTCCTGCACCCGGGTACCGCTGCCGGCGGCGATGCGCTTTTTGCGGCTGCCGTTTATTATACTCGGATTGCGGCGTTCCTCCGGGGTCATGGACTGGATGATGGCCTCGGTATGAACCAATTCCTTAGGATCAATCTGAAGATCCTTAAGCTGTTTAATTCTCCCGGCCCCCGGCAACATGCTTAAAATCTCCTCCAAAGGACCCATCTTCCGCATCTGTTTCATCTGTTCCAGGAAATCTTCGAGGGTGAATTCATGCTGACGTATCTTCCTTTGGAGTTCTTTGGCCTTTTCAACGTCAAGATTGGCCTGGGCCTTTTCAATGAGGCTTAAAACATCCCCCATCCCCAGGATGCGGGAAGCAAGGCGATCCGGATGGAAGGTTTCCAGGGCATCGGTTTTCTCGCCCATGCCGATAAATTTTATCGGACACCCGGTTACCGCCCGTACCGAAAGGGCTGCGCCGCCGCGGGTATCGCCGTCAAGCTTAGTAAGGATTACACCCGTAAGGCCGAGTTGCTGGTTAAAATTAGAAGCTACCTGCACGGCATCCTGGCCGGTCATGGCGTCTACCACCAGGAGAATTTCGTGGGGATCGACCGCTCTCTTAATAGCCACCAATTCGGCCATCATTGTTTCGTTAATATGCAGCCTGCCGGCGGTATCCAGGATAACCGGGTTGTTGCCGTATTTGCGGGCATGCTCTACTGCGGCACGGGCAATGTCGACGGGACTTATCCCTTCCCCCATGCTGAATACGGGTACCTTTAACTGTTCTCCCAGTACCTGGAGTTGCTTGATGGCTGCCGGCCGGTAGACGTCGGCGGCCACCAGCAGGGGTCGCCGCCCCTGGTTTTGCAGAAGTCTGGCCAGTTTGGCGGCCGTGGTCGTCTTGCCGGCGCCCTGCAGGCCTACCAGCATGACGATCGTCGGCGGCTGGGCGGCCCAGTTGATTTTGCTCTCGCTGCCGCCCATGAGGGCCGTCAATTCCTCATGGACGATCTTAACTACCTGCTGCCCGGGGGTGAGACTCTGCATTACTTCCTGGCCGACGGCCCGCTCCTTGACCCGGTTGATGAAATCCTTAACCACTTTAAAGTTAACGTCGGCTTCCAGTAAGGCAAGTCGAATCTCCCTCATGGCGGCCGTAACATCCGCCTCGGTGAGCTTACCTTTCCCACGCAGTTTTTTAAAGGTTTCCTGGAGCTTATCGGCCAACGAAGCGAAGATAGCCACCTTTTTCACCCCCGGTTTGCCCTGCCGGCTCAATATTCCCCTACGTATCTAATTTTGCCCCATGCTGCCTTCCGGCAGTTCTAGAAGAAGTTGCAATATCCGGGAAACTGCGGCCAGTTCCCCTTCCCCGCCACCCCGGCGGTAGTTTTCCAGATGCCTGATGGCTGCCGCCAGCTGTTCCCGTAAGGTTAATTCCCGCTGCAGGTAACCCAGGCGGGCTTCATAATCCTCCAGGGCTTTGACGGCCCGCTGCAGACCGTCGTACACGGCCTGGCGGCTGATCCCCTCTTCTTCAGCTATTTCCCCCAGGGAAAGATCATGGTGGTAATGAAGTTCCAACCATTTCCTCTGTCGTGGGGTGAGGAGGGGACCGTAAAAATCGTACAGGCGCGCCACCCGGGCCAGCTGGTCAAGCATCAGCACCACCGGAACAATTATAAAGCACCTTATTACCCGTGTCAAGGGCGCGGCTTTGACACTTATATCATCCTGATGGCCAACTGCGGGCACACCTCGGTGCAGTAGCCGCAGAGAAGGCATTTGCTGCGGTCGATCCTGGCCTTACCGTTGACCATAGATATGGCTTCGTTGGTACAGGCTTTAAGGCAGGCGCCGTCGCCTTTGCATACGGTTTCTACCACGGCGAACTCTTTGGTACCGATTTCTATTTTGCCCGGATCTCCGCCGTTAAAATAGCGCAGGTTGTAGTCCACCTCCGCCTCGCTGACCATCCCTACGGCGACGGCAGCAATCCCCGGTATCCGGCGGGCGAAGTCCATGGCCTCGCGGTAGTTGTCCAGGAGGTTGCCCCCAGCCAGAACCTTCATCAGGTAAACCCCTTTGCCGGCAGCTACGGCTGCGGCAATGGCGGCCAGCATGTCTTCCCGGCTGCCGTCGATAATACCCATGCCCCTGATGTTTATCAAGGGAAAGATAACGTCTATTTCTTTTTCGGCGGCCGCCTTCCGCACCGCCGCCACGCTGTGGGTGGATATACCGGCGGCCTTGATCAACCCTTTTTCCCGGGCATCAAGGAGGCAGTGCAAAGCGCCCGACCTTTCCTCAAAAATTCGCTCCGTTGCCCGGGCAGCATGCAGGTGGAAAATATGGATATAATCCAGCTGGAGCTTCTCCCGGGCCTCCTGGATAGCCCGCTCCATATCCTCATAGGTGGCGGCATTGGACTTGGTGGCAATGATTACTTCCCCGTCATAGGCGTGAATGGCCCTCCGGATAGGCTCATAAGTTTCATATACCTGCGCCGTATCGATGAAATTAACCCCTCCGTCCAGGGCCCTTTTGATAATCCTGGTGCAGGTATCAACGTCGAGGTTTTTCTGACGCGGCCCCATAGGTAAGGCCCCGAAACAAAGCTCGGATACCGTCATACCCGTTTTACCCAGCCGGCGGTATTCCACAGACTTCACCCCTTCCATTAAACTCTAATTTTTGAAAAGTCCCCTGGAAAAAACTCTCTAGATTTACCACTAAGTTTTATGTTAACAAAAACAGGTTCCCATGCTACAATAAAAATGCCATCAATTCCATCCTTTCTTCCACCAGATCGCCGAATTTCCTCGGTGGGAAAACGGGGGAACCGTTTTTCTGGGGTTAATCCCGGCATTGTTCTAGATGCCGGGTAGGGCCATCCTGGGTCCGCACCCGTCAGCTAACCCCGTAGGCGTGGAAGGAGGTGGAATTTTTTTTGCCTTCAACCGGCCCGCTTCTTGACCTCTGCATAAATCTCCTCAACGTCCAGGGTTTTTACTTCTCCTCCGCTCATGAGGATTTTACCGTTGACGATCACCGTATCGACGTCGTTGCCGCTGGCGGCATAGACGATATCGGCTTCTACATTATGGGACGGCATCATATGAGGCAGGCGTTTGTTTACTAGGATGAGGTCCGCCTTTTTTCCGGCCTCCAGGGTGCCTATTTTCTTATCTAGTCCCAGAGCACGGGCGCCGTTCAAGGTGGCCATCACCAGGGCCTGGTGGGCGGGAACAGCCGTGGGATCGCCGGAAATTCCCTTCGCCAGCAGGGCGCAGGTGCGTATTTCACCCACCATATCCAGGTTGTTGTTGCTGGCGGCGCCGTCGGTACCGATGGCCACATTAACGCCGGCAGACAACATGGCCTTCACCGGGGCCACACCGCTGGCCAGCTTCAAGTTGCTCTCCGGGCAGTGGGCCACACCGACCTTTTTCTCCGCCAGGATGGAGATGTCTTCGGCGGTTAAGTGGACGCAATGGGCGGCCAGGACCGGGAGTTCAAAGAGGCCCAGCCTGTTTGCCAGGGCTATGGGGGTAGCGCCATAACGGGACTGGATATCTGCCACCTCGCCCTTCGTTTCCGCCAGATGGATGTGGAGGCCCACCCCCAGTCCCGCTGCTGTGTCGGCAACTTTGGTCAGGTATTCCGGAGGACAGGTATAGGGAGCGTGGGGCCCCAGCATGGTGGTAATGCGGCCGTCGCCGGCGCCCTGCCACTCCTTGACCAGGCTGACGCCCGAAGCCAGGCGCCCGCCGTCTTCGTCCTGAAAACCGATGAGCCCTTGACTGAGACATCCCCGCAGGCCGGCCTCCAACACGGCTTCGGCCACGGCGTCCATATTAAAGTACATATCGGCAAAGGTGGTGGTACCGGAGCGGATCATCTCCAGCAGGGCGAGCTTCGTTCCCCAGTAAATATCTTCCCGGGTAAGCCTCGCCTCCCTGGGCCAGATTTTTTTCTCCAGCCATTCTTTCAAGGGGAGATCGTCGGCGTAGCTTCTCAAAAGCGCCATGGCGGCATGGGTATGGGCGTTCACCAGGCCCGGCAGGGCCACTTTATCGTCGGCCTTGATGACGGTATCCGCCTGCCAGCCGGCCGGAAGAGCGTTTGCCGGGCCTACGTAATAGAGGCGGTCGCCGTCGACGGCGATAACTCCCTCTTCAATTACCGGTCCGCTGATGGGGACGATGGTGCAGCCTTTAATAAAAATCTTACCCACCGTTATTCCTCCTTTACCCCAGCCAGGCCGCTGAACAGGGCGGCGGCAAACTCCCGGGGCTGAAATTCCTTCAGATCGTCCAGGCCTTCGCCAAGGCCTACCAGTTTCACCGGGATCCCCATTTCAGCGGCAATGGCCAGGACCACGCCGCCCTTGGCCGTGCCGTCGAGCTTGGTCAGGACGATCCCGGTAACGCCCACCGCTTCGCTAAAAAGCCTGGCCTGGGAAAGGGCGTTCTGGCCGGTGGTGGCGTCAAGGACCAGGAGCACCTCGTGGGGCGCTCCCGGTAGCTCCCGCTCAATCACCCGGCGGATCTTCTTCAACTCGTCCATTAGATTTACCTTGGTCTGCAGGCGGCCGGCAGTGTCCACCAGGACCACGTCGGCACGGCGGTTGCGGGCCGCCTGCAAAGCGTCGTAAACCACGGCTCCCGGATCGGCGCCGGCCTGGTGGCGGATGAGTTCGGCCCCGGCCCTCCCGGCCCAGACATCCAACTGCTCCCCGGCCGCGGCGCGGAAGGTGTCGGCCGCCGCCAGGATGACCCTTTTGCCTTCCTGTTTGAAGCGATAGGCCAGCTTGCCGATGGTAGTCGTTTTCCCCGCGCCGTTGACCCCCACCACCAGGTAAACCGTCGGCGGGGCCGGCGACCAGGCCAGACGCGGTACTTCTTCACCGAGAATCTTTGTAACTTCTTCACATAGCAGCTCGCCGACTGCCGTTGGCTCGGTTATCCGCCTGTTTTTTACTTCCCGTCTTATTCGCTCCACCAGTTCCATGCTGGTATTGGCGCCGACATCGGCCGTTACCAGGATCTCCTCAAGCTCATCAAAAAAATCGTCGTCCAGGCGGCTGCTGGCGTTAAGTAAAATCCCCACCCGCCGGGTAAAGTTATCCCGCGTTTTATTTAAACTCTCCTTTAACCTGCTAAATAAGCTCAAAGTAAGTTGCCCTCCCTTATTCGTATCAAAAGACCCCATCCCTTAATTTAGCAGAGACGGGGCCTTTTGTCCAAGGTTTAATTGGCAACCGGAGCTAATCCAGTTGCTCAACGTATTCCTTTAACGCCGCCGAAAGGGTACCATACGGGTTGATATAGCTGTGGTACTCGAAGGGTCCCGCAGTCGTCCTGCCGTAAAAGATGACTACGATCGGTCTTATGTTCCCGGTGAACTCGGGCGGGGCCTCGATATTAAGGAGTTCCTCGATCACCTGACGGTCCCTGATTTCCACCCGGCGGGGCTTCGCGACCTCGCCGGGCCTTTCGTAATCGGCCGGGTTCTCCAGGGCGACATATTCCACTTCCTCCGGCTGTAAAACAATGCCTTCATAATACCCCTTTTTCTTTAACCATGCGATGACCGACCTGTACCCGTTGAGAAGGGCATATTGATCGCTTCTACCGTTCGCTCCCATCACGTTGATAGTGACGTGATGCTTCCCTCCGGCCGTCATTTCTGCAAAGGTGGCCTCCATAATATCCTGTTTCAACAGGTCTGTAAACTCACGGATCTCTTCCCGGTGGGACAGGATTAGTGGGTTCTTGGGAACTCGATAATCATTGATCTCAATCATCTTTATCTCCTCCGGCTCCTGGGTCAACACGGGAAACCGGGCCTTTTTATACTCGAAGGATTCGTATAGGGGTTTTAAGAAAGCGGCGTATTTCCTCTCATCTACTTCGTAGCGGCGGGCCAAATAACTGCCGTCGGCCAGGGTGTAGATGATATACCGGGTTGCCCCGGTTTGATTAGAGCGGTCGGCCGCCAGCTCACGGTGCAGGCGGACAAGGTGCTCGATGTTGTTCCGATCTTCAAAGAACATCCGGCCTTCGTACCGGGGATCTCCCACATCGGCATCTTTAAGCATCTCCAGGTGTATCCATTCCCCTAAATTGCTACCGAAGTAAACCTTCTGCACCTCTTCCGGAGCGGGAACGCGCCGGACATAACCGGTAACGTCGGTGGCAAGCCCCCACACCAGGACGGCGACAACCGCCCCGTAAACCAGATAACCACGGTAAGAGGCCCATACTTTTAAAGATTTCTGCAGCATGGCCTCGGCCGCAAAATAGCCTAGCAAAGAGCCGAAGAGGTACCCCCAAAGGATTACCGCCGGCGCGCTCCTATACCGGGCGGCGAAATAAGTTCCGGCGAGGAGCATAGCGCAGGTCGTAACGCCGTACTTAAAAACCGGCCGCAGGAAAGGAAAGGCGACGACGTCGCCGGCCGCCTCCAGATGCCGCACCCGATAGACAAGGAAGGCAGCGGCGAAAAGGGCGACGGAAGCAAGCAGGTAGGCGGCCACGGCGCCCGTGGTGAATACATCGCTCCTCGTGCCGGAAGCAAACATCATGAGGGGAAAGTTGTAAGGGAGTTCGCCGGGGTAACTTAAAGGGGTGTATCCGTGGAGCCACCGGCTTAAGTTCTCCACCAGGAGGACGTGCAGCCCATTGGGCAACACCTGCAGGATATAGGTAAAGGCCACATGGGCCATGGCATTGCCCGTAAACATGCCGACCAAAACGGTAAGGGCGAATACCAGGGTATCGAACAGGGCCGTCATGCCCACCCAACGGGCAATGTCCAGGAAGGTATAATACTCCTTTAGATGTGTAGTCGTATTGAGGAGGGCCAGCACCAGTCCGTTAAAGATAACGGGCAGAAAGAGCAAGACAAGCCCCGCTGCGCTGTGGCTCAAAAATAGGCTCAGCCGGCTGCAGGGCAGGCTGTGCATCACCGCCGCCGCCCGGCCGTTGTGAAGATACCCGAAAACAAGGACTCCCAGGACCACCGGCACGATGCAGATCAGGACTATCTGGAACCCGCTCTGGCCCGCGAAAAGGTCCAGGGACCTCCTAAGGATTTCCCGGGCCCAGATTTCCTGCATGGGTAGTTCCTGGAGCATGTGGTTGAAGGGAAGGAGCAGAAAGAGAAAGATGCCGTATAACCCTCCCACCCACCAGAAGCGCTTGAGATCGCTTATTATAAGGCCCCTTTTAAATAAGGACCCCTTGAATATCATAGCCTCTACCTCCCAGTTCGTAGATGAAAACTTCCTCCAGGGTAAGGGGCAGGACGTCCAAAATAACCGGTCCGGCCTGTCGGGCCTCGGCCATTAGCTTTTCCTTATCTCCCTTGACTACTATCTGGAGAACGCTTCCCTTTTGCTGCCGGTGCAAGACGGTTCCCGAAGAGAAGATTTTTTCCGGAATTTGCCCGGTAAAGGCCATTTGGAATTTGTGGATATCGCTTTTCAAATCGTCAAGCTCCCTTTCTAGAAGGAGGGAACCGTTATGCAGGATGCCGACGTGATCGCACACGTCCTCCAATTCCCGCAGGTTGTGGGAGGATACCAGAACCGTAGTTTCCCGTTCAGCCACATCCTGAAGCACGAGACTCCACACTTTCTTGCGCATTATGGGATCCAGGCCGTCCACCGGCTCATCCAGGACCATAACTTGAGGCATGGCGGAAATGCCCAGCCAGAAGGCCACCTGTTTCTGCATCCCCCTGGAAAGGCGGGTGATCCGCCGTCGCGGATCGATGGCAAACACCTGCTTTAAGATCTCATATCTTTTCCAGCTCCAGCCGGGGTAGAGGTCGGCGTAAAAACGGGCCGCCTCCTCGACGCTGTATGGAGAGAAAAAGTACAGCTCGTCGGGAATATAGACGATGATGGCCTTTACATCCGGGTTCTCATAAACCGGCCTACCGGCAACGGTCACGGTTCCTGCATCCTGGCGGTAAACGCCCACCAGGTGTTTAATAAGGGTGGTCTTGCCGGCGCCGTTGGGGCCAAGTAAGCCGTAAACAGAACCCCTGGCAACTTCAATACTGACACCTTTTAGTGCCTCATGACCGCCGAACCTCTTGGTTAGATCCCTGACCTCAATCATCGTTCAGGCCTCCTTTTTTATAGACGGCGCGTACGGTTTCCAGTACCCGCTCCAAAGGTTCACGGAGATACATTAATTCGGCCACGTTATGTTCCAGCTCCTTTAAGAGTTCCTCCCGCCGGGAATTGTGGACACCAGGATCACGTCGGGCGACAAAGTTCCCCTTGGCGCGGATGGAATAAATGTAGCCTTCCGCCTCCAGCTCCTTGTACGCCCTCTGAATGGTATTGGGGTTGACGGCGAGCATGTGGGCTAGATCGCGTACCGAAGGTATCTGCTCTTCCGGCTGCAGTACGCCGGTGATAATGAGCTTTTTGACCTGTTCTTTAATCTGCTCGTGCAGGGGGCGACGATCCCGGAAATCAAGATGAAACATAGGCACCTCCTCTTCTGTATTAGTTTTATTAATACAGTTAATACATAATTATATTAGCCTGCGGACGGCAATCTGTCAATAATATCCTTTTGCGCCTTAAGCACTGCATTGGAGTAAAAATTCAGGTGAGTACTGGCAAAGCCGGGAGGAATTGCCTGCTCGAGGGCGAAAAGAATACTTTGATTCTTGTCGTTTCGATAATAATCGCCCCTACCATTGGCAGGAGGTTTAAAATGAAACGGCTGACGGTTGTACTTGTTATACTTTTATTGACCGCCGGTTTGTCGCGGCCGGGCTTAGCCCAGGGGCAGCAGGAAATCCCGGTCTTTGTAGACGGACTACGGGTCGATTTTGATGTACAACCAATTATCCAGAACGGTCGCGTCCTGGTCCCTTTTCGCGCCACTGGGGAAGCGTTGAAGGTGGAGGTGGCCTGGGACGGCACCACCCGGACGGTAAGCGCCACCGATGGGAAAAACTCCGTCCGGCTCCAGATCGACAACAATACCGCCTACCATAACGGCACCCCCATACCCCTGGATGTGCCCCCGCAGATCCTTAACGGCCGGACGTTGATACCCTTAAGGTTTTTCAGCGAAGCCTTCGGCTGCCGGGTGGATTGGGACGGCGCCCTTATGGAAGTCCGGATTACTTCCCCGCCCGCGGCGATGACGGTGATCGGTTTTTATGCCCTGGGCGACGAGAGAACCAGCAGCTGGACCAACCTCTTTGGCCGGCCCTACCCGGAATACGCGGCAGGAAACACGGATATTGTAGACGAGCTGGCCCTGGGCTGGTACAGCCTGGACAAAGAAGGAAAACTCCTGACCAGGAGCAGGACCGGCTGGCAGCGGCCGGACGGCTGGGAAAGGGTGCTAAAAGCGGCCAGGGAGTATAACCTAAAAACCGAAATGGTCGTCCACGTAACCGACGGGGACGGTACCCTTTCTTCCCTGCTGGCCGATGAGGTGGCGATGAATAGGGCGGTTAACGACATAATGGCAGAAGCGGTATTGTACCAGGGCATTAACCTGGACTTTGAGGGTTTAGGTTATCAAGACACAGGCGAGGAGTTGCAGGCGGTGCGGGACAGCTTCACCAGGTTCGTGGGAAACCTTGCGGGGCGAATTAAAGCTGCCGGCCTTGCCTTAACCCTCACCCTCCACGCCCCCAACAGCGCCTATCAGGGGTACGATTATAAGGCCCTGGGAGGGCTTGCCGACCGGATCATAATCATGGCCTATGACTACGGTTCCACGCCGGAGCCGGTAAGCCTTGTCAAGCAGGCTGTGGAGATAGCCAGGGCTCTTGTTCCGCCGGAAAAGCTGGTACTCGGTATTTCCGCCCCCGCCGAAACTCCGGCAAGTATTTTAACCAAAGTCGGTATCGCCAAGCGTTACGGCCTTGACGGCATCGCCATCTGGCGCTTGGGGCTGGTGCCCGGTGAGATGTGGGATGCGTTGCGGTCTACCGTAATACCGAGGAGGTAATGCCTACCGCATCAAGTGGCTGCTGGGTGACCAGCCGAATTACAAGAGAGAGAAGATTGCAGACCATTTACAAGGGCTACTGCCTCCTCGATTTCTTTTGGCGATTGAGATGATCGGGCGCAGGCTGTAAGGTGGTAATGACTGTTAACAAAGCTAAATAAAAGGTAGACCGTCATTTTAGGATACCAATTTACCATCTTTTGTCTATAACTATTTAAGCATTACGCTTATTTAGGCTAGGATTACACCCCTTTTAATGAAAGACCTTATTACGCACTTAGCAAAGATACATTTACAAGTTATACCCGATCGCTTTAACCAGGTTAGCGATTACCTCTCGTAGTACCAGCGGCGGCCTAAACATGGCTGTTTCATGGACACCGGCGCCGGAAACCTCTATGCCTAGCCGGCGAGCTTCGGTCATGGCCCGTAAAAGGTGAAAATCATGGGTGACAATAATCGCACTTTTCCAATCGTGTTTGCGCATAATGTTGAGGGCCCCAACCAGGTTTTCCCTGGTGTTGCTCGAAGTGACTTCCTCATAAATTACATTGGCAGGGATACCATGGGAAATAAGAACCTGCCGGGCGGCGCTTCCTTCCGGGGTAGGATTAAATCTCCCAATGCCGCCTGTCGTAATTAGCGCCGGCGCATATCCCTGTTGATAAAGAGTTTCGGCCAGTGTAATACGTTCCATTAAAGCCGGGCTTGGACCATTCGCCCAAACAGCAGCACCTAACACTATAATCACATCAGCTCGCTTGGGAGCCGTATTCCACCCAAACCATTCTATATACCAGTACGTACTACCTAATATCAAGGTAATTAAGGCGGCAAAAATTATTGCTACGGATATGTTTCTTTTCATGGCAAGTCTAGAGTATCCCCCCACCTTCCAAAAAGGCTTTACTTATTCCTTTTTCTAGTCCTGTTAAGGCAACCTAATTTCAACTATTCCTATTTCGGCACTAGCGTTGCATAAAGAAAAAATAAACTTGTCAAGGGACATAACGCCCAAAAAACAGCCAAATTCCTGAAATAACCTAGCCTTGCAAGAAAAAACTCCTTATACTAGAGATTGAGGGTAGTCCTTGCCCCAACCTCTAACATAAGGAGGCCCAAATGCAAGGTAAGGATACCACATTATCCACATTTCATCAACTGTTTGCTCCGGTTTCTAACGACTATTTTTGGCAGTTAACCGCCGGTATGGGGGTCGATAAGTACGCTAAGAAGCTAAATTCCCTTCAACTCATTAAACTAATAGCCTTCGCTCAGCTGGAACAACTTAATGGCTTGCGGGATATCAGCAATAGCTTCAATGACCCGCAATTTAGCCGGGCTATCAATTTAGAGAGTATCAGTTTCTCCCAGATAGCGCGCCGTTTAAGGGATTTATCGCCGCAATTCATCCGGCTATTATTCAGCCATCTCACCACCCGGATAGGCCGGGAAATCGGCTTTGAAAACTTAAGAAATACCGCAGGACGTATTTACCTCATCGATTCCACTATCATTAGTCTCTGTTTTACCCAGTACCTCTGGGCCGAGTTTCGCAGGACTAAAAGCGGGATAAAACTCCACCTGCGCTTAAAGTTCTGTGAAGAAGAGGTTCTACCTGATAAAGCAATTGTCACCCCGGCCCGGAAGGCAGATAAAACCCAGATGGATACCCTCGTAGTAGAGGAAGAAGAAGCCTTAAACGTCTTTGACCGCGGCTATGTCGATTACAAGAAGTTTGACAGATACTGTGAAGAAGGCGTCCGCTTTGCCAGCCGCTTAAAGGGTAATGCTCTGGTAGAAATAATCGCCGAGTTGCCGGTAAACCCTGACAGCAAGGTTAAAAAGGAACAGCTTGTTTACCTTGGCAAAGATGGAGTTACCAAAATGAAGCACCCTTTACGGCTGATAACAACCGAAGATACCCAAGGGCAACCGGTAATTATAGTCACCAATGATTTCGAGTTACCGGCGGAAGAATTAAGCGAGATTTATCGTAAGCGCTGGCAGATAGAACTCTTCTTCAAATGGATGAAACAACACCTGCAGGTGAAACATTTTTATGGTAAAAGCGAACAGGCTGTAGAAAACCAGCTCTTCATAGCGCTAATAACCTACTGCCTGATGGTTATGCTGCAATTAAAGGCCGGCTATCAAGGACCATTGCTCACTATTAAACGTTTAATACGCACCTGTCTATATGAGCCCTTTACCTTCTTCGTCCAAAGCCTGCACCGTAAACCCAAACGAAGGTCTTATGGGCGGCACAAGATAGACTATGAAGGCATCTATCAGGATTTAGTAAAGCAAGTTTTAGCTGGCGAAGCTGATTATTTAAACGACGTAACTTATGACCCCTTAGTTCTTTAAGCAACTTTATATGGCAATATGTGGATAAGGACTACCCCTGATAACCTAAGTCCTTTGGCCAGTGAAGGAAGAAAATGCATGGTTGTATACACCATTAATGTTATTATATAACATATTCTTCCTTCCATATATTGCCTTGCACTGTGCTAAAAATTTTTATGCAACGCTAGTGATATGGGGTGGAAAAGTATTTCCGGGTTCCGCCTTCCAGGTCCGGGGTGGCAGGGATATTATACCGGTAAAAGGAAGCTTGCTGAAAAGGCTCAATGGTAATCCCCTTGCACTAACGTCAAAAGGCTTCCCTTAAATATCGCGCCGGTTAAAGACGTAAACTGCCGCCGCCAGCAGAACGACGATATAGACCAGGGTATAGAGGAGCATCCAGTCGCTGGGGGTGGACTGGCTGCCAAAAGGCCCCAGCATCGACTGGGGATTGATAAAGCGGGGAATATCCTGGCCGTTGCCGACGGGGAGCCGGTCGACCACCGTCGCCACCAGCCGGCGGTAGACGGCGTCCGCCGGCAGGATGAGGCTGGTGACCACACCTGTATAAATGGCAGCGGTGCTCTCCACCAGGGCGCCGATCTGTTCTATCATACCCCCGACTACGGCCAGGGCGTAGAGGGCGAAGGCCAGGACGCCGTTACCCAGGGTACTTAGCCTGGTGGTCCCCAGCATGGTGACGGCCAGGAGAACCAGGGGCTCCAGGATAAAGAGGCCCAGGGCTGGCACCAGCCCGGGAATGACCAGACCCGTTTGCCAGTACACCAGGCTGGCCAGGGCCAGGAAAAAGAGGGCGGCGTAGGTGACCAGCATGGCCGCCAGGCCCAGGAATTTCCCCAGGAGCAGGTCGCGGCGGGACAGGGGCCGTACCGCCAGGGTGTACAGGGTGCCGTTTTCGATTTCTCCGGCGACGCTGCCCACGGCGGCCAGGACGGCCAGGCCGGCCGCCAGGAAACTGGCCAGGTAAATCCCCAGGACAAAAAGGGTAACCGCCTGCATCATGGCATAGTAACTGGCGGCGGCGGCGGGATTGGCGGTATTCACCATGTCCCTGGTAATAAAGTGCAGACCGGTGCCGTACAGGATGAGGAAGGCCAGGGTGAGGGCGCCGGCGATGAGGGCCACCTTTTTCCGCCAGGCCTCCCGGAAGGTAAAGAGGGCCATCAACCACATACCTGCTCCCCCTCCCGCACCAGGTGGACAAAGACGTCTTCCAGGGAACTATGGCCGGGCCTCACTTCATAGATGCGGCAACCCCCGGCCACCAGCCGGGCCACCAGATCGGCGATTTCCTCCCGGCCGCCCAGGGCCAGGGTGAGCCGGTCACCTTCCAGTTGTAGTTCGGGGTAACGCCGGCGTAGCTCCGCCACCAGTTCTCTTGTCAGGCCAGCCAACCTGATGGCGACCGTCGCCGGGCCGGCTTGAAGTTCATCCAGGCGGCCGGCGGCCACCACCGTACCCCGGTTGATGATGGCCACCCGGTCGCATACCTGCTCCACCTCGCTCAACAGGTGGCTGTTTAAAAAGACGGTCTTGCCGGCTTCCTTCAGGGCCAGGAGGATCTCCCGCACCTGTAGCCGGCCCAGGGGGTCCAGGGCCGAGGTGGGCTCGTCCAGGAAGACCACCCGCGGGTCGCCCACCAGGGCGGCAGCCAGGCCCAGGCGCTGCTGCATGCCTTTACTGTAATCGGCAACCAGTTTCTGGCCCTCCCCGGCCAGGCCCACCAGTTCCAGGACTTCATGAGCCCGCCGGCTGGCGGCCCTGCCTTCCAGGCCCGCCAGCCGGGCGTGAAAGGTCAATAGCTCTTCTCCTTTCATCCAGCCGTGGAGGCGGAAGTTCTCCGGTAAAAAACCCACCCGGCGCCGGCCCCTGATGTCCTGGGGCGTGTAGCCGGCAACCTTTGCCTCCCCGGCCGTGGGGTAGACCAGGCCCACCAGCATCTTTACCAGGGTACTCTTGCCGGCGCCGTTGGGTCCTAAGAGGCCAAAGATCTGCCCTTCCTCTACGGAAAGGCAGATCTCCCGGCAGGCTACTTGCCGGCCATAGATTTTGGTCAAATTCCGTGCTTCAATTAAGGCCATTATTTGACCTCCGCCGCCACCCGCAGGGCTTCATCCAGGGATAGGCCGGTGATAGCCCGCCAGCTATTACCCTGGCGCCAGGCCAGGATAATCTTGCCGTTAGTAGCGCCGTCGCTAAAGTATACCCCCTGGTTGCCGTTGACCGTGATCTCCCGCGCCGCCATACCCTGGGTCTGCGGGATGGGCAGGGTGTGCTGCCAGTCTTTGATGGCCGCCAGTTGCCGGCGCAAGTTTTCGGGCAGGAAGGGCAGGTTGAGCAGGGCCTCGCGCAGGGCTACCGGGTCGACCCCCTGGGGCGCGTCGATTGTCAGGTCGCGGGCGGCGTACAGGGTAAAACCTTTGCCCGGCTGGCCATAGTCGGCTATGACCAGGGGCGGGATGCTCAAGGTGAAGGACTTGCCCGCCAGTTCGGCCGGCAGCGGGACGCCGCCGTGTTTCCGGAGATAGCTGTTGAGGTTTTCCACATCGGGGGTGAAGGTGATGGTCGGGGCCTGCTCAATGTATACGGCCGCCCTTGCCCGCCCGGCCAGGGTGGCGGGCAGGTCCAGTTGTAAACCGCTGAGGGCTGCCACCTGGTCCGGCTCCACCTTTTTCACCCTTAACTCCGCCCTATCTGGCTTTCGCACCTCTACCCGGCCAAAGTTCTTGATGTCCACTTCTCCCCCCTGGCCGCTTAAAAGTTTATCCAGTTGGGCCATATCTTCGGGGGTGATCTTCACCACCTGGATTTTCTCCATGCGGAAAACGTTGAGGAACTGGGCGGCCAGGCTGCGGCCCGGGGCCCAGCTTAAGAAGACGGCCAAAGCCAAGGCGGCCGCCGCTGCACCGGAAAACCACTTGTGCTGCCGGATCATGTCGCCGATCCTCCTTGTTTTAGTCAGGGGCCGGTTGCTACCGGGCGGGAGGCTCATGGGGGGAACCCGTACAGGACGACCCATGGCCTCGGTTTCCCGCCGGTAAGGCGCCAGGGCAGCACCGGTGCCCGCTGCCAGTTTCTCCAGGCCGTGCAACCTTTCCCGGCAGGCGGTACATGCAGCCAAATGGCCCGCTACCCGGCTTGCCATATCCAAATCCAGTTCGCCATCAAGATAGGCCTGAAGAATGCCCTCCTCCGGACACATGGTCGTCCCTCCCTTCCAATTCGCTGTATAAAGCTATGAAGTGCCGCCGCGCCCGGGCCAGGATGGTACCCACCGAGTTTTTATCCACCTGGATGACCGCGGCGATCTCGGCGTAAGTATGACCTGCGTTCTTTAACAGCAGGCAGATGCGGTGCCGGGGCGGGAGCTTGGCCAGGCATTGATGGACCAGCCGCGCCTCCTGGCTGCGGATGACCGCTTCCTCCAGGGGGATAACGCCGCCCTCCTCCCTGGCTTGGTTCTCCTCGCGGCGGCGGCGCCGCTCTTCGCCGCGCAGGTAGTTGTAGGCCAGGTTGGCGGCCACCCGCAACAGCCAGCCGCCCAGGTTGCTTTTTTCCCGGGGCGGCTGGTAGTACAGCTTGAGGAAGACTTCCTGGGTCAGGTCCTCGGCCGCCGCCCGCTCCCCCAGGAGATAATACAGCCGCCGGTACACCAGGGGATAGAAGCTTTGAAACAGGGCTTCAAATTCCGCAGATTTGATGGGAACCTCCCTCCCTTTAAAACCCCTGCTGTAACTATAACACCGGCAAAGAGGATTTTGTGACAGCGCTCGAACCCTTTTTACCGGGTATTTATCATAATCGCATCCCGGGAAAACAGTTTCAAAAGCGGCCCGCCTTCGCCAACAGTAGCCCGGGCCATCACTTCTGGTTCCGGTTGATTGTACGGAGGCACGGGTAATTTCTGATCCGAGGGGGCCGTAGAAGTTAACCTGTTTTGAATCTTCCAGTTAATATTTCCCTGAAACATTTCGGCAGCCCGGGAGTAAGCTTCAATTTGAACGTTTATACCCCGATTTAACGTCACCCGGATAGGCCCCGAGTTAGTAATAGACCAGTCTGCTTCCAGGTAATCCAAAACCATCTCCAGTCCTGCCCCAATCTTATCGCCAGCTACCTCTACTGCCAAACCAGCAGGGAGAATCAAGGTGCTGCCTGATATCCTGGCAGAAGGCCCAAATCCCTGGTATAAAGGTACCTCCCTCAATTCCAAAAAGAGGGTATCGCCAACCTGGCGGGTAAATAAGCCAGCATTGCGAGCCATCTCCCTTGCTTCCGCTTCAGATGTAGCTGTAACCATCGCCTGGCCAAAAAATACTATTTGATCGGCAGAACTACCCGAACGTAGCTGCAGGTTATGCCACTCGCGTCCCGGCCCCTGGACTGCAATTTTCTTCACTCCTTCCGCCACAGACAACCTTTTTTCCGGCAGATCAACCGTATAGCTTGCCGCGCCAAGGGCCTGGGTCAACCTGGCAGCCAAACTGCTGCTGTTGAAAACATAAATTACCAGACTGATAATTACTATCACGAGGACAAGAATTAAAGCCAAAAAATCATATTTTAGCCGGGGTACATCGTCGCGGCAAAAATAACCCGCCAGAAAAATTTCCAAACCCAGCAATATGAGCACCACCGGCCACCAGTTATTTATTAATTGGGGAACATAGCCCGGCTCGTGCCTGTACACCAGGGTAGCCACGCCAAACAAAATCAGCGCCAGTGCCGTGGAAAAGGAACCTACCCGCCATTGCCTTATGGATTTTCCCTGTGATTGCATCTTTCACCCTCCATCAATTCATTATTTGAGGATACTCCCGTCTTTTCTTCTGTCGCCGGCAGGTCAATCTTACTTCCCAGAGCCAGCCTTAAGCCCCCGCCGATAAATATTGCCGCTATAAATCCCGTTTTGATGAAGTTTATTAATTCATAGCTAAGGTAAGGAACAACCATGCGGTCAAATATAATAAGAATGCCCAGACCAATTAAAACAAGACCCACCCAACGTTGTCTTTCTAACAGCCAGGTAGAAAAACTTCCTTCGCTGGCCGGAACCGATATGTCGTTCGAAACCATTTGCATAACATCAAAGAAACTATACAGCCAGATCACCGGCAGCATGAAAAAGAAAAGGCTTAAGCGCAACCATTCCATAAGAAACATGGCCAGGAAAAATGTAGACATAAACCCCAGCCCCCGCTGCTGCCAGCCAAGGTACATATGCCCGGCGCCCGGGATAATGCTAAACAGCAACGCCCATAACCTGCTCTTATAACCGTTGACTAGACTCTCACTCAGCTCCGCCAGGGGGGAACTATCGGAAACCGTTTCCCCGGATTGGAGGCGACCGCACAGTTGGACGGCGTCAAATAAACTGTAGAGCCAGATAAGGGGGAGTAATATTAACAGCGCAATAAAACCTTTGAACCCGGTGATGACGCTGGCCAATATTACCAGCGCCATCCAGCCGAAGAACGTTGCCATGAAGGCTATACCACGGTTCATCAGACCCAGGTAGAAATGGCCAAGGCCGGGAAAAAAGGATAATATAAAACTTATTAATTTGCTTTTACCCATCTAATTGGCAACCTCCTTATCGATAATTTCCGTAAGTTTATCAGTAGCGTTTTCAAACAGGCGCTCGGACCATCCGAAGGAAATTTTCTCCTCGAGGGTCTGCGCGATTCTTGCTACCCGCACCTGGCTATGCATGGCTTCTGAAACCATAAAGTCGAACCATCCTCCGGCCAAAAGCAGAAGGGTAACGGCAGCCGCTATGGTATAATACTGGATGGCCCTGGCAACCCAGTTACCGCCCGGACCCGTCTTATACTTTTGCCGGGCGCCCATTCCGGCAACCCTGCGGGCAACTCTGGCGGAAAAATCAGGGGAAAGGATTCCGGCAGCCGCCGTTTCATCCTGGGACTCGAAGGCAGCCAGGTAATTTTCAAGGCAAGCTTCACAGTGCCGCAGGTGATCCTCCATGGCCCTCCGCACCCCTTCCGGTAACAGTTCGTCCTTGTATAACCGCCATTCCCGGCGACTGTAATGCGGCACCACTTAACCCCCCTTTAACTTCTCTCTTAGTATTCTGCGAGCGCGATATAAACGCGATTCCACCGTTTTTACTGTAACGCCGGCTTCAGCTGCCAATTCTCGATAACTTTTGCCGTCAAAATAATAGCCCGTAAAAGCATGGCGATAACTTTCGGGTAATTCCCGGCATAAAGACTGTAAGTTGGCTACTGTTTCCCTGTAAATTACTTCATTTTCCACAGAAGTCAGCGGGGCAACCTTGAATACCTCCAACTGCCCGGGATATTCTACTATCATCTCTAAATTGCTTTTTCCTTTGCGTTTCCAATCAATCGCTTTATTGATAGCAATACGGGCCAGCCAGCGTTTGAAACTACCGCCGCGAAAGGTGTGAAGGGAACGGTAAACCTGAATAAAAGTCTCCTGTAAGATATCCTCCGCTGTTTCCTTACCACCTACGATTGGTAAGATTATCGCCAGAAGGAAGGGACTAAAAAGTTCTACTACCCGCGTGAAGGCCCATTCATCTCCAGCTGCAGCCCGTCTGATTAAATCTTTTTCCAGGTATATACCCTCCCCTCCTGTTTACTGGCTTCTCTATTTATTAAGACGTAAAAAAATAAAAATACCCTGCCTTTAGTTTATAGGGTATTTCTCGGCCAACAAAGGGAAAACTAATCCTTGCTTGGAAACTTTTCCTGGAGGTGCCGTTATGACGGATAAAGAAATCAGCGACCGTCAGAAAACTTTCCGGCACGAACTCATACGCGAGGAATCCCCGGAAGAGTTGTGGAACTTGGAGGCAAAGGGAGAGGTTTTACGCGAAAACCCGTACAAGACGCCGCCCAATAATTTGACTACGAAAAGGGATAAAGAATAGCCGTGGACACAAGAAGCCCCGGCCAGAACGGGCGGGGCTTCTCTGTGTTTAAGCCGGCAGTTGCTCCAGCCGTACCGAAACGAGGCGGGAGACGCCTTGTTCCGTCATGGTCACGCCGTAGAGGACGTCGGCTGCGGCCATGGTGCCCTGGCGGTGGGTGATAACGATAATTTGCGTCCGTTCGGCGAACTGACGCAGCATCCGGGCAAAGCGCTCGACATTGGCTTCATCCAGGGCCGTATCCACCTCGTCGAAGATGCAAAAGGCACTGGGCTTAACTTTTAAGAGGGCGAAGATGAAGGCCACTGCCGTCAGGGCCTTTTCCCCCCCTGACAAAAGGGCCAGATGCTGGGGTTTCTTTCCCGGCGGCCGGGCAATGATCTCCAGGCCGGCGTCCAAAATATCCCCGTTGCCGGTCAGCTCCAGGCGGGCCTCGCCGCCGTTGAAGAGTTCCTGGAAGATGGCGGCAAAATGCTCCTGGACGGCGTTAAAGGTGGCCTTGAGCTGCCGGGCCATTAAACGTTCCATCTCGGTTATCACCTGGTGCAGGGCCGCTCGGCCTTCTTCCAGGTCCTTTTTCTGCCGCTCCAATTCATCGACGCGGGTCTTTAAACCTTCGTAAACCTCGATGGCTCCCAGGTTGACTTCGCCTAAACTTTCCAGCTTTGCCTTGAGGCGTTCCCGGACGTAAGGGGCCTTTTTCCGGAGATACGGCCGGGGTTTTTGCAATGCCTTTTGCCATTGGGAACCGTAGCGTTCTGTCAGCTCGCCGTGGACGGCCGCCAGGGCTGTTTCCAGGCGGGCTATATTTACCTCTTCTTGTTGCCGGCGGGCAAGGATTTTGTCCCTCTCGACCCTTAATTTTTCCAGCTCTCGGACCACTTTCTCCTCCTCGGCGGCATGGACGGCGACTTCCTCTTCCAGACCGGTCAATTTTTCCGTAAGCTGTCGGCAGGCGTCCCGAAGCCTTTCTTCTTCCCCGACCAGCCTTTCCAGTTCTCCCTTAAGCTCGTTTTCCAGGGAAGAAGCCTGCTCCCGGGCGGAAGCCAGTTCTTCCTGGCGACGCTGCCACTTTTCCTGTTGCCGGGCCAGCTCCCCTTCCCGGCGGTTTAATTGTTCAAAAGCATTATTTAAGGCCTGAAGGCGGGCCTGATTGACGGCCAGCTCCTGGCGGCAGGAAGCAAGGCGCTGCTGGCAAGCAGCCACTTCTCCCTGGAGTTCGGTCAAACGGAGGTTCAATCCGTCTTCCATGGCTGCCAACCTGTCCAAGAGTTCTTGTTTTTCCGCCCGCTCTTTGTTCAGGTCCTGGAAGTCACCGGTGCCCTGGTCCATTTCTTCAGTAAGCACGGCAATTTTTTCTTCCAGGCGGACCAGGTCCTCTTTGCGCTCACCCTGGCGGTGCAAGAGGTTTTGGAGCCTGCCGCGGCAGTCAAAGAGCCCCTCCGTGACCCGCTGTAAGTCCAGACGGTATTTTGCCAGTATTTCCTGTAAGCTTGCGCTCTTAACCTTTGCTTCTTTGATTTTTGCGTCTAGTTCGGCCAGTTCGGCCTCACTCCGCTGGATGGCCTGACGACGCTGCAGGTAACCGCCCCTCTGTCCGACATTTCCTCCGGTAACCGGTCCCCGGGGCTGGATTAAATCCCCCTCAACGGTAACCAGGCGGACGGGCGGCCTTAATCTTTCCCCCAGGGCGACGGCCCGACGGATATGGTCTACGACCAAAATTTGGCCCAGGAGATAATCAACCGCCGGTCGTACTTCTTCATCGCAAACGACGAGGCCAGCCGCTATGCCTAGCACTCCCGGCTCTTGTAAAGCCCAACTGGCCCAGGTCGGCCAGCGGCGGGGCTCCAGCCAGGCCAGGGGCAGGATGGTAACCCGACCCCGCCCCCGGGTTTTAAGAAAATGGATGACGGCTTCAGCATCCTCCGCCGTCCTCACCAGGATTTGCTGGGCCGCCCCGCCCAGGGCCGCTTCAATGGCTAAGGTTAGCTCTGCCGGTACCTTTAATCGTTCTACCACTACATCCAGGACACCCCTTAAAGCGGTCTCCCCCCTTTTGCTGGCCTGCATGATAAATTTAACGCCTTCAGTAAAACCTTCATATTCGTCCTGGGCCTGATGCCAGACTTTTATTTGAGCGGCCAGGGTCCGGCGGCGTTCCTGCCACCCGGCCAGTTCCCTTTCCAGGGTGGCGAGTTCCTGCTCTTTAAGGCGCCGTTCCCCTTCCAGAACTGCTTTTTCCTCTTCAAGTCTCTTTAATTCTGCTTCCAGCTGCTGTAGCTGTTCTTGCCCGGCCTCAAGTTGCTTTTTAAGGGCCTCCCTTTCATGCTGCCATTCCTTAAGCTGGCGTCCTTTGTGCTCTGCCAGGCGCTCTATGGAAGTCCGCTTTTCTTCCAGACGTACGAGCTCGTTGTGGCAGGCGGCGCGTTCATGGGCCACCTGGAAGAGGTCGGTCTTTATCTTTTCCAGTTCCGCCTCCAGCTCAAGGACTTCTGCCTGGAGGTTTTTTTCCCTCTGCCGGCCGCCGGTAATTTCCTGTTCCAGGCGGGCCTGTTCCCGGACGTTCTCTTCTCTTTCCCGGTTCAGAGCAGCCAGGGCGGCTGCTAGAGCGTTTTTTTCCTCCTCCAGCTGCTGCTGACGGTTGGCATCTTCCTCCTGTTGCCGGGCTATATCGGCCAGCTTTTCCCGGACCAGGTTGATCTTTCCCCCGACGCCGACCAGGCGTTCCCTTAATCCCTGCAGTTCCTGCCGGTACCGCTCCTTCAGCACCGCACGCTGCTGCTGCCGGAGTTGTATTTCGCCGGCTCTGGCGGCAAGAAGTTCTTCCCTGGTCTTTAACCTTTCCAGGTCGGTCCCCAGCTCCTTTAAACGTTCCAGGCTTTGTCGGTGGCGTACTTCTATCTCCTTTGCTTCTCCGGCCTTGATAATTAATTCTATGAGCTTTAAAATCCGGTTTAATTTTTGATAACGCCGGGCGCGGGCCGCCTCCATTGCCGCCGGTTCCAACTGTTCCTTTAAACCCATAATTAGATCCTCTATGCGTATTAAATCGGCCTCCACGGCTTCCAGGCGCTGTTCGGCTTCTTTTTTGCGCGAGCGGTAGCGGGCAATGCCGGCAGCCTCTTCGAGGACCGCTCTTCTATCTTCCGGACGGGCGGTAAAAATTTCTTCCAAGCGGCCCTGACCGACAATAGAAAGCCCCCCTCTGCCGGACCCTGTATCTAAAAACAACTCCTGGATGTCCCGCAGACGGCAAGGAACCCTGTTGATATAATATTCACCTTCGCCGGAACGAAAAAAACGCCGGGTGACAGCTATCTCCTGGTAGTCCAGGGGCAGGCTGCCGTCGCTGTTATCCAGGTGTAAAGTGACCTCGGCCATACCTACCGGGCGCCGTTTTTCACTGCCGGCAAAAATTACGTCGTCCATACGCGACCCGCGCAAAATTTTGGCGCTCTGTTCCCCCAAAACCCAGAGGATGGCATCGGCAATGTTGCTCTTGCCGCTGCCATTCGGCCCGACAATGGCCGTTAGCCCCGGGCCCAACTCCAGCTTGACGCGTTCGGCGAAGGTCTTGAAACCTTGAAGCTCTATAAATTTAAGATACATTTCCGCCTCCTCAAAAAAATAAAGAAAACTGCTCAGAGAGCAGTTGGGTTTGAAGAATTATCGCGGCTCAACGATAAATTTTATCGCCGTTCTTTCTTCCCCGTTGATATTAATTTCTGTAAAGGCCGGTATCATTACTAAATCAATACCATTGGGGGCTATAAACCCCCGGGCGATGGCTATGGCCTTGACGGCCTGGTTGACGGCTCCGGCGCCTACGGCCTGGACCTCGGCCTTGCCGTACTGACGGAATACAGCTGCCAGGGCACCAGCTACGGATTTAGGATTGGACTGGGCCGAAACTTTTAGAACCTCCATTGCTTCCTCCTCCCTATCTTTACCCCCCATTGAACCCATATCTTATTCGACATGGAAGCCACCAATTCCTTCCTGAAAGAATGGACTGAATAAATTAAATTGCCCATTATTCCTGGATTTTTATTAGTGCCAGTGCAGCTCTGGCGGCTTCCTGTTCAGCTTCTTTTTTACTGCGCCCTTCCCCGGTGGCCAGAAGGCGATTTTGATAGAATACACCGGCTTTATATTGTTTGGCGTGGTCCGGCCCCCATTCTTCCAGAATCTTATAAGTTACATTTTCCGGGCCGCGCTTTTGGATCAACTCCTGAAGGGCCGATTTGCTGTCAATGACGCTTTTATCTTTTAGTATTTTTAATACCGGAGCAAAAACCTGAAGGATGAACTTCCGGGCCGTTTCTATTCCTCCGGATAGATAAAGGCTGCCGATGACCGCCTCCAGGGCGTCGGCCAGGTTGGAGGAACGCTGCCGACCACCGCTGTTTTCCTCCCCCTGGCCCAAAAGGAGCAAGTCGCTTAAGCCGATTTCCCTGGCCACTTTGGCCAGGCTGCCTTCACAGACAATGGCCGCCCGCATTCTGGTCAAATCGCCTTCCGGTAAATCCGGAAATTCCAGGTAAAGATAGGTGGCGATAACGAGGCCCAGAACGGCATCTCCCAAAAATTCCATCCGCTGATTGTTACTGGGTAAGTGGTGTTCATATGCATAAGTAGGATGGATCAGGGCTGTATTGAGTCCGTCCAGCTCGTCAATTTCCAGTTGAAAACGCCGGCAAAAATGCCGTAGCTGCTCCCATCTGTTGTCGTCCAATGGAAAACCTCCGTTATATTCTTCGCAGGGCTATGGTTACGTTATGCCCGCCAAAGCCGAAGGAATTGGATATAGCCGCGCGTATCTCCTGCTGCCTGGCTGCATTGGGTACGTAATCCAGATCGCACTCAGGATCAGGCTCTTCATAATTAATAGTCGGGTGAATGACGCCGGTATGGACGGTAAGGGCCGTGGCCACGAGCTCCACTGCTCCGGCGGCCCCCAGAAGATGCCCCGTCATGGACTTGGTGGAGCTGATGGCCAGCCTGTAAGCATGTTCACCGAAAACCTTCTTAATGGCCAGGGTTTCCTGGCGGTCGTTAAGCTCGGTAGAGGTACCATGGGCGTTGATGTAATCTATTTCTTCCGGCTTCAACCCCGCATCCTCCAGGGCCAAAGTCATGGCCCGACTCGCCGCCGCTCCGTCGGGAGCGGGCGCCGTGATATGGTAGGCGTCTGCTGTGCAGCCATATCCTACAATCTCTGCATAAATGGCGGCACCCCGGGCGACGGCGTGTTCCAGGGTTTCCAGAACCATCACTCCCGCACCTTCACCGAGGACAAAACCGTCGCGTCCTCTGTCAAAAGGACGGCTGGCCCTTTCCGGCGCATCATTGCGGGTGGACAGGGCTTTCATGGCCGCAAAGCCGGCAACCGTCAGGGGTGTCACGCTGGCCTCGCTGCCCCCGGTGATTATCACATCGGCATCGCCCCGCTGCAGGGTGCGGAAGGCCTCGCCGATGGCATTGGCTCCGGAGGCGCAGGCATTGACTACCGTAAAGTTTACCCCGCGGACGCCTAAATGAATAGATATTTGTCCCGCGGCCATGTTAGCGATCATCATGGGAACGAAAAAGGGGCTGACACGGTTGGGACCCTTTTCCATAAGGACCCTGGTCTGCTCTTCAAAGGTTTCCATGCCGCCGATGCCGGTGGCAAAGATAACCCCTATCCGGTCGCGATCTTCCCTTTCCAGGTCGAGTTTGGCGTCTTCTACCGCCATGCGGGCCGCCGCTACCGCATACTGGGCAAAACGATCCATACGCCGGGCTTCCTTACGGTCAAAGAACAAACCGGGATCAAAATCTTTTACTTCACCGGCAAAGCGAACGGGCATTTCACCGGCGTCAAAGCGGGTAATGGGGCCGATGCCCGACTTGCCCGCCACCAGGGCCTGCCAGAAATTGTCCTTGCCCGTACCTACAGGGGTGATGGCTCCCAGACCGGTGATGACGACACGTTGCGGCAAAGCTATCCCCCATTCTATAAGGGAAGTCCCGTTATGGTACGGGACCTCCTTTTTTGTTTTTTATTTGCTGGTATGTTCTTTGATATAGGCCACTGCGGCCCCTACAGTCGTGAGTTTTTCGGCATCCTCATCTGGAATCTCCAGATCGAATTCTTCTTCCAGAGCCATGATGAGTTCCACGATGTCCAGGGAATCGGCATTTAAATCTTCAAAGGACGTCTCCATGGTGATTTCGTCTTCCTCGACCCCCAGCTGTTCGGCCACTATAGACCTGATCTTTTCAAAGACATCCACAGGCCTCACCTCCTTCCCTTAAGTTCAATCCTCCTAAAGGGTTAGTGTCAAGCCGCCGTCAACAACTATGACTTGACCGGTGATGTAACGGGACGCCGGCGATGCCAGAAAGAGAATAACGTCGGCGATTTCCTCGGGTGTGCCGGATCGCCCCAGGGGGATATGGCGGTAAAATTCTTCCTTTAACCCTTCCTGGAGAACCGCCGTCATTTCCGTGGCGATAAACCCGGGAGCCACGGCATTAACCAGGATACCCCGGGAAGCCACCTCTTTAGCCAGGGATTTGGTAAAACCGATGATCCCGGCCTTGGCGGCGGCATAATTCACCTGCCCGGCATTGCCGCGCAACCCAACAACCGAAGTGACATTGATAATCCGGCCGTAACGCTGCCGCAGCATGGGTTTTAAAGCTGCCTGACAGCAGTTGAATACGCCCGTCAAATTGGTACGGAGAACGGCCTCCCAATCTTCCGGTTTTAAGCGGGCGGCAAGGCCGTCCCGGGCAATCCCGGCGTTATTGACGAGAATATCCAGCCTGCCGAAATGTTCTACGGCAGTCTGGATTAGATTTTTAGCCGCCTCATAATCGCCCACATCGCCGGCAACGGTAATGGCCTCGCCTCCGTTATCTTTGATGGCGGCCGCTACCTCCTCAGCCGCCGCGGCCTGACGGACGTAATTTACCACCACCCTGGCACCGGCCCCCGCCAGGGCCATGGCCGCAGCCCGGCCGATTCCCCGGGAAGCCCCGGTGACTATGGCTACCTGTTCCTGCAATTCCATTTTATTTGGCCTCCTGCAGTAAAGCAAGGGTTTTCTCCAGGGTTTCTATATTTTCCACCTGACCGACGACGGCCCGACGGTCGATGCGTTTGATCAGCCCGCTCAATACATTGCCGGGACCCACCTCGACAAAGGTATGGTAACCGTCTTCCACCAGACGGCGGATACCCTCCTCCCAGCGTACCGGGCTGGCCACCTGTTTCACCAGGTTTTCCCTGACTGCGGCTGCCGTATAAACGTAATCGGCCGTTACGTTGCTTACCAGGGGTACCACGGGATCGGCAAGGGGTACTTTTTGTAATACATCGGCCAGTTCCCGTGCGGCCGGCGCCATGAGGCTGGAATGGAAGGGGCCGCTGACCTGCAAAGGAATTACCCGCTTAGCTCCTGCTTCCTTTGCCAGGCGCGTTAGGGAGGAAAGCCCCTGGCGATCCCCGGCGACCACCACCTGGCCCGGGGCGTTAAAATTTGCCGCCTCGACCGTGCCTTCCTTTACTTCCCGGCAGAGGGTGACCACTTTCTCGGCGTCCAGGCCCAAAACCGCCGCCATTCCTCCCTGCCCGGCGGGCACGGCTGTGGCCATGAGCTGTGCCCGCTTGGCTACCAGTTTAACCGCCTCGGCAAAGGTTAGACTGCCGGCCGCCACCAGGGCGCTGTACTCTCCCAGGCTGTGCCCGGCCACAGCCGCCGGGACGACGCCGTGGGCCTGCAAAACGCGGTAGCAGGCCACGCTTACCGTCAGCACCGCCGGTTGGGTGTTTTCCGTAAGCGTCAGCTCTTCTGCTGGTCCGTTAAAACAGAGGCGCGCCAGGGGCCGGCCCAAGGCGGCTTCCGCCTCCTGGAACACGGCCGCCGCTTCAGGATACCGGTCGGCCAACTCCCGCCCCATACCTACATACTGGGATCCCTGACCGGGAAAGACAAAGACTATACCTGGCATAAAAAATTCCTCCGAAGATAAAGTTCTGCCAGAATGGCGACTACTGGTTGATCCGCACTCTAGCTTCTTCGGGCTGGGGGGTACAGGCTCCAGGCTCCGATGGTTCTCGGCTAGCAAACTTAGCGCTCAGCTTTGCTCGGCGGCGGGGGTGGCTTGGCTTTATCTCTTTGGAGAATCGCGGCAGGGAATGTAACTCTTGGTTCCTAAGATTACGTCACGATCCCCATCCCGTTCACCGCCGCCTCGCTGCAGCTTCGCTGAGTTTGCTGACGCCTCGATCCAAGTCGCCTTCCGCCTGTACTCCCCAGCCCCTTGTTCAGCCTCCATTTTCCTTGTTCTTGGAACGGGCGCCTGGCCCTAATGGATGGGTCCACTATTCGCGACTCCGGGACATATCCCAACTATAATAGCCACCTGCTTGCGGCTTCGCGCAAATATCGCCGCGGATATTTTTACCTCACCAGTTTGCTCAGGCGGGAGATGATCTCTTCTGCTTCGGCCACCACTTCTTCGATTATCGCTGCCGCAGGTTTGATTTCCCGCACCAAGGCCGCGCTCTGGCCAGCCATAAGGGACCCGTACTCCGCATCGCCTTCCACCGCCGCCCGCAGCTTGCCGGCACCCAGGCGGTCCATCTCCTCCCAGGAAGCTCCCCTGGCGGCCAGTTCTTCAAACTGACGGGTCAGCTTATTTTTCAACACCCGGACATAGTGTCCCGGCATACCCGTGACGACGGCGTCCCGATCCCCGGCTTTCAACACGGCGTTTTTATAGTTGGGGTGGACGGTGCATTCCTCAGCGCAGATAAAGCGGGTGCCCATCTGCACCCCTGCCGCGCCCAGGGCCAGGGCCGCCGCCAGGCCGCGGCCGTCGGCTATACCGCCGGCGGCGATTACCGGTATATGTACGGCATCGACGATCTGGGGCACCAGGGGCATGGTGGCTATTTCCCCAATGTGGCCGCCACATTCCATCCCCTCGGCCACCAGGGCGTCGACCCCCAAACGCTCCAACCTCTTGGCCAGGGCTACGGAGGCCACCACGGGGATGACCTTCACCCCGGCTTCCTTTAGTTTCGGCAGGTGTTTTCCGGGGTTACCGGCTCCGGTGGTAACTACCGGCACCTTTTCTGCGCATACCAGGTCTATCAGTTCTTCTACATAGGGTGACATATAGTAAATATTGACGCCGAAGGGACGGTCCGTCCGTTCCCGTACTTTGGCTATTTCCCGGCGGACTACTTCCGGCGGCGCGTTGCCGGCTCCGATAATGCCTAGCCCCCCAGCGGCGGACACGGCAGCCGCCAGCTCGCCGGTGGCCACCCAGGCCATCCCTCCCTGGATTATGGGATAAGTTATCCCCAGGAGGTCGCAGATCACGGTCTTTAACATTATTCTCCCCTCCTTTCCGGTCCTGCCAGATTCCAGGACAATACGGCGGCCCCCCACGTCAGACCGGCGCCGAAGGCCACCAGCACTATTTTATCGCCGGGTTTTAAACGGCCTTCCCGGTAGGCTTCATCTAAGGCCACCGGAATGGAAGCGCTGGACATATTACCATAACGGTCGAGGTTGACGTATACCTTTTCCCGTGACAGTCCTAAGCGTTTGGTGGCCGCTTCAATGATGCGCATATTGGCCTGGTGGGGAATTAAAAAATCGACGTCTTCTTTCTTCAGACCCGCCTGCGCCAGGGCCTTAAGGGAGGCCTCTCCCATCACCCGTACGGCAAATTTAAATACCTCCGGGCCGTTCATATGAATGGTGTGCAGTCCCTCGGCGACGGTAGTGGGACTGGCGGGCAGACGCGATCCCCCGGCGGGAAGGGTTAGAAGGGAAGCGCCGCCTCCGTCGGCCCCCAGGTACAGGCCCAAAAGCCCTTCCCCTGGATTTACGGCCTTAAGGACGACGGCCCCCGCACCGTCGCCGAAAAGGACACAGGTACTGCGGTCCTGCCAGTTGATAATCTTGCTTAAAACCTCGACGCCGATCACCAGGGCCGTTTCATATATACCGCTGGCAATAAACTGGGCGGCGGCCCCCAGGGCGTAGATAAAACCGCTGCAGCCGGCCGACAAATCGAAGGCGGCGGCTCCTTTTATACCCAGGCGTTCCTGAACCAGGCAGGCCGTGGCGGGAAAAAGGTTATCCGGGGTTACGGTGGCGACGATAATGAGGTCAACTGCTTTTGCCGTTACCCCGGCTGCCTCCAGGGCCCTCTCCGCCGCCGGAACGGCGAGATCGGAAGCGGCCGTATTTCCGTCAGCTATTCTCCTTTCCCGAATACCGGTCCGGGTACGTATCCATTCATCGCTAGTGTCCACCATTTGTTCTAGTTCCGCATTGGTAAGGATGCGTTCCGGCAGGCAGGAACCGGTGCCGACAATACCCACGGGCCTCAACAGGGCCGGCATTGAATTACCTCCTCCCCTGTGTTCACGCCGGGCAGCTGCCCCAATCCCGTCACCAGGCCCTCTTCGACGCAGCGGACGGCAACCTTGATGGCGTTTTTGATGGCACGGGCGTTGGAGCTGCCATGGCAGATAATGCTCACTCCCTGTACGCCCAATAGCGGCGCGCCGCCGTATTCTGTATAATCCACCTGTTTTTTCAATGCACGCAAAGCCGGGAGTACGAGGGCCGCCCCGATTTTGGCCCTGAGGGTTTTTTTCACTTCTCCGGCGATCATCGTAAAAAGGGCCTGGGCCATTCCTTCGCCAAATTTTAAAAGCACGTTACCTACAAAACCGTCGCACACGATGACGTCCGTGTCGCCGGTGAAAATGTCCCGGCCTTCAATATTGCCGATAAAATTTAAGTTCGCAGCCTTCAACATGTTAAAGGCACCTAAAGTCTGCTCATTGCCTTTACATGCTTCTGTTCCTATGTTGAGAAGCCCCACCCGGGGCTCGCGGATGCCCATTACCCTGGCAGCATAAACATTGCCCATCATGGCAAACTCTAAGAGGTGTTCCGGCCGGCAGTCGACATTAGCCCCGGCGTCGAGCAAAAGTTTCGGCCCTTTCAAGGTGGGAATCAGGGTGGCGATGGCTGGCCGCTGGATTTTACCGCTGCGGCCCAGAACCAGGAGGGCTGCCGCCATCTGGGCGCCGGTGCTACCCGCGGAAACAACGGCCGCCGCCCGTCCTTCCTTCACAAGACGGGTGGCAACCATGATGGAAGCATCCCGCTTGCGCCGTAAAGCCAGGGCCGGCTGTTCGTCCATGGCTACAACCTGTTCGGTGTGGACGATGTCAATATTGGCGGGGGGATGCAGGGGGTTCAGTTCCGGTTCCAGCACCCTCTGATCGCCGACCAAAATAATATCGGCGATCCTTTCCCTGGCGGCTTCCACCGCTCCCCGGACGATTTCCCCTGGTGCGTGATCGCCCCCCATGGCGTCAACGGCAATTTGCAATTACTCCCGCCTCCGTAAAAAATGTTGCCTTACGGTGTTATAATAATAAACTGGCCTTTAAAGACGATTTCGCCGTTTACCCGGGAATGTACCGACACCAGGCAGGCGTTGCCTTTTTTAACCTTTACCATGGCTCTGGCCACAACACGTTCACCCGCATACACCGAACGTCGGTAGCGTACCCGGGCACTGCTGGTAAGAACGACTTCGGCGCCTACAGTCGCCAGGGCCAAGGTGTGGGCCTGGGCGAAAAGATAATGGCCGCGGGCGACCCCTGCCGGCTGTACCAGCATCTGGGGCGTAATCTCCAAAATGGATATTCCTAAAGACCCGGGTTGCAGTTCCACCAGTTCTCCCACTATATCTTCCGTCGTCACGCCGCGGACGCGCGTCCTGGCCTCCCGCGCCATGGCCATAATACGCTCCCGGACTTCAGGAATCCCCAGGGCCAGGCGGTCGAGCCTTATGGTGGGAACGCTCACTTTAAATTTCTCCGCCAGCTCTTCATCGGTGGCAAAGGGGTTGATGCGCAGGTAACGGCGAAGGGCTTCCTGACGCTCTTCTTTATTACTTCGGCGGCCCAAAATTATCACCTCGAACCTGGTACCAATTAATATTACCAGGCCATAGTTTTAGTATAACGATTATGGTAGATTTATGCAAGTAAAAAAACCGGCAATTATTGCCGGCCGACGTTGTATCGTACTTTACTGTTCCGCTACTTTAATAACTTCCCGCCCCTTATAATAGCCGCACTTGGGGCAAACCCGGTGGTTTAACTTCAGCTGGTGACACTGGGGGCATTCCACCAGTGCAGGGGGCTGCATCTGACTCCAGATAGAACGGCGTTTATTCTTCCGGGCTTTGGATACTCTTCTTTTAGGTACTCCCAATCTAACTCTCTCCTTCCCTTTCGCGCAGCAATTCTTCTAGCACGGCCAGACGCGGATCCAGCGTTCGTGTATCGCATTGACACAGGCCTTCATTTAAGTTGCGTCCGCAGTGGGGACACAGACCCCGGCAGTTTTCCCGGCAGAGCCATTTCATCGGGATGGCCAGGAGGAGGGCTTCTTCCATCGCCGGTTTTAAATCAATAAAATCACCGACCAAAGGCCGCACCCCGGTCTCTTCACCAATTCCCGTCCCCTCCTCGCCCGGGGTCTTTGTACTTCCGTACTCTTCTTCCAGGGCCGCCACTAAGGGATACCTGTATTTCTCCAGGCAGCGATCGCACGTCAATTCCAGGGTCGTCGCCACCTGACCTTCTACAAGGAGGGTCTTACCTGTATTGGTAACCTTGCCGGTCACACGCACCGGTGCAATGACAGGTACACTGCCGGCGGCGGTGGCTAAACGGGACCATTTCTCCTGGCCTTTAAATTCTATTTCACCACCCGGCCTGGCCTTTAAATCGCCGACGCCAATTTTCACCACATTCACCCTGTTGATTATACCGGAAAGGCCGTCTACCTGTCAACCGCAAAGGACTTCCCGGGCAAAAGGTTTCTAAAGCAGGGCCAGGGTTTCCCTGGCGATCATCAGCTCCTCATTGGTAGGTATGACGAAGGTACGCACCCTGGCGCCCGGGGCGGTAATTTCCCTTTCCTGTCCCCGGACCTGGTTTTTAGCGGCATCGATTTTGATTCCAAGGTAATCCATATCCCGACAGATGGCTTCCCTAGCCCTTGGGGAGTTTTCTCCCAGGCCGGCGGTGAATACCAGAACGTCCAGGCCGTTCAACACCGCCGTATAGGCGCCGATGTATTTTTTGGCCGTATGGACAAAAATATCCCAGGCCAGGCGCGCTCGTTCATTTCCTTCGTCCATGGCCGCTTCGATATCGCGAAAATCGCTGCTCAAACCCGAAACACCAAGGACCCCCGAGCGACGGTTCATGAGTTCATCCATTTCCCCGGGCGTCAGGCCTTCTTTTTCCATTAGAAAAGTAACGATGGCCGGGTCGATATCGCCGCAGCGGGTGCCCATGGTCAGGCCGGCCAGAGGGGTGAAACCCATGCTGGTATCCCAGGATTTGCCGTTCTTGATGGCGGTAATACTGGAGCCGTTGCCCAAGTGGCAGGTAATCACTTTGAGTTCATTCAAGGGCTTACCAACCAGTTCCGCAGCCCGCAGGGCTACATAATGGTGGGAAGTGCCGTGGGCACCATAACGCCGGATGAGATATTTTTTGCATAGCTCATAAGGCAAGCTGTAGGTATAGGCATAGTCCGGCATACTCTGGTGAAAGGCGGTGTCAAAAACCGTCACCTGGGGAGTACCGGGAAGGATGGCCTCGCAGGCCTCGATGCCGCGGAGGGCCGGCCCGTTATGTAAAGGCGCCAGGGCTTCCAGCTCGGCAATGGCTTTTTTCGTAGAATCATTGACCAATACCGCGCTGGGAAAAGTGCCGCCGTGGACTATCCTGTGGCCTACGGCGCTTATTTCCTTATAGTCTTTTATAACGCCCCATTGGGAATCGGTTAAAGCTTCCAGGCAGAGGCGGATGGCTACTTTATGATCGGGTATTTCTGTTTCCCGCACTAATTTTTCTCTACCTGCGGGGCGGTGGGTCAGCATCGAACCGGTGATGCCGATTCTTTCCACCAGTCCCCGGGCCATCACTTCCTCCCGCTGCATATCGAAAAGCTGGTATTTTACTGAAGAACTGCCGCAGTTTAAAACGAGGATCTTCAATTTAAAATACCTCCATTAATTTTGTCGTTAACAATATAGTACGTACGAGCTAATATAAAAGTCAATTAACTTTTGTAATTTTAATCACATGTTTTTTGCTTCTAAATTCCACACGGCAGCGTATATTGCATAACAGGACGTCCCTCAGGGGTGACCGCAGTGCGCCGCCATTTGATTTTCATCGTCCGGGGAATGGGCCCTTTACTTGCAGTTGCCGCCGTAACGATTCTTGCCTTTGCTATCGTTCTATTTCCCCAGCAGGTTTTTCAGGCGGCCCTGCAGGGCTTGAAAGCATGGTGGGAAATAGTAGTGCCGGCCCTCCTTCCCTTTTTTATTATCTCCCAGCTTTTTATGGGGCTCGGCGTCGTTCATTTTTTAGGGGTTCTTCTGGAACCGATTATGCGCCCCCTTTTTAATGTACCGGGAAGCGGTGCCTTCATTATGGCCATGGGTTACACTTCCGGTGCGCCCATCAGCGCCATGCTTACCGCCCAGCTGCGTCAGCAGGGCCTTATTACCAGGGTGGAAGGGGAAAGGCTGATCTGTTTTACCAACAATGCCAGCCCCCTCTTCATGCTGGGAGCGGTGGCCGTAGGTATGCTCCAGGAACCCTCCCTGGGACCCATCCTGGCCGGAGCCCACTACGGCGCCAATTTCTTTCTCGGCATCTTATTTCGTTTTTACGGTTACCGTCGTCAAGCCTCACCTCCGGCCAGTTACAATCTCCTTGCCTTACCCCACCGCGCCTGGCAGGCCATGCTTCAGGCCCAGCGAAAGGACGGCCGCCCCCTGGGGCAGCTTATAGGCGATTCCGTCACCCGTTCTTTTATGACTTTGATTACAATCGGTGGTTTTATAATCTTATTCAGCGTGATCATCCAGGTGGCGACAATTCTCGGCCTCCTGGCACCCATATCGCGGCTCCTCTTTTTCCTCTTTCACCCCTTCGGCCTGAGCCGGGATACCTGCCGTGCCCTGGCCGCCGGCCTTTTCGAAATGACCATGGGCACCAAATTGGCCACGGAAGCCGCCGTCCCGTTAACCGAACAACTGACCGCCGTCAGCATCATTATGGGATGGGCTGGACTGTCCATATGCGGCCAGGTGGCGGCCATGATCAGCCACACCGATTTACGCCTGGGACCCTTCCTCACCGCCCGTTTTCTCCACGGCTGCCTGGCAGCCCTCCTTGTCCGCTTCTGTCAAGGACCGGTCCGTCCCGTTCTTCAGGCCCTCGCTCCCGACGCCCTTGCCTTTTCCCGGGTGACGTTTTTTACTTTATGGTGGTATTATACGGGGTTTGCTTTAACCATCTTGCTCCTTCTATTCTGCCTGGCCGCCCTGGGCTTTGGCGCCCGTTACTTCCTTTATCGCCGTTCTTGATTCTCTAATTTCGGAGCCGTCGCCGCAGCTTCCGGGGCCGCCGCTCCCCCCGCAGGATAAGATTTAAGCTCCTGGCGTCCTAAACGTACCTGGGCGAGGGCCTGATTTAAACTCTCCTCCAGCTTTTCCAAAAGGCCGTCGGCATAGCTCAATGCCCCGGCTTTCATTTCGTCTGCCAAATGCCGGGCCCGCCCTATAATTTCAGTAGCCTGGGCACGGGCCTTACGTACCAGTTCGTTTTCGCCGGCCAGCATCTCCGCCCGTTTTTCCGCATCCGCCAATAGGGTCGCGGCTTTCTGCCGGGCTTCTTCCAGCAGGCGCTCCTTTTCCTGACGAATCCACTGGGCCTGACGTACTTCCTCAGGCAGGGCCGTCCGCAGCCGGTCCAAATAATCGAGGAACAGGTCGCCGTCGAGAAAAACCCTGCCGGTAAAGGGGATATGGGGACTTTTTTCAATCAATTTTTCCATCTCTTCAATCAGGCTCAGAAACTCCATCAGCCAGCCCTCCTACCCTCTGATAAAAGTTTAATGCCGTGTCGCCGTAAATCCGTCTACACGTCAATTTCATATCGGCGTTTTCCGGTACCGCTTCAACCGCTGCTGTTTCCATGATTACCAAGCCTGCCGGTAAAACAAGGGGTACAATCGCCGGTAGGATTATATCGCCCCAACCCATCCGGTAGGGGGGATCAACAAAAATTAGGTCGAAAACCAGGTCCCGTCGCCGCAGCTCCGCCAGGGCCCGGCGTACATCCATGGCCAGGATGTGGGCCCTGTCGTTAAAGCCCGTTGCCTGCAAGTTGGCCTTCAAGCATGACAGGGCACGGCGGTCGTGTTCTATAAAAAAGGCCTCCTTCGCCCCCCGGCTTAAGGCTTCCAGGCCCACCGCCCCGCTTCCGGCAAAAAGGTCGAGAAACAATGCTTCTATTACCCGCGGGCCCAAAATGTTAAAAAGGGCTTCCCGTACCCGCTCACTGGTAGGGCGGGTGCCAGAGCCTTTAGGGGTACGCAGGCGCTGCCCGCGGGCCTGACCGGCAATGATTCTTAACATAAAAAACACCTTCGTTGAACTTATTATAACACAAAAATTTTCCTTCCCATGTATAAACTCTCCTACGGGCAGCAATAATATTTACTGGTAAACCTGCTTTAACAGGTTTACCGTGAAGAGCTTAGGGTTATTTTATTAACCCTCCCCCATGAGCTCTTCCTCCGGTTTCTCCTCTCCCAAGCCGCCGGTCACCCACCGGCGGCCTCACTCTGCCGTTCCGTAAGGGAACGGCACTTTTTTATTTTCCGCTAGATTCCCGCCGGACATTATGTTATACTCTTAAAAAAGGTTTTTAGCTTTGAGTTTAGTTAGTTAGTTAAGTTAGCCTAGTGCTAGCAGAGCCGAGGATAGCAGGAAAGCTATGACCGGGCTGCGGCCCGGTTTTTTGTGCCTTAAAGCATAAATCTTAAGGGAGAGAGAAATTGTGGCGGTATTGCTCATGGGTAATGAAGCCATCGCCCGGGGAGCCCTGGAAGCTGGCGTCCGGGTTGCTACTTCATATCCCGGCACACCCGCTTCCGAAATCATGACCACCCTGATGCATTTTGGTCCAGAAGCGGGGGTGTACACCGAATGGTCGGTCAATGAAAAGGTCGCCGTTGAAATTGCCGCCGGAGCTTCCTACGCCGGTGCCCGGGCCATGGCCAGCATGAAGCAAATGGGTTTAAACGTCGCCGTCGACGCCGTCATGAGCCTGGCCTACATCGGCGTCAAGGGCGGTTTAGTCCTGGTAGTGGCCGACGACCCCGGTCCCCACAGCTCCCAGACGGAGCAGGATACCCGTCTTTTTGCCCGCTTTGCCAAATTGCCCGTCCTGGACCCTTCCTGCCCCCAGGAAGCCTACGAAATGACCAAATATGCCTTTACTCTATCGGAGACCTTAAATCTGCCCGTTATCGTCCGTCCAACAACCCGGGTCAGCCACGCCTGCCAGGAAGTCGAGGTGGGCGACATCCCGCCGCGGCCGCCGGTGCCGGGTTTTGTTAAGGATCCCCGGTGGGTGATTATGCCCTCCCTGTCCGCCCGCCAGCATGTTTGGTTGAACGGACAGCAGGAACGGGCCAGGGCCGAATTTGCGGCCACCTCCTTCAATAAGGCCCACCTGGAAGGGCCTATAGGAGTCATTGCGGGCGGACCTTCCTATTTTTACGTGCTGGAAGCTTTAAGACGTCTGGGGCTAAAACTGTCGGTATTGAAAATCGGGACGCCCTACCCACTGCCGGAAGAACCCGTCAAGGACTTTTTGCGCCGGATGGAAAAAATCCTCGTCGTCGAAGAGCAGGAACCAGTAATTGAGGAACAGGTAATCAGCCTTGCCTGGCGCCACCATCTGTCTGTGGAAATATCAGGTAAGCATGACGGCCTTCTGCCCCGGGAAGGGGAATTTAACGTCGAGAAGGTAGCTACGGCCATTGCCCGTTTCTTAAATCTGGAACAAAACGCCGCTGCAGCCGCCTTACCTCCCCCGCCGCCCTTGCCGGCGCGTCCTCCCCTCTTCTGCGCCGGCTGCCCCCATCGTGGCTCATTCTATGCCTTTAAACAGGCCGCCAGGGACTTGGACGTCATCTTTACCGGCGACATTGGCTGCTATACCCTCGGTGCGGCACCTCCTTTAAAGGCCATGGATACCTGCCTTTGTATGGGAGCAAGCCTGGGGCTGGCCCAGGGTCTGGCCCGCGTTCAACCCGGTACCCGACTTGTGGCCTTTATCGGAGATTCTACCTTTTTCCATGCCGGCCTGCCTCCTCTGGTCAACGCCGTCCACCAGAGAGTTCGCCTGACAGTAGTCGTCCTCGATAATGAGACAACGGCCATGACGGGCCATCAGTCTCACCCCGGACTGGCCGCAGAAGGCGGCAGAGTGGCCGTCGATATAGGCCGGGTAGTCGAGGCCTGCGGCGTCGAAACGGTCATAACCGCCGATCCCATGGATCTGGAAGCCACCATGGCAGCGGCTCGAAGGGCACTGGCCGCCGAAGGACCCTCGGTGGTAATACTGCGTCACCCCTGTCCCCAGATGGCAAAACCCTCCACCCGCTGCCGGGTCAATCCGGAGGCCTGTATTGATTGCCGTACCTGTATCAACGAGCTGGGCTGTCCGGCATTGGTGCCGACTGACCACGGGGTGACCATCAACGCGACGTGCACCGGATGCGGCCTCTGTGCTCAAATTTGCCCGACAGCGGCCATTGAGGAGGTGGAATAAGGTGGATATCCTTATTGCCGGTGTCGGCGGCCAGGGTATAATCCTCGCCTCCCGGGCCCTGGCGAGTGCGGCCGTAAAGGCCGGGCTGCCGGTTCGGACGGCCGAAACCATCGGCATGGCCCAGCGGGAGGGCAGCGTCGTCAGCCATGTACGCCTGGGCCTTGCTGAAGGCGGTCCCTTAATACCCTTAGGTTCCGCCGACGTTCTTCTTGCCCTGGAACCCGCCGAGGCCTGCCGTAACTTGAAGTATCTGCGTCCCGGCGGCAAAGCCCTGGTGTCTACGTCTCCGATTATACCGGTTCTGGCCGCCTTAGGCAGCACTCCTTATCCCCTGGAAGATATTCTGACTTACCTGCGGAGAAACGTGCCCGCATGTTACTCCTTTGACGCCCTGGATCTTGCCGTTAAAGCCGGCAGTCCCCGTGCCCTGAACATAGTTATGCTCGGCGCACTGGCCAATCTCGGTTTACCCTTCCCGGCGGAGTTGCTCCTTAATGAGGCCTTAAATCTTCTTCCACCGCGCGTTCACGATATAAACCGCCGGGCCTTTGCATTGGGCCGGCGCGCCCTGGAGGTGTAAAACATGGCTCAGTTTGATTACGAAGGCCTTTATCGACAGCAGGCACCGGCCCTGCAGGCCCTGGTGCAGCGCCTCTTTGACAGTTCGCCCTATTACCGCAAAAAACTTACGGATGCCGGTATACGCCCCGGTGACATCCGGACGGCGGCCGATCTGGAGGCCGTTCCCTTAACCGATAAATGGGAGCTCCGTAACGGCAGGCCCTTAGAGCTTATGGCCGTTCCGGAAGAAAAGGTTATTCGCATCCATTCATCATCCGGTACAACGGGTAAACCCATAATCATCCCTTATACCGCCGGTGATGTCGCCGCCTGGGCGGAAATGATGGCCCGCTGTCTGGCCATGGCCGGCGTGACCAACCGCGATCGGGTACAGATTACACCTGGTTACGGCCTGTGGACGGCAGGCATAGGTTTTCAGGCAGGCGTTGAACGCCTGGGAGCCATGGCCATCCCCACCGGTCCCGGCAATACGGAAAAGCAGCTGGAAATGCTCATCGACCTTCAGGCTACCGTTTTAACGGCGACCGCTTCTTACGCCCTTTTTCTGGGCGAAGAAATCGAACGCCGCGGCCTGCGTGATCGACTGGCCCTGAGGGTAGGCTTATTCGGTTCGGAGCGGTGGGGTGAAAAAATGCGCCGCCGCATCGAGGAGCTTTTAGGCATTGAAACCTTTGACATTTACGGGCTAACGGAAATCTATGGTCCCGGCATCGGCCTGGACTGCCCCGCCCATGAAGGCATCCATATCTTTACCGACCATCTGCTCCTGGAGGTTATTGACCCGGCAACAGGCCGGCAGCTGCCGCCAGGTGAAATGGGGGAACTGGTGATAACAACCCTCACTAAAGAAGGCATGCCCCTGCTGCGCTACCGCACCCATGATCTTACGTGTTTGAAGGTCGAAGCCTGTTCATGCGGCTCCCCCTTCCCCATGATCGAGCGCGTCCTGGGCCGCACCGACGACATGGTAAAAATTAAAGGCGTTAATATTTATCCGGGACAGATTGATCATGTTTTGCAGCTCACACCCGGAGCCGGGAGCGAATATCAGCTTATCCTTACCCGGGAGCACGGTAAAGACCGAATGCTGGTAAAGATCGAATATCTCCCCGGCCATGAAGGCGAGATGGTTGCCGCCGAATGCCAGCGGCAGATTAAAAACCGCATCGGCATCCTAGCCGACGTTGAAGCAGTACCTTTGGGGAGCCTGCCGCGCAGCGAAAAGAAAACCCGGCGCGTTTTCGACTACCGGGAAAGCTAAGGAGAGTTATCCTTTACCGAAGGCACAGGCCGGGTAGCGGCACTGGGGGCAGCCCTGACAGAGGCCCCCGGCCGCCAGCCCGGCTATATCTTTGCGCGTAAGCCTTTCCCCCGCCAAAACCCGCGGCAACACTAGATCAAAAATCGTCGCCCGGTAATACATGACGCAACCCGGCAGGCCCATAACCGGCACCTCCCCCAGGTAGGCCAGCATAAACATGGCCCCCGGCAGCACCGGAGCGCCGTAGGTGACGACTTCCGCCCCGCTGCGGCGAATGCCTTCCGGCGTCACGTCGTCGGGATCTACCGACATACCCCCCGTTAGCACCACCATTTCCATGCCGGCGGCTATCATGGTGGCGATGGCCTGCCGTATTGCTTCGGCATCATCAGGGACGACCTCTTCCCGCACCACCTCAGAACCATAGGCGGCAATCTTGGCCCTAACCACAGGGCCAAAGGCGTCCTTTATCCGCCCTTTGTAAACCTCGTTGCCGGTGGTGATCAGACCGACCCGCAGCCGGCGGTAGGGCGCCACCCGGATGATCCCCCCGGCCCGGCGGCAGACTTCCTCTATCCTTTCAATCTCCGCCCGCGGCCCTACCAGGGGAATGAGCCGTGTACCGGCCACCACCTGGCCCGCCCTCACCGGATAGTTGTTGTGCAGGGTGGCCAGGATGACGTCCGGCCTGTTATTCACCTCCTCCAGGACTGCCAGGTTTATCTTTAACAGGCCGTCCCTGGTGGCGATTATATTTACTTTTCCCTCCTGGGGTTCGCTAAACTCCAGGCCGTGATCGCCGTCGCCCGCTACCGCCCTTGCCAGGCGAATTGCAGCCTCGTCTTCATGCACCTCGTCCGGCCCCAGGGCCAGTACATAAAGGTGTTCTTTACCCATGCGCAGCAGCTCGGGGATGTCTTCCGCCTGAATAATATGTCCTTTCTTAAAGCGTCGCCCCTTAAATTCTCCCGGGACTATTTTTGTGAGATCGTGGGCCAGCACCGTACCCACGCTGTCTTCTACCCGGACTTTTTGGAGCATTTGCCCAATCCCCCTTTATTGTATTTAGTTCGACGCAATTTAATTAAAGCCTGCTTTGTTAAAATAAAAAACAAGGGTCCCGGTAATTTATAACCGGTGACCCTTGCTAAACTAAACGGATGGCCTGCCTGTCGCAGGCCATTACACAGCGGCCGCACCCAAGACAGGTCGGACCAATAAACCAGGGTTCATCCTTCTCTTCACGTAAAAAAGATTTAGTTGGGCAAATCTGCATAGCCGGGCAACCTTCATACCCGTCACAGCGTGCAACGTCAATATAGGCACGGCGGGCCATAACACCTCTCCGTTCATAGGGGAAACATTAATTTATGGCCGCGTCCAACTGCTCCTTGAGTTTATCCTTGGGCATATAGCCGATGACTCGCCCCACTTCCCGGCCGTCCTTAAAGATGACAAGGGTGGGAATACTCATAATACCGTAACGGGCCGCCAATTCCTGGTTTTCATCAACGTTAACCTTGGTGAATTTTACATTGCCGGCATAGTCTTCGGCCAGTTGATCCAGCACCGGGGCCATCATCCGGCAAGGACCGCACCAGGCCGCCCAAAAATCGACCACCACCGGTAACGGTGCCGACAGAACCTCGGCTTCAAAGGCACTGCCGTCAACATTAATGGCTTTGCTCATTTTTCTTTCCCTCCACAAATCTTAATAATTTTGGACACCATCGACTACCAGTTGTTTAAAGGGGCCAAAACCCACGAGCTCCACATCAAGACCGCGGGAGGCCTTTATCCCTTTCTGAAGATATACCTTTAAACCGTTTACCTGCTGTAAAATAAAGTTTTTCACATCGGCCGGCGCACCTGCATGCACGGCAGGTCGAATGGATATCCCGGCTCAACCGCCGCACATTTCTAATTTAATAGTAATGGTATCGGATTTCTCTTTGATATATTGCTCGGCTTTGGGGCTAATGCGAATTTCCATCTTTTTTCCCTCCTCGGCTAAGATTATACTATATAGTTTTTTCGCTGTCAATTGTCTCTTATAAAGGTTTTTCGGGTTTCTGGGTCTGCAGGGCCTGGTAGCGCAACCGGGCGCGGCAGATTTCGCAGGTATAAACTGCATTTTTATCCTTCGCCAACCGGCGGTAATCTTTATGTACCTTGGTAATTTCCTCTTTACGGCCGCAGAGGGCACATTTTACTTCCATCAGTCTCACCTTCCCCAAGGGCAAATATTCAACATTTCCTTTAACATTTCCTGTCGCATGCATAATTTTTCTTAATATGGTTAACCTGAAGACAGGGTCTAAAAGGGGTGAAAACAAAAGTGGAACGCGCCGAATTTTACCGCCTGACAGGCGTCGTCCTCGATCTGGCCGTTGAAGCCCATGATCTTCTCAGGGGAGCAACACGGCAAGAGGTTCCAGGCGTTCGGGAAGACAAAGAGAAATATGCCAACGCCACCGTCACCACAATCACCATTTTTAACGCCGCCGGCGCCCAAGCTATGGGTAAACCCCAGGGAACTTACATAACCATTGATGCTCCGGCCCTGCGCTATGAAAATCCGCCGGTCCACGAGGAAATTGCTTCCCTCTTGGCACAAAAACTGGGCGTTCTATTACAAAAATGGCAGATCGGCCCCAGCGACCCCGTGCTGGTAGTGGGGCTGGGCAACTGGGAAGCAACGCCGGACTCCCTGGGTCCCAAAGTGGTTAATCAATTTACGGTTACCAGACACCTGTTAAAGTTTGCGCCGCAAAACCTGCCTCCGGGT
Source organism: Moorella humiferrea (assembly GCF_039233145.1). Lineage (NCBI taxonomy): Bacteria > Bacillati > Bacillota > Clostridia > Neomoorellales > Neomoorellaceae > Neomoorella > Neomoorella humiferrea. The sequence goes on along the minus strand of NZ_CP136419.1, from coordinate 934,324 downwards.
ACACGTCCGGTCAGCGCCCTGGCCCCCGGCGTACTCGGAACTACGGGCATTGAAACCGCGGAGATATTAAGGGGGGTCGTCGAAAAAACCCGGCCGCGGATTTTAATCGCCATTGACGCCCTAGCCGCCGGTGACCTAGGCCGCATCGGCAGCAGCATCCAAATTACGGATACCGGTATTAACCCGGGATCGGGGGTAGGAAATAAACGTACCGGCATTAATATTGAAACCATGGGCATTCCTGTTATTGCCATCGGTATACCCACCGTCGTCCATGCCGGAGTTATAATCTATGAAGTCTTAAATCAGCTCCAGCAGGCGTTTCCGGGAACAAATATAAACCTCGACCAGATCATGGCTCAAAATCTCGCGCGCAACGTCCTGGCGCCCTTCGGCGGGAATCTTACGGTCACCCCTAAAGAGATAGACGACCTCGTCCATAATTTGGCCTGGGTAATTGGCAATGCCCTTAATAGAACCCTGCATAATACTCTGCTTCAGGCAGGTGCTGCCGTGCCTTTACATTAATAAAGATGGCGGGAAAAACCCGCCATCTTTGAGAATAACTCCGGTCGTTACTGGGTCAAACCGCCCAGACCACCGGGGTTGTACTGTTGGGCATTGATATTTAGCTTCTGGCCACCGGCATTATAGGCGGGGTTGGGCCCGCTGATCCGACCGGTAACGTTCTGGGCGGCACCCAGTTCAACGTCAGCACCACCAAGGCCGCCGGCTGCCTGATTGCTCAGGGTCTGCTCATAAGCAGCGATCATCTTTTTTACCATGAGCCCCCCTACAGAACCGTTAACCTTGGAGGGCAGGTCACCCAGATAGCCGTCGTAATTGGTAATCCCCAGCTCGTTGGCCACTTCCTGTTTGAACCTTTCCATTTGGCTGCGGGCCTGGGGAATGAGGAGCCTGTTGGTCCTTCCTCCACGCGGCATTCAGTTTCACCTCCTTTTCCTTTGTGCATTCTTAGTATGAGCCGGCGGCCCTTTTTTATGCTTAGTAGTATTTGGCTGAGAAGCTATATTTTGATTTTTTTGATTATAACATGGCGCCATGGGCTTCAAGGATTTCCCGTGCTTCCTTTACGCGGGAAGCCGTAGTCACCACCGTTACCAAAAAACCTTTATTCCCGGCGACGCCGTATTCCTTAAGACCTATGCCGCTGACGGCGGGATCGGCGGCCAGCAGGGCCCTGGTATCGGTCTTCACTCCAGGATTGACGTCGGCAGAATACTGGGTTAGGCCGGTAATGGTATTGCCCTGGCTGGCCAGGGGATTGTTATACCGATCGTTATAGCGGGTGCCGAAACGGCCCACACGATCAAACTGGACCGTGGTTATCCCCGCAGCCTTCAAGGCGCTTACGGCTTCCTGGGCCTTGGTGCTGCTGGGGAAATATGCCAGCAAGGAATGCTCTCCCTTTTCCACCTGCATCCTCCCACCTCCGGTTAATTTTTAAATCTATTATAGCCCCTTTCCCTTTAAAACATGCCCTGTTTTTATGTTAAATAATTCCATTATAATTTCAGTTCATCCATTTTTTCCTTCGCCGCCAGATAAAGGCCGTAATACTCCGGCTGCTGCCACAGGTTTTCCTGGCAAATTCTATGGGCGTCTTCGCGGGCATGTTCCAGAATACGAAGGTCATCGGGAAGGGTCGCCAGGCGAAATTCTGGCAGTCCGTGCTGGCGGGTGCCGAAAAATTCCCCTGGTCCCCTGAGGCGCAGATCAGCTTCGGCAATGGCAAACCCGTCACTATTTGTGGCCAATATCTTAAGCCTTTCCCGGGCCGCTCCATCGTTTCCGGCCATTAGGAGACAATAGGACGTCCCCGGACCGCGCCCCACCCGGCCCCGCAGCTGGTGGAGCTGGGCCAGCCCCAACCTTTCCGCCCCCTCGATCAGCATCACCGTGGCGTTGGGCACATCTACGCCCACCTCAACGACGGTCGTCGCCACCAGGACAGCGAGGTCACCCCTACGAAAAGACTCCATTACCTCTTCCTTGACGGATGGTTTCAGGCGACCGTGGAGCAGGCCTATCTTATATTCCGGAAACACTTCTTCCTTAAGCTTTTGATACATGGCGGTGGCGGCTTCCGCCGCTATCCCTTCGCTTTCATCGATCAGAGGACAGATTACGTAGGCCTGATGCCCCCTGGCAATTTCCTTGCGGATCAGCTGGTAGGCCTTTGCGCGCTGTTTTTCCGTTAATACATATGTAGTAACTGGCTGTCTTCCCGGCGGCATCTCGTCCAGGAGAGATATCTCCAGATCACCGTAGATTGCCAGGGCCAGTGTGCGGGGGATGGGCGTAGCCGTCATGACCAGCAGGTCAGGTGCATCACCCTTGGCCTGGAGGGCGGCCCGCTGTCCTACGCCGAAACGGTGCTGCTCGTCGATGACCACCAGTCCCAGGGCCTTAAAGTCCACATTTTCCTGAATCAGAGTATGGGTGCCCACTACCAAGGGCAGCCGACCGGTAATCAGTCCGGACAGAATTGCTTCGCGTTCGGCGCGCGGGGTGTTGCCCGTCAATACGGCAACCGGTATTCCCAAAGGCGCCAGGAGGCGATGCAGGGTGCGGCCGTGCTGTTCGGCCAGGACCTCGGTAGGGGCCATTAAGGCTGCCTGCCATCCTCCCCCCACCGCCTTCACCATGGCCGCTGCCGCCACCACCGTTTTGCCCGACCCTACGTCGCCCTGAAGGAGGCGGGCCATAGGCCGCGGCTTTTCCATATCCGCCAGAATCTCGCCTAGCACCCGTTCCTGGGCCCCGGTAAGGTTAAAAGGCAGTGCGGCGATAAAGCGCCGCACCATCTCGTTGTCCCGGGTATGGGCAATTCCCGGACGGCCGTCTTCCCGTTCCCGGCGGCTCAAAACTAAAGCCAGCTCCCAGATCAGCAACTCTTCATATTTAAGACGTCGCCGGGCCTGGTGGAGGGCGGCGGGGTCGGGGGGGAAGTGGATGTACTCCAGGGCCCGGCAGCGCGGAATAAGACGGTATCGTGTGCATAAAGAGGGAGGCAGTATTTCCGGTATCTTCCCTGCTGTTTCCTTTAAAGCCTGGTGTACAATCAGCCGGAGCCAGCGCTGGCTCAGACCGCCAGTAAGGGGGTAGAACGGGACGATGCGCCCCGCATGCAGGCCGTCTTCCCCGCTTCCCGCCACTTCATAGTCGGTAACCTGAATTTCAGGAAGGAAATTATGATAGTTAACCTTTCCCGTAAGGAAGACTTCGCCGCCTAATTTCAGGCGGCGTCTTACGAAAGGCTGGTTGAACCAAAGGGCATAACCCCTTCCCTCTCCGTCTTCGACGAGGGCGCGGAGGAGACGGAGGTTGGGACGGACTTCCCTTTCTTCCCAGCCTTTTATCATTACCCTGACGGTGGCTTTTTCCCCGGGAACCAGTGTTGCCAGACCCTTCAACAGGCGCCGGTCTTCATAGCGGCGGGGAAAGTACCAGAGAAGATCACCGACGGTCTTTATGCCCAGCTTTTTAAGACGTACTGCCCTTTGGGTCCCCACATATTTTAACGCTGCAACCGAACGTTTATCCATTCAGCCTCATCTCCGGGTCCCGATAGCTCTATTTAAATCCTGCAACAGTTCTTCCAGGTTAACCCCGTGGCTACGGGCACAGTCGGCTATGGTTTCATTGACAGCTCCCATGCACTCCAGGCAGCCCATACCATAGCGGGAAAACACCTGGCGCACTTCAGGATATGCCTGCAGCACTTCAAGTACGGCAAGTTCCGGCGTTATCTGCAGGTGAACGACCCTGGCTTTTTTTTCGCCGTTCATTGCAAGAATCACCACCCCTTTTTTATTATTTCAACAGGACTGAAGGCGTTCCCTCCTTGCCTTATGAGCCTTTCTCTGGTAAAATATCGCCCGTAGGGAGAAAAGCGAGGTGAAACAAATGGCCGTCTGCAGCATCTGCGGCAAAAAGACTACCACCGGCAACCAAGTCAGCCACTCCAATATTAAGACTAAGCGCACGTGGTCGCCCAATCTCCAACGGGTAAAAGTCCTTCTAAACGGGACGCCGAAAAAGGTCTATGTATGCACCCGTTGCCTGCGCTCAGGCAAGGTTCAACGGGCGGTATGAGGGGTATAAAAGTATTTAAATAAACCCGGGGTACAAACCCCGGGTTTTATCCTTCTATCATTATATTTACTTTTGCGGCCAGGCCATCTCCTGCAGAACTTCCCCGGTTGCCACAGCCAGAATTTTCACCCCTTCTTCATCGGCCAATGCCACCGTCTTGATGTTTCCCAGGGGGCCGCTGTGGGGCAAACTTGGACTGCCGGGATTGACGAAGAGACGTCCCTGGGAGGCGATGAGCCTAGCCACATGGGTATGGCCGCTTATCCAGAGATCCGCCTGGTAATATGCGGCCAGCTGTTCGGCATCGCCTGCGACCAAACGATGGCCGTGCTGGGCCACAAGACGGCGCCTGCCCATTTGGACGACTACCTGTTCCATGAGGGGAAGATTTAAAACCATACTATCAACTTCCGCGTCGCAATTACCCCGGGCGATTAAAAGGGGTACGGACGCTTCTTTAATAAGGGTCGCCAGATCTTTGGGGGCATAGGTAGCCACAATGGGGTTGCGGGGACCGTGGTAAAGGACGTCGCCGGCGTGAACTATCATGTCCACATTCCGAAAACAGTTGGCCAGGGCCTGTTCCCAAGCGGCCCCGTCGCCGTGGGTGTCGCTTATGATTCCTATGCGCATCTTCTACCCCTGCCCAGCCATAGTTTTAAAGAGATTGGCCATTTCCATGGCCGCCATGGCGGCGTCGAAACCTTTATTGCCGGCCTTTGTACCGGCCCGCTCGACGGCCTGCTCGATGGTATCGGCAGTAATCAAGCCGTAAATAACGGGAATGCCGCTGTTTAGCCCCACCTGGGCAACGCCCTTGGTGACCTCGGCGGCCACATATTCAAAATGGGGAGTGGCGCCGCGGATGACGGCGCCCAGGCAGATAACGGCGTCATAACCCCGGGCCGCCATTTTTTGGGCCGCGAGAGGGATTTCAAAGGCTCCCGGCACCCAAGCCACGTCAATTGCCGCCGGATCGGCGCCGTGGCGTAGTAGGGCATCCAAAGCTCCGTCGAGGAGCTTTGTAGTAATAAACTCGTTGAAACGGCTGACGACGATGCCGAATTTTAACCCTTGAGCCTGGAACTGGCCCGTCAAAATATTGGGCATAGGGAAAAGGCCTCCTTTGCTTAATGTTGTTAATGGCAGGGTATGTCCCTGAGCCGCGAATAGCGCAGCGCCGGTAACAGGACAGGCTAGGTGAGGCAACCGTTGCCGGCGCCGAGGACGCCTGAGCGCACCTTTGTAAGGAAACAAGCGTAACCTCATAGATGATAGAAGGCTTGCGGAACCAGAAGCTTTTTCATTGGCAATCCGCAGGCGGCGTGCAACGGTCCGAACCTAGCCGTTGTCCTGTCGGCGCGAAGCTTTTGAGTGGCGCAGGGACATACCCTGCCCTTTAATAATACCTGCATTTTTCTCAACTTATCTGCAGCAGGTGGCCCAGTTTTTCCTTTTTTGTCTTCAGGTACCGCCTGTTGACCCGGTTGGGACACATCTCGATGGGAACCCTTTCCACAACTTGCAGGCCATAACCTTCCAGCCCGGCGATCTTTTTCGGATTGTTGGTGAGAAGCCGGATCTTTTTCACACCCAAGTCAGCCAGGATCTGGGCACCGATGCCGTAGTCCCTGAGGTCGGCCGGAAAGCCCAGGGCTTCATTGGCTTCTACCGTATCCTTGCCTTCTTCCTGGAGTTTGTAGGCCTTTATTTTATTGAGGAGGCCGATGCCCCGGCCTTCCTGGCGCATATAGAGGACAACGCCGCGACCTTCGGCCTCAATCATGGTCATGGCCTGCTGGAGCTGTTCACCGCAATCGCAGCGTAAAGATCCGAAAACGTCCCCCGTCAAACATTCGGAATGGACCCGGACCAGTATTGGATTTTCGCCGTCGATATCGCCCTTAACCAGGGCCAGATGCCCCTTACCGCTCATTATTTCTTCATAAGCCACGGCCTTAAAGTGTCCGTAGGCGGTAGGCAGGTCGGCCTCGGCCACCCGGCGGACGAGCTTTTCCGTCCGGCGGCGATACTTAATTAAATCGGCAATGGTAATGAGCTTTAAACCGTGCTCCTGGCAGAATTTATATAGCTGGGGCACCCGGGCCATGGTGCCGTCGGGATTCATAATCTCGCAAATAACCCCGGCCGGATATAACCCCGCCAGGCGGGCGAGGTCCACGGCCGCTTCGGTATGACCGGCCCGTCTCAAGACGCCATCCTCTTTGGCCCTTAAGGGGAATATATGTCCCGGCCGGCGCAGATCTTCCGGCCTGGTGCGGGGATCGATAAGCTTTTTAACGGTGAGGGCCCGTTCAAAGGCGGAAATGCCCGTCGTCACTTCCGCCGCGTCGACGGATACGGTAAAGGCCGTTCCCATGGTTTCCGTATTTTGCGAAACCATGGGGGTCAACTCCAGCTCGTCCAGGCGCCGGCCTTCCATGGGAACGCAGATAAGACCCCGGGCATGGGTGGCCATGAAATTTATGGCTTCGGGGGTAACCTTTTCCGCCGCAATAATCACGTCCCCTTCATTTTCCCGATCCTCATCGTCAACCACCACTACCATCCGTCCGTTACGTATATCCTCGATTGCCTCTTCAATCGTATTGAATTTGATCTGTTCTTCCACCACGATAGGCACCTTCTTCCTTACTTAAATAAAGCCGTTGGCGGCTAGAAATTCCCAGGTCAACCCCTCCCCGCCCCCTTCTTTTGGAGTACGGGCGAGGAGCCTTTCTAAATAACGGGCCAGCAGGTCCACCTCTACATTTACCTTATCGCCCGGTCCCTTGACACCCAGGATGGTATGGGCGGCGGTATGGGGAATAAGGCCGACAGCGACCTTATTGCCTTTTATATCGATAACCGTCAGGCTCGTACCATCGAGGGCCAGGGAGCCCTTGGGGGCAATATATCGTTCCAGGCCTGCGGGAACTGCGACCTCCATCTCCCAGGCGATTCCCACCCGGCGCTTGCTTTTAATTTCGCCCACGCCGTCGACGTGACCGCTTACCAGGTGACCGCCCAGACGGTCTCCCAGGCGCAGGGCCCGTTCCAGGTTTACTTTGTCCCCGGGTTTTAGAGAACCGAGGTTGGTTACCCTTAAAGTTTCTGCCATTACCTCGGCGACGATCGCCGCCGGCATTAACTCAACGACGGTCAGGCAGGCGCCGTTGACGGCTATGCTGTCGCCCACCCTGGTCCCAGCGATTATTTCCTTCACGGCAATGGTAAGGCGGGCCCCCATGGGCGCAGCTTCCACCCGGCGGACCACCCCTATTTCTTCGACCAGGCCGGTGAACACCTTTATCCCCTTCTTTTCACCAGATAAGCGCTGATCATCACATCATCACCGCAGGGTGTTGCTTCCATCCCCTCCAATTGCCAGGCCTCCCCGGGGGTGGCCACCCCTTCCCCTCCTACCGGCCCGGGAGCGGCGAGGCCGCCGAAAATCTTCGGTGCAATAAAGGTCACCACTTTGTCTACCACCCCGCAAGCCAGGGCACTGGCGTTCACTCCCGCTCCGCCCTCCACCAGGATGCTCGTAAGCTGGCGCCCGGCCAGTTCGGCCAACAGCGGCTCCCAGGCGACGCGCCCGTCTTCTTCCGGAAATATCAGGACTTCGACGCCCATTGCCTGCAGTCGCTCCCTAACTTCCGCCGGGGCGGCGGCGGTGGTGGCCACCAGGGTGGGAGCGGAAGAAGGCAGGTGTAAAACCTTCGCCGTCAAGGGTATTCTCAGGCGGCTGTCCAAAATAACCCGCACCGGGTCACGGCCCCTGTTTCCCGGCAGGCGGGTGGTGAGTGCGGGGTCGTCGGCCAGTACGGTACCGATACCCACGAGGACGGCGTCATGGGTATCCCGGAGTTCATGGGCCTTTAATCTGGCTTCCGGGCCGGTAATCCAGCGTGAGGCACCGGTGCGGGTGGCGATTTTTCCGTCCAGGGTCATGGCCACCTTCATGGTCACCCAGGGCCGGCCGGTGGTTATATATTTGATGAAGGCTTCATTGAGCCGCCGGGCTTCGTCTTCCAGAAGACCTGTTTCCACTTCAATACCGGCCCGGCGCAGGTCTTGGAAACCGCCGCCGGCAACCTTGGGGTTGGGATCGGCCATGGCCGCCACCACCCGCCGTATCCCCGCACCCTTGATGGCCTCCGTGCACGGCGGTGTGCGGCCGTAATGACAGCAGGGCTCGAGGGTAACGTAAAGGGTGGCTCCCCGGGCCGCTTCTCCCGCCGCCCGCAGGGCATGGATTTCGGCGTGGGGCGTGCCGGCCTTTTGGTGGTAACCTTCCCCCACCACCCGGCCGTCCCGAACAATCACAGCCCCCACGGCGGGGTTGGGGCTCGTACGTCCCAGGCCCAGCCGGGCCAGTTCCAGGGCCCGGCGCATATACTGAATGTCTTGGGGCTGCATGGGCATTTGCTCCTTGCGTTTTCAGACATTAAAAAACCCCGGGGCAGCCTCCGGGGTTAGATAACAGAAAAGATACAACGCCTTCTCCCATCCAGACTTTCACTGTCGGCCCCGGAATTGCACCGGGTCTGCCATACGGCTCGCGGGCTTTTACCGCCGGTAAGGAATTGCACCTCACCCCGAAGGACGTTAATGTAATTATAGACCTGGAAATGGACGGCGTCAAGAAAGAAGTGCCTTAAGATGCTACTCCGCGTAAAGCGTTAATGGCGGCGGCCCGATTCTTACGACCGAAAATTGCCGAACCGGCCACCAATACGTCGGCACCCGCCCGGCAGGCCTCACGGGCCGTTTCCGGAGTAATGCCTCCGTCCACCGCCAGCAAAACATCTACTTTTTTTCGCTCCCGCAGCATGGCCGCCAGGGAGGCTATTTTCGGCAGCATGGCCGGGATAAACTCCTGGCCGCCGAATCCCGGGTTTACCGTCATCAGCAATACCATATCCACCTCTGAAAGGATATGTTCCAGCACCGTCAAGGGCGTCGCCGGGTTTAGGGCTACGGCCGCCCGGCAGCCGGCGGCGTGGATTTGTTGTAAAACCCGGTGCAGGTGAACACAGGCCTCGACGTGAACGCTGATATAATCGGCACCGGCAGCGGCAAAGGCGTTTATAAATTCTTCCGGGTGCGCGATCATTAGATGTACGTCAAAAACCAACTGGCTTTTCGGCCTTAAAGCGGCTACCAAATCGGGCCCAAAAGTGATATTAGGGACGAAATGGCCGTCCATAATGTCCAAATGCAACCAGTCGGCGCCGGCAGCGGCTACGTCATCTATTTCCGCCTGCAGGTTGGTAAAATCGGCGGCCAGCAGGGAGGGGGCAATTATAGGCAAGGATTAATAACTCCTTTCTTTGGCGATTATTTCCTCCAAAAATTTAAGATAATGTTCATAGCGATGCCTGGTGATTTCTCCCGTGGCTGCTGCCGCGACCACGGCACATCCGGGTTCGCACCTGTGCAGGCAGGAATTAAAACGACACCTGCCTATATACGGTTCCATTTCGGGAAAATGGGCGGCAACCTCCTGGTGGTCCATAGAGGGTAAATCCAGGCGGCTGAAACCGGGGGTATCGGCCACCCAGCCGCCGCCGGGCAGCCGGATTAACTCGGCATGACGGGTGGTATGGCGGCCGCGGCCGCTTTTTACGCTCACTTCACCGGTGCGCAGGTTAAGGGCGGGATGGATGGCGTTTAAAAGGGAAGATTTACCCACTCCGGATGGGCCGGCAAAGGTGCTGAGACGCCCGGACAAAATCTCCTGCAGCCCATCCACCCCCCGCCCGGTGCGGGCGCTGGCGATTAAAACCTGATAGCCGATCTGCCGGTAAAGTCCTGGCAGTTCCAGGTGCTCTTTTAGTGCCTCGTCGGCTTTATTCCAGACGATTACGGCCCGGATACCTTTGACGCTGCTTAAAAAAAGCAGGCGGTCGAGGAGCTCCAGATCGGGAGGCGGGGTGCTTAAAGAAAAGACGATAATTGCCTGTTCGACGTTGGCCACGGAAGGGCGTTCCAGAAGGGTGCTCCGGGGTCTAACCCCCTCGATCACCCCTTCTCCCGGGCCTAAAACAGTCACTTCTACCCGGTCGCCGGGCAGGAGCTCGCCTTCACGCTTTAAACGACCACGCGCGCGGCAGGTCAGAACACGGCCTTCGCTTTCAACATAATAAAATCCACCGTAGCGCCTTAAAAGGATGCCTTCCATACCATCCTCCTTATGGCAAATTGCGTTCGTATATGAGATTGCCGTCGCGCAGGACCCGGAGGGTCCCTTTGCCGTAATAGGTTATTACGGCTTGAATCTCTTGACCGGGCTGCTGTTTCCTCTTCAATACTTCGTTACTCCCCTTGGCGTCCTCAACCACGACGCGGATCTCATGTTCCTTGTCATCAGGTGCCGGGGGAATGGTAAGCCCCAGCTGTTTCTGGGCCGGCCCCGGACCCTGGCTGACTACCAGGTTAACGGCGCTTCCCTGCAGAATACTGGCCCCCGGCCGCGGGTCCTGGGAAATAACTATCCCCGCGAACTGTTCTTCGCTCCGCTGGTAGGTGATGGTGCCTTGCTGTAATTTGGCCGCAGCCAGTTCCTGCTGGGCTTCGGTCAGGGTTTTGCCTATTAAAGATGGTGCGGGAATCAATTGGGGTTCGGGGCCCTTGCTGATAATCAGCCGGACTTCCGTACCCTCGGGCTGCTTGCTGTTTCCTGGCGGATTTTGCTCCACCACCGACCCCTGGGGAATGCTTGGGTTATATACCTTTAAGGAATCGGCGGCTACCCGGAAGCCCTCATTTTCCAGGCGCAGCCGGGCATCTCTCTCCGTCAACCCGATTACCGAAGGTACCGTTACTAAGCGGCTGCCCTGGCTGACGGTCAAAACGACAATGCGGCCCCGGCGCACCTTTTCACCGGCCGCGGGCTCCTGGGCCATTACCTGTCCCGCCGGCACTTCCGTACTGTACTGGCGGCTGCCGACCTGACCGCGTAAGCCCGCGGTCGCCAGCCGATCTAAAGCCTGGCTTTCATTAAGCCCTATTACCCCAGGAACCACCGTCTCCCCAACCATGAGGTAGTAACGGAATCCCGCCCACAATCCTGCGCCGGCCAGACTTAGAAAAACCAGCGCCGTCAAAACCCACGCCCACACCCGCGGCCGCCGCCGCGGCCGACCTTCAGGCGCCGGAGGATCATCTTCCACCACGGGTAAAACCTGGGTGGCAAAGGTGTCTTCCGCCAGAGCGCCCTTTATCGCCAGCAGGTCGGAACGCAGGGCGGCGGCAGATGGATAGCGCCGTTCCGGTTCCTTTTCCAGGGCGCGCATAACAATGCGCTCTAGGGCCGGGGGCACGTCGGGATTTATCTCCCGCGGGGGGCGGGGCGTTTCCTGGATATGCTTGATGGCCACGGCCACCGGCGTCTCGCCTTTAAAGGGCAGCTCCCCCGTGAGCATTTCATAGAGAACAATACCAAAGGAGTAGATATCTGCTGCCGGACCGGTCAACCCACCCCGGGCCTGTTCCGGGGCCAAGTAGTGCACGGAACCGATCATGGTACCGCCGTAAGCCATAGTGGCCTCGCTGGCCGCCTGGGCGATGCCGAAATCCGTTACTTTTACCCGGCCGTTGCGGGTAATGAGGATATTGTGGGGTTTGATATCCCGATGGATAATACCGTTCTCATGGGCGTGTTCTAAAGCATCGCAGATCTGCAGGGCAATGTCGACTGCTTCCCGGGGCGGCAGCTGACCCCTTTCGCTGATTACCTCCTTTAGCGACCGACCTTCTACGTATTCCATAATCAGGTAATGAATACCATCTTCCTGACCTACATCGTAGATGCTCACCACATTGGGATGAGACAACCTGGCTACGGCCTGGGCTTCCTTCTGGAAGCGGGTTAAGAAGTCCTGATCGCTGGCAAATTGTTCCCGCAATATTTTGATGGTAACGAAACGGTGGAGCAGGCGGTCCTGACCCCGGTAGACCCGGGCCATACCTCCGCCGCCTAGCTCATCCAGTATTTCATATCTACCTTCAAGGATTTTACCGATCATTTTATCCATGACTGTTCACCGCCTTAAGGCTGCCGCCAAAATTTCCCGCGCAATGGGAGCCGCCACCGCACCGCCTGCACCGGCATTCTCCACGATAACGGCTACAGCGACGCGGGGTTCTGATGCGGGCGCAAAGGCCACCAGCCAGGCATGGGCTTCCCCTCCCGGATTTTGGGCGGAACCCGTTTTAGCCGCGACCGGCACTCCCGCCAGGCCGGCAGCCGTAGCCGTCCCTCCGTTAACTGTAGCTACCATGGCGTCCTTGATACGAACAGCTACTTCCCCTCCGGATACCACTTGCAGAACCCGCGGTACGGCCCCCCACAGAGGACGGCCGTCTGCCGCCGTAACCTTTTCCACTAAATAGGGTTGCATCAGAATCCCTTTATTGGCAATAGCCGCCGCCACCATGGCCATCTCCAGGGGCGTGGCCAGCACGGCACCCTGACCAATCGCCCCCTCCCCCAGATTGGCGGTGTCTAAGCCCTCGGGAATGCGTGATGTTGCTACCGGCAGTTCGAACTCCAAGGGTCTGTTAAAGCCATAAAGGGTAGCCGTCTCCTTGAATTTATCTCCGCCGGTTTCCAGGGCCAGGGCAGCGAAGGTCACATTGCAAGAATACATCATTGCCTCTTCAAAAGTCAGATGGCCGTGGGGCCGGGGACAAGTCAGCTTCCATCCTTCTACTTCCAGGTAACCGGGACAGTAAAAATCGCGCTGCCAGAGGCTAGGATCGGCTTCCAGGGCCGCCGTCGCCGTAACCAGCTTCATAATCGAACCGGGGGGATAAAGGCCCTGTATAGCCCGGTTAAGAAGGGGACTGCCGGCGGCAGTGCTGTTTATCCGCTGCCATTCCTCCTCCAGCCTGTTGGGATCAAAGGTGGGGCTGCTGGCCAGCACCAGCACGGCACCGCTGCGCGGGTCCAGGGCGACAACCGCCCCCCGCCGTCCGGCGAGGAGTGACGTTGCCAGCTTCTGCAGTTCGACGTCTAAAGTAAGATACAGATTGTTACCCCGGGCAACCTGGCCCGCCAAACGCCTTCCCATGTTGCTCAGGCGCTGCCATCCGGTAAGACCCAGGAGATCGCCGTCCCGGACGGCCTCAAGGCCGCTGCTCCCGAAACGGCTGGAAACGTATCCAACTATCTGGGCCGCTGCCGGACCGAAGGGATACTGGCGCTGGAGCCGGCCGGCAATTTCGACCGTCCGCGCCAGAACCCTGCCGTCCCGATCATAAATCGTTCCTCGTATTGTTTCTTTTTCCACAGCTTGTAAACGGGGATTGAGGGGATTTAAATAAAGCCTTTCCCCGGCAACGGCCTGGATATAGGTAACGTAAAGAATAAGAACGGTAAAAAATATGCCTGTGGCCAGGGCCAGGTGCCGAACGCCCCTTTTCACGGTTTTATCTCCCCGCCGGTCTCGCTGACGTTTAAAATTAAAGCCAGCAGCAGATAGCTGATCACCAGGGAGCTGCCGCCGTAACTGACAAAGGGGAGGGTTACTCCCGTCAAAGGCAGGAGCTTGGTAACGCCGGCTATGATTATCAAAGCCTGAAAGGTGATGAGTATCGTGAGACCTCCGGCCAGCAGGACCCCCTGCTCGTCGGTAGCCTTCAGGGCGGCACGAAAACCCCTGATGCTAAACAACAGGTAAAGGAGGATCACACCCAGGCTGCCCATTAAACCCATTTCTTCACCCATGGTGGCAAAAATAAAGTCGGTGGCGACGGCCGGTATGACCTGGGAATAACCCAGACCCAGGCCCGTCCCAAAGATACCGCCGCTTCCCAGGGTGATCAATGACTGAACGATCTGGTAACCAGCCCCGCTGTAATCGGCCCAGGGGTCGAGCCATACATTGATGCGCGTCCTCAAATGCGGGAAAATCAGATAAGCCAGCACCGCTCCCACACCAAAAAGGGCTCCCCCCGCCAGGCAAAATCGCAGGCGCTCGGTAGAGAGGTAAAGCATGGCCAGGAAAGTTACCAGAAGGATTAAGGCCGAACCGAGATCCCGCTGGAGAATCAGCAGGAATACAGCCAGACACACGACCACCAGCAGCGGTCCCCATACGGAGCGTCCGCCGCCCTGGACCAAAAGTTCCCTTTTCTCGCTTAAATATCCCGTCAAATACATGACCATGAGGACTTTTACCGCTTCTACCGGCTGCATGCGGAAAGTTCCCAGCGTCAACCAACTCTTGGCGCCGCCGATACGCGTTCCCATTAGGACGGTTATAACGAGGAAAAAAAGTCCCAGGGATAAAAAGAGATAGGGATACTGCTCCAGACGCTGATAATCGCGAAAGCCCACGGCCACCACTATAAACACCAAGAGCCCCACCGCCGTCCAAATAATCTGGCGGTAAGCGAGGCCGGCATCCAGGCGATATAAAAATACAAGCCCTAAAGCCGTGAGCATGGCCGCCAGGGGAAAAAGATACTCATCGCCGCCGTGACGGACGGCCTTTAAAATAAAATGTACTCCCCAGTAACCCGCCAGCAAAAGGACCAGGGCATAGTCGGGAGACCAGGCAGGCCGGTCGGTAGCCAAGGTCGCCATATAACCGTATCCGGCCACCAAGATTAAAGAAGGCCACAGGAGCAGGCGCATCTCCCGCCCCCTGCGAGGGCCGACACCGTTACTCATAAAGGGCCAACACCACCGTTACGTTGTCCGGTCCGCCCCGCTCCAGGGCCAAACGCAGCAGTTCCTTCGCCGCCACAGACAGTTCACCGTGCCTGTTGAGGACATCGGCCAGTTCGGCATCGGAAGCGACCTCATAAAGGCCGTCGGTACACAAAAGCAGGCGATCGCCCGGTTTCAATGCTATTTCGCGGCTGTCGATGTCTGCCCTTTCATCGGTACCCAGGGCCCGAGTTAAGATATTGCGCCGCGGGTGAACCCGGGCCTCTTCCGCCGTGAGGCCTCCCATACGCACAAGTTCACCTACATAAGAATGATCGTCGGTTAAAACCTGTAACTGTCCGTCGCGGTACAGATAGGCACGGCTGTCGCCGATATGTACCAGGTAGGCCTTGCCGTTCAAGATCCACACGGCGGTCAAGGTCGTACCCATACCTGACCTGTCGCGGTCGGCCAGGGAACTCCGGTAAACAACCTCATTGGCGAACTCCGCCGCCTTCTTCAAACGTACCAGGGGTTCACCTTCCGAAAAACCAAAAAGCCTGTCGCTTAAAGCCCTTAAGGCCAGATAGCTGGCAACTTCTCCGGCCTGGTGCCCGCCCATACCATCGGCAACGGCGAAAAAACCCCTCTTAACGTCGCTGATAAAACAATCTTCATTACC
Source organism: Moorella humiferrea (assembly GCF_039233145.1). NCBI lineage: Bacteria > Bacillati > Bacillota > Clostridia > Neomoorellales > Neomoorellaceae > Neomoorella > Neomoorella humiferrea. The sequence continues at coordinate 918,860 of NZ_CP136419.1, read as the reverse complement.
GGGCCGCACCAGTCCGGTATGGGAAAGGGCTTCGGCTCGCATCCTCCCACCCCACTTTAAAGGTTACGCCGCCTATACGTATTTCCTCGCCTGGGCGTAAAATATGGGGGCCGGTCAAGAACCTCCCATTTACATAAGTGCCGTTGGTGCTCTTGAGGTCTATCAGATGCCATTCGTCACCGCGGCGGGTAATTAACGCATGACGGGTGGAAACGTGAAGATCTTCAATGACGATATCGTTTCCCGGCTCTCGGCCGATGGTAATATTTTCGCCGAGGAAGTATTTTTCTCCTTTTTTTATCCCCGGACTTTTTGTTTCTACAACCGTCAAAATCGGACGCCCTATTGTTTTTTGCCTGCTTTTGCCCCTGGAGGCCGGATAAAGTTCCGTATACATAAGCCTTAAGGCCTGCCAGATAAATAAATAAAGGAGCAGGACGAAGATAAACCGCAACCCGGCCAATAAAATTTCCGCCACGGTACTCACCCGTTTTTAGATTAGCTTAACTGTAATTCTAACACGGTGCGGCCGACTTGTATACAATCCCCTGGCGTCAAAAAAGCCCGCTCAACCCTTTTACCATTAATCAGCATACCGTTGCGGCTTCCCAAATCAACCACTAAAACCCGCTGGTGGCTTTCCTCCAGCTGACAATGGCGGCGAGACACCTGCTCGTCGGTAAGGAGAAAATCACAGGCCGGATGGCGCCCGATAACCTGTTTCCCTGGCCGCAGCAGGAAAGTCCGCCCGGCGTCCGGCCCGGCGGTGACGACAAGCTTAAAGGAAGGCCGCCGCGTCTCTTCGACCCGTTCCTCAGCGACGCCTTTGTAGATTAAAGTGTCGTCCTCTTGGACGGTTTCAAACTTTTTATCTTCTAAATGCCCTTCTTCCATGCGGGCGTGGATGCGCACATCTCCCGGCGCCACCTCTTCCTCCACTTCAAATTCCACCCTGGGTTCACCAACCATCGTTAAATTTTGCTCGGCGGCTTTTCTTTTTAAATAGTCGGCCAGTTCTTCGGCCAGGGCGTGTTCAAAGGCCGAGAGGCGTTCAAAGTCCCCTGGATTTAAATGGACTAAATAAATATTGGGCACGTAAACCCTGCTGACGCTTACCGTTCGCTGCGCCAGCATGGTTTTTGCCATTCTTTTAGCGATTTCTACCGGTTGCAAAGGTACGCCGGTACCGCGGCGAAAAAGATTATCAAACAGCCGCTGCCAGAAACGTTCATTTTTTTCCAGCAAGTCCATCAAAACACCTCCCGGTGGGCTTCGGCGCGCAGCTGGCCGCAGGCGGCGGCTATATCCCGGCCCCGGCTTTCCCTTACGGCGGCCGCCAATCCATGCTCTTCAAGCCAGGAAGCAAACATCCGGGCTTTTGCCCGGTTCGTACCCCTAAAGGGATCGCCGGGGATGGGGTTTAAAGGAATCAGGTTGACAAAGGCCGGTACGCCCCGAAGCAGCTCGACCAGGCGCCGGGCGTCGCGACGACGGTCGTTGAGGCCGTCGATGAGGGCATACTCAAAGGTAATCCGCCGGCCGGTAACTCGACCGTAATGGCGGCAGGCCGGAATCAATTCTTCCAGGGGATAGCGCCTATTGATGGGCATTAACCGCTCCCGCAGTTCATTGGTGGCGGCGTGCAGGGAAACGGCCAGTTCCAAGGGCGGTTTTTCTCCCGCCAGCCGCTTAATTTGGGGTACCAGCCCGCAGGTAGACACGGTTATACGGCGGTGGCTTATACCCCAACCATCCGGATGTTCGAAAATGCGTGCCGCTTTTATCACGGCCCGGTAGTTAAGGAGGGGTTCTCCCATCCCCATAAAGACGATATTGCTAAGGCGTGCGTCCGGCATCTCCCGGCGGACCTCTTCCATTAAGGCCAGGGCCTGAAGGATGATTTCCCCTGTCGTCAAGTTGCGGCGGAACCCGCTTTGTCCGGTAGCACAAAAGGTGCATCCCATGGCGCAGCCCACCTGGCTCGACAAACAAGCCGTCAGCCTCCGGCGGCCTTCATCATAGATCATGAGAACGCATTCGATGAGCTCACCGTCCACCAGGCTTAGCAGCAGCTTGCGGGTCAGCCCGCCGTCCGCCACACGGCGATCCATTACTTTTACCGGTAGGAGAAAGGCCTTTTCCGCCAGTCGTTCCCGGAAGTCCGCGGGCAGATCGGTCATAACCGCCAGGCTTGTAGCCAGGCGTCGATGGAGCCAGCGAAAGAGCTGGCGGCCGCGGTAGGGCTCTACCCCAAGGGTAGCGGCCAGCTCCGCCAGTTCTCCGGGCAGCAGACCCCTGAGGTCGATGCTGGTATTCATAACCATCTCCTGTTTTATTATTAGTGAAGCTAAACCATAATATACCACATTAACCACCGGTGGCATCAACTTCATGAAAAAAAAGGGGAGTTAATCCCCTTTAATTATAGTAGATAAAACCCTTTAACCCTTTATCTGCGCAAACGGGCCGGCACTTCAGGTTGATGCCACGCCAGGAGGCTGGTAGGTAAAGCCCCGGCATTGGCCACCAGCACGGCAAGGGCCACACTTAAAGTAACCGCCGCTGCTGCTAGCTTCTTCCACATGGAATTTCACCTCCCATACCATTTTCATCCCAGGGGCAAAAGGCGCTTTAAAAATCTGTCCACCCGTCCCACGACGGTAAAACCTAGAGGGGTAAGGGATAAACTCTGGCAAGTTAGGGCCGCCATGCTCGCGATCAAAACCCCGGGCGACCAACCCCGATAATAACCAAGTAAGACCAGTACCAACCATGCCAGCAGCCACAGATAACATGCCGTTTTTAACCTGGCGCGGCGCACCGGACTGATGATGGGAGCGGCTTCCGTATCCCGGGGCGCCAGCCGCCGGGCGATTAACAGGCTTACGCCGTATACCAGGAGAAAACCCGCCGGTAATATTCCGGCCATAAAATACGCCAGCCTGTGCCCTATGAATGCTAAGAGGTTTAAAGTCAGCGCCGACAATATCAAGCAGCGGTAATAGGCGCTGCAGTGGGGGCCGCCGGACAAGAGGCGGTAGGTGGCCATGGTAATGAGGGCTGCCGTCATTTCCGGCAGCAGGCCCAGGTACCTGGCCGTCGCCACAAAAACCGCGAGCTGGAGCAGACCCCCAATGAGCACTTCCAGGCCGAAGGCCACCACCTCGACCTCCGGTCGCCGGTAGTTTGCCGGCAGTCGGGTCACCAGGTATGCCGCCGCTGTTCCGGCCACATCATGGATACTCAACAATGTTTTACCTACTCCATAAATACTTGTTGTTTTTACCATATTATTCTACATATTTCTTCAATTTCCTCCTTGGGATAGAAAATTTTTGCAATCAAAATGGAAATTTTATCGTGAATACCGTTCCCTGGTCACTGCTCAACACATCAATCCGGCCATTATATTCAGTTACCAGTTTTCGGACGATATAGAGTCCCTGGCCGTGGTTTTCTTTGCCTTCCCTCTTGGTGGTAAAACCCCTCTCAAAGATTTTCTGCTGCATCTCCAGGGGAATAACCGGTCCGGTGTTGCCCACTTCAAAGCAGTAATAATTACCGGCAGTAAAAATCCGCAGCCATATGCGCTTCTCTACACCGGGCCTGGCCGCCAGAGCGGCTTCAACGGCATTGTCCAGGAGGTTGCCGAAGATGCTGGTTATCACGGCCTGGGGCAGAAAAAAATCCTTCAAATCGCTGTTTATTTCAAACTGAAAGCCGATGCCCAGAGATTCCGCCACGGCGGCCTTGGTCTGCAAAAGGGCCGCCAGCACCGGCTGGTTGACCTCGATGATGCGGGTGGGCTGGCGCACCATGCTGCAGATGGAAGTTATGTACTCCAGGGCGTCCTCGTCCCTTTTCAACTGCAGTAGCCCGTAAACCGCCTGCAGGTGGCTGATGAAATCGTGGCGCTGGGCCCTTAAATTATTCAAGCTTTCCTTTAAATTTTCGATATAGAGCTCCTGCTGCATGATCTTCTTTTCCCGCCGCGCCGCCGTAAACAAAACATATATCAAACCCACCGAACTCAACATCAGCAGGGAGGACAGTGATAAATGACCAAATGTGGTCCTTTCCAGGGGCAAAATGGGAAAAGCGCGGCCGACGTAGAAGTTAATATTTAAAATGCTGATTATAACGCTTTGAAAAAGAACAAGCAAAATGATGAGCCACAGGAGGTTATTTTGCTTCATCATTTATTTCCTTCTTTGTATTTCCTTCCGGTTAATCCCAACCGCGGTTCATCTTTAGGAAGAAGGGATATGCGCCGCCGGCGTAATATATAAGCCGCCAAAGCCAGAATGATTTCTTCCGGCAAAGGAAAAAGGATGCGCCGCCAGGGATCGGTTACGGCCCTTTCAAAGGGAATCCCGGTCAAAAAAATCATGGCGGGGATGGTAATGCTCTCCACCAGTCCTAAGGCCACCAGGCTCAAAAATGCGGCCATCAGCCCCCGCCATAGATCAAGGCGTAAAACAAGGTGCATGGTCAGTGCCATAACCGCTATACCGCTCAAGGTATGTATCCCGAAACCCAGGGGCAGACGGCGGAAGAAAAAAGAAAAAACCGCCACGATTATTCCCGTTGTAACGATCCCTCGCATGCGGGGGTATTTCCCCACCAGGGCCAGGCCTAGGGTAACTAAAATAATCTCCTCCGGTATCGACTGAAAAAGCAAAGACGTCCAGGGCATCACGTCCATATATCTTTTGCCCTCCAAAACCCTAAAAAATTGGCAACGGAAAATTTTTTCCTGCCAAACTTATTCTACATAAAAAGGGAAAACCCTTTAAAGGTCGACTTTCTTGAGACGCGCCATGAAAAACCCGTCGGTGCCGTGGCGCTGGGGCAGCAGCTGGATCCACCCCTGCCCGGCTTGTTCCTCCATATCCTGGGGTATGACCGGTAGGAATGGTTTTAAAGAGACAAGGGAGAAATGGGGCGCCTGTTCCAGAAACTGCCTGATGACTTCCTGGTTTTCCTCAGAGGCCAGGGAACAGGTGCTGTAAACCAGGACACCACCGGGTTTTAAGGCCTTTTCCGCTCCCAGAAGAATTTCCAGCTGTAGTTTTGCCATTTCCTTTATACCGGCCGGCTCTTTGCGCCAGCGGGCATCGGGCCGCCGCCGCAGCACTCCCAGCCCGGAGCAGGGAGCATCGATGAGCAAATAATCGGCGCGTTCCGGGTACCTTTCACCCAGTTCGCGGGCGTCGGCCAGAACCGGCTGTACGCAGGTGACGCCGAGGCGGCGGCAGTTTTCCCTAATTAATTGCAGACGTGAAGGATGGACGTCACAGGCAAGGATGGTTCCGCTGTTTCCCATAAGCTGGGCCAGATGGGTTGTTTTGCCGCCAGGGGCGGCGCTGGCATCGATGACAAGGGACCCCGGGGCCGGTTTTAAAGCAAGACTCACCAGCTGGGATGCTTCATCCTGCACGTAGAACAGTCCTTCAGCAAAGGAAGGACTGGCTTCCACCCCTCCCAGACCTTCGACTATAAAGCCTTCCGGCGCAAAGGTTGTGGGGCAGACTATAGCACCCTCCCCTTCCAGGCGGGCGGCGAGGGCGGTGGCGTTTGTTTTCAGGGTGTTAACCCGAATGACCAGGGGGGGAGGTTCATTGTCGGCGCGGCACAGGGCTTCTGTTTCTTGGTAGCCGAACTGGGCCAGCCACTTTTCAACCAGCCAGCGGGGATGATAATAGCGCAGGGCAAGAAAACCGGCGGGATCTTCTGCCGGATCGGGATAAGGCAGGCTTTCTTTACCTCGCTCCAGGCTGCGCAGGACGCCGTTGACCAGGCCGGCAGTACCCCGGTGACCGTATTTTTTGGCCAGTTCCACCGTTTCGTATATGGCCGCCCGCGCCGGTATCCGTGGGAAAAACATGAGCTGGGCTCCGCCCAGGCGCAACAGACAGCGAATCCACGGCGGTAGTTTAATAAAGGGATGTTTTAAAAAAAGGCCGACGGCCCAATCCAGGGTATGCCAGGCCTTAATGGCGGCATAAGCCAGCTCCGTCGCCAGGGTGCGCTCACGACCTTCCAGTCCGGCGGCCTTCAAGACTTCGTCCAGGGCCAGGTTGGCGTAGGCCCCTTCTTCGGTCACCCGGTAAATTACCTGCAGGGCCGCCTCCCGAGCCGAGGCGGCCGGACGGAGCTTTACCGAAGGTTTAAACACTGCTACCTATTTTCCACCCTTCCCTGTATACCTGGGGCCTGGTCATTGCTTTTCCGTATAGGAAAAACTGAACGGCCTCCTCTACCTGATTTAGATTAACCTGGGTATTAAGGCAGGGGCCATGGGGCCTTAAATTTACAACCCCCAGCACCGGCAGAGGCTGGGTGTCCTGAATACCGCTGGTGAGATCCCGTTCGCAGGCAATAGCCACTACCGCCCGTGGCCGGTATTGTTTGACAAAGTGCCGGGCAAGAGTCCCTCCCGTGGCCACGGCCAGGCGGATGCCGTACTTCTCTGCCAGGGCATGGAGGGCATCCACGGGACAGCGACCACAACGGCGGCAGTTGGAGACGTCGATGGTGATTTTATGGGGACAGCCGCTCCACTGCAAGCAGTGGGGAGCCAGCAGGAGAATACGTTCGGGTTCGAGGCGCAGGCCCTGCAGGCGCACCAGCTGGTTGTTCATTTCAATGAAGGAGGCTTTAATGGCGTCCTCTTTAACCCCCAAACGCCTGCCCAGGGCCAGGGCTACGGGAAACAGGGTATTTACGGCAATTATCCCCAAGCGCTGGAAAAACGGCAGGCTCCGTTCCTGCCATAAAATCAACACCAGCCCGGCGATCCCCAGGGCAATGATCAAAAAAAGGACGGCCAGGGTAAAGATGCCCAGGATCAAAAGGACACGGTTTAATACGCTGGTATGATTGGCCAGGAGATACCAGCCCCCGGCCATTACTGCCGTGATAAATAAAAGGCTTAGAGCCAGCAGGCCGATAAACAACCGCTTTTTTATCCGCATCCTAAAACCTCCCCCGGAATAAGGGGATAGCCGCGTAAATAGGCGTCCGCCGGCATCACCTTTTTTCCTTCGGGCTGCACGGCAGTGATAAGAAGCCTTCCCCTGCCCGTCTGAACGACAAAACCTGCTTCCAGGATTGCCTCTACCCGACCAGGCGGACCAACGTTAGTCGTATCCAAAATCTTGGCGCCGTAAACCTTTAGACGGGAACCCTTCCTTAAGGTATAGGCCCCCGGCCATGGGTTCAAACCGCGGATGAGGTTATAAACCTTTTCCGCGGGCTGCGTCCAATCAATAACCTCTTCCTCCGGGCTGAGGGGCGGAGCATAGGTGGCGAGGGCCTCATCCTGGGGATGGCGGGGAGCCCTCCCTGCGGCCACCAGATCGAGGGTGCGAACCAGGAGTTCCGCCCCTACCAAGGCCAAGCGATCGTGGATCTCGCCGGTAGTCGCATCCGGTCCAATGGGTACCCTTTCCTGGAGGATGATGTCGCCGGCGTCCAGCTGCGGCGCCATCCACATGGTGGTAACGCCCGTTTCGGTTTCGCCGTTCATCACCGCCCGGTGGATGGGGGCCGCGCCCCGGTAACGGGGTAAAAGGGAAGCATGGAGATTGATACAACCCTTCTCCGGCATTTTCAGGACGACCTCCGGAAGGATTCGCCCGAAGGCAACAACGACAATGACTTCCGGCCGCCACGCCTTGAGACCCAAAAGAAACCCTTCCTCCTTCATGGCCGCCGGTTGACTCACCGGCAAGCCCACCGCCAGTGCCGCTTCTTTGACGGGAGGAGGCTGCAGCCTTTTACCCCTGCCCCGGGGGCGGTCCGGCTGGGTCACCACGCCCACGACTTCATGCCGGGAATCGAGGAGGGCCCTAAGGGAGGGCACGGCAAAATCAGGAGTGCCCATAAAGACCAGGCGCATTTTTTACTCCTCCCCCGGTTTGTTCTCCAGCCAGCGCACGACTTTATCTATGAATAGGACGCCGTCGAGGTGGTCAATCTCGTGCTGTAGAGCCCGGGCCAGGAATCCTTCGGCCTTAATTTCTTTAGTTCTGCCATGGCGGTCTAAACCCCGTACGACCACGGCGGCCGCCCGTGGCACTTCCCCTTGGGCTCCGGGAATGCTCAGGCACCCTTCCGGCCCTATTTCCCTACCTTGAGCGGTTACGATTTCCGGGTTAATGAGCTCAATCAGCCCCTCCCCTACGTCAACGACAATAACCCGCTTTAAAACCCCAATTTGTGGCGCTGCCAGGCCTACGCCGGGTGCGGCGTACATGGTGTCGGCCATATTGTCCAGCAGTTTCCATATGTTAGGGGTGATTTTTTTAACTTCCTGGGCTTTTTCCCGCAATAAGGGGTCGGGATAAAGTACAATCTGATAGACTGCCAATTCCCATGCCTCCTGCCTGTTACCAGGGATTAATCGGCCCCACATCTACTATCATGCGTATGGTGCGGCGGCCAATATAGGGCGCTAAAATGGGGGTCAGGCGGTTTTTATACCGCGACCAACCGGGTACCTTGAGCATCAATTGCCAGCGATAAAGGTCCTTAAGGCGGGAAGGATACCCGGGGGCAGGCCCCAGAACCTGAATGTTACTCTCTGCGTTACTTATCAATTCGGCCACTTCATGGGCAGCTGCTATCACCTCTGCCTCATCTGAGCCGGTAAATCCCAACCTTACCAGTTTAACAAAAGGGGGGTAGCCCAGGCGCCGGCGCATTGCTATCTCCTGGGCATAAAAGCGCTGATAGTCCTGGAAGGCGGCCAAAGCAATGGCCGGATCCTGGGGATTGTAGGTCTGGATGACGACCGTACCCGGGGCGTCCCGCCGTCCGGCCCGCCCGGCCACCTGGGTTAAAAGTTGAAAGGTGCGTTCCCGGGCGCGAAAATCCGGCTGATACAAAGACAAATCGGCGTTCACCACTCCCACGAGGGTTACTCCGGGAAAATCCATGCCTTTGGTTATGGTCTGGGTGCCGATAAGGATATCGGCTTCGCCACCGGCAAAGGTCCGGTAAATCTTTTCCCACTGCCCCTTTTTAGCCGTAGTATCCCTGTCGGCCCGTAAAATCCTTGCCCCAGGCCATAGGGCCCGTACCTCTTCTTCTACCCTTTGGGTGCCGGAACCGAGGCGAGAGAGGTTCCCCCCGCAGACGGGGCATTTGCCTTCCGCCCTTTCTATGTAGCCGCAATAGTGGCACCTCAGCGTTCCGTCACGGTGATAGGTCAGGGCCACGGCACAGTGGCGACACAAGGGAACATGGCCGCACTGACGGCAGAGGACGTAAGGAGCGTACCCCCGCCGGTTTAAAAAAAGGATAGCCTGGCGTCCTGCCGTCAGGACGCCGTTTATCTCTTCTACCAGGCGCCGGCTTAAAATGCCGTGGTGACCGTCGTGAAACTCAGCCCGCAAGTCAACTATTTCCACCCGGGGCAGGCCGGCATTTCCGGCCCGCTGCGGTAGTTCTAATAAATGTATTTTTCCCTGGCCGGCCAGGTAAAATATCTCGGTGCTGGGGGTGGCGCTCCCCAGGACCACCACCGCCCTCTGGAGCTGCCCGCGCTTGATGGCCACCTCCCGAGCGTCATAGCGGGGCGCCGTATCCTGTTTATAACTGCCGGCATGTTCTTCATCAACGACGATGAGCCCTAACCGCGGCATGGGGGTAAAGAGGGCCGCCCGCGTGCCGACTATCACCCGGACCTTCCCAATGCGGGCCCGCTCCCAAACGGCCGCCCTTTCCCCGTCGGCCAGTTCGCCATGGACGACGGCCACCTCTGCCTCCAGCCTCTGGTTTATTCTGGTCACCATCTGGGGGATTAAGGAATGTTCCGGTACAAGGAACATGACCTGGTATCCCCTGGCCAGGGCCTCGGCGGCGCAGCTCAAGTAAACTTCAGTTTTCCCGCTGCCGGTAACCCCGTAAAGTAAAAATGTCCCACCGCGACCCAGGGCGGCGTTAATGGAGGTGGCCGCCCTTAACTGGGCCGCATCCAAGGTTATGTGCCGGCCTGTCCCATCAGGCTTGACCGCCGCGGCTTGTGCCGCCCCCTCCACGTCCGTGGGCAAGCGCCTCTCCTTCGGCATTCCCCGCCAGGACCACTCGTTCCGGACCAGGCCGTGGGCTTTTAAAGCCTCCAGAGCCGCCCTTACCTCCCGTCTGGGCCCTAACTGCAGCAGCTGGCTTTCCCAAGCCGCACCGCGACGGGATAGATATTCGGCCACGTCCCCCGCCGGTGCGGGAAGGCAGCTAACTAAACTTATGGCGCCATTCACCCCTTCTTCCCCGGAGGGCAGCCAGCACCACCGCCGCTCCAGGCGGCGGCCCGCCGCCGGCGGCATAAGGGCATTAACGGCCACGGCCAAAGGGCATACATAGCGCCCGGCCACATAACGGCCGATTTCTATCATTTCCGGCGGCAGGAACTCCTTTACCAGGACGGCGGCGACGTCCTTCAGCTCGGTGCGGTCAGTTCTTTCCTTTATAGCGACTACGACACCAACGGCCCTACGCTTCCCCAGGGGCACCAGGACCAGGGAACCCATTTGTACCTGCCCTGACAATTCCGGCGCCACTCGATAGCTTAGCGTCCCGTCATTATTGCCGGCGTAAACAGGGGTCGAGCTGACGGCAACTTCCACTACTAAATTCGTCAACTCGACCCCCTCCTGGTTCCATGATCCATTGCAATTATTATAACAGATTTATCTTCTATGGGTAAGCATTATTTGGCTAACAAAAGCACGTTATACCGTTTTACGGCACAACGTAAACCAATGCGCCCTCTCCTGCGTGTTCCGATGGAACCTCACCGATCGCCCAACCGGGCGACGTGGTTTCAAGATAAAAGTATTTAACGCCGTCCTTCAGGTAGTAACTGCCCTCACAGTTTGGGCATTCAACTCCAATTGCCATGTGACCCGGATTGCCCCTGAAGACCAACAGCGCCGTTTTGTAACCCATCGCCTTGAGAATTGCCGCCAGTAAGATGGATTTATCTTCACAGTCCCCGCCTTCTACCAACGTCTCCACTGGATACTTTGGGTACTCACCCTTTTCACTTACGTAGGGTATTGCTTCCTGGACGAAAGATGCAGCTAACTCTATTCTCTCTTCTGGGTTTTGAGGCGCCTTTTCGGCAAGCACTCCCGCCAGGGTACTTACCAGTTCGTAATTCCCCTCTTCCGTTACGTATGGTATGTAACCATCACGGATCTGCCGATACTCCGCCGCTTGATACAACCACTGCAACCTTTGATATTCTGATAAAATTCGCTTGAGTTCGCTTTGAGCTTGATTATATGCGCTCATATACGTTTGATATTTTTGCCATGCTTCGTAATAAGAGTCCCCTGGCAAAATCCTGCAGCGCTGATACCAGTATTCCATATAACTCCGGAGCTCTTCTGCGCGCCGCCTTAAATTGTTGACCTGTTCTATGTATTCTTTTAAAATGCGTTCATGGATTCTTGGTTGACTCCTGTAATATTGATACATTTCTTCCGGAACGGGAACACGCCATATCCACTCGTTGTTCTCTTTATCATACCACTTATATTCCTTGAGAATTGCTTTATAGTCGACAACGGGTTTTTCGAGGGCCTTTTCCTGTCCGTTGTCACCTGAAAGCGTTCCTGCCTTGGCCGTTTCGTTAGAACCCCCAACAGTAATGGTTTTGGATACAGAATCCCATTCTATAGAAACGCCCAACGAGTGAGCCAACCAGCGAATGGGCAGCATGACCCGGCCCGCTATTACTTCCGGGGCAACATCCATCACAACAACCTTTCCATTAATTGTGAGTTCATTGCTGCCAATAATAAGCTGAACAACCTGGTTCTCCTTTACAATCATGACCTTTTTCATCTTAGGATCCCAAATGATGTTTTCATCTGTTATACCCATCGCTTTTGCTACATAGCGCAGCGGTATGTAAGTTCTGCCATCTTTGATATATGGTGCCACATCCATATCAAAAGTGACGCCGTTTAGTAAATACGAGGTTTTTCCTATGGTGAAAACTGCGATATTATCCCCTCCGGCCCAGGCTGGGCAAACAAAAAGAAAAATCGCCGCTAGTACCATTAAAACAACAACGACCGGCCTCTTATTCGTACTGTTTTCTCGCCTCATTTACTCCTCCCCCTTCGACCCGTCGGCGCAGTTCCACTTACCACTAATTCCATTATAAGCCTCCTCAGTGCCAGCGCATTTGCGCGGGCGCTTAGGAGGCCTGAAGCGTTGCCAGCCAAAATTCTCAATCGCCCGTCGGGCCACTACGGCCAGGATGGGGTAAGTTAACACCGTGAAAAAGTCTACCTGTGTTGAGGAAATATCTTTAGTCATTAGTCAGGGCCAGCTTTACCCCCACGAATAAAAAAAGCGGCAATACTGTCAGTGCCGGAAACTCGTTGATAGTTAAGCCGTCCGGGTCATTCCAGAAACCTTTCATGCTCTCACCGCCCCACGAACAGCGCCACTATAGCCCCAAGCAGCGCTACGGCCGTGGTGATACTTAACCCCACGGCCCACTGCCTGGTCAAGTTTCTCATCCAGGCTTTTTCGGCGTTCTTCCTTGCTCGCCTTCCACTCCCGCAGCTCCTGCACCAAGTCCGTCAAGCTATTCACATCCTTCTGCAACCTGTCATGGTACAGGAAGACCTGCACCGACATTACCATGCCTCCTCCCCACCAAAATTAAAGCCGCCCGGGTGGACGGCTAAAACTTAGGCCCCCATGCCGTGGCCTCATCATAGTTCTACAACTAGCACCCTTCATACCTAAATTCTAGCTTAATTGTTTAACTTAAAATGGAACCTTTTCCACGTGAACCCATATTATATTATCAAAGATTAAAAAAAGGAGTGATCCACATGTCTCAAGAGGCTAATACAAATACAATTTTTGACAAGATTAAAGAGGGTTTACCTGAAAAAAAGGACCCGGTATTGGAAGAACTGGAGTCCGCCATTAACGAGTTGCAACTCGACGAGGACAAAAAAGACGGGGACAAAAAAGAAGACAAAAAAATTGGCATTGAGTTCGAGTGCGGCGATTGTTGCAAAAAAGTCATAAACGGATCCAAATTGTTTTTCATCCCGGGTTTTGTTGTTCTAGTTCCGGCGCATGGCGATTGCCTTTTCATGAAGGTATTCAGCGGCGGCAAGCTCGTTGATAAACAGATCATGAGGAAAATCATAATTCCTGTAGACCGTATTTGTGCTATTGAAATTGAACCCGTGCAAATAGACCCCTAACCTAAAAACCCCGGGATAGCAACCTTCCTCTTCCTTCAAAGCTCAAGCCGCCCAGTTGGGCGGCTTGCTGCACATAAAAGTCCTACTGCGCTACTGCGTCGAAGAAACCAGATACTCCGCCACAGCTATGCTGTTGTCTATTGATGCGTCAAACAAGTGGGCACCCCTGCCTTTGGCTAGCAGACTGGTGCTGCCTAGCCTGCAGTGGACTTTCACCACCAAGTAACGCCCATGCCGGGCGCACAAAATGGCCTCCGTCTCAAACCCCGGAGGCCTTGATATTCCTGGAGCTGATGGAGGGATTCGAACCCTCGACCTGCGCATTACGAGTGCGCTGCTCTACCCCTGAGCCACATCAGCATCAGTCACACGTGATATTATAACACCGCCCAAGTGGGAAATCAATACCGCGTCTTTCTTATCAAACCGGAAGAAGCCAAACAATCAATCTCACCAGATTTGCTATAACCTGGTTCAAAAAACCTAACAATTCTTGACACATCATATCAATCCTTATTAGGCGGCCTCCCCATGACCAGGCTTTTCGCTCCTTTCGGATTTGATTTGCCTGCCCCTGGGAGCAGGCTGCGCGACAGGGAGACCTCGGCCCCGGGGGTCTCACCCGGACGGGAGAACGGCACTTCACGGGCGCAAGGCGCGGCCTTAAGGAGAACCATAAAAGTTCCCGCCTTGCGTTGACCGTCAAGTGGTCCAGCACTTTATTCTTTCAGGTGCCGGACGCCTCCGCGCGATCTGTTAGATGCGGCCTACCGGTTTGTCCGATACCGGCTAACGGGGTCACCTACTTGATAAAGCGAGCTGCTTCAAGTCATGCCAGACTGAATAAAAGGATTCCTGTTTATAGCGGTCTAAGCCGTTATGAACGGAAACCTTTTCGCCCAGCCGCATGATTTGCTGCTTCACCTTTCGGGTCATCCCTTTTCCTTCCCCAGGCAAGGAATTCGCCTTTTGGTTCAGCTTTTCTTTAATGGCTTGGATTTTTTGTTTTAACTCTTTGGTGATGTGTTCTTTAAAACCTATTGCCCGGCGGGCGATTGCCAATGCGGCGGCATGGTGGATTGTTACCCCATACCGCTCCATGTATTTCCAATAGCCGATGGTGGAAGTGTGAGCTGGCCGGACCGGCTTTACGCCGACGCCTTCTTTGTAGGCTTTACGGATAATAGCTTCGGTTATCTTCCGGTAAGGAAAATTGGCCGCCATGCGATTGAACTTTTTATCGGTGTCCAGCCGGTCTTTGCCGAAGTCCAGGTCTTCTATAGCGATAGATTTGCCTAAAACTCTGGCGATGTTCACCACTACCTGGGCCAGAACGCCGATGAGGTAAGTACGTCTAAAACTGCGGCTGTAAGCCAGTTCCGGTATCTTGATGTAAAGGAAACCGTTCGGGTGTACTATCGTCTGAAACTCTCCGGCAAATTTGTGCAAGGCTTTGGGATAAGGAACAGTGAAGCCTTCCGGCCAGGGCTCGGGCTGGCCAAAATAATTAACGTTAGCCAGAGCTACCCCATCTGGGTTGGTGTCTATCCCAAGGTAGCCGCGGTTGGGGTCGGTCACCAATTCAGGCGCCGTCACGGTGAAGGCGATATGGACCCTGTACCGGTTGTCACGGCCTCTAATCAATTCAACGTTATAGGGTGCGCCGGAAAGAAGCAACTCCCACACCTTGAGCCGGTGTTTTTCCGGCAGCCAGAGCTCTCCTTCCACCCGCGGTGCCCTGGTCATTATGGGCCTTCCTTTGCTGTCAGTACCTTTCTGCTCGGATAAATGGGAAATAGTGACCGCCAGGGTAAATCTCCCCTCCTGGTAAGCTACCTTCATGTTGGGGTTGCCGCCTTTAGTTTCGTCGCCCCGGGCGTATAACCGGTTTTGCCGGGTGTGGCGCCATTCTTCCCGGCTGGCCTTGCCCCGGCAGACCTGCCGCCATAAGGCCCGTCCCCCGAATACTACCTTGGGGATAGTGCCGTCAGCTTCATGCTTCTGGAGTTCGGCCAGTTTGGCGGCAAGCTTTTTGACCCGGGCTTTGCGGCCGTGGAGAATACGTTTGGTTTTCTCGATTTTTGCCGGGTCTTTGGCCTTGATCGCTTTGTCCAGGACCTTTGCAGCCCAGTGGAATTTCTTTTTGGCCCGGGCGAGTTTGGCTTCTGTCTCCTTGATTTCCAGCGCTTGAAGTTCTTTTTGTGATTCTATGATAGCCCTCGCTTTCAG
Organism: Moorella humiferrea; assembly: GCF_039233145.1. NCBI lineage: Bacteria > Bacillati > Bacillota > Clostridia > Neomoorellales > Neomoorellaceae > Neomoorella > Neomoorella humiferrea. The sequence continues at coordinate 903,384 of NZ_CP136419.1, read as the reverse complement.
TATGGCGTCGTCACAATAGCGGGAGTTTAAGCCGAATACCCCTTGGCCTTCTTGTTTGAGTTTTTCCCGGGAACGACCCCCCAGCAACCTGTTAAACGCCCAGCGCTCGCAGGCACAGAAAAGGCGCATCTCGGTGCCCAGCGGGTCTTCATCCCCCCGGCTCCATTTCTTGGACCGGTAAGCAGGGTAAACTTCCGGAAACCACTCGCCGCAGATGGTATACTTAAGACCGCCGTTAAGTTCACTCATTCTCTTTTTGTTCTTTCGCTGTTTCTTCATCCAGCTCCACTCCCGCGATTAGTTTCCGAAACCCCTGCCTCACTTTTTTGCCGCCCCTGGCCCCGTATAACCGGGCAGTAAATGACGTGACTATGGCCAGCAAGTCCCGGACCAATTCAGTATGGGCGTCTTCCGGCTCTTTTTCCGCTATGGCGATTATTTCTACGCCGCAATATTTTAAATGACGCTCAATGTACGAATATCCGAAACGGGCCAGCCGGTCGGGGTACTCAATAATAAGTTTCTTATACTCACCCTGCTCGGCTAACTTGAGTACGTTGGCCAGGCCACGGCGCTTCTGATTCAAGCCGCTGGCCACGTCCGCAAATTCCGCCCTGATGGTAAACCCGTGTTCTCCAGCATACTGGCGCAGCCGTTCCATCTGCCGCTCCAGGTTGCCGGCATCGGCCTGCTTTTTGGTGGACACCCGGGCATACAGCACGGCTGTCTCGCGTCCGTCAATCAATTGGCCGGACTGTAAGAGCTTATTGAAGTTCATCCATGGAGTACCGGCGCTGGCCTCCAGGCAAACGGACAGGCTTGATTAAGCCCCGCTTTTCCCAGTTGCGCAGGCTGTTAGGATGGACGCCCAGTTTCTTTGCCGCTTTGCTGATGGTTAATAGTTCCATAACTTTATGGTAAGCTTTTTGTTATGTTTTGTCATTATTTATTAATCTGTTGGTAACTGCTACATACCTCCCGCAACACCAGGGGTGGCCGAAATATTGTCGTTTTCTGAACGCCACAACCGGAAGCGTCTATACCCACCCGCCTGGCTTCATTGACGGCCCGCAGCAATTGGTAATTATCGTGCTTTTGCATGATTTCCCTGGCGCCCTCAAGGTTCTCCCTGGTATTGCGCGATTTAACTTCTTCATAGACAACATCACGGGGTATCCCGCTGGCGATAAGGGTTAAGCGGGCGGCGGTACCTTCGGGGGTCGGATTCAAGGTACCGGCACCGCCCGTCGTAATTATCGCCGGCGCATACCCCTTATGAAAAAGATCTTCGGTAATTGCCAGTCGCTCCAGCAAAGCCGGGCTGGGACCGTTCTGCCAGACGGCGGCCCCCAGGACGATGATTCTGCCCTAAATCCCGGCAGCCTCCTGCAGGGCTTCTACCTTGTCCAGGCGCTCCCAGGGCAGGTCCAGGTCGGTCCGGCCGAAATGGCCGTAAACCGCAACCTGTTTGTAAATCGGCCGACGCAAATCGAGATCCCGAATAATAGCCCCGGGACGCAGGTCGAAATGGGCCTTGATTAACTCTACCAGCCGCTCGTCGCTGATTTTGCCCGTGCCGTAGGTCTCCACGCTGATCGATACCGGCCTGGCTACGCCGATGGCGTAGGCCACCTGAACCTCACAGCGATCGGCCAACCCGGCGGCCACCACGTTTTTGGCCACATAGCGGGCCGCATAAGCCGCCGAGCGGTCTACTTTGGTGGGGTCCTTGCCGGAAAGGGCCCCACCGCCGTGGCGGGCCATACCGCCGTAGGTATCAACGATTATTTTGCGTCCGGTAAGGCCGGTATCCCCCTGGGGACCGCCGATTACAAAACGACCCGTGGGGTTGATAAAATACCGCGTCCGGTTGTCCAGCATTTCTGCGGGAATCACCGGTTTAATAACTGTTTCCAAAACTTCGTTTCTCAAAGTTGCCATGTTAATATCGGGGTGATGCTGGGTGGAAATTACGACTGTATCCACCCGCACCGGCCGGCCGTCTTCATACTCGACCGTTACCTGGGATTTACCGTCCGGCCGCAAGTAAGGCAGAATCCTTTCTTTGCGCACTTCGGCCAACCTGCGGGTCAGCCTGTGGGCCAGGGCAATGGGCATGGGCATATATTCCGGCGTCTCCCGGGTGGCATAGCCGAACATCATTCCCTGGTCGCCGGCGCCCAGGGTCTCTACTTCATCTGCGGCCAAACCTTCCTTTTTCTCCCACGCTTCATTGACGCCCATGGCGATATCAGGCGATTGCTCATCAATTGAGGTTATTACCGCACAGGTATCACAGTCGAAGCCGAATTTCGCCCTCGTGTAACCAACTTCACGAATGGTTTCCCTGGCGACCCGCGGAATGTCTACATAACAGCTGGTAGTGATCTGCCCGGCCACCAGAACTAAACCGGTGCTGACGAGACATTCGCAGGCCACCCGGGCCTGGGGATCCTTTTCAATGATGGCATCCAGCACGGCGTCGGCAATGCGGTCGGCTATTTTGTCGGGATGCCCTTCGGTTACCGATTCGGAAGTAAATAACTTACGCGTCATTTCTGCATTCCTCCCTTTCCGGCCCCTTTTCCCTTTCCCGCCCCGGAAAATGCGGCAGGGTTTTTACGGCGTCCAGGATGCGGTGGGCTGCTTCCAATTTGGTCAGACGGGGAAGCTCCTCTTTTCTCCCGTCAGGGAAAAGTAGGGTGCAAATATTGGTATCGCTGCCGAATCCCGCTCCGGGCCGGGTAACGTCATTTGCCACTATTAAATCGAGGCGCTTGTCTTCCAGCTTTTGCCGGGCATTGGCTAGCAGTTCCTCTGTTTCTGCCGCAAACCCCACTAATATTTGTCTTTCCTTTCTCCTGCCCAGGGAGGCCAGGATGTCTACCGTGGGTTCCAGCTCAAGGATCAGCTTGTGGTTATCGCCTTTTTTAATCTTTTGCGCCGAGCGGGACGCCGGTCGAAAATCAGCCACGGCGGCTGCCTTCAAAACAACGTCCGCCTTATCAAAATTTTTGACCACGGCATTCCACATTTCTTCTGCCGTCTCTACCCGCACCATTTCTACCTCGGAGGGCGGCGGCAGGGAACTGGCGGAAATCAGGGTCACCCGGGCACCGCGCTCCCAGGCGGCCTGGGCCAGGGCATAACCCATCTTTCCGGAACTGTAATTCCCTATGTACCTCACCGGATCCAGGGGCTCCCTGGTGCCTCCGGCAGTAACCAACACGAATAGTTCTCGGTAATCCTGGGGTGCCAGGGAGCGCCGGCAGGCGGCAACAATTCGCTCTAACCCGGCCAGGCGCCCTTTGCCCGTGGTGCCGCAGGCCAGAAAACCTTCTTCGGGTTCGATGATGCTCCACCCCCGCCGTCGTAAAACGGCCAAATTTTCCTGGACGGCAGCGTTGGCATACATATTGACATTCATGGCCGGAGCTACCAGGGCGGGACAGGTGACGGCCAGGGCCGTGGTACTCAGGAGATCGTCGGCCAGCCCCAAAGCCAGTTTGGCCAATATGTTGGCCGTCGCGGGGGCGATAAGAAAAAGATCGGCCTTATTGGCCAAATCGATATGGGTCAGGGGACTTCCTCCGCCGTTAAACATTTCCTTTAAGGCCGGACGACCGGTGAGGGTGCTGAAGGTAAGGGGGGCGATAAATTCTTCCGCCTCGGCCGTCATAAGGACCTGAACGGCGGCCCCTTCCTGAACCAGCTGACGGCATAAATCTGCCGCTTTATAGGCGGCAATCCCGCCGCATACCCCCAACAGAATGGTTTTTCCTTCTAAAAACCTCACGCCTTCTTTTTACCCCATTCGTATTTAATTTTCCCCTCAGCGATTTCCATGAGGGCTACCGTCACGGGCTTTGTCCCTTTGGGGTATTTATCGGCAAACTGGCTTTCCGTCAGCTGCCGCGCCCTCTTGGCGGCCAGAACCGCCAGGGCGTACTTGCTGCCGACGCGGCTTTCCAGCTTATCCAGGGATGGCTGCTTCAATATTACTTCCTCCCGCCATGTCCGCAAGCTTTACTAATTTATTCTTCCCCATCCTCGTTCGTGTTGACGGGCTCCCGGGAAGAAAGACGGTGGGCCACCGTTTCCGGCTGCACCGCCGACAGGATGACATGTTCGCTGTCGGTAATAATTACCGCCCTGGTCCGGCGGCCGTAGGTAGCGTCTATCAGCATACCGCGGTCGCGGGCTTCCTGGATAATTCTTTTAATAGGGGCTGATTCCGGGCTGACAATGGCCACAATGCGCTTTGCCGAAACAATGTTGCCAAAACCGATGTTAATTAGCTTGAGGTCCATGTTTCCCCTCCTTTTCATTCCAGGTTCTGTACCTGCTCGCGCATTTTTTCCAGTTCGCCCTTGACCGCCACCACCAGGTTGCTTATAGCCAGATCGCCGGCCTTGGCGCCGATGGTATTTATTTCCCGCCACATTTCCTGCAGGATGAAGTCCAGCCGTCTTCCCGCCGGCTCCGTACCGTCCATGGCCAGGGCGAGCTGCTCCAGATGACTTAAGAGGCGAACGATCTCCTCCGTAACGTCTGCCCTTTCGGCCAGCAGGGCCACTTCTATTTCCAGACGTCCGGGATCGAGGGGTATACCGCCGCAGAGCTCAGCGATCCGCTCTCTAAGGCGCTTGGCATACTCGCGGGGTACTTCCGGCGCCCGTTCCCGTATGGCTTCTACCTGCTGGCGTATGTAAAGCAAACGTTTTTCCAGATCAGCCTTAAGGCGTCCTCCCTCGGCCCTGCGCATGGCCAACAACTCGTCCAGGGCTTTAGTTAAAGCCTCCTCAACAACCGGCCATAAAACGGCTTCGTCCCATTGAGGTTCGGCGATTTTAACGACCTCAGGGAAAGCTAACAGCTTCTCCGCGGTAATATCCGCCGATAAAGCCAGTTTTTGTGCCAATTCCTTCAAAGCATTATAATACGCCATCGCCAGGCCCATGTCAACGGTTAGGGGCCGTTTTTCTCCAAATTCTTCGTTAATGCTTATCATTACTTCAACGCGGCCCCTGCTAAGGGCGTTTTTTATAACCTGGCGTATTTTTTCTTCCAGGGCCGCATAAAGACGCGGCAGCCGGACCACTATATCCAGAAAGCGCTGGTTGACCGAGCGAATTTCTACTGTTACCGTTAAACCATTGCTTTTAGCTTCACCCCGGCCGTAACCGGTCATACTGTAAAGCATGAGGCTGCTCCCCTTAAAATTCTACCTTCCCTAAAACAGCTTTCAGGCGTTCAATGGCCTCCTGCATGCGTTCCTTACTGATTGTTAAGGCAATGCGGAAATAGCCTTCCCCGTGATTCCCGTAGCCGTTTCCGGGGGTTATGATGACGCCGGCCTTCTCCAGTACCATTTCGGCAAAGGAAGCCGAAGTATAGCCTTTGGGCACCGGAGCCCAGACGTAAAAGGTGGCTTTAGGCTTTTCCAGACGCCATCCTAAAGAATTAAGGCCGTCGACAATGATGTCCCGCCGTTCCTGATAAATGCGCCGCACTTCGTCCAGGTTGTCCTGGGGGCCAGTTAAGGCGGCTATCCCGGCATACTGTACGGCCTGGAATACGCCGGAATCGATATTGGACTTGAGCCGGCCCAGGGCTTCGACTACGTCGGCACGGCCGCAGGCCCAGCCCAGACGCCAACCGGTCATATTATAAGGTTTGGAAACCGAGTTAAACTCAATTCCCACTTCCTTGGCCCCGGGGGTCTGAAGGAAAGAAGGAGCGCGGTAACCGTCATAGGTAATTTCGCTGTAGGCGGCATCGTGGCAGACTATGAGGTCGTAGTTTTTGGCAAACTCCACTACTTCCTGGAAGAATTTCAGGTCGGCAACGGCGCCGGTGGGGTTGTTAGGATAGTTTAAGAACATCAATTTGGCCCGGCGTGCGACGTCGCTGGGGATTTCCCGTAAATCGGGAAGAAAGCCGTTGGCCGCCTTTAAAGGCATAAAGTAGGATTCCCCGCCGGCCAGCAGGGTGCCGATGTGGTAGACCGGATAACCGGGGTCGGGCACCAGGTTGACATCGCCCGGATCGACATAGCAGAAGGAAATGTGGGCAATCCCCTCCTTCGAACCAATGAGGGTCACCACTTCCCGGCGGGGATCGAGTTCCACATTATAAAGGTTTTTGTACCATTCGGCTACGGCCTGACGAAAGGCCAGCATCCCTTCCGAAGTCGGATAACGATGGTTTTCCGGGTTGTGGGCCTGCTCCACCAGCTTTTCTATTACATGACCCGGGGTGGGCATATCGGGATCGCCGATCCCCAGGCTGATGATGTCTACACCCCGTTCCCGGGCTTCTGCAATTTTTTTCTCAATGCGAGCGAATAAGTAAGGTGGTAATTCACGAATACGCCTGGCTTCCTGCATTTGATGCTATCCTCCTTATAAAGCCACATTTTTTAAGCGGGACTTCCCCCGCCAAAATTAATGCAAAATAATGGACCGGTTGCTGTCTAAAGGGGATAATCCCCCTGAAAGACGGTAACCGCCGGTCCGGTCATATAAACATGATTATTCTCCGGCGACCACTCAATCTCCAAGTCGCCGGCGACCAAATGAACCGTCACTTTCCGGTTGCTACGGCCGGTAAGCACCCCGGCCACGGCGGCGGCGCAGGCACCGGTACCGCAGGCCATAGTTTCCCCCGCCCCGCGTTCCCATACGCGCATTTTCAATTCGCTACGGTTAAGCACTTCAATAAACTCTACATTGGTGCGCTGGGGAAAAAGGGGGTGGTTTTCCACCGCCGGTCCCACCGTAGTAACCGGGGCTTCCGCCACATTTTCGACAAAAAATACGCAATGGGGATTTCCCATGGACACACAGGTACCTCGCCATATGCCGCCGTCTACCACCACCGGCTCGTCCACCACGGGGGAACCCGACCCGGTCATGGGAATCTTTTCGCGCTCCAGGCGGGGCTCACCCATATCCACCCGGACGCCGGTAACCCCGCCTTCTTGCAGGATGAGGCGGGGTTTTATAATCCCGGCCAGGGTTTCCACCCGGATCTCCGGTTCCCGCACCAGTCCTGTTTCATAGACGTAGCGGGCGAAGCAGCGAATGCCGTTGCCGCACATCTCCGGCTCGCTGCCGTCGGGATTAAAGATCCGCATCCTTAAATCCGCCTGGGTGGACGGCAGCACTATGATCAGGCCGTCGGCCCCAATGCCGAAACGGCGGTGGCAAACGCGCCTGGCGAGTTCGTTCAAATCCGCCGGTAATTTTTCTTCCAGGGCGTTTACCACTATAAAATCATTGCCCAGACCATGCATCTTGACAAATCGCAACCACATCACCCTTATCAACCGTGGGCTTTGATGCTCTTATTTTAACATTCCCCTTTAATTTTTACCACCTCTATTTTATCTCTGCCAGACCAGGCGCCGCGCCGGCGTAACCAGATAATAATGGATACCCTTAAAGAACGTACGCCAACCTGCCGCCAGCATAACTATACCCCAATGGAAGGCATTTAAAGGTACGGTTTTAAAAACGAGCTGAAGCAGGGGCACATATAAAACAAGGAGCTGCATGGCCGTCGAAGAGATTACGGCCAGAACCAGGTAGGGATTGGAAAAATACCCCACGGCAAAGGGAGACAAGTTTTCGGAACGGCATTCAAAGACGGCGAAAAGCTGGGCCATAACTAAGGTAGTAAAGGCCAGGGTGCGGGCCGTGGGCAGATCGCCGTCGCCGAGGTAAAGACCAAGGATAAACACGGCCAGGGTGGCCAGTCCGATCTGCAGTCCCAGGATGCCAATGCCCTTTCCCAAACCGCGGGCAAAAATGCTTTCCCCGGGAGGATGGGGCGGCCGTTCCATGAGGTTCGGCTCCTTCACGTCTACTCCCAGAGCCATGGCCGGCAGGCCGTCGGTAACCAGGTTCATCCAGAGAATCTGTATGGGTAAAAGGGGCAGGGGTAACCCGCTGATGACAGCTACAAACATGGTAAATACTTCGCCGATGTTGCAAGATAAGAGATAACGGATAAATTTGCGAATGTTGTCGTAAATGCCGCGCCCTTCCTCTACGGCAGCCACTATGGTGGCAAAGTTGTCATCGGCCAGGACCATGGCGGCGGCTTCCCTTGCCACGTCGGTGCCGCTGCGTCCCATGGCGATACCGATATCGGCTTCCTTAATGGCCGGCGCGTCGTTGACCCCGTCACCGGTCATGGCCACGATATGGTTTCCGGCCTTTAACGCCCGGACGATGCGCAGTTTATGCTGGGGCGACACCCGGGCATAGACGTTGACTTTTAACGACGCCCGCGCCAGTTCTTTCTCAGTAATCTTTTCCATTTCCTGTCCGGTCAGCACCTGATCTTTTCCGGCCGGCAGGCCCAGTTCTTCGGCCACCGCCCTGGCCGTTGTCTGGTGGTCGCCGGTGATCATGACGACTTTAATCCCCGCCCTTTGGCATAGGCGGATGGCTTCCGCCGCCTCCGGCCGCGGCGGATCCAGCATGCCCATCAATCCGACCAGAACAAGGCCCTTTTCTACCGTTTCTGCCGTTAATTCCCCGCCCACCACCAGATCGCGGTATGCCAGGGCCAGGACCCGCAGGGCTTCTCCTGCCATGGCCTCATTTTCGGCCTTTACAGCCTCGCGCCGGGCGGCATCCAGGGGTACAACCCTGCCGTCCAGGAGGATGGAATCGCAAAGGTCGAGGATGACGTCCGGCGCTCCTTTTACATAGACCCGTAGTCCCCTGCCCCGCCGGCAAATTACACTCATACGCTTGCGGCCGGAATCAAAGGGGATTTCTGCTACCCGGGGCTCCTCGGCCTCAAGTTGTTCCCGCCAAAGGCCGCCTTTGGCGGCAGCCACCAGGAGGGCTCCCTCGGTGGGATCGCCGTTTATCTTCCAGGCGTCGCCCCGGCCGCTGTTCCGGCGCAGCCAGCCGCCGATATTAAGTCCATTTCGCTCCAGCACGACATTGTTACACATGGCGGCAATGGTAAGGAGCATTTTTAAATCGCCTTCGACCGCCACCTTCCGGCCGCCCTCCAGGTACTCGCCATGGGGGACATAACCCGTACCGCTTACCATCAGCCTCCTGCCGCCGACCCACACCCGGCGCACGGTCATCTGGTTCTGGGTAAGGGTCCCCGTCTTGTCCGAACAAATAACCGTAACGCATCCCAGGGTTTCCACAGCAGGCAGCCTGCGGACGATGGCCCGGCGCTGTACCATTTTCTGTACACCCAGGGCCAGGCAGACGGTGACAATGGCCGGCAGGCCCTCGGGAATGGCCGCCACCGCGAGGCTTACCCCGGCAAGGAACATGCCGTACAGTTCTTCTCCTCGTAAAGTACCGGCAATGACAACGGCCGCACAGATAACCAGGCAGGCCAACACCAGCCAGCGCCCCAATCCGGCCAGGCGTTTTTGCAGCGGCGTATCTTCATCGGCTACTTCCTGAAGCATGTCGGCGATTTTACCGACTTCCGTGTTCATTCCCGTGGCGACCACCACCGCTTCCCCGCGGCCGCTGGTAATAACCGTTCCCATATGAACCATATTGCGCCGGTCGCCTACAGCAACAGTTCCCTTTAGCGGTCCCGGTTCTTTAAGTACCGGAACCGATTCCCCGGTCAGGGCGGCTTCATCGGCCTGGAGATTGGCGGCCTTTAAAAGGAGGGCGTCGGCGGCCACCCGATCGCCGCTTTCGAGAAGCAAAATATCACCGGGGACCACTTCCCGCGCCGGGATACGACGCACCTCATTATCCCGCCGCACCCGGGCCTCCGGAGCGGCCATTTCCTTTAATGCTTCCAGGGAACGTTCGGCCCGGTATTCCTGAATAAATCCCAGAAAGGCATTAATCACCACAATGGCCACTATAGTTACGGCATCGGCTATCTCTCCCAGGAATGCTGAAACGGCCGTAGCGGCCAGTAATACTAAAACCATGAAGTCACGGAACTGATTGAGAAAAATCACATATGGCGGAGCCTTAGGCTTTGCCTTTAAATTATTGGCTCCCACTGTTTCCAGGCGCCGGCGGGCTTCCCCTTCCGTAAGACCCCGGCGTGCGTCGGATTTTAGCACCATCAGGGCTTCTGCCGGGTCCATTTGATACCATTGACGTCCTTCCATCCCTTGGTCCCCTTCCTTTGCCTTAAATCACCATCAGTTTAAATCACCATCAGTCTATGCCTGTCCCTGGAAGAAAAGAACAAGGCATGCTATACTAAAGAGACGAAAGGAGCGTACGTAAATGGCCTGCGATGGGCTTTTCCTGGCCGCCGTGAGGGAAGAACTGAGGGAATCTGTGGGCAGCCGGGTAGACCGCATCTTTCAGCCTGAAAAAGAAACAATTATTATTCATCTGCGCCGGGGACGCGAGACCCGCAAGCTCCTCCTCTGCAGCCTGGCCGATCAGGCCCGTGTCCACTTTACGACGGCCTCCTTTACCAATCCCGCCTCGCCGCCCCTTTTTTGCATGGTGCTGCGGAAGCACCTGGAGGGCGGGATTCTTGAGGCCGTCGAGCAGCCAAATCTTGAAAGAATCCTTTCTTTCCGCTTTCAAACTACCGACGAGCTGGGCCGACCTACGACGCGGCTTCTTATAATCGAGGTCATGGGCAAGCATGCCAATATCATTCTTCTGGATCCCAGCAACACCATCATCGATGCTGCCCGTCGCTACACCCACGCCGTCAGCCGTTACCGGGAAGTCCTGCCGGGACGGCCCTATATCCCGCCGCCACCCCAGGTGAAGGCCGATCCCCGCAACCTGGAAATGGACGCCTTCATCCGCCTTATGTGGGAAAATTCCTGGGATATACCCCTGGAACGCCTTTTGGTGGAAAAAATCGCCGGGGTGGGTCCACAAACTGCCCGGGAAATTATCTGCCGCGCCGGCCTGCCGGCGGAAACGACTCTGGAAGGCTGTGGCGAATATGAACTGACCCGCCTCTACCGGGCTGTCCAGGAAATTGCCGCCGCAGTATGTCCCCAGGGTTGGCGTCCAGTAGTAATAATGGAACGGGAAGGGGAGACCCTAGCCTTTGCCGCCTTTGAACTCTTTCAGTTCGAAGGGCTGTCCAGGCAATTCATGGCCACCCCTTCGGCGGCCTGTGATTTTTTTTACCAGGTCCGCAGGGAACGGCAGCTCCTGGAAGCGACCCGCCGCAGCCTGGAACACGTCATTGACAGGGAGTTAAAACGCTGCTATAAAAAAGAAGGCCTGCAGGCGGCATCCGTTGCCGAGGCGGCCGACGCCGAAAAATTTCGCCTGGCCGGAGAACTCATCACCGCCAACATCTACCGCCTGGAAAAGGGACAGATATCCTTTACAACCCCCAATTTTTATGACCCCCATGGAGCAGAGATAACCATTGAACTCGATCCGTCTTTAACTCCGGCCGAAAACGCCCAGAGATATTTCCACCGCTATAACAAGGCCCGAAACGCCGCCCGCCTTGCCAAAGAGCAGCTGGAACAAACCAGGACAGAAATAGCCTACCTGGAAAGCGTGGCTCAGGCCCTGGAGATGGCGACGAATTTCGATGACCTGGCGGAAATCCGGCGGGAGCTGCGCCGGGCAGGATACATCACGGAAGAAAAGGAAAAGGATAAGCCGGGAAAAAAGAGTGAAAAAAAGGAGGCCGCGCGGCCTTCCACCCCCATGGAATTCACCTCTCCCGACGGTTTCAAAATCCTGGTCGGGAGGAACAACCGCCAGAACGACTGGTTGACCTTAAAACTGGCCGGCCCCGACGACATCTGGCTCCACGCTAAAGACATTCCCGGCTCCCACGTCGTTATCCGTACCGGCGGCCGCGAAGTGCCTGCCGCCACCCTGGAAATGGCCGCCCGCCTGGCGGCCCGCTACAGCCGTGCCGGTGGGTCTAGCCGGGTACCGGTCGACTACACCCTGGTGAAAAACGTCCGCAAACCCCCGGGGGCTAAGCCCGGCATGGTAATCTACGACCACCAGCGTACTGTTTACGTTGCGCCCTGGGAATAAAAAAGGGGGGCTATTCTGCCCCGGCCAGCTGCTGCCATAAAACGCCGAAGATGATGAAGGCCCCTCCTAAAATTTGAACCGGCAGCAGCTTTTCACCTAATATCAACCCGGACAGAACGGCGGTAAAAACCGGCTCCAGGGTACAGATAATGGCCGCCCGCTGGGCCCCTATGTACTGGATGCTCCCGGCCATGGCGGTAAAGGCGAGGACGGTTGTTATCAAAGCCAGAACGGCAATGGCCAAGAACGCCTGAAGGCTAACGGCGAGGTCCAGGCTTCCCGTAAGCAGAGCCAGCCCCAAAAAGGTCGCGCCAACGATCAAAGTCATATAGGCATTGAAAGTTCCAGGGGCCAGGCGTTTTAGCATATGAGCCTGGCCTACCATATATATGCCGTTGGTCAAGGCGGCCAGGAGGGCGGCGATGACACCTTTAGGGTGCCAATCCCCTGCCGGCACTCCCAGGATTATCAGTAGGCCCAAAAAGGTAACGATGAGGGCTGTAACGGTAGACCTGTTCACAGTTTCTTGGAGCCATACTGCGGCCAATATGGCTACCACTGCCGGGTAAATATAAAAAAGGAGTATGGCTGCCGCGGCCGGGATTTGCTGGAAAGAATAAAAAAGCAGCAGCACCGTTAAAGCCTGCCCGCCTACAGCCAGTGCTACCAAATGGTAAAAGGTAGGCCTTTCTAATCTCCATCCGGCAGGTTTAAAGACCATCTTTCCCCAGAAAAACGCCGCCGCCATAAAAAAACGAAGGACGAGGACGGTCAGGATATTGGCCCCGCCGGCATAAGCCAATTTAGCCGCTACCCCCTCCGTCCCCAGAGCGAACGCAGCCAGCGCCGCTAAAAACGCCCCCTTTATCTCCCTGTACGTATTACCTTGTTTTGGCACTGCCCCTCACCCGTCTCTTTCTTGGGCCGCAACCCGGGCGAGGAGGCCGGCCACTTCTTCCCCGGTAAAGCGATAAACCCGGCTGCAAAAGGCGCACCGGGCTTCGGCGCCTCCCTGCTCTTCCAGGAGTTTTTGCAGTTCTTCCTTGCCTAAAGCAAGGAGAATGTCCTTCAAGCGCTCCCGGGAGCAGTCGCAGCCATAGCTTAAGGGCCGGCTTTCGTGAATCTTAAGATCAAAATCCTTAAGGAGTAGAAACAGAATGTCTTCCGGAGTTTTACCCTGGGAAAATGGTGTACTTACCGGCCCCACCGCCGCAATATTTTTTTCTAAGACGGTAATGATCTCTTCTTCGGCACCAGGCAGAAGCTGCAGGAGATAACCGCCGGCCCCTCTCACTTTACCGTCAGGCTCTACGAGGACCCCCAGTCCTACGGCCGAGGGTTTCTGTTCGGAAACGGTAAAATAATAGGCCAGGTCCTCGCCGATTTCGCCGGAGACGAGGGGCACGCTGCCCCTGTACGGCTCCTTGAGTCCCAGATCTTTAACCACATCCAGGGTGCCCCTGCCCACCGCCCCGCCGACGTCCAGCTTGCCGTCGCTCCTTAAAGGCAGAACGGTCTCCGGTTCCCCAACGTAGCCCTTCACCTTCCCCGGAACGGCCACGGCAACAATGCCTCCCAAAGGTCCGTCACCGCGTACATGAAGGGTAACGCTCTGCCCGTCCTTCAGAGTCGCCGCCATTAAAATTGCTCCGGTAAGGGCGCGGCCTAAGGCCGCAGTGGCCGTCGGAGAAGTGGCGTGCAGTGTCCTGGCTTCTTCCACCAGTTCCGTCGTGCGTGCGACGATGGCCAGGATTTGGCCTCCTCCTGCCGTTGCCCGCACCAGGTAATCAGACATTGTTTCCTAAAGCTCCCTCCATTTCTTCCCCTATGGCCCGGGCCGCTGCTGCCGGATCGGGGGCGGCGGTGATGGGACGGCCGATGACCAGGTAAGAAGCACCCTGCCGCAGGGCATCCTGGGGCGTCATTATGCGGCTCTGGTCACCGGGGTCGGCTCCAGCCGGTCGCACGCCGGGTGTAACGATGAGAAAATCGGGGCCGCAGGCCCTCCTTATGGCCTGAATCTCCCGAGGGGAAGCCACCACGCCGTCCAGCCCCGCTTCCTGGGTCAGTCTGGCCCAGCGGACCACCTGGTCTTCTACTTCCCGTTCAATGCCCACTTCATTACGCAGGGCGTCGCCATCCAGACTGGTTAATACGGTAACGGCAATAAGGAGAGGTGCTGGCCGGCCAAGGGCAGCCGCTTCTTCACGAACGGCGGCGGCCGCCGCGCAGAGCATCTTCCTGCCCCCGGCGGCATGGACGTTCAGCATGTCCACCCCCAGGCGCACTAGAGCCCGGGCCGCCCCGGCCACCGTGTTGGGGATATCGTGGAGCTTCAGGTCGGCAAAGACTTTCCCCCCATGCTCCTTGATCATATGGACCGCCGCCGGCCCTGCCGCGGTATAAAGTTCCAAGCCCACTTTAAACATACCGACATAGGGGAGCAGCCGTCTGACCAGCTCCTCGCCTGCCGCCAGGCCAGGCACATCCAAGGCCACGATGATTTTATCCTTAGCCCGCATAGAATACATCATCTCCCGTCATTGTTGTGGAACATACTCCTGAAGGGACTTTAACTCGAAGTCCTTTCCCGACTTTAATGAGCGGAGCACGGTCAGCAGGGCCCGGGCCGTATCCAGGGACGTCAGGCAGGGAATACCCAGTTCGGCGGCGGCGCGGCGGATCTTAAAACCGTCACGGCCGGGCATCTTGCCCCGGGTCAGGGTATTGAGGACGAAATGGATCTTCCCTTCCCGGATATAATCCAGGATGTGGGGCGAACCTTCGCGGATCTTCCCCACCCTTTCCACAAAGAGCCCCGCTGCGGCCAGGGCGCCGGCCGTGCCGGCCGTGGCCACGACTTTAAAGCCCAGTTCGGCAAAGCCCTTGATAATGGGTATGGCTTCCGCCTTGTCCTTGTCGGCGATGGTGGCCAGCAGGGTGCCGTGATGGGGAATGGCGCAGCCGGCGGCCACCAGCCCCTTGTAAAGGGCCCGTTCATAATCGGCGTCGATACCCATAACTTCGCCGGTGGACTTCATCTCCGGACCCAGGGAAGTATCCACCTGGAGGAGTTTGCCGAAGGAAAAGACGGGAACCTTGACGGCGGTGAAGTCCGGCGGCGCAAGCAACCCCCCGTCGTAACCCATTTCAGGCAGGGTTTTGCCCAGCATGATGTTGGTCGCCAGGGCCACCATGGGCACGCCGGTGATCTTGGAAAGATACGGCACCGTGCGGCTGGAACGGGGATTGACCTCCAGGACGTAGACTTCTCCCTGATGGATGACGAACTGGATATTGATGAGGCCGCGGATCTTCAGGGCTCTGGCCAGCCTTTCGGTGTAGGCGACGATCTTTTCCGTCACCCCCGGCGGCAGGCTGTGGGCCGGGTAAATGGCGATGCTGTCGCCGGAATGGACGCCGGCTCGCTCGACGTGTTCCATTATGCCGGGAATGAGAACGGTTTCCCCGTCGCTTACGGCATCGACTTCTACCTCCGTACCCGGCAGGTATTTATCAACCAGGATGGGGTGTTCCGGAGCCACGCGCACGGCGGTGGTGGCATACTCCAGAAGCTCACCCTCGCTGTGGACGATCTCCATGGCCCGGCCGCCCAGGACGTAGGAGGGCCGCACCAGCACCGGGAAGCCTATCTCTTTGGCGATGCGCGCCGCTTCACCCACGGAAGTCGCCGCTCCGCCCCGTGGCCGGGGGATATTGAGTTCATGGAGGAGGTCGTCGAATTTTTCCCTGTCTTCAGCGCGGTCGATATCGGCCACTTCGGTCCCCAGGATTTTGAAACCGGCTTCGGCCACCGTTTTGGCCAAATTGATGGCCGTCTGGCCGCCGAACTGGACGATGACCCCTTCCGGCTGCTCCCGCTCTAAAACGTTCAATACGTTTTCCGGCGTTAAGGGTTCAAAGTATAGGCGGTCGGAAGTGTCAAAGTCGGTACTCACCGTTTCCGGGTTGTTGTTGATCATTATGGAGTGCACGCCGGCGCGGCGCAGGGCCCAGGCGGCATGGACCGAGCAGTAGTCAAACTCGATCCCCTGACCGATACGGATGGGTCCCGCCCCCAGGACCACCACCTTGCGGCCTTCCAACGGCCGCACCTCGTCTTCCACGTCGTAGCTGGAATAATAGTAAGGGGTGACGGCTTCAAACTCGGCGGCGCAGGTATCCACCATCTTGAAGGTGGGCCGGATCCCCTCATCCTGACGCCGCCGGGCGATGGCAGATGGCGGTAGGCCGGTAAAATTGGCAATCTCGCCGTCGCTGAAGCCCATGGCCTTGGCCCGCCTCAAAGTCGCCCCGTCCAAGGTAGGGCCTATGGCGATGAGCCTTTCTTCCATGGCCACGATCTTTTCGATCTCGCCCAAAAAATAGGGATCAATGCCGGTTATTTCATGGATGGTGGCGATGGTCCAGCCGCGGCGCAGGGCTTCGGCGATGACGAAAAGGCGCTCGTCGTCGGCTTCGGCCATCTTGCGGCGCAGGGCGCCTTCGGAGAAACGCTGGAAGGCCGGCACCCTCAAACCGTCGAGTTTCAGTTCCAGGGAGCGGATGGCCTTTAACAGGGCGCCGCTGAAGGTACGGTCGATGGCCATGACTTCCCCCGTGGCCTTCATCTGGGTGCCCAGGAGACGCTCGGCGAGGGAGAACTTATCAAAGGGAAACCGCGGGATTTTAACGACGACATAGTCAAGGGCCGGTTCAAAGGAGGCCTTTGTTTCCCGGGTGACGGCGTTGGGAATCTCGTCCAGGGTTAAACCCAGGGCGATTTTGGTGGCCACCCGGGCGATGGGGTAGCCCGTGGCCTTGGAAGCCAGGGCGCTGGAACGGCTGACCCGGGGATTGACCTCTATAACGTAATAACGCATGCTGCCGGGATCCAGGGCGAACTGGATGTTGCAGCCCCCTTCGATGCCCAGGGCGCGGATTATTTTGAGGGAAGAGCGGCGCAGGAGGTGGTACTCGCGGTCGGATAGGGTCTGGGATGGAGCGACGACGATGCTATCGCCGGTGTGAATGCCTACGGGGTCGATGTTTTCCATATTGCAGACGGTGATGCAGTTGTCGGCGCCGTCGCGGATTACCTCGTACTCGATTTCCTTCCAGCCCGCCACGGAGCGCTCCACAAGGATCTGTTTGATGAGACTCAATTTCAAACCTTTTAGGGCAATGGTCTTTAGTTCTTCTTCATTCCTGGCCACGCCGCCGCCGGTGCCGCCCAGGGTGTAGGCCGGCCTTACGATGACGGGGTAGCCGATTTCTCCAGCAAAGGCCAGGGCGTCTTCCACAGTGTTGACGATGCGGCTCTCGGGTACCGGTTCCCCCAGTTTCAGCATCATAGCCTTGAACTGCTCCCGGTCCTCGGCCCGCTGGATGGCCTTTAAAGGAGTGCCCAGAAGCTCCACTCCCGTTTCCTCCAGGACACCGGCTTCGGCCAGCTCCAGAGCGAGATTTAGCCCTACCTGCCCGCCGAGGGTCGGTATCAGCCCGTCGGGCCGTTCTTTGCGCAAGATCCTGGCCACAAATTCTAAATTCAAGGGCTCGAGATAAATACGATCAGCCATATCCCTGTCGGTCATAATGGTGGCCGGGTTGGAATTGACCAGGACGACTTCCATCCCCTCTTCCTTCAAGGCCCGGCAGGCCTGGGTGCCGGCGTAATCAAATTCCGCCGCCTGACCGATGATGATGGGGCCGGAACCGATGACCATAATCTTTTTTAAACCCCGTTTTACGGGCATATCAGTCTCCCTCCCTTTCCCGTGCGGCATCTACCATCTCAATGAACTCATAGAAAAGGTATTCGGAATCCGTGGGCCCGGGAGAAGATTCGGGGTGATACTGGACGGAAAAGACCGGCAGCTGCCGGTGGCGCAGGCCCTCTACCGTGCCGTCATTAAGATTGATGTGGGTGACGGCCGCATCCTCCGGCAGGCTTTCTGCCCGGACGGCGTAACCGTGGTTTTGCGATGTGATATAAACCCGACCGGTATTTAAATCCTTGACGGGATGGTTGCCGCCGCGGTGGCCGAAGGGAAGTTTATAGGTATCAGCCCTCAGGGCCAGGGCCAGGAGCTGGTGCCCCAGGCAGATGCCCATCAGGGGTACTTTTCCCAGGAGTTCGCGAATGGTGGCCACGCCGTAGGGGACGTCCTTGGGATCCCCGGGGCCGTTGGAAACGACCACCCCGTGGGGGCGAGCGGCTAAAATATCGGCGGCCCTGCTCCCGGCCGGCATGACGGTGACCGTGCAGTCCAGGCGCCGGAGCCAGCGGATGATGTTCTCTTTAACCCCGAAGTTGTAAAGAACTATCCGGCGGTCGCCGCCGGCAAGGGTAAATGGCTCCTTGTTGGTCACGGCCGGTACCAGCCTGGGGCCGCTTAAAGGCGGTTCCGTGGCGGCCCGGCTTTTTAGCTCATCTAAATCGACATCGCCCACGGCCAGGATGCCTCGCATAGTGCCGTGACGCCGCAGGTGCCTGGTAAGGGCGCGGGTGTCCACACCCTGAAGGGCCGGAATATGGTTTTCCTTTAAGTAGCGATCGATATCACCCGTCGCCCGCCAGTTGCTTGGCCGGGAACATGCTTCATGGACAATAAAACCGGCCACCTGGGGACGTGGGGACTCCAGATCTTCGGCGTTGACACCGTAGTTGCCGATTAAGGGGTAGGTGAGGACAACGATCTGGCCGCAGTAAGAGGGATCCGTGAGAATCTCCTGGTAGCCGGTCATACTGGTGTTAAAAACTACTTCACCGTGGCAGCTCCCGGGATGGCCGAAGGCCTCACCGGTGAAAACCGTGCCGTCCTCTAGCACCAGAAAACCTTGCATGGGCGTTCACTCCCTGCCAATAAACTCCGCATATTTAAGGGCTCACGTCGAGCTCATGGGGCAGTTCCCGGATTAAAACCTGGTCCACGCCGTCGACTTCCTCAAGCTGCACGGCGATTTCTTCTTTACATGAGGTGGGTACGTTTTTCCCCACATAGTCGGCGCGGATGGGCAGCTCCCGGTGCCCCCGGTCGACGACCACCGCTAGCTGGATATTTCGCGGCCTTCCCCGGTCAAAAAGGGCGTCCAGGGCGGCCCTGATGGTGCGGCCGGTAAAGAGGACGTCGTCGACAAGGACTATCTTTTTACCCGTAATGGCGAAGGGAATTTGCGTTTCATTGACCTGGGGCTGGATGTTTAACGTCGTCAGATCGTCGCGGTAGAGGGTGATGTCCAGAATTCCCAGGGGAAGCTTAACCCCCTCAATATCCTCAATGATTTTCTGCAGCCTCTCGGCCAGGGGCACGCCCCGGCGGCGGATGCCGATGAGCACCAGATCTTCCGTGCCACGGTTTCTCTCCAGGATTTCATGGGCGATGCGGGTCAGGGCCCGGCGCAGTTTGTCGGCGTCCATAATTCTGGCTTTAACGGTTAACTCCATCTTAGATCCTCCTCCAGGCACAAAAAAACCTGCGCGTGAAGGCCGGCGCAGGTTTAGTATACCAGTATCCCTTTCCTACTAATCCTTTGCTAGCCTCACCGGACTAACTTAAAAGGACCTTCGAGATGGTAGTTTAGCCAAAAATCCTTTCCCTGTCAAGGGGCACTTTGCCTGCCTTGTGATCCATCTGTGATATTGTCAGGGTGAAATCCATCTGTAAAAATGTCAGTATGAGTAGGGAGAGGATTACCTTGTCACAGATGGAAATGAACCGGGTACTTGTTTTACAAAAAACTTTGGATGGAGAGATTACAGTTGCATATGCAGCCTCCATCTTGGGAATTAGCGAACGCCATGCCTATCGCCTTAAAGCGAAACTTAAAACCTTGGGCCCGGCAGGACTGGCCCACGGTAATCGCGGCCGTAAACCTGCTCATGCCCTCTCTGATGTTCTCTGCCAGAAAGTGGTGCAGCTCGCTCAAACTAAATACAGGGGGTGCAATTATACTTTCCTTAGCGAACTGCTCCGCGAACATGAAGGTATTTGTTTAAGCCCCGCTTCTGTGGGCCGTATCCTTAAAGCTGCTGGTATCCTCAGTCCTAGAAAACACCGCCCGCATAAACCTCATTGCCGCCGCCCTCGTAAACCCCAACTTGGGATGCTGGTTCAAATTGATGGTAGCCATCATGATTGGCTGGAGGGTCGGGGCCCTTCCTTGGTTTTACTGCTGGCCATCGATGACGCTACCGGCCGAATTCTTTCCGCCCTCTTCTGGCCTGCTGAGGATTTCGAGGGTTATTGCCGTCTCTTATACCAACTTATCACTAAGCACGGTATCCCTCTTGCTATTTATTCGGACAGGCATACCCTCTTCTTTTCACCGAAAGAAAAGCTGGAGCACCTTACTCTTGAGGAGCAACTGCTGGGTGAAAAGCGCTCTTTAACCCAGATTGGCCGCATCTTAAGGGACCTTGGCATCCAGCATATCCCGGCCTATTCTCCCCAGGCTAAAGGCCGCATTGAGCGCTCTTTTGAGACTTTACAGCAAAGGCTGGTTATCGAACTCCGCCTGGCCGGCGCCTCTTCCCTGGAAGAGGCTAACGCCGTACTTCCGGGGTTTATTGAGCGCTACAACGAAAAATTCGCCGTTCCCCCGGCTGAAACTGTTTCGGCCTTCCGCCCCATTCCTTCTCATTTGCGCCTGGAATATATCTTCTCCTGGAAGGAATATAGAACCTTAAATCCCGGCTACACCATTCACTTCCTGGGTAAGACATATAAAGTTTTAAACCCTAAAGGTGCGCCTTTTATCCCCCTTCGCTCTGTTGTGGAGGTCATTAAGCCCCTGGACGGTGCTTTGTGCGTTGCTTGGCAGGGCAATATTTATGGCCTTAAGGTATTCCCGGAAAATGCTAAAAGCAATTTAGAGAATAATAGGCCTGCTATGGCTCAAGAAAAAAGCGCGGGCCTTACCCCTTCTATTCCTCGCAGGCCCGCTGCTAATCATCCATGGCGTAATCCATGGAAACCTCGCAGGCCTAATTATACCACGTCCCTGACAGAATCACAGATGTGTTTTACCTGACATTTTCATTGATGCTTGACAGGGGCACTTTGCCTGCCGGTGGCGGCCACGGCGGCAATTAAACCGAAGCAGCCGCTTAACATCATGTCGCCAAAGGGTGCCGCCCAGTAGTAGTCCTGGTGGATGGTCAGCCGCCGCTGCGGACCCGTCACGGCTACAAAGTGAAAGCCTTTTCCGGGCCGGTAATCCGGGTGGATGTAGCAGCCATGGCCACCGTCGTTGAAAACTTCTTCCTGGGTCAGTTCCCCAGCGCGCAGCTTGGCGACGAAAGCCGCCAGCTTGTGGCCGCTCAAAACACTGGTATGGTGCTCAAAAAGGCCCCAGACCCGTCCCTCCTGGAGAAGAACACCGATGGTGTGCTGGTTACCGCAGTTGAGAACTATTAAACCTTCGCCGCTGTGGGCCGCGACCCTTTCATCGCCCAGGGCACCCCACAGGGCGGCCGCGCCGGTGTCCATGAGCCAGGCCCCCGGCGCCTGTTCCTGTACGGCCCTCATCCGCGTCAGATATTGAGGAGGCCGGCGGTAAAGGAGGTCGGTCAGCTTGCCGCCGTCGGCCACGAAGCGCCGCCAGTGCTGGAAACGAAAGAGGCGGTCGCTCATACCCTGCGGCGCCTCGCCGTGATCCAGGACGGCTATAGCCACTTCCCCCGGGAGTTCTACGCCATAGGGTGCCAGGCTGGCCGCAAGGGTGTCAAGATCGACGTCGCCCGTCTTTATAGTAACTGCGTCATCCGGCGGTGCCTCGGTTACCACGATGCCCAGCCGCCGCACCCGGTCCAGGTCGTCGTAAACCGTCCGGGCCGCCGCCGCCGTGGCATAGACCCTTAAACCGGCGGCCAGATGGCGGCGCAAAGCGCCCACCAGGGCTCCGCCCCCCATGAGATATCCGGTAAGAAAAACGTCCCGGCGGGCAGCAGTAGCCGCTTCTACCTTACGAGCGCAGATAACCGTCGGCGACGGCAGTATGAGCTGGACGCAGTTTTCCAACGGCTGGTCCGGGCGGTAAAGGAGGATGTCCTGGGTGCCGCCCCCGATATCTATGGCCAACAACGGCCGGCCTAGCATTATGCCACCTCCAAAAAAGCTCTATTCTTTCCTGGTTTCGTCTTCAGATTTTAGGCCTCTACGAAATTCATTAATGGTCCGCCCCAGACCGCGGCCGAGTTCCGGCAACTTCTTGGGTCCAAAGATGATCAACGCCGCCAGGATGATAAGGATCCAGGCATAGGGACTGAACAAAGATCCAAGGGTTATCATTTGAAAGCTCTCCTTTGATAACTTTAATAAAAAGGATAACATATTATCCCCAGCGGGACAACCTGCTAACCCGTCAAACGCCGCCGCAAAAGGTAAAGGGGCGGGTAAAAAAAGACGGCGGCAAAGCACAAAAGCCACAAAACATGGCCGCCAAGGGCCGGGGTCACCTGTCCTAAGACCAATGGCCTTACCATCTCCACCACATGATATAGGGGGATAAACCAGGCCAGATTGCGAACGACGGCGGGCATGGCATCAAGGGGAAAAAAGACGCCTGCGAAGAGGAACATAGGGGTAATTATGAGGGTAAAGAAATAGCTGAAGGTATCGATCTTCGGCACCAGTCCCGTCCAGATCATTCCCAGCTCGGCAAATATAAAACCGCACAGCACCAGCACCAGGGGCACCAGCAGGGCCGCCGGCGAAGGCACCAGGCCGAGGAAGAAAATCACCACCAGAATGACGGTACCGTAGAGAACGCTTTTAAAGGTACCGAAAAGCATTTCCCCGACGACCACTTCGTCCAGGCTTACCGGCGTGGCCACTATGGCATGGTATGTCTTCTGAAATTTCATGCGCACAAAGCTGTCATAGGTGCATTCGGAGGCCGTAGCCCACATGGCCGAGGAAGCGATGAGCCCCGGCGCCAGGAACTGGAGGTAGCTCATGCCCTTTATATCCGGAATATAATACCCCATGCCGTAGCCCATGGCCGCCAGGTACAGGAGGGGTTCGAGAAAGTTAAACATAATATTGGTCATCCAGGTCTTGCGAAAGACGACGAAATTGCGCCAGAAAACCTTCCAGACCCGGTAAGAAATGTTCATACTTAATCCAGCGACCTCCCCGTCAGCTTCAAAAAAACATCTTCGAGGGTGGCTGGCCGCAGCCGCATGTGGCTGAAGCGGGCGCTAAAATCCTGCAGCCGCCGCCATGTTTCCCGACCGTTGCTGGCATATAGATATAGAGTCTGGCCGATGATCTGGTGGCCCAATATACTCCCTTTAACAATTTCCAGGATAGTGCCGACCATCTCGTCTGCCGGCGCCAGTTCCAGGACCTCCCTCCCGACATGCCGCTCGACCAGCGCCCCTGGCTCTCCTTCTTCCAGGATAAGGCCTTTGTCCATAATAACCAGCCGGTCGCAGAGCCGCGCCGCTTCTTCCAAATAATGGGTGGTAAGGATAAGGGTTACCCCTGCCGCCTTCAGCTGGCGCAGCTTCTCCCAGATCAGGTGGCGGGCTTCCGGATCCAGCCCGGTGGTGGGTTCGTCTAAAACCAAAAGCTGGGGTTTATTAATCAAGGCCCGGGCTATGGCTAGGCGCCTTTTCATACCCCCGGACAGGTGATCCACCTCTACTCCGGCCTTTTCCTCTAAACCGGCAAAGGTCAGGAGTTCCCGGGTGCGTTTAATCCTTTCTGAACGGGGGATATCGAAATAACTTGCATAAAGGAGGAGGTTTTCTTCTACACTCAGTTCCGGATCCAGGTTGTCTTCCTGGGGCACCACTCCCAGGCGGGCCTTAATTTCCCGGGGATGGCGGCGCACATCAAACCCAAGGACCTCCAGGCTGCCCGCGGTAACAGGTATAAAGCAATGGATCATTTTTATGGTGGTAGTTTTGCCGGCGCCGTTGGGACCTAGGAAACCGAAACACTCCCCCGCACGAACGCGAAAGTTTATACCTTTCACCGCCGTAAATCCGTTGTATCTCTTTACTAGGTCGTACGCCTGTACCACATCCATCAAGGCATCCACCCGGCTTCAATAAAAATACCCCGTATTAATCGGGGTCAAGTCATATTATAAACTACAGTTGCCATTTTGAGCAAGGGGCTAGCGGCTGTAGGCCCTGGCCCGCGCCCTTTCCCGGACAAGTCTAAAACCGAAAAAGGCAGCCAGGCGTAAGGCCAGGCGCACCGGCCAGAAGTTCAGCTGGCGCTTCAGCTCCTGCCTTTCTTTCTGCAGGTCGGCCACCGCCCTTTCCAGATCTTCGTTGGCGATCAAGGTCGTCTGCAGGCGGTACTCCTGCTCCCGCAGCTGCTGCTTGAGACGGGCCTGTTCGGCCTGGGCGTCGCTGACGGTTTTATTAAGGGTCCCCTGCAGCTGCATGAGGCGTGTTTCCAGGTGGCTGACCCTTTTCTTTAACGTATCCCGCTCCACCCTTAAATTTACCAGCTGTTCTTCCATCTGGGTGAGTTCCTGGCGCAGTTCCTCTTTACGCCGGTGGAGCTTTTCTAAATCGCCCAACAGGTTTTTGTTCTCCCGGCGCAGGTCTTCAATTTCCTGCCGCATCTTCTCTTTTTCTTCGTCCTTCGGGGAAGCCTGACGAACGGTTCCGGCCTTGCCGCCGTTAATGAGGCTTAAGGTGAGGGTCGCCGCTTCCGCTCCCGCGGCAATTTCCGCCCAGGCCGGCGGTTCCGGTTCCAACTGCTTAACCGGGGTCGTTGGTGCCGCCGTGCCCTTCTCGCCGGTCGGCTTCAAGGGGAACAATTTGTCCCAGAAATCTTCTTTAGCCGCCGGTTCCGATTGAGCCAGGGGTACGGTATCTGAAGTTTGCGGCGCCATGACGGCGGCAACTTCCTTCTTGCCGGCCTCAATCGGGGAAGTGACCGCCGGCTGGGAAGGCGTCTTTTCCCCGGCAGGAGACGGTACGCTTTCAGGTTCGACATAAGACCAATGAATGAGGCCCCAGCGGCCGTCTTTAAGTCTGATAAAGCGCCCGTCGGCCACCAGTTTCTGTTCCCCCGGTACTTCCGGCTTACCTGCTTCCTTTAACACGGCATTGATTTCCGTCAAGCGCATGGCGTCGCCCTGGGATTGAAGGACGCGGTGGGCGGCGTCGTTTTCCTTTAAACCGTCCAGGCGCAGGCACCACAAACCCTTGCCTTCGCTGCGAAAACAAGGGTTTTTGCTCAGGCAGCGGTTGACGTTTTTTTGTATTTTGGCCAATGTATGGTTGACCAGCAGATTTTGCTGGGCCTCCTTGACCAGCTCGTCCACCGCCTGGGGTGAGTACTCAAAGAGACGCAGTTTTAAGAGATCGGTAAGGGAATCTAATTTACCCGTTACTTTAACTTTGGTAATCTTGGGAGCCGGTACATTTTTAGTTTTTTTGACCATGGGTGTCACCTCCTAATTTATTTGGTAATATTTGACACCCATGCCATTTTTTCCTGCTAGAAAAATGGATTTTTATGTCAAGAAATAGCAATTTAACAACCATACCCATAAAGGAATGGTTAACATGGAAACAAGGGTTGTGGACACTACTCCATGGGAAACGAGACCGTAATCCCCGCCGTACTTTCGGGCCACCGCTGGAGCAATAGCGGCCGCCGGCATGGCCATTTCCAGTACTACCAGCGAACGGGCTACCCTGTCCCATCCCGGTAAAAGGGCCATGGCGCCAAGGGCCACAAGGGGTAAAATTAACAACCTGATGGTGATCATATAGTAAACATTTTTATTTACCGCCAGTTCCCTTAAAGGGGATTCGGCCAGCATGGAGCCTACCAGAAGCAGGGCCAGGGGAATGGTAGCCTGACCCATACCCTCCAGAGGGTTAAACAAAAACAATGGCAGCTGGATATGGGTAACGGCCAAAAGCAGGCCTGCGGCAATGGCTAAAACGTTGATATTTAAGACCTGACGCCAATTTATACCGGAGTGGTGGTTGTCTTCCATCAAATAGACCCCAATGGTCCAGAACAGAATGTTATGGCCCAGGGCATACATGGCGGCATAAAAAACCCCCAGCTGACCCCAGAGGGAGTAGGCTACGGGAAAGCCCAGGTAGGCCACGTTACCGAAGGCGGCGGTTAAGCGCAGGGCCTTGTCTTCCCTTACGGGCAGGCGCAGCCAGCGCCCCACGGGAAGACACAGGACGTAGGAAAGTAGGACGAGAATAACGGCGGCGGCGAGGATGAAAAAAGCGTTGTTTAGTTCCTGGGGGGAAACCTTCAAGTTCATGGAAGTTATGGTCAAAGCCGGCATGGTAAAATAAAAGATAACGTCAGAAAGGGCTTTATCGCTTTCCGGGCTTAAAATTTGTAAGCGGCGTCCCATAAAACCCAGGAAGACATAGAAAAAAAGGGCCCCTATTTGGGCCCCGACGGCCAGCAGCTGCTGCAAGGGCCATCATTCCTTTCTCAGGATCAGGATGTTCTGGTGGGTGATGTTAGGGACAAAGACGGATTTGACGGCGTAGGGTTTTAAAGGACGGCGGGTGGCCTTGTTGGACCAGATCTTTACCCCCTTAAATTTAAAGCCCACCTCACGTAAGGATTGGGCAACAAGAAAACCTAAAGGAACATACTCCCCCTCCTGGTAACGGTCCCCCACCATCATTACCAGGTATCTACCGGGCAGCAGCACCCGCCAGATTTCTCCTCCGATTTCCTGAAGCCGCTCCAGGAAGGTTTCCAGGTCGGGGGCATGGCCCAGATCCCCTGCCAGTCCGGAAGACAGCATGTTAAAATTGGTTTCTCCACCGAAGCCCCTGGCCCCGTGGTTAATGCCGTAGGGAGGATCGGTTACGACCGCCGCAACAGACGCCGCCGGCAGTTCCTTCAACAGGGCAAGGCAATCGCCCTGGCGCATTTCCCCGTTTATTGCCTCACCATTGTCCGCCTCTTCCCGGGGGCATAAGACACCGTTCACCACGACAAAATCGCGCTGGATGGTCCGGTAGACGGCCACCCAGCGGGGATCGATTTCAAAACCGAGACTCTTCCTCCCGGTAAGGGCGGCGCCCAAAAGGGTCCCCCCCACCCCGGCGAAGGGATCCAGGACGAGTTCGCCTTCCTTGGTAAAAAAACGAATGATTTCCGCCATTACTTCCGGGGGTTTCATGGCGCCGTGCTGCTTGCGCAAAACATGGGTGGCATCGGGAGGGTAGTTGGTAATGTAGAGGGTATCGGTCCAGTACAGCCACTGGCGGCCGTCGAGGTCGTTAAGGCGGTTCCGGAGTTTACCCCCCATTCTGGCTTTCCTCCTGAAAGCCTGCCAGGATCTGCCTCGCCTGCTCCGTAACAGCGGCCGGCACCTGGATCTGGACTATTCCCAGGGGTCCAGTATGGAATCCGTAGATTTCCCCCAGGGCCTCTCCCACCAGACGTACCGGCAGACCGGCTGCCGCCAGCAGGCCCCGGATGAGCAGGGCTTCCGCCCTTTCCCTCACCGCCACGGTGACCCAGTCAGGCATCTATTAACCCTCTCCCTCCTTTTGCCGTCGCAATTTCTCCAGCACTTGCAGGAACGGCTGCGGCGGCGGTGCCGTAAATTCCAGATACTCGCCCCTAACGGGATGATTAAAGCCCAGGCAGGCGGCATGGAGGAGCTGCCCCGGTACGTCAAAGGGGCAGCGGCGCGGGCCGTACTTTAGATCCCCCACCACCGGATGGCCCAAAAAGGCCATGTGTACCCTTATCTGGTGGGTGCGCCCGGTCTCCAGTCTGGCCTCCAGCAGGGTAAAGCCGTCAAAATGCTCGAGGACACGGTAATGGGTGATCGCCTCCCGGGAGTTTTTGGCCGTAACCGCCATGCGCTGCCGGTCTACAGGATGGCGGCCGATGGGGGCTTCAATACGCCCGCACGGCTCGGAAATGTTCCCATGAACAAGGGCCAGGTAAACCCTTTTCATGGAGTGGGCCTTAACCTGGGCCGCCAGCCCCCGGTGGGCGGCATCATTTTTAGCCGCCACCAGTATGCCGGAGGTATCTTTGTCCAGGCGATGGACAATACCCGGCCTTAAGATCCCGTTTATACCCGAAAGGTCGCCGCAGTGGTATAAAAGGGCATTGACGAGGGTGCCGCTTTCATTGCCCGGCGCCGGGTGGACGACCATTCCCTGGGGTTTATTGACAACGATTACGTCTTCGTCTTCGTACAGGATATCCAGAGGTATGGGTTCCGGTTTGACCTCCAAGCTTACCGGATCCGGGAGGGTAACTAAAACTTTTTCCCCGCCCCGCAGGCGGTAATTGGCCTTGGGCCTTTCACCTCCCGCCAAAGTAACGGCTCCGGCCTCCAGGAGCTGCTGAATACGGGAGCGGGAAATCCCCTCCATTTCCCCGGCTAGCCAAGCGTCCAGACGTTTGCCCCTGTCCCAGAGCGGCACCTCCAGTTCCACCAGACGGCTCACAGGCTCTTCCCCTGCTCTCCCGCCGGGCCCAAAAGCTGCCAGCAGAGGAGAATGACGCCGCTAACAATTGCTACATCGGCCAGGTTAAATACCGGCCAGACACGGAAATCCAAGAAATCAACGACGTAACCAAAACGCAGGCGGTCGATGAGGTTTCCCAGGGCGCCGCCGGTAATCAGGGCCAAGGCCAGGCGCATAACCGGACTTCCCGGCGGCAGGATGCGGTAGGCAATGAGGATTACGGCCACCACCAGCACGGTGATTGCTACAAATACGGGCGTTTTATAGGCGAAAAGGCCGAAGGCGGCTCCCGGGTTATTGACGTAGGTTAAATGAAAAAACGAATTAATCACCGGGAGGCTCTCATTGGGCTGAAAATTAATCCTCACAATATACTTGGTAAGCTGATCGAGGCCTAGTACTAGGGCCACCAGCAGTAGAAAGGGCACGCTCATTCCCCCCAGGAATAATAGGATGCCAGGTGATGGACGGGCCCACAGCCCCGGCCCACTCCCAGGGCCCGGCCGATGGCCAGCTGAATATACTCTTTCGCCGCCGCTACCGCCTCAGCAACCGCCAGGCCCCGGGCCAGGAAGGCGGTGATGGCCGCCGACAGGGTGCATCCGGTGCCGTGGGTATGGCGGTTGTCCAGGCGCGGGGCGGTGAAGCGCCGTATTTCCCGGCCGTCATAAAGGATATCCGTCGCCGCGCCGGAAAGATGGCCGCCCTTTACCAGGACGTAGGGTACACCCAGATCGTGCAGCGCTTTAGCCGCTTCCACCATTCCTTCTTCACTGTCTATGTTACGTCCCGTAAGGGTGCCCGCTTCGTCAAGATTCGGGGTGATGACCAAGGCCAGGGGCAAAAGCTTTTCCTTTAAAACACGGCGTGCTTCCTTAGCCAGCAGGTAATCGCCGCTCTTGGCCACCATTACCGGATCGACGACCAGCTTTTTAACTCCGTACTCCTGTACCTTGGCAGCCACGACTTCAATAATGGCGACGCTGGAGAGCATCCCCGTCTTGGCGGCGTCGGCACCGATGTCCTTTAAAACGGCGTCTATCTGCCGCCCTACAAACTCCGCAGGCAATTCAAAGATTCCTTCCACCCCCACGGTGTTCTGGGCGGTTACCGCCGTAATGGCGCATGTACCGTAAACCTTGAGGGCCGCAAAGGTCTTCAAATCCGCCTGAATGCCGGCACCGCCCCCAGAATCCGATCCTGCTATGGTTAAAGCTTTGTACATGCCGCTCCTCTCCCTTACCCTTTCGTTTTCTATCATACCACGCCTCCAGAGATGGGTAAACTATTTTTACGACGGGAAAGCACTTAAGGCGTACAGGGAGGTTAAAAGGAATGTCTCGAATACGCTGTGAAATGGATATCTGCAGTCATCATGACGGTACGGGTTACTGTAAACTTGATACCATCCGCATTACCCGCAATGGCCTGGATACCAACTGCGGCAATTTCGAGCGGGTCTTACCGGAAGGAGAAACTACCACTGTCTTCTCTTTCGGCAGGCCAGATGATACCCTGGAAACCCAACCCTATGATTGAATCTTATCCCAGCCGGCATCACCGATCAATTTTTCTTCGGGGCTTGATTCATCGTCGATGTAGGCACCGGTGTCTTCATAGAACATGCCGTCGGCCCCTTTAAAATATGGTATACCTTCCACCGCCTCCACATAGCCTATATCCTCATCCAGGTCCATGGGGCCATAATAGGCCCCGCTCCTGCTTTCCGAGGCATGTTCGGTGGAACGCGCCAATTCCTGCCAGGTATCTTCTCCGTCGTACATTAGAGCTTCTTCCTCATCCGGGTGTTTCTGCCGGGGGTCGGAAAACTGACCGCCAAAAGGGGGAAGAACCACCTGTTCCTCGATGGGCCGCTTGTTGTTATCGCCGGTTTCTTCTAATTTTTTCCGGCATGCCAGGCATAAAGTCGTTTCCGGCACGGCCTCCAGGCGTTCCCGCGGTATTTCCCGGCCGCACTCCCGGCAATACCCGTAGGTGCCTTCTTTAATGCTTGCTAAAGCATCTTCTATCTTACGAAGCTGGAGGCGGGCATTGTCCCGCAGCGCCAGATCTTTGCTGCGCTCGAACTCTTCGCTGCCGAGATCGGCGGGATGGTTGTCGTAGCTGGAGAGTTCCTGGGTTGATTCAAAAAGGGAAGAGCGTAGCCCTCCGCTGGTTAAGGAATCTATTTGTTCCCGCAGCTTTTTCTTTTCTTCCAGCAAAAGGCGGCGAAAGTGTTCCAGGGTTGCGGCGTCCATTGATAAATAAATCCTCCCGTCTAGTAAATTTCCTGCTGGACCATGCGGACAATTTCAGCTATAAGCTTGCCGATTACCGGCAAATTCAAAAGGGCCAGCTCGCGGACGATATAGATGACGATGGCGCCCAGTATGGCAAATCCTACGGCTATTCCCAGACCCCTGGCCACACCGGCGGCAAAATTTAAGATTAAGAGGCGCCAGGGCCGACGATAAAGCTCTACCCATTCGGCCAGGCTGGCTTTTTCCATGGCGGCCATGAGCTGCTCAATTTTTGCAGCCAGGTAAAAGGCGGTTTTTCCCATATCGGCCAACGGCGCTTGCTCCTTGCAGGGAAAGACTCCTAAAAGACTCCTTTATATCTTTCCCCGCACCCGAAATAAAAAATCCTGCGTTAAGGCCGCAGGATTTTTACTTTATCACCCCCGGACAAAAGGGCGGCATTGGCTTCGTCGGTGTCTAGATGCAGTTCCAGGCGATAGTGGGGACTGGTCCGGATGATTACGTTATCGAGGATCATGGCCCTAACCCCGGGCACCCAGACCCGTACTTGCTGTTCATCGTGGAGATTGAGGATTTTCGCCCGTTCTTCTTCCATATGAATGTGGCGGGCGGCCAGGATTACTCCCCGGCGGAGGTTGAGGGCCCCGGCTGGTCCGACTACCGCAATACCCGGGGTACCTTCTACGTCTCCCGATTGCCTTACCGGCGGCCTTAATCCCAGGCGGAAACCGTCGGTCATGGCTATTTCCACCTGGGAGTAGGCCCGCACCGGCCCCAGGACCCGGACGCCTTCCAGAACCCCCCGGGGACCGACGATGGTCACCGTTTCCCGGGCGGCAAATTCCCCCTCCTGGCTTAAAGGACGCAAGACCGTCAATTCGTATCCGGGACCGAAAAGGGCGTCCAGGTCTTCCCGGCAGAGATGGATGTGGCGGCCGGATACCCCCACCGGGACTTCCACGGGCAAGAAATCTTCTTCCTGGAACTGCCGCACCTTTCCCGCCTTCCTTTCCCTGTGCTCTGTCTCGTACCCTTTGGCGTCAAGCCGGCGTCTTTTTTAGTATGGCTTGTTTCCCGTTTTTTATGGCCGTTTTTTAAGAGCTATGCAGGACGGCCGCACAGCGGGCGCACAGGGTGGGATGGTCTTCGTCGCGTCCGACGGTGGGACTGACCATCCAGCAGCGTTCGCACTTATCGCCGGGCGCCTTTTCCACCACGACCTTTAGGCCGGGCATCTCTTCGGCTACAAAGGCCGCGGCCGGCGCTTCTTCCGCAGGAGCATGCAAGACGGCCTGGGAAACAATGAAAATAGTCGCCAAATCTTCTTCCATGGATTGGAGGAAGCTGTACAGGGCGGTATCTGGGAACAGGTGCACGGCCGCATTTAAGGAATTACCTAAATCCTGTTCCTGGCGGGCCCGCTCCAGGGCACGGGTAACGACGTCGCGCACCTCAAGAATCTTATCCCAGCGTTCTTTGAGATCGTCGTCCAGATATTCTTCCTGGACCCGGGGCCATTCGGCCAGCTGCACGCTTATCGGTTTGCCGGGGGTTTCCGGTAAATAACGCCAGATCTCTTCCGTGGTAAAGGCGAGGATTGGGGTTAACAATCTGACCAGGACATTAATAGTTGCATAAAGCACCGTCTGGGCCGAACGGCGTCCCCGGGAGGCGGCCGGCCAGGTGTAGAGGCGGTCTTTGATGATGTCTAAATAAACGGCGCTTAAATCCACGGCGCAGAAGTTATGAATGGCGTGGTACACTACGTGGAACTCGTAGTCTTCATAGGCCCGGGTAACCTTCATTACCAGACGCTGGAGTTTATCCATGATCCAGCGGTCGATTTCCAGCATTTCTTCCCTGGCGATGCCATCTTTGCCGGGGTCAAAGTCGTAAAGATTGGCCAGCAGGAACCTACAGGTATTGCGAATCTTGCGGTAGGCCTCGGTCAGCTGCTGCATGATGCGGGGGGATGCGGCAACGTCCCGCCGGTAATCGGCCGAGGCCACCCAGAGGCGCAGCACGTCGGCCCCCTTTTCTTTGATAACGTCGGCGGGGTCAATGCCGTTGCCCAGGGATTTGGACATTTTGCGCCCCTCTTCATCCACCAGGAAGCCGTGGGTCAAAACCTGACGGTAAGGGGCCCGGCCGCGGGTGGCCACCGCCGTCGACAGGGAAGAATTAAACCAACCCCGGTGCTGATCGCTGCCTTCCAGATAGAGATCCGCCGGCCAGCCCAGTTCCGGCCGGGTGGCAAGGACGGCGGCATGGCTGGAGCCGGAATCAAACCATACGTCCATTATATCCGTTTCTTTGCGGAAACTGCGGCCGCCGCAGGCAGGGCATTTTAATCCCTCAGGCACCAGTTCCTCCGCTTTGCGGGCAAACCAAACGTTAGAGCCATGCTCCCGGAAGAGCCGCTGCAAATGACTTATGGTAGCGTCGTTGATGATCTCTTTGCCGCAGTCGTTGCAGTAGAAAATGGGGATGGGCACCCCCCAGGTGCGCTGCCGGGAAATGCACCAGTCGCTGCGTTCCGCCACCATGTTGTAAATCCGGTCTTCGCCCCAGGAAGGAATCCATTTTACACTTTTTATGGCCTCCAGTGCCTGACGGCGAAACCCGTCTATGGAGGCGAACCATTGCTCCGTGGCCCGGAAGATGACGGGGTGCTTGCAGCGCCAGCAGTGGGGGTACTGGTGCTTGATGAAGGAAAAATTAAGCAGCGCCCCCCTGGCTTCCAGTTCCTTAACTACGGCTTTGTTGGCGTCTTCAATGAAGAGGCCGGCAAACTGCCCGCCTTCCCGGGTAAAATAACCCCGGTCGTCAAGGGGCGAGAGAATCGGCAAGCTATAACGCAGGCCGACTTCATAGTCTTCCAGGCCGTGGCCGGGAGCCGTATGGACGCAGCCCGTGCCCTGTTCAAGGGTAACGTGCTCGCCTAAAATGACGAGGGAATCCCTTTCCATCAAGGGATTGCGGCAGACGACCCCTTCCAATTCGGTCCCGGTAAAGGCGGCTACCACCCGGTAATCTTTTATACCCAGGAGCTCAAAGACCTGGCGGTAAAGCTCCTCCGCCATGAGGTAACGTTCTTCCCCCGCTTGGACCAAAACGTACTTATATTCAGGGTGCAGGGCGATGGCCACGTTGGCCGGCAGGGTCCAGGGAGTAGTCGTCCAGATGACTATAAAGGTCCCTTCCGGGTCGAAAAGTTCGCGGGCGTCGGTTACGGGAAATTTTACATAGATTGAAGGCGAGCGTTTCTCGCCGTATTCAACTTCGGCTTCGGCCAGGGCCGTTTCGCAATCGGTACACCAGTATACAGGCTTGAGGCCCTTATAAATATAACCTTTTTTGGCCATTTCGCCGAAAACGCCGATCTGGACGGCTTCGTATTCGGGGTCCAGAGTCAGGTAGGGGTTGTCCCAGTCGCCCCGCACCCCCAGGCGTTTAAACTCTTCCCGCTGGATGTTGACGTACTTCAGGGCGTAATCGCGGCAGCGATTGCGGAACTCCACCACATCAACGGCCCGGCGGTCAAGGCCCAAATCTTTGATGGCCTGCTGCTCAATGGGCAGGCCGTGGGTGTCCCATCCCGGTACGTAGGGGGCGTCAAAACCATTCATGGAATGGTATTTGACGATAATGTCCTTGAGGATTTTATTTAAAGTATGCCCCAGGTGTATATGGCCGTTGGCATAGGGCGGCCCGTCGTGGAGGATGAACTTGGGTTTGCCCTTATTGGCTTCTTGGACGCGGCGGTAAATATCCTGTTCTTCCCAGAATTTAAGAATCTCGGGCTCGCGCTGGGGCAGGTTGGCCCGCATGGGAAAATCGGTACGGGGCAGGTTCAGGGTTTTGCTATAATCCACTTAACGTCGTCACTCCTTAGACTCGTCTGGTATATTTTCCCCATCAAACAGGGTTTTTTCTTCGGCGGCGGCCGCCTCTTCAACTGCCAGCAGTTCCATTTGGGCTTTAAGGAAAGAGCGCAGCCTAGTTTTAAAGGCCGCCGTTGAGGCTTCGAGCTCTTTACGGTAACGTTCGGCCTTTTCCACCTCAAGCCGGGCCTGGTTCAAAATTTCCCGGGCCTTGTTTTCCGCCTCCTGGATAATCAGGCCGGCTTCCCGCTGGGCATTACGGCGCGTCTCCTCGGCGGCCTGCTGGGCGACGACCAGGGCGTCCTTAATGACCTGCTCCAGGTTGGCGTAGCGCTCCAGCTCCTCGGTCAGGCGCAGGTTTTTCTCCCGGAGCTCCTGATTCTCCCGATAGATCTGGCCGTAGTCCCGCAGAACCTGCTCTAAAAACTCGTCTACCTCTTCGCAGCTGTAACCGCGAAAGGCGCGGCGAAATTCCTTTTTGTTAATGTCCAGCGGTGCCAGCACCGTATATCATCCTCCTAACCGAGATGCATGATAAAACTGATAAGCAGGCGCTCGATTAGCTGTAAAACAAGGACCGCTAAAATGGGCGAAAAATCAAGGGGAATGCCGGTGCGCGGCATGAGGCGGCGAAAAGGCGCCAGGACAGGTTCGGTCACCTCGTAGATAAAACGTATAACGGGATGATAGGGGTCGTGGGGAAACCAGGAAATAAGGATCCTGGCAATTATCAACCAGTTCAAAACTTCAAAGGCCGTACGGATAATTAGCAGCAGTGTTTGCATGACGTTACTCCTTACTTAAATTCCCGGCGCGCAGGGTGGCCGCTTCCACCGCCCGGATGACCGCTCCCCGGAACCCCCGGTCTTCCAGGACGGCCAGCCCGGCGATGGTAGTCCCTGCCGGCGAGGTTACTTTATCCTTTAAAACTGCAGGATGCTCGCCCGTATCCAGTACCATCCGCGCCGCACCCAGAACGGTCTGGGCCGCCAGCTCCAGGGCCACGGGCCTGGCAAGTCCCTGGCGCACCCCGCCGTCGGCCAGGGCCTCGATGAGCACATAAATATAAGCCGGCCCGCTCCCGCTCAAACCAGTAACAGCGTTGAGCTGCCCTTCAGGCAAAACCAGGGCCCGGCCCACGGCGCTAAAGATGGCCACGGCCTTGTCCAGATCTTCAGGGCCGACCAGGTCGTTGGCCGCCAGCGCAGTTATGCCCTCGCCCACCAGGGCCGGGGTGTTGGGTACGGCCCTCACCAGGGGCACTGCACCCAAAAAAGAAGCCAGCTCGGCCAGGGTTACGCCGGCAATGATGGAGATAACGAGTTTCCCGTTACCAATTTGGATGCCGTCCAGGGCCTCCTTCACGTTCTGGGGTTTCACGGCCAGGAGGATGATGTCCGCCCGCGCCGTTAAATCTTCCCTACCAATCGCGGTTTCCAGGCCATAAGCGGCTTTTAATTCCCTAAGCCTTTCCTGCCGGACGTCCCAGGCGACTATTTGGGAGGCGGGTACCAGCCTGGCCCTGATCAATCCCCGGATCAGGGCCTCCCCCATGGCGCCGGCTCCCAAAAAGCCTATATTTTCTTTCATGGAAAATTAAGCCTCCCCTTATTTGCGACCAGCCGCTTCCAGCCAGTTG
This sequence comes from Moorella humiferrea, assembly GCF_039233145.1. Classification (NCBI taxonomy): domain Bacteria; kingdom Bacillati; phylum Bacillota; class Clostridia; order Neomoorellales; family Neomoorellaceae; genus Neomoorella; species Neomoorella humiferrea. The sequence goes on along the minus strand of NZ_CP136419.1, from coordinate 867,139 downwards.
ATGCTTCCACCCATATGCTCTTCCAGATCGCCGCTTAAATCGATATTGCTGGGGGTAAACAAAAAGATGCCGCTGGTCACCCGGCGCACCATGCCGCCCAGGGCATAGGTGGCCCCGCTTAAGAAATCGACGATCCGCCGTGCCTCGTCTACAGGCATGGCTTCAACATTGACGATCAGGGGACGATAGTTTTTCAAGTGTTCCGCCAGTCCCGCCGCCTGATCAAAGGATTGGGGCCGGGCCACGACCAGCCGTAAGGATTGCCGCGCCGTCGGTAAACTTACCACTTTGGCCCTATTCTGAGCGGCGGGAATGGGGGAAACAACCGGCGTTTCCCAGGCTTTACCGCCATTGTCCCTTTCCCGGTCGTCTTCTTCGCTACCATAGCCCAGCCACTGGAGCAGTCCGTCCCAAAAGGCCATATCCTTCACCTCTATTTAGCTTTGATTAAGTCCGTGCGCCAAAGATGGCCGTCCCTATGCGCACCAGATTGGAACCTTCTTCAATGGCCACCTCAAAATCGTTGCTCATACCCATGGAAAGATAACGCATGTCCACCCCCGGCAGGTGCAGGGCTTCCACTTCCCGTCTTAAAGCCGCAAGGCGGCGGAAAACCGGTCGTACCTCTTCGGGATCCTCCGTCAGGGGGGCCACCGTCATCAATCCCATAATATTTAGACCGGTAAACCCGCTGGCCTCCTTGATAAAGGAAGGAACAGCCTCCGGCGCCAGACCGAACTTGCTCGCCTCGCCGGCTACATTGACCTCGATTAAAACTTTGATCCGCCGTCCGCCGGAGACGGCCCGCTTGTCCAGCTCCCGGGCCAGAGCCAGGCTGTCCACCGAATGAATGAGCTCTACTTTATCCCAAACCTGACGGACTTTATTGCGCTGGAGGTGACCGATGAGGTGCCACCTTGCGCCCTCTATGTAAGGCTGTTTGGCCAGGAGTTCCTGGACCCGGTTTTCCCCCAGGTCTTCGAGGCCCAGGGCAACGGCTTCTTTGATTACCTCCACGGCCACGGTTTTGGTCACGGCCACCAGAGTCACTTCATCAACGCTGCGCCCGCTCCGCCGGGCGGCGGCCGCCATCCTTTCCCTTACCCGGGCGATATTTTCTGCCAGGTAAACCATCTTTTTTCCTCCGTCGATCCTCTATATTTTCTACATCTTTATAGTAAATCCTGCTGCTATCCCTTTTTTACCTTATCAGCCAGCGCACCAAGGACGGGTTGACGACGACTTCCATTCCCTCTTTCAACTCCTTTACGGCCACCCTGTCCCCCACCCGGCCGCAGAGGGTTACCGGTTGCCACTTAATGTCCACACCTTCAAGGACGTAGACGCCCTTCTCTCCGGCCGCTCCTTCGGTAAGCGACGCTGCGGGTATAACCATCCCCCGGTAACGGTTTAAAACGGCGACCACTTCCATGCGGCGGGGATTCAGCCAGGGATCATTCCAACCGGTAATGGACATAAGGACTGCCTTTTGTTCGCCTTCGTCCTGGAGGCGGGTAATTGTCGCCTGCACTTCTTCCCCACTTCCCGGCAGTTTAAGGGTGACCCTTTTACCGACCTGCCATTCCTGTGGAAATCCCGCCAGGGCGGCATAAACCGTCAAGGGCGCCAGATTGTTGATCAGGCGGCCGAAGGCCGTCCCTCCCTGTACCCGGCTTCCCGCCGTCATCTCGCGGCCCAGTTCTACTAGGCGTTTAAGCTCTTTAAAGGGCATGTTTCCCAGATTGTCGGGTCGGAGGGATTTTTCCAGGCCGTCGGTACGGTAGGAAACCAAACCGGGGAAAGGTGCCTTGACCTCCATAATTTCGGGACCCGAGGGCGGTGGTGAGGCCGGAAGAATCCTGGCGATTACCGCCCCCGCCGGAACCCGCTCATCGGGCGGTGCGACGGGCACCAGGGTGCCCGTCGCCGGCGCGATTAAGGGCTGTTCCTCCCTGGCAATAAAAACCTCAAGGGGAAGATCTTCTTCCAGGACGCCGTAATTAACCCTTTCCAGCTTTAAAAAATGCCGGGCCGCCACCCCCATGGCTTCTTCAAAACCCAGGCGGGCGACAGAAAGAAAAAGGATGAAGGCCGCGGCGACAATAATAAGACGCCCTGGACGCCGACGCCGCCGCGGCCGTGCCCGGCGTTCTGGCACATAAACTGCCTTCATATCTTTACCTCAGGAGGGATAATAGGGCCGCCTGGCGCCCGGTTGCACCGCGGGCCGCCCGGTATGAGAAGAAATCCCGGGAAAGGCAGCAGGTACAGAGGCCGGCCACGGCGATGTTTTCCGGCCTTAATCCGGCAGCCAGAAGTTGTAGATAATTGGCCCGGGGCAGGTCGAGGCGGTAACGGTCGGAAGCCTCCGGGTGTAAAACATCCTCGGCCCAGGGAAGGCTAGCCTTGACAGCTGCGGCCACCCTTGCATCAACCTGGTAACAGCAGGGGCCTACCGCCGGACCGACGGCGGCCAGAAAATCGTCCGGCCTGCCACCGAGGGCGGCAAGCCCGGCCACCAACCGCGCCCCCACCCGCAGCACCGTACCCTTCCAACCGGCATGGGCCAGGCCGATGCCGCCCCTTACCGGATCGACCAGGTAAAGGGGCACGCAGTCGGCGTAAAAGCCGACGAGGGTTAAACCCGGGGCTGTTGTAACCAGGGCATCGACCCCCGGCAGGGCCGTCGTCAGTTCCTCAGCGCCCCGGCCGGCATCCAATGCCGATACCACGGCCACTTCATTGCCGTGGACCTGCTCCCCGACCACCCAATTGTCGAGGGGAAGACCCAGAAGGCGGGCCAGCCTTTGCCTGTTGGCCAGTACCGCCTGTGGTACGTCACCGACATGCAGACCCAGATTGAGGGAAGCGTACGGCGGCCGGCTGGTGCCACCGCTGCGCCCGCTGAAATAGGCCTTAACGGGTGCCCTCTCTTCCAGGAAAGCCACCCGCCAGTATGTTATTCCCTCTATGTTTTCGCGTACAAAAGCGGCCACGTCTTTTTCCTCCGCCCTTATTATAACATATGGCCGCCCGGCTTTAAGCCCTTTCCCGGTGGGCCGGCGTGGTAAAGTTATAACTCTCTACCAGGATGACGTCAACCCCAACTTTTACTACGTTTTCCCACGGGATGACCAGATCCTCTTCCCGGCCGAAAAAGAAAAAAAACCTGCCTCCCTGCCCGGGTACAATTAGAGCCTTCACCCGGCCGGCCTCCAGGTCCAGGTCGAGATCCTTGATTATACCCAGCCGCCGCCCATCGATGATGTTAATAACCTCCCGCTGGCGCAATTCGGTCACCCGGATCATGATCAACACCTCCGGTTGTGGCCGGGGCCTGCCCGTTCTATTTAATTATATGAACAGCAGCGGCGTTGAAAGCCAAAAAAGAAAGGCCAGCCATGCTGGTCTTCGGGGTTAAACTTTAAGGCCATAAAGAGGCCAGGCGGTGGCGGGAAAACTGCAAGAAATCTAATAACTTCCATCCTAAACGGGCCCTCTTCTCTCCGCCTTCATCCGGTAGCGGGTGTTCTGCCGGGAAGGCGGCCTTCGCCTGCCCGGAACCCCCTACCAGGCACAATGGGGGGAAGAGGACGCACCACCAGTTTTCTCCCTTTCCCTCCCCGATCACCACGCGAACGGCTTCATAATTTCCCGCCGGCAGGGTAATGTCGCCGTAGGCCCTGGTGGGAAAAGGAAAATCGCCAAATTCCGTCCGTACGGTATAATTTTGCCCTTCCCTGCGGATCTGCCCTTCGGCGGCGGCGGTAATGGCCGCGAGATTACCGCTTACCAGGCGGCGGGCGGCTCCAATATCCCCGGCTGCGGCCAGGTTACGGCCCACGCTGGCAAGAATGGCGTCGCGCACGTGGCGTTTGAGCTCCTGGTCGTCCGGGTTATCGCTGTTGGCAATGACGTGCAGGCGGATTAAGTTGTGGGAATTATAGGCCGGTACAACGGCCTGCCCCTGTTTCCCGACAACCTCGCTGGCTATAATTAACAAACCGGTGATGAGGAAAAATAAAAGGGACTTCTTCATTAAAGACACTCCTTGACACCTCCGCATCCAAGGTATGCTGAATTAAATATACTTGCGCATATGTTGCAGGGCGGCTTTTTCCAGGCGGGAAACCTGGGCCTGGGAAATGCCGATTTCGTCGGCAACCTCCATCTGGGTCTTGCCTTCAAAGAAGCGCAGGGACAATATCAGACGTTCCCGCGGTGTCAGCTTGTTCAGGGCTTCCCGTATGGCGATGCCTTCCAGCCAGCTGCCGTCCTGGTTTTTGTCATCGCCGATTTGATCCATAACATAAATGGGATCGCCGCCGTCGTGGTAAATGGGTTCAAAAAGGGACACCGGCTCCTGAATGGCATCTAGGGCAAAAATTACCTCTTCCTGGGGTAGATTGATTTCCTTGGCTATTTCCGCCACCGTCGGCTCCCGTGACAGCTTGTTGACCAGGGCGTCCCGCACCTGCAGGGCCTTGTAAGCTATATCCCGTAAGGAACGGCTTACCCTGATGGGGTTGTTATCTCGCAGGTAGCGCCGTATCTCGCCGATGATCATGGGCACAGCGTAAGTAGAAAACTTGACGTTCTGGCTTAAATCGAAGTTGTCAATGGCCTTCATTAACCCGATACAGCCTACCTGGAACAGATCGTCGACATACTCGCCGCGGTTGGTAAAACGCTGGATTACGCTCAAGACCAGGCGCAGGTTGCCTTTGATGAGCTTCTCGCGGGCCTCCGGTTCTCCCCTGTGCATGGCCTCAAAAAGGGCCCGCATTTCTTCGCTGGTCAGCAAAGGTAGCTTGGAGGTATTCACACCGCAAATCTCTACTTTATTAAGCATCACTGGCGAGAAACCTCCCGACGGTGGCTCTGGGATAATTATTACCATGCCTACCGGCTTTTATACCGCCCGTAAAAGGGCAAAAAATAAAAGGAGCCGTTTAAGCTCCCGTAAAACCTCGTTGCTATTGATAAAGTGGAGGTGCTGTGTCCCGGAGCCGCGATTAGTGGAGCGCCGGGAACAGAACAGGCGAGGTGAGGTTACCGCTGCCGCAGCTTAAGGCACGCCTGAGCGCGCCCTTTTTAGAAAGAAAGGGTGTTTTACCCTGAAAATTACTTCTCTCCAGGCTGGCATTGTTTTCGCTCGCTCCATGGCCCTCGCGGATCAGCCTAAGGCTCAGCCTCAGGCTCGGGCGGGGTTCCCGGCCTATTCGGCATCCTTGCCTCAAAGGCCGGCCTCGGACCTCCTGTCCTCGGCCCCGCCCTCGCTTTTCGGCTTCGCCAAGGCTGTTCAACCGCTCGGACCAAGTCGCTCGCTCCAAACAAATGCCAGCCCGTTATTTTCATTCTTCTGTTGGTGCCGCTATTATGTGGCATGAGTGTCTCATAGAAAGATAATAGCAAGTGGAACCAGGAGCAACATCATTGGCAATCCGCAGGCGGCGAGCAGCGGTCCGAACCGAGCCGTAGTTCTGTCGGCGCGTAACTTTTGAGCGGCGAGGGACACAGCACCTCCAGTAAGCATATTACTCCATCCGGGCGATTTCTTTCCGCAATCTTTTAAGGATCCTTTTTTCCAGGCGGGAAATGTAGGACTGGGAGATGCCCAAAATGTCGGCCACCTCCTTCTGGGTCTTTTCCACGCCGTCCAGTAGCCCAAAGCGGAATTCCATGATCTTGCGCTCCCTGGCCGAAAGTTTCCGCATGGCCATACGCAAAAGCTTGCGATCGATTTCTTCTTCAATGGATTTATAAATGATATCATTGTCGGTACCCAGGACGTCGGAGAGTAAAAGTTCATTACCGTCCCAGTCGATATTTAACGGCTCGTCAAAGGAAACCTCGGCCTTCGTTTTATTGTTTCGCCGCAAATACATCAAAATCTCGTTTTCGATACAGCGGGAAGCATAGGTAGCCAGCTTGATGCGCTTTTTGGGGTCGAAGGTGTTGACGGCCTTAATAAGGCCGATGGTGCCGATGGAAACCAGGTCTTCAATTCCCACGCCGGTATTTTCAAACTTGCGGGCAATGTAGACCACAAGCCGCAGGTTGCGCTCGATTAATACCGTCTTGACGTCGGCATCGCCGTCCTCCAGCCTGAGGAGCAAATCCGTTTCTTCGTCGCTGGTGAGGGGAGGCGGCAGGGCTTCGCTGCTGCCTACGTAAAATACTTCCCCCAGCCCCTTGATCTGGGCCGCCAGGTCGTTAAGCAGCATTTTAATTTTAAATCTGATAGTTATAATAAAACGCACCATGAGCTCTTCCCCCCCCTTTAGAGGCCCATACTAACCTGCAGCAAATCCGGATGCAAAAGGGCCCGATAGCTGCCCTCCTGGGATAAACGTTCTCTGTACAGGCCCACTACGACTTCTTTTATTTTAACCATGCCCTCGCATGTGACGAGGATAACGTCATCCGGCCTGAAGCCCAGTAACATGCCGTGGTTCTGCCCCAGAGACTGATACGGCAGAAGGTGAAGCCTGGCCGCCCAGGGTGAACCGGCCAGGGATTTAACCAGACCCTCCAGATCCCCTTCTTCCCCGTTGCTGTAGTGTTTTATAATTTCCGGGGGAAGAATATCCTTTAAGGCCGTGTATTCAACGATTATCACCGGCCTTTGGGTCAGGGGATCCCGCAGGCTGTTACCGGTATCTACCAGAGCCTTTAGAGCCCGACGGCGGCCGTTAAAGGTAATAATTACCGGCAGGCGCAGCACCTGATGCCAGAAATTTCTGCGCAGCCAGCCGGTCCCCAGGAAGGAAAAAATCACGGCCGCAGCCGCGGCCACAAAGAGCCACTGGTAACCGATGGTCACCGTCGGCTGCAATCCTGCCGCTGCTGGAACTGTGGTACCGCCTCTTATCAAGTAAACGGCCCCCAGTATGGCTCCACCCATAACAAAGGCGGAGAGATAAAAGTAAACCAGGGCCTGTAGATAGCGCCGACCGTTTAAGGGGTAAAAGGCCGCCGCTATCATAAAAAACGGACATAAAAACTTAAAGATCAAGGAATGCATCCTTTCGCCTCCGGGCAGCAGGACCATCAGGGAATAAACGGCCCCGATTGCCGCGCCTCCCAGAAGCCGCCAGGGGGAAGCCGCTATCTGCCCCAGCCTGGCCGTTACCCAGAGTATCAAGTAATCCATGACCAGGTTGACTGCCAGCAGGACGTCTAAATAAACCACCGCACCACCAGCCCCCTTCCCCCGAGGTAGGCTATTATTACCATGATATGAGCAATCTGGTAGATTCATAACCAGAAGTTATTATATAACTTTTTTATGGTAAATTTTGTCATTTATTGGATAATAAAAAACCTGTTACCGTCCAGGTAACAGGTAATGGCAAACGAAGATTATCGACGGCGCAGGAAGGCAGGTATGTCCAAATCGTCGATATTAAAGGGCTTGATATTTAAGTCACCGTCCTTTGTGGCCGCCGCCTCTTTGTGGGCCGCCGCCGAAGCTTCAAATCCGGTGGCGATGACGGTTACGCGAATCTCGTCTTTCAAACTTTCATCGATTACGGCGCCGAATATTATGTTTGCTTCCGGGTCGGCCGCGGCTGCCACTATTTCCGCCGCCTCGTTGACTTCAAGGAGACCCAGGTTGGTGCCGCCGGTGATGTTTAGCAGAACACCCCGGGCACCCTCGATGGAGGTTTCCAGGAGTGGACTGGAAATGGCCATCTTGGCCGCCTCCACCGCCCTCCTCTCACCTGTAGCCCGCCCGATCCCCATCAAGGCCGAACCGGCATCGCTCATGATGGTCTTAACGTCGGCAAAATCGAGATTAATTAACCCCGGCACGGCAATGAGGTCGGAAATGCCCTGGACGCCCTGGCGCAGGACGTCGTCGGCTATCCGGAAGGCTTCCAGGATAGACGTCTGTTTGTCGGCCACCTGCAGCAACCGATCGTTGGGGATAATAATCAGGGTATCAACCTTGGTCTTTAATTCCGCTATGCCTGCTTCTGCCTGGTTAGCCCGCTTCCGGCCTTCAAAGCTGAAAGGTCTGGTGACCACCCCTACCGTCAGGGCTCCGGCTTCCTTGGCAATCTGGGCCACTACCGGCGCCGCCCCGGTGCCGGTGCCGCCCCCCATCCCGGCGGTGACGAAGACCATATCGGCTCCCTGAAGGCGCTGGGCCAATTCTTCCCGGCTTTCTTCCGCTGCCTTTTTCCCAATTTCGGGGTTGGCCCCCGCCCCCAGTCCCTTCGTCAATTTGGCGCCGATCTGGATTTTCTGCTCCGCCTGGCACAGGCGCAGGGCCTGGGCGTCTGTGTTGACGCTGATGAACTCCACTCCCCTTAGACCGGCGGCTATCATGCGGTTGACGGCGTTGCTGCCGCCGCCACCTACCCCCACCACTTTAATAACTGCGAACTGATTAAGATCCCCGTCCTCGAATTCCAGCACCCGAATTCCTCCTTTAACAGGTTCTTAGAATAAATCCCTTTATTTGATTAAAAAAGTTCCCGCCACCAGTTCTTCAGCCGGGACCAAAAGTTTTCCCAAAAAGCCTCCCGGGTTGCCGCCGCCTGGCTGTGGGCCAGACGAATTGAACCATAGGTCACCAGTCCGACGGCCGTGGCATAGGCGGGTGAAGCGACCATATCCCCCAGCCCACCGCTGTTTTCCGGCCATCCCAGGCGGACGGGCATGGCCAAAACTGCGCCCGCCAGCCGGGCGATTCCTTCGAGCAAAGCCCCTCCGCCGGTAAGTACCACACCTCCCGGCAACAGTCCCTGGAAGTTGGCGTTTTCAATTTCCCGCCGCACCAAGGTGAAAATCTCCTCTACTCGCGGTTCGATAATGGCCGCCAGCATTTTTCTCGGAACCCGCTTTTTCTCCTTCCCCCCCACTACCTGAACCTCGACAGTCTCGTTTTCATTTATTCCCTCCATTGAGACGCAGCCGTGTTCTTTTTTTATAACCTCGGCCTGGCTCAGGGGCGTGCGGAGCCCCACCGCCAGATCGCTGGTGATATGTTCGCTGCCGATGGGCAGTACTGAAGCATACCACAGGGATCCCTCAGAAAAAACGGCAATTTCCGTCGTCCCGCCGCCGATGTCCACCACCACAGTTCCCAGTTCCTTTTCCGCCGGCTGGAGCACCGCCTCGGCCGAGGCCAATGGATTCAAAACAAGCTCCTCCACTTGCAGACCTGCCCGCTGTACGCTTTTGAGGGTGTTCTGGATGGCGGCTGCGGCCGCAGTGACGATCTGGGTTTCCACTTCCAGACGTGAACCGCTCATACCGATGGGATCCATAATGCCGTCGTACCCGTCGACTATGTACTGCCGGGGCAGAACGTGGATGATCCGCCTGTCGGACGGCAGAGGTATTACCCGCGCCGCCTGGAGGACACGCTCTACATCTTCTGGCCCCACTTCCCCGTCTTCACCGGTCACGGCTACCACGCCGCGGTTGTTCACAGAACCGATATGGGGCCCCGTCAGGCCGACAAAGGCCGTCGTTACTTGGCAGCCGCTCATGCGCTCGGCCTGCTCCACCGCTTTTTCAATGGCCCTGGCCGTATTTTCGATGTCCACAATTATCCCTTTGCGCAAACCACCTGACGGCGTTTCCCCGAGGCCGATGATGTTGAGACGCCCCTGGGTGGTAACTTCTGCGACTACGGCAACCACCTTGGTGGTGCCTATATCCACACCGACCACTACGTTGTCCCTGGGCAAATCTGGCACCTCCAGGCTCCGCGGGCCCTTTATTATGAAAGAGAATTCAACGCAATTTCCATTTTCCCTTTTTTTACAGTTAGATTTTCTTATTTCTTTAACAGGTGACGTCTGATAATGGCCAGGTTTTGGAACAGACGCATGCCGAAGGCGAGAACGGCCGCCAGATAAAGCTCAACGCCCAGCTGGTCGCCGATATAGGCCAAAAAGGCCGCCAGCAGGGTATTGGAAAAAAATCCGCTGAGGAAGATGGCGTTGTCAAAGTTGTCTTCCATGCTGGCCCTCAGTCCCCCAAAAACGGAGTCCAGGGCCGCCAGGACGGCCACCGACATATACTTGCTGTACACGCCGGGCACCCTTACTGGAATTAAAAGGCCGATTAAAACGCCCAGAACCAACCCGGCCGCCGGTATCCACATCTTTTTCATTTTTTATCCTCCCGCTTGTTATCTTGCTTAAACTTTACCACCGGTGCCCCCGCAAAGCTAACATCAATATACTCCACGGTTCCCCTGCCGGCAAGGCCTTGCATGGCTTCATGAAGGCGGGCGAGTTTCCCTGCCACGTCCCGGGCATCGCCGAACTTCACGGGGATGTTACCCGTCCAGATAAGCTGAAGGTTGTCGGGGGATGAGGCAATTATCTCCTGGATACGTGGGAGTTCTTCTGCCGGCATCTGGCGCAGGACCGTCAGGGCGGCTTGAAGGCCGGGATGGTTAATCTCCTTACCCGGTCCTATGTTTTCCAGCTTTCCCAGACCGGAAAGGAGAGGGAGCTCGAGGTTACCGATATGCGACGTTATTTCCATCACCACGCCGCCACCGTCGATCAGTAAAAATTTACCTTCCTGAACGACAATGGCCGCCGCGGTTCTTTCCTCAATGTGAACGATAAGGGTCCGGGGCCAGCGGCGGCTGACATCGGCCCGTGCCACCAGGGGATGGGTGGCCAGGCGTTGGGCCAGGACCTTGGTGTCCACCTGCCACAGATTTATTCCCCTGGCAACGCCCATTAAATTTTCCAGTTCCTGATCTGCTATATGCACATTTCCGCTGAACTCAATATTTTTCAGGCTAAAAAAACCGGAATGGATAAAAGAGAATAAGGCCACTACGAAGAATAAAAAAAACAGCAATCGGCGCATCCGCTGCCGGCGCCGCCGGTAAACCCGGGGAGAACTGGCCGGAATAACCATCCGCCCACCTCATTTACTGCCATTATATCAGAAAAAAGGGCCTGTCCACCAGAGGAAGGGTAAGAAGGTATGGGCATTACTTCTCACCCGATTGTAACCTGCGGCGGCGGATTTCCGCGCCTAAGGAGCGCAGACGGACTTCCAGCTGCTCATAACCCCGATCTATATGGGCAAGCCCTTCCACCCTGGTTTCACCGGACGCCATAAGGCCGGCAATGACCAGGGCCGCCCCGGCCCGCAGGTCGGTGGCTTCCACCGGGCCGCCGCTTAAATCCGGCACACCGTTAATCACTGCCACCCGTCCCTCTATTTTAATATCGGCTCCAAGACGGCGCAATTCAGCGGCATGTTTAAAACGATTTTCAAAAATGCTCTCGACCATGACGCTGGTTCCCTCGGCCACGGTCATCAAGGCCATAAGCTGGGGCTGCATATCGGTAGGAAAACCCGGGTAAGGTAGGGTTTTGCAGTCGACGGCCTTTAAGCGCCGCGGACCTTTAAGGCGGATTCCTCCTTTTTCCAGAGAGATTTTCGCCCCCATCTCGTCCAGTTTGGCCAAAACGGCCATAAGGTGTTCCGGCCGGCAGCCGCTGACGAAAACGTCGCCGGTGGTGCCGGCCGCCGCCGCCAGGAAGGTTCCGGCTTCGATGCGGTCGGGAATAATGGTGTAAACGCTCCCTTTAAGCCTCTCGACCCCTTCGATGCGGATGGTGTCCTGTCCGGCGCCTTGAATCCGCGCTCCCAGGCTGTTTAAAAAATTCTGCAGGTCGACGATTTCCGGCTCTTTAGCTACATTGTGGAGGATGGTAACGCCCTCAGCCAGGACGGCCGCCATCATCAGGTTTTCGGTAGCGCCGACGCTGGGAAAATCCAGGTAAACGGCCGTACCTTTAAGACCGGCAGTCCTGGCTTCGATGTATCCCTGGCTTTCCCTCACCTCCGCGCCCAAAGCCCGAAAACCCTTGAGATGGAGGTCCATGGGTCGCGAACCGATGGCGCACCCGCCGGGATAAGGCACACGGAAAAAATGGTAGCGGCCTAGAAGAGGTCCCATGACGAGATTGGAGGCCCGCAGCTGCCGCATCAATTCCGCAGGCACTTCCGGCACGATTGCCTCCGCCGGACTTACGTATAAAGTATCCGCGCGGCGTTCAATTTTAAGGCCGAGGGAGTGCAAAACGGCCGCCATGGTGGCTACATCCTGGAGGTTCGGCACACCATTAAGCGTGCAATCCTCCGTTGCCAGGAGGGTCGCCGCCATAATCGGCAGGGCGGCATTCTTGGCTCCCTTAACGGTAACAGCCCCTTCCAGCCGCCTTCCCCCTTCGATAATCAAACACTCCTCCACGGCCTTCCCCTCCTCTGTCTACAGGCCTTCACCCCAGACTTCTATTTCCATCTCCAGGTTAATACCAAAGTTGCGGGCTACCGCTTCCTGAACCCTAGCGATGAGTTCCAGGACGTCCGCCGCCGTCGCCCGCCCCAGGTTGACGATAAAATTGGCGTGTTTGGATGAAACCTGGGCGTCTCCTACCTGCCATCCCTTGGCTCCCACGAGCTCAATGAGCCGGCCGGCATAAAGCCCGGGAGGGTTTTTAAAAACACTCCCGGCGTTGGGCCATTCCAGGGGCTGCCGGGCGCGCCGGCGGGCAATATTGGCCCGGACCCGTTCTTTAATGAGGGGGGGATCGGCGGGGGCCAGGGCCAAATGAACGGTCAGCACTACACCCGCTCCGCGCAGGGAGCAGGAACGATAACCGAAGGTGATCTCCTCACGTTTCAGGCAGCGGCGGCCGGTGGCGGTAATCACCTCAACTTCGCGGACAACGTCCCCTATGGAACCTTCCGGCGTGCCGGCATTCATGACCAGCGCTCCGCCTACAGTGGCGGGGATACCGGCGGCAAATTCCAGCCCGCTTAAGCCCTGCCGTACGGCCAGGGCCAAAAGAGGAGGCAGCATGGCGCCAGCGCAGGCCTTTATATACCGATCCTGGACCATGACCCGGCGCCAGGCCCCGGTCTGAAGCACCAGGCCGCGGACGCCGCCGTCCCGCACCAAAAGGTTGGAGCCGTTGCCCATGATGTGCAGGGGTAGCCCTTTTTGCCGGGCGAAGTCCAGACAAAAGTCGAATTCTTCGTCCCTCGCCGGCCTGACAAACAAATCGGCAGGCCCCCCTATACGCCATGTTGTGTAGCGGGCCAAGGGTTCATTGATGCGCACCTGTTCCTTTAAGCCCCGCTGCAGCTCTTTTGCCAGGGCCGCTAGATGCATCGGCGCACGCCCACCCCGTTAAAGTCCTCTTTCCTGGCCAGGAAGTCCGCCAGCCGAACGCCTACCTGCCAGACGTCGCCGGCTCCCATAGTTAATATCAAATCGCCGGAGGTACATGTCTTTTTTAAAAAGACCAGAGTTTCTTCCAGGGTGGGAAGATAATACACCTCGGGATGGCCGTTGCCTCTAATTGCGTCTACGATAAGGCGAGAACTTACCCCGTCTAAAGGCAGCTCCCCGGCCGCATATATATCATTGATGACGACCACATCGGCCCGGGAAAAAGCGCGCCCAAATTCCCGATAGAGGTGATAGGTGCGCGTATAGCGATGGGGCTGGAAGACGGCTATAACCCGCGTCGCGCCCATTTGGGCGGCCGCCGCCAGTGTGGCTTCCACCTCCGTGGGATGATGGGCATAGTCGTCAACTACCCGGATGTACCCATCATCCCAAAGAATCTCGAAACGGCGGCCGGCGCCGCGAAAGGCTGCCAGGGCCCGGGCGGCGACGTCAAAGGGCACTTGCAAACAGTGGGCTGCCGCCACGGCGCCCAGGGCGTTTAAAACATTATGCCGCCCCGGTACTTTAAGGTGGAGTTCCCCCAGAGGTTCGTCGCGGTAATATACGAGGGCACGGCTTTCCAGCCCCTGCAAGGTTACCTGCCCGGCCCGGAAGTCGGCCTCCGGGTTGAAACCGTAAGTTATAACTCCACGCCGTCCTGCGGCCAGTACTGCCGCCCGCCTATCGTCGCTGCAGATAACGGCCTTCCCATTCGGCCGTACTCGGTCTAAAAAGGCGGCAAAGGCCTCCACGATGCGCTCAAGGGTGCCGTAGTGGTCCAGATGATCGCCCTCGATGTTGGTGACTACGGCGATCTCCGGCTTTAACCATAAAAAAGACCCGTCGCTTTCGTCGGCTTCGGCCACAAAATAAGGGCCACGTCCCGTCAGGGCATTGCCGTTAAATTCACGGATGTAGGCGCCGATCACCGCCGCCGGGTCCAGTCCCGCTTCCTTAAGGATCAGGGCCGTCATGGCCGAAGTCGTCGTTTTACCGTGGGCCCCGGCAACGGCAATGCCCTGTCTTTCGTTGAACAGCCGCGCCAAAAGTTCTCCGCGCTTAATTACGGGCAGCCCCAGTTTCCGCGCGGCTGTAACTTCCGGGTTATGGGGAGGTACGGCCGATGATACCACTACTTCCGTAACCCCCGGTTTAATATTCCCTTCCTCATGGTCGTGGTAAATTACCGCCCCTTGAGCTTCAAGCTGTTTGGTGAAATGATTTTCCTTGGGGTCCGAACCCGAGACCCGGTAGCCCTGGTTTAGCAGCAGCTGGGCCAAGCCGCTCATGCCCACCCCGGCGATGCCTACAAAGTGGGTCCACCCCCTCACTATCAAGACTTTCATCTCCTTCCCCGTTAAATCCTCCCGCCCGGCAGCTACATCAGCATCATATGCACCGCTTCCACGCAGGGTTCCTGGAACAGTTCTGCCGATGCTAACGCCGCCCGCCGGGCGGGGCTTGTCCTTTATCCAGTTCAGCCGCAATCACCCCTAATATAGCGTCTAGGGCGTCGGGTCGACCCAGTCTTCGGGCCGCCGCCGCCATCTTCTGCAGGCTGTCGCGGTCACCCAGGAGCTTTTGAACGACATCTCGCAGTCGTCCGCCTTTAAGTTCCCTGTCCAGAATGAGAACGGCCGCTCCCTTTCTGGCAACGGCCCGGGCGTTGTATTCCTGATGATTGGCGGCGGCATGGGGATAGGGTATTAAAATCGCCGGTACGCCCCGGGCCAATATTTCCGCTAAAAATGAGGCCCCTGCCCGGCCAATTACCAGGTCGGCTGCGGCCAGCGCCCGCTCCATGTTATAAACATAAGGTTCAATGGTAATATTACCACATTTAACCAGATCTATTCCCCATTCCCGAAGCTGCCCGAGGAAACCTTCATAATCGCGGCGTCCGGTAACATGCAGCACGGCCACGTCTTTGCGCCCTGCCAGTTCCTTCAACAGCGGCAGCATGGCCTGATTGATGCTGCGGGCACCCTGGCTACCCCCGACTACCACCAAAAGCAGCTGGTCACTTTTAAGTCCCAACTGGTGACGGCAGGCGCCGCGATCGGCCTGAAGAATCTCCGGCCGCACCGGCAGGCCGGTGGTCACCAGACGTGCCCCCCGGGGAAATCTTTCCGCCGCTTCATTAAAGGTCAGGCAGACGGCCCGCGCCATTTTCGCCAGCAGTCGATTGGTAAAGCCGGGAAAGGCGTTTTGTTCGTGGATAACTACCCCTATACCCTGCAGGGCGGCAGCCAGGCATACCGGTCCGCTTACATAACCACCGGTACCGACAACCAGATCGGGTTGAAAGCGCCGGATGTGATGCCAGGCCTCCCCCAATCCCCGGGCTACTTTTGCCACTGCAGGTATGTTTTTCCATATGCGGCGGCGTTCCAGGCCCACGGCGGAAATAGTTTTAAAGGGGATTCCGGCCCGTGGGATTACATCGGCCTCCAGCCCCTTCGCCGTCCCGATGTAGAGCATCTCAACCTCCGGCCGTAGTTGCTTAAGGCCCCGGGCAATGGCCAGGGCTGGATAGACGTGACCGCCCGTTCCCCCACCGGTGATAATAACGCGCAATGCTTTTCACACCCCAACGGATGTCCGGCTCCTTCAGTGCCGGGCATAGCGAGAAATATTAAGCAAAATGCCTATACCTACTAAAGTAAAGATCAAAGAAGAACCGCCGTAACTCAAAAGGGGCAGGGTAATGCCCGTAACCGGCAGCATTCCCGTCACCACCCCCATATTGAGAAAAGCCTGCAGGGACAACATAATGGTAAGACCGGCCGCCAGGAGACTGCCAAAGGTGTCGGGGGCTTTAAAGGCGGTTTGAAAACCCCGCCAAATGAGGAGCAAGAATAAGATGACCACAAAGGCGGCACCGATAAAGCCCAGTTCTTCACTCAAAATGGCGAATATAAAATCCGTATGGTTTTCCGGCAGATAGTAAAGCTTCTGCCTTCCTTCACCCAGGCCGGTGCCGAAAAGACCGCCGGAACCTATGGCCAAAAGGGACTGAATGGTCTGCCAGCCGTTGCCCTGGGGATCGGCCCAGGGGTTTAAAAAGGCGGTAAAACGCGCCATGCGGTAGGGGGCAATGGCGATGGCCAGGCCTACCGCCGCCACCCCCAGCACGGCCAACAAGGCCAGGTAGCGTTTATCCGCTCCGCCCACGGTAAGCATGAGATAAGTGGTACCGGCTACGGCCACCGCCGTACCCAGGTCGGGTTGAGCCAGTATGAGGAGGCAAACAAAGGCCATCAATGCCAGATAGGGGCCGATCCCCTGCACCAGGTTGTTGAGGTAGCGCCGGTTCTGGGCCAGGCTGTTGGCCAGGAAAATTACCATCGCCAGTTTTATTATTTCCGAAGGTTGGAAACTTAAAGAGCCGATTCCCAGCCAGCGGGACGACCCCCGGGAAGTGGTGCCGATGAGTAAAACCAGGATTAAGAGGACTATGGCCACTCCCAGGAAAGGTGCGGCCAGACGGCGCAGATAAGTGTAGTCAAACTGCATGGTAAAAAAAAGCCCACCCAGGCCTAAAGCCGCCCATATCATCTGGCGTTTGAAAAAAAAGTAGGGATCGCCGTAATTGTAGGTGGAGGTTAGGGCGCTGGCGCTGAAAATCATCACGATCCCAATCCCCAGCAGGAGAACGCACGGCAGTAAAATCCAGAAATCAATGGGCCCCGCCCTGCGGTGCATGACGGTTACCTCCTTCACCGCATTTTCCCGCCAGTTCCCGCACTATTGTTTTAAAAAGTTCGCCCCGTTCTTCGTAGTTTTTAAACATGTCCCAGCTGGCACAGGCCGGGGAAAGCATGACGATGTCGCCAGGTACCGCCTGTCGCACTGCTTCAAGTACGGCGTCTTCAAAGCTCTGCGCCCGATAAATATCCTCAATACCCGCCCTTCGGGCCGCCTGTTCCAGCTCGCCGGCCGCTTCGCCGACCAGGACCAAAAATTTCACCCGGCCGGTCATTTTCTCCGCCAGGGCAGTAAAATCGCTGCCCTTATTCCTGCCCCCGGCAATCAGGATGAGGGGGTTGGGATAGGCATCGATGGCCTTCATGGTCGCCTCCGGGTTCGTTCCCTTTGAGTCGTTGATATACAGAACCCCGTTAATTTCGGCCACCCGCTCCAGGCGATGGGGAACGCCGGGGAAGGTTTTTAAAGTCGCCGTCAACTGCCCAGGTTCCACTCCCAGGGAGAGGGCGACGAGGGAGGCCGCCAGGCAGTTTTCTAAATTATGATCGCCCTTCAGGGCCAGCTCCGTTCGGTGACACAGCCTGACTTCTCCCCCTCCCAGGTTGACGCAGAGTACACCTTCTTTCAGGTAGGCCCCCGGCTCCACCTGCCGGCGGCGGCTGAAAAACAGCACCCGCGCCTTTGTCCTGGCGGCCAGGGAGCGGGTGGCGTCGTCGTCATAATTTAAAACGGCGAAATCATCCGGCTCCTGGAAGGCCATCAAGCGGGCCTTGGCGGCTATGTAGCCATCCATGTCGCCGTGGCGGTCCAGATGGTCCGGGGTGATGTTTAAGATTACGGCCACCCGGGGGCGGAAAGAGGTTACGGTCTCCAGCTGGAAGCTGCTGACCTCACAGACTACGTATCCCTTGGGAACGATTGCGGGAATCTCCTCTACCAGAGGCGTGCCGATGTTGCCGCCCACCACCACCGGCAGGCCTGCATCCTGTAAAATCCGGCCGCACAATGCGGTCGTCGTCGTCTTACCGTTGGTGCCGGTGATGGCGGCTATTCTTACCCCCGGCGGCAGCATACGGTACGCCAGCTCCAATTCGCTCCACACCGGTATCCCCTGCCGGCGCGCCTCGGCCAGGGGGGGTTCCCATGCCGGCACGCCAGGACTGGTGATTACCAGGTGGGGACCTAGCGCCGCCACCTCCGGATAGCCGCCTAAAACAAGCTCTACGCCATTTTGAATTAAATCCCGGATTTCATCTTCGTTAATCAATTGGCGATCGCAGGCCGTGACTCTTGCGCCCAGGCGGGCAAGAACCGCCGCCGCCGCCCGGCCGCTTTTACCCAGCCCAACCACCAGTATTTTCTTGCCGTCCCAGGACATTTTCTACCTTCTTCCTGCATTTTGGTTATATGGCTAAAATATAAAGACCCGCCGCTACCATAATTAATGCCAGGAACCAGAAAAAAAGCACCACCCTTGTTTCCGGCCAACCGAGGAGCTCAAAATGATGGTGCAGGGGGCTCATGCGAAAAAGGCGCTTCCCGGTAAGGCGAAAGGACACCACCTGCATGATCACCGACAGGGCCTCTATGACGTAAACCCCGCCCAGAAGGGGGAGGACCAGTTCCGTGCGGGTGATAATGGCCAGGAAACCGACGGCCGCCCCCAGGGCCAGGGAACCGGTATCCCCCATAAAAACCTTTGCCGGATGAAAGTTATACGCTAAAAAGCCCAGACATCCTCCCGCCAGGGCAAAGGCAAATATCGCCATTTCCCTCTGCCCGACCGCCGCTGCTATCAGGCCGTAGGCCAGGGCCACCCAAATAGTAACGCCGGCGGCCAGGCCGTCCAGACCATCCGTCAAGTTTACGGCGTTCGTCGTGGCCACCATCAATAAGGCCGCCAGCAGTGGATATGCCCACCCCAGTTCCATGGTTATGCCAACTAAAGGTACATGGACAGCACTGCCCCGGCCCAGCCAGAGAACGGCCGCCACCCCGGCCGCCAGGCCCAGGAAAATCTGTCCCCCCAGCTTTTGACGGGCATACAGGCCCAGAGGGCGACGCAGGACCACCTTCAGGCCGTCGTCGACAAAACCTATTAAGGCGTAACCCCAGGTCAGGACGAGGGCCGAAAGTATTAGGGGTGATGTCGGTGCCAGGGCCAGGGAAGCGGCCGTCAGACCAAGCAAAAACAAAATGCCGCCCATGGTGGGAGTACCGCTTTTGGTCAAATGACTGCGGGGGCCGTCTTGGCGCACGGCCTGCCCCGCCTTGAGGCGCTTTAAAATGGCAATTACCGCCGGTCCCAGGACGACAGTAACCGCCGCCGCCAGGGCCAGGGCTTTGAAGGCGTCACCCATCCACCTCCCCCTCCCATACTTCAAGTACCTGCTCCATACCCGCCAGGCGGGAGCCTTTAAAAAGCACGACATCCCCCGGCCCCAGGCCTTCAAGGCGCTTCGCCGCCTCCCGGTGATCGCCGCAGATGAAAACCCCCTCCGGGTCCATCCCGGCAGCAATCGCCCCGACGGCTATCTCCCTGGCCAACCCTCCCACGGTAATCAGGCGGAAAAGGCCGCATCCCGCAGCAAAGCTGCCCACCTCCCGGTGAAGCCGCGGAGCCTCCGGGCCCAGTTCATACATATCGCCTAAAACGGCCACCTTGCGACCCGGCAGGGACGACAGGGCCTGTAAGGCTGCTTTCATGGAATCGGGATTGGCGTTGTAGGCGTCGTTAAAAACGAGACACCCTCCCGGTCCCGGACGCAGCTCCTGGCGCAGGTTTTCCGCCGGCCATTCCTCAAGCCGCCGCGCCATGGCTTCAGGATTTATATTTAAGACATAACCTGCTGCCAGGGCGGCCAGGGCGTCATAAACATTGTGCAGGCCCGGTACCGGAAGGTGGACCCGGACGGAGCCATGGGGAAAAAGGGCGGTAAAGGCCGTTCCCCGTTCCCCCAGGGAGGCGATATCCACGGCCATCACGTCCGCCTGCCTGTGGATGCCGTAAAACACCACCCGGCAGGGACAGTTCGCCGCCAGCCGGCGGCACCAATGGTCGTCCCCGTTTAAAACGGCCGTCCCGTCCCGGGGAAGGGCTGCCAGCAGTTCCCCCTTGGCCGCGGCTATGGCGGCCACCGACCCCAGGCGTTCCAGGTGGGCCGTACCGATGTTGGTAATAATGCCCATGGTCGGACGGGCGATGGCGCAGAGGGCGGCGATTTCCCCTCGCCCTCGCATGGCCATCTCCACCACGGCGGCTTCATGTTCGGGAGACAGGTTTAAAAGGGTCAGGGGCAGGCCGATTTCATTATTAAAATTACCCGGCGTCTTTAAGACCTTCATTGCGGCCCCCACAACGGCGGCCACCAGATTCTTCGTCGTAGTTTTACCGCTTGAACCGGTAACGCCGATAAGAATCCCGGAAAAATTTTTCTGCCGGTGGAAGGCGGCCAGGCGCTGCAGGGCTTCCAGGGTATCTTCCACCTGAATCAAGGCCTGTTCTGGGTGCAGGCGGTCCCTTATTTCTCCCGGAAAATACCGCCCCATCGCCGCCGCCGCCCCTTTGTCCAGGGCCGCGCCGATAAAATCATGACCGTCAAATCTGGCCCCCTTAACGGCGATGAAAAGCATCCCCGGTTGAATAATTCGGCTGTCTAGGCCGACACCTTTAATCATCGTCGTTTCTCTGCCGGCCAGCAGCTTTCCCCCGACGGCGGCGCACACTTCCCCTGCCGCAGCCGTTAGCATGGCCTTCCCTCCCCCGTATAGCCCAGGGCGGCCAGTTCCTCCCTGGCCACCTGGCGATCGTCAAAGGGTAAAATCTCCCCCTTAACTATTTGATAGGTTTCATGCCCCTTACCCGCTATGACCACCATATCCCCCTCCCGGGCCATTGACAGGGCCCTGGCAATGGCCCGGCGCCGGTCGACTACCACGTCAAAGCGGGCACCGGGTACCTCCTTTACCCCGGGGAGAATGTCGGCGATAATGGCCTCTGGTTCTTCATTGCGGGGATTATCGGAAGTAATAATTAAGTAATCGCTCAATCGGGCGGCAGTCTTGCCCATCAGGGGGCGTTTGCCGCGATCGCGGTTGCCGCCGCAGCCGAAGACGACGATCAAGCGACCCCGGGTTACCTGGCGGGCCGCCGTCAGGACGTTTTCGAGGCCGTCGGGAGTATGGGCATAATCAACTACCACGGTGAAGGGCTGACCCTGACGCACCTGCTCCAGACGGCCGGGCACGCCGGCCACCCGGCTTAAGGCTGCCGCAATTTCCCGGGGCTCAAGCCCTTCCTGCAGGGCCACGGTAAAGGCGGCCAGGGCATTGTAGATATTAAAGCGGCCGGTAAGTTGAAGTTTCAACTCCGTTTCCCCCCCGGGCCAGAGGAGCCGACAGGCGGCACCATTTGCTTCTAACCTGATGTCCAGGGCCCGCACATGGCACGCGGGACTTAATCCGTAAGTGATGACCGGAACCGGAGTAAGGTCCTTTAAACGTTGGCCGTAGGCATCGTCCCCGTTAATCACGGCGTATTTGGGGCCGTTTTTAACGCCGTTATTCAGGTTACGGAAAAGACGGGCCTTGGCCTGAAAATAGTCCTCCATATCCCGGTGGAAGTCAAGGTGATCCTGGGTCAGGTTGGTAAACACGGCTGCATCGAACTCCGCTCCCGCCACCCGGTGCAGGGCCAGGGCATGGGAAGAAACTTCCATGACGACATACCGGGCCCCCAGGCCGACGAAGCGGTTCAGGAGTTCCTGCAGTTCCAGGGATTCCGGGGTAGTATGGACGGCAGGTAAAACCCTCTCGCCCATGCGGTTAAAGATAGTTCCCACCAAGCCAGTCGGCCTCCCGGCCGCTTCCAGCACCGCCTGGATGAGGTGGGTGGTGGTAGTCTTGCCGTTGGTGCCGGTTACGCCGATGAGGCGCACCATCCGGCTAGGATAACTGTAAAACCGGGCCGCAAGAAGACCCAGAGCGCGGCGGCTTTCTTCAACCTGCACCCAGGGCACGCCGGGCGGCAGGGGAACTTTTTCCTCTAATACAACGGCGACGGCACCTCGGGCCAGGGCGTCGCTTATATAACGATGGCCGTCGGTCGTAAAACCTTTGACGGCAACAAAAAGAAAACCGGGTTCAACCTTCCGGGAGTCATAATGGATACCCTTTAAAGGGGTCCGCTGCTCACCGCCCCTGGCTTTAACAACAACCCCTTCTGTCAACTCCTCCAGGGTCAAAGTGGAATGCCCCTCCTCGTTTTTAGTTATATTTTTGCCACTGATTGGTAATTTTACCCGGCATACGGCCAAGCCCGGCACCTGCAGGGCCGGGCTGGCAAAAACTACGGTCCCATGGTTTCCAGGGAGGGCTCGATAAACCTGACTCTAACTTTCGTCCCGGGGGGTACGGCCGTTCCCGCCGGCGGATCCTGGCCGGCCGCTTGACCGCTACCGTCGGGTACCAGGATGAGGCCGTAGGCCTCAAGGACGGCGGCCGCATCGTTGACCCTCAGACCGGCAACGTCCGGCACCAGCGGTTTGGCGGGATCGCCCTTAAGATAGAGGATAACGTGGGTGCCCGCCGGCACAACGGCCCCTCCTTTAGGAACCTGGGCAATCACCTCGCCGCTGCCGCCTTCCACCCGTACCGCCAGGCCCGCCTTTTCCAGTTCGACCCGGGCTGCGGCCAGATCCTTGCCGATGACATTAGGGACGGTAACCGGCGCCGGGGATACCTCCCCTTCTTTTTTCCCGCTGTCATACTGGGGCGGTACTTTGAGGTAGTGAAGGGCATCGCTCACCACCCGCTGGAATATGGGGGCGGCCACGGTACCGCCGTAATAAGGGTACCCCTGGGGTTCGTCAATGGTCACCAGGGCCACCAGGCGGGGATCGTTAACAGGGGCGAAACCGATAAAGGAAGCCACATATTTCCCTTCCATATACCCTCCGGGGCCGGCCTTCTGGGCTGTACCCGTTTTGCCGCCTACCCGGTAGCCGGGAATATAGGCGTTGCGACCGGTCCCTTCGCTGACGACCGCTTCCAGCATTTCACTCAAACGCTTGGCCGTTGCCGGCGAGATGACCCGGCGGATTACCTCCGGCTCATACTTTTTAACGACGTTCCCTTTATTGTCCAGGATTTCTTTAACCAGATGGGGACGGACAAGCTGCCCGCCGTTGGCCACCGCGGCGACGGCGGTAATCAATTGAATGGGGGTTACGGCGATACCCTGGCCGATGCCGATGGTGGCAATGTTAATGGGCTTTAATTCGTTAAATGGGATCAATAACCCCGTTCCCTCGCCCGTTATGTCAATACCAGTGGGCGCGCCGAAGCCGAAGGCCTTGATGTAATCATAAAAAAGTCCGGCTTTCTTTTCTTCCAGCCTCAGGGCCACCTGGACGAAGACGGGATTGCAGGAATTCTTGACCCCTTCAACAAAGGATTCGCTGCCGTGGCCGCCTGGCAGCCAGCAGTTTATGGTATCCGGACCCACTTTAATATAACCCGGATCGTAAAAGCGATCCGTGGGGCTGACGACGCCCTCTTCCAGGGCGGCGGCGGCGGTAATAATCTTAAAGGCCGAACCGGGTTCATAGGCGTCCCTGACCAGGGGATTGCCCCATACGCTGTTGGGATATTTGCCGTAGTTGTTGGGATCAAAGGCCGGACGGCTGGCCATGGCCAGTATTTCCCCGGTTTTCGGGTCCATGACGACGATATTGGCCTTGCGGGGTTTAGTAGGGCTGGCCATGATCTTGTCTAGCTCGCGCTCGGCTATATACTGGATGGTCTGGTCGATGGTCAGGACAAGGCTGTGACCGTTCTGGGGAGGTATATAGCGGTGGGTGGCACGGGGAATTTCGTGGCCCAGGGCGTCGAACTCCAGGACGATTTTACCGTCCTCCCCGGACAGTTCTTTGTCATACATGGCCTCTAAGCCTTCCAGCCCCTGGTTGTCGATGCCGGCAAAACCCAGTACATGGGCCGCCAGCATCCCGTTGGGATAATAGCGCCGGCTTTCCGGCACCACTTCAATTCCCGGCAGCTTTAAATCCTTAATCTTTTGCGCCTTATCAAATTCTACCTGCCGCTCGATAAATTCAAAACCGGTGTTGCGGGTTATTTTTTCAAGGATTTTATCGGTCGGTATTCCCAGGATGGCGCTTAATTTGGCGGCGATCTCCTCGGCCCTGCCCGACTCCTTTATCTCCGGAGGAAAAGCGCCGATATAGTCGGTGGCGATGCTGATGGCCAGTTCATGCCGGTTGCGGTCGTAAATAACCCCCCGCTGGGCCGTCACCGGCATGGGATTGAGGCGGTTTTCCAGGGCCTTTTGCTGCAACTCGTTTCCTTTAACTAGCTGCAGCCATGCCAGCCTGAATATAACCGCTGTAAGGCCCATGGCCAAAAGAAAAAAAACAAATGCCAGGCGTTTACGGATATTGATATTTGTCTCCATGCCCTTCGCCCCTCGGCGTGGCCCGCCGGCGCCCGTCCGGAGAGGCCCGGCAAACCGAGCGCGGCCGTACTAACCATTCGTCCCGGCCGTCTGCGCCGGCTCCAGCCATTTCTGCAGGGCCTGGGAAAAGGCCGCCAGCCAGGAGTGCCGTGGCGGTGTCCCGGCTTCCTCCACCGGTTCCGGTGGTGTGGAGGTCGCCACCTGCGTCTGCTTCCCCGGCACGGTTTTCCCGGCAACGTAACAGAGCTGGCCTTCCTGCGGTTCCACCATTCCCAGCCGCGTGGTTGCCACGGAAGCTATCCGCTCCGGTGCCTTCAAGCGGGCCACCTCTAATTGTAGTCGTTCATTTTCCTTTTGTATAGTATCGATTTCTTTTTTCAGGGCCTCCAGTTCATATCCCTTGATTATCACCTGCACCGCCAGGTAGGTTTTCGCAAAGGCGAGGCCGACTGCCAGCAGTACCAGGCCCAATAATAAAATTTTATGCCCGGGCTTCCCTTTCGCACGCGGCCGGGGTCTCCTCTCCCCTGCCGCCGGTCTATGAACCGCGTCTAACTTATAGGCCAGTTCCTGCGCCGGTGCTGCTAACATAGCTTATTCACCATCCTTTTCCTTTAGAACCCTCCGGGCCACACGGAGCCTGGCGCTCCGGGCCCTGGGGTTGGCGGCAATTTCCGCTGTAGATGGAGTCACCGGTTTATGTGTAATTGGCTCTAGAACCCGCCTCCGGCCGCAAATGCAGACAGGCAAATCCGGCGGGCAGGTACAGCGGCCGCTCAAAAGCTGGAAGGCGTTTTTTACTATCCTGTCTTCCAGTGAATGGAAAGATATGACCCCTACCCGGCCGCCTGGATTTAAAATCTGTTCCAGTTTTGCCATAACTGTCTTTAAGGCGTCCAATTCCCCGTTTATGGCAATCCGGAGGGCTTGGAAGGTCCGTTTGGCGGGATGATGTCCGGACCTCCTCGCCCTGGCCGGAATTGCAGCTTTTATAATCTCAACCAGACGGGTGGTAGTGGTGATGGGTTCCCTTTGCCGGGCGGCGACGATGCATGCGGCTATCCGCCTGGCCCAGCGCTCTTCGCCGTACTCCCAGATGATTTGGGCCAGGCGTTCTTCCGGCCAGGTGTTCACCAGCGTCGCCGCCGTCAAATCTCCATTTCGCCCCATACGCATATCCAGGGGGGCTTCGTGCTGATAGCTGAAGCCCCGTTCGGGGTTGTCCAGCTGATAGGAAGACACCCCCAGATCCAGGAGAAGGCCGTCTACTCCCCCAATACCCCTGGAAGCCAGAATTACATCCAGGTCTTTAAAATTCCCTTCGATTATTTCTACCGCCTCGCCGAAGGGCGCCAGCCGCTCCTTTGCCGCCTGTACGGCCTCGGCGTCGCGGTCCAGCCCTAACAAACGTCCGCCGGGCAGCAGGTGAGGAACGATGGCGAAGCTGTGCCCGCCGCCGCCGACGGTAGCATCGACAAAAATCTCCCCGGGCTGCGGCTCAAGGTACCTGACGACTTCCGCCAACAGCACCGGTTGGTGAGCGTAGGGCAAAGCAGCCACCCCTAAATGTCAAAGTCGACGATTTTTTCGGCCAGGGCCTCGTACTGGGCCGCCGTTTCCTGGCAGTACTGCTCCCACAGGGCCCGGCTCCAGATTTCCACCCGCGAGGCCACGCCCACAATGACCACTTCCCTTTCCAGACGGGCGTATTCCCTTAAATTGGCCGGCAGCAGTATTCTCCCCTGGCGGTCAAGCTCACATTCCGTAGCCCCGGAAAAGAAAAAGCGGACAAAGGCACGGGCATCGGACCGCGTAAAGGGCAGGCTGCGCAGTTTCTGTTCCATTTCCGCCCAGCCGCTCATGGGATAGACGAAAAGGCAGTTGTCCAGACCCTTGGTGATTACAAATTTATCGCCCAGGCCCTCCCGGAAGCGCGCCGGGATAATCAGCCTTCCCTTATCATCGATGGTGTGCTGGAACTCCCCCATGAACACGGGCGGCATCCCACTTTCCTACCACTTCACGCCACATTACACCACTTTACACCACAACATAATTATTCGCCGCTAGGATAAAAATTCCTGCCATTAAAAAAGAAAAACCCTCTAAAACTGAGGGTTTTAAGGTTATAGAACGTTTTTTCGTCCCCTTCTTGTATCATTTGCCTTTCTGCTCCCTTATTCGCCTGAAGGTTCCGTTTCCCGGCCCATAAGCTCCGCCAGCTCGGCCGTCAATTTATAAATATGCTCACCCAGGGGCACATCGAGCACGCCGGTGCCACAGGCGGGTGTCACCAGGGCTTGGCGGTAAAGGCGCCCTCTATCCACACCCCGTAAAACGAGCTCTTCAACGGCATCTTTCAGCCTGGCGGCGAGGCCGGCCGGCGTTTCCTGCCAGGCTTGCTCCGAGGTGGGTACAATTCCCCAGGCCAGCACGCCGCCATCTTCCAGAAATTCGTCCACCTGAGGGGCGAAAACCTGAAGGGAGGTAAAGTAGCTGTAGGCGTCAAAGCTTAAAATCCGGTAGCCGGCCTCGAAAAAGATGGGCCATTCTACGCCGCTGCAAGAATGGGCGCCGGGGAAGCCGCCTCCTGCCCTGATGCCCGCTACCACCCCGGCCAGGGCTTCTACCAGTTCCTCTCTTTGCAGGGACACGTGGGTCGAGGTACCGTAAGCGGCCAGGGCCGGATCATCGACGAATACCAGCACCGGCAGCCCGAAACGCCCCAGTTCCCGGGCCTGCCAGCAGGCTTGCATGGCCGTAGTCTTCACGATGAGGTCCTTAAGCTGGGGGTCGTAAAAGGCGCTACGTCCGGAGCTGCTGCCCAAATAAAGGCCGGCGCTCACCGGCCCCGCCACCTGGCCTTTGAGATAGCGGGCTTTGCCGGTACCCTTTTCTTCGAGGTATTCTATCAATGCATAAAAACCGCAGCCAGCTTCCCGGGGAATAGCAAAGGTAGCCAGGGCTTCCTCGCTGCCCGCCTCGGCTTCCAGGTAAAGGCTGTAAAAGGCCGTAAGTTTGTCTGCCCAATCGGGGGCGTCATCGGTAAAGACGGGCATTGCACCCGGCCGATCATCTATTAACCCCAGGCGGACCAGGGGATAAAGGCTCTGGTAAACAAAGTGCTCCTGATGGCCCCGCCGGGGCAACTGGGGCCAGTGGGGTATAAGGGGCATATACTTAAAAATGAGTTCCAGGGCCGGCTCGGGTTCCTGATAAGGCAGGCTGCCGATGCCGGCGGCCGCAAAGTTCCCTGGTAAAAGCATGGCGATTCTCCTTTACCGCTAAAAAGATACCTGGACTTAATTCGCCGCCGGCGCACCTTTTCCTTCTTTAACCCCCATCCATGAGGATTATAATTTCTACCCGGTCGCCTTCGCCCAGGCGATAATGCCATTCCCGGCGCGGCAGCACCCTGTCGTTAACTGCCACCGTGGCGGCAGGGTTCTGAAACCCTTCCTTTTGGAGCAGGGCGGCCACCGTTGTACCCCGTTCAACTTGAAGTTCCTTGCCGTTCAGGTATATCCGGATCGCTCCTCACCCCCTGCCACACTTAAGATTTGCGTACCAATACCGGTATCGTCGAATTGGCCTTGGGCAAAATAGCAACCGCCCCGGCATGCGGTAGCTCCTGTAGCGCCAGAACGATTGCCGCCTGGAGGTCCGGCGCCTTGCGGACCATCATTACCTGCGCTAGTTCCTCGTCCACCCCGCTGCCGACCAGGATTACCCTGGCGCGGACCAGGGAACGACACCAGAGAAAGGCTTTATGGTACCCCATGGCGAACTCCCGGCTGCAGAAGGAGGCCATTACCGCCTCGGGCGTATCGCCGGCTTTCATCCCGGCGACAAAGCGCTCTTCCCCCGCACCTTCCCGGCATTCGGCGCAGAGGATGATGATCCCGCCCTCTTTTACTACCGGCGTGGCGTGATAAAGTCCCTTCTGGGCTTGATAGAGGTTGATGTCCTTGGGAAAACCGCCCGGGGAGACAATGGCCAGATCAACGACTTCGGGAACAGGAACCTCGCATACTTCTCGGGCCACAGCCACTCCGGCCCGGTGGGCTTCCAGATAATGGCCGGCCACAGCGCGAACAATTTCTTTGCGATTGTTCAGGATGACGTTAACGATCAAGTTGATACCTACCAGACCGCCGATTTCATCAATATCCTCCCGGGCAGGGTTGCCCTCTACCCGCCCAAGAACGGCCTCCGGTTCCACCAGGTGGGCATGGTTGGCGCGAATGGTAGCCTCACCGCCGCAGCCGATGACCAGGGATTTGGCCCCGGCACTGTAGCCAACGATCTGGTGGGGATCAATCATCCCTACGAGGATGCGGCCGTCGGCCTCCAGGTAGTGTTTGTTGATCCAGATGGGCGTTCCCCGGGAGGAAACACCGACGGGCTGTAAAACACCCGGGGCATGAGCGTCATGGCTTATGACCCTGACCCGGGCCGCAACTTCAGGACCGACGATTAGGGGAAATTCTTCCGGCGGTGCCGGGCGGTGCAGCCCGGCTCCAACCAGAACGGTGACCTGCTCATCCTTGATGCCTATGGCATTCAGTTTTTCCAACAGCACCGGCAAAATCACGGCGTTGGGTACCGGTCGTGTCAAGTCGCTGACGACGATGACTACTTTTTTTGCCCCGCGCAGTTCTTCTATTCCCCTGTTGCCGATGGGGTTTTCCAGAGCCCGGCGTATTTCAGCGACGGCATCATTTACCCCGGCTACGTTCCGGGGGGCTATTTCGTACACTTTCAACCCCGGCGGCAGTTCGCCGACCTGGTACCCTTCCCCGTAAGGAACTTTCACTTTAGCCAATTTAAAGCCTCCTTTGCGCTGCAAGCCGCCTAATAATCAGGGAAGCCCCAGTTAAGGCTTCCCTGATGGTTAACGTTTTTGCTGGCTCCCTCCCGGGTTAATCACTTTCATCGGCCGCCAGCTGGGCGCTCCGGCCGCTGAACTGCAGCCACAATCCCCATACAATCATGATTATAGCCAGGAACATAAAGGCCGCCGCAATGGGCCGCGTAAAGAAAATCAAAGGCGAACCGCTAGAAAGCACCAGGGACTGCTTTAAGGAAGTCTCCAGCATCTGGGCCAGGACGGTAGCCAAGACCATGGGCGCCAAGGGGAAGCCCAATTTACGCATCAAATAGCCAAGAATTCCAAAAAGCAGGGCCACCCATACGTCGAACATCAGGAAACGGACGCTGTAGGCGCCGATGACCGAGAACAAAATGATCATGGGACCTAATATGGGGAAAGGTATTAGAGCTATTCGCGCCCAGAGTCCCACCAGAGGGAGATTTAAAATGAGCAGTATTAGATTACCCAAATACATACTAGCAATGACCGTCCACACTAAATCCGGATTTTCCTTAAAGAGCATGGGACCGGGCTGGAGACCGTACATCATGAACCCACCCAGGAGGACGGCCAGGGCCGGCCCGGAAGGAATGCCGAAGGAAAATAAAGGCACAAAACCGCCGCTGCAGGTAGCGTTATTTGCACCCTCGGCCGCCGCCACCCCTTCAATGGCGCCATGGCCGAAAAGATGGGAGCGCTTGGAAATCTTCTTTTCGGCATCATAGGCGATAAAAGTGGTTACCGCCGGGCTGCAACCCGGTAAAAGCCCCAGGAAAAAGCCGATTATCGAAGAACGCCACATGGCCCCCCAGCTGTGTTTCAAGTCTTCGAGGGTCGGGAGCCAGTCACGAATTTTGTTTTCATAAATTGCCGCCACCGCCCGCTCGATATTGACCAGTACTTCCCCTATGGCAAAAAGGCCGATGATGACGCTGATAAAGTTAATACCCGCCATCAGGGAAACCGAACCGAAGGTCAAACGGGCCTCACCCGTCAAGGGATCCAGGCCGATCATAGCTACCAGAAGGCCCAGGGCCGTGGCAATAAGGCCTTTTAAGAGGGCCTTGCCCGAAAGGCTGATTACTAAACTCAAGGCCATGAACATTAAGGCAAAATACTCCGGCGGACCGAAGGCCAGGGCTACATTGGCCAGCAGCGGGGCAAAGAAGGTCAGGCCCACCAGGCTTAAGGTCCCGGCCACAAATGATGATATAGCCGCTATACCCAGTGCCGGACCGCCGCGGCCCTGCCGCGCCAGCTGGTAACCGTCCATGGCCGTCGGTACTGACGAAGCCTCTCCGGGGATGTTGACTACAATGGCCGTCGTCGAGCCGCCGTACATGGCTCCATAATAAATGGCTGCCATCATGATGATGGCCGGAATGGGGGGTAAAATCGTCGTTAAAGGCAAAAGGATGGCAATGGCCGAAGTAGGGCCGATACCCGGAAGAACGCCCACTAGGGTACCGACTATGCTGCCCAGGAAGGCATAAAGGATATTCATGGGCGTAAAAGCCTGGGAAAAACCGTTTAGTAAATAACTCCAGGAAAAACTCACCGTCTTCGCCTCCTACCAGCCCAGGGGGCCCACCGGGAAGGTTAATCCAAGAAATTGGATAAACAAGAAATAAATTACTACAGAAGTGGCGAGGGCCAAAAGGATTATCAACAGAACATTATACCGGCCCAGATACCAGATTAAAAAAAACAGGAACAAAAAACTGCTTAACGTAAAGCCCAGGGGCTCGATTAAAAGCATGTAGACTATTATGCCAATCAGGGAAACGGCAATCCGCTTCCATCCTTCCCGGTCCGGCCAGTCAACGATCCTCTCTTCGCCCCGGTACCGCCAGGCGTTGAAAAAGAGGATAATGCCCGTAATTAAAACGACCAAACTTAAAAGATAAGGAAGGGTACGGGGGTGTAAATGTTCCCCCGTAACCCCTTTGATTTTTAATGAAGCTAAAACGGACAAGAGGCCCATGGCTGCCAGCAGGACGCCGCTAACCATATCAGCCGTCCGTAGCGTCCGCATAAACGATCACCCGGCTTTTCAGTTAGTTTTTAATCCGGCAACAATTTCTTTATAAATACCGGTCATTTTTTCAATATAGGCCTTACACTCGTCGTGGCCCATGGCTATGGGCACAAAGCCTTCTTTCTTCATTTGGGCCTGAATATCCGGATTCTTGGCAATTTCCAGGAAGGCGGCTTCTAACTTTTTAATCACGTTATCCGGTGTTCCGGGCGGTACGGCAACGCCCCGGTCAATGGTTTCCACCAGGTCGATACCCTTTTCTTTAAAGGTAGGGGCATCTGAAAACGCTTCAAAACGCTCATTGCTGGCAAAGGCCAGAACGCGAATTTTATCTTTCTGCTTTACCAGATCATCGGAGTTGGCAAAAACAGCATCAACATGGCCGCCCAGGAAAGCCGTCATCTGGGGGGCAGAACCCGTAAAGGGTACGTACTTAAATTTGGTTCCCGTCATCTTTTCCAAGCGCAGGGTGGCCATTTGATGGCCGGAGAAGGTACCGGAACCACCGATGGAGATTTCACCTGGCTTTTGTTTCGCTGCATTGAGGAAGTCCTCCAGGGTCTTATAGGGGCTGTCCTTCAAAACCGCCAGTCCCAGGGGTGTCGATTGGAAAAGGGCCACCGGCACGATCTGTTCGGTCTTGTAACCCGTTTCCTGCTGCATGGGCTGCAGGATTATGTGGGGCAGGTTGAAGCCGGCAATAGTATAGCCGTCGGGTTTCGAGCGGGCCAGTTCGCTCCAGCCTACGGCGCCGCCGCCGCCGACTTTGTAATCAATTATTATTTTTTGCCCCAGGATCTTCTCCAGTAAAGGTTGCTGCCGCCGCGCCTCCCGGTCCGACTGGCCGCCGGGATCGAAGGTTATAAGATAGGTAATCGGTTTTTCCGGATACTTGTCGGCAGTTTTCTGGGTCTGCGACTTGCCGCACCCGGTTACCATAAATAGGATTCCTGCCGTCAGCAGGACCATCCCCGCCAACAGGCGACGGGATTTCTTAAACATGCCCATTCCTCCCCTTTTAGTTAATATTTGGTAAAATATGATTAACATTTTAATTTATAACTTTTATACCCCCTCCTTTCATTTTATTTTATATGTTAAATTGTGTATGTGAATGCATTCTTGAGGCCTTATACAACATATTCATTATATAAGGTTCAATTCCTTCCTCCTCGTCGTTCCATTATCTTCTACGGTCATTCGACCCCAACTTTTAGCCTGCCCAATCATTTTTTATCACCTATTCCATCCGACGTCTGTGGTCTTACCATTGTTATGGTATTAATTCTACATTCAATGTCAAATTCCTCCCGCTTTAAATATTTTTTCTTCACGTTAATTGCAGAGCCAGACGGGCGGCACCGATTATGCCGGCATCATTTCTCAAGCCGGCCGCCACAACCGGCAGTGGTCTAATTTGCCAGGCGCCCAGGGCTTCCGTCAGGTAGCTGCGTACGGGTGCCAAAAAAACTTCACCGGCCTGCACCGGTCCGCCGCCGATAATAACAGCTTCCGGCCCGACAATGAGGGCGGCATTGGCCAGGGCCCTGCCCAGGAAAGAGGCAGCCTCATCCACCACCTGAAGGCAGAGTTCATCTCCGCCGGCTGCCGCTGCCAATATTTCCCGGGCACCCAGCCCGGGCGCGTCCTGAAGTCGTGAAATCCGACCGGCGGCCAGGTATTCACGGAACCGGCGCACCATGGCCGTTGCCGAAGCCAGGGTTTCCAGACACCCCCTGCCGCCGCAATGGCAGAGAGGACCGTCCGGCAGCATTTTTACGTGCCCCATCTCGGCGCCGTAGCCGAAGAAACCGCGCCAGACGTAGCCGTTAATAATCAGGGCCGAGCCGATGCCCGTACCAACGGTAATCATCAGCAGGGATTGCAAACCGCGCCCCGCTCCCCGCCACATCTCTCCCAGGGCGGCCACATGGGCATCGTTGTCGACGGCCACCGGTAAGCCCAGCCTGGCGGATAGCTCTTCCCCTAGGGGAAAATCGCGCCAGAAAAGGTTGGGTGCCAGGCGAACCAGCCCTTTTTCCCCTTCCACCGAACCGGGCACACCGATGCCGATCCCTTTTAAATCTTTTCTGGTGATACCTAAACGGCGGCAAAGTTCGTCGGTAAGGGCGCCGATGCGCCCCAAAACTGCCGCCGCCCCGTCCCCGGCCCCCGTCGGCACCTGGGCCTTGACCAATAATTGTCCTTCCAAGTCAACAAGTCCGGCTTTAATCGTCGTACCGCCCAGATCTATACCCAAAAGGCACAACTTTACCCTTCCTTTCCATTTTTGCAGGATTTCGTCATTGTATTGGCGAAAGTATACATGATACTTGAAATTGCGGGCCATATTATTGCTAAAATGCTTTTTATTGGAGGTTTAAAAATGAAAATCGCTTTAATCGCTCCGGCCTGGCATGATCCCCTGTGGGAAAGCGAAAAGGAGAAATCGATTTTCCCGCCCCTTAACTTAATCACCCTGGCGGCCCTGACGCCGCCCCGGCATGAGGTAACTATCCTTGATGAAAGTTTAACCGATATTGATTATAATGCAAAGTACGATCTTGTCGGCATTTCGGCCATGACTGCCCTGGCTCCCCGGGCCTATGAAATAGCCGATGCCTTCCGGGCTAAGGGTACTACGGTGGTCCTGGGCGGCATGCACCCATCCGCCCTGCCGGAAGAAGCCTCCGCCCACGCCGACGCCGTGGTCGTCGGCGAAGCTGAAGGGTTGTGGCAGCAGCTTCTAAGCGATTTAGAAGATGGGAAACTAAAGCCCGTTTACCGTCCGGAAGAACGCCCTTCCTTAGAACATATGGTGCACCCGCGGCGGGACCTTTTAAACCGCGACCGCTATCTGGTTCCCGATACGGTCCAAACGACCAGGGGTTGCCCCTTTGCCTGCTCCTTCTGCACCGTCAGCCGCTTCTTCGGTAAAAGCTTCCGTTTCCGGCCGGTGGAGGATGTAATCCAGGAAGTTGCGGAGTTGGAAGGCGAGGTCATCGCCTTTATCGACGATAACATCGTCGGCCATCCAGGTTACGCCCGCCGTCTCTTCACCGAATTGGCCCGCCTGCCGCGGAAAATTAAATGGTTCAGCCAGGGATCTTTAAACATCGCAAGGGATGAAGATCTGCTGCGGTTAGCTGCGGCCAGCGGCTGCATCGGCCTTTTCATCGGCTTTGAATCCCTTTCCCCCGGTAATTTAAAGGCCGTGGGCAAAGCCGTCAACCGGGTGGAGGAATACCGGGAGGCCATCAAAAGGATCCACGACCACGGCATTGCCATTGAAGGCGCCTTTGTTTTCGGCCTTGACGAAGACGATGAAAGCGTTTTTGAACAGACCGTCAAGTTTGCCCAGGAAAACCGCCTGGAAGCGGCCCAGTTCGGCATCCTCACCCCCTTCCCGGGAACGCCTTTAAGGGAAACGATGGAGCGGGAAGGGCGCATTACCTGCAACGACTGGCGTGAGTATACCATCAGCAAGGTCGTCTTTGAGCCCAAAAACATGAGCGCCAGGACCCTCCAGGAAGGCTTTAACTGGGCCTGGCAGGAATTTTACTCCCTGGGCTCCATTTCCCGCCGCCTGGGACTGGTCAAAAAACACGCTCCCATCCTCTGGGCTTTAAATTTAAATATTCGCAAGCGCTTTTATCATTTCCTGGAGAGAATTCGTACCGGCAACTTTACCTTACCGCGGCCTTCCCTGGCCAAATAGGTAAACAAAAGACCAGCTCGCCGGCTGGTCCTTTGCCTTTTATGGAACGCCGTTTACTGCTGCGACTGCTGGGCCTGGTTTGGAGGCTGATCGCTTGCTCCTGCACCTGCCTGCTGCTGTTGCCGGGCCGCTTCGGCCTGCTTGATCATTTCCTGTACCTGATCGGCCAGTTCTTTGTCCGGGTTGTTTTTTAAAATTTCCTGCCACTGATTTACGGCCCCCTGGAAGTCACCCTTTATGGAAGCCAGGTACATGCCGTAACTCAGGCGGGCATTATTATCGGTGGGATCGGCCTTGATGGCGGCCTGAAAGTTTTCTTCCGCAAGCTTATCGTCCCCAGCATACAGGGCCGCTCCGGCCAGGCGCAGGTAGATCCCCTTTTCCTGGGGATTTAGTTTCACCACCTGCTGATAGTTGCTTACTGCTGCCTTGAAGCTTTCGCCGGCCTTGGCCGGATCGCCGCCGGTAAATAAATACATGGTGCCCAGGCTGTATTGAGTATCGCCCAGCTGCAGGAGGAGGTCTTTATCGTCAGGCCGGGACTGCAGTTCCCGCTGCAAATTGTTTATTTGCGCCTGCAGCTGGTTGATTTGTTCCTGGGCGGCCTTCTGCAGATCTTCGGCCTGCTGGTCGGAGCCGGATGCCGCATCCTGGGCAGACGGTACCGTAGACGCTCCCCGCGGCGAAGCGAAAATGGCATAGCTACCTATCAACCCTATACTCAAGACAACTACAAACAAAATCCCTAAAACCGGCCGCTTTTTCCCCAACCGGCGCAGGGAAGACATCATGCCCATCTTATTTCACTCCCCCGCCTATCATAACTTAACAAAGGGCAGGGTGTCAAATAAAAATAAAATAAGGGCCACCGGCCCTCTATCCTTAACCGCCTCAACTGAAACGGCTTCCCGACGGCGCCGCACAACCACCGCCGCTGCTGCCTCCCAGGATGGTGATCCCGGTAAAGAGCTGCTGCAGCTTCTGGCTGCCGCACGCCGGGCAGGTGGCTTTATCCTTTTCCTGCCAGGACATCTTTACGGTAAAACGTTCGCCACATTCCTGGCAGCGGAAATCATAGGTAGGCATGTCCTTCACCCCCGACTGGCCTCAGTTTATCTGGTCCTTATTGTATTTTACTTTTATTTTTTTTCGCTGTCAATAAAGTAAAATCGTTTACAGGGACGAGGGCAAATAAAAGCTGAAGGTGCTCCCTTTACCCAGCTGGCTTTCTACCTCTACCCGGCCGCCGTGGGCCTCCACCAGGCTTTTGACTATGGCCAGGCCCAAACCGCTGCCCCCGTCCCGGCGGGAACGGGACTTGTCTACTTTATAAAAGCGTTCCCAGATATAAGGTAAATCTTCCGCGGGAATACCGCTGCCCGTATCAATCACGCTGACTTTAATATCCTTATCGACCTGCCCGGCCGTCACCTTGATCCTGCCACCGGGCGGCGTATGATTGCGGGCATTGTCCAAAAGGTTGGTCATAACCTGTTCCAATCGCCCGGCATCGGCCCGAACCGTCGGCAAAGACGGCGGCATCTCCAACTCAAGTTCCAGCCCTTGTTCGGCGAGTAAAGGCCGGAATTTGCGGACTACCCCGGCGAGGAGTTCCTTCACATCTATGACGGCCATCTCCAGGGGCAGCTGGCCGGCGGCCATCTTGTTCAACTCCAGCAAATCGTCTACCAGGCGCCGCAGCCGTACGGCTTCGGCCAGTATTATATTGATATATTCCTGCCGCTCCTTTTCCCCGGCGGCCAGTCCGTCCGCCAGGGCCTCGGCATAACCCTGGATAAAGGTGAGGGGCGTGCGCAGATCATGGGATACGCCGGCCAGAAATTCCTGCCGGAATTGTTCCAGTTTTTTGGTTTCAGTGATATCTTGAATAATGGCCACCGCCGCCTGCCCGTCCCCATCCTCCTGCAGGGGTGCCGCCCGCACGGCAAAAACGCGGTCCCTGAATTTAAGTTCGCCCCCGGCGTCGTCGTCCAGGGCAGTCCGCAGAAATTTAAACAGTTCCGCCGGTAGCATCATCCCCTGGGGCAGGGGCATTCCCAGGAGCTTCTCCGCCTGGGGATTGGCAAAAAGAACCTGTCCATTTAGGCTAAAGGCCAGCACGCCGTCGGTCATCCCCTTGACCACCCGGTCGAGCTTTTCCTTTTCCCGAGACAGGGCGGCCATGGTTCTTGCCAATTCTTCCGCTAAAAAATTAAGGCTTGCCGCCAGCTGTCCCAGCTCGTCCTCCGCTTTCACCGGCACGCGACCGCTGAAATCGCCCTGGGCCATCCTGCGGGCCGCACTGCTCATCTGCCGCAGGGAATGGGTGACCCGCCGGGCGGCATAAAAGGCCACCAGAGTGGCCAGGAGCACCACCCCGGCACCGGAATAGAGGATCAGGTGATCCACGGCCGCCATGGCCGCCCCCAGGGAAGCCTCGGGAGCAAAGAGGATGACCGCTCCCGCCACACCCCTTTCGTCCTGGATGGGTACCGCGACGAGGAGCATACTGCTGTTAAAGATCTCCTGATATCCCCGCTTGACCACCGTGTTCCCGGCCAGAACTTCCCTGACTTCATCACCGTTCAAACGCATACCGGCCACCGGCCAGGTTCCGTTTTCAGGGGAAGGGCGATTCCAGCCGCGTCCCATCCTCATGCCCATGTGCATGCCCATGCCCATGCTGCCGCCGTCGCCGGTGCAGGAGAGCACCAACCCGTTGCGGTCAATGATGATTACTCCGGTACCGGCCACCTTGCCGAGGATTTCCGCCTGGTTATAAAGGCTACCGCCTTCCGCCCCTGCCAGGCTCTGGGCCATGGCCCTGGCCGCAGCCAGCATATCCTCCACCTGCTGCCGGGAATAATGACTGCCCAGCAGTTGATGGAAGGAAAAGCCCACGGCCAGCAGGCTGGCCGCCACAGTTGAAATGAGGAGAAGCCACAGTTTGAGGGTAATACTTTTCTTGATCATTTCTGCACCTCAAATTTATAGCCGACGCCCCAAACTGTTGTAATGAACCCCCGTTCCCGCCCGAGCTTCTCTCTCAGATTTTTGATATGGGTATCGACGGTGCGCAGGTCACCATAAAAATCATAACCCCACACCTTTTCCAGGATCCTTTCCCGGCTCATGACCTGGCCCGGGTGCCGGGCGAGAAAAAGGAGGAGATCGAACTCCTTGGGCGTCAGATTGGTTACCGGCCGCCCTTCGACCTTAACCTCGCGGCCGGGTATATTGATACTCAGGCCGGGAAAGCGGAGCTCTCCGTCCTCTGCCTGGCCAGCTCCGGTCCGGCGCAGGAGGGCCTTTACCCGGGCCACCAGCTCTCTGGGGCTGAAGGGCTTAACTACATAATCATCGGCTCCCAGATCGAAGCCCAGCAAACGGTCCGTTTCTTCACCTCGAGCGGTGAGCATAATAATCGGCAGCTCCGATTTCCGGCGTACCTCGCGGCAGACACTCCAGCCGTCGCCGTCGGGCATCATCAAATCCAGGATGAGGAGGTCGTACTTAGCACCCTCCAGTCGCGCCAATACCTGACGTCCTGTCGCCGCTTCGTCGACTTC
Source organism: Moorella humiferrea (assembly GCF_039233145.1). Classification (NCBI taxonomy): domain Bacteria; kingdom Bacillati; phylum Bacillota; class Clostridia; order Neomoorellales; family Neomoorellaceae; genus Neomoorella; species Neomoorella humiferrea. The sequence goes on along the minus strand of NZ_CP136419.1, from coordinate 828,528 downwards.
CATGCCTTCCTTTTCTAAGTATAAGCGCACCAGCTGGCGCAGGCCCCCTTCATCGTCGGCCACGAGAATGCGCCGTCGTTCCATATCACCATCACCCCTTACCCTCCATGATAGCATATCGCCGTCGAAAGGGTACAGAAGTAAAAAACCTGCAGGTCTTCATCTAAAAGGTCCTGCAGGGTATTATCAACATTCCCTTTTCTATATGCCGGGAGTATCTTTGTCCCTTTCATCCCCTGGTTTTTCTACTTTGATCCCGAGCCATTGCAGGCGCTCTACCCAATCCTGGTTGGCCTCCGGCCTGCCCGGTGTTGATTGCCGGCTATCCATCCTGTTTAACCCTCCTTAAACTACAGCTTCTGAATATTATTTTATATTACCTTAGGCATTTTTCGCAAGGGCTGCGGTACCAACAGCATAATTTACCTGCCGGAAGGCATATAATCCGGCCCCGGCGGCTCAGTCCCAGTTCTTTAGCTTCTGGGGCGACAGGATGGTAATACGCTGGCGTTCTACGCCAACCGCCCCAAGGCGTTTAAAATCGCTTAAAATGCGGGCCACCGTTTCCCGGGAAGTGCCTATAAGGCTCGCGAGTTCCTGCTGGCTTAAGTTAAGCTCGATGGTGACCCCGTCCGCCCGGGGCGTCCCGTAATCCTTGGCCAGCTGGAGCAGGGTGCTGGCCAGGCGGCCGTAGGCCCCTTTCAATGCCAGATCCCGGATGTGTTCCTGGGCCCGGCGCAGGCGCCGGCTCATAACTTTGATTATCTTTACGGCCATTTCCCCATGACGGCTGAGGAGCCTTTCCATATCGGCATTACGGATGATCCCCACTTCGCTGTCTTCCAGGGTTTCAGCCGTGGCCGGATAAGGCCCGCCCTCAAAAAGGAGAACTTCGGCAAAGATTTCCCCTTCCCGAACGAAGTGCAGGATTTTTTCGCGGCCGTCCTCGAGGACCTGAAATAATTTGATGGCCCCCTTTTTGACGAAGTAAATGGCGTCCCCGGGTTCGCCCTGCATAAATATATACATGTTTTTGCGGTAGCGCCGCACCAAGGCTAAAGAGGCAATATGCTGTAGCTCTTCCGGGCTCAAATCGGCAAATACGGGCACCTGACGTAAAAACTCCCAGCTTTCAGGCATCACATTTCCCCCTATCGCTAAAACACACCCAGGATCATATCGCCTTCATCGTTAAGGTAGGCCATAACCTTTTCCGCATCGTTATCAATCAAGCGCTGGCGCTTACCGATCTGCAGGGTGCAGTTCGGCCAGACCTTGGCGGCCTTGATTAACCGGCCTTCGGCCACCCGTACTAAAGTTTTGGCGCCGCCGCTGGAACCCATTTCTTTAATAAACACGTTGCCCCCGGCGTAAATGCTGCCACCCCGGAAAACGCCCTGCACCTCCACCCTGTCACCGGCGGTGATCTCCGTATTGAAACAGCCGCGGCCGCTAACCTTAACCCAGCCGGAGGCCCTGATTTGACTATTGAGGGCGTAGTTTAAAGTTACATTGCCCCCATCTCGAGGTATCTGCCGGCAATAGGCGGCCATCTCCTTCACGGCGGCAACCAGCCGGGCTAGTTTATCCCGGTCGAGGCTCTGCATGGCGGCAGGGCTGCCGAAAAAACGGGAGAGCTCAATACAAAGTTGCACCAGCTCACGTTCCTCTCCTTCCCCTTCGACGTGGCGGGTTAGTTCCGCCAGCCTGGCCGTCAAAGACGGGAGCTTTTTAAATTTATTTTCCACCAACACGGCTATTAAGTAACCTGTGTTCATGGCCAGAAAGCGGCCCTTATCCTTCGCTTCCGCTTCCACCTGAGCGGCGGCTCTTTCCAGGCGGGAAAGCTGCTCGGCCAGTTCGCTTAAAAGCGGTTCCGCGCTTTGGTAAATGCTGTTTACGCCGCCGGCGGTGATGACGGAACCTATACAACTGCGATTAATCACAATCGAACCTCCGGCCTTTACTTTGGCCTGGGTGACGTCGCCCCCGATGTTGATGTCCTGGCTGGCGATCACCGTCATGGTTTCACAAACATTGCCCGTTATGTCGATTGAGCCCTTAAACTTCAAGTTACCGGAGGCGAGGTCGACGTCCCCGCGGTGGACCAGAACCGAAACGATATCAATGATAACCTTCCCTTTGCGCTGGGTAAACTGGGGGCGGCCCTCGGCCTTGGCTATACAGCGAAGACCTTCGACGACTTCTGTTCCCCTGCCGCTCAACAACTCGACGTCTTTAGGTTCGGGAGGAGGGACTTCTTTCCCGTAGACGTCGACCCCCGGGCGGCCCGGCCGTGGCGGCACCTTTACAGCCAGGAGATCGCCGGGGGAAACGGAGGCCCGCACCACCAGTTCCCGGTAGTCCACCCGTTCCTCATCATCAACTTCCCTTCTTACCGTTTCATTGGGATTAAAAAGAAATTCTACCCTGCCGTCTTCCGGCGGCAGGGGCGGCTGCCCCCGGGCAACAACTATCTGCATTTCCTCCGTCGCTGTGCAGACCCGGTGCACCCCTTCTTCGTCAATACCGTATACCACCCGCAGGCGCTCAAGCTCTGTCAGCAGCTCTTCCCGGGAGACGGCCGGTACGGGTATGTCCTCCGGCTCACCAATCAATTCCAGGCGGGCGGAAGGAAGTTGATCCCGCAATCGCCAGGTTCGCCTGTAACCGGGCTTAACCGTCACCGTTGCCGTCAAACCGTCGTTGGCTACGGACAAATGCCATTCGCCCGTCCTTTCTTCCTCCCGGGGAGTAATGGTTAAGATATCGCCTTCGCGTGCCGCAACTTCTCCCTCGGCGCGCTTACCGTTAATATACAAGTCGAAATGCGCGCCGCAAATGATAGTGGCCGGCGGCTCATTTCCCTTTATGTAAAGGCGTCCGCCCTCTATCCAGGCGTGGGCGGGTTGCTCTATATCTTCTCCTCTGCCGTCGGCATCTTCGAATATGACCGGCGTTCCTTCGCCGTTCGTCTCTCCCCCTTCCGACGGCGAGCCATCTACCAACATGGGACGGACTAAAATAACCGCCCTGCGGCGGCCGAAGCCCAAAATACCCCGGCTGCCGGCATCAATGACTTCCACCGCAACCTCCCCGGGCAGGATACCCAGGAGTTCTGCCGCCTTCCGAACGGCTTCTTCCACCGTTTCCCCTTCGACCCTGATGCCTTCAACCGCCACTGCCGCCCACCTCGCGCTTAAAATTGGTATTTTTATTTAAATTCTCGGTGAAAAGTGTAAATCCTTTAACAACAAAAAACCGGGCTTCCCCGCCCGGTCCCATCATTCCCCTTTCTGCCGCCGGCACTCCGGACAAACTCCGTAAAACTCAAGGCGATGGTAGCTGACCTTGCCGCAGCCGCTTTCTTCCGCCTCCTTCTCCAACTCCCGGTGGACGGGCATATCTACATCGGTCACCCGGCCGCACTCCAGACAGACAAAATGGTAATGATTTTCGGGGTTGCCGTCAAAACGGCTGTAGGTGCTGCCGTAATTGAGTTCCATTATCTCGCCAGCTTCCTTTAAGACCCCCAGATTGCGATAGACGGTACCCAGGCTTATATCGGGCAGGACTTTACGTGCCTCGGCGTAAATCCAGTCGGCGGTTGGATGGGTTTTGGTGCTGCGTAAGATGTCGAGGATTAGTTTCTTCTGTCTGGTCATGCGCTTGCCCGGCGCTTCCATCGGCCTTCACCACTTATTGATAACTATTATTAATTATTATATTATAGATTTGCGTCCTTTTCATTGTCAACATTATCAACCATATCTTTGCCCCATTCGGGTATGGCGTCAAATAGTATTTTCTGGATATCGGCCAGCAGACGGGCCAGCCGCTCTTCGGCAGCGAGATAAGCGGTTATGGTGGGGTTGAGGCTGATGATGCGGTAACTTTCCTCCAGGGCCTGCCGTAAGGACGGGTCCGGCTCTTGACCCCTTAACAGGGCCATCTCCAGTTCCAGCCGTCGCCGGCGAAAGTCACGTAACATCTCGAGGTTGGCCGCACTGCTTTCCAGCTTGGCCCTAGCCAGGCGATAATCGCCGTACTCTTCGCTGCGGCTTAAGGCCCGGGCCAGCTCATGGGCGCGGTCGTATACTTCCATATTTTAAAATCACCCCCTCAGCGTTTACAAACCGACGGGTCCGCGGTAACCGGCCCCTATAAAAAGAATGCCTAAAACCATAAGGAACAATCCGCAGATCATGATTAAATGGTGGTAGGTCTGCCGGCCTAAAAGGCGCCTGCCGGCGGCCACGCCGCAGGCAATAAGGGAGTACCATCCCAGATCGGAAATTATATGACCCCCAAAAAAGAAGGCTATCCCGGCGGCTCCCAGGCGGGCCGCCTGGGCGACAAAGGCGGCGCCTATGGTCGCCCACCAGAGAAGCCAGTAGGGATTGGCCAGGCTGATTATACCGCCTGCCGCCACCGTCTGGAACACCGGACGCGGCGATAGCTTCGGACCGTTCCCATCTTCCTGGAGTTCCAATTGCAGACGGCCGCTCCGGGCGCTGCGCAACATGCCCGCGCCCATCCAGAGGAGAACACCGCCTCCCAGGAAGGCGATGATCCTGCTCACCGCCGGATGGGCCAGAAAGCCGCCCAGACCAAAAAGAAGCAGAAAAAGCATGAGCAATTCCATCAAACCGTGGCCCAGGACGAGAAGGGGACCGGCAACGGCTCCCCGGCGCGCGCTTTCTTCAATAGTTAGGGTAAGCAGCGGCCCGGGCATCAACGCCCCGGAAAGCCCAACCATAAAAGCGGTGGTAAACAGGGCCAACAGCTCTGCCAGCAACGGTCCCCTCTCCCTTGCATTGCATCTCATATCGGCTTAACAATGTTTATTATTCGGCGCCTGACACCTATTTCCTTCCTAGCAGCGGTACGGAAAAAATGCCGGCCAGGTCCGCCACCCTGTTGCTGATCACTTCCCGGTCGGTGGTATATAGCCCGAGGGCCTGCATACGTTCAAAGTAAAGGGACCCGGAAAAGGTAAAGCGCTGGTAAAGGCCGTCACCTTTTTCCACCTGCAGGCGGGTATATTTAATAATATCGCCGCACGCAAGTGTAGAAGGCAAAATCAGCGGGGATCTGCCGGTCAGGAAGCGTACTGCGTTGTGGCCCGCAAGAGTCCCGGTGACGATGGCCTCGGTATGGCCGACGAAGGGGCCGGCCTTTTCCCCGGCACAAAAGACGTTGTTGAGGCCCTGCACCTTTAAGGCATCGTCCCGCGGCGCCATAGCCAGGAAGCGGACCGAATTGCCGGAACCACCGGCATAGGGGTCCTCAAAGCGGGCGTTTTCCAGCCCTGGAACCCGGCGCAGGGCTTCCAGGGGGAAAAAGGGGGCCATGAGTTTGGCGTGTCCGGTGTCCAGGAGGACAATATTGTCCGCATACTCGTTTAAGGCATACTGCTGGCAGGCCTTGCGCTGCAGCAGTTCCTTTTTATCCGGCCAATCCCGGGGTAGTGGCAGGACGACGACCCCCTTTTCCTCCAGTTCGGCTGCAAGCCATGGGGCAAGGGAACCTTTGTGGAGCTTGCAGGAACCGCTTAAAGCTCCGCGGCCACCGCCCCGCTTCAAAGCCGCATATTCCTTAACCCCCGCCAGGGCGGCAAGGCCTACGCGGCCGCCGAAGGCCGGGCAGCGATAAATGCACATGGCGCAGCCGTTGCCGTAGCGGCGGCAGTTGGCCGGCGGTCCCGCCGTTCCGGTGGCGTCGATGAAAACACTACCGTAGTACGCCCGTCCCCCCTCGGTAACAACTGCCTCAATGCTTTCCCCCGCCGTTTTGACGGCGGTGACCCGGCCTAGAAAATGAATCACGACACCCGCTTCAGCCAGGGTCTGCCGGACCAGGGGTTCGATGCGGGCCACGTCGTAGAGCCAGGCATGGCGGTGACCGGGAAAGTCAACATGGCGGTGCCGGGCCACCCTGTCGCAGAGGGCGAACAGTTCGCCGCCGCCCATAGCTATCATTTCTTCCGCCGCCGTAAAACGACCGTTGTTACGCATAATCCCCCCGACCAGTCCGGTACCCAGGAGCATATCCGTTCTTTCCAGAAGAATCACTTCCGCGCCAGCCCGGCGGGCGGCCAAGGCCGCCGCACAGCCCGCCCAGCCGCCCCCGACCACGACTACCCGCGGCATACCGGGTCACCACCTTCCAATTTTAGTATACTAAAAGGCCCGGTGGCTGCACACCGGGCCCTGCATAAATCTTAGTGACTTATTTTATAATCCTTAACGAATAAAACCGCCGATAACCAGGACGACAAAGATGCTGTAAAAGGCGCCGCCTCCAATTAATGTATAGGGCGTCAGGTATTTCTTGGAACGGATCTGGAGGTAGACCAGGCCTGCGGAAATAATGGCCAAAATGGCGCTGATCAACGCCCCCTGGGTCAACTCCCAGCTAGTCATGGTGATGCCCACCGCCGGGATCACCGAACTCTGGAACACCATGGCGCCGGTAATGTTGCCCAGGGCCAGGGTGTCCTTGCCGCGGCCGATCCAGATGATGCTGTTGAATTTCTCCGGCAGCTCGGTGGCGATGGGGGCGATGATTAACGCCAGGACAAAGGGCGGGACTCCCATGAGCCGCGCCAGGTCCTCCACTCCGTTAACAAAGAGCCTGGCTCCGCCGACAATCAGTCCCAGGGACAAAAATACCTGAACTAACACAATTGCCGTTGAGGGTTCTGCAGCCTTCCGGGCCAGGTAGAGGGGGTTTAACTCCTCCCCTTCTTCCAGGGTGTGACCGTTGGTCACCGTCAGATAGGCATAAGTGACGTAGGCGATAACCAGGCCAATGGCGATGATTTGCTTCCAGATATGGGTCCCCAGGAAGGAAGCAAGCACGGCTACGGTATAGACGAGGAGAAAGAAACTCAAATCGCGGCCCATGGTTTTAGTATCCAGATTCATTTTGGGATAATTGGGCCGGCGGTGGCGATAGGCGATGACGGCGATACCGCTGATGAAAAAGGCCAGGGTGCTGAGCATAAAGGGCGCCCCCAGAATGGCGCCGATGCCGATTTCTTCACCGGCGTGGCCGCCGCCGCCGAAAATAATGGCCACAATGGGGATCATCGTCTCCGGCAGGGCCGTGCCCACTGCCGCCAGGATGCTCCCCACAGCGCCTTCCGTCAATTTCAGCTTCTTGCCCAGCCATTCGACACCGTTGGTAAACCCTTCCGCCCCCGCCAGAATAACTCCCAGGCTGATTAAAAGCAGTACTACATCTACCATCGTTTCTCCCCTTCTGTTATAATTTCAGCAGCCCTTTCACCTGACCATGAGGTAAATAAAAAACCTCCATCGCCCCATGGGCGGTGAAGGTCTTGCGCGTTGCCTACCAGGCCCGGGCCGGCGGCCGTGCTGACGAACCTGGTACCGGAGAAATACTCCGGGGCTACTCCCCTTGTCCGCTGTTTTTCGATTTTATGTTAAAGTCTCATTCCTAATCTGTCAAGTCCTATTTAGATTTGTCAAAAATATAGTGGCAGACATTGCTGCCACCCAGGGTACCGGGGCCCTCCGAACGTAAACGAAGAGCTCCGGCCGTTTTTAGGAAACCAGGGGATAGTTATCAAAAACTGCCGTCCCGTATCCGGCAGCCGGCTGGGTGGAGTAGCCCTGAGCCAGGCCGCCGGGATACGCGAACGGCTATAATATGTTAAGGATGGATAGCCCCCGCTTTGACAACCTGCTGGTAAGTCCATCATACCAGCCTGGACGAAATGAGTCAATAACCAAAATTGTCTTTATAACGATTCGGTCGCCATAACCCCGCGCGCAAAAGTGGCCAGGCTGGTGTAGCCGATGCGGCGCAGAAGCTGCCGCGCCCTCTCCCTTTCCCGGGCCACTTCACCGGGGGCGTGGGCGTCGGAACCAATGGTGACGGGGATATTCAGGCTGAAGGCCCGCTCTAAAATTTCTGCGGCCGGATAAATTTCTCCCACGGGCTTAAATAGGCCGGCTGTATTGACCTCCAATGCGGCGCCGCTGGCGGCTACGGCCTTGAGGGCCGGCTCGGCCAGGGTCAACACGGATTTACGGGGCCGGTGGCCGTAAATTTTGATCAAGTCCAGATGGCCGATAATCTGGAAAAGACCGGTTGAAGCCGCTTGGGCAACCAGGTTGAAATAAACGGTATAGAGCTCGTCGATGTCCCAGGCGTTAAAACCGTCTTCCTGTCCCGGACGGTCGAAATCCCAGTTGCCGATGGCATGGACCGAACCTATGAGATAATCCCAGGGACGTCCGGCCAGCTCCCGGCGGTGGTCTTTTTCCGGGCGGAAGTCGATCTCCAGCCCGGCGCGGACGGGCATCCCCGTTACCCGCTCTAGTTCGGAAAAGACGTTAAAGTCCAGCCCTTCCAGGTAGCGGTCGTGGTCGGCGAAGCCTATTTCCGTAAGGCCCGCGGCTTTGGCCGCTTCTACATAGGGTAAAAGGCGTTCTACGGTATGGGGCGGGCCCACATGGGCCAGCCCGTGGATATGGTAGTCTGCTGGCATGGTATAACTCCTCTTGGCAGGCCCATGTCCCTTCGCCGTTCAGAAGCTACGCGCCGACAGGACGACGGCTCGGTTCGGACCGTTGCAACGCCGCCTGCGGATTGCCAATGAATAAGCTCCTGGTTCCGCAGGCATTTATCTTTCTATGAGTCGGCCTTTGTCTCCTCTCAAAGGCGTGCTCAAGGCTTGCCTTAAGCGTCGGCAACGGTATCCTTCACCTCGCCTGTCCTTTTGACCTTCGCTCCGCTATTCACGGCTCCGGTACATGTGCCTGCCATTTATATAATCTACGTTCACTATACTTGAGACTTAATACTCATTCGGCAATTGCTTCAACTGCGCCAGGGTGAAGACGGGTCCGTCCAGGCAGACGTATTTACTTCCCAGGTTACAGCGGCCGCACTTGCCGATGCCGCATTTCATGCGCATTTCCAGGGTGGTGATGATCTGGTCGTCCTTATACCCCAGCTTCTCCAGGGACTGGAGGACAAATTTAATCATAATCGGTGGGCCGCAGGTGACGGCCACTTTACCCGCCGGGTCCGGTTTTAGCTCTTCCACGAAGGCCGGCACGAAGCCCTCATGACCCTGCCAGGTAGCGTCGCCTTTGTCCACCGTCACGTCCACCCGGCAATTTTCCACCCGGGGCCAGTTGTTGAAAAGGTCGTCCTTGAAACAGAGGTCGGCCGGTGAACGGGCGCCATAGATGATCCACAGGTGGCCGTAGTCCTCCCGGTGCTCGATGCAGTAATTGATCAGAGAGCGCACCGGTGCCAGGCCGATGCCGCCGCCGATGAAGAGGATATCTTTGCCTTTGAGGTCTTCCACCGGGAAACCGTTGCCGTAGGGACCGCGGATGCCAACCATCTGCCCTTCTTCAGCCTCATGGAGGGCGTCGGTGAGCATACCCACCCTTTTGATGGCCAGCTCCAGGTGTTCCGGACCCTGGGAGGTGATGGAGAACATGGCTTCCCCCACGTCAAGGAGGGAAAGCATGGCCAGCTGTCCCGGCAAAGGCGTGAAGGGCTTGCCCTGCTCCGTCGTCACGTGGAAGGTCTTAACGTCGGGGGTTTCTTCCACAATTTTAATGATGCGCCCCGTCATGGGCACCAGGGGGTTGACCGGTGCTTCCGCCATTACAGGGCCACCTCCTTGACCTCACGGATTACCCGGGTGATGTCGACATTTACCGGGCAGCGGTCCAGGCAGCGTCCGCAGCCCACGCAGGCAAATTTCCCGTACCGTTCCGGGAAGTATTGGAGCTTATGCAGGAAGCGGTTGCGCAGACGCTCCTTTTTCGAGGGCCGCGGGTTGTGGCCGCCGGCCATCCTGGTGTATTCCGAGAACATGCAAGAGTCCCAGCAGCGGAACTTGTAGCCGCTGTTACCCCGGTTTTCACCCTGGATGTCGAAGCAATGACAGGTGGGGCAAAGATAGGTGCAGGCCCCACAGCCTAGGCACTTGCGGCTGACGGCCGTCCAGTAGGGGTGTTCGAACATCCCCTGCAGTTTTTCCGTAACACCCGTGACATCTACAACGAGGCCCGGTACGGCCGCAGGCGGTGGGGCGGTATCAGTTGCTGTCAAAAGCTCCCCGGCCTGGTCCAGGAGTTCCCGTCCGGCAGCCGTTATTGGTTCCAACAGGTAGCCGTCTGCTACCGGCCACATCTGGACGTCTACCCCTTCGGCCCGTCCGGGGTCGATGCCGAAGGAGGTGCAAAAGCAGGTGGGGGCGTTTTGCGTGCAGGCCAGGGCCACTACCCGGGTATTTTCCCGCCGCCGGCGGTAGAATTCATCGACATAGCCTTTGGTGAGAAAAACGTCGTCCATGATTAAAAAACTGCGGGCGTCGCAGGAGCGAACCCCTACCAGCACCATCTTCCCATCGAAGGTGGGAATCTCCGTTACGCCGGCTTCCTTACCCTGCACTTCATAGCGGTACATGGTTTCCGTACGGGGGAAGAATAAGTCTTTGGGCGGTTCCAGGGTATTGCCGCCATCCAGGGTAAGGCTGGGCTGTCCGTCCCAGGGCTGGAAAACCCTCGTCCCCCCCTTTTCTTGCGGCACAAAAACGGCAGCGTTTATCGCCCAGGCCTTAAGGAGCTCCGGCAGTTTATCTTTAGCGATCTTTAACATTTCCCCACCTCCCTCTTAGTGGAATTCGTCCGGGTCGTCGAGTTTGTACTGCCCCAGGGGCGGCAGGGCTTCTAGATCGACTCCGGCTTCATATTCTCCGAAAAGCTCGTTTAAGTCTTTGATGATCTTTTTGTTGAGGGTCATGATGGGTATCCCTTCCGGGCAGACCCGCTCGCACTCGCCGCACTCGATACAGCGCCCGGCCACGTGCATGGCCCGGGTGATGGCAAAGAACATATTCTCGCTCCTGTTCATTTGCTTGCCGCACCAGCCTGATTGAGAACGATCGAAGATGCACTCGCGGCAGTTACATGCCGGGCAGATGTTGCGGCAGGCGTAGCAGCGGAGGCACCTGTCGTAGGCCGCCGTCCAGAAGGCATAGCGCTCGTCCGGATTCATGGCTTCTACCTTCTCCACCTCGGCGAAACGGCCCTCCGCCGCGGCCGCCGCCTCCCGCAGGGCCTCCCCGCCGTCCGGTACCAAAAGCTCGTCGTAAACCACCGGTTCGGGATGGGTGCAGAAGCGGCACTTTTCGGCCAGGGGCACCTCTTTCCGCTTCTCTTCCCCCAGGGCGGCCGCCTGGCGACCGTCCTTCACCCCGGGGCATTTAATGCCGATGAGGTAGACCCTTTCCCGGTCGATCTGGTTGTCCTGGAGGAGACGCACAATGCCCCTCGCGTCGCATCCCTTGACGAAGATGGCGATTTTATCTTCCGTGTGCTTGTAGTCCAGGAGGTACTTGGCGAGATTATTAGTGCAAAATTCGTCCCACACCAGGCGGTCGCAGTCCTCCGGCGCGGTGACGAAGGTCGGAGGCGACAGGTACCAGAAGGTGCCCTTTTCCCAGCCGATGACCATTTGTACGGTGCCTTCAGTTAAGAGCTCCCTGGCCCGGGCACGCATTTGTTCCTGGATGCTATTCATGCGCCATCCCTCAGCTTTCTGTTGGGCCCCAGGGCCCGGATGTCTTCGGTCATCTGGGTGATGATCTCGGCAAAGCGCGGACCCTCGGAACCCGACACCCAGCGTGCCTGGAAGCGTTCCGGCTCCAGGCCCATGAACTGCAGAACCCGCTGCATCAAGAGGAAACGGCGGCGGGTGAAGTAATTGCCACTAACATAGTGGCAGTCGCCGGGGTGTCACCCGGCCACTAAAACCCCGTCGGCGCCGCGCTGGAAGGCCCGCAGGACAAACTGGGGGTTGACCCGGCCGGAACAGGGCACCCGGATGACACGGGCGTTGGCCGGGTACTGCAACCGGTTCAGGCCGGCGAGATCGGCGCCGGCGTAGGCGCACCAGTGGCAGCAGAAGGCAACGATTTTGGGCTCCCAGCCTTTTTCCGCAGCCGCTACAGGCATACCGCATCCACCTCCGCCAGGATTTGTTCATTGGTAAAGCCTTTTAGATTCATGGCACTCGACGGACAGGCCACCGAACAGGCACCGCAGCCCTGGCAGAGGCCGCTGTTGACCGCCGCCACCCGGCGGGCGACTTGCCTTCCGGCCACCCGTTCGGTTATGGTCTTCATGGAAATGGCTTTATATGGGCAAATCTTTTCACACATGGCGCAGCCGGCACAGATACTCTCATCAACCGCCGCGATCATGGGATCGGTGGCCATTTCGTCTTTGGCAAAGAGCTGGCACACTTTAACGGCCGCGGCGCTGGCCTGGGAAACGGTATCAGGAATATCCTTCGGTCCCTGACAGGCGCCGGCCAAAAATACCCCGGCCGTAAAGGTTTCCACCGGCCTTAGCTTCGGGTGGGCTTCCTGGAAGAAGCCGTCCTTATCCGTCTGCAGTCCCAGGAGCTTCGCCACTTCTTCCCAACCTGCGCTGGGCACCATGGCCGTGGCCAGGACCACCATGTCGGCCGCTACTTCCACCTGGCGGCCAAGGAGGGTATCTTCGCCGCGGACGATGAGCTTGTCGCCTTCCTGGAAGACACGGCTCACCCGGCCCCGGACGTAAACGGCCCCTTCATGGACGGTACGCTGGAGGAACTCCTCATACGCCTTGCCCGGGGTGCGGATGTCCATGTAGAAGACGATGGCCTGGGCGCCGGGAATCTTCTCCAGCACCTGATGGGCGTGCTTGGCCGTGTACATGCAGCAGGCCCGGGAACAGTAGCTCTTGCCCTTGGCTTCATCCCGGGAACCTACGCATTTAATGAAGACCACCGTTTGGGGCTCTTTGCCATCTGACGGCCTAACGATCTTACCACCCGTAGGCCCGGAGGCGTTGTTCAGGCGCTCGAAATGCATGCCCGTTATGACGTCGGGGTATTTGCCGTAGCCGTACTCGCCGTAAACCTCTTCCCATTTAAAGAGATCGTAGCCGGTTGCCACGACGATGGCCCCGAATTTTTCGGTGACGATTTCATCCTGCTGTTCATAGTCGATGGCCTTGGCCGGGCAGACCTTTTGACACACGCCGCATTTACCCTTAGTAAACTGGCGGCAGTGCTCGCGGTCAATGACCGGCACCGCCGGCACCGCCTGGGGGAATGGCAGGTATATGGCCTTACGTTTGCCCAAACCCAGGTCAAATTCGCTGTCCACTTTGGTTGGACATTTTTCCCAACAGGTGCCGCAGCCGGTGCATTTGACCGGATCAACCGAGCGGGCTTTTTTGCGGATAGTCACTTCGAAATTGCCCACATAACCGGCCACATTCTCTACTTCCGCATAGGTCATCAATTCAATGTTAGGGTGCTGCGCCGCAGCAACCATTTTCGGCGTGCTTATTCAAGCGGAACAGTCCAGGGTCGGAAAGGTCTTGTCAAGCTTGACCATGTTGCCGCCGATGGTTGGCTCGCGGTCTAAAAGCACCACTTTATAGCCAGCGTCGGCAATGTCCAGGGCCGCCTGCATTCCGGCGATACCGCCGCCTATTACCAGGGCCCGTTTGGTGATGGAAATGGTTCCCGGCAAAAGGGGCGCATTGCGGCAGACCTTGGCCACCGCCGCCCGCACGAGGTCGATGGCCTTCAGGGTCGCCCCCTCTTTGTCTTTGGCGTGCACCCAGGCACACTGCTCGCGGATGTTGGCCATTTCAAAGAGGTAGGGATTGACCCCTGCGCTTTCACAGGTTTTCCTGAAAGTAGGCTCGTGCAGCCGGGGCGAACAGGAAGCTACCACCACCCGGTCCAGGCGATGCTCTTTAATGGCCTTGCGGATCAGCTCCTGGCCCGGGTCGGAGCACATATACTGGTAATCGGTGGCGTAGACCACACCGGGAAAGGCCCTGGCGGCCTCGGCCACCCTTTTGACGTCGACTACCGATGCAATGTTGGTACCGCAGTGACAGACAAAGACGCCGACGCGCTTCACGCCGTTTCCCTCCTTGTGGCGGGATGTCGCAGAATGTCCCTGGCCTCTAAGAACGGCAGCGGGTTAACAAAATGGGTGGTGAGGCCCAGGTCTTTCGGAGCGTAGCCCAGGGCTATGCCCATTAGTTCGGTGAAGTAAAAGACGGGCAAATTGAACCGGTCGCCGCCGGCTGCCGCCGCCTGTCCCTGGCGCATGTCCAGATTCAGGAAGCATAAGGGGCAGGCGGTGACGATGCCCTCCGCCCCGGCGTCACGGGCGTGGCGCAAGATCTGATAGATCATTCGCGTGCCGATGTCGGTGCGGGCCGTGGCGAGACTCCCGCCGCAGCACTCGGTTTTATAGGACCAGGGGACGGCTTCTCCCCCCAGGACTTCTACCAGGCGGTCCATGGTCATGGGATCTTCCGGATCGTCGAAGGCCGTTATTTTCGGCGGTCGCACCAGGAGGCAGCCGTAGTAGGCGGCAAGTTTTAAACCCGTCAAGGGCTTGACCACCTGTTCTTTGATCCGCTCCAGGCCGACTTCGTTGACCATGACGTCCAAAAGGGCGCGGGTCCTATTAGTGGCCCGGTAGTCGCGGCCGATGATTTCGCTGATGGTCGCCCGCATGTCCTCCGATTCCCGCACGGCTTCCTCGGCGGCCCGCAAGCGGTTGAAACAGGCGGCGCAGGGCACGGCCACGTCCAGACCTTCGGCTTCCGCCAGGGCAAGATTACGTGCCGGCAAGGCCAGGGACAGGAGGTGGTCGTTGTTGTGGGCGGCGGTGGCCCCGCAGCAGCTCCAATCGGGTATCTCCCAGAGTTCGATGCCGAGGTGCCTGGCCACTATTTTGGCCGACTGGTTGTATTCTTTAGCCGTGGCTTCCAGGGAACAGCCGGGATAATAGGCGTACTTCAATGCCCGCCACCTCCTTTTTGCCGCACCCGGTCGAAGATCTCCTTTACTTCGTTAATGTTCTTGATCTTCGCCGGGAAGGGGCTGATTTTGCCCTTTAACAACAGGGGTGGCCCCATGAGGGCGTCTTTAAAAGGCTGACCCGTCTGCAAATTGTACTGGATTATAAGGCCCATTTCATGGGCACGGCCGTAACGCTCCAGACTTTTCAGGAAGGCTTGATCGAAAACGTCTACTTTCCTGTCGTTGATTAACCCCCGCCGGCGGGCTTCCTGGCGCACGGCTTCCATCAGCCGCGGCAGGTTGACTTCCCGGGGGCAGCGGGTATAACAGGCCTGACAGCTGGCGCAGAGCCAGGGGGTGCGGCTTTTCAAGGCCTCTTCTCCCAGGCCCAGCTGCAGGAGGCGTATCACCTGGCGCGGCGTGTAGTCCATCGCAAAGGCCACCGGGCAGCCGGCCGAGCACTTGCCGCACTGGTAGCAGTCGCTTAAAACGACGCCGCTGGCGGCTTCGACCTGCTCCTTCAGCGCCCGGTTACCCTTTAGAACGCCGGACAGTTCCACCCTTTCCATCTTATTCCCCCTCTCCCATGTTCCTGCCAGAACTTGAACGGTCATAAAAATACTGCTTTTAAATATTCTTGCTTTATGTCCGGATTCCTCCTTTTTTTGCAAAAAGCCGGTTATAAAAAAATGCTAATGATGGAAACGCCGAAAGATGGCGTATCTTTCCACAAGATAGCGCCAGAGGTCTTCATAGGTAGCGGCACCGAAAAGGACGGTAACCAGGCGCCGAGCCACCTCCGGGTTGGCCGTCACCAGCCGGTGGACCACCGGCGTCAGGGCATAAACCACCCGGGCGATGCGCGCAGCATAATGCAAGGAAGGCGCGATTTCCTCCTGCACCCTGCGGGTGTAATTTTCCAGCCTTTCCCGCCCTTCCAGGGCAGCATAGAGGACTTCCGCCGCCAGGCGACCGCTCCTTAAAGCATAATAAATCCCTTCCCCGGAAAAGGGATCAACGAGGCCAGCGGCATCGCCGACCAGCAACGCCCGGGCGGTATGTAACGCGCCGATCCTGCCGTCGGCGGCGGGTATAACGGCACCGCGGCAGCGTACTCCTTCAGGTACCTTTAGGCCCATTCCCCGGCAGAAATCGAGGAAGTAGCCCTTCAGCCCCTTTACCCGCCGGGTAAAAGAGCCGATGCCCACCGATAAGTGATCGCCCTTGGGAAAGATCCAGCCGTACCCGGCAGGAATACCGCCGTAGCTTAAATAGACCCTCCCCTGGTATTGGTCCAACAGCCCTGCCTCCACTTCTAACTCGCATTCTAGGGTCACCCCTGCCGCCGCACCTGTAACAAAGGGCAGGCTCCGGCGCACCAGGCTCCGGGCCCCATCGGCCCCCACGAGAAACCGTCCCCTGAAGGCTGTTCCGTCCGCCCCGCGCACCTCAACACCTTGCGCCGTCTCCACCACCGCCGCAACTTTGTAACCGTCGCGCACGACGGCGCCCGCGGCGGCGGCCCCTTCCAGCAGCCAGTTATCCAGCCTTTCCCGGCTCACCATTTGAATGACGGGTTCCGGAAAGGTAATCACGAGGGGATTTTTTTGGCGGTGATAAAAAACGACCTCCCGGGTCCCATCCTCTACTAAATTTTCCCATCCGCTTTCCAGCTCACCCTGGGCCTTGCCCGTTAAGCCCCCGCCGCAGGGCTTATAGCGGGGAAAAACGGCCTTATCTACAAGCAATACCCTGGCACCGCGGCGGGCCAGCAGACGGCCGCAGGTGCTGCCGGCCGGACCGGCGCCGCAGACGATAACGTCAAAATCTCGGTTCACTTTGTACCTGCTCCTTAAAGTCTAATATTGTTTTTTAACAAGTTTTTCTTTTAATTATACCCGTATACGGTAGGAGGAAAAGGCCATAATAAGATCGAGTTGGTAATTTCCATAAGGAGGAACTGACATGGCCAAAACTGTGGTTGCCGTCTTCAGCAATGAACAGGTAGCCAAAGAAGCCGTCGAAGACCTGCGCCGGGCCGGCTTTGACAAGGAAATATCCATCCTGGCCCGCGATAAGGGTAAGGAAGGCGGCGAAGGGCAGGAAGGCGGCCTTAACATGGGCGTTGAGGCCGGCGGCATCGGCGACGGCGTCGCTACCGGCGGCGTCCTGGGCGGACTGGCCGGCCTGGCGGCTGGCGCAGGGGCCCTCTTCATCCCTGGAATAGGTCCCCTCATCGCCGCCGGTCCCATCGCCGGCATGCTCTCCGGAGCCGCGACGGGCGGCGTCGCCGGCGGCCTCATCGACTGGGGCATTCCCGAAGCCGAAGGCCGGGAATACGAAAATGACGTCCGGCAGGGTAAAATCCTGGTGTCCGTCCGCTGCGACGACAAGAAGGCCGATCAAGCCAACCGCATCCTAAAGGACCACGGTGCCGAAAGGCTGCGCATCCACTAGTTTAAATTTTAAACAGGCCGGGAAAACATTCCGGCCTGTTAAATTTAAGCGCCCGTTCCATTAATGTCTTCGTATGGCCCGGCCCTTTGCTGTCGAAGCTAATTTACGGGAGGACGGCTTAAAAGGAGGCTTGATCATGGCTCGCAGGCGCGGGGTTATGTCCGATGCTTTGAAGTATGAACTGGCCCGGGAGTTGGGTGTATACGACACCGTGGTCAGGGAGGGATGGGGCGGCGTCCCCTCCCGGCAGTGCGGCAACCTAGTGCGGCTCGCCATTGAAAAAGCAGAACAAATGGTAAGGCAAAATCAGCTGTAGCCGCCTCCCGCCGGAAGGCTGTTAAGCCTTCCGGTATATTTTTGCCTATTGCCGCAGGTGGTTTATCCGTTCATAGGGATCCAGAATATGGGTTATACGCACGCCGAAATTTTCGTTAACGACAACCACTTCTCCCTGAGCGATAGGTACGCCATTGACGGTGATCTGCACTGGCTCATCCACCAGACGATCAAGCTCGACTATCGCTCCCGGCCCCAGGGCCAGGATGTCCTGGATACGCTTCGTGGCCGTTCCCAGGATGACTTCTACATCCAGGGGGACGTCGAGGATTAAATCGATGTTGCGCGTCGGTGCGCCGTAAACCTCCCCCCGGCGCCCGTTGACCCCTTGGGGTGAAGCTGGTGGTGCCGGCGGAGGCACGGCCTGTTCCCCGCCTGCCCCTTTCCCTGCCGCCGGGGCCGCCGCTCCAAAATCCGGGACCGCCGTCCCTTCCTCCCCGCCGGACCGCATCTCGTCCGGCTGCGGGGCGGCCGCCGCTTCCTTTGCCGGCGGCGCGGGGTTCATGAGCATTTCCACCTGGGCCCTGGCCACCTCCAGGGGCATGACCTGCATGATCTGGCTGTCAATGAGGCCTTCTATTTCCATTTTAAAATAGACTACCGCTATGGGCTGCTCCGGCGGCCAGGGCGGGTTGTAACCCCCCTCTTCTTGATTGATGGAGGTCAGCCGTGGCGGGCTTATTTTGACGCTGCGCTGGAAAATCGTCGACATGGCGGTGGCCGCGCTGCCGATCATCTGATTCATGGCTTCGGCCACGGCGCTCGCCTTTATTTCATCGAGTTCCGGCGAGGGGTTCCTGCCGTCGCCCCCCATCATCAGATCGGCGATGACGGCAGCGTCGCTGACCTTCATGATTAGCAGGTTGGACCCCTCTAAGCCTTCGGTAAAATTAACCTCCACCAGGATGTAAGGAACCTGGAAGGAGGCAAAAAGGTCGGTTGGAGTCATTACTTTGGTGTCCGGCGTCGTGATGAGCACCCGTTTGTTCAAGATCTGGGAAAGGGCCGTGGCAGCGCTGCCCATGGCAATGTTGCCGATTTCACCCAGGGTATCCTTTTCCAGGTCGGTCAGCGTCGTATCCTTTTCCGGTTGTCCCAAGGTTCCGTTTAAAAGGGCGTCGATTTCTTCCTGCGATAGAAACTCATCCATTTACACCACCTCCGTTACCTGGACGGCGATTTTCTGCCCAACCACCCCGGGTTGTACCTTAAATTTCAGGTGCCCGTCGACGTAAAGCTCCATGTCCTGTCCCACCGTCTTTTCCAGGGTGATGACGTCCCCCACCTGGAGCTGGATAAAATCCCGCACCGGCAGCCGGGTGCGGCCGCAGTAGGCAGTCAGCTCCACCGGCACTCCCTTTAATATAGCTTCGATTACCGCCCGATGGTCGGGCACCCCTTCCCTTTCAGCGGCGGCGGCGAGCCAGTGGCTGGCCGACAGGCGGGAAATGACCGGCTCCAGAAGCATATAGGGCAAGCACAGGTTTAAAAGGCCATCCTGCCCGGCCACGCTGGTGTTCAAGGTAATGACGGCCACCGTTTCATTGGGTGATATTACCTGGGTAAACTGGGGGTTGGTTTCCATGGCCTCCAGCTTGGGCGTAAAGCTGTAGATGTCCGACCAGGAATAGCGGAGCTGCTCCAGAATCCGGCCGTTTAAACGTTTCAGGACGTGGAGCTCGATCTCCGTCAGCTCCCTGATAAAGGGCGGCATCTCGCCGCGGCCGCCGAAGAGAAGGTCGATAATGGGAAAAATAAAGTTCATGTTGGCCTGCAAGACGGCCGAGCCCTTCAGAGGCTCCATGGTAAAGACGTTCATCAATGTCGGGGTGGGCAGGGAGAGGATAAAATCCTCATAGGTCATCTGCTCCACCGAGAGGATTTTAATCTGAATGTTGGCCCGAAGATAAGCCGAGAGAAAATTGGCCACTAGGCGGCCGTAATTCTCGTGGACCATATAAAGGGTGCGCAGCTGTTCTTTGGAAAATTTGTTGGGCCGGCGAAAGTCGTACTTTTTGACCCTGGCCGTTTTTTCTTCCTTAAATTCTTCCGCCGGAACCTCGCCGCTGGAAAGGGCCTGCAGCAGGGCATCGATTTCGGCCTGGGATAAAACGTCGGCCATTTATCCCCCACCTTTTAGGCCAGAACCTTCTCCAGGGCCTGGAGTACCCGGTCCTGCTGGAAGGGTTTGACGATAAAATCCCTGGCTCCGGCCTGGATGGCTTCCATGACCATCAACTGCTGGCCCATGGCGCTGCACATAATAATCCTGGCGTTGGGATCGATTTGTTTAATGGCCTTGACGGCGGCTATACCGTCCATTTCCGGCATGGTGATGTCCATGGTCACTACATCGGGGCGCAGTTCCTGGTACATGGCCACGGCCTTCTGCCCGTTGTCGGCTTCTCCAACGACTTCGTACCCGTTTTTCGTCAGGATGTCTTTAATCATCATACGCATAAAGGCGGCATCGTCCACCACAAGCACGCGCTTACCCATGCTTCTCCCTCCATGTTAAATCTGTACTTCATTCTATCTGCAGGCCCAGGGAAAGCAAGATTGTTTCCAGGGCCGCGTTTTCCGGCACGAGGAAAAAATGGCCGCTGATGGTAATCACTTCGCTGTAAAACATGGTTTCAATCACCAGGGCGCGGTCGGAAAAATAACCCCCCTCCAGAAAGGCCGAGCTCAGCACCGCCCCCAGCATGTCAAAGGCAAAGGCGGGCACGCTGGGTTTAAACTCCAGCCGGCAGAAATCGGCAAAGGCATTGAGAAAGGTTCCCGCCAGGATGTTTCCCAGCTCGGTAAGGACGGAGCGGCCCATTTCATCCAGCTCCGAAGTAGTTCCCGCGGGCTTGCCCAGGAGGAGATCGATCAAGAGATAGGCGCTGGACGCGTCCAGGAGAAAGAAAATCTTGCTCGGCGCCGGGCCGCCGACGGTGAATTCGACGCAGGCCACGGGATCCTCTTCATTGCCGACCAAGGCCGTAATTTCCTTCAAAGGCAGCACCCCGGCCCGGGGCACGGTCATCTGGATGCGGCTACCCAGCATGCTGGCCAAGGCCGTCGCCGCGTTGCCGGCGCCGATGTTGCCTATTTCCTTCAAGGCGTCCAGGTGGAGAGCGTTGAGTTTATCCCAGGGTTCCATAGGTCCTCCCTCCATGGCTGGCGGCAATCTGCCACAATCTGCCATAGATTAAAGTCCGGGGCGCCGATAAAACCAGGGCGCCACCTTCTCAAAACCGAGTTCCCTGTACTGGAAGAGGCTTTCGGTGGCGCCGATAAAGAGCACTCCTCCGGGCGCCAGGGCCTGGTAAAAACGGCGGTAAAGCTCTAATTGGGCGGCGGCGGTGAAATAGATGACGACGTTGCGGCACAGGATCAGATGATAACCGCCGGGAAAGGGGTCTTTAAGCAGATCGTGGCGGCGAAAATTGACCATAGCCTTTATTTTTTCGCTGACGACATAATTTTCTCCTTCCCGGCGGAAATAACGTTTTAGCCTCTCAGGAGTAACCGCCTGGACCGCCCGCGGCGGGTACACGCCGCGACGGGCGGCGGCCAGGGCGCCCTCGTCAATATCCGTGGCGTCGATTTTATGCCGCGCCATGGGCGCCTGCTCATCGAGGAGGATGGCCACCGAATAGGGTTCCGGTCCGTCGGCGCAGGCAGCGCTCCACACTTTAAGGCTTTTGTGGCGCGCCAGAAGCCCGGGTAGAACTTCCCTTTCCAGCCGGGCGAAGATCTCAGGGTTGCGGAAAAACTCCGAAACGTTGATGGTGATCTTATCGATAAAGCGCTGCCACTGAGCGGCGTCCTCGCCCAAAAGGCGGAGATAAGCGGCATAATCCCTTATGCCCAGCTGGTTCATGAGGCTGTCGATGCGCCTTTTGAGCTGGGTTTCTTTATAGCCGTCCAGGTAAAGGCCGAAGCGCCGGTGGATCTGGCCCTTGAATTCGTTAAAATCCATGATCTTCCCGCCCTATAGTTTCTTTAAAGGCTTGCCGATGACGCGTATGTATACCTCGCCGTCTTCCAGCTCGAATATCATGGTGCGCCCGAAATTGCCCCCGGTGTCGGCGCCGACAATGGGTAAATCCAGCTTTTCCAGGGTCTGCCGCACCATGGCCGTGTTGCGCTGGCCTATATTGAGGAAAGAAAGGTGCCGGTCGCCGGAAGTGAACATCTGGGCGCCTCCGGCAATCTTTGCCACCACCCTGCCGCGCCTGGCACCGCCCCGCAGCATTTCTTCCAGCATGTCGGGGATGGCCAGATCGGCAAACTTGGCTCGGTTGCCCCTGTCTTGAAACTGGCTGCTGTCGGGCAGCATAATGTGGGCCAGCCCCCCTATCCGGGCGACTGGATCGTACAGGGCGATCCCCACGCAGGAACCCAGGCCCAGGGTGAGCAAGCGTCCCGGAGCCCGACTTACCTGCCACTCAGCTATACCGACTTTGATCTCTTCTACGCTGCTAGCTGCCTGCATGGGTCGATTCATCCGTTCCTTCATTTTTCTGGTTAACTTACATATTTTAGCATCCGCCGGGGCATAATACAACAGGAATTTATCCCGGGAGGTTGTATGATGCTTTACTGTTCCCTCTGCGGACGGCCCCTGCCGCCTGGATGGCGGTACTGTCCCGTCTGCACCCATGAAGCCGAAGAAACGAAATCCATATGTCAGGCCGCCCTCTGTCTGCGGGCCGGCAACGTCGCCTTAACCCGCGGGCGTTCCTTCCTTGCCGCCTTTTTCTACCGGGCCGCGTTAGAAATAAATCCGACAAGCTGGGAAGCCCTTTTCAACCTGGGGTGCCTGGCCTGGCAGCAGGGTGACATCGGTCACGCCATCGCCTTGTGGGAAAAAAGCCTGGTAAACAATCCGGAAAACTACCTGGCCCACTTCAACCTAGGCACGTTTTTCCTCTACAACCGCAACCTCAACGCCGCCCGCTACCATCTCACCCGCGTGCGCCGGATTAAGCCCGGCTTCCTGGAAGGCCGGGTCAACTTGGGCACCACCTATCTGCTCCTGGGTAAACTCGAGGCGGCACGGCGCGAATATGCCTTTGTCCTGGAGCAGGACCCAGGGCACAAAGGCGCCCGGCGCGGCCTGGCCTTAATAGCCAGAACGGCGAACACTTAATGATTTTTAACGCCGCAGGCTGTTGGCCAGGCCCCACATCTCGTCGGCCAGCCGCACGGAACGGGCATTGACCTCATAGGCCCGCTGGGCCATAATCATGCGGGTTAAAGCGGCTGCCAGGTCGACGTTGGCCGCCTCCAAATAGCCGGAGCGAATGGTGCCCAATCCCTGGGTTCCCGGCCTGCCGGCAGCAGCCTGGCCGCTGGCCGCCGTTTCCCGGAAAAGGTTGTCGCCCGCCCCTTCCAACCCGGACGGGTTGGGGACGGTGTAAAGGTCGATGTTTCCCAGCACCTGGGGCATCCCGTCAATTACTGCCGTTACCGTACCGTCCGGGGAGACGGTGACGTTCTCCGCCTCCGGAGGCAGGGAAAAGGGCACGTCTAAATAATAACCCCGGGCGTTGACCAAAAAGCCGTCGGCGTCGCGGTGGAAATTGCCGTCCCGGGTCAAAAACCGCTCTCCCCCCGGGCTGTAGACGGCGAAAAATCCTTCTCCCTGGACGGCGAGGTTCAAGGGGTCCCCTGTATGGATTAAAGATCCCTGGCTGAAGTCTTTCTCCATTGCCGCGACCCTTACCCCCGCCCCCAGGGCCGGCGGCGTTGCGGCCTCCGGGATACGGTTTACGGGCATCCCCATTTCCTCGATAGGACGGTAAATGAGGTCGGCAAACTCCACCCGCCCCTGTTTATATCCCGTGGTGTTAACATTGGCCACGTCGTTGGCCAGACTGTCTACAGCGAGCTGTTGGGCCAGCATGCCGCTGGCGCCCCGCCATAATGCGCCGATCATTCGTTAACCCTCCTCGAATGCCATAAGCCCCCTCGGCTGGCTGCACCGGCTTCTGCCAAAATAACACCTAACGCAGGCTCCCGACCTCGTTGACGCTCTTGCCCAAGGTCTGGTCGGCGGCCTGGATGGCCTTTTGATTGGCTTCATAGATACGCATGACGGCCAGCATGTCCACCATTTCCCGGGCCAAGTCCACGTTGGCCCTTTCCAACCAGCCCTGTTTTATTTGCGCTGCCGCCGGCAGAGGCTGGACCCCGGCGGGTGCGTAAAACAGACCGTCGCCCCGGCCCTCGAGGAGCTGCAAGTTCTCCCCGGGAAAGGTCACCACCCGTAATCTATCGATCACCTGACCGTCCACCAGCACGCGGCCGTCACCGTCGACCTTGAAGGCGGCCGTACCGACGTAAACGGCCCCCCGCTCACCCTGGACCGGATATCCTTCCGCAGTGACCAGAAAACCCCGGGCGTCGACATGAAAGGAGCCGTTGCGGGTATAGGCCTCGGTATCCCCTGCTTGCACGGTGAAGAAAGCCGGCGTCTCCCCTGGGGCGTCTATCAGGGCGAGATCGGTAGAACGATTCGTTTCTTCCAGGGGACCGGGAGCAAAGTTGGTATAGATCTGGTCGAGCATAACTCCCGGGGCAAAATAACCCACGGGAGCGCTCCGCCCCTCCTCCATGCGCTGCAGCAGCATCTCCGGAAAGGTGCCCACGGCGGCCGTTTGGGCCTTGTAGCCGCCGGTGGTCGCGTTGGCCAGGTTGTTGGCGATAACGTCCTGGCGTATTTCCTGGACCACCATGCCGGTAGCGGCCAGATATAATCCCCTTAACAATAGTATCCCCCCTCCAAAATAGCTTTATCTTCGACCGGCATTGTCCGGCATCCCTCCATGGTCCTCGCACCAGACAAATGCCAGCCCTCTAGCATCCTCCAAATCCATTCAATCTCCGCAGCCTGCTTTTGCCGCCTAACCGGTCAACCGCCTGATAATCTCCTTGATGTCTCCGGCGGGCAGGTAATAGGAACCGGCCTTGAGTTTCTGGGTTACGCCCTGGCGGCGCACCTCCGCTTCGAAGGCCGCCGCCGCGGCCACACCCTTTTCTTCCAGAATGGCGGCAATCTCTTCGAGGCCCACCCCCGCCGGAATGGTAACCAGCACCTCGCCCCGGGGGTCCTCCCCTTTTTCCTGCGCGGGGGTTGATTGGCTTTGATAAGCGGAGGGCGCGAAGGGCACTACTTCTTCCCGGAAAACCATGCCGTAGTCCCGCGCCCGGGCGATTATTTCCTCCCTGGTTGGTCCCCGCTGAAAAGGCAGCAGCAGCATTCCTGAAAGAAGAAGGCCAAGGCCCAATCCAAAGCCGAAGGGGGTTAAAAACGAACTTCTGGCTTTTAGCGTTTCAAGTTTAAGATTAATGCTATTTCCCCCTTTCCCCGGCCGAAGCGTCGCGCCAGGCTTTCAATGCTTTCCCCGGCGGCGTGGGCCTGCCGGATTTGCTCAGCGACGGCCCCATAAGGTGCGGCGTTACCGGGAAGTTCTTCTTCGGACGGCACCAGATAAAGTTCATCCTGCAATTCCGCCACGGTTTTTTTCAGGGCCTCCACCTCCCTTTGCAGGGCGGCCAGGCGTACAAATAGCTCGGTATTGGCGGTGCTGATACCGGAGCCGTTTTCACCTGAAAGGCCATCTTTTAGCCTCAGGGCCGCCAAAAACGATGTTGCGACGAGAAGGATGCCCGTAACTATCAAGAAATAGGCCATTTTGCCATCACCTACATAAAATCGGCGAGGTATCTGCGCAGGTTTAATATGGCCCGGCCGTGCAGCTGGCAGGCCCGGGATTCGGAGACGCCGAGGATTTTACCGATTTCCTTTAACGTTAAACCTTCATAATAATAAAGGGTAAGGACCAGGCGATCCTTTTCGTTCAATGCTTTAAGGCCTTCTATAAGGGCGCGGCGGAGTTCCTTCTGCTCGTAGCGCCCGGCGGGGTCGGGGCTGAAAGGGTCGGCGAGCATTTCCCCCCGGGTGGCCCCTTCCTCCCCTTCCCGGTCGAAAAGGAAGTCTTCCAGGGAAAGGATGGCCATCTGGGAACCCCTTTCCAGCAGGTCGTGGAGTTCCTCCACGCTTATACCCGCCGCCGCTGCCACCGCCTCGTCCTTCACGTCGCTCCCCTGAACCTGCTCCAGCCGCCGGTATACAGAGCTTACCCGGCGCAGCCTTTCCACCAGGGTGCGGGGGGCCCAGTGGGACCGGCGCAGGGCGTCGAGGATGGCGCCGCGGATGCGCATGGCTGCGAAGTATTCAAAGCTGACGCCGCGGGAAGGATCGTAGCGGTCGATGGCCTCCATGAGGCCGACAATGCCGTAGCCCAACAGGTCCTCCTGGTCAAGGTGCCGCGGCGGTTTAACGACCAGGCGGCCCACCTGCTGTTTCACCAGGGGCAGGTATTTAAGCACCAGTTCCCGCCGTCTATCTTCGTCCCGGCGGTCCAGGTAGGCCTGCCAGACGGCGCCGTCCCTAACTGCCATGTTCCCAGCCTCCCCGGCGCCTTTCTTCCAGCAGCCGCCGGAAGACGAAGGCCACGATTTCATCCTCCTGCCTCTCGCTCAAAGCTTCAAAGGCCACCCCGACTTCATAGCGCCTCTCGCCGTCTATTTCCCTCGGGGCCACCCTTTTTACCCGGCCCGCAAGATGCAGGGGCGCGCGGCGGCTTCCCGGCAGGCAGATTTCGAGATAAAGGAGGTCGCCGGGAACCATGGGTTCCCGCAGAACCAGCTGGGCTCCCCCGCCGCTTATATCTACCGTCACCCCCCTGGCACAGGCTCGGGGCGGACGGTGGGGCCAGTCTTCCGCGGGCCAGGGGGCGTAACGCACGTCCAGGGCCGCCCTGGCACGCACGTGGGAGCGCACCTGAATCCGCCGGTATTCTTCGGGATAGGCCAGATAGTAAAGGGGAGGTTCTTCGGGCACGAAACGCTGTACCTTGGTCGCAAATTCATAACGGGCATCCTGGCGGTTGCAGACCACCAAAATCTCCTCACCCGGCAGGAGGACCACCTCCTCCCCTGCCGGCGCCAGGACGGCAAAGCCGTCTTCCCGGGTATCCTGGACGATGGTACGAACGTCCCTGCCGGAAGTTTTAATTATTACCGGCAGGTTTACAGCTATAAAATTCGGTCTGGCCACAATAAGCCTCCCTTCCTACCTGCCCAGCAGCCGGCTCAAGCGCTGCCAGAAGCCGCCGCCACGGTTCGGCGGAAGTTCTTTACCCCAGAGCCTCGCGGCGGCTTCTTCCAGGGCCCGGGCGGCCGGGCAGGTGGGATACGCCTGGCAGAAGGGCTGCTGGCGCCGCACCGCCTGACCCACCCTGGGGTCTTCAGGGATGATCCCTAAAAGGGGCAGATCCAGCTGTAAAAAACGTTGGCAGGCACCCCGGAGACGGTCGGCGGCCTGACGGCCCTCCGTCCATCCCGCCCGGTTGATGAGCAAATGCATGGTTACGTTTAAACGATAAAGTCCTTTAATCAGGCCGTAGGCATCAGTTATGGAAGTGGGTTCGGGCATGGCCACGACAATAGCTTCGCCGGCGGCCGCCGCAAAGCTCAGCACCGTCCTGTTGATGCCGGCACCGGCATCAACCAGAATGACGTCCAGTCCCATGGCTAGGGATGTCAACTCCCCTATAAGCCGGTCCCGGATCGGCGGCGCCAAATCGGCCAGCTCCTGGACGCCCGAAGCCCCCGGCACCAAGAGAAGCCCGTGGGGACCGCAGACGATGATTTCTTCTAACCTACGCTCTCCGCCGACGACGTCCTTTAAGCTGTAACGGGGAATGAGCCCCAGGAGGATGTCCACGTTGGCCAGGCCCAGATCGGCGTCGAAAAGGAGGGTCCGCCGCCCCTGGCGGGCAAGGATCAGCCCCAGATTCACGGCGATGTTGGTCTTGCCCACGCCGCCTTTGCCGCTGGCTATGGCAATAACCCGCGCGGCGTCCTGCCGTCGCTCCGACACCAGCCTACGCAACCCGGCCGCCTGATCCATCTTGCACCACCGCTTCCCATATGCGCCGGGCCAGGAGATAGGGTTCCGCCTTTTCGAGGTCGTCGGGCACGTCCTGTCCCGTCGCTAGGTAGGCCACAGGCACCCCTGCCGCCGCCGCCACCGCCATGACAGCACCCGGGCAATTCGTTTCGTCCAGTTTGGTGAAAATAAGGCGGCCGTATTTCAAGCTCCGGAAGTTATCAACGGCCTGGAGCTGATCCTTAAGCCTCGTAGCGCAGCTTAACACCAGGAAAACTTCCGCGTCGGGTACGACTTCCAGGAACCCCCGGGTTTCCGCCAGCATGGCTTTATTTTCCGGCGCCCGGCCGGCGGTATCTATCAACACCACGTCGCATCCCTGCAGGTTTTCTAAAGCAGCCCGCAACTCCCGCGGCGTCATGGCCACTTCCAGGGGCAGGCCCATTATCTCCCCATAGGTCTTAAGCTGGTCCACGGCGCCGATGCGGTAGGTATCCAGGGTGATGAGCCCGACCTTTTTATTTTGATAAAGGCTGTAGCGGGCCGCGATCTTGGCCAGGGTGGTGGTCTTGCCCACACCCGTAGGGCCGACAAAGGCCTGAACCCGCTTTTCTGAAAACGGCGCCATTAGGGGTGCAAGGTGCTCATTCAAGCGGCTTAAGACCACTTCTCCCACAACTTCCCGTCCCGCCTCCTCTAAACCCTTTAAAAGGGCGGTCACCACTTCTTCTCCCAGTTCCTGTTCCAGCAGGCGCTGCCGCAGGTCCTGCAGGTGTTCGGGAAGCTGGGAATGGGCGGGGCGGACCAGGCGGTGCAGGGCGGCCTTGATGTCGGCCAATTCCCGCTGGAGGGCCTCCAGGCCGCCGCGGCCGCCGGCATCACCATATCCCGCCGCCCTGCCGCCCGTGTCGCTTCCGTTCCCGGCTCCCTGACCAGGCGCAGCGGGTCCGGGCGGCCGGGAAGGGGTTCTCCCTTCGCCTTCCTCCACGGCAGCCGTGACCTCCAGGCGGGGCGGCTGAAAAAAGCCCCGCCAGCCCGGCTGGCGTACCCGGCGGGTGGCCACGATCACCGCGTCCGGCCCCAGGTCACGGCGAATGGCGAGATATGCTTCCTGCATGTCGCGGGCGAGATAGCGCTTTATCTTCATGCCAGGTTCACCGCCTCCACGGCTTCAACTTCCATCCCCGGTTCCAGCTCGTTATAGGCCAGAACCGGCAGGTAAGGAAAAGAGCGTTTAAGCAGCCGCCGCAGGGGCAGGCGAACCCTGGCCGAGCATAAGAGCACCGGCTGGACGCCGCCGACGGCCGCCTTTTCCACGGCCCGGCCCACCCTGTTCAAGAGCTCCCGGGCCTCCTCCGGACCCAGGGCCGGAAAAGCCCCCTGGGAGGTCGGCTGGACGGCCTCGGCCACCCTCTGCTCCAGCTGGGGATGGAGGGTGACGGCGGTAATTTTGCCGTCCCGGGCGTACTGGCGGCTGATGGTACGACTCAGGGCCTGACGCGCCGCCCCCAGGAGGTAGTCGGGATCCCGGCTGGTACGGGCGGCGTCGGCTAGGGCCTCCAGGATGCCGACGAGGTCGCGAATGGGCACCTGTTCCTGTAAAAGACCGGCCAGCACCTTCTGCACCTCGCCGACGGATAGAAGGTTGGGTACCAGCTCTTCCACCACTGCCGGATTGGTTTCCTTGACCTTGTCTAAAAGCTCCCGGGTTTCCTGGCGTCCCATGAGTTCGTCAGCATGGGCCTTGATAAACTCCGTAAGATGGGTGATGAGTACAGTAGTGGCGTCGACCACGGTAAACCCGGCCAGCTCCGCTTCCTGGCGCCTGGCCGCCGGCACCCACCAGGCCGGCAGGCCGAAGGTAGGCTCCCTGGTTGGTATTCCCTCCGGCGGCCCCTCACTGCCGGCGGGGTTCATAGCCAGGAGATAGTTCGGTTGGATTTCGCCCCGCGCCGCTTCCACGCCCCGCAACTTAAAGATGTAGCTGTTGGGGGGCAGCTGCAGGTTGTCCCGGATGCGGATGGGCCTGACATAAATGCCCATTTCGGTGGCGCACTGACGCCGCACGGCGGCCAGACGGTCCAAAAGATCTCCGCCCGCACTTTCGTCGGCCAGGGGGATAAGGCCGTAGCCGATTTCCACCTCCAGGGGGTCCACCTGAAAAAGGCTTAAGACGTTTTCCGGCTGGCGCGGCGCCGTCTTCTGGGCGGCAGCCCTTTCCTCACGGCGCCGTCCCTCCAATTTTTCCTCCCGGGCCAGGGCATAGGCCGCGTACCCGGTGCCGCCGGCCAGGATGAAAAAGGTCAAATGGGGCATTCCCGGCAAAAGCCCCATGAGGAAAAGGATGGCGGCCACCAGGGCGGCGATGCGGGGAAAGCCCGTCAGCTGGGCTATTACCTCTTTGCCGAAGTTGTCAACGGAACCGGAACGGGTCACCAGGATGCCCGTGCCGGTGGACACCATAAGGGCCGGCAGCTGGCTCACCAGGCCGTCGCCGATGGTCAGGCGGGTATAGGTCTGCAGGGCTTCCATGAAAGGCATCTTCAGCTGCCACATGCCGATGGCCAGCCCGCCCACGATGTTAATGGCCACAATAATCAGGCTGGCCACGGCGTCGCCCCGGACGAACTTGCTGGCGCCGTCCATGGCGCCGTAAAAATCGGCTTCCCGCTGGAGCTCGCGCCTTTTGGCCCTGGCTTCCTCTTCGGTCAAAAGGCCGGCGTTGAGATCGGCGTCGATGCTCATCTGCTTGCCGGGCATAGCGTCCAGGGTGAAGCGCGCCGCCACTTCGGCCACCCGCTGGGCGCCGTTGGTGATGACGATAAACTGGATAATGGTAATGATAATAAAAATGATAAAACCGACGATATAGTTGCCCCGCACCACGAAGCTGCCGAAGGTTTCGATGACATGGCCGGCATCAGCCCGGCTTAAGATAAGGCGGGTGGAGGAAATGTTTAGCGACAGGCGGAAAAGGGTGACGACCAGCAAAAGGGACGGAAAAACGGAAAAATCCAGGCTGCGGCCGACGAACATGGTGGTCAGGAGGATGATCATGCTGACGCCGATGTTGACGACGAGGAGGATGTCCATGACCAGGGGGCTGACGGGGACGACGATGAGCATTACCACCCCCAGGACCAGGGCCGCCACCAGGATGTCGTTATAGGGGTTGAGGCGCCTTAAGACGCCCAACAGGCCGGTATTTGCCGCCATAGAACTGTATTTCCTCCAAAAAAGTGGTATGTCGGGATATGTCCCTGCGCCGCTCAAAAGCTGCGCGCCGACAGGACGACGCCTCGGTTCGGACCGCTGCTCATCGCCTGCGGATTGCCAATGAACAGGCTTCCTGCTCCGCCGGCTCCAATCCTTAGCCCCTCGGACCAAGTCGCTCACTACAAACAAATGCCAGCCATAAATCAGACACTTAGTTAGTTCAGCTTGTCGACAGAAGCAGTTCTCCAATTATAAATGCCGCTACATCCTTCCCCGCAGGCGGTAGATCTGGGCAAGGATCTCGGCCACCGCCTGGTAGAGGGCCACCGGTATTTCCTGGCCCAGCTCCACCTGGCGGTACAATGCCCGGGCCACCGGAGGGTTTTCCACGATGGGAACGTTGTGGCGGCGGGCGACTTCTTTAATACGCTCGGCGATGCTCCCCGCCCCCTTGGCCACCACCCGCGGGGCCCTATCTCCTTCCCGGTAGCGCAGGGCCACGGCCACGTGAACGGGGTTGGTGATGACCACCGTGGCTTCCGGCACGGCGTGCATCATGCGGTGCCGGGCCAGCCGCCGCTGCTTCTCCCGCAGGCGGGACCGGACCAGGGGGTCGCCCTCCATTTGCTTCAATTCTTCTTTTACTTCCTGTCTGGTCATGCGGATGCTGCGCTGGAACTCGCGCCGCTGGAACAGGTAGTCCACCGCCGCGAGGCTAATGAAAACGATCATCACGCCCAGACCCACCCGGTATAGGAGCCGCCCCACCATTTCCAGGGCGGCGGGGAGCCCGGCATCGACGACCGTTATCAGGCGGTCTAACTCACCCCGAACCAGGGCCCAGGCCACGAAACCCACCGCCGTTACCTTGAAAAGGCTCTTCACCAGCTCTATCAGGGCACGACGGGAGAAAAGGCGCTGCATCCCTTTAACCGGGTCCAGGTTTTCCAGGCGCGGCATTATGGGGTCCAGGGAAAAGAGGAAGCCCACCTGGGCAAAATTGGCGAATAGGCCCACCGCCGCCGCCACCAGGAGGACGGGAGCCAGGAGGAGGCCGATTTCTACCGCCTGGTGGTAGAATACGGCCATCAATGCCCCCACATCCAGGTTCTCCTTGAGGCCTTCCCCCAGGGTATGAGTCATAAGGTCGGCCATCTTTAAGTAAAAGGCCTGCCGCCGCCAATAGAGGTAAAGGATTACGGCCAGGAGCACCAGGGCGGCGGTCAGGTCGTTGCTCCGGGCCGCCTGCCCCCTGCGGCGCACTTCCTGGAGCCGGTGGGGGGTTGCTTCCTCGGTTTTCTCTTCGGCAAAGAGCTGGAGGTTAATCCCTAGGCCTATCACCGCGGCCAGCTCCTTAGGATCAGGGCCAGGTCGTGTTCCATCTGGCTGAAGAGGTTGGCGCAGACCGTCGCCAGCATGGGCAGAACGGCGATTAAAATCAGAAGGCCCAGGCCGATTTTTAAAGGAAAACCCAGGATGAAAACGTTCAGCTGGGGCACGGTGCGGGCGATGAGACTTAAAGTCAAATCGGCAATGAAAAGGACAGCGATAACGGGAGAAGCGATTCTTACCGCCAGGCTGAACATGCCGCTAAAAAGCCTCACCACCGCCAGAATGATACTCCCGTCAAATCCCACCCCTCCCAGAGGCAGAAGGCGAAAACTCTCCTGCAGGGCCAAAAGCACGGTGTGGTGGCCGTCCATCTGGAAAAAGAGGAGCAGGGCCAGGATGTTAAAGAACTGCCCCAGGACGGTGGTGGAGTAGGCGGTCTGGGGATCCAGGAGGTTGGCCATCCCCAGGCCCATATTCAGATCTAAAAGCTGGCCGGCCACCTGGACGGCGCTGAAAATGAGGCTGGCCAGATACCCTAGGGCCAGACCGGCCAGGGCCTCGTTCACTACGGCCAGGGCAAAGGCCCCGCCGCTATACGCCGCATAATCTCCCGGCAGCGTCGGAAAAAGGAGGAAGGCCACCAGCACCCCTAGGGCCGCCTTTAACGGGGCCGGTACGCTGCGAACGCCCAAAAATGGCGCCGTTATGAAAAAGGAGGTAGACCGCACCAGCACCAGTAAAAAGGCTTCCGCCCCTTTGAAGTAGTCCATGCTATTTCACCAGACCGGCGAGGTTGCCGAAGATCCCGGCGGTGAACTGGATTAAGGTATTCAGCATCCACGACCCCAGAAGCAGGGTTCCCAGGATGACGGCCACAATCTTGGGCACAAAGGTCAAAGTCTGCTCCTGGATCTGGGTGGTGGCCTGGAGAATGCTTATCCCCACCCCCACGACGAGGCTTAAAACCAAGGCCGGAGCAGCCAGCAAGAGGGCCGTTGTCAGGGCTTCCCGGGCCAGGTGAATGACAAATTCCTGGGTCAAAATCTACCCCTCCGTCCTAGCTCTCATTAAAAACTTTCCAGCAGGGATTTCACCACCAGGTACCAGCCGTCGACCAGGACAAAGAGCATGAGCTTAAAGGGTAAAGAGATCATCACCGGCGGTACCATAAACATGCCCATGGCCATCAGAGTGCTGGCTACTACCAGATCGATGATTAAAAAGGGAATGTAGATTAAAAAACCCATCTGGAAGGCCGTCTTCAGCTCGCTTATGACGAAGGCCGGAATGAGGACGTGCATAGGTACGTCATCCCTGGTGCGGGGTTGGGGTATGCCCGACATATGTACGAACAGGGCCAGATCCTTTTCCCGCGTCTGGCGGTACATGAACTCCCTTAAGGGTTTGGCTCCCACCGTCAAAGCCTCTTCCTGGGTAATCCGGCCGGCCAGATAGGGGTCGACGGCCTGGGCTTTAATCTCTTTATACACCGGCGCCATAATGAAAAAGGTCAGAAACAGGGCCAGGCCGATGAGCACCTGATTGGGTGGCGTCTGCTGGGTGGCCAAGGCGCTGCGTACGAAGGAAAGGACGATGATAATCCGGGTAAAAGAAGTCATAAGCAACAGGGCGGCCGGTACAAGGGCCAGGGCGGTTAAAAGGATCAGGATTTTAACGGCATCCGTCAACTGCTGGGGATTGACGGTCTGAAGCAGGTTGTTAATTTCCATGTTTTTTACGGCGCTGCGCTTCCCATGGCCCCATTGCGCCGTTTTCCCCTTCCTCTTCCCCAAGATAACTCAAAGGATACGCCTGGATTTCCCCCGCCGCGGCCGCCGGGTAGTCCGGCAGTTCCGTCAAGAAGACCGGTGCGCCTTCCCCCAGGCCGATTAAAAAATATCTCTCACCGCACCGGACCACCGCCAGGCCGCTTTTGCTGCCCAGGGGAAGCCTTTCAACCACTTCCAGCCTCCCCGGACCGGCGATCCGGCTCCCGACCCGCCCTGCGCCCAGGCGGACCGTAACGTAGGCCAGGGCCAGGACTAACGGCAGAAAAACGGCCAGGCGCAGGAGGGCCAGGACAAAATCGCGGTCCATACCTAATCCTGCCCTTCCTTCTTGACCTCTGCCAGACCGGTGATTCTCACGCCGAAAGACTCATTGACGACCACCACCTCTCCGGTGGCCAGCTTAATGCCGTTTACCCGGATTTCCACCGCCTCCCCGGCCAGTTTGTCAAGGGTGATGACCGAGCCTTCTTTAAGGTCCAGGATCTCTTTCACCAGCAGTCGCTTGCGCCCCAGCTCCGCCACCAGGCGCAAAGGGATGTCGGCGATCCGTTTAAAACTCCCCTTAACGCCGGCGGCCGGAACAGGCTTCAGGGGCGCAAAGCGGGCCTTCTCTATGCGCGGCCGGTCTTCACCGGCGGCCATGGCCGCCAGGAGCTTTTCAATCTCTTCGTTCGTCAGGGACATAATCCATTCTCCTACTGGACGATAAATTCCTCGAAGTAGAGGCCCTGGACCTGACCGCCCATAAGCTGGGCGTTGACGGCCGTCAAGAGTTCCCGCTTTAAAGCGTCTTCATTCTGCAGGTCGTCGGTCTTCTTGCTGCGCAGGACGGAAATCAAAGTGTCGCGGATGCGGTAGAGTTTTTCATTGAGCTCTTCCGTCAGCCGGGTATCGCTGTACTCCAGGGTGATCTTGGCCCGCAGGTAACGGCGCAGACCGGGGTCGGCCAGGTTGACGACAACCGGCTCCAGGGCCATTTTCTGCATCACCGC
This sequence comes from Moorella humiferrea, assembly GCF_039233145.1. Taxonomy (NCBI): domain Bacteria; kingdom Bacillati; phylum Bacillota; class Clostridia; order Neomoorellales; family Neomoorellaceae; genus Neomoorella; species Neomoorella humiferrea. The sequence goes on along the minus strand of NZ_CP136419.1, from coordinate 793,570 downwards.
CGGCGCCTGCCTGGCAGGGGCGGCCGTTACCCCCCTGTTGCCCCCGAAAAAGAAGTAGTAAACGTATCCCCCGCTTAAGGCCAGGATGAGCAACAACATGACGACGGTCAGCAAGGACCGCCCTTTTTTTCCCTTTGTTTCCGTTTCTTCCCTGGGAGGCATTTCTCCACCTCTTCCTTTAGTTTCCGTTTCTGCCGCCCACACCTATCATGAGTACCACCCGCCGGTTTTCCGCCATATGTTCCGGGGTGTCGTTGGGATACAGGGGGCGATATTCTCCATAGCCTATGGCCACAAAACGCTCAGGTTTAAGACGGTGTTCCTCAATAAAGTAGCGCACCACCCGGGCGGCTCGGGCCGTAGATAATTCCCAGTTGCTGGGAAATTCCATGGTATGGATAGGCCGGTTGTCGGTATAGCCTTCGACGCGCACTTCATTGGGAATGCGGCTCAAAAGCTCCGCCAGCTTATCCAAAAGCCGCCTGGCTTCGGGTTTCAAATCCGCCTTGCCGGAATCGAAGAGAATGCGCTCTTTGATGTCCAGGGCGATACCCTGTTCTTCATAGCGCACTTCCACCATGGAGTTTAAGCCGCTCTCCGTAAGGAAATTTTTAACCGTCTGGTAGGTCTCCATCATTTCCCTGGCCCGCGCCAGAGCGGCGGCCTCCTCCGGGGTTTCCACCTCCGGGTAATCCAAGGGGGCGGCCTCGGTTTCCACAATGGGCGACACGCCGCCGTCGAGAATCCCCATGCCCTGGTAGGAAGCGATGAACCGCTGGAATTTCTGCTGATTTAAAACGGAAAAGGAAAAAAGGAGGACGAAGAATACCACCAACTGGGTCATCAGATCGGAAAAGGTGATCATCCACGTCGGCGCGCCTTCTTCAACCTTTTTGCGCTCCTTTAGGGCCATGATGCGTCCTTCTTTCGTCAATGCTAAAACTGCCTATCGGCCGCTTCACCCATCACTACGTCCTCGCCCTCGGCCTGCCGCCCCTTGGGTTTTGCCGGCAGGAACGAACGCAGGCGCTCTTCCAAAATGCGCGGGTTGACCCCCGACTGGATGGCTATAATCCCTTCCAGCATCATCTGGTGGAGCATCATTTCCTGCTCGCTCCTCAAGCCCAGCTTTCCGGCTAGGGGAATGAAGATCATGTAGGCCATAATGGCGCCGTAAAAGGTAGTGATGAGGGCCAGGGCCATGCTGGGGCCTAAAGCCTCCGGTTTGTCCAGCTTGGCCAACATCTGCACCAGGCCGATTAATGTCCCGATCAAGCCGAAGGACGGGGCAAGATTCCCCCACGTTTTAAAGATGGACTGACCGATCTCGTGGCGGCGGGCCATGTAGGCCATGTCCGTCTCCAGGATCTGCCTGATGGTCTCCGGTTCTATGGCGTCGACCATCATTTGAATGCCTTTCTTAAAAAAGGGATCGTCCAGGCGATCGGCGTCGTCTTCCAGGGCCAGGAGTCCTTCCCGCCGGGCCTTGCGGGCCAGCTCGCCGAAAAGCTCGATCAACTCTTCGGGGTCCATAAGGTCGGTGGTAAAGGCCTGTTTCACCGTACCAAAGACGTTTTTTACATCCTGGAAGCTGAAATTAATCAGGACGGCGGCAAAGGACCCGCCCACCGTCACCATCAGGGAAGGCACGTTCCAGAACAGTTTGGGGTTGCCTCCCATGATCAAAGACCCCGCCATGAGGCCGATGCCCGCCACGATACCCGCCACGGTCATATAATCGATGCGCCGCAACCTCTATTCCACCTCATCCCGGGCCGGCTCCGGCCGGAGTGTTCTTTGCCGGTAGGCGACGACCCGGTCTATTATTTCATCTACCGTTTGGGTGACCAAAACCTTTTTGCCATTGGTTAGGGTGATGACCGTTTCGGGCACGCTCTCTATCCGCTCGATGAGCTCGGCGTTGAGGACCAGTTCCCGCTTATCCAGGGTAGTAACCTTGATCATCCCCTGCCGCCCTCCTTTAAATAAAGCTCCACCTATTTTTAACGCTTCAGATTGACAAGTTCCTGGAGCATCTGGTCGGAGGTGGTGATGGTCCGGGCGTTGGCCTGAAATCCCCGCTCGGTGATGATCATGTCGGTAAACTCCTGGGCCAGGTCGACGTTGGACATCTCCAGGGCCGAGGGGATGATGGTGGTATTGGCCAAAGATGTATCTTTAGTCCCAGCACCTCCTACTGTTGCCTCGCCAGCAGCCACAGTATATTTGTAAAGACTGCTGCCCACTTTTTCTAACCCCGCTGGGTTAATAACTTTGGCCAGCTTAATTTGATTATTGGTTCCATCGTTATTAGTTCCATCTTTTGCTATAAAGCTAACTTTACCTTCTTTATCTATGCTGTAGCTTTGAGCATCTTTATCAATTTTTATATAGTCATTAACCGTAATCTTATCAGTATCAAAGGTGGCGTCTTTAGCTACTTTAAATCCATCTGCATTTACTAAATAACCCTCATCATCGAAATGAAATGCCCCGGACCTAGTCAGATAAGCATTACCGCTTGCATCGGCAACAATAAAGAACCCATCTCCCTGGATCATCAAATCCGTGCCGTTGCCGGTGGATGCGGCGGCGCCCTGGGTATGGATGACGTCAATGCTTCCTAAAGTGACGCCCAGGCCGATCTGCTGGGGGTTGGTCCCGCCTATACCGTTAGCACTGTCTCCTGCCGAACCGCCCCGTAAGGTCTGGTAGAACACGTCTTTAAAGGTGACGGCGCTCCTTTTAAAGCCCACCGTATTGACGTTGGCAATGTTGTCGCCGATGACATCCATCCTCAGCTGGTGGGTACGGAGGCCCGATACGCCGGAATAAAGGGAACGCATCATGATAAACTCCCCCTTTCATGAAACCCAATTTATTAATCAGCTTATTTCCGTAACCGCCGCCAGGGGCACTTGACGCCCTCCTACTTCCAGGAAAATCCCGTCCGTCGTCGCGGTAACTTTACCGACCGTTCCCGTCAAGACCTCATCATCTAAAACGGCCGTTACTTCTTTGCCCATCAGGCTTACCGCCTGGAGCATCATGCTTTCCTGCAGTTCCTGCCGCAGGAGACTAAAATTTTCGTTGAGATTGTACATCTGTTCCAGGACGCTAAACTGGGCCATCTGGGCGATGAATTCGGTATTGCTCATGGGATTCAAAGGATCTTGGTTGCGCAGCTGGGCAGCCAGAAGTTTAAGAAAATCATCCTTACCCAGCCCGCCGGTGTTTGTCACGCCGGCCGCCGCAGTATTTCCGACAGCCGTCACGCCGCCCACGTTCACTTTCCTTTCCCCCTTCTAAGGTTTAAGCCAGGTAATCGAAGCGGTGCCATGAGCCCACGGATATGCCCGCTTCGCCGCCCCCGGGCGGTACTGGAGTACGCCCCAGCGGTCTCCTCGGACCCCATTCCCGCGCTCCCTGCTCCCAGGCCTGGGACCCGCCGCTTCCTTCGCCGCCAACCTGCACATACACTTGGTCCAGGTGGAAACCCTGCTGGGCTAAGGTCTGGCGCATATCCGGCACCGCCGCCTGTAAAATCCTGGCGGCTTCCCTGTTTTCCACCAGGAAGTGGACGACCAAGCGGCCGTCCATTATGGAGGCCGTCAGTTTCATGTGCCCCAGGTTTTCCGGCTGCAGGCGTATCTCCAGCTCCTGCCGCCCCGTCGCCCGGGCCACCCGCGCCACCTCCAGCACCGCACCGGTTATTTCCGGCAGATTCCTTAATAGAGGAAGACTGACTTCCTGGCCGGCGGGTAAAGCTTCGGGTTTTAAACCGGTGGATGCAGAAATGGGTATATGTAGCCCCGTACCACCTGGATCCTTGCCTTTACCTGCATCGCCATGGTCGCCTTTAAAACCCTGTTCGGGAAAGGTAGGGGGCGATACGGCTTCATTTAACTTGTTCTCCCAGGGCGACACTACCCGGCTCAATCCATCGGGCGAAGCCGCCGCCGGATATCCTTTAACATCGACGTCGGCTGCCGCCGCGTCCCCGCCGGCAACAGGCGCCTTTTCCTCGCCTTTGTGAAGGGCCGTTACCATCAATGCCATACTGCTGGCCTGAGGTTTTCCCCGGGGGTCGTTCCCAATTGCCGCCGGCCAACCCTGCCGTCCTGCGGCCTTAAGCTCCACCTTCTTCCCGGCGCCCTCAGCCTCGCGTTTAAGGACATCTCTAGGGGCTTCGGCCTTAAGCCCCGTCTCCGTCCCGTAGCCTCCAGCCGCCCGTTTCAGGATAATTGCAGAGGCCATCCCTTTACCGCCCGCCTTTATCCCGCTACCCCCGGCAGCAAGGTCAACGAGTTCTCCACTGACGCCGGCCTTTACCCCGGCTCCGGTTTCTTCACCGTTCTCACCCTGTAAAAATACATCCAGGGGCACCAGAGGCACCGCCTTCATCCCGGTGACAGCACTCCTATAACGGCCGTCAACGGCTACGGTCGTGGAACCGTCCTTCCCGGTACTTTTACCCACACCCATTCCTTCCGCCGTTCCATCCGCAACACCCCGGGCCGCGCCGCCTTCCGGACCGCTTTTTTCAGCGGGACGGGTAGAACGGTTCTGCTGCACCAGTCCTGCCAGGTAAAGGGCGAAGTCGCCGCCATCACCCTTTGAACGGTCCCGATCCCGCGCCTTAATCTGCTTCACGTCTATCTTTTTTACGGCCTGGACGGTCATTTTGTCACCTCCTCCTGACGATATATTTATTGAAAAGGTTTATTTGCCGAAACAGCTCTGGAAGCGTACGGCCGCCGCGTCATCAATCTGTTTTTGTTCCTCTCGGGCCTGCTCGTAGAGATAGGCGGCCAGTTGGCGGTCGCGCAGGCGGTCCAAAACCTTCCTCTCCCGCATCACCGTCTGTACGCAGTCGCGCTTCTCCTCCACCGACAGACGGGCCCGGGCCACCTTCTCCTCCTGGTGAAGGATGCGGCCGTCCAGGGCTTCCAACAGCGCCGCTTCCTGGAGCAAATCGTCCGCCCTCAGTTCTCCCCAGGGGGCTTCACGGCAGTTCCGCAGTTGCCGGTAATACGCCAGTCTTCCTTCTTCTTCTTCCTGGCGGCGGCGGGCCGCGGCCAGCTGCATTTTAAGCTGTTCCTCCAGGGATGCCTTGTAGCTGCGCACCTTCTCCAGGGAAAAGCGAAATCCGGCCAATGTTACGCGCCCCCGTTGCTGAAAATAGATGCCAGTCCGGCCAGGACGGTATCGAAGTCGTAAAATTCCTCCACGTCCTGGCGCAGGAAGGATTGGATGGCTTCGTAATGCTTTAGTGCTGCATCGACCCTGGGATTGGAGCCCTGCTGATAGGCGCCAATCTCAATCAGATCCTCGGCTTCCCGGTAGGCGGCCAGCAACTCCCGTAAGAGACCGGCCTTCTTTTGATGTTCCCGGGAAGTTATCTCCGGCATGAGACGGCTGACGCTCTGCAAGACGTCGATGGCCGGGTAGTGGTTTTCCGCCGCCAGCCTGCGGGAAAGGACGATGTGCCCGTCTAAAAGCCCCCGCACGGTGTCGGCCACCGGTTCATTCATGTCGTCCCCTTCCACCAGCACAGTGTACAATCCGGTGATGGAGCCCCGGGCGGCGGTGCCGGCCCTTTCCACCAATCGCGGGAGGGCGGCGAAGACGGAAGGGGTATATCCCCGGGTAGCAGGCGGCTCGCCGATGGCCAATCCCACCTCCCGCTGGGCGATGGCAAAACGGGTGAGGGAGTCCATCATTAAAAGGACGTTCTTCCCCTCGTCGCGGAAATATTCGGCGATGGCCGTCGCCGTAAAGGCCCCCTTTATGCGCACCAGGGCCGGGCGGTCGGAGGTGGCGACCACCACCACGGAACGGGCCAGACCATCCTCACCCAGGTCGCCTTCGATAAAGTCCCGCACCTCTCTACCCCGCTCGCCGATGAGGGCGATAACGTTGATGTCGGCGGTGCTGTGGCGGGCGATCATCCCCAGCAGGGTGCTTTTGCCCACGCCGCTGCCGGCGAAAATGCCCACCCGCTGGCCGCAGCCGCAGGTGAGGAGGCCATCGATGGCCTTGATCCCGGTGGCCAGGACCTCCTTGATGCGCCGCCGCTCTAAAGGATTGGGCGGCACGTTGTTGACCGGCCGCAGGGCTTCCGCCTTAAGGGGCAGCCCGTCCATGGGGCGCCCCAGGCCGTCCAGGATCCTTCCCATGAGCTCCCGCCCCACGGGTATCAGGTGCCCGTGACCGGCGGCTATTACCCGGCACCCGGGGCCGATGCCTTCCAGTTCCCCCAGGGGCATGAGGAGGGTTACCTCTTCCCTAAAACCCACCACCTCGGCCGCGACGGGAGCCGCGCCGTTGTTGTAAATGTGGCACAGCTCACCTATAGCGGCCTTAAGTCCCCGCACCTCGATGGTCAGCCCGGTCACCCTGGTGACTTTGCCGCCCCGGCGCCAGAGGTCGGCCGTCGCTAAAAGCCTGCGGTAGGGGGTGAGGTCTACGGCCGGCCTCACGGCTCGCCTCCCTCCACGGTGGTATCCTTTGCCCCGGGGGGCGCTTCCGCTCCCTCACGCTGGGCGCGAAAGATTTTTTTCAGCTCTTCCAGTTGATTGGCAAAGCCGGCGTCGATAAAGCCGTTTTCCGTCTCTACACGGCACCCCCCGGCCTTAAAGGACGGGTCGGCGATGACCTGCAGCCGCGCCCCCGGCGCCGCCTCCCTTAAAAGTTCGTCGCGGTAACGGCGAAGGTGTTCGGCTACCTCCGGGGCGGCATAAACTATGTAATTCTGGCCCTCGGCCACCTGGCGGACGGCCCGGCGGGCCGTTTCCACCACCGCTTCCGGCCGCTGTTCCACCTCCCGGCCCAGGATCTTGGCGGCGACGGCCAGGGCCAGGTCGACGATGTCGCCTTCGGCCCCTTCAAGGATCTCCTTATAGGCCTGCCGCGCTTCGGCCAGAACCCGGCGGGCGGCTTCCCGGTCGGCTGCCGCCTCCTGGCGGATGGCCGCTGCCTCCGCCTCAGCCCGTGAGAGGCCTTCCCGGTAACCCCTTTCTTCCCCGGCAGCGCGGGCTTCCTCCAGGACCTTAAGCCTTGCGGCTTCGGCCGCTTCTTTAATGGCCCGGGCCTCCCGCCGCGCCTCCTCCAGGATGGCCTCCGCTTTTTTAAGGGCGGCCGTTTCCCGTTCTTCCGCCTCAGCGGCGGCCCCTTCCCCTGCCGGCTTCGGCTCTCCCCCGCCGGCGTCGTCTAAAGATACGGCCGCCAGGGGGCGCAGGGGTATCACCCTTTCCCCGCGGCCCGGCCCGGCCTTTTTCAACACCCTAGACCACAATGGCATCCTCACCACCCCGGGCGATGATGATCTCGCCGGCTTCGTCTAAGCGACGGATGATCTGGACGATGCGCTGCTGGGCTTCTTCCACGTCACGCAACCTTGCCGGTCCCATGTACTCGATGTCCTCCCGGAGCATTTCCCCGGCCCGCTTGGAAAGGTTGCGGTAAATGCGGTTGGCCACTTCTTCGCTGGCCGCCTTGAGGGCCAGGGCCAGGTCTTTGAGATCGACTTCCCTGAGGACCCGGCGGATGGAATTGTCGTCCAGGGTCAGGATGTCTTCAAAGACAAACATGCGCTTGCGGATCTCGTCGGCCAGTTCAGGGTCATCCTGCTCCAGAGCTTCCAGGATGGTCCGCTCGGTGCTGCGGTCGGCCCGGTTCAGGATGTCCACCAGGCTCTTGACGCCACCGGCAACGGCGAAATCCTGATCCACCAGGGAGGACAGCCGCTGTTCCATGATACTCTCCAGCTCCCGCAGGGTTTCCGGAGAGGCCCGCTCCATCAGGGCAATCCTTTTGGCCACGTCGGCCTGGATCTTGTCCGGCAGGGCGCCCAGGACCACCGCCGCCTGCTCGGGTTCTAGGTAGGAAAGGATAAGGGCGATGGTCTGGGGATGCTCGTTGTAGATGAAGTTAACTAGCTGTTTGGGATCGGCCTTGCGGATCATGTTGAAGGGGCGTATTTTGGACGTAGCCAGCAGCTTTTTAATGATTTCCGTCGCCCGGGCCGGTCCCAGGGTCTTTTCCAGCACCTCACGGGCATACTTCAGGCCGCCCTGGAGGATAAACATCTGGGCGTCGTTAAGTTGCAGGAATTCGTCCACGATCTGCTGCATGGTATCGGGGTCGATGGAGGTCGTGTTGGCAATCTGGTAGGTGATGCGCTCTATGTCCTCCTGACCCATCTGCTTTAATATCAGGGAAGAGAGCTCCGGCCCTACGGCGATCAAGAAAATTGCCGCCTTTTCTAAGCCCGAAAGGGGTTTCTGCCTCGCCACTCATGCCCACCTCTAATCTTCGGACAGCCAGGCCCTGATAAGCAGCGCCGCGTCCTCCGGGCGCTGGCGGATGATGTCCCGCAGGCGGTCCATCTTAGCCTTGCGTTCCGCCTCCTGGCGCACCTTTTCTACGTCCACCGGCTCCACCGGTTCTACCATCAGGGGCGCCACCGGCGCAGCGGCCTCCATGCCGGCCTTCGGCTTCTCTCCTAACATACGTTCCGGCAGGATGGCCGGCACCGCCGCCCGCCGCCGGCGCCGCAGGATGACGATAAGGAGGAGGAGCAGAAGGAGTAGCCCTCCCAGTCCGGCGCCACCCCACATCAAGTACCGGCGGAGCTGCTGCTGGCGCTGCTGCTGGGCCTCCATTTCCGCCGCCATCTGCTGCTGCATGGAGTTATCAAAGGGAAGGGACTCTACGTTGATCTGATCGCCCCGAGCTGGGTCGAAGCCGATGGCTGCGGCGACAATGTTCTGGATCTGGGTTCTCAAGGCGGGAGTGACAGCCCCGTCAACGGCCACCGCCGTGGAAAGGCGCCGCACCTGGCCGGGCGCGACGATAGTATGGGTTTCCGTCTGATCCAGCTCATAGTTGCGGATGGTATCGGAGTTGTTGTAATTGCCCGCGGCCGGGTTTACCGCCTGGTATACGGGGGGCTGGGTGTTGGCCGGCGTCCCCGCCGCCCCCGCTGCACCGCCTCCGGCGGTGCCGGTTTCGGTTTTGACCTGCTCGCTCCGCAGGGCGCCTTCCTTGCCCCAAACCGTCTGCTTGATTTCCTGCTGGTCAAAGTTCAAATCGGCGGTGACCATGGCCACAGCCTTGCCTGGGCCCAGGATCTGGCTCAATACGGCCTGCAGCCGCTGTTCCAGGTCACGCTCGAACTGCCGTTTGAGTTCCATTTGATTCTGCCGGATGCGGCCCGCAGGGGCGTTCTCATCCCCCGCCAGCCCCTCACTCAGAACGTTGCCGTACATATCGATGACGCGGATGTTCTCCAGCTTCAGGCCGGCCACGCTGGCCGCCACCAGCTCCATGATGCCTTTGACCTGTTCCGGTTTTAAGCGGGACAGGGGTTTGAGCTTCAACATTATAGCCGCCGAGGGGGGCTGCTGTTCCTGGAGGAAGACACTGGGCTGAGGGATCACCAGGTGCACCCGGGCGTCTTCTACCTCGTCCAGGGAGACGATGGTACGCCGCAGCTCCTCCTGCAGGGCGCGCTGGTAGTCCAGGTTGCGTTCAAAATCGGTCATTCCCAGTTTGTTTTCGTCGAAAAGCTCAAAGCCCCGGCCGCTGTTTAATACCCCGGCGCTGGCCAGGTCCAACCGTAGTTGATAGATTTGCTCCTTGGGTACCAGGATGGTGGTCCCTTCCCCGGCCAGCTGGTAGGGCACCTTCATTTCCTTCAATTTTTCCACGACGGCCGCCGCGTCGCTCTGCTGCAGATTGGTGAACAGGGGCGCGTACTGGGGTTTTAAGAGCCACTGGATTAAAAAAGCGCCGCCCAGCAGGACGGCCAACGTCACGGCCACCAGGGCCGAGCGCCGCCCGGGAGTTAAGCCCTGCCAGAAATTTTTCAACTTGGTGAGAATCTGTCCGTACTTCATTGCCCGCTCCCGGTAAGCCTGAATCTAATGCTAATCATAATTACTATTGCCGCCAGAGCAATATGCCTCCCCACCTTCGGCTTTCACCCATCATGTCGACGGCGCGCTTTAGAACTGCATGCGGGAAATTTCCTGGTAGGCCTCCACGACCTTATTGCGCACCTGAACGGCCAGTTGCAGGGAGAGATTGGCCTGTTCCAGAGCCAGCATGACCTCGTGCACGTCTTCCACACGGCCGGCCAGGTACTCCTGGGTGAGGACATCGGCCTGCTGCTGCAGGGCGCTTATTTCGTTCAGCTTTTCTTTGAGGAGTGCGCCGAAGCTCTCTGCCGGCGCTGCCGTATTTTGTTGCGCCGTACTGCGCCCTATCTCCTGCAGCGGCGCCGGTGTTAAAAGGGATGTGGGTGCAAGGAGCATAATGTTCTTCCTCCTGAAAGTTACATCCTGTTTTCTGGCAGGCTGAAGGATTCATCGATAGCTAATGCATGTCTCTAACGCCCGATCTCCAGGGCCTTCAGGGTCATGGCTTTGGCCGCATTCAAAACGGTGACGTTGGCTTCATAGGCCCGGGTGGCGGTGATCATGTCCACCATTTCGTTGACGACGTTGATATTGGGCAGGGCCACATAGCCGTCGGGACCGGCGTCCGGGTGGGAGGGATCGTACACCCGGCGCGGCGGGGTGTTGTCCTCCACGATGGCGGCCACCTCCACCCCGGCCCCTTTAAATTGGGCGCCCGCAGGTTTCAGGGCTTCCTGGAGCTTTTCTGCAAAAACAGGCACCTGCCGCCGGTAGGGACCGCCCCGAGGTGTCCTGGTGGTATTGATATTGGCCAGGTTGTTGGCAATAATATCCAGGCGCAGGCGCTCGGCCGTCAAACCGGAAGCGCTGATAGCCAGGGCCGGCAATAATTCCACCCTTACCGCCTCCCTTCGTTAATCACATAGCGCAGCATGGCCAGCCGGCCGTTCAACTGCTGGACGGCAAAGTTAAAGTTTAAGCTGTTCTGGACCAAGTCGACCATTTCCCGGTCGATGTCCACGTTGTTGCCGTCCTGGCGCATGGTGGTGCTGTTGTCCGGGACCACTTCCGGCGTAAGCTCCAGCCCTCCCGCCGGCAGGTGGCCGGGATGGGTGCGGTAGAGCTCCACCCCGGGCTCCACTCCCAGAGCCCGGGCGAGCTTTTCTTCAAAGGAAACGTCAGAACGCTTGAAGCCCGGCGTGTTAACGTTGGCCACGTTGTGGGCGATGACCCGCTGGCGCAAGGTCGCCGCGTCCAGGGCCTTCTCCAGGACGTACAGGGCCGGCGTCATAAACACGGATTTTTCTCCCTCTTTCCCGGAAAAACGATATTTTTCTCCAACGGTTACCACTTTAGCATTTCTATGGGAAAATGGGTATCGGCCTTTAGGCCTAAAATACCCCTGGGACTTTGGTCCTATAAGAAAAGCCCGTCCGGCGGGCAACTCCACAAACCGGGAACGGCGGCCTGGCTGTCATAGCCCGTCCGCCGGAGGTTAAAGGCCCTGCCGGACCGCCACCCCCGCGCGACACGGACCTTAGACCCATGGCTTTGCGCGCATCCCCTTTCGGGGAGCTTGCCCTTGACGCCCGGAGTAAGAAAATTTTACCTTGGCATTTTCGATATTAATTCAACACGTTTTGCCAAATTCCTGCAGGTTGGGTAAAATTCCTCCAAAAAAAATAAACCGCCCCCCCTTGGGGAACGGCTTCCCAATCTTTAAAAATTTCGCTGGCCAACCGTGGTATAATATAGCCATAGCCACCTTTGGAAGCATGTGGGACCTAACAACCATCCTGTCAGGAATGCGCATTACTGAAAATGAGGCCAAAGAATGGCGGCAGTCGAGGTTATTTGATTAAACCTACCTTCAACGGCCGTCTTCTCTCCGGCCGCAGGCTTTCCAACTGCAGGCGCCGCAGAATGACGGTTTCTCCATCCAGTTCCACGGCCAGATGGTCCCCTGCCTCCCAACCCAGGTGTTCCCGGATCTCTTTAGGTATGACCACCTGGCCCCGGCTCGATATCTTGGTTATCTCTATATGTTCGCCCATCGACTCCCCCTGCCCATGATAGGTTCTCTCTATGTCATAATCGCCGGTCCAGGCACCGGGGCGCCGCGGTTCTATACTCACGGCGGTAAGCCCTGGCCATCTGTCGGGCTGTTTGTACCTGTTCCAGCTCTAGTTTAATCTTTACCATGTTTTCCTGCATAATTTTCAGATTAGCTTCCTGCAGTTCCCGGCATTCTTCCCATAGGGTCCGCAGATGCCGGGAGGCGCTAGCCAGTTCCCAACGGGTTTCCGGCGTTAGGAGCTCAATTTTTTCCCATGACGAAACTTCTTTTTCTGCAACTAAAGCGAGATTTTTTTCCAACTGCCGGGTAGTCTGCCGTGCCTCGGACAACAGTACCCTCATGGATAACGACTCTTCCAGAAAGTTATTCAAGGCTTCCCACGCGCCGGTCTGTATGTATTGACGCTGCTGCTGCAAACTACGCCGCCACGCCTGCACCAGTTCTATTTCATGTAAATAAGCGCGCAGGAGCTCCTTCGCGGCCTTTTCTTTTTCTTTGTCCATTTTTAACCCTGCCGATTCATCCCGACCCGGGTTCGATAATCATGGGAATGATATATCCTTGTAGCTTCTTCCCAGGTATCGCGCAGCTGCTGCAGCAGGTCCATTACTTCTTGAACCATAACTGCGCTCTTTTTCACGTTTGCCTGCACCAGATGACGGTACATGAAATCGTATAATTTATAAAGGTTGTCGGCAATCTCGCCCACGTCTCTATTCAAATTGACCATCAACTCGCTCAAAATATCCTGGGCACGGCACAGGCTGCCGTTGGCCCCGGCATAATCCTTTTTCTCCATGGCCGCCAGGCCCTGACGGCAGAAACGCAGGGCGCCGTCGTAGAGCATCAGCACCAGCTTTTCCTGGGATAGAGTCTGGACCTGGTTCTGCCGGTAAGCCTGATAGGGGTCGGTAATGGACATGGCTTACACCTCGATTTGTTCTACAACATTTTCCAGCCATCAACTCGCCTAGTTAAACATTGCTTAATGGGTTTATCTTCACCCTCACCACTTCATCGCCGTTTCCTCTCCGTTTTATGAACGTAAATTTGTTGACCTATACGCTACTTTTTCTGGTAGGCCCCCAATCCGGCAATCTGCCCGGCCAGCCAGTTGCCCTGGCTCTGCAAAGCCGCCAGGGCCTGCTCCATGGCCGTGAATTGCCGCCGTAGTTGCTCTTCCTTAATAGCCAGCCGGTCTTCCATGCGAGAGATCTGGTCGTCGATGTCGTCCATAATGTCCTGCAGGGACTTCTCCCGGGAGGGGATAAGACCATCCCCCGAACGGACAAGGGAGGTAAGATATGTATCCAGCCTGTCTGCCAGCCCGGTTTTGCCGTCATTGGTGAAGATAGCCATCACGGCCTGGGGGTCGGCCTGCAAAGCGGCGGTCAATTTATCCGTGTCCAGGGTGATTTTACCGCTGCGGTCGAAGGTCAATGCACCGCTTCCCGCCACCTCGCCGGTTGAAATACCGATACTCCATGGCGTCCTATAGTTGCCCGTCAGCCCGGAAACGGTATCGGTCATCAAGCGCCACAGGGAACTGCCTATTCGCGCTAAAGTGGGATCACCCTGGAGGTCGCCGTCCTTACCACCTTTGGTGCTGATAAAGTCCATAACCGAGTTATACTGATCGACCAACTCTTTAACGGCGTCTATGGCTTTCTGGATATCATGGCCTACCTCGAGGTTAATGGTTTCCGCATCACTTATTGCTTTGTTGCCGTCGGCGTCGGTTACTCCCAAAAGGTTCAAGGTGACGCCGGTGATAACGTCGGTGATGGTATTTGTAGGACGGCTTATGGTGAGACCGTCGACAGTGAAAACGGCGTCCCGGGCATCCTGGACCACGGCACCGGAAAGGATTTTTCCGCTCCCATCTACCAGCCCCAAACTGTTGAGAACGCCGTTAGAATCGGTAAAGGACATAGCTCCGGCTGCACCGCTAGTTTTGCTGGTAAGCACCAGGCGGTGGTCGATGACGGCGGCGGTTACGATGTCCCCCGCCCCGCTGGTCTGTCCTGAAGCCGGTACGGTATTGATGAGGGCGGCAATGGACTGCAGGGAGTCGCTCGCGCTGACGGTGATGTTGCGGGTTTGTCCGCCCACGGTTATGCTGAAGGAACCGCTTAAACCTAGCGCCTGGGTGTCAGAGGTCACAGGCGTGGCTGGTTGAAAGTTTGCCGTCCAATCGGCAAGCATGGGGATAGAAGTACTATCTCCGTTTAAAGTCGCTCTTAATTGTATTTGTTGTACGTTGCCGTTTAACGTTGCCGTTAAGGTGTGGGTTTTGTAACCAAGAAAACCGTCGCCATTCAAACTTCCTAACGTCTGCCAATCGCTCCACGTAGTTCCATCAAAGGTTCGATACTGATACACGTAATTCGTATTTAACCGCTCCTGCTGGCTAACCGTCAAAGTAAGGCGGCCGCCATTTGCGGCGTTAATGCTGATGGCATTTGAGGTAATGCTTCCTGAAGTCCCTGACGACAGGCGAATGATGCCGTTTGTCGTATCCTGGGTTAAATTGCTCAAAGTAGCTACGCCAGCGGTGTAAGTAGCGTCGTTAAAAGTGTCCGTTAAAATCTGCGTTTCCGTACCATAAACCAGGGGTTGTTGGCTAGCTACCTTATGGGCCTGAGCCAACTGAACGATACCTATACGATATCTGCCGGCGACGGCGCTACTGCTGGCCGTGGCCGTCAACACCGCCGTGTTGCTAGAAGTTGCCTTCATACCCGTAAAAGTAGAGGAGAGCTTGAGGCTTGCGAGTTTACTTTGCAAGTTACTCAGCCGCGTATAAATATCGTGCCAGGCATTTTTTTCAACGTTGTACTGGTTTTTGCGTTGCTGTAGTTTGGTCAAAGGGACCCTTTCAAGATTCATTAATTGCGTAATAATCGATTCCGTGTCAATTCCTGAAGCCAGCCCAGAAAAATAAATGCCGCTGGCCATTTATAAAGCCCTCCCTATTCTAGCACTAATACCTTCCTGCAAAACACTTCTTGCCTTATACCATACAAATCGGGTCGGATACTCCCTTTCACCCATTTGCCTCCAAGCCTTTGCGACAACTTGCTACATTTTTGCTTTAGATTAATTCATCCAAGAGCAGGCCTACCATGTACTGCATCTCGCTAGTCACCTTCAGCACATTCTCCGGTGGGATGCGACGGATAATCTTACCCTCTCTGGCGTCGATGACAAGGACATATAACTCGCCCTTCTCATGGTCAAGTTTAAAGCGCAATTTTATATTAAAGAGGTCCGTTGCCGCATTTAACTTTTCCACCGCCTGCTGCAATTCGTCCCGGGAATAACCGGTTTCCTTTTCCCGGCGGTATTTTTCCTGCTCGCCGTCAACGTTGATCCTTTTGGCATCCTGCACTGCCGGTTTCTGCGTCTGGCTCTGGACCTGGTTTAGGACTAAAGGATCGACTCCTTCGACCCGCACTGCTGCCACCCCCACGGTGTTTCGCTATTCCTTTATATCGACAGATTATCGCTGTGCTTGAGTTATTGAGGGAAATTAAAACCAGGCAGGCCTTCAAATATAACAAGTAATTCCCCTCATTGTGGTATAATATTATCGTATTCTAAACTATAATGAATACTTCTCTCATAATAGTTCTGCAATATTTACTTTGGTTTTATATGGGCATGAAAGAGGTGAGAATATGGCCGTAAAAAAAATTATTAAAGAAATTCAACATCTAAACCGTAAGGAAAAGGCCAGGCTATTACGATTTCTTGAAGCGGAGCTTATAAAAAAAGACCGCAGAGAAGAAGATCCCATGGAAGACTTTATTGGCTCCATAAAGAAACTATCGAAATCATCTAAAGGTGCATCTGGATATGAAAAAGATTTATACGGCGACCCCTCTAACTACTAAAGTAAAAATTTTTGTCGATACCGGCGCCTTTATCGCCCTTGGCTGGGAAAAAGATCCGTACCATGAAATAGCAGTCAACTTTTACCGTTTTCATCGTAATAAATGGCGAATGTTCACAAGTAACTATATCATAGCCGAAACATACACCTGGTTGCGATACCACACTTCTTCTTTTCACGCCCTTCATTTCCTGGAAATTATAAAAAAGCTGCAGTTAAAAAATCGCTTAACCTTAATCTACGCCAGCCAGGACATGGAGGATAAAATCAATCAGTTCTTACGTCAATATCGGGATGTGGTATTATCATATCCTGATGCCGCTACCGGTGTTATCGTCAACGAATTCAATATCCCCCAGATATTCGGTTTCGATAGCCATCTGGCCATTTTTGGAAAAACCGTGCTGCCGGGTTTAAGTAGCTAGGAAGAAAGGAGGGCTAAATAATGGCCGCAGTTGAGGTTACCCGCCGGCGCTTTACCGTTGACGAATATTACCAGATGGCATATGCAGGCATCCTGGGAGAAGACGACCGGGTGGAATTGATCGAGGGGGAGATTATAGAGATGGTACCCATAGGGGTCAAACACGCTGCATGTGTGAGACGATTGGACAGGATTTTTAACAATCTAGTAGGAGATAAAGCTTTGGTAGATACCCAGAACCCATTACGCATTGATGAATACTCAGAACCCCAACCAGACCTGATGTTGCTTAAACCTCGTGATGACTATTACGGCACCTTCCACCCCCGACCGGAGGACGTGCTTTTATTAATAGAAGTGGCCGACAGTTCCGTCACCTACGACCGGGAAGTAAAAATAAACCTTTATGCCCGGGCAGGTATAAATGAAGTATGGCTAATTGATCTCCAAGCACAGCAGATAACTGTATATCGACAGCCATCCTCCAACAGTTATAAAGAGATAAAAGAATACGGGCGCGACGATAGCATTGCACCCGTGGCCTTCCCCGGGATGAACATCTCCGTCCGTGATATTTTACCGGGAGATTAGCGCCAGAGATTTATCCCGCCAACCATGAACTTGTACAATGGACCCATATAGGTTAATTTCATTTTCTAATATTCTAATAGTCATATAATATGGTTAATGGAGGTGTCCAATTATGCTAACCATGAATATTAACCAGGCTAAAGAACAATTTCTTGAAATAATACGCCAGATAGAATATTGGGAAAGCGTAATTCTGGAGAAAAAAGGCAAATCGGTAGCCACTCTCCTTCCTTATGAGGAGTATGCCAGCCTGCGCCGCCTCAAAAATTTTCTCGTTATGCAGGAGCTCTCCGCGGTTATGAAGTATGCAGGGATAACGGCGAAAGAAATATATCAAAACTCTCTTCAAGAATTGGAAAAGAGGTAGCACATTGGATATCGTAGCAGACGCTAGCGCCATCCTTTGCGCCTATTTCCCCGATGAGCTTTCCCCCAGGGCCAAAAAATTAATGCTTGACTATGCTATAGGCCGGATCACCCTCTGCGGTCCATGTCTCTTGGTCATAGAACTCATCAACGCCTGTTCGGTGGCTGCCAGACGTGGCAGGATTAGCGAAATAGCAAAAGAAATTTCTGCCCTCCAGATCCGGTGGGTAGAAATCGAAGAAAAGGTGGAAACAAACTTTTCTTTAAGCCGCAAATAGCAGATAAGCGCTTACGACGCCGCTTACATCGTAGCCGCCGCCCGGCTGAAAGGATACACGCCTTTTAGACGAGCGTATATACAATGCAGTATTGCATGTTCTTAATTTTGTGCACCTGTTGAGAAAAACTTGATTAAATGGTGTATATTTGTTCGTATGTTAAGTGCGCTTTAAAGCTTTCCGGCAACTTCTCCTCCCTGTGTTGAATAATCACTTACCAAACACTCCTTACCTTAAAATCTAAAATTATCCGAGCAAACTCGATCTTTTTATTAACGTTCCCCATCGCTCCAATAACGGCAAAAATTCATATTCAAATAGATCGCTAATAAGAATGAAATCCTTGCTTTCCCAGGCCTTTAAAAGTTCCTTTGTTTTGTCTAAAAAAGTATGGATTTCTATACCCGGCAGATAATCTTGTTTTATATTATTAATTGCAGCTACCGCCTGAACTAACCAATCCAGGCCGGTAATTATATCTGCGGACAGACTGCATGCCTTTGCCTCCTGCCCGGATTGAAACAAATAAGCAACCTGTTTTATCCCTTCCATTAGTTTTATTAAATAGTTCTCGACTGTAGCCTGGGTTTCGGCCATCAATTGAGCCAGAGAAGTAGTCTCTATTCTAATTTCATCTGCTCCTTTTACTTTCAAAGCTTCTTCGAAAGAACCTTTGTACTCTTTACCGTCAATGCTAACCTTACTTATAACCTGGCCCCTCTCGATAATCCCTTTCAAGGGATCCCCCTCCCCTTCCCACTGGATACCATCAATATATAACAGCAATTTATTCACTTCCCTTATCAATATTCTTCGCCGCCTGAAGCATGGATTCTTTTACAATGTTAATGCTTTCAATCAAACCATGGTATAAGAACTGGGTCTTTTTGGCGAGTCTTATACCCTCAGTATGCTGATCTTCTGCCTCTTTATCGAAAGCCCCTTTATTCAAGTAAAACCATACCGGTTGGAAAGCCATATCCACCGGTAATAATCCTGCACTTAAATTTTTCAACTCCTTATCAACAGCGTCCAGCCGTTTTAGTAATTTATTAATCTTATGCTGTAGGGGCTCTTTGGCCCTCAGTAACAGTTCCAAATTATTAGCCAGTCTCAAACCACTTCTGGCTATCTTTGTTGCTTTTTCTAAATTACTTGCTTCTGCCTTTATTTTCTGCACCAGTTTTCCCAGTGTATCCGGTCCAGGTGGATTATAAGCCGAACAAATCGCCTGTATTTTTTCTTCGGGATCAAATTTATCCTTGCAATAAAGATTAATTGCTTCGTTCAGGGTCATGGCTCTAGTACCAGCTATCTTAGCCCCACCTTCCGTAGCGTTTATTATATTCCTACCGCTTGCCGTCAGGGCAATTTGCGTTTCCAGATATAGTAGCATGGAATGCAGGGAACGACTTGTCAGCACCTTGCCCCCGTCAAAACTTTCTATCTCGAGAAGATTAACTTCATCATCTGTCGGTTTATTTTTTTCGTAAACTGTCCCCCTGGCATGGGTGTGACCATCACTAAAGGCCAGATCCTGGCCGATAAAAATAATGGGATCCAGGCCTAATTTCACGGCAAAATCAAAGGCCATATTGGCTACGGAAGGGCCTATACTAATTTGTCCCGGGACCTGTAGGCCAGAGTTAATCAGCCAGCGGCTGAAAGTATCATAAAAAACGCTGCCTATAAGGGGTCCCTGATGCTCCCTTAAAATCTGGGGATAAATGATGGCGTCAAATAACAAAGGAAAACCGGAAATGCTCAATTCCTGAAAATGACGGTAATTAGCCTCGCTTCCGTCCAGTGAGACAGCTATATCTGGTTTTACATCTATAGCCGTTACAGGCCTGAGGGCCGTGCCAACGACGATGATTACGGCTTTACCTTTAGCTTTTTTTAATAAATGAATATTTTTATTTAGTGAGGGGCCTGCCGAAACAATAATCCCCGGTCTGTTCGGAAAAACATCTTTGAATAAATCGGCCGGAACAGCCGTTAAGATTTTATCTAGATTAGCAAAAAAGTTCTGGGTCCAGGTGCGAGAGAAGTAAAGAACGGTATTAGCCGAAACAAATAGATGAGATAAAGAGTTATTAATTTCCCTGAGGATATCGATAAATTCCCTCGAGAAATAATACCGTAAGGGATGATATTCCGCGATTTTTACCTTCTCAAGGTGAAAGGGATCAACAAGTCCGGCCAAAAAATTCTTTGAGGGCTGTTCGCTTGACAAAATAATAACTTTGTTTTTGGTAATAAGGTCTTTAAATACCCAGTAGTTACTGCAACTGGCGATTAGTTCCTCATGGGGTTCGATGGCAATAATTTTGCCTGAAGTCAACCTCCTGGCCAAAGCCTTTATATGGTAGCCCAGGCCTATACCTAAAACAATAACTGTATCATCTGGTTGACAGTCTACCCCTTCGGCCCACCTCCTGCCTTCCATTTCCGGGTCAAAACTGCTATGTAAAAAAACTTCCCGGTCGCCATGATATTTCAGGGTGATCAAACCGTTTTTAGCCATAATTATTTCAAAGGTTGAATTTTCTCCTGCTATCATCTACACCACCATTAAAATTGCAGGGCCGGCCGGATTTGCCGGCCGGCCGAGGTGAAATATATTTACCTGAGTAACTGCAAAACCGTCGCCGGGATCTGATTCGATTGGGCGAGCATAGCCGTGCCTGCCTGGCTTAAGATCTGGCTCCTGGTAAAGTTCATCATTTCCTGGGCCATATCGACATCCCTGATACGGGATTCGGCTGCCGTCAGGTTTTCTGAAGCAACACTCAGATTGGCAATAGTATGCTCCAGGCGGTTCTGAATGGCGCCAAGCTTGGAGCGCTCGGTTGAAACCTTATCAATTGCATCTTGGAAAATTTTTATTGCCGCATTGGCAGCGGAGTTGGTCATTACGCTGACTGCATAGGCGGTTACGGCAGTACCATTAGCATTTATAAGTTTAATATAATTAACTGCTGAGTTTCCTGTAGCAGATGTTACCACAGTACCGCTTACTTTTACGCCTTTATTTTGGACAACGTCCAAGCCGCCTGCTGTTACGGTAGTACCTGATACTTTTGCTGCTCTCATACTGTTAATATCAACTGTAAGATCTTGATTGGGATTGGCACCAATTTGAATCTTTTTACCAGTAAAGCTCCCGTCCAACAAAGCCTGGGTGTTAAACTCCGTTGTCCGGCCGATGCGGTCGATTTCTTCTGTCAGCTGATTGATCTCCTTTTGGATCTGCGTGCGATCATCAGCGGTTAAAGTATCATTTGCCGCCTGAGCCGCCAGCTCTCGCATCCTCTGTAAAATGGCGTGGGTTTCATTTAACGCACCTTCAGCCGTCTGGATCATAGAGATGCCGTCCTGGGCATTGCGCACCGCCTGATTTAAACCCCGGATCTGACCGCGCATCTTTTCGCTGATGGCCAGACCAGCAGCATCATCGGCGGCCCGGTTGATCCGCAGGCCCGAAGACAGTTTTTCCATAGCTTTAGCCATGTTACTATTCGTGACCGTTAAATTGCGATAAGCGTTGAGGGCAAAAACGTTGTGATTGATAATCAACCTGCTTCATCCTCCTTGATTTTTGGTTCGGCTTCCCTGCCGTAAACTTTAGTTCAGCAATAACTTCTGGATCCACAACAAAAAATGCTCTAATAATAAGTGTCCTTTTGCTTTAGGTCACCCACCACCCCCTAAAAAGGATCTTTCATGACTTCCGTTCTCGCATCTTTTAATATCGTCAATCGGACAAAATTATTTAGTTCCTTATTAGAGTTTTAGGTGTTCACTCAGATGTCCATGTAAAATTTAAAATAGTTTATCCTACCCTTAAAGCGCCCAGACCGTTAATTAATTGCCGCTTGCTCATCAACTATAGCTACTTTTCGGTTAAAATATAGTTTAACATATCCAGAAAATGATTAGTTGCTTCTTCTAGTTTGTACGGATTCCAGCTCCCACACATCATCGACCCACGTCCTAAGAACCATGGTTCAAAGACAATAAATGCTTCTCCAATATAATCCGCTGTATGTATTATAAAATATATTTGGATTTTTTCTCGTATTCGGATTTCATGTTCTCCAGATTTTTCGTTTCATCGATGAAGAGGGAAGGCAGTTTCTCTACTGCCGTATTTCTCCACCGGTTTAGGACAGAGGGGTGGATACCATATTCGGAGGCGATTTGGGCGATGGATTTTTCTTCCTTGAAAATTTCCAGTACGATTTTAGCCTTAAGCTCGGCTGGATAATGTTTCCTAGTACCCATGTTGACGCTTAGGACCCCCATTTTTCGTGTCTAAAATCCTGGGTCCATTATAAATCACCCCGTATTGCCTGCGCATACGGTCTTAATAGAAACGATGTTTTCTAAATTGTTACCTCAAAATATAAAGCTACTGTTGGAATAAAACATAAAAAAAGTGAATTATATTAACTGCCCTTTAGTAATATTTCTGCAAGGGTAAAATCAATTTCACTATCTATATCTACTGACCGCACCCATGGCATAATATAAGCATAAGTACGCGGGCCATAAAAGGAGCTTCCCTTTTTAAAAAATTCCCATTCGCCCATATATATCGCCCCATTCAAGCGATAAAAGACAGGCAATTCCTGCCGGTTTAAATTCAAAGCCTCAGGCCGGATAAAGTTTTCCATGTTTAAATCTTCGGGAAGAGTGTTACACCACCAGGGGTGGTGGTCAACCTGGCATACCGAAACGACTGCTTGAGCATCGCGTTCCAGCATCAACCGGCATGCTCCCAGGATATCGTCAACGGAGCGTAACGGGCTGGTTGGCTGCAAGACCATTACCCAATCATAAAGGCTCCCGTGTTCTTCACACCAGGCCATGGCGTGGGTCAGGGCATCGATTCCGCGAGCCGTATCGGTGGCCAGTTCCGCCGGGCGCATAAACGGCACTTCCGCCCCGGCTTCCCTGGCTATCCTGGCGATCTCTTCGCCGTCAGTCGATACCAGCAGGCAGTCGAAAACACCGCTTGCCCTGGCGGTCTCGATGGTGTGGACGATCAAAGGTTTCCCCGCCAGGGGCCTGATGTTTTTCCCCGGCACGCCTTTAGACCCGGCCCGGGCGGGGATAAAACCGAGGATGGTTTTACCTTGATACAACAGTTTCTCCCCTTTCGCTTGCGCACACGGATGCCTAAACGACCTCGAACCTGGCTGTCTTCACTCATGAGAGAGAACTTAATTGCAAATTGGAACTGTCTCGGGATACCGGCTGAACTCAATGACTCCCGTATTCACTGCGGCAATTAGAACTTGATCTGGCCAATGTTTTCAGAAACATTGGCCGGTCGATTCGCAATGGCGAACGGCAGTTATCTTATACCAGGCCTTCAAAGGCCCGCAGAGTCTGGCGGTACTCGTCCCACTGGCCGATGTCGAACCAGCGACCATGGTGGGGGTATACCCCCACCCGCAGGCCTTTATCCTTAGCGGCCATAATCAAATCCGTCATATGGATAAAAGATCCATTCTCAAGGCCCTCTAAAACCTCGGGTTCCAGCACATACAGGCCGATGTTGACCAGAAAATGAAAACTAGGCTTCTCTTCTATCTGGTGAAATTCCCCGGCCTCGGTACGCAAAACGCCGTATGGAATGGTAAAATCCCGCAGGGCTCCCACTATAGTCAGGGCATTCCCTTTCTCATGATGGTAACGCAGCAATTCCCCGTAATTCATCTCAATGATGACGTCGCAGTTGGTCACCAGGAAGGTTCTCTGCAGCTGCTGCCGCAGGAGCCCCAGGGCGCCGGCGGTACCCAGGGGTTCATCTTCCTGGACAAAGCTTACTTTGTACGGCCGGCCGTTGCTATCGTTAAAATATAACTTTACTACTTCAGCTTTATAGCCCACTGAAAGAATAAACTGCGAAAATCCGTGGTCATAAAATCTATCCATTAAAACTTCTACTATTGGTTTATCGCCAAGGGGGATCATCGGTTTGGGTAAAATCTTGGTAAAAGGGTCCAGCCGGGTACCTTTGCCGCCAGCCATAATAACCACCGGTTCGGGCCTCGCCTCCACCTTGCTCCCAAATAAATCTATCCATAGGAGCAAATCCACTACCTGATGTTCATTATTTACCAGGGGAATATGGCGAATATTATGGTTCAACATCAACCTTCTCGCCACATCTAAAGACACACCGGCCGACAGGACCTTGGGCTGCGCCTGCATGACCTGCTCGACGGGCACGTCCAGGCTTTCACCCCGCAACAGTGCCCGGCGAATGTCGCCGTCGGTGATGATGCCGAAAAGATGCCTTTCGGCATCTCCTACTAAAAGCACCTGGAGGCCGGCCCTGTCCATCCGCGGCAGGGCCAGCTTCAAGCTCTCCCCGGGCAGGGCCCAGATTTCCCCGAGTTTATCATCGTGCCAGCCCATGGTTAATCCCTTGTCCTTTCAAATCATATCCCAGCTTAAAATACTCCCGGAGGCAATATCCCGGCGGGCCTGCCGGCCCACCACCACGTCCCAGAAATTCGGCGGGATGCCCGTCCCCGGCCTTTTGGCGGTCAGGCAAGATTCCGTGATTATTTCCCCGGCGGCTATGTCCCTGGTAGCCACCAGGCTGCGCCTAGCCGCCGGCATGACGGCCAGCTCGCCCGGGGCGGGCCGTTTGATGCCGTCTCCCAAGCTTTTCTCCACCTGGCGGATGGCCGCGACCATTTCTTTAAATTCTCCCGGCTCCAGAGAGGAGCGATGGTCCGGGCCGGGAAGATTGCGATCCAAGGTTAAGTGCTTCTCAATCACTTCTGCTCCCAGGGCCGCTGCCGCTATGGGTACGGCGATACCCATAGTGTGATCTGAATAGCCCACCGGAAGAGCGAAGGCCTGCTTCATGGTAAGCATAGCCCTTAAATTTACCTCCTCCGGCAGGGCCGGGTAATTGGTGGTGCAATGCAGCAGGGTGATGTCCTTCGCCCCGGCTTCCCGTAAAACCTGTAATGCTCCCTCTACTTCACCCAGGGTCGCCATGCCGGTGGAAAGGATAACCGGCCGCTTTTTCCCGGCGATCCGACGCAAAAAAGGATAGTTGGTTATTTCTCCCGAAGGGATCTTAAAATATGGCACTCCCAGTTCGGCCAGAAAATCAATGCTTTCCTGGTCAAAAGGAGAGGAGAGAAAAATAATTCCCTTCTGCCGGCAATAAGCATAAAGCTCCCGAAATTGGGCGTAGCTCAATTCCAGCCTTTTAATCATTTCCAGCTGGCTTTCGTCTTTTTCAGGCATGTTATCCTTTTGATATTGGGCCCTCTCGGCGCCGGGGGTAACTACTTCTTCAGCTTTGAAAGTCTGAAACTTTACGGCGTCTGCCCCCGCTTCTACTGCCGCATCTACCAGTTTCCTGGCCAGCTGCAAATCGCCATTATGGTTGATGCCCGCTTCGGCTATTATAAAAACATTCTGGTTCCCCATTTCCCCACTCCCAGTTATCTTCAGGAAGATCAATAAAATCTTTATAAAGCAATTTGCGATCTATCTCTACACTCTCTAATAAGTGGACAATACGTGGAACCGCATTCCCGTCCCCATAAATAGAAATGCACTTGGAAAATTGTAAACGGTATTCAGTGTCAAACGCAAGCTTTTCTAGCACCATAGCAATTGTGTCAACATCAAAAGGTACAAATATAATGTTGTTAGAATGTTCTCGCTCTTTTTGCCGGTTACCGATATTTACTGCTGGCAAATGAAGAAAAGGGGCTTCATGGATACCTGCACTGGAGTTACCAACTAAAGCAACAGCATGACGCAAAAGATTTACAAATTGTAGGCGCGGTAAATTAGTATATGCCCGCAAAAAAGTATATTTACGTACATATTCATCAATAACCTCTATCATCCGTCGAGTTCCGGGATCGGAATTTGGCTTGATAATTACAGTTGGTAGCCCTACCTTAACTATAGCTTGTAAGGTAACATCTATCTGGGAGGCTCCTTCACTAAACTCAGAAGAGATAGGATGCTGGAGTAAAACAAAATACTTGGCACCCAAAGAGATACCTAAACTGGTTTCCAGTTCCTCTAAAGAAAGGTCGGGTAGTGATTTTATGGCATCAAGCCCTGGAGAGCCAGTTACAGTTACGCGCCATTTTTCCTCGCCCATCTGCAGGATACGCCGTCCGCTCTGAACCGTAAAAGGGCAATGTAAATGAGCCATTTTAGTAACCGCATGGCGTACATGGTCGTCTACATTTCCTATTACCCGATCCCCTCCGCCCAGATGTACGACAGGAATATTCAAATAATTACCTACGGTAGCCACTGCAAGGGATTCCTCGCGGTCACCCAGCACAAGTAAAAAGTCAGGCTTCCGTCGCCTTACAATTTCAGCAAGCTCCATTGTAATTAACCCCAGCCCTTTTACTCTTCCTATCAATTCATCTGTATCAAATAGGGATAGTATAGTTTCTACATCATTGAACCTATTCTTAATTTGATCTAATGTATAACCATAGCGGGGACTAAGATGAGCTCCTGTTGCCACAATTATAAGTTCTAGTTTAGATGAGGCTTCAATTCCCTCTAATAAAGGCTCTAACAAAAAATACTCAGATCGAATACCTGTTACTACCATTACCTTACGCCGGGTCATAATAACCTGATTTTATACCTCCATATAATTGTCTGGCTTCTAGCAAGCTAGACGAATTATTTGCTAGTTCCAGGCAAGAATGAGAGTCTGTGCCCCAGCTAATAATAGAACATGAGTTAACAATAAGCTGGATATATTCATCATTTAAACGATGCTTTGGGTTAACATTGATTTCCAATCCAAAGCCCGCCTGGTTAGCAAGCGCTATTAATCTGCTAACTTCATTCTGTTCTGGAAATAACCCGAGCTTTAACCACATACTAAAAGGATGACCCAGAATTACTCTTAGCTTGGGATTTTCTTGTTTAAGTATAATTAAATGCTTTCTAGTAAAGCCTCTTAAAGTTTCAAACCATGTTTTTTTAAATTCAAGCTGTCCTTTATTTTGATAAACTTCGCCAGGAAATTCATGGAAGGAAATAATTAAATTATCGATTCTATGAGCCCACAATAAATTAAAATCGATATTTCCTTGCTCGTCAATAAACTTTACTTCCAGTCCCTTTCCAATTGTGATATCCCTATCTCTATACTTTTTCTTTAACTTTTCAAGTTCTTCCAAATAGGTTGGAATATAATCACTTTCTTTGCGTGCATGATCAGTAAAGCAAAGACATCTTATTCCTAGAGATAAAGCGGCTCGTATCATATCCTCCGGCTCATCTTGGCCATCGGAAAAAGTTGAATGTATGTGGTTATCTGCTATTACCGGTAAAGCTCCTGGAAAAAGCGACCGCATTCTGTTCCCCAACGCACCTCACGGTTTTTAACTCGCCCATAGTAGATTAAATTTAGGGCTTCCTCGAACATATTGATGCCTCCCGCTAGGTCGGCAGCCAGAGTACCAGGGACCCGCGCATTTATTTCTAAAAGCTTGGGTTGTCCACATTTATCTTCTTTAAACTGGAGGTTCACAATGTAGGACAGATTGAACAGTTTGATTAATTCCCTTACACAGGCTAGCAATCCCTCATGCCATACCAGCCTGCTGACAGCCGCCTTGCCATCCACAACCACTTTTCGCTCCCTGGGTATAATAATCTCCGCCTTCCCTTCATAACACAATACGTCAACGCTGTACTCTTTACCTGGCAGGTATTCCATAACAAAATATTGTGCGAGGTCGTTCTTTTCTACAAGCAAGTCCAGCCATTCTAAGGGCATCGCTCCCCCATGTTTGCTGCTCAGCCACTCGTCCTTTGTTGGCTTTCCCAACAAGATCATCCCCCGGCCTCCCTGGGCAAAACGGGATTTAAATACTACTTTTTCGTGGGGGTAGCCTAGCTTATAGGCAGCATGGTACAAGTCAACTTTGTTACTTAGACGACAGTATCTAGGGACAAAGTTGGCAAGCACTGGTTGTTGAGCTACTCTGTCCAAGGCACTCAGCTTATCGCAAGCCACCGCTAATTCTATGGGATTATGGGGAACGGCTGCAACAACTCCATGACGTTTAAAAAGATCCCTATTTCTCGCTAGAGGCACAAGTTCATTGGAGCTACACGGGAAGACGACATTGACTCCTTTTTTGATACAGATTTTAAGCAGGGCATCAATAAACCCTTCCTCTTCCCCTCTTGGAATAATCTCCAGGGTTTCGCCAGTAAAGGTCGTATAGTTGAAACTATTATTTATATCGGCTGCTACTACCTCTACTTGAAAAGCCTGGATGCGCTTAAGAAGATGGTAGTGGGAATATCCCGCCAACCCACCTGTGGCTGTGAGAAGTATCCTCACCCGGTTATTCATCTTTTTATCCCTTGATGTTTACAATTTTATTTGTAGCAATAAATCATCATCTAAAAATTGATAATTGTTTACATTGAGGTTTGAAGCTAATTTCCTTTTATCCTTCCCTAAAACAAAATGTTCCCAATGTTCTTTCCACCCCCACAGGTTCACTAAATTACAACATGTTTCTTCTATTGAAGTCTTACACCCTATTGACCTTTCTACTATCCGTTTCAATGTACTGGCTGAAAATAAATAGTAATGGTAAGGAACGGCTGCATAAGCTAATCCAAAATGTTTATTAAGTAAACTATCGTGATTTGGCGTACTGATGAAAATACTACCGCCGGGTTTAACCAATGAAGCCGCTTTATATAAGTATTTTTTTATGTTTGCAAGAGGAAGGTGTTCCAGTAACTCGAACATAGTTATAAAATCATATTTTCTAGGGAAATCAATCTCATCAAATCTTCCTTGAAAAGCTAATATACCCTTGGCACTCGCTAATGAACATGCTGAATCACTTATATCTGTTAAATGATATTCACAAATTTTTTTATCCAAAAATTCTCCGAATTCACCACTGTTACCGCCGACGTCCAGTAAGCTAAAATTCTGTTTTCGAGGTAACTTTTTTAAGACCCATTGCCAATTTTTATGCCTTGATAAAAGAGCTTTCCCTGAACGTTCCACAGCATAATTTGAGTTATATAAGAGACTCAGATAATTTTTTGAAGGACGTGGGTTAAGATGTACTAACCCACAATTTCTACAATTCATGTAATATGATCTATCACATGGAATGAAAGAGTTTATAGGTAATGTGTTGGATATCGGAAGATAATCTAGACCCCCTCCACAAAAATCACATCGATCTATAGTTTCATAATCTATTTCTTCACCGAAAAACA
This sequence comes from Moorella humiferrea, assembly GCF_039233145.1. Lineage (NCBI taxonomy): Bacteria > Bacillati > Bacillota > Clostridia > Neomoorellales > Neomoorellaceae > Neomoorella > Neomoorella humiferrea. Next base: position 764,727 of record NZ_CP136419.1, on the reverse strand, counting down.
TAATACTTATTCTATTTTCTTGAAGAAATGAACTCAACTGTTCAATTGTTATATCTAAAATTCGCGAACCCAATTTGCTTGCAATCCATGAGAAACTTCGTATTTTATCATTATCGGATATTTCTGCCCCAAATCTCATATTATCTAATTTATTACTCTCAATAAGCTTCATACCGTTACCCGAACCATACACAATTTTATATGGCATTGTGCCAGGTATAAACCCACATAATTGGATTTCTTTACAACTATCATTAGCTAGGATCGATAATAGGTCATTTATCTCTATATAATCTACTAAAGCGTGTTCAACTTTAAAAAATAATGCTAGATCTTGAGGGTTTAAGGAGTCTATAATTTCTTTTTCTCTTTCTAACAAAGAGCGCGTTCCAAATTTAATTTGGCAATTATATTTTGGAATTAATTCTCCTAATCGCGCATCGGTATACCCATTGGGTAATGAAATTATAACACGATGACTAAACTTTATTAAAGCTAATCTATGAAGCAATAATTCAATTTGCCACAAACTACCTATTTGATTCCAAAAAGGAGAAGGTACCCCTCGCCAATTATTTTCATCTGGATTACTTAAAATGTATATATATATCTGTTTTGGGCTTATATGCATTTATACCATTCCTCGCAGCTTTCGCATAACTTATATTTTCTGAAATCCAACTTTTCCATAGCGCGTCTAAAACGATTATACCTTTCACCTGTCCAAATCTCATATAGACTTTCATTGTTAAGGTTTCCCATCTTTAAGTGGCCATTAAAATCAATACAACATCCGACAACTGTACCATCCCATAAGATCATACAGTATTTATATGGATGCCGACATGCTTTCCTTTTTTCAATGGGTCCCTTTAGTTTTAACAACCTACACCAATTTTCCACAACAAACTTAGAAGTATCTATCCGTTTAGATAAATCTTCTTTAAATTTTTCTAATCCCAGCCAAGAATCCTCAGTCATAGTTGATACTTTAACCTGCCCAGCTAAAGTCTTAATTGACCTTGTATATATGCAATCTTTTGGTCCTAAAAATTGATTAAAGAATGAAATCGCCCTCTCAATTTCCGATTCTTGGTTTTTTTGTGCTAACATGTTTATTTGGATAGATAACTTATTTTTAATATTTTTTCTAGCAGCAAATAACTCTTTAATTCCCTGACAAACATGTTCGAGGTCTCCACCTTTACGCATTTTATACGTTTCTTCGGAAAAATAGTCAAGGGAAACAATCACTTTATTAATATTGGAAGCTATAACACTATCAATGATTGCTGGTGTAAGGTTTTGACCATTGGTCACTAACGAGAGGTTAGTGAAATGAGAACTTAGTTTTTCTAAGTATCTACTAAACTTTGGGTGGAGGGTCGGCTCCCCTACACCACATATAGAAATTTCAGTGCTTGGTGGTAATTCTATAATAAGATTATCTAAAATATGCTCCGGCAAATCCCCCTTTTCCCTAAACGTTGGTTGATGGTTTATGCAAAAATCACATCTTAAATTGCATCTATTAGTAAACTCAAGATTGATCGTACGCGGTAATAATGAAACCTCGAGTTTATCTGCCCATAAAACTTCCTCTGTTACATCATACATGGCTGGTTATTTACCCCCATATATGAATCTTACCGAATCATCTTCCTAATTAATCTAAACCCCTCAGCTTGGGTTATACCTACTTGAACACCACGAAATATAGCTAAAGCTGTTACACCTTCTTCACTGCGCGCATGCGGAAATGTTTTTATTTCTTCCCCAAAATAGCGCATTATTGTTATCTTTCTCTCTATAAATCTAGAAATATCAACAAATATATTAGGTTGAAAGCGAACACTCTTTTCTGGGAACGCCCAGTTTGTACTTGATGGAACTTCGTAAAGCAGAATTTCTTGGATGAAAGGCGTATAAACCGGCTTGGTGGCTACCATAAGGGCGCGATAAACTACATCGTGATCTGTATTAACGTCGCTATCCCCCACGCTATAGACTATCTCCGGCTTTATTTCTTGAATAACTTTCGATAACGCATCGATAATGCGCCGCATAGGTACGGTTTCTAAAGCCGCAGCCGGAAAACCAAGGAGGAAATATTTAGCAAAGCCATAAGCCCGGCTCACCTTTTCAATCATCAACATCCTTTCTTTACAATAGGCTTCAGTAGAGTCGGCAAAGGCATGGGTGACTACACACCAGTAAACTTCATCCCCGCTGGCAATATGGCGCAGTAACGTACCACCGGCTCCCAGGGTTTCATCATCAGGGTGGGGTGCTATAACAAGAACTTTAGCTCCCATTAATAGCCTCACCTCTAAAATTTAAGGTTTGATCCTGGCCGGATTGCCAACCACAGTCACACCTGCAGGCACATCTTGGATTACTATTGCCCCGCTCCCTATTATGGCACCCCGCCCAATTCTTTTACCCTGGATGATACAAGCCCCAGCACCAATAAAAGCTCCTTCCTCGATTATAACACCACCACACAGGATCGCCCCGGGACCAATTTGTGCCGAATGTCCTATTATACAATCGTGCTCGATTATTGCTCCTGTATTAATAATCACGTTTTCACCAATAGTGACATCTGGATTAATTACAGCGGCAGCCATAATAATCGATGCCTCGCTCAGCCTTACTCCCGGAGCTATATTAGCAGCCGGATGACAAAGTACTGGAAAATTAAACCCCAACTCCCGGATTTTTTCATATAACCTTCTGCGAATAGTATTATTAAAACCGGCTATACCCATAGCCGCCCGGTTTACCCCTGTCTGCAGTAGATCGGGCAAAATCTCGTCCGTACCCAAATACTTTATACCCCACGAAATCAGGGCATTATCTTTGCAGGGGTCTGTACAACCTATTATTTCATAGGCTCTCGTTTTCCTGATTATATCAGCAACAACTTTGGCGTGGCCTCCTGCCCCAATAAGTACGATCGGTAAAGGCATAATTAATCAGCACGCCCCGCTTTTCAAAGCTCGAGCAACAACATTTATATCCTCAACTGTTAAGAAACTTGCACTTGGCAAGTTTATCCCTTTCTGATACAATTCGTCTGCCACCGGACATAAATTAAAGGTGTAACCATGGTAACATGGTTGCCGGAATAGGGGTTTAAATAGGGGACGAACTTGAATACCCTGCTCATGCAACCGATTCATTAATTTCTGTCTACCCTGCCCGTATTCTTCTTCATCAATAGTTATGGAAAAAAGCCACCAATTGCTTTCCGCCCCAGGCGTCTCCTCCTGCCAGCCAATACCTGATATATTGCGCAATTCCCGGCGATAAATCGCCGCATTGCGTCTTTTAGCCGCCAAAAATTCCGGCAGGCGTTCCAGCTGGGCCAGGCCCAGGGCAGCCTGGAGGTTGGTCAGGCGGTAATTGAAGCCTATCTCTTTATGCTCGTACTCGGTTTCCCCCGGTTCCCTGCCCTGGTTGACCAGGATTCTGGCTCTGCGAGCCAGTTCCGGGTCCTCTGTTACCAGCATCCCCCCGCCGCCGGTAGTGATAATTTTATTGCCGTTGAAGCTAAAAACGCCTATGTGGCCGAAAGTACCTGCTTTCTTTCCTTTATAAGTCGAACCTAAAGCTTCGGTGGCGTCTTCGATCACATACAAGCCGTATTTGCGGGCCAATCCTATGATGGCGTCCATATCGGCCGGGTTGCCGTAGAGGTGGACGGGTATTATCGCCCGGGTATGTTTGGTAATCGCTCTTTCTATCGCTGCGGGATCGATGTTCCACGTACAGGGATCAACGTCGACCACTACCGGCCTGGCCCCAACGTATACGACCGGATTCACCGTGGCAATGAAGGTAAGGGCGGGTACAATAACTTCGTCCCCTGGTCCAATCCCCAGTAGTTTCAAGGCAAGGTGCAGGCCGGCCGTGCCGTTGACAACGGCCACTGCATGATTGATGCCCAAATAATCGGCAAAACGTTCTTCAAACTCCCTCACCATAGGGCCTGCCGACGAAACATAGCCGCTTTCTAGAGCTTTTAATACATACTCCTTTTCTAACTCGCCGATATCGGGCCAGTCCAGGGGTATCTTAACTTCCTGCATCATAAGGCGCCGCCTTAGACGTTATATTGCCCGGCTTTATATAAAGCCAGGTGATTTTTAAACCAATCGATTGTTATTGCCAGACCTTCATTTAAAGAGAATTCCGGCCGCCATCCTACCATCCGAGCGGCTTTGCGGTTATCGCAGCATAAACGCTCCACTTCGCTCGCTTCAGGGCGGTATCGCTCCGCATCGGCCTGTACTCTTACCTTTATCCCCATCAGTTGTCCTATCAGCTCAACCAGATCGCCGATGCTTATTTCCCGGCCGCTGCCGATATTAACCACTTCGCCCACCGTATTTGTTGCCATCCCGGCTGTGATAAAACCGTTAACTGTGTCTGCAACGAAATTAAAATCCCGCGTCGGTGCCAGGTTGCCCAGCTTGATCTCTTCCTGCCCGCTTAGTAGCTGGGTGATTATTGCCGGGATAACGGCTCTGGCCGACTGGCGCGGGCCGTAGGTGTTGAAGGGGCGGACGACGGTTACCGGCAGGTCAAAAGACCGGTAAAAACTCAGGGACAGCTGGTCGGCGCCTATCTTGCTGGCGGCATAGGGTGACTGGGCCTGGAGGGGATGCTCTTCATCAATAGGAACATACCGGGCCGTCCCGTAAACCTCGGACGTAGAAGTGTGGATCACCCTTCTCACGCCTTCTTCACGGGCAGCCTGGCAAATATTATATGTGCCTTCGATGTTCGTCCTGATATAAGCGACCGGCGTGACGTAAGAATAGGGTATCCCTATCAGGGCTGCAAGGTGGAATACTACTTCTATTCCCCGCATGGCAGCCCGGACGCTGTCATAATCGCGGATATCACCGGCAAAGACTTCAATATCGTCTTTAACTTCGCTTTCTTCCAGCCAACCCCAGGTATTACTGGAATTATAATGAACAAAGGCCCGGACTTTGTGCCCTTCCTTGACGAGTCTTTCCGTAAGGTGAGAGCCGATAAAGCCGCCGGCACCGGTTACTAAAATACGCAAAATAGGACCTTCCTTTATTACATAAATTGGTATTTAGCGTGACTTTTATTTTCCTTCTTCTCTTTAAACTTTTTGTTTTATCCCTAAAGAATTATATCGACATCTTAGTTCAGAGCTATAGAGGCGAAAGTAAGATTTTCTTCTTTTGCGGGCTAATAAAACACCCCGGTTTGACCGGGGTCATTGTATCTCCTCCCATAATTTATTCTACCGGATCACGCCCATGCCGTTGATGATTTTATCGAGCATAGCGTCTAGGGTGGTAATCATTCTGGCCGCGGCTTCATAAGCCCGCTGGTACTGGAGCATGTTGGCCATTTCTTCGTCCAGGGAAACGCCGGAAATGGATTCTTTGCGGTTGGTAAGCTGGTCCACCAGGACGCCCTGGTTGGTGGTCATGCGTTCGGCTTCATGGGCGTCGACGCCCAGTTTGGCAGTGAAGTTTTTGTAGTAGTCATCGAAGGTGACGCCGCTTGTATCTGCAACGAGAGTATCAATGCTGCCGTCGCCGTCGGTATCGTTTTCCTGGAATAACTTAGACTGCAGCTGGGCTATTTTTAATGCGTTGGCACCGTTTCCGGCGCCGCCGCTAACATCGGCTGCGGCGATTTTCGTCACGTCATTGCGGATATTGAGGTTGACGCCGATGTTTTTTGCAGTAATGCCGCTGTCGCTGATATCCCCTGTAGATGGTGGATTACTTAAAACCACGAAAAAGTTTTCATAACTAGTTCCGCTTACAGGCTGCCCGCTCAAATCCAATCCCTTCCCGTGAAGGTCATTGATGTTTTCTGCCAGCCCCCTAGCTAAAACATCGAGCCTGTCAAGGTACAGCTGGACGTCTTCCCGCGCCTGCTGAAGACCCTTTATCTCCCCGCGGACGGGATTAATCTCCGTCCCATTTTCTTCCCAGTAAATCTTGCCACTTTCCGGACCATTATCCGTCACTTCATGGATTATATTACTACCATTATTTATCTCAACCAAATAGGCACCGCCGATCTTTATCTTAATCTGCCCGTCATAGAGAGCTTCGCCGTTGACGTCTACTTTATTGTATTCCACCTCAAAATCGATTATCTTGCTGAGCCTATCCAGCAACATATCCCGCTGATCCAGGAGATCATTGGGCTGGTCACCGGCGGCGACTACATTTTTAATCTGGACGTTCAGGTCAGCTATCTGCCGAGCCAGGGAGTTGATTTCAGTTACCTTCAGCTCTATGGATTGGTCGATATCATTGATGATCGTCTCCAGCTGCTGGGCGCTGTGGTTAAAGGCTTCCGCCAGGGCGCTGGCTGTCTCGACGACGGTGGTCCGCACGGGGGAGCTTTCCGCGTTCTTCGAGAGCTCCTGCCACGCGGCCCAGAACTGGCTCATCAGGGTGCTTAAACCCGTGTCCGAAGGCTCGTTAAAAACAATCTCTACCTGCTGTAAGACGTCCTGGATTTGTTCCCACATGCCTAAAGACCCGGTTTCGCGGCGGATCTGAGTATCTAAGAATTCGTCCCGCATACGGCGGGTTTCCTGGCTGTCGACGCCGGTGCCGATCTGCCAGCCCGTACCCCCGGGCCGGTTCATGGCCGGAACGGGATAGGCTGGTGTTGTGGCCAGCACCACCTGCTGGCGGGTATAGCCCTCGGTGTTGGCGTTGGCGATGTTGTGGGCGGTAGTATAGATGCTGCGCTGGGCGGCCTGCATACCGCGCAGGGCGGTGTTAAAGCCGAAAAAAGTTCCCGGCACTGTTTTCACCCTTCCTAAACCAACTGGTCCATGAGAACCGGGGACTTGTCTTCCGGTACAAGGAGGGCAAGCACTTTACGCGTGTAAGCCAGGGACTGGCGCGCCAGAAGGCGGTTCGTTTCGTTTACTTCCTGGAGGTCCCGCACTGCCTGCCGCAAAAGGTCCAGCAGTTCCTCTAGGACATCCGGGGCGGTGCCGTCGGCTTCCTCAAATCGTGCCGCTTGCCGGCGTTCTTCCTCCAGGGCCGCCAACGCTCGGGACAGGTCCCCCTTTTTTTCCACGGCCGCGCGGAGCGCCTCTATATCGTCGGCCACCAGGGCTTCCTGCTCCCAACGGCACACCGTCAAAAGGTCCCGCACCACTTCCAGCTCTGCCTGCAGGATTTCTGCCAGTTTCTTCAACGGCTCATCTCCTTCAAGATGGCGTCGGCCACGTCTTCCAGGGGTACTTTATACGTGCCGGCGGCCACGGCGGCCTGCAGGGTCTCTACCCGCCCGTGGCGGACGTCATCCGCCTCTGCCAGGCGGGCCTTCAGCTCGCCCACCAGCCTACCGGTGGCGGAAAGCTGGACGCTGTCGCCATCCCAACGCGGCCGGCCGGCCCCTTCCCCGGGCCGGGCTACTTCATTCTGCTTGTAGACCGCACGCACCCGGTTCCAGTACGTTGTTCCCTCTCCAGTTATCTTCAAAGTCCGTGCCCTCCTTAAGGCTTCTACCTGCGCTATGTAAATTACATATCGGTACGGTCGCCGCGATCTTTACCTGGTCGCGAGAGGAAATTTTTAGGCAAATCCCCCGGCACCAAAGCGGTACGGGCGGCTGCTTTATTTTCATCGCGCACGGCGTTCAAAAGCTCCTCGCGGACAATTCCCACCTCCGGCGGGGCGTCGATGCCGATGCGGATTTTGTCGTCTTCGATAGCCACGACGGTTACTTTGATCTTGCCGTCGATAATTATGGTTTCGTTGACCCGCCGGGTCAAAACGAGCACGATCTATCGCCCCTTTATTATGGCCTCAAGTGGGTGTAACGCCCCCCGCCCTGCATTAGTCTTCCCTTTCCCGGCAGCCGCCTTCCACCTGCGTGCCTGCCGCTCCCCCTGTGTCCACCGGCGCCCTTCACCCTTTGTCACGAAACAGGGGATGCCGGGTTGTATACTTCGTACCTTCCATTACATACTGCCTTCCCAGGCGGGCGGCCCTGTTGATGATCACCGGCGCCACCAGATTGGCCGTCATACGCCGGACGTCGCCGTCCGGCACCGTCACTACCGCCAGGACCAGGACGTCGGCGGCCTCTTTGATCTTCAGCTCCTGCTGCAGTCCTTCCGGAATCTCCACTTCGTAACCGGGGAAAAAGAGAAAGGGGTCCACCAGCAGGAAGGCCACGTCCGGATCGGCTATGGCTTGGAGCCAAATGAAAGCCGGGTTGTCCGGTATGGGGTGCAGGAAAAACTCGCGCAATTGTTCAAAGGCCGGAACGCCTTCCGGGAAGTTCAGCACATCCGCCGGCCCGATCTCTATGACTCCGAAACGCGACGTCGGTACCTTCACTCACAAACCCGCCTTTCATAAGGCTTAATTGATTTAAGGATATATATCGCCGGAAGTAGACGCTAGTTAAACCCCAGCAACCGTTCCCGGTAGTCGGCGGTCATCTCTTCCTGGAGGTAACGGACGAACCGGTTGAGGAAAACCGCCGCTTCGGCCCTGCTCAACACTTCGTTGGGCTTTAAAAACCCGTATTCATCGCCCCGGGCCAGGCCGATCTTCTCTGCTACATAAATGGCCGGGCGGGCCCATGAGGGTATTTCCGCGTCGTCCATGAAGGAGGTAGTTACATAACCCGCCGGCCCCCTTCCCTCCAACCCCAGGGCCCGCACCAGGATGACCAGGGCTTCGGCGCGGGTCAAAGGCCTGGTAGGATTAAATAATCCGGGTCCCGTGCCCGTCATCACTCCGGCCTCATAAACGGCCCGATAGTATTTGTAGGCGGGATCGGTGACGGCAACATCGGTAAAGAGGGGCTTTTCCTGGGCCTGTGAGGTCTGGGGCGTCCTGCCGGCCAGGCCAGAAGTTCCAGCCAGGGAGCGAACGGCGGGAGGCCCTGCCGCCAACCGGGAACCTCCCGTATCTTCAACCGGCAAAGGCAGGTCGAGGACCGCCACCAGGGCCCGAGCAAATTGACCACGGTAGAAGGGCAGCGTGGGGTAGAAATAATCCCCAGTTTCTTCGAAGGCTCCCAGTCCGTACATCTGGCGGATATCGCCTTCGGCCCAGTGGCCGCGGACGTCGGCCAGTTGTGCCACCCACAAACGGTTTTTATCGGCCAGCCCCTGGAGTTCGCAGTCTCCTTCCCGCTTTATCAATTTTGTGCTTGCCAGCACGCCGTTATCAAGATCAGGAAAGCTGCCCTGATATTGCAGGGTTTCCGTGGTACGGCTGTTCTCGACGTAGCCCCCGGCAAAGCTGATGTTCTGCGGTTCGTTGGCCTGGTATTCCAGGTAACGGGTACGGTGGTAAGAAACGCCCTGGCTAAAGCTGCAGTTCCAGGAGGTGGCGACAAGGTTGGTTTTATCCAGGGCCACCTTGCCGCTGAAGGATACGGTACCTTCTTCCCGGGCGGTTTCGGTGCTGCCCCAGGCGTGGTTGTAGCCCACCGTATCGCCCCAGGTTTCAACAACAACGGTAGCTTGGCCGTTGTTTAAGCTATAGACCTTGCGCGCCGACCAGTTCCCGCTTTTATAATCCACAGCCGGCTGGTGATCGATGAGGTCGGAACGAGAAAATTGAAAATCCTGCAGGGCATACCGGTTCTTCCCAACCGTGATCGTCTCGCTGAAGCGGTCCACCGTGGTGGTATTTACCTCCTGGCGACCGTTTTTCTCTACGGAGGTGACGAAGCTCACGGTACGGGTCAATGTAATGCCTTTATCTGTATTCCCCAACCGGTAGGTCACCCTGCCGGTTATGCGCCCATCCCTGGCCTGGCCGAAGCTCTCCTGGATCGTGCCCCGGAGGATTACCGGCTCGCCGGTTATATAGAGGACCTCGGCGTAATCCTTTTCATTCTTTATACCGCCGTGGAAACGGTAGTAATCGAGGGCTGCGGCCGAGGTGGCAGGTATAAAAACCATGGATAAAAACGTCGCCAGGAAAACCAGGGCCCCCCATCTAGCGCTCACTTGTACCACCTCAACCTTAATGTTAATCGGCAACCATTAATACCAGGGCCTGCCTGCCGTCATGAACGACGTATAAGACGTCGCCGGGTACCAGTTCTTCCGGCGCCCCTATTTTTCTTCCTTTCAGCACCAGAGCCCTTCGGGCGTCTAACTCTAAATCTTCATCCCGGTCCTGCCAGCGCCCATAGCCTGTACTCCAGTCGCGTACGGCCGTCAAAGTAACCGTTCCATCATCGCGGTCGATTCCCTTAAGGCGGCCGAGGCTGGTCATGGTAGGACCCACCGCATCGTCCGGCAGGACCAAGAGGCCGTGGGCTGTATTCCCCCGGGCCAGGACATAGGCATAATCGCCTTCATAATCGCCGGTAAAACGTCCGGCGGTAAAGTCGTCCCTGCTCATCTCTCCGCCTTGTCCCATGATGACCGGCTCCCAATCCAGGTTGAAATCCTTATCATCCTCCGTCTCCTCCCAGTCGAAAGGCCGTCCGGACCCATATCCCATAACCTCAACGTCGTACAGGGTAAACCCTTCTTTTTTTACCTCTTCAATCTCTCCCCGGTACAGGCGCCACGACGCAGGCAGCACGTCGGTACCGTAAACCATGAGGGCCTGGCCGGTGCCGGGACCCGCCGCCACCATGAATACATAGTCGCCTGCTTTGAAATCCGCCGCCGCAACTTTTTGGCCGTTTTTAATAAATATGGTATCATTTGTTAAGAGCAACGGCTTATCTTCGCCTTCTAAAAACATCTCGCCGCTGCCCAGGTAGAGGTCTTCGAGGGTTCCTTCATAAAGACGCATGGAAGCCCCCGCCTTTGTCACTGCCGTAGCGGTATCGCTGCCGGTACCATCCTCCAGGACGGTCAAGACTTCCCCGTTGAAACCGCCCGCCGCCACCCCAAGGCTGCCGCCCGACCCGAACAGGGAAGCAACCGCATCCCGGGAAAGTTTCAGGGTCTTTAAGGAATCCCCCGGTAGCCAGGTGCCGTAGAAAAACTCGCCTGTATCGCGGAGGACGATCTTGCCGTCCAAAGGATTCACCCGGTCGACCTTCCCCCGCAGGACCCTTCCCAGGCGGTTGGTGTCGTTACCCACCTGGACCGTCAGGGCCCGCCCCCTGCCGTCCATCTGGACTTTGACCTGGTCGCCGGTTTTTAAATCATCAGGCAGGAGAATATGGCCGGAACGGATGATGGTCGTCGTCCCTGTGATGGCGACGCTTCTTTCGTTCCCGGCACCGTCGACGACGACTAGCTTGTCATCGTTTATTTCCCGCAGGTATCCGTTTACCATACGGATATCGCCCTGATTGTAGGCCGGGGTGGCGGTGGGTCCGTTAATGGCGCTGGCGGCGCTGCCGCCTATATTAAAAGCCCCCGGGGAAGCTTCGGCGTACAAAACCTTTTCCCCCTGGAGGAAGAGCTTTACCGTATCCCCCACATTCAACCCGCGGCCCAGGGTAAGGGCCCCGTTTTTATATAGAAGGAAATCTACAAGGGATTCCCCATTTGCCCCCAGTTCAATCTGCAGGCCCACGACGGGTCCGCCAAAGGTCGCCACCCGCAGGGTTACAATCCTCCCGCCCCCATCCGTCCAGGTTTCCACCCGGTCCACTACCTGGCCTTCCAGACGAGAGGCGCCCCGCAGGGAAGCCAGGCGGCCGTCGAGGCGGTCGAGGAGGGCCGCCATTTCCGCCCTGGTCATCGCCTGCCGGGGAGCGAAGATGCCTGCCTGCACTCCGGCCATGAGGCTCTCCTGGAGCACGGCCTCCACCATGGGTGCTAGTTCGCCATCCACCTCGCCGCTGTCCTGAAAGGACGCCAGGGCGGGCAAGAAAGCGGTGCCCGCCGGGGCAAGGCCTAAAGCCCTGCCCACCCAGGCCGCCACTTCCTGCCGGGCGGCCGGAGCCTGCCAGTCGGCTAAAGTGTAGGCCTTTTCTTTCGTCGTTAAAAATTTCTGGGCGGCTGCCGGTAAGTAGCTAGCCCCCTGCCTGTTCTGGCCGGTGCCTGTAGTTGAAGCCTCCCAGCCCGCGGCCCGCCCCAAAAGGTTCAGGGCCTCGATGCGGGTCACCGGCGCTTCGGGATCGAAGCGGCCGTCGCCGCGGCCGCTTATAATACCCTGGCCCGCCAGGCGCATTACGGGCACGCGGGCCCAGTGGCCTTCCATATCGGCAAACTGCACCGCCATAAGGCGTCCTTCAGCCCCCGCCTGCCCGCCCAGGGTCTGACTGTTTAACGGTTGCCCTGTTGTCTCCCCGCAGAAGACAGTGGCGAGAAGAAGAGTGAGCCAAGTAAAAAGGAGCGTCATTCTGGGCCAAGCCATCATTTACCCCCCAAATCGATCAGGGCGTATTTGCCGGCTAAGAGGATACGTGCCGCCCGCGGCGTATAGGCGCTCGTCACGGGCTGCCAAGCGGCGCTAAAGGCCGTGCTGGCATATATAGCGGGACTGAGGACGCCGGGGGTATTGAAGATGAGCAGGCCGCCGCCGGGGAAATAGTTCAAGGAATAAAGCCGGGCGCCCATTCTTCCCTGCATTTGGACGCCCCATACCCGGGACGCCACCCGACCTCCGGCCGGCAGGCCCTTTAAAAGGGCTTCCGCCTCGCCCTGTCCCCGGTCCTCAACGACTATTTCCACCCAGGCATCATCTTGAGCGGCACCACCCAGGGTGCTGCGGTAGACCTCTCTTAAAGCCGCGGCCGGAACCGTCAGGTTGATTTCACCCATGCCGATGCTAAGGCTGCCCTTGGCCGCGGTGGCCGCAGCCGCCGCCACCCTGACTACGTATCTGGGGCGGGAGCCGCCGTAAGTGGAAAGGTCCACGCGGTAATCCCCGGCCAAAAGGGCCGCCTCTTTTATGACCGCCTCAACACCGTCGCGTCCGCTTGTGATTTTTAAGTCCTCATAATAGCCGCCGCTTTCTTCATCGGTACTTTCTGCCGTCGCAGCATAGTCATCTTCGCTGAATTCCGAGTAGCCGAACTCGTTAACCGCCCTAACGCGGAAGTATAACTCCCTTTCTCCGGGCAGGTCATCGCTGTAAAAGGTCGTATCCTTTGTGCGGGCAAAAAACCTGTAGGGCCCGCCGGGGGATTCCGCCGCCCAGATCTCGTAGTAATTGGCGAACTCCGCCGCGTCCCAGGTTAATTCAAGACCCTGGCCGTCGTTTATGGACCAGGCCCTAAAGCCCGTGGGCGTCGCCGGCACCCCCCGGGGTTTGAGGTAGTGAAAGCCGTTCGCCAGAGCGCCCCAACCGCCGTCGGGGTTTACCACCCGGACCTCCTGCCAGCCGATGCTGCCGGGAGGGGTTGTGGCGGTAATCAAAGAGTCGTTAACCCATTTTACATCCGGTGCCAAAACGCCGCCGATGCTGACCATGGCCCCTTTGGCAAACTTTTGGCCGCTGATCTGGATGGCCGTGCCGCCGGTGGCCGGGCCCTCGTTGGGTGTCACGGCGGTAACTACCGGGGCCTCCACATAATAGAAGGTAAAGCCTTTGGGCAGGGTGAAGGTGCCTTCATCGGGATTGACCACCGTCACGTCGGCCGGGCCGACGCTGCCCGCCGGAGTCACCGCCGTGATGGTTTTATAATCCACCCGCACCACGTTTAGAGCCGGCGCCCCGCCGATGTAGAGCTTTACCCCCTGGCGGAAGTCTAGGCCGGTAACGGTGATGGCCGTGCCGCCAACATGGGGACCGCGGGCCGGTTCCACTTTATTAATCACGGGCTGGCTCTCCGGGGTTTTATAGGTATAGGCCGCCGCCAGGGTGCAGGTACCGCCGTCGTAATTTGTCACGGTAACGTCCTTGGGTCCTTCGCTGTGGGGCGGCATCTTCACCCGCAGCGTCCGCCCGTCGATTAGCTTTACTTCCAGAACCGGTTGGCCGCCGATGAACACCTGGGGGCCCTCGCGGAAGTCCTCACCGGTGATGGTGACCCAGTTGCCACCCAGGGTGCTGCCACTGGACGGTTCAATCCCGGTGATGACCGGCCGGCTGTCGGGCACCACATAGGTAAAGGCCTTTTCCTTTACGGCTTCCGCGCCGTCGCCGTTGACCACCTTAACATCCACTGCCCCAAGACGTCCCTGGGGCGCGGCCGGAAGGGTCACCTCGATCATGGTGCCGTTCTCCACCACCGTAGCGCTTGCGGCCGCTGCCGTACCGAAATAGACCTGCACAGGTGCCAAGAAGTCGGCGCCGCGGATGACCACCTTGATGCCGCCTTCCTGGGGCCCGCGCTCCGGCGCCACGGCGTCGATGCGGGGCACCGTGCCCTGATAGGTAAAGGCCCGGCGCAGGGTATAAGAGCCAGCGTCGGGGTTGACCACCGTCACGTCGACCGTCCCTGCTACGTGGGGCGGGGTGACGGCCGTAACGGTCTTGTAATCGACCCGGACCACTTCTAAAGCTTCCGTGCCGCCGAAGTAGACTTTGACACCCTCACGGAAATCCTCGCCGCCGATGGTCACCCTAGTGCCGCCCAGGACGCTGCCCGCACCGGGGTCTATGCTCTTTACTACCGGCTCGCTGCCCGGCACAAGGTAGGTAAAGGCTCGATAGGCCGTAGCCACGCCGCCGTCCTTGTTGACCACCGTCACGTCCACCGTACCGGCGTCGTGGGCCGGCGTTACCACCTCGATGGCCCCTGGATCGATTTTGTTGACGACGGCCTCCTTACCGCCGAAATAGACTTTAAGTTCTTCGCGGAAATCGCTGCCGGTAATGGTCACGGGCGTACCGCCCTTTACTGTACCGCGGTCCGGACTGACGCCGGTAATAACCGGGCGGCTGTCGGGCAGCTTATAGGTGAAGCCTCCCTTCAGGATGGCGCTGCCGCCGTCGGGATTGACGACAATCACGTCCACCGGCCCGGCGATGTAGTTTTCACCAACCTTCGGTCCTTCCGGGGTATGTACGTAAATGATGGTTCCCCCTGCGGTCACTAGGGGAACGACGCTCTGCACCCCCTGCTCTTTTGGCACAATCTGGCCCGCGGCGTCGACGTAAAGGAAGGCCTCGTTGTTGCCGATAAATACCCGCACCCCGGGCCAGAAGTAGGCGCCGCTGATGGTCAGAAGGGTCCCGCCCCCGGCCGGGCCCATGGATGGGAAAACGCCGGTGATCTTGGGTGCGGTCAGGGGCTGGCGGTACTCGTATGCGTCTTCTTTTATAAAAACGCCCGTGTCGTAGACGTTTACCACCGTGATGTCGTACAGGCCCGCTTCATTCGTCGGGGCACTCACCCGGATAAAGTTGGGGGTCACCTCCAGTACACGGGCCTCTTCCCAGCCGAAGTAGACCTTCACATCGGGCTGGAAGCCGTCGCCGCTCAAAAGGACTTCATTGCCACCCTGGACGGGTCCGAAATTGGGTGTCACCTCGTCCACCCGCGGGGAGGTCAGGGGCTGGTAATATGTAAAGATGTCGTGGGCGATAAAGCTACCGCCGTCAGAGGTTAAAACGGCATCGCTGTTTACCACCGCGATGTCTACCCTGGCGCCGTTTTGAAATGCGACGCTTTCCGACCACGCCGGCAGGCGGACTCTGGCCGTCTGCGTGTCAATCACCTGGACGTCGGAGGCCGGCACCTGCCAGACCATGCTGCCGCCGACGTTACCGTAGACCACTTCCGTTATGCTGCCAAAGTAAACCTGCATGCCCGGATAAAAGTCCGCGCCCTGGAGGGTGACGATGGTGCCGCCGGCA
This sequence comes from Moorella humiferrea, assembly GCF_039233145.1. Taxonomy (NCBI): domain Bacteria; kingdom Bacillati; phylum Bacillota; class Clostridia; order Neomoorellales; family Neomoorellaceae; genus Neomoorella; species Neomoorella humiferrea. The sequence goes on along the minus strand of NZ_CP136419.1, from coordinate 749,008 downwards.
ACGCTTCCCCGGGATGGGGTGACGTTTTTTACCACCGGGTGGCTGACGTAGGTGAACCCTGCCGCCAGGGCCGCCGTACCGCCGTCGGGATTTGTGACCACGATGTCCTGCCGGCCCGGCTGCCCGGCAGGCGTTACGGCGCGGATTTCCGCCGGGCTCACCACTTCTACCCCGGTAGCCATCCTGCCGCCGATAGTGACACTGGCTTTAGATTGGAACCTGTCGCCGTAAATAGTTATGGGCGTGCCGCCGGTGGTTGGTCCCGTGGCCGGATACACCCCGGCGATTTCTGGCTTGCTGGACGGTACGTAATAGGTAAAAGCCCCGGGGAGGGTAACGCTGCCGAAATGGTTACGTACCACTACGTCTTTGGTGCCGGCGGTAAATCTGGGCGTTAAAGCCGTGATGGTGGCACCATCATCGCTCACGACTACACCCGTAGCTGGCAGGTACCCTTCTTCCGCGGTGCCCAGTTCTACTACGAGGTAAACCATGCCGGTTTCGTCCCTGTCCTGGTTGAAATTGGCGCCGGTAATGGTAATCATGGTCTCCCTATCAACCGGGCCTTTATCGGGGGTCACGCTGACGATGGTCATGGTGCTGGACACATAGGTAAAGGCGTTGGGCAAAACGGCCGTGGCCAGGTCGGGGTTGATGACCGTAACGTCGTAAAGTCCGGTACTGGTCGCTTTGGGCGTAACGGCGGTGATCTCCGTAGAGCTAACTACCTGAACGCCGCTTGCCGGCAGGCTGCCGATGTAGACCTGGACCGTCTCCCCAGCCTGGGGCGCCCGGAAGTCGCTGCCGTAAATGTGGATAAGTGTCCCGCCTGATAATGGTCCGCCCGCCGGATCGATGGCCGTGATTTGCGGTTTGCTCTGGGGCACGACATAGGTAAAGCCGCCGGGAAGTAGGGCCTTTTCCGTTATTAAAATGCCATCCTGCCAGCGTTTAATCAATAAAACAACATCCTGGGTGCCGTATCCGGCGGGAGTGACGCCCCGGTACGCTTTGCTCGCCGCGTCCCATGTAAGGTTTTTCACCGGATTGCCGCCGATGGTGAGCTCTATATCTGCCACGGAAGGATCCGCCGGGTCGAGGAAGTTGGCGCCGTTAACCACCACCGGAGTACCGCCTTCCATGGACCCCCGGTTGGGGGTGATACCGGTGATTAAAAGGACACGCTCCGGCGCTAGATAGGTAAAACCGTAAGGGTATGTAGCCTTACCGCCGTCGGGGTTTTCCACCGTCACGTCCACGGGCCCGGTCACGGTGCTGGGCGGGGCGACGACTAACAGCTCGGTCGTGCTCTTGACCGTCACCTGGGCGGCGTAGACGCTGCCGAATTTCACCTTTAGCGGCACGTCGACACCGGAACGAAAATCGCTCCCCGTGATGGTCACTTCCGTACCCCCGTCTTTACTGCCGGCGTTGGGGGTGATGGCGGTAATGACGGGGCTGCTCTTTTCGGTAATATAGGTAAAACCCTTAAGCACCGTATAAGATTTTTCGGGATTGCTGGTATCGTAAACAGTCACGGCCACCGTGCCGGGGGCGTTTTCCGGGGTGATAACCTTGATATAGCCCGCGCCCACCTCTTGGACAACGGCCGCCCTGCCGCCGAAGGTGACCCCGATCTGCCCAGCGGGCGGGAAGTTGCTGCCCGTTATGGTCACTTCCGTGCCCCCCTGGGGGCTGCCGTAATTGGGCGTCACGGCATCGATGACAGGGGTGGCGATGAATTCAAATTTCGTCGCGCTGGTAACTGGGCTGGTCTGGCCGTCGGGGTTGGTGATGGTCACGTCCTGCAGGCCCACAGAACCGCGCGGGGTAATAACCACCAGGGAAGTGATGTCGTTGGCCTGCTTGATTGTTGCCGGCACCCCGCCAAAGCGCACGACGCCGGAGGGGCTCAGCTCCTTACCGGAAATCGTGACTTCCGTGCCCCCCAGCCAGGTGCCGCTGGCGGGAGAAACAGCGGTTATCTCCGGCTGGCTCAAACGGTAAGTGAAGGTATTGGCATCCGTCGCCGGAAGAATCCCCGTGCCCCCGTCGGGGTTGACCACCTTCACCGCTACTTTGCCCACCGTACCCGGCGGCGTCAGGGCGGTAATGGTCTGGCCGTCGGCGGAGACGGTGACTTGCGTGGCCGGGTTGCTGCCGATGTAGAGAATAAGATTGTTCTGAAAGCCACTGCCTTTGACGGTTATCCACTGGCCGCCGGTGGTGCTGCCGGTACGCCCTTCTTCCCCGGTGATGACTTCCGTGACCACCGGGTCGTAAAGAAAGGCAGCCACCTTCATGTACTGCTGGCCGTCGGGGTTGACCACTTTGACGTCCACTTTACCCGACGTCGCCCGCGGCGGCGTCTTGACCAGCAATTTACTAGAGCTGCTGAAGGTTACTTCTAAAGCCGGTTCGTCGTCAAAATAGACTTGGGCCCCTGGGGCAAAGTAGGAGCCGTTGACGGTCACCCACGTCCCGCCGGTCATCGGCCCGTTCGCCGGGGTAATGCTGGTTATCAGCGGCGCTGCGGCCGCCGCCGCATTATTCCCCCAGGAAAAAAAGACGGCTACCGCCGCCAGTAGCACAACAAACAGAGGCTTTATTTTTACGCGCAATAGTTTGACGCCCAACCCGGCTCCCCTCCCCGAATCAGCGCAGGTAGTCGATGAGGCTCGGCTGCAGGACCATGGCCCCGGTAGCCAGGGAAGCCAGGTAGACGTTCTCCCGGTTTTTGTAGTTCATTACCGTTTCGGCCAGGTCCACGTCTTCCAGCTTGGACATGGTGGTGGTAAGGCCGATCTGGGTGTCGTTAAGGCGGGACATGGCCATCTCCATGCGGTTGCTCTTGGCGCCCAAGGCGGCGCGGATGTTTAACAAGTGGTCGATGGCCTGGTCGAATTTACCGAGGCTGGCCTCCACCTGGCCGTAATCGCCGCTTTTCAACGCCCCGCTCAAATCGCTTAAAAGTTTAAAGAGGGAAAGGTTTCCGCCGGACCCGTCGTCTACCGCCTCCACAAAAACTTTGCGCCCGTTCTCGTTGACGGGTAGCACCACCCCCGGAGCGATCTCCCAATTAAGACTCCCCGTATCGCCTTGATACGCCACTGGATACTGCAGGTTGTTAGTGTCGCTAATTTTATTGAAAGGAACCTTCGTGGTGACGGTGCCGCCAAACAAGTAACGGCCACCGTAAGAAGTGTTAGCGACCTGCACCATCTCGTCGAGGAGCTGTTCGACCTCCTCGCCCAGGGCCTGCATAGACTCCTCTGGCATGGTGCCGTTGGCTCCGTAGACCGCCAATTCCCTAGCCCGCTGGAGCACATCGGTGGCCATGCCCAGGGCGCTTTCCGAGGCGTCGATCCAGCCCTTGGCGTCTTCCATGTTCTTTTTATACTGGTCATTGGCGGCAATGGAGGTTTTAAAGGCGAGGACCCGGGCCACGACGATGGGGTCGTCGGAAGGGCGGTTGACCCTCTTGCCGGTGGACATCTGCTCTTGCACTCGATACATGTATTCCAGGTTGCGGTTGATGTTGTTAACGACGTTTTGGCCGAGCATGCGGTTGGTGATGCGCACCTAATTCACCCCATAAAATATCCTCATCCCAATATATCGGCACCAAGGGGGTGAACTTTACCGGCCGTGCAATGAACCGTTACGCACAAAGCCCCTTACGTTACTCAAAACAGCTGCCGCCGATAAACTCCCTTATAATCGAGTTGTTGGGTATCGCATTTTCTTCGGCTTCCAGGAAATAACTTAAAAAAGTCAATAACCTTTTAGCCTCCAGATAGGCCGGGCTGCTCACGGGTATCTCCCTCAGGAGAGGTGCAGCATATTTCTTTAAAATACACATTTCATATACCAGGGCAGAATTAAACATAATGTCGGCTTCTTCCTGGTAAGGAAAAATATTTTTCTCTTCCCCTGCCCTGACCTGCGGCCAGGTAAGGATGGTCGTTGCGGCATCACGGCCCCGGTACAGGTAATCCCTAACAATTCTCCTCATCAGCCTGCTGTCAGTAGTGGGTATGCGGTTATGGTTATCTATATTTAACTGGGTCAGGGCACTGATGTAGATTTTATATTTGTTTTCGCGCGGCACGGATGAAGTCAAAATTTCATTTAGCCCGTGAATGCCTTCAATCACAAGTACGGAATCCTTTTCCATTTTATATTTCCTGCCGATCCATTCCCTCAATCCCGTGCGAAAATTAAACCGCGGTATTTCTACTTCTTCGCCATTTAAAAGGGCCGCAAGGTGCTGGTTAAAGAGCTCCAGGTCCAGCGCCCTGATAGACTCAAAATCGTAATTCCCACTTTCATCTTTTGGCGTATGTTCCCTGTCGACAAAGTAATCGTCCAAAGACAGCGGGTAAGGTTTTAATCCTAAAACTCTTAGCTGTATTGACAACCTCCTGGCAAAAGTAGTCTTACCTGAAGAAGACGGGCCGGCAATAAGCACAATTTTTATTTTATCTTTGCCCGCGTATATCATGTCGGCGATATTGGCAATCTTTTTTTCATGCAGGCCTTCATTTACCAGGATTATTTCATTGATTTCTCCCGACACAACTTTATCGTTCAACGCTCCAACATCGCCAACGTCCAGGATGTTAGCCCATTCCTCGGCCTCTTTAAAAATCCTGGCGAGCTTGGGGAGGTCATGAAAGGGTGGTATGTGAAAAGGGTCTCCGGCCTGGGGATACATCAAAATAAAGCCGGGGTCATAATAAAGCAGGTCGAATACTTTTAAATAACCCATGGACGGCACCATAGGCCCGTAAAAATAATCATATAAATCGCCGCATCGATAAAGATTGATGCGGGGAAGATTTATATACTTTAATAACCTGAGCTTATCGGTCATGCCCTGCAAAGTAAATATCCTTACAGCCTCTTCCTTTTTTACTTCTATCCTTTCTATTTTTTCATCGGCCGTAACTATTTGCTGCATTCTTTCTTTAATCACAGCAATATCCCGTTCATTTATCTTTCTGGTGTAATGAATCTCACCGTAAATACCCTTACCCAGAGAATGTTCAATTGTCACCCCGGCCTCGGGAAAAATATCTTTTACTGCTTTAATCAATAAAAAACTTAAACCCCTGAGATAAGCGGCAGCTCCCTGTGGGTCCTTTAGGGTTATGGGAACTAAAATTACATCATCGTGTAATCTTTCCGTTAGTTCTACTTCCTCACCCTTAACCAAAGCTAAAAGGGGTTCTCCCGGACCTTTTCCTGTAACCAGAATTTCTAAGATTGTTGTCCCCGCAACACATACTTTTTCTTTACCTTCGGGTAACCGAACCTTTATTTTTTTGACCATTTAGATTTGCTCCTTATTTTATCGTGCTAACCGTTTTAATATTTATTTTGACACTAAGAAAATATACCCTTCTCAACGAGTAAAAAAAGGAAGGCATCGCGCCTTCCCTGTTATATAAAATAAGGGAGGAATTGGGCTTATCTAACTTCCCGCCATAGTTCGGCCAAACCGAGTTCAGCCAGCCTATTTTCCGTCGGCCGGCCCTCATGGTCCCAGCCCATGAGGTCGTAGTATTCATCCAACATAGGATCTAACTCTACCAGGTGACCCTGACTGGGACCGGTGGGCATCTTTTCTTTGAGCATCCGCGATGGTAGATAGTCGTCCTTGCGGTCGAAACCTTCCCGCAGATTAAATAGGCGCTCAAGGTTGGTTATCTTTTCGCCAATTAACATGGCCCCCGCTTCGTCCAAAGCCAAACCCGTAACGGCGCAATACAAATCTATCTGTTCCTTCAATCCCAGGGCGAAACGCATGGAGGAACACAGGGAAAGGGAGTCGACAACCGCCATAAGAAACTGGGTTTCCCGCACCAGGGCGGCCTTGCCTTTGTATTCAAAGCGCTTACTACCGTCGCCGGCTGTCTCTGGCCCCATAGTGGGCGCGATCATATGGTGGGCTCCTTTAGGTGAAATGGCGTAACCCAAGCCCATGCCCTTGCAGCCCCGCGGTTCATAAGTGGCGAATTCCTGCCCCTTGACCTGCATGGCCAGCTCCGGTACGCCCAGCTTCTCCGCCGCCCGTTTCGCCCCTTCAGCAAAGAGGTCGCCGATACCCTCTCTGCGGGCGATCTTTTCCATTAAGGCTACCAAGGCTTCTCCGTTGCCAAAATTAAGCTCCAGCCCGTCGGTATCTTCTTTGGTAATTATTCCTTTTTCATAACACTCCATGGCCAGGGAGGCTACAGCCCCGGCGGACATGGTATCCAGACCGTAGATATCACAGATCTCCACTGCCTTCACCAGGGCCTCCAGGTCGGAGACGCCGCAGTTGGCTCCCAGGAGGCCGGTCGATTCAAACTCGGGCCCTTCAATCATGGTGCCGGCGTAGGGACCGCTTCTTATTAAACTTACTTTGCCGCAGGCGATGGGACAGGCATAACAGGACATACTGCCGACGAATATTTTTTCTTTCATATTTGCCGCATTTATATTATGTCCCTCTTCAAAATAGCCGGTACTGAAATTGCGGGTGCCCCAGTAGCCCAGGCCGTTTGTCCCGTCTACCATCTCCGGTGTGCCGTAATAACGCCGAGCCCTGGCTTTAAGATTTGCGGCCAGGATGCCGTAGACCTTTTCCGTCAGGGCTTCCAGGGCTTCCGGGTCGGCTACCTCAACGCTTCCTGTGCCGCGTACGGCTATGGCCTTTAAGTTTTTGGCACCCATCACGGCCCCGGCGCCGCCGCGGCCGAATTCCCGGTGGTAATCGCTCTGTATACATGCAAAGCGGCTTAGTTTTTCCCCGGCAGGGCCGATGCAGGCTACGCGGATGGCGTCGTCCTTTAATTCCGCCCGGATGGCGTCCTCGGTGGCATGGGTGAGTTTCCCCCATAGATGGGAGGCATCCTTTAAAGACACCCTGTCGTCGTCAATCCACAGGTAAACCGGGCGGTCGGCCCGACCTTCAATGATAATGCCGTCATAACCAGCAAACTTCACTTCCGGCGCCAGGTGACCGCCGCACAGGGAAAAGGAATAGGTCCCGGTCAGGGGCGAACGGAAGGTCACGGTAATCTTATTGGCCCCCGGCGCCAGGGTGCCTTCCACGGGTCCAGTGAGGAAAATCAGTTTGTTGTCGGGCCCCAAAGGGTCAGTATGGGCCTTGAGTTCTTTAAGTAACAGGTAAGCTCCTACGCCGCGGGCGCCGATATAACCGGCAAATACATCATCAGGCGTCGGCTCTTTGGTAATGCTGCCACTGGTCAAATTTACCCTTAAGATCTTTCCGGCCAGCCCTTTTAAGGCCATTACTGGCAACCCCCTTCCCCTGTAGCTTTTATACCGTCCTTTGTTTCTGCCGCCATGGTGGCGACAACCGTTTCCACATAGGCGGCCCTGTGGCCCCGATCGGCTAAGGCCAGGGACACGTATTCGATGGCTCCCTCGCGGCAATGGGCCACGCACTGCGGTTCACCGCCACAAAGATCGCATATGAGAACGATCCTTTTATCCTTATCGATGGCCACGGCGCCATAAGGGCAGGCGCGGACGCAGCGACGACAGCCGATGCATTTTTCTTCGTCCACTATAACGGCCCCTGTAGCAGAATCTTTTCTCAGGGCCCCCTCCCGGCAGGCGGCAATACACGGGCTTTTGGCGCACTGCATACAGGTAACCGGGATATTTAGATACTTGCTGTGCACCCTGTGGACCCGTATCCGGGATTTGGTGGGATTAACCTGTCCTTCATGCTTCCAGGAGCACCACTGCTCGCATATGCGGCATCCTACACAGCGTTCGGGATAAGTTACCAGGACGTTCATAAAACAACTCCCCTCTCATTTACAACCCAAAACCTTATAAACAGCAGCACAATCCTCTTCGCCTAAGCCTTCATCTTGAGCTTCTTTATATTTACTTAAAGCTCTGCTGCAAAATTCAACATCACATCCCCATTTCTCGGCCATTTCTACGCCCAAACGTACATCTTTTAATGCAAGATTTACGGCAAACCGCGGTGCAAAATCATTATTTAGAACCCATGGTCCACGTACCCGCAGCTGGAAAGAATCCGCTCCCGTATCTTTTAACAAATCTATGAGCTGAGCTAGATCAATGCCTGCCTTAACGCCTAAATGCAAACACTCGCTCAAAACTACCATATTTGTCATCCCAATAAGATTGCTTATTAGCTTAAAAGCTGTAGATTGCTCTACATCTCCTAAATAATATACCGGATTTCCTATTTTTTCTAATACCGGCAGCCATTTTTCAAAGATTTCCTTTTGGCCCCCTGCAAAAATAGGTTCAGTAGCTTGTTCGGCTTGGGCAGGCCCTTTACCAAGAGGGCACGCCAGGAAACTTATCCCTTTTTGATTTGCTTCATTTGCCAGCTCCCGGGCGGTAGTAGGATCAATGGACTTCCCCCGATAAATAGGACACCAACTTAAGCCACATTTCTCAGGTTCTCATAGTTTTTCTCGAATTCTTCCGGTGTCGCATACCCAAGGGAAGAATGTAACCTGAACCGGTTATAAAAAACCTCAATGTACTCAAAGATTTCCACTCTGGCTTCTGCCCGGGTTTTAAAACGGCGATGGTAGACGAGTTCCGTCTTCAATGTCTTGAAGAAACTTTCCATAGGGGAGTTGTCCCAGCAATCTCCCTTTCGGCTCATGGAACAGATAAAGCCATATTGCTGCAGCAATTGCTGATAATCATGGCTCGCATACTGGCTGCCGCGGTCGGAGTGGATTATTAGTCCCCGGCCCGGCCGGCGGTTGGTGACGGCATTGTTTAAGGCCTCAATCGCCAATTCCCGGGTTAGATATTTCTGCATTGAATAACCTGCAATCCTTCTGGAATAGAGGTCCATAACCGCCGCCAGGTACAGCCAGCCTTCTTCGGTAGGGATATACGTTATATCCGTTACCCATCTCTTATTAGGGCTACTGGCGGTAAACTCCCTGTTTAAGATGTTTTCGGCTACCGGCAGATTATGCCTGGAGTCGGTAGTCACCTTGAATTGGCGTTTTTGGATGGCCTGGATGCCCGCTTCGCGCATCAGCCGCTCTACCCTCTTTTTGCCGCAATGAATACCTTCCTTGCCGAGCTGTTTATGAATACGGGGACTGCCATAGGTTTTGCGGCTCTTGTTGTAGATATGCTCTGCTTTTTCTTTGATAATTTCATCCTGGATTTTACGCTGGCTTACGGGCTTTTTTAACCAGCGGTAATATCCTGTCCGGGACACCTTTAATACGCGGCACATCGTCTCGACACGGAAAGTTCCCGTGTGCTCCCGGATAAACCGATATTTCATCTCGGTGTTTTGGAGAAGATGGCCACTGCTTTTTTTAAGATGTCTCGTTCCTCCTGGACGATGGCCAGTTCTTTTTTCAGGCGGCGGTTTTCTTCTTCAAGTTCGGTGCCGCGCATCTGTTTCCCTAACCCGGGAAAAGCTCGTTCTCCATACTTTTCTTGTTCTCTGCGCCATCTGTTGAGCATGCTGCTGTTGATACCCAGGTCATAAGCAATCTGGCTGGCGGTTTTGTCGCTGGTGCGGCATAGCTCGACGGCATTGCGCTTGAACTCTTCGTCATATTTTCTTCTTTGCTCCCCCATGGACACAACGCCTCCTTACTCTGATTATACACTCTTAACTCTGTGTCCTACAAATCGGGGGAGGGTCACAATAGTACTTACATCAATAAGCGTAGAACCGACCTTCATAACATTATAAAGGCCATTTTCACCTAAAAGAAGGTTCTTAAGATCTTGAGGTAAAGGTAAACTGGTAAAAAGTGCATCTACATCACTTGCAGCTTCTGCAGCTGAATCTGCCTTTTTTCCGCCCACTTTTAGAGAAGCTTCTATAGCCGCAGGGTTAAGGTCGTAGAGCTTAACCTCATAGCCAGAGCGGATTAAATTGCGTGCTAATCCTCCTCCCATTTTACCTAATCCGATAAATCCGAATTTCATAGCATAACAACCCTCCATTTTTAAAATTTTATCGGCGGCGTAAATATAGCAAGAAATTCCAGCCCCTCTGAACCGCTTGTCGTTTGATGTTCCAACCCAGGTGGAATATAAACAACTACTCCTGGACTTAATGTAAATATGTTTTCTCCTACCTTTACAAAACCTGAACCGGTTAGACAGTAATAAACCTCTGTTTCAACGTCGTGAGTGTGTCGCGGACCAGTAGTTTCTGGCTGGTAACTGTATTTAGCTAAAGCAAGAGGCATGCCTGTGGTATTAAATCCATCCAAAAGAATGCGCACCTGACGTTTACCGCCATCCACCAAAACTGCCTCCACTTCTTGAGAAGCTATACGCTTACCCTCCATTTGTCTCCCCCTTTTTTACCACCACTTGATCATCTCTGTAACTTGTTCACGAATACGAACAAATTCTGGATCGGCAAAATTACGTGGCCTGGGTAAATCGACTTTTATTTCCGCCTTAATAGTTGTCGGTTTCGGCGTCAGAACAAGTATGCGCTCTGCGACATAAACGGCTTCTTCAATGTTATGTGTTACAAAAATCACAGTACTTTTAAGTTCTCTCCATATACGGATAACTTCATCTTCGAGGTAATAACGCAACTTAATATCAAGTTGGCCGTACGGCTCATCCATAAGTAATAAATCTGGATTCATAGCAAAGGCCCTGGCAATCACAACCCTCTGGTCCATACTGGCCGACAGCTGGCGGGGGTAATAATGGCGAAAATCTTTTAATCCCACTAATTCCAGCATTCGCTCTACTCTCTTTTTTATCTCTTCCTCAGGGAGTTTTTTCACCTCCAATCCAAAACGTATATTTTGTTCTACGGTTTTCCAGGGCATTGTAGAAGGTTCCTGAAAAACAAAAGCAAGATTATGTTTGCGCGGATTAGCCGGTTCACCATCAATAAGAATTTCTCCCGCAGTTGCTGGTATTAGTTTGCAAAGAACATTAAGAAATGTGGTTTTGCCACAACCTGTCGGTCCAACGATACATAGAAATTCTCCTTGATATACATTAAAAGAGATATCATTAAGCACTAACAGATCGTCAAAACGCTTTGTTAAATTTCGCACCTCTACTTTCGCCTTGCGCTGGTTGTTAGTAGTCATTATAAAATCCCTTCCTTTTGCTTAAAGAGCTAAATCTGTTTTGCCGGCAATCTCCTGTCGCAGTTCTAAAAATTTGGGATCAGTATATTGACGCGGCCGCGGCAGATCGATAATATACTCGGCTTTAACTGTTGCAGGACAACGGCTGAAAAGAACAATACGATCGCCTAAATAGACTGCTTCTTCAATATTATTAGTTACAAATATTACCGTTCGCCGTGCCTGTTCCCAGATACGCAAGACCTCATGTTCCATTTGGTACCTTGTTTGAGCATCTAAATGACCAAATGGTTCATCCATAAGCAATACTTCAGGATCATTGGCATATGCCCGGGCAATACCTACCCTCTGCTTCATACCACCTGATAATTGGTGGGGATAAGCTTTTTCAAAGCCAGCCAAGCCAACTAGTTTAATATAATAGGCAGCCTTTTCTTCCCTCTCCTTTTTAGGTATACCCCGAAGTTTGGGGCCCATGGCTACATTTTCCATTACCGTTTTCCATGGGAAAAGGGCTATTCGCTGAAAAACCATCCCCCGTTTCGGACTAGGCCCCTCAATAGGTTCCCCGTCTAGCAAAATTTCTCCAGAAGTAGGAGGTTCCAATCCGGCCATAATATTGAGAAATGTTGTTTTGCCACACTGTCCCGGTCCAAGGATTACCAAAAATTCATTTTCGGCAACAGTCAAATTAATATCCCGCAATACTTCCGTCATATTTCCATTTAAGTCTGTAAAAGATTTAAAAACATGCTTGCAACAAATTTTATCCTTTATACCGATATTTCGCGTTTCCACGGGCAAACCCACCTTTCAACATAACGTAAAACCACTGCGATTAAGGCACCTACAGCCCCGATAATCAACATACCAGTAATAATCATGGCCGGATTAAGCATATCCATCCCTCGCAAGATCAGATAACCGACCCCTTCCTGTGCGCCTACCATTTCAGCTGCTAAAACACACATCCAACTTAAGCTAAGACCGTTTTGCAGACCGGCAAAAATGGCTGGCAATGCAGAGGGAACCGCAACTTCAATAAATAACTGACGCTTATTGGCCCCCAATGTCCGAGCCGCATTTAAAAGCAATGGTTCGGTAAAACGTATCCCAGTATAAGCATTCATCACTGCTGGAACAAAAGCACCGATAAAACAAATGAAAACCTTTGGCGTCTCATCAATTCCAAACCAGAGAATGGCCAGGGGTATCCAGGCAATAGGCGGGATGGGCCGAAAAATCTCGAATATGGGTTTAACTATAGCTTCAATCTTCTTATTCCATCCCATAAAGAGGCCTAAGGGTATACCAATGACTACAGCTACAATAAAGGCAGTTAATACCCGACGCATACTAGCCCATATATGACCAAAGATGCTTGTTTTCCCAACAGGCTCTACAAGCATGGTCATAAATTGAGCTGCCACAGCCGTCGGGGCAGGTAATGATTTCCCAAAATAACCACTAATTGCAATTATTTGCCAAATAATTATAATTGCTGCCAAAGAAATAAATGGCAAAAATCGCGATGTTATATTACGTAAGGAAACTTTAGCAATCATCTTTTAGGACCTCCTCCAGGGAGCCAATTTGACTTCAAACCTTTCCAATACATAGGCCATAATTGCACCGGTAAAACCTATAGTTAGCATGCCAACAATTATAACGTCCGGCCTGGATAAAGTACGGCCCATTTGGATCATATATCCCAAACCTTCAGTGGCAGCTAACAATTCCGCCGCAACAAGAGTCATCCAGGCAGAGCTTAAAGAAAGGCGTAAGCCTGTGAAAACCATTGGTAAGGCTGAAGGTACACCTATTCTTAAAAAAGTCTCCCAGTTGGTAGCCCCAAAAGTACGCGCAACATTGATTAATACCGGTTCTGTCAATTTAATTCCCGCATAAGAGTTAATAACACTAGGAACAAAAGCTGATAGCCAGATAATAAATGCTTTTGCCGGCAACCCAATACCAAACCAGAGTATTGCTAAAGGGATCCAAGCAATAGGTGGTATGGGCCGAATAACTTCAAATATAGGTTTTACTATATCGTCTACTTTTTTATACCAGCCCATCAGCAGGCCAAGGGGAACCCCAATCACCACCGCAGAAATATAACCGGTTAAAGCCAATGTAAGGCTCGTCTTAAAATGTGTTCCTAAAGTAGCCCCATCCGGAGCACGGTTAGAAAGTTTTGACCAGAAAGTGGTAATAACTTCGGTTGGTGAAGCTAGTAAAGTTTTAGATATAATTTCAAAATGAACAACAGTATACCACAGCACTAGCGTTGCATAAAGAAAAAATAAACTTGTCAAGGGAAATAACGCCCAAAAAACAGCCAAATTCCTGAAATAACCTAGCCTTGCAAGAAAAAACTCCTTATACTAGAGATTGAGGGTAGTCCTTGCCCCAACCTCTAACATAAGGAGGCCCAAATGCAAGGTAAGGATACCACATTATCCACATTTCATCAACTGTTTGCTCCAGTTTCTAACGACTATTTTTGGCAGTTAACCGCCGGTATGGGGGTCGATAAGTACGCTAAGAAGCTAAATTCCCTTCAACTCATTAAACTAATAGCCTTCGCTCAGCTGGAACAACTTAATGGCTTGCGGGATATCAGCAATAGCTTCAATGACCCGCAATTTAGCCTGGCTATCAATTTAGAGAGTATCAGTTTCTCCCAGATAGCGCGCCGTTTAAGGGATTTATCGCCGCAATTCATCCGGCTATTATTCAGCCATCTCACCACCCGGATAGGCCGGGAAATCGGCTTTGAAAACTTAAGAAATACCGCAGGACGTATTTACCTCATCGATTCCACTATCATTAGTCTCTGTTTTACCCAGTACCTCTGGGCCGAGTTTCGTAGGACTAAAAGCGGGATAAAACTCCACCTGCGCTTAAAGTTCTGTGAAGAAGAGGTTCTACCTGATAAAGCAATTGTCACCCCGGCCCGGAAGGCAGATAAAACCCAGATGGATACCCTCGTAGTAGAGGAAGAAGAAGCCTTAAACGTCTTTGACCGCGGCTATGTCGATTACAAGAAGTTTGACAGATACTGTGAAGAAGGCGTCCGCTTTGCCAGCCGCTTAAAGGGTAATGCTCTGGTAGAAATAATCGCCGAGTTGCCGGTAAACCCTGACAGCAAGGTTAAAAAGGAACAGCTTGTTTACCTTGGCAAAGATGGAGTTACCAAAATGAAGCACCCTTTACGGCTGATAACAACCGAAGATACCCAAGGGCAACCGGTAATTATAGTCACCAATGATTTCGAGTTACCGGCGGAAGAATTAAGCGAGATTTATCGTAAGCGCTGGCAGATAGAACTCTTCTTCAAATGGATGAAACAACACCTGCAGGTGAAACATTTTTATGGTAAAAGCGAACAGGCTGTAGAAAACCAGCTCTTCATAGCGCTAATAACCTACTGCCTGATGGTTATGCTGCAATTAAAGGCCGGCTATCAAGGACCATTGCTCACTATTAAACGTTTAATCCGCACCTGTCTATATGAGCCCTTTACCTTCTTCGTCCAAAGCCTGCACCGTAAACCCAAACGAAGGTCTTATGGGCGGCACAAGATAGACTATGAAGGCATCTATCAGGATTTAGTAAAGCAAGTTTTAGCTGGCGAAGCTGATTATTTAAACGACGTAACTTATGACCCCTTAGTTCTTTAAGCAACTTTATATGGCAATATGTGGATAAGGACTACCCCTGATAACCTAAGTCCTTTGGCCAGTGAAGGAAGAAAATGCATGGTTGTATACACCATTAATGTTATTATATAACATATTCTGCCTTCCATATATTGCCTTGCACTGTGCTAAAAATTTTTATGCAACGCTAGTGATACCACAGAAGAAAAAATACCAAAAGACTCAACAACGAAAGCCATGCATAGGAACTATTCTTTTGGGGCCGAACACTTTTAGCCTTCAACTCACTTTTAGAAGAGGTCTGAATTGGTGTATTCATAAATATCTCCCATCCCCTTACGTATATCCGGCTGCCGGAATTTTAACGGCAGCCGGATATAGGTTTTTTATATGTTCTCTTACTTCTTCTTTTCTTCTTCAGCAGCTACCATCTTTAAAATTTTGTCTGTGATATATCCACCTTTAAAAAGTTGTTCTTTTTCGGCTTCTGTAATTCTACCTTGCTTAACGAAGAAATCTGCCAGCCCAGACATCCATTGTTCGACTTCGCTCATATTTCCATCTTTTTTGGCAAAAAGCGCTAATTGTTCTTTGGTATTAAATAGCGGACGCAGCGAAAACTCCTTAGCCAATGCATTATCATCCAATGTTAAACCTTTTTCCTTGTAATACTCCCCCAAAAGTTTGGCCGATTCTACAGGGTTAGACTTCATCTCCTGTATGCCTCTCATATATAATTTAAGCCACTTGGCCACCTTTTCGGGGTTTTCCTCTACAGCTTTTTTGCTGGCCACAACCGCCCCGGGGATTTTAACACCAGCGCGCAAGCCAGAAGACATTTTAACCCAGCCTTTGCTTTCAGCAATATAGTCATAAGGGGCCCATAACTGGACAATATCCCCCTGACCAGCTTCAAAGGCAGCTAATGCCTGGGACTGCTCCATGTGAACCATTTTGACATCCTTTTCATCTAAACCTAGAGCTCTTAGAGTGGCTATGACGGCATAATGTCCAGTAGAAGCTGTAGTTAAAAGAACGGTTTTCCCTTTTACCGTTTCAGGTGAGCCATAAATCTCGGGATATTTAGGGTTATATCCTTTTACTTTGAGAATAGGACTGTCCGGCCGCACCCACAAATCATTCGTTTCCGATTCATCATTAGATATAGCAATTATATAAGCCCCATACCGAATAGCCGCCAGCATGGCCGGTACTGTTCCTTCAGCTCCTACTTCCCATTTATTGGAGGCTAGGGCTTCATTTTGCGGTGGACCGGAAGGATAGAACTGAAAATCGATTTCTAAACCTTCCTCTTTATCCCAACCTTTTTTCATGGCCATATAGGTCGGTAGAGCATGGAGGCAGGGCTGGTGGCTGACATGAACAGTTGTTAGTTTAGACGATGCACTGTCGCTTTTAGCATTACTAGTACCGCCCTTTTGCTCTGCTTGTTTGCCGGTGCCGCAGCCAGCTAAAACAATGCTCATAAATAAAGCAAATCACTAGCGTTGCATAAAAATTTTTAGCACAGTGCAAGGCAATATATGGAAGGCAGAATATGTTATATAATAACATTAATGGTGTATACAACCATGCATTTTCTTCCTTCACTGGCCAAAGGACTTAGGTTATCAGGGGTAGTCCTTATCCACATATTGCCATATAAAGTTGCTTAAAGAACTAAGGGGTCATAAGTTACGTCGTTTAAATAATCAGCTTCGCCAGCTAAAACTTGCTTTACTAAATCCTGATAGATGCCTTCATAGTCTATCTTGTGCCGCCCATAAGACCTTCGTTTGGGTTTACGGTGCAGGCTTTGGACGAAGAAGGTAAAGGGCTCATATAGACAGGTGCGTATTAAACGTTTAATAGTGAGCAATGGTCCTTGATAGCCGGCCTTTAATTGCAGCATAACCATCAGGCAGTAGGTTATTAGCGCTATGAAGAGCTGGTTTTCTACAGCCTGTTCGCTTTTACCATAAAAATGTTTCACCTGCAGGTGTTGTTTCATCCATTTGAAGAAGAGTTCTATCTGCCAGCGCTTACGATAAATCTCGCTTAATTCTTCCGCCGGTAACTCGAAATCATTGGTGACTATAATTACCGGTTGCCCTTGGGTATCTTCGGTTGTTATCAGCCGTAAAGGGTGCTTCATTTTGGTAACTCCATCTTTGCCAAGGTAAACAAGCTGTTCCTTTTTAACCTTGCTGTCAGGGTTTACCGGCAACTCGGCGATTATTTCTACCAGAGCATTACCCTTTAAGCGGCTGGCAAAGCGGACGCCTTCTTCACAGTATCTGTCAAACTTCTTGTAATCGACATAGCCGCGGTCAAAGACGTTTAAGGCTTCTTCTTCCTCTACTACGAGGGTATCCATCTGGGTTTTATCTGCCTTCCGGGCCGGGGTGACAATTGCTTTATCAGGTAGAACCTCTTCTTCACAGAACTTTAAGCGCAGGTGGAGTTTTATCCCGCTTTTAGTCCTACGAAACTCGGCCCAGAGGTACTGGGTAAAACAGAGACTAATGATAGTGGAATCGATGAGGTAAATACGTCCTGCGGTATTTCTTAAGTTTTCAAAGCCGATTTCCCGGCCTATCCGGGTGGTGAGATGGCTGAATAATAGCCGGATGAATTGCGGCGATAAATCCCTTAAACGGCGCGCTATCTGGGAGAAACTGATACTCTCTAAATTGATAGCCAGGCTAAATTGCGGGTCATTGAAGCTATTGCTGATATCCCGCAAGCCATTAAGTTGTTCCAGCTGAGCGAAGGCTATTAGTTTAATGAGTTGAAGGGAATTTAGCTTCTTAGCGTACTTATCGACCCCCATACCGGCGGTTAACTGCCAAAAATAGTCGTTAGAAACTGGAGCAAACAGTTGATGAAATGTGGATAATGTGGTATCCTTACCTTGCATTTGGGCCTCCTTATGTTAGAAGTTGGGGCAAGGACTACCCTCAATCTCTAGTATAAGGAGTTTTTTCTTGCAAGGCTAGGTTATTTCAGGAATTTGGCTGTTTTTTGGGCGTTATTTCCCTTGACAAGTTTATTTTTTCTTTATGCAACGCTAGTGAAAGCAAATACCAATAAAATAGCTATCTTTTTGTACTTCATTTTCTTCTCTCCTTTCATTTTTAATTAATTATGGTTATACTTAAATATTTTTTAATATAAATATATCACCCCCTAAGTAAAACGCTTATGCTTATCCATTATTTAAAAAAATATGCCTTCATTCTTACTTGCTCCATTGCGGTACATCTCGACGCGGAATTTATAACGATCTGGACGCGCATAATTATAATGTACTTCAATTGGCCGATCGCCTTCGGTAAACATTATTCGTTGGGTTACTAATAAAGGAGAACCTATTTTCACACCTAATATTTCTGCTTCTTTGCGGCCGGCAGCAGCAGCTGTAATAATTTGTTCTGCTCTTACAATTTTTATCCCCAATTCATTTTCCAACCATTCATAAATACCATGAGAAACTAAATCATATGTTGCTAATTTACGACCTTCAGCCAAGGGTAAAAAAGTTTGTATATAAGTAAGCGGTAAATCATTGGCTTTTTGTATTTTATCAATACGAAAAAGTTGATTAGCATTAAATATTGCTATTTGAGGATATTTAATTAAGAGAGCACTATTAACGTTTACCTCGCTTAAATTTAAAATTTCTGCGCTCGGCTTTAACCCTTGAGCATGCATTTCTTCAAAAAAACCGCGCAATTTATCAAGATTCTCCTGGGCTGTTTTAATAACAAAAGTTCCCTTTCCGGCCCTACGTTCAATTAAACCTTCGCGCACAAGTTCACTTAAAGCTTGGCGTACCGTAGTAATGCTTACACCGAATTGTTCCATAAGTTGTTTATCTGTAGGAAAGGGATCGCCTACTTTCCATTTGCCTTCACTAAACTGTTGTTTTAAATATTGAGTAATCTGCGAATGAAGTGGCAAAGGGTTGTTGCGATCAATTTGCAATTCAAGTGCCTCCAGTTTATGTTAGTAATTTAGTAAATATACTAAGATTGATGTTTGGAAATTATTATACATTTTAGTTTAATATATGTCAAGCTTTCCCAAAAAAATTTATGATCAACCGGTGTGCCCGATCGGTCTTGCCATCAACTAAAGCAACTTATCTAACTTTTACTACCGGAAAACGGTGCGGCAAAACAATGCCGGCCTTTTTTACCAGGGCGGCCGCCCTGGTCTGAACCTGGTCGAGTACTTCTTCTTCATTTACCGTAAGAATCTTTTTATCCCGCATCAGCCATCGGCCGTCGCACATGGAAGCCTCTACATTGCTGGAGTGCATGGCATAAACCAGATTAGCAATCGGATCATGAAGAGGCAAACTGCCGGGGGCTCTTGGGGTTAACGATGATTAAGTCGGCCTTTTTGCCGGGTTCCATAGAGCCGATCTCGTCATTCCATAACAGACATCGGGCGCCGTCTATAGTAACCATTTCCAGGACCTTTTCCGCAGGTAAAGTTTTGGGATTCAAGTTGCGGCCTTTATGAATGAGGGAAACCAGATACATCTCGTCAAACATATCCATGCGGTTATTAGAAGGAGCACCGTCAGTCCCAATGGAAACGGTTATACCTTTAGCAATCATTTCCGGAACCCGGGCAAACGTACATTGTCATTTATAGCGAACACAAAATAAATTCGCCGCTTTCTAATTTTTTTCTGCCGGCGAAATGATAATTTTTTAGATAAAATCAAAACAGAGAAGGGGTAGCAACAATCAAAAATTTATTTCAATTTGTTCAGACGGGTTATGCCAGCGATGGGGTATGGTGCAGGGGTAGTATAAGCAGTCTCCCTCTTTTAAATCATAGTCATTAACGCCTTCCAAAATATATCTGAGTTCCCCCTTGAGAATAAAGATGAATTCCTCGCCTGGATGGGTTATTGCCCGCCCAGAATCAGCTTTAGGGGGGACAGTAATTATCGCTGGCTCCATTTGAAAATTTCGTCCTTGGGTAAGAAATTCTTCAATAAGATCGCCAAGATCGCCCGTAGACGTAGAATTACGTACAAGTCGCAGGCGTTCTCCAGGTTTAACTAAACTTATTTTCGTATCGACATTCTCCAGTAAAAAAGAAATAACTGAGATGCCTAACGCTTCAGTTATAGCTTTCATCGTTAAAATATTTGGAATAGATTTACCTATTTCAATTTGGCTGATGGCGCTGGGTGAGAGGCCAGTCATACGAACCAATTCCCGAATAGTGATCCCTTTAGCGATTCTCTATAACCTAATTGTCGAGCCAATATCCACGACTTTGCTGCCTCCATAACAACCTGCGGGGGCAGGTGAAAAACAGGGTTTTACGTCAGTATGGACGGATTTCTCAGCGCCTTATTTTCATACATTTGCTGGCAAAGTTAATCTGTTCGACAAGGCGGGCTTTAATTTTCTCCTGGTCTTCCAAAGACAACTGGTTAATTTTTTTGGCGCCGGCAATGCTAGTAATAATCTCTTTGATCTGGAATTCATAATATCCCAAGCGGCGAAGTTCATTGCATAAATTCCGGTTCTCTTCCCCGACCAATGTGTCTGCCTTCCTTAATGGACACAAAATAAGGCCGACTGTAGGCCGGGTTCACTATTGGATCCATACGAAGGAGAAACGAACAAGTATTTAATCAATTTAATCTTCAACACATTGCCATCCAAACTTGGCAAATATCAAACGCCAGAGCTACATTCAGCTTTAGCCGTTCCATAACTTTTCATCTTCTTCATTAACACGTTAAATTTTCCAAATCAAGGTTTTTATCCACTCGCGGAAACGTTATAATTACTACCTTGCCATTAAACATTGATATGGCATTAAGTCTCATTTGCATCCGCTATAGTGGTAAGGTAATCTCTCCCCAAAGTCCTAAACTGGGCCAACACGTAATCCGCTTCCTTTTCTAATCCCCTCGCTTTTAGGGCTTCCGCGTAGCGGGCAACCTTTTCTTCCTTGTACAAATCCTCAATACTGGTAAATACCCCGCCTGTATCCGGAGCTGTTTCAAGGGGATTCTTGAGGAAATTATACACGCACAGATGATAAAGTTTTTCGATTAATTCCGGATTATTTATGACCACGCCAACCTGCGAAGCAAAGATGAATTTTTCCAGAGATTCCGCTAGGGCTTCATCTTTTAAACTCGCCCTGTTTTCTTCTAATACCTGGTAAATAGCGGGCAAAAAGTGTTCGGCCTCATTCTCTTCCCACAGGCACTCTGCTATCCAATCGTTTTCAAACAGGCCCGGAATCTTTTTTAGAGTATAGACACCGCGGGCCAAAGCATAAAAAGGAACGTTTAACTTTATCTCTTTTTTTATAATGGCCTCCATGGCCGTTATGGAACCCCTGAGGAGTTTGGTGTAAAAATAATCGCCAAAGGCTATATGATCTTCTAAAATCTCCATCAGTTTCTTTATAAACTCCGGATCTTCTTCGCCGGTAGAATCTTGCAATGCTTTTATTTTCTCCATGGTTGCATCAAATTCTTCCATAGTGACGCTCATGATAGCCTCGATAAATCCCTCACGGGTATCTTTGTTAATAATCATGCCTAAACCGGAAAGGAGGGTTTTCATTTCCTCGTCCGTATAACTGTCGTAGTGCAGCGAATAGGCTATGTCGATGATGCAACCGCTTATAAAATCATCGTCATTAACCATTTCCGCTACGACTTGCGCCAAACACTCCTTTAGTTCTTCCTCCGATTCCTGATGGGCTTCGACTTCAAGGAGGATGTCGGGAGGGATGCGCGTCATGTGTAACCGCGGCTTTTCCTGCAGCAGGCGTATATAATTATTTCTGATGTTTTCCAGAAAATCTCCAAAAGCTTTTTCCGAAATATTATCCTCTTCTTCCCAGGCTTCTTTCAAAAGCCGTCCCACTCGTGAGGGTTCAAGGGGTTTTATATCTTCACCCCATTTTAAGCCGCAGATAAATCCAACAGTAGCCAAAACCTCTTGGCCGTGAGCAGTAAGGCCCTGACCTACTTCGCGGCCGACAGCCCGCGTGGCTTCCTCTACAGCCGGAAGGCAGCATTTCTTGTACTTGCGCCCGCTGCCGCAGGGGCAAAAATCATTTCTTTCAACCTGATAAATCTGCATTCCAATACCCCTTTTCCTACAACGTCTTTTCAAGCCGCTGCTGGTGCAAACTGCTATGATCACCCAGGAAATTATAACTGATATTATCGCTCTATAATAGTCCATTATCCTGCAAAAGCCGGACATACGGCCCCAGGGAAGTGGGTAACAAAGCGTTGGCCAGCTTTTTATCTACCGTAATAAACACCGCATTTTTGGCCACGGCCAGGGCGATGTAGAGGCTGTCGTATAAAGAACGCCTGTAGCCGTTAGCGATCTCAAAAGCGGCAGGAAGAAGAGGCTGGATCTCAGCGACCCTTGCAGGGAATTTTTGAGTTATCGCCGCCAATATCCTGCGTGCGTCTTCCGTGTCGATCTCGCCGCGCGTGCACTTTTTCCAGAGGACATTCCCTATTTCCGCAAAAATCAATTCCGGTGCCCACAAACGGCATTCGCCTTTACCCGCTCTCTCCAAAAGCTCAACAGCCGCCTCCCAGTGAGGTTCCGGGATATACCACTTTACGGCGACGATGGCGTCTACGACAAAGATTTTCACCTTTCCCTGTCCTCTCTGATCAGCTCAACGCTGTCGCTGTAACTTTTTCCTCTCGCCAAAAGCTTTTTCCTTATATCGGCCGCCATTTTCACCCCATCCAAATCATTTTCACCTGCAGCCTCTTCCAGAATTTTATGCAGTTCCACCTGCAAAGACCTGCCTTTTGCCGCTGCTCGCTGCTTCAAAGTTGCCAAAACCTCCTTGGAAACATTACGGATAAGGACATCAGGCAAAGCCAGCACCCCTCTGCTATCATTCTGATAGCATCATTATAACATTAAGCAATGTAATAGTCTAACATAAGCTTTTAACACCGCGCGAACGACTAAAGCAATTCTCAGTATCTACCATCACACGGGCGGCTTTATTCAACAATTTCCCCTTTCCTGTAGACCGGTGCCTTCCACGCTTCCAAGAAAAAGGCGGTAAAAACTCCTACCATGCCTTCCAGTTCCACCTGAGTTTCGCTCAGATTTGTTTTGAAATCTGTCAACAACTGGACTTTTGCTTCCAGCTCGGCATTTAACTGTTTTACGCTACGCGGCTGGGCTAGAAACTGCCTGTATTCCTCCATGACTTGATTTAACTTGCTTGCTCGATAATGATAACGTATAGTTAACCACCTGTCTGATACCGTTAATCCACGTTGTAAATCCGCGGTAGATATGAAATTGCTCAGCACACTCCCACGTCTGGGCATCACCGACTACGGCCAGAAAACGGCCTTTGTGATCCTGGCCCTCCGGGCTACGCGTAAGAACAAGCCGCGTAAAGCCAAACTTTTCTTCCTCGGTGAGGCGCACCGGCTGCGGTTTAAAGGCCTGGATCACTTGTTTGGCTGCGTCATAAAAACGCTCCCATTCCACCGCCCCGATTGCATCTGGCAAAACCCTCAGCCCCAGATAGATGCCCATCAGTACCCCCCCTCGGGAATATCAAAAAACGGGTGCCACACTGGCTAAAAGCGGTCGTACAAAGATAGCTACTACAAACTGATCCTACGTTTTTACAGCTTGTTTGCTCCATGAAAGGTGCCGGTTATATCCAACTCAAGGCAATAAATATAACAAGGTATCAGGGCTCAATCCTCTAAATTTCCGGAAACTTATCAAAATGACGATCGTAAGAATATATCTCCATCCGGTTTCCAGCTTCCATTCCGGCGGCAATAAAGGCATCCGTCCAATCAACGTTTTTTCTTGGCGTCACGGCCGCTGCCGCAGGGACAATTATCGTTTCTTTCAACCTGGTAAATTTGCACTATATCACATCCTGCTAAAGATTGTCGCTTACATATGAGTTCTGGCTCTTCCTCAAACGTCAAGACACTGCCAGCCAAACTGGGTAAAATGATTATCAAAGGCCAGAGCTACATTCAGCTTTAGTCGTTCCATAACAGCAAAAGTAGTAGCATCGGTATAAGAAAAAGACTTATCTTTGTATGCAATTATGATTTCCCTGGCTCGCTTCTCATCTTCTTCTTTAACACGTTCAATTTTCCAAACCAAATTTTTTACCCATTCACGGGCCAGTTCATGACCTATACGGCTCAAAATTAAAGCATGGGTTTCAGCCAAAATAAAGTTTGTTAATATTAAATCAACATCCTGTTCGCTTAATTTCTTAAAGAGATTCTTAGCCTTCTCATGCCAATCGTCCGAGCGGTCAATAAGAGCGTAAATAGCGCTGGTATCTACCATTATTTTTTCCATCTTTCTACTTCACCTTCAGCCAGGTAATGATCATGTTTGGCAGCGACATCTTTAAGGCCACTGTTGCCGGCACCAACTAATTTCCATATAGGGTCTTCTTTACTCAAGGGCTTCACTGGCTGGACTTTTTTCAAACGTATCTCATCTCCATCAACCAGGATGGTCAAATAATCGCCTGCCTTCAGGCCCAAAGTTTCTCTGATACTTTGGGGAATAGTCATCTGCCCTTTACTAGTTAAGCGTACTAAGGGGTTGGACATGAAGCATCCTTCTCCTTACTTCCAGAAAGATTTTCTTACCAGAAGTATACCATTACTAGCACTATAATTGCAAGCAAAATCCAAGTTTACTGTGGAGGGCATCTCCAAAAAATACTACAGGGCCTAGCAAGCCGGGAGCGACAGGCTTCACACGGTCGCTTTCTACATGGTCCTAATCTCAGGACTATCCTCTTACACGCTGGTCTCTTACTCGCTGGTCACCGCCTGGGTGAAATAGTCGCGGGCCTAGCCGGGACGCTATTCCTCTTCCGCTCCCACTGCCAGGCGGAGTAGATGATGCCCTCCAGGTCATCGTGGACCGGCACCCAGCCGAGGCGCACGCGGATTTTCTAGCATCCGCCACCAGCACCGGTGGGTCGCCCGGCCGCAAGTTATCGCCCTGGATACCAACTGTTTCATTTATATGCTTCAGGCAGACCCCTGAGCCCTGGTATTAAAAGAAGAGGTGCGTTTCAGGCCGTTACTTCGACTTTGACGCTTCTCGAACTGTTAGTCAAACCCAAATCCCTGGGTCTGGAAGAAGTCTGCGAGCAGTATATTACCACACTAAAATCTTACCCAAATTTGCAGCTGATCGATTTTTACCTGGAAATAGCCGTTCTGGGGGCAGAAATCCGCGCTAAATACCGGGTGCGAACTCCTGACGCCATTCAACTGGCATCTGCTTTAGCATCAGATGCCACGCTATTTTTCACAAACGATCTTTCCCTTCCCCGGGCGTTTTTCCTCCCAGGGCGTAGTTTACCCCACCTGCACCAGTTCCCGTCCCTTCTTCGCCCGGAAGCCCGACAGCGCCAGGAACAAAAGCTCTTCCACCCTGGCCTGCGCCTGGAACTGCCGCCAGACGTCTCCCCTTCCCTTTCCCGGTCTTTTTCCTTCAGGTAACCCGTCGGGCAAAGCCGACTCCCCCTGTGCTATCATTTTGATAGCTTAAACAGCAACTCACTCCGGTAATCCTTAAGCCAGACGGACTGAATTACATGTTGTCTCTATTTTTTAAATCTGTTATATTTTATAGTAACAGGAGTTGTTATAAAATGCCCGAAACAAAAATGATCCATATAAGGTTTCCTGCAACAGTGATAGATAAAATGACGGTCTATCTTAAAGAGCACGGCATAAACCGCAACAGCTTTATCGTCGAAGCTGTAACCGAAAAACTGCGCCGGGAAATGCAAGTTAAAGCCTTCAGAGAAACCCGGGGCGCTTTGACGCATGAGGATGCTCCCGAATGGACGAAAACTGGAGGAACAAAATGGGTTCAAGGCTTGCGCGGTAAAGATTAAGGAGACGTCGAACTTATCCCCGTCGACAGTACAATTGCTGAATTCGCAGCAACGCTAAGGCGGGAGTGGGCCGCAGAAGGAAAAACAATGAGTATGGCTGATAGTCTTATCGCGGCCACTGCAGCAATAAAGGGTGTGAAGGTAATCACATCAAACCTTAAAGATTTCCCTCCCTCTTTAACCTTAAGCCTTGAAAAAGCGATACAAATCTCTGCTCCAGAAATATAGTCCAGTTTTACCGCTTCCGCTCCCACTGCCAGGCGATGGACGTTGTTGACCGGACTACCGTTACCGCCTGGTCGACCTGGGTAAAATAACCTATGAGGAGCTAAAAAACCACCCGCAGCAGCAGCTGCGTTCCTTGCTGCCCCTGGCGGACAGGGAGAGGCGCAAGAAAGAGGGGGAGAAATTTCTCCGGCAGTGCGCAGAGGATATTTTAAACAGCGACCTGGACCGGGAGACCAAAAAGGCCGTGCTCCTACGGGCGGAGATATTCGCCGGCCTGGTTTACGACCGGCAGGTGATCGAGCTTATATTCCGGGAGGTGGAACAAGTGCTGAACATCGAAGAGTCCGCCGGTTACCAGAGGATATTTGAAAAGGGTCTGATAAAAGGCCGGCAGGAGGGTTGGCAAGAAGGCCGACAAGAGGGCCGGCAAGAGGGCCGGCAGGAGTCTCTGGTAGACGTAACCATCAGGCTCTTGAGCAAAAAGTTCCGCAGGCTTCCCAGGGAGTACGTGGCCAGGATCAAGGAGCAGGACGCGTACGTACTACAGCAGGTGATCGACAACATCTTCGACATCAACGACCTGTCCGAATTGGAAGACTACCTGCAGTAAAAGGTCCTTTATCCCACCGGAGACCCGGTGGTTTTTTATTGCAGTTTTATAGCTGCTTGTACTGTAATTTTCCCCACGGCGACGGCTGGCCTCCGGACGCGTTCCTCTCTTCCATAAGGGTCGCCAGCCAGACCTGCCGTGTATCATTGTCGTAATCGCCTTCGTCCAAGCATTCGCTCAACCTATCCACACAACGGATGCCGTTTTCCCCTAACACAACTTTTACCCTGTATGGCTCATCCTGGGCCTGCCAACTGGCGGATATCTGCCTCTGTTAAACCGGTTTTCATGTCTTCCTCGTCCATAATAAGCATAATAACCCCCTTTTTCGGTATGCTCACTGCCTTTGCCCGTATGTCGTCAGCAGAAGTTCACCCTATAGAGCCCTGATTGCTTGCGCGGCAAAAGCCATGGCGGCTTCTTCACTCAAGCGCGGTTTTTCATTTTGTCCAGATAAAGCATGGCCCTCAACACCAGGGGGATGAGGTGGGTTTCCGGGTTAAAGCATTACTTGATGGTTTTTAACTCCTGGTTTACGAACTCCACATCGAAGTCTTCGGGGTCGAAATCTTCTCCCGCCAAAATCCGCATATCTTCATAATCGGGATGGCCGGGGTCCTGGAGAATGTCTAACAAACTGGCATAGCCCCAGGGACCGCCGCAATCTTCAGGCGGGCAGGCGCGTTTACCTTTCAGACATACAGGGTAGCGCTTCCCTGGCTCCGGCGGAAGAATCTTTTCCACGACGATTTCATGCTCCCAGCCGTCACCGAAATCATACTCGTAAATAAATTCATTCTCCCAGGGGCTAAAGGAAGTGGCTAATCTAAATCGTGACCTTACTTGACTTAATGATAAAGCTACTTTAAACTGAATATACCTGAATAATTGAGGTGGTTACCAGTGGAACGGATAGAAATACGAGCACCCGAGTGGTTGGTAAAACTGCCTCCTCGGGAACGCGAAGCTTTAATCGTGGACGCCATTGACCTTACAGCTAAAAGGAAAACCATCCAGTTAAAACATCAAATCAAAGAGGCCGAGGAACAAATCAAAAGGCTAGAAGCAAAATATAACATGAACTATGAAGAATTCCAAAAAAAAGTAGTTCCTACTATGACAGACTTCGAAACCCACAGAGACGATACCGAATGGGAAATGTGGCTCGATATTATCAGGGAAGCTAAAACGCTTTTAGCAGCATTAGAGGGCCAGCAATAATGAAGCAATATTATACGGGTGCACTGGACAAACATAAAACTATTATTGCAACCATCGAAGATTTTACTACACTAACCCGCCGGAATCGTACCATTATCTCCGGTAGGATTTATTTTATTGATGGCTCTTTTTTAGAAATTTATGATCGCTGGCAGGACGATAAACTGGAACGTTATAATTACTACTGGCTGGATGGAGATACTGTTATTATGGGCTGGGATAACAAGGAACACCACAGGGAAATAGCCACGTTTCCTCATCATAAACATACAAAGCACAAAAAAGAAGTACTTTGTTCTTACGAAAACACTTTAGCTGATGTTTTAGCTGTGATTAATAATCATCTTTGTGGCAAATAGAGCATAAGGGAGGCTGGTAGGCTGCAGTGGGGAGAAGCGGCAAGACATCTGGCCCTGCCGCTTCCATAGCTTAATCTTTTAGGACTGCTGCTGGCCCGGGGGCAGGAAGGGCGTGGCTGGGGCTTCGCCGTTGTGACTGGATAGATACTTGATATACTGGGCTAGGTAGTAATTCATCCCCGTCAGCGGCCGGCCGCGCACGGCCGCGTTCCACATGGCCCTGGTCTCAGGGCTCTCCCCCCGCCAGCTCGTCACCGCCCGGGTGAAGTAGCTGCGGACCCTTTCCTGGTTCTCCGTATTGGGGTTCATGGGCACAAAATAGCGCCGGGCATAATTGAGCCCCTTCCATTTGGCAAAGACCAGGGCCTTCCCCAGGGCGCCGCTGGCATCCAGGGACATCAGGGGCGCCGTCACTTTGGCCATGATGCTCACCTCCTTTCGCCCCCATTCTACCAGGGGCTAAAGGAAGTGGCTAATTTCGTAACCGGCGAGGAACCTGACTGCCGATCAACGTTCCCGGCAGGATGCGAAGGACTACCTGCCAGTCTAAGTTCCCTCCCTGAAAAAAGTTTCCCGTATCGCGAGAAAGTAATAAAGTTGGTACAGCAGTAAGGCAGCGGGATGTACGGCTGGCTGCCGGTAGAACTTACCCCGGCTATTAAATTGCACTTAACCGGCCAGGACGAACATCACCGTACCATCGCCGTACCCACTCCGTTTAATGAACGTAGCAACCATAAAGCTATATTTAAGCACCTACCCTATTTTCCCCAACTACCCTTGCCAGGCAGCCAGATCCCGCCGTATCTGCTCGCCGCCAGGACGCTCATTCCTCTTCCATTTTACTGGACCGCTAGTCATCAGAAGCCTTAGAGCCAGGCCTTCCTGGTAGAGCTTTACCCCCGTTGCCACCAGCTCGCCCTGTTCACCCGAGAGGACAATAATCACATCGTCAGGATGTAAATCTTTGTCTCCTACCATCAGCCAGCGGGCAGCAAACGGTAACCAGAAACTTTTCGTTGTCCACAAAAATAAAAAGAGACCTGCGGTAATAATTAAAAGACAGACCAGGCGCAGCAGTTCTTCCACCCCGGCCATGTCGGCCCGCCAGCCGGGCTGGGAGACCAGCGCCAGGAAGTGCTCCAGCTTGGCGGCGTCGAATTCCTCCGGCCGGGCAATAAAGATGCTCTCGCGGGAAGTGGCATTAGGACAAGGGCGCCGGCCTGGATGACCAGCTGCACTGCCTCGGGGATTGTCATAAAGTAGCGGGTCATCTCCGGGTGGGTCACTGTCACCGGCCCCCCGGCGGCAATCTGGCGCTGAAAAAGGGGCACGACGCTGCCGCGGCTGCCCAGGACGTTGCGCTTTACGCCTCTCCATCCGGCGATAGCATGCTTTAACTCAGTGACCATTGCGCGATTATTATTGTTTTTGAAGCTCATTTAAACGATTGATGTTAACTAATGGAAGTATTACGGGTGGAACATTTGCAGCCATAGTAATACTCGAAACAACTGTTCTCAAGAAGGAAAAAGAATAGCCGGAGCGTTAATTTCTGCATAACGATACAACTCATTCTTTTCAACAGCAGAGTTAGTTTTAAACCAGCCCCGTAAATTAACTTCTAAGTGAAATGGATTATCTTTTTCGGGGCTTTCTTCAAATATATTACAAAATAAATCAACGGTAATCTCATTATTTGTTTCATCAACAGTTGATTCAGTCCGTACTTTGAAGTCAAGCGGTATAGACTTATTCTTCTGTGATTTAAAGTTCTGATTCAACTTATAAGATAAATGTAAAACTTTATACCCCCGAAAAATCAAATTGCTCTCTATAGACTTGTCTATCATGCCGCCTCACCATTTGCAATAGCAATATAACCATTTGTTAAGTCGCTATATGGTTCCTCAAGAATACTATATTCAACGATTAACCTTTCTGGTTGCCATTCACTATCTGCTTCCTCCCCAATATCGGGACATTGCTCAATCCCAGCCCTCTGTAAATCCCTTTCAAATTGTTCAATAGTTACCTGGGCAAGATATTGGTTTATCTGCTCAACTACTTCTTTAAAATCCACCGTTACTGCACCTCCATTGTTCAATAGATTTTATACACCGCTCTTCTTTTACGCATATTTGAATTTGTACCGGGGGAATATTAGTAATGTCGTACGGATAACTCCGGCCGGGCACAAGAAAAACAGCTCTAACCACTCATAAGGAAATTGTTGGCAGATAAAATTTATAGCCACACCATTTAAAAGGCGTTTTCCTTTATACTTTGTCTGCTTCATTTTGCCCTGTAGTTGTTTTATTATCGACAAAAACATATCCCATTCCCGCTTTCGTGTTAAATCAAGAACCTCCTGGGCTTCAATAACAGTTTTTAAGATAGCCCATTCTTTATATTTCCTGGCGCGTACACACCAATCAATAGCCTGGTCAGGATCATCCTCAAAAAAGTATATACCCTTCCCCAACCATTCATCTTCTCTATTTGAAGGTAAAAATCTTTTATCCAATAATATCATATCAGCACTTGCTTTACTAGTACCATGAAAACCTATAAAAACCCTTACCATATTATGCCCCCGATATAGGTTAGATAACCTAATGGAAATAGGTTCTAGCTTAACCGTAGAAATCCTGCTATTTTGAGTTTATAAACTTCATAACCTGCCAGGCTGCAGGAAGGGAGCCTGACAATTAACACCCTACCCCACCTGCACCATTTCCTGCCCTTTCTCTACCCGAAAGCCCGGCAGGACCAGGCGCAGCACCCGATGGAACCGCCGGCGCCGGTAACCAGGACCACTTCCCCCGCCAGGTAACCAGCCATGGCCGCCAGGTCCACCCTGACCGGCTCCCGGCCCAAGATGTCTTCTAAAATGGTGCAAGTGAGAATGCTTGAAATCCTACTAGCCGGTAGTCTACTGGGCCAAAGAAATGCCAATAGTTCTTCTCGATGCATAAAGGGCAAAATTGAACCACGGTTCCGAATGGAGATCTCCTGCAAACAACGGCAATACCTGCTCCGCCCACCCTTCAGTTTTTTGCAGAGTTGCCGCCATAACCTTTGAGCCTATGAAGCTTGACAGCGTGACCGATAATTTGTGACAAAGATTTTATCACCTGCTCTGGTCAAGGCACTTTCTCCAAAATTGGGTGTTTTCTTTTGAACAACTTGCTCTTTCTCGAATTGAATGCGCATAAAAACCGCTTCACCTACGTGTGAAAGGGGGTAATGACCAATATCATGCAAAAGGGCAGCCATGCGAAGTTTCCTCAAATCATCCTCTTCCAACACACCTTTTTCGCGCAAATGAGCCGTAATTTAGGGTAGGCAGAAAAATATCAAGAGTTTTTCCTGATGGCTTTTTCTTTATCGTCTTCATATCCTCGCCGGCCAGACCATTATCAGTTCCCGGCTTGCCCTTAACTGATTCGACAGGTATACGCTCAATAACTGCGCATACCTGTTCTAAACACCTGCTTTCAGGGAACGGCTCAGAAATTATCTCTAATCTATTAAGGACTATACCCGTTTTAGCAGCATAGGTCGTTATTAACTTTTTGGCAATTTTGTGGGTTAAAGTATTAGGTTCAATAAGTATGACGTCTAATTCAGTTTTTATGCTGTTACTCCATTTATAAAGAAAATCCATCAGTGCCAGGGAAAAAGTGCCAACCCCCGCTCCTATATCCACCACAGTTATTTTTTTCTGCTTAAGTAGAGAAGTTGTTAACTCATGATGTTCCTCTTCGTATTGGTGAATAGTATGAAGAGCTTTATAGAAATGGGCGGGGAAATGGTAATAGAGCGTTCCAGCCAACTGCATTGGAGTAGTAGCTCGCGGATCCTTCCAGAACTTATAGCCGGTATAATTGTTGTCACAGTCGAAATGATCCATCAATGCTGCATACAAGTCAAGCATAACCTGAGAAGCTTCCAGTATATTTGCCGTATACACCCCTCGACACTCCATCCCCGTTCACTCCCAGTTGAACACCTGTTGTTGACAGACTTCTCCGCGTTCCACGTTAATTTCTTCCTCCTCTAATCGAATAACTTTGTTTTTGATGAGGAGCGGGAAATCGGGATCATGTATAAGGTTTTTGGGGGGGCATTCAAAGCTGGTATTTGCATAGCAGTATACACAATCATGGGAACATGTATCGTACATACCAATATCTACACTTTCGTAGCATGCACACTCCTTTCGGGTAGGTTTGATCTTATAAGCCATTTTGTTTATTTGAAATAAATCTCCCAATAACTCCACGTCCACACAATGGGCTTTCTTTATAGACCCGCCTACCAGATGGTCGTTACAACAGCTATATAATTGTATACCGTGTTGCAAGGCTATTTCTGCCAGTTCATTTACCAGGGTCGACTGTTCTTCTTCAGAAATAGGGATTAAGTTAATACCTGTTTTTTCTAAAGAGTTCAATCGCCGCCTTACTTTAGAATAGAGATTAGCAAAGCTTGTATAACACCTCGTGGTATATCCTTCAAGGCTCTGGCACAATACCTTAAAAGTCTTTAGATGAAACGCCCAATCAGTGTATGTGCTAACTAATATAGGATCGTAGCGCCATTGGATATGTTTAGGGGAATACCGTTTCGATATCATTTGGAAAATGGAAATGGAACTAGTAGCCTCTGGCACCCTGTTTTCGAATACCTGAGGCAACCCGGTGATAGTGTAAAGAAAAACCATGTTGTAACCCTTACTATCCAGTTCATCCAAATAACCTAAAAAGGGTCTAAAGTTTTTGGACCAGAAAACAATGGCTGCCACTTGAGATGTTGCTAATGAAACTTTTTTAGCGCGGTGGTTATACGGATTATAGGCAAAAACCCAACCCTCACGGATACGCCTCATAAACCACTCGCCATAAAATGCTGGAATATCAGTACGGCGGCTAGCAGATATAATAAGAGGTTTTTGAGAACCCAGCACAGCTGACACCCCTGATCTCAATCAGCGTTATACTTTATACCCAGGCTAGCTGCCTTGTTCAATGGACGCCACGGACGCCACCTCCCAGGAGGCTATCGTATGCTTCCAGGTTGACTGCTGCCACCATGGGGAA
Organism: Moorella humiferrea; assembly: GCF_039233145.1. Lineage (NCBI taxonomy): Bacteria > Bacillati > Bacillota > Clostridia > Neomoorellales > Neomoorellaceae > Neomoorella > Neomoorella humiferrea. The sequence goes on along the minus strand of NZ_CP136419.1, from coordinate 715,753 downwards.
GGCGGCATCCGGCTGTACCTGGTTAGTGTCCGCATTATCTTCCTGGCCCAGGTAATAGCGGAACTGCCTGGAAACTATCCTGGACGCTTTTGAGGGCAAGTCTTATGGCCTTCTTTACTTCCTCAATACCATACTCGAGGATCAGGCCCAGGATACGCGCCAGTTCCCGGTCCTCCCCCCGGCCTAAGAGGCGCTCTTTAAGCTCATAAAGACCCGGAGGCAAGAAAGCCCGGCGTAAAAGGTGCTGCATTGGCCAGGGAACGCGGCTTTTGCACCAGCACCGGCAGGTAGTGTTCCAGTACCAGACTGGTCTGGTCAGCAAGAGCGGTAGCAGAATAGCTGCACCTAAACTTTACGCCCAGCGATGATTACAGTTGCTTCGCTCCACTCCACCTGGGTTTTTTTACATACCACTCCAACGCTTTCCTAGCCACCGACTTGCTAGAAAGCCGCATACCTCGGAGGGATAAAAGAGAGGTGCTTATTTTCAGCATCTGCCACCAGAGCCGGCAGGGCGCCTGGCCGCCGGCCAGCTGGTGCTCCAGGCCCAACACATGGGCTGCCGCCAGGTCATCCACCTGGATGTAGTCGCGGATGCAAGTATCATATGTGATTAAACAACATATACTATTACTTTGAAAACTTCTCCTCCAAAAATTTTAAGGCCTTTTCAATTTCCCCATCTTTATATTCTTGTTCTGGCTTTAGTTCCTTTACATAACGGGCAGCCTCTGTATCTGAATAATTTATTTTCCGAAGAAACCTTAAGGTGGCAATCAACTCTAGAGTACGGGCATCAAACTGGGCCAATTCCCTGGCTGCTTCCTCAAAGGAATCCGGGACTGCCAAATGGCCAGCAAAGTCCGACGCCCTTTTCCCCCTCTCGGATAAAGAATATATATATTGTTTGTATCCATAAACTGTCGTTTCCACCTTCTCTTCCAATAAACCTAGGAATTTCATTTCATCTACTTCCGTAGAAAGTTCTTCTGAGTATGGCCCGTAAAGGTGATAGCCAAAACTTTCCTTAAAGGCATATCCTTGTTCTTGAAGTAGATATACCATTTTCTGTAGTTTTTTGCGACCATGCACTTCTCCCACTGCAGTTAGTAGCTTTATTAACATATAATACTTATTCAATATATTCATTTAACCAACTCCCCTAACTTTATTTTCGTATTAACTTTATCACATCTTGACGGCAATTTTCATCTGGAACATAAACATAAATCACAACTTTGCGCGTACCGGCGATAGCGCGAATCGGGTCTGAAAGCTTCATTATGTCCCACTCTCTACCATTTTCATCACGTACCCGGATAGGCGGTTTGTTGGTATCTTCTTCTTCAGGCGATGTATAATAATCATGGGCTACATCTGATTGAGTATCCCATAAAAGGTAATAATCCGGGTCATAACCATTCTGCTGAAGTATATGTCTCATTCTAGGCAGTACTTCTAAAAAATTAAGCGAGGCGCTATCAGCCAGCCTGACAGGCTTAAACAGTTCTCTTATCCAAATACGTTTCGACAAATCAGACAGAATGGGATCCGGACTGGACTGCCACATTTTTAAAGCATGCCAGATATCAACATCATCTATAGCTAAATAATCATCGCTATTCCACTTGTCTTCCAGAAAGGGTTTAAGGGGACCAGGTATTAAATCATTGGGCAAGAAACCTTGACTGAAGAGCTCTTTGGCCCTTTTCCAAATGGTATGAAGAACTTTTTCGGCTCCCCGGGTAGTCTTATGAAAATATATTTGCCAGTAAGCATAGTAACGAGCAAAGATAAACTGTTCTGCCGCCATAAGTCCTTTATTATTGATTATTAAACCCGTACGCTTATTACTCAATTCGATTACTGCCAGAAGCCTGGTAAGATCAAAATGCCCATAGCTAGTCCCGGTCATAACTGCATCACGTAAAAGATAATCCATACGATCTATATCGATTTGGGAGGAAATGATATTCTTTAGTAACTGCCACTGAGGATCGCCTTGAAGTACTTGACATATCTTCTCCGGCAATTTGGGATCTATTTTTTGAAGAGCACATCGGAGTTCCGTCGGGCCTAAAATAATATCTCGAGCCCAAGCCTCGTGTTTCTTCCCGGGAGTTATTATGCCTTCTAAAACATGAGATAGTGGACCATGGCCTATATCATGCAATAGACTGGTGCACTTTCCAAGTAACCTTTCTTCTTCAGAGAAGGTATATCCCTTGCGTTCCAGTTCTGCTTCTAACCTTATAAAGAATTTTTTCTTCTTAACCCTTGCCCTCTTCAGCTCCCACTCCATGATGAAAGCCCTAATCCGATGGGCTACAGTTGGAGAAGCGGCAAAGCCTCCGGCCCTGCCGCTTCCCGGCTGATGCTTTTAGGATTGCTGTTGGACCGGGGGCAGGAAAGGCGTGGCTGGGGCTTCGCCGTTGTGACTGGATAGATACTTGATATACTGGGCCAGGTAGTAATTCATCCCCGTCAGCGGCCGGCCGCGCACGGCCGCGTTCCACATGGCCCTGGTCTCAGGGCTCTCCCCCTGCCAGCTCGTCACCGCCCGGGTGAAGTAGCTGCGGACCCTTTCCTGGTTCTCCGTATTGGGGTTCATGGGCACAAAATAGCGCCGGGCATAATTGATCCCCTTCCATTTGGCAAAGACCAGGGCCTTCCCCAGGGCACCGCTGGCATCCAGGGACATCAGGGGCGCTGTCACTTTAGCCATGGTGTCCACCTCCTTTCGCCCCTCATTCTAGCAGGGGCTAAAGGAAGCGGCTAATTTCGTAACCGGCCGGGAACCCGGCTGCCGTAAACGTAACCATCAGGATGCGAAGGACTACCTGCCAGTCTAAGTTCCCTGCCCGGAAAAAGTTTGCCGTATCGCGAGAAAATATTAGAGTTGTTACAGCGGTATGGCTGCAGCAGGCACGGCCAGCTGCCGGTACAGTAGGACTTATCCCCTCGTTAAATTGCACTTAACTGGCCAGGACGAACATCACCGTACCATCGCCGTACCCACTCCGTTTAATGAACGTAGCAACCATAAAGTTGTATTAAACACCAGCTTTATTTTCCCCAGCCGCCTCGCCCGGCAGTTATATCCCGCCGCATCTGCTCCCCTATGACCCTCGTATAACTCAACCTTTAAATCCCCGCGGCCTGCGGCGGTGCCACTGCCAGGCCGCAGCAATGATGTCCTCCAGTTCTGTATACCGCGGTCGCCAGCCTAACTCCGCCATGGCTTTTCCTGCCGCGGCTACCAGCACCGCCGGGTCGCCGGGCCGCCGGGGACCGACACGGCAGGGCACCTTTTTCCCCGTAACCTTTTCTGCCGCCCGGATTACCTCCAGGACCGAATAGCCCCGGCCGCTGCCCAGGTTATAGGCTGCCGTGGGGCCGCCCCGCTCCAGGGCTTCCAGGGCCAGCACGCAGGCTGCCGCCAGGTCGTCGACGTGGATTTAGTCCCGCACCGCCGTGCCCAATATCCCCTGCCGGCGAAGCCCCGGCTGCGTTGAAGTAACGTAAGGATATCCAGGCCCACCACTTCTATCCCCCGGTCCTGGAGCCACCAGCGGGTAGGATCCAGCCACGGATCCTCCGCCCCGTAGAAGCTCAAACGGATGCCACTGCCCCGAAATACATTGTTAAAAGTCATCCTGGTGCGCCGCAGGTGGTAAGGAGAAGTAACGACAATGACCGAATACCAGCCATTTTTCCTGGTAGAACTTTACCCCGGTCGCCACCCGCTCGCCCTGTTCACCCGAGAGGACAATAATCACATCTGCAGGCTCGCCGGGGGAACTGGACGGGACTGCAGCTCCGGGGCCAGGCCTTTGCCAATATATTAAAAAATAACCTTTGCTCAGCCAGGCCCTCTCAGGTAAAATAAAGAAAAATTTTATCGATTATACGAATACCAGGTTTTTAACCCAGGAAGTTATTACCGATATTACCGCCGGCGACAAACACTACGTTGATATCCTGGCGGAAGTTAAAATCAAAGGCGAAGACGGCTGCGTCCTGGTCCATATCGAGCCCCAGGCCTACCGGCAAGCCAACTTCGCCCGGCGCATGTTTATTTACTTCAGCCGGCTTTACGAAAAACACCAGAAAAGAGTGCTCCCCATCGCCGTCTTTGCCCATGACAGTAAGGCAGAAGAAACCAACCGGCATGAAGTAGAGTTTCCCTTTCTCAAGGTGTTGCAGTTCGAGTTTTACAAAGTACAGCTCAAGAGACTCCCCTGGCGGCAGTACATCAACAGCAACAACCCGGTAGCGGCGGCATTGTTGAGCAAAATGGACTATTCGCCCCGGGAGCGGGTACAGGTAAAGATCGAGTTTTTGCGCCTGTTGACCCGGATGCAGGTGGACCCGGTAAGCTCCACTCTGGGCTTAAGGTCGCCCTAGCCTCAAAGACCGGCCAGGTTTAACCAGGCCGGTCTTTAAGTCATCCTTTAAATCCCCGTGGATTATATCAGTAACCAATGGATATAACACTGGGATGGTCAAGCCAGCGTAATCGCCTCTAACAAGGCCTATTTTCCTCCACCATAACCGTAAGGTAATCGTGACCCTTTTCTACATCCGGGAGAATAAACCGGCATCCCAGGGCATCCATGGGATCAAACATTAAAATGCGCCAGAATGTATTGCGGGCGGCATCAAACTGGCCCAGGCGCCACTGGCAGAAGCCTAGCCCGTGCAGGGCGCGCAGAAAAGGGCGATTATTTATCCAGCTCCACGGAAGCAGTCCGTTAAAGCCTGGCGGCAGGGCCTGCTCGCCAACTTTAACCCCTGCGAGGTAACGTTGCATCGCTCTTTTTGCATGCCAGGCGCTGCGCCCATCTCCAAACGTATATGTGCCCAGGTGGACAAAGGCATCAATGCAGCGCAGATCTTTGGTCAGGCACCCCTGCAAAATTTCCCACGTTTTATCAATATTGCCCTGATGAGCATATTCAACCGCCAGGGATATTGGGTCCTCCATTTCCTCAGGGTTCGCCCCTGGGATAATTTGCTCCATTTCAAATACCTCACGGGGACCTGCTTTCAGAACAGCAATTACCCACTCAGGTAAAGACGAAGGCAATTCCCGGTCCAGATCAATTTCCCACAGCTCGGCAAAGTAATAAAAAGAATCCCAGGTGCCATGCGAGTACAGTCTCAGGGGAACAGGTGTTAATACGGAACCGTCTATGTAAGAATCAATGACTTTACCCGAAAGATAAGTATGCTTCTTGTATTCCCATTCTTTATTGGGGATGACCCTGAGGATTTCTCCCTCAGTTTCATCCCTGACGCCTCCGACCGGCCGCAAGATAATAATCTCCCGTTCCGGTAACCGGAGGCAGCGCAGATTCGTCTTTCCTGCCGCCAAAACGATTAGTTCTACTAAATCTGGCATAATCATACCCACCCTATCCCTGCGGTTATTATAGTTGCTTCTTTTCCTAATAAGCTATCCGGCTATTTCCAAGCGCCGGCATTACGGAAAAGACTTGCCGCCCACAGGAAAGCATTCTCGTAAATAATGTCCTTGTCCATGGGTTCGAGAAGGGCTACCTGCTTTAAGCGGGCATGTACCTCTTGTACAGATACCAGCTCTACCGGCATTCCCTCTTCTCTGGCTTTACTCACTGTTTCAAGCACTAATTTGTTGGGCGGCATGAAACACCAGATTTCGTAGACCACCTGATACTTCATTTCCATTTGCAATGCTGCAAACTCTGCATAGCGTTGGAGTGCGGCAACTTTTTTCTGCACCCGGCGTAGCCTTGTTTGCAGCTTCTCTTTTTCTGCAAAATGATATATACTGGAAAAATCCATGCCGTAAATTTCTCCAGGTTTATGGGCAAAAGCCACTACCGGGACAATATTTTCCCCGGGAATATCCAGGCTCACCGTACAGCCTTTTACCATTTCATAATAGGCCAGGATAAAACCGCGTTCAATATCCGCCTTCAGGTATTTAGGTAATTTGCGCACCATATTGTCCTCCGTGAAAAATGCTTGTGTCCGGCCGTTACGCGCCGGCGTCAACCGTACTACAGGGTTCTTACCTATTCCCACTACCAGGCGGAGCAGGCTATCAGTTTATGGGTAGTATTGGAGGACCATTCACCTGGACCAGTAAGGCAAAAAATAGCTTTAGGTTGGCGATAAAACTTTTCCAATGTCCATACTATGTCGGCAATGACCAGGTCGGGAAAAATACTTGCTCTGCCCCGCTTTCAACTCTTTGTACAAGGGCTGAACACCGCCGCGCCCGCATATTCCAACTGGCCCAGTTCCGCTTCATCCACGAATATATAGGTAGTATCGCACTCCCCCAACAGTTCCCCCAAGGCAGAAATGGCATAGAAGGCATGGGCGTTTTGCGCGAATTCCCCGGCTACCCCGCGGAAATTCACAAGGTCGACCTTCCCGGGTATAGGCAATTCCTCTAATTCCCGGCTCGCCCATGTCGAGAACGAAAATCTCCCCGCTTTTCACTAAAGCCCCGGCCTGGATAACGAGCTGCACCGCCTCAGGGATGATCATAAAGTAGCGGGTCATCTCCGGGTGGGTCACCGTCACCGGCCCTCCGGCGAATAAACTTGAGAATACCCGCCCGGCTTGTTTCTATGCCACATCCAGGCAGTGGCGATAATCTCCTCCAAACTAGTATATCGCGGCCGCCATCCCATCTCTTCGATGGCTTTTCCTGCCGAGGCTACCAGCACCGCCGGGACGCCGGGCCGCCGGGGACCGAAACGGTAAGGTACTTTCTGCCCCGTCACCTTTTCCGCCGCTTTTATTACCTCCAGTACCGAATAGCCCCGGCCAATGCTAAGGTTATCGGCCGCCGTAGGACCGCCCTGCTCCAGGGCTTCCAGGGCGAATACGTGGGCTGCCGCCAAGTCCTCGACGTGGATGTAGTCCCGCACCGCCGTGCCCAATATCCCCTGCCGGCGAAGCCCCGGCTGCGTTGAAATAACGTAAGGATGTAGAAGCTCAAACGGATACCCTCAAATAAGGCCGTATGCCGTTAACTATTATCTTTGTTCAAAAGGATTGTATAAATGTAGACCATGCCTGCGAAGATGTTTGAAATCTTCAACATTCCGTGTGACTAAAACAGCCGCTAATAATAAGGCTGTAGCTGCAACGATGGCATCTGGTAATTTTAGCTTGCGATTATGATCCTTTTTACTAATGGCGCGTAATTTGGCGGCTTTAAGAGCGACGTTAGAATCAACTTCCACTATTTCTCCTATATCCAGAATACCTCTTATCTTTGATTTTTGTTCAAGAGTTAGTTCATGGAATGAAAACAGCTCTGCCTCGACTATTGTTGAATAATAGACTTCTATATCGTCGTCTTCTAGTTTCTTCATTGCCCAAACTGCTGCTTTTACTCCTGCCAGTGTATAAATAATTATGTTAGTATCGACCACATATTTATTCGGGTACGACCCCTGATCGATCATCTTCATCCTCCCTGATGCGTAACATCTCCTCAACCAATTGAGGATGGTCCTTTAAGATACCCGCAGCCGCCAGGACAGCACCTTTTGATTTACTACGTTTAGTCAGCTTAATGGTTATCTTGTTCGTACCCGGGATAATCTCTACCCAATCACCAGGTTTAATTTTGGCCATTTTCAATACTTCTCCGATGGTAATTCTTCCGCCTGGCTCTACTCTTCTCTTAACCTGTAGCAATGCCATCACTCCTAAGGCCCAAGGGTAATATCAATTATATTCTGTAAGATTATACCCCAAAAACGTCTCCAACTCAATCTGGTATCTGTTTCTTCTTTAAACACCCGACCATCCTGCCGCATCTGCTCCCCTATGACCGTGGTATAACTTAACCGTTAAATCCCCGCGGCTTGCGACGGTGCCACTGCCAGGCCGTAGTAATAATGTCCTCCAGTTCGGTATACCGCGGTCGCCAGCCTAACTCCGCCATGGCTTTTCCTACCGAGGCTACCAGCACCGCCGGGTCGCCGAGCCGCCGGGGACCGATACGGTAGGGCACCTTTTTCCCCGTCACCTTTTCCGCCGCTTTTATTACCTCCAGAACCGAATAGCCCCGGCCGGTGCCCAGGTTATAGGCCGCCGTGGGGCTGCCCTGCTCCAGGGCTTCCAGGGCTCCAGTATGATACTTTTTTATTGCACTGGTCTAGCAGGAAGTTAAAGGAAGTTGCTAATGCCTGTATTGATCTTCATGCTACCAATTAATGCCATTTAGTATGTAACTGGTATGGCACTAGCTACAGTATATCCGCCCACGGCCATCTATTCAAAGGACTCCGCAGTGAACGCCATGACAAGTTCCATCAGGGTGTTCCTGGAGGCCGATTTATTGGGAACATCTATCACCCATATGATTCCATTATCCTGGCGCGTCCAGTATTTTTCCCGCTCCACGGTAACCACAATACTGCCTTCGAAAATGTTAAAGAGGTTCACATAACCGCAAATGCTACTGCCCGTGGCCAGTAGTCCACCAACCATCCAATCTGGATTATCCACGAGGAAAAGCAGCGGCTTTTCACCCCCGAGAATGCGGATAGTCCCCTTTAGGCCTTGCTGTAAAGCTTGCTCTCGGCTAAGGGTTTCTGGCCGGAGAATTGCACGAAATTTCGCCGCGGTAGGGTCTTCCAAGTACTCTGGCCCCAACTCCATGCAGGCCAGCTCATAGACGATTTTGAGCAGGCCCCGTTGCCAGTCCCACAGATTGAATGTGAAATTCAGTTCCATCGTTGGATGTTCAACATGTACTTCCTTCCGTGAGAGCAACTCCATCCTCAAGCTCTTATTTTTCGCCCTCTGAGCGATTTTCTCCAGGATAATAGGTAGTCTATTTTCGTCGCTTTTGTCCAGGATAATTCGTATACGCTCTCCCGTATCGATTTCCTCACGGATGACCTTCGGCACCGTATAGAGTCTTTTTGGTTTGCCGCTACTATCGAATTCATAACGAACTTCGTGTTGCGGATCACCGGCAATGTATCCCTTTTCTAAAGGATTGGGAATCTTTCCACTCTTTCCCGGCAAACAAAGTAGCATCCGCTTCGCTTCAATCAACCAATTGTTGATTAAGGGAGCGTCCACATATCTGCCAAGTTTGGAATTACACTCCCGGCACACGTTTTTGATAGTAATGTTTCCCCCAAGCGCTTCCGGAAAAATGTGCTCCTCACTGGCAGTTGCGTTATCTAGCTCTCTTAGACAAATAATGCACCTAAACACGCCCCCTTACACCACCCTCTCGAAAACTACGTTTGTCAATACAAAAAATGATCAACTATGCAAAGTAAATCTGAACACTTGTTCTAAAGTAAAAGTAATCCAGTCTTCGTGAAAACGTTGAGAATGAAGAGATGGTGCCTACCCCTATCCCTAGGGAAAGTGGTAGGTAACGTATGACGAACGGCTGTTCTAGTTGGCCCTGGCTTTTATTAATAAGCCGCGGGTATTCCTTAACGAAGATGAGCTAGGCACTGTTAGGGGCATTACGGCATCCCTTATATGGTGAATTTTTTCTGGGAGCGACTGGTGCTGGACGCCTTCTTTAAAAACTATCTCCAAAATTGTCAACTAGAGATGGATGTGGCCTTATGCACCAAGATATGGTTAAGGCAAATTTACCTGCCGGAACTTGAAGAGAAACAGCCTGAGTTGCATCATTTTTACCGCCCCCTCGACATCCTGGAAAAAATGATACCTTGAGAATAACCTCGCGGCCTGCGGCGGTGCCACTGCCAGGCAGTAGCAATGATGTCCTCCAGTTCGGTATACCGCGGCCGCCACCCTAACTCCGCCATGGCTTTTTCTGCCGAGGCTACTAGCACCGCCGGGTCGCCGGGCCGGGGGGGACCGCCACGGTAAGGTACTTTCTGCCCCGTCACCTTTTCCGCCGCTTTTATTACCTCCAGAACCGAATAGCCCCGGCCGCTGCCAAGGTTATAGGCCGCCGTAGTGCTGCCCTGCTCCAGGGAAGCCAGGGCCAGGATTTGGGCTGCCGCTAGGTCGTCGACGTGGATGTAGTCCCGCACCGCCGTCCCCAATATCCCCTGCCGGCGACACCCCGGCGGCGTTGAAATAACGTAAGGATAAGGATATCCAGGCCCACCACTTCTATCCCCCGGTCCTGGAGCCATAAGGCTGTAAAGGGCGTTTTCATAGGTGCTGATAGCCCACCGTTCGCCCTGTTCACCCGAGAGGACAATAATCACATCGGCAGGATCGCCTGGGGAACTGGACGGGACTGCAGTTCCGGGGCCGGACCTTTGCCAATATATTAAAAAAATAACCCTTGCTCAACCCAGGTCCTCTCAAGTAAAATAAAGAAAAACAGGAGAAACTGCCAATGTCCATTGATCACGACCGCTTGTTCAAAGAACTGCTGACCACCTTTTTCCGGGAGGTTATGGAGCTCTTTTTCCCTAAAGCCCATGCTTTAATCGATTATACGAATACCAGGTTTTTAACCCAGGAAGTTATAACCGATATTACCGCCGGCGACAAGCACTACGTGGATATCCTGGCGGAAGTAAAAGTCAAAGGCGAAGACGGCTGCGTCCTGGTCCATATCGAACCCCAGGCTTACCGGCAAGCCGACTTCGCCCGGCGCATGTTCATAAGGTGCTGCCCATCGCCGTCTTTGCCCATGACAGTAAGGCAGAAGAAACCAACCGGCATGAAGTAGAGTTTCCTTTTCTCAAGGTCCTGCAATTCGAGTTCTACAAATTACAGCTCAAGAGACTCCCATGGCGGCAGTACCTCAACAGCACCAACCCCGTAGCAGCGGCATTGTTAAGCAAGATGGACTATTCGCCCCGGGAACGGGTGCAGAATGCAGTTGGACCCAGCAAGGATGGAACTGATAACCGCCTTTTTTGAAAGCTACCTGGTATTAAACCCCGAAGAAGAAAAAACCTTGCAAGAGAAGTTGCCGGAAGAACTTCAACCCGAGGAGGTGCAAAGGGTTATGGAATTAACCACATCCTGGCATTTAAAAGGCTGGCAGCAGGGCAGGCAGGAAGGCAGGCAGGAAGGCAGGCAGGAAATACTTTTAAGACAGCTAAGGAAACGCCTGGGTACCATTTCTTCTGAAGTGGAAGCGAAGATAAAGACTTTATCAGTGGAGCAGCTAGATGACCTGGCTGAAAAGATACTTGACATCACCAGCGAGGATGAACTGTTGAAGGTCCTTGATATTAAACATTGATACGCCCTCTGGATAGAGGATTACCCTGGCTTCCCAGGACCGGCCCGTCTTAACAGTGCCGGTCTTTTACTTATTTCTCTAAACTTCCCAGCCAAACCGTGAAGCTCCTGCCGACCCTGCCGGGCCTATTCCTGCCTCTGACGAGGTCCCCTGTCTATGCCCCTGACGGGCCGTATCTTCACCCATCTTTTCCTCCGGCAAAATCCAAGAGCTACTATTACCTCCCCGCCAAAACCTTTTCCCTCTTCCGCTCCCACTGCCAGGCAGAGTAAATAATGCCCTCCAGGTCGTCGTACAAAGGTTTCCATCCCAGACGCGCGCGGATCTTTTTGGCATCGGCCACCAGGACCGGCGGGTCGCCCGGCCGCCGACCTTCGTAGCGCACCGGGAAGTCTACACCGGTCACCTTTTTGGCCGCTGCAATCACTTCCAGGACGGTATAACCCCGGCCGTAACCGCAGTTAAATACTTCGCTCCGGCCGCCGTCCAGCAGATACTCCAGGGCCAGGACGTGGGCCGCCGCCAGGTCCTCCACGTGGATGTAGTCGCGGATGCAGGTACCGTCAGGGGTGGGATAGTCGGTGCCGTAGACGCTTAAATACGGCCTTTTGCCCGCCGCTGTGCGGATGGCCAGAGTGATGAGGTGGGGCGCGTCTTCTTTCCCCTCGCCGATCCTGCCGTCCCGGTCGGCGCCGGCAACATTAAAATACCGAAGGGATACGTAGCTTATCCCACCGACAGCCGACACATCCTGCAGCACCCTTTCCACCATGGCCTTGCTGTACCCGTACGGGTTAATGGGGTTTAAGGGGGCTTCTTCCGGCACCGGGATTTGCTCCGGGATGCCGTAGACGGCGGCGCTGGAAGAGAAAATGAGCTTATCAACCCAGCCCTTTTTCATGCAGTCCAGGAGGTTCAGGGTGCCCTGCACGTTGTTTATGTAATATTTCAGGGGCTGGGCCACGGACTCGGGGACGACAATATGGGCCGCAAAGTGCATGACGGCGTCGGGCCGGAACTCCCGGATAACCTCTTCCAGTTTGGCGGCGTCCAAAAGGTCGCCCACCACCAGGTCGCCGTATAAGACAGCCCAGGGGTGGCCTGTAATAAGGCTGTCATAGGTCAGCACCTGGTAACCCCTCTCCCCCAGGGCCTTGACCACGTGGCTGCCGATATATCCCGCACCGCCGGTGACCAATACTTTAGCCATGATATATATCTCCTATGATGCTTTATCGCGCATGAGCATGACTTTCAGGGTATGTAAAAGAATCTGGGCGTCGCTTAAAGGCGAGATGGTTTTCGCATAGAGCAGGTCATAACGCAGTTTATCGGCCGGGGTGGTGCTGTAGCGCCCCTGGACCTGGGCCAGGCCGGTGATGCCGACTTTCAACTGGTGGCGCCAGTCGTAGCCCGGCACTTCTTTTCTGAACTGCTCCACAAAGATCGGCCGCTCCGGCCGGGGGCCGATGAAACTCATTTCACCTTTAAGGACATTCCAGAGCTGGGGTAGCTCGTCAATGCGAGTGGCCCTTAGAATCCGGCCCACCCGGGTCAGGCGCGGGTCGCCGGCCGTGGCCAGTACCGGACCGGTATCCTTTTCAGCGTTAGGTATCATGGTCCGCAATTTGATTAACTGGAACACCCGGCCTCCCTGGCCCACCCGCTGCTGGCGGTAAAAAACCGGTCCCCGGGGAGATTCTATTTTTATCGCCAGGGCCGCCAGCAAAATCAAGGGTACGGCTATTATGGACAGACATAGGGACAGGGCAATATCGAAGGCACGCTTCCAGGCGCGTGAAGGCACAGCTATAAAGCCGTCCACCCGAAAAACAGGGATGCCGTCGAGCTGTCCCAGGCGGGCTTGGGCTAAAAAGATTTCATAGATATCAGGAACTATAAAAGCGGGCAGATTACGAGCCATAATTTCTTTCAGCATCATTTCGCGATATTCCAAGGGAATCCCATCGCAAAATAGTACCGCCCCGGGCCGGCTGGCATCAAGGGCTTGAGGAAGTTCATGATAAGTTCCCAGCACTGGAAACTCTATCTCAGACATTGTCGAACCGCCCTCGACTACCAGACCCGCCACCTGGTAGAGGCGGTTGTCTTCCCGGGCAACCTGCCGTGCCCGCTGGCAAGCTGTAACCGCAGGACCAACAACAACCAGCGTAAGGGTTCCCTGTAACCAGATAGAGCAGCGCCAGACAGCATACCGCCAGATGCTCAAAAGCGCGAGCTGGATTGGTGCAGTCAGGAGAAACACCGAGCGGGGGAAGGCATACTTTTGCAGCATGTATGAAATGCCCAGGCCGCTGAGGATAGTCAAAGCCACCACCCAGACCAGGGCGGCAAAGATCTCTATCCAGCGGTAACGGCCGCCGACGTAGAGCCCGTAGCTGTAAAAAAAGACAAAGGCCGCCAGGGTAATCCAGATGGCAATCGTCCGGTAGGCGTGCCAGTTAACAGCAGGAATGCTGCCACCGAAGCGGAGCCAGAAAGCCAACCAGAAGCTGAAGTTAACTAAAAAAAGATCCCCGGCTATTTTTACCACCTTTGTCCAGCGCAAAATCCCATCCCTCCCCCGAGACGAGCAGAAGCTACGCGTTCTTAACCTGGTAAATAGCGGCTATAAACAGCATCCATCTCGGCGAGCACTTTGTCAAGGGAATAATCGCCAATCTTCTCCCGGCCCGCTCTACCCAAGGCCAGGCGCAGGTTTTCATCCCGGGCCAGCAGTTCCAAATAGCCAACCAGCCCCTCTACGTCGTCCAGCTCCACCAGGAACCCCGTCCGGCCGTGGTCTACCAGATCCCGGTTGCCGCGCACGTTGCTCGCCACCACCGGCTTGCCCGCGGCCATGGCTTCCATAAGGGATCTGGGGAGGCCTTCGCGCCGGGAGACCAGGACGAAGATATCCGTCTCCTGCAAGACCTGGGGTATATCGCGGCAAAACTTTAGGAAATGAACCCTGCCAATCCTTTTTTCTAGCACCAGCCGTTCAAAATAAGGCCGTAAATACCCGTCACCGGCCAGCCAGAGAGAGGTATCTTTTGTTCTGGCAATAAATCTAGACCATGCCTCTAGCAAAAAAGCATGATTCTTTACGGTTGAAAATTCAGCCACGCAAGTTACCACTATATCGTTTTTACCCAACCCCAGCCTTTCCCGGATATTGATGCTACCAGTACCCCCGGCAAACTTCTTCAGGTCCACCCCTACGCCGTGCACATAAAAGAGGTTTTTCCCCGGCCTGAAGCCCATTTTAACTGCGCTATCGTAATCTTCCCTGTTCATCACTATCAGCCCGTCCGTCCACCGGGCCGCCAGCCGCTCGGCAGGGTAGTAAAGGAGCCAGTTCCGTAAAGACGCGCCCCAGTAAAAGTGGAAGCCGTGGGCGGTATAGAGCACAGGTCCCTGCCCCGTAACCCTGGCCAGATATCTCCCCAAAAAACTGGCTACCGGGGTGTGGACATGGATGAGATCAAACCGGCAAGCTTTAAACAGCCGGCCTAATTCCCTGAAAGCGCGCCAATTTTTAAGGCTATAGGGCGAGCGGGAAAAAGGTATTTCCCAGCATCTCACACCTATAGCCTCCACCTCTTCCTTTCTCCCCTGATCTGAGGAGGCCGCCGCGTGCACCTCATATCCTTTACTTTGCAAAAGCTGCATGAAAGGCAGGTGAAAAGCGGCCAGGTGGGTGTAAACAGTGGCGAGAAACAAAATCCTGCCTTTTGAGTTAGTCAACCTCTCAACCCCTGCCACTTATGGATGAGCCTTTCCAAAAAGGCAAGCCTGTTAAGGGAAAGGGCCTAGACTTAAAATCCTGCCCCCGCTTTATGGCAGTTCCCACTCGAAGGCACCAACGGGTGGAAATTCCTTAAGGGCTGCCTTTATGATGGCGCATATTTTTTGCAAGTCCTCCCGCGTTCGGGCCTCACACCTGGCTACTAGGACAGGCTGGGTGTTCGACGCCCGCACCAGGCCTCAGCCTCCAGGGAAGATGACCCTGGCGCCGTCCACGTCGATAACCTCATAGCCCTTCTGCCTGAAATACTCTATCACGCCGGAGACTACCTCCGCTTTACATTCGTCAGCACAGGGGATACGTGTCTCAGGGGTAGCGCAGTACCGGGGCACGCTCGCCAGGAGCCCAGACAGCGGCCTTTCCTCCCGGGATAGAAGGCGCAGGAGCCTCGCTGCTGTATAGAGGGCATCGTCGTACCCGTAATACTCATCGGCAAAGAAGAAATGCCCCGACATCTTGCCTGTAAAAAGGTTTATGAATACCTTAAATGGATATCTTCCTATATAACGCAAGCAGACGCTCGCGCATCAAATTCCAACTGTATTTTTCCTCATAAGCTCGCCTCCCGTTTTCCCCTAGCCTCTGCCGTAAAGCCGGGTCCCGAGCTAGGCGAATAAGTGCTGCTTCGAGGGCCGCCACATCCCCGTATACCACGACTAGGCCGCAATTAACCTCCTCAACAAGGCGGTCTATACCCGTGCCCCGGGCCACCACAACAGGTTTTGCCAACATCATAGCCTCAAACACTTTATTCGGGCTGGAGTAGCGATGGTTGGGGATAGCCGGGTCATAGGTAGCGAACAGAACATCGGCGGCATAACTCAGCTCCAGGGCTTGCTTGTATGGTACCCGACCATGCCAGGTAACGTTGGACAGCAAGCGAGCCAAGCCCAGGATGCGTTCTTCATCACCACCGCCAAAACCAGCCAGGTCTAAATGCCACTCTGGGTGACGCGTAAGCACCTCCAATATCTCCAACAATCCCCGTTCCACCTGGAGGAGTCCGACATAAGCCAGGTAAAGCTCAGCCCGGCGTATTGGAGAAACGTTGAATCTCAAGGCGTCTAATATATCGGGTGGACTGTTGTAAACAATGGTAACGTGACGAGGCTTACCTCTAGCAATCTGTTTCCGGCGGGCCTCATCTACAAGTATAACGGCATCTGCATGGTTGAGGGCTTTAAGCTCAAACATATAAAGTAGCTTGCGCATGAAACCGGGTATAGTCCGTCTACTATCAGCATAAAAGTCAAAAACATCATAGATCACGCGGTTGCCCCTGAATACTTTGCTAAATAAGCATGGCAAGAGAGTATCAAAATCACAGGCATGGCAAATCCTTATACCTTGACGGTTACGGATAAAAAATCGTAAAAGAAAAGTCTGCCAACGTAGTATATGAAAAATGTTTTTAAGTCCCAACCCATAAGAAGCAGGATGAGAAAACCGCACTATATGATAACCTTGCTGCCACTCTTCTCTGGGCAATTGCCCTGTACGATCCCACGCTAGTACAAGGACCTCATAGCCAGCTTGACACAAGGCTTGAGCTATTTTTTCTACTCTGGGGTCTGGAGCTACCGGGTTTGACCGACAAATTAGCACCCGCTGCAAGCAAGAGGGCTGCATCCCGTGGCTTTTTCCTCCCACTTTAACCTGACGATGATATAATAGTTTCAACGAGGTTAATTTAGTTATTAAGGTAAAAGGCCGCTACTCCCTTCTGGAATTCCTTGTTACCTCCTGAGTTCCTCCTGCTCAACTAATAAATGTAAATGTATTAGTAAATTCAAGATTCTTTTTCTCAACCGGTTTGAAGATTTATTGATAGACCTGCTATTCCTATATGAACCTATCCCCACCTGAAGATTTCATTCTAACTTGGGCTATTATTTTAGGAACTAAAGTTAGTATCTAGTGGCGAGGCTTCTGACGTTTTTCCTTCAGTAGTGTATGTTACCTCCACGAAAGAGAGGTCATCAAACCATACTGAGCTCTGTTCATGAGGACTAACATAGACTGTTGCAAAAGCCGCTTGTGAAGGCGCTGTTACCGTCATCTCATATTGCTTCCAGTCGGCTCCAATTTCGACAAGTTCTATATCCGTTTTGAGAAATCCTCCTTGTGCATTTGACCAATTAACCTGTAACCTCGCCATCTGTCCCTGCCTGTTTGCACGCGCGTAGTAACTCAGCAGATAAAGTCCCCCAGGCTTCACTGGCACAGTTTGATAAAAGACGTTTTCGGCACCCTCACCACGTACGGCAACAAACCCACTATGGCTACGGAGACCAGATGTATCAATTGCAGGTTTACCTACATGTTGCCAGCTACTTGGTTGTTCCCCTTCCAAATTCTCAAAACCTGAGTTCTTTAACAGTTCCGGTCCCAATTTACGTTTTAAAGGTTTTTCGCTCAGCTCAAATAGTAAAACATAGGCCCGTGCATAAATAAGTTTGAAATGGTTCTGAAAAAATTTGTCATCAGGTAACTCCAACCTGCTACGCTGTTTATTAATTAGGATATAATTTGCCCCTAATGTTTTAAGCTCTTCGTATAAAGCCTGCGAATCAGCCAGCTTACTTGAAATCCGGGAGTAACGTGCTGGGCCAAACCAGTCACCCATAAATTGTCCATCAGCAAAATAGGCCATATTTTCATCGTACAAAGCATATAGGGTATACTTACTTCCTTTGAGGTCGTTTAAAAATTTATAAGCAGGATAAGAGAGTAGATGCCGTGCTAAATAGGTGTCTCGTTGATCTTGCGTTACTGGTACAGGTCCCTGTTCTAACACTTTATGCGTCGCATAAAGCCATCCCGGTGATACCAGAAATATTGCCATTATGCCAGTAATGAACGAATGAACCGACCATCTTTGCAAAAAAGGTAACCAGAGAAAGAAACGTTCTACTACTGCTGCCGTTAATAAACTAAGTAATGGAATTATTGGTAATAAATAACGCAAGATTTGAGCACTGAAAAACCAGAAAAGGAAGTAAGCCAGAATTAGAGCTAGAATACCCCTGATTTTGGTGCTGTAGATACTAAAGACTAATAATATCGGTATTGCAAAAAAATAAGTTTTAGAAAGCGGAGCCTCCATAATAAAGACGTCCTGATTAAAAGCCAGATGCCACGGGAGCGTAATTAACGCGGTAAGACTACGCCCAATACCATGTGCATGTTGTAAATCATATAAAAGCGCTTTTAGATCTTCAGCAGTATATAAATAATTATTGCCAAATAGCGAGGATAAAAAGGGAAAAACGGGATTACCGGTGTAATAGAAATTACGTAAATACCAAGGGGCTGCTATAGCAGTAGCTATAGTTACGAAGACCAAGGGAGCTAAGTATCGGCGCTCCCTTATACTAATGTAAAAGACGATGATCCCCAAGAGTCCAAGAAAAACAAGGGCAGAATACTTGGAGCTAGCGGCGAAGCCAACGAAGACTCCAGCCAATATAAGCCAGTTCCATTCTTTAGAATAGAGCCAATTCCATAAACTGTAAACCGCCAGTGTTACGAACAACGTTAACCCGACGTCAATATAGGCCGAACTTCCAAGCCAAAGTACCAGTGGGGTTCCAAGCCAAAGCGCTGTAGCCCACAAGCCTACCCTTGAAGAAAAGCTACGATGCCCCCAGGAATATAATGCAATCGCAACTAGAACCATCATCAAAAACTGAACTAATTGTGCTGTGATGTCATCGAAGATTATCAACATTAAAGTAAAAAGCATTTCATTAGTTTGCGGAAAAAATGGGAAGCGTAAAAAAGGTGTTGGCTTAATATGATGTTCATGGGCATATATTTTGGCAACAGCTAAATGATACTCTATCGAATCCCAAGCTATTGGTGGATATAGAGGCATCAGCATTATAGGTAGTAAAACGATAATACTTATAAAAATAAAAATTAAATATTTAACGCCGCTTTTCTTCTTAAGGATTCCAACTCTTTTCTGAAAGGCGGTCAACTTATATAACCAAAAAGTCCGAATTGGTGGGTATAAAACTGAAACGGCTATAAGTTTTAAAAATATAACCAATAAGTTTGAACGGTTTATCAGGCCTAAAACACCTAGAGTTAAAACCAAATAACTAATACTTCCGAGGCCCAAACTTATCGAAAAAACAATTTCCTCCCAAATCGAGGCGAACTTTACCTTTATCAAAAGCTCTCTTCCTAACAGATAACTAATAAGCCCTAACCCAGTTATCACTATATAATGTAATAACCCAAATTCGATCATTTTGGCTCCTCCTGAATATCCAACGCAGCTATAAGATAACCATTGTTGAAGTAATTATTGTCCAACTTTCCTCACCTTATTAGACAGGAATATCTACGTAGGTATGACAGCGATATGGTAATTGTTATAAAAGACAAAAATTTTCTATATTTCGTATACTTATTCACATCCCAGTCACTTCACTTAACGCAAGCCAATTAATGTCACACCTGTCATAACTAGGACCATTCCTAGCCAAGCCAGAGGTGTAATGCTTTCCTGAAAGATAAACAGCCCGGCCAGCATACCGAAAACGTAGGCAATGCTTTGCATGGGGTAAGCCACGCTTAAATTAGCTCGGGATAAAACGATAAACCAAACAACGGTGGCCAAGACATATAAAACGATCCCGCTCCAGATGAAAGGAGAAATAAAGACGCCAGTCCAATTTTGTACGGAAAGCCCGCCCAAACGATCCAGTCCGAGCTTCCAAAATACCTGGCCGGATACCAACAAAACGACATTGAGTAAGATTAACCCGTATACAGCCATTAAAAGTAACTCCTCCTTGGCCGATGGTTAACCGCGGCTTTTGGTGTCCTGGATGACTATTCCTATTTAAATTGCAGGTTGTTCTCCGCTGGCTGAACCTTCCCTATTCCCTGGGTCATGCCGATACACTTCGTGGCGCAGCAGGGCCACTTCTTGGGTCAAGTGCACAACTTTTTCCGATAAGCGGGAAACTACCACCGTTAAATGCAGGGTTAGGACGAAAGCAAAAACAAGACCAAAGAGAAACAGCATGGAGGGAGCATACTTAACATCCAGCCAGCGGGCCGCGGTTTCTACCACGGAGGGGTTCAGGGAAACCAAAAACATTAGTGCGGCCACCAGGATCCACATCAAGGAATATTGTTCTTTAAGATGCTTTTTGCGCACCAGGCCGAGGGTGATGATTAAAAACACGCCCGAAAAAAGTATGGAGAGCAGGTAAACGTTAAAACTCATGGAATACACTCCCTGTCCGTGGTCTGGTAAGCATGACTAGAATGGCCAGTAACACCTTGGCCACATAATATATCGAGCGCCAAAGGGTAATGGAGGAAGAGCCGCTTTGCCGATAGGCCATGGTTACCGGTACCTCCTTTATGCGGAAGCCGTACCGGTGCAACAAGACCAGGACTTCCACCTCTGGGTAGTCGGTGGGGTATTCTCGAGCGAATAAACCGATCACCCGACGGTTGACGGCTCGGTAGCCCGAGGTGGTATCTCGGATGGGTTGGCGGATAATTTTGCTTATCAAGAAAGAAAATATCTTCATACCTACTTTCCGGTCGAGGGGAGGCTGGTAACCAGTATCGGTGACAAAGCGGGAACCGATGACCATATCGGCTTCGCCGCGGGCCAGAACCTCCAGCAAGCGGGTCACGTCACGTGGATCATGCTGGCCATCCCCGTCTATTTGTACGGCCACATCATAACCGTGCACCTCGGCGTATTTGTATCCCGTTTGTACCGCTCCCCCAATGCCTAAGTTTACTGGCAGGTCCAGTACGGTGGCCCCGGCCCTGCGAGCCAAGCGGGACGTCCCGTCAGAAGAACCATCGTTGACCACCACAATATCTATCTCCGGCTGTGCCCGGCGAATGCTTTTAACCACCTGGTCGATATTCCCCTCCTCGTTGTAAGCTGGTACAATGGCCAGCACTCGCATCTATCTTCCTCCTTCCCAGCTTTTTACATAATCGTTATGATCTAATTTGGGCAAAAACTTATTTTACCTTCTCATAAACCTCTGAGTTTTACAGTTCGCACAATTCTTATACATATTTTCTCTCTCGATATCTATGGGGTTCCCAGCGAATACCCCATTTTTCCTCAAATCTCTTCCGATTAGCCTCAAACAAGCGCAAGTACTCTTGTTCACCGTACAGCTTAAATGTGGCGCTGTGAAAATGATGAATAAAGACATCCTCAACGCAAATTATCTTGTAACCTGCTTGTCTAACTCGTAATGCTAAATCATCGTCTTCGAACATCCCGACTTCAAAGCGTTCATCTAAAAGTCCTATTTCGTCAAATAATCTGCGCCGCATCGCTGTACAAAATAGGGCTAGCATTTTAATGTCAAAGTATTTACCTTCGTATTCATGTGAACGGCGTTCCGCAAATGATTCCATCTCTTCTATACTAGAATAGTTTACGTCGATTTTAGCCTCATTTCCGGCCGAGTTAGTTACCGGTCCGACCATCCCGATGTTAAGATCACGCTCCAAGTGTCGGATGAGCCTCCCGAGCCAGCCCCTAGTCACGATGGTATCGTTGTTGAGCAGTACTATATATTCGCCCGTAGAAGCTCGAATGCCCTGGTTATTGGCGCGTGCAAATCCCTCATTATGTTCATTTAAGATTAACCGAATGTTTGAATGCTGTTGTACCAACTCTTTCAAATATTCGCGGGTACCGTCGGTTGAGGCATTATCAACAATAATCAACTCAAAGTTTGGCCAAAGGGTATTCCGGTAGATACTGTTTACACATAATCTGGTAAAATGAATATTGTTGTGAGTAAGTATAATAATGCTAACTTTAGGATATAGATTCTGAATGGCGGGTTCAATACGGGCAAAGCGCTCCTCCCATGTATTTTGTTGAGCAAAGCGCTGGCGAGCCGCCACCATCTCGGCGCTATTTTCCTGTAATGCCCGCTCAATTTTTTCTATAAACTCTTCTGGGGTGCTTGCCAGATACACAAGCTTTTCCGCTTCATATAAAGCAACCTCTGGGAGAGGTACGGATACTACGGGCTTGCCCGCGCTTAGGTATTCATAAAATTTAACGGGATTTGTGGCTTCCGTCAGGGGCGTCCGCTTAAAAGGAATTATGCACGCATCAAAAGCATGCAAATAGGCTGGGAGTTCTTGGTAGGGCTTTTCTCCGAATAAATAAACATTCTTGAGATCAGTGAACGGAGCCAGGTTAGCTCCAAAGGTGCTCCCAATTAATACAAAACTCCAATCAGGTTTCAGGCGTGCCATTCTCGCAACCAATTTGGAATCAAACCAATCGGAGATAGCACCATAATACCCGATGATAGGCCTCGATAAGGGGGCTATTTCGTGAGGTAGAGTTTTAAAGCTAACACTGAAATGTTCAAACTCGCACGCGTTGGGTACGAGCAAGCAATTTGAGGAGTAACCCTTTTGCTTTTCCAACAGTTTTTGCGAGGTTGCTAGAATCAAATCGCTCCCGGAGCTGAGATTTTCCTCCAAAGTGAGCATTGCAGGACTATTGGTTGAAAATCCTCCATGTTCATCCATACAGTCGTAAACCACTTTCCATCCAAACTGCTCTCGTAAGCGAAAAGCTACTGGTTGCCAAAATGGTAATTGAACGAGACAAATGGCCTCTACTATACTGTAGTGCCGACGCAAGTATTCGAAGGAATCTACCCACCTTTGCAAAGTAGAAGCATCTACTTGATTACGATAAACATTTAATTTAGGGGAACCTGGAAGTTCTACCTCCGCAATATTTTTTTCTAGCATTTTGACTGTGGCGCTAACATCACTTTTCGGATTGAATGTTGTTTTTAGGTAAAAAACACGGTGACCTTTTCTTGCAAATCTTCTTGCGAGATGCTGCGGGCGTTGGAACCTAAACCCCCAATCGATTATAGGGAAAACAATAACATCGTAACAAGCAGTTTTAACAGCTTGTAATTCTGAATAAGGATGCCTCCTTTTTTCGCCATCTCCCTTCTCATCACGAAGCAGCTCTGGCGGAGTCCACGAGGGCGCTGGTTGGCGTAGTATTACTCTTTTAATCCAGAACTTTACAGAAGTTGGAAGCCACTTCCGGCCTGTTTTCCATGCTATATCTTTAACCTTTTGCAGTAATTGCTTCGGATGACAAAAGTACCAATATAGCGCAATGATGGCATCAGCTACCCTGTATCGTTTCCAGGTGAACCTTTGTTGTATCTGATGCAGAAATCCTTTAACTTCTTGTAATGCATGTTCTTTATCAGCTAATTGCTCCCGCAGTTGATGGATTGCTCCCTCTTTCTCAGCCGCCTCAGCCCGCAAATTTTCCACTAGCTGCATCTTTTCTTTTATTTGTTTTTCTAACTCTTCTATCATGCGTTCTTTTTCTAAAATTTGATATTGGAATACTTGCAGTATACGGTCTTTTTCATGTTTAATTGCTTGGTACTCAGTTGTCATCTTTGTATTGATTGTGTCACTATGTATTTCGTATGCTTTACATAACCTTTGCCATACCTTGGAATCAGACCAATTTGCTTG
Source organism: Moorella humiferrea (assembly GCF_039233145.1). Classification (NCBI taxonomy): domain Bacteria; kingdom Bacillati; phylum Bacillota; class Clostridia; order Neomoorellales; family Neomoorellaceae; genus Neomoorella; species Neomoorella humiferrea. Next base: position 692,180 of record NZ_CP136419.1, on the reverse strand, counting down.
AGCCGCAAGTCTAAGAGTCGCAATCGCATCGTCAATGCGGCCTTCGAGAATATGAATTCCTGCTTGAACTACCATTTGTATCTCTTGAAGATTGTCACCGTCAAAATAAAAGCTCATTCGTTTCAGTGCCTCAATTTGTTGGAAATGTAAGTAAATCTCTGACAATGGTTCACTGTACCGTTGAAACAATCCCTCATCAACCGGAAAAGTACGGTTCTGAAGCCAGTTGGCAACTTCCCAGTCAGCAGGACGTAATCCGCCTTTCCGGGCAATCCCTACAAGTGTAGCGTAATCACCTCCGTAAGTGAAAGAAACCAATAGCGGAACACACCCAAATACATCATTAAAAGCACGACAAAGGAATGGGGAGGTGAGGTATAAAACATGTTCGAGTGAAGAACGAAAACCAACCCATCGATCCTTTCTAAGCTTGACAATATCGGCTCCGGCATCTGGTGTAGAGAAGAGTATTAGACCCCCTGGTTTGAGCCAACGGTAGCACTTTTCGAGGAGATTTCGAAAATCAAGAATGTGTTCAAAAAAGTCCCATGCTGTAATTAAATCAAACTGCCCTTCATCAAACTGTTGCACTTCCACGGGCTGATTTATCACGCGCAGCCCGGCCTTGACAGCAACTTCTGCAACACTGCTAGCTATTTCAACGCCCAAGCTCTGGAAGCCGAGTTCTTCTGCAAGCATTAAAAATCGTCCTGTAGCACACCCCAAATCCAGCAATGTACCCCGTGTTTCCCCAGCGAACAGCTTCACAAGAGCCTGTTGCCATAGAAAATCTACTGGGAGCAAGTCGCCATACGCAGCATAGCCTACCGCTGGAGTCTCATCCTTTGAAAGTTGTGGCTTCTCAAAATATGAAGAATCGTATATAGAGGCTAGCGTGCTGGAAATTTCCGCTGCCCACATCAGGCCACACCGCAGACACAGATAGACAGGTATTCCGTCGCCGCGTCTGAATGGTCTGTCGATGAAATTTCCATTTGAACAGTATGGGCAACTTGATAGGTTGAATTCGCTCGTTGCCAATATCGATGCCCCCTTCCCGCAGCAATGTCGACCTCTTTTAAAGGCAAGTCCGCTATCTGGCCCATAACATTGATGTATGCTGCTTCAGCGACTTGAATTGCCCATTCTCCTTCCTCGCCAGAACACAACGACTTTTGTCTGCTATGCATGCAGTAAATAAATCTCACTATAGGCCTCCAAGATAACTCCCCCGTCTGTTTCCCAATCATATAACCTCAGCCAATGACACCTACTCCGATTTTGTCCTCCATCACTCTCAAGCCCTCCGTAAACAAGGGCGAACACCAATTTTGTAAATATTTGTCTGTTCTAGAAATATTACCCTGCTAGCCCAGCCTCTTCTTTGCCTTCCAATGCCTTTTTTCCTGGATAATTATCTAAGAGATTCCTCATAAGCCACAATAACCTCCCTGGCCGGGCCCTGCATTTTTATTTCTCCCTTGTCAAGCCACACGGCCAGGTCGCATAGTTCCTCGACTTGCTGGGGTGAGTGGGTAACAAAAATAATGGTAGTCCCCTTTTTCTGTAATTCCTTTATCCTGGCCAAACATTTCTCCTGAAAAGCCAGGTCTCCCACAGCCAGAACTTCATCTATAAGTAAGATTTCCGGGTCCACGTGCACGGCCACAGCAAAGCCCAGCCGCATGTACATCCCGGAAGAGTAGTTGCGTACGGGGTTGTCGATAAAGTCGCCGAGTTCGGCAAAGGAAATTATGTCGTTAAGGCGCTCTTTTACTTCCTTGCGGCTAAGCCCCAGGATAGAGGCGTTTAAGAAAATATTTTCCCGGCCGGTGAAATCCGGGTGGAAGCCAGCCCCCAGCTCCAAGAGAGTGGAAACCCGGCCGTTTACTTTTACCCCCCCCCGGGTGGGGTAAAGGATGCGGCTTATAATTTTTAAAAGGGTGCTTTTGCCTGAGCCATTGCGGCCTATAAGCCCTACGGTGCTGCCTTTGGCTACACTTAAGTTTATCCCTTTTAAGGCCCAGAAATCTTCGGCCTTATTTCGTCCCCAGAAGAGAACCCTTTCCTTTAGGCTATAAGCTTTGTCGTGATAAAGGCGGAATTTTTTCCATACATCTTTTACTTCTATAGCCACTTCTTTAGCTTCTTTTGCCAAGCCAGACCCTTCCCTTATCTTTCCTATACTTCTTCTGCTACGGCCCGCTGCCAGCGCTCAAAGGCTAAAAGGCTTATACAGAAAAATAAAAAGTAGCCTAAGGCGAGGTAAAGGAGCATCCGCCAGTCAGGCCAGGTGCCCTCGAAAAATATGTCCCGGTAGGCCTCGATAAGAGGGGCTGCCGGGTTTAGAGCGAAAAATTTTCTTACGTCAGTAGGTACCATTTCCACCGGGTAGAGGACCGGGGTGAGGAAAAACCATACGGTCATGAAGACCCCGGTTATATGCTCCAGGTCCCGGAAGTAGACATTGCCCACCGCGACTAAAAGGGTCAGGGAAGCCACGAGAAGAGTTTCGGTAAAAAGAACTAAAGGAAAGGCTAGAAGGACGCTCGTCATCCGCACTTTAAAGAGCAAAAGGGCCGGTATAAGTATAAGTAGACTTAAAAGGTAGTTCACTAGATTGGCCAGCACCACCGAGAGGGGTAACACCTCCCGGGGGAAGTATACTTTCTTTATCAGCCCTGCGTTCTGCACGAGGCTTGCCGCCCCCTGGAGGATGGAGCTAGATAAGTAATTCCAGGGAAGGAGCGCTACAAAAAGGAACATGGCGTAGTTTTTTATGTTCGACCGCATAATAAAGGAGAAAACGATGCTGTAAACTATTAACATAAGGAGCGGGTTAAAAAAGGTCCAGAAGAAGCCCAGGACCGAACCTTTGTATCTCGCCCGCAATTCTTTGGCGACAAGATTTAGTAGCATCTCACGGTAGGTATATATTTCTTTAAGGCGACCCCACATGGCGGTTGCTCCTAAGTATTATTTTCGGTTTACTTGGCCAAAGACCCATACCATTTTTCCGCATATTCCCGGTACTCGCCGCTCTTTACTCGTTCCCACCAGGATGTGTTTATAGTGTACCAGTGGATCAGTTCCTCAAGGCCGCTGACAAAGTCCCTGGCAGGTGCCCAGCCCAGCTCCTGCCGGATTTTCTTTGCGTCAATGGCGTAACGCCTATCATGCCCGGGCCGGTCCTTAACAAAGGTGATTAGGCTTTCGGGTTTGCCCATGAGCTTTAAAATGGTTTTCACGATCTCTAGATTCGTGTGCTCGTTGCTGGCGCCTATGTTGTAAACCTCACCCGGCCTGCCCTTCTGTAATACCAGGTCCAGGGCCTGGCAGTGATCTTCTACGTGTATCCAGTCCCGGATATTTAAGCCATCGCCATACATGGGGATGGGCTTTCCTTCTAGCGCATTGGTAATGCACACCGGTATGAACTTTTCCGGGAACTGGTAGGGGCCGTAGTTGTTGGAGCACCGGGTTATAACTACGGGCACGCCGTAGGTACGAAAGTAAGCCCGGCAGAAGAGATCTGCCGCCGCTTTGCTGGCCGAGTAGGGGCTGTTGGGCCGGATGGGGCTTGCTTCGGTGAAGGGCGGGTCGTCCGGCTGCAGGGAGCCGTAGACCTCATCGGTGGATACCTGGAGGAATTTCCGGACGCCGTGCTGCCGGGCGGCCTCCAGCAGCACCTGGGTGCCCTTGATGTTGGTCTCGATAAAGGGCGCCGGGTCGAGGATGCTGCGGTCCACATGGGACTCGGCGGCCAGGTTGGCGACGAGATCGAATTTTTCCTCCCGGAAAAGACGGTCGACCAGCTCCCGGTCGGCTATGTCCCCACGGACAAAGCGATAGCAAGGGTTGTCCTCTACGTCCTTCAGGTTTTCCAGGTTGCCGGCATAGGTGAGCTTGTCCAGGTTGACTATGTACCAGTCGGGATGCTCTTTTAATATGTGCCGGATAAAGTTAGAGCCGATAAAGCCAGCGCCGCCGGTGACTAACAGCTTTACCAATCCGTGTTTCTCCTTTCAGCAAAGTAGCGCATCAATGCGTCCTGCCAGGGTGGCAGGAGGTAGCCAATAGTTTCTTTTAACGGAAAGGGGTCCAGCACCGAGTAAGCCGGGCGCCGGGCCGGGCGCGGGAATGCGGCGGTGGTAACGGGTTTAATGTTGGTCTTAACACCTGCCGCGGCCAGGATTTCCCGGGCAAAGCGGTACCAGGTGGTGGCTCCCTGGTTGGTGATATGGTACACGCCGTAGCAGCCGCTTGCCACCAGGCCGGCCAGGGCGCGGGCCAGGTCAATTGTATAAGTGGGACAGCCCCACTGGTCGTCGACTACGGTAAGGGTTTCCTTTTCCCGGGCCAGTTTCAGGATGGTTTCGACAAAGTTCGGGCCGCCGGGGCCGAAGAGCCAGGAGGTGCGAACCAGGTAATAACGGGGCGCTATGGTTTCCAGGAAGCGCTCCCCCAGGTACTTGCTGCGGCCGTAGGCGTTAATGGGATGCCTCGTGTCATAGATATTCCAGGGCTCATTTTTTTGCCCGTCGAAGACGTAATCGGTGCTGATGTGGACCAGCACGGCACCTGTCTCTTTGCAGGCCAGGGCGAGATTCCTTACGCCCAGGGCGTTAACTTGTACGGCCGCTTCGTAATCGGTCTCGGCCTGGTCGACTTTGGTGTAGGCGGCGCAGTTTATTATGACTTCCGGGGTGTATTCTACCAGGGCCTGCTTGACTGCTGCCAGGTCGGTTATGTCCAGCCAGGCATGACTTAGAGCCGTAACCGTGTGGTTACGGCCCTGGAATTCCCGGGTTACGGCCTGACCCAGCATGCCCCCGGCTCCGGTTATGAGGAATTTAGCCATGCTTTACCTCCCAGGTGTAGGGGATGGCCGGGTCGTTGTAGGGCCGGCGGTACTCGTCCGGCTGCTGGTAGTTGTAGAGCTCGGTGGGAAAATTGACGATTAAAGCCGTCTCCGGTCCTTCGGCGGTGAAGCCGTGGTAGACCAGGGGCGGGATTTTTAAGAGCACCGGGTTTAAGCAGCCGATGTGAAACTCGTTGACCAGCCCCCTGGTGGGGCTGCCTTCCCGGTCGTCGTAGAGGACCACCCGGGCCATGCCGCTGACGCAGACAAAATGGTCCCACTGCAGTTTATGGTAGTGCCAGGCTTTGATGACGCCGGGGTAGCAGGCGGTGATGTAGGCCTGGCCGAACTGCATGAATTCTTCCCAGTCGCGGCGGAGCATCTCCATGAGGTAACCCCGGCTGTCGGGGATAAGGCGCAGTTGCCGCAATTTTACGCCGTCGATAAGTTCCATAATTCTATCCTTCTTTCTTTCCGGTTTAAACAGCGACCTCCGCGTCGTCCCCAAGGAAGAGGCGCAGGGCCTGGCGGCCGTCGCCGGCGCGGCGGACGCGGGTGTTGCGGCCGATGAGGCTGTCCTCAATGCGGGGGATGTCGCTTAAAACGCAGCCTTCCAGGACCACGGAGTGCTCCAGACCCACCCTGGTCAGGGTGCTGCCGTCGCCGATGGCCGTGAAGGGGCCGATGAAGCAGTCTTCCAGGGTCACGCCTTTGCCGATGACAGCTGGCCCGCGGATGGTGGTGTTCTTTACCTTGCTGCCGGGGCCGATGGCGACCCTGCCGGCGATATGGCTCCCGGCGTCGACTTCTCCTTCGATGGCGGTGCGGGCGTAGGCGTCCAGGACGGCCCGGTTGGCCTCCAGGATGTCGTCCTTCTTGCCGGTATCCAGCCACCAGCCTTCCACCCGGCGGGCCAGGACCCGGCCGCCGGACTGGAGGAGCTCCTGGATGGCGTCGGTGATCTCCAGCTCGCCCCGCCAGGAGGGGCGGATATTGGCAATGGCCCGGTGGATGGCCGGGGTGAAAAGGTAGATGCCTACCAGGGCCAGGTTGCTGGGCGGTTCTTTGGGTTTCTCAATGAGGCGGGTCACCCGGCCATCCCCGTCCAGGACGGCGACGCCGAAGGCCCTGGGGTCGGGGACTTCCTTCAGCAGGATGGCGGCGTCGGCGGTTTCTTTCTGGAAGGTCTCTACCAGGCCGGTCACGCCGTCCTGGATGAGGTTGTCCCCCAGGAACATGAGGAAGGGCTCGTCCTTAAGAAAATCGCGGGCCGTAAGCACCGCGTGGGCCAGCCCCAGCGGTTTTTCCTGGAGTATGTACGTCACCTGCGCGCCGAAGCGGCTGCCGTCGCCCACCGCCTGGCGCACGCTCTCCCCTGTCTCCGGGGAGATGATGATGCCGATGTCGCTAATCCCGGCCTGGACGACCTGCTCGATGACAAAAAATAAAATGGGCCGGTTGGCCACGGGGATGAGCTGTTTAGTTGTCGTATAAGTGAGGGGGCGCAGGCGGGTGCCCTTGCCGCCCGAGAGGATGAGGCCTTTCATGGTCGATTTCACCTGAACTTTCGAATGTTAATTAGCGTTCCGCCCAGAATTTTTAAGCCTAACCTTACTTTCTCCACGGCCAGGGGAAGGCCCACATAGCCTAAGCCCACCACGGCAACCTTTGCCCGGCGGGTCTTTATTTGTGGCCGTTGTTATTTATTGGCAACAAGAGTGCCGTTTATTTTCCCAGTTTCCCTTAAAGGTCTTTCTGTCCACTTCCCTTTTATTCTACACGGATGGCAATTTTCCTGCTTTCTTCCAGGTTTTTTCTAGGTCCACCGACGAATACGTTCTTCTTCCTTTCGTATTTGACGAACTTCCGTTCTCTTTTGCCTGCAGGATGGGAATTTACGGCTGCCTTCCTTTCGTAATTCGCTCCAAACAATAGTTCGTTTTTAGCGCCGTCCATGCTATGCTTTAGCTGTGCGAAGGGAGGTGAAACAAATGCCGGTAGTCAGCACACCCCTGGCCTCTACCCTGCGCTTCCAGGTGCAGGTGGGGACCGACGCCAACGGGCAGCCCGTGTACCGGACGCGCTCTTACAGCCGCGTCAAGCCCGGGGCGGCAGATCAGGACGTTTTCGACGTGGCCCAGGCCCTGGGCGGCCTACAGGTCCACCCCGTGATTGCCGTTAGCCGCGTCAATGAGAACGACCTAAGTGCCAGCTCTTAAGGTGCTGATTAAGCTCGCGGTTTAACTTGGGCCGGGCCGGCGCCCCTTTTGGGGCGCACCCGCCCCGCCGCGGTGGAAGGGAGGTGAAACGTCGTGATCACCAAAAGGCTGGAGCTGATTTTCCAGAACGCCGCCGGCAACCGCTCCACCCTGGCGGTCATCGACCCCCGGGAAAACCTGACTGAGGCCGAAGTCCGGGCCGCCATGGAGCTTATTCTGGCCAAAAACATCTTTACCTCGCCCGGCGGTGATCTGGTGGCCATCGTCGGCGCCCGCATCGTCACCAGGGAGGTAACCGACATCATCGCTGCTTAATGTTCTGTAGCCTTGTTGAACCGGGCGGCGGCCGCGGATGCGGTTTAAGACAGGCTTCGGGACCTGCGCCGGCAGCGCCGCCCGGTGCCGATTTATTACGCGGAAGGGAGATCCATGTATGCTCAAGGTGCACTTCAGCTACTTCGCCCGACCCCGGCGGGGCCGCTGCGACTGCTGTGACCGCCAGCAGACCCTGGAAGTGAAGCTCCTCCTCCTGGATGACGCCTCCCTCATAGGCGACCTCATCCTCTGCGGCGAGTGCGCGGCCGCCTGGGAAGAGCTGACCAGTCGGGACCGGGAAAGGGTGGTCAAACAGTGGAACTTTACCGGTGAGGGGGAGGAAGGCTAATATGGAAAATTTGTGGGTACAGATCGGCAATTACGGCTTCCCCATGGTTGTGGCCTTTTATTTGCTGGTCCGCGTCGAGAAAAAACTCGATGATCTCACGGCGGCCATCCAGGCCCTGGTGCAAACCTTAAACAGGGCCGCGCCGGGCTAAAGCCGCAGCCGGGCAGTAATCTGAATACCCTGCCGGAGGCCGCAGGCCGGCCCCTGTCCTTATGACGATTCGTGATTTAGCCCATCTTGATAAGCGAAGTTTTGTTCGGTTATAATAAAACCCGGTCAGGAGGTGGTATATTTGGCAGTCAGCTGGATACAGAAAGGTTTGTGGCAAAATCTTAACTGCCTGGTGCCGGTCTACGGCACGGGCGACGACTGCGGTAACTACACCGAGGTCTGGCTGGATGACGGGCAAAAAATCCTCGACCGCCGCCGGACGAAAACCGTCCTCAAGGCCCTGGCCGCCCACCTGGGGGTCTCCTGGCGGCAGGATAATACCGCCTGGTCCCGGGAAGGCCGCAGCCACCTGGCCCCCATTGTCCTGGGGCCGGAGTTGGTCCTAGTGCCCTTGCGCCTGCGCCGGCCCCGCAGCAGGGATGAGGGCGGTACGGGCTATGTGGTCGGCGGTAAGGTGAAGAGTTTTGAGGCATACCGGGAAGGGTATTACCGTACACGCCTGCTTCTTGCCGGCAACCAGGTCCTGCCTTGCCTCCTCAATATGGATACCCTTGCCCTGCGCCTGGCGGAAGGGGAAAGGGCCCTGGAGCGCCACCGGGAAACCTTCTGCGAGCTTTCCGCCCGCATTTCCACCCGCCGCACTAAAGATAACTGCTACCTGGTGGTTGAGCCGGGCGGTAGCACCGTCCCTGCCCGGCTCATCGACCGCGGTGGCGATATTATAATCCTTCGCCGGGAAGTTAGTTCGAGCTCCCTGTGATTCCAGGGGCTGTTTTCTGTTTATTTTTCCTTGTTCTTGCTATCCAGACTTTAAACGGCTGCTAGAAAATCCTGCCGCATCTCTGGTGTTCCTGAAAGTGAGGTTTGCGGCTGGCAAGACAGAAAAGAGCCCCCCTTCTTTATTCCGGGGCTCTATGTGTGGGCATCATAATTCACAGGGTAATTTAAATCAACATTCAGTTTCGTATAATCATGAACTTGCTGGGCAGTTGGAGCCCATTTATTTACATACCATTGTCGTCCCCACCAATCATTTAAGCATACTGGAATCTTGTTGAAATCTGTACCCTGTGTGTTTGTTCCCATATACTTTGCCAGGTTACTCTGAGTTAAAGGTTGGTCTTCAGGACCATTGGTGACACCAAGGTAATCTAGCATCATATATACAGTAGCGGGACCGCAATAATAATTCGTTTCCTGGGGTACTAAGTCTAACACAAGCGCTTCCCTGAACCGCCCTGGATTGAAATATCCTTGGTAGTTCCTTTGGGACTGGGAAGGTATTTTCCCGAACGCAGTTCCTCTTGCTGAATTCCTCTTTCAAGTTATTTCCGAAAGGAGTGAGCGCGGCAGTGTAATTATTAACACCAACCTGGACTTCTCCAAATGGGAAGAAATTTTCGGCGACCGTATGTTGGCGGCAGCCCTGGTAGACCGGGTTACCTTTAAATCCCACATCTTGAACATGAACGCTGAATCCTATCGCCTGAAGCAGCGCCAAAAAGCCAGAGCTGGCTAGAAAGGCTGTTCGTCGGTCGCACTGCCTAACCCTTCTCTGGGGAAGGGTTAGGCAGCATCCCTTCATCCTCAACGTTTTCACATAGGGTGGATCACTTTTACTTTAGCATAAATGGATCAGATTTACTTTGTCATAGTGGATCACTTTTGTATTGACAAACGCAGTAGCCTTAAAGACCAAGAAGTCTCGCTTCGACTAATACTGTTAGTACAGAAGTATCCAAGACTTTCCTCAACCTAAACAGAGTATATAGAATCTTCTTAGAAAGTGCTTGTAGAAGAAGAGTCAATCCAAGGCCCACTAGGATACCACTGATCGCTATCTAATTCAAATATCGCTTTGGCTTTTACATAGTATTCATCACTTGCAAAAACTTGTAGCCAGTATGTGCTTTTCTTAACGAAATAAAAATATGTCCCACCAGGCAATATATACCCTCTTATATTTCCATTTTGAAAAGCGCTTGAAGTTAAGTAATCGTCCACATTATTGCTACTATCAACCATTTCAACTCTATAAATTGAACATGACCCATTACCCACCTCAGGAGGCCATATTATCTGACTAGGGGTTTTGTAAGCATAGAAATCATGATTTTCTACTGCTTCATAGTAACTGCCCGCTTCATATCCACTGAAAGCATCACCTGCATATGAAAAACTGTAGTTAAAATTTTTGATTCCCCAATCAGGGCTCCATGAACTATGAGAAAAATTATTGCCTGTAGTAATAAGTGTACTTGCGTAGGCAAAAGGTATAACACTAACAATAATAAGAATGAGAAAGACTAAAATTAGCAATAGCTTCCTGTAATTTATCATCTAGATAACCCCCTAGCTTATAAATATAACTTTGATTTGTCCAATACAAAGTTGAACTCTTTAAATTTCTCATTTATTTTCACTTTAGCCTCATATTTTAATTTGGTTTTCATATTAAGCCACAGTTCCTTTTTAGCTTTTTCTTCTTCATGTTGCTTTGCTGCCTCAAAAACTATGTCCTTGGTTGCATTCGCAAAGGACTTGCTGAAGGTTAATAATCGAAAGGCATTATACCATTCATAAGTGTTCCAGTAATCCTCAAGAGACATGTTGGCGGCTTTACACAAATTGTCTACTAACGTTTTATACTCGTCATTCGTGGCATATTGATTTTGTTCCTCAGCAATAAACCTTTTTACCTCATCTTCAGTCGGTAATAGCTTGTTTTTAATGGCATAATCGAAAACTATTTTTTCCTCAACTAAAACATTAAATACTTCTGTATAGCTTTGGTAACGTTTATTAGCTTTTTGATTTAAGCCTCTTCTGAATTCTAATTCTCCTATTGTAATAGGTAGCTCATTTACCCATGCAACAGTTTCATCAGGAGATACTTCTGCCGTCTCTAAGGTTTTATTTAAATCTCTAAGTAAATCAGGGTTGCTTTGGATAAATTCACCTATAGGTTGAAAAAATTCCTCTATTGTTTTTTGTCCCTGGGCATAGGTTACACTGTTAATAGCATTTATGCTAAATATCCCAATCAAAACTATTGATAACACTGTTAATAATACACCCGTCTTCTTCTTAAACATACACTTAGCCCCCCTTTTTATTTTAAATTATATTTACTTACCCAGAAATAATAAATTACTTAAGCACTAACCTGACCTCAATCGCTATGGGTTTCGTAGTGCAACCAACGGAATCAACTCCTTTTCATTTCCTGCTTCCATTTTATTACCATTATACCCAATCCGATCTTTTTCTGGGATACAATGCGGTTTTTGGCGGATATAATGCGGTTTTTGCCAGACGAAATCAGGGGTGCCGGTAAATGTATTTGACTAATTTTAAAGGGACTCAGGTTTTATTCCTGGCCCCTTTAGTAATTTACTTCAAAAATTCTCTAGGAACTTCCGGTTGGTACCACGCCAGCCAGCTGGTCGGCCGGACCCCCAACAGGGCGACAAATACCGCTAAGTTAGCTACCAGGGCAAATAAAAAGCGCCTCTTCATCCGGATCACCTCCCCCCTTTAGTAATAGAGCTGGTAACTTTTATTAACAACATGTCGTAATGGTGCATCAACTTATAACCTGCCGGCAGTAGCGTGAATAGCTGCAGCAATAACCCTAAGGAAGCCGCGAAAATTAAATCGCTCGTAAGAGGCAGTATGTTTACCAACATAAAATAGGTAAACAGAATTCCTAAAGCCCATTTCTGCATGCGTACCCTTTCTTCCGGTTTTTTAACCGGTCTGGAGGGATTATCTACGGGAACCCGGGATAGGGTTAACAGGATGGCCAGGCCGAGGACAATATAAAATAGTGTCAATGTCCAGTTGCTCAATCCTCCGATAAAACTGGCAAGGATCCCAATCCCTGTAAAAGCAACAATGCTTCCAAATAAACAACGAGCGAAGCCCGTACAATGGGCGCCCCCGGCCGGGAGGCGGAAAAGGGCTGAAGCCGTGAAGGCTGCCAGGGTTTGGGGCAAAACGCCCAGTACAGAGGGAATGGCTAAAAAACAAAATGTTTTAACTACAATTCCCAGGATTATTTCCAGTCCATAAGTAATAACAGGTATCCGGGAGGGATCAAGGCCGCCGTTAAAGGCCAAAGACTTTGCCAGGCGCAGCGATAGGTTATGAAGCATTCAATCAGTCCTTTGCTGGAATAAATTCTAAGCAAGATTAAGATGCTTTTTGACCAATTCAATATTGTTCCTGCTAATGAGGGCATCCTTTTTGTATCCGGCAAACCTGACCACAAAGGAGTTATCGGCAAAAGGGCTGATCCTTTCCACCATATTTAAATTTATCAGGTATGATTTATGAACCCTCTGAAAGCAGTCATTTCCCTCCAGTTGCTGCTCCAGTTCTCCAATGGTTTGACTCGTGGTAAAGTCCCTTTTGACAGTATGAACTATTGTTGTGTTCTTGCCGCTCTTTTCGATAAACACTATTTCGTTGAGGTCGATAAGGATCATTTCTCCCCTGCTTTTTAAAGCCAGTTTGTTTAACTTTTGACTTCTTTTATTAACTTGCCTGAGGGCCAACTTTTCTTCAATTCTAGCCAGGGCCTTCCTTACGCGGAAGGCGTCAAAGGGTTTGAGAAGATAATCGACGCTGTTTATTTCAAAGGCATTGGCGGCATACCCAGAATGAGCCGTAAAAAAGACGATTAAAGTCAGGGGAACGGTTGTCATAATTTCCCTGGCTACTTCAAGACCATTCGGCCCGGGCATTTGGATATCTAAAAAGGCAATGTCCGGCCGCAGATGGGAGGCTAAATCCAGGGCTGCCAGGCCATCAGCGGCTTCGCCTACTACCTTTACTTTTTGCGTTTCTCGGAGTAATCCGCAAAAATAAGTTCTTTCCGCCACGTTATCATCGGCAATTATAGCTGTTAGCATATAATTCACCCGGCTTCTCTTTCCTCCCGAATTAGGGCAAAATGCGGTTTTAGAAGGATATAATGCGGTATTCGGCGGATGAAATGCATGGCTTTGTATCCCACCCTTTCGGATCGGTTTTCCCTATACTGTATTTAATGTCATTATTCGCCATAAACCTAAATTTTCCTGTCATAGATAGGCATTCCGCAGCTAGTTCTATATCGCCAGGAAGGTAATAAAAAACCGCCTGGCAACAACGCGCCGGGCGGTAGCAATAAAGAACGTGTTTTAACTAACATTTAACTTATGCTTGAAATGCTTTTCCGGAGCAGCCATCAGGCTATCAGAACATATACCCTCCTCCAGGCTGCTATGCAGGATACTACCCTAACCCCGGGTTAGGGGGAGTTCACTACAGGGAGTTTTTACATCGAGAAAAACCAACAATAAGGATTATAAAGGCTGTAAATAAGATTAAGCTATTAAAAATTTGAATCCCTGATATCACCATACCAATATTAGTATAAGACATGCCTACCCCTCTAAGAAATAAATTTAATGGGATAAAGTGTATAGTTATCTTAATAAGGTAATAAAATACAACCAGAGCAAAAAACCATATTCCATAACAAAAAATCAAGTCCTTTTTAATCTGTGCATAGCAAACATACATTCCTGTAATGGCTATAATAGAGATTATAATATATACTAATAATGTCATGATTTATCGCCTCTATTGTTTTTATAGCACCAGAAACTCAGAACAAGCATTATATAGGCAATAATAATTAAAATATAGCCTGAGTAACGAAAAGCATTTATAATAAATAAAGTGGTTTTCAGTGAAAGCTTAGTTGAATATAGGAGACTTGGAGCTAAAATAAATATTTGCGAAACGGCAAGTAAAATAAAAAACCTTGTGGCATAACGATAAAGGTTATTGTATTTATATTTATGGCAGATTAAAATCCCTATAAACACAAGTGGCATGCTAAAAATATCCACTAAATTCACCTCTTATATCTTAAATTTTTACATTAGTTCTTGGAAATTTCCAAGCGTTGACACTCTAAGCCTTCGTGCAGCTATAGAACGAATGAGTAAGTTCATAGATGAAGCTGAGGTCCTTTGTTAACTGCTCTTAAAAAGTGGTTAGAGGTAACCCCTTCTTCCAGGTTGAATAGTAGAACAGCTTGCTTCATTGGACTTCTCGCTCATCATTTTTGCCCATCGTCTATCTCTAATTATCCATCCTCATCATGATTCGCTCTTCCGATTACATGTTCCTTCCAGTTTGGTAATAGATCTAATATGTTTTCTTTAAAAAATTAGGGGGATAAATACCCCCTCCTTCATAAGTTAATTTTTTAAGCTAAACATTAAAAGTCTATCCGTATGCGATACCAATCACTATATTTATTAGTAGAAAGCTCATAAGAGTTAAATACACCATTTATAACAGTATAACCTTGAGTTATTAAATAAGCTCGATAGTAATGACCTGCTTTAAGTTCAACCTGAAAAACATTTAGCCGGGAATAATTTTCTGTAAAAGTTTGACCAGCCCGGCAGCAACGCACCGGGCGGCAGCAATAAAGAATATGTTTTACCTGGCATTTTTACTTATGCCTGAAATGCTTTTCCCCTTTTTCTGTATAAAAGGTATCACCCTATCTTCACACGTTGCCGGTTTTCTTCTGGCAAAAGCCGCATTTTATCTGCCGAAACCTACATTATATCCCACGGAAGAATCGAATTGGGAATAATGGTGGTATAATGGAATTAAGAAAGTAATGATGAAAATCATGATAGAACAGTAAGCTTCCGTAGAGATTTTGGCTTCGATAGAACAATATAACTAAACTTAATATGCTTTTAAAAGCATTACCTCAATCTTAGCCGAATAAAAATACCTCCTTATAATGGAGAGACCACATAAAGTCCCTCCGCTAAATTTTCACGAAATCGCACTTTAGTACAAAATTTTCCCTTTACAAGGCGCTGTTCGTCAGCTAGACGCACAGCGCCCTCTATTTTTTCCCGATTCATAAGTTGTTCAGTCGGTTTACTGCTTTTAAGTGTGAGGGGTTATTTCTCCTTAATCCTGTTCGTAACCTCTTTAGATATTCTGTCCAATTTTATGGTTATTTCTTCTTGCATTTTCTTCAATCTAAGCAATAAAACAATAATCGTCGTTAATAAGATCCCAAAAACAATTATAATCACTATAGGAATTAGCAAAAGGAAGGAGTTGTAGAAACCGGCATACCATGGTGCCTCTGGAGGCATTAGCATATAGACACCCGTTAGGTTAAACTAATAATATATCCATTCTTCAGCCCAATTGAGAGACGGATCAAAGTATCCATAAGCGTTTATTTTTACTGTTTGGCTTGCCCCCATATTTGTTGACCAAATACCCCTACCAGTAACACCAACTGCGTAAGGGCCAACATCGGTTAACACATCTGTTCCAAGCGGATTCACCTGATTACCATAAATAGCAGACCCAATATCCCATTTTTCCTTGAGAATGGGATTGTTGCCATTAGGATCATAAATGAAATGTAACTCGTATCTTCCAACTTCTACTCCCAAAAGAAACCACTTATGCATTGCTATAGCATGTACGTAATCGCCTTCCCATGTATAATAGGCCGGGATTTGAGTTCCACCGGAAGTTATCTGATAGTCTAATGTAATGGCACTTCCGTCTCCGAAATCAATGGTTTTGGTTTGGCCAGCGTATACTCGTACACCATTAACTTTTTCTGCAACTTTCTTAGGGTCAAAAATTGAGAATTTGGAAAGTGCTTTAATGGCAGCTTGATCGCCTTTATTAGCCTTTTCTAACATGTCTTTAACATTATTTTTTGTTATTACAGCAACTTCACTTTGCTGCGCGAACGCAACAGTAGTTAAAGTTCTCTTCGTATGCTTATCTATTAGGCTCCTTAGGGCTTCTCTGATTAATTCCTTGTGTTTTCTCTTCTCCTCCAAAAAGACCAATTCCCTTGGCAAGCTTCCTGAACGTTTTTATGGTTATCATATAATGCACAATCAGAACTACTTCATCGATCCATTGTCCCCCTCCTTTTGCTTTTTTACCATTTTTGCTGTTAGTTCATCCACTTTCTGCCTTCACCGGGGTTACATTTTATATAATTCTTCACTAGCGTTGCATAAAGAAAAAATAAACTTGTCAAGGGAAATAACGCCCAAAAAACAGCCAAATTCCTGAAATAACCTAGCCTTGCAAGAAAAAACTCCTTATACTAGAGATTGAGGGTAGTCCTTGCCCCAACCTCTAACATAAGGAGGCCCAAATGCAAGGTAAGGATACCACATTATCCACATTTCATCAACTGTTTGCTCCAGTTTCTAACGACTATTTTTGGCAGTTAACCGCCGGTATGGGGGTCGATAAGTACGCTAAGAAGCTAAATTCCCTTCAACTCATTAAACTAATAGCCTTCGCTCAGCTGGAACAACTTAATGGCTTGCGGGATATCAGCAATAGCTTCAATGACCCGCAATTTAGCCGGGTTATCAATTTAGAGAGTATCAGTTTCTCCCAGATAGCGCGCCGTTTAAGGGATTTATCGCCGCAATTCATCCGGCTATTATTCAGCCATCTCACCACCCGGATAGGCCGGGAAATCGGCTTTGAAAACTTAAGAAATACCGCAGGACGTATTTACCTCATCGATTCCACTATCATTAGTCTCTGTTTTACCCAGTACCTCTGGGCCGAGTTTCGCAGGACTAAAAGCGGGATAAAACTCCACCTGCGCTTAAAGTTCTGTGAAGAAGAGGTTCTACCTGATAAAGCAATTGTCACCCCGGCCCGGAAGGCAGATAAAACCCAGATGGATACCCTCGTAGTAGAGGAAGAAGAAGCCTTAAACGTCTTTGACCGCGGCTATGTCGATTACAAGAAGTTTGACAGATACTGTGAAGAAGGCGTCCGCTTTGCCAGCCGCTTAAAGGGTAATGCTCTGGTAGAAATAATCGCCGAGTTGCCGGTAAACCCTGACAGCAAGGTTAAAAAGGAACAGCTTGTTTACCTTGGCAAAGATGGAGTTACCAAAATGAAGCACCCTTTACGGCTGATAACAACCGAAGATACCCAAGGGCAACCGGTAATTATAGTCACCAATGATTTCGAGTTACCGGCGGAAGAATTAAGCGAGATTTATCGTAAGCGCTGGCAGATAGAACTCTTCTTCAAATGGATGAAACAACACCTGCAGGTGAAACATTTTTATGGTAAAAGCGAACAGGCTGTAGAAAACCAGCTCTTCATAGCGCTAATAACCTACTGCCTGATGGTTATGCTGCAATTAAAGGCCGGCTATCAAGGACCATTTCTCACTATTAAACGTTTAATCCGCACCTGTCTATATGAGCCCTTTACCTTCTTCGTCCAAAGCCTGCACCGTAAACCCAAACGAAGGTCTTATGGGCG
Source organism: Moorella humiferrea (assembly GCF_039233145.1). Classification (NCBI taxonomy): domain Bacteria; kingdom Bacillati; phylum Bacillota; class Clostridia; order Neomoorellales; family Neomoorellaceae; genus Neomoorella; species Neomoorella humiferrea. The sequence goes on along the minus strand of NZ_CP136419.1, from coordinate 674,899 downwards.
GCACAAGATAGACTATGAAGGCATCTATCAGGATTTAGTAAAGCAAGTTTTAGCTGGCGAAGCTGATTATTTAAACGACGTAACTTATGACCCCTTAGTTCTTTAAGCAACTTTATATGGCAATATGTGGATAAGGACTACCCCTGATAACCTAAGTCCTTTGGCCAGTGAAGGAAGAAAATGCATGGTTGTATACACCATTAATGTTATTATATAACATATTCTGCCTTCCATATATTGCCTTGCACTGTGCTAAAAATTTTTATGCAACGCTAGTGATAATTCTTCTAAATTAATCCAACGGTATCTCCCCCTCCCTATTCTTGCTACCTCTATTTTACCACCACTTTTCCTAATCGGATCCATTTGTGGGATATAATGAGGAAATATTGGGATAAAATGCGGTTTTGCAAGACGAAATTTCTCGTGGAGCTTCTGGCTGGTACCAGGCCAGCCAACTGGTCGGTCGGACGCCTATAATGGACCCATAGGTTAAGACACAAAAAGTAAAAATTAAGCTATAATGGTAACATGGAAAAGTGAATAAAATTATAACTTTATGCAAACATCGTGTTGGAAATGCTCCGTGGGGAGAAGACAGTAGCCGAGATCGCTGCTCAATACGAAGTCCACCCCGCCCAACTACACCGATGGAAGGCTGAGGCCATAGAGAACCTCCCTTCCCTTTTCACCCGCGGCGCCAGCGAACTGGAAAAGATGAGAAAGCAGTATGAAGCCGAGAAGGAGGAACTGATCAAGCAAATAGGCCAGTTGACCATAGAGGTCAATTGGTTGAAAAAAATCTGCCGAACTCAACGAGCGCCGTCAAAAGACGTGAAATGGTGGAGCGTCATCACCCCGAAATCTCAGTAAAGAGGCAGGCGGAACTTTTAGACCAACCGCACCTGCATATACTACAAAGGGATATAGGCTATGTAGTCAATAAAAAGCGCGTTCTGACCGGTTTTCCCTATACTGTTTTTTATGTCATTATTCGCCATAAACCTAAATTTCCCTGTCATAGATAGGGATTCCGCAGCTAGTTCATATCGCCAGGAAGGTAATAAAAAACCGCCTGGCAACAACGCGCCGGGCGGTAGAAAAAAAGCTAAAAGGGATATGGTTAGACCTATCCCTTAGGATTTACCATCTCAATATGAATTTTTCTACTGTTAGAGTTCACATGAACCCAATATATCCCCTCAAGTTGCTGTCAAAAGTATAAGTGGGATATCCATAGTCATTTGTTCGTGATAGGTATCCTAGAATAACGATGCCTGGTTCTGATCATCTCTTTGTTTCAACCGGAAACCGAGCATGTTTGTCATATCAAACCATAAAAATTAGCTACAGGAGTTCATATAATCGTTAAGATACAAATAAAATGTCTGCAGTATTTTTTCCTTTGTATTCCTCTCGTTTTCTTAATCAATCTACCCTGTAGCCTTTCCAAAATAATATCAGAAGGATATATTTACTGGTCCGCGTCGAGAAAAAACTCGATGATCTCACGGCGGCCATCCAGGCCCTGGTGCAAACCTTAAACAGGGCGGGACCGGAGTGAGGTCCTTATCGCGAATCGTGATTGAAAACCGCCTTGATCTTCGAACATTTGTTTTATATAATGGAGACCAGGTAGGAGGTGGCATTATTGGCAATCAACTGGATTAAAGAGGGCTTGTGGCAGAGGCTCAACTGCTTGGTGCCGGTCTACGGCACGGGTGACGACTGCGGCAACTACACTGAGGTCTGGCTGGACGATGGGACAAAAATTTTAGACCGCCGCCGGACGAAGACGGTTCTAAAGTCCCTGGCAGCGCACCTCGGTGTTTCCTGGCGTCAGGAGCAGACCGCCTGGTCCCAGGGCAGAAGTCATGCTTTTCCCGTCGTCCTGGGACCGGAAATGGTCCTGGTACCTTTGCGCCTGCGCCGCCCCCGCAGCCGGGATGAAGGCGGGACGGGCTATGTGGTCGGGGGTAAGGTAAGGGGTTTTGAGGCATACCGGGAAGGGTGTTACCGTACACGCTTGTTCCTTGCTGGCAACCAGGTCCTGCCCTGCCTCCTCAAGATGGATACCCTGGCCCTGCGCCTGGCCGAAGGGGAACAGGCCCTCCTGCGCCGCCGGGAGCTTGCGGAAAGACTCACCGCCGCCGGTACCATCTGCCGGGAAAGGGACGGTTACTGCCTGGTGATCGAGCCCGGTGGCAAAACCGTCCCTGCCCGGCTCATCGACCGCGGTGGCGATATTATAATCCTGCGTCGGGAAGTTAGTTCGAGCTCCCTGTGATTCCAGGGGCTGTTTTCTGTTTATTTTTCCTTGTTCTTGCTATCCAGACTTTAAACGGCTGCTAGAAAATCCTGCCGCATCTCTGGTGTTCCTGAAAGTGGAGGTTTGGTCATCCTTACTTATCTTTGTCTCAGATCCTTATATGTTAAGCCAGTTATCCCTTATCGACCTTGTATCTAAAAAAGACTATTAAATATTTCTTCCTTCTCTTGCAGGTATTTCAAAACCTCTTCTTTTGATGAGGTTATTAAGTTGGTGTCAACAATTTTTAATTCAGCATTTTTTACCAACTCGTATTTATATTGCGTCCAATCTTTTTGCTCAAATATAATTTGAGTTTTTAGGGCCCCTATAGTCAAATTCTTTTTTACTAATCTGGGCAATAAATCATTCCAATAACGTTCCTCACCAAGTACTTGAACAATTTTTTTTAATTCAGGAGATGAATCCTCCATTTTCCGTACAGATTGTATATATTCTGTTACCTCTTGATCGCTTTTCAATAAACCTTTTTTTATTGCTTCGCTATATATAGCGGTATCTGCCAATACTTGGGCTAAAGCTCTGGTTTCAGGTGGATATTTAGCAAATAATTTACTTGCGTTTTCTGCTATCTTCTTACCTTGAGGCCCCAATTTATTAGCGTCTTGCTGCAATAAAGTGTTACTATATTGAGCACTTGCATAACAAGATAAATATTCTCCGGATGTAATAGGGATATTATTTACGTACGCTACTACTTTGTCTGCTTTTTCTACGTCCTTATCAGCTAAAGCCATATCTTCAGCCCTTTTTATTTTAGCATCTTCTTCTGCATGTATTGTAGTCATAATAGAAAATGTTGATATTAAAACTAATGCCAACAAAGCAATCCACTTTCCAAGTTTCATAGTTAGAACCCCCCATATATTTTATATTATATTACCATAAATTAAAATTGTTATAGTCCTGACAGCCGCCCAGTAAACCAGCGTCGTCAAAAGCCTGAAAGCCATAAAATACACTTGCATCTATTACAGAACCTTCAATCGGTAAAAAGAAATCTTTATAAACTTCACCACCATAATATAGATAATCCCAACGAGGTTTTAAAACATCACGTGGTTCCCATTCATACATTGCTATGGTACCCATGGTAACTCCATTAGATTTTATATAAGTGGAAGTATCCGCATAAATATCAAAAGGAAAACTTAATCCCGCTACAACAAAACCATCACTTATATGATAGTATATTCTATTATCAAACCGATCATATTGGGTCCATTCTTCACGTGCCCCGTTAGTTATTGTAACCGTGTATGGTACTTTGTCGCTATTTATAATAATTGTGGTTTTTTGATCTTCACTTGTTTTATATGCTGCAAATGCTAAATTACTAAAAAGCATCATTATAAGAATAATAACCAAAAATATGGGTAGCCCTTTTTTTAAACAATTTTTCATAAAAATCCCTCCTGATTTTTTCTTTAAAAAGTCCATTTTCATTATTTACCCCAAACAAAGACTTACTTTCGATTAACTACCATATATATCACTTGTCTGTTTTGCACTTATGCATCAGTCTATGTAACATACTCCATGAAATTACCCCTCCTTTTCATTTCTTGCTTCCATTTTATCACCATTATACCCAATCCGATCTTTTTCTGGGATACAATGCGGTTTTTGGTGGATATAATGCGGTTTTTGCCAGACGAAATCAGGGGTGCCGGTAAATGTATTTGACTAATTTTAAAGGGACTCAGGTTTTATTCCTGGCCCCTTTAGTAATTTACTTCAAAAATTCTCTAGGAGCTTCCGGTTGGTACCAGGCCAGCCAGCTGGTCGGCCGGACACCCAACAGGGCGACAAATACCGCTAAGTTAGCCACCAGGGCAAATAAAAAGCGCCTCTTCATCCGGATCACCTCCCCCCTTTAGTAATAAAGCTGGTAACTTTTACTAACAACATGTCGTAATGGTGCATCAACTTATAACCTGCCGGCAGTAGCGTGAATAGCTGCAGCAATAACCCTAAGGAAGCCGCGAAAATCAAGTCGTTCGTAAGTGGCAAGACGTTTACCATCAAAACGTACGAAAACAAAACTCCTAAAGCCCATTTCTGCATATGTGACCTTTCTTCCGGTTTTTTAACCGGTCTGGAGGGATTATCTACGGGAACCTGGGATAGAGTTAACAGGATGGCCAGGCCGAGGACAATATAAAATAGTGTCAATGTCCAATCGCCCAACCCCCCGATAAACCTGGCAAGGATCCCAATTGCTGTAAAAGCAACAATGCTTCCAAATAAACAACGAGCGAAGCCCGTACAATGGGCGCCCCCGGCCGGGAGGCGGAAAAGGGCTGAAGCCGTGAAGGCTGCCAGGGTTTGGGGCAAAACGCCCAGTACAGAGGGAATGGCTAAAAAACAAAATGTTTTAACTACAATTCCCAGGATTATTTCCAGTCCATAAGTAATAACAGGTATCCGGGAGGGATCAAGGCCGCCGTTAAAGGCCAAAGACTTTGCCAGGCGCAGCGATAGGTTATGAAGCATTCAATCAGTCCTTTGCTGGAATAAATTCTAAGCAAGATTAAGATGCTTTTTGACCAATTCAATATTGTTCCTGCTAATGAGGGCATCCTTTTTGTATCCGGCAAACCTGACCACAAAGGAGTTATCGGCAAAAGGGCTGATCCTTTCCACCATATTTAAATTTATCAGGTATGATTTATGAACCCTCTGAAAGCAGTCATTTCCCTCCAGTTGCTGCTCCAGTTCTCCAATGGTTTGACTCGTGGTAAAGTCCCTTTTGACAGTATGAACTATTGTTGTGTTCTTGCCGCTCTTTTCGATAAACACTATTTCGTTGAGGTCGATAAGGATCATTTCTCCCCTGCTTTTTAAAGCCAGTTTGTTTAACTTTTGACTTCTTTTATTAACTTGCCTGAGGGCCAACTTTTCTTCAATTCTAGCCAGGGCCTTCCTTACGCGGAAGGCGTCAAAGGGTTTGAGAAGATAATCGACGCTGTTTATTTCAAAGGCATTGGCGGCATACCCAGAATGAGCCGTAAAAAAGACGATTAAAGTCAGGGGAACGGTTGTCATAATTTCCCTGGCTACTTCAAGACCATTCGGCCCGGGCATTTGGATATCTAAAAAGGCAATGTCCGGCCGCAGATGGGAGGCTAAATCCAGGGCTGCCAGGCCATCAGCGGCTTCGCCTACTACCTTTACTTTTTGCGTTTCTCGGAGTAATCCGCAAAAATAAGTTCTTTCCGCCACGTTATCATCGGCAATTATAGCTGTTAGCATATAATTCACCTCATCCTTGCTGAATTGTTGCAGGAAACTTAATTCGGAAAGTAACCGGATCAGCCTCGACTTCAATTGTCCCCCCGTGATTCTCGACCACTTCCTTTACCGTAGCCAGGCCCAGACCCCGGTCGGGCCCTTTGGTAGAGACGCCCGGCTGGAAGATAACATCTTTAATTGCGGAGTCTAAGGGAGGGCCGGAATTGCTGACGGTAAATAGATAATACAGGTTGGCCCTGGATATTTCCAATTCTATCTGGCGTTGCCCGGGCGGTAAGGTCTCTACCGCCTCCATGGCGTTTTCCAGGAGGTTCCCCAGTATGGTAACAAGAGCATACGGCTTTACAGCCAAATCCTTTAAATCCGTACTTACGTCAATATACATAGTTATTTCCTTGGCTATAGCCTGATTGAGTTTATTTTGTAAGAAGGCGGCAATCACGGGTTGCTCCAACCATATCAGGTGGCTGGTATTGCCAGCAATTTGCACTAAATGCGAGGCGTACTCCCGGGCCAGGACTTCTTTTCCCAAGGAAAGCAGGGCATAGACAGTATCAAGATGGTTAATGATATCGTGCCTTTGGGCGCGTACGGTGCGCAGGAGGCTCTGAACGCTGTCCAGCTCCGTTTCTTTTTGCTCCAGGAGTTGCTGTTGCCGCCTTAGTTCCAATATTTTTTTAATCAATAAGAGAATCATAAGATAAAATGACAGGCTAACAAGGTTCGCTCCTATGACTATCGGTTTATAGAAGGCATATTGGGAAAGCTGCAGGTTCTGGACAGCAATGTTTATTAGAAAGGACTGACCTAGCAAGGCCGCGATTAACCAGTAACTATGATTTGCGGTAGCCATTCACAAATCTCCTTTAAAACAGCGGTTAGCCCTATATAGTGAATATGTTATTAATGATAGAATTATCAATTCCGGTACGGCCATAAGCAGGCGCAGTTTGGGATCAGGCCATGCCTCGCTAAACCGGTTTAAGCCCAACAAATGACTTTCCACAGGCAGTAAAATTATTTCAATAGCGCCAAGGGTGGCCAGGGTTGCCAGCGATGCTACCAAACTTTGATTGAAATCCAAATTGAATATTAGCCAAAATATTAGAGTTAAAACGGCAACCCCTATCAAGGCATGAACGCCATAAGGAAAAGGCAATCTCCTGATAAAATAGGAAATTATGGAGGAAAGGGCCGCCCCAATTAGTAGTCTGTAAATGCTGGGACAACGTTTAAATAGGCCTGAGCCAAAAAGCAATAACAGGATACTTTCCGGGAATGACTGTAAGGCCAAATTTATTAATGGCATCTTATCCATTTTTTACCTCCTAAAATATTCTTGGACCGGCTTCTCTTTCCTCCCGAAATAGGGCAAAATGCGGTTTTAGAAGGATATAATGCGGTATTCAGGAGATGAAATACATGACATAATCTCCACGCCTTTCGGTTCTGTTTCCCTTATACTGTTTTTTATGTCATTATTCGCCATAAGTCTATATTTTCCTTTTATAGAATGACATCCCATCACTATTTTTCTACCGCCAGAAAGCGCAATAAAAAACGGCCCGGCAACGACGCGCCGGGGGGCAGAAAAAAAGGATAAAAGAGATATGGATATACCTATCCCTTAGTATTTTACAAATCCAATATTTCCCATTAATTTGCTGGCGAAAGTATAAGTGGGATATCCATAGGCATCTGTTCATAGTAGGAATCCATAAATAACAGCGTCTGTTTCTAATCATCTTTTGTTCTAATCGGAAACAAAGCATGTTTTTAATATTAAACCGTAAAAAATTATCCATAGGAGTTTTTTATAACCGTTAAGGTACAATTTAATTGTCTGTAGTGTTTTTCCCTTTGTATTTCTCTCGTTTTCTTAGTCAATCTATCCTATAGCCTTTCCAAAATAATTATCAGATGGATATATTTACTGGTACGCGTCGAGAAAAAACTCGATGATCTCACGGCGGCCATCCAGGCCCTGGTGCAAACCTTAAACAGGGCGGGACCGGAGTGAAGCTCTTATCGCGAATCGTGATTGAAAACCGCCTTGATCTTCGAACATTTGTTTTATATAATGGAGACCAGGTAGGAGGTGGCATTCTTGATAATATCCTGGTTAAAGGAAGGCCTGTGGGAAAAAGTAATTTGCCTCGTACCCATCTACGGCACGGGTGACGACTGCGGCAACTACACTGAGGTCTGGCTGGACGATGGGACAAAAATTTTAGACCGCCGCCGGACGAAGACGGTTCTAAAGTCCCTGGCAGCGCACCTCGGTGTTTCCTGGCGTCAGGAGCAGACCGCCTGGTCCCAGGGCAGAAGTCATGCTTTTCCCGTCGTCCTGGGACCGGAAATGGTCCTGGTACCTTTGCGCCTGCGCCGCCCCCGCAGCCGGGATGAAGGCGGGACGGGCTATGTGGTCGGGGGTAAGGTGAGGGGTTTTGAGGCATACCGGGAAGGGTGTTACCGTACACGCTTGTTCCTTGCCGGCAACCAGGTCCTGCCCTGCCTCCTCAAGATGGATACCCTTGCCCTGCGCCTGGCCGAAGGGGAACAGGCCCTCCTGCGCCGCCGGGAGCTTGCGGAAAGACTCACCGCCGCCGGTACCATCTGCCGGGAAAGGGACGGTTACTGCCTGGTGATCGAGCCCGGCGGCGGCACCATCTCTGCCCGACTCGTTGACCGCGGGGGTGATATTATAATCCTGCGCCGAGAAAATAAAGCAAGCCCCCTGTGACGGCAGGGGACGGCTTTTTATGTCTTTAACCCTTATGTCCCTCAGCACGAATTATAGCTGTTTGTAAAGCGTATTTGACGCCCCTTAACTTCCAGGGATCATTTAGAAGCTCTTGTCGTTTCGAGGTTTTTACCAGCTCTTCGATAGCGCTTACTTGCTCACGGATATAGGCGATTTTCTGCAGAACCCGTTCTTTATCTATAGCCACAATTTACACCCCCACAATTATCTTTAGGGCCTCCCGGTAACGTGGGTAATTTTCGGCATACTGGCGGCTTATTTTTTCTATGAAATCGCTAACTATCAGTGGCCGGACGTTATAAATCAAGCGACCGTTTCTTATTACCTTGAAAGCAAAAATGCTGTTCATTATATTTAAAGGCACAACATCAAAAGGATGGCCGTTAAGTCTGGAAAGGCGGTTGGCTATACTATTGGCTATCCTTTCGTAGTATTCCTCCGGCGGTCCGTAAAGAGGGTCTATGACCAACCCGATATCAATATCACTATCAGGGCGGCATAACTCCAAGGCGGAACCGAAAAGGTAAGCCCCGGCTATCTCCTCCCTGGCCTCCAGAGCCGGGGTAACAGTTTTTGCTATGAGGTCGGTAGGGATTTTGATCATAATCAGGTTCCCACCAATTACAGTCTTCTCAATCGTTACCGGCGCTAGTGTTGCCGGGGGCTATGTAAATGGTACCATAAAGTCCATCTTTTATCAAACCAAAATACACAACCATATCCCCATACAAAATTGCGCCCGGTACGTCGTTTACGTGGCCGGGCGCCTGGAAGAAAACGCCTATCGTTTTACGCGTTCCATATGCTTCCTGGCCATGGCCGCTACAATGTCGGCGCGGCTGATGATGCCCACCATTTGGTCTTTTTCATAGACGGGCACGCGCTTTATCTTTTTCGTGTGCAGGACGACGGCTACTTCCTCTACCGGAGTTTCCTGGCTTACGGCTATTACTTCGGGATTCATTATGTCCACGACGCGGCTGCCGTTTTTCAGGGCGATGAGATCGGCCTCGCTGACCATGCCGATTACTTTGCCGCTCTCATCGCATACCGGCACGCCGCTGATGTCGTTTTCGGCCAGCAGTTTAGTCAGCTCGTAGATGGGAGCGTAGGCGCTAATGGTGATCACGTCCTTCGTCATTATATCCTTGGCGCGCATTGACTTCCCTCCTTTGGGGCGGCGTTTTCTTCTAACCCCACAAGATTAAACCCATAGCGTAAGGTTGCCCCATATCTTCATGATATGGAAATACGCAAAGGCTATATCCCTGGCGGCCGCTGCGGCGGCAGGGCAGGGAGGCGGTATACAAGTACCTTCCTCCGCCCAGATCCTGACAGGAAGGGAGGAAGAGTTTTTCCCCGGCTATAATTTCACCCTTGCCGTCCACAGGCCCGTAGTAAACTGCCACGCGCACATCCTCGGGCTTTAAAGGACCCAATGCTATTATCGCCCTAATGGACAAATTGTCGCCGACCTCCAAGTTTTCCGTTCCCGTTCCTTCCACCTTTTCAATCCGCACCTGGCTCCAGCTGTCCTCCACCCCTTTCTTCCACCGGGCCAGTTCCCTGGCCCGCTGTTGGTCATTCTCATGCAAACGCCGGTACAACCTGGCCGCGGGCAGGTAAAACTTGTCAGCGTATTCTTCTACCATGCGCCGGGAGTTGAAGACAGGGGCGTAAGCCTGGATGGATTTTTTCACCCTGGCCAGCCACCCTGATGGCAGACCCCTTGCGTCGCGTTCATAGTATAGAGGGATTATATCCCTTTCCAGCAGGTCATAAAGGAGTTCCGCTTCTACGGCGTCTTGATAAAGGGGGTCGTCGTAAACCTCACCGCGGCCGATGGCCCAGCCTGTTTCCGGTTCCCAGGCTTCATCCCACCACCCGTCCAGGGTGCTGATATGTAACGCCCCGTTCAGCACCGCCTTCATGCCGCTGGTGCTGCAGGCTTCCAGGGGACGGCGCGGGCTGGCCAGCCATAAATCCACTCCCTGGAGCAGATACCTGGCAATATTCAGGTCGTAGTCTTCGAGAAAAATTATCTTTCCTTTAAACTCCTCCCGCCGGCTCTGGGTGAGAATGTAGTTGATTAATTTTTTCCCTTCCTCATCCTGCGGGTGGGCCTTGCCGGCGAATATTATCTGCACCGGCCGCCGGAAGTCGGACAGGATTTGCTTAAGCCTTTCTCCATCATGGAACAGGAGGGCGGGCCTTTTATAGGCGGCAAAACGGCGGGCGAAACCGATGGTTAGAGCCTCAGGGTCCAGAGCCGCGCGGGCTTCTTCAATGTCCTTCAGGGCGGCCCCGCGGTTTAGAAGCTGCCTTGCCAACTTCTCCCGGGCGAATTTTATCAAGGCGTGCCGCTGTTTTTCCCGGGCCTGCCACAACTCCCAATCGGGGATTTTAGCCACCGGGGCCCACGTTTCTTCTTTTGCCTGGTTCTCCCGCCAGGAGGGGCCTAAGTGGCGGTCGAAGAGCTTTAACATTGCTTCGCCCACCCAGGAGGTGATGTGGACGCCGTTGGTGACATGGCTGATGGGCACTTCCTCGGCCGGCAGGTTGGGCCAGACGGACTGCCACATTTTGCGGGCCGTTTGCCCGTGCAGGCGGCTCACGCCGTTGGCCCAGGATGACAGGCGCAGGGCCAGAACGGCCATATTGAAGGGTTCCTGCTGGTTGTTGGGGTCCTGCCGCCCCAGGGCCAAAAACTCGTGGCGGGAAAGGCCTAGGGACTGGTAATAGGCAGTGAAATATTTGTCCATAAGATAGGGCGGAAACAGGTCTATACCGGCGGGCACCGGAGTATGGGTGGTAAAGATATGGCTCGCTTTGGCCAGCTCAAAGGCGGTGGCAAAGTCCAGGCCGTGTTTTTCTTGCAGTCGGCGAATATGTTCTAAAACGAGGAAGGCCGAGTGCCCTTCGTTGAGGTGATAGACAGAGGGCTCGATCTTCAATGCTGCCAGGGCCCGCATGCCCCCAATGCCTAATAGGATTTCTTGCTGGATGCGCTTTTCCAGATCGCCACCGTAAAGGGTATCGGTAATCGACCGATCGGTTTCCCGGTTTTCCGGGCAGTCGCTGTCTAAAAGGTAAAGGTGAAGGCGGCCTGCCCGGGCCTTCCAGATTTTTACCCTGACCTCCCTCTCAGGGAAAGCAACCGGTACAGTCAGGGGATTGCCGTCGCCATCGCGCTCCAGCTCCAGGGGCAGTTCGTAGAAGTCGTAAAAGGGGTAAACTTCCTGCTGGCAGTCTTTGCTGTCCAGGCGCTGGCGAAAGTTGCCGTGTCGGTATAAGAGGCCAACGCCCACCAGGGGCAAGGTCAGGTCGCTGGCGGACTTCAAGTGATCCCCGGCCAAAACCCCTAAGCCCCCGGCATATATGGGCAAGGCTTCGTTAAGGCCGAACTCGGCCGAAAAATAGGCGATGACTGCGTCCCCATCCATGCCGTGGGCGGCGGCCCAGGAAGGATCATATATCTGGGTCAGGCTTTCTATGTAATAAGGATCTTGGGCGGCAGCGTTTAGTCTTTCCTGGGGCAGCCGCCGGAGGAACAACACCGGGTTATGACCGCATTCTTCCCATAGTTCGGGTGACAGGCAGCGGAAGAGTTCTGCCGTCTCATAGTACCGTGGCCAGTAGAGATTTAAAGCCAAAACGCCCAGGGGCGCTAATGGGGCTGGCAGTCGCGGTCGGACTATGAAGTTGTGGTGGGCGCGCATTGCATCATCTCCTTATAAAGGGCGAGGGTTTCCTCGGCCACTGCGTCCCAGGTATAATCTTGCGCTACTTTAGCCCGGGCATGGCGGCTTAACTTTTGTGCCCGACCGGGATTGCTTAAAACGGCCAGCAGGCAGCGCAACAGGTCGTCCGGGTCGCCGGGGGTAAAGGCGAGACCCGTCACCCCGTCTTCTACTATTTCCGCCAATCCGCCGGTGCGGGACACGATCACCGGCACCCCGGCCGACATGGCTTCCAGGGCCACGATGCCGAAGGGTTCGTAGAGGCTGGGAAAGACGGCGACGGTGCTCTGTCCCAGGAGCTTGTTTCGCTCTTCTTCGGTGACGAAACCTAAAAACCGCACCTTCCCCCCTATGCCTAGATTTACGGCCAGGGCTATCAGTTCCCCTTCATATGGTCCCCTGCCGGCGATGATTAATTCCGCCCGGGGATAAAACTTAAGGAGGCGGGCGAAGGCGGCTATGAGCACCTGCACCCCTTTTTCGATCACCAGCCGTCCCACGTAGAGGATAACCTGCCTGTCCCCCGCCACCGGTTGGACCTGTACCGGCCGGACGGCGTTGGGGATTACTTTTATTTTGCCCGCAGGTTGCTTAAAGAGACTCTGGACTTCTGCGGCCATGTAACGGCTGCAACAGATTATCCGGTCGGCGGCTGCCGCCAGTTCCCTTTCGATCTCGTGGATGGTGCGCTGGCAGTCGTTGTGCAGGCCCCGATTGCGGCCGTACTCGGTGGCATGTATGGTGCAAACCAGCGGCACCCCCCATGCCTCGCGCAGTTCTCGGCCCGCCCACGCCGCCAGCCAGTCGTGGGCATGGATGATCACCCCGCCGGGGGGTAAATGGTTGCGTAAGCCATTAGCCCTGGCGGCCGCAGCTATGTTGAATTCCAGGACCCAGTACAGAAAATCCTCAAAGGTTTCCGGCTTAAAACTGAAGGGTAGATAATGGAGGTATACGCCCTTCCGCACCTCGGCCGCTCTCCGCCCGCCGGGACCGGGGGTGAGGACGTGGACCGGGCACCCCCTCTTTACCAGAGCTTCCGCCAGGTCGCGGACGTGGATGCCCAGGCCGCCCACATGGTGGGGCGGGTACTCCCAGCTCAGCATGACAACAACCGGGGCAACGTGGTTTGGGTAATGGCCTTGGCGATAAAGGCTGTAGTCCAGATGGGGGAAAAGGCCGTGGCGGGCCTCAAGGCGTGACAGGAAGACTTCGTTTATTTTCCCTTCCCGGTAGTCCCGGTACAGGCGGAAAAAGTTGGCTAAATGGGTTTTTAGGCGCCGCCGGGCGTAGTCCACCACCGTTCTGTTGGTAAGGATGAAGGGCCAGTCGCTGCTCTGGGCGAGGAGCAGCTCCCGGGCCGCCTGCCGTAAGGCCCGCTCGCCCAGGGCGTCGCGGGGCGGCGGGTTGGAGGCCATGGCGACCATGGCCTTTTCCGCCCGGTGCAAGGGCGGGTAAATCCAGTCGTTTAGCTCATTGAGCCAGACGCGGTTGTACCCCCCTTCCCCCCAACTGGACGGCCCCATCTTTATTTCCTGCACCGGCGGGTGATTTTCTAAATAAGCCGCCAGAGTCGTGAGCCTCATGGTCCCTCCTGCTGCCGCCAGGCGCAGGACGTCTTCCAACCAGTCGGGGCCCTCAAACCACCAGTGCCCGAAAAGCTCGGCGTCGTATGGCGCCACCACGATGGGCGCACCTCCCGCCGCCCCGGCCCATGCCAGCACCTGCCGCTCGCGCTTGGCCATAAAGTCCCGGGCATGTTCCGCCGCCCTGGTCCGGGCCGCCCGGTAGTCGTAGGGCTCTTTGACCTCGGTCCTGCCGGTGATGCGGTAGTATTTAAAGCCGGTGTCGCCCCGCACGCCGCCGATGAGGTAGGGCGCCAAATAGTGGAAGTCCAGGTCATAGCCAATGTCGCGGTAAAACTCGCGGTAGACGGGGTCCCCGGGATAGCCCTCGGTGCGGCTCCACACCTGGTGGGAAGTCTCCCAGTCCCGGCCGAAACAGGCGACGCCACCGACCTTGACCGGGGCATACACTGCCGCCGGCGGTTCCGGGACGGCGTTCACCATGCCGTGGGCGGCAACAATGAAATATTTAATCCCGGCCCTGGCCAGCAGTTTTTCCAGCCCCGGCGCATAGCCGCACTCCGGCAACCAGAACCCGCCAGGCGTCCATCCCATGTGGGCGGCAAAAAAGTCCAGGGCGATTTTTATCTGGGCGTATCTGGCTTCCCTCGTGAGCATGAGGGGCAGATAACCGTGGGTGGCGCAGGTCGTGACGATTTCCAGGTGGCCGCGATCCCGCAGCCGTTTTAAAGGCGTCAACAGGTCGCCCCCGTATTTATTAAAGGCCGCAGCCACTTCTTGTAGGCGCTGGTAATAAAATTCCGCCAGGGGCTGAAAATGGGGATCCCCTGCCGTCCGCTCCAGCTCCTTAAGGGCCAGTTCCTTCAGCCCTTCCAGGTAAAGGGCATAGCGTTCCTGGCGTTCCTTTTCCCCCAGCATGGCGATCAATGTCGGGGACAGGGAAAGGGTGAGGCTGAAATCTACGCCTTCGCCGGCCAGGGTTTCCCACTTTAACAACAGGGGCAGGTAAGATTCCGTCAGGGCTTCGTAGAGCCATTTCTCCTCCAGGCCCGTCCCCCTTTTGCCCGCCGGCAGGTAGGGCAGGTGGGCGTGGAGGAAAAGGGCGAGGTAGCCGTGGGCCGCTTGTGGGCTCAAAGCCATGGTTTTCTCCCCTTTTAAGAACGATGACTTATGAAATTTCTTAATTCTTTTTCGCCTTTATCTGCCTTATCTGCCTTGACTGCCCCGGCTTCTTCTCCCGCCTTCTGCCCGGCCCAAAAGGGTCCCGGTATAATTCCAGGGGTGCGGGCTAAAACTAAAAACTGACCCCGGGTAGTTTTTAAGCCCAGCTCGACATGATAGGCAAAGCTCGGGTCTACGTCGCGGAAGTAGTGGCTGCCAGAGGGTCGAAAGGTCAGGGTTATTTCCCGGCTGTGGGTGGGAGAGGCTTTGCACACCAACCGCAGGACCAACGGGGAAGCGGGATGAAATTTATCTAGAAAATCCCTGACAACCTGCATCCTTTCAGGGGAAAAGGCCCAATAAACGAAAAGGGTCCGGGGATCTTGCAGCAAACAGACCAGTTCGTTCGCCGCCCTGCCGAAGGCGCCACCTCCCATAAATATTCCCCTTTCCCTGTCTTCTTACTTTATTCATATCATATCCAGTTTCTCCCGTCAATTTTTATCGTATAATAAGAAATAATAGAATTGCGGAGATGATGAGGTTATGGTTTTCCACGGGAGCCATCACCGGTTTCGCCAGCCCCTAGCGCCCAATGTGATCCTCCTGCGCTTAAAAATTCCCCGAGGAAAAAGGGCCCGCTGCCTCATCCTTTATGAAGACGGCGGCATTAAGACGACGCCCATGTATCTATATGCGGCGACCCCCCATTACCTCTACTACCAGGGGGAAGTAGAGGTTTCCCGCCCCGGGGAATGCAGGTACTTTTTCCGCTGCCAGTTAGAGGAAGGTGAGCCCTTTTACATATTCGATGGAGTAAATGGCCCCGGCCGCCCTTTCCTTTACCGCTGGGATCCTGCCAACATTTATGAGGTACCCCCTTGGGTTTACGATGCCGTCTCCTACCAGATTTTCCCCGACCGCTTTTACAACGGCGACCCCCGCAACGATCCACCGGGGACCGAGCCGTGGGGCGGCATTCCCACCAGGGATAACTTCTTCGGCGGGGATTTGGAGGGCATATGGCAGAAAATCCCTTACCTCCAGTTCCTCGGCATCAACACCATATGGCTGAATCCTATCTTTGCTTCGCCGTCCAACCACCGCTACAATACCAGCGACTACTTAAAAATCGATCCGGCCCTGGGGGACGAAAAATCCCTCCACCGCCTGGTTGAGGGTCTCCATGCCGCAAACATGCGGCTGATCCTGGACGGCGTCTTCAACCATACAGGTACGGAATTTTTCGCCTTTAAAGACGTCCTAGTTAAAGGAGCCGCCTCTTCCTATAGGGATTGGTACTATTTTGAAGGCTTCCCCGTGCAGATGGAACCGCGGCCCAATTACCTCTGCTGGTGGAACATACCCAGCCTACCCAAATTAAAAGTGGAGAACCCCGAAGTGCGGGAGTACCTGCTGGGGGTGGGCACTTACTGGTTGCGCGAAGCCGGCATCGATGGTTGGCGTCTGGACGTGCCCAACGAGGTAGAGCCTTCCTTCTGGCGGGAATTCCGCCGTCAGGTTAAAGAAACTAAAGCCGACGCCTATATTGTGGGCGAGATCTGGCGCGACGCCCGCTTCTGGCTCCTGAACGGATACTTCGACGGGGTGATGAACTATCTCTTCCGCGATTTGGTTCTGGACTTTTTCGCCCGCCGCCGTTTTTCCATATCCACTCTGGATTTTCTCCTGGGGCTTATCCGCCTGCGCTATCCCGAGGCGGCAAACTTCGCCCTTTTAAACCTCCTCGGCAGCCATGACACCGCCAGGGTGATCACCGCCTTCCAGCAGGGTCTGACCGAACGGATGGGCCACACCGTCACCTATGAAGAGGCGGTGAGGCGCCTGCGCCCGGCTTTAATCCTCCAGTTTACCTATCCGGGCATCCCACTGATCTATTACGGCGACGAAGTAGGCCTGACGGGCGGGCCTGATCCCGACTGCCGCCAAACCATGCCCTGGGAACCCCAGCGATGGGATCAGGAACTTTTACGCCTCTACCGTCGGTTAATAAAATTAAGGAGGAGCCTCCCGCCTTTAAAGGGCGGTTTCTTCCAGCCTCTTTTTACCGACGACGGGACCGATGTTTATGCCTTCGCGCGGCGCTTGAAAAACGAGAAGGTTGTCGTGGTTATAAATGCCAGTGATTTTCCCCAGTCTGTAAGCCTTCGGGCAGAGGAACTGGGGCTTCAGGAAGACGAGGTTTGGGCCGACGCTTTAAACGGCCGGTATTTTACAGTAGTAAGCGGCCAGATGCTTTTGCCCTTAGAGGCTAACTGGGGGGCGGTGCTGTACAGGTACAAACGCAATTTCGTCCTTTCCCCTTGGCCTGGTACATCATGTCGTCCACCCGCTGAATGATGGTGTCGACGGTATCTCCCGGTAAGTATCCGGTAACCCCGAAGCTGGCCGTCACATGTCCCACGCCGGGGATCTCCATCTGGCTTAGACGCCGGCGCAGGTCTTCGGCCAGAAGGGCGCCTCCTTCTGCCGTCGTGTCGGGTAAAAGAATGACGAATTCCTCCCCGCCCCAGCGGGCAAGGCAGTCCGTCTTGCGCAGCCTTTCCTTAAAAGAGGCTGCCATGGCCTTTAGAACCTGGTCGCCGACGGCGTGTCCGAAACGGTCGTTGATGTTTTTAAAATGATCTAGATCGGCCATGATCACCGATAAGGGCTGACCGCTACGCCGGACGCGCTCGATTTCTTGTTCCAGGGTCTGGATGAAATAGCGGCGGTTATATACACCGGTTAACGGATCCGTTATGGACAGACGATAAAGCTCTTCTTCCATCTTTTTATACCGGGTGACGTCCACGGCGTAATGGACGTACACGTCTTCGCCCTGGGGGACCCACCACGTATCCCAGACGCCCTCAGCGAATTCCACTTCGCTGTTCAGGGGTTCGTTGGCGGCCAGGGCCTCGTCGCCGCGGCAGAAGTAACATTTCGTGCCGGGTAGAGGGACACCGGTTTTTTGTATGGCTTCCCTGTATTCTTTAGGCAAATATTCCCCGCCGTGGATGCCCTGCCAGCAGTAATCGCCTTCTTTGGTGCCAAATAATTCTGCCGCGGCTTTATTCTGGGCCAGGATGCGGCGTTCCCGGGAAATCAGCCAGGCCGGGCTGGGAATGCCTTTAAGCATCAGCCGCAGCCGCTCTTCCCGGCGCCTGTTTTCTTCTTCCAGCCGTTTCTTTTGGGTAATATCATCAATTATCATCTGCGCGCCCGTCACTTCATTTTTGTTTGCCAGGGGTTTTACATGCACCCGCAGCCATACTTTTTTGCCCCATTTGGATTCATAGTGGACTTCATAAGTATCGCTTCTGTTGTTTTGAAGGCAGTCTTCGAGTCTTTGGGATAAACCGAATTTAATCATTTGGTGGAAGGTGAGGAGATTAATCTTTTTGGTCTCTTCTATTGACGGCGATCCCAATATTTCCGGCACCTTTTGATTTACATAAGTAATATTGCCCCGGCGATCGCATTTTAAGATGCCTATGGGGGCATCCTCGGCCAGTTCCAGGTACTCCTGGCGGCTCTTTACAAGTTCTTCTTCCATCCTCCGGCGCACCGTCAAGTCGATTACTACTGCCGTTCCCACTTTTTCCCCCATATGTTCGAATTGCTGCAGGTGGACCTCCACCGGGTAGGTGGTGCCGTCTTTGCGCCGATGTACCGTCTCAAACACTACTTTTTCTTGCTCGCCCTTAAGCAAAGGGTCAAGAAGGGCCTTAAATTTGGGAAAATCAAGTTCCGGCTTGAGATCCAAGGGCGTCATCTCCCTTAATTCTTCCATGGTGTATCCGAGGTTTTCTCTGGCCCCGCGGTTGACCGCCAGAAATTTTAACGTTTTGAGGTGAAAGATATAAACCTCCGTCAAGGACTCTTCAAATATCCTGCGGTACATCCGCGCCTGAGAGATGATTTCATGGAGCTTAAGGGCCATCTCTACGGTAGACACCAGCACGTGTTCCGGCGCGCCCTTCAAAACGTAGCCGTAGCGCGCAACTTTACGTACTTGCTCAAGTACCTCCGGGGTGGACATGGCGGTGAGAAACACCACAGGCACGTCTTTTATCTGCTGTAGGTGTTTGGCGAGGGACGCTCCGTTCATCCCTTCTCCCAGATCTATATCCATTAGAATGAGATCGGGACCCTCTGGACTGGATATCTTCTTAAGGGTCCCTTCCGCGGTGTCGGCAAAATCTGTGCTATATCCATGCCTGCTTAGAATATCGGCAGTTATCCTGGCCTGAAGCTTGCTGTCTTCTACTATTAATATTCGTTTACCCGGTATCATGTCCATCAACCTGCCTCCAGCTACAACCCGGCTGCCGCCCGCGCAAGCCGGCCGGCTTAAGCTCCTTAAATCCTCTGGCGTAAACGCTTCGTCGTCGCCACGATCCAGCTCCAGTGCAGGGCAATGTGAATAACAAGCAAAACAACTGCAATCACCGCCAGCCATGCGTGAAAATCAACCCATTCGTGGCGGCTGAAAATGAAAGTGGCCTCCACGCTTCCCCTGCCCTGCCTGCCGGACGGCAGAACCTGCCAGGTGATGAACAGTAATCGTCCTGGCCGCCGTTCCGGCAATACTCTATTTCCTTTAAATGGCGCAGGAAGACGGCGACCGCTTTGGGGTCGAACTGGCTACCAGTGTTGTTTTTAAGCGTCATAAAACAATTTGTTATATTTTGCCTACTGTATGGTTATATTCTGTCATATATTTGGTGCATCTGTCAATATTAGTCGATTTTAAATTGGCCACCTCCCGGAAAGCTGCTAACTTGCAATTTTTACCGCTCGTTTATTTTATAGCTTTCCAGGGTAGAAGTCACTCGAATATCTCCGGAAACGAATTCCCTTTTCACCATGCCTACCCCTTCTTTGTAGTACTCATAGATGGTGGAACCGGCGCCTTCGATCTTTATTTTAAGGCAGTCGGCGAATTTCCCCGCCGGCGTGTCTACGGTAGCGTTAACATCCACGATCTCCCTGGGGCCGTTGGGGGTTTCCCACCGGGTGCCCGCCGCCAGGGGCGCCTTCAAAATGACGACGTTTTCCCGGGGCGCCTGGTCCAGGAGGTTCGTGTTTTCATACTGCTCGCCCTCAAAAAGGATGCGCGTTACCGCGTCGTCCGTTATCTTAAAAACGGCCGCGCTGACCGTGCCGCCGTTGTCTTCCTTGATCTGGGCGCGGTCATTTTTGACGTACAGGACCTCGCGTTTAAAAGTAGCGTATTCGTTGCCCTCACCAAGATACTGCCACCAGCTACCAGGAGTAAGGGGAAAATAATTACCGGGCTTGACAACTGTCGAGGATTTCTGGCCTCCCCCACCCGCTTCGGGTTGCTGACCCGGTGCGGGCTGCTGGATGCCCGGCTCCTTTGCCCCGGGCGGCTGGGGCGCTTGGGGGCGGGACCGGTCCTTAAAAGTAAAAAAGGCCACCGCTATGAGTAAAGCGACGGCGATAACTGCGGCTGCGCGTCGCACAGGCATACCTCCGGTTATCGTTTCATAATACACATTTTGCCCATTGGCGCCTCTTTTTATCGTTAACCTGGTGTCTGCCGCTATATGGGAGCAGGCAGACCAAGGGTACTGTAAGACGCATATACAAGTTACGCTTGCGGCGAGGAAAGGGAGACAGGGGTTAGCACTTCCAACCCGGGCACCCGTTTAAAATGCTCTATATTTAATGTTAACAGGGATAAGTTGCGCGCTAGGCAGATGCCGGCAATGAGGGTATCAGGCACTCCTATTACCTCTCCGCCAGCCCGCAATCTATTTTCAATCATAGCCGCCGCCAGGGCTGCCTGGCCATCAAAGGGTAAAATGGTAACCTGCTGAAAAAATTTTGTTAGCAACCTTTCCCTTTTACTGTTGGCCGGAAGACCTACTTTGAGTTCAAATACCGTTATCGCTGTTATGGTAAGCGTACCATTTCTTAAAGCTTGCTCGACATAATCGACTTCAGGCTGGTGCCCTTTCAAAAAGCCAATAATTATCGAGGTATCGGTTACGACTCCCACCGCGACCAGAACTCCTTCACCCTGGCTGCATATTTTTGGCTTTCTTCTTCATTTAAACTACCGGCCAGTTTTAGAACCTCGTTAATCTCTTTTTCCCGATTCTCCACCCTTGCTAAATACTCCTCAAGGGCTTCATTTACTATTTCCGAATAACCCCGTAAACCCCGCCTGGCCGCCAAGGCCATAAGCTTAGCACGGATTTCATTGCTGATTTCAATGGTTGTGCGCATGTTAAATCACCTCATGTAAGTATTTTAGTATGCAAATGCTTATATGTAAATAATAAATTGGCATGAAAAAGTTCCTTTTGAAATAATCTTTCTACAAAAATAACCCACGCCGGGTGAAGTGCTATGATTAAAACACTGAACAAAATCCTCGGCATCCTTTCCTACTTCCTTGGCGCCGCTGTCGTCCTAGAAGCCCTCATCAAAGGAGTACGGGGGCCTTCGCCCCCGCAGCTTTATATTGCCTTGGCTATAATTATCGTCGGCCCTGTGGAGGATTTAGCGAACTGCTTAATCGGAAAATCAAAGTTAGACTCACGTGCTAAGGAACTCTATAAAGAACTGGTCAACCAGCTTACCAGCCTCGCCTTTTTAATTCTGCTGGGACTGGTGGTGAGGCGGGTTTAGCGGTTTATATCGCCCGGCGGCTGCCGGGTCGACATATACCAGGCGGCCGCCGATGAAGGTGGCTTCAACACCGAAGTCGTTATCCAGCACAGTAATATCCGCATCTTTGCCGGTTTCCAGGGAACCCTTGCAGTCGTCGATGCCCAGGGAACGGGCGGGATTGAGGCTGGCCATGCGCACCGCTTGCCATAGCGGAACTTCCAGAAAGCGGGTAGCGTTGGCCACGGCTTGCTCCAAGGTTAGGAGGCTGCCGGCCAGGGAGCCGTCGGGCGCGCGGCAGGCACCGTTGACAACCTTTACTGGAAATTGACCGAACGGTACTTCCAACGTCGTATCCGGGGCCCCGGCCAGGGGACTAGCGTCGGTGACCAGGTTGAGGCCATCTACACCTTTAGCCCGCAGGGCCAAACGCATGGCGGCGGGGTGGACGTGGACGCCGTCGCAGATTATCTCCGCCATTACCCCTGGCAGATCCATGGCCGCCCCAGCGGTACCAGGTTCCCGGTGGTGTAGCCCCCGCATGGCGTTGAAAAGATGGGTGACCCTCCGCACGCCGGCGCGGGCCGCCTGAACGGCCTGTTCATAGGTGGCATCCGTATGACCCATGGCCACCACCACACCTGCGGCCTTCAGGAGCGAGATACATTCCATAGCGCCCGGCAGCTCCGGGGCCAGGGTGATGACTTTTAGACTCGGACCTGCGGCTTGCAGGAGGGCTCGGCAATCATCCGGCCGGGGCAGTCGCAGGGAGGATTGCGGCCAGCAGCCGCGACGTACCGGGCTTAAGTACGGCCCCTCCAGATGCAGGCCTAAAATGGTGCTCCCCGTCATTTCTTTTCCGGCTACTTCTCTACGGAACTCGTAGAGCAAGTGTACATCATGCGGTAACGGAACCGTGGCCAGGAGGGAGGTTACTCCGTGGGCGGCGTGAACGCGGGCCACCTGCTCCCACTCACTCCACGGTTGCTGCCAGTCGAAGCCGTGGACCCCGCCACCGTGAACATGCAGGTCGATAAATCCCGGGCAAACATAGCGGCCGGATACGTCTATGATTGTACCCCTCAGTTCCCGGTCCGTGCTTTCTCCGCCGGACCCCGGGCCGCCCAGGGCGATGATTTTACCGCCACCAATCTCTAAAATACCGCCGGTAATCAATCGATCCGGCAGGACAAGGATGCCGCCCTGCAGTGTTATAACATCGGGCGGCGTCGAACTGATCGGCAAAGGTTAGGCCCCCTTCCTTCCTTAACGGGTCACCGTTACCTTACGCAGTCCCCGCGGGCGATCGGGATCTAAGCCTTTTGCTTCGGCAAGGAAACAGGAGAAAAGCTGCATGGCCACAATGCCGGTAAACGGCGAGATGAACTCGTCCACAGCGGGGAGTTCCAGCCCTGTCCGGGCCTGGTCCAGGATTTCCCGGCGGTCGGAGAGGACGATGAGTTCCGCTCCGCGGGCCAGAAGCCGGCCAGCCATTTCCTGCATCTGCATATAACTTCTGCCGGAGGGCGCTACAATGATAGCCGGATAACCATGGGATATAATGGCAATGGGGCCGTGTAAAAAGTCGGCGGCGGAAAAACCCTGGGCCTGCACATAGCATGTTTCCTGCAGCTTCAGGGCCGCCTCCAGGGCGGTGGGGTAATTCAACCCCCGGCCCAGGACCACACATTCATCCATATACGCGTACCGCTCTACGACCTGGTTGATGCGCGGCGCCAGGGCCAGGCAAGCCTCCACGGCTTCCGTCACCCCTGCTAGGGCGGTAATCAAGTCGTCACGCCCGGACAGGGCCGCCACCAACATGCCGAGCAGGGCCAGCTCGCTGGTATACGTCTTGGTCGCTGCCAGTGCCGTCTCTTTACCGGCGCGACAGAGGAGCAGGTGATCTGCCTGCCTAGCCAGCGTAGATTCCGCTTCGTTGGTGATGGTGACTACCACCGCCCCGCTCGTCCGGCCCTGGTGTAAGATCTCGGCCACATCGGCCGCCTCGCCCGACTGGGAGATGCCGATTACCAGGGCGTCCTGTAATTGCAAGCAGCCGCCGTAAAGGGTGATGACCGAAGGTGCGGCCAGGGCCACCGGCAGGCCGGTGTAAACTTCCAGGGCGTATTTGGCAAAGGTGGCGGCATGGTCGGAAGTGCCGCGGGCGGCGATAACCGCATAACGGCACTGCCGTTCCTTGATGAGGTTAGCTATGGCGCGGACGTTTTCTTTTTCTTCCTGGAGCAGTCGGCGCAACACACCAGGCTGTTCCATAATCTCCTCTAACATGCGCGACATGTTTGCCTGCCCCCTTCGTCCAGCAGTCCGAGGCGGGTAAAAGCTATGGCGGCAGCGCCTACTACTCCCGCCATTTCCGGCCATGTAGACAAAACCACCTGCACGCTACTAGCGGCCGGCGGCAGGGCGCGCTGGCGCACCACCCGGGTTACCGTGGGTAACAGCAAGCTGCCGGTCCGGCTGACGCCTCCGCCCAGAACCACTAGTTCCGGGTCGAAGATGGTAACCAATGAGGCGATGCCCAAACCGATATAATTGGCCGCTTCTTCCATAACCTCCTGCGCCAGCTTATCGCCGGCCGCGGCGGCGGAGGCGACGTGCAAGGCGGTGAGTTCTTCGTTACGGTTTATAATCTCCCCCAAGATCGAAGGCCGGCCGGCGGCGAGGAGGGCGGCGGCCCGGCCGGCGATAGCCTTGCCCGAGGCCAGCGCTTCCCAGCAGCCGTAATTGCCGCATCCACAACGGGGGCCTGCCGGGTTAACTACCATATGGCCGATCTCGCCGGCGTTGCCGTGGTGACCGCGGTAGATCCGCCCGCCCAGGATGAGGCCGCCGCCGATGCCCGTACCAATAGCGATATAAAGCAAATTTTCCACATTGCGCCCATGGCCGAAGCATTTCTCGCCCCAGGCCGCGGCACGGGCGTCGTTCTCTAAGAAAAGGGGGAGGTTCAACTCCCTGGTCAGAATTTCGCCAACTGGGACATTGCGCCAATTCAAATTGGCAGAGAGGATCACCCTGCCGCCGTCACTGTCGAAAACGCCGGGGAGGGCCATACCCACCCCTTTTATTCCTCCCCCTTTCCCGGCCTCCGCTCCCACCAGGCGTAACCCGGTCACGATGCGCTCAATAACGCACGCGGCGCCGTCGTCAGGACGAGTAGGTACGATCATTTCGTTGATAACCCGCCCTGCCTGGTCGACCAGCCCGAAAGCTATTTTGGTTCCACCCAAATCTACTCCTAAGACGTAGCTCCGTTCTTTCTCCATGTTAGTTTCCCACCGCTACTGGCGCATTGGTTTCCGCGGCGCGGTAGGCGGCTAGGGCCACTTCCAGGGCTTTCAAGCCGTCATGGCCGGAAACCGGGAACCGACGGTTGCCGGCAATGCAGGATACAAATTCCCGCACCATGATATAATCGGCGTCGCTACCCCAGTTTTCGTAACGGGTAGTCAACTCTCCTGGGCCGTAGACCGCCAGGTTCTGGGCAAACAGGTCCAGGTAAGCAGTACCGGCGGTGCCGATGATTTCCATGGTCACGTCACCCCAGGTGGGGAAGCCCGGTGGCCGTGACCAACTGGTGTCCAGGGTAACGAAGACGCCACCGCTCAGTTCCATGGATAGAAGACCACAATCTTCTACGTTGATATCATAAAGGAGGGTCCCGGCCTCGGCATAGACGCGGATCACTTCCTGGCCTAAGAACCACCGTAAGAGATCAACAACGTGGACAGTATGGTCCATGACAGCGCCGCCGCCGGCCTTTTCCCGGTCTAAAAACCAGCCTGGCGGCAGCGAGCCATGATTGGTGGCGCGAATGGCGATCACCCGTCCCAGCTTGCCGGCCTGGATTTCCTGGCGTAATCGGCGCGCCGCCGGGTGAAAGCGGCAGGGAAAGGCCACGCCCAGCTGGACATTGTTTTCCTGGCACGCAGCGATCATGCGGGCGGCATCTTCAATGGTGGTTGCAATGGGCTTTTCGCACAGGATATGCTTACCATGGGAAGCGGCAGCCAGGGCCATGGGGGCATGTTCGGCATTGGCGGAGCAGATGATCACTCCGTCGATATCTGTTTCCAGGAGGGCATCGATCGTAGGAAAGTAACGCGTGCCAAACTGCGCGGCGGTGGCGCGGCCCCGGCTGGCGTCGTCGTCCGCCAAGCCGGCAAATTCCACCCCGGGTAGGCGAGTAAGGGCGCCGGCGTAGCTGTAAGCATGCATATGGGCGAAACTTAAAATCCCTATTTTCATCCCTTCATCTCCTCGACTGCGCTAAAGTAAAAACCTGTCCGGTGATCGCCGACTTCAGGGCTGCCAGGGCGACTTCCATAGTATGGAGGGCTATCTCTATATCGGCCAGGGGTGTGGGTTTACCTGACAAGCAATCTACGGCTTCCTTCAACCCGGCAACGTACATATCTTCTTCCACCGGGCTTATTAGACCATGACGTCCCGCCACGCCATCAGCGGTGGTAAACCTTAAGGGCGCTGTATTCTCTTCGGAATATGCTATAAGGCCGTTGCTGGCAGCAATCTCTAGCTCGTCACCACCATGGTCACGGGGAAGCCAGTTTCCATCCAGGTGGGCAATAATACCATTTTCCATCCGCAGGGAAACCAGGGCATATTCCCCGGCCAGTATTTCCCGGTAGGCGGTGGAAGCGGCGTAAACCCGCTGCACCCGGCCACAACAACCGATCAGGAAAGCAATGTCCTGGGCGAGGAGGTCCAGGATGACGCCGCCGCTTTCCTTCAGGCTGCGGCGCCAATCGCCGGCGCTGGCAGGTATGCCGGGCCGGCGCCGGGTAATCCGTACCACCCCGGCCCGTCCGAGGCTCCCGCCGGCCAGGATGGCCGCGGCGCGGCGCAGGGGTGGCATAAAGGCGTTGAGGTGCAAGGGGATGAGGCGGACGCCCGCCTCCCGGCAGGCGTTCACGGCCGCCTGCGCCTGGTCCATGGTGCGAGCCAGGGGGGTCTCGCAAAATACGTCCTTGCCGCGGCGGGCAGCCTCTTGCACAAGGTCAGCATGGTTAGAGGTCGGAGTGGCTATATCAATTATGTCGAGATCAGCGTCAAGCAGTTCCTCCAAGGGCATAGCTTCGCAGCTGGTTGCGGCCGCCAACCTGGCAGCGACAGCAGCATCAATATCAGCTACGGCCCGGAGCTCCACTCCCTCAATTTCCCGGTAGGCGGCGGCGTGGGCCTGGCCGGCGGCCCCGCAGCCGATAAGGCCAATGCGTAAAGTCACTATTATTCTCCTTCCTGCAACGGAAGTTAGATTAATGACCGGTGGTGGCATTATCCGGGGCGTCTATTTGCTCCCCAAGTGCCCCGAGAAAAAGATGCGACCAGTTTCAGGACTGTTGCCACCGCCAGGCGCGCCTCCATCGGGCTGACCCGGAAGGGCGCCCCGGTAAGGAGACAGTCGACGAAATGGGCCAGCTCCTCGGTGTAAGGATCGCCGGCCATGATCGCCGGCAGGCGGTTGCCGTCTATGGTCGTCACTTCATCACCCCTATAGACCAGGACCTGCTTTTCGCCTGCGCGGGGACTCATGAACTCTACAACGCCTTCCTCGCCTACCAGGCGGTAGCCGGTGGTAAAGGGGTAGGAGGGCGGCATCAGGTGACTGGCTTCCAGGCACGCCGCGGCACCATTAGCATAAGTGAGGTTGGAAACTACATGGGCCGGTCCCAGACGACCGGGGGTCATTATTTCCTGCATGTAAAAGGATTGTGGCTCTCCCAATAACCAGTTGCTGAGGTCGATGTCGTGAATCTGCAGGTCCATAATGGTACCCCCGCTTTGCTGGCGGTCTAAGAGCCAGTTGTTCCAGCTCCACCCGGGGGTGGCTGATACTCGCCAGGCGCCGAAAAAGAGGGGCCGTCCTAACTTTCCTTCTTCCAGAAGGGATTTGGCTACCATGTATTCGGGCATGAACCGGCAAACGTGGGCCACCATCAAGCGCACGCCGCCGGCCTCGACGGCAGCGATCATTGCGTCGATATCTTCTAGGTTGAGGGCAAAAGGTTTTTCCACCAGGATGTGCAGGCCGGCGGCGGCAGCTTTGACCACAGCTTCGCGGTGGTAAGGCGATGGCAGGCAGATATCGACGGCGTCCAGTTTTTCCGCGGTCAGCATTGCATCCAGGGTGGGGTAAGCTTTGAGACCGTACTTAGCCGCCAGTTCGCCGGCTTTTTCCGGCCTAATATCGGCCACTGCCGTTAGTCGTGCCCGGGGATTGTGGGCGTAACCAGCGGCGTGGATGGCGCCGATAAACCCGGCACCAACAATACCGATACGGATAACATCTCTATTGCTCAATTTTCTTGACCTCCTTTCCCGGCTCACTGCCGGATGGCTGGTTGCCGGGTATAAAGGGCGAGGAGCAGGATCAGGACCAGACCGTTGATGACTTGACGGCCGGCTTCATCAGTGTGCAGCACCACCAGGAGATTGGCCAGGGCTGTAAGGATCACCGAACCGAGCAGGGTACCGGTATAGGAACCTTCACCCCCGGCCAGAGAGGTACCGCCGATAACTACCGCTGCCACCGAGGGCAGTACATAGGCGGCGCCCATGTTGACAAAGACAAAGTTGTTGTAAGCAATAAGCCAGAAGCCGGCCAGGCTACTCAAAATCCCGCTCAGGATATAGGCAATACCCTTGACCGCGTCGGCCCGCACCCCGGCCAGATAAGCGGCGTTGTAGTTGCTGCCGATGGCATAGAGCTGCTGCCCGTACACGGTCCGGCGCAGGATAAACTGCATCAGGATTAACACTATAATGCCCAGCACCGCCAGCCAGGGCAGGAAGGGAAATAAGCGGCGCGAGCCGATAAAAGCAATGATGGGCGCCGGCATACCCACCGGTGAACCGTGGGTATAAATCAGCTGGACGGTGGTCACAACGTTGGCCATGGCCATGGTCATTACCAGGGGAGGCACCCGGGCATAGAGGATGCCGGCAGCGTTGAACAATCCGATAGTCGCCCCTGATAGGATAACCAGCAGCAGGGCCGGGAGGATATTGCTATTTTGGCCAGCCATAGTCTGGGCGGCCAATACCGCACCCAGGGACATGACTGCCCCTACAGAAAGGTCGATTCCTTCCCCACCGGCGATGACCACCAGGGTCTGGCCGGCGGCGGCGAACCCCAGCAAGACGGCCATGGCCAGGATGCTGCCAATATTGGCCGGCGATAAGAAACTGGTGTTGATCAGGCCGCCGCCGATAAACAGGGCGACGGCGATGAGCCCGGCCATAAGAATCTGGTTGTGCCGCCAATTGAGGTTGATTTTAGACATGCTGGGTCCTCCCTCCCCGGCGGCGCCGACCCAAGCCGCCAAGGGCCCCGCCACGCTGCGTCAACGCTGCACTGGCCAGGCCTAAAATCACAATGAGATTGGCCAGAAGCTGCTGGTAAAATGAGGCTACGCTTGTAAGACTCTGGACATGGCTAACATAGTTGCGGAAAAGGAAAAAGACGATGTTATTTATTAACCCCAGGAAAAGGGCTCCGGCTATAGAACCACCGATACTACCCCATCCTCCTGCCAGGCTGCTGCCGCCCAGAATTACAGCAGCAACGGAGTTGAGGCCAAACATCTGGCCTATCTTGGGATCTCCAGACGCGGTTAAAGCCGTCAGGCATAGACCGGCTACACCGGTAATGAACCCGCAGAAGGTATAAGCGAAAAACTTTACCGCAGCTGTGTTGATTCCTGAAGCATAGGCGCTACGCTCACGTCCGCCGACGGCGCGAAGGTAAATGCCGACACGCCGGCGGGAGATCAACAGCCAAAGTAGTGCTACGGCAATGATAATCCAGCCTGCTACAGGGATCCCCATGATGGCGGCGCCGTAGGTAGTGTAAATCTCCCGGGGAACCATCCCACCCGGTTTAGGCCATATCCACAGGGCAAGACCGCCGACCACGGACATAGATGCAAAAGTGGCCAGGAGGGGCGGTATGCGCAAATAGGCCACCATCAGGCCGTTTCCCGTCCCTACCAGGGTGGCGGCCGCCAAGGCAACGGCCCAGCTCAGTCCCACCGGCCAGTGCCCCTGGTTGGTCAGGGCAATAGCCACAGTATTAACCAAAGTCATATTGCTGCCAATGGAAAGATCGATACCCCCGGTCAATACTACAACGGTCTGGGCGATGGCCGCCAGCACCAGGGGCGCGTTTACTGCCAGGAGAGAATTAAAATTGTAGCTTGTGAAAAAATCGGGCCCCTGGACCAGGATATTAACTATAATGCCTAAGAGCAAAAGTAGATAGCCAGGTGCCGCCGGGGATAAGCGTAATCGTCGCCACAGCCGTATCATTTAAGTCCCCTCCTCAGGCCGGGTCTGTTTCATGCCGAGCATCGCCGCTACCAGGGCTTCTTCCGTTTTTTCGCTTCCCTGGAGGATAGCAACTATTTCACCCTCGTAAAAGACATAAATACGCTCGGCGATGGCCAGGAGCTCTTCATTATCACTGGAAGCGATAAGGACCGCCGTCCCAGAGGCGGCCATTTGCCGCAGCAGGTCATGGATCTCCCGGCGGGCGTTGACGTCGACACCTTTGGTAGGATCGTCGAGTAAAAGGAGACGCGGCTGAACGGCCAGCCACCTGCCGATGATTAACTTCTGTTGGTTGCCGCCGCTGAGGCTGCTGGCCGGGTGGGCCGTGCTGCCGGCGACAATGCCCAATTGCTCAATCTGCCGGCCGGCTTCATCCTGTAAATAGTTGGGATTTAAGATAGTGCCCGGATTGTTTTTAGCCAGCCGCGCCAGGAACAGGTTCTCGGTAACGGAACGCACAGGGAGGATACCATCCCGTTCCCGATCACCTGAAATAAAGCCAATGCCCTGGCGTACTGCTTCCCGCGGGGAGGTAAAGGCTACGGAGGCGCCGTTATATTCCACGCGCCCATCGCTGAAGGGGATCTGGCCGTATATGGCCCGCAGGAATTCTGCCTGGCCCTGTCCCTGCAGCCCGGCCAGGCCGATAATTTCGCCGGCCCGGGCCGTGAGGGTGACACCCCGCACCCGCGGTGGGACTTGAAGATTGGAAACAGCAAGGATTACCTCCCGCCGGGTTTCCTTTTCCTCTCTGGCAGTTACAACACGGCTTTTTTCCGGTCGAGTACCGGTCATGTAATAGACCACATCTGCCTCATCTACCTGGTCCAGCTGCACGGAAGCAACACTTTCCCCGCCACGGAGGATCATGGCTGTCTGGCATAAGGAGAAGACTTCATCAAAACGGTGCGAGACGAAAAGAATGGCTAACCCCTTCTCGCTCATTTCCCGGAGCAGGCTGAATAGATGCTGTACCTGATCATGATGTAGAGAGGCCGTTACTTCATCGAGGATAAGAATGCGGGGATCCCAGGCCAGGGCTTTGGCCACTTCTACCAGGCTTTGGGCCGCCGGTTCCAGGTCGCCGGCCAGGGCGTCAGGGCTGGCATCAACCCGCAGGCGGGCCAGTAATTCCTCCGCCTGTGCCTGCGCCTTCCTGGTATCTACAAAACCTGCACGCCGGCAGGGCTCCCGGCCGAGGAGAATATTTTCGGCTACGGAAAGGCGGGGTACAAGGCTCAAATCCTGGTAGGCGACGGCGATGCCATGGCGGCGGGCATCCCAAGGAGAATTGATTACCAGGGGCCTGCCGTCCAGGAGGATTGTACCGCTGTCCGGTGCCACCAGTCCGCCCAGGACTTTGACCAGGGTGCTTTTTCCTGAACCATTGGCCCCGAGCAGCGCCCGGATTTCTCCGGGCGCCAGGCTCAGGGATGCATCTTTCAGGGCGGTTACTCCGCCGAAATGCTTGCTGATATGCTGAACTTGTAACAAGGACTCAACCCCTACTGGAACAATTTATCGATTTCTTCTTGCGGCAAAACGCTATCGATATAATAAGTGTCAGGCTTATCCTTCGTCTTCTCGTACCATTCCTTAAGGTTATCGTTGGTGATGATCACGGTAGGCTTGATCATAATGGCGTTCTTATTCTCTTTATCCATGGGATCGGAGGTCAGAACGCCGTCTTTGAGTTTTTTACCTTGGAGCAGATTGACGGCAATCATCAAACCATCGGCACCGATACCGGGAGGATTCTCCACGATTATGGCGTTCAAGGGATTATTGGGGTTCTTCTGGTTGATGTCATACCACAGGCGCAGGTAAGCGATCCACTCGTCACTGGTTATAGCCTTGGGCAGCGGGTGGTTGGCTTCCTGGAGGGCGTTGATTATGCCCACCGCGGCCCCGTCCTGGCATAAAATGCCGTCAAACTTGGGATATGTTGAAAGCAGGCTCGTCATCAGCTGCTTGGCCTTGCCCTCATCCCAGTCCATATTGACCTGTTTCAAGACCTTGATACCAGGGTATTTGGCCAGAACATCGGCGAAAGCCTGATGCCTGACTTCATTGGCCGGGGCGCCGGCCATGGCGTCGAACTGCAGGATGTCGCCCTTGCCGTTCAGCTGCTTGGCCAGCCATTCGGCCTGGATGCGGGCCCATTCATACTGGTCATTGGTTACGCTAATAACCTTGGGATGGTTGATATGCTGATCTATGGCCATGACAAGGATCCCTTTGCTTACTGCTTTGTCGATAACCGGGGCCAGGGCCGTAGCCGATACCGGGTTTATAAGGATGGCATCTACGCCGGAATTGATCAGCTGATCCATTTGCTGGGCCTGGGTGGTAGCATCGTTGTTAGCTACATAGACGGAGTAGTTGCTGATTATCCCTTGAGATTTAAACCTGTCGGCCACTTGCTGCATATTCTGTTCCATCTGGATGCGCCAGGCGTTGGCGTTGGTCCCGTCAAGCAGGGCGATATTGAAGCCTGATTTTTTTGTTGTTTGTCCCGCCTGGCCGGACTGGCCGGATTTACCGGCATCCGTGGCTGAACCTTTGCTGCCGCCGCATCCGGCCAGGGAAAGGGAGGCCACCAGGACTAGCACCAGAATGAAAATGACACCCCGGCTAAATCCGACTTTCTTACTATATTTGCCAAACATTAATAGTCCTCCCTCCTTAGGGGTTAAGTAAAATGAGAGGTGATGTTGGTGACTTTCAAATATGGCTATGTTGCTCTATGCCTCTATCGCACCTGACCCCCTTCCGCCTCCATTTTTAAACTGTTGTAGCAGCCTCACCTCCCACCGCTAACGGCTGAGCTCCAGCCGGACGTCCAGGGGAATATCGTCCATCAAGGCGCCGTTGGGGTTGAATAATGTATCGCCGTCGACCATAAGCCCGAAATTGGCGCCTTCGGAAACGGCTGCCTTTAAATTGCGAGGACGGACGGCGTCGCCTACGTTGACCACCTTGAGGCCGGCGGCCAGAAGCTCGTGGAATAGAGCGTCATTTGGTTTTACCTGGCAAATGACTACTGTATCGGCGGGTATGATGGTGCGGTTAAATTCTCGATCCATAATGACGACTGCATCCTCGCGTATTTCCAGGAGGGTGGCGCTGGTAATCACCTTAACTGGGTAACGGTAAGGTTTAGAGGTTAATGCTTCGGCGTCGGTTTGGTTGAAGCGCTTGCGTACCACATACATGTGCACGGGTTCAATGGTGGATCCCAGTTCTTTGTTCGGCGTGATAATCGTTACCTGCTTGCCGATGGAAGCCAGGAACTGGGCCGTATCGACGGCCTGGAAGTGGTCACCCCACAGGATTACCCGCTCACCGACACGGGCCATCTGCCGGTCGCCAGGATTGTACTCGCAGGTCCGCTTCGGGCAGGCCATTACTTCCTCGAACCGGACGACATTGCTGCCATTTGCCCTGGGCAGGTCGGGAAGATAGGAACTGGCACCGGTGGCGTTGACGATGACGTCGTAGGCGCGCAGATCATCGACGGTCGGCTGGGTTCGATAGCGAACTTCCACCCCTAGGGATTTGATCTGGTAGCGAATCCAGTCGGCGTACCACTTCATTTTTTCCTTCCCCGGTACCAGGCAGCAGCCCAGAATGGCCCCGCCAAGCTCACCGGTCTTTTCGAAAATAGTCACTTTATGGCCGCGAATAGTAGCCACCCGCGCTGCCTCCATTCCGGCCGGGCCGCCACCCACAACGGCAATGTTCATAGTCTGTTTGGCTTTTTGCATGCGGGCATAACGAGCATCGCCCACCGCGGGGTTGATAGCGCAACGGATTTCTTTCTTGGCCAGCATGGATTCCTGCCAGCAACCCACCAGGCAGGAAATGCATTTCCGTATTTCACGAACTTTACCTAATTTAGCCTTAACCGGCCAGTAAGGATCGGCAAGGAGCTGGCGAGAAAGGCCGACCAGGTCGGTTTTGCCTTCAGCCAGGATTTGCTCACAGTATTCGGGATCGCGTAAAGTATGGCTGTTGATCACCGGTATGCT
This sequence comes from Moorella humiferrea, assembly GCF_039233145.1. NCBI lineage: Bacteria > Bacillati > Bacillota > Clostridia > Neomoorellales > Neomoorellaceae > Neomoorella > Neomoorella humiferrea. Next base: position 641,015 of record NZ_CP136419.1, on the reverse strand, counting down.
GACGACCTTTTTGATAGCCTCGGAAGCGTACATGGTCCAACCTTGCTGGTAATACATGGGGTCAAAGCCGGCGCCGGGGGTTTCGGTTATGCACTGGCTCAAGTCCAAGGCGGCGACTCCTGCTTCCTCAAACATGCGGGCCACTATTTTACTCTCTTCAAGGTCGCGCCCACCGGGAATCCACTCATCTACAGAGAAACGGACCAAGACGGGGAAATCACGACCGCACTTTTTGTGGATCTGGTCGATTATAGCCAGGGGGAAGCGCATCCGGTTCTCCAGGGATCCGCCGAAACGATCGTTGCGGCGGTTGGTGTAAGGGCTCATGAACTGGGCCAGCAGGTAACCGTGGGCGGCGTGGAGTTCTACAGCGTCGAAGCCGGCCTGCTGCACACGCCAGGCTGCCTCGGAGAAAAGTTCAATCATATCAAGCACTTCTTCTACCGTCATGGCCCTTGCTTCTTTACCCTTTTCCTCGGCGTTGGCATACACTACCTCATGCCCGGCCGACCAGGGAACTTTGATGACCATATCGTTGGTAGACATGGTATTATAGCGGGGAATGGCCGCCTGACGGCCGGGATGCTGTAGCTGTACGGCGCATTTGGCTCCATATCGATGCATGGCTTCGGCCAAGCGGGCCAGACCGGGTATGTAATTATCGCCGTCGGCCACCAGGGAAGTAACCGTCGGCCGGCCGGTTTTACCATCCGGGCTGGTGGCGCCGACGATAATGAAACCCGTACCCCCCTTGGCGATTTCCGCGTGATGAATGATATCCCGCTCGCTCACCGAGCCATCGGCATGGGAAGAACTGATGTCGGTAGGCACATGAACTATGCGGTTGGGTAACTCCAAATTGCCAATACGAATAGGTTTAAATAGGTTAGGAAAATTATTCATTTATATACCTCTCCCTTAAATATTATTTAACCTAAAATTTCAAAGAAGTTATTTGTGTTTCAGTGATAATCACCTCCTGTATAACCTCTTTAAACATCTTTACTGAGGAAATACAGGTTCGGCACTGGTGTCAAGGCCTGACGACCAGAAACGAGTCGCAAGGAGGTTGTGAAGCACAATTCCTGCAACGCCGTACAAACGCGCCTTTTCGCCCAGTTGATGGGGAAGCAAGCGGACTGCGGCACCCGGCACCCGCAGACCGTGGGTGGCCATAGTTTTCTGGACATGCTGGAGGATAAAGCTGTCTTTGCCGATTAGTTCCCCTCCCAGGATAATAGCCTCAGGGTTTAAAAGGTTAACAAGGTTGGCTAGGCCGATCCCCAGACTTACCCCGGCTTCTGTCAGGGCGTTGACCGCCAGTTGATCGCTGGCCCATGCTGCTTTATTCAGGATCTCCGGGGTCACCTGGTCGATGTTGTCGACCAACTCGGTAATCACCGTTGGCACCCCCCTCTTCATCGCTTTGGTTACCCGCGCCCAGATGGCCGGCCAGGCGACCAGATTCTCCAGACAACCTATATTGCCACATTCGCACCTTTCTCCGCCTTTATCGATGCTCATATGGCCTAATTCACCGGCACTGCCGGTTATACCGCGAAAAATCCGCCCACCGAGGATCAATCCAGCCCCTACCCCGCTGCCTACCGTCACATAAACCATGTTTTCAAAGGGGCGCCCTGCTCCGAACCATTTCTCGCCCAGGGCCGCGGCATTGGTATCGTTCTCCACATATACCGTTAAATCAAAGCGCTTCTTTAGCATAGACCCCAAAGGTAAGTCCATCCAATTAAGTTTCAGGGAATAGCGTACTATACCGGTATCGGCGTCCACCAGGCCGGGGGTAGATATGCCAATTCCAGCGATGTTTAATTTCCTGGCCTTCATACTATCGATAATAGTTCCAACCGTTTCGCCGATCAGTTCCGCCAGGGCGTGGCCGGTAAATCTATGAGGTACGGAACGTTCTTCTTCCAATTCCCGTGCATTCAAGTCGGTGCGGGCTACAGTAAGCAAAGTATCGGTAACATCAACTGCAATAATATAGCCCGCCTTAGCGTTGAATTCCAGAAGAGTCGGTTTACGGCCGCCGCGGGATTCGCCCTCCCCCGCACTTCTCACCCAGCCCTCGGCAATAAGATCGTTTACCAGGGTGGCAACGGTAGTGGGGCTCAATTGCGTTTTGCGGGCAATGTCTACCCGGGCAATGGGCCCATAAGCGCGGATAGTTTCTAGTACCTGCGCCCGATTCATTTCCTGTAAGAGTTTTAGATCTGCCGGTCCTCGCTTTGTATTCATCTTATACCCCATACTTTTTGCATCGGCTTTATTAAGTAATCAAGAAAATAATTGGCATGAAAGCCGTATTTTATTCTTTAAATAGCTTTTTTCCCCTTTACCAATGTTTTATGTCATAATAATTCTCTATAAAACCGGAGATTCCTGCTGCAAAGTAAAAAATATTAGAGAAATACTTTCTAAAGATATTGGAATAAGTAGTCGAAAAAAGTCTTTTTTATTCTGTTTCTGATGGCCTTATTATCTTTCAATTATTATTTTTTCTGGCCTTTTTATTTGCTTTTCACTGATGCTTTTATTAAGTTATAAAAAATATAAAGCCCCCTTTTTCTACAGGGGGCAAGTATAATCGACTATTCATACCGCAAAGCCTCGATGGGGTCGGCCGTGGCGGCCCGGCGGGCCGGATAGTAGCCGAAGAAGACCCCCACCAGGGCCGAAAAGCCTATGGCCAGGAGGATGGAACCCGGAGCGATGACGGCCGGCCAGCCGGCCAGCATAGCTATCAGGCGGCTGCCGGTAAACCCGGCCAGCATCCCGATTATACCGCCGGCCAGGCTTAATACCAGGGCTTCGATGAGGAACTGGCTTAAAATCGCCCCGCTGGTGGCCCCTACGGCCATGCGGATGCCGATTTCCCGGGTGCGTTCGGTCACGGACACCAGCATGATGTTCATGATGCCGATGCCTCCCACTAAAAGGGATACAGCCGCCACTCCGGCTAAAAGGAGGGTCATGGTCCGGGTGGTGGCCTCTACCGTCTCCATGATGGCCGTCATGTTCTGGATGTTAAAGTCGTCTTCTTTCTGATCGCTTAAACGGTGCCGCCGGCGTAGTAAGCTCGTTACTTCGTCCTGCACCGTGCTGAGGCTGGCGGCGTCCCGGGCCTGGACGTTGATGACCTGGACATTCTTGCTGCCGCTGAAGCGCTGCTGGGCGGTGGTGACGGGGATGTAGATCATGTCGTCCTGGTCCTGGCCACCCATGCCGCCGCCCTGGGCTTTGAGGACGCCGACGACGGTGAACCTGAGGTTGTTTATGGTGATGGTTTTCCCTACGGCGCTGCCGCCGGGAAAGAGGTTGGCTTCTACCGTGGGACCGAGGACGGCTACCTGCCTGGCGTAAACGACGTCTTCGTCGGTGAAAAAGGAGCCGGCCGTCGTTTCCAGGTTCCTGATCTTTATGTAGGCGGTGGTGGTGCCTTTGACGGTGGTGCTCCAGGTCTGGCTCCCGGCTGCGGCCGTGGCCTGCTGGTTGACTTCCGGGGCGACGTTTTCTACCAGGGGAAGGGCGGCTATGGCTTCGGCGTCGGTTAAGGTCAGGGTGTTTATACCGGCGGCGCCGCGCACCGGCCCGAACCCCGTCCCGGGGCGCACCATCAGGATGTTGGACCCCATGCGGGCTATCCTTTCGGTGACCTGGGCCGTAGCGCCCTGGCCAATGCTGACCATAATGATTACGGCGGCAACGCCGATTATGATCCCCAGCATGGTAAGTAAAGAGCGCATCTTGTTGGCCATGAGCCCCCGCCAAGCTACGGTCAAGGCCGCCCTGAAGTTCATGCTTTCCTCTCCCCTATGGCCGCCACCAGCTCTTTTTCCGCCTGGCGGGGTTGGTTTATGGCTTCGTCGGCGATGATCAGGCCGTCGCGCAGGCGTACCAGCCGCCGGCAGTAGGCGGCAATGTCGGGTTCGTGGGTGACGATGACCACCGTAAGCCCTCGTTCGCGGTGCAGCCCTTGGAAGATGGCCATCACTTCGATGCTGGTGCGGGTGTCCAGGGCGCCTGTGGGTTCGTCGGCCAGGATAATGGCCGGGTCGTTGACCAGGGCGCGGGCGATGGCCACCCGCTGCTGCTGCCCGCCGGAAAGCTGGTTGGGCAGATGGTGTTCCCGGCCTTCCAGGCCTACCTGTTTCAAGGCGGCCAGGGACCGTTCCTTCATTTCCCGTCGGGGTACGCCGGCGTATATCAACGGCAGGGCAACGTTTTCCCACGCCGTTAGGTTGCCGATGAGGTTAAAGCTCTGGAAGACAAAGCCGATCTGCCGGTTGCGGATGTAGGCCAGCTGGTCCGGCGTGAGCCTGGTGATGTCCTGCCCGTTTAATAGATAGCGGCCGCCGGTGGGTTTATCCAGACACCCCAGGATGTGCATCAGGGTCGATTTGCCTGACCCGGACGCTCCCATGATGGCTACCATTTCTCCGGCCTCGATCTTTAAATCTATACCCCGCAGGGCGTGTACCCGGTTCTCGCCGCTGGCGTAGACCCGGGTCACTCCTTCTAGCTGGATGACGGGTGCGGCCACTTCCTTTACCTCCCGGTCGTCGTCCGGGCCGGCTGCCTTACCTGCACGGGTCCGGGGCCCATGAAGGACCTGGTCTGGGTACTACTAGACGTCCTGGCCGATGTGCTGGTGCCGACGACGACGGCTTCCCCTGCAGCAAGCCCGCTCACTACTTCGACGTTGCTCTCGTCGCTGGCGCCGGTGACGATCTGCCGGGGCACCGGCCGGCCGTTTTCTAACACGAGTACAGTGGTGCCGGCAGTATGGCCCCCTGCGGCCCCCGCCTCCGATCTACCAGCACTTCCGTTATCATTTGTGGTCGTCCCTGGAACGCCGCCCGGAATCGTCCTGCCGCCGGAGGTACTGCGGTCGCCCCCGACCGCCGCGCCGCTCCGGCCGCCGTTTCCCTCGCTACCGGCCAGGTAGGTTCTGGCAAAGGTGAGGGCCGCTTCGGGTATGGTCAAGACGTTGTCCTTGCGGTCAAGGATAAAGTCGACGCTGGCCGTCATGCCGGCTTTAAGGGAAGGCTCAGGGTCCAAAGATATTACGACATCATAAAGCTGGACGTTAGATACCGTCTGGGCTTCGGGGGCGATCCAGGCCACTTTACCCCTCATTTCCTTTCCGGGTATGGCGTTGACGGTAAAGCTGACTTCCTGGCCGACCTTTACTTTATTGATGTCGGCCTCGTTTACCTTCGCCCGCAGCTGCAAAGTCGGGGTAATCATAGTGATGAAACTGGAGTTGCTGTTATCTGTGCTGCTGCCGACCCTATATCCCACCTCGCCGTTCACGGCGCTGATGATGCCGTCCCACGGCGCGCGCAGCTGGGCGCTTTCCAGGTTGTTCCGGGCCAGCTCTACCTGCGCCTTCGCCGCTTCTACCTGGGCCCGCGCCGCGGCGATCTCTTCCGGCCGGCTGCCGTTTTTTAAATCTTCTAGGGCCGCTTCGGCCTGCCGGAGTTTGGCGGCCGAGCTGTCCCGCGCGCTTACGGCGCTGTCCAGCTCGGCTTTGGAAAGGGCCCCGGCTTCAAATAAGGCCTTGTTCCTTTCCGCCGCGGCCGCCGCGTCGTTGTAGGCGATCCTGGCGGTTTCTACGTTGGCTTCCGCCTGGGCGATCTCTGCGGCCGTGGCCCCGGCTTCCAGCTTCTGCAGGTTGGCCGCGGCGCTGTTATAGCTCGCCTGGGCCTGGGCCAGCTGCGCTTCCAGCTCCGCAGTGTCCTGAACGGCCAGCACCTGCCCGGCTTTGACGGCGTCCCCAGGCTTGACATAGATCGCCTTGATGATGCCGCTGTTTTTAAATCCCAGGTTGACGCTCTTTACCGGCTCGATGGTGCCGGTAGCGTTGATGGCGTTTTTGATGCTTCCCTGGGCGACGGGTACGGTTATGTACTTAACCTCCGCCCGGCGCCCGTATTGCCACCACAAAAGGGCACCAACCAGTAGTAAAAATATACACCCCCCCAGGAGCCACCTGACCTTTCGGAATCGGGGGGGCGTTACCGGAACTGCCTCTACCGTCATTGCCTTCTCCCTTCCTGCCCCTCGTTTATCTAATTTTCAATTATAGCAAGAAGGGCGCAATCGAACCTTAAAAATTGCTAAGAAATGTTGCCATTGACTACGCTTTATAAAGGATATAAAATGACGATGAAAAAATGAATCGATGTTCATTGTTTGAAAATTGGAGGGAAAGCCCTTGGTTTACCGGCGGACAAAAAAGGTCGATCAGCGTCTGGAAAGCCGCCTGCAGGCTATTATGCAGGCCGCCAGGGAAGAATTCGCTCGCAACGGCTTTTACGGTACGTCGATTAAGGACATTGCCCGCCGGGCCGGGGTGGCCGTCGGTACCATCTATTTATACCTGCGTAACAAAGAGGCCCTCTTTGCCGCCCTGGTCAATGAGGCATATGAGATGGTCCTGGAGCGCATCGCCCAAGCCCGGAAAAAGGCCGTGGGTGGCCGCGAAAAGCTCAAGGCTTCCATGGAAGCGGCCCTGGAAGTGTTGCAGGAACACCGCGACCTGGCCCGAGTGATGCTGGTGCAGTCGCCGGCGGGCCACCCGGCCGTTAGCGAGCAGCTCTACGACCTGCTGCGCCGCCTAGCCCGGCTGGTGGAGGAAGACGTGCGGGAAGAGATGGAAAGGGGCGCCCTCCCACCCCAGGACGCCCGCCTGGCCTCCTTGGCTTTTGTGGGTACCTTTTACCAGGTAGTCATGGGCTGGCTGAAAGATGGCTACCCCACCGATTTGACCGCGGCCGGCAAAGACCTGATAGCCTACAACCTGCGCGGTCTGGGTTACCCTCCGGAAGGAGAGGAAGAGGATGGCTGAAAAAAAGGTACAGGCCGACATCGGCTTTATCGGCGGTTCCGGCACCTACAGCCTGAACTTTCCCGAGGCCTTAAAGGATCCAAAGACGGAGGTGCTGGAGCGGGATCTCGTCTTTTCCACCCCCTGGGGTCCCAGCGCCCCCCTGACCCTTTTCATCACCGGCGACCCGCCGCGGCGCATCCTGGCGGCCAAGATGCACGGGCGGATTCCCGGAGTCTCCTGGGGTGAAAGTTCACAACGCCTTTTCCACGCGTTTATGCAGGCAGGCGTAAAAAAAATTATTGCCGAGGGCGGGGTGGGAAGCGTCAACCACCTCCTGGACCTCAAGGACATCGTGGTGGTCACCGACTACATCGATTTTTCCATGCGCCGCGACGTAGGGCTCATGGAAGGCTATCTGTCGATAATGCGCCGGCCCATCTGCCCTTCCCTGCACCGGGTCCTGGTGGAAGCGGCAAAAGAGGCGCCCTTAGGCCGGGTCTTCGACCGCGGTGTCTACCTGGTAACGGACGGGCGTCACTTCGAAAGCGCGGCCGAGGTGAATCTCTTCCGCCAATGGGGGTCGGACGTCGTGGGACAGACCCTCTGCCCGGAGGTCTACCTGGCGCGGGAAATGGGGGCCTGCTATGCCGGCATTTATCTGGTCGTCAATTACGGCGAAGGTGTGGTGAAACCCTGGGAGCATCGGGATTTAAAGGATCTCTTTTTCACCGCCGCGCCGCCCTTTGGCCGCATAATTCTAAAGGCCCTGGGGCGGATACCCTTTAACGACGACTGTGGCTGCAAAGAGTTGCGCAAGCCCACCCTGCTCTGTCCGGACAACATCGGCAGGCACCCTGTATGAAAGGAGTTTGACGGAATTGTCTCGTATGACGTCAGAATTCATTCGCCGGGAGCTTCTACGGGGAGAACTGGCAGACATAGCCGCCAGGGTAGAGGCGGGAGAAAGGCTTTCCCGGGAGGACGGCATCCGCCTCATGGAGTGCCGCGACCTGCTGGCCGTCGGCTACCTGGCCGACCTGGCAAGACGGCGGACCTGTGATGATGTCGTTTATTTCATCAACAACGCCCACATTAATTATACCAACGTCTGCCAGAATCTCTGCGAACTGTGTGCCTTCGGCAAAGAAAAGGATGCCCCGGGGGCCTACACCATGACCCTGGAAGAAGTTGAAGCTAAGGCCCGGACGGCGGCCGCTGCCGGCGTCACCGAGATCCATATCGTCGGCGGCCTCAATCCAGAGCTCCCTTACGACTATTACCTGGAACTAGTGAAAACGGTGCGCCGGGCGGCCCCCGGGGCCTGCATCCAGGCCTTTGACGCCGTAGAGATCGATTTTATCGCCTCCCGTGCCGGCCTTCCCGTAGCCGACGTCCTCCAGGAACTGCGGCAGGCAGGACTGGATTCCCTGCCCGGGGGCGGGGCCGAGATCTTCAACCCCGACCTGCGCCGGCGCCTGTGCGCCAAAAAAATCGACGGCCGACGCTGGCTTAAAGTACATGAAACGGCCCACCGCCTGGGCATTCCCACCAACGCCACCATGCTCTACGGACATTTCGAGACCGCCGCCGACCGGGTGGACCACCTCCTGGCCCTGCGGGAGCTCCAGGACCGCACGGGAGGATTCCTGGCCTTTATTCCTCTGGCCTTCCACCCCACCAACACGGCCTTCAGCCATCTGCCGGGCCCCACCGGCGTCGACGATTTAAAGGTGCTGGCCGTCAGCCGCCTGCTTCTGGACAATTTCCGCCACATCAAGGCCTTCTGGATAATGATGGGGCCGAAGCTGGCCCAGATCGCCCTCCATTTTGGCGTCAACGACCTGGACGGCACGGTGCGGGAAGAACACATCTTCCACGATGCAGGAGCGACAACGCCCCAGTACCAGCCACCCGAAAGTTTTCTCAACAGTATCCGGGCGGCCGGCCGGATACCTGTAGAACGGGACACCCTCTACCGGGAAATCCGCCGCTATGTTTAAAGAGAAGGAGGTTCCCACCGCCATGGATCGTCCTAGACTGGGACGGGTGAGCTACCTCAACTGCCTGCCCCTTTTCTACCCCATCGAGGCCGGGCGGGTGTCGGTCCCGGCCAAAATTGTCGCCGCCCATCCCGCCGTATTGAACGCCGCTTTCCGTCGGGGCGAACTGGAGGTTACGGCCGTCTCTTCCCTGGCCTACGGTCAGTTCGCGGGAGAAGCCCTGGTCCTCCCGGGGCTCTCCATTTCCTGCCGCGGCAGGGTCGGCAGTGTTTTACTGGCAAGCCGCTTGCCGGCAGAAGACCTCGAAGGCCGGCCCCTTTCCCTGACTCCTTATTCGGCCACCAGTGTGGTTTTGCTCCGCATCCTCATGAAGCGTTGGTACGGTGTGACCCCGACCTACTTCACCCGCCCAGCAGGCAGCCTCCCGGAATGGGAGGGCCCCGATGCCCTCCTCACCATCGGCGACGAAGCCCTGCAAATCGCTCGCAGCGGCCGCTTCCCCCACATTTACGACCTGGGCGAGGAGTGGCTGCGGTTTGCCGGCAAGCCCATGGTCTTTGCCCTCTGGGTGGTGAGGAAAGATTTTGCCGCCGAAAACCCGGATAAGCTTGCCGCCATTTGGCGGGCTCTGCAAAAAGCCAAGGCTTGGAGCCGGGAACACCCCGGCGCCCTGGCGGCGGCAGGGGCCGGACGCCTCGAAGTAGAGCCAGAATTTGTTGAAGATTATTTTGCCCTTTTAAATTACGACCTGGAATGGCCGCACCTGGAAGGACTACTGGCCTTTTACCGTCTGGCCCACATGGACGGTTTCCTTACCCACCCGGTTACCATTGAGATTTGGGGGGGAGAGCGTGATCGAAGCTATCGCCTGCAAAGTGCTTGAAGGTAAACGGTTGAGTGCCGACGAAGGCGAGTGCCTATACCGGGAAGCCGACCTCCTGGAGATGGGGTATCTTGCCAACCTGGTGCGGCAGCGGCTGCATCGTGATGGGACGGTCACCTTTGTCGTGGACCGCAATATCAATTACACCAATATATGCGTCAACGCCTGCCGCTTCTGCGCTTTTTACCGCCTGCCCGGAGATGCCGAAGGTTACGTTTTAAGCCGCGAAGAGATCGGCAACAAAATCGAGGCCACCCTGGCTGCCGGGGGTACCCAGATTTTGCTGCAGGGGGGCCTCAATCCCGATCTGGACCTTGCCTGGTTTGAAGACCTTTTCGCCTGGATTAAATCCCGCTATCCCGTAACCCTTCACTCCCTGTCACCGGTGGAAATCGACTACCTGGCCCGCAAAGAAAAGCTCCCCGTATTTGAGGTGCTGCGGCGGCTTAAAAAAGCGGGCCTGGATTCCCTGCCCGGCGGGGGTGCAGAAATCCTCGTAGACGGAGTCCGCGACCGGGTCAGCCCTAAAAAGACCAAAACGGCGCGCTGGCTGGAAGTGATGCGCGCCGCCCATTCCCTGGGGATGAAGTCCACGGCAACGATGGTTTTCGGCCTGGGCGAAACTATTGCCGACAGAATCGCCCATCTGGAGGCCGTCCGCCGGCTCCAGGATGAAACCGGGGGTTTTACTGCCTTCATTCCCTGGAGCTTCCAGCCCGGCAATACCGAGCTGGGAGGCACCGAGGCCGGGGCGGCGGAATATTTGAAGGTCCTGGCCCTCGCCCGCATCTATCTGGATAACGTCCCCAACCTCCAGGTTTCCTGGGTGACCCAGGGCCTTAAGGTAGCCCAGGTGGCCCTTTTCTTCGGTGCCAATGATTTCGGCTCCACCATGCTGGAGGAAAACGTGGTGCGGGCGGCGGGTGCCTCTTACCGGGCCTGTATGGAAGAAATCGTCCACTGCATTCGGGAGGCCGGTTTCCGTCCCGCCCAGCGTGACAATGAATACCGCATTCTTAAATATTTTGACGCAAAGCATTAGTTCCCTATTTACGCCAAAATTAGCAGATATATAATTACATTAGAATGCCTTTCTCTGTGTATATAAAAGGAGAGACGAATGGTGGACGAAAACAGGCGGAGCGAAACCAGGGCCACTTATATCTTAACGGTGTGCACGCTGGCTTCCTTTTTGACGGCATTTATGGGCAGCTCCATCAACCTGGCCATTCCGACCATCGGGGAGGAATTTCAAGCCGGGGCCCTTGACCTCAATTGGGTAGTATCGGCCTTTCTGCTGACCTCGGCCGCTTTTCTCCTGCCCTTTGGCCGGTTGGCTGACCTCTACGGCCGTACGCGCGTCTTCCGGGCCGGCCTCTGCGGCTACGCCCTGTTTTCATTGCTGTCGTCCCTGGCCCCTTCTCTACCCTTACTCATCGCCACGCGGGCCCTCCACGGTATAAGCAGCGCCATGATTTTCAGTACCGCCACGGCCCTGCTGGTGGCCTTTTTCCCCGCCCAGGCTAGAGGCCGCGTCCTGGGCATCAACGTCGCAGCCGTGTACACCGGCCTGTCGGCGGGGCCCTTCCTGGGCGGCATCATCACCCACTACCTGGGATGGCGGCTGCTTTTTGGAGTTAATGCCGTCCTGGGTCTTGCCGCCCTCATCATCGCCGTGACCAAACTCGAAGGGGAGCCGGTAACGCCACGGCGGGAAAAATTCGATCTATCGGGCGCCCTCCTCTCTGTTCCTAGTTTGGCCGCCGTTATCTACGGGGCTTCCAGTTTTTCTTTGGGGTTCCTGCCAAAACTCCTTTTAGTTCTCGGCCTGGGAGGGATTCTTTTATTTGTCCTCCAGGAAAGCAGGGCCCCCTTCCCCCTGCTGGACGTAGGCCTTTTTAAATCCAGCTCCGCCTTTACCTTTTCCAATCTGGCCGCCCTTATAAGTTACAGTTCCACCTACGCGGTAAGCTATATCATTTCCCTTTACCTCCAGGTTGTCAGGGGATTGGAGGCCCAGACCGCCGGCCTGATCCTTTTGGTTCAGCCCGTCGTCCAGGTGCTATTTTCGCCGCCGGCGGGGCAGCTTTCGGATCGGCTGGAACCGCGAATCGTGGCGTCGACAGGCATGGCCTTAAACACCATCGGCCTTTTCCTTTTTTCCCTGTTTAACGCCCGCACGCCCATGGCCCTGGTCGTGGCCAATCTCATGTTTATGGGCTTTGGCTTTGCCCTCTTTTCTTCTCCCAACACCAATGCCGTCATGAGCTCCGCTCCCAGGGCTTATTACGGCGTAGCTTCGTCCATTCTGGGAACAATGCGCCTTTTGGGGCAGGCCTTCAGTATGGCAGTAGTGGCCTTGATTTTTAATTTATATTTAAAGGGAAGTCAATTCACCCCTGCCGCCGCTCCCCTCCTTTTAAGAAGCATGAACGTGGCCTTCCTGGTCTTTGCCGTTTTTTCCCTGGGCGGCATATTTGCCTCCCTGGCCCGCGGACAAATACACCGTGGGGAAAGGGAAGGTTAAAGTTTGGCGACACACCTATATTTGCGCGAAAGAAGCCCTATCCTTCTTTTTAACGGTTGTAAATAGGCTTGTGGATTAGGGGAAATTTGCCCGGCAAGCAGATTCCAGGAAGGACCGTCGCTATGAGAAAGGCTGGCTAATTCTTCTACCAGCCTTTCTAGGGACATTTTTATTGCTTTTGTGAGCGATCCATTGTCAAGCAAGCAAACAACAGCTATTTAAAATATTTTTTCCAGTTCTTGTAAGTATTTTCATTGCGCTTTACAATTGCCCCTATAAGAATTATCTTTTCATCCAAGATTTGATACAGGATTCTGATGTTATCTATCTTAAGGCGATAATAATTTTTCTCCAGGCAGATAGCGTTAGGTGGTACAGGGATTTCAGTAAGCGTTTTTAATGCCTGCCACACTTTTTCCCTTTCCCTTTTTTCTAGCCTCTCAAAATCATGCTTGAAACGGTTAATGTTTTTGGGTTTAACCTGGTACATTATCCCTGGCCTCAACTTCCCTCATGACTTCAAAAACGTCTTTTTCCAGGGGGTTCACGGTGGGTTGTTCAAAAACCTCCCGGGCCAGTTTGGTATCTTGCATAAGCTCATAAGCTTCAACTAGTTCTTTATAAGTGTCAATATTGAGAAGAACTCCTGTAACTTCATTGTTTTTGATTATAAATACAGGTGTTTCTTTGGCGACCTTGAGGTATTTGCCAAAAGACCTGGACAAAGCTGTAGAGCTAACCATCGATTTAATATTTATATCCATTGTCCCCACTCCTTTACTTATAATTATACATATAATTTTCCGTACTTCAAGTCTGGCTCCTAATTTTTGGGCCAAGCGCCCTGATCACGCCTCCCTGTGCGTCCACCTTCTCTTGTGACAATTTTTCCCGTACTAAAATGAAAATCTACATGTCAGCTTGCATAATGAGGGCGGTTAAAATACTATAGCAATAACATGGAGCGATATAAGGAGAATGGCTCACTGAGTGAGACATAACTCCACTCAGTGAGCCATAACTCCGGCCAGCAGTCTATAACCAATAAAATAAGTGCTTTTGAGCAAACCTGTAAGCCGAGTTCTGTCTTGGATGGTCATCTATCTAGGACGCCAGTTGCCTGACGCCTCAAGCGACCTTACCCGGGGACGGGGCGGGCCACCCCATTTGTCCCCCTATTCGGTCTTGCTCCAGGTGGGGTTTACCGAGCCGGTTAGTCGCCTAACCGCTGGTGAGCTCTTACCTCACCTTTCCACCCTTACCCGGCACAAATGTGCCGGGCGGTCTGTTTCTGTGGCACTATCCTTGGAGTCGCCTCCACTGGACGTTATCCAGCACCCTGCCCTACGGAGCTCGGACTTTCCTCAGGCGGCAAAGTTGTGCCGCCCGCGACCATCCGGTTTACTCAAAAGCACCTTTTTAGTTTCTGCGGGGATTATAATATAACACCTCTTGCTCCAACCTGTCAAGGAGGCGCGGCAACTGCGGAATTTGCTATAGTACGTACCACGGTTCCTGTTCCTTCTGGGAGGCCAGGACCATTACTTCCCGCTCCTGAAGCTGATCCTGGAGGTATGTCACCAGGGCCGGGACAATCAACCTTTCGGTAGCGTAGTGACCCGCGTCTATGACGGCCAGTCCCATATTGACGGCCGCCTGGGCTTCGTGGAATTTCAGATCGCCGGTTACCAGGACGTCGGCCCCGGCGGCCAGGGCGGTATTCATAACGTCGCTGCCGGCACCGCCGCAGACGGCTACTTTCTTTACCCTCCGTTCCCTTTCGCCTACCACATTAACCCTGGCCGCGCCCAGGGCCTCCTTGACCTGCAGGGCAAATTCGTAGAGGGGGAGGGCCTGGTTTAAAACTCCCAGACGACCGATGCCCGCCGCCGGGCCTTCGTTGGCCAGGGGGTAGATGTCGTAAGCCACCTCTTCATAGGGATGGGCCTTGAGGAGGGCCTGCAAGACTTCCGGCAGCCTGCCGGTAGGGACGATGGTTTCCAGACGGTATTCTTTAACCTCGGTGACTTCCCCTTCCCGCCCTATATAGGGATTAGTACCGCTGAGGGGCAGGAAAGTGCCCGTGCCGGCCACCCGGAAGGTGCAGTCGGAGTAATTGCCTATCCATCCCGCCCCGGCCCTGGTAATGGCTTCGCGAACGTTTTTTTCATGGTCTGCTGGCACAAAGGTAACGAGCTTGTAATATTTCTCCCGATAGGTGGGCCGGAGGACCTGAATGTCTTCCAGTTCCAGCTTTACTGCTAGATGGTAGCTCACGCCCAGCTCGGCGCAGTCTAAATTGGTATGAGCCGCGTAAACCATGATGTTGTCCTGGATAAGGCGCTGGACCAGGCTACCGGGGGCTTTATCGAAGCGTAAGGACTTTACGGGCCGGAAAAAAAGGGGATGGTGGCTGATGATGAGGTTGGCCCCCCGAGCGGCAGCTTCTGCCGCTACTGCCATGGTGACGTCCAGGCAGACCAATATCCGCCGCACTTCCGCCTCAGGCGTTCCCAGCATAAGGCCGACGTTGTCCCATTCCGCCGCCAGCTCCGGCGGGGCTAGGGCTTCCATAACGGCTATTATTTCGCTGAGTCTTGCAGCCATGCCAGCACCTCCCGTATGTCTTCCAACTGCCGGTCTACTTCCACCAGCCTGGCGCGGGCACGCTCACTTTTTGCGTTAAGCAGCTGGCGTCTTGCCGCATTTAGTTTTTCCATGCTTTGCAAGAGATAAACGCCCAACAGGGGGTGACGGCGCCGGAGCAAAAGGGGACCGAAACGCCACTCAACATCGCTGTAGGCCGGGCTCTCCCCCTGCCCGGCCGCCATGATAAAATAATAGTGGCCGCCTTCGTATACCAGCTCTTCTTCTTCCAGGCACCATCCAATAGTGGCAAGGAAGCGGCGCAGCGGCCCGGCTTCCCCCTGGGGCTGGAGGATCAGACGCCTCAAGGCCTGCCTTACCGCCGCGCCGGTCGTCAGGATGTCCTGCTGGGTAAGGGCGCCAAGACCGGTGATAGTTACCGTGTCTACTTCCCCGGGCTTTAAAGGGGCAAAGCCGTCTCCCAGGCGCACCTCTACCCGCTCCTGAAGGCCGGCATTGGCTACGGCTGCCAGGGCCCGGCGGTAGGGACCCCATTTTTTTTCAACGGCAATAACACGGGGGCACCTGCCGCTGGTGACCAGGTATATGGGCAGATAAGCGTGATCGGTGCCGATGTCCGCCAGGCGGCTTCCCGGCGGCACCATGCGGGCGACGGCCCGCAGGCGGGCCGGTAGCCCATTAAAAAAGGCCAGCACTTCGTGGTCACCTCCCGACCGCCGCTGCTGGCCTTGTTTTCTTGTTTGGTGGGCCCACCCGGATTCGAACCAGGAACCAACCGGTTATGAGCCGGCAGCTCTACCGTTGAGCTATGGGCCCTTTCTGGCTCCCCGGGCAGGACTCGAACCTGCAACCACCCGGTTAACAGCCGGGCGCTCTACCATTGAGCTACCGAGGATAGCCAACGCTTATATTATACCCGGGAATGCCGTTTTGGTCAACAGGTAGATGGCCAATCAATCCCCTTTATTCCAGGTAGTCCTTGAGCTTTTTGCTGCGGCTTGGGTGGCGCAGCTTGCGCAGGGCTTTGGCTTCAATCTGGCGGATGCGTTCCCGGGTGACGCCGAATTCCTGGCCTACTTCCTCCAGGGTGCGGGCCCGGCCGTCATCCAGGCCGAAGCGCAGGCGCAGCACCCGTTTTTCCCTGGGCGTCAAGGAATCTAAGACCTCTTCCAGCTGCTCCCTCAAAAGCATAAAGGATGCGGCCTCGGCCGGTGCCTGGGCGTCCTCGTCTTCGATGAAATCCCCCAGGTGGCTGTCTTCTTCTTCGCCGATGGGCGTTTCCAGGGATACAGGTTCCTGGGCGATCTTCATGATTTCCCGCACCCGTTCTACGGGAACGTCCATCTCCTTGGCGATCTCTTCCGGAGTGGGTTCCCGGCCGAGTTCCTGGAGGAGCTGCCGCTGAACGCGGATAAGCTTGTTGATGGTTTCGACCATATGCACTGGGATTCTGATGGTCCGAGCCTGGTCGGCTATGGCGCGGGTTATGGCCTGGCGAATCCACCAGGTGGCGTAGGTGCTGAATTTATAGCCTTTACGATAATCGAACTTCTCTACGGCTTTTATTAGGCCCAGGTTGCCTTCCTGGATGAGGTCCAAAAACAGCATGCCGCGGCCGACGTAACGCTTGGCGATGCTCACCACCAGGCGTAAATTTGCTTCCGTCAGGCGGCGTTTTGCTTCTTCGTCCCCCTGCTCCATCCTTTTGGCCAGTTCGATTTCTTCTTCCGGCGTCAGCAGGGGTACCCGCCCGATTTCCTTCAGGTACATGCGTACTGGATCATCTATGGCCACGTTGTCGGGCACCGAAAGATCGATGTCGGTGTCGATGGCTTCGTCTTCTTTTTCCAGGGCCTCGAGTTCTACGGTTTCCGGTAAAATTTCTATGCCCATCTGGTTTAGATGCTCGTATATATCGTCGATCTGCTCGGGTGTAAGCTCGATTCCTTCGAGGGCGTCCATAATCTCGCGATAGGTTAAGCTGCCCTGACTCTTGCCCTTTTCTACCAGCTCCCTGATTTTTTGCCTCTGCTGTTCCTCTTTCACCGCTGCTCCCCCCTTCCGGACTTTATTGTTTTTATAGCCTGCTGGAGGTGAAAGACCTGTTCTTGAAGCTCTCGTACCCGGCCGACGGCGCCTTCCCTTTCCGCCCTGGCCAGGTCGATTCTTATTTTCTTTTCCTGCTTCTGAAGCCGGTGGAGCTTGTAGAGAAGGACCGCCTTTTTGACGGCCTGCTCCCCGACGGGAGCTAAATCTTCGGCCACTGCCAGGCGGGCCATTAAAATTTTCCATTCCGGCATATCCTGGCCGGTTATAAGGGATATCAGCTCCTGCCCTGCTAATTCCCCTTCTTGCCGGCGTTTTTCCCGGATAAAGGAAATGAGGCTTTGGATGGCCCGGCCGCCGCCCCACTCCTCCCCCAGCTCCCCGTCGATGAGTGCCGCCAGCCGGGGACTCTCTAAGTAAGCCTTAAGCAGGTAGAGCACTCCGGTTTCTCCTGGATTCGCCGCTCCAGTTTTGCCCCGGCCGTGTTCTTCCGGGACTACAGCGGCCCGGACCTTTCTCACCGACGGCCGTCCCATGGCTGCCATTACGGCGGCTTCCGAAATGCCCGTATGGCGGCTCAACAGTCTGATATAGGCTTCCTGTTCGACGGGGTCCTGTACCTGTCGAAGACTGGGCAGGACGGCGTCCATAATAGCTTTGCGTCCCAGGGGCCGGGTGGGATCGTGGGCGGCAACGGCTTTGTTGATTATAAACTCCATCAGGCTCTGGCTGGCCTCTACCAGTTCCTGAAAAGCCTCCGCCCCCCGGGCTGCCAAAAATTCGTCGGGATCTTTCCCTTCCGGAAACTCAAGGACACGAACTTCCAGCCCCGCACCGGCCAGGATGTCAAGGCCCCTCAAGGCGGCGGCCTGGCCCGCCGCGTCGGCATCGAAGGCGATAATCACTTCGCGGGCGTATTTTTTAAGCTCCCGGGCCTGCTCATGGGTCAGGGCCGTTCCCAGGGAGGCGACTGCATTGTTGATGCCGTGCTGCCAGGCGGCGATCATATCCATATAGCCTTCCACGAGGATGGCCTGGCCTTGCCGGCGGATGCCCGGCAGGGCCAGGTGCAGGCCATAGAGATGCCTCCCTTTATGAAATAAAGCCGTCTCCGGGGAATTTAAATATTTGGGCTGCCCGTCGTTTAAAGTGCGCCCGCCAAAGCCTATGACCCGGCCGCGGGCGTCTTTTATGGGAAACATGAGCCTGCCCCGGAAGCGATCCACTGCCCCTCCTGAAGGCCGGGAAAGACAAAGGCCGGCGTGGACAATATCGTCGAGGGTGAAACCCTGGCGCCGCAGGTAATCTATGAGGGCCGTTCCCGTCTCCGGGGCGTATCCCAGTTCAAAAAGGCGCGCCGTTTCCCCTTTAACCCCCCGCATCATGAGGTAGCGGCGTGCCGGCGCGGCCGCCGGGTGACGCATGAGAAGGCGATAATAAAAGCTGGCAGCTACTGCCCCCAGCTGGTACAGGCGTTCCTTCCATTCCCTCTGGCGCCTTGCCGCCGGCGTTTCTAAAACTCCGGCCAGATCAATACCCGCCCTGGCGGCGAGGGTCTTTACCGCTTCGGGAAAGCTGAGGCCGTCTTGCTTCATTAAAAAGGCGATAACGTCGCCTCCCACCCCGCAGCCGAAACAGTAAAACATCTGCTTATCCGGGCTAACGGTAAAGGAAGGCGTTTTTTCTTTATGAAAGGGGCAAAGACCGACGTAGTTGCGGCCGCTCTTTTTCAGCCGCACATAACCGGCGATGACTTCGACGATGTCGACCCGCTCTTTTACCTCTTCGATCACTTCCTGGCTGAAGGCGGCTGTCACGGACACCACTTCCCGGAACCCGGTGTGCTAATACAATTCGCTGTCAGATTGAAATATCCTCTTTTTCGGGCCGTATTTTCGCTTTTTCCTATTATTTGTCCCGCTTTACCAGATTATACCTTTGTCTTACCGCATAGGTTTCAACTTCTGGCGATACACTTAAAAATTAGAGGTAGCCGAAAAAGTTAACAGGGAGATGAAATTATGGGTAAAACGGTGGCCTTAATTTTAATCGCCCTCATCGGCGGATGCGCCCTCTACGTTCTCTACCGGGGTGTCTTCCTTGCCCTCTTTCAGCCGTTTTTTAAAACGAGGCAGTGACTTTATATATTTCTATGTTTGCCCTGTATATAGTTCGCCGGATATGGCTAAAATATTATCCAGAAGGTGGACGGAATCCTGCCGCCCGCTTCGTCGGCGAGCGGATAGCCTGACGAGCGAAGAGGTTCCGCCCACCTTCATTATTTATGAGGGAAAGCCTGTCGGTACAAAAATCCTGGTATACTGGAGAATGGCAAATCGATCGGTCATCCCGGCAATATAGTCGCAGACCCGCCGGGGTAAATCGTCCTGGGGATGGACGGGCGGCGGCAGAGCTTCCGGGTGCTCCAGGTAATAATAGTAAAGCTGCTTCAGGAGGTTTTTGGCCTTGCCTTCTTCCGTTTTGGCGGGGGAGCCGATGTAGACTTTTTGAAAAAGGAAGGCGCGCAGCTCATCGGTGGCCCGCTGGACCGCCGGGCTCATGGCGATGCGGCCTTGCTCCCAGCTGTAGCGGATGAGGTCCGTCACCATGGTGTCGATGCGCTGCCTGTGGGTGTCCCCCAACACTTTCAGACATTCGACGGGGAGCTGTTCCCTGGTAATGATGCCGGCCCGCAGGGCGTCGTCAATGTCATGGTTGATGTAGGCGATGCGGTCGGCATAGCAGATTATCTGCCCTTCCAGGGTTTGGGGTTTGACCGGGCCGGTATGGTGAACGATGCCGTCGCGGACTTCCCAGGTAAGGTTCAGGCCGCGGCCGCCTTCAAGGACTTCCACCACCCGCAGGCTCTGAAGGTTGTGCTTAAACCCTCCGGGGACCACCTCGTTCAAGGCTTCTTCCCCGGAATGGCCGAAGGGGGTATGACCCAGGTCGTGGCCCAGGGCAATGGCTTCCGCCAGGTCTTCGTTTAAGCGCAGGGCCCGGGCAATGGTGCGGCTGATTTGGGCCACCTCCAGGGTGTGGGTAAGGCGCGTGCGGTAATGATCTCCTTCCGGTGCGATAAAAACCTGGGTCTTGTGCTTTAAGCGCCGGAAGGCCTTGGAATGGATAATCCGGTCGCGGTCCCGCTGGTATTCGGTACGTATGGGGCAGGGCTCCTCCGGTACCTGGCGGCCCCTGGTGCGGCTGCTTAAACTCGCCAGGGGACTCAAAATGGCTTCTTCCCTTTTTTCCGCTTCTACCCGCAGGAGCATCGACCCTCACCCCCTAAAGGCGGTGCCTGCGTAAAGGGGCGGTAGCCGCCGCCACTTCGGCCAGGCGCCTGCCCGTAAGACGAACCCTCGCAATGGCAAATTCGTCCTTTTCGGCCGGAGCCTGGCCGCAGCTGCCCTGATGGCCGCAGTCCGCTTCAATGAAGCCGTCGCCGACGATCATCATACCCTGGATGAGCATCATGTCGAAAAGGGCTTTAAGGGTCGTTTCCTGGCCGCCAAAACGGCTACCCCCTACGGCTACTCCGGCGCCGACGACGTTGTACAGGGCCTTTTCCTTGCGCAAAACGCGGCTTTTATCCCAGAAGGCCTTGAGCTGGGCCGAAACGCTACCGAAGTACACCGGGCTGCCCAGGAGGATCCCGTCGGCCCGCCGCAGGAGGTCGAAGGCTTCCCCCAAGGTGTTGTTGCGGGAACACGCCCCCCGACAGGGATTTGAGCATTGGGTGCAGTATGGTATTTTCTGGTCAGCCAAAGCATCAGCGACGTGGATGAGGGCCGTCTCCGCCCCCGCGCCGGCCGCCGCCGCCAGTCCTTCCCTCAGCAGAAAAGCCGTATTGCCTTCCTTTTTGGGACTGCCATTGATACCTACGATTAACATTGCTAAATTCCCCTTTGTCCAGGTTTCTTCTCTTTAAATCGGGATAATTTGAAGGCGGCGCTGACAGCGCCGCCCGTAACCGGCTACAGGGGTTCAAAATTGTCTTTGCCCAGGCCGCAGTTAGGGCAGACCCAATCTTCCGGGAGGTCGGCAAAGTCCGTTCCCGGGGCAATACCGTTGTCCGGATCGCCAACTTCGGGATCATAGACGTAACCGCAGGCTAAACAGGACCATTTGGCCATTCTGGAGGCCCTCCTTTTACGGAACTTTGTCCGGCGGAACAGGGTGTAACGCCGGGATGCCCCTTTTTAGCAAATAGTATTCGCTATTAAGATGGAATTTCCTGCTGCAAAAGGCGTTTAATTGCCGCCCGGGCCAGCTCATCGCAGCGATTGTTTTCAGTATTGTCGCCGTGCCCCTTTACCTTTAACCATTCCACCTGGTGGCGGGAAGTCTGCTTAAGTAGTTCCTGCCACAGGTCCCGGTTTTCCACCGGCTCTTTTTTGGCCGTCAGCCAGCCGTTTTTCTGCCAGCGCTCCAGCCACCCCTGGCGAAAGGCGTTGACGAGGTAGGCGCTGTCGCTGTAAAGGCGCACCCGGCAGGGCTCTTTGAGGGCCTTTAATGCGGCAATGGCCGCCGTCAGTTCCATGCGCTGGTTGGTGGTCCGGACCTCAGCCCCGCAAATCTCCTTGCGTTTATCGCCGTAAATGAGCACGGCGCCCCAGCCCCCGGGACCGGGATTGCCCGAGCAGGCGCCGTCGGTGTAAATAATTACTTCTTTCATTTTCCCGTCACGGCCCTCCTGGCCTTGCTCAGGGGACAGGTGCACCGCAGGTGGCAGTAGTGACAGTGGTATTCCGCAACGGTAAAACCTCGCCCCACACCGCTGATGCCCGATATAGATTTACGGGGCAGCATGAGGTATGTATCCGTGAGCATCATCCCTAGGCTTCCGGCGTCTACGAGGGAGAAGATAACTTCCTGATCGGCCAGGTTGTCCCAGTAGGAATGGCCGGGGCCGAAGGGCGTAGTTGCTTCCAGCCCCGCGGCTGCCGCCTCCAGTTCCAGCTGCTGAAAGCCGCTGTAGTAGACGCTTTCCACCAGGGCCGAGCCGGCCATGTCCAGGAGATAGGCAGCCAGGGCGTCTCCCCTTTCCTGGTATTCTTTAACCCTCGCTTCCAGACGGGGACCGATGGTGGCCAGCATTACTAAAATTCCCTGAGCCGGCGCCAGTTTGGCAGCCAAAAAACGGCTGGTGAGGATCTTTCCCCCTTGTAACGAAAGCCTGTCTTCCTCAATGGCGACCAGGTCATGGTAGGCACAGGCAAAGGCAGGTTGGGCGAGGGCAATGGCCTCCCGGCATATGTCGTTATACAGTTCCATAACACGGCCATCCGGACGGCGTCCTTTTCCTCCGCCCTCCATGGCGAGGAGTTTGTCGACGTCAACGGTGGCCGTCAAGGAACGGATAAAATTTGTTTCGCCGGACCGCCACGGGATCTTCTGCATTGATCACCAGGTCTCCTTTTCAGGTTTTTAGTCGAGCCTTACGGCCGTACCGGCGGCGGTAACCATGAGCATCCCTTCCCTTACTACTTCATAGTCAAGGTCAACGCCCACCACGGCATCCCCGCCCAGGCGTCTGGCCTTGTCGGCCATTTCCAGCAAGGCGATTTCCCTGGCCTGGGCCAGCTTTTCTTCATAGGCTCCCGAGCGGCCGCCAACAATATCGGTAATGCTGGCAAAAAGATCACGAACGATATTGGCTCCCATGATGGCCTCACCTGCTACTATCCCCAGGTATTCCCGAATCTCATGACCCTCGATGGTATTGGTCGTAGTGATAATCAAAACGTATCCCTCCATAAAAGCATTTTTTTAATTTTACCATAGACTACTTACGGTGTAAGCGGGAATTTGACGTGCCAGTAAATAAATGTTAAATTGACAGGGGGTGATTATTGAATGGGGAGAATCCTGGTCAGTGCCTGCCTGGCGGGCGTAAATTGTAAATACAGCGGCGGCCATAATCTGGTCCCGGCCATAGCCGAACTCGTAGCAAAGGGCAAAGCAGTTCCCGTCTGTCCGGAAACCCTGGGGGGATTAAAAATACCCCGGCCGCCGGCGGAAATCCAGGGCGGCGACGGTCGTGACGTACTGGCCGGCCGGGCCCGGGTGGTGGATAAAGAAGGAAAAGACGTAACGGCGGCCTTCCTCCGGGGCGCGGCGGCCACCCTGGCCAAGGCCCGGGAGATAGAGGCCGAACTGGTGGTCTTAAAAGAAAAAAGCCCCTCGTGCGGCAGCAAATTTATCTACGACGGCACCTTTACCGGCACCAAACGCCCAGGCTTTGGTGTCACAACGGCGCTTCTCAGGGAGCATGGTTTCAGGGTTATCAGTGAGGAAGAATTTGCTTTTAAAGTATAGAAATGCAGTAATCGGGACATTATTCTACTACCGGTAAACTTTTCTCTTTACCAGCTCATAATCAGAAGTTGTTCAAAGGGATAGTGTTTTGTATTTCGCGTAACCAAAACAAGCTTCCTAGAAATGGCCAGAGCAGCATTAGTTACGTCGCCTCAAGCGATTAACAAAAGCCAGAGTGTCATCTTCACCGGGCTTTTTATCTGGTACCAGCTCCCCTTGCCAAAGGCCTTCGGAGTTTTGTACATAGGCAAGGCGTTTTTGTCGCTTGAGTTCTTTTTCAATAGCCATGGCAATAAACTTTGACCGCTTCCCCTTTCCGACCATGGTGTCAATTTCATGTATAACACTTAAAGGTAATCTTACAGCTGTCATTTTAGAAACTCTGCCGGAAGTACTATTCATGGTCGCCACTCCTTTTCTTGTATTACTTATAGTATAACAATTCACGCGTTAAGGAGCAACGGGTGTTTTTCATCGCCCGGCGGGAAATACTATTTTTAACCCCGCGCTTGGGAGGGCGATAACCATGGGAAGGGCCGAACGCCTGCCCCTTTTACAGCAGATCGAAGCCGAACGCCAGTCGGCCGTGATCTGCTACTTTACCGGTGATCGGGAGAACCTGGGCACCCGCATAGCACCCGACGTCATCCGGGTTTTTTACCGCCATCTCCTGGCCCTGGGCCCGCGGCCGCGCATCGATCTATTCCTTTATACCCGCGGCGGCGATGTCCTGACGCCCTGGCGCCTGGTAAACCTGGTGCGGGAATTTACCCATCACCTGGGTGTTCTGGTACCCTTTCGCGCCGCCAGCGCCGGCACCCTCCTCTGCCTGGGGGCCAACGAGATAGTCATGGGCGCCCTGGGAGAGCTGGGACCCATTGACCCCAGTGTCGCCAATGCCTTCAACCCGGAAGACCCGGCCAACCCCATCGCCCGCCTACCGGTCAGCGTGGAAGACGTCATGGCCTACTTTTCCCTGGCCCGGGAGACTGCCGGTCTGGAGAGTGAAGACAGTCTCGCGGCGGTGTTTAACCGCCTGGTAGATAAGGTACATCCCCTGGCCCTGGGCAATGTGCACCGCAACTATGCCCTCATCCGCTCCCTGGCCCGGAAGCTCCTGGAGCTGCACATGCCTGCGGAAGAAGACGGGCGGGTTACAGAAATTATCAAAAACCTGACGGAAAGGCTTTACGCCCATAACCATATGATCTCTCGACGCGAAGCCCTCCAGGAAATCAAACTTCATGTTACCACGCCTTCGGCGCGGCTGGAGGAGCTCATGTGGCAGCTTTATCTCGATTATGAAGCCGACTTGAAGCTACTGGAACCGTTTAACCCGGTCGCCCTTTTAAAACCCCAGGAGTATTCGGTGGATTTTGAGGCAACCGGCGGTATTATAGAGAGCATTCCCTGTCTGGATGCTTTTATCTTCAACGGCACCATAACCCGGGAAAGCCAGCCCAGGGAAGGCGCCCCGCCCGTTAACGTCACCTTTACCCGCCAGGGATGGCGCCAGCTGATCTAAAGAAAGGAGTTTCGTCCATGGTTACAGGGAAATCCGGACCCTTAAGAACCAACATCCGTATAATACCGGTCCGCAGTCCATATCGGACGCTTACGGATTCTTCTGCTTACCCGGCCGCCTTTGATACCCTTACTCCGGGCACTTATTTAGTCGTACGCGATGAGGAAGAAAAAAGCAGCAGCTGGCCCCTCTGAAGGATCCGGCTGCTGCCTTTATCCCTTTGTTATTTAAATTAAATGTCCTTGCCCCGGAGAAGGATTTTGTTCCGGCGACTGTACGTTTACGGCTATTTGTCTACCGCGATTCGTTTTGGGGAAACGTACCATCAAGAGCCCGCGGTCGAAGCTGGCCGCCGCTTTTTCCCCATCTAATTCCGGCGGCAGGGGGAGAAGGCGGTAAAACCTACCTACCGGCCATTCCTGATAGCGGTAGACATAGCGGCCGGCGTCAGGGGCGGCAACAGTACCTTCTATCTCCAGGGCCTGCTGACGAACTTCCACGCGGACGTCTTCCGGCCGGGCTCCGGGTACGGCAAATATGTAAATTAAATCATGATCGCTTTCCAGGACGTCTACAGGTGGTACCAGCATATCAGCCGGGGCCGCCATCCATCCAGGCGACGTCATTCCCGGGACGAACCACTGTCCCTGTGGTTGGAGCATTTTTATTCACCTCGAATAGTTAATTGGGATGGAAGCAGGTCTGTATTAATTAAAGTTGCTAGCCGGTGACGTTGACCTTGACCCGCCGCCGGGCGGTAAGATCCGACTTCGGCAGGCGCGCCTCGAGGATACCGTTGCTGTAAGTGGCGTCGACGTGCTCTGCCCTTACCGAACACGGCAGGGCCACCGTCCGATGGAGGCTCGTGGTCATACCGCCTGATATGGCCAGGGCGGAAATGCTTAAGGAGTCGTCGGTCACAGTTAATTGTAAATTATTGGGGTTTATGTTAGGAAGTTCC
Source organism: Moorella humiferrea (assembly GCF_039233145.1). Classification (NCBI taxonomy): domain Bacteria; kingdom Bacillati; phylum Bacillota; class Clostridia; order Neomoorellales; family Neomoorellaceae; genus Neomoorella; species Neomoorella humiferrea. Next base: position 615,292 of record NZ_CP136419.1, on the reverse strand, counting down.
GCCGTTACCACCACATCGCTATTGGTTTCGGCCAGCTCGATGCGGGGCTGAATCATTCCGCCGCTAGGAGCAATGGCACTGGACATTCCCAGGCCGGCCATCATCCCGGGGAACCCGCTTACCATAGGTTGAAACATACCGGGACCGGCGAAACCTCCCATGCCCTGACCGGCAATCTGCCCGGAAAACATGGCCGGACTGAAACTGCTGATTAGAGGCTGACTAAAACCGCCCCAGTACTGGCCGATACCGGAAAAGGGACCCGCCTGGATGTCCGTATGCCAGCCCATGGCAGGATTGTAGCTTAAGCCCATGGACGGAAAACCGGTGCTCGCTCCCGCCCGCCAACCTGAAGAGGTGGGCACAAAGCTGTAATTGATTACCGTGCTTCCGGGCATACCCATTCCCAAGCCGGGACCGATGTTGCTGATGTACATGCAGTTTACCTCCCATTTGAGCCTGCTTCCATCCGGTGGATATTATGGCCCTCCCGGCCCGGAAATATGTAAGCCCGCCTGCTAAAGGCAGGCGGGCGATAGATTTGTAAAATAAAGGGTTTTAACTACCGGCGTCATAATTTATAATTGAAGGCGGAGGTGGTATACCATGGCGAGCTGCCAGGCTTGTGTATTGACCTGTATGGATTTCCGCATCCAGACCGCCGTTGCCAATTGGTTGCGGGACAAAGGGTTGCTCGGGCAGTACGATTATTTATCCCTTCCCGGCGCCAGCCGCAATTTCCTTGAAGAAGGGAAAATAAACCTGGTGGAAGATTCTTACCGGCTCCATCAAATTAAAGAAGTATACTTAATCCACCACGAGGACTGCGGCGCTTACAACTTAGGGGACCTTCCCGTTGCGGAACAGCTGGCCCGCCAGCGCCCGGATATGGAAGCGGCCGCCAGGATATTAAAAGAACGCCACCCGGAACTTAAAGTACATCTGGCCTTCCTTTATCTCGACGGCCGTGTGGTGGAACTAGCTTGACACTCTACCTGAGCCAGCTTCTCATAGAAGCGGATGATGGCACCATGGTCGGCGTCGCCCAGGCCGTCAACCTTGAGGGCCTGGAGGATTTCCATGACTGTCGCGGTCAGGGGCAGGGGTACTCCCACCTCATGGCCGGCAGCCAGGGCGTTGGCCAGGTCTTTGATGTGCAGGTTGATGCGGAAACCGGGATTAAACTTTCTGGCCATTACTAGGGGGGCTTTGGCGTCAAGGACCGCACTCCCGGCCAGCCCGCCGCGGATGGCCTGGTAGACGAGTTCCGGCTCGACGCCGGCTTTGGTGGCCAGGACCAGGGCCTCGGACATGGCGGCGATATTCAGGGCGACGATAATTTGGTTCGCCAGTTTGGTAACATTGCCGGCGCCGATGTCGCCGACCCGCACCACCGAGGCCCCCATGGCCTTTAAAATATCATAGCATTCATCAAAGTCTTCCTGCCGCCCTCCCACCATAATCGACAGGGTTCCGTCTATGGCCTTCGGCTCCCCTCCGCTGACCGGGGCATCGAGCATCCTTATGCCTTTTTCCTTTAATTTGGCGGCAATTTCCCTGGTAACCATGGGGTCTATGGAGCTCATATCAATAAGGATGGAACCCTGCTGTGCGCCTTCGATTATCCCGTTGTCTCCCAGGACCACTTCCTTTACATGAGGGGAATTGGGGAGCATGGTAATAAATTTGTCGCAGCGTGCAGCCACCTCGCGGGGAGAACCGGCGGGTTCCGCTCCGGCTGCAACTACTTCCGCAACCGCCTCTTTGACGATATCATATACAACTAACTGGTAGCCTGCCTTGATAAGGTTTTTGCTCATCGGTTTCCCCATTATACCAAGTCCGATAAAACCGATTTTACCCATTGTTTTCTACCCCTTTTCTAAATTTTATTGTTCGTATTCTTGAATGGCGTCAATACTGGTACCCATGGAGCAAAGGGTCGTCCTCTCTACTACTATGTCAAGGACGTATGGTACCCCGGCGTTCATCGCCCTTTCCAGGGCCGGTCTTATTTCCTCCGGCCGCGTTACCCTTTCGCCTTTGGCCCCGTAACCTGCGGCCACCTGGACAAAATCTATTTTCCCCTCACCGTACCACAGGTCGACGGCATATTCATAGCCGTAGTTCTGGGCCTGATTCTGACGGATAAGGCCCAGGTAGCCGTTGTTCACTATGACGACGATAATTGGCACATCGTACTGGCAGGCCATGGCCAGGGTTTCGCCCTGAAAGGTAAAACCACCGTCGCCTACGATGGCGCAAACCCGAGCGTCGGGATTGGCTATTTTGGCACCTACAGCCGCCGGGATTTCATAACCCAGCGTCCCCGCTCCCCCCGAGGGAAGATAGTACCTGGGCCGCCATATCTTCTGGAACTGCCCCGACCAGATCTGGACGACGCCGCAGCCGGCCGTGAAAATAGTGTCCTTGCCCAGCAATTCGTTTATTTCATGAAACACCCGCTGGGGCTTTATGGGAATATCATCGAATTGCAAACGCCGCTCGTATTTTTCCCGGAGCTCCGGTATCCCGGCCACCCAGCCCTGGGGCGCCCTTTTTCCGGTCTTCACCTTGGCGGCCTCCAGCAGCGCCGCCAGGGCCTGCTTGGCATCGGCGACTATGCCCAGGTCGGGGCTGACGACGCGCCCTATCTGGGTTGGTTCGATATCGATATGGATAAACTTTCGCCCCCGGGTGTAGACATCCAAGTTACCTGTATGCCGGTCATTGAACCTGCAGCCGATGCCCAAAACCAGATCGGATTCTAGAAAGGCTTTGTTACCGAAGGGTGTATTGCACTGTATACCTACCTGGCCGCAGTAAAGGGGGTGATCCGGGGGTATGCTGCCCTTGCCCATATAGGTTGTCACCACCGGTAAGGAAAGGTAGTCGGCAAAGTCTAGGAGCTCTTTAGTGGCCCCGGCAGCGATCACCCCGCCACCGGCAAGGATAATGGGGGATCGGGCGGCCAAAATCATTTCTACCGCTTTTTCAATCTGTTTGGGATTGGACCGGGGTTTATCCCAGGTCAATGGAGCATCCAGATCCGGATCGTAAGGTATATCGGTCGTCTGGACATCCAGGGGTAGGTCGATAAGAACCGGACCCGGCCTGCCCGACCTGGCCAGGCGGAAGGCCTCCCTGAAAATACCTGGTGCCCGGGCCGGTTCGGTCACACACCATGCGCCTTTAACATAGGGCCGTACCGTACTTACAATGTCCACGCACTGGAAGGCTTCCTTACCGAGTTGGGAACGGGTATTCTGGCCGGTAATCGCCACCATGGGTACAGAATCTATCTGGGCGTTGTACAGCCCGGTAACCAGGTTGGTCGCCCCGGGGCCCGAAGTGGTAAGACAGCAGGCGATCTTCCCGCTGGCCCTGGTATAGCCGTCGGCGGCATGGGCCGCCCCCTCTTCGTGCCTGGCGGTGTAATGCTTTATTTTCGAGCGGGCTAAGTACTTATACACCGGCGTAATGCTGGCACCCGGTATCCCAAACGCAGCCTCCACGCCTTCGCTTTCCATTATTTTCACTAGAACTTCGGCCACAAGCACTACGCTTACCCCCCATCCGTATGTTTCTCCCCTTGAGCCTTTATTTTAAATGGTATACCATAAAAAATAAAGGCTTTGGCCGCCAAAAGTCATTCTCGCCCTTTGAAAACAGTCTGGCGTACTTTAAACGGCCGGAAAGGAGCAGAGGGGGGATAAAGAACACAATTTATTCTTTAAATTATTCTTTTCATCCTATCGGTACTACCTGTAAGTTGTTAAAATCTGCACATTATGGATTGCATTTTTTGTAGGTGTGCGGGATAGATCGCGATATTTGTTGACAATATTTGCCTTATGCATTAGCATAAAAGTATTACGACCCAGAATCTTTATCAGGATCCAATAAACGCCGGAACATTTTCAAAAAGCACCACCATTAAACAAACAAAAAAAGATTAATTACGGGTGATAAGATGAGGCGCATAGATTACGATGAATACATGGAACAATTACGTAAAAAATCGCTCCATCTTTATGTGCGCTGGGCAGCACATACAAGTAAAGGCGATCATTCTCGTAAACCGCGCGACCCTGAAGAGGAAAAAATTTTGTTTCTTTTGGACCGGAACCGCTGGCAATGGGCACTAGCCAGCAAGCGCCTGGAAAAACTTGGCCCCCGGAGGTATAGATGGAATGGATAAATATTTAGTGGCAAGGCTGGAATCTTTAAAGCAAGAGAAAGACCAGCTTAAAAAAGCCCTGGGGATATTGGCTGTTTTGACGGCTGCCCTTAAACCTTTAGGTATAAAACCCATTCTGGTAGGCGGGCGGGCGCTGGAATTTTACACTTTAGGTGGTTACGCAACCAAAGACATGGATCTGGTTATCAACGGCAGGGAGCAGGCCAAAGCTATTCTTGCAAGAATGGGTTTTTTACACCGCCCCGGTGAGCGACACTGGTATCACGAAGAACTGGACAAAGCTGGTGTAACCACTGGTGTAACCATTTTTGTTACGGAGGGTGTTTACCATGGGTGAAGTGATCAAAAGAAGGATTTTAAACATTTCTCTGCCGGTTACTTTGTATAAAGATCTCGAGGAGATGGCACGGGAAAAAGCCAAAACTAAGGCAGAATTCGCCCGCGAGGCCATAGTCAGGTATATAGAAAGCGAAAAACGCTGGCAGTATATTAGAAAATGGGGCCAGGCTTCCGCCCGGCAATTACAGCTTAAAGATGATAAAGATATTGAAGAAATAATCCACACAATGCGGAAGGAAGGAATATAAAAACAGGCTGCCGACCCAGTGCAAAGTCAGCAGCCTGTAATTTTACTATCTTATCCCGCCTTGTTATTCTCCCTTTTGCTCGAGTTTGCCCTTCTTTTCCTTCAACGCGGCCTGGGCGGCGGCAAGGCGCGCTACCGGCACCCGGAAGGGTGAGCAGCTGACGTAGTTCAAACCGATCTGGTGGCAGAACTCCACCGAGCTGGGTTCACCGCCATGTTCGCCGCAGATGCCGACTTCCAGTCTGGGATTGGTGCTGCGGCCGAGTTCCACGGCCATCTTCATGAATTTGCCCACGCCGTCGCGGTCGAGGACGATGAAGGGATCCTCTTTCAGGATCTTCTCGTCTACATACTGATGCAGGAATTTGCCCTCGGCATCATCCCGGCTGAAGCCGAAGGTGGTCTGGGTCAGGTCGTTGGTGCCGAAGGAGAAGAACTCGGCTTCCCTGGCGATTTCATCGGCCGTGGCGCAGGCCCGCGGCATTTCGATCATTGTACCGACCTTGTATTCAAAGTCGACGCCCGTTTCCTTCTTTACCTCTGCAGCCACCTTATCCACCAGCTCGTGGAGGCGCTTTAACTCGTTGACATGGATGACCAGCGGGATCTCCACTTCCGGCAGGACTTTAACCCCTTCTTTCACCAGCTGGGCGACGGCCTGGAAAATGGCCCGGGCCTGCATGGCGTAGATCTCCGGATAGGTAATACCTAAGCGGCAGCCGCGGTGGCCCAGCATGGGGTTGAATTCGTGCCGCGCCCGCACCTCGCGCAGGAGGGCCTGCTTTTCTTCCAGCTCTTTGGGATCGCCGCCTGTCGCCTGCAGCCTGGTGACTTCCACCAGCAGCTCTTCGATATTAGGCAGGAACTCGTGCAGGGGCGGGTCGAGGAGACGGATGGTCACCGGCAGGCCTTCCATGGCTTTGAGGATCCCGTAGAAGTCGCCCTGCTGCATGGGCAGGAGTTTGGCCAGGGCCGCTTCGCGTTCTTCTTTGGTCTTGGCCAGGATCATCTCCTGGACAACGGGCAAGCGGTCAACCTGCATAAACATGTGCTCCGTCCGGCAGAGACCGACGCCCTCGGCGCCGAACTCCCGGGCCCTCCGGGCGTCTTCCGGCGTGTCGGCGTTGGCGCGGACTTTGAGACGGCGGAAGGAGTCGGCCCACTCCAGGATGGTTTCAAATTCACCGGTCAGCTGCGGGTCAATCAGAGGGACTTCGCCCAGCATGACGTTGCCCGTGGAACCGTCGATGGAAATGACGTCCCCTTCTTTGATGACCAGGTCGCCGATAAAGAAGCGTTTATTTTCCACATCAATCTTAATGGCGTCGCAGCCGGTGACGGCCGGTTTGCCCATACCCCGGGCCACTACGGCGGCGTGGCTGGTCATGCCGCCCCGGGCTGTGAGAACCCCCTGGGCCTGGACGATGCCGTGGATGTCGTCGGGAGTGGTTTCGGTACGCACGAGTATTACCTTTTGGCCGTCAAGGCCCATCTTTTCGGCTTCATCGGCATCAAAAACCACCTGACCAGAGGCGGCGCCTGGGGAAGCCGGAAGGCCTTTAGCAATGACCTGGAGTTTGGCTTTGGGATCGATGCGGCGGTGCATGAGCTGGCCTAACTGGTCGGCCTCGACGCGGAGGACCGCTTCTTCTTTGGTAATCAGGCCTTCGTTCACCATATCGACGGCGATTTTAACGGCTGCGGCCGCCGTGCGCTTGCCGTTGCGGGTCTGGAGGATGTAGAGCTTACCCTTCTCAATGGTAAACTCGATGTCCTGCATGTCGCGGTAGTGCTTCTCCAGCAGCTCGCATATCTCTTCGAACTGGCGGTAAACCTCGGGCATTTCTTCTTTCAGGGTGCTGATGGGTTTGGGCGTGCGGATGCCGGCCACCACGTCCTCGCCCTGGGCGTTGATGAGATACTCGCCGTAAACGCCCTTCTCCCCGGTGGAGGGGTTACGGGTAAAGGCCACGCCGGTACCGCTGGTGTTGCCCATGTTGCCGAAGACCATGGTCTGGATGTTGACAGCGGTGCCCAGGTCATCGGCGATTTTATTGATCTTGCGGTAGACGATGGCCCGCGGGTTGTTCCAGGAGTTGAAGACGGCGCGGATGGCCATGTAGAGCTGTTCTTTGGGATCCTGGGGGAAATCGCGACCGCTGTGGCTCTTGACGACATCCTTGTACTCCGCAATAACCTCGCGCAAAGCTTCCGGGGTCAACTCGTTGTCAAATTTGACACCCAGGCGCTCTTTATGTTTTTCCAGGACAGCTTCAAAATTGTTATGTTCTATGCCTAAGACCACATTGCCAAACATCTGGATGAAGCGGCGGTAGCAGTCCAGGGCAAAGCGCTCGTCACCCGTCTGGGCGGCCAGGCCCTTGACCGACTCATCGTTTAAACCGAGGTTTAAGATAGTGTCCATCATGCCGGGCATGGATACGGGCGCCCCGGAACGGACGGAGACGAGCAGGGGATTCTCGGGGTCGCCGAGTTTTTTGCCGTTGATAGCCTCGAGATCCTTCAGGCGGGCGGCGACTTCCTCCTCCAGACCGGGCGGAAACTGCTGTCCCAGGCGGTTGTATTCATTACATGCCTCGCAGGTGATGGTAATTCCCTGGGGCACGGGCAGGCCGATGTTGGTCATCTCGGCGAGGTTGGCACCTTTCCCCCCGAGGAGGCGCCGCATGTCAGCCCTACCTTCGCTAAACAGGTAAACGTACTTTTTATTTGCCATAACCTTCCCTCCGATAATAGATTTGGAGTATTTTATCGGCCGTCTCCTCGACGGCCTTATTGGTAACGTCGATTACCGGGCAACCTAATTTTGCCATTACTTCCCGGGCATAGGCCAGTTCTTCTTCGATGCGGCTGCGGTTAGCATAACCGGCCTCACCCGGTAAACCCAGGGTTTTCAAACGCTCCTGGCGGATCTGGTATAATTTCTCGGCATCTATAGTCAGCCCTATTATCTTTTCCGCCGGTAGTGTTAGCAATTCTTCCGGCAGGGGCACCTCCGGAACCAAGGCCAGGTTGGCGGCCCGCAGGCGCTTGTGGGCCAGGTACATGCACACCGGTGTTTTAGAAGTCCGGGAGACGCCGATTAAAACCAGGTCGGCGTGGCAGAGGCCCCGGGGGTCTTTGCCGTTGTCATATTTGACGGCAAATTCAATGGCTTCCATTTTACGGAAATAATCTTCATCCAAACGGCGGATGAGACCCGGCTCCTGGCGCGGCTCCCTGCCCGTCGCCCGGGCGAAGGCATCTATCAAGGGCCCAAGGAGATCTACGGCCGTTATTCCCCTTTCGGTCGCCAGCTCCAGCAGCCGCTTTTTCAACTCCGGCAGGACCAGGGTAAAAACAACTATGCCCCCTTCCTGGGCCGCTTCGTTCATGACCTCTTCCAGATGCTCGGCTTCGGTCACAAAGGGCACCCTGCGGATGTCCAGCTCGCCGCCGTCAAACTGGCTGGCCGCCGCCCGGGCCACATACTCGGCCGTTTCCCCTAAGGAGTCGGAAATGATATAGATAACGCCGATGGTAAACCCTCCTTCCCTAGCGGCCGCCTTCTCCCAGCTCGACAAAGAGCCGGGTAATGGTCGTCTTGGTGAGGCGGCCGATAACCTCCACTTTCTTTTCCTGCCCTTCCACCGGGCGGACCACCGGCAGGGCGTCCACTTCGTGTTCGATCATTTTCCGGGCGGCTGTCAGGACGGTTTCGTCAGAGGTGGTGCAGATGATGTTCGGCATTCGCGTCATGACCACCGAAACAGGCATCTTCTGGAGATCGCCACCGCCGATGGCGGCTTTCAAAAGGTCTTTGCGGGAGACAACGCCCTCCAGGTAGCCTTCATTATCAACCACCATCAAAGTGCCGACGTCCTCTAAAAACATGGTCACCACAGCGTCGTAAACCGAGGTGTTTACTTTTACGGCACGCGGCAGTCCCTTGACGTCCCCCACCTTTATCTTTTTAATCTCCTCGGCAACCAGGGCCTGGGTGGGTTTGCTGCTCAAAAAATAGCCCACCCGGGGACGGGCTTCCAGAAGGCCGGACATGGTGAGGACGGCCAGATCGGGCCGCAGGGCGGCACGAGAAATGTTCAGCTCTTCGGCAATCTGCTGGCTGGTAATGGGTCCGGAACGTTTGACGATGGCTAAAATCTGCTGCTGCCGCGGGGAAAGCTCCACCTTTTACCCCTCCTCCCGGCCCCCAGCCTGGATGCTCTCTAATGTATACCACATACCCGGTTATTTTCCTTCCCGCTTGCCAAAAAATTTCCGTTAAGGTACCAGGCGGGAAAAGTCGGCCAGTTGCCTGACCAGGTCCACCACCCCCTGAAGGAGGGCTAGGCGGTTGGCGCGCACTTCCTTTTCCGGTGCCATGACCAGGACGCCGTCAAAAAAGGCGTCGATGGGCTCCCGTAAGGGAATCATGGCTTTTAAGGCGTCTAAATATCTGCCGGCCTTGATTTCCGGTTCCACTCGGCGCCGTACCTCTTCCAGGGCCCGGTAGAGTTCGATTTCCACCTTTTCCTTCAAGGCCTCCGGTTCCAGGACGTACCTTTCGCCTGCCTGGCGGGCCAGGTTGAAGGCGCGGGTGAAGGCCGTTTGCAGGGCGTTAAAACCCTCTTCTTCCCGGAAGGCGTTCAAATCCCGGGCGCGGTGGTAGACGTCGGCCAGGTCGTCGCTACCAACAGCCAGGCAGGCCTCGATGACGTCAAAGCGAATGCCCTTTTCCTCCAGGAGATGCTCTAAACGCTGGCGGCAAAAGGCGGCCAACTGGTCCTGGACGAAGGTTAAATCCCGGGGGAGCTTAATCCCTTCATCGCCGTAACCCTGGTAGGCGGCGGCGATAAGCCTTGCCAAGGAAAACTTAAGGTTAAGCTCCACGGCCATGGTTACCAGCCCTGCGGCCTGGCGGCGCAGGGCGTAAGGGTCCTGGGAACCAGTGGGAATCAGCCCGGCGCCGAAGCAGCCCACCAGGGTGTCCAGCCGGTCGGCCAGGCCCACGACCATCCCCGTCAAAGAATCGGGCAAGCGGTCGCCGGCGAAACGGGGCCAGTAGTGCTGGCGGATGCCCCTGCACACTTCGGCATCTTCGCCGTCGTGGGCGGCGTAGTAGGAGCCCATAATCCCCTGAAGCTCGGGAAATTCGTAGACCATGGCAGTAGCCAGATCAGCCTTGGCCAGCTCCGCCGTACGTTCTACCAGCGGCGTCAAGTAATCCGGCAGATCCAGCTCCGTGACCAGCAAGCGGCTTAAACGTACAATGCGTTTTGTTTTATCATACATGGTCCCCAGATTTTCCTGGAAGACGATCTCCGCCAGTTTCTTCACCCTATCCATCAGGGGGATTTTCTGATCTTCCCGGTAAAAGAAGGCGGCATCGGCAAGTCTTGCCGCCAGCACCCTTTCGTTGCCGCGGCCGATGGTTTCCAGGTGGGCGTCGGTGCCGTTGTGGACGGTGATAAACAGGGGCAGGAGCTCCCCCCGATCGTTCCACACGGGGAAGTAGCGCTGGTGGTCGCGCATGGGGGTAATGACTACCTCGTGGGGCAGTTTCAGGTAGTCCGGGTTAAAACGTCCGGCCAGGGCCGTGGGATATTCCAGGAGGTAATTTATTTCTTCCAGCAGATCGGGATCTTCTTCCACCCGTCCTCCTTCCCGGGCGGCCAGGCGGGTCACTTGCTCCCAAATAAGCCGCCGGCGGCGCTCTTGGTCGACCAGAACGAAGTTTTGCTCCAGTATTGCAAAATAAGCACCCGCCTCGGGGACTTCATGGGGCCCTGGAGATAGAAAACGGTGACCGTAGGTCAGGCGGCCTGCTTTAAGGCCGGCCACCTCCACAGGTACGACATCCTCGCCGAAAAGGGCCAGCACCCAGCGTATGGGGCGGGCGAAACGCATGTCCAGGGTTCCCCAGCGCATGGGTTTGGGAAAGCTCAAACCGTTAACGATGTTTAAAAGCAGGTCGGGCAGGACCTCCAGGGCCGGGCGCCCGGCTTCCTTTTTGACGGCAAAGACGTATTCCCCGCCGTTAATGCTGCGGGTAACAAGTTCGTCCACTGCGACGCCGTTGTTCCTGGCAAAACCCAGGGCGGCCTTGGTAGGCCGGCCGTCGGCGTCGAAGGCCACCTTTACCGGCGGTCCCTTAATCTCCTGAACCCTTTCTTCCTGGATTTCCGCTAAGTTGCTTATGTAAAGGGCCAGTCGCCGGGGCGTGCCGTAAGTGGCCACCCGGTCATACTTTAAACGATATTCCTCAAAAACCCCGGCAGCCAGGTCGGCCATTTGTTCCAGCGCCCCCGGCATAAAACGGGCGGGAATCTCTTCGGTGCCTATTTCAAAAATAAGGTCGCGGCTCACGGGCTATCCCTCCTTTACGTCGTACGCGTCTTTCAGATCCCGGCCTAAGACCGGAACGTCCATGGCATGGTTTAGCAGGGGATAGCCCAGTTTTTCCCGCTGCTCGAGATAGGCGGCGGCGCACAGGCGCGCCAGGTGCCGGATCCTGCCGATGTAGGCCGTCCGTTCGGTGACGCTGATGGCTCCCCTGGCGTCCAGGAGGTTAAAGGTGTGGGAACACTTAAGGACGTAGTCGTAGGCCGGTTGTACCAGGCCCTGTTCCACCACCCGCTTGGCCTCGGCCTCATAGGCGTTGAAAAGGGTGGTCAGCATGGCGATGTCGGCGACATTGAAGTTGTAATGGGAGTAATCAACCTCGGTCTGGTGGTGGATGTCGCCGTAGGTAATGCCGTCTACCCACTCGATGTCAAAAACGCTGTTCACCTGCTGTATGTACATGGCCAGCCTTTCCAGGCCGTAGGTGATCTCAGCGCTCACCGGCCGGCAGTCGAAACCGCCGCACTGCTGGAAGTAGGTAAACTGGGTAATCTCCATGCCGTCCAGCCAGACCTCCCACCCCAGTCCCCAAGCGCCGAGGGTGGGAGATTCCCAATTATCCTCGACGAAGCGGATGTCGTGCTCGCGAGGATCGATCCCGATGGCTTCCAGGCTCTTTAAGTATAAATCCTGGACGTCGTCGGGGGAAGGCTTTAAGATGACCTGGTACTGGTAATAATGCTGCAGGCGGTTGGGGTTTTCACCATAGCGGCCGTCGGTGGGACGCCGGGAAGGCTCGACATAGGCCACGCGCCACGGCTCCGGCCCCAGCACCCGCAAAAAAGTCGCCGGGTGCATGGTGCCGGCTCCTTTTTCCAGGTCGTAGGGCTGCTGGATGACGCAGCCCTGGGCCGCCCAGTACTGCTGCAGGGTCAAGATTAATTCCTGGAAATTCAAATTAAATTTCTCCCCTCTTACAAAAGAAGCCCCCGCCCTGCCAGGGACGGGAGCTAACTTTTCGTCAGAACACTTTGGCCGGCCCCTGGCCAGCCTTACATGTCATTAATTTAGCAAAATAACCTCTAGTTGTCAACTTGGTCGTCGCCAGCCAGGGTATGTTCTTCCACCTGCCCGTCGGGCCGCTCGATTTCCAGGGTGTAGCGGTTAAAAAGGGCGGCCACCGTGCTTAGACCCGCCAGGACGGCCAACTCGCTGCTGGCAAGAATCCCTAAAACTCCCAGAGCGCCGACGGTTGCCGGTATTTCGGCCACGGTTTTGCCGTCCTTTTTGACTTTAATCCGCGCCACATTGCCCCGCTGCAGGATGCCACGAATACGCTCCATGAGCTTTGCGCTCCACCCGGCCAGCTCCTTTTGCAGCCCTTCTTTGGCAGTTTCTTCGTACTGGATGAGGGCCTCTAAAACGTCACCTCCCGCCCGTTCCAGGGCATCCCTGGCCTCCCGGTAGCTAATTCCTAAGCGCTCGCGCAGCTGATCGATTTTTTCCAGTTCCGTCATCTGTAACGCCCCCTATCTCATTGATCAAGGCACGGGATTTGAGTTTCCTGTCTAAATAGTATTCTAAAAAGGCGGGCATAATTTCCCCCAGCTCTTTATCAAAGTACGGGCTCAAACGCAGGCGCTGAAGGTGCCGCCAGTTTATATGATTTAACTGTTGCCATATCTTTATACTACCCGGCACTACCTGGTATTCCGGAGGCTTTTGCCCGCGGCACCGGGAACAAATAGCCCCACCGGCTGCCGGCGCAACGGTCACCTTCCCCTTTAGCTCTAACATGCCGTCGCAGGAAGCGCAGCGGTCGAGGCGGGGCTCCAGACCCATGATTTTTAAAGTGCGGGCTTCAAAGGCGCGGGCCACAAGGGAAGGGCGGGCCGCCCCCAGGGCCTCCAGCCCCTCTTTTAAAAGATAATACATGGCCCTATTGATCTGGCCGGGCATGACGACGACGTCGGCGATCTCCACCAGATAAAAGGCATAGGCCAGAAGCTGTAAATCGCTACGCAAGGGAGCGAAAATCGACTGTACTTCACACTGGGTGACGGTGGCCAGGCTTTTACCGGCGTAAAATAAAAAGCGGGACCGGCAGAGCTGCTGGGTTCCGCTGCGCAGGCTGCTTTTGGATTTACGCACCCCTTTGGCGATGGCCTCTACCTTGCCATGATGGGGCGTGAGGATGGTCAAGAGCAGGTCCGTTTCGCCGTAGTCCCTGCTTTTCAAAACTATGCCTTCGGCCCGGAAATAGCCCGCCATTCTTTATCCTTCTCCCGAAAGTTGCCTTTCCTGCCGCCATTCATCGGCAGCCAGCTGCCGTTCAAGCAGGCGGTACAAAAGATAGGCTTCAATGCTGCCCGTCAGGGTAAAAAGGCGCCACCACGTATCCTTCGACTGCATAGGCGTCATCCTTTCCGGGTTTCGCCGTAGTGGGGTAATAAATAGACTGGCCTAAAAGGCGCGCCTTATACCAGGGTACTACTGGATAAGGCGGCGATCATAACCCAGCTGGCGTAACGCCAGTTCCTCACGACGCCAATTCTTTTTTACGCGCACCCTTAAATTTAAAAAAATTTTGCTGCCCAGCAGGGCTTCCATCTCCCGGCGGGCCGCAGTGCCGATGCCTTTGAGACGGCCTCCTCCTTCTCCAATGATGATGCCCTTTTGGGATTCCCTTTCCACATAAATCACCGCATCGACGTAGAGAAAGCCGTTGGGGCGCTCGGCTATTTCCTCCACCACAACGGCCACCGCATGGGGCACTTCTTCCCGGGTGGCGTGAAGGACCTGTTCCCGGATGAGCTCGGCTATAATGAATTTTTCCGGTTGATCGGTGATCATGTCCGGAGGATAATACTGGGGCCCGGGCGGTAAAAACTTTAATATTATTTCCGGCAGGGCGGCTACATTGGTGCCCTCCAGGGCCGAGACGGCCTGCACGGCTTTAAAGTCCAGGCGGGAGCGGAAGAATTCTTCCCGCTCTCTAAGGACGGCGTCGTCCACCAGGTCGATTTTATTAAGAACGAGGATAACGGGGGTAGCGACTTCTTTTAACTGGGCAATAATGTATTCTTCGCCGGGTCCCGGAGGAACGGCAACGTCAACTACGTAGAGGATTACGTCCACTTCGCCCAGGGTGCTGCGGGCCACGGCCACCATATATTCCCCCAGCTGATGGATGGGCTTGTGGATGCCGGGCGTGTCGAGGAAGACAATCTGGTAGGTGTCCGTCGTCAGCACCCCCAAAATTTTATTGCGCGTCGTCTGGGGCTTTTCGGACATGATGGCGATTTTATGGCCTACCAGGCGGTTCAACAGGGTTGATTTGCCGGCGTTGGGCCGGCCGATGAGGCCGGCAAATCCGGAAAAATATTCAACCAAAACAGCGGCACCTCATTTCATGATAAAGGTGTCGGGCAGCAGCTCCTTGAGGGTGCGGCGAATCCAGGGACCGCCGGGCCGTCCTATGAAGATTTCCAGCTCAGAAGCAAACTCGGCCAAAACTTGGCGGCAGGCGCCGCAGGGAAAGGAAGGCGCATCTTTACCGCCAACTACCGCCAGGGCTAAAAACTCCCGTTCGCCGGCGGCCACGGCCTGGAATACGGCCACCCGTTCGGCGCATACGGTTAAACCATAGGAGGCGTTTTCTATATTGCACCCCGTATACACTTTGCCCGTAGCCGTTAGTAAAGCCGCACCTACAGGAAAGAGTGAATAGGGCGCATACGCCCTTTTTCTAGCCGCGGACGCGGCGGCGATTAATTCTTCGGGTCTTAAAGACATGAGGCGTCCTCCTTATCTAATTTTACCATTAGAGCCAGTCGGCGGTCAATTTTTCGGGAAATTGAACTATAATTAGGGAAGAACGGAAAACCTGGTGAAAGGGTGAGGACATGCAGCGGACTTATCCTTCCCGCCCCCTCGTCGGCGTGGGGGCGGTGGTCATTAAGGACGACAGCATTCTTCTGGTACGGCGAGGGGCACCGCCGGCCGAAGGCCTTTGGAGCCTGCCCGGCGGCAGTCAAGAGGCAGGCGAAACGGTACGGGAGGCCGTGGAACGGGAGGTTCTGGAAGAGTGCGGCATCAAAGTGGCCGCCGGTCATCCCATCGCCGTCCTGGACAGCATTTATACCGACGGCGACGGCCGGATAAAATTTCATTACGTCCTTATCGATTTTTGGGCCGAATACCTTGGAGGCAGCATTAAAGCCGCCAGCGACGCCGCGGCGGTCCGCTGGGTACCCCTGCGGGAGGTGGAGAACTATCCCTTAAGCCGGGGGTTGAAGGAGGTCCTGGAAGCCCTGGGTCTCCTCGACCCTTCTCCCTCCCTCCCGCCGGTGGGCGTTCTGTACAGCACCATCCGGGGCGAAGCCCTTTAATAAAGCCCCAGGCGGGGGCCGAAAATTATGCAGGCAATGATTATCGCCCCGATGGCGGTCATCAGCACCGCCCCGGCGGCGACGTCCTTGGCGATCCGCGCCAGGGGATGGTATTTTGAGGTGTAAAGGTCGACGGCCACTTCTAAAGCCGTATTAAAGGCCTCCGCCGCTATAACCATGGTAATGGTGAGGGTTAAAACGGCCCATTCCCAGGGCCGGACATGAAAGTACACCCCGGCGGCTACGACCGCCGCTGCGGCCGTCAAGTGGATGACCATATTGACCTGGGTGCGCAGGCAGTAGAACACCCCGACCAGGGCCGCCCGGAATTTATCCAGCATTACCGTTTCAACCCCATCCGGGCAAGGATCTCTTCCTGGCGCGCTTCCATCCTGGCGGCCGCCTCTTCCCCTTCATGGTCGTAACCCAGGAGGTGGAGAAACCCGTGGACCGCCAGAAAGGCCAGCTCCCTTTCAAGGCTGTGGCCGTATTCACGCGCCTGGCGGACGGCCGCGGGCACGGAAATGACAATGTCTCCCAAAAGCCTTTCCACCTCGGGGGTGAAGGAGACGGGCTCATCGGGAACGTTTTCTTCCAGGGCGAAGGAGAGGACGTCGGTCGGGGCGTCGATCCCCCGATAGGTACGGTTTAAGTCCTGGATGGCGGCGTCGTCCACCAGGGTGAGGCTAACCTCCGCCTGCCCGTCTACTCCCAGGACAGCGGCGGCCTCCTGCAGCACCCTTTCCAGCAGGGATATTACCTCCTCTTTCAGGGGGTAATCATCCTGCAGATTGTTTATGGAGCACTCCATTGCGGTTTTTTCTCCTTTCCATTTCTTTGAGAACCGCTTCCGGATATTCCACCCGGTTGTGGAAAATGCCGTTTAGAACGCGCATAAAGGCTTCCGCGATGAGGCTTAGATCCTTAAAGGTCAAGTCGCTGGCTTCCAGCTGGCCGTCCTCCAGTTTTTCTTTGATGATTTTGCGTACGAACCCCTCCATGCGTCCTGGGGTGGGCCTGGGCAAAGAACGGATGCCGGCCTCTACACTGTCGGCCAGCATGACTATGGCCGCTTCCCTGGTCTGGGGAATGGGGCCTTCATAGCGAAAGTCGTTTTCGTTCACGCTGTCTTCCCGGCTGTTTTCCCGGGCTTTATGGTAGAAATAGCTCATTAAAGTAGCCCCATGGTGCTGGGCTATAATATCCTGAATCACCTGGGGCAGGCGATATTCCCTGGCCATTTCCAACCCGTCCTTGACGTGGCAGGAAATGATGAGGGTGCTTAAAGTGGGGGCCAGGCGGTCATGGGGATTCTCAGCCGTCACCTGGTTTTCAATAAAAAAGTACGGACGTTTGAGTTTCCCTATATCATGATAATAGGCGCCCACTCGCGCCAGCAGGGAGTCGGCGCCTACGGCATCGGCCGCCGCCTCGGCCAAATTGGCCACCAGGATGCTATGGTGGTATGTGCCCGGCGCTTCCAAAAGGAGACGCTTCAATAGGGGATGGTTGGGATTGGATAGTTCCAGAAGCTTCACCGCCGTAGTAATGCCGAAGCTGTTCTCCAAAAAAGGCAGGAAGCCCAGGGTCAAGACCGTTGACAAAAGGCCGTTAGCCAGGGCCAGTACCGCGGCAATGCCCATTTGAAAGAGGGTGTGCCTTAACATCAACTCCAGGGCCACCACACCGATGAGCCCGGCCAGCATTAAAAAAAGGCTGGATCGGGCAAGGTCGGAACGCTGGCTCAAGTGGCTGACACAGTAAATGCCCACCAGACCGCTGATGACGCCCACGGCAACGAACTGGTAGTATATACCGCTGATAATGCCAGCCTCCAGGGCCAGAAAGACGGTAAAGACAACGGCCACACCTGCATCCAGGAGGATGGCCACCAGCATGGAACCTGCGGCCACCGGCATGAGGTAAGCCACCAGACGGGTGATTTCCGTCCCCCCGCCCAGGCTGATGGCGGCCACCCCGCGGGCAAAAATCAAGAATATCAACCATAAAAGTCCCAGGAGGAGCAGCAGGCGGTTGTTGTTATATACCTCACGCTTAAAAAAGCGCAAATAAAGAAGCATCAGGGTCACCAGGATGGCCTGATAGAGGACGAGACCCATGAGCCCGCCCCACGAAGCCCCCGACCGGAGCAATCCCAGCTTCTGCAGGGCTTCGATGTCCTCGGCGGTTACCAGTTCCCCATCGCTGACGATCTTTTCATTCTGGCGGATGGTCACTTGGACGGGGCTCACCTCAGCGGCCGCCTTCTCCTTTTTCTGCATGGTAGCGGCAACGTCGTAAATGAGGTTGGGCTTTAACTCCAGGCCCCTGATTATGGCCGCCACTGCCGGCTTAAATTTATCTTCTATCGCCGCCTCTTCCACGGCGGCCAGCATTTTATCGCGGGCGGCATCCAGGGCGTCCTGGGGTACGGCCTCACCCATTATCCTGTTCACGATGTTTTTGGTCACTTCGCGTAAAGTGTCAACGGTAGTTGGGTCGGCACCTGCCAGGGCCTGGAGGGAAGCAGGGCTAAAGTTTATCTGGTTCAGCTTCTCCTTTAACAGGGCCGCCTTCGCGCCGACGTCGCCGGCACTGCCGCTTACAGTTTTAATCTCCCGGAAAATCTCGTCGAGGCGACCGGTTAGAGCCGCGGCTACCGTATTGTCTACCCGATAAACGGGGGCTACCTGGGCCGCCGCTTCTTCCCTGGCCTTCTGGGTTAAAACTTCGCTTTCGTAGACAATACCCTGGGGCGCCTTGAAATCCCGGGGGCTGGGCTGCCCCACCTTTAAATCCAGCTTCTGGGGCATATAATCCAGGGCCAGGACGGCCACGGCCGCCATAAACAGGATTATCCCCCAAAAAATCCTGGTTTTTGAAAGTTCAGGACCAAGGCGGGCCAGCAGCGGATAAAGGAGCCCTTTCAACCGCTGCCACGGCACATCCGGTCACTCCTCTCGTAGGCTTTGATTATTTCCTGGACGAGGGGATGGCGGACCACATCGGCCTCAGTGAGATATTCAATGGCAATGCCCTCGATGCCCTTTAAAATCCGCTGGGCTTCCACCAGGCCGGAAGTAGTGTCCCGGGGCAGGTCCACCTGGGTGACGTCACCGGTGATGACCGCCCGAGAGCCAAAACCGATTCTCGTTAGAAACATCTTCATCTGCTCGGAGGTGGTGTTCTGGGCCTCATCCAGGATGATAAAGGCATCGTCCAGGGTACGCCCTCGCATGTAGGCCAAGGGCGCTACTTCTATAATATTTTTTTCCATATATTTTTGTGCCGTTTCCATCCCCAAAATATCGTAAAGGCCGTCGTACAGGGGGCGGAGGTAAGGGTTGACCTTTTCCTGCAGGTCCCCGGGCAGGAAACCGAGCTTCTCCCCGGCTTCCACTGCCGGACGGGCGAGGATTATCCTTTCTACGCTCCGGGACCGGAGGGCGTTGACGGCCATGACTACGGCCAGATAGGTCTTCCCCGTACCGGCGGGTCCGATGCCGAAGACGATATCATAACGGCGCATGGCCTGGACGTAGCGAAGCTGTCCCAAAGTCTTCGGCCGGATATGCTTGCCCCTCGGGGTGACGTAAAGAACCTCTCCCAGGGCCTGAGCAAGGTCGGTATGGCCCTCGCCGACCCGATCCTCCAGGCGCACCATGTTCCAGGCGTAATTGATGGTGGCCGTGTTTATGGTCGTACCGGCCCGGGCTAGCTTAATCAGCTGCCTGAATAATCTTTCCAGTTCCTCGACTTCCTGGCGTGACCCCCTCACCGTCACCTCATTGCCCCTGGCTATGATGCGGGCCGAAGTCCGGCTCTCAATAAACTTAAGATTTTCGTCCTGATGTCCGAAAAGGTTGACTGCTTCACCGTTGCTGCCGACTACCAGCCGGGTTTCGTAATCGGTGACCAAGGTTTTATCCATCAGCTCCTTTGTGCTTTAAATCATTTAATTTTAGCATATACATGAGGCGGCGTAAAGGTGCACTACACCTTTAACCGCCGCCCAGGGGTACGACCTGGCCGATGTCTTCTTCCGTTTCTATCCAGGCGCGAACGCGAACCGTTTCTTCTTCTGGTTTGCTTATGGGAATTATCTTTTCCCCTGTCACGACTGCACCGGGCGGCAACTTTCTTTTAAGTTCCGCCAGGATCTCTTCACCGGCAGTCCGCACCGCTTCTTCATAGGAAAGCTGTCGCGAGTTGATTTGAACTTCGCTATATGTCGTAATAATGAGTTCGACGGGCACGATAAAATTCCTCCAGGACGGCAGGGCCACAACTTTATTTTCCCGGTGGTAGTGGGCGTAAGGAGGACCTTCCGGTCCTTTTATTATATAGCGTCGCCCGACAATCTGCACCGTAATCGTCTCCTGGTGGCGCCCCGTAGGTACTGTAAAAATTCGCCGGCGCTCAACGCTTTTTTCTCCTTCATACCAGACGCGAGCCTTTACCTCACCCCGTGCCCGGACCAGGCGCGGCTCCTGGGGCGGTTGGGAAGAAGGGGCCCCACCCTGCGGCTGTTCCGGGCCGGACGGCAAAATTAAGCCGGATATTAAAATCTCCCCCCGCCGCACGGTGTCGCCGACCTTGACCCTACCTTCGCCGTCGATGACGAGGATATCCTTGATCACCCCGTCCTTGGCGGCCACGATACTTGCCGGACCAGTCTCCCGCTCCTCCGGAGGAGCCGCCGCTTTTTCTACTACGGCGATTTCGGCCAGGGTTCCCCTAAAGCGTATACCTATCCAGGCGGCCTGGGGCAGGCGCCTTTCTATCCCTTCTTCGAGGACGCGGACGTCGATGGCGCTTTTTCTGATCCCCGGTTGCAAACCTTCAGCCCGGGCGGCGGCCAAAACCTGTTCCGGGGTAAGGACCTTAAGGGGTTCGCCTTCCGGGCGAACATGGATCACCCAGACAAAGGTAGATAAAAAATAGACGGCCAGCAAAAAGAAGAGGCTGCCTGCAACAAGTACCTGGCGCCGCCGCAGGCGGCGGCCGTAAAAAGGCCAGCCCCGCTTGTCCACAATGCGTACCCGGCAGCCGCTCCTATGGGCCAGAGAACGCAGGGCGTGTATTTCGTCCACCCTCATTTTGGCCTGAATGCCGCCGTCTTTATTGAAGACTATATCCCAAAGGGTAATATTTGCGGCCAGGGCCTCATTGAGGAATTTTTCTGGATCGCCACCACGAACTTCCAGGAGCAGATAGCCTTCCAGGTTGTTCATTATGCTGCGCCAGGGCACCGGTCCCTTCCTCCCATCCCCTCATTTCAGAAATTCCAAAGAATGGATGGTGCCTTCCAGGGCAATGGCGTCCGGTCGAATTTCTTTGAGGAGCAGGCCCGTCCCCTTGATCGCCAATTCGCCGGTGGTAAGGTGCAGGCGCACCAGATCATCCCGGTAGGTGCTTATACCCCGGTGGTTTTCTACTATAAGCCTGCCATTGCCTAACAAAGTCAGACGGGACAGGTCCAGGACGGCATCCGCCGGCAATTCCAGGTATTCGGTAACGGCCCTCTCCAGGCGTCTGGCCCTGTCCACGAGACTGTGCCGGGAACGTCTTTTCATCCTGTTCCCTCCTGCCACTACTTTATGCAGGGTACCGGAAAAAAAGACCGCAAAAAAGCCCGGTCCTGTAGGACCGGGCCCTATTGGCTTTAAAGCTGGCCACCGGGAAAATTAAATATTGAGGGAAGTGAACTGCCGTGACATCAATGCCAGCGACGCTTGCGAGCCGCCTCGGATTTTTTCTTGCGCCTGACACTGGGTTTTTCATAATGTTCCCGGCGCCGCGCCTCGGAGAGGATACCCGCCTTCTGGCAGATACGCTTGAACCGCTTCAGAGCGGCATCGATGGATTCGTTCTTGCCGATTCTAACCTCGCTCAACCCTGCTTCCCTCCCCCCGCCACCCGGTGGACGCTGCCCTTCCAGAGCTCAACATAAATTTAATTATATATCGCATTTCACGTGAAGTCAACCGAGGATGCGCAGCTGCCTGCCGCCTAACAAATGGAAGTGCAGGTGGTAAACGACTTGGCCGCCTTCTTCCTTGCAGTTATTTACTATGCGAAACCCGCGCTCACTCAACCCCATCTGCCGGGCAATCTCCACCGCCACCAGGTGTATGTGACCGAGGAGTTCCCGGTCTTCCTCCGTTATGGCCGTGAGGTCGGGAATATGTTTTCTGGGTATAATCAGGATATGTACGGGTGCCACCGGCCTGATGTCTTTGAAGGCTACAACTTGATCGTCTGAATATACTATCTCTGACGGAAGTTCGCCCGCGGCTATCTTGCAAAATATGCAGTCTGCGGCCACAATTCCCGCTCCTTTCCTTTATCTATCCACCTATGGAATCTATTCTCCTCCCAGGGCCATTTTCCTGCCGCCCCGCGTTAACATCTTGCACTAATTTCCCCCAAATTAAACTTCCCCGCAGTTCCTCCAGCCTCACTGCGACCAGGCTCCCCGTCGGGTCTGCCGCCGCCGGAAAAGCGACCTGTAAATAGTTACCGGTGTGGCCTTCAAAAACTCCCGGACGCCCGGCCAGGGCCCTTTCCACCAGAACTTCCATGGTTTCCTGCAAAAATTCCCGGGCGTACTGGCGGGAGAGTTTGCGTCCCAACTGCAGGAGCCGCCGTTCCCTCTCCTTTTTTACCGCCGGATCTACCTGGTCGGGCATGGCCGCGGCCGGCGTCCCCCGGCGCGGTGAGTAGGGAAACACGTGGATGGCTGCCAGTCCTGCCTCCTTCACCACCCTCATGGTATTTTGAAACTGTTCTTCCGTTTCGCCCGGAAAGCCTACCATGACGTCGCTGGTAAAGGCGGCCCGGGGACGCCGGGCACGCAGGGAGGCGATTAAATCGAGATAATAGCGGGCGTCGTACCGCCGTCCCATTCGCCTGAGGATTTCGTCGTCGCCGCTCTGCAGGGGGATATGATAGTGGGGACAAATGATCTCTTCTCCCGTCAGGACCTCCTTTAAGTCCGGAGTAAAATCCAGGGGGTCGATGGAACTGATCCGCAGGCGTTTGAGGCCCGGTATCTGGACTATCTGCCGCAGCAGGCCAGCCAGATCCGGTCCCCCCGGAAGGTCACGGCCGTAGGCACCGGTGTGGACGCCGGTAAGGACTATTTCCAGATAGCCGGCAGCTACCAGGCGCTGTACTTCCTTCAGGACCGCCTCCGGCGCCCGGCTGCGGAAGGGCCCACGGGCATAGGGAACGATACAGTAGGTGCAGAACTCCTCGCAGCCCTCCTGAATCTTCAGGAATGCCCGGGCCCTGCTTACCTCCACCAGGGGAAGCTCTTCAAAGGCTTCGCCCGCCTCATGGGGGCGAACGGCGTTAACGGTAATGCCTTCCCGGCGGGCCTTTTCCACCAACTCTACCAATTGGCGCCGATCCCTGGTGCCGATTATTACATCAACGCCGGGTATACTCATCACCTCTCCGGGAGCCACCTGGGCATAACAGCCGGTTACGGCTACCACCGCGTCCGGATTGGCCCGGCGGGCGCGGCGGATGTACTGCCTGGATTTGCGGTCGCTGATGTGGGTAACGGTGCACGTGTGGACTACATAGACGTCCGCCTTTTGCGAAAAAGGAACGATTTCATAGCCGGCCTCGCGAAAGAGATGCTTCATTGCTTCCAGTTCGTTCTGGTTGACTTTGCAGCCCAGGCTGACCAGGGCTACCCGGGGAGATGGCATGAATTTCACCTCGAATCCTTCAACAAATAGGGTTTTCATCAGAAATGGTATCCTTTAGTTCGCGGCTCCGGGACACGCCCTGATAAATTTTCATGTCTCGCTATAGGGGGCGTCAGCCCCCTAACTCTCCCAGGGCGTACATAATGGCGGTCAGGCAGACCAGACCGGCCGTTTCTGTCCTCAAAATACGGGGGCCTAGTGTCACCGGCACGCCGCCGAAACTTTGGGCAAGTAAAACCTCCGTCTGGCTCAGTCCCCCCTCTGGACCGATGAGGACGGCTATTTCCCCCGTCCCTTGAAAGCCCGCCAGGGCGGAACGCAGGGTGCGGCATTTCTCTTCTTCCCATGGGATAAGAAGCAGGGTACCGGGCTTCAGGTTGGCCAGGGCCGTCTGTAGCTCCACAGGGCCGTCTACCGGCGGTATCAAATGTCTGCGGCTCTGGCCGGCGGCGGCCCGGGCCTTTTGCTGCCAGCGTTCGCGCCGCCGCATTAAGGCCTTTGTATCGGGTCGGGGAATGGAACGTTCTGTAGTAAGGACTACTATCCGGGTTACCCCTAATTCTGTACATTTTTCGATGATAAAATCCATTTTGTCGCCCTTGGGGAAACCCTGATACAGGGTGATCTTAACCCGGGGTTCAGGACTTTGCAGGGAATTTTTTATCATAACGATAGCCCGGTCCTTCTGAACGTCCACGATTTCCCCCAGAAACCCCCGTCCCCGCCCGTCGGCCAGGGTAACGGTATCCCCTACCCCCAGGCGCAGGACGCGCAGGGCATGATGGGCGTTTTCCCCTTCCAGGATGGCCGTTTCTCCGGGAATAAAGTTTCCTGACAGAAAAAAATGGTGGGCCAATACGGCTCACCCTCCTTCAGCCCATAAAGGCGTCCCTCACCTTTTTAAAAAAGCCCTTCTCTTGTTCCTTACCGCCCTTGGGCTCCCACCCGTACAGGCGGGCAAACTCCCGCAGCAGCTCTTTTTGCTTTTCATTCAAATTGGTGGGTGTCTCAACATGGATCCGCACATGCTGATCGCCCCGTCCGGCACCGTTTAAGCGGGGGATTCCTTTCCCTTTAAGCCTGAAGGTGGCCCCGCTCTGGGTGCCGGCCGGGATGTTTAATTCCACTTTGCCGTCCAGGGTGGGCACCATGATCCTGTCTCCCAGGGCGGCCTGGACCATGGTCACCGGCACCTCGCAGTAGACGTCGAAACCTTCCCGCCGGAAGAAGGGATGGGGCCGCACGTTGATATATACATATAAATCCCCCGGGGGTCCGCCCCGCAGGCCGCTCTCCCCTTCCCCGGCCATACGCAGGCGAGCGCCCGTGTCCACGCCGGCGGGGATCTTGATCTTTATTTTACGGATGCGCTGGACTATGCCGCGGCCGCGACAGGTGGGACAGGGGGTCTCGATGACCGTTCCCTCGCCGTGGCAGTGGTGACAGGTGCGTATCGTCTGAAAATGGCCCAGGGGCGTTCTCTGGGAAATGCGGATCTGGCCCGTACCGTGGCAGGCCGGGCAGGTCCGCGGGCTGGTCCCCGGGGCCGCGCCGCTGCCGTTGCACGTAGAACATCTTTCCTGGCGCGGCACGCCTATTTCCTTTTCCCCGCCAAAGGCTGCTTCTTCAAAGGATATCTCTATATCCACGCGCACGTCCTGACCCCGCTGGGGGCCGGTACGCGCGGCGGTGCGGCCGAACCCGCCGCCGAAGAACATGTCGAAAAGGTCCCCGAAGGGGCCGAAGTCGGCCCCGGTGTTGCCGAAGTCAAAGCCGCCGAAGCCTCCTCCGCCCGCTTCCGTACCGGCATGGCCGAACTGGTCGTAACGGGCCCTTTTCTCCGGGTCGCTCAAGACTTCATAGGCTTCCTGGACCTCTTTGAACTTTTCTTCGGCCTCTTTATCCCCCGGGTTCATATCGGGGTGATATTTGCGGGCCAGCTGGCGGTAGGCCTTTTTTATTTCCGCCTCGGAGGCGTCCCGGGAAACCCCCAGGACCTCGTAATAATCGCGCTTGGCCATAACCGTCACCGACTTTTATTTCTTATCGTCGTCGACTATTTTATAGTCGGCATCGTAAACGTTGCCTTCCTGCTTGGTCCCGCCGGTGGAACCGCCGCCCTGGGACGCACCGGCCTGGGCCCCGGCCTGCTGGTACACCTTTGTGGTCAGGGTATAAAGGGCCTGGGACAGGGCTTCCATTTTCTCTTTGATCTTGGCGACGTTCTTGCTATCCATCACTTCCTGGAGCTCTTTCTTGGCCTGCTCGATGCGGTCCACATCGGCCTTGTCGGCTTTATCCTTAAACTCCTTCAAGGTGCGCTCGGTTTGGTAAATGAGGGAGTCCGCCTGGTTTCTGGTTTCGATTTCTTCTTTGCGCTTGCGGTCGGCCTCGGCGTAGGCCTCGGCGTCCTTAATCATGCGCTGGATTTCTTCCTCGGTTAAACCGCTGGAAGAGGTAATGGTAATGGCCTGCTGTTTACCGGTGGCCAGGTCCTTGGCCGAGACGTGGACGATGCCGTTGGCGTCGATGTCAAACTTGACTTCAATCTGGGGCACGCCCCGAGGCGCCGGCGGGATACCAGTCAACTGGAAGCGACCCAGGGTTTTGTTGTCGGCGGCCATGGCCCGCTCGCCCTGGAGGACGTGGATTTCCACCGTGGTCTGGTTGTCGGCGGCGGTGGAGAAGATCTGACTCTTGGACGTGGGGATGGTGGTATTGCGTTCGATAATCTTTGTAAACACGCCGCCCAGGGTTTCAATGCCCAGGGATAGGGGCGTCACATCCAGGAGCAGGACGTCCTTGACCTCGCCGGCGAGGACCCCGGCCTGGATGGCCGCTCCCAGGGCGACGCACTCGTCGGGGTTAATGCCCTTATGGGGTTCTTTACCGAGGATCTTGCGCACCGTCTCCTGGACCAGGGGCACCCTGGTGGAACCTCCTACCAGCAGGACTTTGTCGATATCCTTGGGCTCCAGCCCGGCGTCGGCCAGGGCCTGCATGGTGGGCCCCACGGTCTTTTCGACCAGGTCGGCAATCAGTTCCTCAAACTTGGCCCGGGTGAGGGTTACATCCAGATGGATGGGGCCGTTGGGGGTCGCCGAAATGAAGGGCAGGTTGATATTGGTGCTGGTCATGCTGGAAAGCTCGATTTTGGCCTTCTCCGCCGCTTCCTTCAGGCGCTGCATGGCCATTTTGTCCTGGCGCAAATCCACCCCGTGCTCGCGGCGGCAGATGTCTACCAGGTAGTCCATAATCCTCTGGTCAAAGTCGTCGCCGCCCAAGCGGTTGTTGCCGCTGGTGGCCTTGACCTCAAAAACGCCGTCCCCCAGCTCCAGGATGGAAACGTCAAATGTACCCCCGCCCAGGTCGTATACAAGAATAGTCTGGTCTTCTTCTTTGTCCAGGCCGTAGGCCAGGGATGCGGCCGTCGGCTCGTTGATTATCCGCAAAACTTCCAGCCCGGCAATGCGGCCGGCGTCTTTGGTGGCCTGGCGCTGGCTGTCGGTAAAGTAGGCCGGGACGGTGATGACCGCCTGGGTCACCTTCTCGCCCAGGTAGGCCTCGGCGTCGGCCTTGAGCTTCTGCAGGATCATGGCCGATATTTCCTGGGGTGTGTATTCTTTATCGTCAATTTTCACTTTATAGTTGGTGCCCATGTGGCGTTTAATGGACATAACGGTGCGGTCGGGATTGGTAATGGCCTGGCGCTTGGCGACCTGGCCGACAATGCGCTCGCCGTCCTTGGTAAAGGCCACTACGGAAGGAGTGGTGCGGCCGCCTTCCGCATTGGGGATTACTACCGCCTCACCGCCCTCCATGACGGCCACGCAGGAGTTGGTGGTACCCAGATCAATTCCTATTACTTTGCCCATTGCCTTC
This sequence comes from Moorella humiferrea, assembly GCF_039233145.1. Lineage (NCBI taxonomy): Bacteria > Bacillati > Bacillota > Clostridia > Neomoorellales > Neomoorellaceae > Neomoorella > Neomoorella humiferrea. The sequence goes on along the minus strand of NZ_CP136419.1, from coordinate 588,166 downwards.
TACCTCCTGTTCTCCAGTTTCTACCGTGGGTGCCGTTTCTGCAGCCGCCACGGCGACTTTAACCATCGCCGGCCGTAAAAGCCTGCCGTGCAGTGTATAGCCGCGGCGGAACTCTTCCACTACCAGGTTTATTTTGTCCGCTACATCGGTTTCTTCCCGCGCCACCGCCTCATGGACCTCGGGATTGAAGGGCTGTCCCAGGGCGGCCACGGGCGTCAACCCTTCGCGGGTTAATATTTCCTGCAGCTGCCGCAGGGTCATCTCTACACCCGTCGCCAGGGCTCCTTTCTCCGCCCCGGAAGCGGCCAGGGCCCGCTCCAGGTTGTCTAGAACGGGCAAAAGGGCCTCTATAAGCCTGGCATTGGCCCGGCGCGTCAAATCCTCCACCTCGCGGCGGGAACGCTTGCGGTAGTTGTCGAAATCGGCCTGCAGGCGCAGTAAACGCTGCTGGAGCTCGGTCACCATCGTTTCTTTGGCCTCGAGCTCTTCCTGCAGGCGGTTCAATTCTTCCCGGACGGGGTCTTCCTCGCCGGCATCTGCCGTCGTCTCCTGTCCCCCTGCGGTGTCGTCCAGGGAACCTGGCACCTGCTCTTCTGTGCCATGGCCATCCCCTTTTGCTTGTTCTTCGAATACGGTTTCTTCCATCGCTTTGCCGTTTTCTTCCTTTATTTCCATCCTTGGCAACGGTCACTCCCTTCCGTAAAAAAGGCCAGCACCTTAAGGCACCGGCCTGGTTCAGGTGGCCCGTAAAATTTACCGGTAAAACTGCTCCAGGGTTCGGGACAGGCTGTCGGCCACGCACTGGAGGACGGAGATAACCCGGGAGTAGTGCATCCGGGTCGGCCCCAGCAGACCAACTTTGCCCATGATTTTCCCTTCCACGGAATAACTAATTGTTACGACACTGCACTTATCAATACCTTCTTCTTTGTTTTCCTGGCCTATCCTTATGGTCAATCCCTGGGTAGGAACGGCGTTAAATATACGCCGCAGGGCTTCTTCCCGTTCAAGGAAGGCCAGAATGTCCTTTACCTTTTCCAGGTTTTTAAATTCCGGTTGGCTGAGGATGTTAAAAATCCCTTCCAGGTAAACCTTCTCGCCGCCTTCTAAGGAAAGGATCTGCTGGAGCAGATCGATTATTTGCTTGATTAATCCCCGGTGTTCGGCCACTTCCCGGTAAATGTCCCTCAACACGGCCTGGCGCAGTTCTTCCAGGGCCAGACCCTGGAGGCTGGCGTTTAAAACCCGGGAAATGCGGCTTAGATCCTCAGGCGTTACAGTCTCCGGAACGACAAAAATCCTGTGCTCGACCACCCCAGTACTGGTTACGGCCACCAGTAGGGCCTTATTGGAAGAGTGGACCGGCAGGATCTGCACCTGCTCGAGGATGGCGTTCGTTTGACACGGCCCCAGAGCCACCGCGGTATAGGCGGTCATCTCGGAAAGCAAACGGGCGGTTTCCTCGAGGACCTGCTCTATCTCCAGCATTTTTTGGTTGTAGCGCCGCCGTACATATTCTTCTTCCGCCGGTGTGAGCCTTTCCGGGGCCATGAGGCAGTCGACGTAGTAGCGATAACCGAAATCCGAAGGAATACGGCCGGCCGAGGTATGGGGCTGTTCCAGCAATCCCATTTCTTCCAGATCGGCCATCTCATTGCGTATGGTGGCCGGACTTACACCCAGGTCGTACCGCCTGGCAATGGTGCGGGAACCTACCGGTTCCCCGGTGAGGATGTAATCCTGCACCACGGCGGCTAGTACCTTCTTTTTGCGCTCATCCAGCCGCATGGTATCACCCTCTTGTTAGCACTCTTAAGCAAAGAGTGCTAAGAGCTTAATTAAAACATACCACCGGCCCGGCGTTTTGTCAAGGGAAAGTACGGCAGCCTTCGTTCCATAAATTGTAAAAACAAAAACCTTTACCCGCCATTAATAAGGATCCGGGCGCCACCACCCCGCAGAGGCTCGCCAGCCACCCGGTCGTCGCCTTTATCCCGTCACTTGCCTGGCTCCGCGTCTCGAGTACGTAGTTTAGCGCCCATAGTACGAAAAACCAGGCGGCAAAGAAGATTTCCCGGCTCAGCCAGGAACTTTTGAGGTTTAGTATCGCCCGCGGCGCCCCCAGGGGACTGCCCAGGTGGCCCAGGGAGATGAGCATGCCAGCCGCCATTATCCGGTAGGCATTGTTTACCAACGGTATAAATAACTATATAAATCGTATGAAGACCTCATTGGCCAAGGGTAAACCCTTTTCTGTAAGTTTCAGACGACCTTCCCTTTCTTCAAGCAATCCCGCCCGATAGAGCCCTTCCAGTTCGCGGCCATAAACTTCCCTGGCGTCGACGCCGAAACGTCGCCAGAAGTCCTCTAAATCTACGCCCTCAATTAAGCGCAGGCCCATAAACATGGTCTCGGCCATCATCTGACGGGGCGTCAGTATTTCCATTTCCTCCCGTGGGAGCCTGCCGCCGGCAAGGGCATGGTGATATGCCGCTAGATCACGGCAGTTCTGCCAGCGCCGTCCTCCCCAGTGGGAAGCCGCCGCCGCTCCCAGGCCGAGGTAGGGCATATTTAACCAGTAGGCAATGTTATGATGGCACCGGTAACCCGGCCGGGCAAAGTTGGAAATTTCGTAGTGTTCGTAACCGGCGACGGCGAGGAACTCCCGGGCCTCCCGGTACATGGCCAGCTCCAGTTCTTCTCCAGGTAAAGATAGAACTCCGGCCTCCGCCTGCCGTCCCCAGGGGGTATCTTCTTCCAATTGGAGACAGTAGCAGGAGACGTGTTCCGGTTCAAGGCTTACTATTTCTTTGAGGGTTGCCTTCCAGGCTTTCAGAGTCTGGCCCGGCAGGCCGTAGATGAGGTCGACGTTGATATTATCAAACCCCGCCCGACGCGCCTCTTGAAAGGCCCCATAGACGTCCCGGCGCCGGTGGATGCGACCCATTGCCGCCAGTAAACCGTCGTCGAGGGACTGGACCCCCAGGGAGAGGCGGTTAACCCCGGCTGCCTTAAGAATCTTAAGCTTCCTCCCGTCCACGGTGCCGGGATTGGCTTCTACGGTGATCTCCGCCCCGGGCTCCACGCCGAAAAAGTGCTCCACCGCCTTAAAGAGGCGTTCCAGTTGGGGAGCCGGGAGCAGGGTCGGGGTGCCGCCGCCGACATAAATTGTTGCGGCCGGACCGGGCCGCCATTCTTCGACGACCAGGGCCATTTCATCCTCCAGGTCGCGGCAGTAACCGGCCATCTCCTGCGGGGAACGACCGGGATAGGACACGAAGTCGCAGTAGTGGCATTTGCGAAGGCAGAAAGGAATATGGAGATATAGGGCATAGCTGGCTTTTGTTTGGAGCGAGCGATTTGGCCCGAGCGGTGAAGTGGCCTTGGTGAAGCCGAAGAGTGAGGGCGGGGCCGAGGACAGGATGTCCGAGGCCGGCCTTTGAGGCAAGGATGCCGAATAGGCCGGGAACCCCGCCCGAACCTGAGGCTGAGCCATAGGCCACTCCGCAAGGGCCATGGAGCGAGCGAAAACAAACCCAGCTTCCATATCCTACGATTTCCCTACCTTCAGCACGGCCATGAAGGCCTCCTGGGGGATTTCCACCGTTCCCACCTGTTTCATGCGCTTTTTGCCTTCCTTCTGTTTTTCGAGGAGTTTGCGTTTCCGGGTCACGTCGCCGCCGTAGCATTTGGCCAGGACGTTTTTGCGCAGAGCCGGAATGGTTTCCCGGGCGATGACCCGGCTGCCGATGGCCGCCTGGATGGGCACGTCGAAGAGCTGCCGCGGTATGAGCTGCCGCAGGCGCTCCACCAGGGCCCGGCCGCGGTGGTAAGCCTGGTCGCGGTGGGTGATTATCGACAGGGCGTCCACCACTTCATTGTTAATAAGAATATCCATCTTTACCAGCTCCGACGGCCGGTAGCCTTTGATTTCATAATCCAGGGAAGCATATCCCCGGGTGCGGCTTTTTAGCTGATCGAAAAAGTCATAAATAATTTCCGCCAGGGGCAGATCGTATTTCAAGGCCACCCTTTTTTCCGAGAGGTAATCCATTGTAAGGAAGGAGCCGCGCTTTTCCTGGCAGAGTTCCATAACGGGACCGACGTATTCTTTGGGCGTCATGATGGTGGCCTCGACGTAGGGCTCTTCAATGTGTTCGATAAAATTAGGCGCGGGTAAAGCGGTGGGATTGTCCACCATTTCTACCCGCCCGTCGGTGCGGACCACCCGATACACCACACTGGGTGCGGTAGTGATGAGTTCCAGCCCGTACTCCCTCTCCAGACGTTCCTGGATTATTTCCATGTGCAAAAGCCCTAGGAAGCCGCAGCGAAAACCAAAGCCCAGGGCCACCGACGTCTCCGGCTCAAAGACGAGGGCGGCGTCGTTTAACTGCAGTTTTTCCAGGGCGTCCCGCAGGTCGTCGTATTGTTCCGAATCTACCGGGAACAAACCGCAATAGACCATGGGCATGACCCGGCGATAGCCGGGCAAGGGTTCCCCCGCCGGCCTGTCGGCACTGGTGATGGTATCGCCCACCCGGGTATCCTTGACGTTTTTAATGCTGGCAGCTAGGAAACCTACTTCTCCTGCTGATAAGACTTCCACCGGCCGCGGCGCCGGGGTGAAAACGCCCACCTCGTTCACTTCAAATTCGGCCCCGGTGGCCATGAAACGAATGCGATCGCCCTTTTTAACCTGGCCCTCCACCACCCGGATGTAGGGAATGGCGCCCCGGTAGCTGTCGAAGATGGAATCAAAGATCAAAGCCCTTAACGGGGCTTCCCGGTCGCCCCTGGGAGGAGGAATGCGTCGGACGATGGCCTCCAGGATTTCTTCCGTCCCCACTCCGGTTTTGGCCGAAGCCAAAATGGCCTCGCTGGCATCCAGGCCGATGACTTCCTCTATCTCCCGCCGCACCCGTTCCGGCTCGGCGTTGGGCAGATCGATTTTATTGATCACGGGGATTATTTCCAGGTTGTTTTCTAAAGCCAGGTACACGTTGGCCAGGGTCTGGGCCTCAATGCCCTGGGCCGCGTCCACCACTAGCAGTGCCCCTTCGCAGGCCGCCAAACTCCTGGAAACTTCATAGGTAAAGTCCACATGGCCGGGGGTGTCGATTAAATTTAAGACGTACTCCTGACCGTCACGGCTTCTATAATTCAGGCGGACCGCCTGCAGCTTGATGGTGATGCCCCGTTCCCTTTCCAGTTCCATGGTGTCCAGAAACTGTTCCACCATCTCCCGCTTGCTGACGGCTCCGGTGTATTCCAGGAGGCGGTCGGCCAGGGTTGATTTGCCGTGGTCGATATGGGCTATTATACAGAAATTGCGGATATGCTTCAGTTCCGTCACCAAACACTTCCTCCCCCGCACTTTTCCCGGCAAAAACTCATGGGAAACCGGCTCTATTATAACAGAAAGCGGGCCGGGCTAAAAGCCCGGCCCGCCGCACCGGTCGGCTGGCTAACGCAATTCCGTCGGAACAAAGGCATCGATTACCCCGATTACCAGGGCCGCCAGCAGGGCGCCGACGATGTTCACGCTTAAGTAGGCGGGAACGATAAATTGAGCAAGATAGATGACGATTGCCGCGACGATAAAACCGACAATGCCGCGACCATGGGGAGAAATGCGCTTGCCGAGAACGGCTTCGGCCAGCCAGCCCAGCAGGGCGATAACTACGGCTGCGATCAGGGCGCCGGTAAAGCCTGCCACTCTAATGCCGGGAAGAATGAAGCCCACCAGCATCAGCACCAGCGCCGAAACAATGAAACGTACTATGGTGCCTACCCAGTTGCCCATTTTTTCACCTCCTTCGGGCTCGCCTATAGCATTGCCCAGGAAGGAGGTAAATTATACTTTTTTCAGGCGGGTAATGGTTGTGGCCAAGGCGGCGGCCCCGAATCCGTTGTCGATGTTAACCACGCCGATGCCGGCGGCACAGCTGTTGAGCATGGTAAGGAGGGCGGCCAGGCCGCCGAAGCTGGCGCCGTAGCCGATACTTGTGGGCACGGCAATGACGGGGCGGTCCACCAACCCGGCGACGACGCTGGCCAAAGCCCCTTCCATGCCCGCCACGACGATAACGACGTCGGCCCGGCGTACCAGCTCCACCCGCCCCAAAAGGCGGTGGATGCCGGCCACGCCCACGTCGTAAATCCTTTCTACCTCGTTGCCCATTACCGCCGCAGTGACCGCCGCTTCTTCCGCCACGGGCAGGTCGGCCGTACCGGCGCTCAACACCGCCACCTTCCCACCGGTAGGAGGGATTTCTCCGGCAGAAACGACAATAGTCCGGGCCAGCTCGTTAAACTCGGCTGCCGGCAAGATAGCGGACACTTCCTGGTAAACCTCCCTGTTGGTACGGGTTACCAGAACCGTAGAACCGGCGGCAGCCAGGCGGGAGGCAATGGCCGCTACTTGTTCCTTGGTTTTCCCCTGGCCGAAAATGACTTCCGGAAACCCGTTACGTAAAACCCGGTGGTGGTCCACCTTGGCAAAGCCCAGGTCTTCTTCCCTAAAAGTTTTTAGACGTTCCATGACGGCTTCCAGTTCGACCCTGCCGGCTTTATAGGCTTCCAGGAGCTCCTTTAGCTTATTTTCCATCATCGCCGTCCTCCCTTTTGGTCTAATTTATCCTTCCGAGGAATAAAATGGCTAACAGCAGGGAGGCGTTAATGTGCGCATCCACGTCGTTACCCGCTGGCACGCTAGAGCACTATTCAACCGCATGATAAAAATATTTATAACCCTGCTCCTATTCCTTTCCCTGACCGGCGGCACCTGGCATTTGTTTAATAAAGAAAGGGGCCGACGGGCTGACGACTTTAATTCAGGAGCGTCCTTATTCCCCTTGCCCCTGCTGAAAAGTGTTTTAAAAGAAGGCCTCCCTCCCCTACTGTTAGATGACGAAGATAATGATGATAGGGCCGCCGGTGCCCTGGCGGCGGCCGTCCAGGTCCTGGCCTCACCCCTGGTAGTTGCGCCCGAAAAGCTGACGGCGCAGCCTTTAACCGGTGAAGAAGAACCGGTGCCCCAGCCGCTGCCCGGAGAAAGTCTCCCCCCGCCGCCGGAAGAAATAATACCCCCCGCCGACGGCCACCCCCTGGTTGCTATATACAACACCCATAATGCGGAATCCTACCAGCCCAGCGAGGGACAGGCCAAATTTCCCGGTAAAAACGGCGGTGTCAGCCAGGTGGCGGCGGTCCTGGCCGAAACTTTAAGCAAAGATTACGGTATCCCCGTAGTGCGTTCGACTACAATCCATGACTATCCCGACTTTACCAGGGCATATACCAACTCGGAAAAAACCCTGAAGAAAATGCTGGCGGAAAATCCATCCGTTCTGGTAGCCCTGGACATCCACAGGAACGCGGGCCTGCCGGCGCCCCCGGTGGCGGAGATTCAAAACCAGAGGGTGGCCCAGGTGCTGATAATCGTCGGCAGCAGCGCCCGTCTGGAACATCCCAACTGGCGCCAGAATGAAGCCTTCGCCCGGAGGCTGGCCCAAAAAATGGATGAGCTCTATCCCGGTTTATGCCTAGGGGTAAGGGTTCAAGAGGGGCGTTATAACCAGCACCTCCACCCCCGTGCCCTCCTTTTGGAGATGGGCAGTGATAACAATACCCTGGAAGAAGCCGAGCGCGCCGCCCGCCTGGTCGCCCGGGTGCTGGCCGTAATTATTGAGGAACTGCGGCGGGAAAACCCGGCCCAGACTGGTTAAATGTTGCTTTTAAATGGTGGCCATGATAAAATAAGGCGGGAGGTGAGCTGGGATGCCCAATATAAAATCGGCCATAAAACGAGTGGAACTGACCCGCAAGCGAACCGAGCGCAATAAGGCCATCAAATCCCGGGTAAAAACGGCCATTAAAAAATTCCGCCTCGCCCTGGAACAGGGGGACGCTTCTACCGCCGAAAAACTGCGCCAGGCCATTCGCACCCTCGACAAAGCCGTGACCAAAGGCGTTATTCACCCCAACACCGCGGCGCGCAAAAAATCGCGGCTGCAGCGCCTGTTCAACAAAACTTCGGCCTCTGCATAATCTCTACATTAATCTGAGCACTACAACCCCCGCTTATACTGGGGGTTTTCAATTTTTACCGCAGTATTTTCCCCCCGGCGCCATGCCATAATAAAAGCAGGCGCGATATGAAGGGGGGGAATTAAATTATGCCGGAAAAACCCGGTGCCAATAAGGAGCAAAAAGGCACCGCCCAAAAGGGCTATGCCGCCGGAAGTGCCCGCGAAGGCGCCTATGAATTCGGTGCTGAAATAGCCACTCCCGCTACTAAAACACCCGGTACCGCCAAGGGTACCGTTGGAGCGGCCAAGGGCAAGGAACAAAAACGGCCCGGTGCTGAAGAGTAAATTAAAAGGGGAGCCTATGGCTCCCCTTTAATAATCGCCCAGATGGCCCTTTCCAGCACCGACCCGGCCGTACCACGCCCGCTTTTAATGGCGACGTCGGCTTTTAATAATTCATTTAAAGCCCGACCGGTGCCTTCCAGGCTGAAATTTCCGGCCTGGACGGCAATTTTTTGGACCACAAAAGGCCTGAGGCCCGACTTGGCGGCAAACTCCCTTTGATCCGCAGCCAGATGGTATTGATAAATTAGACGCAGCTGACGGGCCAGCATGGACAGGACGCCCAAGGGCTGTTCCCCTCTGTCCAAGAGGCGGCGTAAAAGGGCTACGGCTTGAGGAGCATTACGGTTGCCCAGGGCGTCTACCAGTTGAAAAACGGTGGCCTGGGCGGCCGCCGCCGGCAGGAGTTTAAGAACGGCGTCCGGGGTTATAGCACCCGGCCTGCCCATATAGGTCATTACCTTGAACAATTCATTTCGCGCCGGGCGCAGTTCGCCACCGGCCGCCTGGGCCAGGATTTGCGCCGCCGCCGGCAATAAACTATAACCTGCCGCGGCGGCTTCCTGCTGCAGCCATTTTTCCAGTTCCCTTGTTTTTAAAGGGGCGAATTCAACCACCCGGCCCGCCCGTTCTATTAATTTTATTCCCTTCAGGCGTTTATCGACGTCGCCGCCGGCCACCAGCACCAGGCAGGTCGAAGGAAAGGGGTCCGCGAGGTAAGCGTGGAGTTCTTCTCCCTGCAAAATTTCCGCCCCCGGCTCTTTAACCACCACCAGCCGCCATGCTGCCAGGGCCGGCGGGGTGGCGGCCTCAAGAACAACGGCCGCGGCCGTCGTTTCCCGTCCATCTAATTCGCAGCAGTCGAAGGCTTCCGCTCCCGGCGCGACCAGTTTTTCCTTCAGTTTCTCAAGGGCCCGTTCCAAAAGATAACCTTCGGTGCCGTAAAAGAGATAGACCGGTGCTATCTTGCCTTCCGCCAGTTCTTCATTTAATTCCCGCCAGTTCAAGGGCAAGGCCTCCCGGCTCCGTTACTTACCCTCTACATTTTAGCATTTTTCCATGGGCTTGCCCAGATACTCGCCTACCAGGCGCATAGCGCAGAAATCGCCACACATGGAACAGGTGACGGCGGTGGTTTCGTTCCGGTTATGGCGGTACTGCCGCGCTTTTTTCGGGTCAATGGCTAGTTGGAGCTGCCGTTCCCAATCGAGGGCCTTGCGGGCGCGAGCCATTTCCCGATCCCATTCCCAGGCCCCGGGAATTCCTTTGACCAGGTCGGCGGCATGGCCGGCAATGCGGGCCGCTATGACCCCTTCGCGGACATCGGCCAGGGTAGGAAGGCCGAGGTGTTCGGCCGGAGTGACATAACAGATGAAATCCGCCCCCGCCGCCGCCGCCAGGGCGCCACCGATGGCCGCCGTGATGTGATCGTAGCCGGGGGCCACATCGGTGACCAGGGGCCCCAGTACGTAGAAGGGGGCTTCATGGCACAGGCGTTTCTCTAAAAGAATGTTGGCCTGGACCTGGTTTAAGGGCACGTGCCCCGGGCCTTCGACCATGGCCTGCACCCCGGCCTCGCGGGCCCGATCTACCAGCTCGCCGAGGATAATCAGCTCCTGGATCTGGGCCCTGTCGGTGGCATCCGCCAGGCAACCGGGGCGGAGACCGTCGCCCAGGCTCAAAGTAACGTCGTAACGGCGCGCAATCTCCAGCAGACGGTCGAACTGGGCGTACAGGGGATTTTCCTGTTCGTGGTGCAGCATCCATCCCGTCATGAACGAACCGCCGCGGCTGACAATGTCGGTAAGCCGTCCCTCCCGCCGCAGGCGATCTACCACTTCCAGAGTGACGCCGCAGTGGACGGTGATGAAGTCCACGCCGTCTTCGGCCTGTCTTTCAATAACTTTAAAAAGGTCGTCGGCGGTCATTTCCACCAGGGCGCCGTACTTTTCCTGGGCTTCTACGGTAGCCTGATAAATGGGCACCGTGCCTACGGCCACAGGGGAATGGGCAATAATCTGCCGCCGGCATTCATTGATATCGCCGCCGGTGCTCAAATCCATAACGGCGTCGGCGCCGGCGTCCAGGGCTTCTTTTAGCTTTTCCAGCTCCGGTTCGATATTTGGGTAGGTCGTAGAAGTGCCCAAATTGGCGTTGACCTTGGTCCTGAGGCCCTTGCCTATACCACAGGGTTCAAGATTCACGTGATTCTTGTTGGCCGGGATCACAACCCGACCCGCCGCAACCTCCGCCATCAGGTCTTCTACCCTGATGCCTTCCTTGGCCGCTACCTTTTCCATGGCCCGTGTAACCTGCCCCACCCGGGCCGCCTCTATTTGGGTCATTTCTTTTTACCTCCTTCTTTAGTAAAAAACACCTGCGGCAAGCAGGTGTTTTCGACAAATCTTCGACCCCACTTCCCTACGCTGGTATAACCCAGATCAGGTTCCAAGGGTTAGTGCATTCCTTGCACCTCTCAGCCCTCGCGGGCACCCCCGGGGTTGATATGCACTTTTCGCCGTCCTTATATGTATTCGCCTCAAGTATCCTATTTCCTCCCAGGCGCCGCGGTTCTTTTTTACGACCAGATCGTCCCCGGGGATGACGGTGTTTACCCACCAGCGTACCCCGTCGCTTCTGACTGTAACGGCTCCCTGCCTGTCGGTACGGTAAACGGGAACACCGCGCCGCCGCCAGAAATCCAATATTTCCGGCGCCGGGTGGCCGAAATTGTTCCTGTCCCCAACGGAGATCACCACCGCCCGGGGTGCCACCCTTTGTAAAAAGTCCGGTTCCAGGCCGTAGCGGCTGCCGTGATGGGGCACTTTAAAAACGGTACAGCTTACATCCACCCCGCCTTTTACCAGATCAGCCATGGCTTCGGCCTCGATATCGGCAGAAAGGAGCAGGCTAAACTGACGGTAAATTACCTTGAGCACCAGGGAGTTATTGTTGCCGAAAGATTCGCTGCCGTTGATTTCCCGGCCGGGGTGCAGGATCTGGATATTGATGGCCGGATCCAAGGCCAGGGCGTCGCCGCGACCTGCTTCCTGCCAGGGTATACCCCGGGCCTGAAGTTCGGCCAGGAAGGGGCGGTACTCTTCCAGCATGGTTCCGCGTAAGGGCGGCACGACCACAAGGGACACGGGCATCTCGCGGACTACGGAAAAGAGGCCTCCCATATGATCGGCATCGGGATGGGTGCTGATAACCACGTCCAGATGCCGCACCCCCTGGCGACGGAGGAAGGGCACCACCACCCTTTCCCCCACGTCGAAATTTTCCTGATCGTAGGGACGCCCGCCGCCGTCGATAAGGAGGTGCCGACCGGAGGGAGTGGCCATGTAAATGGCGTCTCCCTGGCCAACGTCGATAAAGGTTACCTTGAGTTCCTCCTGCCGGCCCGGAGGATAAAGAAAAATTAGGAGGGTGGCCAGGGTAAGGAGAGCCAGCAGGCCCAGCTCGCGGCGGTGCCACTGCCACAAAGCCTGCCAGCGGGGTTCATAGCGGCGCAGCCATATTTCCCGCAAAAGGATTAAGACGAGATAATAACCTGCCACCACTTCAGAGGAGGGCGCGGCCACAGGGATAATAATTCCCGGCATACCGGCCAGGATTTCCAAAAAGGCTAGAAGCATAGTTACCACCGCGCCCAGGGCGGCGAATACAGCGCCGCCGGCCGCAGGAGCGACTACGGCCAGGACGGCGGCAGCCAGCCCCACGGCGACAATGCCTCCCACCACAAAGGCAGTTAACAGGTTGGCCGGCAGGCTTAAAAGGGATATAAAATTAAAATAGTAGGCCACCAAAGGCATCGTGGCCACCTGGGCCGCCAGGGGAACTATCAGGTAGACCCGCCAGGACGGAAGCCGGGTCAAAAGGGCGTCCAGCAGGGGATATAGATAAACAATTCCCCAGGCGGCGGCAAAGGAAAGCTGAAAGCCGCCGTCGTAGAGGTAACGCGGGCGAAAGAAGAGGATTATCAGGGCCGCCAGGGCCAGGGCGGTATAGAAGTCCCGGTTCTCCCGCCGCAGGTAGGCCATCAACCCCAAAGCGGCCATGAGGCCGGCCCTGAGGACCGAAGGAGTAAAGTTGGTTGCGGCGGCGTAAAAAAGGAGCCCGGCAAGGCTTAAGGCTACGGCCGCCTTACGTCCCAATCCTAAAAGGCCGGCGACGGCCATGACGATCAGCAAAACCACGGCCGTATTGGAACCGCTGACGGCGAAGAAATGAAATACGCCCAGGTTTTTAAAGGTGTCGGCGTCGGCCTGCGTTAATTCATTAACGTCACCAAATAAAAGGGCCGCCAGGATTCCTGCCTGGCGCGGCGGCACGGCCGCGGCGATGGTTTCCTTCACCCTGGCTTTGCAAAAAAAGGCCAGGCGAACCAGGGGATTGCCCGGATCGGTACCCACCTTTGTTATGGCCTGCCGGTCGTTTATTACCATACGGTTATAAATATACTGACGCTCCAGGTAGGCGCGGTAGTCCAGCTCACCGGGATTGCGGGCCGTCCGCGGGGCCTCCAGCCGACCGTGGACTTTGAGGACGTCGCCGTAGCGATAAAGGGCAATGGCCCCTTCTCCGGCAGTTTTATAAAGTACAACCTGAACTTTCTCCCTTACCCTTTTGTGGTACCCGCCCTGCCTTATCTCCCGGGCTTCAAGGGTATACTCGACGCGGTTGGCGTAAACCCGCGGTTCCCCCGTCACTACACCGGTAAGATCTAAAAATGTATCCCGCTCGCCCACAAGCTGGCTCTGGCGATGGCTGTCATCCCAGGTGCCAACAACGACACCCAGGGCCATAAATCCGGCCAGAAAAAACGCGTACCGCCATTGACGACGCTGCGGCCTCCGGATAAATAAAACCGGCAGCAAGGGACTAACGGCCAGGGCAAGGGCCCAGGCCGGCGCCGCTTTTATTTGCGGAGTCAAAAGCAGGCCAACTATATACGCAATGGCCGTCCACACCAAAGGCCTTTCCAGCATAAGGCAGATTTCTGCGGGCAGCCGCTAAATTCCTGCTGGCATATCGAGTTCTGGAGATTAAAAATTATGGTATACTGAAGTAAAACGGGCTCAAAAATATGAAAGGAAGGAGAATATGGACTGGGGCGAACAGGTAGTATCTCTACGCCGGAGGATAAGGGAGCAAAGACCTTTAGTTCACCACATAACCAACCTGGTAGTAACCAATTTGACGGCCAATGTCACCCTGGCCGTCGGCGCCTCGCCGGTCATGGCCTACGCCGCGGAAGAAGTGGCTGATATGGCCCGCTTGGCCCAGGCGGTAGTACTGAATATGGGAACCTTGACGGAAGATGTAGTTGAAGCAATGCTCTTGGCAGGTAAAGCAGCCAATAAAGCCGGCATCCCTGTAGTTTTTGATCCTGTAGGAGCCGGGGCTACGCCTTTCCGCACCCGGACGGCGCAAAAAATTATCAAGGAACTGCATGTCGATATCCTCCGCGGTAATGCGTCGGAAATAGCCATCATAGGTGGTTTTGGCGGGCAGACAAAAGGAGTAGATGCCGCGGGGGCTCCTGCCCAGGTGGCAGAAATGGTCAAGCAAGTAGCCAGGGATTTAAATACTGTGGTAGCGGTTACGGGAGCTACTGATTACATTAGTGACGGGGAACGCCTGCTGGCAGTAGACAATGGGCACCCCCTGCTGACCCTCGTTACCGGAACCGGCTGTTCTGCCACCGCGATAATCGCCGCTTTCCGGGCCGTGGAGGAAGACGGCGTAACAGCCAGTGCTGCGGCCCTCGCCTATTATGGGCTGGCGGCAGAATCTGCGGCGGCAGCCAGCCAGGGGCCGGCCAGTTTCCAGGTAGCCCTCCTGGATACGCTTTATAATTTAGCCGGCGAAGAACTCGCCCGGGGAGTAAAAATACGCGCCTTGTAAACTAGTAATCATAGCTATATAAAGTATTCAATAGTCGCCTGGGGTAGATAAGTAGCTACCATTTCTTTAAAAAACGATTCCATCTCTGTTTTTACCTTAGCAGGGTAAACATATTTACCGTAACCGAACTGGCCGTATTTGAAACTGCGGTCCTCTTCATCGAGAGGTAATTCTGTCTTTGGAAATAAAGTTTCTATAGTGGTCTTCGCCTTTTTCGTGAAGCGATGGGTTATCAATTCCAGGGTCAGGTCGTTGTGTTCTGCAATTAAAGGTTGCCGGGCAATTTCTTGAAAAAGAGCCCGGTATTGCTCTTGCCAGCCATCCAGGTAAAATATGGGGGCTATGATAAAACCCGGGGGATAGCCGGCCTTTATTATCCTGGCAGCCGCCGCCAGCCGTTCTGCCAGCGGCGGCGTACCATGCTCAAAACGCTTAATTATATCCGCGGCGTTAATACTAAAACGAAAGCGGGTATGACCGCGGTGGTCTAATCCCAAAAGGTTTGCAACATCGGTAAATTTGGTGACAACACGCAAGCGTCCCAGGGGTTGATTACCCATAAATTCAATGGTACGGGCCAGGTTACCGGTATATTTTTCTACCGGAAGGGGGTCTGAAGTAGCTGCCGCTTCAAAGACCGTAACTTCCGGTTTCCTGTCCTCGATATAATCCTTGGCCATCGCCAGGATTTCGTCTATGTTGACGTAAATTCGCTGGTACGGCCTGCGGCCGAAGTGGGTGAACAGGTAACAGTACTCGCACATTCCGGGGCAACTAGTAGCTAGAGGTAATTGATAGTGGGCCGATGGTTTGCAGGTTTCCAGACGCCTGCTTCGTCTTACCCCCACCACCAGGGTCCTTTTGGCTTCCATGAAGCTTTCCCGCATAGATTTACCAGGAATGCCGGTTATCCGGTTGTAGGAAGAAGTAAAGAGTATCTCCAGGCCCTTTTCACGAAAAGTATGGTATAGTTTTTTACCCAAAGGATAATCAAGGGCACCGGGCTCAAAAATGACCCTCTTTAGAGGCGTACCCATTTTTATCACCTGCCTGCCCATATTCTGTCCCATTCCCGGAAGGGTAATGAGCCTAGAATATAGGCTTGGCTTTTTAGGAGATAATGATAATACACTGTCTATAGGGGAATGGAGTATCAGATGAATAATAAAAAAGCCGGAAGCGGCGATCTCTTTAAAACCGTACTGGGCTCAGCCGGTCTGACCCTTCTGGGGTTATGGTTCCTCCGTCGCCCCCTGTTGAACCGGTGGCACGATTTCTTTCTTCAA
Source organism: Moorella humiferrea (assembly GCF_039233145.1). Lineage (NCBI taxonomy): Bacteria > Bacillati > Bacillota > Clostridia > Neomoorellales > Neomoorellaceae > Neomoorella > Neomoorella humiferrea. The sequence goes on along the minus strand of NZ_CP136419.1, from coordinate 572,595 downwards.
ACCATAATGACCGAACCTTATGATGAGAATCTATGGGAATTCGTCTCGGCCTCAACGCGCACCGGCCTTCAGAAAATTGTGGAAACCAATCTGCGGGCCCACCATGGCAAAATCATCCAACGCCCCTTCGGCAGTCCCTGGCGTTCTCCAGGAACGGAAGACCTTATCTTTAACCTGGCCCAGTTAGCCAAACTCCCCGTCGAAGGAAGCGTCCCCGTCGACACCAAGGTGACTCTAGGACCCCGGGCGAAACGGCCCCTTCAAATAAGCATGCCCATCATTGTTTCCGGCATGGCCTACGGGCTGGCCTTAAGCGAAAAAACCAAGGTTGCCCTGGCCCGAGGCGCGGCCCTGGCGGGCACGGCCTCCAACACCGGCGAAGGCCCCATGCTCCCGTCCGAGCGCCGGGCCGCACGCTTCCTCATCGTCCAGTACACCCGCAACGGCTTAAATCATCAACCGGAGATATTAAAACAGGCCGACATGATCGAAATTCAGCTGGGCCAGGCGGCCATCGGCGGCCTGGGGCATCGTACCGAATACAATGAGCTGCCTCCCTTAGGTCGCCGCCTCATTGGCCTCAAACCCGGCCAGGCGGTCGTCACCTACGCCCGCATGCCGGGTATGAACAACCCCCGTAAAGATTTACCGCGCCTGGTCACCAGGCTACGTCACCTGTCCGACGGCGTGCCCGTCGGCGTTAAAATCGGCGCCGGCAACGATCTGGAAAGGGATCTGGAAATACTTCTGGAAGCCGACGTTGATTTTATAGCCATCGATGGCGCTGGGGCTGCCTCAAAGGGTTCACCGCCCATAATCCAGGACGACTTCGGCGTGCCGACGGTCTATGCCGTCAACCGCGCGGCCGCCTATTTAAAAAAACAGGGCGTCAAAAAACGGGTCAGCCTGATAGCCGGCGGCGGACTGGTGACGCCCGGTGATTTTTTAAAGGTCCTGGCCCTGGGGGCCGACGCCGTATATATCGGCACCATAGCCCTCTTCGCCCTCACCCATACCCAGGTGTTGAAGGCCTTACCCTGGGAACCCCCCGTGGACGTTGTCTTTGCCACGGGGCGCTATCAAAATCGTCTGGACGTCGAGAAAGCCGCCCAAAATCTGGCCAACTTTCTACGGGCCTGCAACACGGAAATCATGGAAGGGGTACGCGCCCTCGGTAAAAAAGCCGTGAGACAGGTCAACAAGACCGACCTGGCTGCCCTGAACCCGGTGACGGCCAGGGAACTGGGAATACCCCTGGCCAGTCGTCCGTGCCTTTAGCCCTTTTAGGAATAATCGCCGAAAACCCGCCTGCGGGCGCGAAAAAGCCGGCGGCGCTGTTTTTCGGCCTGAACCAGATAATATAAACCGGCCACACCCAATACTGGCAGGCTGAACCTTAACCACCAGTCGCCGATGCTTAGAGGCCGCGCCGGGATAGGCTGGCGGTTGACAACGGCTACCCGGCCCACCACCTCCCCATTCTGGCGGAAAACAATTTCGCCAACGCTCCGGCCCGCCGGGAGGGGGCCCTTTATTGGAGAAAGCTCCAGCCGCCCGACCGGGGGACCGCTGCCATCGTTCCTGCCGACTATGGCCAGATCCGCGGCCGCCGCAAGCTCTACCTTTTTGCCGTCCCCGGCCTCGACTACGGCAACGATTTCGCCCTGGCGTACCAGTTGAAAGGAACGAAATTCCTTGAAGGCATAATCCAGGAGGGCGGCCACGTCCCCTTCGGCCGTCCGGGAGCTGCGTTCGTCCAGGACCACTGCCAGATAGCTCTGCCCGTCCCGGGTAGCCGAACCCACCAGGGTAAAATGGGCTTCGGAGGTGTATCCGTTTTTTACCCCATCGGCGCCTTCATAGTTCCAGAGGAGCTTATTCTGGTTGATCAAGGTCGTTTCCCATTCTTGACCGTGCCAGGGCCGGGTTTTGGTGGCTACTATGCGGCGAAAGGTTTCGTTCTGCATGGCCGCGCGGGCGATTATCGCCAGATCCCTCGCGGTGGTATAGTGATTGGGATTGGGAAGGCCATTGGGGGTCACAAAGTGGGAATTCACGGCTCCCAGGGAGGCGGCCTTTTCATTCATCAACCGGGCAAAGCCTTCCTGGGACCCGCCGTAATGCTCGGCGATGGCCAGGGCGGCGTCGTTACCGGAGTTAAGGAGCATGGCATAGAGGAGATTTTCCAAGGTCACTTGCTCTCCTTCTACCAGATAGACCCTGGTGCCGTCCACCCGCGGGGGATTGGGCCCCACGGTAATCACATCATCCAAACGTCCCTTTTCCAGGGCAATCAACGCCGTCAGGATTTTAGTGGTACTGGCCGGGGCCTTACGTTCATCAGGATTCTTTTCCCAGAGTACCTTTCCCGTGGCCATGTCCATCAAAACCGCCGCCGCTGCCGTAATCTGGGGAGGCGTTTCCTCATTTTCCGCCCAAACTTTAAAGGGTGTTATAAAAAAGAGAAAAAAAACTATAAGTAGAAAGGTGGCCTTTCTTACCTTGTTTCCCGGCGACATTTAATACAGTATTCTCCCTTCCGTATGTGATCTCCATCATAGCCCGCCGTAAGGTTCCGTATTAGGATGCAGGTAAGTAGAGAAAAAGGAGGAGGAAAAATGAGCCCGGTACGCTGCCCCGGCCAGGACCGTCGCTACTGGAAGCCCGGCGATATTTTCGAGGAACCCTGCCCCCACTGCGGCGGCCTGATTGAGTTCTGGAAGGACGATGTCAACTTACGCTGCCCCCACTGCCGCAAGCTGGTAACCAACCCCCGCTTTGACCCCGGCTGTGCCGCCTGGTGTTCCTACGCCAGCAAGTGCCTGGGAGAAGTGGCCACCGTTTACCAGCGCCAGCCCCGGGTAATCCGCGATAAGTTGGAAGTAGAGGCCCGGAAAAATCTCTTCCACCAGAGGGAATTGCTCAACCTGGCCTTAAAGGCCGCCAGCTTTGCCGAAAAAATAGCCCGGGAAGAAGGCGTGCAACCCCTGGTAGCCATCGCGGCCTGCCTGTTCTACGACATTGGTGTGGGCGGAGAAAAGGCAGGAACCGCTGCCTTGGCCCGGGAGATCATGACCAAGGTTGGCCTCGAAAGAGACATTATTGAACAGGTGGTAAAGATTATCACCGCGGGGGAGACGGTCCTGGACGACCCCGCCTGGCAAGTCGTCCAGGATGCCCGCCGCCTGGCCCGTCCCGCAGGCGCCGGGCCGGAAAAATGCTCCTTTTATACTGCTGCCGCCCGCCGCCTGGCTCTACAACCCTAATTACGTTACATCCACGTTTTGCCTCCCCTGCCGACCCCGCAATGCTGACTACAGCCGATGCCAGGGACACAGGAGATATTCTAGGAAATTAAGCAAAATATAAAGGACCAGGCCCATGAGGGCCATGGCCAGTATCCCGGCAAACATCGCTCCATAATCGGCCCTGAACAGCCCGTCCAGGATGTAATACCCCAGGCCACTGTTGCCGGCGATGGTTTCGCTTAAAAAAAGGACGGAGATGGCACTGCCCAGGGATATGCGCACGGCCGTTATTATTTCCGGCAGGCAGGCAGGTATGACCACCTGGCGGTACAGGCTGAATTTGCCGGCCCCCAGGGAGGCGACGGACAGCAGCAGCTGGGGCGGTATCTTGCGAGCGGCGTCCCGGGTCGTAATTAGGATCTGATTGACGACCACCATAAAAATAACAAGCATTCTGGTAGAATCGCCGATACCTAAAAGAACCATGGCTACCGGCAAAAGGGCGACCTTGGGAACGGGGTAAAGGAGGTAAACCAGGGGTGCCAGAAAGGCGTCAAAAAGCGGTTGCCGCCCGGCCAGGAGGCCTAAAGGCACCCCCACAACTAACGCCAGTGCCAGACTTCCCAGAACTCTGTAGGTACTGACGTACATATGGCGTGCCAGTTCCGGCCAGCCTTTCTCCACCAGACTGTGGAAAACCTTCAAGGGATCAGGCAGACCCGGATTATTTATAATTAATGCCAGAAGCCACCAAATAAGGAGCAAGAAAACAACGGACGCCAGATAGGACAGGACACGGCGGGCATCCGTCACCCCTCGGCACCCCCCCTCTTCCCTGGTCCAGGGGAACTCCCCAGCATCCGTCTCACCTGGGAACAAAATTGGTGGAACTCAGCGGTAAAGCGATAGTCTTTTCCCCCTGCCCCCGGGTTGTCCAGGACTGCCTTGACCCGGCCCGGTGCTTCCGTAAAGATGATGATTTTTTGTCCGAGAAAAACGGCTTCTTCAATGTTATGGGTAACCAGCACCGTCGTCAACCGGCGCTGGTTTTGTATTTCTATAAGGGTCTGCTGCAGACCCTCGCGGGTCAGGGCATCGAGGGCGCTGAAGGGCTCATCCATCAACAGGACGTCGGGGTCCAGGGACAGGGCCCTGGCTATGGCCACCCGCTGTTTCTGCCCCCCGCTGAGCTGAGAAGGATAACGTTTTTCCAGCCCTTTAAGGCCCAGGGCGGCCAAAAGGGGACTGAGCTTTTCCACCTGCCGGCGCCGGCTGTAGCGCCGTAAGTTTAGTCCCAGAGCGGCGTTTTCCCACACCGTCTTCCAGGGCAAAAGACCGTAATCCTGGAGGATGACGGCCGTCTGCCGGCGCGGCCTGCATACCCTTTCCCCCCCGACCCATATCTCACCCCGCAGAGGGGTCAAGAGCCCGGCCAGCAGATAAAGGAGGGTGGTTTTGCCGCAACCTGAAGGGCCGATGAGGGCACAGGTCTGTCCCTCTGCCACGCTGAAATTTATGCCTTCAAGGGCCGTCACGGCACCCGAAGGGTTTTGATAGATGTAATCTACATCAATAACCCGTATCACTTATTTTCCCCGCCGGCCGGGACAAAGGTGCCGTCCACAAGTTCAGCATAACTGTAAGGTGCCGGCAACAGTTTTTTGGCCACCATCCAGTCCTGGACGTCGGCCACTTCCCTTTCTGCCGGCAGCCGGGGCGGTGAAAACCTGGGCGACAGGTAGGTATCTTTTAACTCTTCGGGAATGCGGGCTTTGGCGACAAAAAGTTCCCGGTACTTTTCCGGATGGCTGCTCACCATGTCGGCCGCTTCCCCGTAAAGCTGCAATACTTTCTTGATGGCCGCCCCTTTTTCCTTGATGGCATCTTCCCGGAAAATGAGCACCACCTGGGACAGGTTGCGCTGAAGCTTGGTATCGTCCAGGATTACCCGGCCGCCCTTCTTCTCCGCCAGGGTGGCAAAGGGATCGGGTAAAAGGGCGGCTTCCAGCCTCCCTCCCAGCAGGAGCTGCAGGCGTTCGGGAATCTGGGGTACGGCTACCTTCTGAACACTGCCGGGATCCACCCCGGCTTCCATAAGGAGCCGGTCGGCGACGTACTCGATTATGGTGTTCTCCGAAATACCCAAGGTGGCACCTTTAAGCTGTTCCGGGCGATTTACGGCGGTTCCCGGTCGGGCGACCAGGGCAAAACGTCCTTCGGCCGGGGTAGAACCCATGGTCAGGGAGACGATCTTTACAGGTGTGCCGCCCTTCCGTAAAAGGGCGGCGGCCACGATGTCCGCCACCTCGCCGTCAATATTCCCCGCCTGCAGGGCCAGATCGCGATCGCGGGCGCTGTTGAAAGGTATGAGCTCCACCTTTAATCCGGCTTTATTGAAAAGCCCTTCTTCCTCGGCAACGAAAAAGGGGAAGTTATCCTCCACGGGGATGAGGCCCAGCTTCAAGGTTTCTTCCGTCCGGCCTTCCTTCGCCGTAGTCCGGCAGCCGGCAGCGGCCATAACGACTATTAAAAGAAGGAGCGCAAGGCTTAAGCGTTTCGAAACCAATGTTTTCACCCCTGTATCTTCAGCGCCAGTTTAAGGCTAAAAAGGTAAAGATAAACATTAAAACGCTCAAATAGCCGTTTAAATTTAAAAAAGCTATATTGATGCGGGACAAATCTTCGGGGGACACCAGACGGTGTTCGTAAATTAAAATAACCGCCGCCAGTATTACCCCCAGGAAATAAGTCGGGCTTAAGTCAAGGAGCAGACCCACCAGGACCAGCATGAGGACGGCAAAGGCGTGGAGGAAGCGGGCTATAGTCAGGGCCCGGGCCTTGCCGAAACGGGCGGGTATCGAATGTATGCCGTATTGGCGGTCAAAGTCGTAATCCTGGCAGGCGTAAATAATGTCAAATCCGGCCACCCAGCTTCCCATGCCCAGGCCTAAGACCACGGCCGGCAGGTCTACGGCCGCACGTACGGCCACCCATGCTCCCACGGGGGCTAAAGAGTCGGCCAGGCCCAGGACCAGGTGACAGGCCCAGGTCCAGCGTTTGGTGTAAGAATAAACGATCAGAACGAAAACGGCTATGGGCAGCAACTGTACGCAGAGCCAGTTGAGCCTGGCGGCCGCGTAAAACAAAAGGGCAAAGGAGATGATCGTATACAGCCATACCTCGGCTACAGACAAAAGACCCCGGGGAAGGGCACGGTCGGCCGTACGCGGGTTTAAGGCATCGATATGGCGGTCAATGAGGCGGTTTAAAGACATGGCCGCCGTCCTGGCTCCGATCATGGCCAGGGTAATCCAGCCCAGCTGGGCGAGAGTCGGCCTGCCACCGGCGGCCAGGAAGGCCCCCAGGTAGGCAAAAGGTAGGGCGAAAATGGTATGCTCAAATTTAATCATCTCCAGGAAAATTTTCAGCTTACGGCAGGCCATATTCATGCCACTTCCTGTCGATTAATTCCAGAATTTCCCTACTCATACGCGCCTCCCGGGGCCAGGGCCGGGGATAGCCCTCTTCCGGCATTTTGCGCGTGGCATCCAGACCCATCTTGCTGCCGTAACCCGTATAGGTGGAGGCATGGTCGAGGGCGTCCACGGGCCCGTCTACGATAACCGTGTCCCGCCGCGGCTCGATGTTGCCCAGGACGCGCCAGCGTACCGCGCTGAGATCGTGAACGTCGACGTCATCGTCGACGACAATTATCAACCGGGTAAACATCATCTGGCCCATACCCCAGAGGGCATGCATTACCCTGCGCGCCTGGCCGGGGTAGGTCTTGCGGATGGAAACAATGACGCAGTTGTGAAACACCCCTTCCACCGGAAAGTTAATGTCCACAACTTCGGGCAGCTGAAGCTGGATGAGGGGCAAAAAGAGGCGTTCCGTGACTTTGCCCAGATAGGCGTCTTCCATGGGCGGCGGTCCCACCACCGTGGCCGGATAAACGGCCCGGCGGCGCATGGTCATGCAGGTCAGGTGGAAAACCGGGTAATAATCGGCGGGGGAATAATAACCCGTATGGTCGCCGAAGGGGCCTTCCAGCCGCTCTTCACCTGCTTCCACGTAACCCTCCAGGATAATTTCCGCCCGGGCCGGCACTTCAATGTCTACGGTCAAGGCGGGTACCATCTCCACCGGCTGCCGCCGCAAAAAGCCGGCAAAAAGCATCTCATCTATTCCCGGCGGCAGGGGCGCGGTGGCAGCATAGATCACCGCCGGATCGGCCCCCAGGGCCACGGCCACTTCCAGGCGCCCGCCGCTTTTACGCAGGTGCTCCGCTCCGTCCTTGTGGCGGTGCCAGTGCATGCCGGTGGTGCGTTCGTCGAAAACCTGCATGCGGTACATGCCGACGTTGCGCCGCCCGGTGACGGGATCGCGGGTGAAAACCAGGGGCAGGGTAATGAACCGGCCGCCGTCCTCCGGCCATAGCTGAAGCACCGGCAGTTCCGCCAGGGAAGGAGGATCGACCCTTATTTCCTGGCAGGGGGCGGACTTAACCCGGCGGGGGAGAAAACGTCCCAGCTCGGCCAGGCGGGGTAGATATTTAATTTTTTCCATCAGGCCGCCGCCCGTACCGGGCAAATCAATAAGGGCGCGCAGGCGCCCTGCCGGTTCCTCCAAATCGGCGATCTCCAGGGCCGCCTTGACCAGCTCTTCACTGCCGAAAAGATTGGCGGCCACGGGTAAAGAAGACCCCTTTACCCGCTCAAAAAGGAGGGCCGGTCCTCCTCTTTTTACCACGCGGTCGGCGATGGCGGCAATTTCCAGGATGGGGTCCACTTCCACCTTGATGCGGTGGAGCAGCCCCTTTTGTTCCAGATAAAGCAAATAGGCCTGCAGGTCTTCATGGGCCAACGCGTCTCACTTTCCCTTCTGCTGCATCCGTGCCAGGATACGCGAATTTTCCTGGACCTTCTGGGTGATATCCTTGGCCGACTGGGAAGTTCTGGCGGCAAGGTCCCGTACCGCCTGGGCCACCACCGAGAAAGTGCGCCCGTGTTCCCCGGCCCGTGCCGCTTCGATGGAGGCGTTGAGGGATAAGATCTTCGTCTGTTCGGCGATGTCGCCGATGATCCTGGCCACGGCGGCAATTTCGTCGTGGAATCGGGTAAGGTGTTCGAGCTGGTCCACGATATAGTTTTCAATGGCCAGCTGCATGTCGAAAACGATTCTTTTTGTAAAGGCTTCCAGCAGGCTTAAGGCCAGTTCCGGTTCCCCGCCGTGGTACTGCCAGATGATGCGGCGGATTTCCGTAAGATAAATACGGTAGGCCCCGAGGTACCACCTGGGATAGAGGCCGATTTCTTGATGCTTTTTGCCGATGGCCAAACGCCGGGCTATATACTCTTCATCGATCACCGGCTCCGTGAGGCTGATAAAATAAGCCCTTTGGGTCTGGGAGAGGCGTTCAATGGTGCTGTGGTTTTTAATCAAAGCATCCAGATAAGGATACTTGACGAGCTCATCGTAAAAGGTCTTGACAACATTGTCGGCTTCCCGAAGAAAAATTTCCTTTTCTCCGTGCATCAGGGCGAGTTCTTCCGCCCCGAGGCCCAAAAAACGCAGCTGCTCGGCATAGTTTGCCGCAATGGCCATATCTGCACCTCCATCTTCCCTATCTTGAAACATATTTCGCCTTGAAAAGCCATATTCCTTCTCGCTTAAATTGACTGGCTCCAAGATCTGTGCTTTAATGACAGAAAACAGAGATTTGCCGGGAGGAAGGATTGACGATGGACAAAGAGAAAATCCGTCAGGCAGTGCGAATGATCATTGAGGCCGTAGGCGAAGACCCGGAACGTGAAGGCTTGAGGGAAACCCCGCGCCGCATTGCCGATATGTACGCCGAAATTTTCGCCGGCATTAATCGCGACCCCGGAGAGGAATTAACGGTGGTCTTCGATGAACATCATGAGGAAATGGTGCTGGTAAAGGACATCCCCCTTTATTCCGTCTGCGAGCACCATTTTCTCCCCTTTGTAGGCAAGGCCCACGTGGCCTATATACCCCGCGGGAAAATCACCGGCCTGTCCAAGCTGGCGCGGGTGGTAGATATCGCCTCCCGGCGGCCCCAGGTTCAGGAACGTCTAACCTCCCAGATCGCCGATATCATCATGGAAAAACTCGATCCCTACGGCGTCGTCGTGGTCATCGAAGCCGAGCATTTGTGCATGAGCATGCGCGGTATTAAAAAACCGGGTCATATTACCATTACCTCTGCCGTCCGCGGTCTTTTCCGCCGCGACCAGGCCGCCCGGGCCGAGGCCATGTCCCTCATCCGTGGGAAGTAAAATTTAATTTACCTGGGAGTCCTTACTATGGCTAACGATAAAATAATCCTCGCGGGTCTGGAATTCTACGCCCACCACGGCTGTCACCCGGCGGAAGCCGAGCTGGGGCAGCCTTTCATCTTAGACATCGAGCTCGTCCTGGATCTGTCACCGGCCGGAAAAACCGACGATTTAAAGGCCACCATCAACTACGATGCGGTTTACCGGTTGGTTCGTACGATAGTAACTGAAGGGCGATTTCATCTTTTAGAAGCCCTGGCGGAAACTGTGGCCCAAAAAATCCTCGTTTCTTTTCCCGTCGAAGAAGTGATGGTGCGTATAAAGAAGCCCCGAGCGCCCCTCCCGGGAACCATCGCTTATGCCGGCGTCGAGATCAGGCGCCGCCGCAAAAGCACCGATTTCCCAGGCGGCTACTCCAAAGGCCGGTAGCGGGCGATGATGGCTTCGGCAACTTTAAGGCCGTCAACGGCGGCGGATACAATACCTCCGGCATACCCCGCCCCTTCGCCGGCCGGGTAAAGGCCCCGGACACCGGCTTCTCCCCTTGCATCGCGCCAGATGCGTACCGGGGAAGAACTGCGGGTTTCCACCCCGGTCAACACCGCCTCCGGTAGGGCAAAGCCGTGAACCTTGCGGTCGAAGACGGCAATGGCTTCCCTTAAGGTGGCCACAACATAATCGGGCAGACAGTCCTTTAAATCGCCGAGGGCCACCCCAGGGCGATAGGTTGGTCGCACCTTACCCAGCTGTTCCGAAGGCCGCCCGGCCAGGAAGTCCCCTACCAGCTGCACCGGGGCATGATAATTTTCCCCGCCCAGTCGGAAGGCTAGGCGTTCCCACCGGCGCTGGAATTCAATACCTGCCAGGGGGTGGTCGCTGCCGAAATCATCCGGCGTCACCCCCACTAGAAGGGCGCTATTGGCATTTTCGCCGTCCCGGGCATAGGTACTCATGCCGTTGGTTACCACCCCGCCGGGTTCTGATGCGGCGGCTATCACGCTCCCTCCGGGGCACATGCAAAAGGTATAGGCCGAACGGCCGGCAGGGGCGTGGTAGGCCAATTTATAATCAGCGGGTCCCAGGCCTTTTATCCCGGCAAACCTTTTATACTGGGCAAGGTTGATGAGTTCCTGGGGGTGTTCGATGCGCACCCCGATTGAAAAGGGTTTGGGCTCGACGCGCACCCCCCTTTCTAACAGCAATTTAAAGGTGTCCCGGGCGCTGTGGCCGCAGGCGAGAACTGCCACCGCCGCCGGCAGCTTTTCCGAATTGTTTATGACCAGGCCTTCCAGGCCCTCGTTTTTGATTATCAAGTCGGTAACCCGGGTATTAAAATATACCTCTCCTCCCAGGCGGGTTATTTCACGGCGCATGTTTTTAACGACAAGCCTTAGAATATCGGTGCCGATGTGGGGCCGATAGTAATAAAGGATTTCCCGGGGCGCCCCCCAGCGCACAAATTCCTCGAGGACGAAACGGCAGCGGTGATCGTTGATTAAAGTCGTCAGCTTGCCGTCGGAAAAAGTCCCGGCCCCCCCTTCGCCGAACTGTACATTGCACCCGGGGTCGAGGATGCCCTCCTCAAAGAAGCGGGCCACCGCTTTCGTCCGGGTATCGACATCTCCGCCCCGCTCCAGCAGGATGGGCCGGTATCCCCGGCGGGCCAAAAGCAGCCCGGCAAAAAGGCCGGCCGGTCCGGTGCCGATAATTACGGGACGATGGGGAAGCATCTCCTCTCCGGACTGTACTGGCCGGTAGACGGGATAGACGGCCCGGGTAACGGTTTTATCGCCGGCATGCCTTTTTAGAAGACGGTCTTCGTTTTTTACCCTGGCATCCAGGGTATAAACCCAGTAAATCATTTCCCGGGAGCGGGCATCGAGGGACAGGCGGTAAATGGAAAAATCCAATAAATCCCGGGCCGGTATGCCGAGTTTCCGCAAAAGGGCGGCATGCAAATCCGGACCCTTCTCAGTTACGGGTATTTTGATACCTGTAACCCTTAGCACTGCCACACCTTCTTACCGCATGGGTAGAAAAAACCGCTTATTGCTTTAAATATTAGCATAACCAATAAAATAAAACCGCTACCAATGGTTGATAGCGGCTTTACTTCCCTTTTTAACGGCGCCAATAGAAAACCATTACGACCAGCAGGGCGAGTAAAATACGGTACCAGGTAAATAAGAGATAGCTACCATGGCGCAGGTAGCGGAGCATAAATTTTATGGCCAAAAAGCCGACGACGGCAGAGGTTACCACTCCCAGAATGAAGGGAGTGTTGACAGCCGCCGTGGTTAAATCCTTAAGCTGCAGCAAGGCCGCCCCGGCTATAATCGGCACCGACATGAGAAAGGAAAAGCGGGCCGCCGTTTCCCGCCGCATGCCCGTTAAAAGGCCCGCCGACATGGTAATGCCGGAACGGGAAACGCCGGGAATAATGGCCAGGGCCTGGGAAAGGCCAACAATGATGCCGTCCATCAAGGTAATCTCGTCCATGCTGCGGGATTTACGCCCCGCCCTGTCGGCCCACCAGAGACCTAAACCCATAAGGGTCAGGGTCGCGGCGATAAGCAGGGGGGAGCGAAAAACTGTCGCCGCCTGATCTTCCAGGAGGTAACCGAAAAGGGCTCCCGGGACGGAGGCGACAAGCAAATAATAGAAAAGGCGGCCGTCCCGGCTGCGGGGTTGAAACAAACCGCAAACGACGAGTTCCAAAAGATCCCGCCAGAAGTAAAGGATTACGGCGATGAGGGTTCCCAGATGGAGAGCCACGTCGAAGGTCAGGCCGGGATCGGGCCAGCGGAAGAACCACGGCAGCAAAACGAGATGGGCGGAACTGGAGATGGGCAAAAACTCGCCCAGTCCCTGGACCAAACCCAGGATAACGGCCTGGATAACGTTCATCCTATGCGCTCCTTTTGGCTTTTGTTACATAGCCAGTTTATCTACATCCCGTAATCGTGTCAAGGATGATTTAATAGACGGTAATCAGGTCCTTGATTTCGTTAAATCTGCTGGGGCCGATGCCGGAAACATTCTGCAGGTCCTCGATGGTGCGAAAGGGGCCCTTCTGGTTGCGGTAGTCGATGATACGCTGGGCGAGGGTGGGGCCGATGCCCGGCAGGCCGTCCAGCTCAGCAAGGCCGGCGGTGTTGATATTTATCTTGCCGCCGGATTTTACACCGCCGGTGGTGGCCCCTGCGGCGGAAGCCCCAGGAAGGCCGGTGTACCCTGCCGCGGCCACCTCACCCCGCCGGGGAACAACCACCTGCTGGCCGTCCATTAAAGGCGCTGCCAGATTCAGGGCGTTGGGATCGGCATCCGGCAGCAGCCCCGCCAGGGCCACGGCCTCGTTTACCCTGGCCCCGTTTTTTAACTCGTATACTCCCGGCCTTTCCACCGCGCCGGCCACGTGGACCTGGATGGTCGACGCTTCGCTGGTCGTGTTATCGTTCTTGCTTAAGGGCCGTTCGTCTGCCGCCACCACCCGCGGTGTTTCCTCTGCCGCCTTCCTTTCCTGCCAGCGGCCGAACTGCAAGCCCAGTCCAAAGAGCAAGGCGGCCACAAGTCCCATGGCCAGCCACCGTACACGGCCATCCCATTCCCACACCTGCCGTCACCCCGTAAAAATTCTTATAATCTAACGGAAGAACAGAAGGGTATCCAGGATAAAGATGGGGATTAAAATTCCAATCGACCAGGCCATATAACCGAAAAAGCTGGGCATACGGATGCCGTTTTCTTCGGCAATGGAACGCACCATAAAGTTGGGCGCGTTGCCGATATAGGTGTTGGCCCCCATGAAAACCGCGCCGCAGGAAACGGCCATCAACATTTTCGGGGCCACTATGCCCAGTGTCGTGGGAACACCGCTCGTCGCTCCCAGGCTGGCGGCGGTCGTTAAAAAGACCAGGTAGGTGGGGGCGTTGTCCAGGAAGCTGGAAAGGGCGCCGGCCGCCCAGAAAAACTGGGCCGGACGCGTCAGCCCTAGCTCGGCGCCGCGGGCGTGGAGGATGGCCAGGGCCGGAATCATGGTCATGAAGATACCGGCAAAGAGGACGGCCACTTCCTTGATGGGACCCCAGGTGAAACGGTTGTCCTGACGAATTTGCATAGAAGTAGTTCTCCAGGACAAAAGTGCCGCCAGAAGTATGGCCACATCGCGGATTATATTGGTAAAGGGTAATACCAGCTTTTCCTCGCCGTGGCGGAAGAGGGTGAAGCCGTAGAGTTCACCGGTTTCAGGGTCGGCGAAGGCAGGGTTCTTGGCCAGGACGCCGCTCAATATGACGGCCGCCAGGATGATGCCGAGATATATTAGGTTCTGCAGCCCTTCCACGCGTAGAGGTTCACGGCCGCCCGGAAGCTCTTGAGTATTTTCTTTGCGGTAAAAATAACTATCAAGGAGATAATAAAGGGTCAGCAGTACCAGGACATTAAAGCCCATGGGGACGATGAGGCGCATGGTCCAGAAGAAGGGTACGCCCCGTAAATACCCCAGAAACAGGGGCGGATCGCCTACCGGCGTAAGACTACCGCCGATATTGGATACAAGGAAAATGAAGAAGATAATAATATGGGCCTTGTAGCGCCGCCATTCGTTAGCCCGGATCACCGGCCGGATGAGGAGCATGCTGGCTCCCGTCGTGCCCACCCAGCTGGCGAGAAAGGTGCCGACCAAAAGGAGGAGGGTGTTGACCGCCGGATTACCCCGTAAAGTGCCGCGGAGGATAATGCCTCCAGAAACTACAAACAAACCGAAAAGGAGAATGATGAAGGGCAGATAATCAAGGAGATATACTTCCAGGGCCTGGTAGACGGCCGTTCCGCTACCAAAGGCAATAAAAAAGGGGATAAAGAAAACCATGGCCCAGAAGGCGCTCACCTTGGCCATATTATGCTCCCACCAGTGGCTGTTGACCAGGGGACAAATGGCAATGGAAAGGAGCATGCCGACAAAGGGCAGGACGCTCCACCAGGGCAAAATATGCCCCAATTCACCAGAGGACGCCCAGGCCATACTGCTATAAGAAAAATAGATAAAAATTCCCATAAGCAGCGACGGTAGCAACTTTCTCCGCAACATCTTATCCATCCTTTCCCATAAAAGCTATCCGGGCAACATTATTTTAAGGCCCATGCAGGTAAACCTGCATGAGCCTCACCGTCAGCTTGCCCGACGGGCGACGACGTTGACCAGCTTGTCGGGAACGACGATGACCTTGACCACTTCCTGTCCGGCCAGAAGGTCGGCCACCCTTTGCCTTTTTAAGGCCAGCTCCTTGATTTTTTCTTCCGGCAGTCCCGCCGGAACCTGCATGCGGTCCCGCACTTTACCGTTTACCTGTATTACCATGGTAACTTCTTCCGTTACCAGGGCTTCAGGGTCGTAAGCTGGCCATTTCTCCAGATGGACGCTTTCTCTGCCGCCCAGGCCCTGCCACAGCTCCTCGGCGATGTGGGGCGCAAAGGGGGCTAAAAGGGTTACGAGCTTGCGCAGGACTTCCCCCATCAATGGCAGGTTTTGATCCGGCTTCGGAACGCTGTCCTGATAGCGATAGCAGCCGTTGACCAGCTCCATAATGGCGCTGATGGCCGTGTTGAAGTTAAAACGCTCCTCGATGTCCTCGGTGACTTTCTTAATGGTGGCGTGGAGGAGGCGCCAGAGTTCGCGGTCGGCGGCGCTTTTCACCTCAATGCCGTCGCCAGCGCCGCGCACGTCCCCGGCATAGCCGGCCACCAGCCGCCAGACCCGGTTTAAAAAGCGATAGCAGCCCTCCACCCCCTGATCGCTCCACTCCAGGTCCCGCTCCGGGGGAGCGGCAAAGAGGATGAAAAGGCGGGCGGTGTCGGCGCCGTAGCGGTCGATTATCTCTTCCGGACTAACCACGTTCCCTTTAGATTTAGACATTTTACCGCCGTCTTTTAGGACCATGCCCTGGGTCAAAAGGTTCTGGAAGGGTTCCTCCACCCCAACAAGGCCGAAGTCGTACAGAGCCTTGGTGAAAAAGCGGGCATACATGAGATGGAGGATGGCATGCTCCACCCCGCCGATATACTGATCGACGTTCATCCAGTAATCAATCTTGTCCCGCTCAAAGGCCTTATCCTGACAGTGGGGGCTGGTGTAGCGCAGGAAATACCACGAAGAGCAGACAAAGGTGTCCATGGTGTCCGTTTCTCGCCGCGCCGGGCCGCCGCACCGGGGGCAGGTGGTGTTGACAAACTCGGGGCAGTTCTTTAGCGGCGATTCCCCCGTGGGCTTAAACTCCACTCCTTCGGGTAATAGGACCGGCAGGTCTTCCTCCGGCACGGGCACCAGACCACAGCGATCGCAGTAAATCATGGGTATGGGCGCGCCCCAGTAACGCTGGCGGGAGATGAGCCAATCGCGCAGGCGGTAGTTCACCCGCCCCCTGCCTTTACCGGTTTTCTCCAGGTACTCAATGACCTTAACAATGCCCTCCCGGTTGGCAAGGCCATTAAAGGGTCCCGAGTTTACCATGATACCGTCTTCCACGTAGGCTTCCGTCATGGCGGCACCGTCGAGCTCGCCGTCCCTTGGGCGGATAACCACTTTAATCGGCAGGTCGTATTTGCGGGCGAATTCAAAGTCGCGCTGGTCGTGGGCCGGCACCCCCATGACCGCACCGGTCCCGTATTCCATAAGGACGTAGTTGGCAGTCCAGATGGGCACCCGCTCGCCGTTTACAGGATTTACGGCATAGGCGCCGGTAAAGACACCTTCCTTTTCCTTTTCAGTGGCCGTACGATCCAAATCGCTGAGATATCGGGCCGCCTCGACGAACTTGGCCACCGCCCCTTCCTGGGGCGTGCCGGCCGCCAGTTTCATCACCAGGGGATGCTCGGGGGCCAGGACCATGTAGGTAACGCCGTAAAGGGTATCAGGCCTGGTGGTAAAGACCGGTATTTCCTCGCCGCTTCCTTCTACCCGGAAAACGACTTCGGCCCCGGTGCTCTTCCCGATCCAGTTTTCCTGCATGGTTTTAACCTTTTCCGGCCAGCCGGGCAGCTTCTTTAAGTCTTCCAAGAGCCGCTCGGCATAGGCGGTAATGCGGAAAAACCACTGTTCCAGATCCTTACGCATCACTGGGGTATGACAGCGCTCGCAGGCGCCGTCCACCACTTGCTCGTTGGCCAGGACGGTGGCACAGGAAGGACACCAGTTGACGGCGGCTTTTTTCCGGTAGGCCAGGCCGTGCTTGTACATCTGCAGGAAAAGCCACTGGGTCCAGCGGTAGTAATTGGGATGGCAGGTGGCCACTTCCCGATCCCAGTCGTAGCTGATGCCCATGGCGTGGAGCTGGCGGCGCATGTTGGCAATATTGCTCCAGGTCCACTCCGCCGGCGGTATGCCGCGGTTGATGGCCGCGTTTTCCGCCGGCAGGCCGAAGGCATCCCACCCCATGGGGTGAAGGACGTTGTAGCCCTGCATGCGCTTGTAACGGGCGACGACGTCGCCGATGGAATAATTGCGTACGTGGCCCATGTGTAAATTGCCGGAAGGATAAGGAAACATTTCCAAACAGTAAAACTTGGGTTTGCTGCTGTCTTCCGTAACCCGGTAGAGTTCGCTTGCTTCCCACCGGCGCTGCCATTTGGGTTCGATTTCTTTAAAATTGTACCTTGCTTCCATAACCCGTCACTCCCAGAATTTACCCTCTTACTTAGTTAATCTATTTTAACCACCCCGGCATCCCGCCAGAGGCGTTCCAGATCGTAGAAACGCCGCTCTTCTTCCCGAAAAATATGTACCACCACGTCGCCGTAGTCAAGGAGGATCCAGCGGGCGGCATCCCAACCCTCCCGGTGCAGGGGTTTCACCCCGTTTTCCTCCAGTACTTCTTCCACCCGGCCGGCGATGGCCTGGACGTGGGTCGCCGCCGTTCCGCTGGCGATGACGAAATAATCGGCAATAAGGGTAATCCCCCGCAGATCGAGGATTACCGGTTCCAATCCCTTTTTTTCCATAATCGCCCTGGCCGCCAGTTCGGCCACCCGGGCCGCCTCCATCAAAGGCACTAACCTCCCCTGGTCATTAAAATAAAATTGCGCGCCTCCACCGTAGCCGGGTGAAGGAGCTGTTCCCTGTCCAACACGTAAACTATGGTAGTTTCTAACGCCTTCAAAAAAGCCGTATCCAGGTCGGCAGCCGCCGCCTGCCTGAGGGTGTGGACGCCGGCGAACTGGCGTCCGGGTTCGATAACATCGGCAAGGTATATTATCTTGTCGAGAGGGGTCATGGCCGGCGCCCCCACCGTATGACGGGCAACGGCCTGAAGTACGGCTTTATCGGTGATACCCAGCTCCCGTTCAAGGAGCAGGGCCCCTACAGGCCCGTGGAGCAGGAGCGGCAGCCGCCTCTCGATTTCACAGGATATGAGCCCCGCCTCCTCGGCCAGCTCTAAAAGCCGCTCTGGGGGCAGGTCGCGGGCATAATCATGTAGCAGGCCCGCCAGGCGGGCCTGCTCGGGGTCAATACCGTTTTTCACGGCCAGTCCGGCCGCTGTATCAGCTACACCCAGGCTGTGGCGAAAACGCCCTTCCGGCAGCCGGGCCGCCAGAAGCTCAAAATACTTCTTCATTTCTTCCTCCAGCAGCTAACAAAAACCCCCTATTTTTTAAAATTAAAAATAGGAGGTTCACTGCTTTTTCAGGTCTTTAGGAACGGGTCCGGGCTTCGTTGACGGTTAAGACGCGGTTACCGAGCTCGGCACCGTTCATGGCCGCTATCATCCGGTCGGCGTCGGCGTCGTTTACTTCCACGAAACCGAAACCCCGGGAGCGCCCCGTCTGGCGGTCGGTAATAATCCGCGCGCTCAACACTTCGCCGTGGGCGGCAAAAGCCCTGGCCAGTTCTTCTTCGGTGGTGGCCCAGGGAAGATTGCCCACGTAAAGGGTACGCACCAATGCACTTCACCTCTTCTTTGAAGTTAGTAGTAGTATATAGTCCTAGCTCTTTTCATATACGCCGCCCGGTCGTGATTGATACAGGCCGTGGCTGCGGATATATTCTTCTACCGTCTCCGGCAGCAGGTATTTTATGGGTTTATTGTTTTGCACCCGCCGGCGGATGTCCGTAGAAGATATGGCCAGAGCCGGGACTTCGATGAGATGGATGCGGTGCCTACCCTCAACCGGTAACATGGGCTTTAATTCCCCAGGCCGGTTCAACTGAAAACCGGGACGCGTGGCGGCTATAAAATGACACTCCTTCAGGAGCCTGTCGACATCCTTCCACGTCAGGATCTCCAGAATGGCATCGGCACCGGTGATAAAAAACAGCTGGGCATCAGGTCCGTAAAGGCGGCGAAACTCGAGGACGGTATCAATGGTATAGGAGTAGCCCTCCCTGTCGATCTCGCACCTGGACACTTCAAAATAAGGATTGCTGGCCGTGGCCAGAACCGTCATTTGATAGCGGTGCTCCGCCGCCGTGACCGCATAGCCCTTTTTATGGGGAGGTCGTCCGGAAGGGACGAATATCACTTTCTCCAGGGCAAACTCCCAGCGGGCGGCTTCGGCAGTCACCAGATGGCCGAAATGGATGGGGTCAAAGGTGCCCCCCATAATACCTACCCGCCGGTATTGGGCGAACGTCGTCATAACTCCCTCCCGGTTCCCTATGCTGATATTTTAACAATTACTGACGTATCTGTCCACTACCAAAGATGATATATTTAAAGGTGGTGAGCTGCTCCGGACCCATGGGGCCGCGGGCATGGAGCTTCTGGGTGCTGATGCCTATTTCCGCGCCAAAACCGAATTCATAGCCGTCGGTAAACCTGGTGGAAGCATTAACATAGACGGCGGCAGCGTCCACCCGGGCCAGGAATTCCCGGGCCGTGTGATAATTATTGGTGACAATGGCTTCGGAATGTTTTGTGCCGTAGGTATGAATGTGCTCCAATGCGGCTTCAAGGCCGTCCACAACCCGCACGGCCAGAATCAGGTCCAGATATTCGGTGGCCCAATCCTCTTCGGTGGCCGCCTCTGCCCAGGGAACGAGTTCCCTGGTCCGCTCGCAGCCCCTCAATACGACGCCCTTTTCCTTCAAGGCCGCGGCCAGCGGGGGTAGGAAGGCCGCCGCTATCCCCTCGTGGACCAGGAGGGTTTCCATGGCGTTGCAGACGGCGGGACGCTGGGTCTTGGCGTTGATGACGATATTCTGGGCCATGGCCAGATCGGCTTCGGCGTCGACATAAACGTGGCAGTTGCCCACCCCCGTTTCAATGACCGGCACCGTTGCCTTTTCCACCACCGTACGGATGAGGCCGGCGCCGCCCCTGGGAATCAAGACATCCAGATATTCATTGGCCCGCAGGAGGAGGTTAACGGCTTCGCGGTCGGTAGTTTCAATCAACTGGATGGCGCCGTCCGGTATACCGGCGGCCGTTGCCGCCCGGCTGATGACCCGGGTAAGTGCCATGTTGGAGTGAAAGGCTTCCGAGCCGCCCCGCAGGATGACGGCGTTGCCTGTTTTCAGGCACAGGCCGGCGGCATCGACGGTGACGTTGGGCCGGGCTTCATAGATTATGCCGATGACCCCCAGGGGTACCCGCATACGGCCGATCTGGAGGCCGTTGGGGCGCGTCCACATGGCCGTTACTTCGCCCACGGGATCGGGCAGGGCCACCAGTTCCCGTAATCCCGCCGCCATGTCCTTAATGCGTTTTTCATTTAAAAGCAGCCGGTCGAGTAAGGCCCGGGAAAGCCCCTTTTCCCTGCCAGCCTCCATATCCCTGGCATTGGCTTTAAGGATAAATTCCTGTTCTTCCTCCAGGGCGCGGGCCATGGCCAGCAGGGCTTGATTTTTTATGGCGGTGTTGAGGTTGGCGAGTACGCGCGCCGCCTCCCTGGCCTGTCGTCCTTTTACCTCTATTTCCGCGGCTATGCTCATGGCAGCACTCCTTTCTCCTATAAAAAATATTCCCAACGCCCCGCCGGGCGCTTAACGCCATTAGGCCTTTATACCAGAACGATCATGTTATCGCGATGGATAATTTCGTCGTAATCTTTATAACCTAAGATTTCGCCAATTTCTTTCGTTTTTCTGCCCTGTATCCGGCGTACGGCCTCTGCCGAATAATTAGACATCCCCCGGGCTATTTCTTTGCCGTTCGGATCGATAATGCTGACAATGGCTCCCTGTTCGAAATCGCCGTTAACGGCTACCACCCCGCCGGGCAAAAGGCTTTTCCCATTCCGACAAATGGCCCGGGCGGCCCCGGCGTCCACCAGAATCTCCCCTTGCGGGGCCGGACCGTAAGCCAGCCAGCGCTTGCGGGTATGGGCGCGGTGCTCCCGGGGTATAAAGATGGTCCCCACTTCCTCGCCCCTCAAAACGGCACCGATCCTGCCGCCCTCCAACCCGCTGGTGATCACCATGGGAATACCGAAGCTGGTAACCAGGCGGGCCGCCTGAATTTTCGTCGCCATACCGCCCGTAGACCACGTAGATCCGGCACCTCCGGCCAAGGCTTCTATTTCCGGGGTAATTTCCGTCACGCAGGAGAGCAGGGTGGCTCCTTTATCGGTTAAAGGATCGGCCGTATAAAGGCCGCCGGTATCCGTTAAGAGGATCAGCAGATCGGCATCCACCAGACCGGCCACCAGAGCGGCCAGGGTGTCGTTGTCTCCCACCCTTATTTCGTCGACGGCCACGGTATCATTTTCGTTTACTATGGGTACCACGCCCATTTTCAAGAGCGTGGCCAGGGTATGACGGGAATTTAGATAACGGCGGCGGTCGGCCAGATCATCGCGGGTCAGCAGAACCTGGGCCACGAGAAGGCCGTAATCGCTAAAGAATTTTTCATACATGTGCATCAAAAGGCCCTGACCCACGGCGGCAGCCGCCTGCTTTTCCGGCAGGGTCTTTGGTTTTTCCTTCAACCCCAGGCGTCCCATACCGGCCCCCACGGCTCCGGAGGTAACCAGCACCACCTGGCGGCCGGCGTTGACCTGATCCACCAGTTCCCGCACCAGGCGCTCCATCCGTTCCAGGTTGAGTTTACCGGTTTTGTGGGTCAGGGTGCTGGTACCCACTTTAACGACCAGCCTGCGGGCGTGTTGCAGAGCCTCACGGCACTCCCTCTCCGTCAAGGCCGTCACTCCTACTAAAATTGTCCTGGCTTTATCTCTTTGAGTAATCATTACAGGCCGTCATATTTCTCGTCCCTAAAGCCACGTTACGATCCCCATCCCGTTCATCGCCGCCTCGCTGCGTCTTCGCGCAAGTATCTGACGCCTCGAACCAAGTCGCCTTCCGCCTGTACCCACCACCCCCCTTACCTGGCATTATACCCATTGCTCTAGCCAGGTACCATCCTCTTCATACCACACTGGCATCCAGTACTTTTATGCCTCATCCATGTACTCAAACTCATATTTACCTATTCTTACCGTAGCGCCGGGAAAGACGCCGGCCCGCTGCAGGGCGTCCTCAAGGCCCTTTTGCCGTAAATAATTCTGCAGGCGGCGGACGGCCTCGTCGTTATCTAGATATGTCATGGCCACCCGCCGCTCGATTTCCCTGTTTTGCACAAGGAAAACGTCGCCTTCCCGGATGATGGTTATCTCTTCTGGTGTAAAGGCGGTTACCTTCTCCTCTTCGGGTTCAATTAAAGGTGCCGGCGGCGGCAGCCTTTCAAGCATCTCCGCCAGGTGATAAAGAAGGGGCTCAAGGCCGGCGCCGGTGGCGGCGGCGATGGGGAAAACGGGATAAGCGTCCGCCAAGCGGTCCTTTAGGTAGGCCACCTTTTCTTCGCCGCCGGGGACGTCCATTTTATTGGCGGCGATCACCTGGGGACGCCGGGCCAGCTGGGGGTTATAATGTTCCAGTTCTTTGTTAACTACCTGCCAGTTCCGCCAGACGTCTTCAGCGGGTAATGATACGTCGAGGACATGGACCAGGACCCTGGTGCGTTCGATGTGGCGTAAAAACTTCAATCCTAGGCCGGCACCCTGATGGGCGCCTTCGATGAGCCCGGGGATGTCGGCAACCACAAAGGATTTCCCTTCGTCCATACGTACCATGCCCAAAACAGGTGTCAGGGTGGTAAAGGGGTAATCGGCAATTTTGGGCCGGGCGGCGGATATCCGGGACAGGAGGGTGGATTTACCGGCATTGGGCATGCCGATCAACCCTACATCGGCCAGGAGCTTTAATTCCAGTATCAACCAGCGTTCTTCACCGGGTTCACCTTTTTCCGCATAAGTCGGGGCCCTGTCCGTAGGCGTCGCAAAGCGGGCATTGCCCCGGCCGCCGCGGCCTCCGGCCGCCACGACGACGCGCTGGCCCGGTTCCACTAAATCGGCCAAAATTTGGCCGGTAGCCGCGTCCCGGACTACCACCCCGACGGGCACCCGCAGGACTAAATCCGGCGCGCTGCGGCCGTGTTTATTCTTACCCTGACCGTGCTGGCCCCGCTCGGCCCGGTAATGGGTGCGGTAGCGGAAATCGACCAGAGTTCTTAAGGACGCATCGGCTTCCAGGATAACGCTGCCACCCCGCCCGCCGTCGCCGCCACTGGGTCCCCCGCGGGGCACATATTTCTCCCGCCGGAAGGCGACGATGCCGTTGCCACCGTCGCCGCCGCGGACGTAAATCTTAGCTTCGTCGTAAAACAAGGAAATTGCGTTCCTCCAACTAAGGTTTTAACTCAACCGTTTCTTGAAAAGCAGACTCATTTCGCCTCTGGCAGGTTCCCAGACAAAGGGTATTTGATGGTGTCCGGCCAGTTCGGCCAAGCGGGCGGCGTCGCCCTCGGGAAGAACCGCTTCTCCTCCGAATTTAAAAGACAGGCAATAACCGTCGGCGACCTCCGTCAGACTCACATTGAGGGTGCCGCCATCGCCGGCCAATGCCATGGCCAGATCCCAGGCGCTCTCCCACAGGGCAAGGGCCGCATCCTTTTCTAAATCCAGGTTCTCCATCATAGTATGTATGTCACATCGCAGGTTGATGCCTCGATTGGTTAGCTCTTCCATTTTTTTAAGAATCAATAAGGCCAGTTCCGGTTGCTTCAGGCGTAAAACGGTTCCCAGCCGTTCCAGCTCACCAACTACCTGTTCGAGGTAGCTGAGGGCCCTTTCGCCTTTTTTCAGCTGGATATAACCGTAGATGACCTGCAGATGGTTTAAAATGTCGTGTCGCTGCCAGCGCAACAAAGAAATGACTTCTCCTGCCTGCCAGGTCACGGCGGACACCTCGCCCTTTAAATATTATTTTTACCGATGTTTACAGCAGAAACCCCTGGATAATTCCAGGGGTTCTTTTTAACTGGCATAGACACTGACTTGTTTCTTCTCGCGGCCCTTGCGCTCGAAGCGCACTATGCCGTCCACCAGGGCAAACAGGGTATCGTCTTTGCCGATGCCCACGTTTACGCCCGGATGGATCTTGGTGCCCCGCTGGCGCACCAGGATGTTACCGGCCCTGACAAACTGGCCGTCCTGCCTTTTAACGCCCAGGCGCTTGGACTCGCTGTCACGCCCGTTACGGGAGCTGCCGACACCTTTTTTATGGGCAAATAGTTGTAAATCCATAATCATCGCGCCCACCCCCTTGAACCGGAATTGCTAGCTGGAAAACCGCCGATACTCTATCGCTACATAATCACCGTAATCTTCGGCTATGGCCCTGAGACCCGCGGCAATGGTCTTTAAAATAATCTGGGCCTTTTTTCGGCCGACGGGGCTTAAACCTTGAGCCAACCGGCACTCGAGGAAGCCCTCCCTCAAGGTTACTACGGGTTCTTCCTCCAACTGTTCCCTCAGGCTCAACACCGCCGTCTGGGCGAGGGCCGATACGGCGGCACAGACGATATCCTCCCCCTTCGGCCGGAAACCGGCATGACCGGTAACGGTTAAGCCAAAAAGGCTTCCGTCCTTGTCCTGCCAGAAGACGATCTTAATCATTAAACCTCGATTTTCTCTATCCGCAGCCGGGTATATGGCTGGCGGTGTCCCTGCTTGCGACGGTAATTTTTCTTGGGCTTATACTTGAATACTATTATCTTTTTACCCTTACCGTGGGCCTCTACGGCGGCGGTGACCCTTGCTCCCTCAACGTAAGGAGCGCCAACCTTGAGTTCGGCGCCTTCGCCCACGGCCAGCACCTTATCCAGAACTACCTTTTCTCCTGCGGCAACCGGCAGCTTCTCCACCCGGATGACGTCGCCTTCCTGCACCCGGTACTGTTTACCGCCGGTGGAAATAATGGCGTACAAACTTAAATCCCCCCAAGCTAAGACTCGCCGCCGCAGGGTACCCTGGTGCGGTTTTGAAACCCCCGGCGAGCGGTTTAAAACTCTGGTGCGGCTTTTTGCAGTTTATCACATTTTCCCAAGGGCTGTCAAGCATCGTCCACGATCCGCGCCCGGGCGTAGGTGCGGTAAACCCGGGTGATTTCCACTGGCACCTCCTGTCCGAGGTAGGCGGCACCGCCGGGGATATCGAGGACAAAGCCGTCCACCCGTGCGATGCCGTCGTCGAGGTTAACGGTATGGATGCCTTCTATGGTCACCTTCAAAACCTGCCCGGCCTTCACGGGAGCGGCCAGTTCGGCGATCTCCCGGCGGTCAAAGATCTCTATCAGCCGCACTTCCTCCACATGAAGGTCTTCATTTCCCTTGATAATGAGCTTTTTCCCGGCCCGCTGCTCCAGAAGGCGCATTTTGCCGCCCCCCGGCCCGATGAGGAGGGCAGCCACCGCCGGGTTGGCTTCCACCAAAAGGGCCGGCGCCCGGCTTTCTGATGCCAGCTGCATTACCTTCTTCCTGGCCTGAAGGGCTATCGTCTCCTCCGACAGGACTTTGCCCGTACCGTGGCAGTACGGGCAATCCTGCTGGAGCATACTTCCCAGTTCTGCCTGATCTTTCTTCCGGGTCATTTCCAAAAGTCCCAGGCGGGTAAAACCTAAAATATGGGTCTTCGTTTTATCCCGGGCCAGTTCATTCTGGAGGACTTTGATCACCTGTTCCTGATGGGCTGGATTTTCCATATCGATAAAATCGATGACTATAATCCCGCCGATATTGCGCAACCGCAGCTGCCGGGCGACTTCCACCGCCGCCTCCAGGTTGGTCTTCAGGACGGTTTCCGCCAGGTTGTGGCGGCCAACGTATTTACCGGTATTGACGTCAATGGCCGTCAGGGCCTCCATCTGGTCGATGATCAGATAACCGCCGCATTTTAACCACACCTTGCGCTTGAGGGCCTGTTCCACCTGGCTCTGAACGCCGTAAAGGGCAAAAAGGTCAACTCCTTCCTTGAGTACTACCCGCCTGCGGAGTTCGGGCGCCAGAACCGCAAGTTGGTCCAAAATCCTGGTATAGGCGGTACGGGAATTGACCAGGAGCCTGTCGACATCCTCTGTGTATACATCCCTTAGAATTCTAACGGAAAGCTCTGCATCGCGATGTAATAAGCGCGGCGCCCTGCTCTTCAAAGCCAGCTCCCGGATGGCCTTCCAGGTAAGGCAGAGGGAGCGCAGATCTTCCTTCAGCTCTTCCAGACTCGCGCCGGCTGCGGCCGTGCGGGCGATCAGGCCCATGCGGTGGGGTTTAACCGCCCGCAAAAGCTCTTTCAACCGCTCCCTTTCTCCGTTGCCGCCGATCCGGCGCGAAATGCCTGTATAATTTACCGTAGGCATAAGGACCAGGTAGCGGCCCGGCAGGGTGATCTGGGTGGTGACCCGGGCGCCTTTGGTCCCCCGGGGTTCCTTGACCACCTGCACCAAAACTTCCTGGCCTACCTTGACCACATCGCCGATACGCCGGCGGCTTCCAACCCCTTCCTCCCCCAGGGCCTTCAGGCCATAGGTATCGTCGATAAAAAGAAAGGCGTTTTTCTCCAGGCCGATATCGACAAAGGCGGCCTGCATGCCGGGAAGAACGTTGGCCACCCGGCCCTTATAGATGTTGCCCACCAGGCGTGCCCGGGCATCACGCTCCATATATATTTCCATCAGGCGGCCGTCTTCTAGTACGGCCACGGCCGTTTCTTCAGCGTCTTCCTGGATAAGAATTTCCTTGTTCACTCTCTCTACCTTCTCGTAACAGCGCTGCGGTGACGGCCCCGGGCCGGGGAAGGAGGTTCAACAAACTCTTCCGGTGTCAGGAGCCTGCCGTTTTGACGAATAAACAGTCCGGTACGCGTCAGCCGGTACGTTCCTTCCAGGGCCAATGCCTGAAGGACTTCTTCCGGGCGCACAACTCCTTTGGCGCTGCATTCCAGGAGCATATCCAAAAAACCATTGTCTAAAACATCGAGGCGGTAAACCCCGGGCCGGATGTCCTTTACCCCGGTACCCTCCTTACTTGACCGCACGACTTCGATCACCGGCGCGGCTAAAAGGGCCGACACCCTTTCGCGAATCGTCTCCGCGTCCTTTGGTTCATCCCAGGATACGCGGTAGGCGGCCGCATTAATTACGGACGTTAAAGCCGGCGCCCCTTCTGGAACCGACAAGACCAGGATGAGCTCCAGCCCCACCGGCAGTTCGGCCCCGAGCCTCTCTTTTATCTCTTCGTCGGAAAGGGGGTGAGCCAATTCAACGTCCAGATATTCGGCCAGGCCCTCGATGCCTACGGCCAGAGCGGGGCCAAAGGAAAGGCGGGGATGGGGATTAAAACCGCGGCTGTAGGCCAGGGGCAGGCCCGCCCGCCGCATGGCCCGCTGCCAGAGGCGGAGCATCTCCAGGTGCCCCAGATAAACCGTCCAACCACCCTTACGGTACTTTATTCTAAACCGCATGGCCCGGGGAACCTCCCTTCAGGATAAGGTCGACCCCCAGACCCGGACAAACGCCGCAGCCGCTGCATCTCCCCGAACGACAGTCGGCCGTGACCCGTCCCTCCCGGGCGCGCCGCCGCTCTTTTTTTAAGAAGGCCTTACTTACACCAAAGTCCAGGTGATCCCATGGAAAAACTTCATCGTCACGGCGCGGGCGATAGGCGTAAAAGGCCGGATCAATCCCCGTTTCCCGGAAGGCTTCTTCCCAAAGGGTGAAATTAAAGTGTTCCGTCCAACCCTCCAACCTGGCACCGCGGCGCCAGGCCGCAGCAATGGCTTTACTTAAACGCCGATCACCTCGGGAAAGGACCGCCTCGATAAAGCTGACCTCGGCCTCGTGCCAGTTAAACTTCATTCCCGGTCCTTTGAGATGGCGGCGCAACATCTCTTGTTTCCTTTTGATTACTTCTATACGGTCCTGGGGTTCCCATTGAAAAGCAGTCCAGGGTTTGGGGACAAAAGACGATACACTCACGGTCACCGTCGGCCTGCCCCCGGGGGCCAGTTTTCTGCCCACGTCGAGGATGCGGCGGGCTAGATGGACTATTCCCAGGAGATCTCCTTCCTCCTCCGTCGGCAGACCGATCATAAAGTACAGCTTAATTGCCTGCCATCCCGCCCGGAAGGCCTCCGCGGTTGCCGTCAGGATGTCTTCCTCATCGACGCCCTTATTAATAACGTCCCGTAGACGCTGGCTGCCCGCTTCGGGGGCAAAGGTCAGGGTGCTTTTCCGCACCCGCTGGACGGCTTCCGCCAGGCGGACGCTGAAGGCATCCACCCGTAAAGATGGCAGGGAAATGCTCACTCCCCGGTCGGCATAGGCGGCGGTCAGGGTTTGGGCCAGCTCCTCCACCCTGGAATAATCGGCCGTACTTAAGGAGGTAAGGGAGATTTCTTCGTGGCCGGTATGGCGCACCAGCTCCTCGGCCTGACGCAGGAGAAGGGCGAGATCCCTTTCCCTTACCGGGCGGTAAATGGCGCCTGCCTGGCAGAAACGGCAGCCGTGGGTGCAGCCGCGCATGACCTCCAGCATGATGCGGTCGTGGATAACCTCAAGGAAGGGGACAATGGGCCGCGTCGGGAAATAGGCGGTGTCCAGATCGGGGATGACTCTCTTTGATACCCGCGCGGGCACGCCTTTCTCCCGGGGCACGACCTCTGCCACGGTGCCGTCATCATTATATTTTACCTCATACAGGGAAGGGACGTAAAAGCCGGGCAGACCGGCAATAGTCTGCAAAACCCGGCGGCGGTCGTTAATTGTCCCCTTCTTTTTCAAGTCGGCCACCAGGGCCAGCAGCTCAGGCAAGGCTTCCTCGCCGTCGCCTAAAAGAAAAGCATCAAAAAAAGGGGCCAACGGTTCCGGATTGGCCGCCCCCGGCCCCCCGCCGATAATTAGAGGATGGGCGGCGGTACGCTCCCCGGCCAGAAGGGGTATACCGGCCAGGTCGAGGATATTAAGGATAGTGGTATAGCTCATTTCGTACTGCAGGGTAAAGCCTAAAACGTCGAACTCATATAAAGGACGGTGGGATTCCAGGCTGAAAAGAGGGATGTGATTTTGCCGCAACAGGGCCTCCAAATCGGGTCCCGGGGCAAAGGCCCGCTCCATCAGCATACCCGCCCGTTCATTGACGGCACCATAGAGGATGGCCAGGCCCAAATGGGACATACCTACTTCATACAAATCGGGATAAATAAAGGCCATGCGGGCCGGATTTTCTTCCCAGTCCTTGTGTACGGCATTCCACTCCGTACCCAGATAACGGGACGGCCTGCTGACCCGACTTAACAATTTTTCCAGTTCACCGTCTCGCAATTTATTGCCTCCAGCCTTAAAGTTCTTGGTAATTAGTATAACAGGAAATCGCAAAAAAATATAGGTAATGATACCTACTTGCGCAAAAGCTCACCAATGGTACTGTTTCCTTGTTCCAGAAGGGTTTGCATGATTTCTGTTTCTGTAAGGATGCCTTCTAAACGACCTTCCCTGCCGACCACGGCCACCAGGTTAAAGGAATGGGGCGAAAAGAAACGGGCCACCCTGGCCAGGGTTAAACCGGGATCGGCCGCCAACCAGAAAATCTTTCCGGCCGGCACTTGCTCCCCTTTGATGGCCCTTTTGGCCCTCTGCCGCCAGAAATCCTGCCAGAACATATAAGGCGCCGTCTCCCCTTCCTGTCGGGCTGTATAATAGATAAAAAGACCCAGGACCAGGCCCTGAAGGTCCGTCAGGCGATAGATAAAGCCGATTATGCTCCCCGCGCCCAGTAGAAAGGCCAGGGTATAACCGCCGTAAACACCCGCGAGGGTAGCCCGATACAATCCTGCCCTTCTAGCCTGCCAGGCGCGGAAGATGCGGCCGCCGTCCAGGGGTAGTCCCGGCCAGAGGTTAAAAAGGCCGAGGATAATATTTGCCTGATGAAAAAAATGAAACCAGGCCGGCACCCCATCAATGATGAGAAAAACCGGGGACGTCGCCAAGGCAAGGAGAAAACTTCCGGCAGGCCCGGCCAGGGCTATCAAGGCTTCATCAGCTACGTCCTCCATAAAACCGCGCCCCCCGGGTCGGCAAAGGCGGGCCACCCCGCCAAAGGGAAAGAGTTCCACCCCGGTGACCTGCCAGCCGCGACGGGAAGCCGCCAGAACGTGGCAGAATTCGTGCCAGGCCACGGCGGTAAACAAAAGGAGGGCCTGGGGAAAAACCCCTACGAGAAAGTAAAGGCCGAGGAGGAGGAGAAAATAATCGTTTAGAATTACTTCTGTCCCCTTAATGCGCCCGGCGCGCATGGCTTAAATCTGGGAAGGGAAGTTTAAAAGGGCTTCTGGATCGACAGGCCGACCGTCCCGGCGCACTTCAAAATGGAGGCGGGCCGCCGGGTCCGGTGCCAGGACGGCGATGACTTCACCCTTTTCCACCGCCTGTCCCGGCGTCACTTTAACCTGACCCAGGGTGCCGTAAAGGGTGACCATACCCCCGCCGTGGTCCAGTTCCACGACTAGCCCCAACACCGGGTCCGGCCCGGTTCTGATGACTTTTCCCGCCAGGGCGGCCCGCACTTCCGCTCCTCCCGCGGCCTGGATGTCAATGCCGTTATGAAAATACTGCCGGCCTTCGATCACCACCGGGCCGTATTTTTGAACGATGTTCCCGGCCAGGGGCACGGCCATAGCCGGTGAAGTCGCTCCGGCAGTTGCCGAGACGGCGTTTCCTTCCTGCCGCAGAAAATGGAAAACCCAGCGGTCGTAAGCATCCAACCACATGGTTGAACGCACCGCCTGGGCAAGGACAGGTGTAAAATCGGCCGCCGGATCGGCCAGGTAATGGCGCAGGCCGGTCTTTAGGGGCCGCGCCCAGGGGTCGTCCAGGCGAAAAAGTAGGGTTACGGCGAGCCATATAAGGCCGGCGGCGATACCCTGGCGTAATAACCGGCTGCGCCTTTTTGCCGGCGGCAGGGTACGCCCCGGCCCCTTACATCCCCCCAGGGGGGCACCTTTAACTTCCTCCCAATCCCAGTTGTCCCGCACTCTATCTCCCCCCGGACAAGCGTCTTTCTTTATTTATATATATGCCTCCGGGGGGCGGGTATGACGGTTTGCTAGAAATGGAGGTCCCTTTGCCCCCGGCAGATTCCCTCCAGCCGCCTTGCTATTTCGTTCCGCAGATGGTCGTCGGGAATAGAGGCCAGGGAGGCGGCAATTACCTTGTCCCCTTGCTCCCGTAGTTCCGGCGGCCCCTGGGTCACCAGATATTCTTTTAAGCTCAAGAGGGCGTTGGGCAGGCAATAGCGCTGGATGTCCCCTTCCCTTGCCAGGGCTGTGAAGCGCCTGCCGGTGCGGCCTAAGCGGTAGCAGGCCGTGCAGAAACTGGGTAAATGGCCGTGTTCTAACAGCATGGCCACCATGGCCTTCAAAGGCCTGTGATCGCCGACTTCAAATTGGGCTGCCGGCTCTTCGGGTTCGGCGTAACCGCCGGGGCTCACACAGGATCCGGCAGAAATCTGGGAAATACCCATATCTACCAGCTCATCACGCAGTTCCGGCCGCTCCCGGGTGGTCAGCACCAGGCCTACATAGGGCAGGGCCAAACGGTAGACGGCCACGACCTTACGGAAGGCGGTATCGCTTAAAGGATAAGGCACCTCCTTCAGCGCCGCCCCCAGGGCAGGTCTAAGACGCGGCACAGACATAGTGTGGGGGCCGGCGCCGAAGGCCTGTTCCAGGCTGCGGGCATGACTGATGGCCGCCAGAACTTCAAAGCGGTAGTCATAAAGCCCCAGGAGGGGACCCATACCCACATCGCCGAATCCGGCGGCCATGGCCCGGTGCATGACCGTCAGGCGCCAGCCGTAGTCGGCCTTCGTCCCTGCAGGATGCATGAGGCGGTAAGTAGGGGGATGATAGGTTTCCTGGAAGCACTGGTAAACGCCCGCCCCCGCTTCTTTGAGCCGGCGAAAACCGTCGACCGTCTGAGGGGCCACGTTAAGATGGACGATGCGTAAAGGAGAATAGCGGTAGACCGCTTCCACGGCCCGGCACAGATAATCAATGTCGGCGCCGGGTCCACCTTCGCCGGCAACCAGAAGGACCCGCTGGAAGCCCTGTTCGGCCAGGGCCCGGGCCTCCTTCCCGATTTCTTCCGGGGTGAGCTGCCGACGCTTCAATCCCCTGTTGTCGCGGCGGAAGGCACAGTAGAGGCAGTTGTTGCTGCAGTAATTGCTGATATACAGGGGCGCAAAAAGGACTATCCTGCGGCCGTAAACCCGCTCCTTTACGTCGGCCGCCGCCTGGTATACCATCTTGAGTTCTGCCTCTTCTTCTATATTTAGGATGGCGGCTGCTTCTTCCAGGGTCAGCCCCTTTAAGGAGCGGGCCTTGTGCAAAATGTCCTGCAGGGCCCTGGCCGAAGGAGGCGGCGTCGGTACCAGTTCTACAACGGCCCGGGTATCGACTATCGTCTTAAGGGGCCCTTGATATTCATAAGCCGGCACGTTCATAACGGGCACCCCCCTTTAGCGACCAATCATGCCTTCGGTGGGACTACTGGGACTGGCGTACGTCTTTTTGGGAATCCTGCCGGCCAGATATCCCTGCCGCCCGGCAATCACTGCCTGGCGCATGGCCGCGGCCATCAGTACGGGGTCGCGGGCCTTGGCTATGGCCGTGTTAATCAGGCAGGCCGCGGCGCCGATTTCCATGGCCAGGGCGGCGTCGGAAGGGGCGCCGATGCCGGCATCGACGATCACGGGCACATTGACGCGGTCGATGATGAGCTTGATGGCATCAAAGTTGGGCAGACCCTGGCCCGAGCCGATGGGCGAACCCAGGGGCATGACGGTGGCCGCTCCCGCTTCTACCAGACGGCGGGCCACAACAACGTCCTGGGTGGTGTAAGGGAGGACAATAAAGCCTTCCTCCACGAGGATGCGTGTGGCCTCAATGGTCGCTACGGGATCCGGCAGGAGGGTTTCCTCATCGCCGATGATCTCCAGTTTAACCATGTTGGACAGGCCGGCTTCCCGGGCCAAGCGCGCCAGGCGCACCGCTTCTTCAACGGTGGTGGCCCCGGCGGTATTGGGTAAAAGGGTTATTTTGTCCAGATCCAGGTAATCTAAAAGGGAAGGACCCGGCGACTGGAGATTCATCCGGCGGACGGCTACCGTAACTATTTCCGCTCCGGAAGCGGCTATGGCTTCCCTCATGACCTCCATGGTGGCATATTTACCGGTACCGACCATCAGGCGGGAATTGAAGGCGCGCCCGGCGATTACGAGTTTGTCATCCATACGAAAATACCTCCCTATATGCGATATCCCTTCGCGGCAACCGCCGCTATCAACCTCCGCCTACCAGGCGGATGATCTCGATTTCGTCCCCTTCGGTAAGAACGGTTTTCCCGTAGTCCTGCCGCGGTACAACCTGCCTGTTGCGTTCCAGGGCCATATAGCGGTCGTTTATCCCCAGGGTTTGCAGGAGTTCGGCAACGGTTAGGCCGGCCTGGAATTCCCGCTCTTCACCGTTCACCTTTAACCGCATGGCATTTCACCTCCTTGTCAGGGCCTTTTTCAACCCGGCCACGGCCGCAGCCGGATCTGAAGGGGACATGACGGCCGACATTACGGCCACCCCGCGGGCGCCGGCAGCCAAGCACAGAGCGGCATTTTCGGCGTTGATGCCGCCCAGGGCGATAGTTGGTATACCAACACCGGCCGCAACTTCCCCCAGGGCGGTAAGCCCTCGCGGGGGTATTCCTTTCTTGGAGGCCGTGGGAAAGACGTGACCGAACAAGATATAATCGGCTCCGGCCCGCTCCGCTTCCCTGGCGGCCGCCAGGCTGTGTACGGAAACGCCCACGATTTTATCCGGCCCCAGCAGCCTCCGGGCTGTGTCCGGCGGCAGGGAGCTCTCCCCCAGGTGGACTCCGTCGGCATTTACGGCCAGGGCGACATCAACCCGGTCGTTGATTAAAAGGCGCGTTCCCGACGGCAGCGCCGCCTTGATATCCAGGGCCAATTTGTAGAGCTCCCCGCCGGGCAAATCCTTTTCCCTTAACTGCAGGAAATCTACCCCCGCTAGCCGTGATACGTGCTCCGCTAAAGGACGCGGGGTCAGACGGCGGTCGGTGATGACGTAGAGCCAGGCCAGGCGCTGACACCTCCCTTCTCCCTTTATAAATAAAACCGGCGCCCTCCCTTGATGGAGGGCACCGGTCTTTGACATTTTAGTATCCCTCCGCAGGCATTACCCTGATCAGGTCAATGGGTCAGGTGCTCACTAGCCCTTTCTCAGCCCCTAACAGGAGCTCCCCGCCGTATTAATTTTATAGTAATTATGCCATTTTTAATTCTATGAAGCAAATATTGTTAAAGTTTATTTTTGCCGTTTTTTACTTATTTGCCCTCCCGCATTGCCCCGGGCGGCAATTTTTACAAAAAAAGACCCGGGGATATTCTCCCCAGGTCTTTTATTTTTAATAATCCATTCCTCCAGGCGGCATGGGGGGATTCTTTTCTTCCTTGGGAATCTCGGCAATCAAGGCTTCGGTGGTCAGCACCATGGAGGCGATGCTGGCCGCATTCTGCAGGGCGCTCCGGGTAACCTTGGCGGGATCGACGATACCGGCCTTCACCATATCGACATACTGTTCGGTGACGGCGTCGAACCCGATGCCCGGTTTCTCGTTGCGCACCCGCTCCACAATAACCGAGCCTTCCAGACCGGCGTTGGCCGCGATTTGCCGCATGGGTTCTTCCAGAGCACGTTTAATGATGTTGATGCCCACGGCCTCATCGCCTTCGGCCTGGAGTTTTTCCACGGCCGGGATGCAGTGGACCAGGGTGGCGCCACCGCCGGGAACGATGCCTTCCTCAACGGCGGCCCGGGTGGCGGCCAGGGCGTCTTCAACCCGGTGTTTCTTCTCCTTCAATTCGGTTTCGGTGGCCGCACCGACACGGATAACGGCTACGCCGCCTGCCATCTTGGCCAGACGTTCCTGCAGTTTCTCCCGATCGTAGTCGGAATCGGTTTCTTCAATCTGTTTCTTAATCTGGGCAATGCGGCCGTCAATAGCCTCTTTCTTGCCGTAGCCTTCGACGATGGTGGTCTTTTCTTTAGCGATCTTGACCTTCTTGGCCCGGCCGAGCATATGGAGGTCGACGTTCTCCAATTTGACGCCCAGATCTTCGGAGATAAAGGTACCTCCCGTGAGTATGGCGATATCTTCCATCATGGCCTTGCGGCGGTCACCAAAGCCCGGGGCCTTTACGGCAGCGCAGTTTAATGTACCGCGCAGCTTGTTGACCACCAGGGTGGCCAGGGCTTCGCCTTCCACGTCCTCGGCAATGATGACCAGGGGTTTGCCCGTCCGGACCACCTTCTCCAGGAGGGGCAGCAGGTCGTTGATGGCCGAGATTTTCTTTTCATGGATAAGTATATAGGGTTCCTCAAATTCGGCTTCCATGGCCTCGGCATTGGTAACAAAATACGGCGATACATAGCCGCGGTCGAATTCCATACCTTCCACTACTTCTACGGTAGTGGCCGTGCCTTTGGATTCTTCTACGGTGATGACGCCGTCTTTGCCGACCTTCTCCATGGCATCGGCAATGAGCTCACCGATTTCGCGCTCATTGGCGGCAATGGAAGCCACCTGGGCGATGCTTTCTTTGGATTCTACGGGGATGCTGATCTTTTTGATCTCTTCGACAACCGCTTCTACGGCCCGGTCAATTCCCTTCTTAATGAACACGGGATTAGCACCGGCGGCCACGTTCTTCAGGCCTTCCCGGACAATGGCCTGGGCCAGAACGGTAGCAGTGGTTGTCCCATCGCCGGCCACATCGTTGGTCTTGGAAGCAACTTCCCGGCAGAGCTGGGCCCCCATGTTTTCATAGGGATCTTTCAGCTCGATTTCTTTGGCCACAGTTACCCCGTCTTTGGTGATGACCGGGGAACCAAATTTACGTTCTATAACAACATTGCGGCCCTTAGGACCAAGGGTGACTTTAACCGCATCGGCAACCGCGCTGACACCCCTCTCCAGGGCGCGCCTGGCTTCGGCATTAAAAGCCAGTTGTTTGGCAGCCATGTTTCTTACCTCCTCCTGTTCAATTTAATTGCTTTTATTTCTCTTTAATAGCCAGGATGTCGCTGTCGCGGATAATCAGGTATTCCTGGCCTTCGTATTTGACTTCCGTACCACTGTATTTGGCAAAGACCACAATGTCGCCCACCTTGACCTCCGGCGCTACCCGGGTACCATTTTCCAGGAGTTTACCCGGTCCTACGGCTACGACCTCCCCTTCCTGGGGTTTTTCCTTAGCCGTATCCGGCAGTACAATACCTCCCTGGGTTTTTTCTTCGCCGGTCAGGACTTTAAGTACTACCCTGTCGGCAAGCGGTTTCAGCATGTAGACTCCTCCTTTCACGGCATTTAGCGGAGTTGTTGTTAGCACTCACCTTTCCTTAGTGCTAACAGCCAATTATTAATATACACAAGGGGTTCCCACTTGTCAATAGGACCCAGTGCTAAAAAAGGATTTTTTGCCTCCTGAGGTTAACATTGAGAACCAAACCTAAGGCCAGCATGTTAGCAAGCATAGAGCTACCGCCGTAGCTGAAGAGGGGTAAGGGAATGCCGGTGACGGGCATAATGCCGGTAGTCATGCCCACATTGACCAGGATATGGAAGGCAAAAGTGGAGGCTACGCCACTGACGAGAAGGGCACCGAACATGTCCTTGGCGTGGGCGGCAATGCGCAGCATACGGTAGAGAAGAATAAAATAAAGGCCGAGAACGCCCACGGCGCGCACGAAGCCCAGTTCTTCGCCGACCACCGAAAAAATGAAATCCGTATGGTGCTCGGGCAAGAAATTAAGCTGGGCCTGGGACCCCTGGCGCCAACCTACCCCCCACCAGCCGCCGGAGCCGATGGCGATCTGGGACTGGATGACGTGATAACCGGCTCCCGTGCCTCCCTGGCCGTCATTATAGGGATTGAGGACGACCACCAGCCGTCGCAGCTGATAGTCCTCTAGGGGTAAAGGCAGGCCGAAGCGAAAATGGGCAAAAAGGGCCAACCCCGCAATGGCTATACCGCTGCCGGCAATAATTAACAGGAGCCTAGGGTTGGCTCCCCCCACATACAACATGCCGAATAGAATGGCCAGCAGCACCAGGGAGGTACCCAGGTCGGGCTGCTTTAAAATCAACAGCATGGGCAGCGCCACATAAACAAAGGGTAAAATAAGGTCCTGCCAGCGATTTAACCGTCCCTGGCGCTTGTCCAAAAAGCAGGCGAGGGTAATGATGGTTATGGTTTTGGCAAATTCCGAAGGCTGGAGGAGGAAAAAACCCAGATTGATCCACCGCTGGGCCCCTTTGGCCTGATGCCCGATGAGAAAAACCGCCGCCAGTAAAATTAAATTAAAGACGTACAGGGCGTGATGGTAGCGTTTCAGCTGTTCGTAATCGATGAGTAGCACCAAAAACAGGCCGACGAGGCCTATCAAAATCCATATCAGCTGTTTTTTAACGTAGTAATAAGGATCGGGGGCCATATTGGCTCCCGCACTGCTTAAGACGGCCAGGCTTACGGCCAATATGGCGGCAACACTGCCGACAAAATAATAATCGAGGTTGCGCCAATGACGGCGTTCCAGCATCGTTCTTCCCGCCCTTCACCCCACTATTATATAACAGCAGGAGAGGGCAGGCCATAATAAAAAAGCGGCAAAAAAATCCCCCCGGAAGACCGGAGGGGTATTTATCAGGCTTTGGCGGCTGTTTCTGTGCCGGTTTTAAAGGTCCGCTTGACCCTCAATATAGGTATGTTGGCCACCAGGGCAACTGAATCGTTTTCCTGATTTAGGCTGACTTCTAATCCCGCCGTATCGATATCCATATATTCGGAAATGACCTTGATGAGATCGTTTTTCAGGGCTTCCAGCAAATGGGGGGAAACGCCTGCCCGGTCATGGACCAGCACCAGACGCAGGCGCTCTTTGGCGATTTTTTTACTGGACGTGGTTTCGCGCCCGAAGAAGCGTAATAAGAATTCCAGCACCCACCCCTTGCCCCCTTCCTAGCCCAGGCCGATAAGCCTGCGGAGCCTGGCCATGATGCCGTTTCCAGCGTCCCAGTTCAAAAAGGGAACTTCTTCGCCCGTCAAGCGGCGGGCTATGTTGCGGTAGGCCTGGCCGGCCCGGGAGTGCTTATCCAGCACGGCCGGTTCGCCGCGGTTGGTGGAGATGACGATGTACTCATCTTCTGGTACCACACCGATAAGATCGATGGCCAGGATTTCCAGCATATCTTCGATGTCCATCATATCGCCCCGGCGTACCATATCCGGGCGCAGGCGGTTGATAATGAGACGCGGGGGTTCCATCTCGGCCGCTTCCAGAAGGCCGATGATACGGTCGGCGTCCCTGACGGCGGCCACTTCCGGTGTAGTAACAACAAGGGCCTTTTCCGCGCCGGCAATGGCATTTTTAAAGCCCATTTCAATGCCGGCAGGACAATCGATCAAGACAAAGTCATACTCTTCGCGTAGCTGGGCCGTCAGATCGATCATCTGCTGCCGGCTGACGGCCGTCTTGTCCCGCGTTTGGTTTGCCGGCAACAGATAGAGGTTGTCCAGCCTTTTATCCTTAATCAATGCCTGCTTCAAACGACAGCGTCCCTCGACAACGTCGAGGAGATCATAAACTATCCGGTTTTCCAGGCCCATGACCACGTCCAGGTTGCGCAAGCCGATATCCGTATCCACCAGGACAACCTTTTTACCCAGGCTGGCCAGGCCGGTACCGAGGTTGGCCGTCGTCGTCGTTTTGCCAACCCCACCCTTACCGGAAGTGATGACGATCACTTCACCCATTTTGTTCCTCCTCTTCTTCTATCTTGCTCCTCGAAATCCAGCGCCTTTCGCCGCCGGGTTGGTATTTTTCAATGACGACTGCTTCATCCCGCACACGGGCGATCTCCGGTTCTTCCGCATTACCCGGACCTTCATTGTCAGGGGCCCGGGAAACATAACCGGCAATGCGCAGCTGGGTGGGCTGGAGCCGAAAAGCCAGAACCACGGCTTTTTCATCGCCTTCGGCCCCGGCATGAACCACTCCCCTTAATGTGCCCATAACTATAACGTGACCGCTGGCTACTACCTCGCCGCCAGGATGAACGTCGCCCATGACCACCACGTTCCCGGGATATTCGTAACGCTGGCCGGAACGTATCGTACGGCATACCAAAAAGGTTTTATACGTCACCTGCTGGGTACCTGCCCCGGTCTCATTACCAGTTGAAGAACACACGCCGATACTCCTCCTCGATACCGGGCGGCAGAATCCGCTTCGGCTTATATTTTTTTCTACACTGCCGAGGTAAATCCTGCCGCATCAGGAAAAAAGATGGGGTCTTTTTTCCCCATCTTCTCAGCAAAAAGGGACGCCGGCTGACA
Source organism: Moorella humiferrea (assembly GCF_039233145.1). Classification (NCBI taxonomy): domain Bacteria; kingdom Bacillati; phylum Bacillota; class Clostridia; order Neomoorellales; family Neomoorellaceae; genus Neomoorella; species Neomoorella humiferrea. The sequence continues at coordinate 533,262 of NZ_CP136419.1, read as the reverse complement.
TTATTCCACGGAAACGCCGTAAAAAGGTTTATTCAAAATATCTGTAAGGCCAAAGTACTGGGCGAAAACTTCCCGGGCCACCACGCCGGCAGAATCACCGCCGTGGCGGGCGTATTCGATAATGACGGCGATGGCAATCTCGGGGTCGTCGTAGGGGGCAAAGGCCACAAAAAGGCCATGAAAATCGCTGTTTTTATCATCGCCGGCCAGCCCTGTCTGGGCGGTGCCGGTTTTGGCGGCCACCTTGATGTCGGGAGGGAAATCGCGGAAGAGAAAGGCGGCCGTACCGTCGGCGCTCTGGGTCACGGCCAGCATGGCCTGCCTTACCTGGGCCATGGCCTCCTGGGAAACCGCCACCCTTTCCATCACTTCAGGCCGGTACTCCTTCTTTAAAGAACCATCGGCGCCGATCACTTTGTCTACCACATAAGGACGCCAGCGAGTCCCGCCGTTGGCCAGGGTGGCGATATAGTTGGCCAGCTGGATGACGGTGTAATTGTTATCCCCCTGGCCGATGGCCGTGTTATAAGTGTTAAAGGGCTGCCAGGTGGTGTTAAAGTTGTAATTAATCTGGTATTCGGCCCTGATCTGCCGCAGCTCCTGTTCCTTTTGTTTAAGGAGCTTTTCCCTTTCCTCGGGGGCGGCTGCGGCAAGGAGGTCTACATATTTTTTTTCGATGCGCTGTTCCTGGTTCTTTAACCAGCGGTCCCAGTAAGGGGCGTTGATTTGCTTTTTCCATTCCGGGGTGGGCAAAATACCTTTAGCTTCCCCCTGAAGGCCAACGATCCCCGTCGGTTGTCCCAGGCCGAACTGCCTTGCCACATCATCGATTTTCTCAATTCCGGCCAATTCCCCGGCCCACTGGAAATAGGTATTGCAGGACACGGCCATACCCCGGTACATATTAACGTTACCGTGGACCGCCCAGCAGGTAATGCCCCCCGGTTTCCAATAACGGCCGGTATCGTATATGGTATCCTGGGGCTTCACCACCCCGGCATCCAGGGCGGCCATGGCCGTAATGGGCTTAAAGGTCGAACCCGGGGGATAAACACCCTGAATGGCCCGGTTGAATAAGGGTTTCAGGCGGGGATCGTTATAATAACTTGCCTTTTTGGCGTAAGAGCCGTTGACAAAATCGTTGGGATCTATATCGGGTTTGCTGGCCATGGCCAGAACGGCCCCGCTTTTTACGTCCAGGACCACCGCCGCCCCGCCGCCCGCCTTGGGGTTCTGTTTCTTGGTGGCGGCAATCACTTGGTCCATGGCCTTTTCCAGGGTCTGCTGGAGTTTTAAGTCAATGGTTAACTGGACGGTATCGCCCGGGGTAGGCGGCAGGGTTACCAGATCCCGCACCTTGCGGTTGGCGGCGTCTACTTCTACCTGTTCGGCCCCTTTTTTACCGCGCAGACCCATTTCCAGATTGCCGTCGTTATAATATTCCAGAAAAGCCTCAATGCCGCTTTTACCTATTTTATCGTTGATGCCGTAATTATCTTCTTTTCTAGTTTCAAGTTCCTCCTGGGTGATCTGACCTACATAGCCTAAAAGATGGCCGGCCAGGGGGCCGTAAGGATAATAGCGCTGGGGTTCTTCAATAATATTTACCCCCGGCAGTTCTTGCCGGTGTTCCTCGAGACGGGTCACCGTGGCCATGGCTTCCGGGTCGCTCGCCGGAAGCCTTTTGATTTCCGTAGATTGGTAACGGTAAGGATTGTTGGCAATGAGTTCTTTAATGGCCGCAGGCGTCAGTTCGGGATCCTGGAGCAAAGCGGCAAGGTTGTTGATAACGGTATCTAGATCCTGGTTGGGGACGCTGCGCAGGCTAACGATATATACCGGCTGGCTGGTGGCCAAAACCTGCCCGTTCCTGTCCAGGATGTCGCCACGGCGGGCCTCGATGGGATTGATGCGGATTCTATTTTCGGCCGACTGCTTGCTGAATTCCTGGGCGTTGACAATCTGCAGAAAAAACAGCCGGGAAGTCAAAAGGAGAAAGATAAAAATAAGAATTCCCAAAAAGCCTTTAAGCCTTTGAGAAAGCCTCAGCTTCCAGCTTTCCTTTTCCCGATCCCCCATGCCGTTCCTCCTTGATACAGGCCGTATCCAACCAGGGCCAGGCCGGCGTTATAAAAGGCCATGGGTACGATAACGGTTAATATGCCGGCCGTCCAGGGGTACTTGAAACCCACCGCATGCCCCAGCAGCAGAAATAAGATACCCTGACCGATGGTTGCCGCAAAGGCGAGGAGGGCCGGCGCCAGCAGGTTTTCCTGGTTTAACCATTCCTTGCTAAGACCCACCAGGTAACCGGTCACCATCCTGGTCAGGGCATTGAGGCCTATAAATTTCGCCAAAAAAAGATCTTCCATCAGCCCGTAAAAAAAACCCAGCATACCTCCCCGGGAGGCTCCCTTCAGGAAGGCAAAAATGATAAGGGTCACGGTGAGCAGATCGGCCTTGACTCCGGCCATTTTGAAGGCCGGCAGCACCGTGGCCTGCAAAACAAGTCCTGCTGCACCTAAGAGCAGCATTCCCATAAACTGCAATACTTATTGCCCCCCCTTGACCCGCGTAATGACCAGAACCTCCTCCAGCCGATCGAAATCAACCGCCGGTTCGATAATGGCCCGCTTCATCAAGCCGTCGGGTTCAGGCAAAACCTTTACCACCGTTCCCAGGGGCAGGCCTTTAGGAAAGATGCCGCCTAGGCCGGAGGTCACTACCACTTGATGTTCCATAACGGGGGCGTCACGGGCTATATGAATCATCTGCAAATAACCGCGGTAATCAGGGCTGCCCTCGACGACACCCGGCGTCCGGTTGACCTGGATCATGCCGCCGACGGCGCCCTCGCGATCGAGGAGGAGCAAAACTTCTGCCGTATTGGGAGTAACGGCGACGATGCGGCCGACTACCCCGGCGGTAGTGACCACCACTTGATCCTTCATAAGTCCCGCCCTGGTTCCGAGGCCCAGGGTTATGGTATGGTACCAGTTGGAGGGGCTGCGGCCGATGACCGGGGCCACAGTAAAATCAAAGTTATTGCGGTTAACCTGGGTATACTGCAGGAGGGCCCGCAGACGGGCATTCTCCTGGCGGTATTCTTCCATCTGGACGGCAGCCGCCCTTAAGGCGGCTATTTCCTGCTGCAGGGCCTGGTTTTCCGCCTGAAGGCGTCCGTAATTCTTTACGGCCGTAAACAATACCCCGGTTTTGTTTACCGCCAGGGTAATAACCCTTTCCACCGGCGCCAGGAAGTCCCTTAAACCCTCTTCTACATTGCTTAAGCGGTCCCGCTGGGGGGGTGTTATGCGCATGAGAAAGTAAAGACCTGCCGCAGCTACAAGGATTAAAGTGAGGGGAATGACGAGCTTCCGCCCCTTCAGGCCCAAAGCTCCTCCCCCCTTTAACTAAAACGCTGCGCCGGCATTAGCACCCGTTTAAGGACTTCAATATTTTCTAGAACTTTACCCGTGCCTATAGCTACGGCCGTCAGAGGATCTTCGGCCATGTACACGGGCATGCCCGTTTCCTGGCTCACCAGGCGATCCAGGCCCCAGAGGAGGGAGCCGCCGCCAGCCAGGACGATACCCCGATCCATCAAATCGGCGGCCAGTTCGGGTGGCGTCCTTTCCAGACAGACCTTGATGGCCTCCAGGATGGCAGCCACCGGTTCCGCCAGGGCTTCCTGAATTTCCGTGGCCGTAACTTCAACGGTTTTGGGCAGTCCGGTGACCAGATCCCGCCCGCGGACGGCGTAGGTACGGTTTTTGCGGGCCTGATCCTCTTCCGTATCGCCGAAAAAGGCCGCTCCCAGCTCGATTTTTATCTCTTCGGCCGTTCGCTCGCCGATCATCAAATTGTACATGCGCTTGATGTACTGGGCAATGGCTTCATCCATTTCGTCGCCGCCGATACGAATGGAGCGGCTCGTGACGATCCCGCCCAAAGAAATAACGGCCACCTCGGTGGTTCCGCCGCCGATATCAACGATCATGTTACCCGTGGGCTCATATACCGGTAGCCCTGCGCCGATGGCCGCTGCCATGGGCTCTTCAATAAGATAGGCTTCCTTGGCTCCGGCCTGGAAGGCCGCCTCCCGGACAGCACGCGCTTCTACGGCCGTTACGCCGGAAGGAACCCCCACCACCACCCGCGGCCGCACCAGGAAACCTTTGGAAATGGATTTTTCGATAAAATAACGCAGCATGCTCTGGGTGACATCGAAATCGGCAATAACCCCGTCTTTTAACGGGCGAATGGCGACAATATTGCCTGGAGTACGGCCGATCATGCGCTTGGCTTCTTCGCCGACGGCCAGGACGTTTCCCGTCCCCCGCTGGATGGCCACTACCGAAGGTTCACGAAGGACTATACCCTTGTTGCGGACGTGGACCAGGGTGTTGGCCGTTCCCAGGTCAATCCCGAGATCCCGGGCGAAAATCATAACTTTAACTCCTTCCTGCTCAATTCGCACCCATTATAGTACATGATATTCTGCAGGGCAACAGGTTAAAAATAGAATTATTGCGATGCACGCATTATATTAAATTTCGTTCCTTTAAACTAAAAAAGTGACCGTCGCCGATTATCAAATGGTCGAGGACCTCGATGCCCAGAATTCTGCCCGCCTCCACCAAGCGCCGGGTGACCATTATGTCTTCCTGGCTGGGAGTAGGATCGCCGCTGGGGTGGTTGTGGGCCAGGATAATTGCCGCGGCGCTGCGGCGAATGGGGTCTTTAAACACTTCCCGCGGGTGGGCCGGTGAAGAATTAAGGCTGCCGACGGAGACGTTGTCGATGCCGATTACCTGGTTTTTGGTATTTAAAGAGACGGTCCGGAAGTTCTCGCGGTCGAGGAAACGCATCTCGTCCATGAGGAGGCCCGCCACGTCCCAGGGGTTTTTAACGACCGTCCGCGATAGGTTAAAAGCCGCCAGGCGCCGTCCCAGCTCTAGGGCCGCCTTAAGCTCGGCCGCCTTGGCCAGTCCTATGCCCTTTTCCTGCCGCAACTCTTCCAGGGAAGCAGACGCCAGGTACTGAAGACCCTCGGGCCGGGAAAGGAGGCGCCGGGCCACGTCTATGGCCGTTTCCGTCCTCGTTCCCGTACGGATGAGGATAGCCAGCAGCTCGGCGTTGGACAGGGCCTGGGGGCCGGCGGTCAAAAGCCTTTCCCGGGGCCGCAAATCGGCCGGCATTTCCTTTATGGTCGTCCCCTTCGCCGTTTCTCCCTTCACTCTCCCTTTCCTCCCCATATATCTACGCCGAATTGCTCTAAAAGCTCCGTCACTTTCACCAGGGGGAGGCCGACGACGTTAAAATAGTCGCCGTTGATACCCTCCACCAGGAGGGCACCCCGTCCCTGGATGCCGTAGGCCCCGGCTTTATCCATGGGTTCTCCTGTGGCCACATAGGCGGCAATCACTTCCGGGGTCAGCCGCCGGAAGGTCACGTCGGTGACAGCATGGCTGGATTTCGCTTCGTTCCCCGGCGCCCTGACTACCGCCACCCCGGTATAAACGGTATGGGTGCGCCCGCTCAAGGCAAAAAGCATGGCGGCGGCTTCTTCCCTGGATTTTGGCTTTTCCAGCACCCGGCCGTCACAAACGACAATAGTATCGGCGCCGATAATGAGGCCTTCCTTTATCGTACGGGCCACCGCCCGGGCCTTGGCCAGGGCCAGCTGTTCCACCTTCAGGGCCGGCGGCAGGTAGTTAAAGGCTGTTTCATCCACCATGCTGGGATGAACTTCAAAGCTAAGCCCCAAACGCGCCAGCAACTCCCGGCGGCGCGGCGAAGCCGAAGCCAGGATCAACCTGTTCACTGGCAGGTTTACTTCCCACCCTTCAAACTACGGCGCAGGGCCAGGTTAAAGGTAATGAGCTCCAGGTTGACGGAGAGATCAACGTTGCGCAGCTCTATCCGTTCGGGGACGTTAATAACGCAGGGCGCAAAGTTCAATATGCCCTGGATGCTCGTCTCGGCCAGCTGATCAGCCACTTCCTGGGCGTGTTCCGCCGGCACGGCAATGATGGCTATCTGGGCCTTCTCTTTTTCGATAATCTCCTTCAGGCGCTCCATGGGATAGACTTCCACGCCGTTTAAGCGATAACCGATTTTGTGGGGAGCGTTGTCGAAAATGCCCACCACTTTAAAACCGCGCTCGCGGAAGCCGCCGTACATGGAGAGGGCCGTCCCCAAATTGCCGGCGCCGATGATGACCACCGACCAGGTGGTGTTGAGGCCGAGGATTTTAATGATATGCCAGTAGAGGTCCTTTACATTATACCCTACGCCCCTGGTGCCGAATTCACCGAAGTAGGCCAGATCCTTGCGTACCTGAGCCGGGCTGACGCCCGTTCCGTCGGCTATCTCCCCGGAAGAAATGGTCGTAATGCCCCGCCGGTCCACCTGGGCCAGGTAACGGGAGTATACCGACAGCCTGATGACGGTGGCTTCGGGGATTTTAAGGGTTTTCACCTATATATTCCCCCTCGTTGGCTCGAAATGACCTTGCACAAACAGCCTTTAAAAGATATTCGCTGTTGTTAAATAGAATCCTCTTTTTTGAGCTTTTTAAGCCATTCCCTTGCTTCTGCCACCATGTACAACGATCCTGTTACACAAATGAGGTCGGACGGCCCGGCAATATCTAATGCATGCCGCAGGGCGTCGGGGATATCTGCGACAACTTCGGCCCGTACCCCCAGGCGGCGAACCATAAGGGCCAGGGACTGCCAGTCGCCGGCGCGGGGGTTGTTCGGCCTGGTGACGATTACCCTGTCGGCCAGGGGGGCCAGCTCGGCCACGACCTTCTCCCGTTCTTTATCGGCAAGAATGCCCAGAACCAGAAATAAATGCCGGTAGGAGAACAATTCTTTTAAGGAGCGGCTCAAACTCCTGGCACCGTCGAGGTTGTGAGCACCGTCGATGACTACCATGGGGGCGTGATGCATTATTTCCAGCCGTCCCGGCCAAGAGGCCCGTGCCAGACCGCGGCGGATATCTCCTTCGGATACCATCAGGCCATGGTGATGTACGGCCGCCTCAATGACAGTCACGGCGGTGGCGGCGTTTTCCAGCTGGTGCCTGCCCAGAAGGGAAATCTTAAGGCCTTCGTAGTTATTAAGGAGACCTTTGAGATCCAGCTCCCCCCCCGAAAGACTCACGCCCTTTTCCTGCCAGGTAACATCCCGGCCGACAACATAAAGGGTGGCACCCTTTTCGCGGCAGACGTCCTCAATCACCGCCAGGGCTTCCGGCCGACGGGCGGCGGTCACCACCGTCCCGCCCTTTTTTATTATGCCGGCCTTCACCCGGGCTATGGCCTCGATGCTGTTCCCCAGGTACTCCATGTGGTCCATGCCGACGTTGGTGATGCAACTTACCAGCGAGGCGGGTATCACGTTCGTGGAGTCGATGGCACCGCCCAGGCCGACCTCCAGCACCACCAGTTCGACGCCTTCATCGGCAAAATATTTCAGGGCCGCTGCCGTAAGGACTTCAAACTCCGTGGGATGTTCGCAACCCGCCGCCACCATTTCTTCCAGGAGCGGTCTAAACCAAGTTAAGAGTTTTGCCAGTCGCTCCTCGGGAATGGACCTACCGTTAATTCTCATCCTTTCGGTATAAGAATGAAGGTGGGGTGAAGTGAAAAGGCCTACACGATAGCCCGCCTCTTCCAGGATTGCGGTGACCATGGCGGCTACCGACCCTTTTCCGTTGGTCCCGCCGATATGGAAAAAGCGCAGCCGTTCCTGGGGCAGACCGCAACGGCGGGTGAGTTCTTCAATTCGCTCCAGGCCCATGTTAAAGCCAAATTTAGTCAAATGCTTTAGAAATTCCAGGGATTCGCGGTAATCCACCCCGCCGCCTCCTAGTCCTTTAAGAAGCCCAAACGCTGGTTCAAAACGGCGACTTTATTCTTTAGTTCCGCCGCGCGGGCCTCTTCTTTGGCTACAACGGCCGCCGGCGCCTTGGTGCGAAAATCTTCCCTGGCCAGTTTCTTTTCCACCTTTTCCAGCTCGGCCCGGGTGTTCTTAAGTTCCTTTTCCAGGCGGGCCTGTTCCTTTTCCAGGTCAATAAGACCGGACAAGGGAAGAAATACCTGTACGGTGCCGGTAATGGCCGTCGCCGCCCTGGCAGGCGGCCGCTCCAGGGCTCCTTCTACCTGTACCGGGCCGGCGGCGGCCAGAACTTCTAGATATAAAGATCCTTGGCGTAGAATCTGCCGGTCTTCTTCGGCGGGAGCAACGAGAATTACCTCCGCTTTGCGTCCGGGAGGCACATTCATCTCGCTGCGCAGGTTGCGGACGGCCTTGATGACGGCCATGATCAGCTCCATGGCCTTCTCTGCTTCCGGGTCATGGCGTTCCGGGAGGGCGACCGGCCAGCTGCTGATCATAATGCTTTCTTTTTCGCCGGGTAAATGCTGCCAGATTTCTTCAGTTATAAAGGGCATAAAGGGATGCAGAAGCTGCAGGCTTTTACTTAAAACTTCAACTAAGACTCCCTGGGCCACATGTCGGGCTTTCTGGTCCTTGCCGTACAGGCGAGGCTTAATAAGCTCAATATACCAGTCGCAAAACTCGCCCCAGAAAAAGTCGTAGAGGAGCCTGGCCACTTCGCCGATTTCATAGGCTTCCAGTCCTTCCGTAACCTGGGCGATCAATTGATTGAGACGGCTCAAAATCCAGCGGTCGGGCAGTTCTAGTTCCCCCGTCTCAATGGGTGCGGGCCGGTAATCCTCAAGATTTAACAGGGCAAAACGGGCAGCGTTCCAGATTTTATTGGTGAAATTGCGGATTCCTTCCAGGCGTTCGGGGTGAAAGCGCAAGTCATTGCCCGGGGTGTTGCCGGTCACCAGCATAAAGCGCAGGCAGTCGGCACCGTACTTATCGATCACTTCCATAGGATCGATACCGTTACCCAGGGATTTGCTCATTTTTCGCCCCTGGGCGTCCAGCACCAAACCGTGGATAAGGACTTCCCGGAAGGGCACATCTCCCATGAACTCCAGGCCCATAAAGAGCATCCTGGCGACCCAGAAAAAGATGATGTCCCGTCCTGTCACCAGGACGGAAGTAGGATAAAAGGTCTCAAGCTCCGGCGTATTTTCCGGCCAGCCCATGGTGGAAAACGGCCATAGGGCGGAGCTGAACCAGGTGTCGAGGACGTCGGGATCCTGTTCCAGGGCCGTACTGCCGCAGGCGGGGCACTCCACAGGGTCTTCCACGGCACAAATTTCTTCCCCGCACTGCTGGCAGTACCAGACGGGTATACGGTGACCCCACCAGAGCTGACGGGAAATGCACCAGTCGCGGATGTTTTCCAGCCAGTTAAGGTAGATTTTGGTGAAGCGCTCCGGAATAAAGCGCACCCTGCCCTCCTGGGCCGCCCGGATCGCCGGTGCCGCCAAGGGTGCCATGCGGACGAACCATTGGGGGGAAACCAGGGGTTCAATGACAGTGCCGCAGCGGTAACAGTGACCGACGGCATGGGTAAGGTCTTCCACTTTCACCAAAAGCCCCAGTTCTTTTAGATCCCTTACTATTTTCTCCCGGCAAGCATACCGGTCCAGGCCGGCATAGGAACCGGCCTCCGCCGTCATGCGGGCGTCCTTGCCGATAACGGTCACGGCCGGTAGATTATGACGCAAGGCCACTTCAAAGTCGTTGGGATCGTGGGCCGGCGTTATCTTGACGGCCCCGGTACCGAAGGAGGGATCGACGTAGCTGTCGGCAATAACGGGTATTTCCCGGTTGACCAGGGGCAGAATCACCGTTTTACCAATAATGCCGCGGTAGCGCTCATCCTCGGGGTTTACGGCTACGGCCGTGTCGCCCAGCATGGTTTCCGGTCGGGTAGTGGCCACGGTAATGCCGCCTTCCCCATCCTTAAAAGGATAGCGCACATACCAAAGGCGGCCCGCTTCTTCTTCATGTTCCACCTCGATATCGGAAATGGTGGTGTGGCAGTGGGGGCACCAGTTTATAATATAATTACCCCGGTAGATCAATCCCTTTTCGTAGAGGCGTACGAATACCTCGCGCACGGCCCGGGAGCAACCCGCATCCATGGTAAAGCGCTCCCGGCTCCAGTCGCAGGAGGCCCCCAAAAGGCGCAGCTGTTTGGTAATACGATTGCCGTACTCGTTTTTCCATGCCCAGACCCGCTCCAGAAACTTCTCACGGCCCAGGTCGTATTTGCTCAAACCTTCTTTGGCCAGTTCTTCTTCCACCCGGGCCTGGGTGGCGATGCCGGCATGATCGGTTCCCGGTAACCATAGAGTGGCATCCCCGCGCATCCGGTGCCAGCGGGTTAAGATGTCCTGCAGGGTGTTGTCCAGGGCATGCCCCAGGTGCAGGCTGCCCGTAACATTGGGCGGGGGCATGACTATGCTGAAGGTTTTCTGTCCTGCGGCCGGTAAGGTTCCGCGGAAATAGCCTTTTTCCGTCCAATAGCGGTACCATTTTTCTTCTACAGCTTTAGGATCGTAAACCTTGTCTAGCGCAGCCAACACGCTTGCCTCCCCAAAATCATTACTTGCCGTGGCTGGCTTTTGTTTTGAGCGAGCGACTTGGTCCGAGCGGCTTAGCGGCCACAGGCTATGCCGAGAGCGATGGCGGGGCCGAGGACAGCGAGGCCTTCGGCCGGCCTTTGAGGCAAGGATGCCGTATAGGCCGGGAACCCCGCCCGAGCCGAAGGCTGAGCCTCTGGCCGCTCCGCGAGGACCACGGAGCGAGGAAAAACAAAGCCAGCCCAGTACAAAAAACCCCCATCCGCCCAAAACGGACGAGGGGAGATAAGCCTAACCGGCGTTCTCTACGGTACTATCTTAGCGATTTCTGGTTCATGCTGTCAAGTATTGTCTGTTTTTTCTTCTTCCTTCCTTACCAGGGCCTCTTTGAGGACTTCGTCCATGTGCTCAACAAAAATAAAGTTGAGCTTGCGGCGAATGTTGGGCGGGATGTCTTCCAGGTTCTTTTCGTTTTCCCGGGGCAGGATGACGTTTTTCACCCCGGCGCGGTGGGCGGCCAGCACTTTTTCTTTAATCCCGCCTACCGGCAGCACCCGTCCCCGCAGGGTGATCTCCCCCGTCATGGCCAGATTACCCTTTACCGGGATGCCGGTCAGGGCCGAGGCCATGGCCGTGGCCATGGTGATCCCCGCCGAAGGCCCGTCCTTGGGAATGGCCCCTTCGGGCACGTGGATGTGCAGGTCGTACTTTTCATGAAAGTCCGCTTCCAGGCCCAGTTCCTCGGCCCGTGAACGGATGTAGCTGAAGCCGGCGTAGGCCGATTCCTTCATGACGTCGCCGAGTTTGCCCGTCAGGGTAAGGTTGCCCTTGCCCTTCATTACTGATACCTCGACATTCAAAACCTCACCGCCGGCCTCCGTCCAGGCCAGACCGTTGGCCACACCTACCATGTCGTTCTGCAGGGCTTCGGTATGGCGGTAACGCGGTATGCCGAGGTAGTCTTCTAAATTACCGGCGCTGATCTTTACCGCCTTAGTTTTCCCGCTGACGATGTCTCGCGCCGTTTTACGGCAGATAGTGGCTATCTGTCTTTCAAGGTTGCGTACTCCCGCTTCCCGGGTATACTCCCGCACGATGCGCCGCAGGGCATTTTCCGATATCTCCAGCTGTTCCTTTTTCAGCCCGTGTTCTTTAAGCTGCTTGGGCACCAGGTGCAGGGCGGCGATCTTCACCTTTTCCTCTTCGGTATAGCCAGGTATACGGATAACCTCCATACGGTCGAGGAGGGGCCGCGGTATGGAGTATTCTACGTTGGCGGTGGTGATGAACATTACCCGGGAAAGATCGAAGGGAGCTTCAATATAATGATCGCTGAACATATGGTTTTGTTCCGGGTCCAGCACTTCCAGCAGGGCCGAAGCCGGATCGCCGCGAAAATCGCTGCTTAATTTGTCTATTTCATCCAGTAAAAAAACCGGGTTTTTGGTGCCCGCCTGCTTCATGCCCTGGATGATCCTTCCGGGCAATGCCCCCACATAGGTGCGGCGATGGCCGCGGATCTCCGCTTCATCCCGGACGCCGCCTAGAGAGATGCGTACGAACTTGCGCTGCAAGGCCCGGGCAATGGATTTGGCCAGGGAGGTTTTGCCGACGCCCGGCGGCCCGACAAAACATATAATCGGACCCTTCATTTTTTTGGCAAGCTGGCGGATGGCCAGGTATTCCAGGATACGGTCTTTAACTTCCTTCAGGCCGTAGTGGTCTTCGTCAAGGATGCGTTCGGCCACCTTTATGTCCAGGCGGTCCCTGGTCTGCTTGTTCCAGGGTAGACTCAAAAGCCAGTCCAGGTAATTGCGCACCACCGTGGCCTCGGCCACCATCGGCGGCATTTTTTCCAGGCGTTCGACCTCTTTTAAAGCCCTTTCCCGGACCTCCTTGGGCAGCTTGGCGGCGTCAATCTTCTGCCGCAGTTCCTCTACTTCCGCCGCCCGTTCGTCTTTTTCGCCCAGCTCCTTCTGGATAGCCTTAATTTGCTCCCGCAGGTAGTATTCCTTCTGGGTTTTTTCCATCTGCTTGCGGACGCGTAAATTTATCTTGCGCTCCAGTTCCAGGATCTCCTTTTCCCTGGCCAGGATTTCGCATAAAAGATTCAGGCGTTCTTTGATGTCCACCGCTTCTAAAACGGCCTGCTTATCCGTCAATTTAAGGTTAAGGTGGGAGGCTACCACATCGGCCAGCCGACCCGGTTCTTCCAGGCTGACGACGGCCACCACCGTTTCCGGCGGGATTTTCTTGGACATCTTGACATAGGTCTCAAATTCATCGATCAAACACCGCATCAAAGCGTCGATTTCATTCGAAGTTTCCACTGCATCGGGTGCTTCTTCGATTTCAACCTTGAGGCAGGGGTCGTGGCTCAAGTATTCTTTGATTTTGCCCCGCCGGATGCCCTCCACTAAGATGCGGATAGTCCCGCCCGGCAGCTTTAATAGCTGCTTGATCTCGGCTACGGTTCCAGTAGCATAAATGTCGTCTTCTCCGGGATCGTCGTCCTGGGCCTCCTTCTGCATGGCCAGGAAAATGACCCGATCCTTTAACATGGCCTCCTCAATGGCATTGATGGAACGTTCCCGCCCGACGTCGAGATGAATTACCGTATAAGGAAAAACAATAACCCCGCGCAAGGGCAACAGGGGAAGAATACGGCTCAAACTTTACACCTCCACGGTGCTCCCTTGTATATACTTTTATTTGTCCGCGTAATTATTCTAGTATATTCTAAGGCATTATCTGTTTTATTGCAATAGCTTTAAAAACTCAGGCGCGACGGCAGGGGGCTGGCGCTCAATACCTGGGTGCGCCCCTGATAGCCTTCGTGGCTGCCGGCCTTTGCCCGGGGTATTAGAGCCTGTTCCAGGACTTCGTCCACCGTTTGCACGGGTACTACCTGGATATCTTTAAAAGAACGATAAATCTCCTGCCAGTTGTCTTTAGGGATTAGCACCTTTTTCGCCCCGGCCAACCTGGCCGCTTCCACCTTGGCGACCACCCCTCCCACGGGTCTGACTCTGCCTCGAATAGAGATTTCTCCGGTTATGGCCACCAGGTTGTTCACCGGAATCTCCGTAAAGGCGGAATAGACGGCCGTCAGCATGCTGACTCCAGCGGAAGGCCCGTCTATCGGCACACCTCCCGGAAAATTAAGGTGAATGTCATAATCGCGCACATCAACGGGAAGCAGCCGGCGCAGAACGGTTAAGACGTTATCCACCGCGTTGCGGGCCATGCTCCGCCGCCGCAGCCGGCGGCCATCGAAGCTGCCGCTCTCTTCTTCTTCGATGACGCCGGTAACGGTAACCTGGCCGCGGCGCTGGCCGACAAAATTGACGGTAGCTTCCAGTTCGACGAGTAGCCCCATACTTGGTCCATATACGGCCAGGGCATTGACCACGCCAACCTGGGGTTCGGGAGGAACCTTGCCGTCGTGTCGGGGAGTATAGTGACAGCTGCTTACCACCCATTCTACATCTTCGCGACTTATCTCCCGCCTTTTTTCCGTGAGGGCCAGGCCCGCCGCCAGCTGCACCATGTTAACGGCTTCCCGGCCGTTGGTGGCGTACTGTTTAATAAGCTCCACGGCGGCCGGAGCGATGGGCAGATCGATCTTCCGGGCGGCATTGCGGACGATGGTCGCGATTTCTTCGGCCTGCAGGGGACGGAAAAATACCTCCAGGCAGCGGGAACGGATGGCCGCCGGGATTTCCTGGGGCAGACGGGTAGTCGCCCCTACCAGGCGAAAATCGGCGGGCAACCCGTTTTTGAAGATATCATGGATGTGATTGGGAATGTTGCTGTCTTCCGAGCTGTAATAGGCGCTCTCCAGGATAACTTTACGGTCTTCCAAGACTTTGAGCAGTTTGTTTATCTGAATGGGATGCAGCTCGCCGATTTCGTCTATAAAGAGAATACCGCCATGGGCGCGGGTTACGGCGCCCGGTTTCGGCTGGGGAATGCCGGCCATGCCTAAAGGGCCGGCCCCCTGATAAATGGGATCATGGACAGAGCCAATCAGGGGGTCGGCGATGCCCCGCTCATCAAAACGCGCTGTCGCCCCGTCTACTTCGACGAAACGGGCCGTTTCTTTAAAGGGCGATAGGGGATTTTTCTTGGCCTCTTCCAAAACGAGGCGGGCGGCCGCCGTCTTGCCTACTCCTGGCGGGCCGTAAATAATGACGTGCTGGGGGTTGGGGCCGCAGAGGGCGGCCCGCAGGGCCTTCAACCCTTCTTCCTGGCCGATTATCTCCTCAAAGGTGGTCGGACGCGTCTTTTCCGCCAGGGGCTCTGTTAAAGAAATCTCCCGCATACGCTGCAGCTTCTCCAGCTCTTTACGGGATTCTTTTTCCACTGCCACCCTGTTGCCCTGCTGGTTGCGCAAAAGGTTCCAGAAGTAAAGGCCGATCACCACGGCGAAAAATACCTGGACGAAACCCAGGACTCCTCCCATGCCTTGTCCCCATTCAAACATCGCTAAAACTCCTTTCCGGATACCTCGATAACTTAAAGTTTATCCGGAAAGGAAAATTTTATCCAAAAAGGCGGTGGCACGTGCCACCGCCTTTCCTTTTAGGCCGTTTCTTCTTTTTTCTTTTTGCGATCCACCGTCGTTAGCAGCAGAGGTTCTTCCTTGCGCAGGACTACGTCTTTTGTGATGATACATTTGGTGACGTTGCTGCGGGAAGGTATCTCGTACATTACATCCAGCATTATTTCTTCCAGTATGGCCCTTAAGCCCCGGGCACCGGTCTCCCGCTTCAAAGCTTCTTTGGCTATGGCCCTGATGGCGTCTTCTTTGAACTCTAGGGTTACGCCGTCCATCTCGAACAGCTTCTGATACTGTTTGACCAGGGCATTGCGGGGTTCCGTAAGCACCCGGACTAGGGCGTCCTCATCAAGGGCGTCCAGGGTGACGATGACCGGCAGCCGCCCGATAAACTCGGGGATTAAACCGTACTTCAACAGGTCTACGGGCTGGACCTGTTTTAAAATGTCGCCCACCTGCACGTCCTTCTTACCCTGGATTTCGGCGCCAAAGCCCATGGTCTTCTGGGAGATGCGGTTCCTGATGATTTTATCCAGGCCGTCGAAGGCGCCGCCGCAGATGAAGAGGATGTTGGTGGTATCCAGCTGGATGAATTCCTGATGGGGATGCTTGCGCCCTCCCTGGGGAGGTACGCTGGCAATGGTCCCCTCCAGAATCTTCAAGAGGGCCTGCTGAACACCTTCGCCAGATACGTCCCTGGTAATGGACGGGTTTTCCGACTTGCGGGCGATTTTATCGATCTCGTCGATATAGACGATACCCTTTTCCGCCTTCTCCACGTCATAATCGGCCGCCTGGATGAGCTTTAGCAGGATGTTTTCTACGTCCTCACCCACATAGCCGGCTTCCGTAAGGGAGGTGGCGTCGGCAATGGCGAAGGGTACATTGAGTATCTTCGCCAGGGTCTGGGCCAGCAGGGTTTTACCGCTGCCGGTGGGGCCAAGCATGATGATGTTGCTCTTCTGGAGCTCAACGTCATCCATCCTGGCACCGAGGTTGATGCGCTTATAGTGGTTGTATACTGCCACGGACAGGGCCTTTTTGGCCTTATCCTGGCCGATGACATATTGATCGAGGATTTCCCTGATCTCTTTGGGTTTAGGCAGCTCACCCATCTCCAGGTTGAGATCCTCGTTCAGTTCTTCCTCGATTATCTCGTTACACAGTTCTATACACTCGTCGCAGATATAGACGCCGGGGCCGGCGACCAGTTTTTTAACCTGGTCCTGAAGTTTCCCGCAGAAGGAACACTTCAGCTGGCCCTTATCGTCGGTATATTTATACATGTTTAGTTCACCTCGCCGTCCCTATTTACGGGGCAACTCGCGCTTGGTGATCACCTCGTCGATTAAACCGTACTCTTTGGCTTCCAGGGGCGTCATAAAATGATCGCGGTCGGTGTCCCTGGCAATCTGTTCCACGGGTTTACCGGTAATGTCGCTCAAAATACGGTTTAAAGTATCCCGGATGGCCAGGATACGCTTGGCGTGGATCTCGATATCTACGGCCTGGCCCTGGGTGCCGCCCATGGGCTGGTGAATCATGATCTCGCTGTGGGGCAGGGCGAAACGTTTGCCCTTGGCGCCGGCCGCTAAAAGAAAGGCACCCATGCTGGCCGCCAGGCCGACGCAAATGGTAGATACATCGGGCCGGATATACTGCATGGTGTCAAAGATGGCCATCCCTGCAGAAATGGAGCCACCGGGGCTGTTGATATATAGGTGGATATCTTTATCGGGATCCTCCGCTTCCAGGAAAAGCATCTGGGCAATCACCAGGTTGGCCACATGATCATCTATGGCGCTGCCCAAAAAAATGATACGGTCTTTTAGCAAGCGGGAGTAAATATCGTAGGCCCGCTCGCCCCTGTTCGTCTGCTCAACGACAACCGGTACCAGGATAGACACTCCTTATCCCACCTCCATAGGAAAATGTTACTCCCCTGCAGCAGCAGTTTCTCCCTTCTCCTCTACTCCGCCTTCCCGGGGCGGAACGGCCACGCTGTTTTCCACCAGAAAATCAATGGTCTTTTTGATCATTATATCGTATTTCAGGAAAGACAAGTCGCCCAAATTTTTCCGGACTTCTTCGGGATCCTGCCGGAAGGCGCGTGCCATTTTGTCGATTTCCGCCACCACCTCTTCTTCAGTGGCCTCAATATTTTCCGCTTTTGCTATGGCCTCCAAAACCAGCTCCGTCTTTACTTCCCGTTCCGCTCCGGGCCGGAATTCTTTATCTAGATCTTCCATATTCTTCCCGTTTTCTTTTAAGAACTCATCTAGAGTTATTTTTCTGATCTGTAAGTTGCGCTCCAGTTCGCGGATGCGAGCAGCGATGCGTCGTCTGACCATAACCTCCGGGAGATCTACTGTTGCCGCATCTACGACCTTGGCCACCACCGCCTGCCTGACGGCGGCATCGATTTCCTGGCGCCGTCTTTCCTCCAACCGACGGCGGATATCCTGGCGCAGTTCGTCTAAGGTTTCGCACTCGCTCACGTCTTTGGCGAACTCATCGTCTAAGGGCGCCAGCTCTTTTCGCTTAATTCCCCGTACGGTAACCTGAAAGACGGCTTCCTTGCCTGCCAGATCCTTTTGATGGTAGTCGGACGGAAAGGTAATGTTTATGGTACGTTCTTCATTCACCCTGGCACCTACTAGCTGTTCTTCAAAGCCGGGGACCAGTGTGCCCGAGCCTAATTCGAGGGTAAAATTGCTGCCCTCCAGGCCGGGATGGGGTTCTCCATCTACCGTACCTTTAAAATCGATAACGACGATGTCACCTACCGCTGCGGGTTCGTCTTCGATGTTTTTCAGGGTGGCATACCGTTCCTGCATGCTTTTAAGGTAGGCGTCGACGTCTTCTTCGCCGACCCGAACCTCGGGTTTTTCTACTTCAACCCCCTTATAGGGTCCCAGCTGGACTTCAGGTTTTACCTCGACCTTTGCCTTAAAGATTAAAGGCTCGCCCTCTTCTACCTTGACTATTTCTACTTCCGGCCGGTCGATGGGTTCCAGGCTGTGTTCGGCCAGGGCTTCTTCATAAGCCGGCGGCACGACAATTTCCACCGCTTCGTCATAGATGGGCTCTTTGCCTATATAACGCTCGAGGATAAAACGCGGCGCCTTTCCTTTACGGAACCCCGGTATGTTTACCCGCTTTACCAGGCGGCGATAGGCTTGATCTATGGCCTTTTGTACCCTGGGGGCTTCCACTTCTACTTCCAGAAGTACCTGATTTTTATCCAGCTTCTCGACGGTTGCCTTCATTACTTAACTGCTCCTCCCTGATCCCTACTACGTTTAGCATATTTCGCCGTTGCCATTACCTTTTCCTGCCGCATCCTTAAAAAGCAGCATTTAGAATAACACCTCGGACAGGTTAATACCCGTGCCGAGGCCCTCAGCGAAAAATATGGAGCGGAAGACGGGATTTGAACCCGCGACCCTCGCCTTGGCAAGGCGATGCTCTACCACTGAGCTACTTCCGCCCGTAATAAGGTACTCCCTTTCCGTAGCGTTATCTTAGCAGATAGCACCGGTCCTGTCAAGCTTTCTGCCGCCAATTTTTGTAGTTATGCATTATTGTATCATCAACCTTTTGTAAAAGATTATGGACGAGGATTTCCACCTGACCCTCAATCATCCGCAAAAGAAAGCGTTTATACGGCGCTGACACACTTTTACGAGACAGGTAATCGTCCAAAAGGGCTTCCAATACTTCCAGGTTTATAAGCCTTTCCCTGCATGACATCCGGTAATCCCCTTCCTGTGAGCGGGCCCCAATGCTACTAAAAAATTAAGGGCGGCGCGAAAACTTAAGGCCGCCCTGAAACTCAATGCTTAATAAAAAATCAGCATCAAGGTACCGGCAGCCTGGCGATCATAGCTTAAAAAGCCTTAGACCCATGGCTTTGCGTCCCCCCCTTTCGGTGGGGTTTGCCTTTAGCGGTAACATTTTACTTTTTATTACGCTATTCGACATCAATACCTTTTTTCCTGCAAAATAAAAAAACAACCCGGCTAATTCCGGGTGTGGTAGGAAATTTATATTTAAAAAGGAGGTCAGAGGGCTTTGCTCACCTGTATATTAACATGCAGGAGTTATAATTGTATTAACGTCACTTTAAAAATACATTAAAATATATGCCCGGCAATCTAGCTTTTATCTAATTTTTCGCCCTTTGCCATGCTCTCCAGGAGCTTGGCCCGGCCGGCCACGTTGTTAAGATGCTCCAGCATGGCATTGCGCGCCTCCCGCGGTTTTTTATTGCGGATGTTTTCTATGATTTTCCGGTGTTCCGTAACCACGAGTTCGCGATGCCACGGAAAAGTTTTACCATAGCGTAAACTCAAATGGAAATACTGCCTGATAATGTGCTCGATGGTGCTGGCGGTTTGAATAAAGATGGGGTTTTTGGTAGCCAGGGCTATAGTGTTGTGGAACTGATAGTCGGGTTCGATGGTGATTTCTCCCCGTGTTATCTCTTCTTCCAGTCTTCTTTCCGCCGCCTCAATGGCCTCAAGATCTGCCTCGTCACGCCTCTCGGCCGCCAGGGCAGCGGCTTCAGCTTCCAGGGCCCGGCGAAACTCCACCCAGGAAAGGAGCTGTTCGTACTCCACTTCATTTATCTGGGCGAGAACGTCCTCGGCCTCCAGGGGAAAACGCTTGATGTAAATCCCGTTGCCGTGCCTGATCTCCAGGATACCGCTCGAAGAGAGGACGGAAAGCCCCTCCCTTAATGTAGGGGTGCCCACGCCGAACATTTCACTCAGCTCTTGTACGGGCGGCAGGCGATCGCCAACCTTATATTCGCCTGATTTTATAAGCTGAAGAATACGCTCCACCACTTCTTCATACATTTTCTTTTTCCTGATGACTAGCCTTTCTTTCATAAACATCACGCACCTGTACCTGACTGTAAATAAATTCCCATAGCTGCCGCCCAATCGTTTTTATCTCTTTTAAAGCGAGGTCCAGGCCTTCATAAATCCGGCCCGGACCTCGCACGGCGACTTGATTTTCCCTATTTCTTTCTGACCTCCACCTGGGCCAGCTTTTCGTAGAAACGAATGATGGCCCCGTGGTCGGCATCCCCCAGCCCGTCAACCTTTAAGGCCTGGAGTATTTCCATAACAACAGCCGTCAAGGGCAGGGGCACGCCCGCCTCATGGCCGGCCGACAGGGCATTGGCCAGGTCTTTAATGTGTAAATTGATGCGGAAACCGGGTTTGAACTGACCGGCCAGCACCAGGGGCGCTTTGGCATCCAACACCGTGCTCCCGGCCAGACCGCCGCGGATGGCCTGGTACACCAGCTCCGGGTCGACTCCGGCTTTGGTGGCCAAAACCAGGGCCTCGGACATGGCAGCGATGTTCAGGGCGACAATAATCTGGTTGGCCAGCTTGGTAACATTGCCGGCGCCAATTTCACCCGTGCGGACCACGGAAGAACCCATGGCCTTTAAAATATCGTAGCATTCATCAAAGTCTTCCTGCCTGCCACCCACCATTATCGAGAGGGTGCCGTCGATGGCCTTGGGTTCGCCGCCGCTTACAGGCGCATCAAGCATACGCACGCCCTTTTCGGCCAGCTTTCCGGCTATTTCCCGGCTGACCATAGGATCGATGGAACTCATATCGATTAAGATAGAACCGGGGCGGGCCCCTTCAATAAGACCGTTGGGTCCTAATACGGCCTCCTTTACATGGGGGGAATTGGGGAGCATGGTGATGAATTTATCGCATCTTTCGCCCACTTCACGACAGGAAGAGGCAGGTTCCGCGCCGGCGGCAACCACATCGTCTACCGCCTGCTTGTTGATATCATAGACCACCAGCTCATAGCCGGCCTTTAAAAGATTCTTGCTCATGGGTTTACCCATGATACCCAAGCCGATAAAACCGATTTTGCCCATCTTTTTGGCCCCTTTCTTTAAGTTTTCTATCCTGGAAAATTACTTCTCTCCAGGCTGGCTTTGTTTTTGCTTCGGCATCCTTGCCTTTAGAATTCGGCCTTGGACATTTTGTCCTCGATGCCCGCCCTCGCTCCTCGGCTTTGCCAAGGCTGTTTAATCGCTCAGACCAAGTCGCTCGCTCTAAACAAATGCCAGCCCGTTATTTTTCTTCTGATGGTGCCGCTATAAGTTGGTATAAATTTCGCACCTTAATAACTTTCATTTAACCCAGGGTGTAACCGTACTCCGTCACCCAGGATAATGATTTAAGGGTATCGGGAAGCGGGATGTACTCCAGGGATACATATCCCTTGTATCCAACGTTATCCAGTTCGCGGAAAAGGAAAGGATAATTTATTTCACCGGTTCCGGGTTGATGCCTACCGGGGTTGTCGGCTATCTGAATGTGGCCGATCTTTGCCAGGTGTTCGCGCAAGATGACCGTCAGGTTTCCTTCCACCTTCTGGGCATGGTAAATATCGTACTGTAAAAATACGTTGGCGCGACCGACCTCGTCAATGAGCCGCAAAACCTGAGCGGTAGTGTTGAGCAAGAAACCAGGTACGTCGTAATAGTTTAAGGGTTCCACCATAAGGTTTATACCGTATTCCCCCAGAACTTCGGCCGCGTAGCGGACGTTCTCCACTAGTACCCGCCACTGTTCTTCTAAGGTGAAGGCGTCTATCCTCTTGCCGGCCAAACAGTTCAACCGCGGCACCCCTAAAGCCCGGGCCCAGTCAGCCGCCTGCTTTACTCCTTCCCGGAACTCATCCTTCCGCCGCGGGTCGGCGGCGATACCCCTTTCACCCGCCGCCCAGTCGCCGGCAGGCAGGTTGAAGAGCACCACCTCAAGACCGTTTTCCTCCACCGCTTTTTTTACGACTTCCATGCCGTGTTCATAGGGGAAGAGGAACTCTACGGCTTTAAAGCCGGCTTCTCTTGCGGCTTTAAACCGCTCCAGGAAAGGGACCTCGGTAAAGAGCATAGTCAGATTGGCGGCAAATTTTGGCATAAAATCCTCCCCTTCGCTGCTATTTATATAAGCTATCGATAAATGAATTTATTTGGCGGCCCCTATTAATTTCCGGCACGACTATGTGTAAAAATATCCCGCGGCATGGTAGCTCTTTTTTAATTACTTCTATATCGTCTTCCTGCATTTTCCCCCTTAAAATCAAATGTTTTTTCTCTAAAATTCTTCGGAGCATGGGAACCATTTCCTTAATGGAAGGCCCTCCCACATCATAGTTTATCTCAATTACGTTTAAATCTTCAATACTAATAAGATCGTCAACTATGAAAAAAGAATTAGGGTGAACATGGATAGTCGTATACGGAAAGGCTTTAGAAAGCAACCTGTCACCTTCATAGAAAAATTGCCTGTAAATGCCCGGAGAACCTAATGCCATCAGATCTTCCTGGAAGATCATACACTTATCCGGCGCCCACAAGGGATACCAGCCGAAACTGTAGCCCTCGTAAAATGAGGGTATCCTCTCCCTGAGTAACTTTACTACATCCCGGTAAAATTCAGCCGCCTCCCGGGCCAGCTTTTTTACCGTTTCCGGGTGGTCAAAAAAGGCGTAAACCAGTTTTTCCTGGCCTATAAGGGAGCCAAGCAAATCAACCGGTCCCCTTAAAATGGGCTGGCCAATTGGATAACGATTCTGTGCCAGCTCTACCAGACGGTCTACGAATTCCAGCAATTTTTGCAGCCAGGGATTGCCCGGGGAAAAGGCAATTTTAACCTGGTTTATATCATCGTAGCACGGTTTGGCCCAAAAACTTCCCTCAGAGCTGTAGATTGGGCAGCCCAAGATGGCTTCCAGCCAGGGTATTCCCGGAAAAGGCATGGCGGCCCAAAAGGCTTCCTGCTCTATTTCAAGGCTGTCTAAATACATCCTCTGGTAATCCTCATAGTAATCTTCAACGACGATCATCTCCGGCGTTATTTCCCGCGGTTCGGCCAGCAATTTTTGGGCCGCCGTAAAATTTTCACTGATCAACTGGCTCCCGATTTGATAGCCGATTAATGGTCGCGGCAGTTCATTTTTTTGCCAGTAAGCTTTATGCAGTTCTATTTTTTGCGATGCCGTTAACACCAAAATCACCTTTTATTTCAATAATAAACGCCGTAGCGCAATATCGCACCATTTAGCGCCAGGATGTTTTCGGCCTTACAGTATTCCGTTAGGCCATTAGAGCTGGAAATAACGTAACCTCCGCCCCTGCCCACTTTCTCCAGCTTCTCTTTGGCTTCCAGAACCGTTTCTTCGGGGGTGCCCATGGTTAAAGTGTAGTGCAGATCCATGTTGCCGATAAGGCAGATTTTGTCGCCCCATTCTTCCTTCACCTGGAAGATATCAACGGCACCGTGCTCTAGATTGGCAATGGCACAGATGTTTAACTCTTCCACCAGATCTTTAAGCATAGGCAGAGGATTGCCATCAGTATGGTATATCCTGGGAATAGCTATGTGATCAACGACCTTTTTCATATGGGGCAGCATATATTTCCGGAAGTGTTCCGGAGAAAACATCGGTCCCCATTTAAAAGCTATGTCTTCGGAAATATAGGCTGCATCGAAACCTAAATCATTGACCCGCTCAATAACCTTAATACACCACTCGCCGATCAATTCCATGCTCTCTTCGATAAAACCGGGGTCGTCATAAAGGGCGTAGGAGAAGTTTTCATACCCCATGCTGTTGTACGTGTTGCTTAATCCCACCCTGATACCGGCAATGGCCGCCAGGCCGTTTTGCCGGGCAAAGGACAAAAGTTCTTCGGCACCCCTGTAAAAATCCGGATTCTCGGGGTCGGGCAGAAATTCCTTTAAAGCCTTCAAGTCGTCCCTGCTCTTGAGCAGGCCTTCCTTCAATTGTTCTACGTCGCCGTTCTTTTCCATGATGGCATAAAAGGGGGGCCTGAAGTTATACGTAATGGTATCAAGGCAGAGAATTTTATATAAGTCCGGCGGGGTACGCCAGCCCGGCGGCAAATCGGTCTTGCGCCCGACAATCCTGTCGGCGAGACCTCGGTGAACGTAACTCTCAAACCACGGCACCCTGTCGGGCTGCTGTCTTTTCAGTGCAGTAAGGAATCTTTCCCGGGAGGACATGGGTTTCATGGAAATATCTCCTTTCAAAAAATAAAGCTATCTACGGGAAGGGAAGGGTTACAACCTTTTATTGCAATGTTATATTCAGGTCTTTAATCAGCTTGCCGAAATAGTCATAGGCCTCTTTGAAGAATTTCTGATATTCTTCGGGACCCATATAAAGGATGGGCTGATAGAGATTCTTCATCGACTCTTTAAACTCGGGATCTTCGCTTACCTTTTTCAGCACGCCGGCCAGATAATCAACCACTTCTTTAGGAGTTCCGGCCGGAGCGGCAATACCCTTCACTGAACCCCAACTGTAGAAGTTTATGCCCTGTTCTTTTAAAGTCGGCACGTCCGGGAAGGCGGGATCGCGCTCCGGTAGATCTACGGCCAGGGGACGCAACCTGCCGGCCTGAATATGGGGCGCCACTTCGTTACCGGAACCGCCGCCCACGATGGTATGGCCGCCGATCAGGTCGGTAATGGCCTGGGCGCCACCCTGATGGGGTATGGGAACGATGTTAATGCCGGTAACTTTGCCAATACCGCGCATGGTGATATTAACGTTGCCCGTAGCCGTCGATACGCTGGCGGTGACGGGCTGTTTACTCGTTTTAGCCCAGTTGATGAGCTCCTGCATTGATTTAAACTGGGAGTTGCCCGGCACACAGATAATGGTGGAATGGATTGACATTCTAGCTATGGGTGTAAAATCTTTCAGGGGATCGTAGGGCACTTTTTGCAGCTGAGGACCGATTAAATCTTCGCCTGAACCGTAGCCTATCATTAAGGTGTAACCGTCGGGCTTGGAAGTTTTGACAAATTCCCGCCCTTCAACACCGCCGGCGCCCGGTTTGTTGACAATCATGACGGGCTGCGGGGAGTATTTGGTCCACACCTTTTCAATGGCCCGGGCCAGGGCATCGGTAGAACCGCCTGCCGCATAAGGAACGATAATAGTGATTGGTTTTTCTGGATATTTACCGCTTGTTGCCGCAGTCCCTTCTTTTTTCTCTTGAGAAGGGGCATTGTTCTGGGTAGCAGATTTGCCGCCGCAGCCGCCGGCGATAAGGAGCACCAGCAGGGCGACCATCAACAGACCCAATATTCTCCAGGCTTTCTTACGATACATCTTAATCCTCTACCCCTTTCCATTAAGTTTATTTCCCGTAGATAGCTTTACGAAGGCTGTATTAAACTCGCCGGTGGTTATTTCCGGCGAAACCTCCGACCTTTTCCGCCGGCGTAGCGATTGCAGACCTTGAGCGATCACCAGGGCTATAAAGATACCGAACAAAGTAGCCGCTATGGGCCGGGTAAAAAAGATGGCCATACTGCCGCCCGACATCAAAAGAGACTGCCTTAAAGAATTTTCAATTATAGGAGCAAGTACAAAGGCTAGAGGTAACGGACCCGGCTCAAATTCGAGTTTGCGCATAAAATAGCCCAGGAGGCCGAAGAACAGTAGGGTATATATGCTAAAGGTATCGTTGGCTATGCTGTAGACTCCTACACAGGTGAACAATACCACCGCCGGTGCCAAGATCCCGAAAGGCACCTTCAAAAGTTGAACCCATATACCTACCAGGGGTAGATTAAGGGCCAACAACATCAGATTACCTATATACATCGAAGCGATAACTCCCCAAAAGACGTCGGCGTGCTCTTTTACCAGGAAAGGCCCGGGGGTTACCCCCTGGATCAACAGCGCCGCAAAAATCATGGCGATAGAGGCGTTGGCGGGGATACCCAGGGTTAACAGGGGTATAAAGGAGGCGCTAGAGGCAGCGTTATTCGCGGATTCCGGACCTGCTACACCGCAGATGGCCCCCTGGCCGAATTCTTCCGGTTTTTTTGAACACTTTTTTTCTACAGCATAGGACGCCAGGGAAGCAACTACGGCCCCACCGCCGGGGAGGATGCCAACGATAAAGCCGATTAATGAACCGCGAATAATCGCCCATTTCGCTTCAATGAAATCCTTTATGGTAGGAAAGACGTTACCGATTTTCGTGGTTACTATCTCCCCCTTTAGGCTCTGCTCCAAGGTATATAAAATCTCGCCAATGCCAAATACCCCCATGGCCAGGGTAACAAAATCAAAACCGCTTTGGAGCCCTATAATTCCACCGGTAAAACGGACCTTCCCCGTCATGGGATCAAGGCCGACGCTCGCCAGCAAAAGGCCGATCAGTAAGGTAATAAGCCCCTTCACTATGGACGATCCCGATAGAAATACCGCCAGCAAGAGCCCCACAAGGGTGAGGGCAAAGTACTCCGGGGGCCCAAAACGCAGGGCAAATTCGGCCAGGGGAGGGGCGACGAAGCTTAGTCCAATAACCCCGATAGTGCCGGCGATAAAGGAGCCAATGGCGGCAATTCCCAAGGCCGCTCCTGCCCGACCTTTCAAAGCCATTTTGTAGCCGTCTATCGCGGTAACTACCGATGCCGCTTCACCCGGCAAGTTAAGGAGAATCGAAGTCGTCGACCCGCCGTACATCGAACCGTAATAAATTCCGGCCAAAAAAATTATCGACGTCGCCGGTGAACTCATTTTATAAACTACCGGCAAAAGCAGCGATATCGTAGCCGCCGGGCCGAGACCGGGAAGGACACCGATGGCCGTACCCAGCAGGCAACCTACAAAGGCAAATATAAGGTTATAGCCTTGTAGAGCAATGGAAAAGCCGTTGATCAGACCCTCAAAAATACCCATTACCTGCCCTCCTATAGCGCGAAAATGCCTGCCGGAAGCGGAACTCCCAACATATGCTCAAAAATTAAATACAAAGATATGGTCCCGATGACGGAAATAACTAATGTTTTCAACCATTTTTCATGTTCGAGAAGCGTTTCCCATGCCAGGAGAAATATAAAAGTAGCAAGCATATATCCGATTTCTTCCATAATAACGCCGTATAACCCTATAATTAAGGCAGCTATTAAGGGTTTTACCCATTGCAGGGTTCCCCAAAAAGGTTGCGGCCGGCCGTCGGCACCCAAATTACTGATTACCAGCGCCAGGCTGAATATCACCAGCAGTAAACTGTACCAAAAGGGCAAAAAGCCGGAATCCGGATGATGATAATTTCCGAGTTTAAGCACCACAACAGAATCGACCATTAAAGCCACGCCAACGATGATTAAAAAGAGGCCCGTCGTCCTTAAATGCTTCTTCACCGCCACCACCCCCGGCCGGTTAAAACTTTATAAGAGTTGCTGTTTTCGCAAAATGGGCAGAGTAAGAAGAGCATCTGGGATTATAATTACCCTCGCGCCGGTTCTGCCCGCAAGCTCCCTGTTAACTGCCTCCTGCAAAGTGGGCACGGCATCTAAATATATCTTTTTTAATTCTCCTGCAGGAATTTCACAATCGGTCACCACCAACCGCGCCTGTTTTAGAATCCAGGAGAGTATCAGGGCTTTTTGATCGCCCGGAGCAAACCCCTCCTTCGCAGCGTGCTCGATAATATCCTCCGGGCCATTGGAGGCGGCCATCCATTCTACATACCCGGGATGGCCGAAGCCGTCTTCGCAGCTGGCCGGGATGATGATCACCCCTCCCTTTTTTACCACCGGCCGGGGGCCGAAGACGGAGGTGTTGGCCGCCCGGGTGGCCTGGTAAAGATCGCGGTTTTTGGGGTAACCCACCCCGGCAATGACGATGTCCGCCTGGTCATCGATCTCCACTTCATACATGGACCGCGCCGTTTTGACGCCTTCCAGAAAGGCGGCCACCGGATCACCGGCCACCACCCTTACCAGTTCTTTCCTCCCCGTCTGGACCACGTTAACGATAAAATCTAATCCTATGGCCAGGGTGGCCTCAGTTAAAAAGTCCCGGAAGGTATTGCCCTCCACAACTCCCAAGCGGGTTTCGGCCATCACTTGATAATTGTGGGTGGCGGCAATGGTTTCCGCCCCGGCCACGCCAACGGCCACGCTTTTTACGCCGCCGCTATAACCTGCAAGGAGATGAGTTTCGATAACCCCCGTGGAGATTTTAATATCGGCGGCGGCGACATGTTTGTTAACTACCAGCGGTATACCCCGCCGCGATTTGCCTAAATAAACCAGCCCATCTTTATCCCAGGCGTTATGGTTGACGAAGTTGAGGCTTGACACATTATCTTTTCCAAACATATCGACAAGTTCTTCCCTGGTGTTGGGCCTGTGGGTCCCGGTGGCCACGACAACGGTTATATCCTCGCGGCGTATACCCCCGACTTGCAGTTCTTCTAATAAAACTCTCAGGATGACATCCTCGGGAAGCTTACGGGTAATGTCGGTAACGATTATGGCGACTTTCTGTCCCGGACGCACCATGGCCTGTAAGCGCCGGCTGCCGATGGGATTGGCGACGGCCTCCCGCACGGCTCGTTCCGCATCGGGAAGAACCGGCAGCTTCCGTGCCTCAACTACTGTAACATCAACGCCATCCGGGATCGTAAACTCTATCAACTTTTTCCCGTTAGGGACGGCATACCTGGCCACTGGACGGTTAATCCTCCTTATATTCGCCCGCGTTATCTATTTCTCCTGCAACACTTCCGGGTTGACAACATATTGCGGCCTTTTTCCGGTTAATACATCAACTACTCCCTGAGCCGCGCCGGTGGCCATCCTGACAACGCATTCCTTGGTCAGGGCCGCGCTGTGGGGCGAAAGGAGTACATTATCGAGTTCAAACAGCGGATGATTGTGCGGCGGAGGTTCTTCTTCGAACACATCCAAGGCCGCACCGGCGATAAGGCCGTTCTTTAAAGCCTTATACAGGGCGTCCTCGTCCACCACGCCGCCGCGGGAGAAATTGATAAGAAAGGCGGAAGCCTTCATCAAAGCTAATCTTTCTTCATTTACCAACCCCCGCGTCTCCGGTGTGAGTGGGGTGTGCAGGGAAACTACGTCGGCTTCCTGGAAAATCCGGTCGAGGTCGCTGTATAATGTAATATTGTTTTCTGCCGCCGTTTCCGGCCGCACATAGGGATCGTAGGCAATTACCCGCATGTTGAAGGCGGCGGCTGCTTTTTTGGCTACCATGGTTCCTATCCTGCCGAGGCCCACCAGTCCCAGCACCTTGCCGTCCAGGTCCACCGCTTTGTATTCGTTTCTGACTTCCCATTCGCCGCGGCGGGTGGCCAGATCCATGGATAGCAACCTTTTTGCCAGGGCTCCTATGGCGGTGATGGTATGTTCGGCTACCGATACGGCATTGGCGTCGGGGGTGTTGACAACCAGGATACCCCTTTCCGTGGCCGCCCGAACATCGATGTTGTCCACGCCTACGCCGTGACGGGCGATCACTTTCAAGCTGTCGGCCGCCGCGATTATTTCCCGGGTAAAGGGCGCCGTCCGGACGACCACGCCTTCGACGCCCTTAATCTCCCTTTTTACCGTTTCTACCGACGGGTCGGGCGCCACTTTTACCTCGAAACGGTCATCAAATACCTTCATGCCGCTTTCATGAATCGGCTGTACGATTAAAACTTTCTTTTTCATTCTTTTCTTTGCACCGTCCTATGCTTTGACTATACCCATTTCCTGCAAGACCTGCCTTAAGCGGGCGCGGTTTTCTTCCGTAAGGGGCCCGACAGGCCGAATGGCCTGCCCCGCTTCGATGCCGATCATGTTCAAAGCTTCCTTGATCACCACCGGGAAGGTCCCGAGTTCAAAGGCCAGGCGCAGGGGCGCAAGGCGGTACTGGGCCTCCAGGGCGCGGCGGTGATCCCCGGCCATAAAGGCCTCATAAATTTCTACCACCAGGCTCGGATCCACGTTGGCCGTGGCCGTAATGGAGCCGGTACCGCCGTAGCAGAGGGTGGCGTAAATGAGGGTATCCCGGCCGGCCAAAACGGAGAAATCCATTTGCCGCGTGACCCTTATATATTCGGCCGTGAGGGTCATGTCGCCGCTGGAATCCTTGATGCCAACAATGTTGTCCACGGCCGCCAGCTCTTTTACGGTTTCTACCGTAATTGGCACCTTGGTCCTGGCCGGATTGGAGTAAAGCAGTACCGGCAGGTCAGGGACGGCCCTAGCGATATCAAGGTAAAACTGGATGACTTCCTTCTGGTTCAGGTTGGTGAAAAAGGGCGTCAGGATGGAAACGGCGTCGACCCCCAGATCGCGGGCCATCTTAGTGGTTTCTATGGCTTCCCTAGTAGTTAAAGCCGCCGTGCCGGCATAGACGGGAACGCGGCCCCGGGTTTCGTCGATGACTATCTCGATCACTTTTTTCTTTTGCTCAAAGGTGAGGGCGAAAAACTCCCCCTGGCTGCCGATGGGGAAAAGGCCGTGCACGCCGCCGTCGATTAAATGATTGACAAGTTTCCGCAGTGCGCCTTCATTGATATTTCCCCACTCGTCGGTGGGCGTGGCCATAGCCGGGATGATACCCCGGGGTACAAATTTTGCCATTTCTTTTACCTCCATTTTTACTAACGTCGGGAGGCGACGTATCCCTTTAACTCGGTGGTATACTTGCTGCCGGTATCGACGATCATGCTGATATCGTTGGAGTAGGCTATCAGCCTCATACCCGCATCAATCCATTTTTTGGCGCTTTCCATGTCATAGACGTGGATGCCCGGCGCCACGCCGTGGTCGTTGCAAACCCGGATAAACCGCTCAAGGGCGGCGGTAATCCGCGGATCACTGGTCTGGCCCGGTATGCCGTAGGACTGGCTAAGGTCGGCCGGCCCGATGAAGGCCGCGTCCACGCCTTCCACCCTTACCAGCTTCTCGAGATCGTTGATGGCCCGCTCACTTTCGATCTGGATGACGATCAGTGTCTCCTCGTTGGCCAGTTTGATATAATCGGCCGTTTTCACCTGAGCAAAGTTGGAATGGGCACGCCGCAGGGCCATGCCGCGCTCGCCCAGGGGATAGTACTTGGTGTACTCCACAATCTGCTTTACTTCTTCTTCCGTCTCCACCTGGGGAATGAGAAGTCCTTCCGCACCGGCATCGAGGGGCCGGGAAAGGGCCAGCCGCGACAGACCCGGTGTCCTGACAATGGTGACGATGTCATGGGCTTTGGACACCGCTATCATATCGGCCACGGTTTCAATGCTGTAGGAAGAATGTTCCATATCAATATAGACGAAATCGTATCCGGCCGTGGCCAACATGGTAATGATCCCCGGGCCCCGCACTTCGGAGATCATGGTGCCGATGACGACTTCGCCATTGGCCAGGGCTTTTTTCACCTTGTTCTCCCGCATAAGGTCAGCTCCTTGCTATGAGATCATTTTATTATTTAGTGATTTGATGTGTCATTTAATTTTATCTATTCGTCATTAAAAGCAAAATTCCTTCTTGGTCGGAAAACTTTTTATTCTTGATATGGCAAAACAAAAAAGCTGCCCGTCGGCAGCCGATTAAAAATTAAGAGCTAATTCAGATGCGCCGGTAGCTTTTGCAGGAACGAGGCAAAAATGCTCAAGCCCTTCCTGGCCTCCGGGTTGTTCAGTTGGCGTAAGATACTTAATAACCCCTGCGGGGATTTATCTTTATTTTCGCCAACAGCCTCCTTCAGGGCGGCCACCATGCCCTCTACAAGCCTATCTCCCCGGAACGCTTGGATCCGGTCCAGCATAGCTAAGGCATTCACTAGCTGTCGGAGAACACCGGCGACCACTCCGGGGGTTAGGGAATCCTTCATGGCCTGAAGGGTGCTTCCTAGCTCCAGTAGGGCATCCATCGTGCCCGTCTCTTGCAGTTCTTTAATTTCGGCTATTAATCCTCTGAGACTACTCCCTGCTCCAGCGACCTCCCGCAAAAGCGCCTGCATCTCCGGCCGGCTGAATTCATCGGCAATTTCCCCCAGGCGAACTAGATTGCCGACCAGGTTCTGGATGACGGATGGCTCCAGGGAATCCATGCCGGCGCTGAGGAGATCTAAAATTTTCCGGGAACGGTCGGGCAGTTCCGGCTCCAACTTCTCAGGTCCTACCATTTTCCTGGCGGGTTGGGCCATCCTTCTTCACCCCCTCATAAAATTCCCCGGGCCGACAGCCAGTACATTTCGTTGTAAGAGAGCTTGAACCAGTGCAGCATTTCCGAAGGCGGTACCGGCCGCGGCGGCTGTTTGTAGTTAAAGGTGATATACGTGGCTTCGTTCATACCCGTTTCAATGAAGCAGAAGGCCTTGCCGTTATAGCGATGGGACGGAGGCAGCCCCTTCAGCTCGCTTATTAAATTCTTGACCACTACATCCGCTTCATAATGGGCTGTAGAGCCCGCTTTGCTCACCGGCAGGTTGGTGGCATCGCCGATGACGTAGACGTCGTCCCGCCCTTCCATCTTTAAAGTGTAACGGTCGGTGGGGATAAAACCGTCTTCATCGCCCAGACCGGCATCGCGAACGACCCTGGCCCCCCGGTGGGGCGGTACGGCGACCAGCAAATCATAAGGATGTTCGGAGCCGTCCATGTTATAGGCAATTTTCTTTTCCGGATCAACCGCTTCCAGGTTAAAAAAGACCTCATATTCGATACCGCGCTTCTCGAATTCTTTTACAGCCCATTTGGCCACCGGTTCCAGGGAATGAACACGGCCTATGGGGTAGGTGTATTTCAATCGCACCTTGTCGCGAATACCGATGTCGCGGTAATAATCGTCGGCCATAAAGATGAATTCCAGGGGAGCGACCGGGCATTTATGGGGCACGTCGATGGTGACCATGATGGTGCCGCCCTGGAAATTTAACATCTCATATCGTAATCTCTCCGCACCTTCCGGCGTATAGAAGGTGTGGCCGCCCGCCGCCAGACCGGGTACGGAATCCATATCGGGGTATGACCCCGTGGCTATCACCAGAAAATCGTAAGCAAAGGACTGCTTTGGGGTTATAATTTTCTTCCCCTCGACGTCGATATTGACGGCGCCGTCCGCAACGAAATTAATTTTGGGATGCAAAAGATATTTTTCTTCCCTGGTAAACTGCTCCAGGAAGCCTTCATTGAAGGCCATGAAAAGGAAGCCCGGCTGATAAATATGCCTGTCAGTGTCACCGATTAACGTTACTTCCAGCGCGCCGCTGTAAATCTCGTCTTCCATGGATTTTGCCAGGCGGTTGGCCACCATGGTACCGGCCACACCGCCGCCGAGGATGATAATGCGCCTGGTCACTCCATGCCACTCCTTTAACAACCGCCTAACTTGGGTAAAAACCGGGGGACGGGCCGCTAAGACCTCCCCCGGCCGTTTTTATGCCGCAGGTTTTATTTTGTCTTCCTAACGGCAATACGCCAAAAACCTTCGTCTTCTTTGCAGTAGACTAGCTCGTGACCCATTTTATTGACCCATTCG
Organism: Moorella humiferrea; assembly: GCF_039233145.1. NCBI lineage: Bacteria > Bacillati > Bacillota > Clostridia > Neomoorellales > Neomoorellaceae > Neomoorella > Neomoorella humiferrea. The sequence continues at coordinate 499,805 of NZ_CP136419.1, read as the reverse complement.
GGCACGTCTTTCGCCGAACCGCTGTCGCCGGACAGCAATTCGTAAACGTCTCCCACCTGGCCGCGCTTGATGGCCTTGACAAGCTCCATCAACGGCCCGGGACAGTATGAGCCTCTGGCGTCTATGGTTTTGGTAATATTAATTTCGGACATGTTATCCCTCCAGATTTAATTACATTACAATAACCTGGCTGCCGGCCGCCTTACCCAGGAAGGCCGTTACCCCGATTACGTCGTCAAAAAGGTCGATGAGGTCTTCCTTTTGCCACCCCATTAAATCCATGGCCATGGCGCAACCGAAGACCCGTAAGTTTCCCATTTCTTTGCCGTTTTCCAGCAGCTGATAGAAGAGATCGACTTTTTTATTGAGCATTTCCCGTCCGACTTCGCCGGCGGTTTTAAAATCGCGGGCGTTGATTACGTCTTTACGAAAGGCCCTTAAAGCCTCCATAGTCACGAAAATATTGACCTCCATCCCCGACATGGACGCTACCGAACCCACCAGGCATCCGGCCTGCAGCTTTTCCAGCTCTCCTGAGAGAAGGATTACGGATAATTTAGGTTGATCCATGACCATTCTCCTTTCGGTAATTTTTCACAAGTAAATCTTTGGGGCGCCCCGTATATCACCTTGCTTATTAAATATATACGCCGTAAAAAATGATATTCCTCCTTTTCTTTTATTTTTCTTCGCTTAAATTTTAATGGGCGAATTTGACAGCAAAAAAAATTACTCCAGCTGGGCCTGCTTAAAAACCTCAATAAAGCGCAAAAGGAAACGCAGCTGCTTCTCGTTTAAGTAACAGATCTGCCTTAAAACTGCCTGGACGTTTTCATTTAAAAGCAGTTCCCTTAGATCCGGACCCATGGAAGCCAGCATCTCTTCCAGCTGGTCACGGGCTATAAGCAGATAACAAGGAGAAATACCAAGGGCTTTGGCTATTTTTTCTATAGTATTAAGGGAAGGCTGCACTTTTCCGGCTTCGATCTGGCCGATCATCGCCGCCGAAAGGCCGGCCTGGGCCGCCAGGGCGCCCTGGGTCAGTCCCAGAGCTTCTCGCACCTCTTTTAGCTTTTTTCCGATCCAGTTCTCGTTATGGCTGAGGAGCATGGACAGGGGTACTTCCAGGGCGGCCGCTATTTTGCCCAAGGTATCTACGGCAGGATGGAGAACGCCCCGCTCGATCTCACTCAAATAGGTAAAGGAGATGCCCGTTTTGGCGCTTAAGTCTTTTAAAGAGAGACCTTTTTCTTGGCGGGCCATACGAATTTTATCTCCGAGACCAATGCGGGCCGCCTCTGCCGGTATAAGGGTTTCCCGGGAGATATTAAGGGCGCTGCATAGCTTGTCCAGGGTTTTCAGGGAAGGGCGCTTGTGTCCCCTTTCTATCTCGCTTAAATACGAAGGGGAAATCCCCGCTCTATGCGCCAGTTCGTCCAGGGTGTAACCCCTTTCTTCGCGAAAATGCCTGATGGTAGGACCTAGATCCACGAAAAATCCTCCCAGTATCTTTATACCTTTAAAGAAAAAAACCGGGTTTGCCACCCGGAAACCGAAAAAGTGATATAAAACGTGGTGCGGGCGAGAGGACTTGAACCTCCACGGATGTTCTCCACCAGATCCTAAGTCTGGCGCGTCTGCCGTTCCGCCACGCCCGCCGATAAAATGGTGAGCCATCGGGGAATCGAACCCCGGACACCCTGATTAAAAGTCAGGTGCTCTACCGACTGAGCTAATGGCTCACAAGCAGTGGCTGGGGCGGCTGGATTCGAACCAACGAAATGACGGATCCAAAGTCCGTTGCCTTACCACTTGGCTACGCCCCAGCATAAGGGATAAAAATGGGGTGGGAGATGGGACTCGAACCCACGACCCCCAGGGCCACAACCTGGTGCTCTAACCAACTGAGCTACACCCACCATAAAATTTTTCTCTTTTTATGGCGCGCCTGGCAGGGTTCGAACCTGCGGCCCGCGGCTTAGAAGGCCGCTGCTCTATCCAGCTGAGCTACAGGCGCCCAATTTTGGAGCGGGTGATGGGAATCGAACCCACGTAACCAGCTTGGAAGGCTGGGGCTCTACCATTGAGCTACACCCGCGCGCAATGGATATTATACCTTAAAAAAAGCCTGAAGTCAAAAACAGTTTTTACCGTAAACCCTTAAAAAACCTTCAATTTTATTTTAACCAAAAGCCGTTCCTTTACAACTCCTGTTTTTCTCCGAAAAGCTCCCTTAATACCGGCCGCAGGTTTTTAACCGCCAGCGCCCGGTGGCTTAAGCCGTTTTTCAGCTCTTCACCCAGCTCGGCATAGGTTTTGCCGTAAGCCGGCAGATAAAAAAGGGGATCATAACCGAAACCGTATTCACCCTTCAGTTCGTATGCAATAAAGCCTTCCACCATACCTTCCGCAATATGCTCTTTCCCCTCTGGCTCTATCAGCGCCAGGGCGCAGCGGAAACGAGCCGTTCGCTTGTCCCAAGGAACGCCCGCCATAAGCTGCAGGAGTTTTTGATTGTTGAGCAAATCGTTAGAGGGTTCGCCGGCAAAACGGGCGGAATAAACCCCCGGCGCTCCTTTTAGAAAGTCTACTTCCAGGCCGGAGTCGTCTCCCAGGGCAGGCAGGCCGGTCCTTTCGGCCACGGCACGTGCCTTTAAAAGGGCGTTGGCGGCAAAAGTGTATCCATTTTCTTCCGGCATGATAACGTCTGGAAAATCCCTCAAAGTCAATATAGTAACATTTAACCCTTTAAGCAGTTCCCGGAATTCCTTTGCCTTACCTTCATTGCCGGTGGCCACTACTATTTTATTCATTTCCCATTCCCACCTGCTCTGCCAGGGGACCCAAAACCCGACGCTGGATGGCAATAAGTTGGGCGATGCCTTCAGATGCCAAATCAAGCATGGCAGTCATTTCTTCCCTGGAAAAGGGATGTTTCTCCGCCGTCCCTTGTATCTCTACCAATTGTCCAGAACCGGTCATGACTACGTTCATATCAGTGTCGGCCCGGGAATCTTCTTCAAAATCCAGATCGAGTAAAAGCTCACCGTCTACCAGACCTATACTTACGGCCGCCAGAAAGTCACGGAGGGGAAGCCTTTCTATGACGCCGGTCGCCACCAAACCGGCCAGGGCATCGGCCAGGGCCACAAAACTACCGGTTATGGCAGCGGTCCTCGTGCCGCCATCGGCCTGAAGGACGTCGCAGTCAACCCAAATGGTACGCTCCCCCAAAACCGCAGTATCTACGACGCTGCGTAAAGCCCGACCGATCAGGCGTTGGATTTCCTGGCTGCGGCCACTGGGCCTCCCCCTTGTCGCCTCCCGCACCGTCCGTTCCCTGGTTGAACGTGGCAGCAGGGCATATTCCGCCGTAATCCAGCCTCGCCCGCTGTTGCGTAAAAAGGGCGGCACTTTATCTTCAACGGTGGCGCTGCAGATCACCCGCGTATCGCCTATGCAGATCAGGGCCGAACCCTCGGCATACTTTAGATAATTTCTCTCTATTGTTACGGGACGCAGTTCCTGGGGGCCGCGTCCATTTACTCGTGTTAAAGCCATAAACCGTTACTCCCCAAGTAGATAGAGTTTTCTGGTGCCTTTAAGCTCCGGCCAACCCACCAGCTGCATGCCGACCCTATAAAAGGTTTGGGGATCGCCACTGACATAAAAAGTGTGGGCCTTGGAGCCGTGGGCTCCCCGCAGACCGCCCGCGGAGGCCAGGACTTCCTTTAACTCCCGCACCGTTGCCGCTGCGGGATCAACGAGGATCACCCCCGGACCGGTCACTTCCTGTATCACCGGGGCCAGGAAGGGATAATGGGTACACCCTAAGATTAAAGTATCAATACCGGCGTTGACAAGGGGTTCTACATACTCCCGCACCGCCCCTTCTACTTCCGGTCCGGAAACCTTGCCGGCCTCGACCAGGGGTACCAATTTGGGGCACGCCCGGCCGAAAACTTGCACATCGGCGGCGTGGGCTTGCACTGCTTTTTCATGGGCGCGGCTGGCTATGGTGGCTTCCGTGGCAATAACACCGATGCGGCCGTTGCGCGTGGCTTTTAGTGCCTCCTTCACGCCGGGTTCAATAACGCCGATTATGGGAACATCATATTTCTGCTTTAAATAGGGAAGGGCCACGGCGGATGTGGTATTGCAGGCATCGACAATGGCCTTGGCCCCCTGTTCAACTAGAAAACGGGTTATGGTGTCGGCAAAAAAAATAAGCTCCTCTACGGTGCGACTACCGTAAGGTACGTGGGCGGTATCGCCGTAGTAAACAATGGTTTCTGCCGGCAGTTGCCTGGAAATCTCCAGGGCCACCGTCAAACCCCCGACACCGGAATCAAAAACTCCCACCGGTTGGACGGGCTGCACCGTCCTCATCTCCTTATCCCAATCCTTTTTGGCAGAACCAGTACTTCATAATTATATGCATGCAAGTCTTAGGTTAATCTTTATTTCCCTTTACGCCGATAATGACAAAACCCTCCATGGGTCGTTCTTGCTTCGTGTACAACTACAAAAGCGTTGGCGTCCCAATCATTGACCATCTGCTGGACAATACCCAGCTGTTTGCGGGGAAAGCTTAAGTTTAAGATAGGATGAGAACCGTCCCGCCCCTGGCCTTCGGTTACTGTGACCCCGAACCCTGCGGTGCGCAGAGCTTCGGCCAGTTCCAGAGGTTCGCGGAGGGTAATTACCTGGACCGTCACCTGTCCCAGGGCCACCTTCTCTTCAATAAAACTGCCCACTATATTACCTGTAGCGAAACCCAGGGCGTAGCAGATGAGACTCACGGGATCGCTTAAACGATCGACTACATACTTCAAAGCCACTACGTAAATCGTTACTTCAAAAATACCGATCCCGGCCGCATAGAAGCGCTTGCCCCTGACTAAAAAAAGCATCCTCATGGTGGCCATGCTTACATCGGCTACCCGGGCCAAAAAAATTAAAAAATATCCCCCCACCAGGGCCAGCACCGGTACTCCCTCCCGCCAGACTGCTGCCTCCCCATTGTAGCAAAGAAGAAGGGAGCCCGCAAGGTAAGACAGGCTCCTCCTTCCTTATTGACCAGCAAAATAGGCGCTGAGCCCGTTAAAGATTCCCTCGGCCACTTTGGCCTGAAAGGTGGGGTTGTTTAACAGCTGTTCCTCCGTGGGGTTGGAGATAAAGGCTGTTTCCACCAGCACCGAAGGCATATCCGTATTGCGCAGCACGGCGAAATTGGCTTCCCGGACACCCAGGTCCTTTGTACCCAGGACGGCTACCAGGGCATTCTGAATGGCCGTTGCCAAACGCAGTCGCTCCTCCCGCTGCTGCCCCAGGGCGGTACCTTCCGGAGCATAGAAATAAGTCGACGTGCCGGATGCCTCCGGGCTTAAAGAAGCGTTGGAGTGAATGCTGATAAAGAGGTCGGCGCCTATATCATTGGCATAATAGGCCCGGCCGGAAAGGGTGTAAGGACAGATCTCATCACTGCGGGTGAGGTAGACGTTGGCCCCCGCCTGTTTCAGAAGGGCGGCAAGTTTCTGGGCCATGGCTAGATTGACGTCCTTTTCCTGCACCCCTGTGGGGCCGATGGCCCCGGGATCGCGTCCTTCCGGATCGGTGCCGTGGCCGGGATCGATGACAATCTTGCTGCCTTTAAGGGACGATTTCTCCAGGAGGAAAATCATACCCTTCTGATCCGCCGCCGGCTGGGAGCGCAACCGGACGCTGCTGTTCAGGTCGAATACTATCCGCACTGTATCTTTGGTATATTGTCCCAAACGCACCCTTAAAAGGGGTGGCCGGTTAACTTCTACCGTAGTCTGCCCCGAGGAAACAGCCAAAACGGCGCCGGGTACATCAACAATGAGGCGATTGTCCCAGCGGGAAGTTTTAAAGGTGAAAGCCCCGGTGGCTTTAACGGTTACCTTAAAGGCCTCACCGACAGTCGTTACAGTTACCCCCGTGATCTGGAGGTTGTCCTGCGAATCATTAGGCTCCTTTTCTGAAGGTTCATATGGGGCAAAGGTGGCCAGGGCCCTGGCCAGCCAGCCACGCCGGCCGTCGTCCATCTCCACCTGCCACCAGTCGCCCTTTTGCTCCCAAATGGGAAGCCTGCTGCCGGCAGCGGCTGTACCTACCTGTTTTTCTACCGGGCTCGGCCCGGCCAAAACGGCCACAGGCCTGCTGCCGATCACCGCCAGGCCCAGGGGCTGCCCGTCGGTCTGTTGATCACCGTCAGGCGGCCGGTTGTCTTCAGCGGGCGGCTTCGTATCACCCTCCGATGGTCCTCCTGCCGATGGCCCGCCGTTATCCGAAGGGCCGCCGACCAGCTGGGCATAAGAAGCCGAAACCCAACCCTGTCGCCCGTCCTTCAATTGGACCTTATACCAGCCGGAGGCTTCCCCCAGAAAGCTTAAAACCGTATCCCGCGGGAGGGTTGTGATGATGCTATAATTTAGTCCCGGCCCGGAACGGATATTTACATAACTGCCCGTCAGGCGCACCTGGCTACCAGCAGACCCTCCCAAAGTAATCTTTACGCTCTGGGTGGCTTCTTCCCATTCGACCCGGCCGCCAAAGGCCTGGGACACAAAACGTACCGGTACCATGGTCGTATCGCCCTTTAAAACGGGCGTGGTATCCAGCGTGAGGGATTGTCCATTGACATAGGCCTGACGGCTGTCGATCCACATCTTTAAAGTTATTGACCCCCGGGTAACGACGATGCCCCGCTCCTTTTCCAGCCAGTCCACCCTGGCACCCATATATTCCATTATAAAGCGTAATGGTACCATGGTACGACCGTTGGCATCGATATAGGGTGGTACTGCCGGTTTAACCTGGACCCCGTTCAAAAAGAGGGCAATCCCCGGATCGGCCGCAGCCGGTAGGGTTTTTAAGCCCCATGCCAATATGTAGAAAAACATCAGCATCAGTAAAAAAGCCCACCGGCTTTTCAATTTTTTCCTTATCATCACCCTTCCTTTCTCCTTTCGTATTTTAGAAGCTATCATATCTATTCGCTATGCCGCGACTCTTTCCTTCCCTGCCGCCGCTTTTTGTTGAAAAAACAAAAAGGGTGCCCGGCAAGGCACCTTCCTTACCGGGCTTCCTTTTTGATCAAGCTTTCATTGCGGCTTATCGCCGTGGATACGTCGACATGGCCGGCTATTGTCTTAACATATTGGCCGTCCACCAGGAACTGGACTTCCTTAACCGTAGGAAACTGGGTGAGGGTGTTGACGATGGAATAAACCGTTAGGCTTTCTCCCAGGGAACCGCCGCTGTGGTTTTTCACCAGTTCTTTGCTGAAATCTACCCGGCAGAGGCCGTCGGAACGGATGTTAATATCTTTAAGCACCGTTCCCTTGGGGATAGTCGGTAGAAGCTGGGAACCCGGTTTCGGTCCTTTGATAAGCTCCTCTATGGCCGCCCGGGCAATCCCTTCTACTAAAGGTATGCTGCGTTCTTCGGCCACCAGGTAATTCCCGGTTGGATCGCTGAAATAGAGAACAATTTTAGTTGTTTTGGTGCCTTCCTTAATCTCCCCGGCCCCGGCCTGGGGCGATGCCGTTTCCGGCGGCGGCAACTGCACCTGCACCTGGGACTGGGTCCTGCCCCGCAACCTGTCAACCAGCCCGCAGCCGCTGATATTTACGACCATAAAGAGCAAACCTACGGCGACAGCCAGGCACTTTCGTACCCGCAAGGTGGTCCCTCCTTTCATTCCTGCTATAACATAAATATCAAAGAAAGGAGGGAACTATTCCTAATTTTTACGCCCGACCCAAAACTTCCCGTAGCGCCTTTATAAAGCGCTCATTCTGCCGGGGGGTGCCGATGGTCACCCTGAGGTAAGTATCATAGCCGAAAATATCCCCCGTACGGACGATAACCCCCCGTTTTAACAGCTCCTGAAAGACGCCGCGGCTGTCCTGCCCGACGTCCACGAAGATAAAGTTGGTCTCCGTCGGCACATACGTAAGGCCCATGGCCGCAAACTGTTCGTACAGGTACTGCTTGCCTTCTATATTTATTTCTCTGCTTTTGCGATAATGGGCTTCATCTTTTAATGCGGCGAAAGCCGCAGCCTGGGCCACGAGGTTTACATTGAAGGGTTCCCGCACCCTGTTTAAGTTTTTAATGATCTCGGGAACGGCCACACCATAGCCCACCCGCAGGCCGGCCAGACCGTATATCTTGGAAAAAGTGCGCAGGACTATGACGTTGGGCCGACCGTAGCGCACGTACGCCAGGCTGTCGGGATAGTGTTCGGCCGTAACGTAATCGGCATAGGCTTCATCTAAAACCACCAGGACCGAAGGAGGTATTTCTTTCAAAAAGTTGTCCAGCATCATCTGGCCGACGATGGTCCCCGTGGGATTGTTGGGATTACAGATAAACACCAGCCGTGTCCTGGACGTTATGGCGGCGGCCATGGCCTTTAAATCGTGGCGGAAGCTGCGGCAGGGCACCTTCACAGCTCGGCCGGCCATAACCAGGGCAGCAAACTCATACTCCGAGAAGGTGGGATCGGCGACCACTATTTCGTCCCCGGGGTTTAAGTATGCTTCGGCCAACATCTTGATAATCTCGTCTGTACCGTTGCCCACGATGATATTTTCCGGGGATACGCCGTGTTTTTCCGCCAGGGCGTTTTTTAAATAATAGCAGTTCCCGTCCGGATACAGGTAAACCCTCTCAGCCGCTTCCTGGATGGCCCGGACGGCATCAGGGGATGGCCCCAGGGGATTTTCATTGGAGGCCAGTTTAATTACGTCCTTAATTCCCAGCTCCCGCTGGACTTCCTCAATAGGTTTACCCGGTACATAGGGCTTAATGGCCAGAATAGTTTCCCGACATGCAGGAGAAGTACCCAATTCTTAACATCTCCTTCGCTGTTATAACAGTTATAATTGATAAATCTTCTCGCCTTCCAGGACGGTTATACCCTTCTGCTGGAGGACGGCGATGGCTTTATCCAGTTCTTCCACCCGGAAGATGACCATAGCACCATTCTCGCCCCTACCGATGAAGGCATAGAGATATTCGATGTTGATGTCCGCCTCTTCGAGCAGGGAAAGGATGTGGCTCAAGCCCCCGGGCCTGTCCGGCATCTCCACCCCCAGCACCTCGGTAAGGCTGACGGTAAAGCCGGCCTCTTTCAGGGCCCTGTAAGCTTCATCCGGATCGTTGACAATAAGGCGCAAAATGCCGAAATCGGAGGTGTCGGCAATGGAAAGGGCGCGGATGTTGATTCCCCGCCCGGCCAGCAGCCGAGTTACCGCCGCCAGCCGTCCCGACTTGTTCTCTAAAAACACCGAGATCTGCTTGATCTTCATAAATTTCCCCCCTCATATCTTCCGCTTATCGATTACCCTGACGGCCTTGCCTTCGCTGCGCTGGATGGTTTTCGGCTCTACCAGGGTGACCTTCACACTGATACCCAGGGTGCTCTCCAGTTCGTCCACCAGTTTCTTCTCCAGCTCTTCCAAGCCCCGTACTTTGTCAGAAAAGAGGGATTCGGAAACTTCCACCTTGACTTCCAGGGTATCCAGGGAACCGTGGCGGTCGACAATCAGAAGGTAGTGGGGTTCTGTCCCGCCCATTTCCAGAAGAACGCTTTCCACCTGGGAGGGGAACACGTTAACACCACGGATTATCAGCATGTCGTCGGTGCGGCCGGTAAAGCGGGCCACCCGCACATAAGTACGACCGCAGGAACAGGTACCGGGTATCAAGGTGGTAATGTCCCGGGTGCGATAGCGAATGACCGGCAGGGCTTCTTTAGTGAGGGAGGTGATGACCAACTCGCCCAGCTGGCCCGGCGGTACCGGCTTTTCCGTCACCGGATCGATGACTTCTACGAGAAAATGATCGCCGAATATGTGAAGGCCGTTTTTCGCCTGGCATTCAATGGCGACACCCGGACCGATAACCTCGCTCAGGCCGTAGATGTCCACGGCGCTGATCCCCAAGCGTTTCTCTATTTCCTGGCGCATGTTTTCCGACCAGGGTTCGGCGCCGAAAATACCGCAACGTAATTTCAGCTCATCCGAGGTAACGCCCATTTCCGCCATGACTTCAGCGATATGGAGGGCATAAGAAGGAGTACAAGTTAAAACCGTACTACCGTAATCCTTCATAATCATTACCTGGCGTTTGGTATTGCCGCCGGAGATGGGAATGACGGACGCCCCCAGGCGTTCGGCGCCGTAATGAACGCCCAAACCGCCGGTAAAAAGGCCGTAGCCGTACGCGTTCTGGATTATGTCGTGGCGGGTCGCCCCACCGCAGACCAACGCTCGGGCCATTAGCTCGGCCCAGACGTCGATGTCATGACGGGTGTAACCCACCACCGTCGGCTTGCCGGTGGTGCCCGACGAAGAGTGGATGCGCACCACTTCGCTCATGGGCACGGCAAACATGCCGAAAGGATAGTTGTCCCGCAAATCCTGTTTGGTGGTAAAGGGCAATTTTTGGAGATCGTCCAGACTCTTGATGTCGCCCGGCTCCAACCCTATAGCCTGAAAGGCTTTGCGGTAAAAGGGGACGTTATAGAAGGCCCTTTTTACTGTCGCCTGCAGGCGTTCCAGCTGTAGTTCCCGCAGCTCCTCTTCCGGCATACATTCATATCTTTCGTTCCAGTACAAACCGTACTCCTCCATATAATCTAAACTTCTCCCGAAAGTATGTTCCCGAAAACGGGACCATGCATCCGGGCATAATAAAGATATTTCCACATTAAAACAGGGATTCCTGCCTATGAATTAACGCCTGCTGTTTTTCTTGCCGTCATAGCTGAACACCGTTGTTTTACCGTCAATGACTGTCTCCAGATGGACCGGCCGCCCCCATAGCAGGTAAACATAGGGCAGGGTCTTCTCCAGATAGTAGACGTCGAGCTCTCGCCCTTCATAGCAGTGCTTAAGATAGAGCTCACCCCGGCGCTGGTAGTCGCCGTCCTCAACTACAATATAAGGGAAGCCGCAGTTGGTGAGGCGACTTACCAAGTCATCCCGCACCTTCTCCCAGTCCGTTTCGACGACTACCCATTCCGCTCCTATTTTCTGGTAAAGAAAGAGATCTAATTCTTCCACCAGTTCCTTGGTCAGGTAATTGCGCAGGAAGGACACGTCGTTCTCAAAGCTGCGGACTTCAAAGATTTTGGCCCTGCCCTCCCCGCCCGGCCGGATGTTCTGCTTTTTTTCTTCCGGGGAGGGGTTTTCCCAGCGTCTTTCAATATCCTCAAAAATTTTGCTGCCTACATAGTAGGGATTAATCTGCATCTTCCCCGGCTGAGTAACGACGGCATGGAGGTGGGCAAAATCAATGGTTTCCTTTTCCGTTAAATCCAGTTCCCGCATAATTCGCACATGCCAGTAAGTAGCCCAGCCCTCATTAATGATCTTGGTTTCCATTTGCGGCCAGAAATATCGTATTTCTTCTCGGATCATGGCCAAAATATCCCGCTGCCAGTCCTCCAGTTCGGGGCTATGGCGCATAATAAAGGCTAGCATATCCTTGGTCGGCCGCGGCGGTATTTTGCGGCCGCGCTCTTTCGGCCTTTCCCTGGGTTTGCCGTCCAGGGCCCACAGGTCGTCATAGGGCGTTTCTTTGGGGCGGGAATGGCCCGTGTCCTTCTCTTGTTCATCTTCGGCGCCGGTGAAAACGGAAGGCGGCTCGATATGTTCCTGGATGGACAGGGCGGCGTCGAGGAAAATTTCCACCTCGCGGCGGCCGTATTTAAACTCATACTCCCTTATTTTTTCGGCATGGACGGCCATGGTTTCTACCATATTGCGGGAAGTAGGGACAAAATGAATGTTGTTCTTAAAAAAGTCGCTGTGGGCAAAGACGTGGGCAATGACCAGCTTATTCTGGATCAGATCATTGCCCTCCAGTAAAAAGGCATAGCAGGGATTAGAATTAATAACCAGCTCATAGATACGGCTTAAATTGAAGTCGTACTGGAGTTTCATTTTATAGAAGTGCTTGCCAAAAGTCCAATGTGTGAACCTGGTCGGCATGCCGTAGGCGCCAAAGGCGTAGATGACGTCGGCGGGCACCAGCTCAAAGCGCATGGGAAAAAAGTCCAGGCCGAATTTTTTGGCCTGGTCGTGGATTTCTCTAATGGCCCGCTCCAGAACTTTAAATTCTTGCTCCACCCGGCTCCCCCCACTTCAAACCTGAAAAAAAGGTACGCAGGGCTTGATAGACGTCGTCTTTATCTTTCAGGGCAACTGTTACCAGACGCTCGTCTTTGATACGCTTCAGTACATTCATCAAGGTGCTGGTACGGTAATAGGGGTTGACGATCTCGCCATAACCCAGGAGATTTACCTTTGGTAAAAGTCGCCGCACTGCTTCCAGGCAGGTTTCGTTGTCGCTGGGTAGATTGTCGCCATCGCTGAAATGAAAGGGATAAATATTATAATCGGCAGGAGAATAACGTCTATCGATAATCTCTTCGGCCAGTTGATAGGCTGAAGAACACCGGGTGCCCCCGCTTTCACCCTTGGCAAAGAACTCTTCCTCCGTAACCTCTTTGGCCTGGGTGTGGTGGGCGATAAAAACAATTTCCACCTGCTGGTATTTGCGGCGCAGGAAACGTACCATCCAGAAAAAGAAAGTCCGGGCGATATATTTCTCAAAGGTCCCCATGCTGCCGGAAGTATCCATCATGGCCAGGACGACGGCGCTGGTTTCATAACGGATTTTTTCCTCCCAGGTTTTAAAGCGGAGGTCCTCCAGGGTAATGCCGCCGATGGCGGCCTTTCCTTTTATGGCATTGCGTTTGAGGTTCTCCAGCAGTGTCCGCTTCTTATCCAGATTACCCATGAGGCCTTTGCGGCGGACGTCGCGAAATTCATAGGTGGGGGAAGCCAGGACGGGCTTTTTCTTTTCCTGGAGGTTGGGAAGTTCCAGTTCGCGGAAAAGCATTTCTTCCACTTCTTCCAGGGTCACTTCGGCCTCGTAATAGTCCACTCCCGGCTGGTCACCCGCCCCCGCTCCTTTCCCGGCGCCTTCATGGGCCTCGCGGCCGATGACCGTTCCCTTTTGGGTACCACCGCTGCCCTGGCCGACGTTGCGACCCTGGTTGTAGTTGAACCGAAAGTGGTACTCCTCCAGGCTCCTGATGGGTATGCGAACCACCTTTTTGCCCCTGCCCATGATAATGCTTTCCTCGGTAATTATTTGCGGTAGGTTCTGTCTCAAGGCTTCCCGCACCTTTTCCTGATGCCGCTGCTGGTCCAGATATCCTTTGCGGTGCAGGGACCAATCTTCCCGCGACATGATGTAACGTTCCTCCAAGGTTATCACCCCGGTTCTTTAGCGGTTTAAGAGGCTGCCGGTGTATTTTAACAGCTCGTTGGCGCAAATAGGACAGTAGCCGTGCTGGGAAATAAGGCGGTCGATGACGGCATTGATGCGCTTTAACTGCTCCGGGTCCGGCGTCCTGGTGGAGGTGGTAATCTTGATGATATCCTTCATGTCGGCAAAAAGCTTCTTCTCAATGGCCTCCCGCAGGCGCTCGTGGGAGTTATAGTCAAAGGTCTTACCCTTACGGGCATAAGAGGAAAGACGGATGAGAATTTCCTCTCGGAAGGCCTTTTTGGCGTTTTCGGTTACGCCGATCTGTTCTTCAATTGAACGCATGAGCTTCTCATCGGGGTCCAGCTCTTCATCGGTTATGGGATCGCGCACCTTGGTTTTATTGACATAGGCCTCTACATTGTCCAGGTAATTGTTGAACAGGGCCCGGGCCGATTCTTCATAGGAGTAGACGAAGGCCCGCTGGACTTCCTTCTTGGCGTACTCGTCGTATTCCTGGCGCGCCAGGGCGATGAAATTGATGAGGCGCTCCTTTTCTTCTTTCGTAATAGAAGGATGCTGATCCAGGCCTTCCTTCAAAGCCCGCAGAATGTCCAGGGCATTGATGCAGCGGGTGTCGGAAGTTATGAGGGCGCTGGAGATGCGATTGATGACGTACCGCGGATCGACCCCGCTCATCCCCTCGCCTTCCACCTCGTTCATTAGCTCTACTACGTCCTTTTGTTTAAAGCCCTCTACATCCTCTCCGTCATATAGCTTCATTTTCTTCAAAAGGTCCATACCCTGTTTTTTTGATTCCTTCAAGCGGGAAAGAATGGAAAAGATGGCCGCCGCCTGAAGGGCAAAGGGAGCAATGTGGACGTTGATATCGCTCTGGCGGATCAATTTTTGATAGATCTTTACCTCATCCCGCACCCTCAGGTTGTAGGGAATGGTGATGACCATAATCCGCGACTGCAGGGCTTCATTTTTGGGATTGCTGATAAAGGCTCGATATTCCGCTTCATTGGTGTGGGCGATAATAACCTCGTCGGCCGATATCAAGGCAAAGCGGCCGGCTTTAAAATTGCCCTCCTGGGAGAGACTCAACAGGTTGTACAGGAACTTTTCATCACACTTTAACATCTCCTGGAATTCCATGATTCCCCGGTTAGCGATATTCAGTTCGCCGTCGAAACGGTAAGCCCTGGGATCCGACTCCGAACCGTATTCGGCAATGGTAGAAAAATCGATACTCCCCGTGAGTTCGGCGATGTCCTGGGATTTGGGGTCGGAAGGGCTAAAGGTGCCGATGCCCACCCTTTTTTCTTCCGACAGGATAATCCGTTCCACGGGCACTTCTTCCACCCGGCCGTCATACTTTTCTTCTACCATCAGCTGGCACACCGGGCAGAGGCTGCCCTCGACATATATACCATACTCCTTTTGAAATTCCGGGCGCAGTTCCCGGGGAATGAGGTGCAGGGGTTCTTCATGCATGGGGCAACCTTTAATGGCGTAAAGGGCTCCGTCTTCCGTCTGGCTGTATTTCTCCAGCCCGCGCTTTAACATGGTGACAATGGTGGATTTGCCGCCGCTGACCGGGCCCATGAGAAGGAGGATGCGCTTGCGCACATCCAGACGGCAGGCCGCCGAATGGAAATATTCTTCCACCAGCTTTTCCAAAGTCCGATCTAGCCCGAAGATCTCGTCGCTGAAGAAACGATAGCGCTTGACGCCATCCACTTCTTCTACCCCGGCGGCAGCAATCATATCATAAATCCGGGCATGGGCCAGCCGCGCCAGACGAGGATTTTTAACCACCATAGCCAGGTAATCGGCAAAGGTCCCTTCCCAGTAAAGCCTTTTGGTTTCCTGGCGGTATTCTTCCAAACGCTCTAAAATTTTCACCCAAACCCTCCTCCTTTCTGCCTGAAAGGTAAATGGCAGCCGCGATGAGACAGGAGTATTATATAAATATGAATCATGCACCGGAAAAAGAAGACTGCTGACAGAAGCAGGAAAAATAAGATGGGAAGCCGAATGATTATATAGGGATTGGCAAAAAATATCGCCGAGGTGATGGGTTTGGGCTACAAATACGAGTTTACCTGGCTTATCCGTTTACCAGTAGATGAACTGCCGGAAAAACCCAACGAGCAAAAGGGCGACGGAGAAAACCTGCTCCTGTGGAAAAGAACCAGCGGCAATATTATCCTGGGATACTTCCGCCAGGGTCATAAATTGGCCCACCCGGTAGGCTTGGAAGCCCTGATTGTTACCAAAAGCGAAGAAGTCCTGGGGTACGGCCATATCGTCAAGTCGGAAATCTACGAACTTCCCGATGGCACCATGACGACGGTGGTCGAATTTTCCGTAACCCGTCTCTTCGACGAAGAAGAAAAAAGGGTTATGACCCGTATTTTCCGGGAGATGTACGGACAAAAGCAGAGATAGCGGCCTGCAGGAGGGTTGTTTTTCAGTACCTTTAGGGTATAATGGTAAAGATGGTAAAGAAAAATATTCCGGGGAGGTCAACCTCCATGATTTTAGGCAAGCATTTTACCCTGGAACCCAGTGGCCTTTTAACTTTCACCGACGGGGTGATAGCTCCAGAACCGGATATACGGCGTCTTGCCGACGCCTTACCGGTACTTTATGCCGATGTACCGCCCAGCGATCGACCCCTGTATTATATGTACCGCGGCGTCTGCCTGGATAAGGATAAAGATTTATATGCGCAGCATGACATCCGCTATGACATTACCGTGATCCTTCCGGGAACCATAGGCAAAGAGTATATAAAAACCGTCGGGCACTTTCACCCGTTAAAGCCCCATTCGACAGAAACATACCCTGAATACTACGAAGTCCTGGATGGGGAAGCCATTTACCTGTTGCAGAAAAACAACCGCAGCGGCGAAGTGGAAGAAATCATAGCCGTGGAAGCCCAAAAGGGAGACAAAGTATTCATCCCCCCTTCTTATGGCCACGTGACCATTAACCCCGGCAGCCGCCCCCTGGTCATGGCTAACCTCGTTGAAAGCAACTTTTCTTCCATTTACGGACCCTTCCGAGATAAACGCGGCGCCGCCTACTACTATCTGGAGGGCGAGGACGGAAAAGGCGACTTCGTCAAAAACACCCGCTACCAGAACTCCGTCGCGCTAAAAATGGTCGCCGCGCCCAACCTCAACCAGCCTGTCGCCGCCGTAAAAAATAAATCCCTGTACGAAGCCTTTATAGCCGAGCCGGATGCCTTTAAAATTCTAAAATAACGGTTAAATAAAGGAAAACCCCGGTTTTTATATTGACGGCCGGGGTTTTTATATTGCTTCCAGGGCTTCATCAATCTCGCGTCGCACCAACACATCCTTTTCTTCAAGGCGGGCTTTATTAAGGAGCGAGCGGGCGGACGGCCCCAGACGACCCAGGGCCCAGGCGGCATGCCCCCGCACTATGGGGGACGGCGAGCGCAGGGCCTGTTCAAGAAGGGGAAGGGCAAAAAGATCGCCCCAGTTTCCCAAAAGGAGTACGGCGTTGCGCTGGATTACCGTTTTCCCCCGCCAGGCCAGGGGCGTGGTGCCGAATACTTTAGTAAACTGCTTATTATCCATAGCCAAAATGGCCGCCAGCTCCGTAAAGCGGTAGCTTCCTTCAGGGCTATTGCCCTCCGCCCCCTGCTCCCATAATTGAGCCGGCTCCCGCCCGGCGGCCGGGCAGACTTCCTGGCAGACGTCGCATCCCCAAAGATAGCGTTTAAAAAAAGGACGCAAATCAGATGGCACGACACCCCGGGCCTGGGTAAGATAGGAAAGGCAGCGCGCCGGGTCCAGGCGCCCGGGTGCTACCAGAGCTTTCGTGGGACAGGCCTTTAGGCAACGGCCGCACTCCGCGCAGGTAACAGGTTCCGCGGGTACGCCCGGTTCCAGCTCCAGATCGGTTAACAAAATCCCCAGGGATACCGCCGAACCCATACCCGGGATAATCAAGTTGCAGTTGGCACCGTAATACCCCAGACCGGCCAGATAGGCCGCCTCCCTTTCCAGCAGGGGGCCGCTGTCCACCTGAACGGCCGTGAACTCCGCTCCATTCTGCCGTAAATATTGGGCCAGTTCCTGAAGGCTGTTTTGAAGTTCATCGTGGTAATCGGTTCCCAGGGCGTAGCGGGCGATAAATTCCTTCGCCGGCAGGGAAACGGTAGCGGGGTCGGGATGGGGTTTAGCCACCACTATTAAAGAACGGACCATAGGGTATAAAAGGCGCGGATGGCAGCGTTCTTCTAGGCTGCCGCAGGCAAAGGGAGTTATAATCCCCCTCTCCTCCCGCCATTTTAAAGCGGCCAAACCCCTTTGGAAGGGAAGGGCAGGCGCTATACCCAGGACCAGACCCCGCTCTAGCGCCCATTCCTTAAGCTCCTTTTCCCGCATAAGCCGGTTTCCCTCTCCCCCTTCATTATGGATTAATAGCCCTCATCAGATGCTTCTACCTGGCGGCACTTATCAGGGCCGCAGTTGAACCCACAGATGGGACAAATATTGGCGCCGCCGGGATTCACCTTAAAGGTATTGCCGCAGCGGCTGCAGCGGTAGCTCAAAGGAGCATTTTCAGCACCCATGATTTCCAATCCCTCCTCACATATTCCCCCTTAGTATGGCTCGCCAGAGTTTACCTTATAAGCAGGAATTTTACCAACCATGAAGAAATAATAGTAATCACTACTGGAGGTGATAAAATGGGTGACGCTATTTTTAAGCAGCGCTCAGGTTTTCTGGGTGTGGGCATCGTTGCCAAATGCGGCGTTCTTACGCCGGAGCAGCTGGTCGGCCTAGCGGAACTGGCGCGAAACGTCGACTGCCGGTACTTAAAATTGACGACGCGTCAAACCCTCATCTTTGTCATCCCGGAAGAAAGGCTCGACGACCTGCGGAAGGGAATTGCCGCCCTGGATTTAAAAATCGGGGTATTTGGAGAAATAGTAAGAAACGTCAAGGCCTGCGCCGGCAATGAAGACCTCTGCCAGCGCTCTCTAAGCGATGTTTTCAGCCTTGGTAGCAAAATCCAGGAGCAGTTCATGAATCGGCCCACCCCCTGCGATTTTAAAATATCGCTAGCCGGCTGTCACCGCGGCTGTACCGACCCCCTCTGCGCCGATTACGGCATCATTGCCACCGGCAGTGACACCTATAACGTCTATCTGGGCGGCCGGGGCGGTAGCCGCAAACCCATCCATGCCCGACAAATCGCTACAGGCATTAACGGAGAGGGGGTCATCAGCCTCCTAGACTTCATCCTAGATCGTTACGCGGCCCTGGCCCAACCGCGGGAACGCATCTGCAACACCATCGCCCGCACCGGGCTGGAAGCCTTTCTGCCGCCTGAAGATTTTCTGCAACGCTACCGACCGCCGGAAGAAGATGACTTTCTCAAATTTGCCGGCTTTTAGATTGGAGGTAAAAAAATGAGCGCCCGCAATGTTGATCTGGATAAAATCCAGGGAGCCGTTGACCGCTGTTGCAAAACGGTAGCCGAATGCGGCACCTGCAATAAAGCTCACTGCTTAATCGGTTTTGCCCAAACAGCCCTGGCCTACGCCCGACAGAAAAATACCGTTCGCATTCCTCGGGGGAATGAACTCATCCCCCAGGACGACTTGCGGGTATACTACCAGCAGGATTTAATTGCCGCCCTGGTAGAAGTATTACTTGAGTGCCAGGACTGTCGCGACAACCATGAAGAGGAATGCGTAATCAACGTCACCCGGCGGGCCCTGGAGCTGGCTCTGCTGGGCGAAAACTTCGACTACGAGGGCAGCGTTTCCGCCTACCTGATGCAGGTCGCCCGCCATAACCCCGCTATCGGCGGCAGCCTTCTGGCGACCTACCAGGAGCGTAAAAAGAAAAAACAGGAAAGCTAAAATTAAAGCCACCGGAAGCATTACCCGGTGGCTTGTATTTTTCCCTCGCCCTTTTTCATCCGGCCCGGCGGCTGTTCCTTTTTAAAATGGCCGGCATGATATCAAAAAAGAGCTGCACCAACCGAGGATCGAATTGTTTGCCCGAGCCGTCTACCAGTTCATTAATCCCATCCAGCAAATTTTTAGAATACTGATAAGCCCGGGAAGAAGTCATGGCATCAAAGGCGTCGGCCAGGGAGATAATCCGCGCCCCCAGGGGAATATCGCTGCCCTGCAGGCCGTAATAACCCTTGCCGTCCCAGCGTTCATGGTGGTAGGCCACCAAAGGCTCAAGGACCTCAAAACCCTCCTGGGCGGACAGGATCTCCACCCCAAATTCCGGGTGCCGGCGCATTACTTCCCATTCATGATCGCTTAACCGGGCCGCCTTGTGCAGGATGGCGGCGCGCACCCGCACCTTTCCTATATCGTGCAAAAGGCCCCCTAAAGTTATGATGTTTACCTCTTCCTGATGTAAACCCAGTCCCTCCGCCAGAACGCCGGCTAAATTACCGACATTGCAGGAATGCTGGTAAGTAGTCATGCTGTGCTTACGCAGGCGCTCCAACAGCACCGCCACCTCTGGTGCCAGCGACACCGGGACCACTCCTCTTCCCGCCTTTCACCATTTTAAACTATTTTTAGACAGCACTCAAGGAAATCCTTTACCCTTTAAGGAGCTTTTTCAACACTTTCCCCGTAGGGCTCTTAGGGAGCTCGGGTACAAATTCGAAAAGGCGGGGGATCTTATAAAGGGCCAGGTGCTCCTTTAAAAATTCCTGCAAATCCCGTTTATCAGCGGTGGCTCCTTCCTTCAAAACAATATACGCCTTCACCGTTTCGCCCTTCAGGGGATCGCCGACACCTACCACTGCCGCTTCCTGAACGGCCGGATGGGTCAGGAGAACTTCCTCCACTTCCCGGGGATAAACGTTAAAGCCTCCCAGGATGATCATGTCTTTTTTGCGGTCGACAATGTAAAAATAGCCGTCCTCGTCCCGCCGGGCCAGATCGCCGGTGTGAAGCCAGCCGCCCTTTAATGCTTCGGCCGTTTCCTCCGGCCGGTTGTAATACCCGGACATAACGTTCGGCCCGCGCACGACAAGCTCCCCTACCTCATTCACAGGGAGTTCACGATCGTTTTCGTCGACAACTTTCACTTCTATTCCCGGCAGGGGCAGGCCGATAGAACCGGGCTTGCGAACACCGTAAAGGGGATTCAGACAGACTACCGGAGCCGCCTCGGAAAGGCCATAACCTTCCACCAGGGGAAAAGAAAATTTCTCCTCAAAACCACGGTGTACCTCCGCCGCCAGGGGGGCACCGCCGGAAATGGCGAACCGCAAACTCTTAAATTGACCCTTTTCACCGAGGCGCAGGAAAACGGCATACATGGAGGGAACGCCGCAGAAAATAGTAATGTTCTCTTCGGTCAGGGTCCGTAAAGTGTCTTTAGGTTGAAAACTCTCTTTTATGGTAATGGTACTGCCAAGGTAGAGGGGAAGAAGGACACAGGTTGTCCAGGCAAAGCTGTGGAACATAGGTAAGACACAGAGGAAATTGTTATCCGGTCCGAGGTGGGAAACGGCATCCATGGCTTCAATGTCGGCCATAAAATTCCTGTGGCTCAACATGGCCCCCTTCGGCCGCCCGGTAGTGCCGGACGTATAGAGGAAAACGCAGATGTCATCCTCCGAGGCGGCAATCGGCTCCGGCGGTGGTGCGGCTTGGGCCTTTGCCGCCGTATTTTCGTCAAGGACCACCAGATGTTTGAGACCTAAACTGGAGGCCTGCTGCGGCGAAAGGCCTATTCGCTCCAAAATCGCCTTGTGGATCACCAGGGTGCTGCAACCGGAGTCTTTGATTATAAAGGCGATTTCTTCCCGGGTAAGCATCAGGTTCAAAGGCACGGCGATGGCCCCGGCCTGGATGGCCCCCAGGTAACTGTAAATAAATTCCGGACAGTTAGGTGAACATATAGCCACCCTCTCCCCAGGGGTGACGCCCATTTGCTGTAACAGCCCTGCATATGCTTTTATCCAGGCAACCAGCTCAGGGTAAGATATCCTCTTATCCTGGAAAACCAGAGCCGGCCGGGCATCCGCCTCCCGATGCTTCTGCGGTAACTGCCAGAGTAACATTAGATATAACCTCCTCCAAAAAAAGACAAGTAATATAAAGATTCCCCGCCTTTCGGTTTTTTCCTGCCGCTTTGAGGTATATGGCAGAAAAATTCGTTAAATGAAGATAAAAAAAGGAGCAGGCACAATGCCCCTCCTGATTTGTACTGCCCTGCGGCAGCCATGTTTGACAAATTTGTGGTTCAGGTTTTTTTCACTTCACATAGACCTTCCTTGTAAGGCGGGTAGCCGGAAATCGGATCAAAGTTACGGGGGACAAGCATATTCACATTGGCCTGCGGCCAGCCATGAAATACGTCGATTACCCCCGGGAGAACAATATTGGTGACGCTGGCCTTTAGTTTAATTTCACCGTGGGGTGAAGCAAGGATAACGTCGTCACCATCTTTGATGCCCCTGGCTGCGGCATCTTTAGGATTTATACGAACCACCGGCTCGGGCATAAATTGATTTAACCACGGCAATTCCCGCAATTTGCTGTGGGTATACATGGGTACACGAGAACCTGTGTTGAGTATCAAAGGAAATTTTTTGGCCAGTTCCGGTGTACTTAAAGGACTCTCCAGGGGCTCGCGGTAAACCGGCAGGGGATTAAATTTGTATTGAGCCAGAATCTGAGAAGCAATTTCCACTTTACCACTCGGCGTTGGAAAACCTGGCTCGCCGTCCTGGCGTAAAAGCCCCAGTTCATATTTGCGGAATTTATTCGGTCCTTTAGGAGGAATTTCCAGGCCTTCGGGGTGCTTACGCAGGTCATCTACAGTAAGGTTTAAAGGTTTCAGCAGTTCATTTAGAGCAGCTTCCTCATCGCCATGCCAGAATTCTTCCGGATAACCCAGTCGGGTCCCCAGTTCAAACGCTATCCGCCAATCGGACCGCGCTTCTCCTAAAGGCTTTATTACCGGCTCGCGCAAGTATATCTTGCGCCCGAATATAGCCAGCGGTGCCATGCGTTCATAGGTCATAGCCGCTGGGAGCACCATATCCATAAAGTTATGGGTCCAGGGGCGTAAGTAGTAATCGGCTGCCACAGAAAACTCCATCCTGGCAATAGCCTGCTGGTACTGTGTTGTCTGGGGCCACATCATAGCATTGCCGCCGAACATGACCATAGCCTTAAGCAGGCCTTTTTCAACATATTCGGGCAGCATATTCATTTGGATTTCATTGATGTAGTGGGCCCATACGGGGAAGTATTCTTTATCAACCCGTTTATCTCTAATCTGCGGGAAAATATCGGTTTCCCTGTTAAACGCCGGGTTACCGGCAAAAAGATCAAAGGGAAGGGGTTCCGTGGGGATGGTTACTCCCCCTTCAACATCAAAATTGCCCGTTAGAGCAACCAGGGCAAGTATCGCCCGGTGGTTCTGGATGGCATTGGAGCTGTGAACGGTCGGAGAGGCGCTGCCGATCCACGTGGCAGGCTTTTCAGTGGCAAAAAGTTTTGCTGCTGTCTCAATTTTTTCCTTTGGAACCCAAGTAATTTTTTCTACCCTTTCCGGAGTAAACTCCTGGACATAAGCTTTTAATTCCGGGAATCCCAGGACCCACCTGTCGACAAATTCCCTGTCATACATCCCCTCACGGATTATAACATTTATTAGACCCAATGCCAGGGCACCGTCTGTACCCGGCCTGAGCTGCAGATGAATATCCGCCAGACCACTTACTGTCGGCGTAACCCGGGGATCAACAACAATAAATTTAGTGCCTCTTTCCTTGGCTTCATGCAACTTCCAGTGTCCGTATGGACCAGACCAGGCCGGGTTTTTACTCCAAATTAGACAAGTCCTGGTCTTCGGCGTAGGGTCACTTCCCAGAGTTACCAGGCCAAAAACCAAAAGCGACGCCAGGGCAGCCGCCCGGAAGCATGTCGAACTTTCATTGCCATAGTTAGGAGATCCAAAAGTGTACGCCAGTCGCTGAACAGCCGAACGGGGCTCTTTGGGATCACCCACATAAAATAGAACCTTTTCCGGCCCTTCCCGTTCTTTAATTTCATTTAATTTCTTGACAATCGTGTCATAGGCTTCATCCCATGATATCCGCTGCCACCCGGGATCCGGATCGCCTTTGGGGCGGGTACGCTTAACGGGGTATAGCAGCCGTTCGGGATCGTAAAGCTCTTGCAGGCTGGCAATTCCTTTTGCACACAACGGTGCATTGGGATAATTTTCCCGAGATTCAACCCTAACTATTTTACCATTTCTTATTACAGCGTTGATTCCACATTTCGGTGTCTGGTTGCACATATCGCAATAGGTATAAGCAAAGGTTTCCCGGCTGTTATCCTCGGCGTACGCCGGACTGGTTTGATGGAAAAATCCCTTTCCTGTCGCCAGGGTTATACCGGTCAGGGCAGCCGACCCTTTAATAAAGGAACGTCGTGTAAGTTTAATCACTGGCCATCCCTCCTTCTATCCTTAATAAGCGTTTATACCGCCGGTGGGCGCTGCTTATCGTCAAAGAGAGCTTTAATCCATAAGGAATGATGGGAACGGGCATATTCCATGGATATACGTCCTTTAACCATAGCCTGTATGCTTTCACGAGAATAAGGATGTAATAACGCCAGATAGGCGTGGCCGATTAAAACCGCACCTAACACCATCGCTCCCAGGGAGTGAATCGGCCGCGACCAGGCAACGAAGGTCGGAGAAAATTTAGCAGGGTATAGCATGGGCCAGCCGGTGATGATCATTATCAGAAAACCAATAATAGTTAAGATAGAATTCAGCTTTTGACCGGCATTATATTTTCCCTGTTCCGGCAGCGTCGCCTTCAGGCCGAAAAATTTAGCAGGATAAGCACGAATAAACGACCAATCGGATTTCGTCCAGGTGAAGCATTCTTTAAGCCATTCTGCTGTTGCCCTGGGAGCACCGAAGACGAGAATTAACAAAGTCAAACAAGTAAAAGGGTAGGCCATAAAATGGTGTATTTGTTGGAAAAATTTCAACCCCTCGCTGCCAAGGGTAGCACCGAAGCCGCGGAAAACAAGGGCCAGACCTGTCAAAAGCAGGGCTACAACAGAGATGGCGTGACTCCAATGTCCAAGACGCACTGCCGGGCTGAAACGTTCAATGCTGTCAAGAGGCTTCCTGTTATCCATTTGCTATTCCCCCTTCCTGATTGAATGGATGACAATACTACTGGCGACAGCCACGGCAGCAATACCCATTACAGCTTTGCCGGCAGGATGGACCACTTCCTTCCAGAAGCTGACAAAAGCAGGTTCTTGCAAATCTGGTGGCAGCTTACTTAAATCAAGCCCCGCAGGAGGTACATAATAAATACTGGTGCCTTTAATATTTATTGCCTGATGTTTCTCGATGTACTTTTTAACAGCACTGTCAGGTGCATCAAGGTCACCAAAAATGCGGGCTTTGCCCGGACAGTTGACCACACAGGCCGGTAGTTTTCCATTGGTAACTCGATGAATACAAAAAGTGCACTTTTCTGCCACATTAAGTCTGTGGTTCTTATATAATTCCTCTTCATAAGGCATAAGTTTATCTTTAAAATTTGTTGTCTCGCGTTCATTCATAATACGTGCTTCATAGGGACAGGCAGACAAGCAGTAGCGGCATCCGATACACTTGTCGTAATCTACGGCAACAATTCCGTTTTCCATTTTTGTACTTGCCCCCGTGGGGCATACTTTAACACAGGGTGGGTTATCGCAATGCATACATTGGGTGGGTATGAAAGTCTGGCGGGCACTAGGAAATTCAGCCCATTCAACTGTATGCACGTGGTTCCAGTTAACTCCCGGCCGTGTCCCGTTTTCCATCTTGCAGCTAACAACACAGGCATAACAGCCGGCACACTTCTTTAAATCAAAGATCATTGCCAAACGTGTCAACTCTTCCCCCTCCTTTTGTTAAAGATTATTCATAATAATATTTTAGGATCAAGTGAAAGTTTACACAATAGACCATCCAGTGGAAAAAACAAGCCGGGCGGTTTAGCCCGGCATCCTTAATAGTCTAAGCCCAGGAATTATAGTAGTCTAGTCATTCGTGATCATTTGCAATCATCATTAACTGGTGTCGGTTGGAGATACCTAGTTTGCGATAGATATTAAGCAAATGATTATGGACTGTATGGGCGGAAATATGCAGGTGCGTGGCAATTTCCTTATTCTTTAACCCCCGTCTCGCCAGAAGAAAAATCTCCTTTTCCCTTTTAGACAACAGCTTTTCGCTTTTCAATAGTTGTTCTCCATCTCCAGTATTTCTCGCTTCTTGATTATGCTTGCAAATAAAGTTGTTGATAAACTTGAAGACTATCCCCGTAACGCGTGGATCGAGATATGCTTTATTTTGATATACACATCTAATAGCCGCAGCTATCTCTATTCGTCCGGCCTCTTTAATGATAAATCCATGAACACCTGACTTAATAGCAGTAATTATTATATCCCTATCTGCAAAAGCGGTAAGGATAACTATCCGCATCCGGGGTGCAACTTCATGAAGAAAGTCCAAAATTCGCAGGCTGTTTTCATTACCTAATATTACATCGAGTAACAAAATATCAGGTTGTAACTGTTCAACTGTAGCTATCAATTGCGAAAGATCACCAGCCTCACCTATAACGTTAAAATCAGGTTCAACATCTAATGCTGCATGTAAACCTGAACGGTAAATCGGGTGATCATCGGCAAGAACTATTCTGATCTGTTCCATATTAAACCACTTCCCATAGTTCCTATTGGGGGAATAGTAATATCTATTACAGTACCTTTACCCGGTTCACTATTTAAGATAAAATCCCCACCAAGCATTTGTGTTCTTTCTTTAATTGAAATTAAACCAAAATGCTTGTTATCTACATTTCTATCCCCTTTTAACTTATTAACGTCAAATCCCCGTCCGTTGTCAGCGACATAAATCTGTATGCAGTCCCCTTTAAAAATTACTTTAACAGTCGCTTCACTAGCATGAGAATGTTTCTTAATGTTCGTTACTGCTTCCTGGACTATACGAAAAATCTCTACTTGTACCATCTGGTGGACACCAGTAAAATTCTTGGTAATTTCAGCATTAAATTTAATATTAGTATTCTCGGCTACTCTTTCCAGATAATTTTCCAGGGATTTTGCAAGCCCTTCTTCCATATACGGGGCACGTAATTCAAAAAGCATTTCTCTCAATGTATCATAAAGATTCTGTAATTTATATTTTATTTCATGTGCTCTTTTTATCATGTTTTCTTCATAAATACTAGTAATAAAAGTATCAAAATCTAAGATTATACAACCCAGGGTTTGTGCTACACTGTCATGCAATTCCATAGCCCAGCGTTTCGATTCCCTCTCCTGGGCATGATGAACGTTTATCCTTAATTTGCGGCCCGGACAGGGACAACTTTCTGCCTTTACCGGGCACACTTCCTTTTTATTAAAACTGGGACATTGTTGTAACAAATCATTTCGTAACGAACTCACACCACCCTGACCCAAAAAATTCCCTCCCCGACAGCTATTTATTGTTAATTTACAGCAAGCTAATCATATATAATATTCTTTCAAAATGAGTATTTTCCTTTCCATATTTTATATTCGATATGGCTATCATAGCCATCGTGTAGATCCTCACATTAATTCATCCCAAAATAATTCCATGGTTGCAAATTGAACAATCTGCTTCTGAAGTTAATACCAGGAGAGTATGAGAATCCCATTTCACTTTACGCCGGTATTTAAACTATAGATGGGTTTAGTCCGTCTTCTGGAAGGCGTGCTGCTTGGGGGCGAATCGAGTAGAATATTGGCTGGGAGGGTTTGCCATGCAGCTGATATTCTACACCACCGTGTCGCCCGAAGAGTACTGCCGCCAGGGTAAAGATTTCCCTTTCCCGGAGCCCGATTATTGTCCCCACTGCCGGATAAAGGTGCCGCCCCAAAAACACGGTTTTTTTGACCGTAACGCTATTACCGCTGATTTCAGCGGCCACATCTTAATCCGGCGTTACTACTGCCAATACTGCCACACTACCATTTCCTACCTGCCTTCCTTTTGCCTGCCCCGTTTCCAGTATTGTGTTGATTTGATTTTTACAGGCATCAGGCTTATGCTGGAGTTCAATTTTTCCCTGCGGGGCTGCCTTAAGTTTCTAAAAGGGCGCTGCCGGCAGTTCTACTGGGACATCTCGCACCTGCAGTTTTACCTGCGCCGCTTTCTGGCAAGCTTAAAGTCTATCATGTTAGGCCTACGTCAAATCCTGCCCCGGGTCCAACTACCGGAGGAAATGCCCGCCAAAAAGGAAGGAGCCCAAAAGGTACTCCGCCTCATTACCACTGGATTTGCCCACATCCAGTCCTTCAGTACCAGGTTTTACGAGGCTTTGGGGTACGCTTTTATGGCTCCTTTGCCCAATATTTTAGCATAACCGGAGCCCTTCTGGTACCCCCGGAGGTGAAAAATGGCGGCAACAAAACTTTTGTCTGGGGACTACTTAGCGGCAATGTTATCATGAACTTTGAGGGCGCCTCAGGCTGTAAGCGCTTACGGCCTCCTAAATTTTTACATGCAGTACTCAAGGAGGCTGGGGTTCTTTATGCTTTCTTCTCAAGACCGGGAAGAGATCGCCCTTAAAAAGTTTTCTTTGATTGCGCCGGTGCTTAACGGCCAGGTGGAAAGTGGTTGTATCTCTACCGCCGCCATGGCCTGGAGGGTTTAAAACCAGGTTACCGTTCCGACCGGGGGAAAAGCCGGCGGATTACGGAAGAGATGGCCCTAAAAATCGAGGCCAAAAGGCGGCAACCCCCCGCCTTAACGGTCTCATGCTCTATGATGAGCAGGAAATTTGTCAGTGAACTTAATCCGGCCCACTACAAAGCTTGTTATTTTGCTCTCTCCACCGTCGCGGGATTACTGTTTGAGCCGGCTGAAACTTGCCGGCCTCCGTTGGCCCAAACCTTAGCGCTACCTTTGGGCCTGCTTGAACTCATCACACACTAGCTCGTCTTTTCATAGACTAGATGTTGTGCGCCAATCTTTTTAACTTGTTTTCTGCCGGAATAAGCTTAGTTTCATATTCTTCAATTTTAAAATTTAACCTTTCCAGCGCTCTCTTCATTTCTTCAATGCGGGAAAGAAGTTTCTCCCGTTGCTCCATAAGGATTTGTTTTCTGGCCTCTATAGTTTCGTCGCCTTGCTGGAGCAGCGTAATATACTCAATCAGCGTTTCAACTTGAACACCTGCGCTGCGCATACATTTGATGAATTCAATCCACTTACAGTCTTCCTCCGTATAATCAAGGATACCGCTTTCGTTGCGATTTACCCTGGGGATCAGTCCTATACGCTCATAGTAGCGAAGTGTATCCGGTGAAAGGCCAAATTTTTTACTTACTTCCGCAATCGTCATGTAGTTTCACCTCCAATGTTCAATAACTCAAGTTGTTCCTATAAAACCGTCATTTGTAATTTTGTTCCCTTTCGGGGAAATTATTCTGTTGCCTGAGTTTCTTTGTTCGATTTTGTCCATTCTTATTTCCCCTTTCGCTTATGATATCAAACCAAGTCTCTTAAGCCAGTCTGCAACATCTTTGTCTGCTTTGTTAACATTGCTTCCTCGAATGGCTAAACCGGGCAGTACCTTGGCATTCGGACAAAGTTTCTTGATGTCGCGCTCACTGCTTCCCATACCACTGCCTTCATGTGTGCAAAATGGAACAATGGTCTTTCCCGCGAAATCATAAGACTCTAAAAATGTAAACACAGCCATCGGCATCGTTCCCCACCAATTGGGGTAGCCGAGGAAAATCACATCATAAGAACTTATGTCGTCTAGCTTATTTGCAAGCTCTGGTCTGGCATTCTGCCATTTTTCTTCCTTTGCTACCTCTGTTGTTTCTGTATAATCTTCCGGATATGTCTTTACCGTTTTAATTTCGAACATATCACCACCAGTTAGTTCCTGTATTTTTTTTGCTATTACCTCTGTGTTCCCAATCGGCAGATTCATAATCCTGCCATTGACATAATTATTTCCCCTACGAGAAAAATAAGCGATAAGAATCTTTGAATACGCCAATTCCTATACTCCTTTCATACTCCTTTCAAAATCACTGTTTTTATTTGCCCACTATGCATCAAATTTAAGTGTGCCAAGCCATTTCACGGTTTCCGGATCATTATGCGATAAGAACAAGCTCTTTTTTGTGTCTAATGTTGCAATTTTTTCCATATCCTCTTGACTCAATTCGAAGTCGAATATGCTAATGTTTTCGATCATCCTTTCTTTGTGTACAGTTTTCGGGATTGTGACTATCCCTCTTTGAATCAGCCACCGCAAAATCACCTGGGCAACCGTTTTATCGTACTCTTTGGCTATAGATACCAAAACTTCATTCTGAAAGATGTTGTTCCTGCCTTCTGCAAAAGGACCCCAGGATTCTGGTTGTATATTGTATTTCTTCATGAATTCGGTGCTCTCTGTTTGCTGGTAGAACGGGTGTATTTCAATCTGATTCACAGCAGGAACTACCTCGTGGTGAATTATTAAATCCATCAAACGATCCGGTTGGAAGTTACTGACTCCTATTGCCCTAACCAATCCTTCATGATAAAGCTCCTCCATAGCCCGCTAAGAACAATGCACATCGCCAAAGGGTTGATGAATCAAGTAAAGGTCGATATAGTCAAGCTGAAGCCTTTTAAGCGATTTTTCAAATGCTTTCTTGGTCGACTCGTAGCCCGCGTCTTGTATCCAAAGTTTTGTAGTAATAAATAGTTCTTCTCTTTTTACTATACCTTCCTCGATTGCCCTCTTAATAGCCTTGCCAACCGCTTCTTCATTCATATAGGCGGCTGCAGTATCGATTAAACGATAACCAACCATTATTGCATCATAAACACACTGTTCGCATTGCGTTAGGTCGGTAATCTGATAAACACCAAAGCCCAGTATAGGCATCTCAACACCATTGTTCAAAATTACCTTTTCCACAGTTTGACCCTCCTGTTTAATTAATTACATTGCCATGCGTAGTATTTCTACAATATCTTCCTTTCGCAGAGGGGGACGACCTGGAAGCCTTCCTTCTTCATCCTGAAGCACTTTCAGGGTCTCTTCCGCATAACGGAAAAGCATTTCCTCGGTAATTTCTCCAATGCCCAATTCCGACAGGCGCGTGGGACAACCTATGGAACGCAAAAACTCTTCAAACCTATTAATACCCTCCATAGCCAGGCTCAAGTCATCTTTGCCCATTGCCGACAGACCGAAGATACGCTGAGCAAATTGGGCAAAACGTTCGGGACGGACCCTCGCAGCAAAGCGCATCCAAGCCGGGTTCACGACTGCCAACCCTGCTCCATGGGGGATATCGTAGAGTGCGGAAAGTGTGTGCTCGATCATATGAACAGGGTAAGCTCCGTTTGTTCCTACTTGTACCCAGCCATTGAGAGCAACTATCGACGCCCACTGCACCTGAGTACGCGCTTCCAGGTCACTTCCATTGCTAACCGCCTTTGGGCCCCACTCCAAGACAGTAAGGATCACTCCCTCGGCAAATCTGTCCTGAAGAGGAGTCCCGTCTATACCGTTAAAATAACCCTCGGTCACATGGGTTATTATGTCGCACACCCCAAAAGCTGTGTGATTTTTGGGTACTGTCACCGTAAGTTCAGGATCCACCACTGCCACACGAGGATAGAGAACCTCGGCCTGAACGAATGTTTTTAGCTTTTCTCCTTCATCGTCAATCGTGATCACCGCACCGTTGTTCATTTCCGAGCCAGTTGCCGCCAGGGTAGGAACAGTGATAATGGGAAGAGCTCGCTCCGGAAGTCTGGGCACTTGCCCTGCCCGCACAAGCATATCCCTGGGATGTCCTTCATAAAGGACTGAGGCTGCAATTACTTTTGAGGCGTCCATAACGCTACCGCCACCCATACCTATAACCACATCACATGCTTCTTTTTTTGCCAGCTCTGCAGCGCGCACCACAGTTGACAGACGGGGGTTCGGCTCAACACCTGAGAATTCCACCACTGAAACACCTGCTGCCTTCAGACTGGATACTGCTCGTTCTAAGGCTCCACTTTTCTTGACGCTTCCTCCACCAGTGATTAGCAGTGCTTTTTTGCCATACGGACTTACCGCTTTTCCTAACTGCGCCAGCGAACCCGCACCAAAGATAAGCCGGGTTGGGTTATGAAATTCAAATTTCATCATAGGTAACATCTTCCTCCCTAATATTTTGTGAAATTATTTTAATGCTTGGAGTTAACTCCAAGTCAAGCACTTTTAATCAGTAAATATATTATCTCGACCGGCAACTTCTTCACAGCCAATCCCGGCCGAATATTGTCAGCCGGTGGGTTCGTCAGTACAAAGCCGGCCAACCCATGCAAGGCGGTAGCCCAAAGGGAAACGCCACCCACGTTACTCAGCAGGAACACGCCCGACTCGTTGCAGAGAACCGTGAGTTAGACAAACAGAATACCCATCTAAAATAACTTCTGGGCGAAAAAGACCTTGAAATTGCTATATTGCATGACCTATTAAAAAAAGCCAACCCTCACTTGCAGATAAAGTAGCCATTGCGCACAAGTGGATCACAGCCGGGTACAACGCTACTATCATGCTGCGCATAGTACACATGAACCCAAGCCGCATGCCACTTCGGGTGGACGTCCGTTTCCTGGTCATTCACTGACTGTGGGCGGCCGCAAGGTAAGTGATGAACAGATTAAGGAATGGATTATGGAGTCTATTTCCGGTGATGGTTACGCCTACGGGTACCGTAAGCTCACTCATATGCTTCGACAAGATCATGAGCTGGTGGTGAACGAGAAAAAGGTATACCGCCTGTGTAAGGAACTGGATATTCTGCGGCCACAACGGAACCTCCGTCGGAAACACCCGCGGAATTTGGCCCAGAACCGCACTATCACAGCGCCAAACCAGCGATACATTGCAGGAGAAGACCGGTTTTTCTTTGTGCTGTCGTACATTGACGTCTATGACAGGCAGATTGTGGGCTATCATATTGGTCTAACCTGTGAAGCCAGACATGCCGTTGAAACTTTTCGAGCAGCATTGTGGAAACGTCAGATTCTTCAAAGGAATTTACCATTACCCATCATCCGTTCGGATAATGGACCCCAGTTTGTAAGCCATCTGTTTGAATCGGAATGTGAGCGATGGAATGTCCTACACGAGAGAATACCGCCCAAGACACCGAATATGAACGCATATATCGAATCGTACCATCGGCTTCTTGAGGATGAATGCTTGTCGATGGGCGAGTTTCAGACCTATGCGGAGGATATCAGGCGGTCGTGGAATTCGTTAGCCGTTACAACAACCGCCGGTTGCACTCTAGTTTACACTACCTGTCGCCGGCCAAGTTTTACTGTCGTCATATCGAGACAGGATTGCAGCCCAGACATCCCGTGAGGGTGTGACGTAAATTGGTGCGTATCCGGAAGCCTTTGCCCTTTAAAAGCTTGAAGAAAAATTGCGAGAGAGCTTAATGTCGGGTGCATATGTCCAGTCTGCGGGGGTAAAGCAGGTCAGCTTACCCCGGAAAGGCAAAATCAGTAAAGCTCGTAAAGCATATCAAACGCAGAGCTGGTTCAAACGCCTCCAACGCTGGCGCGCTGGAGGGGAGGCTACTATTAGTCTTCTGAAGCGCAAATATGGATTACGCCGCAGCCTTTCCCGTGGATATGAGGGTACCATCACCTGGGTCGGTTATGGAATTTTGGCCTATAATTTAAACCGGGTGGCAACAATGGTTTAACAAGATGGGTGAAGCAGTTAGAGATTAACCCGGACTACAGTCCAGTAATAACTTTTCCCCTTAAGCGATGCAAAAGTGGATTTTTTCAGGGGGAACTAACTAATTTATCCTCTCTGCTATTGTCGAAGCTAGTTTCAATTCCTCATAGGTAGGCTGCGAACTGGGGAATTAATCCCCGTACCCGTATTAAAGAGAAGTTTCAATTCCTCATAGGTAGGCTGCGAACATAATATCCTTTATGCGAAATACCATTATCGCCTTATGTTTCAATTCCTCATAGGTAGGCTGCGAACTGGGAAAATACGCGGAGCCGCCTGTAAGGGAGCCGGTGTTTCAATTCCTCATAGGTAGGCTGCGAACCCGTTTATTCGCCGATTTTTCTATGTATGTAATGCGGTTTCAATTCCTCATAGGTAGGCTGCGAACTATACCGCTATTTTGGGCACTCTTTTTACTGGAATGTTTCAATTCCTCATAGGTAGGCTGCGAACTGGCTTATATGCCATTATATGCCTAGATGTCAGTATATGGGTTTCAATTCCTCATAGGTAGGCTGCGAACTGAGTACCAGGCAAATATGTTTACTGCCCGGTTGCTTGGTTTCAATTCCTCATAGGTAGGCTGCGAACTAACCAAGGAGGTTTGTAACGTGAAAACCTATGGAAGTTTCAATTCCTCATAGGTAGGCTGCGAACGCCTGGCTGGTGAGAAAAATTTTTGAGGTGTAAAGAGTTTCAATTCCTCATAGGTAGGCTGCGAACCTGCAATTGCGGAAGCAGTCCCCTGTACTGCTCGGCAAGTTTCAATTCCTCATAGGTAGGCTGCGAACATCCTTTTGACGGTTTAAATCCCCAGCTTAATCGCAGTTTCAATTCCTCATAGGTAGGCTGCGAACTGCACATCCGAAAAACAGCTCGCAGCTTTAATCCGGTTTCAATTCCTCATAGGTAGGCTGCGAACAAAAACTGCCCAGCTTGCGTGCTGGGAGGTTAATACGTTTCAATTCCTCATAGGTAGGCTGCGAACGGGGAAGGGGTTGTGGAATGTCCTGATTGTGAGGGGTTTCAATTCCTCATAGGTAGGCTGCGAACAGAATCCCGGTCAGCCGGTTTATACCGGCTTCCGCGTTTCAATTCCTCATAGGTAGGCTGCGAACAAAAACGCCGCCGATATGGAAATGTTATTTAGTAAGGGTTTCAATTCCTCATAGGTAGGCTGCGAACTGAAATGTAGCGAAAGAGGATTGAAGTAATGTACTAGTTTCAATTCCTCATAGGTAGGCTGCGAACTTCTGATGCCTTTACTCATACCCTCGTCTCCTTACAGTTTCAATTCCTCATAGGTAGGCTGCGAACAGCGGCGATTATGTTCTATTGCCCATACGAGGGCTTGTTTCAATTCCTCATAGGTAGGCTGCGAACTTTTTCCCGGCGACATGCCGGGAAAATTTTTTGTGTGTTTCAATTCCTCATAGGTAGGCTGCGAACGTGTTAAAACACTAAATACGGTAAACTATAGAACGTTGTTTCAATTCCTCATAGGTAGGCTGCGAACATTCTTCAGCAAAGGGATCCCACCATCCCCACTCTAGTTTCAATTCCTCATAGGTAGGCTGCGAACATATAGTACATGGATTTGTTTTGACTGATGCTGAACAGTTTCAATTCCTCATAGGTAGGCTGCGAACCCTGAATGGTATGTGAAAGATGCTTTTAAGCAGGCGTTTCAATTCCTCATAGGTAGGCTGCGAACTGACATCAACGACTTTCATATATCCTGACATCTATGGCAGTTTCAATTCCTCATAGGTAGGCTGCGAACATAATACCAACTATAATACTACCAACTAAATCAGCGTTTCAATTCCTCATAGGTAGGCTGCGAACGCAAAAACACCCGATAAGCAGGTAAGGAGTATGTTGGTTTCAATTCCTCATAGGTAGGCTGCGAACGGCCGAATCGCCAGCAGGCGGGTTGTTCGGGTCCTCGGTTTCAATTCCTCATAGGTAGGCTGCGAACTCTACTGGCAAGCCGGGGTCCTGTAAGACTGCCTGGAGTTTCAATTCCTCATAGGTAGGCTGCGAACTGTATCTGCCCACTCAATAGTTCCCGCCGCCTTTTCGTTTCAATTCCTCATAGGTAGGCTGCGAACTGCAAGGCCGGCCCCGCGTTCCTCGAGGGATTCCCGGTTTCAATTCCTCATAGGTAGGCTGCGAACTGCCGAACCCCTGGGCAGGCTTCTTCCCCAGGGCTAGTTTCAATTCCTCATAGGTAGGCTGCGAACCTGTTCTTCCCAGGGCGGGGTACGCCCGAACTGCCGGGTTTCAATTCCTCATAGGTAGGCTGCGAACGCGGTAACGGAAACGAAAACGGAAACGGAAAACGCGGTTTCAATTCCTCATAGGTAGGCTGCGAACTGAGGTGCCCCAGGGGGTCTGTCCGGTAATGCCAGTGTTTCAATTCCTCATAGGTAGGCTGCGAACGTAAAGCCGATCCGCGCTTGCTCCATATTGCCGGCGTTTCAATTCCTCATAGGTAGGCTGCGAACAGATTAATTGCATATTCCAAAGAAAGTGCGAAGGAGGTTTCAATTCCTCATAGGTAGGCTGCGAACTTATTCCATGCTGTGGAGAATGGTATTATGATCCCGGTTTCAATTCCTCATAGGTAGGCTGCGAACCCTAGAATTGCCTGTTGAACCTAACAGGCAATTTTGTTTCAATTCCTCATAGGTAGGCTGCGAACCTCCCGCCGCAACAATTATCGTTGCCGCAGGAACTACGTTTCAATTCCTCATAGGTAGGCTGCGAACTACCACCTGTCCGCCCGATCATCCGTGGTGCCGTGAGTTTCAATTCCTCATAGGTAGGCTGCGAACTCATGCGGCGGCCGGCCGGCTTTGCCGGCCGGGTGAGGTTTCAATTCCTCATAGGTAGGCTGCGAACTCGGTTTGGGCCGAATAAAAATTTTAGGAGGAGGAATTGTTTCAATTCCTCATAGGTAGGCTGCGAACGGGAAAAGGAAAATTGGGTATATAATCCAGAACCTAGTTTCAATTCCTCATAGGTAGGCTGCGAACTGATGTGATTAGATTTAATCAGTATGCCGAGATGTTGTTTCAATTCCTCATAGGTAGGCTGCGAACGAGCTATGCCAACGTGCCACCCCTGGGCCGTGGAAAATGTTTCAATTCCTCATAGGTAGGCTGCGAACGCTCGCCCGCCTTTTTTACTATGAATTTTTTATCACTCGTTTCAATTCCTCATAGGTAGGCTGCGAACGGGAGTGGAGGAGAAGTTAGTTCGCCAGAAGAACAATGTTTCAATTCCTCATAGGTAGGCTGCGAACTGTATCACTCACCGAAGGCTATATCTATGTGAGGGACGGGTTTCAATTCCTCATAGGTAGGCTGCGAACCCAGCCGGTTTATACCGGCTTCCGCTCAAGGGCTAAATGTTTCAATTCCTCATAGGTAGGCTGCGAACTGCTCTCGCCCGAAAAAATCCTAAAAAAATTTCCGGGTTTCAATTCCTCATAGGTAGGCTGCGAACCGAAGGCCGTCCAGCTGGATGAAGTTACGCCGAAACGGTTTCAATTCCTCATAGGTAGGCTGCGAACAAGGCAAAACGTGTTGGACGTAACACTGCCTACTTCGGTTTCAATTCCTCATAGGTAGGCTGCGAACGTGCAAGCCCGTACCTCCCCGAAAGGGGAGCCGCTGTTTCAATTCCTCATAGGTAGGCTGCGAACTTCCGCGTCCAATCGTATAACGTCATTACCGGGATGCGTTTCAATTCCTCATAGGTAGGCTGCGAACATAATACCAACTATAATACTACCAACTAAATCAGCGTTTCAATTCCTCATAGGTAGGCTGCGAACCCAGTAATAACTGTTACTGGTAGTCTAGATGAAAGAAGTTTCAATTCCTCATAGGTAGGCTGCGAACAATGCCCTCACTGCGGCGGCGAGTTTGAAGTCGATGTGTTTCAATTCCTCATAGGTAGGCTGCGAACAGACAGGCTAAAAATTGGTAGCGGTCTTATAAAAGGTTTCAATTCCTCATAGGTAGGCTGCGAACCAAGTCGTTTTTCTTTGTTAGCTTGCTTAATCATTTGTTTCAATTCCTCATAGGTAGGCTGCGAACTGCCGCCGGCGCCGTGATGTACCAGCGGATCCACCTGGTTTCAATTCCTCATAGGTAGGCTGCGAACGAAACTAGCCAAGATTGGATGGCATTGTATCCGTTGTTTCAATTCCTCATAGGTAGGCTGCGAACTTACAGGTTGCTTGAAGATATTAAAACAAAAAACTGTTTCAATTCCTCATAGGTAGGCTGCGAACAGAATGGTCTTTATTCGTTTGATAATGAACAGAAACGGTTTCAATTCCTCATAGGTAGGCTGCGAACCCATTATTATCATCCTCCATAAATATAGTCGATATTGTTTCAATTCCTCATAGGTAGGCTGCGAACTTGTATTAGCATTAAAACCTTAAACCCTATTAATTAGTTTCAATTCCTCATAGGTAGGCTGCGAACTCGGTATGAAATCGCTAGCAGATTGAAAAAATCTGTGTTTCAATTCCTCATAGGTAGGCTGCGAACTCTGCTTTTTTGTTGGCCATTATTGTAATCCTCCCTTGTTTCAATTCCTCATAGGTAGGCTGCGAACATATAATATGTTCCAGATTGTTGATCATGAAACTGGGTTTCAATTCCTCATAGGTAGGCTGCGAACTTGCACTATATTTGATTTTTCGCATATAATACTCTTGTTTCAATTCCTCATAGGTAGGCTGCGAACCTGGTATTAATCAGGAGAAGATCACGCAAAAGCTAAAGGTTTCAATTCCTCATAGGTAGGCTGCGAACTCAATGTTAAGCAATTGAGCAAACCTTTCTTTAATAAGTTTCAATTCCTCATAGGTAGGCTGCGAACATATACCGTCTTTTTTTTCTGAAGTCTACGTCTATAGTTTCAATTCCTCATAGGTAGGCTGCGAACCCAACGCATAAAACGGCAAATATAACCAAAATATACATGTTTCAATTCCTCATAGGTAGGCTGCGAACAAAAACTATAGCATTTAAGACGAATGAAGGATATTAGTTTCAATTCCTCATAGGTAGGCTGCGAACCTGGTGCGATGTGGCGGAGCTAATCAACCAGCATAACGTTTCAATTCCTCATAGGTAGGCTGCGAACACTTGGTGCTAATGCCAGTTTTATGTTTCAGGGAGGGTTTCAATTCCTCATAGGTAGGCTGCGAACTTCAAAGTAAAATTAATGCTTATTTGACGAAGTTAGTTTCAATTCCTCATAGGTAGGCTGCGAACTTGGACGTCGATTTTGCAGTAATTGCAATTCTTAAGAGTTTCAATTCCTCATAGGTAGGCTGCGAACCCAGCAGCGAGGCGGCGCCGGCTATCTTTTTCGCCAGTTTCAATTCCTCATAGGTAGGCTGCGAACGAAGAACATGGAAAAGAATGGGAAACGGTTTTTGATGGTTTCAATTCCTCATAGGTAGGCTGCGAACAAGATGAACTAATTATCAAGGATTATACGTTTTACCTGTTTCAATTCCTCATAGGTAGGCTGCGAACGAATCCCTCGGGCCTCCATCGGTCTCGATTACGTGAGTTTCAATTCCTCATAGGTAGGCTGCGAACCGAAGATGGATATTACTGCGATCGTTGTGGTAGTTGGTGTTTCAATTCCTCATAGGTAGGCTGCGAACCCGTGTTCTGCCGCCCGGTAATCAAGGTACTGACCGGTTTCAATTCCTCATAGGTAGGCTGCGAACTCGGCGGTGAACGCCCGGTGCATCCTTCTCGTCGGCGTTTCAATTCCTCATAGGTAGGCTGCGAACTAATATAACAATCTCCGGGTTGGCCGAACTCTGGACGTTTCAATTCCTCATAGGTAGGCTGCGAACGAAGAATTTCACCGCCTGGCTGCCACGTGGCCGGAAAGTTTCAATTCCTCATAGGTAGGCTGCGAACTGAAATGATTAATAGGGGCGGCGTTGTGATGACGGCGGTTTCAATTCCTCATAGGTAGGCTGCGAACCTGAATGTCCGGTATGCGGTAAATACAGATTGCGGGGTTTCAATTCCTCATAGGTAGGCTGCGAACAACGAAGGCGCTGATAAATTAACTCTCGCCTACGCGTTTCAATTCCTCATAGGTAGGCTGCGAACGGGCTGCCGGCTGCCGCATGAAAGCGCGGCTGTGGGGTTTCAATTCCTCATAGGTAGGCTGCGAACAAGTGAATATTCACCGGGTAATCTCCCAGGTTGGAGTTTCAATTCCTCATAGGTAGGCTGCGAACTAAAGTACAATCAGGAATTCCCCCGGGAGCACTATGCGTTTCAATTCCTCATAGGTAGGCTGCGAACCCAGTCTATCGCCAGCCCGTACTTAACCCAGATTACCGTTTCAATTCCTCATAGGTAGGCTGCGAACCATTGTTTCGATGTTGCGCTTATAAAACTCCATGACGGTTTCAATTCCTCATAGGTAGGCTGCGAACCAAGCTAAAAAGCCAGCGCGGTTTCACGGATGAAACTAGTTTCAATTCCTCATAGGTAGGCTGCGAACGCGGCCCTTGATTGAGCGCCGGCTGGCCGGGATGCTGTTTCAATTCCTCATAGGTAGGCTGCGAACGCGGGATCCTAAAGTCCGTGAACCCCTTACGTCCGGTTTCAATTCCTCATAGGTAGGCTGCGAACGAAAAAGGCGGCCCAGGCTGCTCTTGATGGCAATTTTGTTTCAATTCCTCATAGGTAGGCTGCGAACTTGAAGCGGAAATATATGCTTACTACGATACATTGGTTTCAATTCCTCATAGGTAGGCTGCGAACTACCGTCAATTACCGTCTGTATAATCTTCAATATATACGTTTCAATTCCTCATAGGTAGGCTGCGAACCGTTTATAGATTCCGTTGATGATACTGTCTGGCCGAGTTTCAATTCCTCATAGGTAGGCTGCGAACTAAGGTAGTAGGTGTTATTACTGTAGGTAGACCCGGTTTCAATTCCTCATAGGTAGGCTGCGAACTGAAGGAGGGGTAAAAAGTGTTTTCTTGGAGATGTGCGTTTCAATTCCTCATAGGTAGGCTGCGAACGAGGGTTCAAAGGTAAAGAAGGATATTGTCTTTTGAGTTTCAATTCCTCATAGGTAGGCTGCGAACCCAAACTGTGTCAGATACCCTCATGACTCCATTTAGTTTCAATTCCTCATAGGTAGGCTGCGAACCTGAACCAGGAACAAGTTTAAGGGCCGCCGGTTGGAGTTTCAATTCCTCATAGGTAGGCTGCGAACTCAATTTTTCAAAAAATTTGCGTCACCATAGCCCGGTTTCAATTCCTCATAGGTAGGCTGCGAACTGGGTCGCTGAGACAAAAGAGGCGGCCCCTGAAGCAAGTTTCAATTCCTCATAGGTAGGCTGCGAACGGTGACTGCGGCGGCGGCTGGGAATGTGACCGTAAAAGGTTTCAATTCCTCATAGGTAGGCTGCGAACAGGTTAGTGCCTAAAGTAGAACAAGGGAAATTATTTGTTTCAATTCCTCATAGGTAGGCTGCGAACTGGGATGGTCGAATGACCTCAAACCCTGGGGGATTAGTTTCAATTCCTCATAGGTAGGCTGCGAACTATCTGCCTCCACTCATCCTCCTTCCATTCTCCGGGGTTTCAATTCCTCATAGGTAGGCTGCGAACCCACCGCACCCCATACCATACGCCCACCGCCGAAACAGTTTCAATTCCTCATAGGTAGGCTGCGAACTTGGGTGGGCGATAAGAGCAATAAAAAATTCATAGCAGTTTCAATTCCTCATAGGTAGGCTGCGAACAGCTCAATCACAATGACCACCTATCCTATATATCTAAGTTTCAATTCCTCATAGGTAGGCTGCGAACGCTTGAGAATGGTGTTTTCATCCTGATCAGTCAGGGTTTCAATTCCTCATAGGTAGGCTGCGAACTCTTGATGGCGGTGTCAACATCATAAACAGCCCGGGTTTCAATTCCTCATAGGTAGGCTGCGAACTTAGCCAGCACCACCTCGTACTTGTTCAGCCCTGGATGTTTCAATTCCTCATAGGTAGGCTGCGAACTCTTAATACAGACCCTTTTATTCTTTTTCCAATTGAGTTTCAATTCCTCATAGGTAGGCTGCGAACGCAGGATTAGTCAATACATCTGCACCCGTATATGCAGTTTCAATTCCTCATAGGTAGGCTGCGAACTCGAGTGGCTGATTAATTTTAGTATCGAAAGAGGGTTGTTTCAATTCCTCATAGGTAGGCTGCGAACGCGTTTACTTTACTTATTCCCCTTCTTAGAGCATGAGTTTCAATTCCTCATAGGTAGGCTGCGAACTAACGCTGCCAATGTCAATGTGCCTTGGGAGGTGATTGTTTCAATTCCTCATAGGTAGGCTGCGAACTTGCGAACCCGCGGCGTAGGACCTCCTGTGCCCAGAGTTTCAATTCCTCATAGGTAGGCTGCGAACCATGTTCCTCCCGCCACCTTAGATCACTCTCCTTTTGTTTCAATTCCTCATAGGTAGGCTGCGAACTGCCCAGGACATGGCCAATAAGCTTTTTCCTCACCTGTTTCAATTCCTCATAGGTAGGCTGCGAACGGAAAGCGAGACCCGGGGTCAAAAACACCTGACGGGTTTCAATTCCTCATAGGTAGGCTGCGAACGCCTCCTTCCGACAGGAAGTTTAAAGGAAAAAGATATGTTTCAATTCCTCATAGGTAGGCTGCGAACTTGCTGCACATTTGGCCGAAATTGTGACAACTCCAGTTTCAATTCCTCATAGGTAGGCTGCGAACTTACCATTGCGGCCCTGTCTATCAGCCCCTTATCGGGTTTCAATTCCTCATAGGTAGGCTGCGAACTACCCGGCCTCGTAAAAGAAAAAGCCCTGGAAGCCGTGTTTCAATTCCTCATAGGTAGGCTGCGAACCACCGAGGAAGGCCGTTTGGCCCTTATCGGTGCCTAGTTTCAATTCCTCATAGGTAGGCTGCGAACCGTCCTGGAGAAGCTGGTCACTGGTATCTGTGTCGCGTTTCAATTCCTCATAGGTAGGCTGCGAACTAACGCTGCCAATGTCAATGTGCCTTGGGAGGTGATTGTTTCAATTCCTCATAGGTAGGCTGCGAACTAGCCTCTCCGGCGTCAGCAGGATCGCCCGGGCCAAAGTTTCAATTCCTCATAGGTAGGCTGCGAACCTACTACTTTTGAAAGCGCCGAGCCTGGTGAATTTGTTTCAATTCCTCATAGGTAGGCTGCGAACGTGATCGACCATGACCGTTGCCAACGTTCCTGAAGCGGGTTTCAATTCCTCATAGGTAGGCTGCGAACTTGAACGCCTGGGTGGGGAGGCGGGAAGGATGAAAAGTTTCAATTCCTCATAGGTAGGCTGCGAACCCGAATTCGGGGCAGGGTGTAAAATGTTGGCATATGCGTTTCAATTCCTCATAGGTAGGCTGCGAACGTAGCGGTTATCATGCTAGTGGCCCGCGCAGTTTTTAGTTTCAATTCCTCATAGGTAGGCTGCGAACAAAGAAAGTCCAAGAGGTATTTGTTGAACTCGGTGAAAGTTTCAATTCCTCATAGGTAGGCTGCGAACCCCCAACTTCCCGGTATTCCGCTATTACCCAGCCGGGTTTCAATTCCTCATAGGTAGGCTGCGAACGTATCGCTTCAAAAGTCTGTTCTTCAAGAAAGGACGGGTTTCAATTCCTCATAGGTAGGCTGCGAACCTCCTGAAGCATGGGTGCTCTTATGGGCGCTCGGAGGTTTCAATTCCTCATAGGTAGGCTGCGAACGAACCACCCAAACCGTAACTATTATTTCGGGAGGTGTTTCAATTCCTCATAGGTAGGCTGCGAACGTACCGAGCTTATCCCCCTGGTATCCGGTGTACTCGGGTTTCAATTCCTCATAGGTAGGCTGCGAACGCTGGCGTGGCGAGATGACACGCTCGGTTGCTGAGAAGTTTCAATTCCTCATAGGTAGGCTGCGAACGAATAATTCAGTGAGGTGAGGGATGATGGCTGACGAGTTTCAATTCCTCATAGGTAGGCTGCGAACACTAATAGGCCCCGAAGACACTGATTGGGAACCAAGGTTTCAATTCCTCATAGGTAGGCTGCGAACTACACAGCATCTGTTTCCGCCACCTGGGGCTGAAGGTTTCAATTCCTCATAGGTAGGCTGCGAACAGGCGAAGTAAAGTCAAGCGTTCCAGCAATGTCCAGGTTTCAATTCCTCATAGGTAGGCTGCGAACGCCGTCCCCGGGCTGTCGAATACGTCACCCGGAACGAGTTTCAATTCCTCATAGGTAGGCTGCGAACGAGTTAATCGCCACGTTCGCCGTCCCGTTGTTAACCAGTTTCAATTCCTCATAGGTAGGCTGCGAACATTGTTATCCACCATTCCGGAACGCCAAACGGGAATGGTTTCAATTCCTCATAGGTAGGCTGCGAACGTGCAGACGGGGCTTTAATTGTGGGTGATGATCTATAGTTTCAATTCCTCATAGGTAGGCTGCGAACCCAGCATAGATACCACCCAGACCGATGATACTGGCGACGTTTCAATTCCTCATAGGTAGGCTGCGAACCTGGTCGTATCGCCTGGCCTCCTGCCGCTTATGTTGTTTCAATTCCTCATAGGTAGGCTGCGAACGAAAACAGAACTGATTCCTATAGTAACGTTAACGATACGTTTCAATTCCTCATAGGTAGGCTGCGAACCGGCGAGTCCGCATGACCAGGCACGCCGCGGACCGGGGTTTCAATTCCTCATAGGTAGGCTGCGAACGCCGCAGTTGCTCTCTGGCGTACTCGGACACCTTCGGTTTCAATTCCTCATAGGTAGGCTGCGAACGCCCCAGCGGATATGCTTTTGCAGTTTTACCAAGGGTTTCAATTCCTCATAGGTAGGCTGCGAACTGGAAAGCGAGACCCGGGGTCAAAAACACCTGACGGGTTTCAATTCCTCATAGGTAGGCTGCGAACGGTTTGAGCGTATAAAAATCCCCAGCGGCGGCGGGAGTTTCAATTCCTCATAGGTAGGCTGCGAACCCATACCGTAGTAACTGATAAATTGCTCCGCAACTGGGTTTCAATTCCTCATAGGTAGGCTGCGAACTCGGCAAAGCTGAGATAAGGTTTTTGCGGGGGCGGTGTTTCAATTCCTCATAGGTAGGCTGCGAACTGGAACGACCCGGACGGCTGGAGTCTGGCTGAAGTAGGTTTCAATTCCTCATAGGTAGGCTGCGAACAGCTTGCTTGCACCGCTATTCAACGTCCTCTACCTCGTTTCAATTCCTCATAGGTAGGCTGCGAACTTATAAGACTCGCTCCTAATTTGCTTCCTAAATCCCGTTTCAATTCCTCATAGGTAGGCTGCGAACTTTGACCGCCGTCGCTCATCTGCTGGTTTTGGACCTGTTTCAATTCCTCATAGGTAGGCTGCGAACGCCTGCCGTGAGCTTATCCCTTATCCGCATCACCGGCTGTTTCAATTCCTCATAGGTAGGCTGCGAACTTAAGTCAGCTTACCCTTGATGGTTATGAGATTGAACGTTTCAATTCCTCATAGGTAGGCTGCGAACGTTTAAGAACTCTCATGCACTCATTAAATCCTTGTGGTTTCAATTCCTCATAGGTAGGCTGCGAACTTGCTCCATATTGCCGGCCAGTCCCAGTGGAGCTTGTTTCAATTCCTCA
This sequence comes from Moorella humiferrea, assembly GCF_039233145.1. Taxonomy (NCBI): domain Bacteria; kingdom Bacillati; phylum Bacillota; class Clostridia; order Neomoorellales; family Neomoorellaceae; genus Neomoorella; species Neomoorella humiferrea. The sequence continues at coordinate 454,868 of NZ_CP136419.1, read as the reverse complement.
TAGGTAGGCTGCGAACCATATCATCATTTCGCCTCCAATACCGGTACTCCCAGTTTCAATTCCTCATAGGTAGGCTGCGAACCCATTTATATACTAGTTTGGCTGCTTTTTTATTATAGCATATTTCCAGCAAAAACTTAATCTAAAGTAAAGGATACAGTAAAATCAAGGATTTTTTGATATCTTCACTGTCGTCGATCCCCGGGGGTTTTTACATTATTCAAGGTCGACGACATTTTTCCTGCTTATACTACAGGTTCCAGCATACCAAAGCCCTGGGAATTTTTGGCCCCGATGCCCGCGCTAAAGGCCAGGCGAATTAACTGCGGATCACCTGTTAGCATATATTTACCCAACCAGCCTTTAATTACTGTATCTTTATAATAAACTACTTTCATGTCGCTACCCTTTACGTTAACTGGATGTAATTCCAGTGGTACATCTGGCGGCAGGTTTATTCCCAGGACGGCAGCCTTCTTGAGAAGATTATTTCTTACCTGCTGCCCGAATTCTTTTTCTACAGGATGATAGTAATATGTCTTCTTTTTTCCATCAGGTGCTTGCAGGGTGGAATAGACGGTTACAGGGGAAATGGCTCTGCCTATTGCTTTGCCCGTACTGAAATCCGGCACAGGTATAACGGCGATTGTCCCAGGCAAGAATATGGTATCCCCCAGCCTTATTTCTTCTGCAGCGAGCATTGTTTCGGCAAAAACTTCTATGAACTGCTCCAGGGGGCTGCCAACTTTAAATTTTAGGGGGGAAGCAAATACTATTTTGCCATCTTTTATGGCTTTAACCCTGCCCAAAAGACGGGAAAAGACAAAAAGACGCAATATCCTTTCCCCGGCCGCATATCCTTTAGCATGTATCTCAGGCATTTTATCCTTGACCATACTGTAAATAAGTCCCTGCAGCAAATAGTTATAATGAATGGGTAAAACTGCATAATCGCCATTAGACGCGACCAGTTCGATCTGCAACTGCATTTAAATTCTTCCTTTCCACCTGACGTTAATAAATATTGCTCTCGCCGCCTTTAACAATGCCTATGGATTCCCTCTGGGAGTACCTTGTAGTCCGAAAGGTATAAAATATGACCGAGTCCTCGCTGGTATTAATAATACGCTTCAATTCCATCTTCAATTTTTTATAATTGGCTTCGGAAATCTCACCCTCCAGGACGGAGTTCTGTACCCAATAAAGGTATTTCCTGCTTATCTTTAAAACTTTGGCAACTCTTTTCTCGTTAACGTCATAAACTTCAATCACAAACATCTTTACCACCTGGCCAGGAAAGGTTCATATTCTTTTTCACCTATCAGGTGCTTTTCCAGCTTGTAGAGTTCCATTCTGATCAGGCGCCGGTAAGAAACATGGCGTCCCAGTTCCCGGTGCTGGATAGTGGTGGCAATCTTATCTTCATATTCTTTAATAAAAAGCGCCCGCCCGCTTTCGTTCAGGATTATGCCCCCCAGCTTTTTTTGAAAATGATTCTTTTTGATCATGCGTTTCCCTGTCAGGTTGAATATCAAACGGTCAACGATGATGGGTTTAAATATTTCGGCAACATCCAGGTTTAAGGAAAACCGTCGAAAATTGGACGTGTGCAGGAACCCTATCCTGGGATCCAGGTGGGTGCGGTAAATTTCGCTCAAAGTAGTAGTATAAAGCAATGTGTTGCCAAAACTGATGAGGGCGTTTAATTGGTTCTGGGGCGGCCTCCTGCTCCTTTCATTAAAAACGAAATCGGGATCACCGATGATAACATCGAAGGCGCCGTAGTACCTTTCCCGGATATTCCCCTCAATGGCCATCAGCTCCTCAATGCTATTCACCTTATCAACGGCAGGAGCGAGCTGGTCGATATATTCTAAAGTCTCACTTAAGTTTTTGCCACGGTTCTTGTAATATACGAGTACTTGCCTGATATTCTTTACAGCGCCGGTAACAAATGCCCGGGCGATTTTGATTCGCAGTTCAGGGGCCAGGTAATGCTCGGCCTGCTTGACAATCATATAACCAGAATTATAGTGCTCCCGCGGGTAATAACTGCCAACATAATAGTTATAGTGATTGTAAAAATGGAGAATTATTTCTTTCTCGGTCAGGAATTCCAGCAGGCGTTTATTAATGTTTAACTCACCAAAGATATGCAGCTCGCTTACATCCTCGACGGGGATGAATTTTTTCCCGTCCTCCATAATTAAACAGAGGGTGTTGCTTTCTCTTTTAAGCTCGCCGTCATTGAGAATATAAATAGATTTCTTCATGCTTTCACCCTTATTAAGCCCAGCAGTATTCGGCGTAGGCGCAGGGCCGGCACCACTTTGTCTTTACCGGGGGCGGTGGTAGGGATAAGCCTACTACCGCGCGCACGCCTTCTATAGCCCTTTCTACTTCTTCTATCCCCGTAGCATCAAGGGTTACTTCTTCTTTTTCCTTTTCCAGGGGAAATAGTAAAACACCGTTTAAATCAAGGCCATAGTTCTTTTTAAGGATATAGAGATAATATTTCAGCTGCAGGCGGGCGCTTTCCCTAGCATGGCTAGATTTTTTAATTTCGCCGATTACCACTTCTCCCCGCGGGCCTCGTACCAGGTCAATCTTGATATGGCCGACCTGGACTTCGTGCCGGTCACGGCTATAGGCTTTTTCATGCAGGAAACGGCCCAGGACAACATTATCGTCATTTTCATCCGGTGTCATCTGGCGGGCCATCAACCAGGCCTGGCGGGGGCAAATGGTGTAATACCATATGAGGGTACCGTTCACCGGCGGGAGACTTTCCTCAATCATGATCATTCTCCTCTATCAGCGCGGCAATCTTTACCGGGACAAACCCTGTTTCCCGCCGGTAAATACGTCCTATTCCTTCCCCCTGCACCAGCCACAGGTAGGGGAAAAGCTCCCTGATACACGGTTCCTCCCCGCCGTAAATCATGCCCCCTTCCCGCTGGTACCATTCCTCAAGGTACTTTTGGGGAACAGATATTGCGTGCCTTGTAATTTCTCTAAAGGCCCTTCTTCTTTTTTCGACTGCCTCCAGGTTATTTTTATCTTCCGACCCGGGCGGGCTGCAAATGCCGGTCAATAAATCCTGCAGCCTTGCGCCTTCCCCCTCTGCCGCACCATCAACCACCAGCATTATTTCATCAGGCCGCTTTTCGGCATACAGGTCGATATACTCACCCCATCTACCCTCACGGATGTTGCGCCAGAGGTCTGATTCTTTCACGGCCGCTTGTACGGCGCTAAAATAATCTTTGATTATCTCCCCGCAGTCCCTTTCATCAAAATGTTCCCTTAGAACATTGCGCGTTTGGTTTATGAGGGTCGAGTCGTAAATATAAGAAGCATAGCTCCTGCCGTTTTCATCTACCAGTTCCGCAATATAAACCTGCCCCCGTTGCCGCCCGGCATTGCGGTTGCAGCGACCGGCTACCTGGACGATGCTGTCCATAGGTCCCAGGTCCCGGAAGACCATGGCAAAATCCAGGTCAATACCCGCCTCTATCACCTGTGTGGCGATCAGGCAGCGCGGCTCCCCCTTTTCCTCTTTCTCTTTTAAAACCCGGAATATTTCCTCCCGGTGAACAGGGGTCAACCAGGCCGAAAGGAAGAAGGGATCCGCCCCCCTGTTTTTCATTGCCAAGTACATACGCAGGGCGGCTTCGCGGGTATTTAATACGATAAGACAATCGCTGGTCAAGGCCCCCCTGGCTACCAGAAAATCTGCCGCTTCTTCGAGGGACATCCGGCTTTTCTGCCAGTGAAATTCGTGCCTCACAGTGGGAAAGACCACCGGCCTGGGGACGAGCTCTTGTCCCGCTGTCAACCCGGGCTGGGTGGCGGTCATGAGAATAAAGGTGGTCCCCAACCGCTCTGATAACAGGGTCAACATCTTACCAAAACCCTGCCAGCAGGTGGCCGGAATAGACTGGGGTTCATCCAGGATGACAATGGCCCGGCTCAGGCGGTGAAAGGACATGGTGTCGTTGGCCCGCGGCGAAAAAAGGACTTCCCATAGCTTGGCCAGGGTGGTCACTATCACCGGCTCTTGCCAGTAACGGTAAAAAGCCAGAAACCGCCTGTTAGGGTCCTGGTCCTCCGCCCCTTCATCGGCCATTTCGTTGGTATAACTTAGATGGTGGTCCTCCATGACGACGGCGAAGAGTTCCCGCGCCACGGCGGCGTTCTGTTCCACCAGGCTTACAAAAGGCAGCACATAAATAATGCTTGCTGCCTTCAGGTTCCCGGCAACTTCCATGGCTGCCTGGAGGCCGGTAAGGGTTTTGCCGGCTCCGGTGGGCAGGGTGAGGGTATATATCCCCGGCTCTTTAATTATATTTAAGGAGTTGGCCACTACTTCCTCCCTCACCCGGCTGCGCCACTGGGCCAGCTTCCTGCCTCCCAGGGAGGATATATATTTGTCTAACTTTGCTTTGTCTATTGCCAGCGCCACATTCGCCAAATCACCACCCACCGCCTCCAGGCGGTCGGCTGCCACCAGCAGGGAGTAAAGCAGCCTCAGCTTGAGCCAGTCCGCTGCCATTTCCTCCTTTATGCCGTCAGGGTGATAAAGTTCCACCCCGCTAAAGATCAGGTCCTCCCACTGCTCTTCTTCTGGCAGCAGGTTAAGCCACCTGGAAATTCCACCCCCAAGTTCCTCAGCTATCCGGGCAGCTCCCGGCCACCAGGGCAGCCTTCTAACCGTATCTTTCCATTTGCTGTAATTATAGTTGCCCCAGAGCCGCTTTATATCAGCCAAATTTTCCAGGGCTGTATGGTGCCGCCGCACGGCTTCGGCACAAATAAGACTCCCGGTCCTGGCAAACACAAGTGCGGCCGAGGGTTCGGCATGGCCGAATTTAATGTGTTCCCCGGCCAGGCGCCGCTGAAAGAGGGGGTGGGCCTTGGCCAGGTCATGCAGGAGAATAGCCTCCTTTTCTTCCTGGCCAAGGCTAATACCGGCATGTTCCGCCATTTTATACGCAATGGCGGCTGTGCGCAAAAGGTGATCCTCCAGTTTCTTACCTTCGTGGCTGTAGATTTCACCAGGTTCCAAACCAGGCCACCCTCTCCTCCCCTACCTGGGAAACCGTCAATTTTCCTTTTTCTTTTAACCACAATCGCCCTTTGTTTTTAAAATCCAGGTAGACCACATTTACAGTCTCCTGCAGTCGGCGTTCCTCATCCAGGCGATAGGGCACCAGCTCGCGGTGGACAGCCCCGCTGCGCAGGACATCCACCTGTACCCCTTCATAGAGAGGTACGACTGTATTCACCCAGGTATTTTCAGCGATAACTTCTGTCTCGGCAAACTCGCCGCCATAAACGACATCTGCCAGGGCCCAGGCCACACCCAGGTAGGGAGTGTAAACAAACTCTCCACTTGCCAGGCGTCTTTTCAACTCAGGGTAGACGGCGCCGCCCCGCAGGTAAATGCGATAGGACGGCTTCTTCAAGAGCTGGTGCTTGGCCTGGATGTGCTCGCCCATATCGCCGCTGGGCGATTTAAATTTAATCATATTAACAGCCGTCATCATCCAGGAAGGCGCTTTTTTAAAGCTCAGGGCTACCTGCGTTCCGGACAGGTGACGCCAAAAATCCGCCCGCCAGGAACCCCGGGCAGCACCATGGTCAAAGCCGGCAATGGCTCCGATGAGTCCGGCGACTGCCGTCGGGGGTGGAAAAGGGAAGGAAACAAGCGAAGTGGTAGTGTACGGCTTCCTGAACATGGCCATATCGGCAGAAACGTCGAATACCAGGACCACCCCGATCACCTCAGCTCGATGTTACTAAAACCTAAAGCCTTGAGACCATCCTCCCCTTTCAGCCTCAGCTCGCGGTCTTTAATAATCCGGACGGTTTCAATATCATCCTTTTTCCCAACCATGGCATTTACCAGTGGTGTGACGTCAACCAGGACTTCATCCAAGCGCCGCAGGGCCTTTTGCCGGTCGCGGGTGAGCTCCTGCCCGTCCGCCGGGCAGAGAAGCAGCTTTTCATCCAGGGCGCCTATTTTGCCGTCAAAGCCGGTGCGGTATTTTATCTCCAGGTAGAAGCGCGCTTTATGCTCATTTTTGCTCCTGGTGATAAGGTTGTCAGTGCCCTGCCACAATGCTTCGGCAAGAGCCTCTAAGTCGGCATCATCTGCGCCTGTAATGCGCGCAGCGTACTGGTTGGCTATACCATAAACGGCGATTAGGGCAAAAGGTACTTTATACTCATTGCGGAAAGAGCGCTGCTCCTTCTCCCGGCCGCCCCGGCCCTCGGTGGCAAAGGCAGAGGTGCCCTGGATGAACTCAAAGGTAGCGGCATGGAGGGAACGGCCCCATTTAAACTGCACCGGGCCGGTCCAGGAGAAGGATTCGTTGCCCAGGGCAAAGGTCACGCCGAACAACCTGGTATCCAGGCACTCCCGCATGACTTCTCCCCCGCTTCCTTTGCCCGTCTCGCCCTTTAACTCCTCGAACCTGGCCTTCAAAGTCTTGGGTTCGCCGTCTACAAAAACCCTTTTGCCTTGCCGGACCCACTCATCCCGCACCGTGCGCTTAATGCGCACGTCGGAAACCAGCACCTGCTCCGTATCCTCATCATAGCGGGGGTGGTTTTCATTCAAGGGATCACCGTTGGGATTGGCGTCCTTAACCGTGTAGAGGAAAAGTATCTCGCGCCGGTTGGTAAAAGACATAACTCATTTACCTCCTGTGAGAAATTTATTTTATTCCGTTGTTTCCCCGTCTTTTTTGCCAAAAATCTTCCAGAAATAGCTGGAAGCATTGGCAAATCCGGTGGTGAAGGCGAAATTGCCGTCCACGCCCAGTTCCTGGTTCTCCCCTTTGAGGATTAGCCCGTTAGCTTCGGCTGCCAGGGCCGCTATCAGGCCGCTGTATTTCATAGTCTCCCTGTAGGCGGCTAAAAGCTGGGGCACCCGCGCCAGGAGTTTTTTCAACGCCTTCATGTTCAGGCGGCCAAACTCCAGCTGCTTGAAAAGGGGAGCACTGGCGATATCCTTTTCTCCTTCCACCTGACAGCGGGCCATATAGCCCAGCACCACCCCGGCCAAGAAAACACCCCTACCCACGGGTGTCTGCATGTAGGGATCCTTAAACTCATCCAGAAAGTCAAGCTTCATTATCTTCCCCCCTGTCGTTTACCCTGATCATGAATTCCGCCCAGGCATGGGCAAAAAGGATACTCTCTTTCACGCTGGACCAGCTATCGCTTTCGAAAATCAGCTTGCCCGTCCTGGCGTTGATTATCTTTTTGTATGCGGCCACAGGCAGCTTCTCGCCCTGCAGCATTCTGCTGATGACCTTGAGGGCGAAATCGCGGAAGACCTGCCGGTCGGCCTCGCTTTTGCCAGCAAAGCGGCTCAAGGTTACATAAAGGGACCTGATGGCTGAATCCAGAGAACGAAGGTCGTTATCCCAGCCGAAGAGGCACCGGACGGTTTCGCTCCACCGTGCTTCCAGGAAGGCCAGGCGCTCCGGCGGCACGTCTTCCACCATTAAATGCACCAGTTCCTGGGCGTTATTGCGTTCCCAGCAGACGAAATGAAAGGCCAGGCCGGTATCGCCCTGGCGGGCCAGTTGGGTAAAAAACCTCTCCTCCCTCTTTTCCCCCGGGCTTTGCAGGTGTTCGTCTTCCAGATTTGCCTCAATGTTTTTGAGGAGGGCAGTAAAAATAGGGGTCCTGGCTTCGCCCACCGCCTCAGGTATAGCCCACAGCCGCATTCCCGGCAGGATAGAGGCGTTGGCCAGCTTCCTTTCCGTATGTTCCCTGCCGCCTGACATTTTTTCCAGGCAGGATTGACAAATAGGAAAAGAAGCCTCCGCTCGTTCTTTTTCCAGGCCGGGCGCGAAGTTAACCTTATCATCGGTAGAAAACTTGAAGACTTTTTTTAACCCGGTTAAGTCGCCGCTCGCTTTCCCGCAAATGGCGCATACTAACCTTTCTCCTTTATTACACCCCCTGCCCTGCAGGGCTTCGGCCAGCTTGCGGCGGAAATAGGCCACAAAGGCCGGTATCTCCCCCGGGTAGAGAAAATTTCCGCCTTTCGCCGCGCCAAAGATTACAATATGGGACTGTTTGGGATCCAGGTCATCCAGCACCGCTTCGATTTTTTGCTCCAGGCCGGCCATGATCCTGTCTGCCGACCCGGAAGTTAGAGTACCCGTGGCCTCGTATTCCAGGAGCAGCTTGTTCCGGATCTTGAAAAAGTGGCTGTCCTTATCCCGGCGCCAGTCGCCCTTCTTGCCCAGTAAATATTCCCGGTTTTTATCTCTGCCTGCTTTGGGTTTGCCCAGCTTATGGATAGGCGTAAAGCCCCAGGTGGAAGCCGACCCCACCCGGTCGCGGTACAAATACTTCAGCTTCATTTCCGGCTCGGGCTGGAAGTGGGCCACGTCAATCCGGGCCACCCCCCGCACATCCAGGACCTCAGCTTCCGGGTCGGGCACGTCCAGGTAAACCCTGATCACCCGGCCCTCTTTCTCAAGGGGAAATTTTAGGTAGGGCTCCAGGCCTTCCCCTCCCCCCAGGTCCCCCAGGGCCCATATTGCTTGGAGAAATCCCAAAGTCTTATCACCTCCATATTTGATTCTATAAAGAAGCGAAATAACCATAACCTACCGCTGTTTTGGCTCCAATACCATATTCGCTAAGGGCATAGCGAAGCCATTTGGAAGCGGTGCTTAAAAAATCATGTCCGGCAAACTGCCCCCCGGCGATGGCCCGGTTGGCTGCCGGGTTTATGCCTAAGTAAAAGATCATCTCTGTCCCTGCTACCGTCAGGAAAAAAACCGGTACCGGATTATAATAATCGCCGGGTGGAATCCTTCCGCTGGTGTCCTGGTAGTACTTGGCATAATGGGAATTAATAATGTCAGGCACTATTTTGGGTGCCGCAGCCGGGTAGGCATCGAAGAAGTGTACCAGTCCTTTATGACTTTTCGACGTACCGTAATTGGTCCACCCAAAAATAGCCCGAAAACCCTCGTCAGCGACAGCCGCCTTTTCATCTCCCGCAAAAACTTCGCTGATTATTGTGTTGCGCACCAGGCCCTTTATAGCGCTGCCTGGGATAAAGGGAAAACCGTAGACAGGATGAAGGGTCAAGGCTGTTTCATAAACCGATTCCTGGCCCAGGCCTACAACAAACCGCCACTTAGGGGTAAGTTCAAGCCGTTCCAGGAGCAGACCCAGCCCATTGAGGGCTTTATCCCGCCTCGCATTTAGGGCCGGAAAATCTATTGAGGAAAAATCAGCTTTTATAAGTAAAGTGCCGGCCTTCTCCTTCTTATCTACCTTAAAAAACTTAAAACTTTTATCTTCGATGTCATATTTGGCTGCTTTATTGAGGAGAAGGCCAAAATTGTCGATTCTGGCAGGTAAAAACTTTAGAGTATCTTCTGGTAAAAACAACCTCAAATTATCTTCTGATGATTTACCCTTGGTATCGGTATCCTTCTGCCGGCGGAAGTCAGAATATTGCTTGTGCCGGTCCTGCTCTGGCCTGCCCCAAGTAGAATTATCCCTTTGCTGCTTAGCGGGACGGCGCGGCAGTTCCCGCCCGTCCACAAGGATCTTTATTATCTGCCCCTTTTCCCTTTCCACCTCACAATCAGCCCCATTGTAGCTGTCATCTGTTAATTCATAGAAGGACGGCAGGGGCATTTTTTTAGCGCCCAACCAAACTGTACCTGTATACCTGCCACTTTTTGCTTTCTGGATCACCAGTTTGCCCTTTTCAATCATCGGCAACACCTTCAATCAAGCCTTCAGCAAAGCGGCTAACCCATTTGAAAAGTGCCAGAACTTCTACCGTAACCATGCGGTAGGAAAAGGAATCAAGGGAAATTATTGCATCAACTAATTCTTTACCTCGCGCCACCAGGCCCCTTGCCACCAGCCATTGGGTCAACTGGTCATAAATAAGCTTATAGGCATATTCTTTCTTATTGGGATCATCCTTCTTTTTGGCGGCAATAAATGCCACGGTTGCCCCCAGGCCATTAGTTTTGATCAGAGTAGGTATTTTTTTGGCATAGGATTTATATTCTTTACTGGCTTGCAGTTCTTTCCCCTGCCTGGCGCAGTCATAGGCATAACGTGCCCGGCCCTGCTCTAATCCTGCAATCACCTTTTTAATCCTCCTCCAGGACCTTTAACCTTACTATCCCTTTACCAATGGTGGCATTGCCACCCAGTTGCAAGAATTCCGGCAGACCTTTTTGCCAGAAAGTGAGAACGGCCCTCTCTTCATCCCTGGCAAAAACGCCTTTATTGGTGTTAAAAACCGGCGAGGCCAGCGCCAGGGAATAAAGGACGCTTTCCTGGGGTAAATACTCTTCAGTAAATAAGGCCCCCTCCTGCACCGTACCTGTTTTGGGGTCGATCTTTGTCCTGGTGATTACCTCTGTGGACAGGTTGACAAAATCACGGAAATCATCATCCGCCAGGATTACCAAGTCTTTCTTCATCTTCGCGAACCAGTAGTCATAGCCCGATCCTGGAAATAGTTTACCGGCCAGCCAATCTGCCAGGCAGGTACAGGCAGTGTCTTCTTTTACTGCCAGGGTATATTCTTCCAGGATCAGGTGTTCACTGTTTACCATCAGCCCGCAACCCCGGGGTACCGTATACGCCGGCGGTACCTGTAAGCTATTTTTTATTCCAGCCATTCTTAACTCATGAAGAAACTTGGAAATGACTGCCGGGCAGCTCACCCACCCGAACACCCCGCGCATTGAGCGCACTGGAAACAACAGGAGCCTGGCATCGGTAAAACCCAGGGCGCCTGCATAGAGTTCTCCTTCCTCGGGTCCAAAGGCAAGGTTGATAGCTTCCTTCAGCTTGCTCTTTTCTTTAAGGGCAGGAAATTCTTGCACCAGGGGTTCCGGCAGCGAACCATTTGGTGTTTCGCTGAGTCCCTCGAAAGCTTCCCTAAGGCAGCCTTTCAAGCCGGAAGCTTCTACCTTAGGTATGCCGGTATGTTTTTCCCGCTGGATGGGCAGGTCGACTACTCCCAGGTCACTGCCGCAACCGGCATGGAGAGGCGTTTCTACAATGAGGAAAAAAGGACGCGCAGCTTTAAACATTCTTCAACCCCCTGTTAGCTTTTTAAAATTTGTTACCTAAGGGCTTTCTCAAAGTAATAACAATAAAATCCGGTTCTGTGAGCATATTCATCCGTTGCTTGAATTCTTTAATATACTCGCCATGATCAAAATCGCCCCTGACATAATCAAAAAGGCGCAGGCTCAGACCGTAAGGTTTAATAATGGGGGTATAGACAAGCCTGATCTGGCTCTTTCTGGTTGACTTGAAAATGTATTTGTCCCTGTCGGGGTTCTCGCCATGGCGGAGATCATTCTTTTCAGACAGCGAGTTTATGTATATTTGGAGTTCCTCTGTGGTCCGGAGTTTATTCTCTTTGATTAAACTCTCCAACCGGCCGTAGAGTTCCTGCAGGGCCTCGTTGATTTCCCGCTTGTTACCGCTGCTATCTTTGCTATAGCTGAACCCCTTCAAGACTTCTACCACGAAATAGTTGTGATACTTGTTCCAAAACATCCGGCCAATGGCATTTAATTCTGCGCATTCGCCTTCTTCCCAGATACAGGCCTGGAAATCTTCCTCTACTGGATGTTCTAATTTATATCGGCTCCAGTCATAAATTCCCCCGGCCAGGTCTTCAATGATATGGCTGTACTTCTCAAAAATACCCCAATTGATGTCCAGGGGTGCCTGGGGCAACCTGATAAGCTCATCGGTATCTTCGAATATGTAGTAGAGTGGAATATTGTTAAGCTGTCCCATAATGGTAATATAGGGGATAATCGCCTTGTAGCCACCAGTAAAATTAATAGCTATCTCTTTGCAGGTAAATGCTAGTTCTTCGATCCTGGCGATAAGGTTTATTAATCCTTCCTTTTCAAAACGTTTTCTATCCCATACCTGCAGGCCTTTGATAACATCTTTTTCCGGCTCAAAAAATATTTTCATTTCGTCCTTGAGGACCTGTTCAAGGACTTCGGCTACCAAGCGGGAAAGGATGGTATCCGTGGCCAGCAGCCGCACCTCTATTTCTTTAGTATTATGATGGCGAATGCTAAAGAGGCTTTTAATCTCAGCGCAGGTCTCTTTCTTCGCCTGGGCCCAGTTCAACAGGGCTCTTTTAATTTTGTTTATCCGCCGCTCGTTGTTATCCCAGTTTGACGCCGGTTCTTCCTTTAAATAAAGATAATCCATATCGATATCGGAGTGATTCTCGCGGTAATTTTCCAGCAAGGAGGTGCCCACAGTGGTAATAACCAGCATCTCAGGTTTCTCCTTTCTCTAAGATACTTTGATTTTTGGGATCGAGATAGCCCATGTAAGCGAGCCCAAAACCCTCCTTTTCCCTATACTCGCTTATTGAATGGCCGTGGAAAACCTTAACAGCATCGTCCATCGTGCCTTGCAGTATTTCAAAATAATAGACACTGCCCGCCGGTACGGCCTTGCGCATGGGTTTGGGCTGCTTTCGTTTTATATCAAAGCCGCCTATAGAAAGTGGTTTGCCCACAGCCGCCGTAAGTAGCTTTAGTTTTAAACCCTGATAATTACCTACGCCCTCTGGATTTATCCATCCGGGACGCCACCCTCCTTTAAAAAAGGCGGGAGTAGCCAGGTAAAGCTTGAAATACCTGCCCCCTGCAGGAGCTGGCAGTTCCTCTGTTGCTCCTGCCACATGGGTGTAAACGGCTGCCCGGCCTTCCCCACCCAGGCGCAGGAAGCCCTCCTCCGGCAATTTCAGACCCTGATAATCAACGGCCAGGCTCATATCTTTTAACCGTAACATCTCTACCCGGTACAGACGGTGTTCTTCTGCCGCCCTGGTGCCGGCATCCCGACCAATCCCGACTTTGAGCTCCCGGCTCAAATAGAAATTCATATCCAGGCCGAAAAATGTTGCCCTTTTGCCTTCCAGGTAATTCCTAAGGCTTTCGTGATCTATGAGATAGCCTACCGGACCTTCTACCTCCTCATCCTGGCTCGTTAACAACCATGTAAAAGGATAGTTAGTCACCAGGTTCCCCAGCGAGCTCATGGTTAGCAGGTAAAAACGCTGGGGTTCACGCCGGTTGTGCTTCAGCCTGACGCAATCCAGGGGCATGGGATAATAAGGGTTGCCTTCTCCTTCCGAACCTATAAGCCAATAAAAAGCTGTTATTTGTAAACCGGACGTAGGATCGGCCTCAGTTTCGGCCAAAGCAAGTTCTTTCGGATGCCAGGAGAAATAAAGACTGCGTAAAGCACCATAAATCACGCCGGGAGAAGGAGGAAAAATACTTACTGCCCAATTATCATCACCCATGGTAAAGGGCCGACCGTCGCGGAAAAAAAGGGTATCCAGGGGGTCAATCTTTAACTTCACTGATTACCTGCACCTCCCGGGATAGAAAAGCTGCTATATCTAAAAAAGAAAGGAAATTAACCAGGCCACATTCTAAATACAAGGTAAACAACTTCTCCCGAAGCTCACTCACAATTTTATCTGCCTCCGTAGGGTCTTGCAGCTGGCAGGAGCGCTGCAAGAGGCGCTTGATTTCGGCTGCCACCATCTCTTCTTCTGCCGCTTTTAATGCTATATTCCCGCTCTTCTTCGCCAGGCTCTCATCAGCAGGTGGGATTAAGGAGCGGAATTCCCGGGATAGATTCCTGATAAAAGTATCGGAAAACTTGCCGGTACTCAAGAGAACAACCAGGCTGTGCAGCAAAGAAAGTGGTTCCAAATTATCATACTTCCACCTGAAAACAGTCTGGCAGATTTCTCCTGAATGTTTTAATACACCTATAGCGAGGGCGTCCTTCCCGTCAACCCCCTTGGCCACTTCTTCCATTTTACGTGCAAATTTTATTACTTCTGCCAGAGGTGCTTTATAGTGAGCAATACAGACTCCTCCTGAAGTCGAGGAGGTTTTCTGCTGAGACATATTAGCGATTTTCTCCAAAGGCGGGAATTTATCCCGCAAATCTTTTAAGACCGACAGAAGATGGTTCAAGTTAATTAAACCCAGGACATCATCGCCGCCGCAATAAACGAGCTTACCTCGAGGTAGTTGCAAAATTGCTTTGGCCTCCCTGGCATAGGCACCCAGGTACCGGGTAAGGTTGCGCTGGAAGTCTGGCAGTTGCCCCTGGTCAGCCAGATTTTTACCGGCTACCCATTCGCCCATATTATCGCCATCCATCACCAGGAGAGCATAGTATTTCGTAAACTTTATTCCTCGCTTTTTGGCTTCGCTATACAGTTCCTTGAGAAGCGCATCTGCCTGTTGTAATTTTTCTAGGGACAAGCCTTCTAGTGCAAAACGTCTTGGGGTTAAATTCTCCTGGTAAAAGAACTGATCGTCAAATTCGCCTGCAAAAATTTTTTTATAGCTTTCAACTATATCCGCTGGCAATAAGTGGAGACTTGCCGCTAGTGCTATACTGGCCGTCGAAGGAAAGTCAGAATCAAAATTTCCACCCAAACAATGGCAAAAATACCTGGCGGCTGCCCGTTTCATAAAGCCGATCCCGCTTAAAGCTTCTCCAGGGGCCAGGTATTTCTTGGGCACGCTTTCAGGCACCCTGAACGCCTGCTCCAGGTAGGCCTTTTTCCCGCCCCGGTAGAAAAGGGCGTTATGCTCGCCGGTAATGCTGCACTTCCGGCCCCGTTCCCCCCCGGAGGAAAAGATGCGGGTATTTTTTATCGCTCCTAAGACAGCTTCCATTTGCCGGTAACGCTCAGCATAACGGGAGGGTTCGCAATTCCCTCCTACCCAGTAGATTTCCAAGAAATCCTGTAGCTGTGCTTCCAGGGCAGGAGTTACCGGTAAACCGAAAGACCGGACCACTTGCCGCCCGATCTGGACAAACTCATCCCTTACCTTACTCTCTAACTGACGACCTATTTCTTGCAGCTCTTCCTTTTCTCCTACGGGAAGAAGAGCCACAAGACGGTTCGGTAAAGATCCATTATGTAAATCTGGATAGATTATCTCCGCCTCATAATTATCCTGCGCCGTCCGAGCGGCTGTACCACAGAGATGGGACAGGATATAACTGCCGGCGTACAGGTCCTGGGTCTTACGCGCCTGGGCGATAAAAGATTGAACAGGTCCGATAGTAAAAATAAGTAAGGAATTCAATCTATCACCTCCAGGTACCGTCCTAATGCCTTATTCATTTCCTGGCACGCAGTGGAAAAGACCGCATCCTCTTTTTCCAGATTAAGGTTCCCTGGTATTTCTCCTGCCAGGCCTGTACAATACCGCGACGGTAGGTAAAGAATATAACCTGTATATCTTCCCTGCCACTCATGGACGCGCAGAAAATAAGGTTTGGCGTGCCTGGCCAGCCTGGATTGCTGCTTCTGGTTAACAATCAGCGGGGCACCGATATACTGGCGCCGTTTATAAGAATGAGGGGGCTCCAGGGAGAGACGGGCATGGCGATAGGCATGGCCCAGTTCTGCCAGGCAGGTATCCCAGGTACTGTGATCCTGCCGTGTTCTAAAAAGCCTGGCTCCATGAGAGAAGGCGCTGAATTTAGGAATCCCTGTATACTGCTTGAAACTTGCCAGGCTACTTGCCCCGGGAAGAGAGGTTAAGTCAATCTTCTCTCCGGCCGGAAGGTGCCCTTTAACATTTTTAACTTTAAAGCTGCCAAAACCATTGCGCGCTTTTGCTCCCAGTGATCCGAACCAGCAAAAATACTGCAAAGCCAGGAAGAATTCCAGGAGATCAACTTCATTATCTGTCTTTACGATTAGATTGAAACTGTAACCAGGTTTAATATAGGCGCGGTAGAATTCATTCCTTCTCTGCATCCGGTTATAAATATAGGTTCCGTAGGCCAGGTACTCCAGGATATTCAATTCATGTCCTTTTACCTGATATGTATGGCGGGGAAGGGGTTCTTTTGTAATGTAAGGAGTTAAATCCTCTCCCTCAATTCTAAGGGTGATTCTGCTTTTCTGTGCATGTTCACCTGCCGAACCAAATATACTGCCTTCTTTTGTTTTTAACAGGGGGTCAAAGCCGTGGAGGGCCCGCCACCAGAAGCGCAGGACTCCTTTAATTGATGGCGCCCTTAACTCTGGCTCCCTGGCATCCGCCCCACCCAGAAACATTGGCGTTAAAACCTCGCAAGTAAGAATTATGTCTTGCATCATCTCCCTCCTTATCGCCGCCTGCGCGCTCGCTCGCGAACGGCCTGCAGGTTGATAATCTCCGCCACTTCAAAGCGCCAACGAAAGCTTTCATCTACCGGCCGCAGGCGCAACATAGCCGGGAAATACCCTATACGCCCGTGCAGATGGGCCACCAGTACCGCAGCGCAGTAATTAAGGGAAGGGAGATTGAACAGGAAAGAGCCAGTTTGCCACTCCCAGGAGCTAAACCCGAGGCTATCAACCAGGGCCTCAATCTGGGGCTCTAGGGTGCAACGGGGATCGATATGACAGGTTACCTCGATTACTTCCTCCACTCCACCACCGCTGAGCCTGGCTATTTCCCCCAGGTTGGCCGGGGTCAAGGGGTGAGCAAAATTGATAATCTTCACGTTGAGTCATCCCTTCCTGGATGGTGAAAATAGGAAGCAAATTCAGCGATTAGCACGCTGCGATCGACGATACCAGGCGGGTAGCCCAGCCATTCCCGTAACTTTTCATAAACTCCGCGCAGCTGGTTGGCTACGGTTTGTTCTTTTTTATAAAGCCTGGCTGCTATAGCCTTATTGTCCAGACCATAACAGGCGAGTTTAACTACTTCCCGTTCGGCCGGCGTCAACCAGTGCCGGATGAACTCGCTCTTGCGCCTTTCCTGGTCATCACGGCTTAACTTTTCGTACCAGGCTACTACTTCCGCAGGGTCATCCAGCCTGGCCACCATGCGCATCAGCGTACCTGCTTCTCGCCAGCGCAAAACCGGCACCGGTACCAGCCAGACTTTTTCCTCCGCAGGTAGGTGCAAGCGGCGCCGGTCGCCGGGCTGCCACCCCTCGGTAACCAGGTGCCAGACACAGTCCTCAGGCCCAAACAGGAGCTGGGCCACGACCATGGCCATAATAGCCATGACCTTGCGCCCGCCGGAAACGCACAGGTGGACAATAAAATCCTGTTGCCTGGCGCGGCGCACCTCACCATACAGGGTGCGCAGCAGGGCGCGCAGGTCGGCATCGTTGCAAAAATCTTGTATTTTCCCTCGCCCTAAGGCTACTGGAACCGGGCGAAAACTGATACCTTGGTAGCAGGGACCCGCAAACTCGCCGGCAACTATCTCCAGGGCCTGGCGTACCGCCGGGTTCTCTGTATAGATTACGGCGACCTCGCTGATAGACCGACCGTCGGCTAGCAAGCGGTCAAGGGTAATAGTCACTACCTGAGGCTCCACACCCAGGGTGGCAATCAAAATTTCGGGATGCTGCCGGTTTTTCTTGGTGTGTTCCATTTCATCATGCCTTTAAGCTCCAGGATGGCCAAGACGATTGAGTACCAATTTTTTTAGTAGAAAATTACTACTGTATAACAGTGGTAAGGCAGTAATTCGACACCAAGGGAAAAAATTCCTGCTCCAGCGCCAACAGAATTAAAGTTGGTTGTTCACCTAAATTCATCCATACGCCAGGATTGAAAAACCTGGTCAGCAATGGCTATACTAAAGTTAGATTGGTGACTACCGAAAAGGCCTGCTGGAAAGTCATAATGAGAGGAGGGCACTGCAATGGGTATTTACCAGGAAAAAATGATAATCCCCGTTAAGAACAGCTATACTTACGAGGACTACGCCAGGCTGCCGGAAGGAACTCCCTTTCAACTAATCGGAGGTAAACTCATTATGACGCCCGCACCCGGTATCTATCACCAGATCATACTAATGCGTCTGATTGAAAAGCTGTTGTTTTTCCTTGCGGGAAAGGATTTGGGGATACTTTTTACCGCACCTGTAGATGTATTTTTAGAGGAAAAAGAAACCTACCAGCCGGATATTATCTTTATCGCGAAGGATAGATTGCATATAATCGAAACAACAAAAATAAAAGGGGCTCCCGACCTGGTAATGGAGATTCTTTCTCCCTCTACCGGCTATTATGACTTAAAGAAAAAAGCCCGTGTTTACGCGCGGTGCGGTGTAAAAGAATACTGGATTGTAGATCCCGAAGATAAAAGCATTGAGGTTTTTCAGCAAAAGGAGGGAAATTTCGTCCTTGTCCATCATGTCGAAGAAACGGGCCAGGCTAAATCCATCTTATTGAAAGGATTTGCAGTAGAAGTAAAAGAAATTTTCGCTCCACTTCAGTAACCCATTTGCTCCAAAGTGGCTGGCTTGCTTCGTTGCTCGGCTGCCAGCACGCCAACGATCCTGCCGCTGCCGTCCCGTATAGGCAAAGACAGGGTGCGCCAGGGTTGCCGGGTAATGGCCGACACATACACCGTTGATATATACTCTTCCCCGTCCATGGTCGACTTTGAGGAGAGATATGGGGATGTCCTTAAAAACCAAAGTACTCCTTGTTTTCTGCGCCGTCTTTGCCCTTCTTGCCCTTATTTTTTTTGCTGTTTCCCATGTTATAGCAGGGAATATTGCAGGTAAGCTGGAAAACGAAAGTATCCGAGAGAATGTGGAGCGGGCCCTGCAAGCCCTGGAAAGGGAAATAGCGGCGCTAGATAAATCTGCCGCAGACTGGGCTACCTGGGACGACACGTATAGCTTCGTGGAGGACAGGAACCGGGAATATATAGAAAAAAACCTGGTCGATAACGTATTTCAAATTTTGAGGCTTAATTATGCAGTTTTCCTAAATACCAGGGGAGAAATAGTATACGCCAGAGGATACGACCCTGAAGCGGGCGAAGAAATACCCTTACCTCCCGGCATTGTTTTTACAGCCCATAACCAAACCGGCGGCCTTAAAGGGGTGGTGGTAACGCCACAAGGGCCGGTGCTGGTGGCCGCCAGGCCCGTTTTAAAAAGTGATGGTAGCGGCCCCGCCCGGGGGACCCTTATCTTCGCCCGCACCTTCAAGGATAAAGATGTGAAAGAGCTCTCGGAAATCACCCGTCTCCCCCTCTCCCTTCACCCGCCGGAGGCCATAGACTTCCGCGAGCTCAAGCCAGCGGGAACCCTTAAAAACGGAGAACCCTTTTACGTAAAAATTGTTTCCCCGGAGGAGAGCGCCGGCTTTGCCGTCATTAAGGATTTGCAAGGTGAAAGCGCCTTAATCCTCCAGGCGAACTCCTACCGGCGCGCCGCTCAGGCGTTCCTGTCCGCAAGACAAGCCTTCAGCCTCTTTCTTGCGCTGGCGGCAGCTTTATGCTGCCTTCTTGCCTTGTTCTGGGTGGACCGGGCAGTTCTCTCCCGCCTGGCCCGGCTTACCGCCGTAGTTACTGGCATCGGCCGCTCTCCCTCCCCTGCCCCCGGAATACCCCCTCTGGAGGGAAAGGATGAGCTTGCCCTTCTTTCCTCTGAAATCAGCAAAATGCTGGAAAGGCTTGAGGAGTACCAACGGGAACTAGGCGAGAAGGAAAAGAAATGCTCTTCTCTGGTAGATAACGCCACTGAAACCATCATCGTTGTCCAGGACGGCGTGGTGACCTTTGTCAACCGGGCAACACTGGCCCACACGGGCTACACGGCAGGAGAGCTTCTATCCAGACCTTTCCTGGACTTCATTCATCCCGAAGACAGGGAAAGTGCCGTACAGCACTACCGGGAATTGCTGGAGAAAAAAAGCCCTCTGTATGCCTGCTCTTTCAGAATATTTGCCAAGGACGGGAGCGTCAAATGGATGGAGGCCAACTCTGTGGTAATCGAATGGGAAGGGCAGCCCGCTACCCTGCATTTTTTGACCGATATCACCCCGCGTAAAATCCTGGAAGAAGAGCTGCAGAGGTTAATGGCCGAAAAATCTCTGATTCTTGACAGCCTTACCGAGATGGTCGCGTTTTTGGACCGGGACATGCACGTCATTTGGGCCAACCGGACTGCGGGCCAATCCGTGGGCAAGAACCCCGAGGAGCTATTCGGAGCCAAATGCCACGAAATATGGCAAGGGAAGAGCGCTCCCTGCCCTCGCTGCCCGGTGGTCCAGGCTATGGAAACCGGCCAGGTATGCACAGGTGAGGTAGCCTCCCAGGACGGTCGCTTCTGGAGCATTACCGCCACGCCGGTGAAGGATAAAGATGGAAAAGTCATAGGGGCGGTGGAGGCAACCCTGGATATCACCGAGCGCAAGCGCTACGAGGAACAGTTAAGGTTCTTAAGCCTGCACGATTCTTTAACGGGCCTCTATAACCGGGCTTTCTTTCAGGAAGAGCTCAAGCGCTTGTCTGGCAGCCGGGAATATCCCATAACCATCCTGGTGGCGGATCTGGACGGCCTAAAACTGGTCAACGATACCCTGGGCCACGCTAAAGGCGATGAACTGTTACAGGCCTGCGCTGGTGTTCTAAAAACCTCCCTGCGCCGCTCAGATATTGTGGCTCGCATTGGGGGGGATGAATTTGCCGCCATCCTGCCCAAAACAGGCGAAAAAACTGGAGAGGACCTTGCCCAGCGGATCCGCTCGGCCATCGAGGCCTCCAATAAAGAACATCCCGAGCTGCCCCTGCACTTCTCCCTAGGGGTGGCCACCTGCCAGAACGCAGCGGAATCCCTGGAAGAAACCTTCAAGAAGGCCGACGACCTCATGTACCGCAACAAGCTCCAAAATCGGGCCAGCGCGCGAAACCAGATTGTTGGCGCCCTGCTGGCAGCCCTGAAGGAAAAGGATTACATTACTGCAGGGCACGCTGCAAGGCTGCAGGAAATGTGCCTGAATATCGAGTTGGGAGGGTAACTTTGCTTTTTTTTGGCAGGAGAAAAAGCTTTTCTGTCGAATAAACTTTCGAAGAAAAAAGATGCGGCAGCCGAGGTGTCCTAAGATGTTTAAAGAAACTTTTCCAGGCATAATATATGCTTTGCTTCTCCAGGATTTTCCCGAAAGCCTGGTTGAAACGATGGCGGTCTTTAGCCTTTTAAACCTGCGGATAAAAGATAGAAAGATTCTTGCCATTGCCCTGTTGCAGACCTTCACCAACCTGGTGCGCCTACTGCCCATCGCCTTTGGCGTGCATTCGGTAATTTTGATCTTATCCTTAGCTGCCTATACCCGCCTTTTCACCCGCGCTCAACTGTCCAAAATATTTTTGGCCGTCCTGCTATGCTTTGCTCTCATAGCCACAGCCGAGCTACTTTACGCACAACCCCTTTTAAACCTTACCGGGTTGGAATATGAAGAAGTCTTCGCCAATCCTTTTTTGAGAGCAGCCTTTGCCCTTCCCTACACAGTACTATTGTTGGTCCTGGCTTTAGTCAAGAATTATTATAACCAGAAGAGGGGATTGGTTTGTTAAGGTTTAACCTGACCCGGCCGGCTGCCGCCTACTTGAAGGAGAAGCTCAATTTGACCCCGGATGAGGAAGAGATCGCCCTATATGGGCTGCAAGTTATTATCTATCCCCTTATAAGCTTGCTGTCCATCAGCCTGGTAGGCTGGCTTTTAGGCTGCCTGTATACCACCCTGGCCGCTACCTTAACGGCAGCTTTCCTGCGCCTTTGGTCCGGCGGGGCCCACAGCCGGTCGCCCCTAACCTGCACCCTGCTGGGGGCAGTTGTTTCCCCAGCCCTGGGGAAAACGTCTCTAATATTGACACCTCATTTAAGCCCCTTTAACCTTTTCATAATAGTTATCCTGGGGTCGCTCTTATCTTTAACCTTCGTCTGGCGCCTGGCCCCGGTAGATTCTCCGGCCAAACCCCTTCTTTCCCCGGAATACCGCCAGAGAATGCGGCGTTTATCCATTACCAGCGTATTTTTTATCGCCGCCGTACAAATTGCCCTGCTGGCTACGGCCGGGGCCCCGGCCGTAGTCCTGGCCCTGAGCCTGGGTCTATGGTGGCAGACCTTTACTTTGACCAGGGCGGGACACCGGTTTGCCACTCTCATAGACGAAATAATCTCACCGGGAGTAGGGAGGTGAGAGGGGATGAAGCGTTTACTTTACCGCCTTTTGCCTTTTGCATTCAGCGTCTTGGCCTTCGCCGCTGCTATTGGGGTCAAACCGACTTGTAATTTCTTTTTCTATCAGCCCGAGGTGCCCAGGTCCCTCCGCAAGTAAAGCACTTTCGTACCGGGAAGCCCCGCCCTTCCCGGTACCAATTTTTTGGGAATAATGGAGGCTCTCGGGTCCAAGCAAGTGAAGGGGAGAACACGGCTCAGCTTTAATTTGACAAGGGAGAAGCGTCGATGCGCAAGTGGGAGCAAAAGAGGGCGCAGGAGATATCCGAGTATATTTTAGTTACCCATATCGTCAGCCTTTTAATTTTTTTAATGATCGTTTTCAGCTTTTATAATCTACCGTTAGGCTTACATCTGCGTTTGTATTTGCTATTTATGTTTATTATATTCGCTGCAACAATTATAGCGTATACTGCCGGCAAGCTCCTCCCCAGGATAACTACTCTGGAACAGCCGCAGATAGATGAGATTTTACTCCTGGCCGTCATCTTCCCTTTGGCCTTTATCTTTCTCTGGTACAGCCATAATTTTTTCGGGGCCAAGGTTTTGATTTTGGTCCCCTCCATAATCGCCTCCACCAGCTTGGGCAAGCTGGGGGGGACAACAGCCGCTGTTCTGGCCAGCGCCCTCCTTTTTTTCCTGGATTACCGGCTGCATAATTATTTGCCTCCCGAAATCTTCCAAACAAACTCCATCATCACCGGCGTTAATCTCCTGCTCACCTGGCTGGTGGGCGGGCTGATGGAAGTAGAAAGGAAAACCCGGCAGGAGTTGCTCCAGCTGGCCGATTACGATCAATTAACCGGACTGTACAACCACCGCTACCTGCAGGAAAAGCTGGCCCTAACCTTGCAAAAAGCGGCAGCGGCAAATCTTCCTGTATCCTTTGCCTTATTAGACATCGATCAATTTAAGTACTTTAACACGGTATACGGTTACCAGAAGGGGGATGAAATTTTAGCCAACATCGGGCAACTATTGGGGGAGGAAATCAAAGAGCCGTGTTATGCAGCCCGCTACGGCAGCGATGAATTCGCCCTGGTTTTTCCCGGGAAAGAAAAAAGTGAGACTGCCAGGGTGACTTCACTTATAAAAGAAAAAATAGTGAGCCGGGCCACCGTTTCCTTGCTGGAGAGTGAAAGGACGCCGCCTTTTAAGCCCTTTACCATTGTTACAGGATTAGCGAGCTACCCGGCTGATGCTGACGGGGTTTCGTCCCTGGTGAGGGCGGCAGAAAATGACCTATACAGAACCAAGTACTCACGAGGTGACGCTTACCTTTATTATTCTATAATAAGCGAGATAACCCACTTAAAAGTCAAGGAAGCCTTCCCCACCCTCCAGACCCTGGTGGCGCTGATAAATATCAAAGACCGCTACACCTTCGGCCATTCGGAGAGGGTTATGTCTTATTCTTTGGCCCTAGCGAAAAAATTATCCCTCTCTGAGGAAGAAAAAGATACCTTGCGCTACGGTGCCTATTTACACGACCTGGGTAAGATCGAAGTTGAGAGCGCTATCCTCAATAAAACAGGTTCTTTAACCGAAAGAGAATGGGAGATCATGAAGATGCATACAATATTAGGAAGCGAAATAGTCAAACCTTTACTATTTTTCCAAGATATATCACCAATTATTCGCTCCCATCATGAAAACTACGATGGCTCTGGTTATCCAGATGGTTTAAAAGGAGAGGAAATCCCGCTCCCGGCGCGCATCGTGCGCCTGGCCGACAGCTTCGATGCCATGACTACCGACCGCCCCTACAAGAAGGCACTGACCTTTTTGCAAGCTAGCCAAGAATTGCAGAAATATGCTGGTAAGCACTATGACCCGTTGCTCGTAGACCTCTTTCTGGAAGCGGTGAAAGAAGCATATGAAAAGCGGTACACCTATCTGTAGAAGGGATGCTTCTATACCTTTCCGCCTCCTGCCCAATCCTGGGTCCTGGGCCATACCTTCCCCGGAAGCGCTTTTTTTAGTGCTTACTGAAGAAAACTACCAAAAGTATTACCATGTAACCCCCGAGGGAGCAGACTTTATCCAAAATATTTATCTCCTCGCCTGCTGGGGGATAAAACCCAATCCCGGTTATAAGATCTCAATTTCGCAGATAGCCCAACATGATCGGGAAGTTATTATAAGAATAAAGTTAATCGAGCCGGAACCCCTAAAATTTTATCCCCAGGTTATCACTCGCCCCCTAATGGTCGCTGAGGTAGCTAAAGCTGCTTTATCTCCCCGCGGGCTGCTAACGTTTATCTTTGTGGCAGAAAAGGGGTTGGAACTAGCCCGCCTCGAAACTAATGTTTCAGCGTAAAGCCTTATAGGCGTTAACCCGTCCTATAGGCGGATCAAAGCCCCCTGCAGGATCCACCCCTTCTTCGATCCTCTTCCTTACCTCTGCATTGCTCAAGCCAGGATACTTGGCCCAGACTAAAGCTGCTATTCCGGCTACGTGCGGGCTGGCCATAGAGGTCCCTGACAGGTAGTCGTAGCCCAGGGCTATGCCATAATTGTGAATATAGTTGTCGTGGTTGGGGGTGGTAGAAAAGATGTTTAAACCCGGGGCGGCAATGTCCACCCATGGCCCATAATTAGAAAAGAACGCGCGGCTGTCGTTTTCGTCTGTAGCTCCTACTGCGAGGCAATTGGTATAAAAAGCGGGATAAAAGGGAGCTGAGGAATTGTCATTACCGGCCGCGGCTACCAGGACCACTCCCCGGCTCCAGGCATAATTGATAGCTTTTTCTAATACCTTAGAAGGCCTGTTGCTACCGGCGCTAATATTGATGACCTTGGCCCCATTTTTTGTGGCCCATATTATACCCTTGGCCAACCAGCTATAGTAACCGCTCCCGTCATCGCCCAATACTTTAACGTTCATGAGGCTGCACTTAAAGCCGACACCTGCCACCCCTTTGCCGTTGTTGGTGGCCGCTGCAGCAATTCCCGCCACGTGAGTACCATGACCAAATTTATCATCTACCGTCTTGCTAGGGGTAAAATCAACGTTGGCCACAATTTGGGTTCTCAGGTCTTCGTGATCCTGGTCAATCCCGGAATCTAGAATGGCGATTTTTACTTCCCGGCTCCCCTTGGTCACCTTCCAAGCATCTGGTGCCTGAATCTTGGCCATTCCCCACTGTTTCTCAAAATAGGGATCATCAGGAATGAAAACGGCGCGGGCTATGTAGTCTGGCTCGGCAAATTCCACATGGGGATTGCGGCTGTAATTGGCTACCTTCTCCCGGGCTTTTTCCTTTGCTACTTTAACTACTTCTATTCCTATCTCAGGGATAGCGTCAATTACCTGGGCATCATTTTGAACATGTACCCTCTCCTTAACGGCTTGAGGGATGCCGGGTTTAAATTTAACGAGAATTTGCTCCGAAGCGGGCGTGTCATCCTGGCCGGCAGTTAAAAAGGGGTTGATAGCCGCGAAACTACTAGTAAAAGCAAATAGCAAAACTAAAATTATCCCCGCTAAAGATAAAAGCAAACTCCTCAACAACTTTCGCAAAGCATGTCCTCTCCTTCCCGCTAGATATTCATAACATAAAACGCACGACTTGGAGATTTCGCTGCTGACCGTACAGACACCCACTCCCCTCTTGAGCCAACTTTATGCATCCTTCCTTCCAGGCCAAAAGTAAAGTTTTCCTGGAATGCTACGTATCAGACGCCTGCTGCTGGGCTGGTGCACCCGGCTCTTTTTTCTCCCAGCTCTCTTTAAGGGCAGCTTCGGCGTAGGCGAAAAGCTCCTCCCCGTCCTTTCCGTTGTCGGGATATACCGCAATCCCGTAGCTCCACGTCCCTTGGAGGAAACTCTCTAGTTTCGTCGTTACCACCTGCGCGCCTTCTTTTCCCGTATGGGGGAGAATCAACGCCAGCGTGCTCTTGCTGAGCTCTATGACGGTGTCTATCTCGCGCAGGCGTCGTCGCGCCTGCCTGGCGCATTCTCCAATCTTTCCCTTGCCCAACTTTTCCGACCTGGCCAGGACCAGGGCTACCTTTAAGCCGCCCCTACTCGCCCGGTTGAGCTCATTCCTGAGTACTTTATGGAGCATCTCCGCAGGGGATTCTTCTCCCCTGACACCCGGTCCTATCAGTTTCTCTACGCGGCGCACCAGCTCCTCGACCGAGTAGGGCTTGCAAAGGTACTCCACCGCCCCCAGATCTATCGCCTTCTTGACAACGGCGGCGTTGCTCTCGACCGTTACCACCATGACCGGGACGTAACGGTACTCCGGCAGGCGCTTGAGGTTCTCCAGCACAGCCAGGCCGTCCATTCCCGGGAGGTGGATGTCGAGGATCACCAGGTCGTACGGTTCTCCTTTCCCTCGGGCTTTAACCAGCGCTTCCTGGCCGCTGGCGGCTTCGTCCACCAGGTAGCCCTTCTCCTCCAGTGTTCTCCTTGAGGAAAACCTGGTGAGTGTCGAGTCTTCCACCAGCAGGACGCTTTTTTCCGGCATGGCAAGCAAAGTTTTCAGCTCTCCCTTCAAGACAGTTTCCGGTCCGCTTCCGGTATCTATTCCGAATTTATAAAGGGGTTTTCGTACTCTGTTTCACTAGTAATAAAGAGCGGACCGAATATATTTGCCCCGGCTTAAGCGTCTTAAGCCTTCATTTTGCTATGTTTCCGTTCCCTAAGCAAGTTAGAAACTTCGAGTTATAACTTCGACACAAACTACCATTTTCCTCCAAGATTATCCCGTCTTCGCAAAAAAGTTTCGCGCAATATTCTATTAATCAGGATGCCGGTGGTTCAATCATGAAGGATGGCGGCATATCCACCTAGGGTGAAGGATCATACCGCCATATGGCGAATAATAAATAAAATAATAAGGAAATTTAGGGGCACATTTTAAATGCCATCTCTAAATAAACAACAGCGCCATATCATAAAACTCGTTTACCCCGGTAAAAAACGAGAAGATGACCTTCTCGCCGAAACCCCGGCTGCCCACTTAAAATCTGTAAAGGCTTTCTTTATCGGCAGCAACAACGAATGGCACAACATGATCATCTGGGGAGACAACCTAACTGCTTTAAAAACCCTTCTGCAGTGGAAAGAACAAGGTAAGCTTATAAATGCCGACAATTCCCCGGGGGTAAGGTTGATTTACATCGACCCGCCCTTTGCCTCAAAGCAGGAATATATAAGCACCCAGGAGGAAAGGGCCTATCAGGATAGATTGAGTGGGGCCGGGTTTATCGAGTTCCTGCGCCAAAGGTTAATTTTAATGAAGCACCTGTTGGCCGATAACGGCAGCATTTACATCCACCTGGATGAGAAAAAAAGCCACTATATTAAAGTAATTATGGATGAAATCTTCGGAGAAAATCATTTCCAACGGGAAATCATCTGGCGGATCGGCTGGCTTTCTGGCTTTAAGACGCAGGCAAAAAATTGGATAAGGAATCACGACGTTATACTTTTTTACACCAAAAGCGATGACTTCATCTTT
Source organism: Moorella humiferrea (assembly GCF_039233145.1). Classification (NCBI taxonomy): domain Bacteria; kingdom Bacillati; phylum Bacillota; class Clostridia; order Neomoorellales; family Neomoorellaceae; genus Neomoorella; species Neomoorella humiferrea. The sequence goes on along the minus strand of NZ_CP136419.1, from coordinate 427,300 downwards.
AATAAAATTTACCTTCCCTACCCCGAGGGTTACACCAGACGCGACGGCTCCCCGCCCAGAGGACCTGGTTATCCCATTGAAGATACGTGGAACTGCTATGAACTCGACCGCCTCGACTCCATACAGATTATGAGCTTTTCCGGCGAAAAGACGGGTTTCCCCACCCAAAAAAACGAAAACCTCCTTGAGCGTATTATTCGCGCCTCTTCCAACCCGGGCGATATTGTGTTGGATGCCTTCGCCGGTTCCGGCACCACCCTGGCGGTGGCGGAAAAACTGGGGCGGCGCTGGATAGGTATCGACAACGGCAAGCTGGCCGTGTACACCATGCAAAAACGCCTGCTAAGCCTCAAAAAAGAAATTGGCAACCGGGGTGAACCCCTTATACCCAAACCCTTCATTCTTTATAACACCGGCGTGTATGATTACTCCCAGCTCCAGGGCTTTTCCTGGCAGGAATGGCGTTTTATTGCCCTCCATCTTTTTCAGTGCCGGGATGAACCCCACATGGTAGGCGGCATACAATGGGACGGTTACATTGAGGCCAGCGACGTTATGGTCTTCGATCACCTTCAGAATGGCGGTATGACCCTAAACCATAGCTTTATTAACGAACTGCATAAACGTCTTACCAGCAAGGCGGCCCGCTATTACATCATCGCCCCGGCGCCATGCGTGACCTTTATCGAAGACTGTATCACCAAAGATATGACACGCTACTGCATTTTACGTATCCCTAATTCCATAATCAACGAACTATTACGCCGTTCCCATGATACTAACCGCCCCCTGGATGAAAAACTGCTCCATGCAATTGTTAAAACCGTAGGTTCTGACCTAGTCTATTTACCCGATTTGGAATGCGAATATATACGCCGGGAGGATAAAGCGGTCATCCGCATTCTCCAATTTAAAAGCAAAGCCACGGCCAAAGGCGCGAAGCAAAAAGAAAACCGGGAAACGCTGTCGATGGTAATGGTCGATTATAACTACAATGGCCAAACCTTCACCCTCGACGCTTACTTTATTGCCGAAGAAATAAAAAAGGCCGGCTGGGAGGTGCTTCTCCCCCTGTCCGCCCTGGGAAAACACGTTATGATTATCTTCCTGGACATTTACGGCAACGAATACCGGGAGGTTAAAACGCCGGGGGATTTTCAAAATCAGTAATACCCTCCTGTTCGACCCACCGGCGGTGCTTGAGCATTTCCTGGATTAAAGGACGCCAGGTACAATAAACGTCGTCATCAAGAAGGCGCCGGAGCCTGGCGGCATATTCGTCGCCGAAGGGTATGCCGGCATGTAGATACCTGCTATAAGTGTCGACGTCCATGAGGTAGGGCTGCAAGTCCGGAATAAAATTGCGGCGGATGTATTCGTAAATGCGGATGCCGCCGTAGTCCATGTCGCCCCAGTGATAAACCGGGGGCCTGGCGGTGGCCGCAAGGTTTTCCCGGTATTCCTGGAGGCGGCGTAAAAAAAGCTGTACGCCACGGTGGGGAAAGCCACCGGTATATACCGCCATGACGGCAGGGAGCCCTGCCGCCTGCACCCCTCCCCCTTCTCCTTCTTCATCGCCCGGCAGGGAAAACCTCTGGACAACCTGGTGGTAGCTGGTCAAATTCTCCACCAGGAGAACCCAAGGAGCGCTAACGGCCGTTATCTCCATGGCCCGCACCGTTTGGACGGCCAGGCCCAGGCCGCCCGGTAAGCCCCCAGCGTCGAAAACCGCACTTCCCGCCCTAAAAATAAAAGGGCCGGCCGCCAGCACCATCTTGGGATTGTCCGTCAGGCCGACGCTGTCCAGGTACTCGGCGTCGGTTTCATATTCCTCCGGACCATGACTTTTAAGCAGGGACAGCAGCCGCTTTTTCACCCCCTGCTCGAAGGCCTTGGAATCCCCCAGTACCCGCTGGCTGAAGATGCGCTCCGGCACGCTGTCCTCCAATCCCGGCAGTGCCAGGAGTACCCGCACGAGGTTTTCATACCCTTCCCCATCGTCCAAATCAAGGCCCGCCGTCCGCCGGGCCGCCAGGGCGCCGTCCACTTCCACCCACCACCGCCGTACCCACTCCCAGGGGTGATTGCTCAAGGGCGCCAGCATATGGCGCATCCTTTCCATCCGTTGCTCCAGGGGCTCCATCCCTGCCAGCTCGTAGGCCCGGGGAATGGCCGCGAAGTTCAAATACACCTTTTCCACCCGGCGGCCTTCCTGGAAGCGGGGCCAGGTGACTTCTACCACGCCGGCAGATGCCAGCTCATCCAAGGCGGCGTGGATGGCCTCCCTTTTGCGGTGGTCCATCTCGTCAAAATAATCTTCGGCCAAGGGGCTTCTCGCCATGGCAAACTGGGGCCGCTGCTTGCCCGGCGTTCCCGTTTGAAAGGAGCGGCTAGCTTCATATTTACCGAGCAGCAAAGAGAGAATCTTGTACCGGTAATATTCCTTCAGATTCGCGCCCTTCACGCTCAACGTTTACACCCCCTTCACTCCCTGCTGCCACTTCCTCCATGGCCTGGATTTCCTGGCGGCTGACCATGTCTACAAAACAGCGGAAACCGCTGCGGTGGACCAGCAGGGTGGTATCCACCTCCGGCGCCATGTGCTGCATCTTCTCGTCGGGCACGGCGGCAATGAGCTGCAAATTCATCCGCTTGATAAGGCGGAGGCTGGTCTGGATGCGCTCTTCGTCCATTTTGTTGAAAGCCTCGTCAAACACCACCAGGCGAATGGTCTTGCCCGTGTTGTAAAGGTGATTGAAGGAGGCCAGGATGGCCACATAAAAGGGCGTCTGGGTTTCGCCGCCCGATTTTTCCCGCAGCACCTGGGAAAAGGAATAGCGGTGGTCGCCGCTGGTGACCACTATGTCGAAGTCCAGGTAGTTGCGGTAATCGGTGAATTCTTCCAGATCGCCGGCCTCGCCGCGAATGAGCTTCTCAAAAAGCTCGTGAAGGACGGCCGCCCGGTCGTCATCGGGCAGCTCAAAGAGGGAGCCCTGCTCCATAATCCCCGGGTCCATGATCACGTCATAAAAACGCCGGTACCTCTCGCTGGGCTTAATCTCAAAGTGGTAGCGGTCCTCGTGGAAGGGGAAGTTTTTCAGGGCGAAGTTGAGCTCGTTGAAGTCCCTTTTTGCCGCTTCGATGGCCTCGCGAAGCTTATAGATAAAGTGGGATTTAAATTCCTCCTCCGACTGCCGCAGGGCCTCGGCCAGTTTTTCCCGATAGCGGGGGATATCTACCGTGGCGATTCCCGCCAGCAGGGACTGATAGGCTTCATTGTCGGCGGCGCCGGGATCGGCGCTGTAGGTGTAGCGCAGGTTGTATTCATGGCGCAGGTCGCGCAGACGCTGGTATTCCTGCTCGCGCCTGGTGATGTTGCCCTTCTGGCTGTTCTCCCAGTTGACCAGCTTGTTGGCCGTAGGTAAATCCTGCCCCTCTACTTCCCGCCACCGTTCCTCGGCCCGGGGCAGGAGCTCTGCGGGATACTGTTCCCGCCAGGCCTGCCAGAAAGCCAGGGCCTCCTGCACCTTTCCCTCCTGCAGGTAGAGCTCCGTCTGCTTCTGGTCCAATTCGTTCTCGCGGCTTTTTTTAAGGCCGCTGATTTCGGTAATCTTGTTCAACAGCTCTTTTTCGCGGCGGTCCCAGTAGAAATACTCTTCCTTTAACCGCTCCACCTCCCCCAGGTCCAGCCGCTCCAGCTCGGCGACAAGGTAAGCCCGCTCCTCTTCCAAACGGCGGATGCGGGCCGGGAGGTCCAGCTTTTCGGCCATGCCGGCGTAGAGGGATTTTTTATCGGCCAAGCGTTCCAGCCATTCAGCCATTCCTTCCTTGCGGTGCAATAGCTTTGCGATTTGCTCCTTTGTTTCCGCCAGCTCCTGCCGCTTGATCTCCAGCTGGCGAGCGATGGCCCGGGCGCCGATGTAGGGCACGGCGTAACGGTGTTTCTCCAGCTGCCTGGCCACCAGGTTGTGATAGGACATGCAGGTTCTGGTGATGGCCGTGGAAAAGCGGCGCAGGTCCTGCTCGTCCCTGGCCTTCATCACCCGGCCCAGGAGGTGGTCGATGTGGGCCTGGATAATTGGGTTTGCCGTCACGATTTCCTCCGCAAGCGACCCCTCCCGGGCGGTGCCCAGGTACCTCTGTTCTTTCTCCGTATCCACCAGGCCGGCGCCTTCAACCTGATGGTTTTTCTTTTCCCGCTCATAAAGGGCCAGGGCCTCGGCAAAAAAGGCCGGCTCTACCAACAGGTCAAAACGCTGGGTGTGCAGGTAGCCCTCGATGGCGTCCCTCCAGCTTTCATCTTTAATATCCATTTCTTCGCAGAAAATCCACACCGGCGAACGCCCTTTGAGGCGCTCCTCCAACAGCCTTTTAAGGTTAACGACGCTCTGGGGGTAGGGCCGCTTTTTATTTTCCAGGTCGCGGATCTGGCCCTCCAGTTCCATCCTTTGCCGCTCCAGCAGGGTCAGGCGGTCTTCCAGGCGGCCGGCCGCCAGGGCGAAGCGGCTGTATACCCCGGCCAGGAAAAGGCCCGCATCGCGCACCGCTGCTATGGTATCTTCCCCAGGGATCCAACCGGGATCACCGGCAGGGAGCAACCCGGCGAAAAGCTCCCGGGCCCGTGCCAGGTATTCCCGCTCTCCCGGCTGCCACTGCCAGTATTCGTCTTCTTCCATCTCCTCAAGGGCGGCCAGCAGGGCCTTTTCCCTTTCAACGGTCTGGCGCAAAACCGCCAGCATCTCCTGCTGCTCTTTCAGTTCCTTATCCAGGCGGGCCAGGCCTTCCTGCAGCTCCTGCTCCCGCCGCTTTAACTCGTGCCCCTGCCATTTTTGATAGGCTATCTGCGCCTTCTCCCTTGCTTCCTGTTGCCCGGCCCGGGCCAGTTCCAGCTCGCGGCCCAGGCGCTCCACCTCACTCGCCAGAAAACGGATGCCGTCTTCCAACTGCTCCTTAATCTCCGCCTCCCGGGCGTGTCTTAAGCCGCGGATGACATACTCCTGAACGGCAACGGTATCCCGCAGGCGGGCAAAGGTTTCATACTGGCGACAGATTTCTTCCAGCTTCTGCCGCCTTTCTTCCAGGGCTTCCAGCTCGGCCCGATAGCGTTCGTGAATCTCAAAATTCTGCCGCAGGAGGTCTAGCTGCAGTTCCTTCTCGTCCAGGATATACTGGTAGACGAAATCGCGCACGTTCTGGATGGGTTTAAAGGAGAGGGCCTTAACGAAGACAGGGAAAAAGCGGTCGCCCAGTTGACCCAGGCGGGTTAAAAGGGCTTTCTGGTAACCCGCCTTGCTGCGCTCAAAAACATGGCGAACGGGCAGTTTCTGGCAGTAGCGATGAAACTCCTCCCGATTTTTCCAGCGCTCCGCCGGGCTCCAAAAGTCGAGATCGGAAAGGCGCACACCCGCCAGGATGAAGTATTCATCGTCGATGGCATCGTCTCCGTAGACGTCCAGCACCACGCCGACAATAAAGGGTTCTTTTTTTTCTTCATCATAAAATTCGGCCACAATATAGCTGGTGAAATCCCCTTCCCGCAGGTACTTGCGGTCCTCGCCCCCGGTTTTGCCCCGCAGGTAGCTGATGAGGGAACGCCGCGCCTCGTCATGGGCCGCCGAATTGAAGCGGATCTGGCGCTGGTTGGCCACCAGCAGGACCTGCAGGGCATCGATGATGGTCGACTTACCGGCGCTGTTACGGCCGGCGATGAGGGTCTGGCGGCCGAACTCCAGGGTTTCGTCGTGAAAGTAGTGCCAGTTAATCAGCCGCAGGCGGCGCAGCCATTTCATCCGGCCTAACCTCCCTTCCCTGCTCGTAGCTGGCTATCTTTTGATGCAGTTTCTCCACCGTATCCGCCCGGACGGCGTAAAGAAGGGTATGGAACAGGCGGAAGGCGCAGTCGTCGGAGCTCAAGTCATCATCCAGGGGTTCCAGGAGCTTATACTGGGTACCCAGGCGCACCAGTTCCTGCAGCCTAGTTTTATTAAAAAGGGGCAGGCGGAAGGCTTCGTACTTGGCCCGTATTTCATGGAGGGTGGTCACCGGGAATTCGCTTAAAGAAAGGCCCTGGCGCTTTTCCTGGTAGATAAGCCGGAGGACCAGGAGCCAGATGCTCTCCTCCCGGGTGAGGTTGCGCCGGCATCCCGCCTCCGGAGCCATAACGAAAATACACTCATGGCGGTCGTCAAAAACGATCTCCCAGCCCAGGAAACGGAAAAAATCCTCCAGTGCCTGGCGGTGACGCCGCGCCGTCAGGTAGGGTTCCCTTTCCTGCTCTTTGTTTAAGAAGTTTACGGCCAGCAGGCGGTTAATGACGTCCCGCAGCCGCTCCCTATCCTGCTCGCTTAAATTTTCACCCAGGTGAAGCACCAGTTTTCCTCCCGTCATGACCTGTCTACCGTCAAACGCCCCGCCGCTTCCCGGCCTTATCCACCCTGATTACCCGCCGGTCATAAAAACGGTAGCCACCGATATCGAGGACGCGGTTTTCGCCATCCGCCACCAGGCGGTAGCCCGCCAGGCCGTCGTAGCCGTAAAGGTAAACATAGAGAAGGTACAGGAATTCTTCCATGTTTTGGGGCGCCAGCTCGGCGATGCCCATTTCCCGGCGCGTCCCCATCCGGCCCAGGACATAGGCGCCTACCTTTTCCCGGGTTATAGCCTGCCGCACCCGCTCCAAGCTCTGTTCCCGCAGCTGCCTTTTTAATTCCTCCGGAACGGCCACCACCACCACGGGCTCAGGCCGGTGGGGCGTCCGGCGCCGCCGCGGCGTGTAAAGGGATTGCTCGTTTATAAGGTTTAAGCGCATTAAAGTGAAAAGGCCGGTCAGGCAGGAATCCACCTCGAGGTTCCCCTCCCTGATGCCTGCCGCCGTCCACTCCAGGATATGCGCCAGGTAGCGGTCGATGCTGGAGCTGTGCTGGCTTAAATACCGGGCCCGTTCATAAGAGGCGCGCAAATACTGGTTGTGGCGCAAATCGATCTGGTAAAACATCTCGTCCAGGCCGCGGTAAATCTCTTCGATATCCATCAAAGCGCGCCGCAACTCACCGGCAGCTTCTTCCCTGTCGTTAAAAAACTCGCTGCGCAGGGCGTCTTCCACAGCCCGGGCCATCCATTCCGGGTCCAGGAGCCACTCCTGGACCGTGGTCAGAATCCGCTGCCGGTAACGGGAAACGTGGTCTGAAGTCTTGAGGCGGTGGTAGCTGCGGTCGATGATTTGGGCCTTGTATTCTTCAAAATGGTGGTCCAGCACTTCTTGAATGGAGGTTTTGGCCACCACCTGCTCCATATGGTACTTCATATTGTTGACCAGCGCCCGCAGTTCTTCCAAAAATTCCTGGGTCATCCTGTGGGCCTCCAGGATGGCAAAGCCGGGCCGCAGTCGTGCTTCCTCGCCGGAAAGGAGCTGGTAGGTAACAAAGGCAAAGCGCTGGTACTCGACGGCCCTGTTCTCGCACAACTCCTGAAAGACTGCCAGCAGCCTACTGGCATAGCGGGGCAGGACAATATAGCGGCGGAAATTATCCCGTACTTCCACCTGGATCCATTGCAGCCTGTCCAGGCGGCGCAAAAGGGCGCCGGCCTTGAGCCTTGCCAGATCTTCACCGCCTGCTTCTAGAAGCGTTCCGGCCGGCACCCGCTCCTCATCTTCCTCCACCTCGTAGATGACGCCCTCTTCTTCCTGGCTCTCGATCAGCTCCTGCATCAAATCCCGCATGACCTCATACTGGATGCCAAAGCGGTTGATCCGGTACTGCTCATAAAGAAGAAGGAGGGCCTCGGCGTAAATCTGCCGGTTCCGGCCGCTGAAAACCTGGAACAGGCGCTCCGGCAACACCTCGAAAAGCTTCAACAAGCAGACCCCCGATAATTTCCCGGCAACCGGCGCCGGTTCTCCACTATTCCCTACTAGAGTATGCTATTCGACATCGTTTCAGGAAAATCCTTGTTGATGCGGCTTAACCTGGGCGCAGACGACAGTACAGGGCAGCTTTTACCGGCTAAATGTGATATATTTAACTGATTACCTTGTTGAAACCACGTAGAATAAAATAAAATGAAGCGGGAGGAATGGCCAATGGAATGGGAAGCGGATGCCCTGGCCCGGCTGGAAAAAGTACCATTTTTTATACGGGCTAGGGTTAAAAAACAGATTGAAGATTACGTGCGGGAAAAAGGCGGCCGGATAGTGACCGATGCCGACGTAACGGCAGCCCGCCGGGCCCTGGCAGGGGATGGCATCCCGGGAATAAAAACAGCTCCGGGGCAGGAAGGTGAACCTCCGGGGGCGGCAGGCGATGCTTCACCAGCTTCCGGCAACCTGACCGCCCAGGACCTAGCCCGCATTGAGGAGTTGCTGGAAAAGGGTCCGGTAGTGGAAGGTTTAAAAAGCCGTTATCACGAGGTTAAGGTGTGCGGCGGTGCTGCCGGCTGCCCGCGGTCTTTAGTAGACGTCACAGGTCTTGCCCGCAACCTGGCACGTATTCTCGAGGATTCCGGCCTAGACCGCCACTTGGCAACACAGACCGAAGGACCGTTGCTGTTTCACCACAAGTTCAGGGTAGCCGTGGCCGGCTGCCCAAACTCTTGCTCCCAACCGCAGATCGTCGACTTCGGGGTTACCGGCCGCGTCCTCCCCGGCCGTGGAGAAGGCCACTGTCGCAGTTGCAACCTGTGTGTCGCCAAGTGCCAGGAAGATGCCGTCCGGCTGGAACCGGAAGGCCCGGTCTTTGATTATACACGTTGTATAGGTTGCGGCGACTGCCTGCGGGTATGTCCTGAAGGCGCCATTAAAGCAGAAACCAGGTGCTTCCAGGTAATGATCGGCGGCAAGCTGGGCCGGCATCCCCGTCTTGCTGAAACCATCCTTACCGAAGCTGATGAAACGCAGGTAATGGCAGCTCTGAAAGCATCTGTCGATTTTTTCATGGCCCAGGGGCGTAAAGGCGAACGTTTCGGCCAGCTGCTAGAACGAACCGGTTCGGAGGCCATTACCGCCGGGCTGCGGCAGAAGACCGGCGCATGACACTGGGGTAATCGAGTAGGAGGGGGGGCAAATGCCCCCCTATAGTATATCCCTACTTGCTGCGAGGCCTTCCCATTACTTATCCCAACCAGGTCTGGGGACAAAGGGGTCCACCTTACCTCTTCTGTATAACTGGACTGTCGCGCACTAAACCTATTACCTTCTGAGGCAGTCTCTAATAAATAGCACGCACAGGTTTTTTCCCTTTTTAACCATCGTCTCCCGGCCATAGATGACCCTTCAAAAAGCCAGCAAGCGGCTTTAAAAAGGGTTATACAGTATTGATATTTCCTGGAAAACTCCTGGGAAGACGAGGGCAAAATCGCCGGCAAAGGGCCGCGTGGCACCGGCAAGTTATAATAACAAGGCCCACCCCGGTGGATAAGGCGGGACTTTTCCTGAATTTACGGCCAGCAAAAAATCACTGTTCCAGCTGTTTCTTCAACACGGCGATCTCGTCCGGAGTAAGCCCCGTAGCTTTAACAATGGTCTCTATATCGACGTTGAACAGTAGCAGGTTCCGGGCTACTTCTCGTTTGCCCTCCAATTTCCCTTCCAATTTCCCCTTCTGTTCGCCTTCTTTTAAGCCTTTTAACAAAGCCTGCTGTTGCATCTCTTCCAGGGTTATTTCCAGGTTGTAAATCATCCGTTCCACCTCCCAGGGATTGCTTGCGTCCAGGATGCGGTCAACCTTTTCCCTAAAATCTTCAGGTATTCTGGGTTTGACAACGTTCTTCAGCCAGCTAGTGATATGGCGGAACTCATCAGGCGTGAGTCGCCTTAAAATACCTGACAATTTCTGCAACCGTCCTGCCAGCTCTTCCGGGCGCATCTTCTGGTCCAAAAGAAAGACGCTGGCGATTAAATTAGCCGCCCTGATAAGCTCTTCTTCGTTGTAACGATTGACGTCAAATAGCAGGTAGCGGTAGTCCAGAAGATGCCCGCTGAAGTCCTGGTAACCGTCTAGCATTTCTTTGAAGGAGAGCGCCGCCGTCCAGGAGCCGACCCCGTTGTAGAGCACCGCCGGAATGATGGGCGGTAGGCGGAAATGCTTGCTCTCCCGCTCGTGCTGCGGGGTGTTGTTGTAGACTTCCCGCCAGATCTCAACCATATAGAGCAAAAGGCGGAAAGGTATAAGGTAGTCTACCGTTGACTGCAGCTCCAGCAGGACGTAAAAGATGACGTTTTTATCCCTGGTCTTAAGCCTGTAGACGATATCGGCTTCTTTCTCGCTGAAATCCTGGAGGACGTAGGACTTATTCACCAGGATGAGGTCGTTGGCGTCAATGGCCTCCACCCATTTTTCCCGGACGAAGGTTTTCAGCAGTTCCAGGAAAACTCTCTTGTCGGAAAGGAGCTGCCGGTAACCTTTGTCGTGGGGGTGGTGGGGAAACTGGGGTTGCCCTTCGTTTTCCGGCAAGGGATCACCTTCTTCTGGATTTTATTATAGCATATTTCTGGAACATGGGGATACTTTTCTGAAAACCGGCACTACCCGCTTCCTTCACCGACCCTGCCGGTCCGCCGCAAAGACGGTCTTCCCGTCCGCCAGGTCGCCCTTAAGCAGGCCCTCCCGCACGGCCACCGCCGCGGTGTTCAAAATCTACTCCCAAAGGCAGGAAGATGGCAGAAACTTGTAGAATAAACGTAGTTTCAGGAGGGATGCGCCGTGGCCGCAGGTTATGACGAACTCCTGCTGCCCCGCGCGGTGTCCGGCTTCTTCCGTATTGCCTAGCGCACCTTATGGAACTGGGAGCACAAGGGTATCCTGATCCCTGTCCGCCTGCCCACGGGGCAGAAGCGGTACATGAGGGGTGAAGTGTAAACGCTGCTGCAGGCGTTTGGCGGAAAAGGGAACGCAGCCTGAAAAAACTGAGGAGGCGAGGTAAGTCATGTGGCGAAATACTAGGTTTCTGACTACGACCGCCCTGCTGCTGGCCCTAACGGTCGCAGTTCAGATGGTCGGGCTCCCACAGCCGGTGACAGGCCCGCTGGTAAACGCGATGCTGTTCCTCGCGACTTTAACCGTAGGCATGGGGGGCGGTGTCGTCATAGGCGCCCTGACGCCGTGGATCGCCCTCATGCGGGGCATCGTGCCCCCGCTCGCCCAGCCCGTAACGCCGTTCATATTGGAATTAAAGACTTTATAGTTGAGTTGACGCCGACCGGAAATGGCTCCGCAAGTTATAGGGAGAAGATAGGAGGGGCATATTGGCCGGTGACCCGAATACCTGATTTGCGTGTGGGGTTAGGCTTCAGCAACGAATACGATGCCAAGGCCGCCGTACAATGCGCTCTGGAGCAGGCTTTAGGCCGGACCGGACGACCAGCCCTGACGCTGGTTTTGACCACTGAGGGCTACGACCCCGAAGAAGTGATTGTAGGCGCCGTAAGGGTGGTAGGTAATTCCCCCCTGATAGGCGCTTGGGTACCGGGTATTATCTTTGGCTTTGAAGTATACGCCAGAGGCGTAAGTGTCTGCGCTATCGGCGGAGAAGGAATAGAGGCGGCAACTCACCTGGAAAGAATTATATCGGCAAGTCCCTTTGTCAAAGGTGAAAAAGCGGGCGAGGCTTTATTAAAAAAAGGCGGAGACAGCCCCGGAACTGTTTTGCTTTTTCCGGACGGATCTAACGCCAACATTTCTGAACTATTAAGGGGACTATATAACGCCATGGGACCGGACTTCCAGTATATAGGGGGAGGCAGCGGGGACAATTTGCGGTTCAACAGCACCTACCAATTTACCGAAGAAGGGGTGGGCAGTGATGCTGTAGCCGCGGCAGTGTTGAGGGGGATAAACTTTAAAGTGGATCTGGACCATGGGTGGATCCCCGCAGGCGAGCCTTTTACTATAACCAGGGCGGAGGGCAGGCGAGTTTATGAAATTGATGGAATTCCGGCATTTGAGAGGTATACGGCTCTGGTCCGCAGCTGTACCAGAAACGGATTTCCTTACTACGGAATGCAATACCCCCTGGGCTTGCCCGCTGCCGGGGGAAAATTTATCATTCGGGATCCGCTGAAAGCAGAGGAAGACGGAAGCATCTTATTTGTTACAGAAATTCCCGAAAACACCATTGCTACTATCATGGAAGGTGATGCTGAAAGTCTAATTGCTGCCGCCGGGAGGGTAGCGGAAGGTGCCTTAAATACCCCGGTCACTCCCAAAGTTCTTATCTTGTTTGATTGTGTATCCCGCTATTTATTGCTGGGTAAAGATTTTTCCAGGGAAATGGAGGTAATATCCCGGAGGCTTAAACCCGAGATCCCGGTTTTAGGGATGCTTTCTTTCGGAGAAATAAGCAGTGTCTCAGGGACTCCGCTGTTTTATAACAAGACTATCGTTGCGGCCGCGGGGTGGTAGATAGTGTCCTTTGATGTATCTGAGCTTTTGACCTTATACGAGATAGTAAATTTTTCCTTCCCAGAGCGATACGAAGATCTGATACAAGAAATTGTAGAGAAAGGAAGCCGGCTTCTCGGAATACGCCGCCTGGCCATAATGCTTGATGAAGGCGGCAGGCTTATATGTCTGGGGAAATGGGGTTTTAGAAAAGGCGAGGAATTTACGGAGAGGATCAAGAACCCCGGCGAGAGCGGGTTTGTCTATTTGATGTCCCATGGTGTGCAGGGGTTAATATTTCTGGAAGCTTCAGCACGGATTTCCGGTCGGGGAAAAAGGCTATTCAACATTTTTGCCCGCCGCATCGAAGATATGGTTGCGCTCAAACAAATGGAAAATAAAATAAAAGAATCAGACTGGGAAAAGAAGACCATTTTGGACAGTATAGTTGAGCTGTTGATCTACCAGGATGCAGAGCACCGCATTTTGTGGACCAACACCTCAGCAGCGAAGTACGCGGGAAAAAGGGGTGAGGAGCTGACAGGCGGTCTTTGCTATGAGATATTACACTGCAGGAAGGAACCGTGCGCCGGCTGTCCCGTTGTCAGCGCTTTTAAGACCGGCGTGCCACAGGAGGGCATAGTGACGCCCCACGAGGGCAAGCAATTTTTTGTAAGGGGTTACCCTGTAAAAAGCCAGAAGGGAATAATTGAAGGTATAGTAGAAGTATGTTTCGAGGTCACCGAACGGATGCAGGCGGAGGAAGCGTTTCGGACGATTTTCAACAGCGTCCACGATGCTATTTTTATACATGAACCTGAAGGGGAAATACTGGATGTTAACGAAACCATGTTGCGCATGTACGGTATAACTTCTAAAGGAGAGGCCGTAAAGCTGTCCATCGCCCAAGATTACTCCAGCCCGGGCAATCCCCTGGAACAGCTCCGCGAATGGTGGCAAAAAGCGGTAGAAGGAGAAAGTCCGCGGTTTGAATGGAAAGCCAGGCGGCCGGTGGACGGCACAGTCTTTGATGCGGAGGTATGTTTGAAGAAAATTACTTTTGCGGGCAAAGACGCGATACTGGCCACCGTGAGGGACATCACCGAACGCAAACGCGAAGAGGAGCTATTAAGAAGTATTTTTAGTCTTTCCCCTATAGGGATGTACATAGTCAACGGAGGAAGGTTTCGGCTGGTAAACGCCCGGTTTGAAAAGCTCTCGGGTTACTCTCAGGAAGAACTAATCGGCAGAGAAGCCTTGAGCCTCGTACACCCGGAAGACAGGGAGGCCGTGCGACGCAACGCCGTAAAGATGTTAAAAGGCATGGTTGCCCAGCCCTACGAGTTCAGGATTATTACCAAATGTGGTGAAATTAAGTGGGTCGAGGAGACGGTGGCTTCCCTGCAGCACGAGGGCAAGAGGGTGACACTAGGAAACATAATGGATATCACTGAGAAAAAGAGGGTTGCCCAGAAGCTGGAATATGTTAGCCTCCATGACCAGCTGACAGGTCTTTACAACCGCACATTTTTTGAAGAACAGCTCAAGCGCTTGGGTAAGAGCAACAAATATCCCATCAGCATAATAGTTGCCGATGTGAACGGCCTCAAGCTGGTGAACGATACCATGGGCCACCATAAGGGCGATAAGCTGTTGATTGCTTGCGCTCAGATCCTTAAGAAGGCCCTGCGCCCTTCGGATATTGTAGCACGAGTGGGAGGAGATGAATTTGTGGCCCTTCTGCCCCGCACCGATGAGGCTACGGGCTCGAATATACTGCACCACCTGCGTTTATCCATTGAGCAATACAATCGAAAACATCCCCGGCTTCCTTTGAGCGTCTCCTTCGGCATAGCTACAGCGTACAATTCTGAGGAGCTTTTAAAGCAGACCTATAAAAGGGCAGACGATCTTATGTATCGGGAAAAACTATACCTCGGCACCAGCGCTCGGAGCAAGATCGTCAATGCCTTGCTTGCCGCACTGTCGGAGCGCGACCATTTGACTGAAGGGCACGGCCGGCGCCTGCAGCAGTTATGCCGGATCCTGGGAGAAAAGATGGGGCTTTCGCCGCAACAGCTGGCCAACCTTTCTCTTCTGGCTCAGGTCCACGACATAGGTAAGGTCGGTATACCTGACAGAATACTCTTCAAAAAAGGCCCCCTCACAGATGAAGAATGGGAGATTATGCGCCAGCATCCGGAAAAAGGCTACCGGATCGCTTTGGCCTCACCGGATTTAGCGGGGATCGCCGACTTAATCTTAAAACACCACGAAAAATGGGACGGCACTGGGTATCCTTTGGGCCTCAAAGGGGATGAAATACCCATAGAGTGTCGTATTTTAGCCATAGCCGATGCTTTTGACGCCATGATCTCCGATAGGCCGTATAGAAGGGCTAAAAGGGTCGAAGAAGCATTGGAAGAAATACGTCGGTGTGCAGGTACGCAATTTGACCCGAAGCTTGTGGAGATATTTTTACAGGTGATCCTTACTTTAGAGGAGTTTTCTGAAAGACAAAAGGTGGCGAATTGATTGGCTTCAACTAAAAAACTAGACCCATCTTCGTCGTCAAAAAGTCTTTACTCAGGGATTTTTTCGGGAAGTACGTCTCTTTGCCCTGGACCGCATCCGGCAATGGCAGGTGACAGGGCGCAAATTCGAAGTAGCGGCTGATTTTTCCCTGGAAGACTACCTGCAAAATTCCCTGGGCATAGAGCGGGGGCCGCAGGTATACGAGGTCATCATTCGCTTCCACCGCGACCAGGCGCGCTGGATCAAGGAGCGCCAGTGGCACCCCGGCCAGGTAATGGAAGAACTACCCGATGGGGGCCTGGTGTTAAAAATGCACCTCAGCGGCCTGCAGGAAGTGAAACGCTGGGTGCTGAGCTTTGGTAGCAGGGCGGAAGTCCTGGCTCCCCCGGAGCTACGCCGGGAAGTAGCCCGGGAAGCAAAAGAACTGGCCGCACTTTACGACCATATTTAGGGGCAAGCCGTGGTTATCATACCCGTCCCCGTTTCCCCGTTCATTTTTCCGCCTTGGACATGCATGTGCGCCAGCTAACGAAGGACCGCCCCCAATGCATACTGGCCAGCATCCTCTGTATGGGGGAGAAATGCTGCGTTTTGGCGGCCAACAACTGCTGGGATAGCCAGATTACCGTTATCTCCATGACCCGCACCGTATGGGCGGCCAGGCCCAGGCCACCCGGTAGCACTCCCATATCAAAAACAGTTCTTCCCACACGGAAAGTTTACGGCCCGGCCGCCAGCACCAATCTGGGGGTTTTCAACAAGCCCGAGGTAAAGGTGTTAGAAAGAAAAGCGGTGTGACAGTTTAGATTCCTCTATGGTCGAACGGTACGTGTTCCAAGAGAAAATGTTTCTATAAACTGTCCCGGTGTGATTATGGGAATCCCTTCATATTCCTCCAGGGCCAGCAAATGGCTGTCACCAGAGATGAGGCAGTTAGTTTCTCCTGTCTTGGCGCACTCTAAAAAGCGGTTATCACTTGGATCTGCGTTAATAGCGTTAACTTCTACATCAGGCAATACCAAAATTGTGTTTTCAAGGTTAATAAAACCTTCTAATAATTGCTGCCTTTCTTCCACGGTGCCGACTTTAGCAAACTTTGGTCTGAGAAAAACCCCCATATACTCTGTTACAACCGCTGGGCTAACTACAACTTCGATTTTCCCGTCTGCCCAAAGGTCTACTATTTTGCCAGCCGGCCCTACCGGTGCCAACAGGCCGGATATAACTACATTCGTATCTAAAACTACTTTCATTTACCCTCTCTGTACTCCTTAATTTCTTTTTCTATATCCGCCTGGGTAAGACCGTTTGTAGCTGCTCTGGATCTAATCTTAGCCAGGGCTGTTTTTAGGGCCAACCTTTTGTTTTCTTCGGCGGTTTTTTGCAAGAGCCGGTATTTCTCGTAATCCAGGAGTACAGCTTTAGGTTCACTGTTGATTGTAATAACTACCGGCGAATCATTTTTTAGAGATTCGATGAAGGAAGTTAATTTCGGGCGGACTTCATTTATGCCGGCAATGCGTTCCATTTTAACACCCCCATTAATGGTTACATTAACATTTTCTTTAATCTTAGTATATATTTTTAATATGGTCAAGTATGCGAAGCCGGTAGCCTTCTCAAATGGCATACAAACCCCTGACTTTATCAGTTAAAACCCTGGAACCCGCATGAAACCTAGACAAATCGAAAACCAGGCGTGCATTTTGCCACTACTGCTAGTTCTGCCAGCGGGAAGCAAACTCATCTACAGCAGTTATGTTTCCCAACTTATCTTTCAATTTTTTAGTTTACCAAACGAACGGGGAGCTATTTCTGCCGGCAGATAAGTTTTTATAATATCTAAAACTTCCCCCAGGCGTTCAATCTGATGATCGGGTTGCACCGCCTGGTTTGGAACACGGGCTTTTTTACGATTCAACCATACTGCCGCCGCACCAAAATTCTTTGCCCCTACCACGTCGGCATTGTACGAATCCCCTACGTGCAAAATTTCTTCCGGCCTGCATTCTAAAATATCGGCCGCCTGCTGAAAAATCTCCGGCGAAGGTTTATACGCACGGGCATTTTCAGAGGTAACGACGGCATTGAAATTTAAATTATATCTAGCCAGAGCGATGGATAACTCATGGTTGTCTGTGTTGGAAATCAGTGCGGTCTTGAAATGCCGGGCCGCAGCTTCGACCACAAGGGGCGCATCGGGATATATGGAGCAGTTTTCGATTAACCGCAGCCAGATTTCTAAATCGCCCGGTTTCCTTTTTCCCTGGAAACCAAAGTCCCTGAAAGTCATATCTAAGGCCCGATCAAAGACGTTCCACAATTTATCAAATTTATCTGTTTTAATCAATTCATCGGTATGTTCATCCCACAAGCGGTGGAAAGAAGCGGCGTCGGCGGCAAAGGAGTTATGCTGCAGTATGAGTTCCGTGGCCCTGGAATGGAGACCCTCTATATTAAAAAGTGTCCCGTAGGCATCAAAGGTTACGGCACGTATTTTACGTTTACATTTAATAGAAAGTTCCGTGTTCACCCGAATAGCCTCCAAAAATATTGTTTTCACTGCGTTGCCGGGGCATTGCTATTTGTTCTTAATCAATATTACAGTTATAGCTGCTATCAGCAACCAAAACACCACAATAACTCCCCCGGCCCACCAATTTACAGGTTTATTTTTCAAGGCCAGCTGGGCTTTCTCGCGGCACTCAAGCATGACTGCCCGGGGAATCATTTTTAAAGCAAGGGTTACACCTAAAGGAAGGATAATCAGATCATCTAAATAGCCCAAAATTGGAATAAAATCAGGTACAAGATCCACCGGGCTAAAAGCATATGCTACAAGACAGGCGGTAAAAATCTTGGCATACCACGGTACACGGGGATCCCGATAAGCTAGATACAAGGCGTATATATCTCCCTTTAACTTTCGCGCCTTCTCTTTCCAAGTTACCCAAAATTCGCGTGCTCTCATTATTTATTCGCCACGTCCTACCATATTTCACCCAAAAAATCCTGCAGGCCGTTCAATTACGAAATCCCCGGCCGGGATTTCCTTAATATTACATGTTCAAGCAAGATACTTGCCAGGGTGCCTACGATAACTCCGTTGCTCAATATGGCAGCCAGCCAACCCGGCACCTGCTCCCACTGGGAGTGGGGTAGGAGCATGACGCCGATGCCGGAAAGGAGGCCCAGGCCGACAATAAAATTTTCCCGTAAAGCAATTTCTTCCCGCATTACATCCCGCAGGCCTATCATCGCCAGGGAACAACCGGAAACCAGGAGCACGGCGGCCGCCACCGGCTGGGGGACGCTGCCCGCCAGGGCTCCCAGGGGCGGGAACAGCCCCATGGCTATAAAAATTACACAGGCCAGGATAAAAGGTTGGCGAGATTTATTGCCGGTTAAGGAAATCAGGCCGGCCGAGATGGCGAAGGGAATAGTTCCTATACCGCCGAAGATGCCGGCCAGGAAGTTGGCGGCACCGCTCGCCGCCAGGCCGCGGTCGTATTTTTTTATGGGCAGGCGTTCATTGATGGCCGCTTCCAGGGCGGCGATGCTGCCCACGACGTTGGGAACCAGAAGCAGGCCAAGTAGGGTAAAAGAAGCGACGCTTCCCGTCTCCAGCGTGGGCGGACCCCAAGGCAGCAATGTGGGTAGGGAAAACCATCGGCTGATTCCCGGCCATTTTACCTCCCCTGCCAGGAAAGCCAATAGCCAGCCGCATACGACGCTTAAAATAAAGGCGCTGCTCTTTAACAGTCCCCTGCCGTTTAAGTTAAGATAAATCACCATCATAAGTACCAGGAGGCCGATTATGAAAAGCTTCACTCCTCCTGCTGCCAGGCCTTTAATCCCCACCCCGCCTATCTGCAAACCCAGAAGCATTAAAAGGATTCCGGTGACGCGGCAGGTAAAAAGGGCACGTGCCCAACGGATAAAACCAATACTTCCCAGTACGGCCATGGCCAGGCCGGCAATGATCAAAGCTCCTTCAACGTCGGTACGAACTAAGGTCAAAGGTCTTCCCATAGCACTGGCTATCCCTGCTAGAATTACAATAGCTGCCCACCAGGGAGCCGCCGGGCCTTCGATAAGCAGCCCGCCGTGGCCAAGCCAAATTTGCAAAAGGCTCGCAACGCCGGTCAGGAAAAAGGTGAGCTGGCTGAGCTTGCCTATTTCCGCCGCATCCATTCCCAGAGCGTTCCCGACAACTACCGGGGCCGAAATGACGACGCCGATGTGATAAACGATCCATTGGAGAGCGTCCAAAGTAACGAGGCCTTGCTTCTTCAACAATAACCGCTCCTTTAATAACTTAAATCTATATTACTTTAAATCCCGTACCTCCATCAAGATAATAGACATAAGCTTCCTTTACCCTGCGCCGGAAAATAAACGATACGGCCCGGGCGTAGAGCTCAATCTGCTCGCGATATTCTGCCAGGGGGTCGGCAGGTAGGCGTCCCGTCTTGAAGTCCAGGAGCAGGAAGCCGTCTTCTTCATCTACCAGGCAGTCGATAATGCCCTGGACAAGAATGGTTTCACCGGTAGATACTTCTGACTTAAGCGCTGGATAGAGCTCGGCGACGGGTACGGCCAGGGAAAAGGGCAGTTCCCGCTTTACCTTTTCCGGGCGGGCGAGGAGGCGCCGGCCCAGGTCACCGGTAAAAAAGGAAATGAGGGCACCGGTATCGACGGCGGCCGCCTGCTCCGGCGTTAAAATCTCATTAGTCACCATTTCCTGTAGTAATTCACCCAGGCTTTCCGCCGTCACCGGCCGCCCCAAGTCAACGTGCTGTATGACCATATGGGTAACGGTGCCGCGTTCGGCCGCTGTGAGGCCGCTGCCGGCCTGAAGGAACATGGGACGACGGTTAAAGCGGTTTACCTGAATTCGTGTGGGAGTTTCGCCGTCGTTAAATACATCAAAACGCCGCTTTAATTCGGTTACGGCCAGTTTGACCGGCAGGCCATTCAGCGGACGCCACGGATAGACCCAGGAAAGCCGCCGGTCTACTTCCCGCCGCAGTTTCTCCCGGTCGATTAGTGGTGTACCTTCTGTGTCTGCAATTGCCCTTTGACTTGTTTTTTCCTGCTTAAGGGAGATCGCCTCCCGTCCGGCCATTTCAGACAAGGCCGCAGCCGTTATCACTTTAACATCCCAGCATGAGGGATCGTCGAGGAGGCGGCTTTCTTGAATTTCAGCAAGCATTCTAATGGGTGTTGCGCTCGAGTGGCGCGCCAGGGCATACATAAGCCAGTCCAGGGGGCATCGCGCCCGGGAGGTGAGCATGGGAGAAAGACGTTCTGCCTTTTCCAATAAGCCGGCGCTCCAGCTTTCCGCCCTCTGGGGCAGATTTCTGGCAGTTCCTGTCAAGATAAGTTTTTCCCGCGCCCTGGTCATGGCGACGTACAGGATGCGCAGCTCTTCACTTAAAGCTTCCAGGCGCAGGCGGTGGGCCGCCGCCAGATAGGGCAGGGTCGGGTATTTAATGCCGTTTTCCATGTCGAAACAAAGGGGGTTAAGACCCAAACGGCCGTGTAGAAGAACGTCGCCGCTCAAGTCTTTAAAGTTAAACCCTTTGCCAAGATCGGCCACGATGACTACGGGAAATTCCAGTCCTTTAGCCTTGTGAATGCTCATAATCCTGACGACGTTCTCGTTTTCCCCTAATGGTGAAGGCGCTTCCAGATCGCCTTCCGTCTCCCGTAGCCTTTCGATAAAGCGCAGGAAGCGAAAGAGGCCGTGGCGGGCAAAGCCTTCGAACTGACGCGCCCGATCGAGAAGGGCACGCAGGTTGGCCTGGCGCCGAGCCCCTCCCGGCAGGCCGCCGACAAATTCGAGATAACCTGTTTCCCGGTAAAGCTCCCACAATACGTCAGGCAGGGGGCGACGGCGGGCCATGGTCCGCCACCGCTCCAGTCGGGTTAAAAAATTACCCAGGCGGGCGGCGAGTTCGCCGTTTGCGGCAGTCCCGGCGGCCTCGATCACGGCGGTGAAAAAGTCTTTTTCCGGCGCCGCCAAGCGAATGCGGGCAAGATCAGCGGCCGTCAGGCCGACAATGGGGGAGCGCAGTACCGCTGCCAGGGGAATGTCCTGATGGGGGTTGTCGATTATTCGTAACAGGGAAAGGACCGTTTCCACTTCCACCGCTGCGAAATAACTGCCGCCTGCGTCGACATGGGCGGGGATGCCTTCCTGCTGCAGGGCCTCGAGGAATACCGCCGCCCTGTCCCTCGTGGCCCGCAGGAGGATGACTATATCCCGGTAGCTAAGATCCCGGTAGGTCTTCCCTTCTGCATCCCATACTTTAAACTCCGGGCCCGGTTTTTCTGATGTGCCGTGTACCAGCTGCTTTACGCGCCTGGCTACCAGCCGCGCTTCGCGCTCCAGGGCAGTTAGATCTTCCAAATCCGTTGAACCGTCTTCATACCCATCGTCCGCCTCGTTAAATTCCGCCGTATTCTCCCCGTCCCACCGGCCCTCAAGGATATACGCCTCTATCGCCGCCGGCGCCGCCTCCGGGTGTTCCGGATAATTGGCCCGGCAAATCAGGGCCGCGTCATCGTCGTACTCCAGCTCGCCGACGTGGCGGGAAAAAAGCTGGCGAAAGACGAAGTTGACGCCGTCCACTATCGCCTTCCGGCTGCGAAAATTGGCTTTAAGGATTATGCGCCGATTTGGCCCACCTTCCCTTTCCGGATAGTCATGATATTTGTCAAGGAAAAGCTCCGGATTGGCGAGGCGAAAACGATAAATGCTCTGTTTGACGTCGCCCACCATGAAAAGATTGGCATCATCCGGCGTTCCCTGCCGGGACACCAGGGTTAAAATGGCGTCCTGAACGCCGTTGATATCTTGATACTCGTCCACCAGCACTTCGTCAAAACGGCGACGCAGTTCCAGGGCGACGTCCGATGGACGCAGTTCACCGGGCGGCGCGCCTTGATCCATGAGGATTTTAAGGCAAAAATGCTCTAAATCGCCGAAGTCGACCAGTCCCCGGTCCCTTTTTATTTTCGCGTAGGCCCCATCAAAGCGGCGCACCACCTCTACCAAAGCTCTAGCCATCCCGGCGGCCCGCCCCAGTTCCGCTTTTACGGCGGCCCCATCGCGGCACAGTTCTTCCTGGATGCCGCAGATGAGCTTTTTGGCCCGCTCCCTGTAACCCACGGCCCTTTCTTTAACGATGGCGTCTACTCCGGGGTCGCGAACGGGCTTCAGTCTCCCAAAGGTGAAGGAGATAAGCCTTTTGCACACCTCGCCCCAGGAGAGAAGGTCCAGTTCCTTCCTTAGCTCTTTGATTAATTCTTCTTCCTTTATCAGGTTGTCCAGGTACACGGCAGGACCGCCGGGACCAGCCGCCAGTTTTGCCGCCCGGCGGAGATAATATTCCGCTTCCTCAAGCCTCAAGTTGAGGGCTTCTTTTACTTCCGGATACCATATCTGTTTTTCCAGGGGGCCTTCGCCGGAATAACAACACGTCGCCGTTTCTGCCAGCCAGGTTTCAGGCCGGGGCAGGCTTCTGGTAAAGCGCCAAACCTTGAGCACCAGATCCACCAGGTTGGCATCGCCGCGGCCGCCGAGACTGTCGGCCAGCTCGGTTATGGGGCCGCCCTCGGGTTCGGCGGTAAAACATTCCTCCAGCACCTGGTCCATGACCTCCAGTTGGAGGAGGTCGGCCTCGGCAGGGTCCATAACTTTAAAAGCCGGATCTAAATCCAATCGGTAAAAATAAGTGCGCAGTACCCACAGACAGAATGAGTGGATGGTGCTGATATGGGCGCGATTGAGCAGCAGGAGCTGGCGTCTTAAGTTTTCGTCATCCGGCCGGCGGGCGGCCGCCCCTTCCAGGGCCGCCCCTATTCGCTGGCGCATTTCGGCGGCAGCGGCCTCGGTAAAGGTAACAACCAGAAGGTTTTCCAGACTTATGGGCGCCACGGGATCCGTCAGGCGCCGGATGATCCTCTCCACCAGTACGGCCGTTTTGCCCGCACCTGCGGCCGCGGCCACCAGCAGATTGCCGCGGCGGGTATTGATGGCATTGAGCTGTTCATCCGTCCAGGCGCGGGCATCAAGGTCATAAACCACTGCCCATCAACCCTCCTTTGAGGCGGCAAGAAAGTGCGCGGCAGCATCCCAGAAATCCTGCCCTTTTAATGGTGGCAGGCGGCGGTAATTATTCCCGGGTATCTGAATGTCAAAAAAGCATACCGGCCGGTAGGGACAAAAATCGCAGCCGCTGCTTTTTGCCTGCTTGTAGGGGCTGATGGCGATTTGTCCCGTTAGTATTTCCCTTGCCAGTTCGACGGCCCTGGCCCGGGCCAGGGCGAGAAGGAGATTCAGCTGTTCCCGGGTGACGGCAGGCGCTCCCCGCCTTATACTCCCATCTTTGTTCAGCCGTACGGGTAAAAGGTCCGGGCTTTGTTCCACGTCCCTGTCCATAAGCCTTATGACCTCGGGGTCGGCAAGAAGAAGTCCGCGCATTTTCAGGGCCTGGCGGCGCAGTCTGACCGCCTCCATTGCATCCCGCACCGGCGCCTGCCGCCTGATAACGGGATTGCTGACGGCAAAGTATAATATGCCGGCCGGGTCGGCCTCCTCGCCCAGGAGTTCCGGCGCCGCGGCCAGGGCGGCCTGTAGGTATAAAGGCAGCTGCAGGGAAAGGCCGTGATAGACCCGCTCAAGATCAAGGCCGGTTTGACTGCTTTTGTAGTCTATAATCCGCACATATGCCCGATCCCGGCAGCGGGCGGCGTCGATGCGGTCGACGCGGCCTTCGAGGAGGACCCGCCGTCCGGGAGCGGCCTCCAGCTCCAGGGGCGGCACCGTGCCTTCCCTGCCGAAATAGGCTTCCACCGCCACAGGCCGGAAGGCTCCCCGTCGGGCGTGTTCGTTCAAGACCGCGAGGACCCCCAGCAGGGTCTGCTCCAGTTTCTTACGCAGGTAGCCATAGCGGGCGCTGCTGTTTAAGATCTCTTGCTGCAGCGACGGAACTAAAGCCTCGATCCCTTCCTTGAGGATGGCCGCCGCTTCCAGGTCGTCCACTTCACCCCAGTCACGCCCCCTGGCCTTTAGCTCTTCCACGAAGACTTTTAAGGCCGCGTGGTAAAACTGGCCTATGTCCGCAGGCTCCAGGCGGTACAGCTTTCTTTCCTTCAGTCTTAGGCCGTAGGCCAGGAAATAGCGAAAGGGGCAGGCGGCATAGGTTTCCAGACGCGAGATGCTCATCTTTAAAGGTTCGGGATAGAGATGCGCCACCAGCCGGGGTTCCAGGGCCTTCTCTTCGTTGGTATAAGCCGCTCCCTTCAGGAGGTCCAGCCACCTGCCGCCTTCGCTTTCTTCAAGCCAGCTGTAAACCTCCCGCCAGAGGGGAGAAAGGGGGATGCCGCGGCCTAAAAGGCGGGCCAAATGCCCGGCGGCCCGGCGCGGTGTGGTAAGATAAAGGAGGGCGTCTTCTCCTTCCGGCAAATCCGGACCGGCGTATTCTTCTACCAGAGCAGGCATCAGCTGGCGCAGCCGCCGGATCAAAGGCGACGGTCCCAGGGCCCTGCCGGCGGCGTCGGCCAGGGGATAGCTAAGCCATAAATGGCGTTTTGAACGGGTAAGGGCCAGGTAAATCAAAAATTCTTCGTGGAAAAGTCTTATCGTTCCCGTCGGAGCCAGTTTCAATCCGGCAGCCTGAAGTTCTTCCCTTTCCCGGTCGCTGAAAGCGGCATCTTCCGCAATCCGCGCGGGCAGCATTCCCTCCGCCGCTCCGAGGATAAAGACGGCACGGACTTCCGGCTGACGGGAACGGTCAAGGGTGCCGACCACCACCTGATCCAGGGCCGGGGGGATGAGCCTGAGCTTCAGCCCTTCCATGCCGGTCGCTAGGACGGCGGCGTACTCTTCCAGAGTAATGGGCGCATCCCCCATTACCGTTACCATCTCATCCAAAAGTTCCGTAAAGTCGTCCCAAACTTGTTCGTGTTCCTGGGCAGTATCGAGATCGCCGGCCTCCCTTGCCTCCCGGCTCCATTTTTCTAAGCGTCGGGGCACCTCCAGATCATTTAAAAGGTTGAAAAGGGCGGTCGTGATCCCTTTCACCGTCAAAGTCCGCCCCTGAACTTCCCGGTAAAACCGGCGCAGGTGCCGGACGGCCCGCTCGCGGATGGCGTTTTCAGGGGTTTCTTCCAGCCACAGGCGACCGCGAATGCCGTAGGCCAGGACGTAGTTTTCTAAAAGGTCTACCTCCCGGCGCTGGATGGGCACCAGATCGCTTTTCAGGTAACGAAAAAGGGGATCATAGGCCCAGTTTTCCAAAATGGTTTCCAGGGCCGCACGGACCAGTTCCAGCAGGGGGTGGTGGCCTACAGGTCGCCGGCGGTCGATGAAAAAGGGGATGTTAAAATCGCGAAAGGTGTTGACGATAAGATCGTGGTACGGTTCTAAATCCCTTAGCAGAACGGCCATTTCTCGAAAACGCAAGTTCTCGTCGCGGGCCAGGCGTAAAATCTCCCCGGCGGCCGCCTCGACCTCCACGCGGGGATTGGCCGCCGCCACCAGGCGCACGCCGTCCGGCGCGCCGGGAAAGGGTTTTATGGGCCAGCGGCCGAAATGGGCTTCCAGGTGAGCCAGGACCGGGCTCTGGAGAAAACGGGGGCAGGTAGTAAGGAGGACGTCGTCTTCGATATCCACCCCCGCCCTCTGGGCTAAAGAGCGCAGGCGATGATAGGTTTCGTTGGTGGGATGAAAAAGCTCTGTTTCACCGAGCTGACGCCGCCTCAATGCGGGGTCCAGGCACAAGGTGACGGTCACCCGGTCGGCGACGGCCAACAAAGCCTCAAGGACTTCCTCCTCTTGGGGCGTAAAGCCGTTGAAGCCGTCGATCCAGACCTGGGCGCCTTTAATAAAGGGTGCCTCCGGCAGTCTTTGGGCAAGTAAAGTCATATAATCGTCTGGATCTATGTAGCGGCCGGCAAGGTGTTGTTCCAGGTCGCCGTAGATGACGGCCAGGTCGTGCAGCTTGCGGCCTAAAATGGTATCGCCCCGCCCGGCGGCGCGGTATTCCTCGGCGGTCCTTTTCAGATCGTCAGGTTCTATGCGATAGAGCTTGAGTTCGGCGATGGTATGGGCGAGCTGGTCGATGAAACCGGCGCTGCCCGCCAGGGAGGCAAATAGGGTCAAATCCTTTTGCCGGACATTCACTATGGCCCGCAGGGCCATGCGCTTGCCCATTTCTCCCAGATGGGAACGGGCGGCTCCCCCCGCTTCCTGAAAAACCCGCCATCCCAGACGGCGAAAACTCAAAACCTGGGCCCGGCTGAAACCCGGGAGGGAGAGGAACTTGTGCAGTTCCAATTCCATCTGCAGTGTGGCCTGCTCCGGGGTCAGGATAATGAGGCCCGGTCCTTCCGGCCCCGTATCCAGGGCGGCCTTTATTTCTTCCAGGCACAGCCGCGTCTTACCCGAACCGGCGCGACCTAAGACAATGCGCAAAGACAACCTGAACACCTGCCCTATCCCTTCAATTCCCTTCTTCAACCTGCAGAAGGCTGCCCCACCCGGCAAAATCCGGATCGTGGGTCAAAAGCAAAAGCTGGCGTTTTTCTGCCAGAACCGTAAGGCTTTCCCGGATACGCCTGCGGCGTTCGGCATCGCAGTTGACAAAGCAATCGTCAAAAATAAAGGGAAGGGTCAAAGCGGCACTCAAGAGGTCGCCGATGGCCAGGCGTAAGGAGAGATAAAGCTGGTCCTGGGCGCCGCGGCTGAGCTGGGCCAAAGGTATGGCGGCACCCGTTTCCTTAACCTCGACGCGAAAATCCTCGGTGAGTTCCACCCGCCGTTCCTCCTTGCCCGTAAAGAGGATAAAATATCGGGTGGCGGCGGCGGCCAGCTCCCTGCGGTATTCCCGGCTGTAGTCCCGAGCCGCTTCTTCCAGCTCTCTGTAGGCCAGGGCCAGGGCTGCGGCTTCCATTTCCAGGCGGGCGAGTTCCCTTTCCCGGGCCGCCAGGATTTCGGCGGTAACGGCCACATTGGCGATTTGCCCCCCTTCCAGCTGGGACTGGCGCCGCAGAAGCCCGCGTTCTTCCTCTTCTAGCCCCTGCACCTGGTTTTCCAGGGCCGATGTTTCTTCCTGTAGTTTTTTATATCTTGCTTCCAGCTCCTCCCCTTTTATTTCTTCACCTGGTTCCGGCAGGCCCGGATGTTCTTGCGCCAGGGCCCGCCACTCCTGCAGGACGATTAAGGTCCGATTGGCGGCATCCAGGCCGGCCGCTTCCAGTTCTTCCAGGCTGCCGCCGCCCAGGAGGCCGGTCAGCTGCTCCTGCCACCCCTGCCGTTCCCGGACCATCTGTTCATAACTCCGGCGCCTCTCCAGGGCTTTGCCGGCGTCACCGCCTGTTGCCGCCAGAACAGGGGCCAATGCCCGCCGCAGTTCGTCTGCTTCGCTCTTCCTTTTTGCAATCTGGCTCTTTAATTCCTCTACCCTTGCGGTGACGGCCCGGCTGCTGCCCTCCACTGCGGCCAGTTCCTTTTTCACGGTTTCGGCCTCCGTTAAGAGGGAAGCGACCGCGTCTTTATCATCCTTCGTAAAGGGTGCTACATGGACCTCTAAAGCGGCGACGGCGGCCTCAAGGCGGGTTAGAGTCGTCTGCCCTTTGTCGTCCGGCTGCAAGAGTTGTTTCTGCCGCTCATTTAACCAGCTCTTCTTGGCCGCCAGCTCTTCCCACTGCCGCGCCCGCTCCAGGATCTCTTCCCAGCCTCCCTTTTCCAGTTCCTTTAACCACTCCAGGAGCTCGCCCGTCGTGGTCGAAGACCTTCCGTACAGGCGCGCCAGCGCGGCCAGTCCCGGCCAGGGGGCATCCAGGGTGTGGGGTGATGCCTTAAAGGCTTCTTCCACCGCCACGCCTGGATTTTTCTCGCTAAATTCCTTCAGCCTGCCCTCCAGTATTTTCAGCTCATCGCGGGCGTTCCGGTAGCGCTGGAAGGCGGCGGCAACATCGGTAAAACGGACGGCAAAGGCGGCTGTTGCGGCCGTAAACTCCTGCCGCGCCTTCACGGCGGCCGCCAGGGCCTGCCGGGCCCTTTCTTCTTCTTCAACGCCGGGGAGGGAAGCCGCCAGGGCGGCCAGTTCCGCGCGGGCCCGTTCCCTTTCCAGCAGGCGGTGACGCAGTTCGTCCAGCTTCTCTAAAGGGGCGTCAGCCCAGGGGCCTAAGACCGCATCCAGCCCCCTAAGGCGTTCTTTTAAGGCGGCAACCTCCGCCTCAAGGGCTACGGCGTCATCCCGGGGGCGTCCCAGGTAAATCCAGGCCGCACCCCCCAAACAGCACAGCAAGATGATAACGGCCGCCGCAGGCCAGCTGCCGCCCATAATGCCGACCACCGCACCTGTCAAAAGGCCGGCGCCGACAAGAATTGCCAGGACGGCCCGCCGGCGGCGGCCTGCCGCCAGGGACGACTGCAGGGCGGCTTCTTTAAGCTTAAGCTCCGCTCCGGTCTTCGGCTTTTCAGCCAGGGCGTGAAGGGCGTCTTCCCCTAAAGCGTCAAGATCACGGAAACGCCGGTGATACTCCTCCTCACGTTTGCGGTAGGCTTCTTTCCGTTCCTCCAGCCGGCGGCAGTTTTCCCCGGCCTCCCTTTCTTCTTTTTCCAGAGCCGCCCGCCGATATTCATAATTGGCCGCCAGTTCTTCCTGTTCCGGTGATAGAGCGGCAAAGCAGGAGAGTTCCCCGGCAAGCTCTTTTTTTAGCTCCCGCCAGCGCGTATAATCTTTCTCAAAACGTTCCCAATCCGCCATGAGCCCGCGGGCGGCCGTCTGCAGCCCTTCGATGACGGCGGCCGGGCTCGTTCCCAGGGTGGCGAAATCCGGCAGGGCGGCCAGTGCCGCGGCCGTCTCGGCCTCGCGGGCGGCCAGCTCCTCCATTTTTGCGGCCAGTTCTGCTATTTCCCGGCGCAGCCGTTCTAATTCTTCCAGATCCCGCAGGATGTCGGGATGGTCGGCGACAGCTGCCAGCTCTCCTTTAAGCCTTGCCGTTAAATCCTCCCGCCGGACCCGGAGTTCATTGACCTGGGCCTCCCCTGCATCTGCTTCCTTCTGGAGGCGGGTGATTTCTCCTTCCAGCTCCAGAAGGCGGTCGAGGCCTTCACTGCCTTCTATAAAAGATTCCCATTCGGGATAGAGGCGGGAAGCTTCCTCCCGGGAGGCGCGAATCTTCTGCTCCAGCTCCCGGGCCCTGGCAAGGGCCGTTCCAGCCTGCCGCTGCTCGCGTAAGAAACCCTGGTAGCGCACGTGCAAGGCCCGCCATCTGTCCCATGCATCCCGCAGTTCCCTCCGTTTCTTCAACTCCTCCCTGGCGTTTTTAAGTTCTGCTGCCAGTTCCTGGAGCCGGGCACGCACCGCGGTCAGCTCCTCCATGGTGTCGCCGGATGCCTGTTTAACCCTTTGCAGGGCGGCGATTTCCGTCCGCAGTTCTTCCAGGCGGGCGTCTTTGCGGCCGTTGTTGCCTACACCCATATCGCCACAGTAGCGGGTCAGGGAACGTAACGAACCGGCCAGATGCTGGAGGGCTTCTTGGTAATGGCCGCCGCTCCCTGAAAGGAGCTTCTGCACCTCATTATCTAAGGCCCTGCCCTCCGGCAGGGGCTGGCCCAGGCAAAAGGTGGCTTCAAAAAGTTCCCGGGAAGTTATGCCCAAAAGGTTCGTTAAATGATCAATATAGATGGGAATTTTTTTATGGGCGCCGGGATTATGGGTCCCCCGCCAGATTTCTTCCCAGCCGTTTTCCTCCCAGCGCCGCAGGGTCACGCGGTTGGTAGCGAAATGCCGTTTTATGACATACGGTACGCCGTCAACTAAAAATTCCAGCTCTCCTTCGAAACGCTCCGCGCCTTCCCGGTTGGCGAAACGGGTGGTGCCAAAGGCTTCCGGATTTGCGGTATTGGGCAGACCGAAAAGGACGGCTTCCAGCCCGGCCACGAGGGTTGATTTGCCCCTTTCGTTGGGAGCCACAAGGACGTTCAGGCCATCTTGAAAGGTAACCTTTACCCCGTCGCGATAGCAGCCAAAGCCCCAAAGGCTCAACCGCCGCCAAGTTACCGCAGGCATGACCCGCCGCCCCCCTTCAAGGCCGCCAGGCCGTACATGAGGGCCCGGTTTACCGTCTCCGCCTCCTGGGGTGAAGCCGCATGGGAAAGCTTTTCCCGCAGGCGGCGGACGAAAAGGCCCCTGATGGTGGGCTCTGCCGCCAGTTTGTCCAGTACCTCCGGCGCCCATCCTTCAGTTTCATCCGCCAGTTCCAGGTACGAACAAATATGTTCCAGACGGACCCGCAAGACTTCCAGATCCAATTCAAAACCCACATGCCCGACAAGGCGAACCTGGGTTATGGCATCTGCGGTCAAGTTTTCTTTTATCTCTGCTTCCAGCTCCTCCATCCCGCCCATACCCGTCACGTCGACCGTTATCACCTGCCAGGGCCGCGTCGGAGCCGGTATCCCCTCCACCCGCGCCGGGCCGTCGCCTAAGGTTACTATGGTCCAGGAGCCCGTGCCGGGATCGGCAAAGCCCCTGCCGGCCACCATCCCGGCATAACAGGCGAGGGTTTTGCCCAGCCGCCGCTCACCCCCTCGGTGGATGTGGCCCAGGGCTATATAATCGTACCCCGCGGCCGCCAGGGCGGCACCATCCAGGGGCAGGCTCCTTTCGCCCCCGTCCCAATCCAGGGAGCCGTGGAAAACGGCCAGGCTTATCTCCCCTTCTCCTGCCGGCGGGAAGTCTTTTAACGGGCCGTCGATGCGGGTGACCCCGCCCGTATAGGCCATGGCCACCAGGCGACAGGTATAACCTTTAATGGTAAATTCGGCAACTGATGCCGGCATGGGCGCATTCACCAAAATTCCCGGCCAGCGCCCGGCCTCGCGGCGGTAAACCGCGTCGTTATATGTAATCTCGTCGTGGTTTCCCGGCACTGTCACCACCCGGATGCCGGCGGCCTCCAGCCGGGCCAATTCCCGTATGGTTTCTTCCACAAAGGTGGCCTCCGGACGGTGGTTGTCAAATAAATCCCCGGCGATGACCACCATATCGATGGCCATTCTGGGGTCCAGGGCCAGGTCCACGGCTTTCTTCAAAATCCCATTGCGCTCCCGGCAGACTTCTTCCTTAAGGGGGGAAGGAAGGGCCACATGGTAACCTAGATGTAAGTCCGCCAGGTGCAGCAACCTGAACAAAGGCTTCACCCCCGTCAAATGCTTCGCTATACCTCTTTTCGCCGCCCGCACCCGATTTCCTGCAGTAAACCCGCGGCCAGCAAAAAAGCCGCCGGAAAGGCGGCATATTTGTTGTTTTAGCCAAAACGCCCGGTAATATACTCCTCGGTGCGCCGGTCCTTTGGATTGGTAAAAATGTCGGCAGTGGCGCCGTACTCGATCAGCCGCCCTTCTAAAAAGAAGGCGGTGTAGTCGGCCACCCTGGCGGCCTGGTGCATGTTGTGGGTGACCATGACGATGGTGTACTTTTCCTTCAATTCTTTTACCAGCTCTTCTATTTTTAATGTCGATACCGGGTCAAGGGCCGAACAGGGCTCGTCCATGAGCAAAACTTCCGGTTCCACGGCCAGGGCCCGGGCGATGCACAGGCGCTGCTGCTGGCCCCCTGAGAGACCCGCCCCCGATACATGCAGGCGGTCTTTTACTTCCTTCCACAGCCCCACCATTTTCAGGCACCTCTCCACCACCTCTTCCACGGTGGTCCCGGAGGGTATACCGTGAAGGCGCAGGCCGACGGCCACGTTGTCGAAAATTGACATGGTAGGAAAGGGATTGGGCTTTTGAAAGACCATGCCTACCCGGCGGCGCAGGTCGGCTGCATCCACATTGGCACCGTATATATCTTCGCCGTCAAGGAACACCCGGCCCTTTGTCCGGGCGCCCGGGATCAATTCATGCAGCCGGTTCAGGCAGCGTATGAAGGTAGATTTGCCGCACCCGGACGGTCCGATGATGGCCGTTATCTGGTTGGTGTACACTTCCAGGTTGACGTCCTTTACTACATGGTTTTGACCGTACCAGGCATTGAAATCCTCTATCTTCATGCATACCTTCATCACTGACGTCCCCCTCCGCCGAACCGGCGGCCTGCCATTCGGGCGGCGATGCTTGTAAGCATAACCATGGCTACCAGCACCAGGGCCGCGCCCCAGGCCAGGCGGTGCATCTCTTCATAAGGCGTCGTGGCATAGGTGTAAATATATACCGGCAGGGAAGCAATGCGATCCAAAAGGCCGGTAGGCCAGTAGCGGCTGTTCAAAGCCGTAAAGAGCAGGGGCGCCGTTTCCCCGGCGATCCGCGCCACGGCCAGAAGGGAACCCGTAATGATTCCTCCCATGGCACTGCGCAGCACGATGCTTAAGGTGGTGCGCCACCTGGTAGCCCCCAGGGCGAGGGAGGCTTCGCGCAGGCTGTTGGGAACCAGGCGCAGCATTTCCTCCGTCGTGCGGGTGACCAGGGGCAGCATAATGACGGCCAATGCCACGGCCCCGGCCAGGGCCGAAAAACGTTTCATGGCCAGGACCATGGTGCCGTAGACAACGATACCGACAATTATAGAAGGGATACCGGTCATGACGTCGCAGATAAACCGGACCAGACCGGCTAAGCGGCCCCGGCCGAACTCCGCCAAATATATGCCTGCGAGAATCCCCACAGGTATGCCGATAAAGGAAGCCGCTACAACTAAAATAATGGTGCCGATGATGGCGTTGCCCAACCCGCCCCCGGGCTGTCCCACGGGTCTAGGGAGCTGGGTAAAAAAGTCCCAGTTAAGGGCCGTCAGGCCCTTGGCCACTACATACATTAAAATACTAGCCAGGGGAACGAGGGCTACTGCAGTTGCCCCCATGGCCAGGACAAACATCAGGGTGTTCATAAATTTCCGACGGTAATTTCTTCCCCCGCTCATTCTTTACCCGCGCCTCCCGCTATCCTGGCCGTCCGCCACACCAGCAAGCGAGCGACGACGTTTAACAGCAGGGTAACGGTGAAAAGGACTAGCCCGGCCATCACTAGAGCCGCCAGATGCAGATCGTCGAAGGCCTCGCTGAACTCATTGGCAATAATGCTGGCAATAGTCTGGCCCAACTCAAATACCGACGGAGAAATCTGGGGCCGGTTGCCGATGACCATGGTCACGGCCATGGTCTCTCCCACCGCCCGGCCCAGGCCGAGGATGACTGCTCCCAACAGGCCAGAACGGCCGTAGGGCAGAACGGCCATTTTTATAGTTTCCCAGCGGGTGGCGCCCAAGGCCAGCATGGCTTCCCGCTGGGTATTAGGGACTGCCAGCAGTACTTCCCGGGAAACGGCGGCGATGGTAGGAATAATCATAATGGCCAGGATAACGCCGGCCGCCAGCATGCCGAACCCGTAAAAATTACCCTGAAAGAAGGGCAGCCAGCCAAGAAAACGGTGTAAAAGAGGTTCCACGGTCGTCCGGATCCACGGCACCAAAACGAATATTCCCCACAGGCCGTAGACAACACTTGGAATGGCCGCCAGCAGCTCTACCAGAAAGGAAACCGGCCCCCGTAGCCTGGAAGGTGCCAGTTCGGCCAGATAAACGGCGATCCCCAGACTTAGGGGTACGGCGATAAGCAGAGCTATGAGGGACGATACAATGGTCCCATAAATTAAGGGCAGGGACCCAAATTGGCCGTGGACCGGATCCCAGCGGGAACCCATAATAAAGCCAAGGCCGAAGCGGGCATAAGCCGGTTGGGATCCTTTAACTAGCTGGAGGGCGATGATTATCACCACACCCAGCATCACCAGGGCCGCTAGCAAGGTGAGGCCGTGAAAGAAGCCATCGCCTACCTGGCGATTTTTATGGTTCGGCATCTACACAAAACCTCCACACCGGCATTGAATTGGGCAAGGGGAAATCATGGGTCGAACCCCGATTTCCCCACTCCGGTGTACCTTTGTCCGTCGCATCAACAAAATTAGTTTTTGCGGAGCAGTTATGATTAATATCCAAAAATTATTATAAAAGATCGGTGTTATAATTAAGTTAGCCCCATGTTAAAATATTGTTAAGGATTATTTATAAAGGGGTTGCCCCTGGTAGTTAATTTGTTTGATCTTGGCTTCGGCCAATTTTACTACATTTTCGGGCAGGGGGGCATAAAGTAGATCTTTGGCATATTTTTCACCGTCGTGAATGGCCCACCACAAGAATTTGACCAATTCCGTGCCTTTGTCTTTGTCCTTCTGATCTTTATATACCAACAGGTAAGTGTATCCGGCAATCGGATAGGAATTTTCGCCTGGGGCGTTGACGATGGAAACCCGCATATCTTCAGGCATATTGGCGGCGGCACCGGCAGCAGCCGCAGTCGTGGTATCCAGGGTGGGCTCCACAAATTTACCGGCCTGATTTTTAATGAAAGCGTAAGGCAGCTGGTTCTGGACGGCATAGGCAAGCTCTACATAGCCAATACCGCCCGGCGTCTGCTTGACTGTACCGGCCACGCCTTCATTGCCCTTGGCGCCAATGCCAACAGGCCATTCGACGGCAGTACCTTTACCTACTTTTTCTTTCCATTCCGCACTAATGCTGCTCAGGTAATCGGTGAAAATATTGGTGGTGCCACTGCCGTCGGAACGGTGGACGACGGTTATGTCTTTATCCGGAAGTTTTACGTCGGGGTTTAAAGAAGTAAGGGCAGGGTCGTTCCACTTCTTAATTTTACCCAGGAAGATGCCGCTTATTACTTCCGGCGTCAACTTGAGGCCTGAATTAACGCCGTCGAGATTATAGGTGATTACCACGGCGCCCATAACCGTGGGAATGTGGAAAATCTGCCCTGGCGCTTTGCGCATTTGCTCATCTGTCATCGGGGCGTCGCTGCCGGCAAAATCCAACGTTTCCTCTGTTATACCCTTGATGCCGCCGCCGCTGCCAATGGATTGGTAATCAATGTTTACATTAGGAGCTACTTTGTTATATTCGGCGATCCATTTGCTGTAAAGGGGGTAAGGGAAAGAAGCGCCGGCACCATTTAAGGCTACGGTTTGAGCCTTGCCGTCGCTGCTACCCACCGGCCCTTTGCCGGTTTCACCGCTCTTGCCGCAAGCGGTTACCAACATCAGCAACGCCAGCGCCATTACCAGCACAATTACCCGCTTGCTTTTCTTCGCCACTTAAAATTCTCCTCCTATTTTTAATATACCACCAGCAGGTTACTGCCTGTCCACAGATTATTATAAAAAACTGGTGTTATTTTTAAATTAGCTCTACGTTAATATCATGTTAAGGATTATGAAAGCCGCGCCACGCGCGGCTTTTCCACTGGTATGAATCAAGTTTCAGCTTCCAACCCGTCCAGTAATTACTGCCATTCATCCCCGGCAATATTGCCTGAGGATTTACTTATAAAGAGGTTCACCCTTGTAATTGATCTGCTTGATCTTGGCTTCCGCCAGTTTTACGACGTTATCGGGAAGCGGCGCATAGAGCAGGTCTTTGGCAAACTTTTCCCCATCATGAATAGCCCACCACAGGAATTTAACCAGTTCCGTACCCTTGTCCTTATCCTTCTGGTCTTTATACACCAGCAGGTAGGTGTATCCGGCAATTGGATAGGAGTTTTCACCGGGAGCATTGACGATGGAAACCCGCATATCTTCAGGCATATTGGCGGCGGCACCGGCAGCAGCCGCAGTCGTGGTATCCAGGGTGGGCTCCACAAATTTACCGGCCTGATTTTTAATGAAAGCGTAAGGCAGCTGGTTCTGGACGGCATAGGCAAGCTCTACATAGCCAATACCACCCGGCGTCTGCTTGACTGTACCGGCCACGCCTTCATTACCCTTGGCACCAATGCCAACAGGCCATTCGACGGCAGTACCTTTACCTACCTTTTCTTTCCATTCCTTGCTGACGTTGCTCAGGTAATCAGTGAAAATGTTGGTGGTACCGCTGCCATCGGAACGGTGAACAACGGTGATGTCCTTATCAGGGAGCTTTACATCCGGGTTCAAAGAACTGATGGCGTTGTCGTTCCACTTCTTAATTTTACCCAGAAAGATGTCACTGATGACCTCCGGGGTAAGCTTGAGGCCTGTCTTAACGCCTTCCAGGTTGTAAGTAATTACGACGGCACCCATAACCGTGGGAATGTGGAAGATCTGTCCCGGGGCCTTGGCCAGCTGTTCATCCGTCATAGGGGCATCACTGCCGGCAAAATCTACTGTCTGCTCGGTGATACCTTTGATACCACCACCGCTACCAATGGATTGGTAGTCGATAGCTACACTGGGAGTCACCTTGCGATACTCGGCAATCCACTTGCTGTAAAGGGGATAGGGAAAAGACGCGCCGGCACCATTCAAGGCTACGCTTTGAGCCTTGCCGTCGCTGCTCCCCGCCGGCCCTTTGCCGGTTTCACCGCTCTTGCCGCAAGCGGTTACTAACATCAGCAACGCCAGCGCCATTACCAGCACAACTACCCACTTGCTCTTTTTGCTTAGCACTAAGTATTCTCCTCCTTTTAAATTAAGATGGTCAGCAGGTAACTACCAGGCTAAAATAATTATAAAAAGTTGATGTTATGTCTAAATTATCCCTTAATGAATCCCTAGTTAAGGTTCTATAAAATAATCGTAAACTTTTAATCAACAATTTCCCGGAAACGATACCCTACCCGGCGAATGGTTTCTATATAGATGGGGTTGGCCGGATCCGGCTCTATTTTTTCCCGCAAGTGGTGGACGTGGACATCTACCGTCCGGGTATCTGCACAGTAATCGTAACCCCAAATTTTTTGCAGTAACAGCTCTCGGCGCAGTACTTTACCTACATTAAGGAGAAAGTAATGCATCAATTCAAATTCCTTAGGTGCTAATTTAATAGCTGTATTGGCTATGTAAAAGCGATATTCCTGAACCTCCATTAAGAAGGGTCCTACTTGCAGCCGGGGCTGGTCCATGCCCTCCGGTAAAATCAACCGCCGTAAGCATACCTTAACCCGGGCCAATAACTCCCGGGGGCTAAAGGGTTTAGTAACATAATCATCGGCCCCCAGTTCCAGTCCCAGGATCTTATCCAATTCATCATTTTTAGCTGACAGGATAATTATGGGTATAGCTGCCGTTGCCTTGTTGGCCTTAAGACGGCGACATACTTCCAGGCCGTCGATACCCGGTAGCATCAAGTCCAGGATAATGAGATCCGGTAGCGTTTGTTCGGCTTTCGCCAGGGCTGTAGGCCCATCCGGGGCCGTCAGTACTTCAAACCCCGATCGTTCCAGGTTATAGCGTACCAGTTCCTGAATCGCCACTTCATCATCCACCACTAGAATTCTAGTCATTAATATCCCCTCGCTACCAGTGCTTTTAAGAAAATTGTACAATCTCAGGGTTAAAGTAACGTTGGTTTTGACTTAAAATTTCGTTAAAAGTCCTTCTGAACGGCACCAGCTGGAAGCTCAAATTAAAAGCCGGGGCAAATATAACCCCGGCCGTATTATCTCGGGAAATTCTAGTTTAACAGTTCCGTTGCCGCCCTGGGGACATAGGTAACGCCTTTCGGCTCACTATAAACTATCACCCCCGGCAGGTAATGCTTCTGGCCATTAATGAGCATCAGGTTCGTTCCTACCGGCAACTCGGCCCTTTTCCCGCCCCTCTCAATTATTACTTTGGGCAGGTTGGGGTTGCTGTTGTCCCAGGTAATGGCGGCATCTTTAAAGGCCTGGCGCACCGGTATGAATAATTCTTTGTTCAGCCAGGTTAGATCCAGCCCCATGGCTGCGGCCACTTTCCGGCCGATTTCTGCGTTTTCAACCGTACCGGTTAATTTCCCCGGCCCGTAGGAGTAGAGGAAGACATCTTCGCCGGTATGGCCATTGGTAGTCCACCCGATATAGGCCCTCTTGCTGATCATAGGGCCGATTACGTAGTTCAAAGAACCGGGCTTCGCCTGGCGGATGGCAGCAATCTCTTCTTCTGTTAGATCACTTATCCCGTAATACCGGGCCATGACTTCCACAATATTGCTCCGGTCGGCATTCAGCCTGGCCTCCACTCCCTGGCCAGTCAGGCGGGCTTTACGCAGGGGTTCGATGACCTGCTCAAAGCTGAGCTTGGAATAGGTATTATCGCTGGCTTTATTACCAATACTCATCCCGCCGTTACCGTGGTCGGTAAAGGCCACCACCAGGGTCTGGCCGTCTTTTTTGGCAAAGTCCAGAGCTTCCTTCACGGCGGCATCAAAGGCCAGGGTTTCGCTGATGACGCCTACAGGATCATTGGCATGGGAGGCCCAGTCGATTTCACTCCCTTCAACAAATAGGAAGAAACCGTCGGGATCCTGGGACAAAATTTCGATTGCCTTGCGGGTCATCTGCGCCAGGCTGGGCTCTTTAGCCGGGTCGCGGTCAAAGTCATAGGCCATGGCATCGTCGGCAAAGAGGCCCCACACCTTAGAGGCCTTAGTTTGTAGGAGTTCCTGGGTATTGCTGACAATGGTGTAACCCATATTTTTCAGCTCATCTAACAAGTTTAAACCATCTTTGCGTGTACCGCCCTGCTCTTTAGGTAAAAGGTACTTTTTACCGCCACCAAAAGCAACATCTATCTGTTCGTAAACCTGCTGTTTCCCAATTTCTTCGTAATTACTGCGGCTGTGCCAGTGGGAAGAGAAGGCTGCCGGTGTGGCATGCTGCAGGTTGGAGGTGGCAACTAAACCTGTCGCTTTGCCCAGGAGTTTGGCTCCCTCAAGAACGGTAGCCAGGGGCCTGTACTGGTCGCCGGCGTTGAGGGAGGCCGCTCCCGGGACGGTAACACTAGCGGCGGCAATACCGATAAATTTGTCGTTTGACTTATAGCCGGTGGCAAAGGCTGTGGCTGCCGGGGCGGAGTCGGTTATAAGAGATTCCGCTGAATAAGTACGGACCGCGCCGCTGACCATCTCATCAAGGGCCAGGGGACCACCCTTGTACCAGCGGGCCAGGGTCGTATGGCTGGCACCCATGCCGTCCCCAACCAGGATAATGACGTTTTTGGCCGTTGCCGCTGCTTCAGCCGGCATCAGGGGCAGGAAAACAGCAGCAAGCAAGGTAACTACCAGGACCAAGGAAAACAATTTTTGGTAACAACTACGAGTAACCCGTGGGCCGCAAAAGGGCATTGACAAAAACCTCCCTGTTAAGATTTGGTGCCTATATCATAGCAAAGGGAGTTTAAGATGGAGTAAAGCCGAAGTTGTCCCGTTTTAAAAATAAGGTAAAATATTTGTTAATTGTCAGCCTTACAGCCAGCTTGCGGGTTAAAATTAGTTAAATCCATTTCAGGTTTTAAAGGAGGCTATCGCTTGCTGCAGCCCGGCGGACATTTCCTCAAGGGTACTGGTTTCAGTATGTAACTGGCGTACAGCCTCTTCTTGATGTTCCAGAGCCGCCATTACGCCGGCAGTTAACCCGGCTGTTTGCCGGGAGATGGCGGCTATTTCTTGCACTGCCTGCTTTAGTTCCTGGCTGCCGGCCGAAATCTCCTGGATGGAAGCCGATATATCTTCTACCTGCTGCAGGACTCCTCCCAGGGCGGAACGGATGTTGGTAAAATCAATTTCTGCCTGCCGCACTACCTTGCCACCAATTTCCACCTGCCGCCTGGCTGCCGCCATGGCATTTACCGTATTACTAGATTCCTCCTGGATTACCTGGACCTTACGCGTAATATCCCGAGCTGCCTGCCCCGCTTCCTCGGCCAGCTTCTTTACTTCTGCGGCCACCACGGCGAAACCCCGGCCCAGTTCTCCTGCCCGTGCTGCTTCAATGGCGGCATTCAGAGCCAGGAGGTTGGTCTGTTCGGCAATACTGCCAACCACGCCGACTAAATGGCTGATTTCTTCCACCCTGCCCGTCAGGCTGGTGATAAATTGCCCCAGGTTGTCCTGCTGCGCCTGAATGGCATCCATCTGGCTGGTTACCTGGTTCATGCTCCTCGCCCCCTGGGCAGCAATATCACCCATCCGCGAACCTTCCCCTGCTATGGCCAGGGCGCGGCCGGCAATCTGCTCCATGCCAGCGGCAATTTGATTTAAAGTCTCTACAACTACGTTTACACCTTCAGCCTGCTTCTCTGCACCTGCTGCAACCCCGGCCAGAGCCGCTCTTACTTCACCGCTTGCCTTTTGGACCGTCGCTGCGCCGCTAGCCAGCATCCGTGCCACACCGGTTACCTCGCTGGCACTGTCGCTAATTTTCTTAACAATCTCTTTTAACCCCCCAACCATCAGAGCAAAAGTAGCACCGAGCCTGCCGATCTCGTCTTGCCCCCTGCTTTCAACCTCGACATTTAATTCTCCTCTGGCTACCCGGCTCGAAACTTCCACCAGGTTTTCCAGGGGGCGCATCAGCCTGCCGGCCAGGCTTCTGGCCAGCAAGAAGGCAAAAATAGCAATTATACCTAGCGCGCTCCCCAGAAAAATGCTTATACCCTTGGCAGCCGCCATAGCTTCGGCTACCTTTCTTTCTACCACCACGCCCAAGCCGATTTCTTTCAGGGGTAAAAAAGCGCCAAACACTTCCTGCCCCTTGTAATCACGGTACCTTCCCGTCCCACCTCTACCGGCGGCAATTTCACGAGCTGCAAAGGTTTGAAAACTGGTATCTGCCACCTCCTGGCCGGAGATCAATAACTTCCCTTGTCCGTTTAAAAGGTAGACCGAAGATATATCAGTATGCGCGCCCTTCAACACGTCTTCCAGCGTCTTAAGGGCAAAGTCGCCCAGAAGTACACCCTTTATCTTCACGCCGTCAGGGTTAACGGGTACGGCTATAGTAAGAAAAGTTGTCCCATCAGGGGTCGTTTCCTTGATAACCGTTTCCCCCTTTAACGCCCGCTCTACCTCTTCTCTACCCGCCAGGCTGGCCCCATCATTTCTGTCTGTGGCCGCTATAATCGAACCATCGTCCCCTACCAGGGTCAGGGTTTCTCGCTACCTGAAGATAAAAACCCTTCGACACGCGAGCTTTTTGAAAAAACGCAGGCTTTTCGCGAGAAGGCCCAACAATTACTAAACCGTAGATGCCGGGAAGTAAAAATTAAGCTGCATGCCGGTTACGCCCACCTTGCTCCTGGTCCTGGCCAGGAAGTTGAAAGCCGGATTTATGGCCCGTGCCAAAAGTAATACCGCCCTGGGCTGGGGCAACGGTGACGACAGCATGCTCCCGACCTCATTGATATGCTGCTCAAGAGGGGCCGGTAAAATGAAAGGCGGGGTCCCCATTCTGAAGCCGGACCCCGCCGTTATGTTTTTTTATGCAACTTTTTTACCCCCGCTTTGCTGCTCTTTCCTTATCTCGGCGATCTTTCGTTCTACCTGCTCCTGCATCTGCCGCAGCTCATACGGGGCGTCTACCACCTTTTCCAGCACATACAGGCAATCTTTGAGGAGGGTTACCAGTTTTTGCCGCATATTCATTACCTCCCTGGTAATTTGTTCTTGGCAATTTTTATTGTAACCCTCCCAGATTAAAGACAAATAAAGTCTGCGTTATATCTTGTTTAAAATTTTAAAGTCCTTATCGGCGATACCTCACCCGCGCCGCCAGTCGGGAACGCCGCATGAAGTAGTAGGCTAAAAGTAGTATGGGAGGTGTGGTAATCTGGGTGAGGGTAAAGAAACCCAGGCCCCAGTGGGGAACGATATATCCCCAAACATCCAGAGGATTGTCCCGCACCGTTTCTTCAACCACGGCTCGCAGTATCTGATGATAGAAAATGAAAGACCAGAACTGGTAGCCGGGCGGAGGATTTTTACTCTGGACATAAAAATAGCGGGCTAGAAGAAGCAGGCCTATGGCCGAGCCGATGACCTGGGCCGGCCAGCGTCCGAACCAAAAATCGGTGGGCCGCCCTAAAACCTCCTGGTTAAAGATGTTGGCAATGCGTACCAGAAAATAGCCGAAGGACAGCCCGGGGACCACCAGATCCGCCAGCAGGTTGGCGTCGACCCTTTTAAAGCGGGCGTAAAGCCATCCACCTAAAAAGCCGCCCAGAAGACCGCCGTGCCAGGAGAGGCCTCCTTCATATATTTTCAGTATTTGCAGGCGGTCGGTTACAAACCATGAGGGGTAATTAGCCAGGACGAACATCAAACGCGCGCCGACGACGCCGCAGACGATGATAATTATGGCCAAATTGAGGAGAAAATCTTCATCCAGCCCCCGCCGCATCCCCTCCCGGTAAAGGTACCAGGAGCCTACCAGGAAGGAAAGGGCCATGAAGATGCCGTACCAGCGCACTGCTATGGGACCTATCTGGAAGGCGATGGGATTAAGATCTACTAACAAGTTTATTCCTCCATTGTTAATAATTGGCTCACAACTAGTATAATCCGTACCGTTTTTTAAGGCAACCGGCGAATTAAATAATTATATCGCTTTTTTTGTCGTTACGCGCGGCCACCCGGCCGCCCTTGATGACACAAACCTTCTCCACCTGCCCGATGATGGCTTCCGCCGGACTGCTTGCATCCAACAGGACCAGGTCCGCGCGGCCACCTGCTTTAATCCCGTAATCATTAAGACCAATGGCGGCGGCGGCATTGTAGGTGCCCATTTCCAGAACCTTTTTCAATTCAAGGGGCGTACCCATCTGCAACACCTGGGCGGTGATCAGTGCTTCTTCCAGCATATCGGCATTGCCAAAGGGACGGAAGGCGTCGCGAATGTTGCCGGAAGCGTAGGCGACGTTCACCCCCGCCGCCTGCAGCTCCCCGACCCTGGTGACGCCGCGCCGTACCAGACCCCTGTCCTGGCGACCCATCAGGTAGAGCTCGCAGGAAGGTAAAGTAATGACGCTGATGCCCGCATCCTTTACGGCGGCGATGGCTTGAGCGGCCCTGGCGTCGTCCACGGCCGCCAGACCGCAGCAGTGGGAAGCCACCACCCGCCCCTGGTACCCCGTCTGGACGGTTTTGGCCGCTATATATTCCAGGGATGCCACCGTTGGGGCATCGGTTTCGTCAACGTGGAGATCGATGGGGACGTTATACTTCCCGGCCAGGGCAAAGATGTAATCCACCCACTCACGCATGCCCTCCGAAAGGTAGGGAGCGCCCCCCAGACCGTCGGCGCCGAGGCGCAGGGCCTCTTCCAAAAGTTCCTGCAAAGGCGAAGCCGGTACCGGCTCCCCCTCCCCGGCCATGGCGAACACCTGGAGTTCGACCTTGCCGGCAAACTCTCTTTTAAGCTCTAAAGCCGCTTCTATCCCTCTGAGGCCCAGGGCTTCGCTTACCGTGATGTGGGCGCGCATGGCGGTTGTGCCGTGGCTCAAGGCCATCTTCAACACCCGACGGCCGCGGTCAAGAAAATCGTTTTTTTCCATCTTCCGGCTGCGCCGCTGGAAGTCTTCAATGGCTTCCGCCAGGGAAGCGACGCCTTCTCGCGAGGCCGTCAAGGCCTTATCCAGGTGGGTGTGGGCATCGACAAAGGCAGGTATCAAAAGCCTGCCTGCCGCATCAATCATCTGCCGGGCGGACCCGGCCACTCCTCCCCCGGCGGCAACGATGTAGCCGTCCTTGATGGCCACATCGACGGTTCCCGGCTCATCCATAAGCCGGGCGCGCCTGATTAACAAATCATTCAATCTTTATCTTCCTTCCTGACAATTATATTGGTTTACACTTAATCCAATCTTAATCCTACCACAGGAAAATTTGACGGTCAATAAACAAGGAGTTTCTCGTTTTTTGCCGAATTATGCTAGTTAACCTGGGAAACTATGGACGGATATGGAGAAAGGTGGTATAGCAGTTTGGATCTGAACGTCATCCTGGGATTGATTATCGGCTTCGGCTCCTTAATCGCCGCTTTTATCCTTGAAGGCGGCGAGCCCGGCGCCCTTCTGGCCGTTACGGCGGCCATGATCGTTTTCGGGGGCACCATCGGCGCCACTATGATCGGTTTCAGCCGCGACGAGATTATGAACGTCCCCCGTCTGCTAAAAATTGCCCTGAAGGAAAAGCCCTTTGATCTGCCCAAGGCTATCGATACCATCGTCAATTATGCCGTTTTAGCCCGCAGGGAAGGCTTTGTCCGCCTGGAAAAGGAGCTGGAAACCATCGACGACTCCTTTCTGCGTACCGCCCTGCAGCTGGTGGTGGACGGCACCGATCCCGAACAGACTCGCAATGTGTTAGAACAGTATATTTACGCCACCGAAGAACGCCACGCCACCGGCATCAGCATCTTTGAAGCCGCCGGCGGCTATGCGCCCACCATGGGAATCATCGGCACCGTCATGGGTCTA
Organism: Moorella humiferrea; assembly: GCF_039233145.1. Lineage (NCBI taxonomy): Bacteria > Bacillati > Bacillota > Clostridia > Neomoorellales > Neomoorellaceae > Neomoorella > Neomoorella humiferrea. Next base: position 383,089 of record NZ_CP136419.1, on the reverse strand, counting down.
GTTCACGTCCTAAGTAATATCAGCTCGCCGGATAAACTGGGGCCTTCCATAGCTATGGCCTTTATCGCCACCCTCTACGGCGTTTCTTCCGCCAACCTTTTATGGCTGCCCCTGGCCGCCAAACTCAAAAACAAGGCCGGTAAAGAGCGGATTTACCAGGAAATGGTCCTGGAAGGGGTGCTGGCCCTGCAGGCCGGCCGCAACCCCACCCTCATCCGCAGCACCCTTCTCGCCTTCCTTTCACCGGAGGTACAGAAAAAAATCCTAGGAAGGAGCGGCGGAAAGGAGGAAGGGACCGGTGGCCAGGCGCGGCGGCGAAAAGGTTAAACACGACAATAAAGAACGTTGGCTTTTGACTTATTCCGATCTCATAACCCTTTTAATGATTTTTTTTGTGGTCATGTACTCCATCAGCAGCCTCAACGCCCAGAAAATGGCCGCCCTGGCCAGTTCCCTGGCCCAGGCCTTCCTCGGCGCGCCGGCGTCTGGAATTTTTCCCGAAGGCGGCCTGCCGTCCCTTGTTGCCGGTACGGAGCCGGCCATGGACAGCGGCACTGGACTAGAAAATAACGAAGAATTAACGGAACTAGCCGGGGTAAAGGCTAATCTGGAACGATACATAACCCAGGAAGGCCTCCAGGATCAGATTACCCTGACCAACCAGGAACGGGGCCTGGTTGTCAGCATGTATGATACCATCCTCTTTCCCCGGGGCTCCGCCGAATTAACCCCCGAGGCCCGCGCTCTGCTCCGCCAAATTGGCAGGGCCCTGGCCGGCTTGCCCAATTACCTGCGGATCGAGGGCCACACCGACAATCTGCCCATTCATACCAACCTCTATCCTTCCAACTGGGAGCTGTCGACGGCCCGGGCCATCAGCGTCGTTAAAGTGCTGATAAACGACGCCGGCATTAACCCCGAACGCCTTTCAGCGACGGGCTACGGCGAGTACCGCCCGGTAGCCCCCAACGACGGGGAAGCCAATATGGCCCGCAACCGCCGCGTCGACATCGTTATTTTAAAAGAGGCCTACAACGTTACCGAACCCCACCAATAAAATTGCAAAGCGCCGGGTCGAGTACCGGCGCCTCTTTTTTACTATGCTCCTGCTCGCTTATTCCTGCGGCCCAAATTGGGATAGAGGATGGTGCGTTTTTCCCACGTCCGCAGCACGACATGATCTTCATTACGGGCCAAAACGTACTGGGGTAAAATGGGCGTCTTGCCCAGCCCATGGGGGGCATTGATTATATAGGTAGGTACGGCCAGACCGGAAGTATAGCCGCGCAAATGCTCCATTATCTCCACGCCTTCTTCAATGGTAGTGATAAAATGGGTCGTGCCTTTGACCGGTTTGGCGTGGAAGATATAATAGGGCCGTACTCGGATCTTCAACAGTTCCTGATTGAGTTTTTTCATTATAAAGGGATGGTTGTTGATGCCATTTAACAGCACCGCCTGGTTCCCAAGGACCACCCCGGCCTGCACCAAGCGGTCGCAGGCAGCCTTCGCCGCCGGCGTAACCTCCCGGGGATGGTTAAACTGGGTATTGAGGTAGATAGGCGGGTGCTTGGCCAGTATCCGGCATAATTCCGGCGTGATACGCTGGGGCAAGGTGACCGGTACCCGGGTGCCTAAACGCTTTATTTCCACATGGGGAATGTTGTCCAGCTCCGTTAACAGCCAGTCTAAGGTAGCATCGCTCAACATCAAGGCATCGCCGCCGGTGATGAGGACGTCGCGTATCTCTTCATTCCGGCGAATGTATTCAATAGCCTGTTCCAGCTCGCGGCGGCTGCGGCTGCGGTCTACCTCCCCGATGTTACGCCGGCGCTGACAGTGACGGCAGTACATGGCGCACTGGTTGGTGACGTTGATGATCAGCCGGTCGGGGTAACGACGGGTTATAGCCGGCGCCGGTGAGGTCAACTCTTCGTCCATGGGATCGAGAACTCCTACCTCATCCTCCAGCTCGGCCGCGCCCGGCAGAGCCTGGCGGCGAATGGGACATTCGGGATCATTTCCCATTAAGGACAGGTAATAGGGCGACACGGCCCAGCGATAGGTACGTTCGACGCGCAAAATAGCTTCTTTCTCTGCTGCAGTAAGGGGGATTAATTCCTCCAGGACGGCCACCGAGGTAACCCGGTTCTTTAACTGCCAGCGCCAGTCCTGCCAGTCGTCTTCCGTAGCGCCGAAATATGCCATTATCCGCCGACGGTTGGCCTCAATTTCATCAGCCGCTTCGAAACCGCTGGGGATGGAAGCCCTGGCGTCCAGGTAATCTACAATCCTGGCCTTCAACTCGGCCGCCCTCTGAAGAGCAATTTCCCTCTTGGTCTCTCTACTCATCAGCCTCCCTTTGCTGGGGTAAATACTCATAATGTTTACCTCCTTTCACAAAATAAAACCCCGGTTGAACCGGGGTTTTGGGCGCACGAAAATTAAAGGGGTACATTACCTCTTTCACTTTCCACGCTTACGAAGTTAGCTGACGGGTTCGGGTCGAAAGCTAACCCTACCCCGCACCCGGTTGGTTTTAAACCGGAGGCGGGGATTCACCCCAAAGAATTGGTTCCCCCGTTCCCTCGATCAAGGGATTCAGCGTTTACGTATTCTGTTGTTAAATAATTTTAACATATATCCTTATACTTGTCAAAGTAATTTTATACCATTTATTTCCATGAACGGCGCCAGCAATAATACAGCGAAGCGACGGTGACCGTCAATGCCACCAAGATGAGAAGGGCATCCAGCCACCAGGTGGCATAACGGCGGTAAAGGTGCCACCATCTAAAGATGAAATGGGCTCCCTTCCAATTGGCGTATTGCCAGGCCAGGGTCCAGGTGAAGGCGCCCAGGGCCGAATAAAGGGCATAGGGGCCCAGATTCATCCCTACAACTCCTGCCGTCAAAATAGTGGGCGTCCTGATGGGCCCGAACCAGCGAGCTAAAATTATAACCGCCGCGCCGTAACGGCTCAGCCACTCCCGCGTCAAGGCCAGGCCTTCCTCTTTCCAGCCGCGGCGAAAAAGGCGTGTCATCAGGCCCCGCCCGGGCCTGGCCCCCAGCCAGTAGCCCAGCAGGTTGCCCAGGAGATTGCCAAGGCTGCCGACAGCAACCGCCGCCCAGAAATTCATTTCGCCGCGGTCGATTAGATAACCGGCGGCCAGGAAGACGGGCTCAAAGGGGACCCCCGGAACGCCCATACCCTCGACGAGGAGCAAACCGAAAAGGGCTATGTAAACATGCAAAGCGTTCACTGCCCCGCCCCGCCCGCTCCCCGATAACGCGCCACCACCGTCCGGGCGCCGTAAACCTGTTGACCGACCCGCACGGTGATCTCCACGTCCCTTGTAAAAATTATCAGGTCTACCTGGGACCCCCGCTCTATAAAGGACACCTTCTGCCCCCGGGAAACGACCTGGCCGGGAGTGATGAAACACCGGATCTTGTTGACAAACTTGTCGGCTATCTCCACTAGGGCAATTTTAACGTCGCTGTTCTCGAGAAAAATGGTCATCCTTTCATTGACCAGCCGGTAGCGATGGGCAAATAAATCAACTGCCCGGCGAAGATAGGTCAAACGAATATATTCCCATAGATCTACCATAGGTAAATTTATCTTCGCCGGGGTATGGACCATGCCCTCCACCCGGGCATCGATGGGGGCATAATTGAAATGAACGTCCAGGGGCGACATGTAAATGCCCACGATCCAGCCCTCTTCACCAAACCCCGGCGCTTTCATTATTTCCGTAATGGGAATGGGGCGTCCCAGTTTTTCCGCGACCACCCGGCCGTCGGCAAAGGGTTTGACGTAGACCACTTGGCCGTCGGCCGGGGCAAGAATAAGCCCTTCTCCTGCAGGCGCTATGCGTAACGGATCGCGATAAAACCATACGTGGCGCAGGTACCAGAAAAGCACCCCAACGGCAAGAACGATGACCACCAGGATTTTTCCCAAAGTTACCATTCCGACCACACTTTCTTTAAATTATACGGCATTTTGGGAAGGTAATAACCGCAAAAACCGGCGATCATGAGCGGCCATCTCACTTTATACGGCTTCACCGGACGGGGAACAAAAAGACCGTTACGGTAGCCGTTGTCCAGGGCAGAATACACGGCCAGGGTTCCCTGCCGCAGCCAGAGGTCCTTGACGGCTTCGGCCGGAGGATGACGAAAGAGGTCTTCCGGCAGGGGAAGCAGCCGGGTTAATTCGCGGTAAATCGGGCGCAGTTCCTCAACATATCCCTCCTTGGCCGCTTTTAAGCGCAGACGGTTATAAACCTCTATATCACCGGGATAATCAGCGTCGACAAGTAATATGGCCTGAATGCATTCCAGTAGAATCCGAATGCGGTCTAAATCCCATACCGGGTCGAAGACGCGTATTTCCAGGGTACCCAAGCGTTTAGATTCGATTAAATCCTGGAAGCGGTAGCGCCTGTCTTCCCGCAGGGGCCCGATGGCAAAAGCCTCGGCCCAGCGATAAGAACAACCGTAAAAGCGGTTGCCGGCAATGGGCGAATTAACACTCAACAGGGCCAGAAGGGGTAAAAAATAGACGAGGTTGCGGTAGGCCCGCTCGCGGTCGGGAAAACCGCTTATATGAACATGCATGCCGCTAACGTTGGTGGGCTCCTCCCGGTCAAAAAGGTGCCCCACCGGAACGATGAGACCCGGACAAACGCCCGCCAGTTCCCGGCGGCGGCGGCGCAAGTCGGCTAAAAGGTCGGGTATGTTTCTAAAGGTGCCGGTGGAAATCTCTATACCGCTCATCAGGCCGAAACGCAGGTCCTTGCCCCGGGTAAAATTGCAGGCAGTGTGGGTATAATAATCGGCCGGGTCCTGCCAGAGGAGCCGGGACAGGTAATACAGGGACTGCAGGGTCGGCCGCTCCGGCTCGGTGATGAAAACTTCTTCTTCCAGACCAAAGAGGAGGGCGGCCATCTATGCGGCGCCCCCGTTCACGTGTAAAAGACGCCAGGGAATACGGTCGAGGGGAATTTTACCCACGGAAGTGGCGGCTTCAAGCATCAAGAAATGCTCCCCCGGCGGGAGTAAAGCCGGCAGGGTGAGCTCAATGCCGTTCTCCCGGTAGGTAACGGCAACATCGACAGGGTCGTACTCCTGGGGCCGGACCAGCCACATAGCCTTCTTGCCGCCCGCAGGTACCTGCAGCACAAAACGCCGCAGGGGGCCTTCGGCATTTATCATATAAAGACTGATGGTGTACCTCACCGGGAAACCGGGCCGACCCCATGTGTCCAGGCGCAGGCGAAGGGTGCTGCCGTCCTGCAAAAGGTAAACCGCCTTTAAATCGCCTCCCTGTTCGAGTTTACGGACCAATTGATCCCCGGCGGGGTCGGTGGCTATCCGGGCCGCTTCGGACCAGGTAACGCCGCCGTGGGCATGGGAAACCTCTCGATTTTCCACCCGGGCAAAAACCTCATTGGGCCGTTCGAAGTTGGCCATAAAGGTCGGTATAACCAGGGCCTGGGATTTATAAGCGGCAATGGCCTTTTTTTTACGCTCCAAATCCCCGGACGCCAGGGGTAATTTATACCAGGTCATATTCCCGGCAAAGAAATAGCGCGGGGGCAGTAAGGGTTTATCTTTACGTTCCATTACGGGGAACATCTGCCAGGAACCGCTGTGGATGATAAAGGTATACACTTCCGGCCGAAAAGAAGGATCTTCCCCTTCCACCCTTCCCACGGCGGCCAGGGTAAAGGCACCCGTCGCCCAATGGTCCGAATGGCTGTCGCCGGTATCGGTTACGTATATAGCGGTAGGCCGGTATTCTTTTAAGATGGTCACCAGGTTATCCAAAAGGGACGCGGCGGTGTATGGCTCCCCGGGGGCAAAGGCTAGTTTATAGGCCACCCTCGCCTGGCGGGTACAGGGCGACGTATACGGCCTGTCGCCGTCCCAGAAGTTCAGCCACAGGGAGGCGAGACCGCCGTCGGGATAACCTAAAAATATGACGTCTTCGCCTTTAACGCCCAGGATTGCTAGGGCGTTTAAAGCTTCCTTCTGCCGCAGGAAGCCGTACTGCAAAAAATCGGCAGGCCCCGCCGGCAAAAAACCGTTGTATTTCTCCACGCCCCGCCGGAAGCCGTCCCCATTGGTCATAAAAACAACCTTGACGGCATCGCCCCGCTCCCTAGCCTGGGCTATAAGGCCGCCTGCCCCGAGGGTTTCGTCGTCGGGATGGGGGGATATGACAAGCAGGCGCTTGGCATTGTCCTGGAGCTCCAGGGCAGGCAACATGCGCGCTTCGGCTGCCGTAGCCCGCACGGTCAGGAAGTGGTAGTTCAAGGCCATGCCGAGCAGGATTGTCAAAATAATGAGCAGCGCCGGACGGGTCTTAATTTTTCTGCCCGTCAACCGGAGGAGGTAGACGAGTATATCCTTGTACATGCCCAAGCGGGCGACAAGGCCGCGCCACAGGCCCCGCTTTTCTTCTTTCATTACGTGAGTCATGTTAACTAAGGGGACTTTCTTCACCCGCCATCCCCTGGCCCGAGCTTCGCCGGTCAAAAGCACTTCGATCTCAAAGCGGCTTTTTTCCGCGCCTACCGTTAGAAAAAGCTCTTTACGTATGGCCCGCTGCCCGGAAAGGTGGGGAGCCACCACCTGGGCCAGGTCGGTGAGGGACCTGCCCCGGCTGAAGATGCCCACCGTCATATCGGCGCTTCCGTCCAGCAAAGGCGCGATTAAGGCTTCTACGTGGGCCGCCGTCAAGCCTTCCAGGTCGGCATCCAGGAAAAGGAGGATGTCCTCCCGGGCCGCCCGGGCGCCGACGGCCATGGCCGCCCCTTTACCACCGTTGGTCGCCAGCTCGATAACCCGGGCGCCGTGGCGGCGGGCCACCCCCGCCGTTGCGTCAATGGAGCCGTCGCTCACCACGATAATCTCGGTAATGTCGGTCACCTGTTTCAAAGTTTCGATGACTTTGCCTACGGTGGCCGCCTCGTTGTAGGCCGGGATAACGGCGCTGACGCCCTTTCGCGTGCTGCTTTCCATTTGGTTCTCCCCTGAAGAAGGGTTCGTATTATATAGGTCCCTAGTATTTTCGCCACTGGCCTAAGAATTTCCTTCTTCAGACAATATTATTGCCCTGGAATTGCTCCAGGGCAACATATTTAAGCTATTTTTAAGCTATTTTTGCCTGTTTCTCTTGTCTCTCTCCGGCCTTCAACTCGCGGTACCAGCGTCCGTGATGCTCGCGGGCAAATTTGGCGGATACTTTACCGGACAGCATACCGTTTATCGACTCGCGGGAATTGGGGTGACCCAAGGCCAGGTAAACATGGCCCAGGAGAACGCCGCCCATAAGCAGCGCTCCGGCCGAATGCAGGGGCAGGGCCCAGGAGACCACGGCCGGTGAAAAACTGTCCCTGAGGAGCAGGATCCAGCCGGTGGCGGCCATCAAGATAGAACCGAAAATGGTAAGGAGGGAATTGAGTTTTTCGCCGGCGTTGAACTTGCCCTGCTCTGGTAGTTCCGCTTTAAGGCCGAAAAACTCCCGGGGAAAGGCGAAGATAAATCGGAAATCATCCCGTCCCCATGTAAAACATTCGCGCAGCCACTGCAAAAACGTCCGCGGCGTGCCCAACAGAAGAATGATTACCGTTAGGAAGGTAAAGGGATAGGCCATGGCGTGATGGATGCCGCGAAAGAGGCGCAACCCGCCCGGTCCCAGCAGGCCGGCATAGCCGCGGAAGACCAGGGCCAGCCCGGTGAGGAGCAGGACCACGAAGGTAATGCCATGACTCCAGTGACCCAAACGCTCAAATAGATTAAAACGTTCCACCTTTTCCTCAGTCATTCTTGCCGCCTCCTTTGATATTGTTGATGACCAAACCGGCGATAACGGCGCCGGCCGCCAAACCCATTACGGTCTTGCCCCCGGGATGAACGATGTCCTGCCAGACACGCACGGCTCCCGGCTCTTGGAAATTAGCCGGCAAGAAGGAGGGATCCAAATTACGCGGTGGGACGTAGTATATGGAAGTGCCTTTAATCTGCACGGCTTTTTTCGAGGCTATGGCTTTGGATATTTCACTTCCTTTATCCTCTAAATCGCCGAAGATCCTGGCCGCGGCCATACAGGTCGCCACACAGGCCGGCTGCTCGCCTTTTTCGATAAAATCGTAGCAGAAATAGCATTTTTGCACTATTTGGTCCTCGGGATTAAAGCTGCGGGCGTCATACGGGCAGGCCTGCTGGCAGTAACGGCAGCCTATACATTTTTGCTCGTCGACTACCACTATACCATCGGCGCGTTTATAGGTGGCTCCCGTAGGACAAACTCGGGCACAAGGGGGATCGTCGCAGTGCATGCACTGGGTGGTTATCACCCCGCCTTTTACCTTGGGAAAGGTCCCAACTTCGTAACGATGCACCCTGGTAAACTGTACTGCAGGCAGCAAATCCCATTTGGTCTGGCAGGCCACGGTGCAGCCGTGGCAGCCTACGCAGCGCGTCAGATCGATCAGCATTCCGTATTTAGCCATCTACACTCACCCTGCCTTCCGCACCGTCACCAGGGTTTCACACTGGGCCGCCGCCCCGGAAACCGGTGCCGTGATAATGGGGATTAAAGCGCCGCCGTTGGCCCCACTGTTATAGGCCAGTTTCCTCAACGGGACACCGCAGCCAAAGCCGTGGGCCAGGAACACGGCCTCGGGGTGAATACACTCGGTGACCCGGGCCTTTACCTTGACGCTGCCTACCTTGGAGGTTACTTCCACAACATCCCCGGTTTTAATGCCCAGCTTGGCGGCCCGGGCCGGGTTAATCCAGAGTTCATTCTCCGGCATGAGGGCATGGAGGTAGGCATTGTTGTCGGTAGTGGTATGGGTGTGCATGGGCACATGGCCCTGGATGAAACGAAATTCATTTTCCTTCGGCTCCACCAAAGGCGGTTCCCACGCCGGCGTTAAGGTGCTGCCGGCCTTGACAAAGGCCTGACAAGCCAGCTCGATTTTGCCCGACGGCGTCTTGAGTTTGGTGTAATCGGGCGGCTGGGCTGCTACTTCGGCCACACCGGTACGGGCAAGTTCCGCCTGGGTCAATCCCAGGGGAGCCAGCATGGCGTCGTTGTACTGTTCGAGGGTAAAGTTGAAGTACTCCCCTAAACCGGCCGCCTTGGCTATACCACCGATAATCTCCTCCGCTCCCTTAGTATCAAAGAGGGGCTGCACCGCCGGCTGGCGCAAAATCACCTTGTTGCCCGCCGTCATCAAGGGGTCATAGCGCTCCAGGTAAGTGGCTTCGGGGAGCACATAATGGGCATAATAGGCCGTATCATTCATCTGGATGTCGATGGCGACCACCAGCTCTAACTGCTTCAAGGCTTCAATAAAGGCCGCCGAGTTGGTGCTGGAGCGTACCGGGTTGAGATGCTGGATGACGACTGCCTTAACGGGATAGGGTTTATCCTCCTTGACCCTTTCGGGGAATATCTGAATTATGCCGTGGGCTTTATTTAAAGGCCACTTTTCACCGCCGGCCCCGTCCCAGCGCGGCGCCACCGCCGCAGGGGGCTTGGGGCCCATAAGGGGTCCGGGATCCCCGAATTTAATGGTAGGAGGAAAGCTCAGGCCGCCTTTGGCGCCGAGGTTACCCAGAAGGGCGTTCAGGGCGGCTACGGCCCGGGCCGTTTGGACACTGTTGTAGTACTGGGATCCGGTAACGGCATGCCAGCCGGGATCTACGGCAGCCGCCGGCTTGGCCGCCGCCAGCTCCCGGGCGATGCGGGCGATGGTCGCTGCGTCGATCCCGGTTATTTGGGCCGCCCATTCGGGGGTGTAGGAAGCGACTCCGGCCTTCAGCTCTTCAAAACCGACAGTCCGCTCGGCTACAAAGGAAGCGTCATACAGGTTCTCCCGAATGATGACGTTAATCATGGCCAAAATCATGGCCAAATCGGTGCCGGGCCTGATGGGCAGCCACTCGTCGGCAAAGTAGGCAAAATCGTTAAAGCGTGGATCGACGGCCACCAGATGGGCGCCTTCTGCTTTGGCTGCCACGATTTTTTGTATATCGGGGTTTTTAATACCCCCGGTGAGGTTGCGGCCGAAGGCGATGTAGTACTTGATATTGCGGTAATCCACCCCGGGAACGCCGCCGTACATTTGTTCAAATGCCACATTTCTGCTGCTGTAACAGGTCGGACCATGGCCGGTGTAATTGGGTGAGCCGAAGGCGGCCATAAAATGCTTCTCCAGAGGGGAGATGAGTTCCGGATGGGCCAGCCACACGAGGGTTTGGGGGCCGTAACGCCCTTTAAGTTCTATGAGCTTTTCTCCTATTTCCTTAAAGGCCTGTTCCCAGGAAATGGGCTCAAATTTGCCGTCACCGACCCTCTTCAGAGGACCCTTTAAGCGATCGGGATCATACAAGGTTTTGGTACCGGCATTGCCCCGGGCGCACAAGCGACCGCCGCTCTGGGGATCTTTGGGATTTCCGGTCAAACGCCAGACGCGCCCATCCTTCACATGGGCCAAAACACCACACTTTACCCCGCACATCTCGCAGATGGTAGGTACGACTTTAGTGGCGGAGGCTTCCGGCGCCTCAGCCGCTTCCGCCCCTTTCAAAGGGACCAAACTGCCGCCGAAGGCGGCCACGGCCCCGGCCACCAGCGAGCCCTTGATAAACGTTCGCCTGCTTATCTTTTGTTCTAACATGCCTTCACCTCCAAGTTCTGCTAAGAAACTGTTGTTATTAACACTTAATTTAAAGCCAGTGATTGCCCTCAGTGTTACTTTCACAATATATTTTATTGCTTTCGTCCCGCTTCTCCTGCAGCCGGGCCAAGGGGCATTAAAGCCCGAGGGGAGCTGCGGCAGCTCCCCTCGGGCAAAGAATCATGCGGCCTCACGGCCTTTTTGTAATTCAATTGTCTAACGGTATTTTCGAGGGCCATCAGACTATTCGATAGTTATCACAATTTAGAGCAGAAAACGCAGCAGCAACCTGCTTCCCACATATGCCCCGCTGATCAAACCCAGGCCAAAAAGCCACCCGTGGAGGGAGAAAGAGGCTATACCGTTAAAAAAGGCGCCGATATTGCAACCCATGGCAATCCTGGCGCCGTAACCCATAAGGAGTCCTCCGGCCACGGCCGCCGCTATCAGGGGCCACCGCCTGGGCCGATGCAGGCGGAATTCCGAACCTGCAAGGGACCCTAAAAAAGCGCCTATCACCAGCCCCACATCCAGGAGGGTACGGGGTTCCCCCAAAAAACCCATCTCCAGGGCCTGTCTGTGGGCCGGTAAATTGTAATAATACCAATCGGGTAAAGCCCCCTTAAATATCTGCCAGATCCAGGCCCCCCAATAGCTGAAGGCCGTAGTAATACCCCAGGGCTGCCCGCCGCGCCAGGTAAGGAGGACATCCAACACAGCCAGGGCTATTCCCCCGGTCCAGTACGACCAGGGTTGGGCCCACAGGCGGCGCAGCTGGTAGGGCTGCCGCTCCCGTGGTGCCGGAGTGAAATCGGGAAAAAACCTTTTTTCCAAACCCATAAGGGCCAGATAAATCGCCCCCAGGGCCAGGAGCTGGAAGGCTAGCGCCGGCCCCCAGCCAATAATGTGGGGGAAAAATATTATCGGCGAACGGCCGATGCTCGCCCCCTGCCACCACTCGAAATCATGGCTTCCCCAAAGGGAACCGCCGATAAAGGCGAAGAGTACAATCCACTGCTGCAGGTGACCCTCGCCCACCCGCATTAAATTGCCACTGGCGCACCCCCCTGCCAGGACCATCCCCGTACCGAAAAGAAGCCCGCCGGCTAAGGTATGCCACCCCGCCGGGTGGACATCGGCCAGGGGCAACCCCGTCCGGGCCACCAGGGTCATACCTATCACAGCCGTCATTAAGGCGATTACTACCGCCCTGGCGACGGAGGTGTTGCCGGTGATAAAGGGATCGCGGAAGGCGGCAACGAAGCAGAAACGGCTGCGCTGGAGGACGAAGCCGAAACCCAGCCCGAAAATCCATGCCTCTCCTAGGCCCGGGCCACGGCTCTTTAGCCACCAAAAGACCGCCAACGCAAGCAGGGCTGTAATGAGGGCATAAGGTTCCTGGGAGCCGAGAAGCCTGCCCTTCATCCTTTCTTCGGCCATGCTTATCCCGCCTGTTTCAAAGATGATATGTTATAATAAATATGATAAGCAGCCGGCAGGGAGGCCCGTTCCATGAATCTCAACCATCTGAAAGCTTTTTGTACGGTAGCCCAGGTTAAATCCATTTCCGAAGCAGCCCGCCTCCTGCACATGTCCCAATCTTCCTTAAGCTATCAAATTCAGCTTTTGGAAAACGACCTCGATGTCGAGCTTTTCACCCGTACCACCAAAGGAGTAGAGTTGACGGCCCTGGGGGAAATAGTTTATGAATACGGCCAGACCTTCCTCCAGCTGGCCGAAAACCTCAAACGGGACCTCAACAACTGGAAGAGCGGCCATGAGCACCTCGTCGTCGGCGCCAGCAGCAGCATCGGCAGCTATGCCCTGCCCTGCACCATTTACAGCTTTAAAGAAAAATATCCCGACGCCAACATTAAGCTCCTGGTCGGCAACCGGGAGGAAACCATCCAGAAGCTACTGGACAAAACCATCGACATCGGCCTCATCGAGGGGCCCGTCGATCAGCCCGGCCTGGCCACCCGCGGGATCGCCGAAGATGAGTTGCTCTTAATCGTTCCTCCTGCCTGGAAGGGCCCGGAGCGTGTTACCCTGGAAGAGCTATGCCGCCTGCCAATGTTCCTCAGGGAAGAAGGTTCCGGCACCCGCGGGGTGATTGCCCGCGCCCTGGCCACCCAGGGCCTGACGATAGCCAACTTGAACGTAGTCCTGGAATTAAATTCCAACGATGCCATTAAATCAGCCATTACCGCCGGCCACGGCGTTTCCCTGCTCTCCCGTTTGGCTATCAGACGGGAAATTCATGCCGGTACCTTAAAGGCCCTCCAAGTGGAAGGTATCTCTTTTCGCAGTACTTTTCACATCGTTTATCAGGCAGGCCGGCCGGCTACCGGGTTGCAAAAAAAATTTTTTCGCTTTCTTTTAACCAACAAAAAGGCCTTTTGTTGAGTCTAAAGGCCTCTGCCGTTTTGCTATACCTTCTCGATTACTACCTCCCAGACGCCATGGGCCACCTCCCTAACCTCAACACGGTGGCCCATTTTTTGCACCGTCTCGGCCAGGGACCGGCTGGTGCAACTGTGGTCGCTGGTGACGATCAACAAATCGCCGGGCTGCAATTCTTTGAGCTTAACCTTGGTGCGCACTATGGGTATGGGACACATCTCCCCGCATGTATCCAGCCGGTAGACAGCCATACAATCGTGCTCCTGCGAGTTTTAATATAAATTCGCTACCGGGATACCGAAATCCTCCCCAAGCATAGTTCTTCCTCAAAAGACCCTTGTCGCTTAAAAATATACATCCAGCCTTACAGGCACGGCATCGGCCAGGCAGGCCGCCTTCAGGCTGATGCGGCAGCGGTAAGCATAAATTTCTACCCCGGCTTCGGCCGCTTGCCGCAGGGCCCGGGCAAAAAGGGGGTCGGTGGATTCATTAGGAGCAAAAAAATCCGCATCCTCCCGTTGGATAATAAATACCACCGCCGCTCTGCAACCCCTATACTTTAGACCCATCAGTTCTTCCAGGTGACGGGTGCCGCGGGCTGTGGGAGCATCGGGGAAAAGGGCAACATTGCCATCACTTACCAGGGTTACCGACTTTACCTCTACATAACATGGCGGAAGCTCCGGTTCGCTCCCAGTAAGTAGAAAATCAAGGCGGCTGGAGCCTGTTTTGACTTCGGACGTCAGCTCCCGATAACCTATAAAGGGTACCAGTTTACGGCCATGAAAAGCGGCGGCAAAGAGGCGATTCGGCAGGCGGCTATCGAGGGATATAAAAATGCCGCCACGGTAGGCCAGCACTACATCATAGAGGGTCTTGCGCCCGGCAGATTCTTTAGCCGGAGCCAGGAAAAGCTCGGTTCCAGGCAGTAATAATTCTGTAAGACGTCCGGGATCGGCCAAAAAGGCCGTAAAGGGCCCTCCCTCCCCTTCCGCCACTACGGTAAAACGGTTGGGTCGGGAAAGAAAACGGGCTTTAACCAGATTTTCAGGCAATTTAACCATAGGCCGCCTCGAACTATTTTATAGTAATATTCCGGCTGTCACTGACGATGATGACTGTACCGTGTTCATCGGTGCGATAAATCTTTACGCCCGCCCTTTGCAGACGTTCCAGTACTCGGGGATCGGGATGGCCGTAATCGTTGCCCTTGCCGACGGATATGACGGCGTATTTGGGCGCAACTGCCTTTAAAAATGCTGCCGAAGTAGAACTGGCGCTGCCATGATGGCCGACCTTCAAAACATCGGCCTTCAAGTTATAGCCGGCAGACAGCATCTCTTCCTCAGAAACCGTCTCCGCGTCACCTGTGAAAAGAAAGGCCGTATTCCCGTAAGCAATCTTAAGGACGGCACTGTAATTATTGAGCTCATCATATGAATTACTGTTCGGCGCCAGAAACTCAGCAGAGAGACCCGGTATATCCATCTTTACCCCGCCCCTGGCCCGGATCCTCGTAGCACCGCTTGCCTTTACGGCATTGATAAAATCCTCAAAGGTCCGGGTCGTGGTGACGGCATTGGGCATATAGACGGCCGCCACCGGAATCTCCTTAATTACGCTGTCAAGGCCGCCTATATGGTCCTCATGGGGATGGGTAGCCACTACGGCCGCCAGTTCTTTAACGGCCTGGGATTTTATGTAATTAACGACCTTTATACCATCGTCATTATTACCGCCGTCAATCAAAATGGCCTTCCCTGCCGGAGTTTGTATGAGTATGCTGTCCGCCTGCCCCACATCGATAAAATGGACCTTTAACTCCCTCCCATCCCCCGGAGGAGGTGCGCCAACAGTTCCTCCGGACGAACAGGCCGTCAAAAACAATATAAAGGCCAGCAGCGCAAAAATGATAAAACGCTGAACTCTATGCATCAAAAAAATCCGCAAGTAGATTTTGAACTCCCCTTTTCTTTTTTTCCGTCGCTTCGCGGTCGACGGTAGCCGTAAGGATTATAACGTCCCCTTCCCCGGCGTCCCGGGGCAAAACACTTCGCGGCAGGTTAAAGGTCATGCCGTCTTCAGCTGCAATTACCGCCCATCTTCCTTCGAAGCGGTCAATGATAAACAAGTTTTGGCCCCCTTTCTTACGATTTAAGTATACCATAAGTTCGTTAATTATTAAGTCCCTGGAAACGTCGGAAGTAGATATGTCCAGTTAAATCAACCACAATTGCCTTTATTTGCCTGTATTTGACTTTATTTGACTTTGACCTTTTTTGACTTTGAACATAAAATGAAAGTGAAACTAAAACAAAATCTTTCAAGGGGGGATGAGGCTATGTTCGGTTTAGTACCTTTCTACGGCAGGAGAAGGGGTTTAAGGCCCATGTTCTCCGAGATTGAAAATTTTATGGAAAGGATGTTTAACGAGGATCTCTTTTGGATCCCGGTATTCGGCCAGCCCTTTAAAGTAGATATTAAAGAAAATGAACGCGAATATGTCCTCGAGGCCGAACTGCCGGGTTTGGAGAAGGAAAATATAAATATTACTTATGAAGACGACACCCTAACCATTTCCATCAAACGCGATGAAATCGTGGATGAGGCACGGGAAAATTTTATTCGCAAAGAGCGACGCAGCGGCAGCATCGAACGCAGATTTTATCTGGAAGGTGTCGACGAAGAAAAAATAACCGCCAAATACAAAAATGGCCTCTTAACGGTAATTTTGCCCAAAAAAGAAGCTGGCTTCAAACGAGGCAAAAATATACCCGTAGAATAATCTAAAACCCAAAGGCGGCTTCCTCTACCAGGAGGCCGCCTTTTTATTACTTTAAGATGCTTCCTTGGCCACCCCGGCCATCAACAGCCCCAAGGTGCGTTCGTCGGCTTCTTCGGCCTTTAAAACTTGCATTATCCGACCCTCATATATCACGGCGATACGATCTGATAGACTCATAACCTCCTCCAGGTCTTCCGATATCAGCAGTACTCCCATGCCTTCGTCGCGGGCTTCCATCAACTTTTTGTGGACGTATTCGGTGGCGCCCACATCCAGCCCCCGGGTCGGATAAGCGGCAATCAATACAGAAGGTCTGCGGGTGATTTCCCTGGCCAGAATCAGGCGCTGGATATTCCCACCGGACAGCCTTCCAGTCGGTGTATCCAGGTTAGGAGTCTTTATCCCGTAACTTTCTACCAAAGAAGCCGCCTGCCTTCTTATGCTCTGATTCTGAAGGAAGATGCCTCGGGCGTAGGGCGGCTGGGCATGATCCTTTAGGATTAGATTTTCCCAGATGGTAAAGGAGGGGATGGTCCCTACGTGCAAACGGTCTTCGGGAATAAACCCCAAACCCTGTTTGATAATCCTTTCAGGTGCCTGGTTGGTAATCTCTTTGCCGTTCAGGACAATCTGGCCTTTATCTGCCCTTCTCAGCCCGCTTATAACCTCGGCCAGCTCTTTCTGGCCATTACCTGATACGCCGGCTATTCCCAATATCTCGCCGCCTTTGAGTTCCAGGGAAAGCCCCTTAAGGGCCGGTGTTCCCTTATTCCCAGTAACCCACAGCTCTCTTAAACTAAGCACCGTTTCGCCAGCCGGGGTTCTGGATTTATTTTTCTGGAAGGCGAGTTCTCGTCCTACCATCAGGCGGGCAAGTTCTCTGGAAGTAGTTTCGGCTGTTCGGATGGTAGCCACTACTCGGCCGTCCCGCAAAACCGTAACCCTATCACTTACCGCCATAACCTCGTTTAATTTATGGCTTATAAATACAATAGGGCGGCCCTGTTTAGCCATATTTTTCAGCAGCGCTATAAGCTCACCGGCTTCCTGGGGAGTTAACACGGCGGTAGGTTCATCGAGGATGAGAAGGCTGGCGCCCAGATATAATGCCTTAATAATCTCCACGCGCTGCTGTTCCCCTACGCTTAACTGCCATACATACGCATCCGGAGATACTCCCAGACCATAATTTCGCGAAATTTCCTCGATGTCCCTGCGAACCTTTTCCAGGTCCACAAATATCCCTTTGCGCGGCGGGGAGCCCAGGGCTACGTTTTCGGCCACGGTAAGGGTGGGCACCAGCATGAAATGCTGGTGCACCATCCCTATACCCAATTCCATGGCCTTACGGGGAGAGGTAATTTGGACGGGCTGTCCGTTTATCAAGATTTCACCGTCGTCCGGCTGATACAGACCATAGAGGATGCTCATCAGAGTGGTCTTGCCGGCTCCGTTCTCACCCAACAGGGCCAGGACTTCACCTGAATTTATCTCCAGATTTACATTATCGTTGGCCAATACACCGGGAAATCTCTTGGTAATGCCGCGCATTTCCAGGTGTTTAATTTCCTGCATGTGGCTTCCCCTTTACTTCTGTTGCTGTTTCTGCCCTTGTTCCTTGGGAAGTTCGATCTTAAGTTCCCCACTTGCTATTTGCTGCTTTACTTTCTCTACCGCGTTCTTGGCCTCTTGAGGAATTTTATCCGCCAGTTTGCTGTTAAATTTAAGCTCCAACGTTCCATCGCTGAAGGAAAGCGTCAAGTGTTCGCCACCAAGTACGCCTTGTTTTCGTAATTCTATCATCTTGGTAACTACTTTTTCCCAATTATAAGCCTGGGCCGCCAAGACTGTATCGGGTGCCAGGCTGCTTTGGTCCATATCGGTCGACAGCCAGTATTTCCCGCGCTCGGCCACTGCCTTAATGGCACCGACCGACTGCTGCGAGGATCCCGTCAATATATCGGCACCGGCATCCATATGGACTTTGGCCAGCTCTCCGGCGCCCACAATATCGCCAAAAGAACCGGTATAGGCAATGCGTACCTGGGCTTTGGGGTTCACGGCCTTAACACCCTGCTCGAACCCATAATTATACTTAATTGCGTCTCCGGCTTCCACAGGGCCTACAACCCCTATTATTCCCGTCTTGGTCATATACCCTGCCAGCATACCCAGTAGGTAGGCTCCTTCCTGGGCCTGGGGATCATAGGCAAATATGTTGGGCGCCGTCTGGAAACCGGTTCCATAGGCAAAGGTGGTTTTAGGAAAATCAGCGGCGATTTCCCGCAGCACACTCTGGTACTGGGCACCATGGGCGATGACTATATCATACCCCTGGCTGGCATATTGTCTGATTGCCGCGCCGGCGTTTACAGCGTCTCCCAGCCTCTCACTAACGGCTATTTCTACTTTATCTTCTCCCATCTTTTTCTGCACGGCCTTTAGGCCCTCATACATGGACTGGCTCCAGGCCATATCATCCACAGTACTGGCGACTACCATAGCGATACGCACCTTTTGGGACTGCTGGGCCTGTCCTCCATCTTTTTGTCCCTCTTTTTGACCCTGCCCTGACGGATTGCCCCCGCACGCCGCAACCAGGGCCATCATAAACATCAACACAAGTACACCTATAACCTTTTTCCACTTCTTCATCTTTGGACCCTCCTTAAATTAATATATAAAATTTGCCTTTTACCCTCGGGTTCCGCGTTCATAGGGCTTACCCAGGGCGGCCGGCGCCCAGACGCGTCCGAAGGATACAGCCAGGGCAATTATAGTGATGACATAGGGCAGGATAACTGCCATCTCGTATGGCACCTTAATACCCAATACCTGAACCCATAATTGGAATGAACTGGCTATGCTGAAAAGAAGGGACCCGGCCAGAATTCCCAGGGGACTCCAGCGGCCAAAATATACAAGGGCTACAGCGATGAAACCCCGGCCCGCCGTGATATTATCGGCAAACATATTAGCCTGTCCCACAGTCAGAAAAGCTCCGGCCAGTCCTGCCAGCATTCCCCCTAAAATAAGGCACTGATATCTTATGCTATCAACGCTAATGCCCAGGGTATCTGCTGCTTCAGGGGTGGTACCTACGGCCCTGACCTTTAGCCCCCAAGGGGTCTTATACAAAACTATCCAGCTTACAGGCACGAGAATGTAGGCCAGATACACCAGCCAATTGTGTTGAAATAATATGGCACCAATATAGGGGATATCACCTAAGATTGGAATTTTCAGCGGCCGCAGACCTTCAATCGTGGTAATGAAGCCAAGGTAAAGCCGGAAAAGAAGCCCCGAAAGGCCCCATCCAATCATATAAAGACCAATGCCGCTAATGCCTTGTTCTGCTTTAAAGGTTATACTGACAACGCCCATGAGAGCGCCCAGCAAAGCCCCGACAGCTAGACTGACCAGTATTCCTAAGTAGTAATTCCCCGTCTGTAAAGTTACAAAAAATGCCATGAAGGCCCCCAGGAGCATAATGCCCTCTACTCCCAGGTTGAATACCCCTGAACGCTGGACGAACATTTCACCGATGGCGGCCAGTAAGAAGGGAGTAGCCAGGCGGATGCCCGTAGCCATAATACCAACAAGTAGTCCTTGACTTATAACCGCATCTCCCATTACGCCTTCGCCCCCCCTTCACCCGTAGATTTGGAACGAGCGGCACCACGCCGGCACCAGAAGCGCTGCAGCAATTCAGGTTTACGCATTATGAGGTCACTGGATACAACGAAAAGTATGACCAGCCCCTGGATAGCCATAACAATAGCTGCCGGGACCCTCACGGACCGCTGCATCATGTCCGCTCCCAGTATCAGAGCGCCCATAAGTATTGACGCCGGTATCGCTCCCAGTGGATGCAGGCGCCCGAAAAGGGCGGCCACAATTCCGCTAAATCCATATCCGGCCGAAAGGGACTCTAAGGAACGATGATGGACTCCCAGTACCTCCACCGTACCGGCCAGCCCTGCCAGGGCACCGGAGAGGGCCATGGCCAGTACCAAATAGAACTCGACTTTGATCCCTCCATAACGCGATGCCTCCGGACCGGCCCCTACAGCGCGCATACGATAGCCAATAGTAGTACGCCACAGGAAGATATAAACAATGGCGGCGAGAATAATGGCTAAAATAAAACCGACATGCAAGCGCGTTCCTGGAATCAGGCGGGGCAACCATATATGCTGTGGCACCATCGCCGTTTGAGGTACACCCGTTCCATATGCTAATTCCTGAGGATCGATTAACGGGCCACGGATGAGATAAGTGTACAGTTGAAGGGCGATGGAATTTAGCATAACGGTACTTAGAATCTCATTGACGGCCAGACGCGCTTTAAGCCATCCGGCTATTCCTCCCCAGATTCCTCCGGCCACACACCCTACCAGAAAAACTACAGGAAAGAGTAACACCGCCGGCCAGTGGGAAAAATATAGGGCTACCGCCGAGGCAGCTACGGCGCCCATGAGTATCTGCCCCTCGCCGCCGATATTTAAAATGCCGGCGCGGAAGGAGATAACTATACCCAGACCGACCAGGAGAAGGGGCGTAGCACGCACCAAAGTTTCGGTAATCCCAAATTCACTGCTAACGGGACCGCTAAACATCACCCCATAAGCCTTAAGGGGATCTGCCCCGGCAACCAAAATAAGCACCGCCCCTGCCAAGAGGGCGGCAACCAGGGCCCCCAGGAGAACAGCTATTTGTACTAACCATTTTTTAAATGACCAGTCGATCCCTCACCACTCCTTATTAAATTATGCTAAATTAAGAGAAGAAGAGATTTAATTTAGGTAAAATTTAATTTATATTTATTCGACATTAATATTTTAAATCCTGCTACAACGAAGCTACTTTTAAATATTTTTATGTGGAACTACTTCCAATATCCCTCATGCACTTTCACGGCCTCTTCTTCCAATTGTGGCAGTGGCCCGACTACAATGATATCTTTCTGGCCGCTGGCAAACACCTGGCGGCAGGGGAGATCAAGGGTGGGATTCTGGGGATGGCTGCCGGTTAATTGCCGCAACCGTTTTTCACTTATGACGTACACCACTCTACCTACATTGCCCCAGTAAATGGCACCCGAACACATAGCGCAAGGCTCGGCAGACGAGTAGAGGGTGCACTGCCAAAGAAAGTCTTTACTATACAGTTGAGAGGCTTTACGCATGAGGGCAGCCTCGGCATGCCCGGTGCAATCCCTTTCGGTTATTTCAATGTTTTCTTGTTCAAGGAGGATATTCCCATTAATATCAACCAGCAGGCAGCCGAAAGGAGTGTTGCCATGTTCCCTGGCACACCGGGAAATGGCTATAGCCCTCAAGACATACTCCTTTTCTTTCTCCCAATCAAAGCCCTTCCAACGCCTGTCTTCCAAATATTATCACCCGTAAACAGAAAGTTTGATGTGGCAGCCGTTTTTTATGATAACACGCCTTAAAAGAATTGCAAATAGCCAAGTCTAAACCCGGCCGTAAAAATTTCAAAGGAAGCATTACTTAAAAAGCGGCTCCCCCTACCAGGAAGCCGCCTTTAACAGAGCATTAAACCTTATTGCATGCTCCAGTTCGTCGCCCATTGCCAGAAAATAAGTGTCTCTGACCAGTTGATCGGTGCTGGAAACGATAATTCCTTTATAAAAATCTGCCGCCTCCAACTCATCCTTAAGGGCCTTTAACAAACCGTCTTTATAGGTGCGGTACTGAACGGGTTCAATGTTATATTGGGGTATCCTGTCGGTAAAATGCTTATATAATCTGGTGAATGCTTCTAAATGTTCTAATTCATCTTTGTAGGCGTGATTTATAAAGTCCCTGTGCATTTCATCCGGGGCTTCCCTCATCAGGCGAGAATAAAAATCCGCCGCGGTAGCCTCGGCGACGATAGAATCGTATATATGCTGCACCTGCTTCTGAAAATCATGGGGTCCCAGCACCGGCATTTGGGGAATCATGAACTGCCATTGGTTATAAGGTGGTATCCCAGGTTGGTAATGTTTCATGATAAACCCCTCCAGGATAATATCTACTTCTTATATGAAGTATATGCCGGTGCCGCAATTGTGTGCTTTTAGGCCACCCTCATTAAAAACGCCTTCTTCTTATTCACCGCCTTATGCCGGAGGGTTGTGGCCGTCAGCCACGCCCGCAGGCACGTGGGGAAGTCTGGCCGACGGCTAACGGCCGGAAGGCCGGGAAGCGCCGCGGCTATAAAGACTCACGGTAACATGTCAATGGCCAATAAATGGAAGAGACGGGACCGAGGCCCTTAACAGTAGTTAGGGTCTGAGGAGGGTCACTCCTTTATAATCTAGGCGTTAAACTCCCCCAAAATTTTCGTTGCCTATAATGAAGAAGCGGCCAATGCTGCTCAGGTGGCCTTCCCGGAAAGGATTTTAATCATCATGACACCATCTGCTTCAAGGCATTTTTGAGGGCCTTTTTAGCTCAGGGAAAGGACAAACGCTTCACCTGTGTATTACGAATTCGGTATGACCTAATAAGCGAAAACCTAACAAGGGTAACGGA
The DNA here is from genome assembly GCF_039233145.1 of Moorella humiferrea. Lineage (NCBI taxonomy): Bacteria > Bacillati > Bacillota > Clostridia > Neomoorellales > Neomoorellaceae > Neomoorella > Neomoorella humiferrea. The sequence continues at coordinate 360,650 of NZ_CP136419.1, read as the reverse complement.
TTACTTTGGATTACCTTGTCCCAGCCAGGTTAAAGGAAAACCCATTTTAACACTGGCATTCTTAATCTCCGGATCACCCGTCACTATAGCAGCATTATTTTTTAACGCCGCAGCAATGGCATAGGCGTCGGCGTAAGATAAGGCACAGGAAGCCTTTACTCTGGCGGCCACCAGCGTTAAATCTTCGTCACCTGCCAAAAACTCCACTGGCCAGTTTTTTACCGTTTCCAAGACCCTTTCAGCTTCTATTTCCCCATATTTCCGGTGTACCCGGTAATATACTTCACCTAAATTTATCCACGTCATGAATAGCCGCACGATGTTATCCCCGGCCTTTTTTAGTAGCGAAGCTACTTCATCAGCTCCAGTTTCGTCTTCCAGGTAACAAATGACAGCATAAGCGTCAAGGACAAAATTTTTATGGTAACTGCTGTTCATGGTCTTCCTCTAATTTACGTTCTTCCCGCTTATAGGCGGTATGGGTTTTTGTCAATGATTGTTTTGCTTTCAACATGCCTCGCGCCCCTCTAACCGGGTCAGCCGGGGCAGGGGTAATAACGATTTGACCTTCCTTCTCTGTAATTATGGCCCTTCCAGGTGCTTGGAGGCCATATTTCTGGCGTAAATGAGCAGGGATAACCACTTGACCCTTAGCGGAAATCTTCACCATCGGCATTAACCCTCACCTCTCTTTTGTTTTACCTCTAAATTTATTGTAAAACTTAATGATGAAAAATACAACCTTAGATCTACATTGTGCGTGTCAAAGGTTTATAGGCGAGGGCTCCGAAGGCACGCATAAAATCTATGTTTGCGGGCTTGTGCAAAAAGCAAAAAGTGTTTGAATACCGTGCTTTGCTGCTCCTCTAATTCTCTGCGAGTAATCTTAAACCTTTTAAAACGAATCTTTTGCTATGTTTGCCTGTAAAAGTTCTTCTGCAATCAATTCTGTATACAACTGCTGGCTCGCATCCCTTGTTTCCCCTCTCCAGTTAATGAACGGCTGCTGGTACAACTGTCCAATATTTTGCATAGCCACCCTCGTTTCATAAATCACTCGCTCTTTCGTATAAGGAGCCGGGGGCCAGGTAATGCTTTTGTATTCGTCCCCGAAATAAGCAGTTATTGAGGCAAAACGCTCAACCGGGAAATCATTGTATGCCAGAAAGACAAAGCCCGAGCCGTAAGGCAATTGATCCGGTTTTAAGCGTTCCTTGCCGTAAGGCATGCACGCCATATATAGAAAAGCTCGCAATACTTCTTTATCCGTTTCCTGATTGACGCCCTCTACCACAATCATCCCCTGGTTTTCAGGCCAGTAGAGAGGCTTCTTGCGTTGATGATAATCTCCTCTGATATCTTCAACATTTGCCCCGTTTGCATTAAAAATTCTGAATTCCAGTCCCTGGTCGTTGGCAAATTTTTTCAATACCCGGAGCACATGTTCTTTGCCTTTAGCATCCGTGTTGATTACCAGCATGCGTTTAACACCAAAGACAGCAGACAAAAATGTTTCTAATAGTTCATCGGGAGATGTTACAACCCGAATCTTAGAACGATCAACTTTAGACCACCTTTTGATTATCTCCTTTCTTCTTTCATTATCCATTTTTGAAGCCTCCTTCGGTTGAACCTATTCCTGGCTCTTACTCCCATAACCTTTCTCTAGTTAAAAGGAAAAAGGCCTTCTCTTGCTCATCATAGCCGATTGGCTTGCCGATGCGTTCCAGAATTCTTATGTCACGCTGGACCGTGCGCACAGAAACCTTAAACTCCTTTGCCAGTTCCCTGGTCTTAACAGGCCCTTTTTGAAGCCTTTTCAATATCATCAGGATACGGGAAATCCGTTCTTCGCACTGCCTGGCAATACGTTCCTGGCGATTTGCAGACGTTTTCTGTTTGAGGATGCTCAACCGCAACTTCTGCAGGTCTGCAAACAATCCAGGATCAACTTTTACACATGACGGCAGCGGCGACGGCCAGTGCGAACATGGCTTCTCGACAAATATAACTTTAAACTCGCTTGAGTCGTGTTCCTGCCACAACTCAAAAAGAAGTGCCGCGTCTTCCTGACTTATCTCCTGAGGATTTACAATTGCCATAAACGCTGGTATTGCTATCAGGTCCTCAATAACACTGCATTCATATACTTTTACATTAAGCTGTGCGGCCACATCACAAATCTGGGCGCTGAAGTCGTTTTCCAGGCCAAAGATAAGAATTGTGTCAGTTGCTGAATAGTATTCATCCCATGCAAAGGGTTTTCCTGTCATTGGATTTAACATCGGCAGTCGCCTCAATCATCCAAAATCTTTTCTTTTTTATACCACAACATGGCGACATGGTTTTGGCGTAAAAATGTTACAGAAAATAATACACCCCACACTTCGGGAGGAACTGGCCGGGCACCGTTAGACGCCCTGGGTGAAAAGGGAAACCTGTCTTATTTCAACTACCACGCAGGGGACGCCGTTCTTTGGCCCCCGACCGGCACAAGACGAAGCCGTGCTGGAGAAGCGGCCGGGCGGAGGCCGGCTACAGCGGAGCGCGGGGCCGGGGCCTGTCGGGCGTCCTAAAACGAGGAGTAAACCTTGAGACCAGGCCGTGGGCGGTACCTAGTGGGATGTAAAGGTTTTCATGCTGGGGAAAGGGGTAAACTTGCTTTTTGTCCGCCGCGACAAAGATAGAGACGTAATCTGCTGTATGAGAAGAAATAGCACTTCAACTTGATTGTTGTGCGCAGCGGCCAGGGAAAAATCGTGGACGCCATGCCGCCGGGTTCGAACTACTTCGAACTACCTTATAGTTAAATAAAATTGTCGTCTAAATCATCTTCCGTTTCACTAATTGGTATTCGTAAAAGACTTAGCACCATTCCCAAACGCTCAAAGGCTACAGACTCTTCCACTATTACTACATCTTTTGGCGCCCCCTGGCACCAAGCAACTGCCGGTAGTTGTTGTGGCCCAGAAGATAAAGTTCCCTGGACAAAATATTCGTAGGCATAAGTCCATTCGTGAAGTCTACCTTTTTTAATCCAGTAGGGAAAGGTTTTGGATTTAACGAACCACTTAACTTCCCCTGCTTCTGAAAGGATTACTGCTGCCTTCTCAGAGGTTAATTCTATTATTTTTATCGCAGTTGCTGCTAAAGAGGTGCCGTACACTTCGCTTATTTCTTTAATGAGATTAAAGTCAGGTGGATGTTTAAGGTATTTCTCTACTTCGACTGCCGGCAAAAGAAACTCGGCCGCAAATTCATTTGCCTCATTCTCTATTTTCTTATTGGTACGAAAGGATTGGAGATCTTTCGGTAAGCAACGAAAAATTTCCGCTTGATGATGGGGTATGTAAAAATGGCCTATCTCATGAGCTATAGTAAAGCGCTTACGAGGTTTATAGTCAATTTTCTTGCTTATAAGGATGCGGGTATTGTTATTCTTCTGCAGAAGATAACCATCAGCATCCAGGGGCTCTTCCGAAACTTTAATTTGCAGTCTCTCAGCAACCTCCCAGGGGTTTACGGGACCGGAAAGCTTGAGCTGGAAACGCAATTCCCGTGCATAATGAAAAGGAGGTAAGGACAAGATGCCTACCCCCTTACCTGACCCATCTCGGCCAGGTGTTTTTGAATTATTTCAGTGTCATTGGCAGAGATGCCGCTTCCCCCCACCTCACGAGCTGCTAAACCTACTGCCTGCTCGAAAAAATCTTCTCCTTTAACTAACGCTAGAATTTGCGTGCGGGAAAAGCGCCACTCCCGCCCGATTTTAGTGGCCGGCAGCTTGCCGTTCCTGACCAGATTATAGACCGTCTGGTTGCTTACCCGCAGCAGGTCGGCCACTTCCTCGACATTCATTATTTCTGGATACTCGGCCTGTTTAAGGGTGCCCTGGATCAGGCCCTGCATCAGGCGCACGTCTTCCGGTTCGTAAGCCTGTTCCCCACAGGCTTCACATACCCAGGCATCCATACCTCGAAAGATAATGGTGCGACCTTTCCAGGTAGCTTCCACGTCTTTCTTGATTTTTTTCATTTCGCCACCGCAGACATAACATTGCATTAGTTAATCCTCCTAACGCCTTTTCTTGAAAGGCCCTAAATCCTCCCAGGCTTCCTCCCGGAAGCGGCATACAGTTACGATAACCGGTCGGGGGAAACTCAGGGCCACCACCATATAAAACTCCTGGCCTTCACCGTCAACTCCCTGAACTAGAACCTTGAGGTCCCGGCCATGATCCTGGGTTTCTAATACTTCTCCCTCCAGCGCGCACCGCAAAATATCCTCTTCCGCAATGCACCGTTCACCCATCCTGCGAAAAGCATGGTGGGAGATGATATAGCCATGCCCTTCCTTCCCGGCCCTACGTTCCTTAGCAGCTTTACGGAGAAGAACTATCCAGGCAGTCATATTATACCTCTTCCTATAAGATATTATAAGTTATTATAAAATACAATAGGATAGACAAGTTATTTTTTAACCAGCCTGTCCCATGCTTCCAAAACCAAGCGCCTGGTGCGGTACTCGCCGTAGCGGCGGGTTTCATTTTCTTTCAGGACGCGGAAGGTCTCGCCGGGGAAGTCCGGGCCGTAGACGTCCTGGGGGTCCAGGATGTAGCGCAGCTCATCCCGGGTGAGGCCGTAGAGCCTGGCGTAGTAAGCGTCCAGCTCGGCGCGGATGAGGGCGCGGCGCTCTTCGTTCCAGCGGTAGGGGTAGAGTTGGAAGTCCGGTTTTTTATAGTCGATTTCGAAGGGCCGTTCCCCCTGCCAGCAATCCTCCCAGCGGCGGATGATCTCCCGCCGCAATGCTGGGTCGGCATCCCGCCACACATCCCGGGCAAAGGGTTCCAGATCGAAGGTTGTGTAGATCAACTCCAGGGCGCGGGGGACGATAAAGGTTAGGTCCTTCCCGGTGTAGGCCGTGGGCGGGAGGACGGGGAGTTGCTTTACAAGAAAGAAATTGAGATGTATCCCTCCGATTTTCTGCCTTGCTATATAATCAAAAACAAAAACACTAAAGTTAGTAAGCAAACATGTTATTAAAAATGAATTACCTCCATTAAATAGTAGCAAAGGAGCATTATTCCCTACCCCTACTCTGGGCAAAATACTAAATATAGCTGTACGCTCATCTGTTGCACGTGCTATATCCCTGAATCCTAAAAACCACTCCGGTGCTAGCCTGCGCGCAAGTTGGATCAAGGCTTCCAGGCCACTTTTAGCCCCGGCGATTACCTGGAGATCGTCTTTTGCAAGGGGATATTCCTCTTCCATAGACCGGGCTTCTTGTTCGTTAACTGTAAATTTGGGTCTTCCCTTGCCAAGCGAAGCTGGCAAATCAACCCTACGTTCATGGTTAGCGCTATAACCAGCCAGCCAGTTGGCCAAGGCCTCCACGGCGTCTTCTTCATCCCCTGAAGCCAAAGCCGCCGCAACCATTTCCGGCACCCTGGCGGTCCTTGCCAGTACCTGTCTCTCCTCCACCCAGTAACGGGGCAGGACGGTAAATCCGGGATCGGCATACTGCTCCAGCGCTGGTGTAGGCAACTGGTGAGTACTGACGGAATCCACGGCAACGCCCTCGTAAGTGCCGAAGCGGTGGTCGTACTGGTGGATCATCTTGGCCTCGTAGAGGGGCAGGTAGACCTCGCCATCCCGGACAAAATATTGCCCCGCAGGCTAAAGCCTTGATTTTTTAGTTCTTCACTGGTCTTAAACAGGTGGCTGTCGTTGGACATATCCAGCATCCGCAGAAATGCAATCCCCCACGGGTTTTCCCCGGTCCGCTCGTTCACCAGCACCGGCACCCGCCGGTAGATCTTCCTGGTCAGCTCGGCATCGGCCCTGGTGCGAAAAACCGGGCAGGTGCGGGTATTAGGGTTCAAAAGGGCCAGATCGGCGGCGCTCAAGGCAAAGACGCGCTGCTCGTCATTCAACTGTTCCGTGCGGATGAGGAAGAAGGCAAAACGGGGCACTTCTATATTTTTATTGCCCGGCCCGGCCAGGGTCAGGAGGCAAAACTTCTGTAACGAAACTACGGCAGGAAATAGTTTTTCCCGGTTCTCAAAGTCATAGAGCCCGGTCAGGAGGTTGTTATCCATCAGGTGATTGAAAAACTGCTTGCAGGTGTCATCCGTAGCGATGCCGGTGGGCAGCACCATCCCGCCCCTGCCGCGGGGCGCCAGGAGTTTCGTGGCCAGCTCAGCAAAAAGGGCGTAGTAATTGACATCGCCGACTGCCGTTAACGGGAAGCGCCCGCTCTGGCGGACAAATTTACTGATGGCTTCGTGATCATGCTTGGCCCGGTCAAAAGCGGCCACCCGCGCCTGAAGTTTAGGATCGTTACTGCGACGGTATTCAGCAATGCGCCGGGTGCGCTCGGCTTTGTTGGGGGCACGGCATATATAAGGATCATCAGCCCAGTGTTCTTCTTCCTGCAATTTGATCCGCTCCCACGGCGGGTTCCCCAGCACTATGTCAAAACCGCCGGCAGCAAAGACCTGGGGGAATTCCAGGTGCCAGTGGAAAAAGCGGTGGCGGACAGCCAGTTCCCAGGCATGGCCGACTACCTGCCCGGAGACGCGGGCGGGATTCTGGAGGTAGTCCTGCAGGGTCTGGAAAGTAGGCACCGGGACACCTGGCCTGATTTCGCTGAAAAAGGCCGCCGTCCACAGGTTGGCCGCCGTATTTTCCGTCCACCATTTCGAGTCGGCAGACCGTATTTGCTGGTAAATGGCGGCCTTGCGCTGCACGTTATTATAGCTATCTTCTGCCAGGGTCTCGAGGGTATTATAGGCCGCCGCCAGTTGGTCAAACTCCTCCCCCGTCGCCGCTATAAATTCTTCAAAAATAATCTGCCCTCGTTCCCACTCCTGCCGCTCCTGGCGATTGCGCCTTTTTAATGTCCGGGCCGTTTCTTTATCGTCTCCGGTAACGGCATCAAAGGCAGCATCGGGGATACCTGCAGCTATTGACCCGGGCATTGCTCCCACCAGACTGTTGCCGCACTTAATGTGGTGGTCGAGGAAGGTCAGGGGCATGCCGCTAACATGTCCCTCCAGCCATAAGGCCAGCTTGCAGAGTTCCACAGCCAGGGGATTCAGGTCAACGCCATAAATGCAGTGGGTGATGACATCACGCACGGCCCGCCGTACCTCAGCAGGCCCGGGCTGATCTTCGCCAGCACGCACCTGGGCCAGAGCATGACCGATTCTTCGGGCCGCCGCCAGCAGGAAGTGGCCAGAGCCGCAGGCGGGGTCAACCACCTTTAAAGACAGCAAAGCTTTTTCCTTTTCTTCCCTGGTTGTTGCCTTCTCCAACCGTTCGGCAATAACCGGGTCGACGGCGCTTTTTATCAGCTCGTTGACCAGTTCCAGGCGGGTGTAATAAGAACCAGCTCTTGCGCTCAGTACCGCTGAGGAGTTCAAACTGGAGCCTGCCTTCCGGGCCAGCTGTCACTACAGGATGGTAATCAAGGAGGCTTTCATAAACGCTGCCCAGCTCTTCCACGTCCAGGGCGGCGTAGTTGACCCGGCGCAGGTTCCTGCCTTCTCTATACAGGGAGAGATGGCGAATAGCCTGCAGGAAATCGATATTGGCCAGGTGGGTTCCCTCTAAATCGGGGATGGCCTGGGCACTAAAGAGGTCACCATCTAGGACGCCCATACCCAGGCGACAGGCCAGCTCTTCCCTGGCAAAAAGGCGAAAGGTAGTTAAAAGGCCCAGCCAGAGGTCACAGTAGCGCCGGGCACCGCTGCTGTACCCTTCTGCAAGTTTGCGGAGGCGGGACACGCTGTAGAATTCATTATAAATACGGCTCTTTTCCGGGTCATACCGGGCTCCTATTAAGCCGCGTTCCTCGGCGACCATGAGAAAGAGCAGCCGGTAAATCAGCCGCAGCAACTGGCGGTAATATTCCAGGGGTGTCAGTTTGCCTTCCTGGAGGCGCTGCCGCAAATCCTTATTGGCAGGGTGGGCCAGGAAACCATTGGCGAGTATTTTCAGGGCCTCTTCAACGCCCTCCCGCAAGTGCTCCCGTACCCGTCCCCCGGCCTCGATGCCCTGCTGATAGTATTATTCGAGGAGGCATTGGGGGGCTTCGGCCAGGGACCGGGGCAGGCGGGTGCGGTGGACTAGGCGGTATAAAAGGGCAAAATCGTTAAACTTCTCAGCAGCAAGCATCTGTTCCAAATCAAATTCAATGTAGGCCAGGCGGGTGAGACGCGTCGAATCCCGCAAGATTCGCAGCACCCGGCCATTGGTCACTATCCCCCAGAGGTGTTCTGAGCGGTTTAGGTATTCCTGGACCAGGGCATGGGGCGAAAGGCGGGGGCGGCCCGAAGGAGGACGACGGTCCAGATCGGCCCGGAAACCAACCACGTGGACCGGCGGCGCATCCTCAGCGGAACCGGCACGATGGGAAATAGCGTAAGTCTGCCCGGCAATCTGCGCTGCCCTTGACATATACGTTATATCTTCATACCCCAGGGTCCGCAGGAGGGGTAAGATCCACTGTTCCCTGGTTGGTGTTGTCGCCGGATCGTCTGCCGGCAGGCGCAGGAGGGAACGCTGCAAGGCCTGCCAGAAAGCCCGGGCGTCGCTCCAGGCCGCAGCTATCTCATCAGTAAGGCGACGGTTTTGGGGCAAACCAAAATCCCTGGCTTGCTGGCCAGGAGCCTCGCCGGCGCCAATAGACGCCAGTATATCAGCCGGTATAAGGCCGCCTTCTACTCTAATACACGTGAAATTCATCGAGCTGCTACCCCCTTCGGGACCGGCATGAGGACATATATGCCCAGAATATCAGGAGGTAACTGCGGGCGCACGACCAGGCGCCCTTCGCGGGTGATGCGGCGCACCCGGCGATGGGCCTGGTGTAGCTTTAGCGCCCGTTCCTGGGCTAAATCCTGCAGTAACGATGAAAGCTCTTCCAGCCAGCCTGCTGTTTCCTGCAGAATACGCATCCGCTCTTCTGTACTTACATTGGCTTCTGGCCGGGAATGTTCCAATAGTCGCAGGGCTTCCTCCTGCTCCAGCCGCTCTAGCTGTCCCGGGCGGCCACGCCAGCCGGCTACCACAACTTCCTCAGCCAGGAGAGGGGCGGCCTGGTTGCTGGCTTCCAGCAGGTAACGCAGCCGCAATAAAAGCAGCGTCGTCCGCCTTGGTACTAAGGTAGTACGAATAACACCACTGCGAGCGATGATCTGTCCATCACCGGCCGGGTCCAGAGCAGAGTTAAAGAGATACTCAGCCAGGGCGCCGGTCAAGGGGTGGTTCCTGCCCACAAAGACAAACCCTTCCGGCGCCGGGCTATCAAAGGACAGGCGTAGCAGGCCAGACGCACCCAGACGTTCCCGGATAGATAACGGCAGGGGTGATGGGTCGAGCAGCCACCCTCCTTTTTCCCGGCGTATAGGAGCGCCTAAACGCTCGCAGGCGGCAACAATAAAGGATTCTACCGCCCTCTGGTCGCCCAGGACGGCGTCCGTCTCCTGCAGTTCCTGCAACACTTCTTCTGGATGAATGGCATGCTGGGCAAACCTGGTCCGGGACTCGCGCTCCCGCTCCACGGCTTGATCCCAGGCCCGGTGCACTTGCGGCAGTTCAGGGGCCAGGTCAAAGATAGTAAGCTGCTGGATCTCCTGGACGGGACGGGTATGCAGGAAAAGGGACTTTAAGACCGCCTCCATGACCGTTTCGCTATCCACTGGTACTGGCACTGAAATCCCCAGGGTACGACGGATCTGGACTGCCTTGCGAATTAAGACCTCAAGCACAGCACCATCGACCGGGTTATCGCGGCCATAGAGAAGCACGGTTTTTACCCGGGCCGCAGTCTGTCCAAAACGGTCTACCCGCCCCTCCCGCTGTTCCAAGCGGTTGGGGTTCCAGGGTAAATCATAATGGACAACAGCATTGAAGTGTTCCTGGAGGTTGATCCCTTCGCTCAAACAATCGGTGGCCACCAGGACGCGTTGCTTTTGGGCTGCCAGCTCCCGCACCCGTTCCTGGCGTTCCTCCTCCGCCAGTTCCCCGGTTACAGAGATCACCTGGAGGTCCGGCCATTTCGGCCCCAGCCGCCGTTTCAATTCTTCAACCACATAGTCGGAGGTGGCAATATAACGGCAGTAAACTATGGGGTGATAACCTTCGCTTAAAAGGCGGTCTATTATTTCTGCCAGCCGGGCTACTTTGTTATCTTTATCTCCTTTCAGGGCCGCTGCCCTCCGGGCAAAAGAGCGCAGGCGGCGACGCTCATTTTCCGGAAGGACAGCTTCCCCTTCGTCTACCACGCGGGCCGGGGCGACGTCAATCGCCACTTCCTCTGCCGCCGGGTCGTAAACATAACGGGTAAAAAGGTCTTCGTCTTCTTCTCCCAGAGCATCTTTCTCTTCCAGGTGCCGGACCCTTTCCAGTAAAGCCGCCTCGGCGGCTGCCGGGCTGGACATTACGCACCGCAGGAGAGCCAGGGCCGTCCAATAACGAAGGCGCTGGCGCCAGCCTGACAGGGTCTCACCTGAGCGGACGATCTCACCGGCAAAACTATAAACGTCCTTAAATAAACTCATATAATCGGGGGAGAGGTCGTAAACCTCCTCTAAAGAATCCCGTTCCGGAAACGGCGTATCCTCCCCCAGCCATTTCTTCACATCGGCCCGGCGCCGTTGCACCAGATGCCGGGCCAGTTCGGCCCGGTTTTTCTCCGACAGGGCCTGCAGGTTAAACGATGCAAACTGGGGTTTAAGTAAGGCTAACAGGGACTGGAAGGATTCCTCCACCCCACTGTGGGGAGTGGCCGTTAATAGAATAAGGTGTCGCCCGGGGTGGGAGGCCAGTTCTCTTAAAAGCTCGTGGCGCTGCTGCTGGGCCGCCTGTTTTGCGGCAGGCTGGGCGCAAGTATGGGCCTCGTCGACAATCACCAAATCGGGACAGTGCAGGAGAAAAGAGGCCCGGTAGCGTTCCGACTTGATAAAATCAACGCTGGCCACGAAGTGGGGATAATACTCGAAAATACTGGTATTGCCCAGAGGTATACCACGTTCTAACTGGGCCACAGTACCCGAACGGATTACTACTGCCTGGAGGTTGAACTTGCTGGCCAGTTCTTGCTGCCACTGCTCACAGAGGTAGGGAGGACAGATTACTGCCACCCGCCGGATCTCTCCGCGGTCTAACAACTCGCGAGCGATCAACCCGGCTTCAATGGTCTTGCCCACACCAACGTCATCGGCAATAAGCAGGCGCACCGGGTCTAAACGCAGGGCCATGAGCAAAGGTACTATCTGGTAGGGCCGGGGACGCACTTGCAGGTGACCCAGGCTCCGGAAAGGTCCAGCACCGCTACGCAAATTCAAACGGGCGGCCTGCCACAAAAGCCTGGCCGCCGTGGCATCCCCTGACTGCCGGAGGTCAGGCGGCGGGAAGGAGGCCGGTTCTACAATTTCTGCATTCAATGGAAGATAGATACCGGTAACTTCATCCTCGCTGCCGCCCAGGGAGCGTAGTAACAACAATTCCTCATCCACCGATGGTAATACCACCCACTCCCTCTCCCGGCAGCGGACAATAGACCCGGGGCTAAATTTAATCATGCTTTCCCCTCCCCGAAAACATCCGGATACGCGGCCACCTGAGCCTCTAAATCCTGATCGTAGCGGATAACAATTACCCGGTAGCCTAAATCTTCCAGTTCTGCCCGCACCTCATTATCACGGGCGCGTTGTTCTGGGCTATCGTGGATAGAGCCGTCGCAAAAAACACAGACATGACCTTCCTCATAATAAAAGTCGGGGCAACAGTAAATATCCTCCAGGTTGCGCTGGGCGTAATCCGGCAGGCGCCGGCCAGTGAAGTAAAGGTGATCGAGGAAGCGACGTTCCAACTCCGAGCGGGTATCGGTTAATCCCCGCAGCCACTGGTAATGCTGTTCGTAATCCCGCCCTCCATGACCACAGCGGGAGATGCCCCGGGTCAGACGCATAAGAAGGTCTTTGGCCAGGTGGCGGTTTAAAATAGGATGATCCGGCTGGTTATAATAAGAGAGGAGACAATCGTAGCAGGCACAGGCACATCCGTCCTCACCGGTCCTTAAGTCAGCCCCGGAATCGGGGTCAAAGTGACAAATAACCAGGGCCTCGCGTGCCACCCGGGCCAGGGCGCCAGGTTCTGCAACTAACCGGCCCAGGACGCCGACACCACCCTCAGCCGCCTCCCACATCAGGATCGCCTGGTGTTCGCCCTCGCCAATGCGCTCGGAGGCGATTTCATCCTCCTCTACCTGGAATAAGGTCTGCAAACCACGCTGCAGGGCATACTGCAAAGCTGCCAGAGTGGCGTTTTCCCTACCTTCATTTTGAATAATATTCCGCGGGAGCTTCAGAAGCAAGATGTTATGGGTATCCCGCACTAAGAGCCTTACCCCGGTCAAGATATTTTCCTGGCCAAGCCCGGGTTCTTCGTCGTCCTGCTCCGGGCGACCGGACCAGTAACCATTCGCCGTATTGAGGGTAAAGCCTACTTCTCGTGAACGCTTCCAGCCGTGATTAATTCGCCACAGGGTGGCTGCCGGGGCATAAAGCATCTCCAGGAGGGATTGACCGCTGGCATCTACCACTGTAGCCTTGATGACCCGCGGTCCACCGGGCCCATAGGCAAAACGGTAATGGGTGGTCACTTCATAACCTTCACGCACCCGCTCTTCTTCATCGCTGGTAATGCGCTCTACCCGCCGGGTAGCCACGGTGGTCATTTCAAAAAGGCGGGCAATATACTCACTCGTCTGACCGTCAAAGCGCGTACCACAATTGCAACAAAGGTCTAAATTTATATCGTCGCCTTCGTGGAAGTAACCACATACTTTGCAGAGCTTGGCACGCAAGAAACGGCTTTCAATGGTTCCCGGCGGCAACAGGCTCCTGACTACTTTATACTTGTTGCCTTCGTGATAAATAATGTTGCGCGGTCCAAATTCCTTTAAGGCCAGGAACCGGGGCCGGACGACAAATTCCCCTTCTGCACCCACTAGCGTTGCATAAAGAAAAAATAAACTTGTCAAGGGAAATAACGCCCAAAAAACAGCCAAATTCCTGAAATAACCTAGCCTTGCAAGAAAAAACTCCTTATACTAGAGATTGAGGGTAGTCCTTGCCCCAACCTCTAACATAAGGAGGCCCAAATGCAAGGTAAGGATACCACATTATCCACATTTCATCAACTGTTTGCTCCAGTTTCTAACGACTATTTTTGGCAGTTAACCGCCGGTATGGGGGTCGATAAGTACGCTAAGAAGCTAAATTCCCTTCAACTCATTAAACTAATAGCCTTCGCTCAGCTGGAACAACTTAATGGCTTGCGGGATATCAGCAATAGCTTCAATGACCCGCAATTTAGCCTGGCTATCAATTTAGAGAGTATCAGTTTCTCCCAGATAGCGCGCCGTTTAAGGGATTTATCGCCGCAATTCATCCGGCTATTATTCAGCCATCTCACCACCCGGATAGGCCGGGAAATCGGCTTTGAAAACTTAAGAAATACCGCAGGACGTATTTACCTCATCGATTCCACTATCATTAGTCTCTGTTTTACCCAGTACCTCTGGGCCGAGTTTCGTAGGACTAAAAGCGGGATAAAACTCCACCTGCGCTTAAAGTTCTGTGAAGAAGAGGTTCTACCTGATAAAGCAATTGTCACCCCGGCCCGGAAGGCAGATAAAACCCAGATGGATACCCTCGTAGTAGAGGAAGAAGAAGCCTTAAACGTCTTTGACCGCGGCTATGTCGATTACAAGAAGTTTGACAGATACTGTGAAGAAGGCGTCCGCTTTGCCAGCCGCTTAAAGGGTAATGCTCTGGTAGAAATAATCGCCGAGTTGCCGGTAAACCCTGACAGCAAGGTTAAAAAGGAACAGCTTGTTTACCTTGGCAAAGATGGAGTTACCAAAATGAAGCACCCTTTACGGCTGATAACAACCGAAGATACCCAAGGGCAACCGGTAATTATAGTCACCAATGATTTCGAGTTACCGGCGGAAGAATTAAGCGAGATTTATCGTAAGCGCTGGCAGATAGAACTCTTCTTCAAATGGATGAAACAACACCTGCAGGTGAAACATTTTTATGGTAAAAGCGAACAGGCTGTAGAAAACCAGCTCTTCATAGCGCTAATAACCTACTGCCTGATGGTTATGCTGCAATTAAAGGCCGGCTATCAAGGACCATTGCTCACTATTAAACGTTTAATCCGCACCTGTCTATATGAGCCCTTTACCTTCTTCGTCCAAAGCCTGCACCGTAAACCCAAACGAAGGTCTTATGGGCGGCACAAGATAGACTATGAAGGCATCTATCAGGATTTAGTAAAGCAAGTTTTAGCTGGCGAAGCTGATTATTTAAACGACGTAACTTATGACCCCTTAGTTCTTTAAGCAACTTTATATGGCAATATGTGGATAAGGACTACCCCTGATAACCTAAGTCCTTTGGCCAGTGAAGGAAGAAAATGCATGGTTGTATACACCATTAATGTTATTATATAACATATTCTGCCTTCCATATATTGCCTTGCACTGTGCTAAAAATTTTTATGCAACGCTAGTGTTCTGCACCCTTAGGTATATAGGCCCTTAACGGCAGACGGGGGAAATTATAGCCAGGCAAAAAGCCTTCACTGGCCAGATAACGATAGGGATAAAAGTCGGATTCTTCTGGACGGGTGTTTTTGCAACAGAGCAGGTCTTTTTGGCGTAAAGCCTCCTGTTCCCGCTGGCGAGCCTCTTCGACTTGCTCCCGGGGGATCGCCCTGCTAACGTGCGAACGATCGATAATAGCCCGCGCCTCTTGAAGCTGGCGATTGGCAGTGGCAAACATCTGGCGCCAGCGGTCAAAGGCGCGGTCGAACTCCGCAGGGGCCTGACGCAAAACCATTTCCAGCCATTCCTCGGAATACCACTCTGCAGCGCTCAACTCTTCGCCACAGGAAGCCAGCACCTCGCGGCAGGAGGTAAAACACTCCTTAAAACGTTGCTGGGAAAAGTTTAACTGGGCCTGGACATTATCCCGGAGGGGATAATTCGCCGCAGCGTTTTCGGCATCTAAGATATCCGGTATAGCCCTCTCCAGGGAAAGACCGGTATAAGCCAGCCAGATGGCATGAACATGGGCTTTTACCAGCTCTTCGTTGCCTAGATCCAGTCGCGGCGGTGCCACGGCCCCGGCTACCATCAGATGGGGTTGGCGGAAGAAATACTGGTCGTGACCACTGCTGGCGCCGCAGTAACTTAAAACTAAGGCCGGCTGCCCACTCCGACCGGCCCGGCCGCTACGCTGGGCGTAATTGGCCGGCGTGGGCGGTATATTACGCAAGTGCACCAGGTTGAGATCGGCAATATCTATGCCTAGTTCCATTGTTGGTGAACAGAAAAGGCAACTCAGTTTACCCTCTTTGAAAAGTTTCTCCCTCTCCTGCCGGTCTTTTATAGAAACCTGGCCGGTATGCTCCCGGGCCTGGAGATCGCGCAGGTGCCAGGCTGTGTGCTGGTAAAAATCGCGGAAAAAAGCATTAACGGTGCGGCTTACCTGGGAGCTGGTTGCCGTCTCAATACGCCGGCTCCAAACGGGATCTGGCTCTAGCGGGGTACCATCCCCCAACCGCCAGATCAGGCAGTCGCTCCTGAGCTGTATAGCCCTGCCTTCTGAACCATCTATATACGTTATAAAGCCTGCCCCTCTAAGCACCGCCAATAGCGCTTCCAGGAATTCCTGATAGGACGCTTCCGAAAGGTTGGTAGCCAAACCCAAGGTCCTCTTATCACGCAAAAAACGGCCCAAACTGCTGCGCGGCCCCAGGCTGAATTCAATTTCTTGCCCTGCCGTCTGGTAACCCGGCAAAACAAAACAAGCAGCCTGCCTTAACCGTTCATTCTCTTCAAAGGTCCAAGGCTCTTTTAAAGCCTCCCTTACCCGGCGCCGCAGGCTCTCTTGATAGCGGGGCTGCAGGCAATCGGCATGGATAGCCAGCTTGCGCCGCAGGTAGTTTAAAAAGGCATAGATGGCCTTAAACCGTATTTCTGATGAAGATTGGGCCAGGACCGGATGGTTCTGCCAGGAGAAGTTATCCCGGCAAGATCTTCTAAACCATCGTAGTCGATACGTAAAAGACCGCACTGCTCCAGGTTGGGCTGCACCACCCTCCATCCGCGCCGTAAATCCTCATAAATGCGGTATTCAATTAAAGCCTCAAGGATTTCCCGGTTGCGGCGGGCCAGACTGCCGTAAGTACCAACTTCCCGGGCGTAGGCGGCTTGATCGAGGGCCAGGGCGTCGGTCACCTTCATGGCAATATTGGTATGGTCAAGGGCTTGATTCTCTTCCAAAGCCTTGTAGATAGAAGAACGCAGCAGAGCAACCTCAACAAAATCATTAAAGTGACCTGCCTGCAGGGAAGCGTCCTGGCGGTTATCGGTAAAACTCAACAGCTTCTGAGCATTTTCGGGAAAAAGGTTCCGCCGCCGGATGTTGGTAATAGCTGAAATGCTAAGAAGGGTGGTAGCGGTACTCCGGCCCTCACTGGAAAGATGGGCGAGTTTCCGAAATTCATTCCGGTTTCGACGCGTATATACTTCACCACAGGTCAAGCAGAGCAGGAAAGGACGCGGCAAAAACCAGCAGGGTACATTATCAGCCCCCGGTTCCTCAACAATTATGCCGTCTGGCTGGATAAAAAGGCGCCGGGGGACAAAGGGTTGATACTCCCTTTTTAGGCGTTTCTCGCCCCGGTTAGTTATATTAAACCAATTCTCCGGTAGCAGGTCGAGGTCATCCGTCCAAATACCTTCTTCATCCAGGAGCAGGTAACCATCTTCCGCCTCTTCGCTGGTAGCTCCGGTTTCCGGCGGTCGGGGTATCACCCTTTTCTCTTGGGCATGCAATTCCACCAAGTAATACTCCTGCCCGCATTCGCGGCAAAAGACCAAGGGAAATAAAAGTTTCTGGCCGTCTGGGGCGTAATGCTGGGCTACCAGGGTGAGTTGACGCTTGGCTTTGGTTTCCAGCGTAGCATAAACCGAGCCGCCCTGGGAAATAAACTGGTGCAACTTAAAGGCAAAAAGAGGGTTGCCGTCGGGGAGTTTAATTTTACTTCCAAAAAGAAGCATATCCTGCAGGCGCCGGGCACAGGTCTCTATCTCAATACCGGTTTCCGCGGCAAGCCGGGCGGCACCCTCCTGCAGGGTTATGGGAACGCGGCGTTTTAAATAACCTCCGATTTCTTCTAGACCAAAGGTCCTTTCAATCCAGGCTGCCAGGGGCGACTGCAGAAACTCGGCTTCATTCTGCGGTAGAGGCCCTAAAACTGCTGCCGCCAGTTGTTGCCGGGTGTAGGATATAGAGAAGACGGGCTTCAAGGTTTCGGTAATTATATTCTCAGGTTTGACGTCAACACCAAAGATCTTCCTGGCCACGCTGGCTACAACCTGTTGCTGATCGGATAGATTTCCACCAGTAATCATAGTGGCGCTGGTGCCAATGTGAATTAAATCGGGATTACCGCAGCGTTCCCGCAAGCGCCTTATCAACAGGGCTACGTCTGCTCCCTGGCGCCCACGGTAGGTATGGAGTTCATCAAAGACTAGAAACTCCAGTGCCGTAAACGTACGGTCGACAAAGGGGCGCTCCTCTGGCCGGGTTAGCATCAGCTCAAGCATAACATAGTTAGTGAGGAGTATGTGGGGCGGGTTTTCCCGGATGCTCCGCTTTTCCTCGTCGCTTTCCTGGCCGGTATAGCGATTATAAGTTATGGGAAATTGGGTTCCGGGATTGCGTTCATTAAAGCTTTTAGCCAGACTGTCAATGGCATTGAGTTGGGAATTGATGAAGGCATTCATGGGATAAACAATTATAGCCCGCACCCTGCCGTCTTCAGGATTGTGTTTAAGAACGTGATCAATAATGGGGATCAGGTAGGTCATGCTTTTCCCTGATCCGGTCCCGGTAGTTACTACGTAATTTTCCCGGCGCAAAGCCACTTCAATGGCCTGGTACTGGTGTTGGTAAAGCCGGAAGCCATGAAATATTTCCTTACATAATGGATGCAGCAGCCCCCGGGATACTAAGTCATTTATGCTGGGGCCGTACTCATAGGCAGGGTTGAGCTGCACCAAAGCATCCGGCCATAACTCGCCGGCATCAAGTTTTTCCTGGACGAATCTGGCTATGCTTTCATCCCTTATCTTTAAGAAGCTCTTTACATATTCTGCATAATCCCGGACAATATTCTCCCTTAAAGAAAACATAGGCCCGCCTCCCGGTTTCACCACTTTTTTTATAGCCATAACTTAATTGCCCTATTTAACAATTCCTCATGTCTACTTTTAACACTTTGTAAATCCCATACATCAAACTTATCAATCTCTTTAGTGAGTTGAAAATCGGTCATACTACCGCCAAAATAGCTTTTCTTCTTCTCCTGGAAAGGACGATTGTTGGCGGAAGAATTTTTCTTCCGGCTCAATAATACTAAATTCCCGAGCCTATTGGTCCATTCCCTCCGTGAATCCAGGTCAAATAATTGCATCCATTCACTTTTTTCATCTGGATTTCTTGGTAGTATATGTTCAACGGTAATTATTCCTTTATAATTCTTAGCTACATTAGCATTCTCAGAAAGAGATAAGTCGAGCCTGAGTAATATATACTTGCAATAACTTCTTACGTAAAAATCAACTGCATCTATGGCAGTAATAAATTCTCTTTTTCTGACACTGGTATCAAAGATCGAATCATTAATAACTTGATCTTCATTGCTAGAGGCATCAATTAGCTTAATTATGTTATAAATAGTTGTCATGCGTTGGGTCGGTGTATAACCTATAACCCAATCAACAACATAACGCTTTTCTAGTTTTTGGAGAAAAATCACCTTCTTGCTCTCGTTTGTAAACTTTGAGCTGAAATGCAAAAATGCCGGGATCCAATATGAAGATGGAAGATGATCGCGCATCAGCGATATTAGATTATGATATTGTACTTGTAAATCAGAGTTTAGATTTATTTGGCCGTTTAGTACTTGTTCTTGATAAATGATAGCTATTTTCTGCAAATACTTGATAAATTCTTCTCCCCAGGAAATTGCTCCACTGGAAAATATTTTATCTTGATATTCCTCGAACATAGTTCTTTGTGCCTTTTCTTTTACCCAAATATCCCTAATAAAAGCTATTAATTGTTCTAATTCATCTCTTCCTAATTCTTCTTCTAGATTTTCCCAGATATGAATATATTTTGGGCGCAAATTATCAGGTATAGCCGCTATATTATGGCTTTTAAGCAAATCAGAGGCTGCTAACGGCAGACCTCTGGTATTTAAAACTGCAAAAAGCCTAAACGCTGAAGTTAATTTATCTGTTTTTACGTAAGCAAATACGCAATTATTAAGAATGTATTTGCTCATATTAACGAGTAATTGCTCATCAAGATTACCGTCACGATTGAATTTATCCTTAAATAAGTTAACTGCTGTTAGCATATTTTGTTTGGCTTCACTTAAAGCATTAAAGCTATTAAGGCTTTTTTCAGTACCACCTTCCTGAAGAACATGCTCTTTAAAAAAGTCCTGTTCTTTTTCCCATACCAAAAGCCTTACAGCTTCTTTTTTGCCAAGTAACTTAGCCTCTTTCTGATAAAGCAAGCTTTGAATTTGACTGGCATAATCTCTTTCTATCTTGCTTAAAAAATCTCTAATTACTGCAAGAAGAATAATAAGGGAAGTGATTCGTTGTTGACCATCTACCACATCATATAAGCCACTACCATCGGCATGTTGTTCAACGGTTTGTAAGATAATACTCCCTAAAAAATAATTTTCCTCGTTATTTTCCATACTTTGCTTTATATCTTCAAATAGGTCATCAAAATTGTCCTTATTCCAAGTAAAAGGCCTCTGATATCCCGGTATACGAAATAAAAATTTATCACTCAATAAATCTTTAATTAATATTTCTCTTGCCTCAATATTAGCCATACAAAAACCTCCTTAAATTGAAATAAAATGGTAAACCGTATAAGCTAGGACCTTATTGCCTTAAGGCTCATCTAGGTTCGTACCAGGGACAGTTGCTGCAGATCTTCATGGAGACTTCTTTAGAAACTGACAGCCTGACCCTCCCCCGATTTGTAGGACACAGAGTTAAGAGTGTATAATCAGAGTAAGGAGGCGTTGTGTCCATGGGGGAGCAAAGAAGAAAATATGACGAAGAGTTCAAGCGCAATGCCGTCGAGCTATGCCGCACCAGCGACAAAACCGCCAGCCAGATTGCTTATGACCTGGGTATCAACAGCAGCATGCTCAACAGATGGCGCAGAGAACAAGAAAAGTATGGAGAACGAGCTTTTCCCGGGTTAGGGAAACAGATGCGCGGCACCGAACTTGAAGAAGAAAACCGCCGCCTGAAAAAAGAACTGGCCATCGTCCAGGAGGAACGAGACATCTTAAAAAAAGCAGTGGCCATCTTCTCCAAAACACCGAGATGAAATATCGGTTTATCCGGGAGCACACGGGAACTTTCCGTGTCGAGACGATGTGCCGCGTATTAAAGGTGTCCCGGACAGGATATTACCGCTGGTTAAAAAAGCCCGTAAGCCAGCGTAAAATCCAGGATGAAATTATCAAAGAAAAAGCAGAGCATATCTACAACAAGAGCCGCAAAACCTATGGCAGTCCCCGTATTCATAAACAGCTCGGCAAGGAAGGTATTCATTGCGGCAAAAAGAGGGTAGAGCGGCTGATGCGCGAAGCGGGCATCCAGGCCATCCAAAAACGCCAATTCAAGGTGACTACCGACTCCAGGCATAATCTGCCGGTAGCCGAAAACATCTTAAACAGGGAGTTTACCGCCAGTAGCCCTAATAAGAGATGGGTAACGGATATAACGTATATCCCTACCGAAGAAGGCTGGCTGTACCTGGCGGCGGTTATGGACCTCTATTCCAGAAGGATTGCAGGTTATTCAATGCAGAAATATCTAACCCGGGAATTGGCGATTGAGGCCTTAAACAATGCCGTCACCAACCGCCGGCCGGGCCGGGGACTAATAATCCACTCCGACCGCGGCAGCCAGTATGCGAGCCATGATTATCAGCAATTGCTGCAGCAATATGGCTTTATCTGTTCCATGAGCCGAAAGGGAGATTGCTGGGACAACTCCCCTATGGAAAGTTTCTTCAAGACATTGAAGACGGAACTCGTCTACCATCGCCGTTTTAAAACCCGGGCAGAAGCCAGAGTGGAAATCTTTGAGTACATTGAGGTTTTTTATAACCGGTTCAGGTTACATTCTTCCCTTGGGTATGCGACACCGGAAGAATTCGAGAAAAACTATGAGAACCTGAGAAATGTGGCTTAAGTTGGTGTCCTATTTATCGGGGGAAGTCCAGCCACGTAAAGTCTATAATGTCATTATTAGTTAATAATTCTACGGTTTCCTGGATTATCCTGCATCCGGATCTATTTGAGAGCAAATGGTATTCAGCTGCATAATATACACATCATAACCTTCGCTCCTCAGTTTCTTCGCCAGTGTCTCAGCGTTCTCCTTCTCGACGAAGGCTCCTACCTGGACCCGCCAGAGTCGTTCAGTCCAAATTGTTTTTTATATGGACATTATGTGCTAAAATAACTTTATAGGAAATTTATGATAGGTGAAGTTTGTGGCTGACTTTAAAGAACGTCTTAAAGAATTAAGAGAAGAAAAACAGATTAGCCGTAAGAACATGAGAAGAGAAAACGAGAAAAGAAAGCAAAAATAATAAACCTGCTACTGTTAAAGTAATTAAATAACCTTAAACTTATTTCCTCCAACAATACTTAAAGAAAGGATGACTGTAATTGGGCTGGAGATTTCGAAAAAGCGTTCGGATTGCAAAAGGGGTTCGTCTAAACTTAAGCAAACGTGGCGTTGGTGTAAGCGTTGGAGGAAAAGGCTTTCGAGTAGGTATTGGTCCTCGGGGCGCCTATACCTCAACAAGCATTCCAGGGACAGGGCTTTATGCAATTAACTATTTTGGGAAACAGAAAAACAGAGAATTGCCGAAAGTCATGCAGAAGGCTTCTGATCAGTCAGAAAGTGAAGGTTTTAATTTTGAGATTCCTCCAGAGTTGGCCAGTAATTCAACTTCTTCTGCCCTTGGCTGCTTATGGTTCTTAATATCCGTAATATTTTTCTTTATTTGGTGGCCCTTAGGTGTTGTAGGCATTATAAGTCAAATAGTATGGGCAGCCAAGTCCTTAAATTCACCCACAGGTAAGGCTAAAAATTACTTTCAACAGGGTAAGATAGCCCTACAAAAAGGTGAATGGCAACAAGCTTTAGACGCCTTTTTGAAGGTCTTGGAAGTTAAACCAGAAGTTAATTCATTATATCGCGAGATAGCGTTGTTGTATCGGCGCTTGGATAATCCGGAAGAGGCAATAAAATACTTTGAAAAATATCTTGCACATTATCCGGATGATGCCGTAACTAAGTTGAATTATGCTGTTACGTTAGGGACTGTCGGACAATACCAGAAGGCCATTGAAGTCTTACAAGGCCTACCAACCGAAATGAAACAAGAACTAGTAGTAATAAATGCATTAGCCTCTGCTTTTCTCGGTTTAAATAAGCCCGAGTTAGCGCTGGAGATTCTAGAAAAAGGTCCTGTTCGTAGTAGAAAAACCATGAATGAACAAATGAAGTTGTTCCGTTATTTGTTAGGACTGACTTATAAACAATTAGGTGAAACCGAGAAAGCTTTAAAGCAATTTTACAAGATATATGCCGAGGACACCGATTATGAGGATGTCAGAGATCTTTTAAAAGAGTTGAGCCCTTCGTTTGGAGGGTAACTACATAAGAAAATCCAGGGTTGAAATGCAAATGTTTTCCCTTATCAAAAAGAAACCCAAAGTAACCATGAAACCGGCCCCAGGGGAATGCCCGAAATGCGGCAGCTGTAGGTCCTTGCAAATTGAACCATCGGCCGCCATGTAGCGGCAGGCGTCGACGGCTTCCATCGCACCGTGGGTGGTGCGGGAGTTTTCCCGGCTCCTTTTGGGCATCAATTGGCCAGCGGAAACACTGATTTAAAAACAAAAAAGCCTCCCGGTAAAATCGGGAAGCTTTCTTTTTTGGTGGAGCTAAGGGGAGTCGAACCCCTGACCTCTTGAATGCCATTCAAGCGCTCTCCCAACTGAGCTATAGCCCCACAGCACTGTCTATTATACTGGCCCCCAACGTGTTTGTCAAGGGCCGTCTTCATCTAAATATAAAATTTCTCCCTTCGTATCGTAACCTATGATCCCCGCGTATCTGCCCCAGTCCACTAGGGTTTTAAATAGCACTTCGGCATCTTCGTCGGACATCCTCCTAGCAAAGCGGTCGACAACCATCTCCCGTCGCACCTGACGTCCCCGCCTGGAATTAATCAGGTCGAGAATCTCTTTAAAGGCCGGCAGCTGCTGCAACTGGCCGGCTACTATTTCTTTTCGCTCATCTATGTTGGCGTTTAATAATTGATTGCCCAGACCGGTCAAGGTAATATCGCCGTTGGTAGTTTCTATAAAACCTAAGACCTTCGCCGCTTCTATGACCGGACCGATGTCATCGAGTTCCATAGAAAGGCTGCCGGCTAATTTAAATATATCTTCTTTGCCCCGGACATCCTCCAGCATCTCCAGCAGGCCGATAACCATCCCTATGCCTACCTGGGGTAAAGGCCCGGCGTCCACAGTGGCTATGACCCCCTATCGTAGGATACGACGTTTCTGGCATCATTATTGTATCATATTATACCAGATCTTAGAACATACTTCAGTGCCGGATATGGACTTTTATTGCCGAAATTCAGCCCCAAAAAGGCGTTAAGCGTGAAACTGCTCCCGTATTTTCGTTCAAAGCCCTTCAGGCTTTAATAAGGTTGCAGGAAATTGAATTTAGGTGAAGAATATATAGAGGATATTCAACCTTATTTTGCGGAGAAAGGGTGAACCGACATGCAGACGAACGATAAGACTTATATCGAACGTTTAGCCGCATTGGCCGAAAAAAATAACTTCATTGAGCCCTCTTTATACGAGCGCTACAACGTTAAGCGAGGCCTGCGCAACAGCGATGGTACCGGCGTACTGGTCGGGCTCACAAATATCGGCGAAGTCCACGGTTACATCCTCGACGAGGGTGAAAGAATCCCCGATCAGGGGCGCCTTCTCTACCGGGGAATAGACGTCTGGGATATAGTTAAAAATTTCCAGAAAGAAGGACGGTTCGGCTTTGAAGAGGTTTCTTACCTTTTAGTATTTGGGCAGCTACCCACCCGGCAGGAGCTGGTGGAGTTCAACCGCCTGTTGGGGGAAAACCGCTATCTGCCCGAAGGCTTTATAGAAGATATGATCCTAAAAGCCCCCAGCAACGATATAATGAACAAACTAGCCCGTAGCGTCCTGGCCTCTTATTCCTATGATAAAAACCCCGATGATTTAAGTATTCCCAATGTCGTCAGGCAGAGCATCGAGCTCATCGCCCGTTTTCCCGTGATGGTGGCCTATGGTTACCAGGCGAAAGCCCATTATCACGGTAATCAGAGTCTGTATATTCACCTGCCCCAACCAGATTTAAGCACGGCCGAAAACTTCCTGTACATGATCCGTCCCGACAACCAGTACACCAGACTGGAGGCCGAGCTTCTGGACCTGTCCCTGGTGTTACATGCCGAACACGGCGGGGGCAACAATTCAACCTTTACCGTTCACGTTGTCGCTTCTACGGGGACCGATATTTACTCAGTCATCGCGGCGGCCGTCGGTTCCCTTAAAGGTCCCAAACACGGCGGCGCCAACATTAAAGTTATGGAAATGATGGAAGATATAAAGAACAATGTTAAAGACTGGGCCGACGAGGACGAGGTTAAATATTACCTGACCAAAATTCTCAATGGAGAGGCCTTTGACCGCAAAGGGCTGATCTATGGCCTCGGCCATGCCGTTTATACCCTTTCCGACCCCCGGGCCGTGCTGTTAAAAGCCAAGGCCGCGGAACTGGCTAAAGAGAAAAATATGGAAGACGAATTCGGCTTATATTTGACCATAGAAAAGGTAGGGCCGGAGCTCTTTGCTTCCATAAAGGGCAGCGATAAAATCCTGGCCCCCAATGTTGATTTTTATTCCGGCTTTGTCTATAAAATGCTTAACCTTCCTATAGAACTCTATACGCCAATATTTGCCATCGCCAGGATTTCCGGATGGTGCGCCCACTTACTGGAAGAATTGATAAGCGGGGGCAGGATTATCAGGCCGGCCTATAAGAACGTCATCGGTAAAAGGAAATATATCCCCCTTGAACAACGGTAAGGGGACGAGCTGTCGTCCCCTAATTTCTTTAAAACAAAAGGGAATATATCTTGTCCGTTACCTGGGCAAAAACTTCGTCCTTCATGTTGCGCGGCCGCGGCAGGTCGATTTTCACGTCGGCAAGGATCCGGGCCGGTCGTTTGGACAGGACGATTATGCGGTCGGCCATGAAAACGGCCTCTTCTATACCGTGGGTCACCATTAAAACCGATTTAACCGGCAGGGTTACGTCCAGCCACAGGTCGAGGAGTTCTTCGCGTAAGTTCTGGGCCGTAAAGGCATCTAGGGCAGAAAAAGGCTCATCCATACACAATAGTTCTGGCTCCATAGTTAAGGCCCGCGCAATACCTACCCGCTGTTTCATACCGCCGGAGAGTTCTCTAGGGTAGGCGTCTTCAAAGCCGTCCAGTCCAACTTTATCGATATATTTTTTGGCGATGGTTTCCCTTTCCTGCCGGGGTAGGCCTTTTGCTTCCAGGCCCAGGGTTACGTTTTCCATGACCGTCAACCACGGCAGCAAGGCAAAAGATTGGAAGACCATGGCCATCTTTTCCATCACGCCGTTAACTTCCCGACCGCGGTAGAAAATCTGTCCCCGCGTGGGCCGGTCCAATCCCACCACCATCCTTAAGAGGGTGCTCTTGCCCGAACCCGACGGACCTACCAGGCACACGAACTCTCCTTTATTTATGGTAAAAGATATATCGTTTAGGACTGTGAGGGAACGATTGGCATCCACATAGGTTTTAAAAACATGGTTTACTTCGAGAAGAACGGCCATACCCACCACCTCCTTAGGTCTCAATTTTAAAGCGCGTTACAGCTTCTTCATAGAGGCGCCGCCAAAAGAAACGGTTAATGAAGACAATCGTGATCATCATGGCTATCAGACTGAACCATATTACCTGAAAATTACCGGTGCCGTAAGTAGCCGTATCCAGCAGGGAACCAATGCCGAAGGCCGTGTAAGTTTGTCCCGCATACACAACATATTCGGCCACAATCAAGGCATTCCAGCCACCGCCCCAGGCGGTAATGCTGCCCGTAATCAATGACGGCACCATGGCCGGTAAAACCACGCGACTCAGGTAATGAAAACCTTTAAGGCCAAAGGCCGCCGCAACTTCCTTTAAATCCCTGGGCAAACTCTTCACGCCGGCCACAAGGTTAAAAAGCAGGTACCACTGCATTCCTGTAAGCACCAGCAACACTGCCGCCAGGTTCATTCCGCCTGTTAAGGTGACCAAAAAGAAAACAATTACGGGAAAAAGCGCCGTTGCCGGAACGGAAGCCAAAATCTCAAATATAGGCGTCATGATTTTATAAGCCTTATCGTTGTGCCCGATCCATATGGCCACCGGCAGCGTCCAACCCAGGGAAATGAAATAAGCAGCAAGCAGGCGTAAAAAGGAGAAAAATATAGCTTTGGGGATGCTGAAGATTTCCGGCTGCCAGGGGAGCAACAAAAGGCCGAACAGGGCGATGAGACCGCGAATGAGGGCATAGGCCACGAGCAGTAATAAAATCCAGTTAATCAGACTTCGTACGCCCGTCATCATGCGCCGGTAGAAATGCCAATTTGCCGTTCTCTTTTCTATCTTAAAGGCCCAGCCCTCGACAGCCTGGGATAAATAGGCTCCGACCTTTAAGACAATGAGCCTTACCTCTCGGAAACCCGGAGCCTGCCACCAGAGGCGGTAACCCCATCCTTCCGGGATATGGTTGCCGCCGCCGCCAAATTCATATTTATAGTTTTCCGCCCACGTAGAAAGGGGACGCCATATAAAGATGTTCATTAATGTGATCAAGGTAATTAAGGTTAAAAGCCCGACCATGGTACGGAAGAGCTCACCCCTCTCCGTGGTCCGAACAAGGTAACTGCCCAAACCGGGAAGGGAGTACTCCACCGGTCCCAGGGCAATAATTTCAGCGGCAATCAAGAAATACCATCCGCCGGCCCACGACATGATGCTGTTATACACCAGCTTGGGTATGCCCGCCGGTAAGTAAAGTTTGAAAAAGCGGCGCCATCCCGTTACTCCATAGGCGGTGGTCGCTTCCTTAATGTCTCGCGGTATCGTCGTCAGCGATTCATAAAAACCGAAAGCCATGTTCCAGGCCTGGCTGGTAAATATGAGAAATATGGAAGCCAATTCCACGCCTAGAATACTTCCCTTAAATAATGAAACAAAAAAATAAACGGCGGCCGGGAAGAACCCCAGGATGGGCACCGACTGGAGGATGTCCAAAACAGGGATTAGCCACCGTTCAGCTCGGGGATCGGTACCTGCTTTGTATCCATAAATAAGGGAGAAGGTTAAAGACAGGATGTAAGCGCCCAGCATTCTTAAAAAGGACCGGAAGGCGTAATACGGCAGAATGCCAATGCCGGTGACCAGTTCCGTTCCGCCCGTCAGGGTTACCGCCTGATGACCTTGATAGGCAAAATAGGCAAAAGCAGTTAAAAGGGCCGTCATCATCATCGTTAATGCCAGGTTTGTTACCCTCGCCACGGGGTTCACCTCCCAACCAATAAAATAGTCTTCCCAAGTGGGAAGACATAGAGATCAAAAAAACACTCTATTAACCCCCACTCGTTGAGCTTTGGCACGTGCATAGCTAGAGAAAAACTCTCAGCCACATTAGGTAAAACCTTAAGCCGGTAATACCTGTTGACCCATTGGCGTCTTTCGACGTTTCCGGGCAGTGGCGTTTGTCTATGCAGAAGCCTCACCTAACGAAGGTTGTCAGTTTAATTATAAATAGGCATTTTTTAAGTGTCAAGGATAAAGAATGGTAGGTATTTTTACTTTCCCGGCGAATATTTACAATAGCATCTTGCCATGGAGGTCAGAAAATGAAACGCATCGTCATTGCCCCGGATTCCTTTAAAGAAAGCCTGGATGCGCCCGCCGTAGCGGCGGCCATCGCCGCGGGTATTAAAAGGGTGTTCCCCGACGCAGAGACGGTTATGGTGCCGATGGCCGACGGCGGTGAAGGTTTAACCTCCACCATGGTGGCGGCAACTGGCGGCCGCACCATTACCACCACGGTCACCGGCCCCCTGGGTCAGCCGGTACAGGCCACCTGGGGCATCTTAGGCGACGGTACTACCGGAGTGGTAGAAATGGCCCAGGCCTCGGGCCTCCCCCTCGTGCCGCGGGAAAAGCGCAACCCCCTTTATACCACTACTTACGGTACCGGCGAGCTTATCGCCCAGGCCCTGGACGCTGGCTGCCGGCGCCTCATTGTGGGCATCGGCGGCAGCGCCACCAACGACGGCGGCGCCGGTATGGCCCAGGCCCTGGGCGTTCGGCTTTTGAATGCTGAAGGGAAAGACATCGGCCGCGGAGCTATAGGTCTTGAGGAACTAAATCGTATTGATATAGAGGGCCTCGATCCCAGAATAATGGAAACGGAAATCCTTGTAGCCTGCGACGTTGATAATCCTTTATGCGGCCCCAGGGGGGCGTCGGCCATTTACGGACCCCAGAAGGGTGCCACCCCGGAAATGATCCCCCGTCTGGATGCCGCCCTGGCTAGACTTGCGGATGTCATTAAACGCGACCTCGGTAAAGACGTCCGGGAACTGCCTGGAGCCGGTGCCGCTGGCGGCCTGGGAGCCGGACTGGTAGCTTTCTTAGGCGCTACCCTGCGCCGCGGTATCGACCTGGTGATGGAAACCCTGGATCTAGACGGCATCCTGGCCAAAGGCGCCGACCTGGTCATTACCGGCGAAGGAGAAATCAACCACCAGACGGCCTTTGGCAAAGTCCCCGCCGGCGTCGCCCGCCTGGCCGGTAAATACGGCATCCCGGTTGTGGCCCTGGCCGGTTCAATCGGGGAAGGTGCCGCAACCGTTTACGACCACGGCATTAAAGGATTTATGAGCATCGTCCCCCGGCCGCTTCCTTTAGCCTACTGCCTGGAAAACGCCGCCACCTTGCTTACCGATGCCGCCGAACGGCTGATGCGGCTGCTGACGGTGCTGAAGCCGCCGATGCCCACCAGATAGACCTGTTAATAAAGCTTTTAGAGGATCACGATTTCGATTATCAAAGTCGCGGCGACGGCGACGGCAAGACTTACCATATTGTGGCCTGTCGCCGCGACGCGACTTAGGGGGGTTATATCTTTTGGAAGAACTTGAGGCCTTACGTGAAAAATATGCTGCTGACAACTTTCCCCGTTCCTTAGGGATTGAAATCCTGGAACTGGCACCCGGCTACGCGCGGGTGGCCATGTGTTTGACGGAGAAAATGGTGAACTTTCACGGCATCGGCCACGGCGGCGCCATTTTTACCCTCGCCGATACGGCTTTGGGTCTTGCCAGCAATTCCCACGGCAACCCGGCCGTCGCCCTGACGGTAACCATCAATTACCTGCGGCCGGGACGGGTTGGTACGCTCCTTATGGCCGAAGCCCGGGAAGAGCACCTCACCAAGAGGACGGGCTTTTATCGCATTACGGTTACCGATAGCGACGGCGTAACCGTCGCCGTGGTCCACGGTACCGTTTACCGCCGGGATAAAGAGGCCCCATCAGCCCCGTAGTAATTCTCTGACCATCGCATTGGCCCTTTTACCGTCGGCCCGGCCGCGTATTTTGGGCATCAGGGCGGCCATTACTTTTCCTATTTCTTTGCCCGATTGGGCGCCTACTTCCGCGATGGTTGCTATGATGATCTGTTTTAACTCATCATCGTCCAGCTGCTTAGGGAGGTATTCCTCAAGGACCTTTAGTTCCGCTTCGGTCTGGTGTACCAAATCTTCTCTGCCCCCCTGGGCAAACTGCTCCAGGGCTTCTCGCCTTATCTTTATTTCCCTCTGGATAACGGCCGCCATTTCTTCATCCGACAGGGGATGCATTTTTTCGATCTCGGCGTTTTTGATGGCGGCCAGCACCATGCGAATGGTTTGGAGCCTGATTTTATCGTGGTTTTTCAAGGCATCTTTCATATCTTGCTGCAGCCGGGTTTTCATTTTCCCTCATCCCTCCAGGGTCACTACATCTGGTTTCACGCTATTAGCCGGCCTTCTGGGAAAGCTCCACTATCCGCCGGCGCAGTTCGGCGATCATCGAAGGCACGTCGATGCTCACCGGGCAGCGTTCTACACAGCGTCCGCAGCGCAGGCAGGTAAAAATTAGGGGAGCGGCATTCTCCAGGCCACCAGCCACAAAGGCCGTCCATATGGCTCCTATGCCTCCCAGGTAGCGGTAACCGAAATATCCTGCGGTCAGCTGAAAGACGGGGCATTCATACATACATCCACCGCATCTTAAACAGTACAGGCCCTGCTTGAAGAGGGGATCGGCGGCCATTGCACTGCGGCCGTTGTCTACAAAAATAACGTGCAGTTCCCTGGGACCGTGGGCACCGTAGGTGGTTACCTTTTCAATATCGCCCGTTTTGCTGGGACCGCTGATGATATTAATATAACCAGGTACAGTATAATTAGCATAACGCCAGGTAACTTCGGCCACCTTCATGGCATCTTGGAAGGTTGGTACAATTTTTTCAATGCCCACCATGACTATATGCACTGGGGGAACGGCGGTACACAGGCGCGCGTTGCCTTCATTCTCAATGATAACCATGGCCCCGCAGTCTGCGGCAACCACGTTGGCCCCACTGATGCCGAAGTGGGCGCTGAAATACTTTTCCCGCATGAATTCCCTGACAGCCCCTACTTCTGCAGCAATATCCGGTGGAATTTCCCTGCCGAAAAACTTCGTGAAGACCTCCGCCACCTTTTCCCGGGGAACATGGATAGATGGCGAGACAATGTGCATGGGCCTGCCGTTTTGTAGCTGCAGCAGAAATTCTCCCAGGTCCGTTTCCCACACTTCATTGCCTTTTTCAATGAGGTAATCCCTTACTTCCAGCTCTTCGCCGACGATGCTTTTGCCTTTGACAACTATCTTCCCTGTGCCGATGATGTCAGCCGCTATTTTCAGCGCCTCTTCGCCGGTCCGCGCCAGATAGGTTTTGCCGTGATTGGCTTCGATAGATTCTCTGGCCTGAGCCACTAGGTCGTCCATGCGTTCAATAGCAGCTTCCTTTAAGGCGCGAACCTCTTCGGCGAGCTTTACCGTATGAGGGAAACGCTTGAGGGCCGCCGCGGTGTTTTCCCGGTAAGATTTAACGCCTCGCGAAAGGGCTAATTGAATATGAGGATCATTAGCCGCTTTATTTAGCTCCTCCGTATACTTTTGAAACAGGCGCTCTAGAGAAGAACTCATTGGACAATCCCCCTGTATAGAAACTCGATGAAATCTTCAAACTGCACGCTGGATTGGGATTCTCTCCGGCCTTTGTCGAGGGCCGCCAGGCAGTAAGGGCAGAAGGTCAGGACCACGTCTGCTTTGGCAGCTTCAAGCTCCTGCACCCGACGGACGGCCATCTTCCCGGATAATTCCGGGAAAAGAACTTTGCCCGGCCCGCCACAGCAGGTCGTCCAGCGACGGTTGAATTCCGGTTCCACCAGGGTTACTCCTTCCATGGCGGCCAAAATTTCCCGCGGTTCCTCGGTCATACCTAATTCCCGGGCCAGCCGGCAGGAGTCGTGAATTGCCACCTTGCCCGTAAAGCCGGAGGTCAGTCTCCATGAGCCATTCTTATATATGTCGTAAACCGCCTCAAGGAATGTGATTACGCGATAATTGAAATCTACTACCAGGTGGGGGTATACCAGTTTAAAAACTTCAGCCGCATGGGGCGAAAGGCATATAATAGTCCGAGCTCCCGTGGACTTCAGCAAATCGGCCATCTTACGGGCATGGCGGCGCAGGTCTTCCACAAACCCGAACTCATACAAAAGGGCCCCGCTGTAAAGCTCTTCTTCACCCAGGTAACAGATTTTGACGCCTAACTTTTGAAGGATTAAAGCGGCCTTGCGGTTTACATCCCGATAGCGTTCCCGTTCTTTTGAGCGTACGCCAGCAACGATTTTCTCAGGGTTTATCCCGACTTTATTTACCAGGTTGCGCATGCCCATCATCAGGGAGAAGGTAACACTTCCCTGATCCATTTTGATGAGCATATCCACGAGGCCGTCAATATAAGGGACCAACTGATATTCACCGCCGGTATATAAAAGGACGTCTCCCTGACGTGGCAGGTTGAGGTCCCTGGCCCATCCGGCTATTTCGCCGCCCTTCAACCCCAGGGGATTACCGTATTTAACTATGTTCCCCCGGATGACTTCGAGGGTCTGTGGCAAGCGGAAATCTTGCCTATCCACCTTCAGCTCCATAGCCATTCCCGTCACCTCTATTTAATCATAGTAATAGCCCTCATCGTTCATACTTAAATAAGTTAATCATAAAAAAAACGTTTCTTCAAGGGATTTACGCCATGTATGCAGAATACCTGCAGCTTGTTAACCTCCGGCATCGGTTCCAGTCTGCACCTGGATGCGGAAGGACGTGCCCAGGGGAGGGCTGATAACTGCCATAGGACCGGATCGGCTGAAGACGGCCCTGCCGGAAAATATGAAAGACCGGCCAGCTTAATCAAAACCTCAGCCGGTCTTTGAAATTAGCGTAATTTTAAGGTCGGAGGATGTCAAAGGGGTATAGTTTTCCGTCCCTCAAAGGGATGAGGGTGTTTTCAACTAGGGCCGCTGCGTATGCCTGGCCCAGTAGTTGGCCAGGAAGGAACCACTGAGGTTATGCCAAACACTGAAAATAGCGCTGGGCAAAGCCGCCACTGGAGTCAAAAACTTAATAGCCAAAGCCGCCCCCAGGCCGGAATTCTGCATGCCTACTTCAAAGGAAACGGCTCTGGCTTGAGCCTCAGTCATACGGCAGAGGTAACGAGCTACAGAATAGGCCAGTAGATAGCCCAAGCCATTATGAAGGATCACGGCTAAAAATACGGTACCGGCTACATTCGTCAACTTGGCGGCGCTTCCGGCAACCACTGCAGCGATAATAAGAACAATGGCCACAACAGAGACCGAAGGCATAACCTGGTTGATTACCCGGACTCTTTCGCCACCCAAGATCTGACGGATGAGGAGTCCAACAATGATGGGTAACAAAACAATCTTGGCAATATCAACGAGCAGCGCCAAAGGTTCCACTGGGATAAATCTCCCCCCCAAAAGTAGGTAGAGATAGGGGGTAATAAAGGGGGCAATCAGGGTCGTGATAGAGGAAATGGTCACCGACAGGGCGACGTCCCCTTTGGCAATAAAGGTCATCACGTTGGAAGCAGTGCCCGAAGGTACACATCCTACCAAAACCACCCCCGCGGCCAGTTCCGGAGATAGATTCAGAAGACGGGCGATACAAAAACCCAGGACCGGCATAATAACAAACTGTAGGATTACACCAATAAGAACATTCAAGGGTTGTTTAAAAACCGCAGCAAAATCTTCCGCCGAAAGGGTCATGCCCATGCCTAGCATAACTACTCCTAAAAAGTAAGAGATATAACCGCCCAAGGGTTTAAAGGTATTGGGGGTGAGAATGGCCAGAAAGGCAAAGACGATTACCCACAGGGTAAAGTACTTGGGTATAAAATCTAGGACGGTTGTTTTTTGTTTATCTGCCATAACTGAGCCCTCCAATTTTTATATATTGTAGCCTCCTGTAAAACCCCAGAAGTCTTGAGTTTCCTCCAGTTTCATCGAAATACTTGGAAGAAATCTTACCCCTAAAAACAAATTATATATAGTGCTTCATGGCGCGGCAACATTTTCTATTCAAAGGACTGCTAATCTCTTCCTCACCAGTATTTTAATATAAAAGCCCGGTGGACGGATAAAACCGGCACCGGGCGTTAATTCTTTGCTTTAATTATCTTGTCGTTGGGGTGCCAGTTCCTCAACTGCCAGAGTTTCTGGATTAAGGCGCACGCCGTAATCTTCCCAGGCCTGGGTTAAGGTGATATACCCATTACGGACATCCTCCCGGACCTTCTCCACCGGTCGCCGATAAGGGTTGCCGTAGCCGCCGCCGCAGCCGGTAATCAGGCGGACTACATCATTGCGGCGCAGGCGCAGGCGGGCGCATTTGCCAAAAACCCGTTCCGGTTCACCGTGGGCTGAAATAACCCGTACTTCATTCCGCGTGCCCGGTTTGCCGCCGTTCATGCCCCAGGGTAGGTACTTGTGCCGTCCGAATGTGGCAGTTAAGTATGCTTCCTCAGCCAGGATGCGGTATTCGCGGATGACCCCGGCGCCGCCACGGTTCTCGCCGGCACCGCCGCCGGCAGTATTTAAAGCATACCGGTCAACCAGAAAACCGTAACGGGTTTCGGCGACCTCCACAGGGATAATATAGGTTTCACCGTCGCCGATGCAGACCATACCGTTCTCGCCATCTTTATATTTGCCGGCACCCCAGCCCCCGGCCGTTGGTTCTACCAAGAGGGCCAGTTCGCCGGTATCGGGGTGGATATTGGCCAGGACATCGGCGCAGACGCTGAGGAAGTGCCCCGCAGTTAAGCGTTCCGGTATAGCCGGCGCCAGGGCCTTCCAGATGAGATCGGTGACGTAGAGCATAGTCTCCCAGTAGGTGGAAACGGCGGCAGGCCGCTCGGCCGTAAAAATGGTCCGGGGCTCGGTAATGATCTTCAGGGGCCGGAAAGTCCCCTCATTGGCAGGTATGGCCGGGTTGGTAATGGCTTTAAAGATGCAGCGCGCCCCGGCCACCAGCCCGGTATAGCTACAATTCACCGGCCCGGGCACCTGGGGATGGGTGCCCCGGAAGTCACAGATGAACTCGTCGTCAGTAATGGTCACTTTGACGCAGACCCGGAATGGTCCGTTACCCAGACCGTCATCGTCGATGTAGTCTTCAGCCTCGTACACGCCTTTGGGCAATTTGGCTAATTCCAGGCGCACCAGCCGTTCCCCGTTGTCCAGGAGCTGCTCGATGCTGGCCAGGACCAGGTCCTTGCCGTATTTATCGCAGAGCTCAACAAACCGTCTTTCGCCTACCCGCAGGGCAGCGACTCCGGCCCAGAGGTCCCCCAGGGTCATATCCGGCATGCGCACGTTGGCGGCGATGAGATCCACCAGACTCTGGATTGGCTTGCCGCCATCAAATATTTTGATGCAGGGAAATTGCAGACCCTCCTGGTAAATTTCGGTGGAGTCGGTTGTCCAGCTGCCCGGGTCCTTGCCGCCCACTTCGGTCCAGTGGGCTTTGTTGGCCGAATAGGCCACAATTTCCCCATCATAGAAGATGGGCATGACCAGGCAAACGTCGGAGAGGTGGGTACCGCCACCGCCGTAAGGATCGTTGGTGATAATGACGTCCCCGGGGTTTAAGAGGCCCCGGGCCGCAAATTTATTGATGGTGTCCTTGACGGAAAAGTCCAAAGTGCCCAGAAAGCCGGTCACGCCGTTGCCCTGGGTAATTAACCGGCCCTGGTTATCAGTTAAGCCGCAGGCATAATCAAGGACCTCGTAAATAATGGTGCTCTTGCTGGTGCGTTGGAGGGCTACAAACATCTCATCGCCAATGGCTATCAGGGAATCCTTGATAATTTCCACGGTAAAGGGATCAACATTTTCCAGGACGTTGGCTAGTTTTTTCTCTTCCATTGTTACAAGTTACACCTCCGTTTCAATAATCAAGTTGCCGTAAGGATCGACAGTTAGCTTTTGGCCCGGGAAAACGAGTGTGGATGAAGCCGGTTCTTCAACCACCGCCGGTCCGGTAATAACCGCCCCCGCACCTAAAAGGCTACGTTCATAAATGGCGCTCTCCTGCCAGCCTTCCGCATCGAAATGCACAGGGCGATGGCCTTTTAAAGCCCTGGAGGCGTCGGCGGAGCCTGTCTGCAGCCGGGCCAGTTCCGGCTTCTTTACCCGGCCGAAGGTAGTCAGATGGAAATTCACAAATTCCATCTGGGAATCTTCCAGCCGGAAGGTATAGTGTTGTTCGTGGAGGGCATGGAAGCGTTCTTCGATCTCCTTGATGGCCGCAGCATCGAGCCTGCCGCCGGGTACGGGTACTTTAACTGTATGTTCCTGGCCTAAATAACGCATATCAACAAAACGTGAGAAGACTAAATCAGATGCTTCCATATTTTCCTGTTGGAAGTACCTGAACGCTTCTTTCTCCAGGGAATCCCAAATGGCCTGCAGTTCTGCAGGGTCGATGTCATTCGTGCGGCGAATGGTCGTCTGGATCAAATCGTACCGCAGATCGGTCATCAGCATGCCCCAGGCAGAGAAGACGGACGTGGCTACGGGAATTAAAACTTTTTTGATCTTCAACTCCCGGGCCAGGGCCGCGGCGTGCATGGAACCGCCGCCGCCAAAAGCCACCAGGGTAAAATCTCGAGGGTCATAACCCCGCCGGACGGAGATGAGTTTCAAGGCATTGATCATGTTGGCGTTTGCCAGGCGGATAACGCCCAGGGCGGCCTCTTCAACAGTTAGTTTGAAAGGGGCGGCGATTTTGGCCATGGCCTCCCTAGCCCCGGCCAGATCGACTTTAATCTCTCCCCCCAGGAAGTACTCCGGGTTAATCCGGCCGGCAATCAGGTTGGCATCGGTGACCGTAGGTTCGGTGCCGCCGCGGCCGTAGGCTACTGGACCGGGAAGGGCACCGGCGCTCTGGGGGCCAACGTGTAAGGAGCCTGCTTCATCAATCCAGGCGATGCTGCCGCCGCCGGCGCCGATTTCTATAATGTCCACTACCGGTACTTTAATGGGATACCCAGCGGACTCTCGCGACCACTCGATCTTGTAGTCGGTAGTCACCTTCATCTCGCCGTTTTCAATCAGGGAACACTTAGCGGTGGTACCGCCAATATCCAGAGCTATAATATTCTTTTCCCCGACCATCTTCCCTAGAACGGCTGCACCAAAAACACCGGCCACAGGCCCGGACTCAACCATGTTAATGGGCGCTTTCTTCGCCCGGGCAAAGGTAGTGGTGCCACCGTTGGACTGCATGATGTAGCGCCTGTTGCTGACCTTAAGTTTATTTAGTTCCCGGTCCAGGGAATCGATATACCTGGCGGCTACGGGTTGCACATAACTGTTTAGGACGGCGGTACTAGTGCGCTCATACTCGCGCCATTCTTTGGTGATCTCATGGGAAACGGTGATATATACTTCCGGCCACTCGCGGCGGATTATCTCCGCGCAGCGGCGTTCATGCTCGGGATTGGCATAAGAATGGAGGAAACAAATACCAATAGCCTCCACGCCTTCTTTTTTAAACTGGGCGATACAGCGCCGTACGTCTTCTTCATTTAAAGGAACGAGAACCTCACCCTTGTAATTTACTCGCTCTTCTACCTCCAACCGCAGGTAACGGGGCACAAAGGGAACCGGTTTTTTATAGTATACATTGTAAATATCCGCTCGATTGGAGCGTCCCAGTTCGAGGACATCGCGAAAGCCTTTGGTGGTTATGAGGCCGGTCTTGGCCCCTTTACGTTCCGTAAGGGCATTGATTATAACGGTAGTACCGTGAACAAAAAAATTAATCTCCGTCTCTGTTAAGCCGGCTTTCTTGATAGCGTTGATTACCCCCTGCTCAAACTCCGGCGGGGTGGTATCTGTTTTGGTTACCCCTACCCGACCTGTATTTTCATCTAAGTAAACCAGGTCGGTAAAGGTGCCACCAATGTCGGTAGCGACACGCATCTTTTATTTCCCTTCCTTTCTGCACCTTGCTGACAAGTTAATTATTTATCTTTGTAACTTGGGTTTCAACAAATTATTACCTTTTCCTGCTTTGTTGGTCGAAAATATTTTTCATGCACCATCCTGTAGTGTTATGGTCAAGGACAATATCTTACTAAACCTCAGTCATATTCCCGGCAAGGGCAAATATTTTTTCTGCCAGCATCTCGATAGGCTCCCGCATGGCAATTTTCTTCCTCCACTCTTCCGGAATCTCGTCCTCACCGTAGTAAGCGCCGGCAAGCACGTCTATGCCAGTACCGTGGGCAGGTTGATAAACCCTAGTTCCGAAAAAACCGGCGACCGGCAAACGGATGTTTATTCCTCCCTCTTCGGCAACAGCGAAACAAAAAAGCCGACAGGTCATAACTGCCGGCGTTGAAGGCTCTAAGATTCTCAGCTCAAGGTGGACAAAATATTCTTATTGGGTGTTTTATAGGGGATAAGCTCATGCTCTACCCCCTAGATCCTTGCAGGTTTCTTCAAAAAGACTGGTAAACTGGGAACCATTATCTGTCCTTATAACCGGTTTTGTAGCATTTTATCCAGCCGGCGATACCATAACGCTGATTTCAAGGTGTAAACGGCATGTCTGGCTTCACATCTTAAACCTACATGATAGTCGATAATGTAACGGTCAAAGACGTCAATTATGGAAAGAACATAAAAGAACCGGTCCTCGCCGGCTATATAGACGTATTTTATATCTGTTTCCCAGAGTTGATTGGGCCGTAAGCGTTAAATACAACCCACCTATCTCAATAATTTGCTTGCACCTGAGGTGGGGGTTATTTTACACTTACGCGCCCTGCATGGCCAGTACGCCGATCTTCATTTTTATCTCGCCTCGCTGTTTAATTTACCAACCTCGTTCCTGCATGCGTTCTTCTTTTCTGATGGTGGCAATATCCAGACCCGGCATGGCTTCCCCCAGGTCCTTCGATATCTCGGCCAGGACTTCCGGTTCCCGGAAGTGGGTGGTGGCCGCAACTATTGCCCGCGCCCGTTTCATGGGGTCGCTGGATTTAAAGATGCCGGAACCTACAAAAATGCCGTCGGCCCCTAGCTGCATCATTAATGCGGCGTCGGCCGGGGTGGCGATGCCGCCGGCGGCAAAGTTGACTACCGGCAGCCGCCCCAGTTCCTTGACTTGCTTGACCAGTTCATAGGGGGCCTGGATTTCTTTAGCAAAGGTCATCAACTCTTCGTCGGGTAGGTTCTGCACCCGCCGGATCTCGCTCATCACCCGGCGCATATGCCGCACGGCCTCTACGACGTTGCCGGTGCCGGGCTCGCCCTTCGTGCGGATCATGGCCGCCCCTTCGCCGATTCTCCTTAAGGCTTCGCCGAGGTTACGGGCGCCGCAGACAAAGGGCACCTTGAATTCATGTTTATTGATATGGAACTCTTCGTCGGCCGGAGTTAAAACTTCGCTTTCGTCAATGTAATCGACACCCAGGGCCTCTAAAATCTGGGCTTCTACGAAGTGGCCGATTCTAGCTTTGGCCATCACCGGGATGGTTACGGCGTCCATAATGCGCAGGATAACCGTCGGGTCGGCCATGCGGGCCACCCCGCCGGCGGCACGGATATCGGCCGGTACCCGTTCCAGGGCCATGACGGCGCAGGCGCCGGCTTCTTCGGCTATTTTTGCCTGTTCCGGAGTGGTTACGTCCATAATGACGCCGCCTTTAAGCATCTCCGCCAGGCCTTTCTTTACCGTCCATGTTCCTTTTTCTGCTGCTTCCATCTTTGATTTGCCCTCCTTCCTTTTTCGTATGATTCCCTTACAACATTTAGTATAATATCGGGATATGGCTCAAAACTTTATGCACGATAAGGAAATCCTCAATCATACGTACTGCCCCGAAATACTGAAACTGATAAGGTAGAGATACCGGGTTTTGAAGTAAATATAATGAAGTAGGTATGGGTAACCTAACTAAAGCCAGTTTCCCATCCCTACTTCCTCAGGGAATTGTATTAATCAGCCCGCTTTTTTAAACCCCTTCCTAAAAACAAATACTGCGACAAAAAACATCATAACATCCTTGTAAAAATATCAATTAACTAAATCGCATTGATTTTAAACAATTCCTTTATCGATCTCCCCGCTGTCAGTTTATAGCCTTTATTTACAACTAATTTTAGTTCATTACTAACAATAAATTTTTAACAAACAAGGGATGTAAGGAGAAAGCCACAGTCCATCTTAAAGCAAGAGTTGAGTATCCTCCGTAATACTATGTCGCAGCTCTAAAAAGGCTGGGTCCGTATAGTCACGCGGCCTGGGAAGATCAATTTTATAAACTTTTTTCATTCGTCCGGGCAATTTTCCATCCAGAACAACAATCCTATCACCCAAATAAACAGCTTCCTCGATATTGTTGGTTACAAATATCACGGTTCTTTTTTCCTGTTGCCAGATACGCTGCGTCTCCTGTTCCATCAAATACCTCGTCTGGGCATCAAGCTGTCCAAATGGCTCGTCCAGAAGCATAACCTTAGGATTGATAGCGTATGCTCTGGCAATACCTACCCTCTGCTTCATGCCGCCGCTCAACTGATGTGGGTAATGATTTTCAAAACCACTAAGACCAACAAGATTAATATAATAGGAGGCTATTTTCCTTCTTTCCTCTTTAGGTACACCCCGTAGTTTCAGACCTATCTCCACATTACCCAGAACAGTCTTCCACGGAAAAAGGGTATACCTTTGGAAAACAATACCTCGATCCGGGCCTGGACCTTCTACTTCTTTTCCTTCTAGATAAACCTTCCCACTGCTAGGCTTATAAAGCCCGGCAATAATCTTTAATAAGGTTGTCTTTCCTGATTGTCCAGGTCCCAGTACCACAATGAATTCATTTTCATATACCGAAATGCTAATATTATCCAAGACGTGAATTCTATCTTTGCCTTCACCGAAATACTTGCTAATATTAACGCACTCTATTTTAACCTTTTTTACTCCAGTTCCGTTTTCCAAGGGCAAACCCACCTTTCCAACCAGTTTACTAAAACTGATAATAGCCAAGCTGTTAAAGCGATTATAATCATACCGGAGATAATCTGGGCAGGCCTCGATAAAGTCATCCCGTTGATGATAAGGAAGCCCATACCTTCACGAGCCCCAACTAATTCGGCTGCGAGTACGGTAGTCCAGGCCATGCTCAGGGATATCTGTATACCAGCAAAAATGGCCGGAAAAGCAGCGGGTAACGTGAGATCAAAAAACTCCTGCCTGCGATTTGCGCCAAGCATTCTGATACAGTCATATAGCTCTGGATCAACTAGACGTATGCCATTAAAGGAGTTTATTACACACGGTACAATTGCCCCGATAATGATTATAAATACTTTCGAGGTTTCACCAATACCGAACCACAAAATTGCCAGAGAAATCCACGAGATTGGCGGCATTGGTTTAAATAGATCGAAAACCGGCTTGACCAAACCGTTAATATATTTATTTAGTGCCATCGCCAATCCTATGGGAACACCTATAACCACGGCAATAACAAAACCTATTAAAACACGCCTCAAACTAAACCATAAATGTAAAGGTAGGGTTTTACCGGCCAGGGGATGAGTTAACATATATATAAGATATTTCCCAACTTCTATTGGCCTTGGCATATAATTACCAAATACTTGTTTTACAGCAATCAAATCCCAAACTAAAAGAAACCCAACAATTGAGATTACGTAAAAAGTATACTTATTGTATATAAAATAAAGTATACCTTTTTTTTCTTGAGTTACAGGGGCGCTTTCTGCCGGGAGTTGCATGCTCAATTGCTTTTACCTCCTTATCATACCAGCAGTTAGCTTCTTCTCAATCTTATCGATAATGATGCCCAATATAAAGCCTGTAAGGCCAACCATAATCATGCCAAGGATAATCATATCCGGCATTAATAATCTCCGGCCCATTGTAATCATAAAGCCCAAACCTGTATCAGCAGCTATAAGTTCAGCAGCTACCAGAGCAGTCCAGGAAGCGGCAAGAGCAACCTGCAATCCCCCAAAAACCATAGGTAAGGCTGAAGGAACGCAGACCGTCTTAAAAATCTCCCAGTTGCTTGCCCCATAGGTGCGGGCCATGCGAATATAAACAGGTGCTGTCATTTTCACACCTACAAAGGAGTTAATTACGCAAGGAACTATTCCTGAAGCCCAAATAATAAACACTTTGCCAGACATCCCAATGCCAAACCAGAATATTGCTAGCGGTATCCAGGCAACCGGAGGAATTGGTCTTATCATTTCAAATATTGGCCGCGCTAGCCCTTCTGCCACTACAAACCAACCCATTAAAAGCCCTAAAGGTATTCCGATAGCAAGAGCTAAAACATATCCCAACAAAGCCTCACTGACGCTAACAAGTACATGTGTAATCAAAAGAGCGCCATCAGGATCAGGATGATTCAATTTATAGATAAATAATTTTATCACTT
Organism: Moorella humiferrea; assembly: GCF_039233145.1. Lineage (NCBI taxonomy): Bacteria > Bacillati > Bacillota > Clostridia > Neomoorellales > Neomoorellaceae > Neomoorella > Neomoorella humiferrea. Next base: position 318,161 of record NZ_CP136419.1, on the reverse strand, counting down.
GTAAAGGGGTGGCAAGTAAGGTATTTGGAATTATGCCGGTATCAACAAGTAGCTCCCACAGAATAATTACTGAAATAATACTAATTACAGGCAAATACTTTACAACCCCAGAATTGTTTTCTTGATTTACCATTTTAACCCTCCAATCCCCTTTATACAGGGTAGCGCCTTTGTTTAAAGGCGCTACCCTATATGGCTCTTACTTTTTATTTAATTAACCCTTTTTGCTTTGCCAGCTCTTTTATAAACTTATCGGTAATAAAACCACTCTTCATTACTTTATCTTTTTCTTCCATGGTGAATTTGCCTTGAGAGGCAAAGAATTCGGCTATATCTCCCATTAATTTCTCCATCTTACTAGGCCCGTTAGAGCTATCAAACATTGCTAATTGCTCTTTCAAGTCATACACCGGGTGGAGCTCTATATCCATTGCCGCATCTTCTTTAGATATATCCAGTCCACCCCAATCGTTGAGGAAAGCTTTATAAAGATCTGCTAACCCTTTACCTTCCTTCTTTATTTTGTCAATCTGCTGGAAGTAAATATCAAGGAATTTCACTACCAGGTCCGGATGCTCATCAGCAAATTTCTTGTTAGCCATTATAATGATTGGGAAAATAGCATCTACCTGTTGGGCAGTAGCTACTACCTTCCATCCTTTACGAAGTCCGGTATAGGTAAAAGGTGCCCATAATACAACCATGTCTCCAGCACCTGACTCAAAAGCAGCAACTGCCTGCGCCTGTTCTAAATTCTGTATTTTTACATCAGCTTCTGTCAGTCCAAGGGCCTTTAAATATCTAGACAAACAATAGTGACCACCGGAAACAGTAGTTACAAGAATAGTTTTACCTTTTACCAACTCAGCGGAACCATATATATCGGGATATTTTGGATTTGCTCCTTTAACCTTAAGTATTGGGCTATCAGGTCTTACCATGACAACATTGGCCATCGATTCATCGTCACCAATACCAATTGAATAGGTACCATAACGCAAGGCAGCCATTATAGCCGGTGTAGCACCAGCAGCTCCCACATCCCACTGGTTGGCGGGAAGGGCTTCAATCTGGGGCATACCAGAATCAAAGTAAACCATCTTCAGCTCAAGGCCATTTTTCTTATCTAATCCTTCTTTGATAGCATTATATGTTAAAAATGATTCAAATTCTGGTTGATGGCTAACACGTACGACTGTCAACTTATTTTCTTGTTGTTGGTTACTCTGCTTTTGTTGGCTTCCACCACAGCCAGCAAATAATATTACAGCAAGAATTAAAAATAACCCCAGACACATCAATTTAAATATCTTTTTTATCATAACTTCTCTCCTCCTGTTATTAAATTCACATTCAAGTATAATAAATATCCTCTCCTGCTATCCATTACTTACCCTCTTACCACCATTTAATAAGATCCGTTACCCTCTTTCTAATGGCCACAAATTGCGGGTCTCTAAAGTCCCTTGGGCGCGGAAGATCAACTATCACCTCCTCTTTGATAGTCGTGGGTTTATTAGTGAGTACAAGAATGCGTTCAGCGAGGTAGACTGCTTCCTCAATATTATGGGTTACAAAAATAACAGTAGATTTTAGCTCCTTCCATATACGGATAAGCTCGTCTTCCAAATAATAACGCAACTTTATATCAAGCTGGCCGTAGGGTTCATCCATTAATAAGATATCAGGATTGACTACAAAAGCCCTGGCAATAGCAACCCGCTGCTCCATACTGGCGGATATCTGATTGGGATATAGGTCAGCACAACTAGTCAAGCCTACCAGTTCCAAAATCTTCTCCAAACGTTCTTCTAATTCTTCCTTTGGGACTTTTTTTATCTCCATACCATATGCAACATTCTGTTTAACAGTACGCCAAGGCATACAAGATGGTTCCTGGAATACGAAAGAAATATTGTGCTTTTTGGGATCGGCCACTTCACCATCAATATAAATGTTCCCTTTCGTTGGCGCATATAATTTTGATAGGCAGTTTAAAAAGGTTGTCTTGCCACATCCAGTAGGACCTACTATGCAAAGAAATTCTCCCTCATAAACACTAAAAGAAATATCATTTAAAACAAGAAGCTCGCCGAATTTTTTTGTTAAATTTTTTACTACAACTTTTGGCTTTTTGTTGGCAACCTCACTCACATTTTACACCCCATTACATGTCCCTAAATACTTTTGAGCCTCTATAACCATTCGCCTAAAATGTTTTTTCCTACTAGTTGTATATATTTTTTATATATCTCGTTTCATATATCTCAAGATATTAAAATCTATATAATAGTATTTCACAAGTGGGATAAGACTAATGCTTATCCCACTTGTGAGTAAACTCATTTACCAGTTACGGTAGTCAAGATTGGCATATTTGGGAAGGTAACGTTTTGGCAAAGCCAGCGCATCTTTCCTGAAAGGAGGAGCCAACTGTGTTCCGTCTACCATAAACTCCAATACAACCGGTTGTTCAGATTTAAAGGCCTCATCTAAAGCCTCCCTAATCTCCTCAGGCTTATCAATCCTTATCCCCTTGGCGCCCATTACCCTGGCTAGTTCGGCCCAGCTGGGTTCTTTAATGTCTACACCATAAAAACGATTATTATAAAAATCAACTTGGTTCTTTTTCTCAGCACCCCAGCAGCCGTTGTTGAATACGCAGGCAATTACGGGCAGGTTCTGCTCTACCGCCGTCATGACTTCATAAAAACTCATGCCCCAGGCACCATCACCAACAATGGCAAGTACTGGACACTCAGGCGCGGCAAGCTTGGCTCCCAATCCCGCTTGATAAGCAAAGCCGGTATTGCCCATTGTCAGGCACGCGATATGCTTGCGTGCTTTGTTAAATTTTAAATAGCTGTTGGCTGTGGATGATACATTGCCGATGTCTGTGGTGACTATACAATCTTCGGGAAGGGCGTTGGCTATTTCATACAAGGCCCGACGCGGGTTAATAGGATTGCCTTCTTTCATTGCAAGAGATTTGATCTCCTCTTCCCAGTCGGCTTTTAATTTACGGATTTCTGCCAAGCGAGCCTCGTCAGGCTTGCGTTCTCCCTTAGCCATTAACCTGGCAAGGATTTCTTGGGCAGCTATGCGAGCATCACCCACAATACCCAGTTCCACCGGGTGACGGCGCCCGATCTGTTTAGGGTTGACATCGATTTGTATTATCCTCTGGTTGCCAGTAAAGTACTCTATATCGTATTGAGGCAGAGTTCCGAAAACGGACAGGCGACAACCAATCGCCAGGATTACATCAGCATCTTTAACTGCATACATGGCAGCTTTGGAACCCATGTAACCAATCGGGCCTACCCATAATTCATGTTTGGCCGGGAATGCGTCGTTATGCAGGTAAGACATGGCTACCGGCGCGGTCAAATACTCGGCTATTTTAGCGACCACTTCTACGGCGTCAGCGTCGACTACACCCCGGCCTGAAATTATTACTGGTTTTTTAGCCTCTGCCAGGATAGCAGCAGCTCTGTTTAAACTTTCCGGGTCAGGAACTGTAGGTGTTATCGAACGATATTTTTGTGGTGGCAGGATTTCGTCCTCTAATTCACCGTAAAAATAATCTCTGGGAATATCTAGATATACAACCCCTCGCTCGGCATATGCTATGCGTATGGCCGTACGAATACAATCTGCAGCCCGTCCGGGGTGAGGGATCCTGAAAGCAGCTTTGGTAATGGGCTTAAAAATAGGTACCTGGTCTACCTCCTGGAAACCGTCCCATCCTACAGTGGGTGTTCCCGCAGAAGGTCCAAGCACTAACATGGGAGTATGCGCGTGGTTCGCGGTCGCTACGCTGGTGACGAGGTTGGTGATGCCAGGGCCGTTTTGTCCTATGCACACCCCGATTTTGCCGGTTATCCTGCCGTAAGCATCCATCATGTGCCCCGCCGTGTGCTCATCACGTACCGGGATAAACTTGATCCCTGCCGCCGGCAAGAGGTCGAGTAAATCCATAAAAGCTGACCCGACAATACCCGCCATATATTCTACGCCTTCAGCTAACAGCTGCTCTACTATGGCCTCACTAACTGACATTTTTACTTTTGCCATCAATTATTACCTCCTCATATGATTATGATAGAGAAACAATGGAAAACCATTTCCGCTTACCATTCCCAGATAGATATTAAACTAGATATAAAAACTCATTTCTTTGTGTGTGCAATTTATTACCTCATCCCCCCTTAATACTATTAAAGCAAATTTTATGCCATAATAATTTAAACCTTATTCCTTTGTCTTTTTTGTTACAAACTTTTATTTTGTAGCCTAAATCCAAACGTAGAATAAACCATTTTTGACTTAAGCTCACCTATAATTCATTCTTTAACACATTAATATTGTCTAAGTCATCTAAGAATTACTGTTTTATTTTTGACTTAATTAATATTAACACCGGCAGGAAATAAACACTTAATAGCGAATAGCAAAAATATAAATTCTTTCAGTGCTTTAAGGAGGAGAAAAGTAAATGGCTAAAAAGGCAACCCAAGAGAAAGAATTACCTCTTTGCAATATAAAACATATCGATTTTGATTTTTCTCTGTTAGCTAAAATCCTAGATAGCTGTCAAGACGAAATATTTATAACTGATAGCACCGGTACCACCCTTTACGCTAATAAAGCCTTTGAAAAACATTACGGGGTCAAGGTTCATGAAATCATCGGCAAGAAAGCTTGGCAATTAGCAGAAAAAGGACTATGTTCCGCTTCTCCTATACCCCTGGTAATAGCCGAGAAAAAGGAATTCACCATCGAGCAAGAAACAGCAACCGGTAATAAACTTATTGTAACAGCAACGCCTATATTTAACGAGGAAGGAGAAATTGAATATATAGTAGAAAATTGTCGTGACATCACAGAACTAACTTCAATTAAACATAATTTAGAAGAAACGCGGCGGCTGCTGGAAAAATATCAGCAAGAAATTAAAATGCTACGCAAAAAAGACCTGGTCATTGGCGATCTCTTATTTCACAGCAAAAAAATGAAAATTTTACTTAATACATTACAACGTATAGCTCAAACAGATTCTACTATCTTGCTTCTAGGCGAGACGGGAACGGGTAAAAGCGTTCTGGCTAGGTATATTCACAGCATAAGCGGGCGAAAAGACGGCCCATTTATTACTATCAATTGTGCCACTATACCCGAATCTTTGTTTGAATCTGAGCTTTTTGGGTACAGTACTGGAGCTTTTACTGGTGCATGTAAAGGCGGCAAGATAGGGCTTATAGAACTGGCCCACGGCGGGACCCTGTTTTTAGATGAGATTGGAGAAGTCCCCTTCACTATCCAGGCTAAACTCCTCGAACTTATTCAAAATCGTCATTTTCTTCCTGTTGGGAGTACTACCTGGAAAAATATAGATGTTAGAATTATCGCCGCCACTAATCGTGATTTAAATAAACTGGTAAATGAAAAGAAATTCCGTGAGGATCTTTATTACAGGTTAAAGGTGTTTGATATTGAAATCCCACCTTTAAGGGAAAGACCCGAAGATGTGCTTCCCCTCCTCAACCTCTTTTTAGATAAGTATAATGCGCAGTATAAGGTTTCTCACCAATTCTCTCGTGATACTCTGGATATTTTACTAAGATATAACTGGCCTGGGAATATAAGAGAACTACAGCACCTAGTCGAACGGCTGGTAGTTACTGTAAATGAAAAAATTATCCAGCCAAAGCATCTATCTGCTAACCTCCACCCAGCGCCAAATTCTCTATATAACCTTACATTCAATGAGAAAAATTCACTAGATGAGATTTTGGAAAAGGTTGAACGGGAAATAATAATTAAAGCTTACAAGCAATTTGGTAGCACTTATAAGGTGGCAAAAGCTCTAAATATATCCCAGAGTAAGGCAAGCAGGAAAATCCGCAAGTATATCTCGCAAACAGATAAGACCGCTTCTATTTCTGATTAATGTTGGCATTTTTGTCGGCATTAGTCTTATCTCTAAGCGGGGTGAGGGTATACCAGGATATCCCCCCACCCCCATTAAGAAAATAGAATTAGTTACTTATTTTGTGCATTAAGCTGTTTTTGAGTAAATTATATCGGGTTACAATACTAACGGGTAATATGGCATATCGTGAGCTTCCGCCACACCTTTATTTGTAAGCTTGCCATCAAATGTATTTACGCCTTTGGCCAGGTATTGATTTTCTCTTATTGCCCTCTCCCAACCCTTGTTCACAATCTCTAAAAGGTACGGAAGAGTTGCGCTGGTTAAAGCTAGAGTTGACGTCCGTGGTACCGAACCGGGAATATTTGCAACGCTGTAATGGATAACACCAAACTTCTCAAAAGTAGGATTGCTGTGCGTTGTCACCCGGTCTACTGTTTCAATGCATCCGCCCTGGTCAATGGCTACATCTATTACCACAGAACCAGGCGCCATCTTCTTGATCATTTCTTCAGTTACTATGCGAGGGGCTTTATACCCTGGCACCAGGACCCCGCCTATCAATAAATCCGCCTTGCTTATTGCATATTCTAGATTATATTCATTTGAAATCAGGGTCTTAACCCGGCCACCAAATATATCATCTAGATAGCGCAGTCGCTCAGCATTGATATCTAGTACATAGACTTCGGCCCCTAATCCCACAGCTATCTTGGCCGCAGATGTGCCTACAACTCCAGCCCCAACTATAACTACTACCCCCGGAGCAACGCCTGGTACCCCACCAAGGAGAACGCCTTTGCCACCAAAGGGTTTTTCAAGTAACCTAGCCCCGATCTGGACAGACATCTTGCCTGCAATTTCACTCATGGGTTTTAAAAGCGGCAGGCTGCCATCCTTTAGTTCTACCGTTTCATAAGCAATACCGACAATTTTTTTCTTTAAAAGAACCTCGGTAAGCTCTTTATCAGCCGCCAAGTGGAGGTAAGTGAAAAGGACCTGTCCTTCTTTTAATAATGAGTATTCGGGGGGAAGTGGCTCTTTAACTTTGAGTATTAAATCCGCTTCTGAAAAAATCTTTGCTGGGCTTTCTTCCATTATTGCCCCTGCTGCTTGGTATTCGGCGTCAGAAAAACCGCTAATGTTACCAGCTCCAGCTTCAACTATAACTTTATGACCCATCTTGACCAGCATCTTACAACCTGCCGGTGTAAGGGATACTCTGCCTTCTTTATCTTTTATCTCTTTAGGAACACCAATTATCATTATGATTAAGCCCCCTTATTTTCTGTCTTTATTTAACTTTTTCTAATGCATTCCGTATCGCTGTAACGATCCTGTTAACCTCATCTTTATTGATTATCAATGGCGGAGCCATGGTAAGAACATTATTGAGGGAAGGAATGCTTCTGTTCATCTTACCGATAAGAACGCCCTGTTTTTTGACTTCTGCTACTATCCGAGCTACGTAATCTTCAGAAGCCGGCTCTTTTGTCTTCTTGTCACTTACAATCTCAATGCCGGCAAAAAGACCTTTACCCCTGACCTCACCAACCATGGGTAGGCTTTCCAATTCCTTTAATTCTCCAAGTAGGTATTCACCCATCTTGGCGCTGTTCTCGACCAGATTTTCTTCTTCTATAATCTTTATGTTTTCTAATGCCGCTGCAAACGCTGCAGTGCACCCGCCATATGTGCTTATATCACGGAAATACCCCAGCTTATCACTTAGATCTACTACAAATTCATCAAATATCTCTTGGGAAGCCATTGTAGCAGAAAGCGGTATATATGAACTGGCTATGCCTTTGGCCATAGTAATCATATCAGGTTCTACGTTATAGTGCTGATGCCCAAACATCTTGCCCGTACGGCCAAAGCCGTTCACTACTTCATCCATAATAAGGAGTATTTCATATTTCTTGCATATCTCCTGTAGTACTTGATAGTACTCAGCTACCGGTGGTATAATACCTCCACCTGCCGTAATGGGTTCGACTATAACGGCAGCGATTGCCTCCGGAGTTTCTTTCTTAATTAAATCTTCGAGGGCACGTGCGCAATCTATATCGCAGCTTGGATATGTTTTGTTAAAGTGACAACGATAACATAAAGCATGGGGTATTTCCACAAAGCCTTCAAGCAATGGTTCATATCCCAGCCTTCTTTCGGGTTGGCCGGTAGCACTCATGGCTGCAAAAGTGGTACCATGATAATCACGATAACGATAAACAATTTTATACTTGTTCTTGCCAGGATATTTTTTATGAAAATACTGCCGGGCCATCTTAAATGCTTTTTCATTTGCCTCAGAACCGCTGTTGGAGAAGAAAGCTTTCGGCAAGCCAGTTAATGAGGCAAGCTTTGTAGCCAGCATAATATACGGGGGCGTAGCCGCAGTGCCGGCATAGTACGCTAGCTCTATTAATTGTTCATATACTGCTTTTGCTATTTTCTCCCGGCCATAACCAACGTTTACACACCATACCCCACCTGATAAGGCATCCAGGTATTCATTACCATCAATATCTTTTACATAACATCCCTTCCCTTTTACCATAATTTGTGGCTCCTGTTGTTCAAAAATCTTATGATTTGTAAGGTGGAGCCATAAATGTTCCTTATGCATTTTTGTTAATTCAGCCTTGTTCAGCCAATTATCCTGAGGCATCTTTCTTCCCCCTTCTTCCTATCCCATGTTTTGTCCCGGTAAATAAATACCAGGCTTATTAAAATTCTAACTACGTTAAAATAGCAATTTTTATGCCAGCCTATAAAAGCTTTATTATATCGCTTTACTCAAACGCAACCCTAAAACAAATAACCCCACTTTTAAGTCATCTTTAACTTAATTTAGCATCTATTTTCTTGGCTTGTTTTTATTTCACTATTTCTTAAAGTCATTTTAGAATTATATAATTTATATTTGACTTAAATTATCTGCGTGAATAATAATCTAAAAAGGGTTAATTGTGTTCACTTATACAGCTAACAAGCCTTCCCCGGCATAGGGAAGCAGATGCCGGCACCGATCTGAAAGAGGAAAACCGCCGCTTGAAAAAGGAGGTGGCAATCGTCCAGGAGGAACGAGCAACAAGAGCCGTAAAACATACGGCAGTCCCCGCATCCATAAGCATCTGGGCAGGGTTGGTATCCACTGCGGCAAAAAGAGGGCTGAGCGGCTGATGCGAGAAGCAGGGATCCAGGCCATCCAAAAACGCAAATTCAAGGTGACCACCGTCTCCAGGCACAACCTTCTGGTGGCCGAAAACATCTCAAACAGGGAGTTTACTGCTAATATCCCCAATAAAAGCTGGCTAACGTATATCACGTATATCAATACCGAGGAAGGGTGGCTATACCTAGCTATATGGACATCACCAACCGCCGTCCTCGCCGGGGATTGATCATCCATTCTGACCGAGGCAGCCAGTATGCCAGCTACGATTATCAGCAACTTTAATTTTCCTGAAAGACTTGACGACCGGAAGGCGGAACGGCTCAACTCCTTCCTCTTCGGCATCAGCGACACAAAAAAAGCCGGCAGTTAGCAACTGCCAGCGTTGGAGACTATTGAAGACTATAGGTGAACAAAATGTGAACAGCTTCCTGTTTCTCCCTACAGGAAGCTGTTCATGATGCTTTAAACCCTTGCGATACCTTGTTTTCCCTGGTGGGCACGGCAGGGATTGAACCTGCGACCTCTTGAATGTGAGTCAAGCGCTCTCCCACTGAGCTACGCGCCCTTATATACCTTTTTGGTGGACGTGAGGGGATTCGAACCCCTGGCCTCTAGAGTGCGATTCTAGCGCTCTCCCAACTGAGCTACACGCCCTTGTCAACAATGCAAATTTATTATAAACTTTTCCCCTAGATCTGTCAAGGCAAACCGGAGGCATCTTATTTTTAACATTTTTTTCCAATAAAGCAGGAGTTATCATCATCCCGGCGAATATTTTACACAGGGAGGGATGGCCATGAAGCGGCGGGTCCTCGTATTTGTTGTTTTTTTCTTTCTTTTGATGGTAAACATTCCCGCCTCTAAGGCAAACGATGTAAAAGAGGTTCTAAGGCAGCGCCTTCAGAACAGCCAGAACGAAGAAAGCCGCCTCCTGCAGGAAATCCTGCGCCTCGACGCCCGCTTGCAAAATGCCGCCGCCGAACAGCAAAAGCTGGAACAACGCCTGCTGCTCGTTCAAAAAGAACTCGATGCGGCCCGGGCGGCCCAGGCGCAGGCGGAAAACAGCCTGGCTGCGGGAAGGCGCGACTTTGAACGCAGCCTGCGCTTTTTTTACCTTCACGGTTCTTCTTCCTTCCTAGCAGCCGCCTGTTTAAGCGAAAATCCTTCTGATTTTTTTATTCGCTGGGAATTATTGAAATACCTTGCTGATTATTTTTGGGGTATCGTGCGCCACAACCTGGCCCTGGCGGATATGGCCCGGGAAAAAAGTAACCTTGCCGCAGCCAAAGAACGACAGCTGGAAGAGGCCCGGCAGGCCGTTCAGGCAAATCAGGAAACCATTTTGGCATTAAAAAAGCAGCAGGAAGAAAGGCTGGACTCCCTGCGACGGCAGAACAGCGTCTGGTCGCGGGATCTACTGGCCCTGGAAAAGGCCTGGGCCGGCGCCCTGCCCACTTTGCAGTACCTCTTGCAGTCACTACCTTCCCTACCCTGGCAGAGCCTAAGACCGGACGCCGTTCAGTTGGTTCTGGGGCGCGGTGAGGTAATGGCCACCTTCAGCCAGCAGAATATTTATAAGACTATTTTTGCTCCGCAGAAGGAGCTGGAAAATATACAGCTAATTCTGGAGGACGGGGGCATAAAAATTGCCGGTCCGGATTTTGAAATTCAGGGGACCCTGGCCGTCTACGGCCCCAGCCAGCTTTTATTTAATCCCCAGAATGTGACCTTTTCCGGTTTCCTCCTCGAGCCTTCCACCTGGGCCGTGCTTCTACCCCAGGAGAAGCTAATCCTGAACCTTCCCCCTCCCTATTATGGGTTGCAGTTTCAAAATATCACCCTTCTGTCCGGAAGGATGCTCCTTACTCTAAGGAGATAAAATATAAAACCCGGCGTCAATAATATTCGCCGGGTTTTATAAATAGCCCTTTACAGGCTTCCCAAGCTAGCGGTAGCTCCGCACCTTCATTGAATTGTAACAGTCGCGGCAGTATACCGGCCTGTCGCCCCGGGGTTCAAAGGGCACTTCTGTTACCATACCACACTGGCTACATACGGCCCTGTACATCTGCCGCGGCCCGGAGCGGAAGTCATGACGCCGCTGGCCGTTGCCCTGGCGGGCCTTGCGGGCCGCCCGGCACTCGGGACAACGTGAAGGTTCATTGGTAAAACCCTTTTCGGCGAAAAATTCCTGCTGACCGGCAGTAAAGACAAACTCGCTTCCACACTCTTTGCAGGTCAGGATCTTGTCTTGATAAAACATCTTGCTTCTCCCCAAAAGATAGTCTCCCTAAAGCCAACGGACAAGTACCATACTTCCCAAGACTATCCCAGGGGAGATAGTTAGGTGTAGGCCAAGCCGACGTTCTTTAGAGGCAATGTTAGTATACCGTAAATCCTATAATTTTGCAACTTCCTTATATGCCGTTTATCCTAGAATTCAGGGATATAAGCCGTTGTAGAGGCTTCCAATCCCTGACAATAACCATTTTCTAAGCCTAAGGCCTCAAAATAATCAAGGAAGGCTTCATATTCGGCGGCCGTTATGGGGCGATTAATCTCGGGGCATCGTCCTGCCTGCCAGACGGGAACGTACTGGGCCATCAGGCTGACATAAGTTTCCCTGGGCAGGTTGTCCCTGATCCAGTCGAGGATCCGGCAGGCGGCTTTTACCTGACCAGGTAACAGTAGATGACGAATTAAAAGACCGCGCCTGGCCATGCCCCCTTCATCGAAGGTCAGGGTGCCTACCTGCCTGTACATTTCCAGTATAGCCGCCGTCGCCGCGCTGAAATAATCCGGGGCATGGCTATAACGACCGGCGGTGGCGGCGTCGATATATTTGAGATCCGGGAGATAGATATCTACCAGGCCTTCCAGAGAGCGTAAAGCAGCAACGGTTTCATAGGCATTGCTGTTATAAACCACCGGGATGTTAAGCCCTTCTTCTTTCGCTTCGATAAGGGCGGGGATGATCACGGGTATATAGGGTGTCGGCGAAACTAAATTTATGTTGTGGGCACCACTGGCCTGAAGGTCGAGAAAAATCCCATTTAAATCGGCTACAGTTATTTCCCGCCCTCTACCCTGCCAGCTGATGCGATAGTTCTGACAGTAAATGCAGCGCATGTTGCAGTGGGAAAAAAACACCGTTCCCGATCCCCTGGTGCCGCTCAGACAGGGTTCTTCCCACTTGTGCAGGAAGGCCCTGGCCACCTTCGGCAGGGCCCCGGCGCGGCAAAAACCGCGTTCACCGGCTAGGCGGTTTACACCGCAGGACCGGGGACAAAGGGTGCAGTGTTCTAGAACCTCCATTGGGTGTTCTCTCCTTTACTGTAAGGAGGGCCAGAAGTAACAAGGGATACTATCTCGCCGGCAATGGCCGGCAGCGGTAAAACTAGATCGGCCAGGCCGGCTTCCACCGCCGCCCGGGGCATGCCGTATACAATGGACGTTTCTTCATCCTGGGCTAAAACCATACCGCCTTGTTCTTTAATGGCCCTGAGCCCGCGCAATCCATCGTTTCCCATACCTGTAAGTATCACTCCCAGGCTGCGTTTGCCGTATACGGTGGCAACCGAAAGGAAAAGCACGTCGGCCGACGGTTTAAAAATGGTAGGTATGCCGGCGTCTTCCGTGAGATGCGTCCTAACCACGCTTCCCTTTCTTTCAACGACCATTTGTTTTCCCGCTGGAGCAATGAGAACCACGCCAGGACCTACGACATCACCTTCCTGCGCTTCCCTGATTTCCAGGGCGGAAAGCTCGTTTAAGCGGCGGGCCAGGGCTGCGGTGAAACCGGGAGGCATATGCTGAACAATTACGATGCCGATGGGAAAATCGGCGGGAAGCCTGGTGAGGACCTGCTGTAGCGCCGCCGGGCCACCCGTAGAAGTGCCGACGGCTACGACATCAAAGCGGCCCATGCCCGCGGATAATAAAGGTGCCGGGACGATCTCCCGGCAAGGTTTGCCCAGACAGAGACGCCGCGGTGGGATGCGGGCCGCGGCCTTTACTTTTTCCGGCAATATTTGCGCCAGCTCTTTTACTTCTACTGTTTTTTGCGGTTTTAAAACGAAATCGACGGCCCCCAGCTCTAGAGCCCTTAAGGTTACTACCGCCCCGGCTTCGGTGTGGGCGGAAAGCATGATTACGGCCACCGGTTTTTGGGCCATAAGTTTTTCCAGGGTTTCCAGGCCATCCATAACCGGCATTTCCACATCCAGGGTTATTACGTCGGGGGCCAGGAGAGAGGCCTTCTCTAAAGCCTCCTTGCCGTTGCGGGCGGTCCCCACCACCTGGATTTCGGGATCATTAGCCAAAATATCGCCGACCACGCGCCGGATAAAGGCGGAATCGTCGACGACCAGCACCTTAACTGGCAAGTTCACGGTTTGCTTCCACTCCCAGGCCGTCAATTAGGCTCCTAACATCGAGTATTAGGGCCACACTGCCGTCGCCCATGATCGTCGCACCGGCAATGCCCGGTATCTTGCCGATAAAATTGCCCAGGGACTTGATTACGATTTCCTGCTCGCCGATTAAATTTTCGACGATAAAGCCAATTTGTTTTTCCGCCAGGCCGACAATTACGACGGCATAGCTTTCTCCGGGCGGCAGTTCGCGGGCCTGCCCCAAGGCATGCCCAAGATATACAAGGGGCAGGACGCGCCCGCGTACTACTACTACCTGCTGGCGATGGACGTACTGGATTTCGGCGGGGGTAATGCTGATGATTTCAATGACGTTGGCCAGGGGAAAGGCATATACCTGGCCGCCGTTCTGGACCAAAAGGGAACGGTTAATGGCCAGGGTAAGGGGAAGCTTGATGGTAAAGCAGGTGCCTTTGCCCGGGGTGGTGCGTATGTCAATGGTGCCGTTAATTTTTTCTAAATGGGCACGGACAATGTCCATACCTACCCCGCGGCCGGAGACGTCTGTAACCTTATCAGCTGTGGAAAATCCCGGTTGAAAGATGAGGTCCAGAGCCTCCCGGGGATGCAAGCGGGCGGCGGCCTCGCGGCTGATCAAACCTTTCTCTACCGCCTTGGCCTTAATCTTTTCTGGATCCATACCGGCGCCGTCGTCTTCCACGGTGATGACGATCTGGTTTTCCTGGTGAAAGGCGCGCAGCCGCACCGTCCCGCGACGCGGTTTACCGGCCTTCAACCGCTCTGCCGGATCTTCTATGCCATGATCGATGGCGTTGCGCAGTAAATGAATGAGGGGATCGCCTATCTCTTCGATTACTGTACGGTCCAGCTCGGTTTCCCGACCTTCAACAATAAAGTCGATCTCTTTTCCGGCCTTGCGGGCCAGATCCCTCACCATACGGGGAAAGCGGTTGAAAACCTGGTCAATGGGGAACATGCGCGCCTTCATGATCTCTTCCTGGAGGTCGGAGGTAATGCGGCCTATGTGCATGGATACTTCCTCAAGGGTTTCCAGCAATTCTTCGCTGCCCAGCCGGGCCTTTAAACCGTTGCCTACCTCCGCCAGCCTGGTGCGGTCGATTACCAGTTCCCCCACCAGATTCATAAGGTTTTCCAGGCGCTGAACGTCTACCCGCACCGTTTGGGTTATCCGGTTCTCTCCTCCCCGTCCTTCCGCCTGGGAAATGGGACCCTCGCCGCCCCCCGCCGCAGGCGCTTTCCGGGTCGTTTTTTCCATGTCTTCGGCAAGTCTTATAGGACGCACAACTACTTCTTGAATTTCCGATATGGACTTGACGATGTTCGCCAGGGTGTCGGCGTCTTCGCGGCTCACCAGAACCAGGGTAAAGGTGTCGTCAAACCGTTCGGCTTCTAAATCCTGGGTATGGGGTATGCTTTTGATTATCTCACCGACATCCTTAAGATTGTTGAAAACGAGGTAGGCCCGCGCCCCCTTCATCTGGCATCCTTGCTCCAGGCGCACCTGGATCTCATAAGGATTGAACCCTTTCACCTGGGCGGCGCGAATGACATTTTCCTCTATATCATCTAATGTTAAGTTGTGCCCGCCGCCCTTTTCCGCGGCATCCCCCGCCGCCTTTTGGGGGGCTAAAACGCTCTCCAGGCGGGCAACGACATCGTCTATTTCCCCGGATTCGCCACTGCCGGCGGCCAGGCCGTCTTTTAACAACCGCAGTCTATCCAGACTGGCCAGCAGAACGTCGATTATTTCCCGGTTAACGGCCATTTTGCCCTGACGGAGTAGGTCAAGGACGTTTTCCATACGATGGGTCAGGGTGGCCAGGCGGTTAAAACCCATAGAAGCCGAGGAACCTTTGAGGGTGTGGGCCGCCCGGAAAATGGTATTCAACAATTCAATGTCGTCTGGGGACTGCTCCAGCTTGACAATAGCTTCATCCAGCTGCTGCAGCTGTTCTTCTGCTTCGTCAAGGAAAATGCCCAGATACTGGGACATATCCAGTTCGCTCATTGTCCATCCACTCCGGCCGCCATACCCTGTTCTAGCTGACGCTGTTCGCTTTCCTGTAGAACCCGTTCCAGATCTAAAAGGATAATCAACCGTTCATTCCATTTCCCCACGCCTTTTAAATAGGCCACATCAATACCGCTGATCATGGAAGGAGGCGGTTCAATGCTGGCCACCGGCAGGCGTAGAACTTCAGAAACGGAATCGACGATCATGCCGACGGTTACCCGCCCCATCTCTACCACCATGATCCTCGTGTTATTCGTGACCTCGCCCTGGGGCAAATGGAAGCGTTTGTGAAGGTCGATCACGGGGATGATGCGACCGCGCAGGTTTATTACCCCTTCTATAAAGGCCGGGGTTCGCGGAATCGGAGTAATGTTCTGCATGCGAATGATTTCCTGGACGTAGTTGATGTCGACGCCATATGTTTCGCCGGCCAGCTGAAAAACTACCAGCTGCACTTCGGCCGCCGTTCCGTTTGCCACTTATAGCTCACCTCTCTTTATGATGGTTATTTCCGCATATAGAGTTTAATTCCTGCAAAAAAAGTATATTTTTATCTTTCCGGGTCAGGCTAAAAATAGATTAGACCGCTTGAAGGATGTGGAAAATATGCCTCCGCGCATTAAATGTCGGGTAGCCAATTGCATCTACTGGCAGGACGGCACCTGCGGCGCCGAAAGCATAACCGTGGCCGTTCAAGGAACGCCCAATAACTCCAGCGCCAAAAACGATCGCGACACCGAATGCGAAACCTTCCAGGCCCGGGCATGAGGCGGTCCTTTAAAGTTTGAAACTGGCCACCGCCCTTTCCAGCTCACCGGCGGCCGTCGCCAGCTGCCGGGCCGCCTGGCTGATCTGGTCTACAGCCGCCGTCTGCTCTTCGGTGGAAGCGGAAACCTCCTGGGTGCTGGCGGCCATCTCTTCTATACCGGCGGCTATGCTCTCCACCCGGCCCTTTACCTGCCGGGAGCCGGCGTACATTTCTTCGGACTTGGACGCCACGTTTTTAATTTTACCTACCAGGGTGGCGACGGCTTCGGCAATGGCCGCGAAGGCCGTGCCTGTCTGGCCTACCACTTCCGCCCCCCGGCGAACGTCGGCGGTGCCTTCGGCCATGCCGGCCACGACGCGCTCTGTCTCGCGCTGAATTTCGGCAATCAGGCCGACGATCTCTTTGGCGGCACCCGCCGCCTGCTCGGCCAGCTTGCGTACCTCTTCGGCCACTACGGCAAAGCCGCGGCCCTGCTCCCCGGCCCTGGCCGCTTCAATGGCAGCGTTGAGGGCCAGGAGATTGGTCTGCTCGGCGATGCCGGAGATAACGCCGACAATCTGGCCTATCTGCCGGGAACGGCTGCCCAATTCTTCAATGGCTGCAGCCAGCTCTTTCATCCTGCTGGTAATGGCCTCCATTTGACGGGTGGCCTCTTTCACCGCCAGTTCGCCTTCGGCGGCCTTCGCCGCTGCCTGTTCGGAAGCGGCGGCCATCTCCTCGGCATTGCGGTGCACTTCTTCTACCCGGGCCACCTGGGCGTCGGTCGCCGCCGCTGTCTCGCTGACATGGCGGGCCTGGTCTTCGGCACCTTTGGCCATTTCCTGGGTGGTGGCCGCCACCTGGCGGGCGGCCTCTCCCAGTTCCTGAGACATACGCGCCAAATCCCGGCTGGCCGCAGTCACCTGTTCCGTCATTGTGCGCACCCGGCCGATGAGCCGGCGCAGGTTGTCGCCCATGGCGTTGAAGGCCGCGGACAATTTGCCCACTTCGTCATTGGCGAAAATCTTGAGGGGTTCGGCGGTGAGGTCCCCTTCCGCAATGCGCGCAGCGTAGGCGGCCAATCTGCCTAGAGCCCTGGAAATCATGCGGCTGATGAGCCAGGCCACCGCCAGGGCCAATAGAAGGGCCAGAATGAGGCCGCTGATGAGGGCGGAACGCGCCGCGGTGACGGCTGCGGCCAGCCGTTCTTCGGCCGTTTTATTTTGATCGCCCATCTCTTTAGCCAAATGGTTGCCAATATTATTGAGGTTGTCCAGGGAGGCCCCCATCTGGAAGCTTAATATGGGCAAGGCTGCCAGGCGGTCGGCCTGGCTGGTATTGACGATGCTGTTTTTAAAGGTATCGTTGAAGCTCTTGGCGGCCTGGGTCATGGCCGCAAGGTACCCGGCTGTTTGCCCGTCGAGCTGCCGTCCTTCAAGGGCGGCGCGGGCGTCGTTGAAACGCTGCATGGCCTCGTCAAAAGCATTGATATGTGTCGCGGAGCCATTGATTATGTAATCGGTGGCCCGGCGGTAAGCATCCCAGACGGCATTGCTCATCTCATTAAAAAGCATGTTTTCTTCGTGGGTCTGAATGACTTCCCGAGAAATAGCGTCAATTTCCTGCAGGCTGAAGTTTACATAGGCCACCACGGCAACAAATATCAAAATCACAAGGGAAAATCCGGCCAACAATTTCGCGCCCAATCGAACGCGGCTAAAATATCCCCCTCCGCCTTTAGCCTTAAGACTCGGGAATGCCCCGGGCGTTTCGCCGCCTCTCTGTCCCTTTTCCTCCTTCTTTTTCCTTAATAATCGGCCCATATACTTGCAGCTCCCCTCCGGTTGTTAAAATAATAAAGGCCACCCCCTGGGTAGCCCCGTTCCACCCGCGGCAACTGGC
Organism: Moorella humiferrea; assembly: GCF_039233145.1. Classification (NCBI taxonomy): domain Bacteria; kingdom Bacillati; phylum Bacillota; class Clostridia; order Neomoorellales; family Neomoorellaceae; genus Neomoorella; species Neomoorella humiferrea. The sequence goes on along the minus strand of NZ_CP136419.1, from coordinate 299,966 downwards.
TGTCCTGGCCCTTACCGGGCTTTAGACCCTGTAGCTTTGCGCCCCTGCCTTTCGACAGGTTTGCCTTTTTTCGGGGAATTTTTTCTATTTTCGCCTTAAATTATACCCCAGGGGGCGGCATTATGCAAGATATGCCAATTAAGAATTTCTTTGCTATTCTTCCATGCCTCCTGCCGCCATTAACTCGGAAACCGTCACCAGCTCGTACCCCTTTTCCCTAAGCCTTTTTACCAGGAGGGGGAGGGCCGCCAGAGTTCCGGGATGACCTTCGTGGAGAAGGATGATGCTCCCGTCCCGCACATTATTCATGACGTTTTTGACGATGGCGTCCGGACCAGGGTTGGACCAGTCGCGGGGGTCGATGTTCCAGGTCACCGTTTTTAATTTTAATTCCGTAGCCGCGGTAAGCAGATCGTCACTTAAGGCTCCATAGGGAGGGCGAAAATATTTAATCTGCCCGCCGCTTATTTCCTCCAGGACAAAGGCGGCCTGCCTCAAGTCGGCTTGGGCCTCTTTAAAGGGAACCTTGCTTAAGTTGGCGTGGCGCCACGAATGGCTGGCTACTTCGTGCCCCCCGGTAAGAACCGCCTGCACCAGCTGGGGAAAGGCCTGCGCCTGCCGCCCGACCAGGAAAAAGGTCGCCGGGGTTTTGGTGGCTGCCAGCACTGCTAAATAGCGCTCCGTCCATCGAGGAAAAGGGCCGTCGTCAAAGGTGAGGGCCACCCGGCGTCCGGCATTTGGTACCTGGCGCAGGGGCCGGGACGGTTCTACACGTTCTGCAGGATGAGTTTCCGTAGGATAAGGTTTTAACCCTTCCGGTCCATTGGATAACCCCGGAGGGGAGGTTTCCGGCAATGCCTCCATAAAAACGTATGGAAATACGCCGTCTTCCCGGTACCAGGACGCACCGGCGATAGTAGCGACGACTGACATTAAGGCCGCCAGGGTAATCACGTAACATAGCCGCAGCAATACCTCGGCCCAAACCGCCCTGGCATGCCTGCCGACACCCTCCGCCCGAAGCCAGCGCTCCTCAACAATTTTCCCTGCCTGTCCCATTTCTCGGACCGCCTTCCCGCCCGCAAGTCTTTCGTCCTTCTACATAATTAGACGTTTTTCCAGCAAGTTAGTTCCGTAGATATGAGTGAAAATTAAAGGCCGTCGCCCCGTAGTATTTTAAAATAGTGAGCAGGGCCTTCTGAGTGAGGATCTCATAACGATAATAGCGCTGGATATAAGATAGGGCCTGCCGCAGTACTTCCCCGCCGACGGCCTGTTCCATTTCCAGCCAGAAAAGGGCGCCGCGATTATACACGGCCCGACGGTATGCCTGTTCGTCGCCGTATTCCTCCAAGGATAAATCAACGGGTTGCCCTGTCAGGGCCCCCAGACGTTTGATTTCGTCCAGTTTGGTCTGATAAAGGGCGGTGTTAAAGTTACGGTAAAACATAAGGGTGCTGTACTCGGCAAGGCCTTCGTCAATCCAGGCGGAACGGACGCTGTCGTTGCCCACCAGATTGTACCACCACTGATGGGCGACTTCGTGGACGACGGTGGCGGGATTAAAACCTTTGCGGTTGCTGATAATAATAAAGCCGGGGTATTCCATACCTGCCAGGTCATCGAGGGGAACAAAGGCCAGATGCAGGTAACTGTAGGGGTAAGTTCCGAAGACGCGCTGGAAAAAATCTAAAGCCCGTTCTGCCGCGTCGAGGGCCGCCATCGCCGGCTCATCCCTGGCGGCCATCACCAGCTGCACCAGACCCGCCTGACGTGTGATAAAATCCCAACCGGCAGCGGCCGTAAAAGCAAACTCGCGGATGGGTTGGTCGCTGTTAAAGGTCCAGATGACCTGGCCTTTTTCTTCCCATTTTCCCGTTTCCCGTCCAGAGGCCAAAACCTGGTAACCGGTAGGTACCGTCAGGCGGACGCGATAATAAGCGGAACCGGCAAAATAAGGTTCACCAAAATAGGCGGAGGCCATCCCCTGCCAACTGCCCGCGACATAAGGAGCAAGTATAGGATACCATCCTGCCGCCATCAAGGTAGCCCCCGTCCGCCCGAGGCGCCCGGAAGCGCCGTCTTGTATCTTTGTAGTAAAGGAAATGGCCACGAAGATGGTTTCCTGCGGTGCAAGAACGGCCGGCAGGAATACTTCCAGGGTACTGCCTTTAGTGTTAAAGGTAACTGGTCGATTGTTTACGCTCACTCTGCTAACTGTTATCTGACTGCCCTTGCCATAGGGGGCATTGGCGGGAAGGTTGAAATACAGTTTTTCCAGGGATAGAAGGTTGGGGTTTTGGTAGGCCAGAAAAAGTCTGCCTGCCAGCTGGCCCAGATTGGGATCATATGATGCCTGGAGGTCGTAGACGGGATAATAACGAAAATGCAGCCCCTTCCCGCCTTGAAGGGATGGCAGGTACGTATCTTCGTCCCCCCGCCCGGGTTGGTCCAGGACTTCCAGAGCCAGGGTTAGCGGTATGTAGAGCCTGTCGTCGACCAGGACAGGAGCCGTTTCCAGCCGCCGGGTTGTGCCGTCGATTTCAGCCGTAGGGCTGCCGACAGTCACAACGGCGACCTTTTTTCCCCGCAACACCCCCCTGTTCCTGTACCAGTCGACACTGCCCCCCATCAAGGAAAAGAACTCCTGGGCCGCCACCAGAATATGACCTTCCGCCTCTAGAGGAGGCTGTTCCAGGACTACCTGTTTGAAGGGAACGTTATAAAAAGGGTTTCCCTTAATCTCGCGCGTTCCGGTAAAAGAAAAGGCCAGGATGGTAAGTAGAACCCCAATCAGGACCTTTTTGGCCATTGCTACACCGCCCTGCCCATTAATTCGACGGCATCTGACCTAATCCTCCAGCGTATAGTTAAAAAAACGAGACGCATACTAAGTTTACCGTCGGGAGGTGTGAACCCGGTGAATATTTTTCGAGTCAAAAGTATCCAAGAACTACAACAAGAAGCCCGGGACAATGAAAAGCTTAAGCGCAGCATCGGTACGCCGGAATTAATCGCCCTGGGGGTGGGGGCCATAATCGGCTCCGGCATTTTTGTCCTGACCGGGGTGGCTGCGGCCAATTATGCCGGGCCGGCCCTTACTTTCTCCTTTATCCTTTCGGGCATTACCGCCGGACTGGCCGCCCTCGTTTATACGGAAATGGCCGCCATGATTCCTGTAGCTGGTAGCGCTTATACTTATGCCTATGCCTCTCTGGGGGAAATTATCGCCTGGATTATCGGATGGAACATAATACTGGAATATACTGTGGCTTCAGGGGCGGTGGCCGCCGGCTGGAGCGGCTATATTACCGATATCCTGAGGTCGGCAGGCATTACCCTTCCTGCTTCTCTGGTCAATTCCCCCTATAACGGTGGACTTATAAACCTACCCGCCGTATTAATTACCGCCCTGATGACCCTTGTGGCCGTCAGGGGAACCACTACCAGCGCAAAGACCAATAAGATAATTGTGGCCGTAAAAATCCTGGCTATACTCGCCTTTTTGGCCCTGGGCATTCCCCGTGTCAATCCCGCCAACTGGCGTCCGTTTCTCCCCTTCGGTGTCAGCGGTATCATCCACGGGGCGGCAATTATCTTCTTTGCTTACATCGGCTTTGACGCCGTCTCGACGGCCGCCGAAGAGGTGCGCGATCCCAATAAAAACCTGCCCAGGGGAATTATCGGGTCACTGGCCATCTCCACCTTGCTATATATTGCCGTAACAATAGTTTTAACCGGATTGGTAAGCTACACCAGCCTCAATACCCCTTCCCCGGTTACTACCGCCCTTATGGCCGCCGGAGTACGGGGAGCTTCCTTCATCGTCGGCAGCGGTGCTCTGGCCGGATTGACCAGCGTCCTCCTGGTAACCATCTTTGCCCAGAGCAGGGTCTTTTTGGCCATGGGGCGCGACGGCCTTCTCCCCTCATTTTTCGCCCGTGTGCATCCACGTTTCCATACACCATGGTTGACAACCATCTTGGTCGGCACCTTTGTAGCCATCATCGGCGGGTTCCTCCCTATCGGTATTATTGCCGAACTGGCCAACGTCGGTACCCTGTCGGCTTTCTTTACCGTAGCCCTGGGCGTACTCATTTTAAGGTATACCAGGCCTGAACTGGAACGGCCCTTTAAAGTACCCTTTATGCCCTGGACTTCCCTGGCAACAATGGCCTGTACCATCTATCTCTTTTTCAATCTACCTCCCCTGACCTGGCTGCGCTTCGCTGTCTGGATGGTCTTGGGGCTCATCGTTTATTTTCTCTATAGCCGTCACCACAGCCTCCTTGCCAAAAGTGAGGAAAATCCCCCCGCCCGGCCGGACTTTCTTCCTAAATTTCCTTTTAAGCCCCTGTTTTTCCCACGTCCTCTCTCGGCCCCCTTAACTCTGCGTCTCCGTATGCTGCGGCGACGTAAATAAGAAAAAACATAATAAAACCCCGGGAATTTCCCGGGGTTAAAATTGGTTTTCTTCTTTATTGGGCCGGTTTTTCGCCCAGAACCACGCTGATTTCCACAAGCTGGCCGCGGCGGTAAATTTGGAGGTTTACCTGCTGGCCTATCTTTAAAGCCTGAACTTTGTTCACCAGGTCATTGGCGTCCTTGATTTTTTGGCCCTCAAGTTGAAGTATCACGTCATATTTCTGAATGCCTGCTTTGGCGGCCGGACTGCCGTCGACCACCTGACCCACGAGGGCGCCTTCGGCATTTTCCAGGCCCAGCATTTCGGCTATATCAGGCGTTACGGATGTTAAAGCCACACCCAGCCAGGGTCGGGCTATTTTACCCCTGGTCATCAAATCATTGAGAACGGGTTTTACCGTACTGCTCGGTATGGCAAAACCGATGCCCTGGGCGCTGGCGTTGACGGCGGTGTTGATACCTATAACTTCTCCCTTCAAGTTCAACAGGGGACCGCCACTGTTGCCGGGGTTAATGGAGGCGTCTGTCTGCAGCAGGTTCTCATAATGACGGTCCTGGACGTCTATGGGACGTCCTTTGGCGCTGATTACGCCCACTGTCACTGTATGATCCAGGCCGTCGGGGTTGCCGATGGCGATGGCCCACTCGCCGACCCTTACTTTGTCGGCGTCTCCCAGGGTCAAATAGGGCAGGGCTTTGCCGGCATCAATTTTTAAAACGGCCAAATCCAGAGTCGCATCTGCGCCTACCACCTTGGCGTTAAAGGGTTTGTCGTAACCGACGACAGTTACCTTTACCTGTTTTGCCCCTTCAATAACGTGCTGGTTGGTGAGGATGTAACCGTCCGGGGAGATAATGAAACCGGAACCCAGGCCCCGCTGTTCCTGGGGTCCCATATTAAACTGATCGCCGAAAAACTGCCGGAAAAAAGGGTCGTTAAAGGGACTTGATATCCGCGTTTCCGCGATTGTATCGATGCGTACTACCGCCGGCCCGGCCTTTTCCACTATGTCGGCTATGGCCTCCGGCCCCAATCCTGCAGGAATCTCTGCGGAAATAGAATCACTGGCGGCCACCGCATGCTGGTAGGCGGGTTGCGGAGAACCGGCCGCCGCGCCGGTAATTTGGTAAAATCCTACCGTAGCCGCCACGCCGGCCAGAAAAATCAAAAGAACCGCCAAAACGGTAATCCTGGCCTTTCCGTTATTGCGCCACATCCTTCATACCTCCTCTTCTTCCTGATTGTAATTATAAAAGAGAAAGTTTAAAAAAACTTTAAGGGAGGCTGAGAATAACATAAGAAATTGTTTTCAATTATTATTTTCCATTTAGCATTATATAACTGCCTTAAGGCCGTTGCAATGGAAAAAATCCTTTGTTATACTTCTTGATAAGAATTTACAACGCCCGGAAAGGTTGTGGGCATATGAAAAAATGGCAATTGGTGCTTTTCCTGGTGGGATGGCTGGTACTAGGAATTTTTGTTACCGCCGTCAACAATTTAGGAGCTGCTGCAGAACATGGAGAGCACGGTCCTACTACCGCCGCCGTTGAAACCGCCCATTAAATTTCGTACAGCGCCGGCACCCGGGCGCTTTTTTAATTAGGAGGGAGTTCCTTTTGCTCGCCGAAGCCATTTTCACCGGTACGGAACTGCTATTGGGCCAGATAGTCAATACCAATGCCGCGTTTTTAAGCAAACAACTTGCCGCGGCCGGCATCAGCCTTTACCGCCAGGTAGTAGTGGGTGACAACCTGGAACGCCTGCGGGAAGCCATCGACGACGCCCGCCGGCGGGCAGATCTCATCATTGTCAGCGGAGGGTTAGGGCCGACGGAAGACGACCTCTCACGGGAAGCCCTGGCCGCCGCCCTGCATTTACCGTTGGTAGAGGACCAGAAGGCGCGGGAAAACGTCACCCGGTATTTCGCCGCCAGGCAGCGCCCCATGCCGTCCAGCAACTTAAAACAGGCACTGATTCCTGCCGGAGGCCGGGCCCTGGACAACCCTTATGGAACGGCCGCCGGGGTTTTTCTGGAACATGAAGGCAAAATCTTTGTCCTGCTGCCCGGACCGCCCCGGGAGTTCGAACCCATGGTGAGGGAACAGCTCTTGCCCCTCCTGGAACCTTACGGCGCCCGGCGGGAAGTTATTTTTTCCCGGGTGCTGAAAATCGCAGGGCTAGGGGAGTCGGCGGTGGAAGAAGCCTTAAAAGATCTGCTTCACGGTACCAACCCCACCCTGGCGCCCCTGGCCAAACCTGGTGAAGTAACTTTACGTTTAACGGCCAGGGCTGCCGATACTGAAAAAGCCCAACAAATGATTCGCCCCCTGGAAGAAAACATTCGCCGCCGTTTAAATGACTACATATTCGGCAGCGACGAAGATACCCTGGAAGGAGTTGTAGGTTCCATCCTGGCCGAACGCCGCCTCAGCCTTGCCGTGGCGGAATCTTGTACCGGCGGCCTGCTGGCCCACCGCATTACCAATATTCCCGGCAGTTCTGATTATTTCCTTGGAGGCGTTGTCGCCTACAGCAACGAAGCCAAAATAAAGTTTCTGGGGGTGGCCCCGGAAACCCTCGCCGCCCACGGAGCCGTCAGTCGCGAAGTTGCCGCAGCCATGGCCCGGGGCGTACGCCGGGCCTTCTCCGCCGCTATCGGCGTCGGTATAACGGGTATTGCCGGGCCGGGCGGGGGGACGCCGGCCAAACCGGTAGGGCTGGTCTATATAGGGCTGGATGTCCAGGATTTAGTCGAGGTACAACGAGAGTTCTTTGTGGGTGAGCGGGAAAACATTAAATGGCAGGCAACTCAGGGAGCCTTATATCTTTTGTGGCGCCATATACGGCAGTTTTGTTCCCCTTAGCGGGCGAAAATATGGTTGCCTATCCGGGTTATCTGGGGACGCGTCCAGATCCACGCACTGGTTGACGTAGCGGGGTTAAAAAAATATAGGGCGCCGTTGCTGGGGTCCCAGTCACTCAGGGCGTCCTGGGTGGCCGCATAATCCTGGGGACGAACCCTTGCTTCCCAGTAGTGGCCGTTAGCCACACTTTCAAAGGCCCAGGGTTCAAAAATGATATCAGGAATGGTCTTAGGAAAGGCAGGATCTTTAAGGCGATTTAAAACTACGGCCACCACGGCCACCTTGCCGACATAGGGTTCGTCCTCCGCTTCGGCGGCTACAAGGCGGGCTAAAAGATTGGTATCGTCGGAATGCACACCCGGTGGCAGGGGCTGGGCAGCCGGCGGTGGCAGGACCTTCATGGAATATGAATATACACCAGGAATTAAAATCGCAAGGAATAACAGCCCTAGTAAAAGGCGGGACTGCCAACCTTCGGGCAGGTACAGCGGCTTGAGGTTTTGCCAAGCGCGTTGCATTTCGCGCCATGTGGCCTGCCCGAACGCTTTTGTCCACGCCGCGGAGGCCTTAATAAAGCTTGGTAACAGTCGGGCCGCTATAAACTCTTTTAACCACCGCTTGCTTTCCTGCAAGGATCGGCCCCACCTGAACCCCCGGGCCATTTCTCTACCCTTCCTTAGTGGGTTTTAAGTATAGTTTTTGCAGGAAGGGCGGCAGACTTGCATAAGGGGGTATTACATTTCATATTTGGAGGCAATTACTCGCTGTTAAGCATCCCCTGTATTTTTGCCCATGCTGCCAGGGGCACAGCAATCTTTAACCGGACCTCGCTGCCGTATTCGGCTGTTACCACACTACCCCCGTGACTGTGAACCAGGTAGAGCAGTCGGTCCAGTTCAGCGTAGCTGCAGGTTAAATCTACCTCGCGGGTAACGACCCGTCGAATGCTCCCCGCCTCTTCCAGGACGCGCCGGGCTGTCTGGCCATAGGCATTGATGAGCCCCCGCACCCCCAGTTTCTTACCGCCAAAATAACGTGTCACCACTACCGCTACGTTGGTCAGTCCCAGGCTGGTAATGGCGCCTAAAATCGGCCGCCCGGCCGTACCGCTGGGCTCGCCGGCATCGCTGTAATAAGTTACCTCTTGCTTCCCCATTCCCACCCGGTAGGCAAAGCAATTATGGGTCGCCTGGCGGTGCGCGGCCTGAATCCTGGCAATGAATTCCCGGGCCGCGTCTTCACTTTCCACCTCACGGGTATGTCCGATAAACAGGGAACGCTCGATTTTAATTTCGACCGTGGCTTCCCGGGCGACGGTAAGGTAGGATGCGCCACTTTCGGCAGATAAGCTGCATTGATCTTCTTCTTTCTTCATAAGGCAAATAACTCCCTAAGCGCCTCTTGCAGGGCATAAAAAAAGGAAGTGCCTGCCACACTGCCCTGGTATTCTTTGAGCCGACGTTTATCCACAGCCCGGAGCTGGTCTGGCAGAGCCCTGGTTACCTTTCCGTGAAAAGATATTTCCGGCCGGAAGGTAGCAGGTTTAGCGCCGGTTGAAAGTGGTACGATAACTATCGTCGAAAGGTAGTTAAATGGTTCATCGGATACAACTACGCCAAAATGCGGTCCTCGTAAAACGTGGCCGGTTCCTTCCAAGCTTATCCTAAAAATATCCCCTGGACGTGGTACTTCACCGGGCATCAAATTTCACCCCTTTCGGCCTGCGCCATACGCCCGGCATAGTCGGCCAGATCGGCTTCGGCAAAGTTAACCAGGTTTTCTCCTTCTGCCAGCCGCTTACACTCGGCTGCGATTTTTGCCCGCCTTAATTCCCGTACATATTTCTCAACTGCCTTACGCACAAAATCGCTCAAGGTCGGAAACTCTTCCGGGTCCCGTACTGCTTCAATAGCTTTGAGCAGCTCTGCGGGCATCCTAATTGTCGTACGCAATTGCTCCATGTTATTGCCTCCCTCTTGTCTGCCGTTACTTTCATTCTAACATTTCCCCTGTAAAGATCAAGTGGTATATAAAATCCCCACCGGATGGGAAATAACAAATCCAAGTGGGGATCTGGTGTCACATTTATCAGGTAATCCTGTCAGGTTAAATACGCGGCTGGCTGGCGGCCAGGACCCAGACTTCCGTTTCCTGCGGTAGGTTTTCCGCCTTAAGGTCGATCTGGCCCTCACCAAAGCGGCGTACGTTGGCCCGACCGGCCGTAAACTCATCAACCACGGCAATGGGGAATCCCTGCATGCCCGGTACAAGATAATGCATGGGCAGGACCACCCGCGGCTTTAACGCCTCCACCACCTGCCAGGCCTGGGTCGCGTTGATGGTAAAGTACCCTCCCACAGGGATCATTAAAACATCGAGCCTGCCGATTTTCTCTATTTGTTCATCATTTAATACATGCCCCAGGTCACCCAGATGGGCCAGGCGTAAATTGCCTATCTCCAGGACGAAAACGGCGTTCTTCCCCCGCTTGGCTCCGGCGGCGTCGTCGTGATATGTAGGCACCGTATAGGCATGGATGTCTTTAAAGTTTACATCAATTTTCGCCCAATCGCCTTCCGGCGTCAAACCCCGCCAGATTACCGGATTACCTTTGATATTGTCCAGATAGTTATGGTCGAAGTGCTCGTGGGATATGGTCACCACATCGGCCGTGACCACCGGCGCCGCCGGCGAAACCTGCGGTCCATAAGGGTCGGTTACCAGCCGCACCCCCGCCGGTGTTTCCAGATAAAAACTTGCGTGTCCCAACCAGCGCATTATCAATGCCTCCTTAATACATAATTTTTAGATTTCAAGTATCGCCTATACCCTTAAGTATTGCCTACTTCTACGGCACTAATAACTTTTTATTCTCATTTTAGCAAGTCTATGTTCCAATGTCCATGAAAAGTTAAACGCCCCGATGCGCTTCTTCTCCCGTAAAGTGGATCTCGGCGTTGATAGCTAAATGCGCTATTATCGCTATTATTAAGGAAAGAACTCTTATTTTATCCCTGTTATGGTATAATAAACCTGGAAAGGAGGGGTTCCCATGAGTCTGGCCTTTAAAGAAGTGGCTGTTGCCGGCAATTTAACTTATGACGATTATGTCCTTTTCCCGGAAGATGGGCGACGGCATGAGTTAATCGGAGGGGAACATTATATGACACCGGCACCAACCACTGTTCATCAAGGATTTCTGGCTAAATTGTTCCATGTGCTTTACCAGCATGTAACGGCAAATCGTTTGGGCCAGGTGTTCTTTGCTCCCGTCGATGTAGTCCTATCGCCCCAGGACGTAGTCCAGCCCGACCTGATTTTTATCAGCAACGACCGTCGCCACCGTCTGACACCTAAAAACGTACAGGGGGCACCCGATCTGGTAGTTGAAATAATTTCCGAGGCTTCTCGCCGTCTGGATAAAAAACTAAAGCGCAACCTCTATGCCCGTTACGATGTGCTTGAGTACTGGCTCTTTGACCCGGAGTTGCAGGAAGTGGAAATTTACCGCCGCGACGCTGAAAACCGTTTAGTTAAGGAGGCAGAATACGAAGAACAGGGCACGATAACCTCCCCTTTGCTGCCAGGATTAATAATTAATATAGAGGCACTTTGGCCGGAGACGAACAGTTAACCCGTAGATAAAAATTTGAGAGCGGGTACTAACCCGCTCTATTAATTACCACCCCACCATGGCCCAGGTGAAGCTGCCGTGGCCTGGCTGAGGCGGCGAATGATGGAAATCACCTGCTCATCGATAATAGGTGCCATTTATACCGACCCCCTGATTTTCATCCGCCAGCGCCACCAGTCAAGTAAAAACTGCTGGAAATCTTCGGCTTCACGGGAAATATCCAGCATATAACGGATATAAAAACTTTGATCCCGGATAAAGAGGGGCTTCCCCTTTAAAGCCGTCCATACCAGAGAGGGCGTTGCTTCATTTAGAACCAGGAGATCCACTTTAAGGCCCAGCATATCCTCAAGTTCATTCCATATCCGGTAAATATCCTGCCTGGTATAGCCTGGCTCGAGATATATTCCCACATCTGCATCTGACCCCGGCCGGGCCCGGCCTTTGGCCCGCGAACCAAATAAAAAGGCCATCTGTATATTTTGTTGCTCATTAAAGTAGCTTTTTAATTGTTTATAGATTTTTTTATCCATACTGGTCACCTTACAGTGTAAAGGAAGCCCTGTTATACCCGCCCTATTTAGCCAGAAATACTTTCACCAATCCGTAGAAAAAAGCCGCCTGGCCTATCCAGAAGGCGAATAACCTCCACGTCAGTCGTGTTTCCATGGCTGAAATTCTAGCCTCAATATCAGCTTTAGTTTCTGCCAGCCGGCGTTCTATCCGCTCAGCGACAAATTCCAGAGTGTCCTCTTTATTATTTTTCGCGCTGGCATTTAAAAGGTTTAAATTTTGCCGTAAAATTTCTGGGAGCAATACAATACTCATACAATCTATCACGCCCCTTTATTTTAGTTTAGCAAAATTTCTAGCTGAATAAAACATAAAAACTGAGAGCGGGACCAACCCCGCTCTCGTAAGTCACCGCCCCACCATGGCCCAGGTGAAGCTGCCGTCCAGGAAACTGACGATATATTTTTCCTTTACCTCCCGGCCGATAAGGGATTGGAACCCCCCGGCGCCTTCCGGTGGACCGATGGCGACCATACCGACCAACCGCCGGCCTTTAAGAACGGCTTTGCGGTAATAAAGGCGTTTTTTATCAACACGACTCACCACATAGTAATCTCCATCCGAAGCGCCCGATTTATCTTGGCCTTCCCGCGGAGGGTCGACGATGCCGCCGCTGATAACCCCCAAACCGTTCACCACCAGGGAATTGCGCCCGATGCCGCCGCGGTAAGGCGTGCGGCGCCCGGCCATATTGAACCCGGCCAGGCGGCCCTGCTCCACGGCGTTGCCCCAGATGGCGTTTATACGCCGCTCCTGGCGGGCATAGTCGTAGGCCTGAGCCACATCACCGGCGGCGTAGACGCCTTGAATGCTGGTGCCCAGGTACTCGTCTACCAGAATACCCCGGTCCACCTCTAAACCGCTGCCTTCCAGGAAGGCCACGTTGGGCTGTACCCCTTTGCCTACGACCACGACATCCGCCGGTACGGTAACACCAGAGCGCAGGACGGCGGCCGTCACTTTCTCCCGGCCTTCCAGGGCCACCACATCCTCCTGGAGGTGGATGGTAAAACCGGCGTCGGTCATAACCCGATGCACCAGCTCAGCGCTGGTATCATCTAAAACCTGGGAAAGAAGGCGGGCGGAGGAGACTACTAGGCGAACATTGAGGCCTCTGGCATGAAGCCCCTCGGCCGCTTTAATGCCCACAAGGCCGCCGCCGACAACGAGGGCCCGTCCGCCGGGCCGGGCGAACTTGCGGATGGCGGCAGCGTCATCCAAAGTGCGCAGGGTAAAGACTCCGGGCAGGTTGCTGCCCGGTATATTAATCTGCTGGGGGGCAGCCCCTGTGGCCACCAGCAGGCGGTCAAAGGGAATCTCCCTGCCGTCGTCCAGGCCCACCCGGCGGCTTGCGCCATCAACCGCTACAGCCCGCCGCCCGGTGAGCAGCCGTATGCCCTGCCGGCGATACCAATTTTCATCCGCCAGCCAGAGGCCATCCCGGGTGACCAGACCGCCCAGGTAATAAGACGTTAGGACGCGGGCGTAATATGGGTAGGGTTCGTCGCCGACAATGGTAATTTCACCGGAAGGATCGACGCGACGAATGGCTCCGGCCGCGGTAACCCCGGCGGCACTGTTGCCCAGGATTAAATAGCGCATGTTTAAGACACCAACTCTCTCTTTCTATTATTCGTTTATTACGCCCCAGTGGGCGTGCTAGAAAATACCGCCCCCTGTTGAAGCCGTTATCCCCCGGCGGCCGGGGGAATGATGGTTACTTTATCTCCGGGATTTAGGGGCGTTTCCAACCCCTGAAGAAAATTTATGTTGCGGCCGTTCACCAGAATGGCGATGCCGGTTTTCAGTTTTTCTTCCGGCGTCATGAGCTCCTGACGCAAATTCGCACCGAAGCGGGAAAGAAGGGCAGCCAGGAGCTGCCCGACGGTAGATGCCTCCACCTCTATCCGGCTCGCTCCGGCCGCCCGCTGTAACAAACCGAGGAGTTCTACTTCCATTTACCGTTAAACCTCCGTATACGGAAAGGTACTTCAGCCTGCTCCCCAGGAGAATAGTTAGATTAAAGTCCCAACCGCTCCCGGGTGGCCGCCGTCACCCGGCCTTCATCGTCCCAGCCGCGCAGGGTGTAGTACTCGGCCAGCATCTGGGCCAGGGAAGAGGTCTTGCCCCGCGCCGGCCCTTCGGGCATGGGTTCCATCAGAAGGCGTGGGGCCAGGGTATCGTCGGCCTTAGTCAGCCCTGCGTCGAAGTTGAAGAGCCGTTCCAGGTTAAAGATGCGTTCGCCGGCGAGAAGGCCGCCCTCTTCTGTGTAGGGCACGCCGGTGGCCGGTGCCAGCATGGCGACGATGTCCGCCGCTCCCAGGGCAAAGGTTGTAAAGAGGCACATGCCGCTGGCGTCCACCAGGGCGGTGAGGTCCTGGAAGGCTTTTACCAGAGCCGCCTTGCCTTCAGCAACGAGGGGATCCGCCTGAACGGGTATACCCATTACCTCGGCGGCGACGGTATAGCCCCGCACGTGGCAACCGCCGCGGTTGGAAGTGGCGTAGTTCAGACCGATGCCCTGGATGGCCCGGGGATCATAGGCCGGGTATTCCTGTTTCTTGCTGCTCATGGACAGTTCCGCGTGCCCGTAACGCTCGGCCAGGCGGTAGGAACCTTCGGCCAGGAGGTCGCCGATACCCTCGCGGTAACCTACCTTACGGGCCGCCTCCACCAGGACGGCGGCGTTGCCAAATTCCAGGGGCAGTTCGGTATCCTGCGCCGGCAGGTACCCTTTTTCGTAAAGCTCCATGGCGCAGGCCAGGGTGGCGCCGAAGGTAATAGGGTCATAACCCAGCTCGTTGGCCAGGTAATTGGCCTTGGTCACCGCCGCCAGGTCGTCGATGCCGCAGTCGGCGCCTAGGGACCAAAGGGCCTCATATTCCGGGCCTTCGCCGTGACCGGCATAGGGTCCGGAGGGGACCAGGGTGGCGCGGCCGCAGGCGATGGGACAGGCCAGGCAGCCTTTTTTACGTATCAGGTAATTTGCGGCCAGGGCCTCACCGCTGATTTTGGACGCACCGGGGAAGACGCCCGTCTGGAAGTTGCGGGTTGGCAGGCCGCCGTGGGCGTTGATGATATTTACCAGGACGGCGGTCCCGTAGGTCGGCAGGCCGCCATGGGTGACGTCGTTGGCTTTAATTTTGGCCAAGGCCGCCAGCACCGCCTCCCTGAAGGCCGGACCGTCGGCAACCTTTATGCCGCCGTGGCCGCGGACGGCAACGGCCTTTAAGTTTTTGGAGCCCATGACGGCACCGACGCCAGAACGGCCGGCGGCACGGTGTTTTTCATTGATAATACAGGCAAAACGCACCAGCTTTTCCCCCGCCGGACCGATGCACGCCACTTTGGCGTTAGGGCAGGTCGCGGCTTTGATGGCCTCCTCTGTATCGCGGGTGTTTTTCCCCCATAAATCCCCGGCCGGCCGTATTTCGCAATTTCCGTCTTCGATCCACAGGTAGACGGGCTCGGCCGCCTTGCCTTCAAAAATAATCCCATCAAAGCCGGCATACTTCAGCTCGCCGCCGAAATAGCCGCCGGAGCTGGAGGCGGCAATGGCTCCCGTAAGGGGCGACTTGGTAACGACGTTGTAGCGGCTGCCGGAAATGGCCGCCGTACCCGTTAAAGGACCGGTCATAAAGATCAGTTTGTTCTCCGGCGCCAAAGGGTCGACACCGGGATCCACCTCATCGTAAAGGATTTTGCTGGCCAGCCCGCGGGCGCCGACATAATCCCGGGCCAGAAGGGGGTCGATTTTTTCTACTTTGCACTTGCCGCTGCTTAAATCCACCCGCAGCAACTGTCCGACCCAACCGTACATCCTAAACCACCTCCCTTAACGCCGCCTGGACCTTGCGGGCCATTTGCTGCCGCTTACTTAATGCCTGACCGGCCGGTTCTTTGTATTCCAGAGCCCCCCAGGGACAATTCAGGACACATTCCGGCTCTCCTCCGCAGAGGTCGCATTTAACAACTCTATGCTCGGCCACGGAATAATCGACACCGCCGAAGGGGCAGGCCATGATGCACATACGACAGCCTATGCAACGATCTTCATTGATTATCACGGCATTTGTTTTTTCATCGCGGCTGATGGCCCCTGCCGGACATACGGCCTGGCAGACAGGCTCGTCGCAGTGCTGGCAGACAACAGGTAGATAGTAGTCGTCATCAAGGAAGGCAGCCACCGACAGGCGGGCCGCCGCCGGATTAAAGGTGTCGGTATGTTTAAAGGAACAGGCTAGTTCACAGCGCCGGCAGGCAGTGCACTTGTCCTGATCGACAATCAATACTTTAGCCAAAATACTTCCTCCTTTCAGGTTTTTTAGCAAAATTCGATTTCCCTTCTCCCTTCTTACCCCACCTCCTTTTATTTTTCAGGGCTCAAAACAACAAGAAGGTACTCCCTAAAATTAAGAGTACCTTCCTTTGCCCAATAGCAGGTCAAGGGATTGCTCCCCGGCCCTGACGTTTGCCCTTCCCCGTGGGAAGAGGCAACTCGGAAGTCTGCTATTCTTTTATTATGGAATACATTTCGCCGTTAGTTAAAAAAATCCTGCCGGTTAAAAAAATTAATTTAAAAATTCAATCTGCCCCCCGCTCAAACTGCCGATCTGTACCAGGGCTTCCACGCGTATTCCCTGTTCCCTCAGGGCATCTCCACCGCTCTGGAAAACTTTTTCTATGACCGTACCAATGCCTACCAGGGTGGCCCCGGCCTGCCGCACGATTTTAATTAATCCCCGCGCGGCTTCTCCGGAAGCCAGGAAATCATCTATAATTAAAACACGATCATCCGCTCCCAGATAACTGCCGGCTACCACTATTTCCACTACCTCTTCTTTGGTAAAAGAACGCACGCGGCCGCAGTAGGTGTCGCCGTCCATGGTGGACGGCTGCTTTTTTTTGGCGAATACCACAGGTACCCGGAGGCTTAGGCCCGTCATAAGGGCCACGGCTATTCCCGAAGCTTCTACGGTGAGGACCTTCGTGATGCCCGTACCGTCAAAACGCCGGGCAAATTCCCTGCCTACCTCCAGCATCAACACCGGATCGATTTGATGGTTCAAAAAGGAATCGACTTTCAGGATGTCTTCACCTATGACCCGCCCTTCCTGACGGATTTTTTCTTTTAACAGCTCAACCACCGACAACGTTACCTTACTCCTTCCTTGCCCTTTAAAGCAGCTTTAGATAAATCTATTATAACGCAGTTCGGGAAAAAGAGAAGGTTGTTGGTCGCCGGTGCACCTGGTATAATTATTAACGACGGCCGAATAAGGAGGAGAAAACGGTTTTGGAAAGTATTTTGGCGCCAATTTTCCGCATTATAACGGATTTCATCGTTTCCCTCGGTTATGCAGGTCTGGCCATCGGGATGGCCATTGAAAGTGCCTGTGTGCCTCTACCCAGCGAGGTCATCTTGCCCTTTGGCGGTTACCTGGTAAGCACCGGGCAGCTCACCTTCTGGGGCGCCGTCTTTGCCGGCACCATCGGCGGTACCATCGGTTCCATTATCGCTTACTATATAGGTCTTAGGGGCGGTCGCCCATTTTTAAGAAAGTATGGACGCTACATCTTTTTCTCTGAAAAAGAATTCGCCGCCGCCGAAAGATGGTTTCAGCGCTACGGCGAAGCAACTGTTTTTTTTACGAGACTCCTGCCAGTCATCCGTACTTTTATTTCCCTACCCGCCGGTATAGCCGCCATGCCCTTCGGCCGTTTTGTCGTTTATACCTTCCTGGGGTCCCTTCCCTGGTCCATCCTCTTAGTCTACATAGGAAGACAGCTAGGAGCCAACTGGAATACCCTGGGTCCCCTCTTCCACCGTTTTGATGGGGTGGTAGTTGCCGGCCTGATCCTTTTATTATTCCTTTACTGGCGGCGTCACCGGAAACGGTAAACGTCGACCTGATAGTAGAGTTCCATGGCCGCCACCGGCGCCGGTTGTCCCGGATTGGGTGGGTTAAAGGCCATGATAAGGTTAACCCCGCTTTTGACAGGTAAATAGGTCCGAGGTTTAAGGTAGATTACACCCCAGTAGGAAAGGGACCGGATGGGCTGCGGCGGTTGGTTAAAGTAGGCGCCCAGTCCTTCACCGGGAAAGAACGGCACTGGGGACGTCCCCGGCCAGGACGGCGAATACGTACGTGTATAAAAGCTTATACCTAAAACCTCCTGATCGGCGATTCTACTTGTCCCAAGGAAACGGTAGCGTAAATAAGGAAAGAGACCTGCCGGAAGACCGAGGTTTTGCTGCTGGCGCATCACATAGGTTACATCGGGGGCCCGGTTTAACTTCTCCCATTCCCCGCTCTGGCCGGGATTTTCGGCAATGCGCCGGTAAAGACTGCCGTTTTCGGCAAACTGCTCAAGGTGCAAAGTCTTGCCGCCTTCTAATTTAAAATCAACGGCCTGATATACCTGTCCCGGCAGGACGACCTCGCTTACTACTTCGCCCGTCACCGCCTGGCGATCGATTTCTTCAGTAAAGGGCAAACCGGGGCGGCTTTTAAGGTGAAGGCCTATTTTGCCCCTGGTAGCAATCTTCTGCTGTGCCGCCAGGGCCTGGCGGCATTTTTCTACTAGATCCTTAGCACGGGCATCAGAGCTGAAAACCTCCGCCAGCCATTTGGCAGCCGCCGCCGGTGTTAATACGGCCATGGGGTCCCCTGGAGGCAAAAGGCCGTGGCGCTGTAAAAAGGCATACTGGTTGAAACCGTAAGGTATATCTTTTTGGGGAGGTAATTCATCGTTAGGCGCATTTATTTCATTAGGTAGCCCCAGGGCCCTGGCCGTCATGATTGCCGCCTCCAGATTTGTTATTTCTTGTTCGGGTCGCAACTGGCCGTAGGGGTAACCTTGAATATATCCTTCCCGCCAGAGGGCCTGTAGCGCCCGGGCATACCAGCTGTCTGCCGGAACATCCGCCGGCAGCACAGGATCGTCGCCTTCACTTTTTATTCTAGCCGCAGCCGCCAGCATGACGGCAAAGCCTCCCCTCGTCAGCAACGCCCCTGTTGCCTCCTGGGGCGGCAACAGGGATAAAAGAGCCCCCTCGGATGGGCCAGCCCAGGCCGTATTCCACGGCAGGAGCATAAAAAACATAATCAACCCGGCTAAACTCGCCCTGCGCATAATCTCCCCTCCAGTTTCTTAATTATCAGCTTCTATTTTACCATATTTTTCCTTATACGGGTATATAAAAACAGGTATCGTATTGATACCTGCCTTTTTTCTTATCTTAAAGGAGATTTCGCGGATATTCGCTGAAAAGTTTACAGGCCTCTTCAAAGGTAGTGTCCGGGGCAGGAAGTATGAGATCCGATTCCACCAGTTCGGTATCGGGAAGGCGGCTGCCCCGTCCCCGGATTAAGGCCAGCACCTCCCGGAATTGCTCCTCGTATCCTTTTCTATCGCCCGCCGCCAGGGCATCCAGCATTTTGTCATCGAGGCGGTCCAGCTCTCCCAGGGCTTCACCTTCAAGGCGGTACTGCCCCTCGGTTAAAATGCGAATAATCAACCTTTACCCACCTCTTTCTTCAGCCGCTCCAGCTCCGCCTGCACCTGGGTGGCGGCCCCGGCCTGGCGCAGCTCCCGCTCAAGGGGATCGGCCGGCTCCAGGGCGTCTTCCAGAATACCGGAGTTTACCAGCTCATCAATGGCGGCCGCCCGCGCCCGCATTTGCTCCGTCTTTTCTTCGGCCCGCTGGATGGCCAGGGATACGTCGGCCAGTTCTTCTGAAAGGCCGGTGGCCGCCTCGCCGATTTTGACCTGGGCCTGGGCCGCCGAATACTGGGCCTTGAGTATTTCTTTCTTGGTCCGGAAGGCCTCCACCTTGGCCTGGAGCTTGGCCTCTACGGCTGCGAGTTTTGCCTGTTCTGTCTCCAACCCTTTAATCTGCTCTTCCAGCCCATCCAGTTGCTGTTGAATGGCGGCCTTGCGTTCCAGGGCGGTAACGGCTAAATCCTCCCGCCCCAGCTCCAGGGCCTTACGGGCCTGGTCTTCCAACTTCTTCTGGCTGTCCTTAAGCTTTATGACCTGGAGCTCCAGACGTTTTTTAGAGGCGACGACGTCGGCAAGATTACGTTTAACGCTTTGAAGCATTTCCAGCTGGCGTTTATAGGAATACTCCAATGTTTCCTGGGGATTTTCTACTTGATCGAGTATTTTGCTCATCTTGGCTTTAAATATTGTCGACATACGCGAGAGAAGTCCCATAAATACAAGGCTCCTTTCATACCGGGCAGCCCCACAGGGGATACCACCGGGCAATGTCCTTTTCCCAGGGAAGTTCCTTTTCCATCAAAGCCGCCAGGCGTATTTCACCGGCGTTGTCCCTTTTCTTATTACTTTCATCAAGGGGGATAAAGGGATAAAAGGCCCCGCGTTTATAGTTAAAAATCAAATATAAAGTCTTCCCCTTGTTATACAACTTGAACACCGCCGCCAGCAGGCGGTCGCCAGCGCCTTGATCACTTAAGTTCCGGCCGGCCATATGAACCAGGGATACTAAATCTTCCCATTCATCATCGCTGAAAATAAACCATTGATAGCCGTATTCATCCTTCGGCGTCTCCAGACGTCCCCGCATTTCCTTAGCCGCCAGGGCGACAAGCTGTTCCGTCTCTTCCGCGGCGGCTGCGTACAGACTGTCTTCTCCCGGTCGTAAAACTATACCTGCGCGCCCGGCCGGCTGCCACCCCAGTTCGCCTTCCAGGGTAACTACGGCCGTACTTAAGGTAAAAAGGGGTTCTGTCTTGGCAGGCGGTACCCTGGTACGCCCCAGGAGGGCGTCCCAGAATTTCACCGCCAGCCCTCCATTTCCCGTTCCAGCCTGCGCAGGTAGGCCAGACGGCGTTCCAGGGAAGGATGGGTGGAAAAAAGCTCCATAATGCTGTTACCGCTTAAAGCTGGGATGATAAAGAAGGCGTTGAAGGCTTCCGCCTGGCGCAAGTCCCGTTCGGGGACACGGGCCATGGTATTGCTGATCTTTATCAGGGCCGAAGCCAGCTGGCCCGGGGCGCCGGTTAGGATGGCTGCACCCCGATCGGCGGCAAACTCGCGGTAGCGGGACAGGGCGCGAATGAGGAAATAACTCAACACCCACACCACTAAAGATACCAGATAAACCAGCATGGTGTTGTTGCGCTCGTCCCGGTCGCGGCCGGCAAAGGCGCCGCCCCAATAAAAGAAGTTCTGGACGATGAAAGAAGCAACGGTGGCAAAAAAGCTGGCCAGGGTCAGGACCGTCATATCCCGGTTTTTAATATGACTCAATTCATGCCCCAGAACCGCTTCCAGTTCAGGGGGATCAAGGCGTGCCAAAATCCCCGTCGTCACCGCCACCACGGCGTTGGCCGGGTTGCGGCCGGTAGCAAAGGCGTTGGGCATGGGCGTATCGACAATGGCCACCCTGGGTTTAGGTAAGTCGGCCAGAGCGGCCAGCCTCTCCACCATGGCGTGGAGCTCGGGGGCCTCAGCGGGCGATACCTCCCGGGCGCCCATGGACCAGAGAACCATGCGATCGGAAAAGTAATACTGGACGGCGAGCATTATACCGACGAAAATGATAATACCTGTATAGCTAACACCAGCCTGCCATAAGACTACCAAGAAAAATAGATATACGGCGGCAAGTAAAAACATCGTTAAAAACATTCGTGCAGTTAAACCGGCATCACTGCCGATTTGGCGTCGCATAGATACCCTCCCCCTAAATTTCACTCCAACAATTCCTGCCGCATACTGCGGTATTCGTCGGTGGTGATTTCACCCCTTGCATAACGTTCCTTCAATATCGCCAGGGGATCGGGATGAAGCGCCGGTTGCTGAACGGCGCGGCGGTTTATAAGGCTTACCAGGCCGTAAACCGCCAGGACTAGGATGCTAATTAAAAGCACCCACCACATCAGCATCCAGAAGCCCATCCCCCAGTTGCCATAAAATCCCCACATCATTTATAATAGCCCCCTCTGTTAATTTTAGCAAGTTAGGGTTGGGTTGTTTAAGTTGATCTTATTTACCGGTTTCAACTTTGTCAAGGAACTTCACCAAAACTTCAAAATTAGTATATACCGGTGGCTTGTAAATTATATCTACCACCCTTAAGCGAGTATAAAGGGCTCCCATCAAGGAGACAGTATTTAAAAACAAACTCTATTTTTGCGGAGGTGTTTTTAATGCCGCGCATTACCTGCAGCGTTAACAACTGCCACTATTGGTCCAGCGGTAACGTCTGTGATGCTTCCCAGATTTTGATTACTTCTGACGCCATGAGCCATTCCCAGCCCCAGAACGTCGACGCCCCCATGGCCGGCAGCATTTCGGCCACACCCGTTAAATCTTCCGCCGAAACCTGCTGCAAGACTTTCGTTGCTAAAGGCTCTGCGGAAAAAAACGCCGACGGTATTACCCGTAAATAATCGTTTGTGTATAAAGTAGCATTAACGGCAGGAAACCACCTGCCGTTTTTATTTGCCTTCAAGCATATATTATGAACAGAGACACTCATGCCACTTGATAGCGGCACCAACAGAAGAATGAAAATAACTGGCTGCCATTTGTTTGGAGCGAGCGACTTGGACCGAGCGGTTGAACAGCCGTGGCGAAGCCGAGGAGCGAGGGCGGGGCCGAGGACAGGAGGTCCGAGGCCGGCCTTTGAGGCAAGGATGCCGAATAGGCCGGGAAACCACGCCCGAGCCTGAGGCTGAGCCTTAGGCTGATCCGCGAGGGCCTGGGAGCGAGCGAAAACAATGCCAGCCTGGAGAGAAGTATAAAAGGAGGCTAATCTTTGGGCGCAATCATAAAACCTGCCGCCTTACGCCTGGGAGACTTAGTGGCCATCATTGCCCCGGCCAGCCCCCTCCCGGAACAAAGTTACCTGGCCCGGGGGACAGACTTGCTGCTCAACCATGGCTTTAAAGTGCGCACCGGCCGCTACATCGGCGAAGCAAACGGTTATCTGGCCGGAAGCGACGGCCGGCGCTTGGCCGATTTACATGAAATGTTTATTAATCCCGAGGTAAAGGCCGTTTTCTGCCTGCGTGGCGGTTACGGGGCCCTGCGCCTCCTGGGGGGCCTTGATTTAGAACTTATTCGTCGCCACCCTAAAATCTTTGTCGGCTACAGCGATATTACCGCGTTGCATCTGGTGTTCAACCAAATCGGCCTGGTGACCTTTCACGGGCCCATGCTCTATCCCGAGCTGGGCGGTAAAAACCTGTCACCTTATACCCTGCAGTGCCTCTTGCGCGCCCTGATGGTGCCTGCCCCCCTGGGCAGCATCCCTCCGGCTCCGGGATTGCCCCCGGCGGTAACCATTTTCCCCGGGAGGGCCGAGGGAGTGGTCGTCGGGGGCAACCTTTCCCTGGTGACGGCTACCCTGGGTACGCCCTTTGAAATCAACACCCAGGGAAAAATCCTCTTCCTCGAAGAAGTAGATGAGCCCCCTTACCGCCTCGACCGCCTGCTGACACAGCTCAAACTTGCCGGCAAGCTGGAGGCGGCAGGGGGTATTGTCCTGGGAAGCTTTACCTATGGCACTTCCTACTTCTATCCGGAAGCCCTGGAAGTCATCAGGGATAATCTGGCGCCCTTGGGACGTCCCTGTTTTTACGGGCTGCCCGCAGGCCATCTTTTCGCTCAGGCCACCCTGCCCCTGGGCATCCGCGCCCATTTGGATGCGACGGCCTGTACCCTGACCTACCTTGAGACGGCACTTATGCCCTAATCGTGGCGCCAGCTTGCCAGGTAGCGCTGTTGCTCCGGCGTAAGCTCGTCTATCTCTACACCCAGGGCTTTTAAACGCAGGGAAGCTACTTTAAGGTCGATTTCCCTGGTCACAGGCAGGACTTTGGGCGGCAGCTGACCGGCATTGTTGATTAGATATTCCAGGGACAGGGCCTGCAGGGCAAAGGAAAGGTCCATTATCTCCGCCGGATGGCCGTCGGCGGCCGCTATGTTGACCAGGCGCCCCTCGGCCAAAAGGTACAGGCGCCGGCCGTCTTTCAAGACAAATTCTTCAATATTGCGCCGCGCCGGACGGTGGCTCTGGGCCATGGCCATGAGATCATTTTTGTTGATTTCGACATCGAAATGGCCGGCGTTGGCCAGTATCGCCCCGTCTTTCATCACGGTGAAATGTTCGGCGCGGATAACGTTGGTGCAGCCCGTGACCGTTACAAAAAAGTCACCCAATTTGGCCGCCTCGATCATCGGCATGACCTGGAAACCGTCCATAAGGGCTTCATTGGCGGCTATGGGGTCGACCTCGGTAACGATCACCCGCGCCCCCAGGCCTTTAGCCCGCATGGCCACGCCTTTACCGCACCAGCCGTAACCCGCCACTACCACCGTTTTGCCGCAGACCGTCAAATTGGTGGTCCGCATGATGCCGTCCCAGGTAGATTGACCGGTACCGTAACGGTTGTCAAAAAGGTGTTTGCAGGCGCCGTTGTTGACGGCGACCATGGGGAAGGCCAGGGTTCCTTCGGCTTCCATGGCTTTAAGACGCAAAATACCGGTGGTCGTCTCCTCGGCGCCGCCGATAATATCCGGCAGAAGCTCTCTGCGGTCGGTGTGCAGGAGGTGGACCAGATCACCGCCGTCGTCGATGACTAGTTCCGGCCTGGTATCCAAAACTTTATTCAGAAAGGTATTATATTCTTCAGCCGTACAGCCGTGATGGGCATAAACGGCTACCCCTTGTTCGGCCAGCCCGGCGCAGACGTCGTCCTGGGTGGATAAAGGATTAGAACCGCATATGGCGACTTCCGCCCCGCCCGCTTTGAGGACCAGGGCGAGGTAGGCCGTTTTCGCTTCCAGGTGCAGGCAGATGCCCACACGCATCCCGGCGAAGGGCCGCCGCTCGCTAAAATCGCGGCGGATCTCATTTAGGATCGGCATGTGTTTTTGAACCCACTCGATTTTTAACAGGCCCTCAGGGGCCAGGGCCGGTTCCCGGATCATTGCCTTCATTTTTTACGCCTCCAGTTAGACTTCAATTTTACCGCCCGTAAGGTTGCAGGAACATTTTCTTTCCCGGGGTATCCTCGGAATGGTCGTCATAATGAGTTGCCGTAAGTTTTTACCGTTCTGCTCCATAATCTCCAGCACCTCGGCATGGCTCAAAGGTTTGGTGGAGATCCCGGCCGCCATATTGGTTACCATGGCAATGAGGCCATAGCAAAGGCCCACTTCATGGGCGAGAATCACTTCGGGTACGTTGGTCATACCCACCAGATCGCCGCCCAGTTGCCGGATCATGCGAATCTCTGCCGGAGTTTCAAAACGGGGTCCTTCGGTACATGCATAAACCCCACCATCATGGGCTTTGATCCCTAGCTCGGCGGCCGTTTCAATAAGAAGCCGCCGCAGTTCGGGGCAGTAAGGAGTGGTAAAATCGGTATGTACCACCCCGGCCTCCCCGCCTTCAAAAAAGGTATACGTGCGCGTCTTGGTAAAGTCCAGAAAATCATTGACAATGACGAAGTCTCCCGGCCTGTAGGCCGGATTCGTAGAACCTACTGCGGCCGTGGCCAGAACGCGTTCTATTCCCAGCATTTTCAAGGCCCAGATGTTGGCCCGGTAATTCACCCGGTGGGGAGGCACGGTGTGTTTCGCGCCGTGGCGGGGCATAAAGCCTATTTCTTCACCATGATAAGTACCGACCTTTAGCACGGCCGAACCGTAAGGCGTTTCAACCCTTTCCTCCCTGATATCCTCTAAAATCCCCGGATGGTAAACCCCGGAACCGCCGATAATAGCTATCCGCACCCAATAAACAGCTCCTTCCCTTAAAGTATCGGTCCATTATTTAACAATTTTATCATAGCCGCTTTAAATATATAAGGGGCCGCCTGCCGCGGGTACGGCATACAGCCCCTTTGGTGTTACAATTTCTTGATGGAGCCGGTCTTTAAATCGTGGAGGAATTTTTCCCTTTCGGCGGCTATACCTTCCCTTGACCGCATGATATCGCGGACGAACTGCTCGCGTTTTTGCTCTTCTTCCTCAGCCTTATCTTCCGCCAGCCGCCGTTTTGCATCAATTTCCCTTTCTTTATCCATCAACCCGGCCTCCTTTAATTTAGTTTTTTATATTATGCACCGTTAAAATTTATGCCCTGCAGCACCCGCGGGATGTTTTCCTGGTAAGGAGGTCTGATAATACCTTTTTCGGTAATAATTGCCGTAACGTAGCGGTTGGGGGTTACATCAAAGGCCGGGTTAAACACGTCGATACCTGCGGGGGCTATGGGCTTTAAGCCGAAATGGGTTACCTCCGCCGCGTCCCTTTCTTCAATGGGAATCTCTTCGCCGCTTTTTAAACTTAAATCAAAGGTAGAAGCAGGCGCCGCCACATAAAAGGGGAGGCAATGTTCCTTTGCCAGTACCGCCAGCCCGTAGGTACCGATTTTATTGGCCACGTCGCCGTTGGCGGCAATGCGGTCGGCACCGACGATGACCGCCTGCACCAGCCCCTTGCTCATGACGGCGGCGGCCATATTGTCGGTAATGAGGGTGACGGGAATGCCGGCCTGATGCAGTTCCCAGGCCGTAAGCCTAGCCCCCTGGAGCAGAGGCCGCGTCTCATCGGCAAAAACTTTAAGGAGCTTGCCGCGGGAAGCCAGGTAATATACTGGCGCCAGGGCCGTACCGTAACGGGCGGTAGCCAGGGTGCCGGCATTGCAGTGGGTGAGGACGGCCTCCAGTTCCTCAAGGAGGGGCGCGCCGTTGTGGCCTATAGCCCTGCACGTTGCTTCATCTTCGTCGCGAATGGTCAATGCTTCCCTTAACACTATTTCCTTTAAGGCCGCAACGTTATCGGTAGGGGCATCGGCTACGGCCGCCTCAACCCGCCGCAGGGCCCAGAAAAGGTTGACCGCCGTCGGTCGGGAGGTGGTCAGATAATTGGCCGCCTTCTTCAACTCGCTTTCAAATTCTGCCCTGCTTGCCGCCCGGCTGTCCCTAACGGCCAGGTACAGGCCAAAGGCGGCGGCGATGCCGATGGCCGGCGCCCCCCGCACCTTCAGCCGTTTTATGGCGTCCCACATTTCCTCAACCGTGCGGGGCCTTATAACAACCAGCTCCCCGGGCAGGCGGGTCTGGTCGATGAGCTCTACCTGACCGTTATGCCAGCGGATGGGTGAAAGGGGTTCGTAGGGCAATAAAATCACCACGCTTTTATATTTTCGCCGCCAGTGCTTTTACTTTTGTCACTATTTCCCCAGGGTTCTTTCCTAAAATTAATATCAAGCGCTCCAGATTGAGGCGATCCGGGATGGCAATGACGTCCGGCAGTTCCGGCAATCCGGCCAGGGTCCGGCGCAGATCGCGGTAAAAGTCGTCATCTTCCTGGCGATAACCTTCCGGTACGGGCATACTGGCTACTTTGAGCCCCAAAGTGTTACAGGCTTCAAGGATGGAGGGGCTGTAGCGCAGGTTGATTACCGAGCGGGCGGCGGGGAAGAACTCGCGCACCAAGAGGATGGTGCCGCCCATATGCCGGGAGCAGCCCATTTCCGGCTCGCCCAAAGCGACGACCTGTCCTTTGAAACGGAGGAGGCGTCCCGGTATGGCGGCGACGTCCTTTAAATCACGGGCTTCCGGCAGGCAGTAGGCCAGGTTGGCGCCGATTTCCGGTATTAAAGGGGCAATGTTGGCCGCCTTAAGTTCCCTGACGGCCTCTCCCAGTTCCCGGCATAGGGCCAGTTCGGCTGCCGTGCGGTTATCGTTCTTTAAAGCCAGGGCGTTAAAGAATACTTCCCAAAAACGATCCACCGGCGGTGGTACAAGCTCGACCTGCCGGCCGTCATTTTCTACCCAATAGCGCCCTTCTTCCCGGGCCAGCACTTTACCGATAACGGCCCCTTCCAGGCCAGCTTCATTTAAAGCGGCCAGCAGGGCAGCTGTTTTTTGGGGGTCACATGTTAGCACCAGAGTGCCTTCACTGATAATTTCATAGGGATTTAAGTCGAAGTGGGCGCACACTTGCCTTACGTCTTCCGGAACCGGCACCAGGGAGCGTTCAATTTTTAACCCTACGCCCGAGGCTTCGGCCACCTCCCACAGGCCCCTGGCCAGGCCGCCCTCGGTGGCGTCATGCATGGCGTGGACCCCGCCGATTGCCGTCGCTATTCCGGCTTCGGCCACTACCGACATTTCCCGCAGGCGCTTTTTGGCGCGTTCCACCAGTTTCCGATCTATTCCTGCTGCCAGCAGTTTCTCTTCCAGCTCGCAGGCGATGAGGGCCGCAGCTTCTATGGCTGCTCCTTTGGTGATGACTACGTCGTCGCCGACGCGGGCTCCGGCCGGAGTGACGAACCCTTTGCCCAGGCCCCAGACAGTTATGCCGCCTATGGTTGGAACATTAACGGCGCTGTAAAACCCTGTATGGCCGCCGACGACAGTAATTCCCAGCTCCGCCGCATAAAGGCTGATGCTTTTTACCAGCTCGGCTATGTAGTTTTCCGGTGTACCGGGGGGCAAAAGCAGGGAATAAGTCATAAACTGGGGCTTAACGCCCATCACCGCTACATCGCTGGCGCCGATATGAACGGTTATCCAGCCAAAATCATCGGGCGACATGGTCGGTCCGGGAAAAATTGGATCTTCGGCAATGACCAGAAAATCTTCTCCTACTTTAAGGACGGCTGCATCTACACCCATTTGTGGTCCTATCACCAATTGAGGGGCTTTTGCCCCTGTGTGGGGTAAAATAGCCTTACGGAAAAAATCATCATTAACTTTTCCGATCATGTACCGGTCCTCCCATAAACGGGTGTGATTTACAGACAATATACCACATACAAAGAAAAAAATTAAGCCCGTTTGACGGTCCGTTTGATAATGATAATAAAACGACCCCGCCGCAACGGGGTCGAAATAGATTTAGGCACCAATTTATGTCGTCTGCACTGCTACCAGGTTGCTGCCGCCGTAGTAATCCACCCTAGCGTTGAAGCCTTCGGCAACAAACCTTAAGGGAACAAGGGTGCGTCCGTCTACTACTTTAGCCGGAACATCCAGGTAAACCGTCACCCCGTCTACCTGGGCCTGATTGCTCCCAATTACAAGACGGATGGTAATACCCTTATTGGTTATCGTAACAGTGCCATTATCATAATTTACATCGGCCCCCATCCCCTGCGCCAGGAAGCGCACCGGGATCAGAACCCTGCCTCCTTCTATCCGGGGAGGAACGTCAAACTGTAGAGCTTTACCTTTAAGAAAAACCTTAAATTGATAATCGCCCTCAGCCGCACAGGCTGCATCTAGTTGCTCATACGCCTCTTTATCATCGGATGCGGCCGCGACGACCTCTTCCAGGAGTGCCCTTGCTTTTTTAAATTTGTTCGCCTTAAGGTACATTATTCCCAAGTGTTTCTTGACCTGAGCCTGGGTAAGGTTATCAAGGCTGGTGTCGGTGGCAACGGCTTTTTCCAGCTCCTCGGCCACCGCAGCAATTTCGTCGGTATCCTTCCAGGTATCGAGCTGGGATTTTGCTTCATAAACCGCTTCGGCCACACTCTTCCCTTCCAGAATGGCCGTTAAAGCAGCCCTGGCCACCGGATTTTTGACATGAAGCAGGGCATTCTCTACACCCCTGTATACGTCTTGAGCCACGCTTTTCCCCTTCTGTACCTTCATATGCTCTTCGTTACGTATTTTTTCACCAGTTCCTTCCTGGTTGTCGCCGGTGTCTTGCGTATCCTCGTTGTCCTGCCCCGCTGCTATCCTTAAACCGTAGGACCAGGCCTTCCCTTTTTCTCCCCCCGCACCGGCCCAGGCGGGCAGGGCAAAGGATAACAATAGTACCAGACAGGTCAGTAAGGCTAAGAACCTTTTACCCCTTCGCATATAAATCCTCCTTTTCCCTTTATTTTATTAGTTTCACCATATCTTTCGTTGCGGTGTCTGTTTTTCGGGGGGTCTTACAAAAATAAAACCCCCGGCAACGGGGGCTTGTTAATCCTATTCATTAAGTTTCGTTCGGCGTACGGTTAAGACCGCGTAAATTATCCAGCATTCCCGCCGCATATAGGTAAGCCATGATTACCAGGTGTATACCCAGGGAGAGAATAAAAGTCAGGGGTAAGTTCCAGTGGCGATAAAACAGCATGCCGTTAGCCCTTAAAAGCAAGTGCAACAAGGTGGCCCCCAAGGGGAAGGCCAAAAGGATGAGCAGCAACGGCATGATGTTTTTGTATTGAGCCAGGAGATGGCTGAAGACGATTATCAGCGGAAACCAGCTTGCCGCCAGGAATAGAGGTATACCCCCAACATTTATTAAATCCACACGGCGGAAGGCCCAAAAGCCGAAGTAATTTTGCATAAGATATATAACCAGAAAAGCCAGGGCCAACCCGCCCACCAGACCTACCAGGGCCAATTCCTTAACCCTTTCCCAGGGAACCACTAAAAGCATTAGAATCAGCCCGGCCAAAAAAACGATGGGACCTGCCAATCCTGCTAAGACCATCTTCCAATCACCTCGAGGATATTTTACCCCGGTGACCTGGAAATATACCTCACCCGTAATTCCTCACCTGTAATTCCTGATGACGAGTTCCGTTATCGGCCCCCTACGTTCCGGCCGGCAGTTTATTGCCCTCCGGGCATAGACTATCTGGATGTCATATCCCGCATACAGCTCCCGGATAAAGGGCGTATCTGAATTACTTAACATTACCAGGCAGCCCCTTTTATCCAGCTCTTTAAAAATGTCTGCCAGGCGTCTCTGGTCTTCCGGACCAAAGGAAGACGAAGTGTAGCCGGTAAAGTTGGCCGTAGGCGATAATGGATGATAGGGTGGGTCCAGGTAGACAAAGGCATCCTGCCGGGCAAAGTCCAGCACCCGGTTAAAGTCATCGCAGATCAGCCGGGCATGTCTTAAAACCTCACTGACCAGGCGGAGGTTAGGCTCATCTACAATTTTAGGATTTTTATATCTCCCAAAGGGAACGTTATGCTTGCCCTGGCTGTTCACCCGCCACAGGCCGTTATAACCTGTTTTATTAAGATACAAGAACCTGGAGGCCCGTTCTACCGGAGAAAGATGCCCCGGGTCTAAAGCCCGGACGGAATAATAATATTCAGGGGTGTTTTTATGCTTTTTTAGATCCCTCAGCAGTTCCTCCAGATGGTCGCGTACTATCCGGTAAAAGTTTATTAGCTCTTCGTTGTTGTCAATAAGTACGGCCCTAGGAGGCAGCAAGTGAAAAAATACCGCCCCACCCCCTACGAAAGGCTCTATATAAAGGCCATATTCCTTCCTGGGAAACAGCGGCTCAAATTGCGGTATGAGTTGGGCTTTGCCCCCGGCCCATTTCACGACAGGTTTAGGCTTCCCATTGAACATAGCTGTTTACCTCCGGGGTTAGCCTGCGGCAAAGCGGTCCATTGCCCCTATATAAAATAAGCAGGTCATCCTTTCCGGAGACCTGCAGGCCTGCAGGGTAATCATTTCTACTTAATGTTTTCACTGGTGGAGGCGGGGGGAGTCGAACCCCCGTCCGAAGGTGCACCCACAGTAGCTTCTACCAGGATAGTTTCCGTTTTAAATCTCGCCCTTGGGCCTCCCGGAAACCGGATGCCCCCGGGCCAGCCTGATTAGTTTTCCCTTGAGGCCCCCAGGCCAGGGCCTTGCCGGTAGCCTGCTAGCTTTGACACCCGTATCTGGTCCCCGCAGGCCGGGACCAGGCGGATGGGCCGCTATAAATTAAGCAGCCAGAGCTAAATTATCTTCGGCACTTATAGCCTTTCCACCGTTTAACGAGAAGGTGGGATCTCGCCTGGCTACTACTGCCAATGCCACCCCCGTCGAAACCATTACGCCCCCACGTTAAAACTTCTGGCGTTCGCGAAAGGCCTTGGCTATTTCCCGCTGGGCGTCGCGGGCAGCGATGGCCTCCCGCTTGTCATAGAGGCGCTTACCTTTGGCCAGGGCCAGCTCCACCTTGGCCCGGCCGCGTTCATTGAAATACACTTTTAACGGTATTAGGGTCAAACCTTTTTCCCGTACCTTGCCATACAGCCGCTGGATTTCGTAACGGTGCATCAGCAGGCGCCGCGGCCGGCGTGGCTCATGGTTAAAACGATTTCCCTGTTCATAAGGGCTGATATGCATATCATGGAGAATAAGCTCCCCGTTTTCGATCCGCGCGTAACTATCCTGGATATTAGCCTTGCCGCTGCGCAGGGACTTCACTTCCGTACCGGTAAGGGCAATTCCTGCTTCATAAGTCTCTATAATAGTATACTCATGCCGGGCGCGGCGGTTGTCCGTCACAATTTTTACCTGGCGGCCCATTCATGTCAACTCCTGCATTCCCGCAAGCTTATTATAACACACTGCGGCGGGGTGACGTCAAGGGGCCGCCCAGATTCTACCTATCCTTGCAACTGCAGGCGCTCCTTTACCGCGGCCGTAATTTCATCCGGCGTCATGCCGGAAGCTTCAATCACCGGAATTTCGCCCTTTATATCTTCCATCCCCATAAAATTCGTATTCTGTCCGCTCACCACGACGGCACCATAACTCCGCAAACGCGCCGGCGTCAGGTCGGCGGTATCAATCCTTTCCACTTCAATGCCGTTCATGGCCAGGTGATCACCGATGGCGCTGAGATTCTTTTCGACAGCCACTCGCCTAGACACAAATCTGCCTCCTCCCGGAGTTAATTTCACCTACGGGTATTATAAACGAACGCGACGGGCTTTATTCCGTTTACTCCGTTTTCTTTCGGACACCTTACCCCTGGTCCCAACCTCTACCGCAACGGCCTTCCGCCGTCTTTTTTCTTTAGTATGCGGCACTATTTCCTTTTCTTCCGGTTCGCTTAACACGTCTACCAGCTCAAAGTCCACCTGCCTGGCATCTACGCTGACCCTGGCAACCAGCACCTTTACCGGCATACCGATGCGGAAGGTCCTGCCGGTATGTTCACCGACCAGGGCCAATTTTTCTTCCTGGAAATGGTAATAATCGTCGACCAGGTTCGATACATGGACCAAACCCTCGACGGTATTATCCAATTCTACAAAGAAGCCATAAGGTACCACTCCGCTGATGACCCCGGTAAACGTTTCGCCGATGTGACGTTCCATATACTGAACCTTCTTCATATCCAGGGCTTCCCGTTCGGCTTCTTCGGCCAGCCTCTCCCTTTCCGATGCCCGGCTCGCAGCCCGGGCGACAAAAGTCTCCAGCTCCGCCAGGCGCTGGGGCGTCAATCCGGACGGGGACCAGGTTTCCCTCAGAATACGGTGTACCACCAGGTCGGGATAACGGCGAATGGGTGATGTAAAATGGCAGTAATAAGGAGAGGCCAGGCCGAAATGGCCCAGACACTGCCCGGCGTAGCGGGCATGCATCATGGAGCGCAACATAACGGTGCTGATGACCCGCTCCTCTGGCCGCCCCTTCACGTTAAGGAGGATCTCCTGGAAAGCCCTCGGTTTGACCTTCCCGTCCCGTCCAGGCCGGATATGGAGGCCGAAAAAGGCCAGGAATTTATTCAACTCCTCCATCTTATCCGCCGCCGGTTCTTCATGGACCCGGTAAACGGCGGGAACCGCCAGTTCATACAAATGCCTGGCCACCACTTCATTGGCGGCGATCATAAATTCTTCAATTATACCTTCGGCCACCGTCCGCCGGCGAGGTATAATTTCCACTGGTATTCCCCTATCATCCAGAACGACTTTTGCCTCCGGGAAATCAAAATCAATGGCCCCCCTGTTTTCCCGCCGTCTGCGTAAAACTGCCGCCAGCTCGGCCATGAGCCTAAAGTCCGGGACCAGCTCCCGGTAGCGCTGGCTAAGCTCGGGGTCTCCTTTTTCCAATATAGACCGCACGGCGTCATAGGTCATGCGTTCCCGCACCCTGATCACGGAAGGAAAAAGCTCGTAGTCCTTTACGGTACCCCGCGGCGTTATGGTCATCAACACCGAGATGGCCAGGCGATCTTCGCCGGCATTTAAAGAACAGATATCATTGGACAACCGCGGCGGCAGCATAGGAATAACCCGGTCCACAAAGTAGACGCTGGTGCCGCGGTTGAAGGCTTCCCTGTCCAGGGCGCTACCTTCTCTAACGTAAAAGGAAACATCGGCGATATGTACGCCCAGAAGATAATTACCGTCCGGCAAGGCTGCCACCGAAACGGCGTCGTCCAGGTCCCGGGCATCGGCACCGTCGATGGTAACCAGGCGCCATTCCCGCAGGTCCCTGCGACGGGCAAGCTCCCCGGGGTCGATTTCCCGGTTTAAACTTTCCGCTTCCCGCAAAACTTCCGGGGGGAATTCCGGATCCAGATCGTATTTTTTAATAATACTTAAAACGTCGACCCCCGGTTTGTCCATTGGGCCTAAAATTTCTATCACCCGGCCTTCGGGATTGCGCCTGGGTTCCGGCCACCGGGTGATTTCTACCACTACCTTATCCTTGACCCTGGCGCCCAGGGTGTTTTCTGGAGGGATGAGAATATCCTGGTTTAAACGGGCATCATCGGGTACGACAAAGGAGAGGCGCCCGGCGGCCGTAAACGTCCCCACCACCCGCTTGTTGGCCCGCTTAAGGACGCGAATAATCTCCCCCTCCTGCCGGCGTCCCGTAGAGGCCGGCAAGACCCTGGCGAGGACCAGATCGCCGTGCATGGCGCCGTTAAGGTTCAGGGCGCCTATATATACATCCTGCCGTTCCTTTTCCCGCGGCACGACAAAAGCATAACCTTTGGTAGAAGAGTGCACAAAGCCGCTGATTAGGCCCATTTTTTCCGGCAGACCGTACTTTTCCTTACGGGTGCGGACGATATAACCTTCTTCTTCTAAATAATTAAGCATCTTTAAAAAGGCTTCGCCGTCGTTTATGCCTAAGGAGCTCATGAGCTCCGCCGCCGTCATGGGCCGGTAGGAACGGGCGCGCATAAGGGACAGCAATTCTTCTTTATCCATAGAGCCATCCTTTCCTATTCTTCCTGTAGGAAAATCGCTTTTCAGCTATATTTTTGTTCTTCTTCCGTTAAAAAGATACCCGGCTCCCTGCCGGGTAGTACTTAAAGGCCCAAGTCACCGGCGATTTCCTTCATGGCTTCCAGGCCTATATGCATGAAGTCTTCAAGGGACAGGCCTAAATCGCTACAGGCGGCAATTGTTTCCCTGCTGGCTCCGCGGGCAAAGGATTTTTCGTGATAACGGTTCATTAAAAAGGGGACGTCGATGACCGCCAATTTCTTTTCCGGGCGAATGAGGGCCGCAGCCACAATCAAACCGGTAAGGGGGTCGGTGGCGTAAAGGGCCCTGCTCATCAGGTCTGTTCTGGGCAGGCCGTGGTGACCGTTGTGGGCTTTAACGGCATATACCACATCTTCCGGAAGACCTAACTCGGTCAGCATTTCCGCCCCCACCAGGCTGTGCCGTTCCGGCTCGTCTTTGGTCATTTCGTAGTCGATATCGTGCAGGAGCCCTGCCAGGCCCCATTTTTCCTCATCTTCACCGAAATGCCGCGCCAGGGCGCGCATTACCGCTTCCACGGCGAGGCAGTGTTTGCGCAGGTTTTTGGTTTTTATATGTTTCTCCATTAACTGCAGCGCTTCTTCGCGGGTCATCTAAAACACCCACCTCCATGAAAAAAATTGGGCGCCTCCGCCCATCGAGTTGCCATATTAAGGGAATTGCAGTACCTAGATCACCGAGAGGAGCAGGGTAAAAAACAAAAAGAGGCCCGCCAGAACCGCCGACACTTTGTTTAAAAAGGTGTCAAGGCCTTTCTTTTTGCCGAAAAGGGCCTCCGCACCGCCGGCAATGGCCCCGGAGATGCCGGCGCTGCGCCCGGACTGGAGGAGCACAGCGGCGATCAGACCCAGGGCTACCAGTATGTCAAGGATTAAAATAATGGTATGCAGCAACTAACCCTCACCTCCCAGCTGCTCTGCCGTGACGTCATAATTTTAACAAATAACCCCTAGATAAACAAGGAAAATGTAAATCTACCCGGGAGCTAAACCTTGAAAGGAATCGCCAGATAAAATCCAAAAATGCGGCGAAACCGAGTAAAAAAGTTCTGGAAATATTTTTGTATACATGATACAATGTACTCAAGAAAAGGGGGATGGGCCATGCTCCAAGAACCGTATGTCGATTACCTAAAAGTAAACTGGTCTGCCGAGGAAAAAATCGCAGGAGCCGTCCAGCATAGTAAGGTGCACTGCGAAATGACGGAATGCATATACTGTCTTGAAAACTTCAGGTGCGGCCGCCTCTACCCGCCCCGCAACCAAGATGGATATTGTAAAGACTTCGTTTCTATCAATGACTAGTGCCGGCAGGCACTTTTTTTATGTTGTCAAGCAGTTCTTTCAGCATCCTGGCGTTAGTTACCGCCTGGGAGTGGTAGTGGTTGTTGAAGGCCACAAAGACCTGCTCAGCCTGCCCGGCGAGATAAGCTATGCCCGGCAACCATTCTTTCAGTTCGGCTTCACTATAAAGGTAGTCGTAACGTTCGTAAGCCTCTTCATGCCGCCACCATTTCCCGGCGTTGCGGCCGTGAAAACGGACGTAGGCGATCCGGGCAGTACAGCGAACAACCGGACCTATCAAACCCGGTAGCTCCGGTTCATCAACACAGGTAAAGGCCAGTTCGTGGCGCTTCAGAAAATCCCAGACGGCGTCCTTTATCCAGCTGTCGTGGCGAAATTCCACCGCCAGGGGAACGTCCGCTAAAAGTTCCTTCACCCTGACCAAATATTCCCGGTTGGCCTGATTGTTACGGAAAGAAAAGGGAAACTGTAAAAGCACGGCCCCCAGCTGACCCCTGTCGATTAAAGGCTTAAGGGCCTGGCGCAGCAGACGGCCGTCGGATGCTGCACTGTCACCCCGTTCATGGGTCAGGGTACGATAGGCTTTCACAGTAAAGATAAACCCCTCCGGCACCTTGCGGGCCATTTGCTCAAGATTTTCGGGCCGCGGCAGGACGTAATAGGTGGAGTTGATCTCGGTAAAATTAAATTCCCGGGCATAATAGGAAAGCATATCCTTCGCCGCCAAACCCGGCGGGTAAAAATTGCCCAACCAGTCGCGGTAGCTGTAGCCGCAAGTGCCGATGGCTATTTTATCTGTGGTCTCCATTTTACCCCTCCGCGGAAAAAATATCGCCCGGAAGCTCAAAAATCAGCTACGCCAACCGTCGCCGTGGTAAACTAAAGAAAAACCCGGTTAGGTGATTTATATGCAGCGCCTTTTAATTTTTCATCCACAGCAGGGGCTCAAGGAAAGCCTGGAACCCGGTTTCCGGCCCCGGCAGGGCGAGGAGTTTGTCTGGCTGGACCTTGTCCGACCGTCACCGGAAGAACTGGATCTTTTAACAGAGCTTTTCCACTTTCATCCCCTGGCCGTTGAAGACTGCCGGCGCCCCCATTACCGCCCCGGCATAGCCCAGTATGATGAATACGCCTTCCTCACCCTGCGCTGCGTAAAGCACGGTAAAGGCTCGCAAACAGTGGCTTTGAACGTTTTCCTGGGTCCCCGGTTCATCGTCACTGTTCACCAGGAATCCCTGGACTTCGTAGACGACCTCTGGCAACAGTACCACCGGGACGCGGAACTCTTTAAGAAAGGGGTAGACTTTATCCTTTACAGCCTCCTTGAACCCCTAACGGCCACCTTTTTTACCTTTTTTGACCGTACCGAGGACAAACTGGAGCATTTGGAAGAGGCTGTCTTTCATCGCCCCAGCCGTCAAATTCTCAATCAGGTTTTTACCTTGAGGCGTCAGGCCATTAAATTACGCAAAATACTCGGCGCCCAGAGGGACATTTTAAACTTGCTGTCCCATCCGGAGTTCAAGCTGATAAAACAGGAAAACCGCGTCTTTTTCCTAGATATTTATAATGAGATGTTGCGGTTAATCGACCAGGTGGAAACCCTCCACGACCTGGCCAGCTCCACCCTGGAGATTTACCTTTCCCTGACCTCCAACCGCCTGAACGAAATCATGAAGGTCCTGACGGTAATCACCACCATCATGATGCCTTTGAGCCTCATCGCCGGCATCTACGGTATGAATTTCCGCTACATGCCGGAGCTGGAATGGCGTTACGGCTACTTTGCCGTTTTAGGGTTCATGTTCTTCCTGGCTATGGTAATGCTTTATTTCTTCCGGCGCAAGGGATGGTTTTAACGATAATATTAATCGACCCCGGCAGGTTGTCCTTCTACCGGGGTCTGTACATCCTGGACTACTTTTTCAAGTTGTAAAAGGCCTTTAAGCCCGGATAAAGGGCAACGGCGTCCAGCTCTTCTTCAATGCGCAGGAGCTGGTTGTACTTGGCCACCCGATCGGTCCGGGAGGGGGCGCCGGTCTTAATCTGGCCGGCGTTTACGGCCACCACGATGTCGGCGATTGTTGTATCTTCCGTTTCCCCGGAACGGTGGGAAACGACGGCCGTGTAGCCAGCCTTCTTGGCCATCTCGATGGCGTCCAGGGTTTCCGTCAGGGTACCGATCTGGTTGACTTTGATGAGGATGGCGTTGGCCGCCCCCCTCTCTATACCGCGGGCCAGGCGTTCCGTATTGGTGACAAAGAGGTCGTCGCCCACTAGCTGGACCTTATGACCCAGGCGTTTGGTAAGCTCCTGCCAGCCCTCCCAGTCGTCTTCGGCCAGACCGTCCTCAATGGAGATAATGGGGTATTTGTCCACCAGTTCGGCCCAAAAATCGACCATTTCCGCCGTGGTACGGGTGACGCCTTCGCCGGCAAAGACGTATTTACCGTCTTTATAAAGTTCCGTGGCGGCCGGGTCCAGGGCGATGAAACAGTCCTTGCCCGGCTCATAGCCGGCTTTGGTAATAGCTTCCAAAATTACCTCGATGGCTTCCACATTGGAACGTAAATTGGGGGCAAAGCCACCTTCATCGCCGACGGCCGTATTTAAACCCTTACCCTTCAAAACGGCCTTCAAGCTGTGGAAGACCTCGGCGCCCATGCGCAGGGCTTCGGCAAAACTGCCGGCGCCGGCGGGCATGACCATGAACTCCTGGATGTCGACGTTGTTGTCGGCGTGTTTGCCGCCGTTTAAAATGTTCATCATGGGCACCGGCAGGGTGTGGGCGTTGACCCCGCCCAGATACCGGTACAGGGGCAGGCCCAGGGCATCGGCCGCCGCTTTAGCCACCGCCAGGGAGACACCCAGGATGGCATTGGCCCCCAGCTTGCTTTTGTTGGGAGTGCCGTCCAGCTCGATAAGCTGGCGGTCCACTTCCCGCTGGTCCAGGGCATCCATGCCTACCAGTTCCGGAGCGATGATGGCATTGACGTTGTTGACGGCATCCAGAACGCCTTTGCCAAAGTAGCGTTTCTCATCTTTATCCCGCAGTTCTACGGCTTCATAGGCTCCGGTTGATGCCCCTGAGGGTACGGCCGCGCGGCCCCACCCGCCGCCTTCCAGGACCACTTCCACTTCCACTGTGGGATTGCCGCGGGAATCAAGGATTTCCCTGGCTAAGATGTCATTAATGATCGTCATTATCTCCACCTCCATGTTAATTGCAAACTCTTTACTTCCCTTGCCAGCCTTTTCTCTCTATTAGGCTCTTCCCCGTCATCTCCGCCGGCTGGGGCAGTCCCAAAATGTCCAGGACCGTCGGCGCCACGTCCTCCAGGGCGCCTTCCCTTAAGGCAGCGTCCCTATAGCCGGCGTCGACCAGAATAAAGGGCACCAGGTTGCTGGTGTGGGCCGTGTGGGGTTCGCCGTTGGGCTCCAGCATTTCTTCCGCATTGCCATGGTCGGCCGTCACCAGGAGGGGTGCCCGGCGTTCTTCCATGGCCGCAGCGATGCGGCCCAGGCACTCGTCCACCGTTTCCACGGCGGCTATGGCCGCGTTCAAATCGCCGGTATGGCCGACCATATCGGGATTGGCGAAATTCAGGACGATAAAGTCGTATTTATCCAGGCGTTCCAGGACGGCATCCGTCACTTCCCGGGCGCTCATGGATGGTTTTTGATCATAAGTGGCCACTTTCGGCGAAGGGATGAGGAGACGATCTTCGCCGGGGAAGGGCTCCTCCACGCCGCCATTAAAGAAAAAGGTAACGTGGGCGTACTTTTCCGTCTCGGCAATCCTTAGCTGCTTTAACCCGTTATTGGCGATAACCTCGCCCAGAACGTTGGTCAAAACCTGGGGGGGAAAAGCAACGGGTGCCGGTATAGTGACGTCGTACTGGGTCAGGCACACAAAATCGATTTCCAGGCGGCCGCCGGGACGGGCAAAGGGTTCGAAGTCGCGGTCGACAAAGGCCCGGGTAAGCTGGCGGGCCCGGTCGGCGCGAAAGTTAAAGAAAATCACGCTGTCCCCATTACAAATGCGGGCCACAGGTTGCCCCAGGCGGGTGATCACCGAGGGTTCTACAAATTCGTCGGTAACGTCCCGGTCATAGGAAGCCTGGATGGCCGCAGCGGCAGATGGGAATTGCTGTCCTTCTCCCGCCACCAGGGCTCGATAGGCCTTTTCCGTACGCTCCCAGCGGCGGTCCCGGTCCATGGCATAGTAACGGCCCATGATGGTGGCAATGGCCCCTATGCCCCGCCGGCGGCATTCCTCTTCCACCTGCCGGAGGTAGCCGGCGGCACTGGCGGGAGGCACGTCGCGACCGTCAAGGAAGGCGTGGATGTAGACCCGTTCCATACCCTCCCTTTGGGCCAGTTCCAGGAGGGCATACAGGTGCTCCAGGTGGCTGTGGACGCCGCCGTCGGAGACCAGGCCCATCAGGTGCAGGGCCCCGCCCCGTTCCTTCGCCCCCCGTACGGCCTTAAGGAGCACTTCATTGGTAAAAAAGGTGCCGTCTTTAATGGCTTTAGAGATCCGCGTCAGGTCCTGGTAGACGATGCGGCCGGCGCCGATGTTTAAATGGCCGACTTCCGAGTTGCCCATCTGGCCCGCCGGCAGCCCTACGGCTTCTCCGGAAGCCTTGAGGCGGGTATGGGGGTACGTGTGTATAAGCCGGCGGTAATTGGGTAAATTACCCCGGGTGATGGCATTACCCTCACCCGGATGGCCAAGGCCGAAACCATCAAGGATCATTAACATTAAAGGGCGATTGTTATTCACCAATACCAATTCTCCTGTTCCCTGCGTTTTGGGGAATTCCCCTCTATTTATGTTGATGCTCTTTATAATTGACAATGGCGGCGAAGGAAATGGCGTCCAGGCTGGCGCCCCCCACCAGGGCACCGTCGATATCCGGCTGGGCCATGAGCTCGGCGATATTTTCCGGTTTGACGCTGCCGCCGTACTGAATGCGCGTCAATTCGGCCCTTTCGCCGTACATGGCTTTTAAAGTTTTGCGGATAAAGGCGATGACTTCCTGGGCGTCGGCCGCCGTGGCCGTACGACCGGTACCGATGGCCCAGACGGGTTCATAGGCTACCACCAGGGTTTCCACCTGGTCCGGCGTCAGGCCTTTAAGGCCGTCTTCCACCTGGCGACGGACGACTTCCAGGGTTTTACCGGCCTCCCTTTCGTCCAGGGTTTCCCCTACGCAGACAATGGGCACAAGGTCATGGCGCAGGGCGGCATGGAGCTTCTTGTTTACCGTAGCATCAGTCTCGCCGAAATATTGGCGCCGCTCGGAATGGCCGATAATAACATAGCGGCATCCCAAATCTTTAAGCATTGGCCCGGATACTTCGCCTGTATAGGCGCCCCAATCTTCCCAGAAAAGGTCCTGGGCGCCGACGGCAATGTTGGACCCGGCGGCGGCGTTGACCGTTGCCGCAATGGCCGTAAAGGGCGGGCAGACTACTACTTCCACGTCGCTGGCCCCCACCAGGGGTTTAAGGAGTTCAACCAGTTCCCGGGCCTTTTCCGTAGTATTATGCATTTTCCAGTTACCGGCAATGATGGGTCGACGCAAACCGTTTCACTTCCTTGAAAGTTATTTTTCCGTCAGGGCTACAACTCCGGGCAGGGCCTTCCCTTCCAGGAACTCCAGGGAGGCGCCGCCGCCGGTGGAGATATGCCCTATTTTATCGGCCACGCCTACCTTTTCCACCGCAGCCACCGAATCCCCACCGCCGACGATGGTCATGCCGTCCACGGCCGCTACAGCCCGGGCTACGGCTTCAGTACCGTGGGCAAAGGGTTCCATTTCAAAAACACCCATAGGTCCGTTCCACACCACAGTACGGGCGTCCTTCAAGGCGTTGGCATACTCGCGCGCAGTTTCGGGACCGATGTCCAGGGCCATCCAACCGTCGGGAACGGCATTGGCGGCCACCACCTGATGGGGCGCATCGGCTTTAAACTCCTGGGCCACCACCAGATCCCGGGGTAAAAGCATCTTTACCCCCTGCCTGGCGGCCTGGTCCATAAGCTCCTGAGCAAGGGAGACCTGGTCTTCCTCCACCAGGGATTTGCCCATGGCGTAACCTTTGGCCTTTAAGAATGTGTTGGCCATGCCGCCGCCGATTATCAAAGTATCCACCTTGGTGAGTAGATTACGGATAACGCTGATCTTATCGGATACCTTGGCTCCACCGATTATGGCTACAAAGGGCCGCTCCGGATCGGCCAGGGCCTTACCCAGGGTTTCGATTTCCTTCTGGAGCAGGAAACCGGCCGCCGCCGGCAGATAATGGGCCACACCTTCTGTAGAAGCATGGGCGCGGTGGGCGGCACCGAAGGCGTCGTTAACGTAGAGGTCGGCCAGGGAGGCCAGCTTCCTGGCAAACTCGGGATCGTTTTTCTCTTCTTCCGGATAAAAACGCACGTTTTCTAGTAGAAGAACCTCACCGGGTTTTAAGGCGGCCGCCGCGGCCTCCACTTCCGGACCGATGCAGTCATTGACCTTATGTACCGGCCGTCCCAGGAGGTTTTCCAGCTCCCTAGCAACAGGGTCCAGACGCAGTTCTTCCTTGACTTTGCCCTTGGGGCGTCCCAGGTGGGACATGAGGATCACCCGCGCGCCGTTGTCAATAAGATACCGGATGGTGGGCAAGGCCGCGCGAATGCGGGTATTGTCCGTCACCCGCCCTGCCTCTAGGGGTACGTTGAAGTCGACCCGTACCAGGACGCGTTTATTGCGTAGATCCAGGTCTTTCAGGGTTAACTTGGCCACCGGTCAAACCCTCCTCAAGAAATAAAGTACATAATAGTAACTTGTTGATCTATAATCCTGCTTTTCTGAGGCTGGAGGGTACAGGCTCCGCGCTCCGGTGGTTCTCGGCCAGCAAACTTAGCGCTCAGCCTGTACCCTCCAGCCCCTTGCCCTTAACCTGCATTTTCAGGGTTCGATGGCAGGGTCGCCAACCCCCATGAGGGGGCCTCCAAAAACAGCTTTGTTCCAGGCTGGCATTGACGAGAGGGAATTGTGCCCTTCTACTTCTTTATTATGCTACCCTAATTTGGAACTGCAGTTGCACCGGGGTTAGGTACTGCCACTCCTTTTCTTCTTTATGCTACCCTAATTGCCCTGGCATGTGAAACGGCCGC
Source organism: Moorella humiferrea (assembly GCF_039233145.1). Classification (NCBI taxonomy): domain Bacteria; kingdom Bacillati; phylum Bacillota; class Clostridia; order Neomoorellales; family Neomoorellaceae; genus Neomoorella; species Neomoorella humiferrea. The sequence continues at coordinate 256,976 of NZ_CP136419.1, read as the reverse complement.
CTTGCGGCGACCGTTCTTTTACAGCCCTTTGGCAGCCATGAAAGCCGCCAGATCGACGACCCGTTTGGAATAGGCCCATTCATTATCGTACCAAGCCACGACCTTTGCCAGGGTACCGTCGATGACCATGGTGGACAGGGCATCAACAATGGAGGAACGCGGGTCGCCGTTGAAGTCGCGGGAAACCAGGGGTTCCTCGCAGTAACCCAGGATGCCCTGCAGGGGACCCTCGGCGGCGGCCTTCAAAGCGGCATTAATGCTTTCCACCGTAGCCGGTTTCTCCAGATCCACCACCAGATCAACGACGGAAACGTTGGGAGTAGGAACTCGCATGGCCAGGCCGTTGAGCTTGCCCTTCAGTTCGGGCAACACCAGGCCGATGGCCTTGGCGGCACCGGTGGTGGTGGGAATGATGGAAAGGGCTCCCGCACGGGCCCGCCGCAGGTCTTTATGGGTCAGGTCCAGAATGCGCTGGTCATTGGTATAGGAATGGGCGGTGGTCATCAGACCCCGGAGGATGGTGAAGTTTTCATGGAGGACTTTCGCCACCGGCGCCAGGCAGTTGGTGGTGCAGGAGGCATTGGAGACGATGTGGTGGTTGGCGGGATCGTATTTATCATTGTTAACGCCCATAACAATGGTAATGTCTTCGTTTTTGGCCGGGGCGGTGATAATTACCTTTTTGGCCCCTGCCTGACGGTGGGCCGCTGCCTTCGTGGCATCGGTGAAAACACCCGTCGACTCGATGACGATGTCAACGCCCAGATCCTTCCATGGAAGCTTGGCTGGATCCCTTTCGGCCAGCACCTTGATGGCCCGGCCGTTGACAACGATGCTGTCTTCACGGGCCTCGACGGTAGCATTGAGGCGGCCGTGAACCGAATCGTACTTTAAAAGGTGGGCATTAGTTTGTACGTCGGTAATGTCGTTAATGGCCACTACTTCAATTTCCGGTTTTTCCAGGGAAGCCCGGAATACCAGGCGACCAATACGGCCGAAACCGTTTATACCTACCCTTACTGCCATATGTAAATACCTCCTTCAAGTTATTGTTATTATAGCAAGGATGCCCCCGGGTAGCAATCAATTCCCTGCCATTTTTTCCAGCAAGGCTACCGTTATTATACCATAGGTGGGACGGATTTATAATAATAAGACTTTGTACTTTAAATCACTATTCCACGTTAGACTCCAAAATCCTCCTCTGAAAATAGCCACAATTACAGGGGGCTTTTGCCCCCTTAAAGTTAATAGCGTTTCCTCCTGGTTGCCGCCGGTATGCCCTGCTCGTCGCGATATTTGGCCACCGTGCGCCGGGAGATTTTTATACCCTGGCGCTGAAGCAATTCTTGAAGCTGCTGATCGGTCAGGGGATTGGCGGGGTCCTCGCTATTGATAGCTTCAACGATAATTTTTTTGATGCTCTCGGCGGCGGCTGCGCCTCCTCGCCTTTCTACCCCGCTGGCGAAAAAGAACTTCAGTTCAAATATACCCCAAGGCGTCTGAACGTACTTGTTGGCCGTAGCCCGGCTGACGGTAGATTCATGGATACCTAAAGCCGCCGCTACCTGGCGCATGGTCAGGGGTTTCAGATATTTTAGGCCTTTATCGAGAAATTCCCTCTGCTCCTGTACCAGGCAGCTGACCACCCGGTAGAGGGTCAACCGGCGCTGTTCTAAACTACGCATCAGCCATGTTGCCGCATTAAGTTTACTTTCTATGAAACGCTTCGTCGCCGGGTCGCAGCCCCCCTCCTGGCGCATAAGGGCCTGGTAATAAGGGTTGATCCCCAGGCGGGGCATAGCCAGATCATTCAATAAAACAACGTAGTCGTCATCGACGCGCTCGATGATTACATCGGGGACTATATAACGATTTTCGCCGCCACCGAAGGCACGCCCCGGTTTGGGGTCCAGGGTGCGGATGTAATCTACCACTTCCTGAACTGCCGGCAGGCTCATATCCAGCCGCTTGGCCACCCGTTTTAAACGTCCGGCAGCGATATCCGGTAAAAAATGACGGATAATTTTTTCGGCGGCCGCAGGGGCATCACGACGCTGGCGTAGCTGGATCAGCAGGCATTCCGCGAGATTTCTGGCCCCAACCCCGGGAGGATCGAAGCGCTGGATGACCTGCAGCACCTGCCAGACGGCGGTCGGGGAAACCTTTAAACATTCTGCCGCTTCTTTAATGTCGATTTTTAAATATCCGTTGGCGTCCAAATTACCGATGAGGAAGGTGCCTATCTCCAGCTCACGTTCCGTCTTTGCCGCAATCTTTAACTGCAGGAGAAGGTGGTCCTGCAGGGAAGTCTGGCCGCTTATGAAATTCTGATAATTGACTTCGGGCCGCTCTTCCCTGGGCGCCCTGACATAACCCAAATCGCTGCGGTCCTGGAAAAACTCCTGCCAGTCGATCTCAAAAGATTCACTGTCATTTTCCAATTCTTCTACAGCAGCTATTTCTTCTTCGTCCTTTATTTCTAACAAAGGATTTTCCTGTAATTCCTGCTGCAAATACTCGGCCAGCTCCAGGGTGGAGAGCTGCAGAACAACAATGGCCTGGCGCAGTTCAGGCGTCATAATTAGCTTTTGCGTCTGTTCCAGGCTAAGGCCCAGGCGTTCGCGCACCGCTCTCCTCCTCCCGGTCAAGGTTTTAATTTATATTATTCTCCCCCTCTCCCCCTTTTTCCTGCCCCTGATGCCCAATTTAGTTCGCACCAAATACCAAAAGCTTAAAAAAAGGCTCAAAAGGACGGCCGTAAAGAGGGCCAGCCCCTCCTGACCGGGGGCGAAGAGATAAGGGTGCATCCCCAGCCAGTAATCAACGAAATCGTTCAACCCCAGCCAGAGGAACGCCGGGAAAAGGTCCCGCAAGTAAACCGGCCAATGCCGCAGAAAGATGCAGCCTTCTATTACCATACCGAGGTGGGACAGCCACAGCCCTGCTTCGACGGCCGTGACCGGAGCCCCGGCCAGCCAGAAATCGCTGATGATAATCATTGCCCAAAGGCCGTATTTAATGACGGCCGCAGCGGCGATTATTTGCAGAAGGCTGCCCTCCCGTTCCCAATAGTTAAAGAGCACGGCCAATCCGAAAAGGGTGGTGGCTAAGGGGCTGTCGGGGATAAAGGGCCACCATATTACCGGCGTGTGGGCCAGCTGCTCGCGGTACCAGTAATAGCCGTAAAGGGAACCCGCAAGATTAATAAATACCAGGGACAGCAGAAACCGTTTTTCAAAAGGGTCTTCCCAGAGGAGGAGTTTTGCCCACCTAAATATGGCGGCGCAGGTACCGCCTGCGCCATTACCGGACGATGTAACTGCCTTTTTCATAGTTCCTCCACCTTACCTATCACCCGCGCCGGCACGCCGCCGACCATGGTTTGCGGCGGTACATCCCGGGTTACTACCGCTCCGGCACCGACAATGGCACCGTCCCCGATGCTCACCCCCGGTAAAATGGTGGCATTGGCGCCGATCAGGACTTTGGCGCCGATTTCTACCGCCCCAAGGCGATAAGATTGGGGCAAAAACTCATGGGTCAGAATGGTAGCGTTATAACCGATAACACTGCCGGGGCCAATGCTGATGAGGTCCGGCCTTAATATATCGAACATGGCCATCAGGCCCACCGCAGCTGTCGCCTCTATTTTTATACCCACCATACGGCGCAGAATCCAATTCTTTAAGTTTAAAAAGGGTAAAAAACGGCTGACTTCGAGCCAGAAAAAATTCCAGGCCACGCGCCACAAGGGGGTAACTTTAGGCCAGAGGGCCATGGCGTTAGGACCGTCAACACGATGAATTGTCGTGCGTCGCATCCAATTCTCCCCTCCGGGCCCGCACCTTCATGGTAAGATGTTCCAGACGCCGCAGACGGTGGTTTACCCCCGACTTTCCCACCGGGGGGTCCAGCATTTCCCCCAATTCCTTTAAACTGGCTTCCGGGTGCTCCAGGCGCAGGGCGGCTATCTCTTGCAGTCCGGGCGGCAGCCCCTCCCAGCCCAGGGTCGCCACCAGATAACGGATATTCTCCGCCTGGCGCAGACCCGTTTCCACGCTCTTGCTCAAATTGGCCGTTTCGCAGTTCACCAGGCGATTGACCCGGTTGCGCATTTCTTTAAAAATGCGGACGTTTTCATAGGCGAGGACGGCGCTGTGGGCTCCCATCAGGCTTAAGGCCCGGACAATTTGCTCGCTATCTTTAAGGTATAAAACCAATCCACCCTTGCGGCGACTAAGCCGGGGTTGGAGTTCCAGGTGCCGCATAATGTCCTGCAGGCGAAGGGCCTCGTCTTCCCCTTCGATTAAAAATTCCAAATGATGGGTCGTAGTCGGCTTATTAACGGAACCGGCGACCAGAAAGGCCCCCCGTAAATAGGCGGCCCGGCAGCACTGCTGCTCCGGCACCCTTTGCCTTAAAGCCAACCAGTCGGCGAGGGCGTCCCTGCCTGCCGGTGTCAGGACTTTAAATACCGGACGACCCTTGCCGCCCCGGCGTTCTATCTTTACCTGCAAAGGAAGTCCCAAAACGGACCTGGCCAGGGAATAAATCCTCCTAGCTATGGCTGCATGGGCGGTAATCACTAAAAGACCCTCATCCCCCCATAACGCCGGAGATTTGCCCTGGCGCAGAACGGCCACCAGCTCTGCCTCGCTGCAGCATGCCCGTCTTTTTTTCACCCGGGCAAGCTCTTCCTTGGCTTCCAAGGAAAAGGATACGGCCATAGACCCCACCCCGTTAATCTACTTTTTAAACGCCGAGGTTGCGAAATTTTTCCCGTATTAAAAAGCTGAAACGCTGGCGGCCGGGGGAATGGCGGGAATAGAGGGCATCCATAATCAGGGCGGCCAAACGCTGGGGATGATGGCGAACTAAGTGGGTTTCATCTACCAGCCATCCCGTCCGCAGCTCAACGCCCAACCTGGCAACCGCCGGACCATTGATTAAGACCGGGCGCGCCCCCTGTTCGCCGTAACGCCTTAGGCTTCTCCGCGATATAGGACCCCGGTGGGCGATGACCACGTCTATCAAACCCGGGCCGCAGTGGTCGATAATGGCCTGCAGGTGATCGGCAACCGTATAACCATCGGTTTCCCCCGGCTGGGTCATGATGTTGCAGACATAAAAAACCGGTGCCCGGGCCCGGCGCAGGGCCTCAACCAGGCCGCGCACCAGTAAATTGGGCAAAACACTGGTATAAAGACTGCCGGGACCGATGATAATGGCGTCGGCCCTGGCTATGGCTTCCAAGGCGGCTGCCGGCGGACGGCAGGAGGGCGGTTCCAAAAACACCCTTTTAATGCGCTTGCCCGCCCGGGGAATGTTGCTTTCTCCTAAAACGGTAGTGCCGTCGGCCATCTCGGCCCCCAGGACGACATAACTGGTGGTGGAGGGAATAACCTGACCGCCTACGGCCAGCACCCTGGCCAATTCCTGGATGGCCCGTTCAAAATCGCCGGCCATGTCCGTCATGGCCGCCAAAAGAAGATTGCCCAGGCTGTGTCCGGCCAGGCCTTCCCCTTGCTGAAACCGGTAATTAAACAGATCCTCCATCAGGCTTTCGGTATCGGCCAGGGCCACCAGGCAGTTGCGGATGTCTCCGGGAGGTGGGATTTTTAATTCCTGGCGCAGGATCCCGGAACTGCCGCCGTCGTCGGCCACCGTCACTATGGCCGTAAGATTGCATGTATAATTTTTTAGCCCCCGCAACAGGACGGCCAGCCCCGTTCCCCCGCCGATGGCCACTATATGGGGGCCGCGTGAGAGATACCGGCGGCGGTAAAACACCTTCCAGGGGTTGTCGACATTCCCGGGCAGAAGGACATTAAAAACGGAACCGGCCAGCCGCTGGACCCCATAAAGCATAAGGAGTAAACCCAGGCAGGAGGTAAGGATTCCCGAAAATAACGGCGAACCCAAACGGCCCAGGGTGTGAAGGATAAACCACGTAACACCCTGTTCTGCCGAGGCCAACAAAGTTACTCCCATGATGAGAGTCAATCCAGAAACCAGCAAAAATAAGCCCAGGGCGGCCAGCAGCAGCCAGCGTTTAATCTTTAACCCGGGATAGAGCCATTTTAAACCCTCCACGCCTTCTTACCTCCTGCCGCCGCTTAAATAGCGTATCAAATCCCGGTGCTTTACTACTACGTCGTAGCTGTCGCCCCGGAGGATTTCACCCAGTTTGTTGGCCAGGGTAACGGAACGGTGCTGGCCGCCGGTACACCCTATGGCGATAACCAGGTGGGATTTGCCTTCCAGCTGATACTGGGGGATGAGAAAACGTAAGAGGGCAGCAAACTTGGCGATAAACTCCTGGGCTTCGGGCGAGGCCATAACGAAATCGGCCACACAGCGGTCATGGCCGGTAAAGGGCCGCAGGGCGGGGTTATAATAGGGATTGGGTAAAAAGCGCACATCCATAACCAAATCGGCGTCCAAAGGGATGCCGTATTTGTAACCGAAAGAAATGATGCTAATTTTCAACTGCCGCCGACTGTCGCCGAAGAGCTCGGCGACCTGCTCTTTAAGCTGCCGCGGTGTTAATTCGGAAGTATCGATAATTTTGGTGGCCCGGCCGCGCAGTTCTTCCAGGCGCCGCCTTTCGGCGATAATGCCTTCTAAAATCTGGCCGCCGCTGGATAGGGGATGGCGGCGCCGGGTTTCCTTATATCGCCGCACCAGGACTTCGTCGGCCGCCTCCAGAAAAAGGATCTCATAGGGTATACCCCTACTGTCCAGGTAGGCCAGGGCTTCCTCCAGGTCGTCAAAAAACTGCCCTCCCCGGATGTCCATTACCAGGGCCACCTTGTCTATTCCTTTCCCGTTTTTGGCCGGCTGCCGCAGTAGATCGACAAGGCCGGGTATCAGGGAGGGAGGCAGGTTGTCAACGCAGAAAAACCCCAAATCTTCCAGACAGCGGGCGGCCTGGGTTTTACCGGCCCCGGAAAGGCCGGTGACGATAACCAGGCGCGGATAAGCATTTTCCGTCATTTGTCCTCCCCTCCCTGTGGATAACTTCAATGGCGCAGGTTTATCACCTGTTCCGGGGGAACGCCGGCCGCCCTTAGGAGCCGCCACCCCTCCTCCAGCCGGCCTACCGTGGCCGGCTGGTGAGCGTCGCTGTTGACAACGAAGCGCACACCCCAGCGGGCCACCCGGGCCAGTTCCTGCGGCCGCTGGTAGCAGTGCCCGACGTTTACCTCCCACAAAGTACCCGTACGAGCACAGACCCGTGCCAGGGGCTCTATGTCCACCGGCATTTCCAGGCCCGGATGGGTTATGCAAAAGACGGGATGTTTTTCCAGGGCCGCCGTTAAGGCCCGCGTGTTGGCCTCCATCGCCCTCTCCCGCCAGCGGCAGCTGCGCCCCTGGAGCTGATTGGCCAGGACGAGTTCACGGGCTGTGGCCCAGTCCCGCGGCAAAACATAAGGATGGAGCCCCACCAGCAGGAGGTCCAGCTGCCGGTAGACGGCGGCCGGGATATCTATTTCCCCATTGAGGCCGACGATGTTGGCTTCGGCGCCGATTAAAACCCGGATGTCCGGGGTGTCCCATCCCGCCACCTTCTTTTTAAGGCGCAGGAATACGTTGGCGGCGTTGACCCCCACACCGATGTTGCGGGGACCGTGGTCGGTAAGGGCGACTTCTTCCAGACCGGCCCGCCTGGCGGCGGCCACCATATCCCGCGCGGCGGCACGACCGTCGCTGTTACGCGTATGCACGTGATAATCTCCCAGGAAGGACTGGGGCAACCCCGATTCAACCCCCCAGAATGAATTTTTCTAAAGCCTGGGCTACGCCGCTTTCATTATTGCTGCCGGTGACATAATCGGCGGCCGCCTTAACTTCCGCCGGGGCGTTGGCCATGGCTACGGCCAGACCGGCATACTGAAACATTTGGAGATCGTTGTAGCTGTCGCCGAAGACCATAATTTCTTCCGGCCTTACGCCCTCTATCTCGGCCAGGGCCTGGAGCCCCCGGGCTTTATTGACTTCCGGATTGAGCATCTCCAGGTAATGGGGTAAAGAACGGGTGAAGTAAACCGCTTCTCCCACCTGACGGCGAATGGCGGCTTCCAGAGGGTCTAACTCCGGCCCGTCGCGCAGGGCAACAATTTTTAAAGGGCCCTTTCCTTGTTCCTTAAGAAAAGAAAGCATATCTTCCACCAGATGGAGTTCCACCCCGGCCCTCCAGGCATACTCCTCATTTTCCGCGGCGATTTTTTCTACATAGAGCCGGTCGTCCAAATAAACGTTATAGGCGTAGCCGAACTGGCGAATGACGGCAATCAAACGGGCGGCAAGGTCGATGGGCACGGTGCGTTCAAAAAGGACTTCACCCGTCGTAGAATGGCGCAACTGGGCGCCATGGTAAACGACGAGGGGCAAATCTAACCCCAGCTCCACGGCATAAGGCCTTGCCGAACTAAACATACGTCCCGTGGCCAGGGTAACAATTATACCTTTTCCCCGAACCCTTTTTATGGCTTCCTTCGTTCGGGCATCTATTTCCAAATCGTCATTTAAAAGTGTCCCATCTAAATCAAAGGCTACCAGCCGGATTCTCCCCATTATTTTTCCTCCCCAGGCCTTCCAGGATGCGGGCCGCCACGGCCCGATTCATCCCCTCTACCTCCAGCAATTCTTCTAAGGTCGCCCGGCTTATCCTTTCGACAGAGCCGAAATGGCGCAGCAGGGCTCTTTTGCGTTTGGGTCCCACTCCGGGAATGTCGTCCAGCACCGAACGGTAGGCGCTCTTTTCCCGTTTCTGACGGTGATAGGTTATGGCAAAACGGTGGACCTCATCCCGCAGGTGCTGCAAAAGCTTAAGGGCCCGGCCGTCCCGCGGCAGGCGTATCGGTTCGGGGCTGCCCTCCCGGAACAGCAGTTCCTCCTCCTTGGCCAGGGCAAAGGTGGGAATGGCCGCCACACCCTGGGCCGCCATCACCTCCCGGGCGGCATGCAGCTGGCCCAGACCGCCGTCGATTAGGACGAAGTCCGGCAACTCGGCAAACCGCGCGTCTCCTTCGGCAGCCCGGCGGAAACGCCGGGTTAAGACCTCCTGGAGGGAAGCAAAATCATTGGGAGCCTTCACCGTCTTAATCTGGAAACGGCGGTAGGCCGACGTCAACGGCCGGCCGTCCACAAAGACAGCCATGGCCCCCACCGCGCTGCTCCCCTGGAAGTTGGAAATATCATAGGCTTCCATGCGCCGCGGCAACCGCGGCAGGCCAAGGGCCTGTTGCAGTTCCATCAGGGCCGCCTTGCCACCCTCCTCCTGGCGCTGGCGGGCCAGAAGGTGCTCCTGGAGGAGGTTGACGGCATTTTCATGGACCAGCTGCAACAGCTTTAACTTGCTGCCCCTTTTGGGTACCTTTAACTCGACACGGCCGCCGCGCAGCCGCCCCAGCCAGCTGGCGATTGTCTCGGCATCCTCCGGCTCGTCGTGGAGGAGGATCTGCGGGGGAATTTCTACGCCCCGGCTGTAGTATTCCTTTAACAGGGCCGCCATAACTTCCCCCCGCGACAACCCTTCCGTTCCGGTAAGGAAGAAATGGTCGCGACCGATCACTTTGCCGTTGCGGCTGAAGAAGATGAGGCCCAGGGCCGCTTCCCCTTCGCGGGCGAAGGCCACGGCATCGGCGTCTTCATCGCCGCCGGCGGCGGTGATTTTCTGCCGGGCGCAGACCTCCTCCACGGCCCGCAGCTGGTCCCGCAACCGCGCCGCCTTTTCAAATTCCAGCCGTTCGGCGGCGGCGGTCATCTGCTCCTTTAATTCCTTGATGAGGGCGGTGTGCTTCCCTTCCAGGAACAGGATAATATTATCGACGGCCTGCCGGTAGACCTCCTGGTTCACCCTACCGCTGCAGGGGGCCAGGCAGCGGTTGATGTGGGCGTTGAGGCAGGGGCGGCTGCGGAACTGCAGGGGCGTCTCCCGGCAGGTGCGTACCGGAAACAGGCTGCGCAGAATTTTTAAAGTTTCCCGCAGGGCCCCCACATTGGTGTAGGGGCCGAAATAGCGGGAGCCGTCCCGGACGAGGGAACGCGTGATTTGCAGCCGGGGAAACTGCTCCTGGAGGGTAATTTTAATGTAAGGATAGCTTTTGTCGTCCTTTAAACTGACATTGTACCGCGGCCGGTGTTCCTTAATAAGGTTGCACTCGAGAATCAGGGCCTCGACTTCGTTATCCGTAAGGATGTATTCAATATCGGCGATCTTTTCCACCATGACCTGCGTCCGCGGCGGATGCTGGCCGCGGAAATAGGAGCGCACCCGTTTTTTCAGGGAAGCGGCCTTACCGACGTAGATGATTTCGCCCTGGGCATCGCGCATAATGTAGACGCCGGGATGATCCGGCAGGCGCGCCAGTTTCTCCTCGAGGTCCATGGTATCCCTTCTTTCAGGCGGGCTTCTGTTGCGGCTCGCACCGAAGGCCTCGCTGTCCTCGGCCCCGCCCTCGCTCTTCGACACAGCCTGCGGCCGCTTTGCCATTCGGCCAAAGTCGCTTGCTCCCAACAGAAGCCCGCCTTCTACAATTTTCTTCGAGTTGGCGTTTGTTCCCTCGCAAATGCTCGCTCAGGCGTCCTTTTGTTCAATCCTTATCTATTCCTGTCCCACTACCCTGGGCAAGTCCTGAGATCTAGCCGGAGGCCGGCCCTCGGGGTTTCCTTCCATCCCTCGATCCGCCTGCCTCCCTTTATCCCGCTCCAGGACAGGTGCTAAGAACTGGCCGGTATAAGACTCTTTCACCCGGCAGACCTCTTCCGGCGTGCCGGCGGCCACCACCCGGCCGCCACCCTCGCCGCCTTCGGGGCCCAGATCAATGATGTAGTCCACCGATTTGATTACATCCAGGTTGTGCTCGATGACCACGACGGTGTTACCGGCATCCACTAGGCGCTGCAGGACGTCGAGCAACCGCTCGATGTCGGCCATGTGCAGTCCCGTGGTGGGCTCGTCCAGGATGTACATGGTCCGGCCGGTACTGCGCCGGGCCAGTTCCGCCGCCAATTTCACCCGCTGGGCTTCGCCGCCCGACAGGGTGGTCGCCGGCTGGCCCAGGGTAATGTAACCCAGACCTACGTCTTGGAGGGTGGTCAGGCGCCGGTGCACCCGGGGAATGGCGGCAAAGAATTCTGCCGCCTCGTCCACGGTCATGGCCAGGACGTCGGCAATGGATTTCCCCTTGTATTTTATGGCCAGGGTCTCCCGGTTATAACGGCTGCCCCCGCAGACTTCACAGGGCACGTAAACGTCGGGCAAAAAATGCATCTCGATCTTGATAATGCCGTCGCCGCCGCAGGCCTCGCAACGGCCGCCCTTGACGTTGAAGCTGAAGCGCCCCGGTTTGTAGCCCCGAGCGCGGGCTTCCGGCGTGGCCGCAAAAAGGGCGCGGATGTCGTCGAACACGCCGGTATAGGTGGCTGGATTGGAACGCGGCGTCCGGCCGATGGGCGACTGATCGACCTCAATGACCTTGTCCAGATATTCGACGCCAATTATAGCATCAAAATCCCCGGGGTTGATCCGGGCGCCGTTCAGGCGCTGGGCCAGGGCCCGATAGAGAATCTCATTGACCAGGGTGCTTTTACCGGAGCCGGATACGCCGGTAACGCCGATAAAGAGGCCCAGGGGAAAGCTGACGTCGATATTTTTCAGGTTGTGCTCGCGGGCACCCTTAATAGTCAGCCACTTATCCCCCGGCCGGCGCCGCACAGCCGGTACCGGTATACGCCGCCGGCCACTTAAATACTGGCCGGTGAGGGAGTTGGGGTCGGCCATGACCTCTTTGGGCGTGCCGGCGGCTACCACCCGACCGCCTCCGTCCCCCGCCCCGGGTCCGATGTCAATTAGGTAATCGGCGGCCCGCATGGTATCTTCATCGTGCTCGACGACGATAACTGTATTGCCCATATCCCGCAGACGTTTCAAAGTGGCTATCAGGCGGGCGTTATCCCGCTGGTGCAAGCCGATGCTGGGTTCGTCCAGGATATAGAGAACACCCATCAGCTGCGACCCGATCTGGGTGGCCAGGCGGATGCGCTGGGCCTCCCCACCGGAAAGGGTGGCCGCCGGCCGGTCCAGGGTCAGGTAGTCCAATCCTACGTCCAATAAGAACTGCAGCCGAGCCTGGATTTCCTTTAAAACCTGGCGAGCGATTATCTCTTCCCGTTCGTTTAGTTTAAGGTCACGCAGGAAGGCTGCCGCTTCCCGAATATTCAGGGCCGCAAATTCGCAAATATTTAGGCCACCTACCCGTACGGCCAGGGCTTCCGGCTTCAGGCGCGCCCCTCTACAGGCCGGGCAGGGCCGCTGGCTCATATAGCCCTCAATCTCCGCCCGCGACCATTCCGACTGGGTTTCCTGGTAGCGCCGCTCCAGGTTGGGGATGATCCCTTCGAAGGGAGCTTCATAGACGCGCCGATCGCCAAAACGGTTGGTGTAGCGGAATTTTATCCGTTCCTGCCCGGAGCCATAAAGGATGACCTGCAGGTGTTCCGGTTTGAGTTCCCGTACGGGCACGTCCAAATCGAAACCGTAATGCTCGGCCAGGCACTCCAGTATCTGCAAGTAACCGTTATTGCCACGGCTCCACGGGACGATGGCCCCTTCCCTTAAGGTCAGGTTGCGGTCGGGTATCACCAGGTCGGGGTCCACCTTCATGGTAACGCCCAAGCCGGTGCAGGCCGGACAGGCGCCGTATGGATTGTTAAATGAAAAAAGGCGCGGCGTAATCTCGGGCAGGCTGACGCCGCACTCGATACAGGCGAATTTTTCGCTCAAAAGCAGCTCTTCACCGTCGATGATGTCGATAAGAACAACGCCGTCGGCAAGCTTTAAAGCCGTTTCCAGGGATTCGGCCAGGCGCGAGGCCACACCAGGCCGCACTTGAAGGCGATCTACGACGACCTCTATGTTGTGCTTCTTATTTTTAGCAAGGGAAATATCCTCACCCGTCTCCCGTATTTCTCCGTCCACCCGCACGCGCACGTAACCCTGACGCCGGATCTCTTCCAGCAGTTGGCGGTACTCTCCCTTGCGCCCCCGGACGACGGGTGCCATCACCTGAAAACGGGTTCCTTCCGGATAGGCCAGCAGGCGGTCCACCATCTGGGACACCGTCTGGGCGGTAATCAGCCGGCCGCACCGGGGGCAGTGGGGGCGGCCGATGTGGGCAAAAAGAAGCCGCAGGTAGTCGTAGATTTCCGTCACCGTACCTACCGTGGAACGGGGGTTGTGGCTGGCCGTCTTCTGGTCGATGGAAATGGCCGGGGAAAGGCCCTCTATTGCGTCCACATCGGGTTTATCCATCTGGCCCAAGAACTGGCGGGCGTAGGAAGACAGGGATTCTACATAACGACGCTGCCCTTCGGCATAGATGGTGTCAAAGGCCAGAGAGGACTTGCCCGAACCCGAGAGGCCGGTAATGACGACGAGTTTATCCCGGGGGATGGTAACATCGATGTTTTTCAGGTTGTGGACCCTCGCCCCGCGGATGACGATTTTATCGGTGGCCATGCTACTCACCCCCTGACGGGTGCAATCTAGTTTCCTCGACCTATTATAACATAAACACCGGGCAGGGCATACATACCCCGGCCGAACGCCCCTTTTTTAAAACAAAAAAGCCGGGTACGCAACCCGGCGTCATAACCGTATATTAGTCTAAATTAATAGGATACTTGCCGTATTTCTTTATGGCGTCCCGCATGGCCAGGGCGTTTTCTACTTTGGCGTAGCTGGGCAGGCTGTTGGCGCTGCTGCAGATATAACCGCCACCCGGAGCCGCCACGCGGATGCGTTCCTTAACCTCGGCGTCTACCTCTTCCGGCGTACCCAAGGTTAGAGTATAGTCCAAATCTATATTACCTACCAAACAGACGCGGTGACCATACTCACGTTTCATCTTGCCTATATCCATGGCCGCAGGCTGGATGGGGTGAATGGCGCTCATCCCCAGGGTCAGCAGGTCGTCCATAATGGGGAAAAGGTTGCCGTCGCTATGAAAAATCCATGGCTTCTTGATGGCCTGGGCCACCACTTTCATGTGGGGCAGGAAAAATTCCCGGAACATTTGCGGCGACACCCAGGGGCCGCGGTTGTCGGCTATATCGTCGTTGGCCCAGAAAAAGTCGAAATCCATTTGATTTAAATGTTCAACGACCCGGGCCGACCATTCGGAAAAACGCCTGTGGACTTCATGCACCAATTTTGGGTTATCGAAAATGGCAAAGGAGAAATTGTCCAGGCCCATGCTGTTAATCGTCGATGCCGCGCCCAGGCGGATACGGGCGAAAACGGCATATTTGCCTTTGTATTTCGCAATCCAATCGGCTACGCGTTCGTACCTAGCCGGGTGATCGGGGTCGGGCAAGTATTCATCAAAAAGCTTCAATGATTCTTCATCAACCAGCAGGCCCTTTTCGATGAAGTTTCGCCCGCCGGCATCAACGCCCATTTTGGCGATCCAGGGCGGGAAAAAATCAAAGGTTACTTTGTTGGGGAAATAATACTTTTCATGGAAGGCGTCGCCACCCTGCATGGACTGGCCGGTGCCAGCCGCGGACCCGGTAGGATAATGGTAACCGAAGCCGTCCAGCCCCAGAACTTCGCAAAGCTCCGTTGGGGTGAAGTCATCCCGCCCCATAATCTGGACCTGTAAGGGTTCTTCTACGTCATTTTCCACAAAGGGCACCTGATCCGGTACCCCTCGGGCCAGGGCGGTCATAACCCTTTCCCTCGGCGTCATGGACATAAAGGCCACCTCCGGTTTATATATTGTAATAAATATAAGTTAACTCGTTTTTCCTTGCCAGTCTAAGCCGAAATCTCTTCCAACACCCTGCCTTTAGTTTCTTCACCTAGAACCAGGACAGCCGTCGCTGCCACCAAAAAGGATATGGCGCCCAGGCCGAAAACGCCGCCCTGGCCCACCGTGGGTAAAATAATTCCCACTACATAAGGGCCGATTAAACTACCCAACCGGCCGATGGAAGAAGCAAAACCGGCACCAGTGGCCCTGGCCCTGGTGGGATACAGCTCCGGCGTATAGGCGTAAAGAACCGACCACATACCGAACATGAAAAACTGCATTGCTAGGCCGAAAAGGATGAGTTGGGTTTGATTGGCGGCCGTACCGTAGAAATAAGCCATAACGGCGCTGCCCATAAGCATAAGGATACAGGTGCCTTTCCGTCCCCAGGCTTCAACCAGGTAGGCGGAAGTGAAGAATCCGGGAATTCCGGCCAGGGAAATAAGGATGGTATAAAAAACGGACTTGGTCACGGCGTAACCGGCCTGTTGCAGCAGGGCTCCGAGCCAGGTGGTGAGGCCGTAGTATCCTAACAGAGCGAAGAACCATAAAGACCAAACCATAACAGTGCGCCTGGCGTAACCTGGGGCCCAGAGTTCCAGGAAGGAAAAGCGCCTTTCACCCCTGTTTTCTGTTACCAAGACTGCTTTCGGCTCCGGCAGTTCCCGACCGCCCAGGGCTTCCCTTACTTTATTTTCAATCATGGTCATCACCTGGTCGGCTTCTTCGTGGCGGCCGACGTCATCCAGCCAGCGGGGCGATTCGGGTACAATGCGGCGAATAATTAAAACGAAGATTGCGGGAATGCCTTCCGCGATAAAGACCCAGCGCCAACCACCGATGGGTAGGATTATATAAGCCAAAATGCCCGCGCCGATGAAGCCGATGGGCCAAAAGCCCTCCAACAGGGCGATATAGCGTCCGCGATGCTGGGCGGGAATGAACTCCGACACCAGGGATTGACCGATGGGGAATTCCATGCCCATGCCCATCCCCAGGAGGACCCGGTAAAGCATCAACGTCTCGACGTTGGGGGCAAAAGCGCAAAGGATGCTGGCCGTACCCCACAGGACCATGCTCCACTGAAAGACCAGCTTGCGGCCGAAACGATCGGCCAGCATGCCCGCTGAGGCCGCCCCGATGAACATGCCTAAAAAGCTCATACTCGATAAGAGGCCGGCCTGGGCCGTATTCAAATTAAAATACGTTTTCAAGGAACCAAGGACAAAAGTCAGCATCCCCAAATCCATGGAATCGAAAAACCATGCGGTGGCAATAATGCCGAAGATCATTTTTTGGTACGAAGTAAGCGGTAAACGCTCCAACCGTTGAGGAATGCCGTTCTTTAAAGTATTGTCTGCCATAATAAACCTCCCCCTTTCCCAAAATATTGGTACGCCGCCCGATAAATTACGGCGTCAAGAAATTCTGAAACGTCCGCCTCCTTTCCGGGGGATGGTTTCGCCGCCAGACCGCTTTTATCCTTTGAATTATCCAGATTCTTTTTTGTATATTTTTGAGCATTGAGATTGTTTTCGCTATATCACTTTTAGTGTATATCGGCTCCGGTAAGTTCCCGGTGTTACGCCTGTTTCCCTTTTAAAAACGCGGCTAAAATAGGTAACCTCGCTAAATCCCGTCGCCGCTGCTACTTCTTCTAAAGTTTTCCCTTCCCGCAACATGCGTTTGGCGGCTTCAATGCGGACTAGGGTGAGGTATTCAATAACCGTACGGCCCATTTCCCTTTTAAACAGGCGGCTCAGGTGCGCCGGGCTTAACCCTACGATGGCAGCTATGTCCTCTAAGCTAATGCTTTCCCGGTAATGGGCATTGATATAGGCAACGACCTTTTCTACCGGCGGCGTCTGCCGCCTTTCTCCGGTATGATAGATACGGTCCATAAACTCGTCCAGGGTGCGTAACAACCAGATAAAGCTCTCTTCAAGGGATAAAGTAGCAATTTTTTGCATACTGATGGCGCTTAAATTTAAAATCTCTTCCGGCCTGGCGCCTCCGGCTACAGCCGCCCGTGAAAGGATGGTTAGGAGTTCCAGCAGACGAAATTTAATAATTTCAGCGCGACCAATGTTGGTAAAAAGTATGCTCCCCAGAAGATTTTCCAAAATTGTTTCCGCTCCCAACCGGTCTCCCAGGCGTACCCGCATTGCCAACTCATCTTCCAGTTCCAGCTGGTAACTATTGTCTTCTTCCCAAGGAGCCCTCTCCACTAACCATTCCCAAAGGGAAGGACCCTTAAAAGAAGTAGCTATTTCGTTTTTTACGGTAAATTCCATGCTGTTGGCGGCTATCCGAGCCGCTAGCTTTTTTAACAGTTCCGCTCCCTGCTGGACCTGGCGTGCGGAGATAAACCGCAATTTTTGAATGGCGGCCCTCAATTCCCGCGACGGCAGGCCCAGGTCCGCCACCCGATTAAATATTTCCTTCACGGCCGCATCATCCATAGGCCACATTGTAACCTGACCGCAGATGATTATCCCCACGATTTGCCCTTCGCACTTCAGCGGTGCTGCCCAGTGAACCAATCCCGCATGGCAAAAGAGAATACATGGATCAAGCAGTTCCACCGCTCGCAAGGCGCGGCGATAGGTTTCACGGCAACGCTCCATCCCTTCGGTAACCGAGTTAACGAGCTGACAAAAATGGCAGTGATAGTTATAGTCTTCCACCCCGATAATAGGTTCCAGGGAAGAATCCAATATAACCGCCCGCATCCCGGTAGCCTCGGTGAAAGAACCCAGCAGGCGCTTTAAAGCCACTTGATCTGTACGACGCAAAAGGGATGCCAAATACATAAAACCCCTCCATTTAATTAATTTTGTTGCCATTTTGCCAAAAAACTGCATTATCTTTATACATGTCTAAAACAGGGTCAATTGCTTATATGCCTCTACTTCCTTGTTACTTCTCTTTTTTCCGGTCCAGCTCTGCATCTCCAGGCAATCTGCCGGTATTTCCTCCAGAAAAGGCGAAGGACGGGAAGGCGTTTTGCGGCCGGCAACGGTGCGGCTGCGGGAGGATACCAGGATGAGCCTCTCCCGCGCCCTGGTAAGTCCCACATAGAAAAGGCGGCGTTCCTCGGCCAGAGCGTCTTCCCCTCCCAATGCGGCTTCCCCGGCCGTCGGGAGAACCCCGCAAAGGTCTTTTCCCTCCGATGGGGCTCCGCAGCGCTCCTTTAGAGGCAGCAGCCCGTCTTCCACACCGGCAATAAAGACCACGGGAAACTCTAAACCTTTAGCGGCGTGGATGGTCATCAGGCTCACCGCTTCCTGAGCGGCGTTGCTGCTCCAGCGTTCATGATCCCCTTCCTCCGCCAGGATGATGCCCTGCAAAAACGACCCGAGGTCGTTGAAGCGCTCCGCCAACCGCAACAGGCGGTCCAGGGCCGTTGTTTTGCGAGGTATATAATCTTCCATCCAACGGGCCAGCAGGCGGGCCGGGGGCTCCAGTTCCATTGCCCCGCGCCAGGTTGTCACGGCCTTTTTAAAGGCCTGCAAAACTTTTAAGTCTGCCCCATTGCCTTCCCCCGCCGTTAACCTTTCAACGGCCTGCCAGGCCGTGCAGTGCCAGCGCCCGGACGCCTCCCGCACCAGGGTGATTGTCCTTTTACCCTTACCGAAAAGACCGCTGGATAAACAGCGATAAACATGGAAATCGTCTTCAGGCGCGACCAGGCACCGGCAGAAGGCCAGGACCTCCCGTACCGCCCGATCTTCCAGGAAGCTTTCGCGGGCTATTAAGCGGTAAGGTATACCCTCTTGTAGGAAACATTCTTCCAGGGACTCCAGCTGGCGCCCCGTCCGGGCCAGGACGGCTATATCGGCCAAACCGAAGCCCTCGCCTTCCCCATCGGCCGGGACCGCCGCCCCAACTTTCCTTTTGCGTTCGTGGGCCTGGAGCATGGTGACACCCCCTACCAGGCGGCCGATTTCCCTGACGATGGCAATGCCCGCCGCCGTCTCGCCGGGGACTTCCAGGTGCACCACGGGCGGACCGTCTCCCCTCACGGCCAAAAGGGCCCGGGGTTCAGGGGTAATGCCTTCATCGCCGGCGTCCTGCGGGACAAACTTCAGGGTTTCCGCCGAGATGCCCCCGCCCGTTTTATAGTTGTGGGCGATTAAGGCCCCGGCCGCCCTGAGGATGGCGGGCGTGGAGCGATAATTGCGGGTCAAGCGGAAAACCCGGGCCGTCGGAAAATCCTCCTGAAGTTTACGGAAAAAGCGGTTGCTGGCCCCGCGAAAGCCGTAGATGGCCTGGTCGGGGTCGCCGATGACGAAAAGATTAGACCCGCTGCCTGCCCAGAGTTTGACCAGCCGGTACTGGACGGGATTGACATCCTGAAATTCATCAACGAGGAGATGGTCAAAGCGGTCTAGAAGATTTTTCACCTTCCAATCCTCGAGGCAGTCCAGCGTCCGAAGGAGGATGTCGTCGTAATCCAGGACGCCGTACTGCGCTAGTCGCTCCTGATAAGCTTTGTACACAGGGCGCAGGTCCTCCGGAACCCCCGGTGAAGCGGGAAGCAGGCCGCGGCTCTTCAGTAAGGAAATCTGCCGCTGCACCCTTAAGACCTGTCTGGAAGGGCCGTCCGCCATTTCCCGCAGGACTTCCGCCAGAACGCTTCCGGCATCAATCTCGTCCAGCACCGTCGGGGTCTGCGGGATACCCAGCAGCTTCCTTAACAAATCCAAACAGATGCCGTGGAAGGTGCCTATGGTCAAATCTGCCGCCGCTCCGTACCCACTCAGCAATTCTGATACGCGCTGGCGAATCTCGGCGGCCGCTTTATTGGTAAAGGTTACAGCTGTAATCCTGCCGGGGGCGACGCCCCGCACCCCTATTAAATAGGCCAGACGGTGGACCAGGGTACGCGTTTTGCCCGTCCCCGGCCCGGCCAGGACAATCACGGGGCCTCCTGAGGCGGCTACTGCCTGCCGCTGTTCTTCATTAAGCCCGTCCAGGAGAGAGCCCGGCTGCGCCGATAACGCAACCGGCAGGCCTTCTTTGCTACCGGAAACCGGCGCCGGTGCAGGATATACCGGGGCTTTCCCTTCCTCCACCGCCGCCAGGACCTTGTTCCCCGTCGTATCCGCACCCTCCCGGCAGGCGCCGTCTGCAGCCGCGGCAGCATTTTTCCCGGCTTCGCCAAATAGGACGGCCTGCCCGTTAAAATACTCCCTTTCCTCCGGGCGCATTAAGATGATTTTCCCGTATTCGCCGTCATAACCGGGCCGTCTTTCTACTTCGCCGGCCCTCATGCGCCGAACGGCTTCGGCCACCAGGGGCCCGGCCGCTCCGGCTACGGCTTCCAGAGGCGCCCTGCGCAAGATCATTAGTTCCGGACCGAGGCGGCGGAGCAAGTCAAAGTAAAGGGAGGTTACTTTTTTAGAAGCGGCGCCTACGCCCAGGGCCGACGCCAACAGTTCCGGCAGGGGGACCAGGCTCTCGTAAGGGCGGGCGTCCCGGGGACGAAAACCTTCCGGGCGGTCGGCAAGGACCTCGACGCGGTGGAGGACGCCGACGGTTACTTTACGGCCGCAAGACGGGCACACCCCTTCAGCCGCCCGCGTCTGCGCCGGCGCCCAACAGACGCCGCAAGCGCGGTGGCCGTCGTAGTGATATTTGCCTTCTTCCGGGAAGAACTCCAGGGTTCCCAAAAAACCATTGCCTTTCCGTTCCTGCAGGGCCCGGCGGACGGCCGGATAGGAAAGCTCCGTTGTAAAAATATTGGCTTCACGAGCAAGGTGCCGCGGGGAATGGGCGTCGGAATTGGAAACCAGGGTAAGGTGGTCCAGGGCGGAAAGGCGCCAGTTCATCGGGGGGTCGGAGGAAAGACCCGTTTCCACGGCATAGATGTGGCCGGAAAGGTCGGCGAAACACTCTTCAATGCCGTCAAACCCCGAATTGGCCCCGAAGAGGGAAAAATGGGGAGTCCAGATGTGGGCCGGGATAAATACGGCTTCCGGGCATACCTCCAGGGTTACCTCCAGGAGGTGACGGCTGTCCAGTCCCAGGATCGGCCGCCCGTCGGCCTGGAGGTTGCCGCCCAGGGCCTCCAGGCGGCGGCTGAGGGCTTCCGCCGCCTCCAGGTTGGGAAGAAGGATGAGGTGGTGGACTTTGCGGGTACGACCGCCCTTTTTATAAATGCAGCTAATTTCCCCGGTTATGATAAAGCGCACCAAAGGGCGCCCGTTTTCGTCAATGATAGGATCCTCAAACCGGACGACCGGGTGTCCCGCGGCGGCCGCTTCTTCCTCTACCAATCGGCAGAATTCCTCCTTCAGGCGGTAAAGGCCCTCCTCGGCCGGCTCCAGTTTATTTTTCAGCTCCTCCCGCCAGGCAGGATGGGTAAAATCGCCACTGCCCACCAGGGTGACGCCTTTATAAAGGGCCCAGCGGTAATAATTCTCCGGTGTGGCGTCTCTGCTGGTGGCCCGGGAGTAATGTGAATGGACGTGGAGATCGGCGATAAACGGCAACACTAATCACGCTACCTCATAGTTAAAGTTGTTGTCGGATCCACTTACCGGTCGTATAATAGTAAGCAAGAAAATAGTTTAGGAGGAAATGAAATGGATCAAGTTATTGTAAAGGTTTCCAGTAAGCGCCAAATAACTATACCCGCCGCCATTTATAAAAAGCTTGGCATTCAACCGGGGCAAAAATTGTTGTTAGAAGTACAGGGAGATAAGCTTGTTCTTTGGCCTAAAACTAAAAGTTATACTGAATTATTAGCCGGATCATTAAAGGGTATTTACGGCCAAACCAAAGAAGAGATAGACGAATTCGTCAGGAAGGAACGCGAAACATGGTAAAAGACGCCTTCTTAAACAAGATTGCCGGTTTCCAGCGCTTACTCTTTGATACAAATAGCATAATCTACTTTTTGCAAGGTATTCCGCCCTACAATACTATCTTAAATCCTTTGTTCGACTATATTGAACAACAAAATCTGGAAGCCGTCATCTCTGTAATTACTGAAGCAGAACTCCTGGTTGGTCCTCTAAAAAAAGATAATAAAGAAGCGCTAACTGTGGTCCAACTATTTCTCCACGAATTCCCCGGCCTTAAGATAATCCCTATCACGCGCCAGATTGGCCAAATGGCTGCAACCATCCGGGCCAGAACAAACTTGCGTCTCCCTGACGCCCTTATTATTGCCACAGCTAAAATAGCCGGCTGCGGGGCAATCATCGGTAACGATCGTGCCTGGTCTGACATTTGTAAGGCAATAACAGCCATGCCGGAAGTAATTATACTGGACCTTTTTGTCGAAGGTCAGTAAAATATCGTCCCGCCGTCGCGCCTCAACCTACCTGCAGCCGCAGTTCCAGGATGGCGTCCCGCAGTTCCGCAGCCCGCTCAAATTCAAGCCTCCTGGCCGCCTCTTTCATCTCTTTCTCCAGCTGGTTGATGAGGGCCTTCAGCTCTCGTTTCGTATACTTGCCCTTTTTCTTTTCTTTAGTCTTTGATTTACCGGCACGGTACGCGACCGGCTCCTCGGCCACTGCGGTATCAATGATATCCCGTACAGGCTTTATTACGGTACGAGGTGTAATGCCGTGGCGGCGGTTGTACTCCATCTGCACCTGGCGGCGGCGGTTGGTTTCATCTATGGCCCGCCGCATGGAGGCGGTAATGGTATCGGCGTACATGATAACCTGGCCGTTGGCGTTGCGGGCGGCCCGGCCGATGGTCTGGATAAGGGAGCGCTCCGAACGCAGGAAGCCTTCCTTGTCGGCATCCAGGATGGCCACCAGGGAAACCTCCGGTAGATCTAGCCCCTCCCGCAAAAGGTTTATCCCCACCAGGACATCAAAAACCCCCAGGCGCAGGTCGCGGATGATCTCCATACGCTCGATGGCCCCGATATCGGAGTGCATGTAGCGTACTTTAATGCCCACTTCCCGCAGGTAGTCGGTCAGGTCCTCGGCCATGCGTTTGGTCAGGGTCGTCACCAGGACGCGCTCTTGCCTTTCCACCCGCTTGTTTATCTCGCCCACCAAATCGTCGATCTGTCCTTTTACCGGCCGCACCAGGACTTCTGGATCCACCAGGCCGGTAGGCCGGATGATCTGCTCCACCACCTGTTGGGAGTGTTCCAGTTCATAGGGCCCCGGCGTCGCTGAGACATAGATTACCTGCTTGATGCGCTGGCAGAATTCCTCAAAGGTCAGGGGCCGGTTGTCCAGGGCCGAAGGCAGGCGGAAGCCGTACTCCACCAGGGTTTCTTTGCGGGAGCGGTCGCCTTCATACATGCCGCCGATCTGGGGCACGGTGATATGGGACTCATCGATGATCAACAGGAAGTCGTCGGGAAAGTAATCCAGCAGGGTATAGGGCGGCTCCCCCGGTGCCCGGCCGGTCAGGTGGCGGGAATAGTTTTCGATGCCTTTACAGAAGCCTACTTCCCGCATCATCTCCAGGTCAAAGCGGGTCCGCTGCTCCAGGCGCTGGGCCTCTAAAAGCTTCCCCTGCCGCCGTAGTTCCTGCAGGCGTTCCTCCAGTTCGGCTTCGATGCTCTTTAACGCTCGTTCCATTTTATCTTCTGCCACCACATAATGGCTGGCCGGAAAGATGGCCACATGCCGGCGCCGGGACAGGACTTCTCCGGTCAGGGTGTCGATCTCCAGGAGGCGCTCGATTTCGTCGCCGAACATTTCCACCCGTATGGCCTTTTCATGGTAGGAAGCCGGGAAAATCTCGATGACGTCGCCGTGGACGCGGAAGGTGCCCCGCTTGAAGTCGTAGTCGTTGCGGCTGTACTGGATGTCCACCAGCTTCCGCAAAATGGCATCCCGGTCGTATTCCTGGCCCTCCCGTAAGGAAAGCATCAGGGTGCTGTAGTCCTCCGGCGAACCCAGACCGTAGATACAGGAAACGCTGGCTACAATGATGACGTCCCGCCGCTCAAAGAGGGCGGCGGTGGCCGAGTGGCGCAGCTTGTCGATCTCGTCGTTGATGGAGCTGTCCTTTTCGATATAGGTATCCGTCTGGGGCACGTAGGCCTCCGGCTGGTAATAGTCGTAGTAGCTGACAAAATACTCGACGGCGTTGTCGGGAAAAAACTCCTTGAACTCGCCGCAGAGCTGGGCCGCCAGGGTCTTGTTGGGGGCCAGGACCAGGGTGGGCCGCTGCACGGCCTGGATGACCTGGGCCATGGTGTAGGTCTTGCCGGTACCCGTCGCCCCCAGCAGGGTCTGGTGGCGGTAACCCTTCCGCAAGCCTTCCACCAGGGCGGCAATGGCCTGGGGCTGGTCGCCCTGCGGCTTAAAATCTGACTTCAGGACAAAGGGCGGCATAATACTTCCCCCTCAGGAAGTAATTATAACACAGCGGCGGAGAACCCTCCACTTATGGTTCCCCGCCGTATAATCTGCGTTTCCCTCTTTTTACGCCTCATCCCCTTCGCCCTTCAGTACTCCCATGGGCTCTAACCTCACCACAGGTTTGGTCAGGCCAGCCTCCGCCAGGGTGGCGACGACGGCATCGATATCTTTATAGGCCAGGGGAGCTTCATCCTTCAATAAATTAATATCCCGGGCGGCGACGACGACTCCGCCGAGCTGACGGCGCAGGTCCTCCCGGGAAAATTCCTGTCTGGCTTTTTTCCGGGACATGACCCGTCCGGCGCCGTGGTTGACGGAACAGTAGGTTTTTATTATCGCCCCGGTACCTACCACCACATAAGAGGCCGTCCCCATGCTCCCCGGTATGATGGCCGGATGGCCCGTTGCCAGGTAACATCCGGGGTTGTCCCCGTGTCCCGCAGGCAGGGCCCTGGTGGCGCCCTTGCGGTGGATTAAAAGCCATCTGGAGCCGTGTTTTTCTTTTTTGGCGATATTATGGGCCACGTCGTAGAGGAGGTCCAGTCCCAAATTGTCTTCCGGCTTTTTTAATACCTCCACAAAGGCTTCCCGGACGAAGTGGGTAATAAGCTGGCGGTTGGCAAAGGCGTAATTAGCGGCCAGGGCCATGGCCTTGAGGTAATTCTGGCCGTCGTTGGAATGAATCGGAGCGCAGGCCAGGCCCTTTACAGGGGCCCGAACGCCGTTGCGTTCGCCGTTGGCCCACATGCGGTTGCTGTAGTCGGTACAGATCTGGTGCCCTAAACCCCTGCTGCCGGTATGGATTAAAACATAAATGTAATCTTTATAGAGACCGAAATGGGCGGCCAGGGCTTCCTCCAGGACGGCCGCCACCCTGCCGATTTCTATAAAGTGATTACCGCCGCCGATGGTGGCCAGCTGTTCAGCCCTTTCCCGGGCTTCCTTGCCCACGGCCGCCACCTCGGCACCCGGGATGCAGCCACCGTCCTCTATCCTCTCCATATCTTCCCGGCGACCAAAACCCTTCTGGATAAAGTATGCGGCGCCCGCGGCGGCGATGGCTTCTAAATCCGCCCGGCGCAGTTCTTTGACCTGGCTGACGCGCCCCACACCCGCCGGCACCCGCCGGGCAATGGCCTCGAGGAGCTTTGTAAGGACCGCCTTATCTACATCAGCCGCCGGGATTTTGGTAGTCAACAGCCGCACACCGCAGTTGATGTCCATCCCCACCGCCCCGGCGGAAACGATGCCCGTCTCATAGTCACAGGCCATCACCCCACCGATGGGCAGGCCGTAACCAGTATGGATGTCGGGCATGCCGATGACCGGGCCGACCACTCCCGGTAAAAGGGAGGCGTTATAAAGCTGCTCCAGAGCTTCGGTTTCTGTAAAGGTTTTTGATAGTTTTTCGCTCAGATATACATGAATGGGAACAGGGGATTCACCCCTGCGGTACAAAAAGCAATTTACGCCTATCTTTTCAAGTCGTTCCGCCATGACTGACTGCTCTCCTGGTACTATTTCCCCAGCACCTCAAGGGCTTTTTTGAGCTGGACGTCCCGCTCGAGGTCCGGTGCTCTGGATAAAACCTCCTGTTCCAGTTGAGGGTCCATAGGAACGACGTAATCAGGGGTGATCCCCTTTTTGTTTATATCCTGCTTGGCCGGCGTCAAGTATTTATGGGTGGTAATCTTCACGGCAGTACCGCCGGACAAAGGATATATAGTTTGCACGATCCCTTTACCAAAGGTCGTTTCCCCGACCAGAACACCGCTGCCCGTATCCTTGATGGCCCCAGCGACGATTTCCGCCGCGCTGGCGCTGCCTTTGTTAACGAGGACTACCAGGGGCAAAGGCTTGGCATAGCCCCTGGCCATCAGGGCTTCGGTATTTTTCTGGTCGGCGATATAGACTACCGGCCCCTGAGCCACGAAGTAACTGGCGACATCTACCGCCGCCGAAAGGGCGCCGCCGGGGTTGTTACGCAGGTCCAGGATCAATTTCTGCATTCCCTGCTGTCGTAATTCTTCCAGTTGCCTTCCCAAATCCCCGGCCGTCTGTTCGTTGAACATGGTAAGGCTGATGTAGCCGATGCCGGGATGCCCGGGAAGCATCCTGCCGTCTACCGTCGGCACTTTGATGACTTCCCTCACCAGGGTTACCGTGCGGGGCTTATTTTCCCCGGCAGGAATAATGGTCAGTTCCACCTTAGTCCCCGGCTGCCCCTGCATCAGATTGGCAGCCGTCTCCAGATCCATACCGCTGGTATCCCGGCCGTCGATGGCCACGATATAATCCCGGCTTTTAATCCCCGCCCGCTGGGCAGGCGTCCCCTTGAAGGGAGAAACGACCATCAGCCTCCTATCTTTCTCGTCCAGCGTAATGAGGAGGCCGACACCGCCGTAGCTGCCGCTGACGCTTTCCTGGAGATGGCGGTAAGTATTGGCATCAAGATAAGTAGAATAAGGGTCACCAAGGGCATCGACCATGCCCTTGATGGCCCCTTCTAAAAGCTTGTCCGTCGTTACCGGCTCCAGGGCCTGATAACGCAACAGGGTATATGTCTTGGCCAGCTGCTGTATCTCCTGTAAGTGGGTGGCTACGCCGACCACCAGGGTCAAAGTGATAAGAACGCAGAGGGCCACTAAACCGCTTTTAACCTGCCGCCATACCTTCGGCAAGCCGACCACCGCCCGCTTATTGATTAAATCTTATCCCACCCCACATTATATGTATGAGGGGAACTGATTAGTAATAATTCATGGGGTTTGTAGGCTCACCCTGCAGGAGGACCATAAAGTGCAGATGAGGCCCGGTGCTCCAGCCCGTTGAGCCTACGCGGCCTATTACCTGCCCTTTCTTGACTTCCTGGCCTTCCTGTACCAGAATGACCGACAGGTGGGCGTACATGGTGGACAACCCCCCACCATGATCGATGACGATGTGATTGCCGTATCCCCCTAAATAACCGGTGGAAATTACCTTACCGTCAAGGGGTGCAATGATATTCGTCCCCATGGGGGCCGGGATATCCACGCCGTCATGGAAGCGGTTGGTCTTTAACAGGGGATGGATACGCCAGCCGAAGGGCGATGAGATGCTCGTATATCCAGGCAGGGGCCAGAGCATACCCCTGGTTCCTTCTGGACCCAAGCGGCGATTGCTTTTGGCCTGCTCGGCCCGGATTTTGGCGGCAATCTGACGGGCCAGGGCTTCCATCTCATCCAGAGCGGCGGCAACCCGTTTTTTCTCCGCCTCGACCTGGGCCAGAAGCTGCCGGCGGTCTTCCTGACGGGAGGCCAGCTGCAGCCGCTCGTCGTCGGCCCTGCGGCGAAGCTGGGCGATTTTATCTCGCTCGGCTTCAAGTTCGGCCTTGCGGGCGGCTATTTTTTCCTTTTCAGCTTTGATCTCATCGATGAGCTTCATGTCCCCCTGGGCGATCTTGGCTAAAAGCTCCATGCGCACCAGGAAGTCTTCCAGGCTGGTAGCCTGAAGGAGGACTTCCAGGTAATTTACCCGCCCCACCTGATAGATATCCTTCAGGCGGGTGCGGAGGATCTCCATACGTTTTTCCTGGGCGGCTTCGGCCTGCTGGAGCTCATCCGTCACCCGGCGGACCTTGTCCTGGGCTGCCGCCAGTTCTTTATCTAACCTGGCAATCTCTTCTTCCTTCTCTTTGATCTCCTGTTCTAACTGCTCCAGTTGCTTTAAGAGGGCTTCTCCTTCATCGTTTTTTTGCTCCAGGAGTTTCTGCTGTTCCTCTATGCTTTTCTGGATCTGCTGCTGCTGTTTTTGCAGCTCGTCCAGGGTGGCGCCGTAGGCCGGTATGAGACCCAGAGAAAAAATCACTATAAGTAACCAGACCGTAATCTTTTTGCGCAAAATCTTCTTCCCCCTCTTTCCGCCTTGCCTATACTTTAAGAAAGCGCCTGATGGACAAGAGGCTCCCCAAGGCACCCACCAAAGCACCCCCGGCAGCCAAACAAAAAACACTATTTAATAAAAGTTGCTGGTCGTTAAGGAGGGGTATAAAGACCAGGGCTGTTTCCAGCCTTTGCAGCAGCAATTTATAACTTATATACACGGCCAGGGCCGCACATGCCGAACCCGCCAGCCCTAAAAATAAGCCTTCCAGAAAAAAGGGCCAGCGGATAAACCAGTCGGTTGCCCCGACATACTTCATGATGCTAATTTCCCGACGGCGCGAGTAAACGGTAAGACGGATGGTCAGGACTATCAGGAAAAGGGCGCCCAACCCCAGCACCAGGATGACGCCTGCCCCCAGCCACCGCAGCCAGCGCACCACGGCAAAAAGGCGCTCGACGACTTCCTGGCCGTAGTTAACCTTTTCCACCCCCGGGAGGTTTGCAATGGCCCGGGCTATTTCATGGATAGTTTCTGGATTAGCCACTCGAACCCGCAAATAGTCGGGGAGGGGGTTGACACCGCCGGTGGCTTCTAAAAGCTCCCCTTCACCTCCGAACTGCCGGCTCAATTCTTTCAATCCTTCTTCTTTGGGTACCAAAATGACTTCCGCTACTCCGGGCATCCCTTTAACCCTATCCATAATCTGGTAGGCTTCCTGTCGGGGCATGTCCACCCGGAAAAAGGCGGCAATTTCTACGTTAGACTGAAGCCTTGAAGCGATATAATTGACGTTAAAAACTAGTAAGAGAAAGGCCCCCAGGAGAAACATGGAGATGGCCACGCTGGCCGCCGCCGCCAGGCTCATCCAGAAATTGCGCCACAGAGATATCCCCGCCTGCTTGAAGAAATAGCCAAAGGTTCTAAACTTCATAACCGTAGGCCCCCTCCCGGTCGTCCCGCACCAGCCGGCCCTGCTGCAGGGCGATGACGCGTTTGCGCATACTGTTGACGATATCCCAGGCATGGGTGGCCATAATTACCGTTGTCCCCTGGTAGTTTATCTCTTCCAGCAGCTTCATGATTTCCCTAGACGTGGCCGGATCGAGGTTACCCGTAGGTTCGTCGGCCACAAGTATGCGGGGGTTGTTGACGATGGCCCGAGCGATGGCCGCCCGCTGCTGCTCTCCTCCCGATAGCTGGTGGGGAAACATCCGCGCCCGGTGACTCAACCCCACCCGTTCCAAAACCTTTTCCACCCGGGGCCTGATCTCCCTGGCCGGAGTTTCGATCACCCGCAGGGCGAAGGCTACATTTTCAAAAACCGTCCACTCCGGCAACAAGCGAAAATCCTGGAAAACAATGCCGATATTGCGCCTTAAATATGGAACTTCTTTCCTTCTGAGGCGGGCGATGCTCCGGCCGCCGATAAGAATCTGCCCCCTGGTCGGTACTTCTTCCCGAAAAAGGAGCCGGATGAAGGTGGTTTTCCCGGCCCCGCTGGGCCCTACCAGAAAGACAAACTCACCTTTATCTATCTTCACGCTTAAGTCGTCTAAAGCGGTGATGTTCGGCGGGTAAATTTTGGTGACGTTGTAAAACTGTATTAAACTCAAACCACCACCTCCAGGAAAGAAAAAAACAACCACATGGGTTGTTTTCGACACAACTAGCAAAAATCCTTTTGGTTGACGGTTCTTGCTAAAATTTGTCTGGCACTATAATAAGTTAGGTGCCCGGCACTCCAATCGACACCATCCACCAGGACTACTGAAGGGACTTATTGATACCTTCCCGGATGATGTCCCCGGCTTCTTCCAGTGTGTTGGCGGCAAATAATTCCTCCATGACGCTGTCCAGCACTTCCAGGCTGGTCATCTCCCGGACTTTCTGCTGCAGGCCGGCTGATGCATCGCCAAACCTCCTCTTGAGGTATTTGCAGATGGCGTCCTGTGTTGCTTCAACCTTGCCCCTCGCCTCGCCTTCAGCCCTGCCTTTAATTAACCCGCGCATTTCTGCCTGCTGCTGCATCTCTTCAAGGGTTATTTCCAGGTTCGTAATCATCTTTTCCACCTCCCACGGATTGACTTCGCCAATAATCCTGTCAACCTTTTCCTGTACCGGCTCCGGCAGCCTGGCTTTGAATACATGGGAAAGCCAGGTGGCAAATTGCCTGAATTCATCCCGGCCCAGGTTCTTCAGCCCGCCGGCCAGCTTCCGCAGCCGCCTGATCAATTCTCCCGCGTCCATCTTCTGGTCCAGCGCAAATATGCTGGCAACCAGGTTGGCCGCCTGGTAAAGTTCTTCTACATCGTACCTGTTTATGTCAAATAGGATGTACCGGAAGTCTAATACGTGCTCCTCAAATTGCCGGTACCCGGCCAGTATTTCTTTGAAGTGCAGGGCGGCGGTCCAGTTGTTCGCCCCGTTGTACAGTACCGCCGGGACGACGGCGGGCAGCCGGAATCCCTTGCGCTCCCGCTCGCCCTCCGGCGTGTTGTTGTAAATGTCCCGCCATATCTCTACCATGTACAGCAGCAGCCGGAAGGGCATCAGGTAGTTCACCGTGGACTGCAGTTCCAGCAGAACATAGAATATCACGTCGTTACCTTTCGTCTTCAGACGGTAGACGATATCTGCTTCTTTCTCGCTAAAGTCCTGCAGAATGTAGGATTTCTCCACCCGTACCAGGCTATCTTCATCTATGTCTTTCGTCCATTCCTCATGGACAAAGGTTTTGAGCAATTCCAGAAATGCCCGCTTGCTGGAGAAAAGCTGCTTGTATCCTTTGTCGTGGGAATGGTGGGGCTCTCTTTTATCCGGCACGGGTTCATCCTCATGTAGCTGTATTATACCACACCCAGCAGGGGATTGACATGAGGCGGAACTGAACCGTGCGTGTCAAGATTCAGTAGGAGCCCCTACACAGAAAAGCAAGAAGAAATATAACCTAATTTAAGCAATATTTGGTAGTTCCTTTGCAAGAACACGGAGTACATATTTTACCCATGGCTCACCTGATGCTGGACCATACAGTGCCGGTACACTGGCCCGTAACCATTCTTCTGGATCTTGGCCGTGCTTCCGGCCTTCGGTTCGTATGGGTTTATCTCCAACAGCCTGACGGATCGTTTCGGGTTGTGCCTGCCAGAACAGCCGGACCGCTTCCTTCAATTCACCGTTGGCACGGGCCGCCAACAGGCGCGCGAGATGGTCGGCACCTTTATTACTCCAACGTGCTCCATGCCGTTTCATTCTCCGGGCTATGTGGTGGAATACCTGCCCTTCTATCGCTCCCAGTCTTTCGGTTGCTTTTGTCTGACAGATCCCTTCCCAGTTGTTTTTTAGATAATGACGTAGTTTTGTTATTCGCTGACGCTCAACTCCTTTGCTCTTTCGTTCGGCTGCTGACAGTGCCTTGTCTACTTCAGCCCAGTCTCCTTTTATAAGGGCTTCGCTTACTTCTTTATAGGCTGCTTCGTTATGTCCTAAACTTTTTTGCTGGGGGGCTCCCCTTGTTGATTGTCAATAGAATTGACCCACTATGTGCAAATAAAATTGACCCACTTGGGAACAAAAATAATAAGCTTCAAGTCATGCGCCAAAGGGAATGAAGGTATAGTCTCGCTGCCGAATTAACGGTCGTTGGCTGCTTTCAGTTTACCTTTGAGCCGGTAGCTAGTGCCGTTAATATAGAAAATGCGGGCGTGATGCACAAGCCGGTCAATTATGGCCGCAGCCACCACTTGGTCGGAAAATATCTCCCCCCATTCGTTGAAGTTATAGTTGCTGGTCAGGATAATGCTCCCCTTCTCGTAACGCATGGAGACCAGGCGGAAGAGGAGGTTGGCCTGTTCTTTAGTTACGGGCATGTAGCCGAGTTCGTCGATGATTAAAAGGTTCAGCCGGGAGTAACTCAGCAGCTTGTCGAGGAGGCTGCCGTCTTTGGCGCTCAAAAGTAGTTCTTCTAAAAGCTTCTGGGCCGTGATAAATGCTACCCGATATTTAGCCATGCAGGCCTTGATACCTAAGGCCACTGACAGATGCGTCTTGCCGACCCCAGGGGGACCCAGGAAGATGATATTCTCCTTTTTCTCCACAAAATCCAGGGAGCCTAAAGCGATAATTTCTTTTTCCCGGATGGATGGTTGAAAGCTAAAGTCAAATTCCTCCAGGGTTTTGATAAAGGGGAAACGTGCTTTATTGATTTTCGTCTTGACCGTGCCTTCGTTTTTCCTTTTTAACTCCTCTTCAAAGAGGAGGGAGAGGTATTCGGTATAAGAGAGGTTGTTTTGCGAAGCCTTCTCTGTTACCTCCTGGTAATGGGCGAGCATCCCCTTTAGTTTTAAGGCCTGCATCTGATTTTCCAGATAACAGGTTAATTTGTTGCTCATGATACTGCCGCCACCTCGCTCTCCTTTAGGGCATAACAGGAGAGGTCCCGTTTGATTTTACCTGGCGGCATATTGACACTTGCGGGGTCACAAGTATAAGAAAGCGGGGCGACTGCTTTCTGCTCTAAGAGCCTTTTTACGCTGTTTTTGTGATAAGAGCCGATTTTCAAGCATTCTTTGATGGCTGCTATGATATCTTCCCGGTTGTATATGTCTTGGTAGCTTAAGATTTCTGCCAGGTGCCAGTACAGGTTGGCCCCGTTCTTATCACGCAGGCCTTCCAGATACCTTTGGCCGTCTTCGCCGAAGGCGCTGATAAACTTCTCCACCAGGGCCGAGCGCAGTTTCAGTTTCTTTTCCTGGTATTGACGGTTGATGGTTTCGTGTTCGGGGTGAAGGGGACGGGCGGTTTGTTTTTTAAGGTCAAGGTCGAACTCCCCTAAAAGCGCACCTGCCTCGTCATATACCTTCAGGCGCCGGCCGTAGATGTTTTCGACCCACACCCTCCTTAAGCAGTAGCGCATAGGTACGGGGTAGAGATTGCCGTCATGGGATATATAGCCGTCATTGCTCACCTTCCGGGGTTCTTTATGGTGTAAGAAGGCCGGTTCGACAGCAGGTATTTGGAGAAGGCATCCTTTTTCCTCGGCAAACATCTCCTCCGGCGGTCGGCCTAAGCTGCTGTGGGGCCTCTTGTTGTAGGCTTCCTGGAACTCGGAAAGCTTTACAGCGAATTCGTTCAAGTCCCCCACCTCCAGGCCCCGTAGCAGGTGTTCCTGGACATAGTAAAAGGGGCGTTCCACCTTTCCCTTGGTCCGGGCACGGTAGTTGGCGCAAGCCGAAGGCTGGATGCCATATAGCCCGCAGAATTTGAGGAACTCATCATTGTACCGGACGATACCGTCTTTTTGGTGGGTGATGACCATTTGCTTGCCGTTGTCTATCACCAACTCCGGGGCATAACCGCCGAAGAAGTCAATGGCCTCAACCAGAACCCGGATCACGTCGGCGGTGGTGATGCTTAAAGAGAAGGTATAAAATTTCATCCGGCTAAAGGATAAGACCACCTCGTGGAGATATATTTTCAGGGGCTTCCCGTCTACCGGTAACGTCCACACCTTCCAATCGTACTGCATCTGCTTACCCGGGCCGGTTTCCACCCGGGTGGTAGCTAATTTAGCTGCATTATCTTCTGCCTTTATGGACCTAAGATAACGGTGGACGCTGGCTAGGGAGCCTTGATAGCCCTTATCTTTCAGTTCTTTGTAAATCCTTGTGCCGATATATCCCTTGGCAAGCATAATCTTGATTTCTTCCAGAAACTTGTCCAGTTCTTTAACGTACTCCCTAGCTTTAAACTGGGGCGGGCCGGCTTCTTTCAGGTACTTCCTGACGGTATTCCTGGACACCCCAACATCCCTGGCTATTTGCCTGATGCCGACCCCTTGAGCATGCAGTGCCTTGATGCGCTGCCATTTGTACATGCTGACCACCTCTTGTTCCTCCCCCTCTCAGGGGGGATTTTATCACAAGATTAGGTGGGTCAGTTTTATTTGACGATCTAGGGTCAATTCTATTTTACGATCTACACCCCTTATTTTTTTAAATAGAAACCGTAAACAGACGCAGTATCATTGGGCAACCCAGAAGGGTAAGAAAATAAAAGAGGACCTTTTTCTTTTTTAACATCTAGGTGTCCTCCTATGGTAGCTTAACAAATTCGCCATAAGTACCTATATACATTTCCGCGATGTCCTGTGGATTACAACTTAAATCTAGATGATACAAAGGATAATGTACCGTAACTGTACCGTCTGGGTTAATAGTATAAGCTCCAGCGTATGCCTCTTTACTTGGTGCAGAATTATACCATGTTCCATCTTTTTTCTTAATCATCAATACTTCACTATTAAAAGTAGACATACGAACATCTACCGTTCGATCTTTTATTTGGTAATCATAAATGGTTAAGCCATATTGTAAGGTGGTAAACGGTAGCGAGGTTGGTGTACGAACTGGCCATGTACCTGTATAACTATTTACCAAAGTATTACCACCTAAAATTTCTCCAGCAGGAGTTCCTGTTAGTGCTTTACTACTTATTACATATACCGTCCAGTCCCTTTGCGACCACTCAACCCTGCACCCCAACCCTTCGGCGACCGCTCGCAAAGGAATCATGGTGCGATCATTTTTGATTACGGGCACGGTGTCCATGACCTTCTGCTGGCCATTAACCGTATAAGTGTTTTTTCCGATCCAGACTACTACGGTTCTCCCTTCATACCAGACGGTAACGCTCCGATCGGCCTCATTCCAGTCCACCGTTGCACCCAACGCTTCCGAAACAGCCCGGTATGGGATCATGGTGCGGTTGTTTTCGTTGATATACGCGGGCACGTCAGGGTGAATTTCCCTGCCGTCAACTAAAACCCTAACGTTGGAGTTACTACCTGCCCAGGCCGTTGCTCCCGCAAGGGCCAGAGCCAGAATGGTTACTACCAGCATCACGATTTTCTTCTTCATGTTCATTCTCCTTTCGTTTCAGTCTTTTTGACGGTCTCGTTTCCTCCGGCGCCGGAGGAAACCGAGATACGTAAGTGTCTAAAAATCGCCGTAAGGCTTCATTTACCACTTGTTTCTTTTGTTTTCCCAAAATAGCCGCTAAAATCCCAACCTTTCTCCATATTTCCGGCTTAATCTCTACGTTTACTCTGTCCACTGTCTCACCTCCCATTCATATCCTAGCACACATCCGATAAATTTGCAAATTTATCCTAAGTCGTAAACTTTTGTCAATGAGTTTTGGACATTTTTTTAAAGGTGTTTGAAATGGCGGGGCAGGGTGGCCCCGCCGGAGCGGTTTTTGTTTACGAAAACTTATATTTGGCGAGCGTTGTCACCCTGAACCCTCCCTTCCAGGATCAATTTTGATCCAGACCTTGGATCAAAATTGATCCTCAATGTAGTATATACAACAGGGGTATGTTGGGAGGGCGGGATCGGGCAGAGCAGGATATGTGCCGAAGGTACATATCCTGCTCGTGGGAGTAATTCTATAGGGTATTTTACGTTTAGGTGTATATTCTACGCTAGGGTTTGTTTTTGTTTTGGATTAGTACACGTTTTGGTTACACGTTTTGGTTACAATTACGGTTTGGGGATCGGAATAACTCTTTGGATTCTCTGTTGCCTGGTTACTTCTGGCTTTCCCTATCTTTAGCTTTATACTGGTGGCATAGGCTTAGTATCTTTTACTAATTTTTTGGTAATACATGCAAACATCTTTACCAACGCATATCGCCCTCGACAACCAATGGTTACAACCTGGTCTACGGTCTCCCTTTTTATGCCTCCTAATTTTTCCATATATGTCAGAAGATCTCAGGTACTTAGTACCTCCACGTTCGATTACTTTTTGATTCCATTCATTAACAACTTTAATAATTTCTTGATCAGTTGCACCTAGCCGTCCTAACTCTTGTATAATTAAGAAGGCAGTATCATTCAAATCCCTCCTGAATGTTTTTAAAAAATGTCAAAGTAGGCTTGACATTCAGGAAGGATTTGTGCTATGCTAACTATGGTGAGTGAGTATAAACCTTCCTGAATGCCAAGAAATTGGCATTATTTTTTGTGTCTAAAACGCAAAAAGGCCACTTATTTCCTTAAAATGGAAACAAGTGGCCTTTTTGACTTAAAATTGCCTGTTTGAAGTAAACCCCTAAGGGGGTTCAGCCTGCGCCGCCTAAACGACAATTCTCATCTCAAAAATCATATATCTTTGTTCTTTGTTCAGTCCCATCGTCACACTCAAGTTAACGCCCATGCCGGGCGCACGGAAAAGGCCAGCCTTATCCACCGGGGCGGGCCTTGTTATTATATAACTTACCGGAGCCATGCCACCCCTTGCCGGCAATAGGCGTGGGGTCTATGACTTAAACAAGAGCTTTACCGGAAGGCAGGAACCACCGGGGGGCATAAAAAGCATCTCGGTTATCCCATCGGGGACTGTGGTTCCCAGATAAACAGCCTGGTCTGGTGAGGAAATAAAACCGTCTAACGGTACCGACACTTCCTCAGCGTTAAAAATCAGGGCACCCCCAAAACTGCCCCCAGCAGGGATTAAATAAACTCCTGTATTTTTATCTGATTTGATTTTTAGCCGGTAGAGCATGCCGTAATTACCTACGTTCCTGACCGACGAACCGGTAATCCCATCCACCCCGACCATAAACTTATCATCGTTGCCGTCAGCCAGTAAAATAAAACCGGTCTTTGCCGTCTTAAGGTCGAGGGTCATTTCCCTGTCGGCTGCGGCAAACGTGCCCCGGACGTGCACACCGTCCTTGGGAAGCACCGCCAGCCGGCTGTAGGTTTCTATGACATTTGCCGTAGCCGGGACAGCCACAAAAGCCACCGTAATTTCCTCACTGGTTTTCAGATCGATAATGCCGTGGACCACTTGATAGCGTACCGCCGCCGGGGCGCCGGGATTAAGCACCAAAATTTGCCCCGGTTTAAGGGTATACCTTCGCTGCCCCTGGGAATTGTAGTAAGCCGTAAAGGCTGTCCTGGCGACAAGGTATACGTTATTCGAAGGGCCACCGTACCCTTCCTTAAGGATATTGACCTCTGCTTCCCTTGGGCTGGTATTTATGGCCAGGGCATACACTTTCAACGAGCCCGGGCAGTTAACGTCATGCCAGAAATAGAGCCTGCCTTCCCCCTTTAATTTATCCCGGTAGAGGATGCCCGGCTTTTCTATGTATTCCGGGTCGTCACTAAAAAGCAACCGGGGACCACTATCTTCCTTTACAGGTTTGAGGGTATTTTCCGCTTGGCTCGTAATATTTTCTACTACTTCTCCCGGCCGGGGAACATCAGCGGCCGGCCGCGGCAAGACCTTTATTTCCCGCTCATATGGTTTGCTCCAGCTACCACGGCTGTCCTTTACTTGCAGGGTAACATGGTAAACCCCCGGCGCGGGAAAGGTGCTCTTTTTATTTAACCACTGGTGTTCGACAATGGCATCGCCGTCGCTGTCGCTACTTTTGTCTATGTACTTTACTTCTTCCCCGGCATACACCGGCTCCTGGACGTCAAAATAAGCAGTCGGCGGCTGATTATCGCTTCCCAGGAGGTAAACTCCTTTTTCTACCCTGCTTTCTGCCGTCGGTACCTGGAAGGCATCCTGGAAAAAAGCGACGGGAACAAAGATGAGGCCATCTTTTTGCTGGACCTCGGCCGGAAGGATTACGGCCCGGTAGTCAGAACCCGTAAGAAAGACTACCCACGTGCCAGGGTACATTTCCGCCCGCAGGTTGCCGGAATTTACGACAATAGACGGTGGCGGTCCTTCTTGCCATTGGACCGTAAAGCCTAGTTCCTCAGCCAGCCTCCTCAGAGGGACCATGAGAACGCCGTCAGAAACATAAGGGGCCGCCGGCAGTGTGGCTTTTTCCCCGTCAACCCAGATCTCCGTTGTTCCCGGGGTTAAAATTATTTGCTTGACCGGCGGCGGGGCGGCAAGGGCCGTATTAAAAAATGGAGCCATGCAAAGCAGGATGGCAATTATTGTTACAGGTATCAAACGGGTGTTTAAACGATGCATTTCTTCTACTCCCAAGGTGATTTTGGTGGTCAGGGCGAAGGTTGTTTATGTTTACAGTCACTATATTGTATAAGCGCTATGGTGGCTCCTGGCAAGTAAAAATAAACCTGCCCTAGCTGGAAGGAGTAGGTTAAAGAAGGATTAGGTGGAGATAAAATGGCTTTTTATATAATTTCCCTGCAAGCCTACCCCCACGCCCAGAACAACAAATCCAGGCCCTACAGATCTTACTCATTTGGACGGTTCTTTAAGCGCCTTATATCAGGATAAACCCTTTTCTCTCAAGGAATTCTACTCTAAGCCTTCCTCGGAGAAAAGAAGGCGGGGCAGGTCGCCCCTAGGTTGGGTCAGTATGTAGTTTTTGCACCACTGGAAAAGGCTACTTTAAAACCCGACCTGGTGCTCTTCGTAGTTAACGCTGAAATAGCCAGCCGCCTGCTACAAACCTCCTGGAACTGGCCAACTATGAGCCGGGCACTCCTATCCAGGTTGAGTTAACAGGGTCTACCTGCGCTACAGCAATCACCATACCCCTGGCCACAGGGAAAATTAACTTGAGCCTGATTGATCCCTCAAGCCGCAAACTTGTCCCCGAGTTCAAAGCCGAGGATTTAATCTTTACTGTCCCTTACTTCCGCCTGCACCTGCTTGTAGAAAGTGCTCAGATTAAGGATGGTCCTCACCGGCTAAGTATAAAAAACGCTGACGCTATTTACCCGCGGCGCTTCTTTACTTTAATTATAGCCCTCACCAGTCGCCGAGCTAATCTTTTAGATAAATTACAGTGGGGCTTTGCTATTAACTTTCTCGAGGTACTATAATTGAGCTGGAAAACGGGGTTCAGAAATAAGGGGGGGGTTAACCGTGCTGACTGAAGCCAGGCGCCGCGAGGTGCTGGAATTGGCGCAACAGTTAGTTAGTAAGGATACCCAGCCTTTCCGGCAGAGAAAAGCAGGTGACCAGGGCCGTTCGGGAGGGGATGCAAAAACTTGGATACGACGAGACGCGGATTGACAAGTTAGTTCTTCCCGGGAAGACCTCGCCCATATAACTGATGAGTACATTGAGCTGGAGCAGCTTTGGATCGCGGCAACGGGTTATTATGCCCTGGCCGGTGCCCTTCTGGCTCCTTAAGAAAAGTCCGGCCGTAAGGCGCGTCTGCCGCCCGCGGCCGGACCGCAACATAATTATTCCCGCCCTTTTACACCTTAAACCGCCCCACCTGTTCTTCCAGCCGCTTAGCCACTTCCAGCACCTGCTGGGCATTGGCCGCTATCTCCTGTGTGGAGGCCGACAGTTCCTCGGCTGACGCGGAGATCTCCTCGGCCGAAGCTGAAGCCTCCTCCGACACCGCGCTGACGCTCTGGACCCGGTCCAGCAATACGTCCTTGGCTTTCACCGTGCTATCCACCTCGCGGTAAGTCGCCTCGATTATGGGCGCGATGGCTGCCACCGCTTCAAGTATGTTGTCAAAGGCCTTGACCGTATTTTCTACATTCTCCAGTTGCGCGACTACCTGCTTGCTGACTTCCTCTGAAGTATGCACTACTTCATTGGTCTCCGAACCGATAGTGTTCAATAGCACCCTTATCTTATCCGACGAAGCGCTGGACTGCTCGGCCAGCTTGCGGACCTCCTCCGCCACCACCGCGAAGCCGCGGCCAGCTTCCCCTGCCCGTGCCGCCTCAATGGCCGCGTTCAGGGCAAGAAGATTCGTCTGTTCCGCTATCCCGTTGATCACTTCCAGGATCTCACCTATCTGGTTTACGGAACCGCTCAAACTCGTCAACTTCTCAGCAACCACCTTGAAGGCCTCGTGAACACCCTTGATGGAGGCAATGAGGACGTCCAGCTCTTTCTTGCCTATACTCGCCAGCCTAGAGGTCTCTTCGCTGTTAGTCTTAACGTGACTAAGTTCGGTATATACTTTCTCCAGACTTGCGGTTATGTTTTCTACGAGGCCCAGTATTTCCTGCAGATGGCTTGATTGGTCCGAGGCCCCCGCGGCCACCTGCTGGATGGCCTTGGCCACCTCGCCGGAAGATGAGGCGATCTCTTCTGAAGACGCACTTAGGTTCTCCGAGTTGCTGGCCAGGGTTTTAGCGTCGTCTCTAAGGCCCGAAAGCAGCGGTCTGAGGTTGGCCTGCAGGCGGTCGACGGCCTGGGCCACTTTCCCTATCTCGTCCTTCATGCGGAGGAAATTGTCGGGAACTGTCCGGGTGAAGTCGCCGCTGGCTATGAGCCCCAGAAGGTCAACCGCCAGGATTAGTGGTGTAGTGATGGTTCGAGTAAAGAAATAAGTGATTACGGCCAAAATCAATAAAACAATAATACTTATAGTAACCAAAGAACCGGAGAGTGCCTTCCTGGACTGTGCAATCTCTCGAGCTACATCATTTTTGGCAATTTCTACCATGGATAAATAAGTGCCCGTCCCAACCGCTAACTCGAGGTTACCAAGTTTAAGGGGGGCTATATAAGAGAGTTTTTCCTCTTCTTTGTTAGTTTTAGGGTTGAGCCAAAGGTAAGCAAAAAGAGACCTTACAAAAAATCCCATATATGCCTCGGACCTTTCCCGGCTCTGGAGTATTGTGCAGTAATTCGCTGCGCCTGTCAAGGTTAAAGCCTGCGGCCGCTTACGGCGACCTTGACAGGCTTCGCGAATTACTGCCTGCTCTAATTAAGCCGAATCGGGATCATTATACCATCGGCTTCGATAAATAGTACCGGTACTTTTTTCTTTTTGCCTTGGGGCTCTTCCCCGCTCACGAATAGTTTGTTGCGCAGGGCTTCTTACATTCCTTTTTGCATCCCTGCTTCGGCCATTATTTCCGCTGCCTGCCTGAAGGGTAACCGGGTTGCCAGCGATACGGCTAATTTGAGCAGTCTTCCTGTCAGGCGCTTTCCTTGGCGTAATGTGGCCAGTGTACCGCGTATTACCCCGAGGGACCAGTCCGGCATAGCTTGTCAGTTTTTTGGGAGAAAAGAAGCGCTTGATATCCCCAATTTCAACAAGGATTGTCATTATTAAGGTAGGTGTTGAAGCGTGCCGCCAGGCTTCCTGGGCACATTTGCCAGGAATAACATATTATAT
Source organism: Moorella humiferrea (assembly GCF_039233145.1). Taxonomy (NCBI): domain Bacteria; kingdom Bacillati; phylum Bacillota; class Clostridia; order Neomoorellales; family Neomoorellaceae; genus Neomoorella; species Neomoorella humiferrea. Next base: position 215,841 of record NZ_CP136419.1, on the reverse strand, counting down.
AATATGAACAGGAGGTGTTTTCTAAGTATGGCCTTGCAGGAACGGCATGTAGAAAACAACTGGTATTATGTTCCTGATCCTCTGGGGTTAGCTTCCTTACGCAGCCATGGCGGCCAGTTAAGATATATCCTACCTTTCTGGTTTGGCGTAACCGAGACAGGAAGCCTCGTGGATCAAGCCGATACCGAAGGCCTCGCTGCCATCCGGCAATATAATCTCCCTGTGCTGGCCATCGTCCACAACTATTCCAGTCCCCAGTACGGCCCCCTGATACACCGCTTGCTGACTACGCCAAGCTTGCGCCAGACCTTGGTAAACAATATCTTAACCCTCATGTACCGCTGGGGTTTCGCAGGCGTCAATATCGATTTTGAATTTGTGCCTCCGGAGGATCGTCCCTTCTTGACCGGCTTTATGCGTCAGCTCTCCCAAGCCCTCCGCGCGGCAGGCTTTTTAACCACCATTTCCGTACCGGCAGAACTGGAGGATAACCCCCACCACCCCTTCTCGGGCGCTTTTAGTTACCCGGAACTAGGAGCCCTTAGTGACCAGGTCTATATTCTAGCTTACGACGAACATTTCGCTACACCCGGCCCTATCGCTTCCATGGGTTTTGTCCGTCGGGTTCTGGACTATGCTGTAAGCGTTATCCCCCGGGAAAAAATACGCCTCGGTATGGCTGTTTATGGTTACGACTGGGCTGAAGGAGCGTCCATTCCCGTAACCCTCTCCCACAGCCAAGCCGTAGAGCTGGCTCGCCGCGTGGGTGCCACTATCTATTATGACCAGGCGGCCCAGGAATCCACCTTTAGTTATGTAGAGGATAATATTTCCCATGTAGTATGGTTTGAAGATGTGCGGAGCTTTAGCACAAAGCTAGGCCTGGTGTGGGAGTATAACCTCCCTGGCATCGGTGTCTGGCGCCTGGGCCTGGAAGACCCGCGCATCTGGGAACTGCGAGCCGGAGGGTAGAGGCTAGTAACTATCTCCTTCAGTCTCTAGTTTTTTCTATTTTAGCTTTTTCGCGCCTAAGTCTAAAGAATAAATAAAAACCAGAATCTCAGCTACCAGCTGGTACAGTTCGACCGGAATTTCCGAGCCTATATTTATTCTTGCTAATATCTCCGCCAGATAGGCATCCTGATGAACAGGGACGCCAGCTTCCCTGGCAGTGGTAATGATTTTATCAGCTATAGCCCCCCTACCGGAAGCCACTACCCTGGGTGCTTTATCTTGCTCGCTGTTATATCGCAGGGCTACCGCCTTTCTTACCCCTTCCTGCTCCTTCATGGCCGTGCTTTCCCTTTCCCCCGTTCCGTTGAAACAGGTTAAACCCTCTTATCCAGAAAACCGATCTGAAAGCCGGTTTCCCTGGAAGCTGTTTCTAAGGGCAAAAGACACCGGGGTACAATACCTTGTTTCCAGTTATACTCATGCAAATGGTAGCCCAGGCGGGCAAAGGCTTCCTGTAGTGCCGGCCAGGATTCTTTTATCAACCGGCCCACCCATTCTTCTTCCACCTTTCCCTGAACCCTGACCTCCCTCTGCCGGATACTCATTTCCAACAACAGACAGCCCAAACTTTCCGTATTAACCAGGATAGAGATATTAAAATTCTGGCGATCAGGGCTGTTTCCCCTTCCCTCTTTTTTAATCACCAGCTGTCCCCAGGTAGTTACTTCATTGTTTTTCAACATCGGCAGGGTAAAATAAAAGCAGCTTTGAAGTTCATCATTCCTGATGCCACATTGAAAAATCTGCTGCCCGACCAGCTGCCTGGCTATATCTTTGCCTGTCTCCAAAAGTTTGCTGTCTGCAGACTGGCCTGCTTCCCGGTTGCTTTCCTGTATAGCCTGTAAAAGACGCTCCAATTTTTCTATTAAATCATTCAAATAGATGGGCCTTGACGGGACGACTCCATCCCTGGCAGGCAGCTGGGAAGAGATAAGGTTTAGCAACTGCTCCGCTACCTTTTCTACACCTTCCTCCGGATTAAGGACTAACGAAGACACAAAAGTCCTGAGTTCCTGGTAAAGAAGCCTGGCCTCCTCTCCCCTTTTCCCGGATAAACCGTAAATTAAATCTGTCAGGAGAGGGATAAAACGGGCCAGGCGCGTTATACCTGATTGCTCCGGGTTTTTCTCCCCCAGCATAAACTCCTGCAAAGGCTTCAGGGCATCTGTCCGCTGCAAAACTCCCATTTTAATGGCCTGCAGAACCACTTCTATCCCTTCCTTATCCTCACTACCAAGGAGTGCCAGGGCCTGTTTTGCCTGCCCCAATAATTCCTGTTGCAAGGGGAGCCTGTGATCGATAAATTTCTGCACCAGGGAACGTTGCAGGGGCGTGTCTTTAAGGCCCAAACGGGCAAGAATATCTCCAAGTGTGTCATTCGTCGTTAACTCGCCCTCGGAAAGGAGTTTGACCATGTAAAGGTTCCCCTGGCGCTCCTGGACCTGCAGGCGGACCAAATCACCAGGAGATAAGAAAAGGGAAGTACGAGCCAGGATCTCCCGTCCTTCGAGCTCCAGAATGAAACAGCCCGTTCCCCGCTGGCCGAGCACTTTGCCCTGGAGTATCTGTCCTACCTCCCAGTCCAGCTTCTGATTGTCTTTTACAGTCTCTATCCAGCTGGTACCTATGGCTTTGTCGGCCCCGATCCCCAGGTGACTTAAGATCAAATTCAAAGCAAAGTACCCCCAAGTAGTAGATTAGGAACAGGCACTAATCTATCATATCGGAAAAGGGGGCTTGGTTTTTAACCTTAAATAAAGAAATCATCTTTGTTCTCTTGTTCATCCAGAATTGTTAGCTGGGACACCTTATATCCTGTATATTTTGCCGCACTCTCTTCTGGCGGTTCTTCTCTTGATACTTTTAAAATAGTTTTCTTTTTACTGGCCCTACCGTGCTTTTTTACCTCGCTTATCTCCCACTCCAAATTGCTGGCTTCAACACCGACTTAAGCTTCTACTTCAGTACTGGCTCCGGCTTGCTACTTCAGCTTTGACTTCTTCAGTACCTTGGTTAAACTCTGGACTGGTTTCTATTACCGGACTTTCGTTAACCGGCACTTCTTCTACTGGCTGAGATAACTCATTACCCTTGTACCGCCACCTGTTCTTATCCCACTCGCTCAACTCTAGCTTCACCAACTGCGGCGGCTGCGGCTTCCCGTCCACCACAACCTTCACTACCCCGTGGAACGCCGGCATCTCCATCAGGTCGGACACCAATCTTCGCCCCGCGCCCGCCCCATCTACTCTACCGCCCCTTGGCAACCTGGGATTTCTCTTTGTGTTGCCAGCTCATCCGAGCGGTCTAGCGTCGTATGGGGTTCCTTCGGATCCCACCTCGCGATAGGCCCCCTTTTGCCTTTGGCTAGCAGACTGGTGCTGCCTCGCCTGCAGTGGACTTTTTCACCACCAAGTTAACGCCCATGCCGGGCGCACAAAAAAACCGCCCTACTGGGGCGGTTTAATGTTGATGCGCTTCTTTAAGTCGCAGAAGTCAACTGTGGTTAGTCAGTTTATCCGGGACGCCGGCGGAGGGCGCTTCAGGGAGACTTTGATTTTAATCCTTTTTTCCCTTCAACTCCTTCACCGCCGCCACGATGTCTCGTGCTGTCAGGCCGTATTTGGCCATCAGCTCATCGGGTTTGCCGGACTCGCCGAAGGTGTCGCGGATGCCGACCATGGCCATGGGGACGGGCCTCTCCGTGGCCAGGACCTCGGCTACGGCACTCCCCAGGCCGCCGATGACCGTGTGTTCTTCAGCTGTTACCACCGCCCCGGTGGCCGCCGCCGCCAGGACCGCCTCCCGGTCCAGGGGCTTTATGGTCCCCATGTTGACGACCATAACGTCTATTCCTTCCGCCGCCAGTTCCTCGGCAGCCCTCAACGCTTCATGAACCATAACCCCGCAGGCGATGACGGCCGCATCCTTTCCCTGCCTTAAGACATGGGCGCGGCCGATCTGGAATTGGTAATCTTCGCCGTATATCACCGGTACGGCCGGCCGGCCGAGGCGCAGGTATACCGGCCCCTGATGGGCGGCGGCGGCAAAAACGGCCTGCCGGGCTTCTGTGGCGTCTGCCGGAACGATGACCGTCATATTGGGTATGATGCGCATGAGGGCGATGTCTTCGATGGCCTGATGGGATGCCCCATCTTCGCCGACAGTCAGGCCGGCGTGGGTGGCGGCTATCTTTACATTTACCTTGGGATAGGCGATGCCGTTGCGTACCTGGTCGTAGGCCCGGCCGGTGGCAAAGACGGCAAAGGTGCTGGCAAAGGGGATCTTGCCGCTCAAGGCCAGCCCTGCGGCCGTGCCCATCAGGCTCTGCTCGGCAATGCCCATATTGAAAAAGCGCTGGGGAAATTCTTTGGCAAAGTAGGCCGTCATGGTAGACTTGGACAGGTCGGCGTCTAAAACCACTACCTGTTCGTTCTGCCGCCCCAGCTCCACCAGGGCCTTGCCGTAGGCTTCCCGGGTTGCCATTTTGGTCATAGATATCTTCCTTCCAAAAATCGTTCTACTTAAAACGAAAAAATGGTGTCGCCAGCCGGCACCAGGGCGGTTGTTAGCCCCGTGGGGGAGCGATTAGGCCAGCTCGGCCAGGGCTTTTTCTACTTGTTCAGGCCCCGGGGCTTTGCCGTGCCAGCCGGCCTCGTTTTCCATGAAACTTACCCCTTTACCTTTGACGGTTTCGGCGATGATAACTGCCGGCCTGCCCTTCACTTCCCGCGCCCAGGCAAGGGCGTCTAGAATCTGCCCGAAAGCGTGGCCGTCTATGGTCTTTGTTTCCCAGCCGAAGGCGCGGAATTTGTCGGCCACCGGCTCCGGCGACATGACGTCTTCTACGCGGCCGTCAATCTGCAGATGATTGTGGTCGACAATGGCCGTCAGGTTGTCCAGGTGATAATGGGCGGCGGCCATGGCCCCTTCCCACACCATGCCTTCCTGCAGTTCGCCGTCGCCGAGGAGCACGTACACCCGGTAGTCCCGCCCATCCAGGCGTCCAGCCAGGGCCATTCCGTTGGCCACGGCCAGGCCGTGGCCTAGGGAACCGGTGGATACCTCCACCCCCGGCAGGGCTTTACGGTCCGGGTGCCCCTGCAGAGGGCTACCCAGCCGGCGCAAGGTTAAAAGATCGTCTACCGGGAAAAATCCCTTTTCCGCCAGGGCGGCGTAAAGGACGGGCGCCGCGTGTCCTTTGGACAGGACGAACCGATCCCGTTCTGGCCAGTCCGGCCGGGAAGGATCCAGGCGCATTACTTTAAAATACAGGGCCGTGACGATTTCTACCGCCGATAATGAACCGCCCGGGTGTCCCGACCCGGCCGCGCCTACCATCCTGATAATGTGCTGCCGCAGCCGCCGGGCCGTGGCCGTCAATTCTGGATAAGCATCAGACAAGGGTAATCATTCCTCCCGTCGTTTATTAATGATGACGTTGGGCGCCGTCATTCGCGCCACTGACGAAAGCCTTCGCCAAGAACCTCATGGACGTTGCTGACGATGACAAAAGCCTTGGGGTCGATGTCCGCCACCAGGTTTTTCAGGCGGGTGACCTCAGAGCGCTGCACCACCACCAGCAGTATTTCCCTGTTCCTGCCTGTATAAAGGCCGCGGCCGGAAAGGCCCGTCACACCGCGGTCCAGCTTCTCCATTATTTGCCGGGCAATGGTTGCGGCATGATCGGAAATAATGAGCGCCGCCTTGGCGTAGCCGCCGCCCTCCTGGACGGCGTCAATGGCCCGGCTGGTTAAAATAAGTGCCAGCAAGGCGTAGAGGGCCAGTTCTACGTTAAAGGTGAGCCCGGCCAGACCGATCACCAGGGCGTCAACTAAAAGCAAACCCACTCCCGAACTGATATGTAAAAAATGGTTAAACAGGAGGGCGGCAAGGTCGGTACCACCGGTGCTGCCGCCGTAGCGAAAAACCACCCCTAGCCCTACACCGCTCATGAGCCCCCCGTATATAGAGGCCAAGAGGGCGTCGGCGGTGGGCGCGTGGAGCCACAGGGCCAAAGTATCGGTAAAAAAAGAAAGTATGATGGTCCCATATATGGTTTTAAGGCCGAATTGCCATCCTAAAACTTTAAGCCCGGCTAAAAAAAGGGGGATATTGAGGACCAGCATGGTTAAGCCCACCGGCCAACCGAAGACATAATGGAGTACCGTGGCCAAGCCGCTGACGCCGCCGGCGGCGATCTTATTGGGAACCAGGAAAAGAACCAGTCCCAGGGCGGTAATCAAAGTGCCGGCTGTAATTCCCAGGTAGTCTAACCATTCTCTGTGCTTCACCCTTCCTGCCTCCCTGGAACGCTATTACATTTCGCCAGAAAAAGCCATTTTCCTCCCCCGCGATGCTTTAATCCTGCCAAACAATAGCCCCTGCAGGGCAGACCTCCCGGCAACAGCCGCAGCCGTCGCAGGCATCAGTTATCCGAAAAAAGGCGGCCGGACTTCCCGGTGAAGTGTTTCCGGCGGCGGCGTCGTCCTTTCCTTCCCGGAAACCGCCCTTACGTCCAAAGCGCCTGTCTTCCTCCACAATGGCCCGGCACGGGCAAACAACGGTACAGTCGCCGCAGGCAATGCAGGCATCGGTTATCCTGTACGGCATGGCTCATCCCCCGCTTTTACCACCATTGTTCGCCTTTGGCGGCGTCATTATTCAATCGCGGCCGCCCCGCCAGATGGCCGCCAGCAGCCATATAAGCATGAGGCCCGCGGCTCCAAAACCGATTTCTAGGGTGGGCAGGCGGAAAAAGATGCTGTTGCTCGGCGCTCCCAGGGCCGCGCTAATGATCAAACTGGCCATGATAATGCTGAAGGCCAGAAGGACTATGCTGACGGTAAGTTTGTTGACAATACGATCTAAATGGTTAACCAGGGCGCGCAAGTTTTGGTGTTCGACTTTTACGGTCAACCCCCCGCCTTCCAGCCGATCCACAATGTCCTCGAGGCGGCGGGGAAGGTGCTTTAACATATCCCATGTAAGGGACAGGTTGTCAGTCAGGGCTTGACGTAGGGCGCTGGCGCTGAAACGCCGACGCAGGAGCTCACGACCGTAAGGCTCGGCCAGTTCGGCCAGCTCCAGGTCGGGATCCAGTTTTCGCGCCAACCCTTCCAGGGTGATAAGGGTTTTGGCCAGCACGGTCAGCTCCGGGGGCAGGCGTAGGTGATATTTAAAAGCGAGGTGCATCAGTTCCTCCAGGGCCCGTCCGAGATGGATCTGGCTCAAAGGAACGTGATAGTAACGATCGCGCAGGACGTCGAGGTCGTGCCTCAAGGCCCCTTTATCTACCCCCTCGGGGACCATGCCCATGGCCGTAATTGTCCGCAGCACGTCCTGACTGCGCCGGCGGACGATGCCCAGCAGAAGGTCGATGAACTGTTCCCGGCGTTCTTCGCTTAAGATACCCATCAACCCGAAGTCCATAAAAACAATCACGTCTCCCGGCAGTACCGCCAGGTTGCCGGGATGGGGATCGCCGTGGAAAAAACCGTCTATAAATATTTGCTGGTAAACGGCCCGGGCTAAATTTACGGCTATCCGCCGGCGGTTATAACCCTGCCGGTCGATTTCCTCCAGGTCGTTTAATTTTACCGCCTCGACATATTCCTGCGTCAAAACCCTGACGGTGGTATAATCCCAGTAGACTTTGGGGATATAGACCTGAGCGTTGCCGGCCATGTTCTCCCGCAGGCGGTCGGTATTGCGGCCTTCGACGGTATAATCGAGCTCTGCCTCCATGGAGCGGGCAAATTCTTCGACCATGCGGGGAAAATCATAGATGCGGCCGTAAACAGTGTGGTGCCGGGCCAGTCGTGCCAGATCGAAAAGAATTTCCAGATCTATGCGCACCCGTTCGGCAATACCCGGCCGTTGAACCTTAACGACGACCTGCTTATCACCAGGCAGGGCGGCCCGGTGTACCTGGCCGATGGACGCAGCCGCCATGGGCTCGGCGCAAAATTGAAGAAAAACCTCTTCCAGCGGCCGGCCCAGTTCTTTTTCCACCGTATCTTTCACTTCAGCAAAGGAAAAAGGAGGGACGCGATCCTGCAGCCGGGCCAGCTCGGTGACGATGTCGGGAGGTAAAAGGTCGGTACGGGTGCTGAGGAGCTGTCCCAGTTTGATAAAAGTAGGGCCGAGTTCGGCCAGGGCCAGGCGCAGGCGTTCCCCCGCCGATAAAGCAGACTGCTGTCGCTGCCGCTTTAAGATTAGTTCCCCCAGCCCCATCTGATCGAGGAGATAGCCAAAACCGTAACGGGCCAGGACATTGACGATCTGGCGATAACGATTAAGGTGGATATAGCGCCGTCGCAGGGACATGGTCGTCCTCCAATTATTTTAAAAAGCCCGGGCGTCACAGCACCGGGCTTTCCACCTTTTTAATTGCCCGTTCCAGGGCTTCGTGGAGAAATTCAAGGAGTAATTTATGCTCGCCGCCGTTTAAAGCCTCTATCTGCTCCTGAAGGCGGCTCAAATAGGCGGCCAGCTGTCCGGCCAGGCTCCCCTGGGGCCCCATGTTGGCCGCCAGGCCCAGGCCCGTGCCTGTAGCCAAAAGCAGGCCGGCCTCCGGCCGCCGCGCGTTTTTCAGGGCGCCGCGGACCAGATGCAGGGCTTTTTCTCCCAGGGACTTCAAATACACCAGCAGGACCGTCAGGGTATAGGCGCAGGTAATCACGGGATGGGCTTTGCCCGGTATTTCTTCCAGGAGTTCCCGGGCCACCCGTCCCGCTTCCCTGGGCAAAAGGTTGCCCACAGTTTCCAACAACCTGGCGCGGGCTTCCTGCCAGTCAACGGCAAAGTTCCCCTCTCCCGCAGCCAACGGAGTGGGTACGAACATGATCATGGAACGTCCGGGCGTTTTTTCGTTGCTGTTGACTATATATTTTCTTTCCAGGAAACCGTCTTTCTCTAGCTCCTGGAGGATGTCATAGGCCGTCCACTTACTGACCCCCAGGGCCTCGGCCACGGTTATATAATGGACTGGTTCCCCGGTTTCCTGGTATATCTCTTTTATTCTCTCCAGGAACTGGGTCCGGCGTCTGGTAAGCATCGGCGTCCCTCTCCCACAGCTTGCTACCCCCAGCATATCCCTTTATTTCCCGGCTGTCAATTCCTTTTTCTCTGCCACCGGATGGCGTTCCTGCCATATCCTATCGGCCACTACGGCCCAGCGGGCGGAGTTGGCGTCCAGGTAGGCGCCTATCGTGCCGCCGAGGACCGTTTCCGCCCCGGGGTGGGTCGGCCGGGCCCCGGTGGAAGCGATAATTTCCCTTAGAGCCCCGGGTACGTCAATCAGGGGGCAGGGGCGCAACAGATTATCGCTGAAGGGCTGGCGTTCCTGATAGGCACGGAATAGGGGCGACTTGAGGACTTCCATTAAACTTTTATTTTTAATGTTGTCCAGGGAAAAATGGATAAAGGCGCAGGGCTCAACATCTCCGCTGGCGGTTATATGGAAGTAACGGCGGCCGCCGGCGATGCAGCCCAAGGTAAGCTCGCCGTCGTTCCAGAAGTCGGCCAGCTGCAGGCCTTTATGGTTGCGGATGTAAGCCACGCGCTCCACCAGATAGGCCCGCTGCTCCGGGGTAATCATCAATTCAGGCTTGGGTTCGCGGCCGACGGGAACGTAATGGAAACTCCAACCGTAAACGACCCCTTTCTCCATCAGGAAATCAATAAAGGCGTCGCTGGTCACTTCTTCGACGTTTTCCCGGGTAATAGTGAGGGAAACGCCGAAGACCAATCCCCGATCCCGTAAGATCTCCATGGCCTTCATCACCCGGTCAAAGACACCCTTTCCTCTACGGGCGTCGGTGCGCTCCCGCCAACCTTCCAGGCTGATGGCCGGGGTAATGTTACCCACTTCTACCAGGCGGTCGGCCACGGCTTCATCTATTAAAGTGCCGTTTGTGTAAAGCATAAAGGCCATATCCGGATGGCGCTCGGCCAGTTCAAAAAGATGGGGCCAGCGGAAGGGTTCACCCCCCGACATGGCCATCCAGTAAATCCCCACTTCCTTCGCTTCCCGACAGAGGCGGTCGACCAGGTCCAACTCCAGGCTGTCGTGATGGGCATACTCCCCGGCCCAGCAGCCGTGACAGCGCAGGTTGCAGTCGCTGGTGGGGTCTAAAAGGAAAAAGTTAGGAATATGAATACCGGTTTCCTTTTCTACCTGCTGCTGGCGGGGGATACCCAAAAGCATGGCGTTGACGAACCAGTTGTAAATCAGCCTTTGTTTGACGTTGGGGTGGACGTTGAAAAGGCGGTTTACATAGGCATGGATGCTGGGATTTTGCCGGTAGGCTTCCAGAACTTTGGCGATTTGCTGCTTATGTACCTCTTTTCGAGCCAGCATCCGGGCTACCTGCAGCAGGCGCGGAAAATTTTCTTCGGGATTTTTTTCCATATACTCGAAGGCTTCCCGCAGCAATTTTTCGGCCACGTATTTTTTGGCCAGATCCAAATTGGCTCGCACGGCAACCATCCTTGACCTCTCCTTTCCTGATTTTACTTTTAGTAGTGCCCTTAAACCCAAATAATATACCCAAAAGACCCAAATTACCCATTTTTATCGTACACAACGTCCGGCATGATGTCAAGGTAAAAGCCCGGCATAATACCGGGCTTTACCTTTTCTGGCGCCGCTGCCAGTGTAAATAGGCGTGGATGAAGGGATCGATCTGGCCGTCCATGACGGCCTGGATGTTGCCCGTTTCCACCTCGGTACGGTGATCCTTGACCAGGCTGTACGGATGGAAAACGTAAGATCGTATCTGGTTGCCCCAGGCTATCTCCCGCTGCTCGCCCCGGATCCGGGCCAGCTCCTCTTCCTGTTCCTGGCGTTTCAGGGCCGCCAGCTTGGCCTGGAGGATCTTCATGGCCGCAAGACGGTTGGCGTGCTGGGAGCGCTCATTCTGACAGGTAACCACTATGCCCGTGGGCAAATGGGTAATGCGCACCGCCGAATCCGTCTTGTTGACGTGCTGGCCACCTGCCCCCTGGGAGCGGAAGGTATCGATCTTTAAATCGTCGGGATTGATGACCACTTCTTCGTCAGCCGCGACCTCGGGAATGACGTCAACGGAGGCGAAGGAGGTATGCCGCCGGCCGGCAGCGTCGAAGGGGGAAATGCGCACCAGGCGGTGGATACCCTTTTCGGCCTGGAGGTAGCCGTAGGCATTCTCACCTTTTATGAGGAGGGTGGCGCTTTTAATTCCCGCCTCCTCCCCTTCCAGATAATCCAGGATTTCCACCTGGTAGCCGTGATCTTCGGCCCAGCGGGTGTACATCCTGAGGAGCATGGCGGCCCAGTCCTGGGACTCCGTGCCGCCGGCGCCGGGATGCAGGGAGAGGATGGCATTGTTGCCGTCATAGCGGCCGTTTAACAGGGTGGCAAGGAGCTCTTTTTCTACCCGGCCTTCTACGGCCGCCAGTTCCCCGGCGATCTCTTCCTCTAGCGAAGTATCTTCTTCAGCCAGAGCCAGCTGCCAGAGTTCACGGACGTCGGTGTACTTCCTCTCCAGTTCCTGGTACCGGGCCAGTTTCTCTTTCAGGTAGTTGAGGCGTTTACCCACGGTTTCGGCCCGGGCGCGGTCTTCCCAGAAGTCGGGTTGAAGCATTTCCTTTTCCAGGCGCTCTATTTCTTCCTCTGCCGCTTCCAGGTCAAAGGGAGACCCTCAATTCTTCCAGCCGCCGGGCTAAATCCTCCAGGCGGCCTTTATAGTCCTGTAGCATAGTAAAATCACTCCCCAAAAACAACTTCTTTGCGGGCTAGCTTTATTTTCGCTCGCTCCGTGGCCCTTGTGGAGCGGCCTAAGGCTCAGCCTTCGGCTTGGGCGGGGTTCCCGGCCTATTCGGCATCCTTGCCTCAAAGGCCGGCCTCGGACATCCTGTCCTCGGCCCCGCCCTCGCTCTCCGGCTTCGCCAAGGCCGCTTTGCCACTCGGGCCAAGTCGCTCGCTCCAAACTAAAGCCAGCCCTAATTTTCATTGTTTCTAGCGTAGGCATTAGCCACTATAAAAGGTTTCCCCTTACTTCCCCGCCCCGCAGCACTTCTTATATTTTTTGCCGCTGCCGCAGGGGCAGGGGTCGTTGCGGCCGATCTTTTGCTCTCGGCGTACCGGCTGCCGCGGCCGCGCATCTTCGGCATAACGGTTTTCCACCACATGGCGCGGCCGTTCGGCTTCCGGCTGGACCATTTTCACTCGGTAGAGATAGCGTACCACGTCTTCCTGGATGGCGGCGATCATGTCGTTGAACATCTGGTAGGCTTCAAACTTGTAGGCCACCAGGGGATCCTGCTGCCCATAAGCCCGCAGGCCAATGCCGTGGCGCAGCTGATCCATGGCATCCAGGTGGTCCATCCACTTGATGTCCACCACCCTTAAAAGGACCAGGCGTTCTATTGTCCGTAGGTTTTCCGCCCCCAGCTCCTCCTCCCGCCGCCGGTAGGCCTTGAGGGCTTCTTCCCTTAAAAAGCCGTAAACTTCTTCCCTATCCATTTCCCGGATGGCCTGGATTAAAGCCTCGCGGTCGCAGTTGGGTAAAAAGAGCTGTTCGGCGTAGTCCACCATGCCGGCCAGATCCCACTCTTCGGGATACTTGCTCTCGCCGGCAAAGCGGTCCACCGTCCGGTCGACGACGGTGGTAATCATATCTTCAATGGTCGGGCGCAGGTCCGCGCCGGTCAAAACCTCACGCCGCTGGCGGTAGATAATCTCCCGCTGTTTGTTGATGACGTCGTCATACTCCAGAACGTGCTTGCGGATGTCGAAGTTGTGGGCTTCCACCTTTTTCTGGGCCTGCTCCAAAGAGCGGGATACCAGGGGGTGATCGATAGGTGTGGTGTCGTCCATCCCCAAACGGTCGAGGATGCCGGTCAAACTATCAGAGCCGAAGAGGCGCATCAAATCGTCTTCCAGTGAAACGTAAAAGCGGCTGGAACCGGGATCGCCCTGCCGGCCGGCGCGGCCGCGGAGCTGATTGTCAATGCGCCGGCTTTCATGGCGTTCAGTTCCTATTATGTGCAGTCCTCCCAGGGCGACGACCTTTTCCCTCTCGGCTTCCGTCTCCTTCTTAGCTTCCGCCAGGAATTCCTGGTAGGCTCGGCGTGCGGCTTCTACCTCGGGGTCTTCTTCCTCCTGGCCTTTAAAACCGGTTGCGGCGGCAATCAATTCCGGGCTGTAACCGGCCTTCCGCATCCTTTCTTTGGCCAGGGCTTCCGGATTGCCGCCCAGGATGATGTCGGTGCCGCGGCCGGCCATATTGGTGGCAATGGTCACGGCACCCAGCCGGCCGGCCTGGGCTATAATCTCGGCTTCCTTTTCATGATACTTGGCGTTTAAAACCTGGTGGGGTATGCCCCTTTTTTTCAGCATTTCGCTCAGGCGTTCCGACTTTTCTATGGAAATTGTTCCTACCAGCACAGGCTGTCCCTTGGCGTGTCGCTCGCAGATCTCGTTTACCACCGCCTCGAATTTACCCTTTTCCGTACGGTAAATGACGTCGGGGTAATCTTTGCGAATCATGGGCTTATTGGTGGGGATGACCACCACATCCAGGTTGTAAATCTTGCGGAATTCTTCCTCCTCCGTCGCCGCCGTACCGGTCATGCCGGCCAGTTTGCGGTACATCCGGAAGTAGTTCTGGAAGGTAATGGTCGCTAAGGTCTGGGATTCCCGTTCAATTTTGACGCCCTCTTTGGCTTCGATGGCCTGATGTAGGCCCTCGCTGTAGCGCCGCCCGAACATCAGACGGCCGGTAAATTCGTCGACGATGATCACCTGGCCGTCCTTGACCACGTAGTCCCGGTCCCTCTTCATCAGGGTGTGGGCTTTGAGGGCCTGGTTGACGTGGTGGGACAGCTCGATGTTGGCGTCGTCGTATAGGTTTTCTATCCCCAGCATCTCTTCCACCCGAGCCACACCGGCTTCCGTCAGGGTGGCCACTTTGGCCTTTTCATCAACGGTATAATCTATACCCGGCCTTAGGCGGGGTATAATTCTGGCCACGGTGTAGTACATCTCCGTAGGCTTTTCCGCCATACCGGAAATAATCAGGGGCGTACGGGCCTCGTCAATTAAAATGCTGTCGACTTCGTCGATAATGGCGTAATTCAGCTCCCGCTGGACCATCTCCTCCGGGTGGAGGGCCATATTATCCCGCAGGTAATCGAAGCCGAACTCATTGTTGGTGCCGTAGGTTATATCGGCGGCATAGGCTTCCCGCCTGGCAGCGGCGTCCAGGCCGTGAACGATCAGGCCCACCTTCAAACCCAAAAAACGGTAAATGCGGCCCATCCATTCGCTGTCCCGGCGGGCCAGGTAGTCGTTGACGGTGACAATGTGGACCCCCCGTCCCGTAAGGGCGTTGAGGTAGGCCGGCAAGGTTGCTACCAGGGTCTTGCCTTCACCTGTTTTCATTTCGGCGATACGCCCCTGGTGCAATACGATGCCGCCCATGAGTTGGACGTCGAAATGGCGCTGGCCCAGTACCCGCCGGGAAGCTTCCCGGACCACGGCGAAGGCCTCCGGCAGGAGCTCATCCAGGCTGGCGCCGTTGTCCAGGCGGCGGCGGAACTCGGCCGTTTTAGCCTGAAGCTCCGCGTCCGTCAGGGCCTGCACTTCCGGCTCAAGGGCGTTGATGGCCTCCACCTGGCGGCTTAACTTTTTTATTTCCCGGGCATTATCGTCAAGAAGATTACGCAATATTCCCAGCATTATTGATGTCACCTCAATATAAAAGGAACCGTGACGGTTCCTTTCCATAAAGGATAAACCTCAGTCGCTATTATTGTAACATGAATCATGGCGGCGGGCAATTAATGTCTTTTACTGCATTTAAAGGCCTGCAAAATCGTTTCGGCGGCAGCCCTGCGTTCATCCCCTTTGACGAGGGCCGCACCTACCAGATACTCACAGCCCGCCTGATCCAACAGCACAAGCAGGGATACCACGGCCCGCCGCCGGGCCACTTCCACCACCACCAGATCCTCCAGGGCCAGACGCCACATGCCGTATCCCGATTTTTCTATAGCATTGACGGTGGCTTCGGCCACCAGCCGGAGATGCCGCGCCGGTATATTGGGACCGCAGGCATATCCCTGATAGATGTTCCCGCCGAAGACTGCTTCCAGTTCCACCGTTGCCTCGGCTTCAAGGCCGCGGGTGAAAAAGTTTATACTCACGAGCCTTAAAGGTGCGCCCGTCGCCCGATAGGGGACCCTTTTTTCCGCCGTCGCCGCGGGAAGCCCCCCTTCGTCCACCTGCACTACGCTTATTTTTTTACGGTCCACGGCAACTCCCATTTGTACAAGCAGGGCCGATTCGACGTCGCGGACAATCTGCTTAGGGCTGCGTTCCCCCGTCGCCATTATATGTATTTCGCTGATGTTTCCATCCGGGCCCGTTATCAAGCGCGTTCCCAAAACGTCCTTTATCTGGCAAATCACCCTTTCAAAAGCAGCAGCCTCCGGTATTTTATTTTCTTCCGACAAATTCCTCACCTATCTCTCTCTTGTTTACGCTGTAATTTACGCAGTTAAATAATTCGCGGGCAGCTTGCGATTCCCTTCCGTTCTACCGGGAGAGAATAAACAAAAAAGGGAGAAATGGACTTAGTTCATCCATTATCTCCCAAAATCGCCGATTCTTTTATATTATTACCTCAATATTCCGGTTCAATCAAACCGTAGTTGCCGTCCCGGCGGCGGTAAAGGACGTTGACTTCCTCCGTTTCGGCATTGGAAAAGACGAAAAAGTTGTGGCCTAATAAGTTCATCTGCAGGATGGCTTCTTCCACGGCCATGGGTTTAATAGGAAAACGTTTGGTCCTGATTAGTTTCGGTTCGTTTTCTTCTTCCCGGGTTTCGACGGGCGGCTCTTTGATGGTGCCGTTCTTCAGCTTTTTAGCCAACTTTGTTTTATATTTTTCTATCTGCCTTTCCAGCTTCTCAACCACCAGGTCTACGGAACCGTACATGTCCCCGGTGGCCTCTTCGCCCCGCAATAGATAACCATTGAGGGGAATGGTCACCTCCACCACATGGGAATCCCGATTCACCGCCAGATTGACCTGGATTTCCTCCACTCCTTCAAGGTAACGTTCAATCTTGCTCAGCCTCTTGGTAATGTACTGTTTTAGGGCGTCGGTTACCTGGAGGTTTTTACCGCGGATGACAATTTCCATCCTTAAGCAAAGCACCCCTTTCCGGCCGGTATATTTTAATTTTAAAGACCAGCAAGGCCCCGGCACAAGCCGAGGCCTAATTGTAGGCTTACAGTTTAATCACATTGGCCGCCTGGGGACCACGGGGGCCTTCCACAATATCGAACTCCACCGCTTGGCCTTCGACCAGGGTTTTAAAACCCTCACCCTGGATGGCGGAAAAATGCACGAAAACGTCGCTTCCGTCTTCTTTTTCAATAAACCCGTAGCCTTTTTCCGGACTGAACCATTTTACTTTACCGAACATGCTGTAAAAATTCCTCCTAAAGTTTTCTCCCTTGAGGTCGGGAGGATCCTCAAGCAAGTCCATCATATCATGGTTATTGTTGCCTGTCAAATGACCAATGGATGTTAACAATGATTGCCATTTTTTGGTATTTGCAAGGCCATTTTGTAAGCCCCCAATTCCCGTCCGTTAGCTGTGGATAAAGTGGATAAGCCTGTTAATAAGTTGAGATTCCTGCCCTATAAATGTGGATTTAGATGTGGACGGCCCAAAATTTTGTCGAGGGGTCCATCATTTGTGAGATTTATGTAGAAAAATAAAAAGATTTTTCGATGCCGGTGGCCAGGGTAACTACCGCCACACCCGTAGTCCCGCCTTTCATAAGGACCCCGGTACAGGCGCAGGCGGTTGCGCCGGTGGTCAGGACATCGTCCACCAAAAGAAGACGTCGTCCTTTAGTTTTCTCCGGTACCGTTATTTGAAAGGCCCCGGCCAGGTTTTGCCAGCGTTTCTCCCGCGAAAGGTTGATCTGGGGGGCCGTCTCCTTTGTCCTGGAAATTATACTTCCATCAAACGCCAGTCCCAGTTCCGCGGCCAGGGAGCGGCCTAGGAGTTCAGCTTGATTAAAGGAACGGGCCTTTAGCCTTCCCGGCGTGAGGGGAACGGGTACAACCAGTTCGGGGCGCCAGCTCCCCATTTCCGCGACAACGACCTGAGCCAGCAGACGTCCCAGGGGGGCGGCCAGGGAGAGGCGACCCTGATATTTAAAGGCCCAAATCATCTCTTTAAGTAGCCCCTGGTAGGGGCCTGCCGCCCGGGCCATGGTAAAAGGGGGTGGCTTCTGCCGGCAATGGCCGCATATCTTCTCCCCTTCCTTGGGCAGAAGACGGCCGCAGTAAAGGCATGGACGGTAAAATTCTTGCCAACCTTTAAGCTGCTGTCGGCAGGCGCTGCAAAAGTCGTGTCCCGGGGCCGGACGCCCGCACCAAACGCAGGTACTGGGCCGAGGGAACAGCCACTTCATTCTTTCCCCTCCACCAGATACCCCCGCCGCCGGGCCATACTATTAAATTCACGAATCCGGTATCGGGCCGCGGCCATGGCCGGGCTGACGCGCCTGGCCAAAAACCAAACCCTGCCCTTGGGATAGGAGGCCGCCCGCCCGGCCCGTCCGGCCATCTGGATCAGGGCGTTCTCTGTAAAAACCCTTTCTTCATCGGCATAAAGGACCAGGACGTTTAGACGGGGAATGGTGATGCCCCGTTCCATAACGGTCGTTGCCACCAGCACCGGAAAATCTCCGCGGCGGAAGGCGTCTATTACTTCATCGCGCTGGGGGTGGGAGGCGGTAACGCCCCTCACCCAGACCCGGCAGGTCTCCTCTCCCGAACGTTCCCGCAAAAGCCAGGTAACAACTTCGTCTACCAGCCTGACGGCGGGAACAAATATAAGCAGCCGTGCCCTTTCGGCCATGGTCTGTTCCAGACAGGCAATCAGTAACCGCGGAAGGGGCCCGGCGCCAGGGGGTGCTAAAAACGGGTCCCGTAAAACTTCCGGCTCCGGCAGGGGGCGACCGTGGTGCCTCGCCGGCAGGTATATAACCTTTATTCGGCGGCCCTTTGCCCGGGCCACCAGGGCGGGGGGCGGCGTGGCCGTCATAAAGAGGATCTGCCCGTCTTCCCGGCGGGCCCGTTCCACGGCATAGTAAAGCATGGGGTCCTCAGAAAGGGGAAAGGCGTCGACTTCATCAAGGATGACGAGATCGAAGCGGCGGTAAAAACGCAGGGCCTGGTGGGTCGTCGCCAGGGTAATATCGGCGCGGCCGTATTTGCCGGTGCTGCCGCCATAAAGGGCCAAAACCTCCAGCTCCGGCCAAAAAGATCTGAGCCTTACCTGCAGCTCCCGGACGACCTCTCGCCGGGGACAGGCGTAAAGAACCGTTTTCCCGAGGCCCAGGGCAGCGGCAATGGGACCGCATGCCACCTCCGTCTTGCCGGCGCCGCAGGCGGCCCACAGAAGGCATTCTTTGTCCCGCCCCTTTAAGACGAATTCCGCCGCTTCCTGGTAGGCATCCCTTTGGGCGGGGCTTAGTTCATACTTCAGTCGGGGCTCTACCTGCCGGAGAGCCTTTACCTCCAGCCGCCGTTCCTCCGCAGGGCGGGCGTAAAGGGGTCGACAGCGGCGGGACTGCCCCATGGTGAGGCATTTTTCGCATATGAGGCAGTCGCTGCTGCCGCAGGCGGCGCACGCCACCGTCAACAGACGGGTCGTTTGACCGCAGCGCCGGCAGCGCGGTTCGCCGTCATCTCCGTAACCGACCCCCGGGATTACTTCCGCCTGTCCGGCCAGATAGAGCCAGTGCAGGATATCTTCAAGGGGCGTCGTGACCCCCATCTTACTTTCGGCCAAGGCTTCCTCAATTTCCTCCAGCCAGAGGATTCGCCCCGACAGTATTTTCCGCACCAGGGCCAGCTCCAGCGGGGGCGGGGCCGGCAGGGCCTCGGGAAAGGGGGTAACGGTAAAAGGCCCGGGCGGCAGGCCAAGCCTTGCCCGGGCCTTGTTTAACAGATTCCTGACGACGGTAAAAGAAGGCCCGGCACTACCGGAAAGGTGGCGTCGAAGATATTCTTGTAAAAAAAAGGCCGTACCCAAGGGTAAAGGCGGCGTCAACAGCGCAAAATGACGATAACCCTTTCGCAGCCAAAAAGCATGATCCAGCCCGGGTTTATGGCTGAGCCCCACCTTAAGACCCCGGTCGCCCCATACCAGATAAACGAACCCCCGCCAACAAAACCTGGGCGCGTAGCTCAACAACAATCCTTTACCCTCCCCCGGTTTCTTCCTTGACCTGGCGATAGGGACAGACGCTGTTGCGCCCCATGATTTTGGCGCGGTAAAGGGCAAAGTCGGCCCGGGCTACCAACTCTTCTTTATTAGTTCCATCTTCCGGCCAGACGACAATACCCGCACTTACCGTCAGTCGTACGGTTTTCCCGCCTTCATTAAAATGGTACCCGGCCACGGCCCGGCGAATCCTTTCCGCTACCTGCATGGCACCCTGATAGCCCGTACCCGGCAAAATTATGGCAAATTCCTCCCCGCCGAACCGGGTCACTATGTCCTGCTCCCGGGTGTGTTCCTTTAAAATGGTCGCCAGTTCCTTCAACACCCGATTGCCCACCAGATGGCCGCATTGATCGTTAATCTCCTTAAAATGATCGACATCCAGCATCACCAACGCCAGGTGGTTCAGGGCGTGGTACGAATTGAGCAGCCGTTCCAGGCTTTGCTCAAAATAACGAAAATTGAAAAGGCCTGTCAAATCATCCGTTAAGGCTAATTGTTCCACCGTCGCCAAAATGGACCGGGTTAAATCGTATTCCCGTCGCCAGCGCTCTATTTCGGCCATAAGGGAGGGAACCCTGGCCGCTTCCCCCGCTACCTTGTTCCAGGCCAGGTAAAAGAAAACTCCTAAGAGCAGCCAACCGCACCCAAGATATACCTTATGAAGGTTAAAGGCCAAACCTCCCTGCAAATCCCAGAGGACCATCAGACCGAAGGCCATTATCAAGCCCAAAACGACGGCCTTCCTCCGGCCCAGATAAAGTGGAACCCAAAGGGGCATAAAGAAAAAAAAGGGCAAAGCAGTAATTTCGATAACCTCTCCCAGCGCCACCCAGCTGCCGGCTATGATTAAATTCAGGATTAATAAGAGATACTGCCACTCCCTCTTTTTCCGGAAGGCTTCAACCGCCAGCACCGCACCATTTAAAACGCTCCAAATTAAACCCGCCCAGACAGCCGGGCCCTGGATGCCGGCCAAGGTTAGCAAAATACCTCCGACCGTCAAGATTAAACCTGCCAACCAACCCTCCCGGCTGCGCCGTTCCACCATGTATCCGCTCTCCTTAAGCTGGACTCTGGCAGTCTATTTCGCCATCAAAATTGTTTTTTCCTCCCGGTGATTTATATTTTAAAATAGTTTTGGCAGAGCGCCGCCCAAGCGGAATTTAAGTCCCTTTCTTTTCTGATATCTACCAGAAAAATTCCCTCTTCATGAAAATTTTCCCCGGAAGAATACAGAAACGGTGGAGGATAGGGATAAAAAAAACGGCGCAAGATATCAAGGGATGCCCGGGTTTCACAGTCGCCGATTACGGCCATTCTCCCGGGGTATCCGTGCCAGTAACACCACCTAATATACCGCCGCAGGAGGCCTTCTAAAAATTCCTCCCGGCCGTTAAGGTAGAGGACCGGTAAAGAATGGTCTGCATGGATAAACTGCCGCCGCCAGAAGTGCCTGTAAAAAATATATAAGACAATCACGATAAAAAACAGGAACACCGGCGCCTGGTAGCCCATGCTGCTCACCCCCTATATCCTATGCGGCGGGCCTTCCTTGAGGTGAAAAAGGAGGTGAAGGTTATGCCGGACGCCAGTGATGCCTGTCTGCGTTGCGGCGCCTCATTAAGCTTCATGGAGCGCCTGGGCCTGGAAAACGCCGTTGAAGTTCCCGGTAAAGGGGCCCTGTGTCCCAACTGTTACCGGGAACTTTCGGCCGAAGAGTACAACAGGTATTTTAAAGCCTGAGGATAGACCGCATGTCTTCCTGGAGGAGTTGGAGGCGCCCTTCATCGGGCGCCTCTACATACAGCCGCAGTAGCGGCTCGGTGCCCGACGGCCGCAGCAAGACCCAGCTGCCGTCCTCCAGGAGAAATTTGACGCCGTCCACGGTAAGGCGCCCGGTGACCGGTACGCCGCCGATCTTAGCGGGGCTTAAGGAAGGAAGTTGATTTAAAATCCTGTCTTTAACTTCGGGAGTCACCTCCAGGTCCAACCTGCGGCTCACCAGGCGGTCGTAGCGTCTTTGTAAATCCAAAAGAATGTTTTTTAAGCCGCGCCCGGTGACTGCCAGAAGCTCGGCAACGAGGGCCGTGGCCAGGATCCCGTCTTTTTCCGGAATATGGCCCCTGATACTTAACCCACCGCTTTCTTCGCCGCCCAGGATGCACTGGTGCATCCGCAAAGCCTCGCCGATGTATTTAAAGCCTACCGGCGTTTCGATAACCCTTAAATCATGGGCGGCAGCAAGGCGGTCAAGGTTGTGGGTGGTGGCTACCGTCCGCGCGACAGGACCCCGAAAACGCCGGTATTCAAGAAGGTGGGCCAGGACCAGGTAAAGCACTTCATTGGCCGTGAGGAAGGTGCCGTCTCCATCGACGACCCCGAAGCGGTCGGCATCGCCATCCAGGGCCAGCCCCACTTCGGCACCCGTATCTCGTACCTGCCACGCTAAATCTTTTAAACCGTTGACGCCGGGGTCGGGCAGGCCTCCGCCGAACAAAGGGTCGCGGTGGTTATGAATGGTATGTACCTGGCAGCCTGCCCGTTGCAGAAACTCATCCAGGTAATCGATGCCCGCACCATAAAGGGGATCGACTACCACCTTAAGCCGCGCCTTTTTTATAGCGTCGACATCAATAATCCCCTCCAGGTAGGTCAAATAGTCTTCCCTGGGATCAAGTTCCTTTATGAGGCCCCTTTGCCGCGCCTTGCCCAGCTCTATGGAATCGATTTTCTCCTTACCAGTCACCGCGGCGATTTCATTTTCAATGGCCGCGGTAATCGCCGGCACGGCCGGTCCGGCGTAATCGGGTATGAATTTGAACCCTGCGTAAACGGGAGGATTGTGGCTGGCCGTAAGCATCACGGCGCCCAGCGCCCTGTATTTTTTCACGGCCCAGGCCGTCACCGGCGTCGGCACCGCCCTCTCCGGCAGGTATACGGTGAAACCGTTACCCGCCAGCACTTCCGCCACTGCGGCCGCAAACTCCGGGGCAAGGAAGCGATTATCATAACCGATTATGACTTCCCCTGTTCCCCTGGCGTTGCGTAAATAGTTGGCAACGGCCTGGGTGACCAGGCGGACGTTGGCGAAGGTAAACTCCTCCGCTATAACGGCCCGCCACCCGTCGGTGCCAAATTTTATAGCCATTCTAACCACCTCCAAATATAAATTGACTAATTGTTATTTGTCTTTTTTATGGGATTTTCCGGAGCATCCGTAATGTCCACCGGATTAACGAGATTGTCCTGCTTTAAATTAATATACAGGGAGCCGTCGCTCCTTAATACGGCGTAATCCACCTGGCTGAGGTCCTGGACCCCCTGGGACTGAAGCTGCTGGATGAGCCACTTTTCATCCAGGTTGTTTTGTTTAAGGTTTTGGAAAAGGACCTCGCCATCCATAACCAGTT
This sequence comes from Moorella humiferrea, assembly GCF_039233145.1. Taxonomy (NCBI): domain Bacteria; kingdom Bacillati; phylum Bacillota; class Clostridia; order Neomoorellales; family Neomoorellaceae; genus Neomoorella; species Neomoorella humiferrea. The sequence continues at coordinate 193,111 of NZ_CP136419.1, read as the reverse complement.
CTGTCGGTATCCCCTCATACTGGGTAGGCAGCTGGAGGTCGGCAGGCGTCAGGGGGCGTTTCTGGGACTTCAATAAAACGCTGAGGTCGCCGTCGGGTTCCAGGATGGCGTACTCGACATCGGCGATATCAAAGACATTTTTCTGCCGCAGCTGCATGGCCAGCTCATCAAAATTATACCGCATTTTTTTCATATTTCCTTCCAGGATTTTACCGTTATGCACCACTACCGTGGGCTCGCCGGAAATCAGCTTACGGGCCGGGCGACTGACCAGGGCAATATAGCCGGCCGCCCACGTCAAGAAGGCAAAGAGGGTGAGGCCGAGAAAATGCAGACCCGTACTTTTGGGGCTTATGTCCGTGGCCAAAACGGCGGCGATGCTGCCGAAGGTGATGCCGTTAATGTACTCAAAAAAAGTAAGCTGACCTATCTGCTGCTTACCCAGAATCCGGGTGTAAATAAGGATGGCGGCAAAGGCCAGGATAGTCTGGAGAAAAACCTCGATGTAATCCAAGATACTACCCTCCCAGGTCCTTTTTATAGTAATTCCCGATTGTGCAGGTAAAAGAGGAGGCCGATTCCGGCCAAAATAAAAGCCAGTATCAAAAGCCCTTCGAGAAACAATTCCTTCATTTTCCATTCCCCCGTCATCCCAAGACTTCATTTTCGTATTATCTCCTATTAAGCTCCATAAATACAAAAAGGCCGCAGGCTTAAAAGCCCGCGACCTTACTAAAGCTACGTCAAAGCATGGGCAAAGAATTATGTCGCGTTTTGATCCGGGGAACGCGCCTTTTGCCAAGGACGCCCAGCCTGTCGCACCCCAACAGGATCAACACCGCCAGACCGACCAGGATAAGGACGCCCTGATCCGTCGTCAACCGCGTCAGGAGCACGGCGCTGGCCCCGAGGCAAGCGTTGACCAAATAAATGACAGCGACGGCCTGGCGCTGGGTCAACCCCTGGGCCAATAGGCAGTGATGCAGGTGCCCTTTATCGGGCGCAAAGATAGGTCGATGATTATAGAGGCGCCGCACAATGGCCAAAAAGGTATCGAGGATGGGAAGGCCCAGGATAACCACCGGAATAAAAAGGGAAATCACCGTAGCGCTCTTGGTAAGGCCGATTACGGCCAGGGACGCCAGGTTAAAGCCTAAAAACATAGAACCGCAATCGCCCATAAAGGTGCGCGCCGGATGGAAGTTGAAGGGCAGAAAGCCCAGGACGCTGGCCGCCAGGGCCAGGGATAAAAGGGCGACCTCCCCTTCCCCGTTCAGCCAGGCCACTACGGCTATGGTAACGGCGGCAATAAAGGAAGTGCCTGCAGCCAGACCATCAAGGCCGTCCACCAGGTTTAAAGCATTGGTGACGCCTACTATCCAAAAAATAGTAACCGGGACGGCCAGTTTTCCCAGCATGAGGAGGCCGTCAAAGGGGTTGGTGAGAAACTCCACCCTCACGCCGAAGGCCACCAGAAGGGCCGCCGCGGCGATCTGACCCAATAATTTCAGCCGCGGGCTAATGTTTTTAATGTCATCAACCAGCCCCACCAGCATAATCAAGGTGCCGCCTAAAAAAAGGCCGGTATATTCGCTCTCCCGGTAGCCGAGAAAACAAAAGGCCGCCACAAACCCGGCGTATATGGCCACCCCCCCCAGACGGGGCATAAGCCCGCGGTGAATTTTACGGGCGTCGGGTTTATCTACGGCCCCCAGGCGCGGAGCTAGTCGGCAGAGCAATGGCGTAAGGCCAAAACTAACCGCCCCCGCTAAGATTAGGGCCAGAACATGCACCGCCGGTTCCTCCTCTCAAAGGTATCTTTAATCCGGCAACTTTTCACCTACGGCAAAAAGCAGTTCTCCTTCGGCCGCCAGTTCATTTTCCACCCAAGCGCGACCGTATCCCTTGCCTACGCGCCCCTTAAGCTTGATAATCTCCGTTTCCAAACGCAGGACGTCTCCGGGGATGACCTGGCGGCGGAAACGAACCCCGTCCATACCGCCAAAAAGGACGACCCGTCCCCGAAAATCCGGCACGCTCAAAAGGGCCACCGCCCCGACCTGGGCCAGGGCTTCTATAATCAACACCCCGGGCATTACCGGCCTTCCGGGAAAATGACCGCTAAAATACCATTCGTTGCCGCTGACGTTTTTCTGGCCCACGGCCCTCCGGCCGGCCTCTACCTCCAGAATGCGGTCCACCAGTAAAAAGGGATAACGGTGGGGTAAAATCTCCTGGATGGCAACCAGATCCATACAAACATTCCCTTCATTCCAGCCAATACTATGTGATATTCGCCGTTAATTCCCATATTCCTGCTTGTCTACCCGAGGCGGCGCAGGCGGCGTCGGAGCATGGCGGTAACATAATCGACTTCTTCTATCCGCAAGAGCAGGGCCATAACCCAGAAGGTAAGTACTCCGGCCGCTATCAACGCCGCCGTACCCGTCAGCAAACCCAGGGTAGATTGGGTCGAGGACTGAAGGCCCAGCCACCCGGAGGCTGTACCGATTAAAATTCCCATGACTGCGGCCGCCAGGCAGGTGCGCGCCAAATTGCCCAGCAAAGGCCTTGCCCCAAGCTCGGGTAAACGGCGGTAGAGGATAATATAGAGCATAAAAGCATAGATAGAAGCCGCCAGAGAATTGGCCAGGGCCAGACCGCCGTGGCCCAGAAAAGGCACCAACAGGCAGCTGAAAAGAAAGTTTAAGGCTACCGACAGAAGTCCCGTCGTCACCGGTACGGTTACCTCCTGCAGGGCATAAAAGGCCCGCGTGAGGATAGGATGCATGGCCTGGGCCAGGAGACCGAGGGAATAAAAGAAAACCGCCGTAGCCGTCATGGCCGAGGCCCGGGTTTCAAAGGCGCCCCGCTCAAAGAGCAGGCGCACCAGGGGTTCCCGCAGAAAGATAAGACCGGCGGCCGCCGGAATAATAGTTATAACTACCAAACCCAGTCCCCGATCGATCAGATGGGCCATTTCCCGGCGGTTCTGCCGGGCCGCCTGTTCCGCCAGGGATGGGAAGATGGCCGTGGTGACGCTAGCCACAAAAATCCCCAGAGGCAAAGTTACCAGGCGATTGCCGAAATCAAGGGCAGTTATGCTACCGGCCACCAAATGGGAGGCAAAAAAGCGATTGGTAGCCAGATAAACTTGCGTCACCGCCAGGCTCAGGGAAACCGGTAAAAGATGGCGTCCCACCTGACGGATGGCAGGATGCCAGGAGAGCAGATGCAACTTGTAACGAAAACCTATACGCGGTAAATCGGGAAGCTGAATCACCATGAAGGCGACGAAACTCAGCACCGTACCTGCGGCCAGACCGGTGATGCCGAAAACACGCCCCGCCAGCAGAGCGGTGGCGATGATAATGATATTGCTTACCGCCGGGGCCAGGGCCGGTGACGTAAAAATATAACCGGCATTTAAAATCCCGCTGACAAGCATGCCCGTGCCCATAAAAGGCAGGGAGAGAAACATGATCCGGGTTAATTGCACCGTCAGGTTATAAACGGGCCCGTTAAATCCCGGGGCCAAGATCTTGACGAGCCAGGGAGCCGAGAGGATCCCCCCCAGGGCCAGCAGTGTCATTAGCAAAAACGTCCAGTTGCCGGCGGCGCTGGCAACATCCCAGGCCTCCCCGCGGTCGCCCTGCACCAGATAGGCCGTAATCACCGGTACTAAAACGGTAACAAAGGCCATACCCAGGATGGTCTGGAGGAAATAGGGAATGGTGTAGGCCACCAGGTAGGCGTCGGTCGCCGGTCCGGCGCCGAAACAGGCAGCAATGCTTGCGTCACGGGCAAAACCCAGTACACGGCTCAATAAATTTAATATAAGGACGATACCGGCCGCCCGGGCCATACGGGCCACAGGGGTTCCGGCAGGCCGGGCAACTTTAACGTCGTTTTTGGCTGTCATCTTCCCGGCCTTCAATCCTCCGCAACAATTTTCTTCAAATATTCCACCACCAGGCGGGCATTGTCCAGGGCCCTGGGCCGCAGCTCGACAGCCGCCGCCCTCACACGTTCTGCATGCTCATCCCGCTGCGCCAGGGCTTCCTGTACCGCCGCCGTTAATCCCTGGCAGGTTATGCCGGCCAGGGTTGTCGTTGAAGGTTGTTCCACCGTTCGGGCAAAGGCCGCTACTTTCGGATCATAGGGCAGGGCTAAAAAAGGAATGCCCATAACCGCCGCCAGGATTAAGGCATGCAGACGCATGCCGATTAAAAACTGCATCCGACCGATCAGCCCCATTATAGTTTTAAAATCCATATTCTCCTTTATAACGACAGAACGGTTTTGCATCAGCCTGGCTACCTGACGGCAGGCTTCGACGTCGCCTGGAAACTGAAAGGGGATAAAAACAACCTGCCAGCCCTCGTCTACCAGCTTATCGGCCACTCTGGCCAGTACCGGCCAGCAGCCTTCAGTTCCCGGCCAGGTGCGCACGGAGATGCCAATTACCGGTCCGGTCAAGCCTAAATCATGCCATTTTTTCTCGCCGGAACTTAAATCGAGGTCACCAGGTTCTAAGCCCAGAACCGGATCGGCAGTGACATAAACCTGGGGGCGCCTTACATTTAGTTCCTCCAACAACTTTCTTGAATCGCTGTCCCTTAGGGTTATTAACTGTACCATGTTTAAAACCTTGCCCGTCAGCCAGCGGCTGAAAGTCTGCTTTAAGGGGCCCAGCCCCTGGGCATAGATGACCACCGGCTTGCGCAATAGTCGGGCCAGAAGGACAATGCCCAGATAATAAAACAGGCTTTTCCAACCTGTTACATTCTGAAAGAGGCTGCCGCCGCCGCTGATCACCAGATCGGCCCGCCGCAAGGCTTTAAATACCGCCATGGGCTGCCACCGGTTTACCCCTTCAACATTTAAACTGGTTGCCGTTTGACGCGGCGCATTGGATAAAACGCTAATTTCCAGGCCCGGCAGAAAGGAACGCAGGGCCTTTACCATGCTGTACAGTACGGCCTCATCTCCGGCATTCTGAAAACCGTAATAGCCGGAGATAACTACCCTGGCCATGCCTCTTTCCTCCTTAAATAAGCCCGCAGCGAGTTAACCGCAGTTACCAGCACCAAGCCCAGGAACAACCCCAGCCACAGGCCGTTGAAGGTCCGCAATAACGAAATGAGGAAGGGAATATGGATATGGGAGAAGGTGTTGACAAGGGAAATCTGTCCCACCAGGCCTAAAAGCCAAAAAAGCAAAAAGCGATGCCGGTAACCGAGGCTAAGGCTTAACAGCAAAAAGGGATAGCCGAGGAGAAATTCCTTTGTTCGCGGCCGGGCAAATAAAACATCTGTAAGGAAAGAGCGCATCTGTCCTTCCAGGGGTAAAAGGCCCACCCCTTCATTGCCGCTCCGGCTGAGGTAAAGGAGGCCGCCCACGGCCACTACCGCGGCCAAAAGCACCAGCTTTACTGTGAGGTTGGCGTCCAGCCAGCCGCGAATGGTGGCCCCGGCTTTTTCCCCTTCCTGCCGCAAAATTGCGGCCGCCGTAAAAATCAATAAGGGAGCGACGAAGGCCACTTTAACGCCGCTGAACTCGTTTATTTTTAAGATGAAAGTATTATCGGCCAGGATTGCCGCTATATACAGGGCGCCCAAAAAGGAAATAAGGGTTGTGCGTAAGGTGACGGCCAGGGCCGCCTTTAAACTGCGGGGTGATGGTGACATGGCGGTAATTACCGCCAAGGCGGGAAAGACGACGGCCGCCCCCAACGCCATAACCTTGCGCATAAAGAGGAGCTGGATGTTCAGACCCACAACCCCCGTCCAGGCGCCAAGACCTAACAAACCCAACAACACGCCCGCGCCGGACAGGCCCACGGCGGCCAGCAGGAGAACTCCCGCCGCCAGGACGCCGAGGCCGATTAAATATATCCACAGGCGGGAAAAAGGCAGGGGAGCAAAGGGTACGGCATGTCCGATGACCAGGCCGTCGTTCATAAGGGCAGTCCTAAATTTACCTACAAAGGCAAGGCTGTCATTAAGCCAATCGTTCGATGCGGGTGCTAAATTAAAACGGACTATAAGAAGACGGTTGTTCCTTTCCCTGGCCGCCAGCTCCAGGCGTTCCAGGGCCGCCGCCGGTGTTAATGACATTATTTCGTCACTGCCGATGCTATGGACGCGTACGACCTTTTTATCCAGAAGCAGGGCTAATTGGTTTAGACCTTGTTGCGGAAAAAACTCAATCAGCCCCACGGGTACCTGGAGTTCCTCCACCAGGGCGGCCAGGTCGGACAGGTACAGGGGATAACCGGGAAGTCTTTTGTCGTTAAAAAGCAGGGCTACGATGTCGTCCCGATACGCCTCTAGGGACTTTAAGACGGCGGCCAGGGAGTTGGCGTTGACGCCATACCATGATCTAACCTGTGGTACGATTAAAAGGCCAGCATCCCGGGCCACCGCCATTTCCTTTTCCGGAAAACCGAGGCCGACATCCTTTAGCTCCTCCGGAGAAAGGGGAACGCCCAGAGCGGTAAAGCCGTCGCCCGCCAGGACCTGCACCCCTCCCGGAATCTTATTTTGCAGATGTAAGGCCAGGCGTGCGGCCAGGGACGCATCCCCGGTGAAAAGATAGGTGTATCCCGGGCGCACTCTGCCCCGTTCGGAAGCCGGCAGGGACACGACCGCCTGATCCGCTGGCTGCAGCCACACCTGCTGCTTTAGATCATCAATGGTCTGCTCTTTAAATAAGACGGCGTTTATTCCCCGTTGCTTAAAGCGTTGCAGAACTTCCCCGGTAGTCAAACCACTCCACCGGGCTATTTTTTGCACCTGCTGGAAGTCGACGGCCAGGGTAACCGTACGGTTGGCCTCTTCCAGACGCACCCGGTTTGTAATTACCACCCCGGCGGACAGGGCGGCGATAATTATTAAAGCCCAGAGAACTCGCTGGTAGTGCCAGCGCGACAAAAATATCCCTTCTTCCCTTGAGGTTACAAAAGGGATATATTCGCCAAAAGCTGACCGAATCCTTCATGGGAAGCCCTATTTTATTCTCCTTCCCCCCTTTCTTCCCCCGCGGGGAAAAGATGGGTTAGGACGATTATTATAGCCATAAAAAGGAGAATAACTCCGAACATGGCGGGCAGGGCCATGGCCATCAGCTTCAAAGCCAGTCCAACATTCGTCATTTCCATCCCACCCCCTATTTTAGCAATGCAGGTACGAGGGCCAAAACAAGGCCGCCGGCTATAATCGACCCGATCTGCCCGGAAGTGTTGGCGCCGATGGCGTGCATGATGACAAAATTGTTGGGATCATCCTTCAAAACCAGCTTGGCTATTACCCGGGCAGACATGGGAAAGGCGGATATGCCGCAGGCGCCTATGGCGGGATTGATCTTTTCTTTAAGGAAAAGGTTGAGGAATTTGGCCAGCAGGACGCCGCCGACGGTGTCAAATACGAAGGCCAGCAACCCCAGGCCCATGACCATGAGGGTCTTCATGTTTAAAAAAGCATTAGCCTCCATGGTAGACCCAATTGTTATTCCCAATAGCAAGGTTACAAGATTGGCAAGCTCGTTTTCGGCCGCTTTGGCCAGCCGTTCCACTACTCCGGCCTCCCGCAGCAGGTTGCCGAACATGAGGGAGCCGATCAGGGCTACGCTGATGGGAGCGATGATACCCGCCACAATGGTGACGACAATGGGAAAGAGTATCCGGACGGTTTTGGCAACCGGCTGCCCTTCCCGATAGGGCATGCGGATCATCCGTTCCTTCTTGCTGGTCAAAAGTTTAATCACCGGCGGCTGGATGATGGGCACCAACGACATGTAGGAATACGCGGCCACGGAAAGGGGGCCCAAAAGCCCTTGGGCGAACTTCGTGGCCACGTAGATAGTTGTGGGGCCGTCTGCCGCGCCTATGATACCTATGGCGGCCGCCTCTTTAAGATCGAACCCTAACAGGGTGGCTATTACTATGGTGGCAAAAAAGCCGAACTGCGCCGCCGCCCCGAAGATCATCACGAGGGGATTGCGTAAAAGGGGAGTGAAGTCGCACATGGCCCCTACGGCTATGAAAATGAGGATGGGGAAAAGCTCTGTAATTATGCCGGCATGCAGCAAAATAGTCAGGAACCCTTCTTCGCCTATGGCAGAAGAAAAGGGGATGTTGGTAAGAATAGCGCCAAAACCCATGGGCAGAAGCAACAGGGGTTCGTAGTCTTTGGCTATGGCCAGGTAGATCAAGATACCGCCGATGACAAACATAACGACCTGCTGGGGTGTAAGTCCCCTTATCCCCATCAAGAGCTCTTGCATGGCGCTCCCCCCAATCCTTAGGTAAACTGTTTGTTTTAGGAGCCCGGGCGGGGCGGTCCACCAGCCCCGCCCGGTACCGGCCTTTTATGCCTTACTCGCCCTCATTCCTTCTTCGCCTTGGGCGTTATCACTCCTTCGGCTTCCAGCTCTTTAAGCTGGGATTCGCTGTATCCCATCTCCCGGAGTATTGCGTAAGTGTCCTGTCCCAGGGTGGGAGCAGGCCGCGCTATTTTCCCCGGTGTCCGGGAGAGTTTCAACGGCGTACCCGCCATCCATAAGGACCCGGCCACAGGGTGCTCTATCGGCAGCACCATCTCCCGGTGGCGTATCTGGGGGTCGTGGAAGAGCTGTCCGACATCCTGCAGCGGTCCGCAGGGTACCCCCGCCGCCTCCATGACGGCCAGCGCTTCCTCTGAAGTATATTCGCTGAAGATGGAGCACAAGATGGGATAGAGCTCGTCCCAATTCTGGGTCCGTAGAGGGTTGGTCTTAAACCGCGGATCGTCAATAAGGTCCGGTCGCTTAACTGCCTCGCAGAATTTGCGCCACAGGTTGTCGTTGCCCACGGCAATGACTATATATCCGTCCCGCGTCCTCAGGGTGGTAAAGGGAGTGATGGAGGGATGGCGGTTGCCTATGGGCTTCGGCACTTCGCCCGCCACGCTGTAGCGCGCTATGGCGTTCTCCAGTATCGCCACCTGGCAGTCCAGCATGCTGATGTCTATATACTGTCCCTTCCCGCTCCGCTCCCGCTCGGCCAGGGCGGCCAGGATGCCTATTACGGTAAACAGCGCCGCCGTTATGTCGCCTATTGAAGCCCCTACCCTCGTCGGTTCGCCGCCGGGCTGGCCGGTTATGCTCATGATTCCCCCCATTGCCTGGATGATGATATCATAGGCAGGCCGCCCCCGGTAGGGCCCGGTCTGGCCAAACCCCGAGCAGGAAGCATAGATCAAACGCGGGTTAAGGGGGTATAGTTCTTCATAGCTAATACCCAGCTTGGCCGTCGTCCCCGGTCGAAAGTTCTCTACCAGCACGTCCGCCTGCCGGACCAGTTCCTTGAGGATCTCCCTTCCCCTGGGATCCTTAAGGTTTAAAACCATGCTCCTTTTGTTGCGGTTGATGCTCATGAAATAGGCGCTTTCCCCTTTGACGAAGGGACCGAAGTTTCTGGCTTCATCCCCCTCCGGAGCTTCGATTTTAATTACGTCCGCCCCTAAATCTCCCAGTATCATGGTACAAAAGGGACCCGCCAGGACCCGGGTAAGATCGATGACTTTTATTCCGTTTAACGAGCCGCTCATGTTCTTCCTCCCCGCATTTACGGTTTTCTCGTTTACTCTACCTTCAATAAGGGTTGCCCCACATTGACGCTGGAACCCTCGCCCACATAAATCTCCGCAACTTTACCATCGGCAGCCGCAACGATCTCATTCTCCATTTTCATGGCTTCTAATACCATTAATACCTGCCCTTTCCTTACCGGGGCTCCCGCCTTCACTTTCACACTCACTACCTTGCCCGGCAGGGGAGCGGTAACGATATTACCGTTGCCTGCCGCGGCTTTGCTCGAAGAAGGCGGCCCCTGGACCGCGGCCGGCGGCTCCGAAGGCATAGGGATCGCCGTTACAGGCGCGGCTTCTTTTCTCACCGCCGGCCCCTCTTTCTTCTCCTCCACAGTTACTTCGAAACGCTGGCCGTTGACGTGGATGATGTAGGTTTTCATTATACTCCCGACCTCCATCTCAGGTTAACCGGTTGATTATTATGAAGCTCCCGGCGCCCGCTCAGGACCCAGGGATTAACTCCTCCCCGCGTCCAAACGACCTGGGCCCTTTCCTCCTGATGGGCGGCTACGGCCGCGGCTATTACGGCTATAAGCCGGGAATCCAGGCCCAGGGTCTGCGTTGGCTCTCCTGCATGACCATCTTCCCCCATTTCCTTCCGCCCTTCCACCTGCGGCGTCTGCCGCTGCCGCCACATTCCGAACAAAATCCCTATTACCGCAACGGCTATCAGGGTCATAAGTCCTGCATAGGGCATATTCCCACCTCACAGTGGTATGTTGCTGTGCTTTTTGGCCGGCCGCGTTTCCCTCTTGGTGGCCGTAAGTTCTAAGGCCTGCACCAGATACCGCCGCGTCAGCCGGGGATCGATAACGGCGTCAATGTAGCCCCGCTGGGCGGCTACATACGGATTGGCAAAAAAACGCCGGTACTCGGCAATCTTCTCCTCCCGCGCCTTTTTAGGGTCGAAGGATGCCTCGATCTCTTTGCGAAAAATAATGTTGGCCGCCCCCTCCGGCCCCATCACCGCTATTTCCGCACACGGCCAGGCATATACCAGGTCCGCCCCCAGATCGCGACTGCACATGGCCAAATATGCCCCTCCATAGGCCTTGCGCACTATAAGGGTAATCTTTGGGACCGTAGCCTCCGCGTAGGCGTGCAGCATTTTGGCCCCATGCCGGATTATGCCGCCGTATTCCTGGTTGGTCCCGGGTAAAAAGCCCGGTACATCTACATAGTTGACCAGGGGAATGTTGAAGGCGTCACAAAATCTTATAAACCGCGCTGCTTTCTCGGAACAATTGATGTCCAAACACCCGGCCATAAAGGCCGGCTGGTTGGCTATAATGCCTATTACTCTACCGTTCAGTCTGGCAAAGGCGGTGATGATGTTGGGGGCGTAAAGGGGTTGGACTTCAAAAAAGCTGCCTGCATCAACCGTCCGGATGACGACCTCCCGCATGTCGTAGGCCTTGTTGGGATCTTCGGGTACTATTTCTAGCAGGGCTGCCTCCTCCCGTCCCGGATCGTCGCCGGTATCTACTATGGGGGGATCTTCCATATTGTTGCTCGGTAAATAGCCAAGGAGGGTCCGGATGGAGGCGAGGCATTCTTCTTCACTTGCTGCAGCAAAATGGGCTACACCGCTAATCTGGTTGTGGGTCAGGGCCCCTCCCAGCTGCTGGGCGCTTACCTCCTCCCCAGTAACCGCTTTTATTACCTGGGGGCCGGTGATAAACATTTCACTGCTGCCCTGTACCATGAAGATGAAATCCATAAGGGCCGGTGAGTATACCGCTCCACCGGCGCATGGACCCATGATGGCCGCTATCTGGGGCACCACCCCGGAAGCCAGGGTGTTGCGGTAGAAGATGTGGCCATAGCCGCTTAAAGCATCTACCCCCTCCTGGATCCGGGCGCCTCCCGAATCGTTCAGCCCTATTATCGGCATGCCGAGTTTCATGGCCAGGTCCATTACTTTACATATTTTTTGGGCGTGCATCTCCCCCAGCGACCCGCCCAATACGGTAAAATCCTGGGCGTATACGGCAACAGGCCGCCCCTCGACGGTCCCGACCCCGGTCACTACCCCTTCTCCGGGCGCTTCGATTTTATCCATACCAAAAAGGGTGCAGCGATGGCTTACAAAGGCGTCCAATTCTTGAAAACTCCCGGGGTCTAACAACAGCTCAATCCGCTCCCGCGCCGTCTTCTTGCCCTGCTCGCGCTGCTTGGCTACCCGTGCTTCACCGCCACCGGCCTCAACCTTTTTAATACGCTCTTCTAGCTTTTCTAAAAGCTCCTCCATCGGCATTTACCCATACACCTCGCCTTCCTTCGTATCAAAAAAATAAAAGCCTCTAAATTGGACATTACTCCAATTTAAAGGCTTCCCTTTACGCTTATTCCCTGGGGAAGGGCCCCCGCCTTTTTTGTTATAATAGTTTATCGCATCCCTCAGATCGCTCAAACGCTCATCTTACAAATGCATTATACCCAGTCCGGCCCGCTCATGGTTGGTAGAGGGATATGCGGCGCTCATGCCAAACATTCCGACTGCCAGCCATTTATCATCTGCCACTATGGAAAGTTTTACTTTTAAGCTGGGGTTGGCCATTGATAATAATTCAATGCCACAAAGGGCCTCTAAAGCTGCGTGGACTACACTGTGAATCTTTTCGGGTTCATTGTCGATTACCCCGGTATTTAAAGCTGCCGTTACTGCGTTTTTGACTACCTTTTGTTTAAACTCAGACAGGGTGCCGGATACTTCGGTGGCGACCGCTTTGGGATATCCCATTAAACCCAGCCACTTTTTTACTTCCTCTTCGCGTTCGCGATTTTCCGTCATCGCCAGGATTAAAGCCGCCCGCCCCAAAGAAATCTCTTTCATGCCCCGGCCGTATATCACAATTTGTACTCCATACCCCTTCCAGCCATTCCTGAATTGAGTTATTTATTCGACATAGAGCCAAAGATTCCTGCAGCAAATTCCGGTCACAATGGGTGGTTGTAAATGGTAAACTGTTCCCTTGACAAATCTGCCTTCCTGGCGTATAACCAAAACTAGATCCATAATCAGACAAGCGGAGGTGGGAACGATGCCGATCTACGAATATAAATGTGCCAAATGCGGTGTATTTGAACAGGAACAGCGCATTACCGCGCCTCCTCTGGAGAAATGCCCTACCTGCGGAGGGCCTGTACACCGGCTGATCGGGCATAATATCAGCGTAATCTACAAGGCCGGCGGTTTCTATACTACAGAAAACCGCAGCCAGGAATATAAGGAAAAAGCTAAAGAGGAAAGCAAGGAAAGCAAGGCCAGCTAAAAAGCCGGGCCGGTCCCTGAATCTTCCCGGGAACCGGCCTCTTATTTTTCACCGGTCAATCGAAACCCATTTAACATATACTGGCAGCAAAGGAGGTGTTTCCTTTGTTGCCCGAACCCCATCCGAACGTCGATGAGGTTGAACTCCACGTCGACAATACCGTCATTCGCTTAATCCGCCGTTTAACCTACGACCTCCCCCACGAAGTCTCCGCCTTTATCCCCAGGGCCGAAATCCGCCGCCGCCGCTACGAAAACGGCCAGCTGGTCTGGGAAGAAGAAGTAATCTTAAACAGCCTGACCGTCGTCCACTCACCCCAGCGCCCGCCCACCGGCGAGAGGCCACCGGCGGCCGGCCCCGATATAGCGGCGGGTTCAAAGGCCGCCGTCCGCCTAAATTATACTTCCGGGAAAGGCATCGGTTGCTAAGAGCAGCAAAAGCAGGATTAAAAAAAGCGTGAAAGGGTCCCGATCCTGCATATCCCCCTTCTTGTCTCCCTTTTTCCCTTCCTTAACCATCTGGAGGGTCAATTTGTAATCCTGCCGTAGGCTCTCCAGCTTGGTCTTGACCTGCCTTACTTGTTCGCTGGTCAAAACATCCAGCAACGTTTCTGCCACTTCGGTGCACTGCCGCGCCCGTTCGCTCATATAAGGCTTTAAACTTTGAACTACCGTTAAAAAATTAGGATCAATAATATAATCGGCCATGAGACTCCCTCCTGCCGGTACAATTAAACCCTCTTTAAGTTAAAAATATGCAGACAAAACAATTTTGGTGCGGCCCTTTATATTACGGCGCATATATTACATATAAGGGTTTACGGAGGTGGTAGCGATGGAAAAAAGTGAAAAAAAAGACGCTTTTGGCGGAATCCTTCAGCTTCTTGACCCGCAGCAGCAAAACCTGAAATTCAATGAGCTTGCCGCCCTGCTGGGGTTACTGGATCTCTGGGCCATCTTAAACCTGCTGCAGGGGAACGTACCCCTTGCAACCCGGACCGATGCCGGCAATATCGTGCAGGAAGCTTTATCCGCCGTCCTCGGCCAGAGCGGCGGCGGCAGCGTTAAGCCGCCCCCCGACCTGATGGGCGTCTTAACTAAGAACCCGGCTTTACTCACCGGCCTCATGAATCTGCTTATGGGGGCAAAGGAGCCCAAAGTGATAAAAGATAAAAATGAGGGCGGAGAACTCCCATCCGAACGGGAAAATTCCAATCCCCAAAGTATTCGCAGCAACCGCATACGCGGAAATTGAAAAGGTGCCTTAAGGCACCTTTTCACGTATAACCCTCCGGTTACCCATCCACACTAAAGGCGTAATAAAGATACGAGGAGGAAAATCTATGCATCCCTTCCGCCGTCGATTAATCATTCCATTACTTTTAATGGTTATTTTACTGGGCGCCGCCCTGTGGCAGTTTTACCATGAAGGACATCTTCCCCGCATCCTGCCCACCCAGGCAGGGGTACCGGTCGCCGTGGGCGATGAGGTCAACCTCCTGGCCAGGTTAATCGCCGCCGAAGCCGGCAACGAGCCATACGAGGGCCAGGTGGCCGTAGGCGCCGTAGTTTTAAACCGGGTGCGCAGTCCCCTTTTCCCATCCACCATCAGCGGCGTTATCTACGAACCGTGGGCTTTTGAAAGCGTGGCCAACGGCCTAATCTGGCAGGTAAGCAACTTGTCTACGGCGACGGCGGCCGCCGCCGACGCTCTAAACGGCTGGGACCCTACTTACGGCGCCCTTTTCTTCTGGAATCCGGCCAAACCCGTCAGCCCCTGGATTTGGACGCGTTCCATCATCACCCAGATCGGAAACCATGTATTCGCCCGTTAAAACCCTGAAAGGATGGTGTTTGTTTTGATCCGCAAAATAACCACCCTCGTCCTCGCTCTAGCCTTAATGCTGGCCGTAGGCTGGGGTCTCTGGGAAAGGGCCAACCGTCTTAGTTTGGCCAACGCTGTGGAAGCCGGCGGCCAGCGTGACTTTTATAACCTTTTAAGTTACGTGGAGCAATCCCAGGTGAGCATGGGAAAGTTTTTAGCCAGCAGTTCGCCGCGGCAGCAGGCCGTTCACCTTACAGAGGCCTGGAACCAAGCGGCCGCCGCCCAGCATGCCTTGAGTCAGTTGCCCACACCGGGAATAAAGCCCATCAACACCAGCAAGTTTTTAGCCCAAACCAGCGACTACAGCAACTACCTGGCCCAGAAACTGGCCCGTGGGGAAGAAGTCACTCCCCAGGAAAGGGAACAGCTGGTGCGGCTACGGGAAGAAATGAAACGCCTGGCGGCAGATCTCCGCCAGACGGAAAATCAGGTGGCCGCCAAAAATTTACGCTGGAGCAGCTTCTACAGCACACGCATGCCCCAGCCATTAAAAACCATTGCTCGTTTCGCCGTTCCCGCCCAGGCCCAACCTTCACCCCTGGACGGTTTTGTTAACGCCGATCGGCGCCTGCAGACCCTGCCCAGCCTGAATTACGACGGTCCTTTTTCCGATCACCTCGAAAAACCCCGTCCTTTAGGCCTAAAAGGCGGTGAGGTCGCGCAAAACGTGGCGGAACAAAAGGCCTTGACCTTTGCCGGCGATGCCAGCGGCGGCGGCAGTTACCGCGTTCAGACCGTTCGCACCAGCAACGGGCTTCTGCCCACCTATGCCGTTAACCTGGTAGACGACCGGCGCGCCGGCGTAACGGTAAACGTAGACGTCAGCAAACAAGGAGGCGAAATCGTTTCCCTCCTCAATACCCGTTCGGTAGATGCTCCCACCCTGGATGGGGCCCAGGCCCTGGACCGCGCCGCGGCTTTCTTAAAAAGCCACGGTTTTGCAGACATGCAGCCCACCTATACCGTACGCAGCGGCAACAGCCAGGTGATCACCTTTGCCGCCAAAAAGGATGACGTCATCCTTTATCCCGATCAGGTAAAAGTCAAGGTCGCCCTGGACAACGGGGAAATAATCGGGTGGGATGCCACGCCCTACTATATGGCCCATCACGACCGCCAGTTCCCCCGGCCGAAACTCACCCCGGACGAAGCCCGGGCCAAGATCAATTCCGGCCTTAAGGTCGAAGGCGTGCGCCTGGCCCTGATACCCCTGCCGGGGAGCATAGAAAAACTAACCTATGAAGTCAAAACAAAGCTTGACGATACCCATTATCTTGTCTATATTAACGCCTTGACGGGAGAAGAAGAAAAGGTCCTCCAGATCATCGACGTTCCCGGAGGTCAACTGACAATGTAATTAAAGCTCTACATCCAGCGCCTCTAAAACGTTCTGGATTCTGTTACCGACGGTGGTCTGGTCCGAACCGGCAAAAAGGAGGCCGACGGCATAGTTTTCCTTATCAAGGATAAGGGAACCGCTGTCTCCCGGCTGGGCAAGGGGACCGGTAACAAACTGGTCGCTGAACATCCCGGTCACCCCTTCCTCCAAAACTACCTTGACGGTGGCCTGGAGGACTTTAATGGTGGAACGGGTGATGCCGCTGGAGCGCCCGCTTTTTGCCACTTCCATACCCAGTTCTGGTTCGCGAACGCCCTTTACCGGGCCCAGTTCGAGGATTTCAGGCCGAATAGCGTCTTTGCTGATAGGCCGGGCCACGGCGCAGTCGACGATGTTAGCGGCGGCCGTCACCTTGTTGAGGCGTACCTGATAATAAGGCCGCACCAGGCGAACGAGGCGGTTGAGGACGGCCTGAAAACGCAGAGCCCGGCTGCAGGTAACTTCCTGAACCATGGGATTAATGGGAACAAAACGTTCCAGATAACCGATAATCTGCTCCCGAGAGCCGCCGTCATAGGGGCCGGGCTGGAGGATGGGGTCGCCGATGCTGGCGCGGCCGTCGCGGCCATTGGTGATATTTGCTAAAACATGGTTGTTGGATAAAATGAGGGGTTCTCCCGTCCGCCGGTCTTTCACCACCGCCCCGAAAGTGCCGGCGGTTATTTTATAATGGCCGATGCTCATGCCGGGCTGGGCCGGGCGCTGGTAATCAGTACGACCGAGGAGGCGCAGTTCCCCTACCTCCAGGACATCGGTGTCCGCTTCATCCAGTACCCTGGGTATCCTGTGGCCCCGCTCCAGCTTGGCCGGGGGCAATTTCTCCTTCACCAGGACGATTAACGCCGGTTTGGAGGTTAACTCTCCCCGGACGCTCTTAAACCCCTTGCCCGCCCCTACCACGTTGGGTAAATTCAAAAGATCGTTGCAGTATCGCTGTAAAGCCCTTTCTATCCTTTGCATGGGCGTCACTCCCCGTAAGGTGACGATTTTACTTTAAAATATGCCGCCTGTACGGGAGTGGTGCCGAAGTCCTTTATCTCGCCTGCTTTTGTTGTATAATAAAGGAAACAACCTTATATCAAGGGAGGACCTAGAACTTTTGCCATCCTTTATTTATTTGGACAACAGCGCTACAACACCCGTGCTGCCCGAAATTGCAGCTACAGTACATAAAATGCTTACGGAAAACTTCGGCAACCCTTCCTCCCTGCACGGCTTGGGTATCGCCGCCGAAAGGGTCCTGACCGGCGCCCGGCGCCAGGTAGCCGCCCTCATCAATGCCCAACCGGATGAAATTTACTTTACCTCCGGGGGTACCGAAGCCAACAACTGGGCCATATGGGGAGTTAGCCGCACCCGCCGGCGCCAGGGGAAACATATCATCACCACCGCCGTTGAGCATTCCTCTTTACTGGCGGCCTGCCAGCGGCTGGAAAGGGAGGGTTACGAAGTAACCTACCTGCCGGTGGATTCCCGGGGTGTCATCCGCCTGGACGACCTGGAGGCCGCCCTGCGGGAAGATACCATCCTGGTAAGCATCATGAGCGTCAATAACGAAACGGGCGCCATTGAGCCCGTGGCGGAGGCGGCCCGCATTGTCCACAGCAAAAGCCGGGCCCTCTTCCACGTGGACCATATCCAGGGTTACGGGAAAGTAGCCCTGGACTGCCGGACAATGGGTATTGACCTCATGTCCCTGAGCGCCCATAAAATCCACGGCCCCAAAGGGGTGGGAGCCCTGTATATTAAAAGAGGGGTTCCCTTAGAACCCCTCCTGGTAGGCGGTAATCAGGAAGCCGGCCGCCGCGCAGGGACGGAAAACACGGCCGGCATTGCCGCCTTCGGCCTGGCCGCCGACCTCGCCTCGGCCAACATGGAAGCGCGGGTGGCCACAATGCGGCGAATAAAAACGGAGCTAGCCGCAAGGCTTTTGCAGGCCATACCCGAGGCCCGGATTAACGGCCCCCTTGCAGAAGAAGGCGCCCCCCATATTTTAAATGTTTCCTTTCCGGGAGTCCGGGCGGAAGTCCTTGTCCACATGCTGGAAGAGAAAGGCATATTTGTTTCCACCGGTTCGGCCTGTCATTCCCGCAAACAGGAAGCCAGCCACGTTTTAAAAGCTCTTAACCTGGAACCCTGGCGTTTGGAAGGGGCCATCCGCATCAGCCTGGGAGCCCTGAACACCCTCGACGAGGTAGAACCGGTAGTTGCCGCCGTCAAAGAATGCGTAATGGAATTATGGTCGTTGACCAAATAGCCACGTTACGGAGGCATTGACATGTATTCAACACTGCTTGTGCGTTACGGTGAAATCAGCCTGAAAGGCAACAATCGCTCCTATTTTGAGGACAAACTCCTGGCCAACATGCGCCGGGTCCTGGGCGACCTGGCGGCCCTCCGCATGCACAAAACCTACGGCCGCGTTTTCGTCGACTTAAAGGGCATTGACGCTGAAGTTGTTGCCGAACGCCTTAAAAAAGTTTTCGGCATCGTCTCCATGAGTCCGGCAGTATCGACCCCATTAGATCTGGAAGCCATCAAAAAGGCGGCCCTGGAGGTTTTAATGGAGTCTCCCGGCACGACCTTTAAGGTTCAGGCCCAGCGGCCCAATAAACGCTTTCCTCTCACTTCACCGGAATTGAACCAGGTGTTGGGCGCTTATCTCTTAACCCACACCCCCAATCAGCGGGTGGACGTCCACCACCCCGACAGGGTCGTCCATGTCGAAATTAGAGATGAAGGGGCATATGTCTACTCCCGGATCATCCCCGGACCCGGTGGCCTGCCCGTAGGCGTCACCGGCCGGGCCCTCCTCCTCATCTCCGGCGGGATAGATAGCCCGGTGGCCGGGTTTCTCGGCATGAAACGGGGCCTGGAGCTCACGGGCCTGCATTTCTACAGCTTTCCCTTTACCAGCGAGCGCTCCAAAGAAAAGGTCATCGATCTCTGTCGGGTCCTGGCAGGCTACGGCGGCTCCATCCGCCTGGTCATCGCCCCCTTTACCGAGATCCAAAAGGCCATCCGCCGTAACTGCCCGGAGGAATTCTACGTCACTATCATGCGGCGGATGATGTTCCGCATTGCCAGGGCCGTAGCCGAACGGGAAGGCGCCCTGGCCCTTCTAACCGGTGAAAGCCTGGGCCAGGTGGCCAGCCAGACCCTGCACAGCATGGCCGTAATCAACAGGGTAGTCGAACTGCCGGTATTGAGGCCCCTGGTGGCCTGGGACAAAAGCGAGATTATCGACCTGGCGCGCAGCATCGGCACCTACGACATTTCCATCCGGCCCTATGAAGACTGCTGCACCCTCTTCGTACCCAAACACCCGGCCACTAAACCGCGTTTAGAGCGGGTGGAGGCTGCCGAAAGCAAACTAGCCGTATCGGAACTTTTAAAGGATTGCCTGGAAAACCTTGAGATCCTGACGCTCTATCCGGATGATTTAAGCTAGGTACGGAGGAGGTCATTTTTTGCGTGTCCTGTTAACCACCCTAAACGCCAAATACATCCATGTTAACCTGGCCCTGCGCTACCTGCGCGCCTGCTGCCGCGATCTGGGCCATACTTTTATCCTGGACGAGTTCACCATCAACGACCGGCCGGAACATATCGCCGCCGCCATTTACCACCGCCGGCCCGACCTAGCGGCCTTCTCCTGTTATATCTGGAACATCGAACCCACCCTGACCGTGATCCGCATTCTCAAAACCGTCCGCCCGGAACTAATCGTCCTCTGCGGCGGGCCGGAAGTTTCCTTTGATGTGGAAGACTTTTTAGAGCACCACCCGGAAGTCGATATGGTCGTCGGCGGTGAAGGAGAAATGCCTTTCCGGGCCCTTATGGAGCGGCTGGCCGAAAATGCTGTCCTGTGGCTCCCGGACGAAGGCCGCCCCGGCACGGCCGGGCCGCCAGGAGGAAAATACATCCACTCCGTCTCCCCGGGCGGGACCCGCCTCGATCCCCGTTTGCTGGCCGCCGTCCCCGGCCTTGCCTGGCGGCAGAAGGGCCGTATCCGCATCAACCCGCAGCCGGACCTGACCCCCATGGCGACCCCCGCCTTTACCTCTCCTTCGGCCGGAGATGCAACAAAAGGCCTGCCTCTATCAGCCGGGCAGGCAGCCGGAGAAACCTGGGCCCTGGGCGGCGACCTGGACGCCATCCCTTTTCCCTACGCAGAAGACCTGGCCGCCGGCGCCGGGAACTTAAGCCAGCGCACCGTCTATTACGAAACCTCCCGCGGCTGCCCCTTTGCCTGCGGCTTTTGCCTCTCTTCCACCACAACGGGACTGCGTTATTTTTCCCTGGAGCGCGTAAAAGACGACCTGCGGAAACTGCTGGCGGCAGGTGTGCGAGAAATCAAATTTGTGGACCGCACCTTTAACGCCCATAAAAAAAGGGCCCTGGCCATCTGGGAATTCCTCGTCTCCCTCAAGCCCCGCGCCCGTTTTTACTTTGAAATCGCCGCCGACCGCCTGGACGAGGATATGCTATCCTTCCTCCGCCGGGTGCCGGCGGGGCTCTTCCAGTTCGAAATCGGGGTTCAGACCATTAACCCTGAGGTAAACGACCGCTGCAACCGCCGCCAGGACTGGGAGCGCCTTTCAGCCAACGTCCGCCGCCTGCGGGAAATGGGTAACATCCGCCTGCACCTTGACCTCATCGCCGGCCTGCCAGGCGAAACATATGCCGGTGTAGGTAAAAGCTTTGACGCCGTGGCCGCTATAAAACCCCACGAGATCCAGCTCGGTTTTTTAAAGCTACTTAAGGGTACCCCTTTGCGCGCCCGGGCGAAAGACTTCGGCTACCTATTCCTGGAACGGCCCCCTTACGAGGTCCTGGCCAGCAGCGCCATCTCTTACGAGGAAATGCTGCGCCTCCACAGCATGGAAAACATGCTTCAGCTTTACGGCAACAGCCACCTGGCCGACCACGCCCTCGGTTACCTGGTGCAGCAGGCCTTCGGCGGTAGCCACTTTAAATGTTACGAAGCCCTGGCCGCCTGGTGGGAGGAACAGGAGCTGTTTCGCCGCGGTCACAGCCAGCGCGACCTCTTTAACCATCTGGCCGCCTTTGCCGCAAGCCTTGGAAACAGCGGCTGTCCGTCCATCCCTGCTGCGGCTGAAAAGATCGCCATGAGTGAAACAGGCGGCCAGGCGGCCCCCTCCTTAGTGTCACCGCCCCCGGCCGGCAGGGAAAGGCCGGGAGGACGTTTCCGCCCCCTTGCTCCTTTCGGGCTGGAGCGCTTCTACCAGCTGTTAAAATTCGACTTCCTCTGCCGCGACCGCAGCCGGAACTTCCCGGGCTGGATGCCGCCCTCGACCTTGAGCGAGTTAGAGCGTTCCGACATTCTGGCCCGGATAGCCGACCCCGCGTTCAGAGAAAAATATATGCCGGGGCTTAAGCAAGAAGCACCGGCCAACATCCGCCGTCACGGCTTTATTGAGTTCTTCCCCTGCCACCCGGAGAGACCGGAAGCCGATGCAGCGACCCTGGTGTTTTTTTACTACGGCCCCGGGAATTTTAAAGCAGAGGTCTATTATTTACAGGCGCCCTTTAAGAGCCCATAGCAAAGTTTTCCTTCCTGCGGCCGTTCTCACGCCTCCCCGTCGTTGTTCACCTGGCTGTGGAAGATATCCTTGAGGCTCATGTCTTCTTCCCCAATTTTCACCCGGCTCACCACACCGGTCACACCCCGGGCCTTGGCTATCGCCTCCCGGGCTGCTTCCACTTCGGCAGGGTCGTCGGTGCGGCCCTTCAAAACCACCGTGCCGTGGCCGTCGACGCTCTCCGCGCCGATATGGCGCAGGTCGACACGCGGGTCCTGGGCCAGCTCCTCATTGACTTCCATGGTCACGTCTTCACCCCGGATAGCGCCGTCGGTACTGATGGCCACGGCATTGGCCACGCCTTTTACTCCCGGAACCTGCCGCACCAGCCTTTCGGCCCGCTCTTTCTCCTTCAGAGTATCGACGATTCCCTGGAGCTGGACCTCCCCCGCCACCACGTCGGCGTTGAGGCCGTAACCGCGCAGGTCCTTGTCCTCGCGCAAAATCTGCCGCACCTTTTCCCGTAAAGAAACATCGTCCATCATGCCCACTCCCTTGCTGTCAGTCACATCTAGTATACCCCGGCAACAGCAAGTTCATGGGTAGAAGCCGCCATTTAGAGCGCTTCCGCACCCCGCTCACCGGTGCGGATTCTCATCGCATCTGCAACGGGGCAGATAAAAATTTTGCCGTCGCCGATGTTGCCGGTACGGGCCTCGCGGGCGATAATAGCCACCACATCGTCAACGTATCTATCTTCCAGGACGATCTCCACCTTGACCTTGGGCAAGAGGTCGATGGTATAAGCCGTGCCCCGGTAGACCTCGGTTTTGCCCTTCTGCTGGCCGCAGCCTAGGGTGTGGGTTACGGTCATACCATGGATGCCGTAGCGACCCAGGGCTTCCTTGACGGCCTCGAATTTTTCCGGCCGGATAATGGCCTCGATTTTATACACAAGCTCAACCCCCGTTCCATTTAAAGCCATAATTTAACCGCCTCTCTGCTGCCGCGGTGACCAGTTAAGTCTATTTTAGCCTGTACCAGCAGGAGCCGTCAAAAGTTTTTAGCTTGACGCGGCATGGAGCTTGAGGTAAAATAAATTATAAATTTGCTTCGTGGTTACAAGGGTGTAACCAGTGTGTCGCCAAAGAAGGCACAGGAGATAACCTGTCTCCTGTGCCTTCTTTATTTCAGAATGAAGGAGGGCAATGGTATTGAAGCAAAGGAATGTCAGCAACGTAAGGGGCAGGTCAAACATCCTGCTCCGGCCTGTAGTAACAGCACTTTTACTATTATTATTCCTGGCCGCCGAGACCGTCCTGGCCCGGCCGGCGCTGGCGGCAGCCGGGAACGCGGTTGATACCGGCGATACCGCTTTTCTCTTAGTAGCCAGCGCCCTGGTCATGTTGATGACCCCTGGCCTGGCCTTCTTTTACGGCGGTATGGTCCGCCAGAAAAACGTCTTGGGTGTCATCATGCAGTGCCTGGCCGCCATGGCCCTTATTTCCGTCCAGTGGGTCCTGTGGGGCTATTCCCTGGCCTTCGGTCCCGACCACCTCCACCTGCTGGGGGGGCTGGACTGGGCGGGGTTCCGGGGCGTCGGCCTGGAACCCAATCCCCTTTACGCCGCCACCATCCCCCACCAGGTATTTGCCATGTTCCAGCTCATGTTCGCAATAATCACCCCGGCCCTGATAACCGGTGCCTTTGCCGAGCGCATGCGCTTCCCGGCCTTCCTGCTCTTTACGTTAATGTGGGCTACCCTGGTCTATGACCCCCTGGCCCACTGGGTGTGGGGCGCGGGGGGCTGGCTGCGGGAACTCGGCGCCCTGGACTTTGCCGGCGGCACAGTGGTGCATATCAGCGCCGGCGTGGCCGGGCTGATCTGCGCCCTGGTCCTGGGACGCCGGCGGGATTACGGCCGGATCCCCCTGCCGCCCCACAACCTCCCCATGACTGTTCTGGGCGCCGCGCTGTTATGGTTCGGCTGGTTCGGTTTTAATGCCGGCAGCGCCCTGGGGGCCAACGGTCTGGCCGGTAACGCCTTTGTCACGACCAATACGGCTGCCGGGGCCGCCATCCTGGGCTGGCTGGCGGTAGAGTGGCTGCTCCACGGCAAACCCACCGCCCTGGGAGCGGCCAGTGGCGCGGTAGCAGGCCTGGTCTCCATCACCCCGGCGGCCGGTTTCGTCACTCCCCCGGCGGCCCTGGTAATAGGTGCTATCGGCGGCGCCCTTTGTTGCCTGTCAGTGGCCGTGGCCAAGGTCAAACTGGGCTACGACGATTCCCTGGACGCCTTTGGCTGCCACGGCGTCGGCGGCACCTGGGGGGCCGTTGCCACCGGCATCTTTGCCACCAAAGCCGTGAACCCCGCCGGGGCCGACGGCCTGCTATACGGCAACGCCCATTTGCTGGGGGTACAGGTGGTAGGCGTAGCGGCGGCCTGGATCTTTACCGCCGCAGTGACCTACGGCATTCTCAAGGTCGTCTCCCTGCTGACACCTTTACGGGTCACAGCCGAGGAAGAGGAAGCCGGCCTGGATCTATCCCAGCACGGCGAAAGCGCCTATCCCGACACCGGCCTGGCAGCCCTGGATGTGGCACAAGGTAAAAGGGTTACCGCCCCGGGAGAGCTGGCGGTAAATTGGATGGCGAGTCAGGGTAACCCGGCCGGAGCCGGCCTTTTCCGTCAGGAATAAACGGACAACATAGCGTCGCGGCCCGGTAATCGAACACAGTGCGGCTACCTCCCCCGGGAAGTCTTTCCCGGGTTTACTTTCGGAAACAGGTCTTGCCAAAAGCACGGTGGTAGATTATATTAATAATTGACAACCATATATGAAAAAATGGACAGGTGCCCCCGGGAGGGGGAGAATAGGGAAGTCCGGTAACCGCCTTTTCAGGCGGCGATCCGGCGCGGTCCCGCCACTGTGAGCGTGGAGTTGGCGATATAACGCCACTGGGATAGTTCCCGGGAAGGCATCGCCAAACGAGGAAGCGCGAGCCAGGAGACCTGCCTGTCCATACGACCTCTCACCTTCGCCAGGAAAGGGGAGAAGCAACCGGGGATGATGGCAAAGTCCCCAGCCGAAGACGGCTGGGGACTTTTTTGTTACGGGTGGCCCGGCCCCTTTTCGCCCCTGACAAAGTCTTCTTTAGAAAGGAGAAGCAAACATGGCAAAACCGGAACTTTCCTCCCCGGCCGTTAAGGCAAGCCGCTGGACGGCCAGACGCCTGGCGACCCTGGCCATGCTCATCGCCCTGTCAACTGTGGGCGCCAATCTAAAAATACCCAGCATCACCGGCACCCCGGCCTTCGATTCTTTTCCCGGCTTTCTCGGAGCCCTCATCCTGGGTCCCGCCGACGGGGCTCTCATAGCTTCCCTGGGGCACCTGCTCACCGCCTTTACCGCCGGGTTCCCCCTCACCCTGCCCCTCCACCTGGTAATCGCCGCCGGCATGGCCGCCGTCGTCGCCCTTTTTGCCCTCTTCTACCCCTTTTCCCCCTGGCTGGGGATCGCAGCGGGAATAGCCCTCAACGGCCTGTTACTCCCGGCGCTGTTTATCCCCCTGCCGGGGTTCGGCAAAGCATTCTTCCTGGCCATGGTGGTGCCCTTATTGATCGCTTCCGCCCTGAACATCGTCCTGGCCGCGACAGCCTTCACCAGCCTGCGCCGGGTATTTCCCACCAGCTATGCCGCCGGCCGGGGGAAAGGTGAAGGTAAATGACCCCGCCCGCCCTTTTCCCCCGCCGCTACCGGGATTTGACCATCCTGGACCTGGAGGCGCAAAGATCCCTGGTGATCGCCTGCGATTCCGCCGGCGCCATCGGCCCCAAGGAAGCCGACGTGGTGCGAGTGCCGGGATACGTCCTGGGCCGCTTCACCGCCAGGGTAGCCTTGATGGAAGTCCTGGCGGTAGGCGCCTGGCCGGTCTGCATCGTCAACACCCTCTGCGTGGAACCGGAACCTGCAGGCGCGGCCATCCGGGAGGGGGTGGCCGACGAGGTCCGCTCGCTGGGTATCGACCCGGAGAAGGCCCTCACCGGCAGCAGTGAAAAAAACGTCCCCACTATCCAGTCGGGGATAGGGATCACCGTCATCGGCCTGGCGACTACCGCAGAGCTGCTAATAGGGCGCCTGGCCGCCGGCGACGCCCTGGCCCTTTTCGGGCGGCCCAAGGTCGGAACCGAGGTCTTCCTCGACGATCCGGAAATCGCAGACCTGCAAACCGTGCGCTTGCTCCTCGACCAGCCGGGCATCCGGGAAATCGTTCCCGCCGGTTCCAGGGGCATCCTGGCCGAGGCCCGGGATCTGGCCGCTTTATACAGGCTGCAGATCAACTGGCGGCCGGGCTTATCGGAGCTGGACTTGCACAAATCGGCCGGCCCCGCCACCTGCATCCTCGCCGCCGGCGAGCGGCCCGCCCTAGAGGCTGCAGGGCTCCGGGCGGGAAAACCCTTCTGCCTCCTGGGGACCCTGGAAAAACAGTCCCCTGGCGGTGGAAATAAATAAATTGCCCGTTACAGCAAAAGAGAAAGCACCCGCTGCGCGCGAGTGCTTGTAAGGGTCTACCCTGCCCCGGATTAAGCCGCTTTCTCCAGGACAATTTTGCCGTCCCGGGCGACGGCCCGGACTTTGTCGCCGGGAGCAATTTTCCCGGCCAGCATCTCGTCGGAGAGCTGATCCTCGATGAGGGTTTGAATGGCACGGCGCAGGGGCCGGGCGCCAAAGGCTTCATCGAAGCCTTCTTTAATAAGGATTTCCTTGGCTTCGTCGGTCACTTCCACCGTCAGCTTGTTGTCTTCCAGGCGCCGGTTGAGGTCGGCCAGCATCAAATCGACGATCTTCCTGATATCTTCCTTGGAAAGGGCGTGGAAGACGATTATTTCGTCGATGCGGTTTAAGAACTCGGGCCGGAAGGTCCGCCGCAGTTCTTCCATGATGTGCTTTTTCATTTTTTCATAAGACTCGGCGGCCACTTCGCTGGTGGAAGCCTTAAAGCCCAGGCTTTCCCTCTTGATGGTCCCGGCGCCGATGTTGGAGGTCATGATAATTACCGTGTTGCGGAAATCCACGGTGCGACCCTTGGCGTCCGTAAGCCTGCCGTCGTCCAGCACCTGGAGCAGCACGTTAAAGATGTCCGGGTGGGCCTTTTCAATCTCGTCAAAGAGCACGACGCTGTAGGGCCGGCGTCGGACGGCCTCCGTCAACTGACCGCTCTCTTCATAACCGACGTAGCCGGGCGGGGCGCCGACAAGCCGCGATACGGTGTGCTTCTCCATGTACTCCGACATGTCGAAGCGGATCATGGCGTCTTCGTCCCCAAAGAGGGCCTCGGCCAGGGCGCGGGCCAGCTCGGTCTTACCCACACCCGTTGGTCCCAGGAAGATGAAGGAACCGATGGGCCGCTTGGGGTCTTTAAGCCCCGCCCGGGCACGGCGCACGGCCCGGGCCACAGCGCGGACGGCCTCATCCTGGCCGATAACCCGCTGGTGCAGGATTTCTTCTAGACGAAGGAGCCGCTCGCTCTCCTCCTGGGCCAGCTGGGTGACGGGGATGCCCGTCCAGCTGGAAACGATTTGGGCGATGTCCTCCGCCGTCACCACGGATTTTTCTAGCCCTTTTTCCTTCTGCCACTCGCCTTTTTTGGCCTCTAATTCTTCCTTAATCTTCTTTTCTTCATCCCGCAAGGCCGCCGCCTTTTCAAATTCCTGGGCGTGAACGGCCGCCGCCTTTTCCTTCTCGAGTTCTTCCAGGCGCGCTTCCAGTTTTTTGACGTCGTCCGGCGCCGTATAGACCTTAAGACGCACCCGGGAAGCGGCCTCGTCTACCAAATCGATGGCCTTGTCCGGCAGGTAGCGGTCGGTGATATAGCGGTCGGAAAGCCGCGCCGCCGCCTCCAGGGCCTCGTCGGAAATCTTCACCCGGTGATGGGCTTCATAACGATCCCGCAGGCCCTTCAAAATGGCAATGGTTTCTTCAACCGTGGGCTCGCCGACCATCACCGCCTGGAAGCGTCGTTCCAGGGCGGCGTCCTTCTCAATGTGCTTGCGGTACTCGTCAATGGTCGTGGCGCCGATGGTCTGCAGCTCGCCCCGGGCCAGGGCGGGTTTTAAAATATTCGCGGCGTCAATCGCCCCTTCGGCGGCACCGGCGCCGATCAAGGTATGCAGCTCGTCAATAAAGAGGATGACGTTGCCGGCGGCCCGCACTTCGTCCATAACCCTTTTGAAGCGCTCTTCAAATTCGCCCCGGTACTTGGTGCCGGCCACCATACCGGACATATCCAGGGCCACCACCCTTTTGTCCCGCAGGACTTCCGGCACCTGGTTCTGAACGATCCTCTGGGCCAGACCTTCGACGATGGCGGTTTTGCCAACCCCGGGATCACCGATTAAAACAGGATTGTTTTTCGTACGACGGCTCAAAATCTGGATGACGCGCTCGATTTCCTTTTCCCTGCCGATTACCGGATCAAGTTTATCCTCCCGGGCCAGGCGGGTAAGGTCCCGGCTGAACTGGTCCAGAGTGGGCGTCTGGCCCGCCCGCACCGGACCCTTGGCCGCGGCCGGCGCCCCTCCCGGCTGGAAACCGACCCCGCCGGGAAAACCGCCCATACCGAAAGGCAGGTTGCCGAAAACCATGGTCCAGCCGCCGGCCTGGGGCTGTCCCCCGGCACCCCCCAGCAGGGCCATAACCTGCTGGCGAATTTTATCGGCACTCAATCCCAGGCCGCTCAAGACCTGGGCTGCCAGGCCCTCGCCTTCTTCTAGCAGACCTAAGAGGATATGTTCCGTGCCTACATAGTTTACACCCTGACGCCTTGCTTCTTCATTGGCCAGCTCCAGAACCCTCTTGGCCCGAGGCGTCAGGCCGATTTCGCTTGCGCCCGGAGTATCTCCAGGACGGATAATTTTTCGCACCTCGTCGCGGACGGCCCTGACATCAACTCCCAAACTGGCCAGAGCCCGGGCGGCGACGCTATCACCTTCCCTTAAAATGCCCAGCAAGATATGTTCCGTGCCGACGGCCGGATGGCGCAAAGCCTTGGCTTCTTCCTGGGCCAGGCGCAAGGCCCGATTGGCCCTTTCCGTAAAACGAGGAGACATTGTTTCATCCACCTCCTGTCGATTTTTAACCTGCTAAAAGTTCACGAACCATGGCTGCACGGTGCACGTCACGTTCAAAGGGCGTCATCTCCCTGCCGGCGGCAAACTGGAGATAAGCCGGCTGGATGCGCACCATGAGCTGGTTGATCAACCGCTGATCGATGCCGCGTAAAATTTTCATTTCCACACCCAGACGCACGTCGGAAAGGAGCTGCAGGGCTTCCTGGGAACTCAAAATACGGGCATTGGTAAGGAGCCCGTACGCCCGGCCAACACGATCTTCCAGCTGCCACCGGCTCTGCTTGCGCAGTAGTTCCCGTGCTTCCCTTTCCTGATCGGCCAGGCGTACCGTGACGGCCGAAAGGTTGTTGATAATTTCTTCTTCCGAACGACCCAGGGTAATCTGGTTAGATACCTGGAATATATTTCCTTGGGCCTCAGTTCCTTCGCCATACAAACCGCGCACGGCAACGCCCACCTTGGTAAGGGCCGTCAGGATTTCCCCTGCCTGCCTGGTGAGCACCAGGGCCGGCAGATGGAGCATCGTAGAAGCCCTTAAACCGGTACCCACATTGGTGGGACAGGCAGTGAGATATCCTTTATCTTGATCAAAGGCATAATCCAATTCGCTTTCCAGGGCATCGTCGGCGGCATCGGCCAGACGCCAGGCCTCATGGAGCATCAAGGCCGGTAAGAGGCACTGCAGGCGCAGGTGATCCTCTTCATTGACCATAATGCTCAAGGCCTCATCATCCCTTAAGACTACGGCTTTTTCTCCTTTTCCTTCCGCCAGATCAGGACTGATGAGGTGTTTCTCCACTAGTATTTGCCGCTCCACCGGCGACAATTCCCTTAAAGGCATAAGCTTTAACTCGCCGACGGCTTGAAAAACTCCCGGCGTCCTGATGGCCTGCCCCACCAATTGGATCACTTTGGCTTCCTGGGCTTCATTCATGAGATTGGGAAAGGGCATCCCCTTCAAGTTACGGGCGAGCCGGATGCGGCTGGAAATGACAATGTCAGCCTGGGGACCGGAACCTTCCATCCATTTACTGTTGCGCTCTAAATTCAGGCTCATTGTCCGCCCCCCTGTTCACCAAGGCTATTTTCCAGTTCCCTGATGCGGTCCCGTACCTGGGCTGCCTTTTCAAATTCCTCCTGCTCGACCAACTGCTGTAACTGCGCCCTTAATTTTTCAATCTCCCGGCGCACCCGCAGGTTCCCCCCGGCCCGGCGGGGGACCTTGCCGCGGTGCTGGCTGCTGCCCTGAATACGCCGGATCAAGGGTTCCAACCTGCCTGCCAGGTAATGATAGCAGGCGGGACAGCCCAGCCGACCTGTTTGCTGAAATTGTTCATAACTCATGCCGCATTCCCGGCAGTGCTCTACAATGGTTTGAGTTTTAATGCCCGGACCGGGTTCGTAATCAAAAAGCCCGGCTAAAAATTTGGGAATGGAAAAATTAAGCTGGGGCTGCATGTCGCGGGCACATTCCTGGCATAGGTAGAGTTCTGTTTTTTCACCGTTGATAATCCTGGTTACATGAACGCTGGCCGGCCTTTGCTGACAACGCTCACAAAGCATTTTCCCGCTCCCTTCTACCCCGCGTCGGGGAAGTCTTCACGCATTAAGGTTAAAATAACGGCTTTCATAATACAGGCCCGGACCTGATCGCGCACGGGTAGTTCTAGAGGTAAAGACTGGCGATTAATTACCGCCGTCAGGAGTATCTGTTCTCGCCGTGTCAATAACCCCTCTTCCTCCAGACGGCTGAGGAGCTCCACGGCCGCTTCCTGGGTTAAGTATTCGCCCAAGGCTTCCTGCACCCAGGCCTTAAACCTTGTGTCGGCATTTAAAGGCACCCTGGCGATGCGAATATAACCGCCGCCGCCGCGGCGGCTTTCCACCAGGTATCCCCTTTCAATGGTGAAACGAGTACTCAATACGTAGCTTATCTGGGATGGGACGCAGGTAAAACGCTCGGCCAGCTCCTGGCGTTGCAGCTCCACAACGCCATCGGTGCTTCTATTTAATAGCCATTTAATATAGCTTTCAATGCGATC
This sequence comes from Moorella humiferrea, assembly GCF_039233145.1. Lineage (NCBI taxonomy): Bacteria > Bacillati > Bacillota > Clostridia > Neomoorellales > Neomoorellaceae > Neomoorella > Neomoorella humiferrea. The sequence continues at coordinate 162,201 of NZ_CP136419.1, read as the reverse complement.
GGCCAGAGTCTTACCTTCCATCCAGGCCCTCACCTCGACGTATGCCTTTGACTTTATTTTTCCTTTTGACTTTCCTTGACTATTTTATACTGCAAAAATTTCCCTTTGGCAATGGCAGTTTATATTTATTTTATCCAGTTTTCGCCTTTTTAGCGTTTCTTTCGCGACCATACCAGCTATTTCTCATTCTTTCTTATCAACGCATCGACCGGATATGGCTATAAAATCTTATTCTGGCAGCCATACTAGATCCGTCTGTATACCAATTGCTGGTACCTTAATAATACTAATACCTAAGGAGAAGATGATATTGGTCGGCAGTGAAATACAGGCTGTTCTCAGTAAGACCCTTTGGGCTGCTGAACCGACTTTAAACTCGATATTAAATCATGCCCTCGCGGGGGGTAAAGGTCTGCGGCCTACTTTAGTGTTATTATGTGCCCGTTTCGGAATGCATGATACCCTGGAAGTTCGCCAGGTTGCGGCAGCCATTGAACTCATCCATCTGGCCTCCTTAATCCATGACGACGTCCTGGACGGAGCAACTATTCGCCGCAACTTGCCTGCCCTCCACTGCGTCTATGGCACCGTACCCGCCATCCTCACCGGCGACTATCTCTTTGCCACCGCCTTTAATTTACTGACCGACAGCAAAAAGGCCGTCTTAAAGACCGTTACAGAGGCCATTCGCTCCATGTGCAGCGGGGAAATCCGCCAGCTTACCTCGGGGTCCCCGAATGTAGAGGCTTATTTCAACTATATAGGACAAAAAACGGCCGTACTCTTCAGTGCCGCCTGCCGTTGTGGTGCCATCCTGTGCCGTCTAAAACGTTCGCAGCAAATTAATTTAGCACGTTTTGGTTGGCATCTGGGCCTGGCCTACCAGATAATCGACGATTACCTGGATCTTTTCGGTTCTCCCCGGCTGATGGGCAAACCCAACCGCCAGGACCTGACCCGCGGCATAATCACCCTGCCTGTGCTGCGTTTTTTGGAGCGCGCGCCGAATGCGGAAGATTGGCAGGTAAAAATTCAACGCGGCCTAAAACCGGCAGAAATAGAAGAACTGGTGCGCGCCGCACGGGAACTCAATTGTGACATTGAGACGGCCGACGTTGCCAGGGAACAGGTAACCCTGGCCCTGGAAGCCCTGGACAGATTACCCCCGAACCCCGTCCAGGAGGAATTGGTATTATTGGCCTTAAAAATCCTGTCTCCTTTAAATCACGCCGATCCTGCGGAGGAACCTGCAGAGGAGGAAGAGCTGTTGAGAAAAGGCCCCGGCCTCCTGGAGAATAACCTTACATGTCGATAAATACCCGGGATCCCTGGCCTTGAAATCGGATAAATATAAAGCAGGCAGACCCTTTACTACCAGAAGATGGAATCCCGGTTCAGGCAGGCCGGCAGCTTTGTCTTTAGCCTGCCTAAGAAAAAGTTTAAAGCGCGCGGCTGCTTCGTCCTGACTGCAATAAAAGGAACAAAAATTTAAGTCACCACCACGACGGTCTTCCTGCTGGTCGATAAAATAGTCCAGGAGAATATGTAAGCCGCCGATCCAGGGAAAATAAGTTTCCTTCAGGGCGGCCGCCCTATCTTTTGATCCATCATCGGCCGCGGCGGCCATCAGGGCGAAAATTCCAAGGGTGGAGCCCGTCGCTGCCGCCAGTTCCCACCAGTAAAGGCCATATTTTTGTGCTAAAGGCTCAAGCCTTTTTTTAAGGATTGCCTCCCTTTTACCTTCCTCAAGGTGCTTGACGATCTGCAGGTGGCAGTACAGATGGGCCAGCTCCATAATATGTCCTTGCATTTTTTTATAACCAGGCAGGTCGGCCAGGGCCTGCCGGCAGGTTTTTACCAGAGCGGCAAGATAACCGCCGTCGCGAAAATAGGGATAACATGAATAATAATCATGATCCCGGCCTTCGGGAGTAAGGGCATCGGTAAAGGCAAGGTGCAGCTGGCGAAAGGCATCTTCATTCACAATACCGCTACGATCGGAGAGGTTGTCCAGATAATCGCTTATGGTCTGCAGGGACACAATGGCCTTTAGGAGTTGTCGCCGCAGCGACTTTGCGGGGGATAAAGTGGCATAAACACTTCCTCCCTGGCAGTGAAACTTTTTTTCCCGTAGGCTGTCCAGTGCCTGCTTTCTCAACTCCGGTTGGGGTATTAAAGAGGCAACATTCCTCCAGTTGCTG